>NZ_CP193935.1:0-3452500 GCF_050859435.1 Pseudarthrobacter sp. L19 | reverse complement strand
ATGTTGGGTTAAGTCCCGCAACGAGCGCAACCCTCGTTCCATGTTGCCAGCGCGTTATGGCGGGGACTCATGGGAGACTGCCGGGGTCAACTCGGAGGAAGGTGGGGACGACGTCAAATCATCATGCCCCTTATGTCTTGGGCTTCACGCATGCTACAATGGCCGGTACAAAGGGTTGCGATACTGTGAGGTGGAGCTAATCCCAAAAAGCCGGTCTCAGTTCGGATTGGGGTCTGCAACTCGACCCCATGAAGTCGGAGTCGCTAGTAATCGCAGATCAGCAACGCTGCGGTGAATACGTTCCCGGGCCTTGTACACACCGCCCGTCAAGTCACGAAAGTTGGTAACACCCGAAGCCGGTGGCCTAACCCCTTGTGGGAGGGAGCTGTCGAAGGTGGGACTGGCGATTGGGACTAAGTCGTAACAAGGTAGCCGTACCGGAAGGTGCGGCTGGATCACCTCCTTTCTAAGGAGCGCCTACAACAACCCCGCCAGGCCGCATGGTTTGTGTGGTGGTGTTGTCAGGAGTAGGCCCGTTGCGCAGACGCAAGTTCTGCGGCGGGTGCTCATGGGTGGAATATCAACGAATAGGTGCCTGTCGGGTTTTTGCCGGTGGTTAGTACGGAAGACGCATCCTCTCTTGGGGGGTGGGTGTTCCTGGAACGCTTCGGTGGGATTCCTGGTGGGTAGTGTTTGGCACACTGTTGGGTCCTGAGACAACAGGACCATGTTCTGTGTCTGTCCCTCGTTTGTGGGGGTTGGGTGCGGGGTGTGGGGCTTGTGTGTTTCTGGTTTCCTGGCTGCGACGCCCTGCGACGCTGTCGACCTTCTGCTTTCGGGCTGGGGGGTTGGTGTGTGGGGTGTGTGGTACGGGGTTGTTGTTTGAGAACTACATAGTGGACGCGAGCATCTTTTATAAGAAGCAATTTCCAAGAATATGAACCTGGATCTGGCTGCGCTCGATGGTGTCACCCTTCGGGGTGGTGTTGTTGTGGTGTGGTTGGTTTCTGTGGTTCTCTCGAAATTACTCCTTGATCTTTTGTGGTCAAGTTTTTAAGAGCACACGGTGGATGCCTTGGCATTAGGAGCCGAAGAAGGACGTAGGAATCTGCGATAAGCCTGGGGGAGTCGATAACCGGACTGTGATCCCAGGGTGTCCGAATGGGGAAACCCCGCCAGGGGCGCGAGTTGCCTGGTGACCCGCATCTGAACACATAGGGTGCGTGGAGGGAACGCGGGGAAGTGAAACATCTCAGTACCCGCAGGAAGAGAAAACAATAGTGATTCCGTTAGTAGTGGCGAGCGAACGCGGATCAGGCTAAACCGTTCCATGTGTGATAGCCGGCGGGCGTTGCATGGTCGGGGTTGTGGGACTTTCCGTTCTGTCTCTGCCGGGACAGTGGGGTGAGAGCGTGGGCATAGGTGAACGGTCTTGAAAGGCCGGCCAGAGAGGGTGTGAGCCCCGTAACCGAAATGTTTTTACGCCGCCTGGAGAGTATCCCAAGTAGCACGGGGCCCGAGAAATCCCGTGCGAATCTGTCAGGACCACCTGATAAGCCTAAATACTCCCTAATGACCGATAGCGGACCAGTACCGTGAGGGAAAGGTGAAAAGTACCCCGGGAGGGGAGTGAAACAGTACCTGAAACCGTGTGCTTACAATCCGTCGGAGCAGCCTTGTAGTTGTGACGGCGTGCCTTTTGAAGAATGAGCCTGCGAGTTAGTGTTACGTCGCGAGGTTAACCCGTGTGGGGAAGCCGTAGCGAAAGCGAGTCTGAATAGGGCGTTGCAGTGGCGTGATCTAGACCCGAAGCGAAGTGATCTACCCATGGCCAGGTTGAAGCGACGGTAAGACGTCGTGGAGGACCGAACCCACTTCAGTTGAAAATGGAGGGGATGAGCTGTGGGTAGGGGTGAAAGGCCAATCAAACTTCGTGATAGCTGGTTCTCCCCGAAATGCATTTAGGTGCAGCGTTGCGTGTTTCTTATCGGAGGTAGAGCTACTGGATGGCTAATGGGCCCTACAAGGTTACTGACGTCAGCCAAACTCCGAATGCCGGTAAGTGAGAGCGCAGCAGTGAGACTGTGGGGGATAAGCTTCATAGTCGAGAGGGAAACAGCCCAGACCACCAACTAAGGCCCCTAAGCGTGTGCTAAGTGGGAAAGGATGTGGAGTTGCGAAGACAACCAGGAGGTTGGCTTAGAAGCAGCCATCCTTAAAAGAGTGCGTAATAGCTCACTGGTCAAGTGATTCCGCGCCGACAATGTAGCGGGGCTCAAGTACACCGCCGAAGTTGTGGCATTCAGATTTTTGCTAAGCCCTTGTGGTTCAGGCGTCTGGATGGGTAGGGGAGCGTCGTGTGGGCAGTGAAGTCGCGGTGTAAACCAGCGGTGGAGCCTACACGAGTGAGAATGCAGGCATGAGTAGCGAAAGACGGGTGAGAAACCCGTCCGCCGAATGATCAAGGGTTCCAGGGTCAAGCTAATCTGCCCTGGGTAAGTCGGGACCTAAGGCGAGGCCGACAGGCGTAGTCGATGGACAACGGGTTGATATTCCCGTACCGGCGAAAAACCGCCCATGTTGAACAGGGGATACTAACCGCCCGAGACCTGCCCGATCACCCTTGTGGTGTGAGGGTTTTGGTGGAGCGCGGGACCTGATCCTGGGAGGCAAGCGTATTAACAGGTGTGACGCAGGAAGGTAGCCGGGCCGGGCGATGGTTGCCCCGGTCTAAGGATGTAGGGCGAACGGTAGGCAAATCCGCTGTTCATGATGCCTGAGACCCGATGGGACCCCCGTATGGGGGGATCCGGTGATCCTATGCTGCCGAGAAAAGCATCGACGCGAGGTTTTAGCCGCCCGTACCCCAAACCGACACAGGTGATCAGGTAGAGAATACTAAGGCGATCGAGAGAATTATGGTTAAGGAACTCGGCAAAATGCCCCCGTAACTTCGGGAGAAGGGGGGCCCCTATCGTGATGGACACTTGCTGTCCGGAGCGTGGCGGGGCCGCAGAGACCAGGGGGAAGCGACTGTTTACTAAAAACACAGGTCCGTGCGAAGTCGCAAGACGATGTATACGGACTGACTCCTGCCCGGTGCTGGAAGGTTAAGAGGACCGGTTAGCCGCAAGGCGAAGCTGAGAATTTAAGCCCCAGTAAACGGCGGTGGTAACTATAACCATCCTAAGGTAGCGAAATTCCTTGTCGGGTAAGTTCCGACCTGCACGAATGGAGTAACGACTTCCCCGCTGTCTCAACCATAAACTCGGCGAAATTGCAGTACGAGTAAAGATGCTCGTTACGCGCAGCAGGACGGAAAGACCCCGAGACCTTTACTATAGTTTGGTATTGGTGTTCGGAGTGGCTTGTGTAGGATAGGTGGGAGACGTTGAAGCCCGGACGCCAGTTCGGGTGGAGTCATCGTTGAAATACCACTCTGGTCACTTTGGACATCTAACTTCGGCCCGTAATCCGGGTCAGGGACAGTGCCTGATGGGTAGTTTAACTGGGGCGGTTGCCTCCTAAAAAGTAACGGAGGCGCCCAAAGGTTCCCTCAGCCTGGTTGGCAATCAGGTGTCGAGTGTAAGTGCACAAGGGAGCTTGACTGTGAGAGAGACATCTCGAGCAGGGACGAAAGTCGGGACTAGTGATCCGGCGGTACATTGTGGAATGGCCGTCGCTCAACGGATAAAAGGTACCTCGGGGATAACAGGCTGATCTTGCCCAAGAGTCCATATCGACGGCATGGTTTGGCACCTCGATGTCGGCTCGTCGCATCCTGGGGCTGGAGTAGGTCCCAAGGGTTGGGCTGTTCGCCCATTAAAGCGGTACGCGAGCTGGGTTTAGAACGTCGTGAGACAGTTCGGTCCCTATCCGCTGCGCGCGCAGGAAATTTGAGAAGGGCTGTCCTTAGTACGAGAGGACCGGGACGGACGAACCTCTGGTGTGTCAGTTGTACTGCCAAGTGCACCGCTGATTAGCTACGTTCGGATGGGATAACCGCTGAAAGCATCTAAGCGGGAAGCTCGCTTCAAGATGAGATTTCCATACACCTTGTGTGTGAGAGGCCCCCAGCCAGACCACTGGGTTGATAGGCCGGATGTGGAAGCGAGGACTAAAGACTCGTGAAGCTGACCGGTACTAATAGGCCGATAACTTACACCACACACCACCCCCGCCAGCATCGACTGGAACACCGCGGGGTGGGTATGAAGAACAAGACTGCTTGCGTCCACTATGTGGTTCCCAACCAACAAACCCACCACCGGGTTGTGTTGCACGGAACCAAACGATAATTGAATACAACACCACACTGCCCTGAAAAGCAGAGTTGTAACCACAATAGATTTCCCGCCAACCCCGCAGGGGTTCGGTCCGGGTAACAGGGTTACGGCGGTCATAGCGTGGGGGAAACGCCCGGTCCCATTCCGAACCCGGAAGCTAAGACCCACAGCGCCGATGGTACTGCACCCGGGAGGGTGTGGGAGAGTAGGTCACCGCCGGACAACCATTAGGTCGAGAGCCTCCAACCACCAGGTTGGAGGCTCTCCCACTTTAACCAGCCTTGCTGGGCTTGCGATCATGCGCACGAGCGCCACCGCAACAATCAGGGAACAAAACGGTAAAGGTTCCCCCTTTGCCTCGACTCGGCGGAGCGGTGGGGTAGCTTAGGGCGTGGATATCAATGACTGATTCGATCACCCGGGTCCAATCTCCGCATCGATATCTGAAAAATGCGTTCAGCATTCATACTTGGGGGAATCTTTGATCACATCCGTCGTGCGGTCCGGCGCTGCCGTCATGTTAGCCGCCGCTTTGGTTGTAACTGCGGTGTCGCCGGCACAGGCGACCACCGCACCGCCTGTCCCCGGCCCGGCAGTTGAGACGACGTCGCCTTCAACGCCGACGCCCAGCCCGACTGATACCCCTGACCCCGTTCAGGGATCGACAGCTCCGGCTCCGGCCCCTACGGTTTCTGCGAAGGCAACTGCGCCAGTGGTAACCCCGGCGCCCACCGAATCTGCTTCCCCCTCGGCGCCGGCTCCAGCAACCGGCGAATCACGGAATAGCCAGGCCGCCGCAGCCGAAGCGCCGGGCGCCGTGGCTATCAACGATGCCTGGGTAGCCCTGGGCGGGGCATCCGGTCCCTACGGAGCCGCGCTTGCGCCCGCCGTGTGTGGTCTGGTCCTGGACGGATGCAAGCGTGACTTCACGAACGGATCCATCTACTGGAGCGCCGGAACCGGTGCCGTCCCCGTGTGGAACGGCGCCATTGGACGCCAGTGGACCGCCCTTGGCGCCGAATCTTCGTGGCTTGGGTACCCCGTGTCGCCTGAAAAATGCGGGCTGGCCGGTGCCGGCTGCGCCCAGGACTTCCGGTCTGGAACGATGTATTGGTCGCCGCGGACGGGCGCCTACCCAACTGGTGGCGGTATCGGACAACGGTGGATTCAGGTCGGCGGGGTGAGCGGAAGGCTCGGCTATCCCGCAGGACAGCTTGTCTGCGGTTTGGCGGGCGGCGGCTGCGTTCAGGCCTTCGAACGGGGATCTATCGCTTGGACTGCCTCAGCCGGTGCCTGGGACGTCGGAGGGAGCATCGGTCTTCGCTGGCTCGAACTTGGCGCGCAGGATGGTGGCCTGGGTTATCCCACGAACAGGGAAATCTGCGGCCTGACGGCTTCGGGGTGTTTCCAGAATTTCGAACGCGGGACCATGATGTGGTCACCGTCCTCCGGGGCGCATCCTACGTGGGGCGCAATCCGCACGCGCTGGGCCGAATATGGCTATGAGAACAGCTGGATGGGCTACCCCATTGGCCGGGAAACCTGTGGCCTCGCCGGAGGCGGCTGCGCCCAGGAGTTCCAGCGGGCTACTTTCTACTGGTCGCCGGGAACTGGCGCGCAGCCGACCAGCGGTGCCATCCGTAATGAGTTCGTCAAGCGCGGCAAGGGTGCAAGCTCCCTCGGCTACCCGAGCTCACCCGAGTACTGCAGCAGTACCGGATGCCGGCAGTACTACCAATGGGGGTGGCTGGACTGGGAGCCCTCGGGCTGGGTCATGTTCCATTTGAACCCGGTCGGCTATTGCCAGGCTCTCAACACGGGTGCCCTCAAGTACGGCACCGCAGGAGCGAGCCGGGTATCTTTCGCCGTCGCTGAAAGGTATGTCGCGACGTCGGTGACCTTTGCTACGTGCTTGAAGGGCAACAATGGCTACCAGCTCGAATGGAACGTTCCGGGCTACGCGGGGGAGAGCGGCTTTGCCTGGGCGGGCGTGGCCACGGGCCCCACCATTAACAAGTACTCACCCACCGGCTCCTTCACGGTGACGGACGCCTTCGGCCTGGGGAACCCCGGGACCGCACTCAACTACATCAATCTGAACTCCTACTCGCGGTGGGGTGGCAGGCTCAACGGCAACTACAACAAGTACTTCGAGTCGAGCGCTGACGTCTTCCCGGACGAGAACATGTGGTACTACGCGACACGGCCGTCCCACGACTACAGGCAGGGAGTGGTCATCAACTACAACCGCCCACCGGACTCGCCCATCGTGATGAATGCTGGATTCGCTATTTTCCTCCACGCCAACCGCGTGCCCACGTGGGGTTGCATCTCTCTCCTGGAAAGTGATGTCACGCGCTTCATCCAGTCGGCTGTCCCCGGCGACCGCATCGTCATGGGGGTCGGTGGGGATGTCTTCAACTAGAAAGGGAACGGCCCGAAAGGTCGGTGCCTTGATACTTTCCTCGGTGCTCGCCACGGGGATAAGCGCCTGCACGTCCTCGTCCTCCGTGGCACCTTCACCCACTTCTGCGGGCTCTCAGGCGACAACCGAATCCACTACCGCCGCCCGGGCAACTCCGTCCATCGTCCCGTCGGGTAAGACCCAGGCCTGCGATGTGCTCGCCGTTGACGATCTCAAGGCGGCCCTGGGGACTTCCGGACAGTCCATGCTCGCCGCCGAACCCTCCGGTGTACAGCTCGACGGCGGCCGGGAACGGGACACTTGCGTTTACCCATTGGACGCGAGCGGCGTCACCACGAATGCCATCATCGTCGAAGTGCTGCGGTCCACTAACGGGACCAAACCGTCCATCGAGGAATTCGGGCCAGTGACTGGGGCTGATGACGTGGCCGGGCTGGGTGAGCGCGCGCAGTACTCGATTGTTCGACTGTCGGGGTCAAGTGAATTCAGTCTCACAGTTCAGTCGGCGAGGGCAGCGTACCGTCTGGTCATTGCGCGGCCGAACGACGTCCAGGCCTGGGACCGAGATCAGGGGCGCCGCGTTGTGGAACAAATCATGAGTAAGGCAAAAATCTGACCCGCTCTACTGCAATAGAATGGATGGGACTTGCGACGATCGCGTGACCTAGTCTGCGGTGAGTCGAACAACAATTAGTGATTAGAGTGGTGCGGCTGTGTCGAGAGAGCGGCTGCCTCGGACAGGAACCCAGCATGGCTGAGCACAACGACGGGAACCGCGGCGGAAACGGCCGCAGCAACTTCGGCGAGGGACGGAACTCCGACGGGTTCCGCCGGACCAACAACTCCGGCGGCGACCCCCGCGGCTTCCGCGGCCGGGACGATCGTGACCGTAAGCCGTACGGTGACCGCCCGGCCCGCGACGGTGAGCGCCGCAACTTTGACGGTGACCGCGACCGGAAGCCGTTCGGCGATCGTGACCGCAAGCCCTTCTCGGGTGGGAACGATCGTAAGCCTTTCGGTGATCGTCCGGCTCGTGATGGTGAGCGCCGTAGCTTTGGCGACCGCGACCGCGACCGTGATCGTAAGCCTTTCGGTGATCGTCCGGCTCGTGATGGTGAGCGCCGTAGCTTTGGCGACCGCGACCGCGACCGTGATCGGAAGCCTTACGGAGACCGTCCGGCTCGTGATGGTGAGCGCCGTAGCTTCGGTGGCGATCGTGACCGCAAGCCCTTTGGTGATCGTCCGGCCCGTGATGGTGAGCGCCGCAGTTTCGGTGGCGATCGCGACCGCAAGCCCTTTGGTGATCGTCCGGCCCGTGATGGTGAGCGCCGCAGTTTCGGTGGCGATCGTGACCGCAAGCCCTTTGGTGATCGTCCGGCCCGTGATGGTGAGCGCCGCAGTTTCGGTGGGGACCGCGATCGTAAGCCGTTCGGTGATCGTCCGGCCCGTGATGGTGAGCGCCGCAGTTTCGGTGGCGATCGCGACCGTAAGCCGTTCGGTGACCGCCCGGCCCGTGACGGTGAGCGCCGCAGCTTCGGTGGCGACCGCGACCGGAAGCCCTTCTCCGGCGGAGACAACCGCAAGCCCTTTGGCGACCGCGAGGACCGTCCTGCCCGCAGCTTCGACCGCGGCGACTCCGGGCCGCGCCAGTTTGGTCGTGACCGGGCGGAGGACCGTCCGGTTCGCCAGCCCAACGCCGCCGACCTGCGCAGCGCCAACCGCCCCGACCGGGACCGTTCGCCCGAAATCGACGAGGACGTCACGGGCAAGGAACTGGACCGCGCCACGCAGCACCAGATTAAGACCCTTGAGGACAACAGCGCGACCTGGGTGGCCCGACACCTGGTCATGGCCGGCCGCCTGATCGACGACGAGCCCGAGCTGGCCTTCCAGCACGCCCTCGCGGCCAGCCGCCGCGGCGGCCGCCTCGCCGCCGTCCGCGAAGCCGTGGGCCTCACCGCATACTCCGCCGGACACTACGGCGAAGCCCTGCGCGAGTTCCGCACCTACCGGCGGATCAGCGGCTCCAACACCCATCTGCCCGTCATGGCCGACTGCGAACGCGGCCTGGGCCGCCCGGACCGGGCCCTCGACATGGCCCGCTCGGAGGAAGCCAAGGACCTGGACGCCCCCGGCAAGGTGGAGCTGGCCATCGTGGCCGCCGGCGCCCGGACCGACCTCGGCCAGCTGGATGCCGCCGTCTCCGAGCTGGAGATCCCGCAGCTGGACATCAACCGCGCCTTCTCCTACAGCCCCCGCCTGTTCCGCGCCTACGCGGACGCGCTGACCGCCGTGGGCCGCGAAACCGAGGCCGCCAAATGGCAGCGCCAGGCCGTCGTGGCCGAGAACGCCCTGGGCCTCGGCGTCGACGAGGAACCCGACATCATCGACCTCGGCTGGGACGAGGAAGAAGAAGCCCGCGAGGAACAGCGCCGCCGTCGCCTCCTGAAGGAGCAGGCGGACCGCCAGGCGGGAATCACCGCTGACGAGGCTCCGCGGGCCGCCAGCGCCGCCGCGGTTGCCGGGCTGCCGGGGAACACCGAAGGCCAGGCCGACGACGTCGACGCCGGTTCCGACGACGAGGAAGCCGGCTTCTTCGAGTCCGACGACGCCGAATCCGACGAGGATTCGGTAGAAGCCGACGAGCTGCCCGGCCACGACGACAACACTGGCCACGAGGACCAGGCCGGCAACCGGGACCACACGGAGGACTAGGCCCTGATGGACCAGGACTGGCTGATCTCGCGCTTCGACGCGCTCCTTTCCGACCTCGACGGGGTCGTCTACGCGGGACCGCACGCCATCCCCGGTGCCGTCGAGGCGTTGGGACGGCTGGCGGGGATTGGCGTCGGGCTCGGCTACGTGACGAACAACGCGTCCCGCAGCCCCGCCGAAGTCGCCGCCCACCTGCGTGAACTGGGCGCGCCCGCCGAGGATGAGCAGGTAGTCAGTTCCTCGCAGGCCGCCGGTGAACTGCTGGCCGCCAAGCTGCCCCCGGGTTCCCGCGTCCTCATCACCGGTGGTCCCGCCCTGGCCCGCGAGATCGAACTCGCGGGCCTCGTGCCTGTCCGCAGCCAGGCCGACGAGCCCGTGGCCGTCGTCCAGGGCTTCCACCCGGACCTGGGCTGGAAGGACCTGGCCGAGGCGGCCTATGTCGTCGCCGCCGGCGCCCTCTGGGTGGCGACCAACACGGACCTGTCGATCCCGCAGGCCCGCGGCATCGCCCCCGGCAACGGCACCCTCGTGGCCGCCGTCGCCTCCGCCACCGGCAGCACGCCGCTGGTCGCGGGCAAACCCGAGGCGCCGCTCTTCCACACCGCCGCCAAGCGGCTCGCCGCGGATCGTCCCCTGGTGGTCGGCGACCGCCTGGACACCGACATCCTCGGTGGCAACAACGCCGGATTCGCCACGGTGGCGGTGCTGACCGGCGTCGACACCCGCGAGAGCATCCTCGCCGCCCGGGCCGCCGAACGCCCCGGCTACCTGATAGACGACCTCAACGGACTCTTCCAGCCCTACCCGGATATCGAGCACGACGGCGGGGCCGGCTTCCGCTGCGGCGCCGCCACCGCCGTCGTGGACGGCGCGGTCCTTCGCATCACGGGGGACCCCGCGGACCTCGATGCTTGGCGCGCCGGCTGCGCCGCCTGGTGGGCCGCCACCCCGGAGGCCGCCACCGCCCAGGCGCCGGAGCTGCACTGGGCCGGTCACTAGACTGGAAGGCATGATCGAATCGCCCCGCCCCGCCGAGCCCGCACCCGCGGGCGCACCCGGCGACGGTGACACCCGCCCGGACTGGCCCGAGCGCGCGGACACACCGCTGGCCGCCGACCCCGCCGTCGATGCGCTGCTCGAACCTCTGGACACCCTCGCGCACCTGCCGGTAGCCGACCACGGCGACGTCTACGCGGCCCTTCACGACGCGCTGGCCGAAGCCCTGAATGAGGACGTGACGGGGAGGCCCGCGCATGACCCGTCTGGATCAGGCGCTGGTCAGCCGCGGACTCGCCCGCTCCCGGACCCACGCCGCCCGGCTGATCGCGGACGGCAAAGTCAGTTCGGCGGGCACTGTCCTGGCCAAGGCCTCGCAGCAGGTGGATGACGCGACAGGCCTGGACGTCGCCGCCACACCGGGGGACGACTACGTCAGCCGCGCCGCGCACAAGCTCGCCGGCGCCCTCGACGCCTTCCCTGCCGTCGCCGTCGACGGGAAGCGCTGCCTCGACGCCGGGGCCTCCACGGGGGCTTCACCGAGGTGCTGCTGCGCCGTGGCGCGGCGCACGTGGTGGCGGTCGACGTCGGCCACGACCAGTTGGTCCCGCAGATCCGCAACGACCCGCGGGTCTCCGTGCACGAGGGCATGAACGTCCGGTACATGACCCCGGAGACCATCGGAGGGCCGGCCGCGCTCACCGTCGCGGACCTGTCCTTCATCTCCCTGACCCTGGTGGTTGGGCCGCTGGCCGCCTGCACCGAACCCGGCGGGGACCTGGTCCTGATGGTCAAACCGCAGTTCGAGATCGGCAAGGACCGGCTGGGCCGCACCGGCGTCGTCACCTCCGAGCGGGAGCGCCGCCTCGCCGTCGAAAAGGTGGCCGCCGCGGCCCTGGACGCCGGACTGGAACTGGCCGGGCTGGCGCAGAGCCCCCTGCCCGGGCAGGACGGAAACGTCGAGTACTTCCTGTGGATAAAACGCGCGATCCGGGTGGACCTGCCTAAGATCGAAGAGCGGGACGCGGCCCTGGCCGCGCTCCTTGGAACCATCTGGACCTAACCAGCAGCCCATGCAGCAATCGAAGCAGTAGAAGGCGGAACCTGATGAGCAGGCGTGTCCTCATCCTTGCCCACACCGGCCGCGAGGACTCCCTCAAGGCCGCCTGGGACGCGTGCGCCATGCTGCACGCCGCAGGCATCGTGCCCGTGATGCAGAAGTCCGAACTCGGCGACATGGTGCGTTTCTACGGCCGGCTGGACCAGCCCGTGGAGGTCCTGCACGACCATGTGAAGCTGCACGACGTCGAACTCGTCATGGTGCTCGGCGGTGACGGGACCATCCTGCGTGCCGCGGAACTGGTGCGCGAGGTGGATGTGCCGATGCTGGGCGTGAACCTCGGGCACGTGGGCTTCCTGGCCGAGAGTGAGCGCGCAGACCTCGCCCAGACCGTTGACTGGATCGCCAGCCGACAGTACACGGTGGAGGAGCGGATGACGATCGACGTCCAGGTGTGGGTCCGGGGCCAGAAGATCTGGCACACCTGGGCGCTGAACGAGGCGGCGATCGAGAAGGGCAACCGCGAGCGGATGCTGGAGGTGGTCACCGAGGTGGACGAACGCCCCCTGACGTCCTTCGGCTGCGACGGCGTCGTTCTCGCCACGCCCACCGGTTCCACCGCCTACGCCTTCTCCGCCGGCGGCCCCGTGGTGTGGCCGGAGGTGGAGGCCCTGGTGATCGTCCCGATCAGCGCCCACGCCCTCTTTGCCAAGCCGCTGGTGGTCTCGCCGCGCTCCCGGCTGGCCGTCGAGATCCTCGGCCGGACGGACGCCCAGGGCGTGCTCTGGTGCGACGGACGCCGGTCCGTGGACTTGCCGCCGGGAGCGCGCGTGGAGGTCACCCGTTCCGCCACCCCGGTCCGGCTGGCACGCACCCACCAGACCCCGTTCTCCGGCCGCCTGGTCAGGAAGTTCGAGCTCCCCATCCAGGGCTGGCGCGGCCCGGTGCCGCAACCGGACGCCGTCCCCACCGGGCCGATGCCCGTGGTGCGCACGCCCCGGCCGATGCCGCTGCCCGACCCCACCGATCCCGCCGATCCCCCGACTGCGAAGTGACCCATGCTTGAAGAACTGCGAATCCGCGATCTCGGTGTCATCACGGACGCCACCCTCCCGCTCGGCCCCGGCCTGAGCGTGGTGACCGGCGAGACCGGTGCCGGCAAGACCATGGTCGTCACCGCCGTCGGACTGCTCCTCGGTGCCCGGTCCGACGCCGGAGCCGTGCGCAGCGGCGCCAAGAGCGCCTCCGCCGAGGCAGTCCTCAAGCTCGACGCCGGCCACGCCGCCGTCGAACGCGCCCGTGAGGCCGGCGCCGAGGTCGAGGAGTTCGACGGCGGCGCCGAGCTGCTCCTAGCCCGCAGCGTCGGTGCCGACGGGCGCAGCCGCGCCTACCTGGGCGGCCGGACCGCCCCCGTGGGGGTGCTCGCCGAGATCGGTGGCGCCCTGGTGGTGGTCCACGGACAGTCCGACCAGATCCGGCTCAAGAGCGCCGTGGCGCAGCGGGAGGCGCTGGACAAGTTCGCGGGGGAGCCGCTCGCCAAGACGCTCGCCGTGTACCAGCAGCTCTACACGCACTGGAAGGGCAGCCAGGCCGAGCTGGACGAGCTGCGCAACGCGGCGCGGGAACGGCTCCGCGAAGCCGAATCGCTGGAGGCCGCCCTGGCCGAGATTGACGCCGTGGAACCGCAGCCCGGCGAGGACGAGGCGCTCAAGGCCGAGGCGGTCAAGCTCGCCAACGTCGAGGAGCTGCGGATCGCCGCGAGCACCGCGCACCAGGCCCTGATCAGCGAGGACTTCGGCGAGGAAGCCGACGCCACCACGCTGGTGGACGCCGCCAAGCGCACCCTGGAACACGTCGCCGAGCACGACGCTGAGCTCGGCTCGGCGGCCGCCCGGCTGGCCGAGGTGGGCTTCCTGCTCAACGACATCGCCGGCGAGCTGGCCAGCTACCAGGCCGGCCTCGACACTGAGGGCCCCGAACGGCTCGCCCAGATCGAGGACCGCCGCGCCGCCCTGGCCGCACTGGTGCGCAAATACGCGCCGAGCATCGACGAGGTGCTGGTCTGGGCCGACCAGGCGCGGGAACGCTTCACCGAGCTGCAGGACGACTCGACCCGGATCGAGGCCCTGGAGGCCGACGTTGTCCGCTCCGACGCGGAACTGACCAAGCAGGCCGCGGCGATCAGCAAGGCACGCAAGAAGGCGGCCAAGGACCTCGCCGCCCGCGTCAGTGCCGAGCTGACCGCCCTGGCCATGGCCGACGCCACGCTGGTGATCAATATCGAAGCCGGGGACGGCCTCGGGCCCTACGGCGCCGACGAGATCGCGTTCCTCCTTCAGCCGCACTCCGGCGCCCCCGCCCGCCCGCTCGGCAAGGGCGCCTCGGGCGGTGAACTCTCCCGGGTGATGCTGGCCATCGAGGTGGTGCTCGCCGCCGTCGACCCTGTCCCCACCTTCGTCTTCGACGAGGTCGACGCCGGGGTAGGCGGCCGTGCCGCCGTCGAGATCGGCCGCCGGCTGGCCATGCTCGCCCGCCACGTCCAGGTCCTGGTGGTCACCCACCTGCCCCAGGTGGCGGCCTTCGCCAACCAGCACATCCGTGTCACCAAGACCTCCGTCCGGGGATCCGACGGCGCCACCGCCACCGGCTTCACCTCCAGCGACGTGCAGCTCCTGGATGAGTCCGAGCGCGTCCGCGAACTCGCGCGGATGCTGGCCGGCCAGGAAGACTCGGAGTCGGCCCGCGCCCACGCCCAGGAACTGCTCGACGACGCGAAGCTCCTGCCGCAGCAGGCGTGACCCCGCGCGCCGCTGGGATGACCATCACAGCGGCGCGATTCAGACCCTCAGAAGACCGATTTGATGATAGGCTCAAATTCCGTGGTGCAGCGATCAAATTCCCGTGTAAATTCCCGGTTCCCGGGCTCGTCCAAGACGACCAAACACATCTTCGTCACCGGCGGTGTGGCGTCCTCGCTCGGAAAGGGTCTGACGGCTTCGAGCCTCGGCCACCTCCTGCGGGCACGCGGCTTGTCTGTAACTATGCAAAAGCTCGATCCCTATCTGAATGTGGATCCGGGCACGATGAACCCCTTCCAGCACGGCGAAGTTTTCGTGACCGACGACGGAGCCGAGACCGACCTCGACGTCGGGCACTACGAGCGCTTCCTCGATGAGAACCTCGAGGGTTCCGCCAACGTTACGACCGGCCAGGTCTACTCCACCGTGATCGCCAAGGAACGCCGCGGCGAGTACCTTGGCGACACCGTCCAGGTCATCCCGCACATCACCGACGAGATCAAGCGCCGTATGCGGCTGCCCGCCGAGGGCAAGAACGCCCCGGACGTCATCATCACCGAGATCGGCGGCACGGTCGGCGACATCGAGTCCCAGCCGTTCCTCGAGTCCGCCCGCCAGGTCCGCCAGGACATCGGCCGGAACAACGTCTTTTTCCTCCACGTCTCCCTGGTCCCGTACATCGGACCGTCCCAGGAACTGAAGACCAAGCCGACGCAGCACTCCGTGGCTGCGCTGCGCTCCATCGGTATCCAGCCCGAGGCGATCGTCATCCGCTCGGACCGCGAGGTTCCCCAGGCGATGCGCGACAAGATCGGCCGGATGTGCGACGTCGACCTCGACGCCGTCATCGGCTGCCCGGACGCCCCGAGCATCTACGACATCCCCAAGACGCTGCACTCCCAGGGCTTGGACTCCTACATCGTCCGCGCGCTGGACCTGCCGTTCAAGGACGTCGACTGGACCAGCTGGGACACCCTGCTGGAGGCCGTACACAACCCCAAGCACGAGGTTGAGATCGCCCTGGTCGGCAAGTACATCGACCTCCCCGACGCCTACCTGTCCGTGACCGAGGCGCTGCGCGCCGGCGGCTTCGCGAACAACACCAAGGTCAAGATCCGCTGGGTCCCCTCGGACGAGTGCGACACCGAAGCAGGCGCCAAGAAGGCCCTGGCCGGCGTCGACGCCATCTGCGTTCCCGGCGGCTTCGGCATCCGCGGCCTCGAGGGCAAGCTCGGCGCGCTGAAGTTCGCCCGCGAAACCAAGCTCCCGGTGCTGGGCCTGTGCCTGGGCCTGCAGTGCATGGTCATCGAATACGCCCGCAATGTCGTCGGCCTCGAAGGCGCCTCCTCCTCCGAGTTCGAGCCGGACTCCAAGTACCCGGTCATCGCCACGATGGAAGAGCAGCTGGACATCGTCGAGGGCAAGGGCGACCTGGGCGGCACCATGCGCCTGGGCCTGTACGAGGCCAAGCTGGACGAGGGCTCGGTCGTCGCCGAGACCTACGGAAAGACCACGGTCAGCGAACGCCACCGGCACCGCTACGAGGTCAACAACAAGTACCGCGACCAGATCGCGGCGCAGGGCCTGGTCTTCTCCGGTACCTCCCCGGATGGCAAGCTGGTGGAGTACGTGGAGCTTCCGCGCGAGGTGCACCCGTACTACGTCGCCACCCAGGCCCACCCGGAGCTGAGCTCCCGGCCGACCCGCCCGCACCCGCTGTTCGCGGGCCTGGTCCGGGCCGCCTTGGACCACCAGCACGGGACTGGCCAGCAGGATGCAGCTCAGCCGGCCGCCGAGGCCGGCAAGGCCACGGACGGCAAGCCGGCGGCAAAGGCCGCGGCGCAGGCTAAGTAACACCAACCACTCAAAGGACGGCGCGATGCCCGGAATGTCTGAGACCCATGATGCTGCACGGCAGGTTTCAGATGAGCCGAGCCCGCGCCGTCTTTTGTCCTCCGAGAAGGTCTACGAGGGCCGGATCTGGGACGTGGTCAGCGACAGCTTCCAGCTGAACGAGGACGGCGACGCCCTGACCCGGGACTACATCGACCACCCCGGCGCGGTGGCCGTGCTGCCGATGAACGACGACGGCGAGATCCTCCTGATCAAGCAGTACCGGCACCCGGTGGGCATGGCGCTGTGGGAGATCCCGGCCGGGCTGCTCGACGTCGAGGGCGAAGACTTCGTGGCGGGCGCCGCCGAGGAACTCGCCGAGGAAGCCGATTTGGTGGCCGCGGAATGGAACGTGCTGGCCGACTTCTTCAACTCGCCGGGCTCCTCCAGCGAGGCCATCAGGATCTACCTGGCCCGCGGGCTGAGTGACGTGCCCGGCCACGAACTGCACGTCCGCACCGACGAGGAAGCCGAGATCGAGTTGCACTGGCTGCCGCTGGATGCGGCCGTCTCGGCGGTGCTGGAGGGGCGCCTGCACAACCCGTCCGCCGTCGTCGGCATCCTCGCCGCTGCCGCCGCCAAGGCCGACGGCTTCGAGCGGCTTCGGCCCGCGGACGCGCCCTGGCCGGCGCACCCCAGCCAGCGCGGATGACCGGCCTGCTGGCGGCTGAGCCTCCCGCGGGGACTGCCTCCGCTACCGACCCGGCGGAACCGGCAGCCGGGGCCGCCACCAGGGACGCCCCCGGGGCAGTGCAGCCCGGCCGCCCACCGACGTCGACCGCGCCATCACCGACTACCTGCAGCACATGGGGGTCGAGCGCGGACTGGCCGCCAATACGCTGTCCGCGTACCGGCGGGACCTCGCCCGCTACGCCCGCCACCTGGCCGCCGCCGGGCGCAACCGCCCCGAGGACATCACCCGGCGGGACGTCACCGCCTTCGTCCGGGCCCTCTCCGACGGCTCCGACGGCGGGACCGTGCTGGGCGTGCGGTCCGCGGCCCGCACCGTCGTCGCGGTCCGGGGGCTGCACAAGTTCTGGGCCCTCGAGGGCCTTACCCCGACCGACCCTGCCAGCGACGTCCACCCCCGATGCCCGGCAAACGGCTGCCCAAGGCCATCACGGTGGACGAGGTCACCCGCATCCTGGAGGCGGCGGGCACGGACACCGCCACCGGTCTGCGCGACCGGGCGTTGCTGGAATTCCTCTACTCCACCGGGGCCCGAATCAGCGAGGCAGTCGGACTGGACGTGGACGACATCGCCCTCGCCGGGACTGCCCCGGACGACGGCGGGGGCCGGCGATCGTGCGCCTCTTCGGCAAGGGCTCCAAGGAACGGCTGGTGCCGCTGGGGTCCTACGGCGCCCGCGCGCTCGACGCCTACCTGGTCCGGGGACGGCCGCTCCTCGCGGCCAAGGGCAAGGGCACACCCGCGCTTTTCCTCAACGCCCGCGGCGGCCGGATCAGCCGCCAAAGCGCCTGGACCATCCTGAAAACGGCGGCCGAAAAGGCCAACATCACCAAGGACGTCTCCCCGCACACGCTCCGGCACTCCTTCGCCACCCACCTGCTGGAGGGCGGCGCCGACGTCCGCGTGGTCCAGGAACTGCTGGGGCACGCCTCGGTGACCACCACGCAGGTCTACACCCTGGTCACGGCCGACACGCTGCGCGAGATCTACGCCGCCGCACACCCGCGCGCCCTGGGCTAGCCGCCGGCGCTCTCCCGGCGCGTTCCCCAGACGTTGCGGCACTTCTCCTGATCTTCGACACGCCCGTGTGTAAGGATCCGGGCACCCCGGGACACTGATTGGGTAGAACCACGTCATCGATTGTTCGGGGGAAACATCATGTTGGCTGCGAAGGAGCAGGCATTCATTGAGCTGCATGACCAGCACGCCGCCCGTGTCTACGGCTACATTGCCCGCCGCATCAACGACGCCCACCGGGCCGAGGAGCTCGCCGCGGACGTCTTCCGCATCGCCTGGGAGAAGCAGTTGCCTGAACCGCCCGGCGTCGGCTGGCTTCTGGCAACCGCCCGGAACGTCCTCGGCAACGAATACAAGGGCCGTCGCCGTCGGCAGGAACTCTTCGAACGCCTCGCCGAGGAGGCGCGCACGGAGGACGCCACCGCCACCGGTGACCAGCGCTCCGTCGTGGCCGCCGTGCTGTTGAAACTCCGGGACAAGGACCGCGAAATCCTCATGCTGACTTACTGGGAGGATCTCAGCGGCGCCGAACTGGCCGCAGCCCTCGGCTGTTCGGTATCGGCCGCCGGCGTCCGGCTGCACCGGGCCCGGCGTGCCTTCGCGAATGCCGCCCCCGCCCACCTGATGACAGAACGGAGAGACTAGCCATGGACCGCATCGAACAGCTCATGAAGGACATCAAGCCGTCGGTCACGGTCCCGGACCGCGGGGTCCTCCGCTCGGAGGTGACGTCCACGGACCCGAACGTGGTCACCATGCCGCGGGCCCACCGGGCCCGGGGCACTTCGGCACTGAGCAGTCCAGGGCACCGCGAGCGGACCCGGAAACGCCGCACCAGGATTGCCACCGTGGCTGCCGCCGGCCTCGCCGCCGCCGCGGTTGCGGGCGCCGTCTTCGTGGGCGGGAACTTCCCGACGGCCCCCGGACCCGCGCAGCCGGTACCCGCCGGGCCGAACATCACGATCAGTGAGAGCGCCCCGCCCCCGGCCCCGGCGTCGCCGTCAGCATCGCCGTCGTCCGCTCCCGTGCAATCCGGGCAGCCCTCGCCCAGCCAGTCCGTGCCGCTCAGCACCGGGGGCGTGGCCTGCACCATGGCCAACGTCGACCAGCAACGCAACGACCAACAGCGGGCGATCATCCCCGTGCCCGCCAACCAGCAGCAGTACTACACCGTGCTGGGCTGCGCCGACGGCTGGCTCGCCTACTCCACCTCGGAGGAAGGGGCGATGGCCATGAAACTCGACGGCGGCAATGTCTGGTTCCACCTCGCCAAGCTTCAGAACGGGCGCTTCCTCTGTGACTACCGGCAAGTCTGGTCGAGCGTATTTGACTGGGACTTCCAGGCGACGAACAACCAGGGGCTCACGGCGCAGCAGGCCATGGACAAGGAGTTTGCCGAGAAGGGAATTCCGGTGAACCTGCGGCAGCAGTTGGTCGGTGAAGGCCCGGCAGGCAAATAGAGGCGCCCGGAGAGCAGCTACTAGGCTGAAACCATGACAGCCGCACCGGTGACCCTCTGCTTCGCCCTCCGGGACACGCCCGACGGGACCGAGGTGCTGCTGGGCCTGAAACGGACCGGGTTCGGGCTGGGAAAGATAGTCGGCATCGGCGGCCACGTCGAACCCGGGGAGACCGACTCCCAGGCGGTTGTCCGGGAGGTCTTCGAGGAAACCGGACTGGTTGTGGCCGAAGCCGACCTCAGCCACGCTGGCCTCGTGGAGTTCATCTTTCCCGCCCGCATCGAGTGGAACATGTCCTGCCGGCTCTTCACCACCCGGCGCTGGCACGGCGAACCGGCAGAGAGCCGGGAGATCACCCCGGAATGGTTCAGCACCACGGATCTGCCCCTGGAACGCATGTGGCAGGACGCCGAACACTGGCTGCCTCCGGCGCTCTCGGGCGAGACGATCGACGTCGTCGTCGTCCTGAATGACGACAACGAAACGGTGGCGTCCGTCCGCTATCCCGATGAGCAAGGGAAGGGTACGCAGGGGACCGGCGCCCAGCGCTAACCCCACCAAACGCAGCGGCCCGGCCACCCACGAAGGGGTGGCCGGGCCGCTGCGTTCGCTTTACCGCCTGAGGCGGGGAAGCAAGACGGGATCTACGGCACGTGCCGTTCTTCCACGCCGTTGTACTCGCTCAGCGGGCGGATCAGGGAGTTCGAGTCGAGCTGCTCCATGATGTGCGCCGTCCAGCCGGTGATCCGGCTGGCGACGAACAGGGGAGTGAACGTCGGGGTGTCGAAGCCCATCAGGTGGTAGGTCGGTCCGGCCGGGTAGTCGAGGTTCGGCTTGATGGCCTTGGCCTCGTCCATGGCGGTTTCCAGCCCGTTGTACAGCCCCAGCAGCTCGGGCCGACCGTAGTGGGCGATCATCTTGTCCAGCGCCGCCTTCATGGTCGGGACGCGGGAGTCACCGTGCTTGTAGACGCGGTGGCCGAAGCCCATGACCTTCTTCTTCTTGGCCAGGGCGTCCTCCATCCAGGCCTTGGCCCGGGCGGCGGCTTCCTCGAGCGACTCTTCCTGCCGGATGCCGATCTCGTCGAAGGTGTGCATGACGGCCTCGTTGGCGCCGCCGTGCAGCGGTCCCTTGAGGGCACCGATCGCCCCGGTCACGGCCGAGTGCAGGTCCGAGAGCGTCGAGGTGATCACCCGGGCGGTGAAGGTCGAGGCGTTGAAGGAGTGCTCCGCGTACAGGATCATCGAGACGTTGAACGCCTCGACGACTTCCTGGACCGGCTCCTCGCCGAACGCCATCCAGAGGAAGTTGGCCGAGTAGCCCAGGTCGTCGCGGGGCTCCACGACGTCCTGCCCGTGCCGCCGGCGCTGGTCATACGCCACAACAGCGGGCATCGCGGCGAACAGGTCCACGGCCTTGGCCATGTTGGCCTCCCGGGAGGAGTCCTCCGCCAGCGGGTGCCGGGCGCCCAGCACCGACGCCGCCGTCCGGCAGACATCCATCGGGTGCGCCGTGACGGGGAGGGCGTCGATGACGGTCTTCAGCACCGGGTCCAGTGCACGTCCGGCGCGCTCCTTGGCGGTGAACTCCGCCAACTGCCCGTCGGTCGGCAGCTCGCCGTTCCAGAGCAGGTAGGCCACTTCCTCGAAGCTGCACTTGGCGGCCAGCTCCTGGACGGGGTAGCCGCGGTACAGCAGCGAGTTGGTTTCCGGGTTGACCTTGGACACCGCGGTGTAGTCCACCACGACGCCGGCAAGGCCCTTTTTGATCTCGTTGTCAGCCATGCTGAACTCCTTTGTTCCTAACGCCTGTTGTCCGGCCGGGGCCGGCGGTCCGGTGGGGTGTCAGATGCCGGGGATCTGGAAATTGAACACCCCGGTGTCGAAGCGGTTATAGGCCTCGTAGTCCACGAGGTCATACAGCCGTGCACGGGTCAGCATGTTGGGAACCTGTGCCTCCTGGGTGCCGTCTGATTTGATCGTCTCCAGAGTACGCTCCGCCGCACCCATGGCACTACGAAGCAGGGTCACCGGGTAGATGATCATGTTGACGCCGACGCCGGCCAGCTCGTCCACCGTGAACAGCGCGCTCTTGCCGAACTCGGTCATGTTCGCCAGGATCGGCACGTCCACGGCGTCGCGGATGGCCTGGAACTCGGAGAGATCCTTCATCGCTTCGGGGAAGATCGCGTCGGCACCGGCCTCCACCAGGGCCTTGGCGCGCTGCTGGGCAGCCTCCAGGCCGTCGGTGGCGCGGATGTCGGTGCGGGCCATGATCAGGAAGTTCGGGTCCCGGCGGGCGTCGGCCGCGGCGCGGATCCGCTTGGTGGCGGTGTCCAGGTCCACGACGTTCTTGCCGTCGAGGTGCCCGCAGCGCTTCGGGTTGAACTGGTCCTCGATGTGCAGGCCGGCCAGGCCGGCGTTCTCGAGTTCCTGGACGGTCCGGGCGACGTTCATCGGCTCACCGAAGCCGGTGTCAGCGTCCACGATCGAGGGCAGGTCCGTCATCCGGGCGATCTGCCCGGCCCGGGTGGCCACCTCGGTGAGCGTGGTCAACCCGATGTCCGGCAGGCCCAGGTCGTTGGCCAGGACGGCGCCGGAGATGTACACCCCGGCGAAGCCCTTCTCCTCGATCAGCCGCGCCGAGAGCGGGCTGAACGCGCCGGGGAACTGCGCGATGGTGCCGGAGGAGAGCAGCTCACGGAAACGGATCCGCTTCTGCTCCGGCGTGGTCTTCGAGTACAGCATTAGAAGAGTCCCTTCGGTGCGGCCGTCAGGTCGATCACGCCGTCGGCTGCCTTGATGTTCAGCTGGTCCAGCTCACCGGCGGCGAGCTCGGGCAGGCGGGCGGCTGCGGCGAGGAAGCGCTCGATCTCTTCCTCGGCCACGAGGCCCGCGGCGAGGGTGCGGAACTTGTTCACGTACTGCTCGCGGGCGAACGGCCGGGCGCCGAGCGGGTGGGCGTCTGCGACGGCGATCTGGTCTGTGATGACGGTGCCGTCCTTGAGCGTGATCTCTACCGAGCCGCCGAAGGCCTTCTCGGAGATGTCCAGGCTGTGGTAGCGGCGGGTCCATTCGGGATCCTCCACCGTGGTGACCTTGTGCCAGAGTTCCACCGTGTCCGGCCGGCCCGCGCGCTCGGGGAGTAGGAGTCCACGTGGTGCCAGCGGCCGTCCTGCAGGGCGACGGTGAAGATGTAGGGAATGGAGTGGTCCAGGGTTTCCCGGCTGGCGGTGGGGCTGTACTTCTGCGGGTCGTTCGCGCCGGAGCCGATCACGTAGTGCGTGTGGTGGCTGGTCTTGATCAGGACGGATTCGACGTTGGCCGGGTCCGTGACCTCCGGGTGCTCGCCGTGCAGCTTGCGGGCGAGGTCGATCCAGGCCTGCGCCTGGTATTCGGCGGAGTGCTCCTTGGTGTAGGTGTCCAGGATGGCGCGCTTGGCCTCGCCCTCCTCGGGCAGCGGTACCAGGTAGTCCGCGGTGGGGCCGTCCAGCATCCAGGCGATGACGCCGTCTTCGCCTTCGTAGATCGGCACGGGGGAGGTCTGGCCGCGCATGGCGCGGTCTGCGGCCTCGACGGCCATCTTGCCGGCGAACGCCGGGGCGTGTGCCTTCCAGGTGGAGATCTCGCCCTTGCGGGACTGCCGGGTGGCGGTGGTGGTGTGCAGGCCCTGGCCGACGGACTGGAAGATGGTCTCGACGTCGAGGCCCAGCAAGGTGCCGATGCCGGCGGCGGCGGAGGGGCCCAGGTGGGCGACGTGGTCGATCTTGTGCTTGTGCAGGCAGATGGCCTTAACCAGGTTGACCTGGATTTCGTAGCCGGTAGCGATGCCGCGGATCAGGTCGCGGCCGCTGGAGCCGACGTGCTGGGCGACGGCCAGGATCGGCGGGATGTTGTCGCCCGGGTGGGAATACTCGGCGGCCAGGAAGGTGTCGTGGTAGTCGAGTTCGCGGACGGCCACGCCGTTGGCCCAGGCAGCCCACTCGGGGGAGACGCGCTCTTCGATGCCGAAGACCTTGGAACCCTTGCCGCCGGTGCTGGGGCCGTGGGTGAGGGCCTGGGCGCGGGCCGCAACGATCGGCGCGCGGTTCAGCGAGGCGATGGCCACGGACGCGTTGTCGATGATGCGGTTGATCACCATGTCGGTGACCTCGTCGGTGACCTCCACCGGGTCGGCGGCGACCTTGGCGATCTTGTAGGCCAGCTGGTCCTCGCGGGCCAGGTTTTCCTCGCTCTTGTAGACGCGGACGTGGTGTTCCTTGACCATGGTGCTCCTTCTGAGGGGGTCCGTACCTAGTGCGGTACGTGGGTTGCTTTGACGTGGGAAAGACTGCGGTGCAGGTGAAGCGTGGTGGCGGCCTCGGCCAGCCGGGGGTTGCCCGCCGCGATGGCCTCGGCGATCGCCGCGTGCTCGGCGGCCGCGGCGGTGAGGCGTGCGGCGTCGTCGGCGGCGAGCCGGCGCACCCGGACCAGGTGCACGCGCAGGCTGCGCATCGCCTGGGCCAGGTAGGCGTTGGAGATGGCGGCGTCGACGGCGGCATCGAGCCGGCTGACGAGGTCGTAGTAGTCGTGCCGGGCGGGATCGGCGCCGTTGATCAGCTCCGGCGCCCGCAGCAGCTCGCGCTGCAGCCCGGCGAAGACGGTCGGGTCGCCGCGTTCGGCGGCCAGCGCCGCGGCCTTGCCTTCCAGGGTTTCGCGAAGCTCGAAGAGTTCGTCGATGTCCTCCAGCGAGATGTCGGTGACCACGACGCCGCGGCCGCCCGCCGTCGTCGTCAAACCCTCCGCGGTGAGCCGGCTCAGCGCCTCCCGCAGCGGGGTCCGGGAGACGCCAAGGCGCTCGGACTGCTCCACCTCGGCGAGGACTGTGCCGGGAGCCAGCCGCCACTCGATAATGTCGTCGCGGAGTGCCGCATAGGCCCTGTCGCTGGCGCGCATGATGCTCTCCTTCCTCGCCGAATCCCCACCAGTGTATACACAGACTGCTTCGCATCCAAGCAATCTGGCAGAAAAACCTAGATAGGCCTATCTCGTGTATACAAAGCCCTTGTGAGTGCCGCCGCGTCCGTCTAGCATGGTCTGCATCACAACGTCGTGGAACGGGAGAACGCCATGGGCAACGCCGGCAACCGGGAGACCCCGGAACGCAGCTCCGACACCAGCAGCGCCGAAGAACGCAGCACCTCCAGCTACGGGAGCAGCTATGCGCGCAGCATCGACCAGCCGGAAGACTTCTGGCTCGACGCGGCCCGCAAGGTCGACTGGAGCGTCCCGCCCACCCGAGCCCTGGATTCGAGCCGCGCCCCGCTCTACGGCTGGTTCCCCGACGGCGAACTGAACACCTGCTTCAATGCCCTGGACCGGCACGTGGCCGCCGGCCACGGCGACCGGACGGCGCTGATCTACGACTCCGCCATGCTGGGCCTCCGGAAGAGCTTCACCTACGCAGAGCTGACGGACCAGGTGGCGCGGTTCGCCGGTGTCCTCCGCGCCCGGGGCGTGGGCCGCGGCGACCGGGTGGTCATCTACATGCCGATGATCCCCGAGGCGGCCATCGCCATGCTCGCCACGGCGCGGCTCGGTGCCGTCCACTCGGTGGTTTTCGGCGGCTTCGCGCCCAAGGAGCTCGCCGCCCGCATCCGCGACGCCGGTCCGGCCGCCGTCGTCACCGCCTCGGGCGGCATCGAGCCGGCCCGCCGGATCGAATACCTGCCCGCCGTCGCGGAGGCGCTGGAGCTCGCCGGAACCCCGGACACCCCGGTTCTGGTCAAGGCGCGGGACGGCTTCGCCGACACCGCCGCGAACCACGGCGGCTGGCTCGATTGGGACACCGAGATGGCGGCCGCCGAGCCGGCCGCCCCGGTCAACGTCAAGGCCACCGACCCGCTGTACATCCTCTACACCTCCGGAACCACCGGCACCCCCAAGGGCGTGGTGCGGGACAACGGCGGCCATGCCGTGGCGCTGAGCTGGACGCTGGAGAACATCTACGACGTCGGCCCCGGCGACGTCATGTGGACCGCCTCCGACGTCGGCTGGGTGGTGGGCCACTCCTACATCGTCTACGGGCCGCTGCTGGCCGGGGCCACCACCGTCATGTACGAGGGGAAGCCGGTGGGCACCCCGGACGCCGGCGCCTTCTGGCGGGTGATCCAGGACCACAAGGTCAACGTCCTCTTCACGGCCCCGACGGCCCTGCGGGCCATCCGCAAGGCCGACCCGGAGGCGGACCTGCTGAAGAACTATGACATCTCCAGCTTGCGGACCCTGTTCGCCGCGGGGAGCGGCTGGACACGGACACCTTCCACTGGGCCGCCCGGGTCCTCGGGGTGCCGGTGGTGGACCACTGGTGGCAGACGGAGACCGGCTGGGCCATCTGCGCGAACCCGCGCGGCATGGCGGAACTGC
Source organism: Pseudarthrobacter sp. L19 (assembly GCF_050859435.1). Taxonomy (NCBI): domain Bacteria; kingdom Bacillati; phylum Actinomycetota; class Actinomycetes; order Micrococcales; family Micrococcaceae; genus Pseudarthrobacter; species Pseudarthrobacter sp. L19. The sequence goes on along the minus strand of NZ_CP193935.1, from coordinate 3,426,756 downwards.
CCATCAAGGCCGGATCCCCGAGCGTTCCGATGCCGGGCTTCCGGCTGCAGGTCCTCGACGGCGCGGGGGAGGAAGTGGAACCGGGAACGGAGGGGAACATCGTCCTGGGGCTGCCGCTGCCGCCTGGCACCCTGGCCACCCTCTGGCGCAACGACGACCGCTACGTCTCCTCCTACCTGCAGGCGTTCGAGGGCTACTACGCCACCGGCGACTCCGGCTACCGGGACGAGGACGGCTACCTCTTCGTCATGGGCCGCACCGACGACATCATCAACGTGGCCGGCCACCGTCTCTCTACCGGGGCGATGGAGCAGGTGATTGCCCAGCATCCCGCCGTCGCCGAGTGCGCCGTGATCGGCCTGGCCGACCCGCTCAAGGGACAGCGGCCCAGCGGCTACGTGGTCCTCAAATCCGGCGTCGACGTGCCGGGGGAGGTGTTGGCCAAGGAGCTGGTGGCCCTGGTCCGGCGCGACATCGGTGCCGTGGCGGACTTCAAGCACGTCACCGTGGTGGAGGCGCTGCCCAAGACCCGCTCGGGCAAGATCCTCCGCAAGACCATGCGGCAGATCGCCGACGGCGAGGACTACGTGGTGCCCTCCACCATCGAGGACGCGGGCGTGATCGAGCAGCTGCTGGACACCCTGCGGCCCGACGCGGCACGGTCCTGACCAACGCTGTCCTGACCAGCGCTTACTAGGACGCCGGGTCCTGGACAGCGCTTCCTAGGACGCCGGCCGGCTCCAGCGGTATTCGTTCTCCGGCCGGCCCGGCGCGCCGTAGCGGGCCGTGCGGGCTACGGTCCCGGCGTCGGCCAGGTACTCCAGATAGCGTCGGGCGGTCACCCGGGACATGCCCAGGGCCTCCATCACCTCGCTGGCGGACACGGCCCCCGCCTGGCGCTTCATGAACTCCTGCACCGACTCCAGGGTGGAGGCGGAGAGCCCCTTGGGCAGCGGCAGCTCCGAGGGGGCGCGCAGGCTCGCGAACGCCTGGTCAACGTCGCTCTGCGAGGCGCCGCTCCCTGGTCCGCCGCCACCGGGGAGGCCAGCTGCTCACGGAACTGCCGGTAGCTGCGCAGCTTGTCCGCGAACGTGGCGAAGGTGAAGGGCTTGATCAGGTACTGCACGACGCCGGTGGCCACGGCGCTGCGGACAATGTTCAGTTCACGCACGGCGGTGATGGCGATGATGTCCGCGAAGAGCCCGGCGGTGCGCATCCGGCGGGCGATGTCCAGGCCGTGCAGATCCGGCAGGTTCATATCCAGCAGGACAAGCTCCACCGGCTGGCCTGCTGCGTTGAGCTCCGTCAGCAGGCGCAGGGCCGACTGCCCGTCCGGGGCGGAGCCGGCGAGGGTGAAGCCCTCCAACCGGCCGATGTACGCGGCGTGCGCGGCGGCCGCGATCGGCTCGTCCTCGACGACGAGCACACGGATCTCATTCATGGTGTCCCTCTGCAATACCGGCCGCCGCGTTCCCCGCGGCCTGCCCCGTCGGCAGGCTGACCCGGAACAGTGCCCCGGCCGGGCTGGTGATTGTCATGGTACCGCCCAGCCGCCGGACCGCCTGCCGGACCAGCGCCAGGCCCAGCCCGCGGCCGAAGGGCCCGGACTCCTTGGTGCTGAAGCCGTGCCGGACGACGTCGTCCACCGCCGCCGGGTCGATGCCTGGCCCGCTGTCCTCCACGGTGATCTCCAGGCCTTCCGGCGCGGCGGTGACGCTCAGCTCCACCAGCCGCGGCGGGGGAGCGTCCGCGGCGGCGTCGATCGCGTTGTCCAGCAGGTTGCCCAGGATTGTCACCAGATCCTGCACGGCCAGGCCGGTCACGGAGGTGGAGCCGGCTGTGGTGAGAATCAGCTCCACGCCGCGTTCGTGCGCCTGGGCGGACTTGCCCATCACCAGGGCCGCCAGGACCGGCTCCTCGATGGAACCCACCAGGTCATCGGTGAGCCGCTGGGACAGCTCCAGGTCCTTGGTGGCGAAGTCCAGCGCCTCGGCGTCCCGGCCCAGCTCCATCAGCGACACCATGGTGTGCAGCCGGTTGGCATGCTCGTGCGTCTGTGCCCGCAGCGCGTCCGAGAGCGTCCGCATGGTCTCCAGCTCGCTGCCCAGGGACTCGATCTCGGTCCGGTCCCGGATGGTGGCCACCGTCCCGAAGACCGGCCGCCGCGACGCCCCCCGCTGCCGCCGGGCCGGTCGCGGGCCTGCCAGCGGCCCCGGCGCGGGACCCACCGCGGGGCCCTGATTGACCACCAGTACGCGCTCGCCGGTGAGATGGATTTCGTCCTGGGCCACCCGCCCGGACCGGAACAGCTCCCGCAGGCTCGGCGCCAGCGGCAGCTCCGCCAGCGTGGGGGCGTCGGCCGGGCGGCCGACGCCGCCGCGGTTTGCGCCGCGGTTAGCGCCTCGGGCGGCACCGCCGTCGGCGTCCACCGCCGCATCCGCGGGCCGCGGCGGCACGCCCAGCAGCGCCGCCGCCTGGTCGTTGTACATCACCACCCGGCCGCGCGGGTCGATCAGGATCACGCCCTCACGCACCGAGTGCAGCACGGACTCGTAGTAGGCAAACAGCTGGGCAAGCTGCTCCGGGCCCCAGCCGCGGGTCACGCGCCGCAGGTACCGGCCCAGCAGCCAGGACGCCACCGACCCGCCGGCCAGCAGCGCCGCTGCGATCACCAGCAGTGCCGGCAGCCGGCCGGAGAACGCCACGTCCACCGTCCCCACGGTCACACCCGCGGCCACCAGCGCTTTGACCGTGCCGTTGGCGTCCTTGACCGGGGCGATGGTGCGCACCGAGGGGCCCAGCGTCCCGGCCATGATCTCGGTGAAGACCCGGCCCTGCAACGCCGCATCAATCGACCCGATGTACGGTTTGCCCAGCTCCTCGTCCCGGGGGTGGGTCCAGCGGGTCCGGTCCGGGGCCATGATCGTGATGAAGTCAGCCTGGGCGTCCCGCATCACTTCCATGGCGTACGGCTGCAGCAGCGCCGACGGGTTCGGCGCCGCGGCGGCCTGCAGGACCAGCGGGTTGTCCGCCACCGAGGTGGCGATTCCGGCCATCCGCCGCCCGGCCTCCTGGTACGCGTGGTCCCGTGCGTCCACATAGGTGGCGGTGCCGACGACGGCGGTCAGCGCCAGCATGAACAGCAGATGGGCCACGAAAAGGCGCCGGGCGATGCTCCAGTGGTGGATCAAAGTGCACCCTCCATGACCAATATGAACGCAACGGTGATGCGCGTCACTCCGTACCCAATGATGGAGGAACACGCAGAAAGGACGGATGCGTCCACGGACAGCATCGACGTCCAGCCTATCCAAGGAGAAATACCATGGCCTCTCAACGAGGAGAGTCAGCGGCAACGGCCGCGGCGCCGGTCAAGCGCAAGGGGCTGGACAAGTCCCACTACCTGTACATCGCGGTCATCGTGGCCGTCGTCCTCGGCGCCGTCGTTGGCCTGATGTTCCCCGAGGTTGGCAAGTCCCTCAAGCCGCTCGGCGACGGTTTCGTCAAGCTCATCAAGATGTTGATCGCCCCCGTCATCTTCTGCACCATCGTGCTGGGCATCGGCTCGATCGCCAAGGCGGCAACGGTCGGCAAGGTCGGCGGCCTGGCCCTCGGCTATTTCATCGTCATGTCGACCTTCGCCCTAGCCATCGGCCTCGTCGTCGGCAACCTGATCCACCCGGGCACCGGCCTCAAGCTGGCCCCCTACGACCCGAACAAGAAGGCCGCGACAGACAGCACCGTCGACTTCCTGCTTGGCATCATCCCGGGTGACATCCCCGTACTGCCCACACTCTTTGCGGCCATCCTCATTGGTTTCGCACTGCAGAAGATGGGCGCCCAGGGCGCCCCGATCCTCAAGGCCATCGGCCACGGCCAGACCCTCGTGTTCCGCCTCCTGATCATGATCATGTGGCTGGCCCCGGTGGGTGCGTTCGGTGCCATCGCCGCCGTCGTCGGCGCCACCGGGGTGCAGGCCATCATCAGCATGGCCACGCTGATGGTCGCCTTCTACATCACCTGCGCCGTCTTCATCATCGTGATCCTCGGCGGTGTGCTCAAGGTGGTCTCCGGCGTCAGCATCTTCCGGCTGATGAAGTACCTGGCCCGCGAATACCTGCTGATCTTCTCCACCTCCTCTTCGGAGTCGGCCCTGCCCCGGCTGATCGCGAAGATGGAACACCTGGGTGTCTCCAAGCCGGTCGTCGGCGTTACCGTCCCCACCGGTTACTCGTTCAACCTGGACGGCACGGCCATCTACCTGACGATGGCGTCGCTGTTCGTCGCCAACGCCATGGGCACCCCGCTGGACCTCGGTGCGCAGATCTCGCTGCTGATCTTCATGATCATCGCTTCCAAGGGCGCCGCCGGTGTTACCGGCGCCGGCCTCGCCACCCTGGCCGCCGGCCTCCAGGCCCACCGCCCCGAGCTGCTCGGCGGCGTCGGCATGATCGTCGGCATCGACCGGTTCATGTCCGAGGCCCGCGCGCTGACCAACTTCACCGGCAACGCCGTCGCCACCATCCTGATCGGCACCTGGGTCAAGGAGATCGACGGCGGCCAGGTCGAGCGTGTCCTCTCCGGCGCCCTTCCCTTCGACGAGCAGACCATGATCGCCGGTCACTCCGCCGTTCAGCCCGCCGTCGAGCCGGCACACCAGCCGGTCCCGGCCAACGCCTAAGGAACGCCCCGCACCACCCCGAAACCGCCCGGAGGCAGCCGCTGCGTCCGGGCGGTTTTCTGCGCCCGGGCGGACCGCCCAAAGACAACCCTCGACCTCTACTAGAAGGTCAAGGCGCGCAAAACGGCGGTTGTCAAGGTCCGTCGAATACCGTGTCGGGGGCTGTAACCTTGGGAGGAATAACGATCGCCGCCGACGAACCGCGGCGGGATCGGGCAGCAAATATCACCGTCATCGAAAGTGTGGATAGATACGTGAGCAGCGAACAGGGGTCAGCCACCCTGGAAGGCACCGGACTCGACCTGGACGACGCCGTCATGGGGCCCACCGGGCGTCCCCTGCGGGAGTTCCCTGAGCCCGCGCCGCTGTCCTCCCACGGCCCGGCCCGCGTCATCGCCATGGTGAACCAGAAGGGTGGCGTCGGCAAGACGACGTCCACCATCAACCTGGCCGCGGCCCTGGCCGAGTACGGCCGCCGCGTCCTGCTGGTGGACTTCGATCCGCAGGGTGCGCTGTCCGCCGGCCTCGGCACCAATCCGCACGAGCTGGACCTCACGGTCTACAACGTTCTGATGGACCGCAAGGTGGACATCCGCGACGCGATCCAGAAGACCGGCGTCGAGAACGTGGACCTGCTCCCGGCCAACATCGACCTCTCCGCCGCCGAGGTGCAGCTGGTCAACGAGGTGGCCCGCGAACAGGTCCTGGACCGGGCGCTCAAAAAGGTCGAGGACGACTACGACGTCGTCCTCATCGACTGCCAGCCCTCCCTCGGCCTGCTCACGGTCAACGCCCTCACCGCCGCGCACGGCGTCATCATCCCGCTGATCTGCGAGTTCTTCGCCCTCCGCGCCGTGGCCCTGCTGGTCGAGACCATCGACAAGGTCCAGGACCGGCTCAACCCCCGCCTGCAGGTCGACGGCGTCCTCGCCACCATGTACGACGCGCGGACCCTGCACGGCCGCGAGGTCATCGCCCGGCTGGTCGAGGCCTTCGGCGACAAGGTCTTCGAAACCGTCATCAAGCGCTCCATCAAGTTCGCCGACGCCACCGTCGCTGCGGAACCGATCACAAGCTACGCCGGGAACCACGCCGGCGCGGACGCCTACCGCCGCCTGGCCAAGGAACTCATCTCGCGCGGCGGCGCGCCCTAGGCACCGTGACGGCGACGCTCACCGCGCCGGAGGAGCTGTCACCGGCGGCGAAGAAGCCCGGCTTCGAGGTCCGGCTGGCCAACTTCACCGGCCCCTTCGACCTTCTGCTGGGCCTGATCTCCAAGCACCAGCTGGACATCACCGAGGTGGCGCTGGCCACCGTCACCGACGAGTTCATCAAGTACACCCGGAAGCTCCAGGAGCAGGGGGAGGACTGGGCCCTCGACGAGGCCAGCGAGTTCCTGGTGGTGGCGGCCACCCTGCTGGACCTCAAGGCCGCCCGGCTGTTGCCCGCCGGCGAGGTCGAGGACGCCGAGGACGTGGCGCTGCTTGAGGCCCGGGACCTGCTGTTCGCCCGGCTGCTGCAGTACAAGGCCTTCAAGCACGTCGCCGGCCTGCTCGGCGCCACACTGGAACAGGAGGCGCAGCGCTACCCCGCCAGGTGGCCCTCGAGGAACACTTCGCCGCGCTGCTGCCCGACCTGGTCTGGAAACACACGCCGGCCCAGTTCGCCGCCCTCGCCGGCGCCGCACTGACCCCCAAGGCCGCCGCACCCACCGAGGTGGGCCTGGCGCACCTGCACGGCAGCCCCGTCAGCGTCCGGGAACAGGCGGAGATCCTCGGGCTGCGCCTGCGGCAGGGCCGGCCGCTGACCTTCCGGGCCTTGACCGCCGACGCCGAATCCACCCTGGTGGTAGTGGCCCGCTTCCTGGCCCTGCTGGAGATGTTCCGCGACAAGGCGGTCTCCTTCGACCAGCTGCAGCCCCTCGGCGAACTCTCCGTGCACTGGACGGCCGCCGACCCCGAATGGAACAGCGCGGCCCTGAGCGAGGAATACGAGGACCAGCCATGACCACCGGACCAGACACGCGCCCCGGAGAAGCGGGCACCGCCGCCGGACAGGCGGACCCGGGGACACCCGACGTCGCGGATCTTCCCGGCGGCGTCCGCGCCGCACTGGAGGCCGTGCTGATGGTGGTCGACGAACCGGCGACGGCGGAGCAGCTCGCCGAGGGCCTCGGCCAGCCCGCCGACGTCGTCGAGGACCTGCTCGAGGACCTGCGGCGGGAGTATAACGGCTATACTGGAAGTTCCCCGGATGTGGCCACAGCCCCCCGGGGTTTCGAATTGCGGAACATCGCCGGTGGCTGGCGGATCTATTCCCGGGCCGAATTCGCCGACGTGGTTGGCGGATTCGTCCTCGAAGGCCAGACGGCCAGGCTGACGCAGGCGGCGCTCGAAACGCTCGCCGTGGTCGCCTACCGGCAGCCCGTGTCCCGGGCCAGGGTCTCGGCAATTCGAGGCGTCAATGTCGACTCCGTGGTGCGGACGCTTGTGCAGCGCGGACTGATCGAGGACTCGGGACATGATCCCGAATCCGGGGCAGTCCTCTACCGCACCACCTCGTATTTCCTGGAACGGATGGGAATCGGGTCGGTGGCGGAACTGCCCCAGCTCTCCCCGCACCTTCCCGGACTCGAGGGCATCGCGGAGTACTACGACGCCGGACGCATGTAACAGCACCACACACCAGCGGGCAGCCACGCAGCCTGCGCAGAGATTTCACCACAACGAAGGACGGGTCATGACACAGGCGGGACGCCAGGGTTCACCACGTAACGGTTCGGGACGAACCGGAGCCGGCAACAAGGCCGGACACAACACACCGCGCAGCCAGGGAGCCGGCGGCGCCGGCCGCGGCCAGCGCGACGGCGGCAAGGGCGGCTTCCCCGGCGGTGCGGACCGCGGCTTCAAGCGGCCCAAGCCGCGCGAGGAAGCCTTCATCGACCCGGACCTGAACCCGGGTCCGGTGGAGCCGGCACAGCGCGGCGGCAGGCCCGCGGCGAAGAAGCCCGGAGCCCGCAAGCCCGGCGCGGGCAAGGCCCCGGGCACTCCCGGCGCCCTGAAGCCCAAGCCCCGCATCGGGGCCGGCGCCGCCAAGGCCACCGGCTCGAAGGCCTTCGGCAGCGAACGCTTCGGCCAGAACCTCGGCCCGGTCCGCAAGCCCACCCGCAAGCGCGGCCCCCGCGGCGCCGTGCCGCAGTCCGAGCTGCACGACGAAGACGGTATCCGGCTGCAAAAGGTCATGGCCTCCGCCGGCGTCGCCTCCCGTCGTGTCTGCGAGGAGATGATCGCCGAGGGCCGCGTCGAGGTGGACGGCCGCGTCGTCACCGAACTCGGCATGCGGGTGGACCCCGCCACCTCCGTGATCCACGTCGACGGCCTGCGCATCCAGCTGGACGAAAACATGGTCTACATGGTCTTCAACAAGCCCAAGGGCGTTGTCTCCACCATGGAAGACCCGGACGGCCGGCCCTGCATCAGCGACTTCGTCCGCAACCACCACGGCGAGCGGCTCTTCCACGTGGGCCGGCTCGACGTCGCCACCGAAGGCCTGCTGCTGCTGACCAACGACGGCGAACTGGCCAACCGGCTCACGCACCCCTCCTACGAGGTGCCCAAGACCTACCTGGTCCAGGTCCGCGGCCCGTTCCCGCAGGGCGTCGGCGCCCAGCTGAAGGCCGGCGTCGAGCTCGAGGACGGCATGGCCTCGGTGGATTCCTTCCGGCTGGTCGACTCCACCCCGGGCCACGTGCTGATCGAGGTGGTCCTGCACTCGGGTAAGAACCGGATCGTGCGCCGCCTCTTCGACGCCGTCGGGTTCCCCGTGCTGCGCCTGGTCCGCGTCAAGGTCGGCCCCATCGGCCTGGGCGACCAGCGCCAGGGCAGCATCCGCAACCTCGGCAAGCAGGAAGTCGGCCACCTGCTGGCATCCGTGGGGCTGTAGGCATGTCCGCTTTCCGCACCCACGGCCGCGGGCACCTCAACGGCCCCGTGGTCGTCGTGGGCACCGGGCTGCTGGGCACCAGCGTCGGGCTGGGACTGCGCGGCCGCGGCGTCCCGGTGTACCTGACCGACCCCTCGCCGACCAACCAGGCCGTCGCCGTCGACATCGGCGCCGGCCTGCCGCTGGAGCGGCTCGAGGGGGAGGCCCCGGAGCTCGTCGTCGTGGCGGCCCCGCCGGACGTGACGGCGGACGTCGTCGCCCGCGCGCTGGCGGACTACCCGGACGCCACCGTGGTGGACATCGCCAGCGTCAAGGCAGGCATCCAGGCCGAGCTCCGCGACCGCGGGGCCGACCTGGGCCGCTACGTCGGCACCCACCCGATGGCCGGCCGGGAGAAGTCCGGGCCGGTCGCCGCGCGCGGGGAACTCTTCACCTCTATGCCGTGGGTGCTGTGCCCGACGCCGGAGACCCGGCCCGAGGCCCTCACGACGGCGCGCGCGCTGGCGGGCGACCTCGGCGCCGTCGTCGCCGAATTCGGCGCCCAGGAACACGACGACGCCGTGGCGCTGGTCTCGCACCTGCCCCAGGTGATGTCCTCGCTGCTGGCCAGCCGGCTGCAGGGCACGCCGCTGCACGCGCTGTCCCTCGCCGGGAACGGGCTCCGGGACACCACCCGGATCGCCGCCAGCGACCCGACGCTGTGGGTGCAGATCCTCGGCGCCAACGCAGAGCCCATGGTGGGGCTGCTGCACAGCGTCCGGGAGGACCTGAACCGCCTGATCGGCACCCTGGAGAACCCCACCGCGCCCGGCGCGCGGCTGGACCTGGCGCAGCTGATCAGCGAGGGCAACGCCGGCCAGGCCCGCATCCCGGGCAAGCACGGCGGGCCGCCGCAGGCGTACTCCTGGCTCACCGTCCTGGTGGACGACACGCCGGGGCAGATCGCCCGGCTGCTCACCGAGATCGGCGAGATCGGCGTCAACCTCGAAGACCTGCGCCTGGATCACTCCTCCGGCCAGAACGTGGGCATGGTGGAGATCTCCGTTCTGCCCAACAAACACGAAATGCTCATCGAAGCCCTCAACGACCGCGGATGGCGGGTACTCCAGTAATGACCCAGGAAACAGCAGCAGTAGCGACGGACGTGGTCCGTCCCGGCAAGAGCCTTGTCGTCGCCATTGACGGGCCCTCCGGGTCGGGCAAGTCCAGTGTCAGCAAGGAGGTGGCCCGCCGGCTCCGGCTGGCCTACCTGGACACCGGCGCCATGTACCGGGCCCTGACCTGGTACTGCCTCGACGCCGGGACCGACCTGGCCGACGGGCAGGCCGTCGAGGACGCCGCCGAGGTCCTGGACCTGGACATCAGCACCAGCGCGGGGAGGAGTACGTGCGCGTGGGCGGCGTGGACATCACCGACGCCATCCGTGAACCCTCCATCTCCGCCGCGGTCAGCGCCGTCGCCACCAACCTGGGCGCACGCACCGAACTGATCCGCCGCCAGCGCGCACTGATCGACAAGCACCACCGCCGCATGGTGGTGGAGGGCCGGGACATCACCACCGTCGTCGCGCCCAACGCCGAGGTGCGGATGCTGCTGACCGCCAGCGAGGAGGCCCGGCTGCGCCGCCGCGGCCTGCAGCTGGACGGCACCCAGAACGCAGAACAGCTCGCCGCGCAGGTCACGGCGCGGGACGCCAAGGACTCCACCGTGGTGAACTTCACCCGGGCCGCCGACGGCGTGGTCACCCTGGACTCCTCGGACCTGGACTTTGAGCAGACCGTCGACGCGGCCCTCGGGATCGTGCGCCGGGTCGTCGAGCACGCGCCCTTCACCCGTGACTGAGCGCGCGGCCGCGGGCCCCGGACGCCTGTTCCTCACCGGGACCATGGCCTGGAGCCGACCCGTGGGCTGGGCGCTTGACCACCTCGTCTACCGGACCACCGTCAGCGGACGGGCCAACGTTCCGCAGGCCGGCCCGGTAATCTTCGCCGGGAACCACATCAGCTACCTCGACGGGCCGGTGATGTTCGGTGCCGCCCCGCGGTCGATGCACATCCTGGTCAAGCAGGAGATGTTCGGCGGCATCCTGGGCCGGGTGCTCACCGCCGCGGGCCAGCTGCCCGTGGACCGGTCCGGGGACCGCGCGGCGCTGCAGCGCGCCAAGGCCATCCTCGACGCCGGATCCTGCGTGGGCATCCTTCCCGAAGGCACCCGGGGGAGCGGCCAGGCGGCGGCGATCAACAACGGGGTGGCCTGGCTGGCGCTGAACTCGGCGGCCACCGTCATCCCGGTCGCCATCCTCGGAACCCGCACCGGCGACGAACACCTCAACACCGTGCCCCGCCCGGGCCGCCGGCTGCACGTCAGCTTCGGCCCGGCGCTGACCGCGGACCGCAGGCCGGGGGAGACCGGGCGTGCTTCAATGGACAGGGTGGGAACCGGGATCCGTGCTGCGCTGGCGCGGCACGTCCAGGACACCATCCAGGCCAGCGGACACCGCCTGCCCGACGCGGAAACAGAAACCGCGGCACCCGAACCACCAAAAACACAGCATGAACGCCAGACAGCAGTAGCCGGAGAGCCGGCAGATCACCACCTAAGGAAAGTGCAATGAGCGATACGACTCAAACCTCCGGCAACTTCGGCGCCGGCGAAGACGAATACACGCCCACCGGCACGGACCAGGTGGCGGAGAACCTCGCCGCCCTGGACGACGATGAGGCCGACCTCCGCGCCGCGTCGCTGCGCGCCGGCCTGGAAGACTACGAGCTCGACGAGGACGACGCCGCGCTGCTCAGCGGCGACTTCGAGGACGAGGACTTCGACGGCCCGCTGAAGCTGGACCCCGTCCTGGCCATCATCGGCCGCCCGAACGTGGGCAAGTCCACGCTGGTCAACCGCATCCTGGGCCGCCGCGAGGCCGTCGTCGAGGACACCCCCGGCGTCACCCGCGACCGCGTGATGTACTCAGCGCACTGGAACGGCCGCAACTTCACCCTGGTGGACACCGGCGGCTGGGAGCACGACGCCCGCGGCATCCACGCCCGCGTCGCCGAGCAGGCCGAGATGGCCGTGGAACTGGCCGACGCCGTGCTCTTCGTGGTGGACTCCGCCGTCGGCGCCACCGCAACGGACGAGGGCGTCATGAAGATGCTCCGCAAATCCAAGAAGCCGGTCATCATGGTGGCCAACAAGGTGGACGACTTCGCCCAGGAGGCCGACTCGGCCGCGCTCTGGGGCCTCGGCTTCGGCGAGCCCTACCCGGTCTCCGCCCTGCACGGCCGCGGCGTGGCCGACCTGCTGGACCACGTCATGGACACCCTGCCCGAGTTCTCCACCATCGAGGGCCTGGAACGCAGCGGCGGCCCCCGCCGCATCGCGCTGATCGGCCGCCCGAACGTGGGCAAGTCCTCGCTGCTGAACAAGCTGGCCGGCTCCGAGCGCGTCGTCGTCGACAACACCGCCGGCACCACCCGCGACCCGGTGGACGAATTCATCGAACTCGGCGGCCGCACCTGGCGCTTCGTGGACACCGCCGGCATCCGGCGCCGCCAGCACATGGCCCAGGGCGCCGACTTCTACGCCTCCCTCCGCACCCAAAGTGCCCTCGAAAAGGCCGAGGTCGCCGTCGTGCTCCTCGCCGTGGACGAGGTCCTCAGCGAGCAGGACGTCCGCATCCTGCAGCTGGCCATCGAATCCGGCCGGGCGCTGGTGCTGGCGTTCAACAAGTGGGACCTGCTGGACGACGAACGCCGGATCTACCTCGAGCGCGAGATCGACCGCGACCTGGCCCACGTGGCCTGGGCCCCCCGGGTGAACATCTCCGCCAAGACCGGCTGGCACAAGGACCGCCTGGTCCCCGCCCTGGACACCGCGCTGGAAAGCTGGGACAAGCGCATCCCCACCGGCCGGCTCAACGCCTTCCTCGGCGAACTGGTCGCGGCGCACCCGCACCCGGTCCGCGGCGGCAAGCAGCCCCGCATCCTGTTCGGCACCCAGGCCTCCAGCCGACCGCCGAAGTTCGTCCTCTTCACCACCGGGTTCCTGGACCCGGGCTACCGCCGCTTCATCACCCGCCGCCTGCGCGAAACCTTCGGCTTCGAGGGCACCCCGATCGAGGTCAACATGCGCGTCCGGGAAAAGCGCAGCAAGAAGCGTTAATTCGGACACACCGGAGGGAAAAGTGCCCGTGGCGGCGGCGAAATGTCACGGGCACCCTCCGGGATCGTGTAAGCTTTTCAAGGTGGTTCGGCCGGACTGCTCAGTGAATACGGCAGGGAGAAATCCCTCCGGAGGCACGGAGCGGAGAACGACGGAACCAGCGGGCTGTAGCGCAGCTTGGTAGCGCACTTGACTGGGGGTCAAGGGGTCGCAGGTTCAAATCCTGTCAGCCCGACCAACAGCAAAAACCCCGTCCTTGCCGGAAACGGCAGGGGCGGGGTTTTCTGCTTTCCCGTGTATCCCGCATTCCCGCGGAGGCGCGCGGGCTGCTCCGGGGACCGGTTACTTCAGAAAGCGCGAGGTCCGCCGGTCCGCGAGAATCTTCCCCTTCGTCTGGCAGGTGGGGCAGTACTGCAAGGCCGTGTCCGCGAAGGAGACCTCCCGGACGGTGTCCCCGCAGACCGGGCAGGCCTCGCCGGCGCGCCCGTGCACCCGCAGGTGGGTCCGCTTCGTGTCCTTGAGCTCGGCGGGCGGCTTCCCGGCCGCCTCCGCCACGGCCGCGCCGAGGACCTCATGGATCGCCCGGTAGAGGCGTTCGACGGCGTCGCGGTCCAGGGAGGCGGCGATCGCGAACGGGGAGATCCGTGCCGCGTGCAGGATCTCGTCGCTGTAGGCGTTGCCGATTCCCGCCATGATGCTCTGGCTGCGCAGCACACCCTTGACCTGCTGGGAGTGGGCGGCCAGGATCGCGGCGAGCGATTCGACGTCGAAATCGTCACCCAGCGGGTCCGGCCCCAGCGCGGCGATTCCGGGCACCTCGGCCGGGTCCCGGACCAGGTATACGGCCAGGCTCTTGCGGGTCCCCGCCTCGGTCAGGTCCACGTCCACGGGACCGGCGCCGCCGGCCAGGGACAGCCGGACCGCGATGTGCCCGCCGCCGCGCTTGAGTACGGCCCCGGTGGGTGCCTCCGTCACCCGGACCCAGCCGGCGCGGGCGAGATGGAAGACCAGGAACAGCCCGTCCGCCTCTACCGCCACGAATTTCCCGTACCGCCGGACTCCCGACACCGTGCGGCCCTCGAGCGCGTTGATGGGGGGATCTGCGGTCTTCAGCACGGCGAAGGAGACCACCTGGATGCCGGCGACCTCGCAGCCGGCCAGACGGGCCGTGAGGAAGTCCGCCAGCGCCGCGACTTCGGGCAGTTCAGGCATGGGCAAACACGTTCCGTTCCGGTGCGGGGGCGGCCATGGCCCCATCATGCCAGAGACCTCCCGGGCCGGTGCCGATATGCCTATACTTTCAGCGGCGGCCCGTTCCTCCGGCCGCCGCATCTCCAGCGCTGGACCCCATTGATTGACCCCCAATGATTCACCCGCAGTGCTTGACCCGTAGTGCTTGACCTGTAGTGCTTGACCCGACGAAAGGCCCGTCATGAGCATCATTCCCGAAGACCTCTCCTACACCGCCGAACACGAGTGGGTCACCGCCCCCAACGCCGACGGCGTCGTCCGGGTAGGCATCACGGATTTTGCCCAGGACGCCCTCGGTGACGTGGTCTACGCCCAGATGCCGGAGGTGGGCACCAAGCTCGCCGCCAACGACGTCGTCGGCGAGGTCGAATCGACCAAGAGCGTCAGCGACATCTACGCCCCGGTCAGCGGCGAAGTGGTGGCCCGCAACGAGGCGCTGGACACCGATTCGGCCCTGATTAACTCCGATCCCTACGGCGAGGGCTGGCTGCTGGAAATCAAGCTGGCCGAGGCCGACGCGGTCGAGTCGCTGCTCAGTGCATCGGAGTACGAACAGCAGGTAGGCTAAAGGCAAGGCCGCCCGGCCCTGCCGCTGGAGACAGCTGCCGGACGGCGGACCGACTACCGGATCTGCCAGGCTTTTCCGGACGGCATGCGTTGTTTGCAGGGGGAACCTGCAACGAATCAGGAGGATTCAATGGTTGGGCACGGACAGAACGACACCGGTGAATACGGCACGGGTGGAGTGAAAGCCTCGGAGACCACCTCGATCCACCTCACCCCGGTCCGCGACGAGCCGACGATCGCCCCGAAGGTTTCCTCCGAGGAACGCACCGCGATCGAATCGCTGCCGGCAGGTTCGGCGCTGCTGATTGCGCACAGCGGTCCCAACAGCGGCGCCCGCTTCCTGCTGGACTCGGACGTCACCACCGCGGGCCGGCACCCCGACGCCGACATCTTCCTCGACGACGTCACGGTGTCCCGCCGCCACGTCGAGTTCCGCCGCACGGCCCGGAGCTTCGAAGTGGTGGACACCGGCAGCCTGAACGGCACCTATGTCAACAACGACCGCGTCGACGCCGTGGAACTCAAGTCCGGCAACGAGGTGCAGATCGGCAAGTTCCGCTTGACCTTCTACCTGAGCCCTGTCCGCACCGCAGGCAACGTCTGATATCGGAGTACTTTCCGGTGGCCATGGCACAAGCCGAACGGCGCGGACCCCAGGTTTTGAACATCGGGGAGGTCCTGGGGCAACTCAGTGACGACTTCCCGTCCATGACCGCGTCGAAAATCAGGTTCCTTGAGGAAAAGGGACTCATCAACCCGCAGCGGACCCCCGCCGGGTACCGGCAGTACTCGGAGAACGACGTCGAGCGCCTCCGCTTCGTGTTGGCCCTTCAGCGCGACCAGTACCTGCCGTTGAAGGTGATCAAGGACTACCTCGACGCGATCGACCGCGGCGAACGCCCGGACAACCTTCCGCCCGGCGTCACCGTCTCGCCGCGGATCGTCTCCGACGAGCTCGCCTCCGAGTTGAACAACCGGGTGCGCCGGCTCAGCGAGGAACAGCTCCGGACCGAATCCGGGGCCAGCGTCCCGCTGCTGGAATCCCTGCTGAGCTACGGGCTGATCGGCCACGTCAACGGCCAGTTCGACGAGCACGCCCTGCAGGTAGCCAAGGCCTGCGTCCAGCTGGAAAGCCACGGCCTCGAACCCCGCCACCTGCGCCCCTTCCAGGCCGCCGCGGACCGCGAGTTCGGCCTCGTGGAACGCGCCGTCGCCACCCTCACGTCCCGGAAGGACGCCGCCTCGCACGCCCGCGCCGCCGAGGCGGCCCGGGAAATCAGCGACCTCTGCCTCTCGCTGCACCGGGCTCTGGTCCAGGACCGCATCTCGAGGATGGACATCTGATGATTGAGGTCGAGATCGTAGGCGTTCGGATCGAACTGCCCTCCAACCAGCCGCTCGTGCTGCTCAAGGAGATGCACGGCGAACGGCACGTGCCGATCTGGATCGGCACCCCCGAGGCCAGCGCCATCGCCCTGGCCCAGCAGGGCGTCGTCCCACCGCGGCCGATGACCCACGACCTGCTGATCGACGTCGTCGAGGCGCTTGGCCACACGATCGTCAGCGTCAACATCGTCGCGGTGGAGGACAACGTCTTCTACGGCCAGCTGCAGTTCGAGGACGGCACCACCGTAAGCTCCCGTGCCTCCGACGCCCTCGCCCTGGCGCTGCGCGCCAAGTGCCGGATCTGGTGCGCCGACGCCGTCATGGACGAGGCCGGCGTGCGGATCACCGAACACGACGAGGGCGAGGACACCGAGCCGGGTCCCGCCGTCGACGAAGAGGGGGAGATGCGCCGCTTCCGGGAATTCCTGGACGACGTCGAACCCGAGGATTTCGCGGGCTGACCCCGCCGAAGTCTCAAGTTGAGGTCGAAACTTTCGACACGCCCCGGCTATAGCCCCAACGTCTTTGACCTGAGGGGCCGGTCAGCCTAACGTCAGAGATACAAGTTCCCATTGCAGACAATAGGTGCGCACGTCACACTGGACTGAGCAGCCGGACCCGAACGGCGCGGATCACTCCCGCGCCGGGACGGCCCGACGGCGGCAGGAAAGCGCGCTAAGGCTGCAATTCCCCGCGGGAGCTCAGAATGAGGAGGATCCACGTGAGTCCGAAAGGCGACGCAGGCGAGCTCAAGCAGGCCTCGACGGCAGGTGTTGCCGTGCCCGCTACCGGCGCGCAGGGCCTGCTCTTCACCGAGGACCTCCCCGTCCTGGACGAAGATGCCGGCTACCGCGGACCGACCGCCTGCAAGGCCGCCGGTATCACCTACCGCCAGCTGGACTACTGGGCCCGCACCGGACTGGTGGAACCCGCCGTCCGCGGCGCCGCCGGCTCTGGCTCGCAGCGGCTCTACGGCTTCCGCGACATCCTGGTCCTCAAGGTCGTCAAACGTCTCCTGGACACCGGAGTGTCCCTGCAGCAGATCCGCACCGCCGTCGAACACCTGCGCGAACGCGGTGTGGAGGACCTGGCCCAGATCACCCTGATGAGCGACGGCGCCAGCGTCTACGAATGCACCTCCGCCGACGAGGTCATCGACCTGGTCCAGGGGGCCAGGGCGTCTTCGGCATCGCCGTCGGCCGGGTCTGGCGCGAGGTGGAGGGCAGCCTCGCGGCCCTTCCGAGCGAGCACGCAGCCGACCAGTCTTTTCCCGACGACGAACTGAGCAAGCGCCGGGCGGCCCGCAAGACCGGCTGATTCTTTCACTTGATGCACAGAAGCGCGGGGCCACCAGGTGGCCCCGCGCTTCTGTCGTTTGATCGGCCCCGGCGGGGAAGGCGTCAGCGGCTGCTGCGGTCCCGGACCCGGCCCGCGCCGACGAGTTCGCCGCGGTTGCCCAGCAGGTTCGCCAGCAGCTCGTCGAAGAGGCCGGCGGCGTTCTTCGCCGAGTCGCCCGGCCAGGAGTGCACGGCGTGGGCGGCACCCTGGATCTGCTGCCAGTTGGCCTGTTCCGGGATGTGCGGGGTAAGCAGCAGCTCGCCGAACATCGAGTCCATCTCGGAGAGGCGGAAGGCGTGCTCCGCCGAGCCCGTGCGGACGCGGTTGGCGACGATGCCGGCCGGCATCAGCCCGGGGGCGAACTCCTGGCGGAACAGCTGGATGGCGCGCATGGTGCGCTCGGTGCCGGCCACGGAGAACAGTCCGGGTTCGGCCACCAGGGCCACCTTATCGCTGGCGGACCAGGCCATCCGGGTGAGGCCGTTGAGGGACGGCGGGCAGTCGATCAGGACCAGCTCGTACCGGGTGGCGCCCGCCAGGACGGTGGAGAGGCGGCGCAGATCGCGGCGGCCCAGGTCCGGGCGGTCGTAGATGCCGGTGTAGGCGGAGCCGACGGCGACGTCCAGGATGGATTCTTCGCTGTTTCCGGCGCGGGTTCCGGCGGTGGCGTTGCCGCGCTCCAGCCAGCCGCTGGGGACCACGTTCTCGGCCAGGCGTGCCCGGCGCGGGGACTTCAGCATGCGGCCGATGTCCAGCTGCTCGCCAGCGCGGACGCCCAGGGCGGTGCTGGCGTCGGCGTGCGGGTCAAGGTCGACCACCAGGGTGGGGATGCCGGCGGCGAGGGCGGCCGAGGCCAGTCCGGTGGTCACCGATGTCTTGCCGACTCCGCCTTTGAGGCTGCTGATGCTGACTACGTGCACTTGAAAACCAATACCTAACGCCGGTTGCCGAGACTGGGTCATGCCGGCCCGTGCGTTCCTCCGGGCCGGGGCGGACATGCGCCACCCACCCATCCATCATAGGCGGCGGCGCACGATAAACCCGCCTCATCCACCCCGGCAGAGGCGGAAGTCCGGTTCCCCGGGCCGGGCCGCCGCCCGGGAAGGAGACCGTGCCCCGGCCGGGTCTATGCCTACGCCCGGCCGCGGGACAACCCCGCCCCGGAGGGCGGAGGACGCCGTCTGCCGCTTCCCGGGCACATGACGGATAATTCTGTGATGACGGCCACAATGATTTGTGTTGGCCGCCACCGTCTTAGAAACTGTGACCACTTACCGAACCGCCCGCGAAGATGCAGGGAGAAGTATGTTTTCCAAGATTCTGGTGGCTAACCGCGGCGAAATCGCGATCCGCGCCTTCCGTGCCAGCTACGAGCTGGGAGCCAAGACCGTTGCGGTGTTTCCCACCGAGGACCGCAACTCGATCCACCGCCAAAAGGCCGACGAGGCCTACCTGATTGGCGAGGAGGGCCACCCGGTCCGCGCCTACCTCGACGTCGACGAGGTGGTCCGGGTCGCCAAGGAGGCGGGCGCCGACGCTATTTACCCCGGCTACGGCTTCCTCTCGGAAAACCCCAACCTGGCCCGGGCCGCCGCGGACGCCGGAATCACCTTCGTGGGCCCGCCCGCCGAGGTCCTGGAACTGGCCGGCAACAAGGTCGCCGCCCTGGAGGCCGCGCGCAAGGCCGGCGTTCCGGTCTTGAAGTCCAGCAAGCCGTCCAAGGACGTCGACGAACTGATCGCCGCCGCGGATGAGATCGGCTTCCCCGTCTTCGCCAAGGCCGTCGCCGGCGGTGGCGGCCGCGGCATGCGCCGCGTCGACACCCGCGAGGCGCTGCCCGAGGCCCTGCAGGCCGCGATGCGCGAGGCGGACGCCGCGTTCGGCGATCCCACCATGTTCCTGGAGCAGGCCGTCCTGCGGCCCCGCCACATCGAGGTGCAGATCCTGGCCGACGCCGAGGGCAACGTCATGCACCTGTTCGAGCGCGACTGCTCCATCCAGCGCCGCCACCAGAAGGTCATCGAGATCGCCCCGGCGCCGAACCTGGACGAGGGCATCCGCCAGGCCCTCTACCGTGACGCCGTGAAGTTCGCCAAGGCCCTGAACTACGTCAATGCCGGCACCGTCGAATTCCTGGTCGACACCGTAGGGGACCGGGCCGGCCAGCACGTCTTCATCGAGATGAACCCGCGCATCCAGGTAGAGCACACGGTGACCGAGGAAGTCACCGACGTCGACCTGGTCCAGGCCCAGCTGCGCATCGCCTCTGGCGAGACGCTCGCGGACCTCGGACTCTCCCAGGACACCGTCCGGCTGCGCGGCGCCGCCCTGCAGTCCCGTATCACCACCGAGGACCCGGCCAACGGCTTCCGGCCCGACGTCGGAAAGATCACCGGCTACCGCTCTGCCGGCGGCGCCGGCGTCCGGCTCGACGGCGGCACCGTGTATTCCGGCGCCGAGATCAGCCCGCACTTCGACTCCATGCTGGTGAAGCTGACCTGCCGCGGCCGCGACTACCCGACCGCCGTCGCCCGCGCCCGCCGGGCCCTGGCCGAGTTCCGCATCCGCGGCGTCTCCACCAACATCTCCTTCCTCCAGGCCGTCCTGGACGACCCGGACTTCATCGCCGGGGACGTCGCCACGTCCTTCATCGACGAGCGTCCCGAGCTGCTCAAGGCCCGCGTGTCCGCGGACCGCGGCACCAAGCTGTTGACCTGGCTGGCCGACGTCACCGTCAACAAGCCCAACGGCGAACTGACGGTGCACATCGACCCCGCCGACAAGCTGCCCGCACTGCCCGACGCCGAGGCCCGGCCCGGCTCGCGGCAGCGGCTGCAGGAACTGGGGCCTGAGGGCTTCGCCCGGGCACTGCGCGAGCAGAACGCCGTTGCCGTCACCGACACGACCTTCCGTGACGCGCACCAGTCGCTGCTGGCCACCCGGGTGCGCACCCGCGACCTCGTCGCCGCAGCCCCCGCCGTGTCCAAGCTGCTGCCTGAGCTGCTCTCGGTCGAGGCCTGGGGCGGGGCGACCTACGACGTCGCGCTCCGCTTCCTCGGCGAGGACCCCTGGGACCGGCTGGCCGCCCTGCGCAAGGCGCTGCCCAATGTCTGCCTGCAGATGCTGCTCCGTGGCCGGAACACGGTGGGCTACACCCCGTACCCGGAGGAGGTGACGGTGGCGTTCGTCAACGAGGCGGCGAAGACCGGCATCGACATCTTCCGCATCTTCGACGCCCTCAACGACGTCAACCAGATGGCCCCGGCCATCCGCGCCGTCCGCGACACCGGGACCGCCGTGGCCGAGGTGGCGCTCTGCTACACCTCGGACATGCTCGATCCCGAGGAGAAGCTCTACACCCTGGACTACTACCTGGAGCTGGCGCAGAAGATCGTCGACGCCGGGGCGCACATCCTCGCGATCAAGGACATGGCCGGCCTGCTGCGTCCGGCGGCCGCGGCCAAGCTGGTCACCGCCCTGCGGGAACGCTTCGACCTCCCCGTCCACCTGCACACCCACGACACCGCGGGCGGCCAGCTGGCCACCCTGCTCTCCGCCGTGGATGCCGGGGTCGACGCCGTCGACGTCGCCTCCGCGTCGCTGGCCGGCACCACCAGCCAGGTGGCGGCCTCCGCCCTGGTCGCGGCCCTGGCGCACACGCCGCGGGACACCGGCCTGGACCTGGACAGCGTCTGCTCCCTCGAGCCTTACTGGGAGGCCGTCCGCCGCGTCTACGCCCCGTTCGAGTCGGGACTGCCCGGCCCCACCGGCCGGGTCTACCAGCATGAGATCCCCGGCGGCCAGCTCTCCAACCTCCGCCAGCAGGCCATGGCGCTGGGCCTGGGGGAGCGCTTCGAGGCCATCGAGGACATGTACACCGCGGCCGACCGCATCCTCGGCCGGCTCGTGAAGGTCACGCCCTCCTCCAAGGTGGTCGGCGACCTCGCCCTGCACCTGGTGGGCCTCAACGCCGACCCGGCGGACTTCAACGAGAACCCGCAGAAGTACGACATCCCGGACTCCGTGATCGGCTTCCTCTCCGGCGAACTCGGCGACCCGCCCGGCGGCTGGCCGGAACCGTTCCGCACCAAGGCCCTGCAGGGCCGCAGCGTCAAGGTCCGGGACGTGGAGCTCAGTGCCGAGGACAGCGCAGCGCTCAAGGGCGACTCAAAGACGGTGCAGCAGACCCTCAACCGTCTGCTCTTCGCCGGGCCCACCAAGGACTACCAGAAGAGCGTGGACACCTACGGCAACCTCTCGGTCCTGGATACCCGTGACTACCTCTTCGGCCTGCAGCGCGGCGCCGAGCACGAGATCGAGCTGGAAAAGGGCGTCCGCCTGATCGCCTCGCTCGAGGCCGTCTCCGAACCCGACGAGAAGGGCATGCGCACCGTGATGTGCACCCTCAACGGCCAGTCCCGGCCCGTCGTGGTCCGCGACCGGTCCGTGGTCAGCAACGTCAAGGCCGCCGAGCGCGCCGATGCGTCCCAGCCGGGCCAGGTGGCCGCGCCGTTCGCCGGTGCCGTCACCCTGACCGTCAAGGCCGGGGACAAGGTCAACGCCGGCGACACGGTGGCCACCATCGAGGCGATGAAGATGGAAGCCTCCATCACGACGCCGGTGGCCGGCACCGTGGCACGGCTGGCCGTTGGCGCCGTCGAACAGGTCCAGGGCGGGGACCTGCTGCTCGTCATCGGGGAGTAGGACCCACGCACGAGAAAGGGCTCCTCCGGCTGACGCCGGGGGAGCCCTTTCTGGTTACTGGTTTCTGACCGCTGGCTACCGGCCGCTGTGGCCGGTGCGCCGGCGGCTCAGGCGTGGGTGGGCCGCTTCGCCGTGTACATCTCCTCGATGACGGCGTCGAAGTCCTTGAGCACCTGGGCGCGCTTGACCTTCATCGACGGAGTCAGGTGGCCCGATGCCTCGGTGAAGTCCGAGGGGACGATCCGGAAGGACTTGATCGCCTCGGCCTGGGAGACCGACTGGTTGGCCCGGTTGATCAGCTCCTGCACCGCGGCCTGGACCGCCGGGAGCTCCGCGGCCTCGGCCACGCCGGACGCGGACAGGTTGTGGCGCTGCAACCAGCCCGGCAGGGCCTCCTCGTCCAGGGTCACCAGGGCGCCGATGAACGGGCGGTTATCGCCCACCACCAGCACCTGGGAGACCAGGGCATCGGCGCGGATCTGGTCCTCGAGCAGCGCCGGGACCACGTTCTTACCGCCCGCGGTGACGATGATTTCCTTCTTCCGGCCGGTGATGGTCAGGAAGCCCTGGTCATCGAGCTGGCCGATGTCGCCGGTCCGGAACCATCCGTCGGTGAACGCCTCGTCGGTCAGGTCCGGTCGGTTGAAGTAGCCGCGCATCACGCAGACGCCCTTGGCGAGGATCTCGCCGTCGTCGGCGATCTTCACAGCGTTGCCCGGGATGGGCGCGCCGACGGTGCCGATCTTGATCAGCGAGGGCGTGTTCACGGTGACCGGGGCGGTGGTCTCGGTCAGGCCATAGCCCTCGAGGATCTGCAGGCCGATGCCCTGGAAGAAGTGGCCCAGCCGGGCGCCCAGCGGGCCGCCGCCGGAGACCGCGTGGGCCACCTGGCCGCCCATGGCGTCGCGGAGCTTGCCGTAGACCAGCTTGTCGAAAAGGGCGTGCTTGGCGCGCAGCACCAGTCCCACCTTCCCGTCCTGCCGGGCCCGGGAGTAGGCGATGGCGGTCTCGGCGGCGCGGTGGAAGATGGCGCCCTTGCCGCCGTCCTCCGCCTTGGTCAGGGCCGAGTTGTAGACCTTTTCGAAGACCCGGGGGACGGCCAAAATGAAGGTGGGCTGGTAGCTCTGCAGGTCCGGGAGCAGGTTCTTGATGTCCGGGGTGTGCGCCACGGTCACGCCGGCCGCCACGGCCAGGACCGAGATGAACCGGGCGAAGACGTGCGCCAGCGGCAGAAACATGATGGTGCGGGCGTCCTCGTTGACGGTCAGGCCCAGGGAGGTGGCCAGCACGTTGTCGGAGAGTTCCACGAAGTTGCCGTGGGTCAGCTCGCACCCCTTGGGCCGGCCCGTGGTGCCCGAGGTGTAGATGATGGTGGCCAGGTCGGCGAGGCCGGCGCGGGAGCGCCGCTGCTCCAGCTCCTCGTCGCTGATCCCGGCGCCGGCGGCGCGGACCTCGTCCAGGGCGTCGCCCTCGAGCTGCCAGACGTGGCGGAGCGCGGTCAGGCCCTCGGAAGTGGCGGCCTGGCGGATGATGTCCTCGTGGTGGGCGGACTCGCCGAACGCGGCAACGGCGCCGGAGTCGCCCAGGTTCCAGGCGACCTGGGAGGGGGAGGACGTCTCGTAGATCGGCACCGACACGGCACCGGCGAACCAGATCGCGAAGTCGATCAGGGACCATTCGTAGCGGGTGCGGGACATGATGCCCACCCGGTCGCCGGCGCCCACGCCACTGGCAATCAGGCCCTTGGCGAGGGCGGAGGCGTCGGCCAGGAACTCGGTGGCGCGGATGTCCTGCCACTGCCCGGCGGCGTCGAGCCGGGAGAACAGTGCCGGGTTGGACTGCTTCGCCGCCTGGCGCAGCACCAGGTCGGTGATGTTTGTCTCCGGCGGGACGGTGACCAGGGGCGGGACAATGATTTCTCGCACGATAGCTCCTTTGATATCCGTAAACCCCCGAGGGGTACGACTAAGACTAGTACGCGGCCTTGTTACGGGTGTGGCGCACTTCACCTACTGGCCAGTAACTTTACGGCCGGCCGGGGCCTAAAGCCACCCGGCGGGCCTCCCGGCGGCCCGTGCCGCTCCGGGACGGCGGGGCGGCTGGCCCTAGAATGAGGAGCGATGCACACTCCACTTCCGGGCCCGCAGCCGGCCCCGTCCCGCCGGAGCCCCATGTGGCGGCACCGGACCACACGCCGCCCGGGCGCCGAGCCGGCAGGCCGCTTCCGCGAACACCTGAGGCTGGGTCGCAAGGGCCTGGCGATCGGAATCGACATCGGCGGCACCAAGGTGTCGGCGGGGGTGGTCGACGCCGAGGGCAGGATCCTCAAGCAGGCCCGGCGGTCCACCCCCGGCAACGACCCCCGCGCCGTGGAGCAGGTCATCGTGGAGCTGGTCGAGGAACTGGGTCAGGGCCACCGGATCTGGTCCGTGGGCATCGGCGCCGCCGGCTGGATGGACCTCGACGGCGCCACCGTGCTCTTCAGCCCCCACCTCGCCTGGCGGAACGAGCCGCTGCGGGAGAACCTGCAGCGGCTGCTGCGCCGGCCCGTGCTACTGACCAACGACGCCGACGCCGCGGGCTGGGCCGAGTGGCGCTTCGGCGCCGGCCGGGGGAGGACCGGCTGGTCTGCATCACCCTGGGCACCGGCATCGGCGGGGCGATGGTGATGGACGGCCGGCTGGAACGCGGACGCTTTGGCGTCGCCGGCGAATTCGGCCACCAGATCATCCAGCCCGGCGGCCACCGCTGCGAATGCGGAAACCGGGGCTGCTGGGAACAGTATGCCTCCGGCAACGCCCTCGGCCGCGAGGCCCGTGAACTTGCCGCCGCCAACTCCCCGATGGCGCAGGAACTGCTGAAGGCCGTCGGCGGCCGCGTCGGGGACATCACCGGCGTCACCGTGACCGAACTGGCCAAGGCCGGTGACCCCACCGCCCGGGAACTGCTCGAGGACGTGGGCGAGTGGCTGGGCCTGGGCCTGGCCAACCTGGCCGCCGCCCTGGACCCGGGAACCTTCGTGATCGGCGGCGGGCTCTGCGACGCCGGCGAGTTGCTCGTCGGTCCGGCCCGCACGGCCTTCGCCCGCAACCTCACCGGGCGGGGCTTCCGCCCGGCGGCCCGGATCGAGCTCGCGGCGCTCGGCCCCAACGCGGGACTGATCGGCGCCGCCGACCTGTCCCGCGTCAGCAGCCGGATGCGGAGCTAGCGCTCCCGCTCCGGGTCACGTCAGACCCGGGCGCCGTCATCGTACTCGTCTTTTTCGTGCGGGAGCTTGGTGATCAGGTAGACCACGGACACCGCGAACGCGGCCACCATGCCGATGATCGCCAGCAGCGGGGCCGAGCGCCAGAACATCACCGAGAGCAGCAGGGCGATCGGACCGCCCACCGCGCCGATCCAGGCCAGCATGGTCAAGGGGTCCGTGTCCGAGAGCTTAGGCGGCTCCTCCGGCACGAACTCGCCGTCGCCGTCGTCGGCCTCGTAGTCCCGCGGCCCGGTGCCCGCGGCGCCGCGCGATGCGGGGGCAGACCCCGGGGTCGGTCCGGGTCCCGGCGCGGCCAGGCCCAGCGGGTCGAAGTCGCTGAAACGCCGCGGCGAGGCAGAATCCCCGGCGGCTCCGGTCCCGGCTCCGCCCTTGCCGGCCGCATCCCCGTCCGTCCCGTCTGCGCCCGTCTCTTCTCCGCCCGTCCCTTCCCCGCCTGCGGCGGGTTCCGGGGCCAGGCCCGAGTCGGTCTGCTCCAGCCGCGCCACCAGGTCCAGCCAGGCGGCGTCGTCCTGGTTCGCGCCCGAATCCGGGTCCGGGGACTTGGGATCTGAGTGGGTCATCTGCCGTTTCTTCCTTGGCTGCTGCTGGCGCCCGGTTCGTGGGCTGCCACGATCGAGCGGATGAATTCAGCCGTGCCGCTGAAGATCTGCGGCGCGTCGTTGTCCATGGTAGCCACGTGGTAGCTGTTCCTCAGCTGCACCACCTCCAGCGGGGCGTTGACCAGCCCGCGGCGCAGCGCCGTCATGCTGGCCTCCGAGACAACGTGGTCCACCGTGGAACGGTAGACGCGCACCGGGGCGGTGACGCGGGGGAGCAGCCGTACCGTGTCCTTGAACATCTTGTTCAACTCGTAGGCGGCGGCGACGGGCGTGCGGGCGTAGGCACCCTCGTCGACGCCCTCCTTGAGGATGTCCCCGGCGATCGCGGGCGTGCTCTTGAGGACGAAGCGCAGGAAGCCGGCCAGCGGGGCGCGGGGATCGTCGATCACCAGGCCCGGGTTGACCAGCACAGCGCCCGCCACCGGGTGGGTGGCGGCCAGCCGCAGCGCCAGCGCCCCGCCCATCGAGAGTCCGGCCACCACCACGTGCTCGCATTCCTCCGCCAGCTCCAGGTAGGCGGCCTCCAGGCCGGCGTGCCATTCCTGCCAACGCGTCCGGGCCAGCTCCTGCCAGCTGGTGCCGTGGCCCGGCAGCAGCGGCATCCGCACCGCGTAGCCTTCCCGGGCGAGCGACTCCGCCCACGCCCGGACCCCGTGCGGGCTGCCGGTGAAGCCATGGGACACCACCACGCCGATGCTGGGACCCTCCCCGCTGAAGGGGTGGCTGAACGGCGAGTGGTCGGGCGCTGGCGTCATGGCTGCTCCGGGGTTCCTAAGGGGGCGGGGGTGTGGTCCTGGAAGAAGCGCAGCGAGCGTTCGAAGATCAGCGGCGCATCGACATCGAGGGTCGCCACGTGGCCGCTGTCCGGCAGCCGCACCACCTCGGGTGCGGACGGGCCCAGCCGGCGCTCGAGCAGGGCCAGCGAGGAGGCCGGCACCACGGCGTCGGTGTCCGATTTGAACACCAGGGCCGGCGCGGTGACCGAGGGCAGTTCCCGGAGCGTGGTCGAGAAGAGCTTGCGCAACTGGTGCACGGCCTG
Organism: Pseudarthrobacter sp. L19; assembly: GCF_050859435.1. Lineage (NCBI taxonomy): Bacteria > Bacillati > Actinomycetota > Actinomycetes > Micrococcales > Micrococcaceae > Pseudarthrobacter > Pseudarthrobacter sp. L19. Next base: position 3,399,820 of record NZ_CP193935.1, on the reverse strand, counting down.
CAGCGGCGTGAGCGAGTAGTCGCCGTCGTCGGTGGCGGCCGCCGTCGACTCCGCCTCCTGCAGCGGAACGGTGGTGCGCTGCAGGTATTTAAGGACGCCGACGTAGCGGACGCGGCGGTCGTAGAAGCTCAGCCCCGGATTGACGACGGCGACGCCGGCCACCGGGTTCCGGGCGGCGGTGCGCAGCGCGATGGTCCCGCCCATGGACAGGCCCGCGACGAAGCAGGTGCCGGTGGCGGCGGCCAGTTCCCGGTACGCGTCCTCGAAGGCGCCGTACCATTCCAGCCAGCTCCGGCGAGCCAGGTCCCGCCAGTTTGTGCCGTGGCCGGGCAGCAGCGGAACGCTCACCGCGTAGCCTGCGGCGGCAAGGTGTTCGGCCCACGGCAGCACGCTCAACGGGCTGCCGGTAAAGCCGTGGCAGATGGCCACGCCGGTGCGCGCATTGGCGCCATGGCCGGGGTAGGAGAAAGCGGCAGGCCGGGAGGGAGTACTGCTGTCGCTCATGAGCCCATCGTGTCACTGTTCGGGACAAAACTCACTAGAGTAGGGTGTCATTGAAGTCCTGGCCGGACCCGAAGAAGGGCCGGCCAGACGCCTGCCGGAGAGGTACACCACGTGTTTTATTGGTTCATGAAGACGTTCGTCCTCGGACCGGTCCTCAAGACGCTCTTCCGGCCGTGGGTCAAAGGCCTGGACAACGTTCCCGCCAGCGGCGCCGCGATCCTCGCCTCCAACCACCTCTCCTTCTCCGACTCCATCTTCATGCCCCTGATGGTGCCCCGGCCGGTGGTGTTCCTGGCCAAGTCCGAGTACTTCACCGGCAAGGGCGTCAAGGGCAAGCTCACGGCCGCGTTCTTCCGCCTCACCAACCAGCTCCCGATGGACCGGTCCGGGGGAGCGGCCTCCGCCCAGTCGCTGAACGCCGGCATGGACGTGCTGAAGAACGGCTCGCTGCTGGGCATCTATCCCGAGGGCACGCGGAGCCCCGACTCGCGGCTGTACCGCGGCAAGGTGGGCGTGGCCCGGCTGGCGCTGCAGGCCCGGGTCCCGGTGATCCCGGTGGCGATGATCGGCACGGACAAGGTCCAGCCGATCGGCAAGCGGGTCCCCAACATCCGCCGGATCGGCATGATCTTTGGCGAGCCGATGGATTTCAGCCGCTATTACGGCATGGAGGATGACCGGCTCATTCAGCGCTCCGTGACGGACGAGATCATGTACGAGCTCATGCGGCTCTCCGGGCAGGAGTACGTGGACGAGTACGCCGCCGTCGTCAAGCTCCGGCTCGCCGGCAAGGCCACCGAGGCTCCCACGCAGCAGCCCGGCCCGGGCCCGGAGGCGCCGGGAACAGTGTGACGGGAGGGGCCCGGACTTTGACGTCCCGGCGCCGTTGAACCGCTCCCGGCGAACTATCCTAGGAGGGTGACTGAGCTATCCGCACCCTCCACGTCCCCCCTCACCTCCTCCCCGATGCCGGGCGCCCCCGTGGCCCCCGCGTTCGCAGCAGGCGCCTTCGCCGGTATCTCCCAGAGCGGGGCGGCCAACTATCCCGGGCTGGACGACTGGCGGAAGCTTCCAGCCTCACAGCAGCCCACCTGGTCCGACCCTGCCGTCTTCGAGGCCTCGGTCAAGGAACTCTCCGTGCTGCCGCCGCTGGTGTTCGCCGGCGAGGTGGACATCCTCCGCGAACGTCTCGCCGCCGCGGCCCGGGGCGAGGCGTTCCTGCTCCAGGGCGGTGACTGCGCCGAAACCTTCGAGGCCGCCACCGCGGACAAGATCAGCGCCCGGGTCCGGACCATCCTGCAGATGGCCGTGGTGCTCACCTACGGCGCGGCCATGCCCGTGATCAAGATGGGCCGGATGGCGGGGCAGTTCGCCAAACCGCGGTCCTCCAACGACGAGACCCGCGACGGCGTCACCCTCCCGGCGTACCGCGGCGACATTGTCAACGGCTACGACTTCACCCCCGAGTCCCGCGCCCACGACGCCGGCCGGATGCTGAAGGCGTACCACACCTCGGCGTCGACCCTGAACCTCATCCGGGCCTTCACCCAGGGCGGTTTCGCTGACCTCCGCCTGGTGCACCAGTGGAACAAGGGCTTCACCGAGAACCCGGCGCACGCCCGCTACGAATCGCTCGCCCGCGACATCGACCGGGCCATCAAGTTCATGTCCTCCTGCGGCGCCGACTTCGAGGCGCTCAAGCGCGTGGAGTTCTACGCCAGCCACGAGGCGCTGCTGCTGGACTACGAACGGGCCCTGACCCGCATCGACTCCCGCACCGGCCTGCCGTACGACACCTCCGCCCACTTCCTCTGGATCGGGGAGCGCACCCGCGAGCTGGACCACGCCCACGTGGACTTCCTCTCCCGGGTCCGCAACCCCATCGGCGTGAAGCTCGGCCCCACCACCACGGGCGACGACGCGCTGCGGCTGATCGACAAGCTGGACCCGAACCGCGAACCGGGCCGACTGACCTTCATCACCCGCATGGGTGCCGGCAACATCCGCGAGAAGCTGCCCCCGATTGTGGAGCGGGTCACCGCCTCCGGTGCGCAGGTCCTCTGGGTCACGGACCCGATGCACGGCAACACCGTCACCTCCCCGAACGGCTACAAGACCCGCAACTTCGACGACGTCATCGACGAGGTGCGCGGCTTCTTCGAGGTCCACCACGGCCTCGGCACCGTCCCGGGCGGCCTGCACGTGGAGATGACCGGCGACGACGTGGCCGAGTGCCTCGGCGGCGCGGACCCGATCGACCAGGATGCCTTCCTGGACCGCTACGAGTCGGTCTGCGACCCGCGCCTGAACCACATGCAGTCCCTCGAGATGGCGTTCCTCGTGGCCGGGTCCCTCGCCAAGCGCTAGGACCCGTCCGGCTGCAACGCAGGGACCCCCGGCCGCCATTCGGCGACCGGGGGTCCCTGTGTTTGAAGCGTCTGGGACGGCGTCCGGGCTGGAGCCGGACGGGGTCCGGTCCGGCGGCTAGACCACCGTCAGGGTGATGGTGGATCCCTCCGGGACGCTCCGGTTGACCGGATCCTGGGCCCGGACGGTGCCGAAGAACCCGCCAAGGATGTTCTCCACCTGCACCTTGAAGCCGAGTTTCTCCAGCGCGTCGCGGGCCTCCTTGGCCTGCTTGCCCACGAAGCTGGGCACGTCTACCATCCGCGGTCCCTTCGAGATGGTCAGCGTGACCGAGCCGCCGCGGGTGAGGGTGGCGCCGCCGGCGGGATCCTGGCTGACGACGGCGCCCTTGGGCACCGAGCGGTCGAACACGGGTTCGGGGGCGACGACGGGTTGCAGTCCGGCGGCCTGCAGGGCCTTGGCGGCGGCGTCCTGGTCCTTGCCGCGCACATCCGGAACCGGGATGGGCTGCGGGCCCTTGGAGACCGTCAGCCCCACCGGCGTGCCGTGTTTGGCGGGCGTGCCCTTGGCCGGGTCCTGAGCCAGCACTGCACCGGCCGGGGCGGACTCGTCGAAGGTCTGGGTGACCGGACCGAGGGCCATTCCGGCGCCGTTGAGAGCCGTCTTGGCCTCGTCCAGGGACTTGCCGGTCAGTTCGGGCAGCGGGAAGAGCTCCGGGCCCTTGGAGACGGCCAGGGAGACGGGTTCGAACTTGCGGATGACCTTGCCGGCCGGGGGCTCCGAGCCGACCACCAGGCCGGGGGAGACGCTGTCGTCGAAGACGTCCCTGGTGGTGGAGTTGAAGCCCGCCGTCCGCAGCAGGGCCTGGGCCTCGGCGACGGTCTTGTTACCCACCTGCGGCACGGTGCCGGGCGAGCCGGGACCCATCCCGAAGAACCACCCGGCCCCGGCGGCGAGGACCGCCACCAGCACCAGCACCACGATCCAGACCAGGCCGCGGCGGCGGGGTTGCCGGGCCGCAGGGCGCGGCTGGGCGTAGCGGCGGCGCGCTGCCGGGCCTTCTCCTCGTCCCGGTCGAGCTTGCGCTGGGCGCGTTTGCTGGCCGGCGGCGCGGCGGCGTCCCCGGCCCAGGCCTCCGCCCCGAAACCGGAGTCGCCGAAGTGTGAGCCGCCGTCATCGGAGTCGCCGGGTGCGGTCAGCGGGCCGAAGCCGCCTGCGGTGGCTTCCCGGGCCGGCAGACGGGACGTCCCCGGGATCACCGTGGTGGGGTTGCTGCCGCCACGGCCGATCACCTCGGTGGGCTGAGGGAGGGCGCCGAGGAACTCGGTGTGCGCCCCGCCGTCGCCGGCAGCGGCGCCCGCAGCGGCACCGGCGGCCACCGCCGCCGCGCCGGGCACCGCGGGCGAGAGCGGACGGGCGGCGGGCGGCTGCAGGTCGAGTTCGGCGTCGCTGAGGTTGGTCCGGATGTGGCGCAGCTCGGAGAGCAGGGCCTGCCCGTCCACCGGGCGCTTGTCGGGGTCGTTGGCGGTGCACCACTGCACCAGCTCATCGATTTCCCCGGCCAGTCCCGGCACCAGAAGCGAGGGCGCGCCCACGCTGGAGTTCACGTGCTGGTACGCCACCTGGATGGGCACCTCGCCGTCGAACGGCTGGCGGCCGGTGATCATCTCATAGAGCATGATGCCCAGGGAGTAGATATCGCTGCGGGCATCGGCCTGCCGGCCCATCACGAGTTCGGGGAGAGGTACGCCACCGTGCCGATCAGCGCGCCGGTGCTGGTCGACGTCGTGATGGCCCGGGCGAGGCCGAAGTCGCCGATCTTGATCCGGCCGTCGTCGGCGATCAGGACGTTCTCCGGCTTCACGTCCCGGTGGATCAGCCCGGCGGCGTGCGCGGCGGCGAGGCCCTCAACCACGGGGTCGATGTAGGCCAGGGCCAGCCGCGGCGTGAGGGCGCCGCGTTCCTTGAGCATGTCCCGGAGGGTGTGGCCCTTGATGTACTCCATGACCAGGTAGGCCAGCGGGCCGTCCTCGCCCTGGTCCAGCATGCCCACCACGTGGGGGTGGGAGAGCCGGGCCGCCGCCTTCGCCTCCCGGCCCAGGCGGTCCAGGAACTGCGGGTCGCCGGCCATGTGCGGGTGCAGGACTTTGAGCGCCACGTCCCGCTCCAGGCGGCGGTCCGTGGCGAGGTAAACGGTGGACATGCCGCCCCTGGCCAGCTTGGAACGAACCAGGTACCGGTTGTCCACGAGGGTCCCGACGAGAGCATCCGAAGTGTAGTCCTGCACCATTCGATCCTACGTTCTGCACAGAAACGGGCCCGGATTGACATGCAATCCGGGCCCGTATCGTTACGCGACGGAGGGCTCAGCCCCGCGCGAAGCCGGGGTCAGCTGAACTGCTGCTGCAGCCGCTTGATGGACGCGACGTACGCCTTGGTGTCGTCGTACATGCCGTTCTTGCTCACCGAGTACTGACCCTGGTAGTAACCGGCGATCGCGGTGTCCAGGTCCTTGCTGGTGCGGACCAGCTGGCGGATGATGGCGACGCCGGCCGTGGCGTTGTCGTACGGGTCCAGCAGGTTCAACTTGCGGCCCACCAGGTCCGAGGCCCACTGTCCGGAGGACGGGATGACCTGCATGGTGCCGATGGCGTTGGCGGGGAGACCGAGCGCTGGTTGAAGCTGGACTCCTGGAAGGCGAAGGCCATGGCCAGGGACGGGTCGACGCCCATCCGGCGCGCGGTGTCCGCGACGATCTGCTTCATCTGCGCGGTGCTGGGCACCGGCGAGGCGTTCAGGATCGCTTTGTTCGCATTGGCGGAGCTGACCACGGCTTCCGGGTAGCTGAAGCCGAGGAAGGTGCTCGGGACCAGCGGCGTGACCGTGGCCGGCGGCGTGCTGGAGCTCGGGTTGACCGTGGTGGGGGAACCCGCACCCGGGATGACCAGCTTGTTGCCCGGGTAGATGATGCTGCTCATGGTCAGCCGGTTCGCCGAGAGGATGTCGGCGAGCTTCACGCCGTTCTTAGCCGCGATACCGGAGAGGGTGTCGCCGGACTTCACGGTGTAGGAGCCGGAGGCAGGGGCCGGTTCCGGCGCGGGTGCGGACGGCGCGGGGGCTGCCACCGGTGCGGGGGCCGCCGGTGCCGGGGCGGCGGGGCGGAACCGCCGCCCACCTTGATCTGCTGGCCCGGGTAGATGATCGAGCGCATGGTCAGCCCGTTCCAGTTCAGGACATCGGAGAGCTGGACGCCGCTGCGGGCGGCGATCGCGCTGAGCGTGTCGCCGGACTTCACGGTGTAGGACTGGCCGCCGGCGGGAGCGGGCGCCGGGGCCGCCGGTGCGGCGGGGGCCTGGGGGAGGCCACGGCGTTGCCGCTGAGCTTGATCTTCTGGCCCGGGTAGATGATCGTGTTCGGCTGCATGTTGTTCAGCTTCAGGACCTGGTAGGTGTCCAGGCCGAACTTGCCGGCGATGGCGCTGACGGTGTCGCCGCGGGCAATCGTGTACTCGGCCGGGGCCGGCGCCTGGGCCGGCTGGAATGCTGCCGGGATGGTGGTGGAGACGGCGGCGGCCGGGATGACTGCGGACGGCAGGGCTTGGGCGGTGAGCCCGGCGGCCTGGGCCTTCATGGCGGCGGCCAGGGTGGCCGGGATGGCGCGCGGCCGGGATTCCGCGGCGGCCGGCTGGGCGATCGCCAGCGAAGACAGGACGACGGCGGGCAGGGCCGCCGTCGTGGCTGCGATCAGCGGGAGGCCGGGCCTAGGGGTTGGCTTCGGCGCACGGGACGTCGTCATGGGAAAGATCCTCTTCTCAGCGGCGAACGCTGCAGGTCAGGCCGGTGTTACTGGTGTTACCAGTGTGACTCTAGATACCCCAGTTACAAATGTGATCTATGTGAATCTCTCATGAATTGGGAAATAGCACAAGAACTGTTTGACATTCCGTAAACCCGTTTAGTGGGTGTGTCGTGGACGGGTGCAACGGAGCGGGGTGAATTACCGTCCGGGACGCGGCTAACTAGGCGCAATACGTCCCGACATGGCACTCTTGACGCGTGAGTAATGTAGAAAGCCTTGTAGGCGAATGGCTGCCCCTGCCCGATGTTGCCGAGCTGCTGAATGTCTCCATCACCAAGGTTCACGCGCTGCTGGACGAGCGTGCGCTGGCGGCGATCCGGGTTGGAGACCGCCGCATCCGCTCGGTGCCCGCGGCGTTTATTCAGGACGGCCACGCGGTGGAAAGCCTGAAGGGCACGATTGTGGTGCTCTCCGACGCCGGTTATTCGGATGAGGAATTGATTACCTGGCTGTTCACCGCTGACGAATCCCTGCGCGGCCGTCCGATTGACGCCCTCCGGGAGGGCCGCAAGACCGAGATCCGCCGCCGCGCCCAGACGATGGCCTGGTAGCGCACCGCAGAGGCGGTTTCCTGGATCAACTTTCAGCGTCAACGGCGAAGGCCGTGCCCGGGGCAGTCACTCTGCCCGGGGCACGGCCTTCGCTTTTTGTTGTCTGAGCTGTTGTCGTCGGTGCTGTCGTCGCTGTTGCCGCTAACGCGCGTCAGGCCGCGCGGCTGACGGCGGCCTCGGCGAGCCGTCGCAGGGCCGTCTTTGGCAGCTCGTCCAGTTCGAGCGACTCCAGCGCGTCGAAGGCTGCCTGGCCGAATTCCTCGATCAGCGTCTCGGTGGCCTGCAGGGCCCCGCACTCGACGATGATCCGGCGGATCTCCTCGACGTCGTCGTCCCCGAGGCCGGGACTGCCCAGCCGGGCGTCGATGAACCCGGACTCCTCCGGGGTTGCCATCTCCAGGGCGAAGGCCACCAGGACGGTGCGCTTGCCCTCGCGGAGGTCGTCGCCCGCGGGCTTGCCGGTGGTCACCGGGTCGCCGAATACGCCCAGAACGTCGTCGCGCAGCTGGAAGGCCTCGCCGAGCGGGAGGGCGAAGGCGGAGTATCCGCGCAGCAGGGCGTCGGTGGCGCCGGCCAGCGCACCGCCCAGGGCCAGCGGATGCTCGGTGGAGTATTTGGCGGACTTGAACCGGATGATGGACTGCGCCCGGCTCACGGCACCGGCCCGGTCGCGGCGCGGCCCGGCGACCTCCTCGAGGATGTCCAGGTACTGGCCCGCCATGACTTCGGCGCGCATCAGGTTGAAGATGAGCCGGGCCCGGCTGCCGGCGGCGGCGCGGTTGCCGATCTCGGTGAAGGATTCCTCGCTGAAGGACAGGCACAGGTCGCCGGTGAGGATGGCCGCGGCGTGGCCGAAGCGTTCGGGATCCAGGGCCCAGCCCTGCTCGCCGTGCAGCTCGCTGAAGCGGCGGTGCACGCTGGGGCCGCCGCGCCGGGTATCGGAGCGGTCGATGATGTCGTCGTGGATCAGCGCGGCCGCCTGGAACAGCTCGAGCGCCGAGCCTGCGGTGATCACCTCGGGGGCCGCGGCGTCCCCGCCGGCACCCCGCCAGCCCCAGTAGCACATCAGTGCGCGGAGCCGCTTGCCGCCGGTGACCAGGTTGGAGATGGACCCCATCAGCGGGTCGATGTCCGGCGAGATGGTGGACATGATCGCGGCGCGCCCGGTCAGGAACTCGGTGAGCTTTCCGGCCACTGCGGCGACGTAGGCGGCCTGTTCGTCCCGGAGTTGTTCGGCCAGGCTCACTTGACGGACCCGGGGGCGACGTTGGCGCCGATGGTGAAGGTGGACACCCCGGCGGCTTCGACGACGGCGAGGTTAACGGTCTCGTTGTCGCCCCGGACGAAGTCCTTGGACGCCACCGCGCCGACCTTCTCGCCCGGAACGGCCTTGAACCCCTGGCCCTCCAGCTGCTGGGTGTAATAGGCCACGACGTCGGAGGAAGGCGCGGACACCTTGCCCACCAGGGCGACGGTGGCGGGGGAGCCGGTCTTGTCGAAGCTGCTGGATTCCACCTTGGCGTTCGGCATCAGCGGCAGGAGCTGCTGCGGGAAGCCGGCCACCAGGGCACCTACGGTCGCGGAGGTGCCCGGCGTGGCGGACGGGCTGGGGGAGGCGGTGACGGAGGCCGTAGCGGTGGGTGCCGGAGCGGCGGCCGACGATGCGGCCGGCGTTCCCGCCCCGGAGGTGCAGGCCGTCAGGGCCAGCAGGGCCCCTGCCGCGGCGACTGCGGCCACGGCCCGTGTACGCTCTCCAATTACCTTCACGAAGACATTCCTCCTGGTGTTGATGCCGGATCCAGCCTCCAGTTTAGTCAGGCCCTGCGGCTAGGATTGATCCGGTGGGGCAGGAGAGCGGCAGCAGTGCCGGAACGGGCAGCGGATCATCCGGCGGAACGGCGTTGAGCGCCGATGCGCTGCGTGAGCTGCGCGGCAGCAGCATCCTGCACGTGGACATGGATGCCTTCTTCGTCTCGGTGGAGCTCCGGACCCGGCCCGAACTCAAGGGCAGGCCGGTGATCGTCGGCTACCCCGGGGAACGGTCCGTCGTCCTCTCCGCCTCCTACGAGGCACGCAAGTTCGGCGTCAAGTCGGCCATGCCGATGGCCCTCGCAGCACGGATGTGCCCGGCCGCGGTCATCATCGAACCCCGCCACAAGCTCTACTACGAAGTCTCCGGGCAAATCATGGCCATCTTCGGCTCGATCACCGACCTCGTGGAACCGCTCAGTGTCGACGAGGCGTTCCTCGACGTCGGCGGCGCCATCCGCAGGCTCGGCCCGCCGCGGGAGATCGGCGCCCTGATCCGACGCCGGGTCTCGGCCGAACTCGGCATCACCGCCTCGGTGGGAATCGCCGCCAGCAAGTTCGTGGCGAAGATCGCCTCCACCCGCTGCAAGCCGGACGGGCTGTTGCTGATTGCCCCGGAGGAGACCGTGCCTTATCTCCACACCCTGCCGGTCAACGCGCTCTGGGGCGTGGGCGCCAAGACGGTCGAGGTCCTGGCCCGGATGGGAATCCGCACCGTGGCGGATGTGGCCGCCACCCCGCTGCCCTCGCTGCGGAAGATCCTCGGGGCCACCGGCGAACACGTCCACCGGCTCTCCTGGGGCATCGACCCGCGGCCGGTCACCCCGGTGCGGCTGGAGAAGAGCATCGGCGCCGAGGAGACGTTCGCCGTGGACACCACCGACGCGGCCCTGCTGCACCGTGAGCTCCTGCGCCTCTCCCACCGGACTGCGGGACGGCTTAGGAGCGCCGGTATGCACGCGCGGACCGTCGCGCTCAAGCTGCGCTACGCCGATTTCTCCACCATCACCCGCAGCCGGACCGTCAGCACCCCGCTGGACAGCGCCCAGCTGCTCTACGGAGTGGCGGTGCAGCTGCTCGACTCGGTCGGGGACCGGCCCATGGCAGTCCGCCTCATCGGCATCCGGGCCGAACAGCTGGAGGAGGCCGCGCAGGCGCCGCTGCAGTTGAGCCTTGACCGGCGGGATGACAACTGGCGCGCCGCCGAGCAGGCCCTGGATAAAGTGACCCGGAAATTCGGCGCCAGTTCGGTCCTTCCGGCCCGTCTGCTGGACCCGTCGCCTGGTACGGACTGACCATGCGGCGGAGACCCCGGCGGGGCGCCGCCGGAGGACTTTCGGCGTCTTTCAGAACGGGCCCCGACAAACTATCCTTATTTATACGTAGATTTCGAACGACTGGATGGAACGTTCGGACTGCCGGCTGTGTCAGGGGAAGCGACCGTGAACGGCCTCGAAGGTGCCAGTCGTCCGATGGTGGACGACGGGAACCGACGGGGAGTTCCGGACGTTGGGCAGGTAGGACAGGGCCGCGTCAGATCCGGACGTTGGCCGATTAAAGGAGGTCGTGATGCCGCTCTCGGAGCACGAACAGAAGTTGCTAGAGCAACTTGAGAAGCAGCTGCACGAGGACGATCCCAAGTTTGCCAGTTCCATGGGATCGGACCCGGTCCGCTCCTGGTCCACCCGGCACCTGGTGATCGGAATCCTCGGCACCCTCGCGGGCGTTCTCCTGCTGTTGCTGGGCGTCTCGCTGCAGAACATCATCGTCGGGGTCCTGGGCTTCGTGGTGATGGGAGCCGGCGTTTACTACGCCACCATGCGCAACGGCGGCGTCAAGGCCAAGGCCGGCGGAACGCCCCGCAAGCCCGGCAAGCCGCGCAGCTCGTTCATGAGCAACCTCGAGGAACGCTGGGAAGAACGGCACCGCGGCGGGGACGCCTGACCGCAGACCCTGCTCCACACCGCTCCACCGGCACCGCCTCCACTTCACACCACCGGCACCCGGTTTCCGCGACCAAGGCCCGCTTCGGCGGGCCTTTCGCCTCTAACCCACCTTTTGGCCCCCACCAGGCCCCTTTTGCCCTCCACCGCGCACCACTTTGGCTCCTTCCCTTTATTGGCGCGGGACACCGCCAGGAAAAATGTGTCGAAATTGTGGCCAAAAGGCCGGAATGTCGTTGACGGGGGAGCGAAGTGGAGTAATGTGGAGCGCGTAAGAGGGTAGTGGCAGCACAGGGGACGTTGGACTTCCTAGAACAGACGGGTGGTGGGCCGTGTTTCTCGGCACTCATTCACCACGCCTGGACGAGAAAGGCCGCATCATCCTGCCGGCGAAGTTCCGCGAGGAACTGGCCGGGGGTCTGGTTCTCACGAGGGGCCAGGAGCGTTGCATCTACGTCTTCAGTGAGGCGGAATTCGGCCGGGTTCACGAGCAGATGCGGGAGGCTCCAATTTCCTCCAAGCAGGCCCGTGACTACATCCGCGTTTTCCTCTCTGGAGCCTCGGACGAGGTACCTGACAAGCAGGGGCGCGTGACGATTCCGCCGGCGCTCCGGGAGTACGCAGGACTCGGCAGGGAGCTGGCCGTCATTGGCGCCGGCACCCGCGCGGAGATCTGGGACGCCCAGGCCTGGAACGAGTACCTGGCTGAGAAGGAAACCGCCTTCTCGGAAACCGACGACGCCATTCCGGGGATTCTCTAGCCCCCGGCGCCGCCGCCGCACAACCCGCTTCTTGATCGAGATCTCCAGCCGCCCATCCCGCACCCCACCTGGCTCACTTCCCCGGAGCCAGGCGGACCGCAGGATAGGCGCGGATGGGGATCTGGACCAAGAAGCACCCCTCCAGAACCGCCAACCCAGGAAAGGACGCAGGCATGAGTGACGACTCCCACCAGGCGAAGCCTACGTCCGAACGCCATGTACCGGTCCTCAAGGACCGGTGCATCAATTTGTTGGCCCCGGGATTCGACGCGGCCCGGCTCCGCGGCGAGACGCCCGTCGTCGTTGACGCGACGCTCGGCATGGGCGGCCACTCGGAGGCGATGCTGCAGCGGTTCCCGGACCTGCACCTGATCGGCATCGACCGCGACGAGGAAGCCCTTGCCCTGGCGGGTGAGCGGCTCGCCCCGTTTGCCGACCGCACCGACCTGGTCCACGCGGTCTACGACGAGATCGCTGAGGTGATCGAGGACCTCGGTTTCAGCGAAGTGCACGGCATCCTGATGGACCTCGGCGTCTCCTCCCTGCAGCTGGACGAACGGGACCGGGGCTTCGCCTACTCCTTCGACGCCCCGCTGGACATGCGGATGGACACCAGCCGCGGGATCACCGCGGCCGACGTCGTCAATACTTACAGCGAAGAGGACCTGGTCCGGATCATCCGGAAGTGGGGCGAGGAAAAGTTCGCCGGCCGGATCGCCAACCGGATCGTGGCCGCCCGCGCCGAGCGTCCCTTCACCACCACTGCCCAGCTGGTCGACACCATCCGGGCGGTCGTCCCCGCCGGCGCCGCCAAGTCCGGCGGACACCCGGCCAAGCGGACCTTCCAGGCCCTGCGCATCGAGGTCAACGAGGAACTCGACGTGCTGGAACGCGCCATCCCCGCCGCCGTGGCCTCGATCGCCCTCGGCGGCCGGGTCGTCGTGATGTCCTACCACTCGCTGGAAGACAAGATCGTCAAGGCCGTCTTCCAGGCCGGCTCGAAATCCTCCGCGCCCCTGGGCTTCCCGGTGGAGCTCGAGGAGCACAAGCCGGAACTGAAAACCCTGACGAAGGGCACCGAGGTGCCCACCGCCGCCGAAATCGCCGAAAACCCACGCGCAGCCTCCGCCAGGCTCCGCGCCGTGGAACGCATCAAAGCCAGGAGAGACGCATGAGCGCTGCCGCCGCCACCACGTACCCCGTGTCCACCGCTGCGACCGCGCGTGCACTGCCGGAGCTCCAGCCGGGGCAGCCGGCCCGGAAGAACCGCACCCCGCTCTCGGTGGTCCGGTCCGTCCCGCGCCGCCGCCGGGCCCCGTTCGTCGTCATGTGCTTCGGCCTGCTGGCCCTGGCCCTGATGGCCGTGCTGGTGCTGAACATCTCCGTTTCCTCTGCCCAGTACCAGCTGGTGGAGCTGCGGGCGAAGCAGAACACGCTGACCAAGCAGAACCAGGACCTCACCCAGCAGGTGCAGAACTACGACGCCCCGCAGAACCTGGCCGCCAAGGCCACGGAGCTGGGCATGGTGGCCTCCACTGCCAAGGGCCAGATCGACCTGTCCACGCTCTCGGTCACCGGCAAGGCCAAGCCCGCCGCGAAGTCGGACGCGCCCTCCGCCGTGATCGCCGCCCCGGCCATCGCCGGCCAGGTCGCCGTCGTTCCCGCACCGACCGCCCAGGATCCGCTCGCCAACCGCAAGCCGGCCGACAGCACCGCCGCTGCGGCTTCCGCCACCGACGCCGCCGCGAAGACCGCGGCCGACGCAGCCAAGCAGGCGGCGGAACAGGCCGCAGCCAAGGCCGCCGCGGCCGTGCCCGCCGTCGAACTGCACGGCGGCTCTATCCCGGCGCCGGCTCAGAAGACACCCGGCAAGTAGCCCCGGCCGGTAACGGACAGGACCACCCCGCACCGCCGACCAGCAAGGAAGTACCGTGGCGCAGAACACCGGCAAGGCACGCTCATCCCGGACCTCAAGCGCCACCCGGCGGCTGCGGATCGGGCTCTGCCTGATGCTCGCTCTGCTGCTGGTGGTGGGCGCCAAGCTCTTCCTGGTCCAGGGCCTGGACATGGGCGGGATGGCCGAGGCGGCCCTGAAGAACCGGCTCACGCCCACGGTGCTTCCGGCCGAGCGCGGCAAGATCCTCGACGCTTCCGGCAACGTGCTGGCCAGCAGCGTTATCCGCTACAACGTGGTGGTGGACCAGACCGTCAACACCGCCACCGCCACCTTCCCCCGGATCGACAAGGTGGACGGCAAGGATACGGTCGTCAAGATCCCGCGGGATCAGGGTATTGAGGAACTCGCCAACGTCCTCGGCATGAAAAAGGACGACGTCAAGAACGCCCTGACCGGCACCCAGCGCTACTACATCGTCGCCAAGGACATCCGGCCCGACGTCGAGGACCGGATCTCCAAGCTGCAGATTCCGGGCCTGGCCTCGGAAGGCACCAGCAAGCGCGTCTACCCCAACGGCTCGGTGGCCGGCGGCATCGTCGGCTTCCTCAAGGACGGCACCACCGGCCAGGCCGGCCTCGAACAGACCCAGGACGACGTGTTGAAGGGCACCCCGGGCAAGCGCGTCTTCGAGATCGGCGCCGACGGCCTGCGCATCCCGGTGGGCGTGGACCAGTTGACGCCCGCCGTCAACGGCAAGGACGTCAAGCTCACCCTGAATTCAGACCTGCAGTACTTCGCCCAGCAGGCAATTCAGAGCCAGAAGGACAAGCTCAGCGCCGAGTGGGGGATCATCGTCATCTCCGACGTGAAGAACGGCAACATCATCGCGATGGCGGACACCAACGCCCCGGACCCCAACGACCCGGGCAAGGTCGACGCCAAGGACCGCGGCGTCCGCGCCGTCACCGCCGCCTATGAACCCGGCTCGGTGGAGAAGATGATCACCGCCGCCTCGGCCATCGAGGAGGGCACCTCCCACCCGCTGGACACCTACACCATCCCGCCGACCTACACCGTGGACGGGCAGACCTTCTCCGACGCGTTCGAGCACGGCACCGAGCAGCGGACCCTCGCCGGGATCGTGGGCTACTCGATGAACACCGGCACCGTGATGGTCGGCCAGAAGCTGAGCAAGGAAAAGCGGCACGACTGGCTGCAGAAGTTCGGCATCGGCGAGGCCCCGGACATCGGGCTGCCCGCCGAGACGCCCGGCATCCTCACACCCGCGGACCAGTGGGACGGCCGGCAGCAGTACACCGTCCTCTTCGGCCAGGGCGTGGCGCAGTCCACCCTGCAGACTGTCCGGGCCTACCAGAGCATCGCCAACGACGGCGTCATGCTCCAGCCCCGCCTGATCGACAGCTACATTGACCCGGACGGCCACGAGGAAAAGGTCCCCGCCAAGGACAGCCGGCAAGTGGTCAGCAAGGACACCGCCAAGCAGGTCCGGGACATCCTGGAGAGCGCCGTGACCGAGGGCGAGATCAAGGACGCGGCGATCGACGGCTACCGGGTGGGCGCCAAGACCGGCACCTCCGAGTCCCCGTGCGACGACGGCAAGCCCGGCTTCTGCGGCTACACCGCCTCCATGGTGGGGATGGCGCCGATGGACGATCCGCGGTTTATTGTTGAAGTGGTCCTGCAGCGGCCCAAGGGCAGCATCTACGGCATCACCAACGGGCCCGTTTTCCGTTCGGTGATGGGCCAGACGCTGCGGACCTACAACGTCCAGCCCTCCACCGGCGCACCGGTCAGGCTGCCGCAGTACGCCAAGTAGCACACGAGACCACCAGCCAGCAGCACGTTATTCACGCAGCCGGGCCTGGGTGCGGGGCAATCCTCCGCGCGCAGCGCGCGCTGCCCGCACCACCGACGGAGAACCCCTTGTCAGAACCCACCGCCCAGGATCCGGCCGCCGAGAACGAGGGCCGGGACGCCGCCGCGGCGTTCCGCCCGGCCGCCGTGGCCCCCGTGCCCCTGGAGACCCTTGGCGGCTGGATCGGCGTCGTGGTTCCGGGTGCCTCGGCCGCCGTCGACGTCACCGGCATCTCGCTGAACTCCCGTACCGTGCTGCCGGGGGATCTCTACGTCGCACTGCCCGGAGCCTCCCGGCACGGGGCCGACTTCGTCGCCCAGGCCGTGGAGGCCGGTGCCGTGGCCGTGCTGACCGACGACGCCGGGGCGCGGCTGCTGGCGCTCTCGAATGACATCGCCGTCCCTGTGCTGGTCACCTCCGAGCCACGGACCCTGGTGGGCCGGCTCTCCGCGCTGATCTACCGCAGCCGCCCCGAGCGCGGCATCGGGCAGGGCACCGACAGCCATGGCACTGACAGCACCTCTGACGGCGCTGCAAACCCGGTGCCGGCGCTGTACGGCGTGACCGGCACCAACGGCAAGACCACCACCACGTACTTCACCAACGCCCTGCTGCGCGCCCTGGGGCGCCGCCCCGGGCTGATCGGCACCATCGAGATCCTGGCCGGCGGCGAGCCGATCCCCAGCCTGCTGACCACCCCGGAATCAACCGACGTGCACGCCCTGCTGGCGCTCATGCGCGAACGCGGACTCGACGCGGCCTCCATGGAGGTCTCCTCGCACGCCATCGCCTTCCACCGCGTCGACGGGGTGGACTTCGACGTCGCCGGCTTCACCAACCTGACCCAGGACCACCTGGACCTGCACGGGACCATGGAGGAGTACTTCCAGACCAAGGCCCGCCTCTTCACGCCCGAACTGGCCCGCGCCGCCGTGGTCACGGTCGACGACGAGTGGGGCCGCAGGCTCGCCGGCCTCGCCGCCGGCACCGGCCTGCCGGTCACCACGCTCGCCGCCGCCGTCACGGAAACCGACGCCGCCGGGAGTGACGCCGGGGCCGACGCCGACTGGACCGTCACCGGGACCACCGCCCGCGGGCTCGGCACCGACTTCGTGCTCCGGCACCGGGACGGCGCGATCCTCACCGTGCACACCGGCCTGCCGGGCGGCTTCAACGTCGCCAACGCGGCCCTCGCCACCGTCATGGTCCTGGCCGGCGGCGCCACGGTCGAGGCGGTGCAGGCCGCCCTCGACGCCGCCGACCCGTTCACCGTCGCCGTGCCCGGCCGCATGCAGCTGGTCGCCACCGAGCCTGCCGCCGTCGTCGACTTCGCCCACAATCCCGACGCCCTCGCCCGCGCGCTGGAGGCGGTCCGGTCTCCGGACCCCGGGTCCAAGGTGATCGTTGTCTTCGGCGCCACCGGCCAACGCGACCAGGGCAAGCGGCCCGCCATGGGGGCGATTGCCGCCCGCCTGGCGGACATCGTGATCGTCAGCGACGACGACCCGCACGATGAAGACGCCGCCGCGATCCGCGCGGACGTCCTGGCCGGCGCGCTCGAAGCCCAGCAGACCTCCAGCCCGGACTGTACCGTCCTGGAAGTTTTCCCGCGGGACGAAGCCATCCGCAAAGCGGTGGAACTCGCCGGCCCCGGCGACACGATCCTGGTCGCCGGCCGCGGCCATGAGGTCTGGCAGGAGGTCAAGGGCGTCAACCTGGCCCTCGATGACCGCGTGGAACTGCGCACTGCCTTGACAGCCCGGGGATTCACCGTTCTCGACGACCAGCGGATAGAGTCCTAAACCGAGATGATTGCATTTACCGCGGCGGAAATCGCCGACATAACCAACGGCCGGCTGGCCGCCGATCCGGAGCTCACGCCCGGGTCCGTGGTCACCGACTCCCGCGAAGCGACGCCGGGCTCCCTCTACGTGGCCAAGCCCGGTGAAGCCGCCGACGGGCACGACTTCGTGGCCGCCGCCTTCGACCGCGGCGCGGTCCTGGCGCTGGCCGAGCGCGAGGTCTCCGACGCCGCCGGCAAGTCCTTCCCGGCCGTGATCGTCGAGGACGCGGTCCTGGCCATGGGCGCCCTGGCCGCCGAGGCCGTCCGCCGGATCCGGCAGCACCGCGCCGCCGCCGGCGAGGACTTCACCGTGGTGGGCATCACCGGCTCCGCCGGCAAGACCACCACCAAGGACCTGCTGGCCGGCATCTTCGCCGGCTCCGGCGAGACCGTCGCGCCGCAGGGCTCCTACAACGGCGAGGTCGGCGTCCCGCTCACCGTTTTCAAGGCCGGCTTCGGCACCCGCTACCTCGTCATCGAAATGGGTGCCACCGGCATCGGCCACATCACCTACCTTTCCGAGATAGTCCGCCCGGAGATCGGCGTCGTGCTCTGCGTCGGCACCGCCCACGCCGGCGAATTCGGCGGGGTCGAGAACATCGCCCGCGCCAAGGGCGAAATGGTCGAGGGCCTCCCGGCCGACGGCACCGCCGTGCTGAACCTCGACGACCCGCGCGTTGCGGCCATGGCCGCCAGGACCCAGGCCACCGTGCTGGGCTTCTCCGGCGAATCCGGCCAGACCGGCGCGGGCGTCCTCGCCACCAACGTCGAGCTCAATGCCGGCGGCAGCCCCGAATTCGACCTGGTACTGCCCGACGGCGGCACGCACCACGTCTCCGCCCGCCTGATCGGCGCCCACCACCTGACCAACCTGCTGGCCGCCGCGTCCGCCGCATTCGCCGCCGGCATCCCCGGCGCGCAGATCGCCGCGTCCCTCAGCAGCCAGAGCGCCGCGAGCCGCTGGCGGATGGAACGCACCGAACGGGCCGACGGCGTCACCATCATCAACGACGCCTACAACGCCAACCCCGAGTCGATGCGGGCCGCGCTCCGCACCCTGGCCGACCTCGGCCGCG
The DNA here is from genome assembly GCF_050859435.1 of Pseudarthrobacter sp. L19. NCBI lineage: Bacteria > Bacillati > Actinomycetota > Actinomycetes > Micrococcales > Micrococcaceae > Pseudarthrobacter > Pseudarthrobacter sp. L19. Next base: position 3,381,335 of record NZ_CP193935.1, on the reverse strand, counting down.
GCCGGCGCACCTGGGCCGTGCTCGGCGCCATGCTGGAACTGGGCGAGGACTCCATCCGCGAGCACACCGCCGTCGGCACCCAGGTGGTCCGGCTCAACATCTCCCGGCTCCTGGTGATCGGCCGGGAAGCCCGCGCCCTCTACGTCTCCGCCGTCAACGAGGGCTCCTGGGGCGACGAATGCATCTTCGCCGAGAACGTCGAGGAGGCCTACGGAATCCTAGAAGCCGAGCTCGAACCCGGCGACCTAGTCCTCTTCAAGTCCTCCAACAGCATCGGCCTGCGCCACCTGGGGGACCGGATAGCATTAGCTGCACCGGCGCCGGACGCCGCCCCGGGCACCGGCCCGGACGCCACCCCTGCCACCGACGGGAGCACCCTGCCGTGATCGCACTGCTGATGGGCTCCGGACTGGCACTGCTGCTGTCCTTCCTCGGTACCCCGCTCTTCATCCGCTTCCTGGTCCGCAAGGGCTACGGGCAGTTCATCCGCGACGACGGACCCACCTCGCACCACACCAAGCGCGGCACCCCCACCATGGGCGGCGCCGTCGTGGTGGTGGGCGTGCTGATCGCCTACTTCGCCACGCACCTGGTGATGTGGTGGATGAACCCGGCCTCGCCCGGACCCACCGCCTCGGCCATGCTCCTGCTCTTCCTCATGGTGGGCATGGGCCTGGTGGGCTTCCTGGACGACTTCATCAAGATCTCCGCCCAGCGCAGCCTGGGCCTGAACGCCAAGGCCAAACTCATCCTCCAGGCCGCGGTCGGCATCATCTTCGCCGTCCTCGCCCTGACCTTCCCGGACGAGCAGGGCGTCACCCCGGCGTCGTACCAGATCTCCCTGGTCCGCGACATTCCCTGGCTCAACCTGGCCTTCGGCGGCACCGTGGTGGGCGCGATCCTGTTCGTCCTCTGGTCCAACCTGATCGTCACCGCCGCGACCAACGGCGTGAACCTCACCGACGGCCTGGACGGCCTCGCCGCCGGCGCCTCCGTGATGGTGTTCGGCGCCTACACGCTGATCGGGATCTGGCAGAGCAACCAGTCCTGCGGCTCGCCCCGGCAGGCCGGCGGCGGCTGCTACACCGTCCGCGACCCGCTGGACCTGGCCCTGCTGGCGGCCATCCTCAGCGCGGCGCTGGTGGGCTTCCTCTGGTGGAACACCTCCCCGGCCAAGATCTTCATGGGCGACACCGGCTCGCTCGCGATCGGCGGCGCTGTGGCGGGCTTCGCCATCCTCTCCCGCACCGAACTGCTGCTGGCCTTCATCGGCGGCCTGTTCGTCCTGATCACCCTCTCGGTCATCATCCAGGTGGGCTACTTCAAGATCACCAAGGGCAAGCGGTTCTTCAAGATGGCGCCGCTGCAGCACCACTTCGAACTCAAGGGCTGGGCCGAGGTCACGGTCGTGGTCCGGTTCTGGATCCTCTGCGGACTCTTCGTCGCCGCCGGCCTCGGCATCTTCTACGCGGAATGGGTGGTACTGCTGTGATCGGCACGATTCCCGAACCCCTCGCCAGCTCGCCCCGGCTGGACGGACTCACCAGCTGGGACGCCGACTGGGCCGGCCTGCGCGTGGTGGTGACCGGCATCGGCATCTCCGGCTTCGCCGCCGCGGACACCCTGATCGAGCTGGGCGCCCGAGTGGTCGTGGTGGACGCCGCCCAGACCCCCAAGGCCCTGGCCCAGGCGGACACGCTGAAGATCGTTGGGGCGGCCGACGTGCTGCTCGGCGAGGACGCCGTCGCCTCCGTGCCGCGGGTCGACGGCGAGGTCCCCGACCTGATCGTCACGTCCCCGGGCTGGCGGCCGGACCAGGCCCTGCTCGCCGCCGCCGCGCGGGCGCACATCCCCATCTGGGGCGACGTCGAACTCGCCTGGCGTGTCCGCGTCCGCGAGGGCCGCAAGACCGCCGACTGGATCACCATCACCGGCACCAACGGCAAGACCACCACGGTGGGCCTGACCGAGTCGATGCTGCAGGCCGCCGGCCTCAAGGCGATCGCCGTCGGCAACGTGGGCACCCCCATCCTGGATGCGCTGCGCGACCCGGTGGACTACGACGTCTTCGCCGTCGAACTCTCCAGCTTCCAGCTGCACTGGAGCCACTCCATCTCCCCGGTGTCCAGCGTGTGCCTCAACGTCGCCGAGGACCACGTGGACTGGCACGGCTCCTACGACTCCTACCTCGCGGACAAGGCCAAGGTCTACGAACGGACCCAGAAGGCCTGCGTCTACAACGCCGAGCAGATCGAGACCGAGCGGATGGTCGAGGACGCCGACGTCGTCGAGGGCTGCCGCGCCGTCGCCTTCACCACCCTGACCCCGGCGATCAGCATGGTCGGCGTCGTCGAGGGTCTCCTCGTCGACCGCGCCTTCATCGCCGAACGCAAGGACAGCGCTGCCGAGCTCGCCGCCATGAGCGACCTCGGACCGGTGGCCCCGCGGCACATGGTGGCCAACGCCCTCGCAGCGGCCGCCCTGGTCCGCGCCTACGGGGTGGAACCCGCCGCCGTCCGGGAGGGCCTGCAGAACTACCTCCCGGGGGACCACCGTATCCAGCCGGTCGCGAAGCAGGGCGGGGTGCTCTGGATCAACGACTCCAAGGCCACCAACCCGCACGCCGCCGCCGCGTCGTTGGCCGCCTTCGAGCACGTCATCTGGATCGCCGGCGGCCTGTCCAAGGGTGTGAACTACGACTCACTGGTGCGCGAAAACGCCGCCAGGCTCAAGGCCGTGGTGCTGATCGGGGCCGACTCCTCGGACCTGCTGGCCTCCCTCGAGCGACACGCGCCGGATGTCCCGGTGATCGGCCACGCCAAGGGTGAGACTGAAAAGGAGCAGACTGCCGGACCGGCCGACGCCGACGCAGCCCCCTCGCCGATTTTTGGCGAGACTGTGATGGCCCAGGCCGTAGCGTCCGCCGCACAGCTGGCCGCCCCGGGGGACACTGTGCTCCTGGCCCCGGCAGCTGCGTCCATGGATCAGTTCTCTTCCTATGCTCACCGTGGCGACGCCTTCATCGAAGCTGTCCGCGAGCTCGTGGAAGGGCAGGCTCAGACCACCGAGGAGTAGCAATGGTCAGCACGCCCACCCGTCCCGCCGCGGCACCCTCCGGCGGCACGGCCGCCGCAAGCCGCCTCCGCGGCTGGTACCGGATGTTTTGGTCCGCCCTCGAGGGCAACGGCCGCTCCCGGAACGGCTCCACCTACTACCTGATCCTGGGATCCACCCTGGCGCTCACGGCGATCGGCATCATGATGGTGCTTTCGGCCTCCAGCGTCGAATCCATCGCCGCGGGGGAGTCACCCTATTCGGCGGCGCTGAAGCAAGGACTCTTCGCCGCGATCGGCGTCTTCGTCATGTTCGTCCTCTCCCGGGTTAACGTCGTCTGGCTCAAGCGCTTCGCCTGGCCGGCCATCTTCCTGGCCATCCTCCTGCTGGGCCTCGTGCTCCTGATCGGCCGCAGCACGCTGGGCAACCAGAACTGGATCGACGTCGGCCCCTTCACCTTCCAGCCCTCCGAGGCCGCGAAGCTGGCGCTGGCGCTCTGGATGGCCACCGTGCTGAACCGCAAGGCTGCGTTCCTCAGCCAGTGGCGGCACGTGCTGGTCCCCGTGGTGTTCCCCGGCGCCGCCGTCGTCCTCGGCCTCATCCTGGCCGGCAACGACCTCGGCACCGCCATGATCATCATGATCATCATGGCCGCCGGGCTGTTCTTCGCCGGGGTCCGGCTCTACCTCTTCGGGATCGCCGGTGTGGCGCTGGCGATCGGCACCGCCGTCCTGGCAGTGACCAGCCCCAACCGCATGTGCCGCATCCTCTCCTGGACCGGGCAGACCTGCTCCGACGGTTCGGACCTGAACTACCAGTCCACCAACGGCCTCTACGGCCTGGCCTCCGGCGGCTGGTTCGGCGTGGGCCTGGGCCAGAGCCGGCAGAAGTACAGCTGGATCCCCGAGGCCCACAACGACTTCATCTTCGCGATCATCGGCGAGGAACTCGGACTGATCGGCACGATCGTCGTCCTCATCCTCTTCGCCGTCCTCGGCACCGCGATCTACCGCGTGGTGGTGGCCCAGCAGGACCTGTTCCACCGCGTCCTCGCCGGCGCCATCATGGTCTGGCTGCTGGGACAGGCCACGGTCAACATGGCCGTCGTCACCGGCCTGCTGCCCGTGATCGGGCTGCCGCTGCCGTTCATCTCCTACGGCGGCTCGGCGCTCCTGATGTCCCTCAGCGCCGTCGGCGTCGTCCTGTCCCTGGCCCGGGCGCAGATGGCGCCGGACATGCAGCCCAAGGGCCTGCTCCGCTTCGGTCCCGCCGGGTTCACCCGGATCCTGCGCCGCAAGGTCGTCGCCCGGCGCGACGGGGAGGCGACGACGGCGGCGCCGCCTGCCCAGGCCTCCACGGCGAGGCCCGCCGCCTCCAAAGCCTCTGCCACCAAAGCCTCACCAGCCGCCCGCAAGCCGCCGGGCACGAAGCAGGCCAGCACGAGGCAGGCCGCCACGAGGCAGGCCGCCGCTAAGCCCGCCAGCCCGGCACCGACGGCATCGGCCCCGCGGCCCTCCGGCACCCGGACACCCAGCCCCAAGAACCCCGCACGGAAGCGTACCCAGACCTGATGAACACCCCACCGCCCCTCTCCGTCGTCCTTGCCGGCGGCGGCACCGCCGGCCACATCAGCCCGCTGCTGGCGATCGCCAACGCCGTCAAGGAAGCACGGCCGGACGCGTCCCTGCTGGCCGTCGGCACCCCCAGTGGCATGGAAACCCGGCTGGTGCCCGCCGCCGGGCTGGACCTCGCCACCGTGGACCGCGTGCCCTTCCCGCGCAAGCCGTCCAAGGCGCTCCTGCAGCTGCCGGGCAAGCTTGCCGGCGCCGTCCGGCAGGCCGGCGTCATCCTGGACGACGCCCGGGCCGACGTGCTGGTGGGCGTCGGCGGCTACGTCTGCACCCCGCTCTACCTCGCGGCGTGGCGGCGCAGGATCCCCATCGTGGTCCACGAGGCCAACACCCGCGCGGGCCTGGCCAACCGGGTCGGCGCCCGGCTGAGCCGGCATGTCGCCGTCGCTTTCGCGGCCACCAGGCTGCGCGGCGCCCGCCACGTCGGCATGCCCATGCGCCGCGAGATCTCCGGGCTGGACCGGGGCGCCGCACGCGCCGCGGCCCGCACCGCCCTGGGTCTGGAGCAGGACAAGCCCACCCTGATCGTCACGGGCGGTTCCTCCGGAGCCCAGAGCATCAACCGGGCCATCGCTGCCGCTGCGGACGCCCTCGGCGCCGCCGGCATCCAGACCCTGCACATCACCGGCCGGGACAAGGCCGTCCACGACGCCCAGGGCCGCCTTCTCGAGGCGCCGGGCTACCGCCAGGTCGAATACATCGACGGCATGGAACTGGCCTACGCCGCCGCGGACCTGCTGCTGGCCCGCGCGGGCGCCGCGACCGTCTGCGAGGTGGCCGCCGTCGGGCTCCCCGCGGTGTTCGTGCCGCTGCCCATCGGCAACGGCGAGCAGGCCCTCAACGCCGCCGGACTGGTCGACGCCGGGGCGGCGCTCCTGGTCGACGACGCCGCCTTCGACGCGGCGTGGATCACCGGCACCATCCTCCCGCTCCTGGGAGACCCGGCGCGGCTGGACCGAATGGCCCACGCCGCGGGGCAGTTCGGGATCCGCGACGCGGACCGGCGGATGGCCGCCCTGGTGCTCGAGGCCGCCGGCACCGGCACCACAGACACAGACCCGGGAACAGACCCCACGACGCAGGACAAGCAGTGACCGGCACGTCAGGAAGCGGTAAAGCAATGGCACAGGAAACCGGCACCGGCCAGGCGGCCGAACGCACCCAGGAGTCACTGGGGCGGGTCCACTTCATCGGCATCGGCGGCGTCGGCATGTCCGCCGTCGCCCGCATCATGGTGGCCCGCGGCGTGCCCGTCAGCGGCTCCGACGCCAAGGACCTGCCGGTGATGGCCGACCTCGCCGCCGCCGGTGCCAGGATTGCCGTCGGCTACGACGCGGCCAACCTCGGCGACGCCCAGACCGTGGTGGCCGGGTCCGCGATCCGCGCCGACAACCCCGAACTGGCCGCCGCCAAGGCCGCCGGACTCCCCGTGCTGCACCGCTCCGAGGCGCTGGCCGCCGCTATGGCCCGGGACACCGCCGTCGCGGTCGCCGGCACCCACGGCAAGTCCACCACCACCTCCATGATCACGGTGCTGCTGCAGGGCGCCGGCCTGGACCCCTCCTTCGCCATCGGCGCGAACGTCCCGGCGCTCGGCGTGAACGCCGCCTCCGGGTCCTCGCCGGTGTTCATTGCCGAGGCGGACGAATCCGATGCCTCGTTCCTGAACTACCGCCCGCAGATCGAGGTGGTCACCAACGTCGAACCGGACCACCTGGACCACTACGGCACCGCCGAGGCCGTCTACGAATCCTTTGACCGCTTCACCGCCCTGCTTCCGGCCGACGGCCTGCTGGTCGCCTGCGCCGACGACGACGGCGCCCGGGACCTCGCCCGTCGCACCCGCGAACGCGGCACCACCCGCGTGCTCCTCTACGGCACCTCCCCGGAGGCCGACGTGGTCCTGCTCGACGGCGGCCGGGGTGCCCTCGCGCTGGAGACCGCCACCGGACGGTACGACGTCGAATTGCAGGTCCCCGGCCGGCACAACGCGCTGAACGCGGCGGCCGCCTTCGCCGTGGCGCTGGAGCTGGGCGTGGCGCCGGAGGCCGCCGCCGCAGCACTGGGAGGCTTCACCGGCGCGGCCCGCCGCTTCGAGTACAAGGGCGAGGGCTGCGGCGTCCGCGTCTACGACGACTACGCCCACCACCCCACGGAGGTCCGCGCCGCCCTGGCCGCGGCCCGCTCGGTGGCCGGCGACCGCCGGGTCCACGTGCTCTTCCAGCCGCACCTGTTCTCCCGGACCCGCGAATTCGCCCGGGAGTTCGCCGAGGCCCTCAACGCCGCGGACACCGCCTGGGTCCTGGACATCTACCCTGCCCGCGAAGACCCCATCCCCGGGGTCACCAGCCAGCTGATCGCCGACCACCTGGGCCCCAACGGGCACCTGGTGGGCCCCGGCGCGGACGCCGTCCAGGCCGTGCTCGCCGCCGCGGGCCCGGGCGACATCGTCCTCACCGCAGGTGCCGGCGACGTCACCGCGTACGGGCCGCTGCTGGTGGAGGCGCTCACCGCCGGGATCCCCGGTGCCTAGCTCCCGCCGGCCCGGCTACCCGCCCGCCCCGGCAAGCTCAAGCCAGCGTGGCAGCTCAAGCCAGCGTGGTTCGAGCCGGGACGGCGCGCCTGCGTCCCGCCCCGGCGTCATCACAGCGACAAAGTCGGACCAGGGACCGGGCACGTCTACGGGTACGGCCCAGGGGCCGGCGACGGAGCCGGCGCCCGGCAAGGTCCTGGCCTTCCCCGAACCGAAGGCCCGGCGGCGCCGCCGGATCGTCCTCGGCACCATCGCCGTCGTCGCGGTCCTGATCGCGGGGATCATTGCCGCCGCCGTCTATTCGCCGTGGCTCGCCGTCCGCACGGTGACCGTGCAGGGCACCCGGATGCTCAGCCAGGACCAGATCCAGGCCGCGCTGGCACCGCTGCAGGGCAAGCCCCTGCCCCAGATCAGCGAGAGTGACGTCACCGCGCTGTTGCAGCCCCTGGTGCAGGTCAAGTCCGTGACCAGCCAGGCCCGGCCGCCGTCCACCCTGCAGGTGACCATCGTCGAACGCGTTCCGGTGGCCCTGCTCAAGCAGGGCGAGGCCTTCCAGTTGGTAGACCCGGACGGGGTGCCGCTCGGAACCGCGCCGGACGCCGCCGCGGTGAAGCTTCCCGTCATCGACGGCGGGGGAGGGGCCCTGCCGCAGGATCTGTTCCACGCCATCACCGGCGTGCTCGGCGCGCTCCCGCCGGACATCCTTGCCCGGCTCTCCGACGCCTCCGCCAAGTCTGTGGACGCCGTCGAACTCAAGCTCGTGGACGGGCAGACGATCGTCTGGGGCAACGCGGGGGAGAAGGACCTCAAGGCCCGGGTGCTGGCCGCCCTGCTGAAGGCGCCGGCGGACCCCAAAAACCCCGTGAAGGTCTACGACGTCAGCGTCCCACGCCATCCCGTCACCCGCTGAGGGCCGGCCGGGGAAATTCGCCATTTAGCCGGTATTACCGCGACACGCGGAGCCGGTCATTGAATGTCCCCGGCCTAGCCAATAGCGTTCCAAGTACGAGTTAGTTGACATAACTATAACCCTCAAGTCGAAGGTTAAGGTTAGCCTTTCAAGCTGGACTCCATCAGATTTCGCAATAGAACACGAACAAGGGACACGTAACGTGGCAGCTCCGCAGAATTACTTGGCCGTCATCAAGGTCGTCGGCATCGGCGGCGGTGGCGTGAACGCAGTCAACCGCATGATTGAGGTGGGCCTTCGCGGCGTCGAATTCATCGCAATCAACACCGATGCGCAGGCGCTGCTGATGTCCGATGCCGACGTCAAGCTCGACGTCGGACGCGAGTTGACCCGTGGTCTCGGAGCCGGCGCGAACCCCGAGGTGGGCCGCCAGGCCGCCGAGGACCACGCCGACGAAATCGAAGAGGTGCTCCGCGGCGCGGACATGGTCTTCGTGACCGCCGGCGAAGGCGGCGGCACCGGCACCGGCGGTGCGCCCGTCGTGGCCCGTATCGCCCGGTCCCTCGGCGCCCTGACCATCGGCGTCGTCACCCGCCCGTTCACCTTCGAGGGCCGGCGCCGCGCCGGTTCCGCCGAGGCCGGCATCGACGCCCTGCGCGACGAGGTCGACACCCTCATCGTCATCCCGAACGACCGGCTGCTCTCGATCAGCGACCGCAACGTCTCGGTGCTGGACGCCTTCCGCTCCGCCGACCAGGTGCTGCTCTCCGGTGTCCAGGGCATCACCGACCTGATCACCACCCCCGGCCTGATCAACCTCGACTTCGCCGACGTTAAGTCCGTCATGCAGGGCGCCGGTTCGGCCCTGATGGGCATCGGCTCGGCCCGCGGCGAAGACCGTGCGGTCAAGGCCGCCGAGCTCGCCATCGCCTCCCCGCTGCTGGAAGCCTCGATCGACGGCGCCCACGGCGTCCTTCTCTCCATCCAGGGCGGCTCCGACCTCGGCCTGTTCGAAATCAACGAGGCGGCCCGCCTGGTGCAGGAAGTCGCGCACCCGGAAGCCAACATCATCTTCGGCGCCGTGATCGACGACGCCCTCGGCGACGAGGCCCGCGTCACCGTCATCGCGGCCGGCTTCGACGACGTCAAGGCCACCTCGCCGTCGATGGACCAGTCCCAGCCGGCCCCCGTGCGCCAGGCCGCACCGGCACCCGCCCCGACCCAGGCTCCGGCCTCCGCCCCGGCACAGCCGATGCACGCCGGCGTCGGCGCCTCGGGCCTGAGCAACTGGGGCCAGCAGCGTCCCTCCGCCGTCCCCGCCGATTCGGGCTTCGACGTGGACCTGCCCTCGGTCGTGGAGCCGGACCTGTCCGGCCGCCACTCCGATGACCTGGACGTCCCCGACTTCCTGAAGTAGGCCAACGGCACCACCCGCAGCACCCAGCATGGCACCGCCCCGGCGGTGCCATGCTGCGTTGCGGGCGGGTACCGTGGTGGGGGCGGAGATCATCCGCCCACAAAAGACAGCAACAACCGGAACAGTGGTGAGATACGTGTTTTCCTGGCGGGCAGAGGTGAGCCCCGGCGTGTGGGTGGCCTTCACGAATGCGGCGGCCGGCAACCTGGCCCTGCACGTCGGCGACGACCCCGCCGAGGTCCGCCGGCGACGGCAGGACCTCGCGGCGGAGGCCGGCCTGGGACCTGACGGGTTCTCCTTCATGAACCAGGTACACGGCAACCACGTCGCCGAGATCCCCTCGGACACGGGGCACGGTTCCGCGCCCACGGCCGACGCCCTGGTCTCCACCGGCGCGCCGCTGGCCGTGATGGTGGCGGACTGCGTGCCGGTCGTCCTCGTGGGGGAGCGGGCCGCGGAGGACGGCGCCGGAGCCCCGGCCCCCGTCTTCGGTGTCGCCCACGCCGGCCGTCCGGGCACCGCCGCCGGCGTCGTCCCCGCCGCCGTCGACCGGATGCGCGCCCTCGGTGCCGGGACGATCCGGGCCTGGATCGGCCCCTCCGTCTGCGGCCGCTGCTACGAGGTGCCCGCTGAGCTCCGCGACGAGGTGGCCGCCGCCGTCCCCGCCACCTGGACCACCACCACGCAGGGAACCCCCGGCCTGGACCTCCCCGCCGGGGTGCGGAGCCAGCTCGAGGCCGCCGGCGTCGACGTCATGTACAGCGGCGGCTGCACGCTCGAAGACCCCGAGCTCTTCTCCTACCGCCGGGACGCCTCCACCGGGCGCTTCGCCGGCCTGGTCTGGGCAGCGTCATGAGCGGGGCACCGGCCCCGGAGCCCGGGGCGGATCCCCGCACCGCGCAGCTCTCCGAACGGCTCACCGCGGTGCGCCGGCGCATCGCCTCGGCCGCGGAGGCCGCCGGCCGCGGGGCGGACCTGCCGCAGCTGATCGTGGTCACCAAGTTCCACCCCGCCGCCGACGTGGCACGCCTGGCATCCCTGGGCGTCACCGACGTCGGCGAAAACCGTGACCAGGAGGCCGCGGAGAAGGCGGCCGAGCTCTCCGCCCTGGCCCTCCGCTGGCACTTCATCGGGCAGCTCCAGACCAACAAGGCCAAGTCCGTGGTCCGCTACGCCGCCGCCGTGCACTCGGTGGACCGGCCGCAGCTGGCCACCGCCCTCGCCAAGGCCATCGCAGCCGAACAGGACCGCACTGGCCGGGACGACCTCGACTGCTTCATCCAGGTCAATCTGGCCGAAGACGCCGCCGACGCCGACGGTAACCGCGGCGGCGCCCTGCCCGGGACCGTTCCGGAGCTGGCCGCCCAACTCGCCGCCGCACCCGGCCTCCGGCTGGCCGGCGTCATGGCCGTGGCACCGCTCGGTGCGCCGGCCGAACCCGCCTTCGAAAAACTTGCGGGCATCGCCGCGGCGCTGCGCGCAGACTTTCCGCAGGCCAGCGGCATTTCCGCGGGAATGAGCCAGGACCTGGAGGCCGCCATCCGGCACGGGGCGACACACCTGCGAATTGGCTCCGATATTCTCGGTCCGCGTCCGGCCGTGCGGTAGGTTCAACGTATTGGAAGGTAATGGCGGGGCAATACTGACACGATTAGGAGTGGACCCATGGCTGGCGCTCTGCGCAAGACAATGATCTATCTTGGGCTCGCCGACGGCGATGAACACTACGAGTCTGACCATCACACCCCGCACAAGGATGAGGACGAACCTATGGAGCACGACCGCGAGGAGCGCCGCGCGCCGGCCCCCGTCCGCGAAGCCCCCCGGGAAGAGCCCTATGCCGCCGAAGAGGAATACCGCGCACCCGTGACACCCATCAAGCGAGCGGCCGCCAGCCGCGAAGAGACCTCCGGCCTCCGGCAGATCACCACGATCCACCCGCGGTCCTACAACGACGCGAAGCTGATCGGTGAGAGCTTCCGCGACGGCATCCCGGTGATCATGAACGTCACGGACATGGGGGAGGCGGATGCCAAGCGGCTGGTCGACTTCTCCGCCGGACTGGTCTTCGGCCTCCGGGGCAGCATCGAACGGGTCACCAACAAGGTGTTCCTGCTCTCGCCCTCCTACGTCGAGGTGATCGGCGACGACAAGAAGGCCAGCGAGACCACGGCCTCCTTCTTCAACCAAAGCTAGTCGCGGATTCCGGCGGGGCGGCCAGGCAGGATCACCTGCCCGGCCGCCCCGCCGGAATCTTCGTGTTGAAATAGAAGCGCACCCCCGGCCAGGACACTGCGGTATCCGGAACGAACATGGAGAACTGAACTAACTCATGGGAATTGTTTTCGGGCTGATCTATGTCGCGCTGCTGCTCTTCTTCGTCGCGCTGATCGTGCGGCTGGTTTTCGACTGGGTCCAGATGTTCGCCCGCAGCTGGCGCCCCGCGGCGCGGCGCTGATCACGGCCCACGCGGTCTACGCCGTGACGGACAAGCCGCTGAAGCTGCTGCGCCGGATCCTTCCCCCGCTCCGGCTCGGCGGGATCTCCCTGGACCTTGCCTTCCTGGTGCTCTTTTTGGCGGTCTCGATCGCCATGGGAGTGGCCAGGTCACTGACCTACGCGACGGCCGTCGCCATCTGATGCGGCCCGCGGACAGCACCATCATCAGATAAAACTCCGGTCCAACACTGCGGTGTTGAATTAGAGGAACCAGACCATATTTAGGTACCGTAGTTTTGACGGCCGGAAGGCCTCCTGACTAACTAGACCAACGAGGTGACCAGATGGCTTTGACGCCAGAAGACGTTGTCAACAAGCGCTTTCAGCCGACCAAGTTCCGCGAGGGATACGACCAGGACGAGGTTGACGACTTCCTGGACGAAATCGTCGTCGAACTCCGACGCCTGAACCAGGAAAACGACGAGCTCCGCAAGAAGCTTGCCGAGGCCGGTTCCGGCACCGCTGCGGCCCCCGCCGCGGCCGCCCCCGTCGTGGAAAAGGTCCCCGCACCCGTCAAGGCCGAGCAGGATGACCGCGCCAAGGCCGAGGCCAAGGCTAAGGCTGAAGCCGACGCGAAGGCCGCCGAAGCAGCCAAGAAGAAGGAAGCCGAGAAGGCTCCCGCCCCCGCCGCTGCGGCCCCCGTCGCCGCCTCCGCCTCCGCGGAATCCGCCGCCGGCCTGCTGGCCATGGCGCAGCAGATGCACGACAAGCACATCGCCGACGGCGAGCAGCAGCGCGACAAGATCATCGCCGAGGCGCAGATCGAAGCCAGCAGCCTGGTCAACGACGCGCAGGAAAAGTCCCGCAAGATCCTGGGTGCCCTCGAGCAGCAGCGCTCCGTCCTGGAACGCAAGGTCGAGCAGCTGCGCGGCTTCGAGCGCGACTACCGCTCCCGCCTGAAGGCCTACATCGAGGGCCAGCTGCGCGACCTGGACGCCCGCGGTTCCGTCGCGGCCCCCGAGGTCGAAGCGAACTAGTCGAAGCGGACCACCAGCTTCAGCACGTATTCTGAAAGCCGGTGGCTGAGGACTCCTCGGCCACCGGCTTTTTGCATGTGGCATGACCGGAACCGGAACGAAAGCACTATGACGAACGCACCAACCCCCGCCGTCCCCCGGGACGCACCCGCCCGCAGGCCGCGCCGCGGGCTCCTGCTCTCCCTGTTCGCGGGCTTTGCCGTGTTCGCCTACGTCTTCGACCAGCTGACCAAGCTGTGGGTCACCTCCACCATGATCGAGGGGAGCGGACGCCGGTCCTGCCCCCGCTGCTGCACTGGTACTACATCCGGAACTCCGGCGCCGCGTTCTCCATCGGGGAGAACGTCACCTGGGTCTTCACCATCATCATGGCCGCCGTCTCCGTGGCCATCCTGCTGCAGCTGCGGAAGCTCGGCTCCGCGTGGTGGGCGCTGGCGCTGGGACTGCTGCTCGGCGGCGCCCTGGGCAACCTGACCGACCGGCTCTTCCGCGACCCGTCCTTCGGCATGGGCCACGTGGTGGATTTCATCCAGCTGCCCAACTTCGCCATCTTCAACATCGCCGACTCCGCGGTTGTGTCCTCCGTGGTGATCATCTGCCTCCTGACCCTGCGCGGCATCCCGCTGGACGGCGTCCGGCGCCGCGAGGAGGGCCCCGAGGGCGACGAGCACGCGGTCGCTAAGGATGACGCCGACAAGCACGACGGCGGCAACCATGTCTGAGCCGGCCGCCGACGCGGCCCGGCACTACACCGTCCCCGAGGAGCTCGCCGGCGCCCGCATCGACGCCGGGTTGGCCCGCCTCATGGACATCTCCCGGTCCCAGGCCGCGGCGCTGATCGCCGAGGGACACGTCAGCACCGGCGGCAAGCCGGTCGGAAAGTCGCTGAAGCTCAGCGCCGGCGCCGGACTCGACGTCGTCGTCCCGGACCGCCGGGATCCCCTGGAAGTGGTGGAGGAAGTCGTGGAAGGCCTCACAATCCTGCTCGACGACGATGATTTCGTCGTGATCGACAAGCCCGTCGGCGTCGCCGCGCACCCCTCGCCCGGCTGGGTGGGGCCCACGGTCGTCGGCGGCCTCGCCGGCGCCGGCTACCGGATCTCCACCTCCGGCGCCACCGAACGCGCCGGGATCGTGCACCGGCTCGACGTCGGCACCTCCGGGGTCATGGTGGTCGCCAAGACCGAGGACGCGTACACCAAGCTCAAGCGCGCCTTCAAGGACCGCACCGTGGACAAGGTCTACCACGCCGTCGTCCAGGGCCTCCCGGACCCGCTCGCCGGCACCATCGACGCGCCCATCGGCCGCCACCCGGGCCACGACTGGCGCTTCGCCGTCGTCGAGGACGGCCGCGACTCGGTCACCCACTATGAGGTCCTCGAGGCGTTCGGCAAGGCGTCCCTGGTGGAGGTGCACCTGGAAACCGGGCGCACCCACCAGATCCGCGTGCACTTCTCCGCGCTCCGCCACCCCTGCGCCGGGGACCTGACCTACGGCGCCGACCCGCGGTTGGCCGCCACCCTGGGCCTGACCCGGCAGTGGTTGCACGCCCGGCAGCTCTCCTTCGACCACCCCCGGACGGGGAGCGGGTCACCGTCACGAGCGACTACCCGCAGGACCTGCAGTACGCGCTCGAGGTCCTCGCCTCCGGCAACGCCTGACGCCTGACGCCCACCGTCCGCGCCCGGCACTAGAATGATCCGGTGACTTCCAGCAACAATTCGTTCGTCCATCTCCACAACCACACCGAATACTCCATGCTGGACGGCGCCGCCCGGCTCGGGGAACTCTTCGATGAGACCGGACGGCTGGGCATGCCGGCGCTGGCCACCACGGACCACGGCTACCTGTTCGGCGCCTTCGACTTCTGGAAGCGCGCCACCGACGCCGGCATCAAGCCGATCATCGGCGTCGAGGCCTATGTGACGCCCGGAACCGCGCGCACGGACAAGACCAGGGTCCGCTGGGGCGAGGAAAACCAGCGCAAGGACGACATCTCCGGCGGCGGCGCGTACACGCACATGACGCTGCTGAGCTACAACAACACCGGCATGCGGAACCTCTTCCGCGCCTCCTCCATCGCCTCGCTGGACTCCGTCTTCGGCAAGTGGCCGCGGCTGGACCGGGAGCTGCTGAACACCTACTCCGAGGGGCTCATCGCCACCACCGGCTGCCCCTCCGGCGAGGTGCAGACCCGGCTCCGGCTGGGCCAGTACCGCGAGGCCCTCGAGGCCGCCGCCGAGTTCCGCGACATCTTCGGCGCGGAAAACTACTTCTGTGAGCTGATGGACCACGGCCTGGACATCGAACGCCGCGTCACCGGCGACCTGCTGCGCCTGGCCAAGGAACTGAACCTCCCGCTGGTGGCCACCAACGACCTGCACTACACCCACGAGCACGACGCCAAGGCCCACGAGGCGCTGCTGGCCATCCAGTCCGGCTCCACCCTGCTCGAACCCACCTACGACAACGGCGGCTCGCGGTTCGCGTTCTCCGGCAGCGGCTACTACCTGAAGTCCCCGCAGGAGATGCGCGAACTCTTCCGGGACCACCCGGACGCCTGCGACAACACCCTGCTGATCGCCGAGCGCTGCGACGTCTCCTTCAACACCGGCGCCAACTACATGCCCCGCTTCCCCTGCCCCGAGGGCGAGGACGAGACCTCCTGGCTGGTCAAGGAGGTGGACAAGGGCCTGCACTACCGGTACCCGCAGGGCATCCCGGACAAGGTCCGCGCCCAGGCCGACTACGAACTCGACGTCATCACCTCGATGGGCTTCCCCGGCTACTTCCTCGTGGTCGCGGACTTCATCAACTGGGCCAAGAACAACGGCATCCGCGTCGGTCCCGGCCGTGGCTCCGGCGCCGGTTCCATGGTGGCCTACGCCATGCGCATCACCGACCTGGACCCGCTGCACCACGGCCTGATCTTCGAGCGGTTCCTCAACCCGGACCGCGTCTCCATGCCCGACTTCGACGTCGACTTCGATGACCGCCGCCGGTCCGAGGTGATCGACTACGTGACGAAGAAGTACGGCGACGAGCGCGTGGCCATGATCGTCACCTACGGCACCATCAAGACCAAGCAGGCGCTCAAGGACTCCTCCCGCGTGCTGGGCTACCCGTTCAGCATGGGCGAGACCCTCACCAAGGCGCTGCCCCCGGCGGTCATGGCCAAGGACATCCCGCTGGCGGACATCCAGAACCCCGAGGCCAAGCGCTACGGCGAGGCCGGCGACTTCCGGCAGCTGATCGCCACCGATCCGGAGGCCGCGAAGGTCTTCGAGACCGCCCTCGGCATCGAGGGCCTGAAGCGCCAGTGGGGCGTGCACGCCGCCGGCGTCATCATGTCCTCGGACCCCATCATCGACGTCATCCCCATCATGCGCCGCTTCCAGGACGGGCAGGTCATCACCCAGTTCGACTACCCGACGTCCGAGGGCCTGGGCCTGATCAAGATGGACTTCCTGGGCCTGCGGAACCTGACGATCATTTCCGACGCCCTGGAAAACATCAAAATGAACCGCGGGGTGGACCTGGACCTCGAATCCCTGGCCCTGGACGACGCCGACTCCTACGAACTGCTGGCCCGCGGCGACACCCTGGGCGTCTTCCAGCTCGACGGCGGGCCCATGCGGTCGTTGCTGAAGCTGATGAAGCCGGACAACTTCGAAGACATCTCCGCCGTCCTGGCCCTCTACCGGCCGGGCCCGATGGGCGCCAACGCGCACAACGACTACGCCCTGCGCAAGAACGGCATCCAACCGGTCATCCCCATCCACCCGGAGCTGGAGGAACCGCTGGCCGAGATCCTCGGCGGCACGTACGGCCTGATCGTGTACCAGGAGCAGGTCATGGCCGTCGCTCAGAAGCTCGCCGGCTACAGCCTGGGCCAGGCCGACATCCTCCGCCGCGCCATGGGCAAGAAGAAGAAGTCGGAACTGGACAAGCAATTCGCCGGCTTCTCCCAGGGCATGCAGGACAACGGCTACTCCATGGACGCCGTGAAGACCCTCTGGGACATCCTGCTCCCGTTCTCCGACTACGCCTTCAACAAGGCCCACTCGGCCGCCTACGGCGTGATCTCCTACTGGACCGCCTACCTGAAGGCCCACTACGCCCAGGAGTACATGGCGGCGCTGCTGACCAGCGTCGGCGACGACAAGGACAAGTCGGCCATCTACCTGAACGAGTGCCGCCGGATGGGCATCACGGTGCTGCCGCCGGACGTCAACGAGTCCGCGCTGAACTTCACCCCGGTGGGCAACGACATCCGCTTCGGCATGGGCGCCATCCGCAACGTCGGCGCCAACGCCGTCGACGCCATGGTCGCCGCCCGCGAACGCGAGGGCGCCTTCACCTCCTTCAAGGACTTCCTGATGAAGGTCCCGGCGGTGGTGTGCAACAAGCGCACCATCGAATCCCTCATCAAGGCCGGCGCCTTCGACTCGCTGGGACACCACCGGCGCGCCCTCGCCATGGTCCACGAAGAGGCGATCGACTCCGTCATCACGCTCAAGCGCAACGAGGCCATCGGCCAGTTCGACCTGTTCGCCGGGATCGAGGACACCGAATCGGAGTCCTCGCTCAGCATCGACATCCCGGACCTGCCCGAATGGGAGAAGAAGGACAAGCTCTCCTTCGAGCGGGACATGCTGGGCCTCTACGTCTCGGACCACCCGCTGCAGGGCCTGGAGGGCGTCCTGACCCAGCACGCGGACCAGTCCATCACCTCGATCATCGCCGAGGACGGCCCGCACGACGGCGCCATCATCACCATCGCGGGCATGATCACCTCGCTGAGCCGGCGGATCGCCAAGGCCAGCGGCAACGCCTACGCCCGCGCCGAGATCGAGGACCTCGGCGGCTCGGTGGAGGTGATGTTCTTCGGCCAGGTCTACGGCCCCATCGCGTCCGTCCTGGCCGAGGACCTGATCGTCGTCGTCAAGGGCCGCCTGCAGCGCCGGGACGACGGGGCCATCGCGGTGAACTGCATGGAACTCTCCGTGCCGGACCTCAGCGAGGGCCTGGACGGGCCGCTCGTCATCACCATGCCCACGCATAAGGCCACCGAGGCCGTCGTGAACGAGCTCGGCGAGGTCCTGAAGACCCACCGGGGCAAGTCCGAGGTGCGGCTGCACCTGCACGGCGACTCACGCGTTGAGGTGATGGGCCTGCCGGTGCACCTGCGGGTCAACCCGAGCCCGTCGCTCTACGGCGACCTGAAGGTCCTCCTCGGGCCGACGTGCCTGGACGGGTAGGCGCTCAGATCTCGTAGTCGAGCGGCACCGGCTGGGAGTAGGCGCCGCCGTGGTAGAGCAGCGGCACCGAGGCCCCGCCGACCGCGCCGTCGACCACTTCGACGACCACGACGGCGTTGTTCTCGAACGAGAGGCGCATCTGGATCTTTCCGATCAGCCAGCCGGAGACGTCCTTGAGGACCGGGACCCCGTGGGGTCCCTCCTCCCAGTGGTCGCCCTCGAAGCGGTCCCGGCCGCGGGCGAAGCGGTCGGCCAGGGTCTGGTTCTCCAGGCCCAGCATGTGCACGCCGATGTAGCTGGAATTGGCGACGGCGGGCCAGGAACTGGATGTCCGGGCCATGTTGAAGGTGAAACGGGGCGGCTTGGCCGACAGCGACGCCACCGAGGTGGCCGTGAACCCGTAGGGAGCCCCGTTGTAGCTCGCGGTGATGATGGCGACGCCCGCGGCGTGCCGGCGGAACATTTCCTTGAACGTTCCCTCGAAGGGCTCTTCGGCTGACGACACGGCGGTCCATCTCCCTGCTGTGGTGCGGCTGTTGCTGGTGCCAGCGTATTCCCGCAACGGCCGACGGCGGTATTCGACCGGTCCCCGGGGTGCCGCGCGGCGTCATCCTGGGCCGGCCGGCATGCCGGAGGGGACGGAATCCTGGGTTAAGGTTTGTTGCATGACACAACCCGCGGTGCACCCGCCCGTCGACCCCTCCGGCCACGGCTCCGGCGCCGCGCCTACCGGCGGCACGCCGGGGGATACCGCCGGCGGGACGGGATGGGGCGACGGCGCCGACACCCCCACGCCCCGGCGCCGGCGGGTGCCGTGGCGCGGACTGCTGGTCATCGCCCTGGCCGGCATCCCGGTCGGTCTGCTCTGGTGGGCCCTGGCGCCCACCGGCTTGAACCTGATCAGCCGCGACCCGGCCCTGGCCAGCGGCAGCAACCCCTCCACCTGGCTGCCCCGGGACCTGGTCCTGGCCGGACTGTACCTGGCGGCCGGCTGCGTCGGCGGGATCCTGGCCGCCGGCAGCAAGCCGGCAAGCCTGCCCCCGCTGACCGTCATCGGCGCCGTCGCCGCGGGCGCCGTCGGGGCACTCCTGGCGTGGGGGACCGGCGTCCTGGCCGGCGCGGTCTTCACCCCTGCCCGGGACACCTCGGCCAGCGCCAGCATCGCCTTCTCGCTGCGGGCCTACGCCGTACTGCTGGTCTGGCCCGCGGCCACCGCGCTGTCCATCTTCGTCGCCTCCCTGTTCGGCCACCCGGACCAGGAGCCGTAAAATAGGCGGGTGACTTCCTCTGCCGACCGCCCCGCGTCCCTGGTACCCGCCTCCACCGGCCTCGATTTCCGGACCGTGGACGTCCGCGGCCGGCAGCTGACCCTCGCCGGCCTCCGCGCCGCCGTCCCGCGGGCCCAGCACGGCACCGTGGCCGACGCCGAGGGCAAGGTCCAGGAGATCATCGCCGACGTCCGCGGCCGCGGGCTCGCCGCACTGAGCGACCTCGCGAGTAAGTTCGACGGCGTCGAGCAGACCCACCCGCGGGTGCCTGCCGAGGCCCTGCAGGCCGCGCTGGACGGCCTGGACCCGGAGGTGCGCGCGGCGCTGGAGGAATCCATCCGCCGCGCCCGGCTCTTCGCCGACGCCCAGCGCCCCGCCAACACCGACGTCGCCCTCGGCGACGGCGCGGTGGTCAGCCAGAACTGGGTGCCGGTCTCCCGCGTGGGCCTCTACGTTCCCGGCGGCCTGGCCGTCTACCCCTCCTCGGTGATCATGAACGTGGTCCCGGCGCTGGCCGCCGGCGTGCCCTCGATCGCGCTGGCGTCGCCGCCGCAGAAGGACTTCGGCGGACTTCCGCACCCCACCATCCTCGCCGCCGCCGCGCTGCTGGGCATCGATGAGGTCTACGGGATCGGCGGGGCGCAAGCCATCGCCGCCTTCGCCTTCGGCGTCCCCGCGGACGCCTCCCCGGCAGACGCAGCCGGCACCGCCCTGCCCGGCATCGACCCGGTGGATGTCGTCACCGGCCCGGGAAACATCTTCGTGGCCACCGCCAAGCGCCTGGTCAAGGGCGCGGTCGGGATCGACTCGGAAGCCGGCACCACCGAGATCGCGATCCTGGCCGACGCCACCGCCCGCCCCGAGCTCGTGGCCGCGGACCTGATCAGCCAGGCCGAGCACGACCCCAAGGCCGCCTCGGTCCTGATCACCGACTCCGAGGACCTGGCCGCGGCCGTGCGCCGGGAGCTCGATACCCAGGCCGCCGCCACCGAGCACAGCGCCCGCGTCCGGGAAGCCCTCTCCGGCCCGCAGTCCGGCGTCGTCCTGGTCGAGGACCTGGAGCAGGGGATCGCCGCCTGCGACGCCTACGCCGCCGAGCACCTGGAAATCATGACCGCGGATGCCGCCGCCGTCGCCGCCCGGATCCGCAACGCCGGCGCCATCTTCGTGGGCGACTACAGCCCGGTCAGCCTGGGCGACTACTGCGCCGGGTCCAACCACGTGCTGCCCACCAGCGGCACCGCCGCCTTCTCCTCGGGCCTGAACGTCACCACCTTCCTGCGCGCCATCCAGGTCATCAACTACGACCGGGCCGCGCTGGAGGACGTCAGCCGGCACATCGTCAGCCTCTCGGTGGCCGAGGACCTGCCGGCGCACGGCGAGGCCGTGACCGCGCGGTTCGCCAACCACAACATGTAGTAATTACAGGCTTGTTATTCACCCAGATCTAGTCGTAGACTGAATCCGGAAGCCCCGCCAGCGGTGCTTCCTTCCGGAGTTGCGGCAGGAAAGGAAGAGACGTGTATTGCCCGTTCTGCCGTAATCCTGACTCCCGCGTGGTGGACAGCCGCATCGCCGACGACGGCTCGGCCATCCGCCGCCGCCGCCAGTGCCCCGAGTGCGGCCGCCGCTTCACCACCGTGGAAACCACCAGCCTCACCGTGATCAAGCGGTCCGGCGTGGGCGAGCCGTTCAGCCGGAGCAAGGTCATCAACGGTGTCCGCAAGGCCTGCCAGGGCCGGCCGGTGACCGAGGATGACCTCGCCATGCTGGCGCAGGAGGTCGAGGAGACCATACGCGCCGCCGGCGCCGCCGAGATCGAGGCCCACGAGGTGGGCCTGGCTATCCTGAACCCGCTGCAGCGCCTCGACGAGGTCGCCTACCTGCGGTTCGCCAGCGTCTACCAGGCGTTCGAATCCCTGGAGGACTTCGAGTCCGCGATCGCCCTGCTCCGGCACGAGGCGGAGACCAAGGGCCTCGACGGAAAACCGGCCCAGAAGAGCCCGCTCTAGGCACCCACAGACTCCGGTGGTGGCAGCGGAGGGGAAGCCGCAGCCACCACCGGCTCCACATAGAGAACCGGCCCGCAGTTGGACAACTGCGGGCCGTTCTCTGTTTCCGTGCGGGTCTTATTGCCTGCCCAGGTGAGCCGGTTACTTGGCCAGCTTGTGCGTCAGCGCCACCTCGATGGCCGCGCCCACGATGCCGGCGTCGTTCTTCAGCTCGGCGGGAACGATCGGGGTCCGCAGCGACATGTGCGGCAGGTACTCGTCCGCGCGCTTGGAGATGCCGCCGCCCACGATGAACAGCTCGGGGGAGAAGAGGAACTCCACGTGCGAGAAGTAGCGCTGCAGCAGCACGCTGTATTCGGTCCAGCTCAGGCCGTCGCGTTCGCGGGCGACGGCGGAGGCCTTGCTCTCGGCGTCGAAGCCGTCGATCTCCAGGTGGCCGAGCTCGGCGTTGGGGACCAGCTTGCCGTTGAAGATGAACGCGGACCCGATGCCGGTGCCCAGGGTGATCACCAGGACGGTGCCGTCCACGCCCTTGCCGGCGCCGTAGCGGGCCTCGGCGAGACCGGCGGCGTCGGCGTCGTTGATGACCTCCACCGGGCGGCCCAGCTTGGCGGTGAGCAGTGCATCGATGTCCAGGTTCAGCCACGCGTGGTCGACGTTGGCGGCGGAGTGGACGACGCCGTGCTGGATGATGCCCGGGAAGGTCACGCCGACGGGGCTGTCGGCGTCCGGGGCGTCGGGACGCTTGGACAGCTCGGCCACCACCTGGGCGACGACGTCGGCCACGGCCTCCGGCGTCGAGGGCTGCGGGGTGGGGACCCGGAGCCGGTCGCCCACCAGCTTGCCCTTCTTCAAGTCGACGATGCCGCCCTTGATACCGGTGCCGCCGATATCAATGCCGATCAGCGGGGCGTTCTTCTTCGACTTGTCGTCCTTCTTGGCCAATGTGTGTCCGTTCGTGGCTGGGGGCAGGGGCTGGGGACGCGCGCTGCGCGGCTCGTGCTGAAAGGTGGTGCGGGGGACTGCGGGTCAGGGGAGGGTGAGGACCTCGGCGCCGGAGTCGGTCACCAGCAGCGTGTGTTCGAACTGCGCGGTGCGTTTCCGGTCGCGGGTCACCACGGTCCAGTCGTCGGCCCACATGTCCCACTCGATGGTGCCGAGGGTGAGCATGGGTTCGATGGTAAAGACCATACCCGGCTCGATCACGGTGTTGTAGGCGGGCGCGGCGTCGTAGTGCGGGATGATCAGGCCGGTGTGGAACGCCTCGCCCACGCCGTGGCCGGTGAAGTCGCGCACCACGCCGTAGCCGAAGCGCTTGGCGTAGGAGGCGATGGTCCGGCCGATCACGTTGATCTCCCGGCCCGGTGCCACCGCGCGGATGGCCCGGCGCAGCGACTCCTCGGTCCGTTCCACCAGCAGCCGGGACTCCTCGTCGACGTCGCCCACCAGGAACGTGTAGTTGGTGTCGCCGTGGACTCCGCCGATGAACGCGGTGATGTCGATGTTCAGGATGTCGCCGTCCTGGACCACGGTGCTGTCCGGGATGCCGTGGCAGATGACCTCGTTCAGCGAGGAACACAGCGACTTCGGGAAGCCCCGGTAGCCGAGCGTGGAGGGGTAGGCCTTGTGGTCGAGGAGGAACTCGTGGCCCACCCGGTCCAGTTCGTCCGTGGTGACGCCCGGTTCGATGTGCTTGCCCACCTCGACGATCGCCTGGGCGGCTATTTTCGAGGCGACGCGGATCTTCTCGATGGTCTCCGCAGACTTCACCTCGGACCCGGTGAATTTGGCCGGGGCGGGCTTCCCCACGTACTCCGGACGCGGAATCGACGCGGGCACGGCACGCTGCGGGCTGATCGTGCCCGGGACAAGGGTGCCAATGGGTGCAGTCGAGGTGAGGGAAGGCATAGATTGATTCTATAAGCAGTGGCCCAAGCCGAAAAAAATGCAGCCTCCCGGCACGTGCAGAAGGAGACCCCATGGCCGAGTATTGGTACAACGTCAACACCCACGAGATCGAGGAGGACGCGATGTCGGACTGGAGCCAGCTCATCGGCCCGTACAAGACCCGCGAGGAAGCCGAACACGCCCTCGAGAAGGTCAAGGCACGCAACGAGGCGTGGGACAAGGGCGACGACGACTAAGCAGCCACGACGGGCGCCCTCCGGCGCCCGTCGGCGGCACCGGCCAGGGCCGGGACACCGTTCGCATTACCATCCATCCATATCCGGGTGCCGGCACGACCGGTGCCGCTAGGAGGTTCATCATGGCCGAACTCTCGCCGGAATACGCGGGACAGTGGCGGTTCGACCCAACCCACACGCGGATCGGATTCTCCACCCGGCACGCGATGGTCACCAAGGTCCGCGGGGCCTTCAACGACTTCGACGGCATCATCACCGTCGATGCTGTCAACCCGGAACGCTCCACGGTGGAACTGACCGTCAAGGTGGCGAGCATCGACACCCGCAACGCGGACCGGGACCAGCACCTGCGCACCAACGACTTCTTCGACGCCCCTACCCACCCGGAGATCAGCTTCAAGAGCAGCCGGGTGGACCAGGTGGACGAGGGCCACTTCATCGTCATCGGCGACGTGACCATCCGCGGCGTGACCAAGGAGATCTCCATCCCGCTGGACTTCATCGGCGTCGAGCGGGACCCGATGGGCAACCTCCGCGCAGGCTTCGAGGGATCGCGGCGGATCGACCGCCAGGACTTCGGACTGAAGTGGAACACAGCCCTGGACTCCGGCGGCGTCCTGGTCTCGGACAAAATCACCCTCGAGTTCGAGGTCTCCGCCATCAAGGTTGAGGACGCCTCCTAAGACGGAGCCCGCCTAGAAGGAGTGCTCGGGGCCCGGGAACTGCCCGGAACGGACGTCGTCGCCGTAAGCGCGGGCGGCGTCCGTCAGGGTTGTCCTGAGGTCCGCGTACTGCTTGACGAACTTGGCCATCTTCCCGCCGCGCAGCCCCGCCATGTCCTGCCACACCAGCACCTGCCCCGTGGTGGCGTTGCCGGCGCCGATGCCGATGGTGGGGACGTCGACGGCGGCGTCGACGGCGGCCGCCGTCGCGGCCGGGACCATCTCCATCAGCACGCAGAACGCCCCGGCGTCGGCCAGGGCCACCGCGTCCTCGATCAGGCGCGCGGCGTCGTCGCCCCGTCCCTGCACCCGGTACCCGCCCAGGGCGTGCTCGCTCTGCGGCGTGAAGCCGATGTGGGCCATGACCGGGATGCCGGCCTGGACCATGGCGCGGACGGTGTCCGCGTAGAACGCCCCGCCCTCCATCTTGACCGCGTGCGCCAGCCCCTCCTTGAGGAAGCGCACGCCGGTCGCGACGGCCTGCTCGGCGGAGACCTCGTAGCTGCCGAACGGCAGGTCCGCCACCACCAGGGCGCGGCGGGCGGAGCGGGTCACGGCCCGGCACAGCGGCAGCAGCTCATCGACGGTCACCGGCAGGCTGGTCTCGTTGCCGAAGACGTTATTCGAGGCCGAGTCACCGACCAGCAGCACCTCGATGCCGGCGTCGTCGAAGATCTCCGCGGAGTACTGGTCGTAGGCGGTGAGCATGGCGAAGCGTTCGCCCTTCTCCTTCGCCTGGCGCAGGTGGTGCGTGCGGATCCGGCCGGCGGGCTTCGCGGCGGGCGGCGCAGCCTGCGCGGGGCCGGCGCCGTAGGGGCGGGAAGTTCTGCGGACATGCCGGAATCGGGGCTGGTGCTGGGGGCCATGGAATGAGCGTAGTGCGATACCGGTGGTCCTAGCTACCGGAGGGACCGGCGTGACCTGCTCCGGCGGGCAGTCCGGGACGCCGTCGGGACACTCACGGGTGACCGGACCGGGGTGTTGTGTTAACGCTAGGTTACGCGCCCGGGCCGGGCCAGCATTCGGCGGTAATGATTAGTAGAGTGAACCGTGAGCAGCTGCGGGCGCCGCCGCCGGCCATGGGCCGGGGCGCGTCGAGGCACGGACGAAGACCCGGAAAGAGGCACTATGGACCGCCAGCAAGAGTTTGTCCTGCGGACGATCGAGGAGCGCGACGTGCGTTTCGTGCGTTTGTGGTTCACCGACGTCGTCGGCTCACTCAAGTCCGTGGCGCTGGCGCCCGCCGAAGTCGAGGGCGCCTTCGAGGAGGGCCTGGGCTTCGACGGCTCCTCGATCGAGGGCCTGGCCCGGGTGTTCGAATCCGACATGCTGGCCCAGCCGGACCCCTCCACCTTCCAGATCCTGCCCTGGCGCGGCGAGACCGAGGCGACCTCGCGGATGTTCTGCGACATCCTCACCCCCGACGGCGAGCCGTCCGCCGCGGACCCGCGCAACGTCCTCAAGCGCAACCTGGCCAAGGCCGCGGACATGGGTTTCACCTGCTACACCCACCCGGAGATCGAGTTCTACCTGCTCAAGTCGCAGCAGCCCGGCCCGGACGGCGCCCCGGTTCCCGTGGACGAGGGCGGCTACTTCGACCACGTCCCCGGCGGCGTGGCCCAGGACTTCCGCCGCACCGCGGTGACCATGCTCGAATCCGTGGGCATCTCGGTGGAGTTCAGCCACCACGAGGCCGGCCCCGGCCAGAACGAGATCGACCTGCGCTACGCCGATGCGCTGCAGACCGCGGACAACATCATGACCTTCCGCACCGTAATCAAGGAGGTCGCGCTGCAGCAGGGCACGTACGCCACCTTCATGCCCAAGCCGTTCACCGCGCACCCGGGCTCCGGCATGCACACCCACTTCTCGCTCTTCGAGGGCGACACCAACGCGTTCTATGAGGCCGGGGCGGAATTCCAGCTCTCCGAGACCGCGCGCCAGTTCATCGCCGGCATCCTCAAGCACGCCCCTGAGTTCACCGCCGTCACCAACCAGTTCGTGAACTCGTACAAGCGGCTCTGGGGCGGGGGAGAGGCGCCCAGCTACCTCAGCTGGGGCCACAACAACCGCTCCGCCCTGGTCCGGGTGCCGCTGTACAAGCCGGGCAAGGGCCAGTCCGCGCGGATCGAATACCGCGGCATCGACTCCGCCGCGAACCCGTACCTCGCCTACGCCGTGCTGCTGGGCGCCGGACTGAAGGGCATCGAGGAGAACTACCAGCTGCCGGCCGCCGCCGAGGACGACATCTGGTCGCTGAGCTCGGCCGAGCGCCGCGCCATGGGCCACGACCCGCTGCCGGCCAGCCTGCACGACGCGATCCGGACCATGGAGGACTCGGAGCTGATGCCGCAGATCCTTGGCGAGCAGGTCTTCGAGCACTTCCTGCGCAACAAGCGCGCCGAGTGGCAGGACTACCGGCTCCAGGTCACGCCCTACGAGCTGCAGCGCAACCTGGCGATCCTCTAGGGGCGTGCGGTGAGCCTGGCACGGCGCCTGATCGCCGCGGGGTTTGACGACCTCGACCGCGGCGAACGCTTCCTGGCCGCCCCCGAACTCGAGGGGCTGGACCGGGAGGCGCTGTTCGCCGGGCTCCGGCTCGCCGCCAACCCGGACACCGCCCTGCTGTCCCTGGTCCGGCTGATCGAGAAGAACCCCGACCTGCGCCGGCTCGCGGCGGACCCGGAGCGCAGCGAGCCGCTCTACCGGGTGCTGGGCGCGTCCGAGGCGCTGGGGGAGTTCCTGCTCCGGCACCCTGGGCACCTGGCCGCCTTCGACGCGGCCGTCAGCCCCGAACCGGTCCCGGCGGATCCGGCCGCGCTGCGCACGCGGCTCCTGCAGTCCGTCCGCGCCGACCCAAAGGCCGCGCGCCCCGTCGCGGCCCTGACCGGCCAGGACGGCTACGCCGCGCTCCGGACCGCGTACCGCCGCGGCGTCGTGGACCTGGCCATCAAAGACCTTTGCGCGGCGGACCCGCTGGACTACCTGCCCGCCGTCGGCGCCGAACTCGCGGACCTCGCTGCCGCCGCCATCGAGGCGGCCCTGGCCGTCTCCCGGGCCGAGGCGGCGGAGCAGTTCGGGGCGGAGGACGTCGCCGCCGTCGGACTCGCCGTGATCGGCATGGGCAAGTGCGGCGCCCGCGAACTGAACTACATCTCCGACGTCGACGTCATCTACGTGATCGACGGCGGCCCGCTGGAGGACGCCCGCGCCGCCACGATCGGCACCGCCCTGGCCTCCGGCCTCTCCCGCGCCATCATGTCCACCGGCAAGGAACCCGGCCTCTGGGAGGTCGACGCGAACCTGCGGCCCGAGGGGAAGTCCGGGCCGCTGGTGCGCACCCTGCCCTCGCACGAGAGCTACTATGCCCGCTGGGCCGAGAGCTGGGAGTTCCAGGCGCTGCTGAAGGCCCGGGCCATCGCCGGCGACGCCGACCTCGGCGCCCGCTACGAGGCGGCCGTCGCGCCGCTGATCTGGTCCTCCGCCGGCCGCGAGGGCTTCGTCGAATCCGTCCGGTCGATGCGCCGGCGTGTCACCGAGCACATCCCGGCCGACGAGGAGCAGCGGCAGCTCAAGCTGGGCCGCGGCGGCCTGCGCGACGTGGAGTTCACCGTCCAGCTCCTGCAGCTGGTGCACGGCAAGTCCGACGAGTCGCTGCGTTGCCGGGACACCACCGCCGCGATCGCCGCGCTGTCCGCCGGCGGCTACATCGGCCGTACCGACGCCGCGGAATTCGACCGCGACTACCGCTACCTGCGGCTGCTGGAGCACCGGATCCAGCTCTTCCAGCTGCGCCGCACCCACCTCATGCCGGTCAAGGAGGCCTCGCTGCGGTCCCTGGCCAAGGCGGTCCTGGGCTCCCTCTCCGACGACCGGCCGCACCCGGACGCGCTCCTGGCCGACTGGCGCAAGACCAAACGCTCGGTCCGGGAGCTCCACGAACGGATCTTCTACCGGCCGCTGCTGAACACGGCCGCCGCCCTCAGCACCGAGGAGGCCCGGCTGACCCCGGAGGCCGCGCAGGGCCGGCTCGCGGCGCTGGGCTACCTCGACCCGCCCGGGGCCATGCGGCACATCGAGGCGCTCACCGCCGGGGTGAGCCGCCGCGCCGCGCTGCAGCGCCAGCTGCTCCCGATCCTGCTGGGCTGGCTCGCCGAGGGCGTGGACCCCGACGGCGGCCTGCTGGCCTTCCGCCGCGTCAGCGAAGCCCTGGGCACCACGCACTGGTACCTCGGGCTGCTGCGGGATTCGACGGCGGCGGCCGAGCGGCTCTGCCACGTGCTCTCCAACTCCCGGCTGATCGCGGACCTCCTGGAGGTCTCGCCCGAGTCGGTGGCGTGGCTCGGCTCGGACAAGGACCTGGTGCCGCTCAGCTACGAAGCGCAGTGGCTGGAAATCACCTCCAAGATGTCCCGCCACTCGGACCCGGAGAGCGCCATGCGGCTGATCCGGCTGATCCGCCGCCGGGAGATCCTCCGGATCGCCATCGCGGACAGCGCCGGGCTCCTGGACCAGGACCAGGTGGGCGCCGCCCTGGCGGACACGGACCGGGCCGCGGTCCTCGGCGCCCTGCGCGTGGCCGAGACCGTCGTCGCGGCCCGCGAACCGCTGAAGACCCGGGTGCTGGTAGTGGCCATGGGCCGGCAGGGCGGCCGGGAGATCGGCTACGGCTCGGACGCGGACGTCATGTACGTCCACCGCGGCCTGCCCGGCGTCCCCGAGGAGGAGGCGCAGCAACAGGCAGCCCGGATCGTCGGCAAGCTCTCCAGCCTGCTGACCCAGCCCCTGAAGCCCGCGGTTTTGGCCGAGCGCGTCCTCATGGTCGACGCCGACCTGCGCCCCGAGGGCAAGAACGGGCCGATGGTCCGGTCGCTGGAGTCCTACGCGGAGTATTACCGGCGCTGGTCCCTGGTCTGGGAGGCGCAGGCCCTGCTCCGGGCCCGCCCGATGGCCGGCGACGACGACCTCGCCGCGGACTTCATCGCCCTGATCGACTCGATCCGCTACCCCGAGTCCCTCGCCGAGCAGGACGTCCGGGAGGTCCGCCGGATCAAGGCCCGGGTGGAGTCCGAGCGGCTGCCCCGCGGCGCTGACCCCGCCCGGCACCTGAAGCTGGGCCGCGGCGGCCTCAGCGACGTCGAATGGCTGGCCCAGCTGCTGCAGCTGCGGCACGCCGGAAGGCACCCGGAGCTGCGGACCACCTCCACCGTGCAGGCCCTCGAAGCGGCCGCGGAACTGGAACTGCTCGAGGCCGGGGAAGTGGTGCTGCTGCTCCGCGCCTGGCGGCTGGCCAGCAGGATCCGCTCCGCCAACGTGATCTGGACCGGCCGCGCCTCGGACCTCCTGCCCTCCTCCCGCCGCGACCTCGAAGCCGTGGCCCGCTGGTGCGGCTACGGCCAGGGCAACGCCGCCGCGCTCGAGGAGGACTACCTCCGGCTCAGCCGGCGTGCCCGGGCCGTCTTCGAGCGCGTTTTTTACGGCCAGTAGCGCCCCTTCAGCCCCATCCGGCGCCCTCCCGTGCCGCCGGAGGCCAAATGCGGGTAGCCTCGAGGGGTACTTTGCCGGTCCCACGGGCCGTCACCCGCACTTACCTAGGGGTTGTTCTACCTTGCCCAGACTCCAGCAGGCCGGGACCTCCCGGCCGCGGACGGCCACCCTCCTCGGGGCGTTGCTCGCGTTCGCCGCACTGATCCTCGGAGCCCCCGGCGCTGCCGCGGCGCCCGCCCCCGCTGCTCCCGCGGTCGCCCCCGCGGCTCCCGCCGCCCCCGTCGCCGCGCAGCCGGGAACCGCGCCGTCGAGCGTGTCCGGGAAGACCTACGTCATCGGGACGGACACCACGTTCGCCCCGTTCGAGTTCCGCGATGCCGGCGGCGACCTCACCGGCATCGACATGGACATCATCCGGACGATCGCCAAGAACCAGGGCTTCTCCGTCGAGATCAAGTCCCTCGGCTTCAACGCCGCGCTGCAGGCGCTCTCCTCCAATCAGGTGGACGGCGTCATCGCCGGCATGTCCATCACGGAGCCGCGCAAGCAGATCTACGACTTCTCCGACCCCTACTTCGAATCCGGCGTCCAGATGGCGGTGGCCAAGAACAACACCGACATCAAGGGCTACGAGGACCTCAAGGGCAAGACCGTCACCGCCAAGACCGGCAGCGAGGGCGAGACCTTCGCCAAGTCGATCGCCGGCAAGTACGGCTTCACGGTCAAGTCGCTGGACCAGTCCGCCACCATGTACGAACTGGTGAAGTCCGGCAACGCCGTCGCCGTCTTCGACGACTACCCGGTGCTGGCGTACGGCATCAGCCAGAACAACGGGCTGAAGTCCGTCACCGAGAAGGAAAAGGGCGGCTCCTACGGCTTCGCGGTCAACAAGGGTCGGAACCCGGAACTGCTCAAGGCCTTCAACACCGGCCTCGCCGACCTGAAGTCCAGCGGTGAGTACCACAAGATCCTCGACAAGTACCTCAAGGATCCGACCCAGGCCACCTCCTCCAGCTTCTGGGACCTGCTCGCCAACAGCTTCCCGGCGCTGATGAAGGGACTCGGTAACACCGTCCTGGTCACCGCGATCTCCTTCGCCCTGGCCATGCTGATCGGCCTGTTCATGGGCTTCTTCAAGATCTCCACCTCGATCATCCTGCGCGGCATCGCCACAACGTTCGTCAACATCTTCCGCGGCACCCCGCTGCTGGTTTGGGCGTTCTTCTTCTACTTCGGCATCCCGCAGCTCACCGGCCAGCCCATCGACATCTGGGTCGCCGCCGTCCTGACCCTGAGCCTGAACTCGGCCGCCTACATCACCGAGATCGTCCGCGGCTCCATACAGTCCGTTGACCCCGGCCAGCTGGAAGCCAGCCGCAGCCTGGGCCTCGGCTACGCCAAGTCCATGCAGAAGGTGGTGGTCCCGCAGGCGTTCAAGATCATGACCCCGTCGCTGATCAACCAGCTGATCATCATGCTCAAGGACAGCTCCCTGCTGCTCGCCATCGGCTTCGCCGAACTGCTCTACCAGGGCCAGCAGATCTACGCCGGCAACTTCCGGATCACCGAAACCCTGCTGATCGTCGCGGTGCTCTACTTCGTCGTCATCATGCTCCTGACCAGGCTGGCCAACTTCGCGGATAAGAGGTTCAACAAATGACCACGGCAGCAACCCCCGCCAGCAAGATCTCGGTCCGGGAACTGAAGAAATCCTTCGGCAGCAACGAGGTCCTCAAGGGCATCAACGCCGAGGTGGCCGAGGGCGAGGTGGTCTGCGTGATCGGCCCCTCCGGCTCCGGCAAGTCCACCTTCCTGCGCTGCCTGAACAAGCTCGAGGACATCACCGCCGGCCACGTCACCGTGGACGGCTTCGACGTCACCGACCCGAAGGTGGACATCAACGAGGTCCGCCGGCACATCGGCATGGTCTTCCAGCACTTCAACCTGTTCCCGCACATGTCCGTGATCGAGAACATCATGCTGGCACCCGTCGAATCGAAGAAGCAGACCAAGGACGAGGCCCGCGCCAACGGCCTGAAGCTGCTGGAGCGGGTCGGGCTCGCGGAGAAGGCCGACGCCCGGCCGGCCTCGCTGTCCGGCGGCCAGAAGCAGCGCGTCGCGATCGCCCGCGCCCTGGCGATGAATCCGGACATCATGCTCTTCGACGAGGCCACCTCCGCGCTGGACCCGGAAATGGTCGGCGAGGTGCTGCAGGTCATCAAGGACCTCGCCGCCGAGGGCATGACCATGGTCCTGGTCACCCACGAGATGGGCTTCGCCCGCGAGGTGGCGGACCGGGTGCTGTTCATGGCCGACGGCGTCATCTGCGAGCAGGGCGAGCCGGAGGCCCTCTTCGGCAACCCGCAGCAGCAGCGGACCCGGGACTTCCTCTCCAAGGTGCTCTAGGACCGTGGCACGGCCCCCGGCGGCCCCGCACGTCTGGCTGATCCCTTTGAAGGACCTCGACGACGACGCCCGCGCCGTCAAGCTCGGGGAACTGGCCGGCGTCGGACTCGGCGCCGGCCAGGACCGGTTCGTCGGCGAGCCGCTGCGGATGGCCCTGGTGGGCCTGGCGGAGGAGTCACGGCACCCGTACGTGCTGGACGTCGACGGCGCCGCGGTGGGCGCCGCGACCCTGCAGTCCGGCGCCGCCCGCTCCGCCGGCTGGGCCGACGACGATTCGGCCTGGCTGCTGCGCGGCTTCGCCATCGACCGGCGCGCCCAGGGCCGCGGCTACGGCACAGCCGCGGCCACGGGAGCGGTCCGGGAGGCCGCCAGGCTCACCGCTGCCCTCGGCGGGACCCAGCGCGGCGTCGTCCTCTCGGTCAACGAGGCCAACCCGGCCGGGCAGGCGGCCTACCGCAAGGCCGGCTTCGAGGACCGCGGGCAGTACCTCGGCGGCAACGCCGGGCCGCAGCGCATCATGTACCGCGGATTCTGACGGCTCCGCCTTAGACTGGCGGCCATGACCGCCAACCCCGTCACCGACCCGCGTCCGGAGCCGGCACCAACCGCCGATGAGCGCACCACCCTCACCGGCTTCCTCACCTGGCACCGCAAGACACTCGAGCTCAAGTGCGCCGGCCTTTCCCCGGCGGACCTGGCCCGGGCCGCGGTGCCGCCCTCCACCCTGTCCCTCCTGGGCCTGGTGCGGCACCTGGCCTACGTCGAGCATCATTGGTTCCGGGGCATGCTGGCCGGCGAGAGTGTCCCGGCCCCCTTCGGGTCGGACGAGGACCCGGACCACGAATTCAACGGCGTGGAACCCACCGCCGAGGCCGTCGGCGAGGCCTGGGCGGCCTGGCGCACGGCCGTGGACTTTACGGACGCCTTCGTCGCCGCGGCGCCGGACCTGGACGTCACCGGCAGGGACCACCGCCGCGGCGACGTCTCACTCCGCTGGGTCCTGGTGCACATGATCGAGGAGTACGCCCGCCACAACGGCCACGCGGACCTGCTCAGGGAACAGATCGACGGCGCCACCGGCGAGTAGCCGCGCATCCACGGGGAAGCCCTTGACGAGGAAGCCTTAGAAGGAACGGCCCCCGCCACAAGGCGGGGGCCGTTCCTGGTACTACCTGCGTTATATGTCAGAGACTAGACGCCGTAGTAGAGCTCGAACTCGTACGGGTTCGGGCGCAGCGAGAGCGGACGGATCTCGTTCTCGTACTTGTACTCGATCCAGGTGTCGATCAGGTCCTGGGTGAAGACGCCGCCGGCCTGCAGGAACTCGTTGTCCTCGGCCAGGGCCTCCAGGGCCTCCTCGAGGGTGCCCGGTGCCTTGGGAATGTCCTTAGCTTCCTCGGCGGGGAGCTCGTAGAGGTCCTTGTCGATCGGAGCCGGCGGTTCGATCCGGTTGCGGATGCCGTCGATGCCGGCCATCAGCTGAGCGGCGAACGCCAGGTACGGGTTGGAGGAGGGGTCCGGAGCGCGGAACTCGATGCGCTTGGCCTTCGGGTTGGAACCCGTGATCGGGATACGAATACCGGCGGAGCGGTTGCCCTGCGAGTAGACCATGTTGACCGGGGCCTCGAAGCCCTTGACCAGGCGGCGGTACGAGTTCACCGTCGGGTTGGTGAAGGCCAGGACGGCGGAGGAGTGCTTGAGCAGGCCGCCGATGTACCAGCGGGCGGTGTCGGACAGGCCGGCGTAGCCCTTCTCGTCGTAGAACAGCGGCTCGCCACCGTTCCACAGCGACTGGTGGCAGTGCATGCCCGAGCCGTTGTCACCGAAGACCGGCTTCGGCATGAAGGTCACGGACTTGCCCCAGGCGTCGGCGGTGTTCTTGATGACGTACTTGAACTTCTGCAGGTCATCGGCCGCGTGGGTCAGGGTGGTGAACTTGTAGTTGATCTCGGCCTGACCGGCGGAACCAACCTCGTGGTGGCTGCGCTCGACTTCAAGGCCGGCCTCGTCCAGTGCCACGCACATGGCGTCGCGCAGGTCGGCCTGCTTGTCGGTGGGGGAGACCGGGAAGTAACCGCCCTTGACGGGGGTCTTGTAGCCCAGGTTGCCGCCCTCTTCCTCGCGGCCGGTGTTCCAGTGGGCTTCCTCGGAGTCGATCTTGTAGAAGCTGCCCTGCGGGGAGGACTGGTACTGGACGTTGTCGAAGACGAAGAACTCGGCCTCGGGGGCGAAGAATGCGGTGTCGGCGATGCCGGTGGAGGCCAGGTAGGCCTCGGCCTTTTCGGCCACGCCGCGCGGGTCGCGGTGGTACGGGTCGCCGGTGCGCGGGTTGACGATGGAGAAGTTCAGCGCGAGGGTCTTCTCGATGCGGAAGGTGTCGACGAATGCCGTCGTGACGTCCGGGATGAGCTGCATGTCCGACTCGGCGATGCCCTGGAAGCCGCGGATCGACGAACCGTCGAAGAGCTGGCCGTTGACGAAGAAGTCCGCGTCGACGCTCTTGGCCGGGACGTTGAAGTGCTGCTGCACGCCGGGGAGGTCGGTGAAGCGGATATCGACGAATTTGATGTCTTCGTCCTTGATGAACTTGAGGACTTCGTCCGCAGTCTTGAACATCTATGCTCCTTACGCATATGAAGGGTCGGGCCCCAGGGGCCGTACGGGCCAGCGCAGTCCGACGCCGGGGACAGCGCACTGCCGTCCCCGCTCAGGATCCCGCTAACAACTGTTACCACCCTAGGGAGTGGGAGTTTCCCCGCGGTGTCAGCTTTGTTTCGCGCAGGTTACAAACCGCGCTGACCCTCCAAACCTAGCCGGTGTCCACACTGTGGCCTATCCATGTCCGCGATTCGAACCGTTTGAGTCCACACTGCGAACGCTCCAGCGGCCTGCCGGCGCCCGGTAAACTTGGCAGGTGGTAGATCGTAAAGACCTTGGCTCCTGGCTCAGTGGACCGGACACCTCCGGCATTTCCAAGTACCCGGGGGAGCGGCTGGGCCTGCCCGAATCCGGCCCCGGCTCGATGGCCCGGGCCGGCCGCCGGATCATCGCCATCTGCATCGACTGGGGCATCGCCCTGCTGATCAGCAACTTCGCCTTCGCCGGCAACTCCTGGGCCACCCTCGCCGTGTTCGCGGTGGAGCAGGCCCTGCTGGTGGGAACCCTGGGTTACAGCATCGGCCACCGGGTCGTGAACATCCACGTCGTCCGGCTCGGCGGCGGCCCGGCCGGACCGCTGGCCGGTGCGGTCCGCGCGCTCCTGCTCTGCCTGGTGATCCCCGCCGTCATCTTCGACCCGGACCACCGCGGCCTGCACGACAAGGCCGTCAACACCATCCTGATCCGCCGCTGACGCAGGCGGCGCAGCGGTACACCGCTGAACCGCCGTCGTCGTCCTCCCTGCTGTGCTGCATGGCTTCCACTCGTCCGTTGCGCCCGGGCTCGTCGTTTCCAATCCGCGAGCCCGCACTAAACCCGCGAGCCGAATCCTCGAACCGCCATTAGCGCCAGCCCCCACCGGCCGCGAACCGACCCTTAAAGCAGGACGCCCCGGTTCCTGGCCGATGGCCTGGAACCGGGGCGTCCGGTGAGCTGCGGTGCTTAGCGGCCGCGTGCTGCCTTGCGGTCCGGGCGCGCCTTGTACGGATCGATGCCCTTGGGGATCGGCAGGCGGTTGCCGAGCGAGGAGATGCGCTTCGAGACGGTGCTGACCTCGGTCTTGGTGAGCTCGTTCTTCATCTTGCCCATCTTGCGTGCGACCTGGCTGATGGGGGTCTGGCCCTCGCCGCGGCCGCTTTCAATCACGTGGATGGTGACGTTCGGGAGGATGCGGGCCAGGCGCTTGCGTTCGCCGTCGATCAGCGGCTTGACGCGGTGGCTGGGGCCCTCGCTGACCAGCACGACGCCGGGCCGGCCGATGGCGCGGAAGACGGCGTCCTGGGTGCGGGGGTTGACGGCCACGGGCTGGTCTTCGGTGATCCAGCCGCGGCGGAGGGTCCCCAGCGCCGCGCCGGAGGCACCGGGCTGGTTCTCGATCTGGGCAAAGGCGGCGCGCTCGGCGCGGCGGGACAGCACCAGGGTGGCGGCGAGGACACCGAGCACGATGCCGATGATCAGGCCCGTGATCCAGTTCTCCAACAGGAAACCAACCAACAGGGCAACCGCGACGGTGCCGAGGAACGCCAGCAGGATCAGCCACGTGACCATCGGGTCGTGGCGCCGGGTCATCTGGAAGACGTCCTTGATCTGCTTCAGCCGGCTCGGCTTCTTGACCTTGGCTTCCTTGGGCTTACGGGAGAAAAGGCCACGCTTCGGCGCATCGGCTGAAGAGGTGGACGTGCTGGAGTCGGAGGAATTCGCCATAATGCCTTAATTCTACGTGATGCACGGCTCAGGGCCGGACGCCGGATCTCTCCGGCGCCGGCCCTGAGCTGGCAGTGCGGTGCGGGTGATTCAGGAGTGTGCCGCGAGCAGCGAGCTGGCTTCCTGGCGGGTGCTTCCGGAGCTCTCGATGTGCGCGAGTTCGGCCGGGATTTCCCAGCCCTTCTTGCGCATCGCGGTGGCCCAGAGGCGGCCGGCACGGTAGGAGGAACGGACCAGCGGGCCGGACATGACGCCCAGGAAGCCGATCTCGTCCGCTTCCTGCTGCAGCTCCACGAACTCCTGCGGCTTGACCCAGCGGTCCACCGGCAGGTGGCGCTCGGACGGGCGCAGGTACTGGGTGATGGTGATCAGGTCGCAGCCGGCCTCGTGCAGGTCGCGGAGCGCTTCGGAGATCTCCTCGCGGGTCTCGCCCATGCCCAGGATCAGGTTGGACTTGGTGACCATGCCCAGGTTGCGGCCCTGGGTGATGACGTCGAGGGAGCGCTCGTAGCGGAAGGCCGGGCGGATCCGCTTGAAGATCCGGGGCACGGTCTCGACGTTGTGCGCGAAGACCTCGGGCTTGGAGTCGCAGATCGCCGCGATGTGCTCGGGCTTGCCGGAGAAGTCCGGGATCAGGAGCTCGACGCCGGTGCCGGGGTTCAGCTCGTGGATCTTGCGGACCGTTTCGGCGTAGAGCCAGACGCCCTCGTCGGCGAGGTCGTCGCGGGCCACGCCGGTCACGGTGGCGTAGCGCAGCTGCATGGACTGGACCGATCGGGCCACCTTGGTGGGTTCGAACATGTCCACGGGGGAGGGCTTGCCGGTGTCGATCTGGCAGAAGTCACAGCGCCGGGTGCACTCGGAGCCGCCGATGAGGAAGGTGGCTTCCTTGTCTTCCCAGCACTCGAAGATGTTGGGGCAGCCGGCCTCTTCACAGACGGTGTGGAGGCCTTCCTTCTTTACGAGGTTCTTGAGCTGGACGAACTCCGGGCCCATCTGGACCTTGGCCTTGATCCATTCCGGCTTGCGTTCCACCGGGGTGGCCGCGTTGCGCTGCTCAATACGCAGCAGCTTGCGTCCTTCTGGTGCCAGGGTCACAGCAGGGCTCCTTCATGGGTAGCGACGAGGGCTTCTTCATTCTTGCGCAGTTCTTCGATGATCCGCGACACGAGGTCTGCGGGGGTGACGTCCCGGCCGGTTTCCTGTGCGATCGTCGTGACGCCGGCGTCGGTGATGCCGCAGGCGATGATCTGGCCGTACGGGGCCAGATCGTTGTTGCAGTTGATGGCAAAGCCGTGCATGGTGACGCCCTCGTGGACGCGGATGCCGATCGCCGCGATCTTGCGGGCGGGACCCTTCTCGTCCGCGTCGATCCAGACGCCGGCGCGTCCCTCGATCCGGACTGCGTCGATGCCGTAGTCGGCCAGTACGGCGATCATCACGGACTCCAGGCGCTCGACGTAATCGCGGATGCCGGCGGGGTTCTTCAGCTTGATGATCGGGTAGCCCACCAGCTGGCCCGGGCCGTGCCAGGTAAGCTTGCCGCCGCGGTCCACGGGCACCACCGGGGTGCCGTCGAAGGGACGTTCGTGGTCTTCGGTGCGCTTGCCTGCGGTATACACGGCAGCGTGTTCAAGCAGCAGGACGGTGCTGGGCGCCGTGCCGGCGAGGACCTTCGCGTGGAGTTCGCGCTGGATCTCCCAGCCGCGGGTGTAGTCGATGAAGTCCGGGGCAAGACCCAGCTGTTGGAACTCAAGAGTCATGGAATCCAGCTTAGACCTCGCCCCGTGCGCCAACCGATTCTGTGGTCAAACTCTCACGCCTGTGGATAACTTCTGCGGCGTCTCAGAAAAACGCGTATCCATGGGCTATGGACGAATCTGCGCACACGCATCACGGGGAGCCCGGGCGCCCCGACATCGAGGGCTACCGGGTGGGCCGGATGCTGGGACGCGGCAGCACCGCCGTCGTCTGGCTCGCCACGGAGCAGGCCACCGGCGCTAGCGTGGCGCTCAAGTGTTTCGACCCTGGCCCGTCAGGGGCAGCCGGTGGGACGGAGCCTGGTCCCGAGATGGAGGAGGCGGTCCGCCGGGAGGTGCGCATCCTCTCGGTGGTGGAGCACGGCCATCTCGTGGCGGTGCGGGATGTGGTGCGCTTCCGGGCCGGCGACGACGGCGGGACCGGGCTGGCGCTGGTGCTCGACTACTCGCCGGGCGGCTCGCTCGCGGAGCTGATCGCGGCGCGGGGCAGCCTAGGGCCGGGGAGACCG
This sequence comes from Pseudarthrobacter sp. L19, assembly GCF_050859435.1. Lineage (NCBI taxonomy): Bacteria > Bacillati > Actinomycetota > Actinomycetes > Micrococcales > Micrococcaceae > Pseudarthrobacter > Pseudarthrobacter sp. L19. The sequence continues at coordinate 3,342,383 of NZ_CP193935.1, read as the reverse complement.
TCACCATCCTCACCCCGGTGGCGCAGGCCCTGAGCTACCTGCACGGCAGGGGCTTCACCCACGGGGACGTCTCACCCGGGAACGTGCTCTTCACGGCGCACGGCAAGCCGCTGCTCTCGGACCTGGGCGTCGGGCGGATGATCGCCGACGCGGCCGACGCGCACCCGGCCGGGACCGGCGGTTTCCAGGACCCGAGCCCGGTGGATCCCTTCCGTGCCGGGCTGCAGCCGGAGGCCGATGTCTACTCCGTCGCGGCGCTCGGCTGGTATTGCCTCACCGGTACCCCGCCACCGCCGGAGCCGCAGCGTGCCCCGCTGCCGTTGCTGGTGCCGGGCGTTCCGGCCGCCCTAACCGCTGCCCTGGAGTCGGGCCTGCGGCTGGACCGCCGGCTTCGCCCCTCCGCGGCCGACTTCGCGGCGGCCGTGTACCGGTCGGCGACGGCGGCCCCTGTGGACCTGACCGTCTCGGCCCATCCCACGGTTCTTCCGGGGCTCCTGACGCGCCGCTCCGGCCCGGCTACGCCCCGGGAGCGGCGGGCGGCCCGGCGTTCCGCCGCGGTCCTGGCGCTGCTGCGCGGGGCCGCCGCCGCGCGGGAACGGCTCAGACCGCGTGGTCCTGGGGATGGGGCAGAGCTCAGACCAGGGACCCGTGATGTCCCGGCGCGGCTCCGGACCGGAGTCCCCGGTGAGCGGACGCGGCGGGCGGAGGTGTGGTCACAGCGGAGCCCGGCTGTACCCGCGGAGAAGATCAGGGGGACGACAAGGCGGACCCGGCACCGGGCCGTGAGCCGACGGGGCGCACTTCGCCGGGCCATCCTCATGGCACTCGTGGCGGTGGCCGCCGCGGCCGGACTGGTGTTCCTGCCGGCGTTGGGCGACCCGGAGGCTTCGTTGAGGCAGGCGGTACAGGCGACGGCTCCCGCGGCCGCCACCGGAGACGCAGCACCGGACGGGAACCGGGATGGCATCCCAGCCGATGTGGCGCCTCTGCTCTCCGCCGCCCGGCCCGAGGAGGCGGTGCAGGGTCTGGCCCGGCTGCGCGGCATGGCACTGCGGACCGGAAACCATGCCCTGCTGGCGCGGGTCACTGAGCCAGGGTCACCCGCCGCGGCGGCCGACGCCCGGGTTGCCGCCCAGCTCGTCGAGGACGGGCACGTCCTCGACGGGTTCGAGCAGCGGCTGCTGGAGGTGCGGGCCAGGCCCCTTGGCAGCACGTGGACGGGCGGCGCCGGTGCCGTCCCGGACGACGGCGCCCTGGTCCAGCTGGCGGTTACGGTAGCGACTCCGGCCTATCGGGAGCTGGACCGGGACGGTGCGCTCGTGGCGGAGGCTGCAGCAGCCGGAGACCAGCGGCTGATCCTGGTGATGACCGCCGTCGACGGGAGGTGGCGGATCCGGGAGATCCTGCCTGCCGTCTAAGCACGCCCGCGCGCCGGCGCGGAGCCGATGTCCGGCGAGACCGGCGGCGGCTATCCCGCGGCCGGGCTACTGCCCGGCGGCGACCCAGGCGGCCGCCTCGCGCACGGTGGGATGCTGCCATTCGAATCCGGCGGCTGCCAGCGCGGCCGGCTCCATCCGCTGGCTCGACAGCAACAGTTCGTTCGCCAGCCGGCCCAGCGCCAGCCGCAACACCGGCGCCGGTGCCGGCAGCAGGGCGGGACGGTGCAGGGCATCGGCCAGCGACCGGATCAACCCCGACACGTCGGAGGCCTCCGGGGCGCAGAGGTTGACCGGGCCCTCCAGCGGGGCGGTCAGTAGGTACTCGAAGGCCCCGGCGACGTCGGGCAGCGTGACCCACGGCCAGTACTGCCGGCCATTCCCCAGCGGGCCGCCCAGGCCGGCGCGCAGCAACGGGAGCAGCTTGCCCAGGGCACCGCCCTTGCGGCTGAGCACCACGCCGGTGCGCGGCGTGACCACCCGCACCCCGGCCGGCGCCTGGTGGGCGGCGGCCTCCCACTCGGTGCAGATGTCGGCGAGGACGCCCTGGCCGGCGGGGAGTCCTCGCGCAGGAGGGCTGATCCGGCGTCGCCGTAGAAACCGGAGGCAGACTGGCTCAGGAAGACCGGCGGCGGAGTTGCGGAGCGCCGCATCGCGGCCACCAGTGTGTTGGTGGGCTCCAGCCGGGAGGACTTCAGCTCGGCGATCCGGCGGCTGGTCCACGGACGGTCGCCAATGCCGGCGCCGGAGAGGTTGATGATGGCGTCCACGCCGCGGAGTGCGGAGTCCTCCAGCTTGCCGCTGGAAGGGTCCCACTCGATTTCCGCGGCTGTCGCGGCGGGCCGCCGGACCAGGCTGACGACGTCGTGGCCGCTGGTGCGCAGCCGGGTGGTGAGGGCAGTTCCGATCAGCCCGGAGGCGCCGGCGACGAGGATTCTCATGGTTCATCTCACCATGCCCGGCGCGGCAGGGAAACCTCCCCGGGGTGCGGCGCGCCGTTGACTATGATCGAACGATGACCTCTTCGAGTTACCTCCGTTTCCCGCACCTGCACGGCGATCTGGTCACCTTCGTGGCCGAGGACGACGTCTGGGTGGCCCCGCTCGAGGGCGGCCGCGCCTGGCGTGTTTCCTCGCTGCAGTTGCCGGCCCGCAACCCGCGGTTCAGCCCCGACGGGCGGCGCCTGGTGTGGACCGTGGTGCAGGGAACGGCGCCCGAGGTGGTGACGGCCGACGTCGACGGCGGCGGCTACCGCCAGCTGAGCTACTTCGGCCACAGCTCCACCCGGGTCAAGGGCTTCACGCCCGAGGGCAACGTCGTCGTCACCAGCGCCTTCCGCCAGGGAGACAGCCGCCTCACCCACGCCTACAGCCTGCCCCTGGAGGGCGGCTCCGCCGAGGAACTCCCGTACGGTCCGGTCGAGTCCCTGGCCTACGGCACCGTCGTCGGCGACGAGCGTCCCCTCGTGCTCGCCAGCGTGCTTTCCCGCGAACCGGCCTGGTGGAAGCGCTACCGCGGCGGCACCGCCGGCAAGCTCTGGATCGACGCCGACGGCAACGGCGAATTTGAACGCCTGGTCCCGGACCTCGACGGCAACCTCACCGACCCACTCTGGGTCGGCGGCCGCATCGCGTTCCTCTCCGACCACGAGGGCTACGGCAACCTCTACTCGGTGCTCCCGGACGGTTCGGACCTGCGCCGCCACACGGACCACGAGGACTTCTACGTCCGGCACGCCACCACCGACGGCGAGCGGGTCATCTTCGAGTCCGCCGGTGAGCTCTGGCTTCTGAGCAGCCTCGACGCGGACGCCGTCAAGCTGAACATCACCCTCGGCTCCGCCGCGCAGGGCCGCCGCTCCACGCCGCTGAAGGTTTCCCGCCACCTCGGCGAGGTCATCCCGGACCGCACCGGCGACTCCAGCGCCGTCGAGTCCCACGGCACGCTGCACTGGCTGCGGCACAAGGACGGCCCCTCCCGCATTCTCGAGGCCACGCCGGGGGTCCGGGCGCGGCTGCCGCGCCCCTTCGGCGATGGCAGGATCGCGTACATCGCGGACCACGACGGCGTCGAGGCGCTCTACCTGCGCCCGATCGCCGCGCCACTCTCGGTAAGTAATGCGGGAAGTAGCGCCGGGAACCGCGGAACCACGGCACCGGCCGCCGCACCCGCCACCCCCAACCATTCCGACGACGACGCCTCCCCGGCGCTGCCCCGCCCCGTCTCGGCCGCCGCGCTCACCCGCGCCGGGTCCGAGGCGGCGGGCCGCGACGCTGCAGATCGGGTCCAGGCGGCAGCGCCGCAGGCCGATGACGCCGCTGCCGCCACCGCGGACGCGGCCGGCGGCACCGCCGGGGCTGAAATCGCCGCCGAGGCCCGGACCGGTTCGTCCGCCGGCACTACCCGCATCGATTTCCCGCGGCCCAGCCGGCCCAGCGCCCTGGAGGCCAGCCCGGACGGCAACTGGCTGGCCGTTGGAACCTCCTTCGGCGACATCTACCTCGCGGATACCCGCACCGGCGAGCTGACCCTGCTCACCAGCATCGGCGAGGGCACCATCGAGGGCTTCACCTGGTCCCCGGACTCCGCGTGGCTGGGCTGGGCCGAACCGGTCACCTCCTTCGGCGCCCGCACCCGGCTGCGCCTCGCGCCGGTGCCGGGCTCCACTGCGAAAGACGGCGCCGGCAAAGACGGCGGCGAAAAGGACGCCCAGGCGATCATCGACGTCACCGACGGCCGTTTCCGGGACGACTCCCCGGTGTTCACCCCGGACGGTAAGTTCCTGGCCTTCCTCTCCAACCGCAGCTTCGACCCGGTCTACGACGGTCACTCCTTCGACCTCTCCTTCCCGAGCCCGATCAAGCCGTACCTGGTGGCCCTCGCCGCGGAGACGCCGTCGCCGTTCGGCCCCAGCGTCGCCCTGGCCGAGGCGGTAGCCGCCGACGGCGCCGCGGACTCCTCCGGCACGACGGCCGGCAAGGCCGCCAAGACGTCCGACGCCGACAGCTCGGACACGGTCCCGGCGGTCACCGTCGACCCGGAGGGCCTGGCGCACCGCGTCATCAGCGTCCCCGTGCCGCAGGGCAACTACTCCCACCTCAGCGCCGCCACCGGCGCCCTGCTCTGGCTGGACCATGAGCTGGCAGGCGTGACCGGCGACGGCCGCGCCAGCCTCGAGGACAAGAACGCGGCCCCCAGCCTGGTCCGGTTCGACCTGGCCAAGCGCCGCTGCACCACCATCGTCGAGGCCCTCGACAGCTACCGGCTCACCGGCGACGGCGAGAAGGTGGTCCTGATCCAGGACAAGCAGGTCCGCGTCAGCCCGGCCCGCACCAAGGCCGACGAGGAGTCCGGCCAGCTGGTCAAGGTGGACCTGAACCGAATCCGGGTGCGCCTGGACCCGGTAAGTGTCTGGGGCCAGGCGTTCGACGAGTCCTGGCGGTTGCAGCGCGACTTCTTCTGGACCGAGGACATGGCGGGCCAGGACTGGGACTCCGTCCACGCCCGGTACCGCCCGATCGTGGACCGCCTCGGCTCCCACGATGACCTCGTGGACCTGCTCTGGGAGATGAACGGCGAGCTCGGCACCTCCCACGCCTACGTCCGGCCCGCGCTGGTGACCGAGAACGGCAGCAACGCGCAGGGCCGGCTCGGCGCCGACTTCGCCGCCACGGACGAGGGCTGGGAGATCACCCGGATCCTCGCCGGGGAGTCCTCCGACCCGCTGGCCACCTCGCCGCTGACCCGGCCCGGCGTCGACGCCCGCCCTGGCGACGTCCTGCTGGCCGTCGACGGCATCGAACTGAACCCGGAACTCTCACCCTCGATGCAGCTGGCCGGAGCCGCAGGACGCGCCGTCGAACTGACGCTGCGCAACGGCCCCCGCCACGGCCAACGCGCCGGGGAGCAGCGCCGCGTCGCCGTCGTCCCCGTCAAGGACGAGGAGCGGCTGCGCTACCAGGAATGGGTCGCCGGCAACCGGCGCACGGTCCGCGAGGCCTCGCAGGGGACCTTCGGCTACCTGCACATCCCGGACATGATGGCCAACGGCTGGGCGCAACTGCACCGCGACCTGGACACCGAGACCGCCCTGGACGGCCTGATCGTGGACGTCCGGCGCAACCGCGGCGGCCACACCTCCCAGCTCGTGGCCGAACTCATCGGCCGCAAGGTCACCGGCTGGAGCATGCCCCGCGGCGAACGCCCCCGGACCTACCCGCACCACGCACCGCGCGGGCCGGTGATCATCCTCGCCGACGAGTTTGCCGGGTCCGACGGCGACATCATCACCCAGGTCTCCAAGCTCCGCGGCATCGGCCCGGTCATCGGCACCCGGACCTGGGGCGGCGTCGTCGGCATCGACAACCGGTTCTCGCTGGCCGACGGCACCGGCGTCACCCAGCCGCGCTACGCCAACTGGTTCGCCGGGGGAGTCGGCTGGGGCGTCGAGAACTACGGCGTGGACCCGGACATCGAGGTGACGTTCCCGCCGCACGCGTACGCCGCCGGCAGCGACCCGCAGCTCGAATACGGCATCGGCGCGCTCAAGGAAATGATCCAGGAGCTGCCCACGGACCGGCCGCCGCTGCGCGAGGGCTACCGGAACGTCCGCCCGGCCCCGCTGCCGCCCCGCCGGCAGGGCTAGCACCGGAAGGGCTAACGCGGCCGGGCCTGGCACGCAGAGGCCGGCAGGTCACACGGACGGAAAAGGCCCCCGCCCACCGGGAAACCGGAGGGCGGGGGCCTTCGCGCTGCGCTTCTGGCTACGCGGCCAGGGTGGCGTCCAGGGTGATGGTGATCCCGGTCAGCGCGGCGGAGACGGGGCAGCCGGTCTTGGCTTCCTCGGCGATGCGCTGGAAGTCTTCCTCGGACAGGCCCGGGACCTTGGCGTTCAGGGTCAGGTGGCTGCCGGTGATGCCGGTGCCTGGCTCGAAGGTTACATCGGCCTTGGTGTTGACCTCGTCCGGGGTGTGGCCGGCCTGCGCGAGGGCGTGGCTGAAGGCCATCGAGAAGCAGGCGGAGTGCGCGGCGGCGATCAGTTCCTCGGGGCTGGTCTTGCCCTCGGCGGACTCGGCGCGGGCCTTCCAGGTGACGTCGAAGGTGCCGAGCCCGGAGGTGTCCAGGCTGGTGTTCCCTGCCCCGGTCATCAGGTCGCCGTTCCATACAGTGTGTGCGGTGCGTGTCGTTGCCATATCCACTCCTCAGCGTCGTTGATCCAGGAATCCGGCGTCCGGACCCTGCCGCTCTCCATCCTAGGGTTAACGACGGCGGCGGCGCACCCGGGTGGGTGCGCCGCCGCCGTCGTTGCGGGGGATTACTGCCAGATGGTGGCGATGGCGATGTTCAGCAGCGCCAGGCCGCCGACAGCGTGGGCCAGGCCCTTGCCGACGGGCTGGTCCTTCTTGTACCGGCGGCGGCCGATGAAGGCCAGGACCGCGACGACGAGCGCCACGACGAACTTGATGCCCAGCTTGGCGTAGTTGACGTCCATGTCCAGGGCCGGGATCAGGCCCATCATGGCGATGCCGGTGATCAGCTGAAGCACGGCGCCGTCGAACTGGCGGGGGTGGACGGTGGGCTTCTTCATCTGGCCGATCCAGATGCCGACGATCATGGTGGCGCCGATGATGTGGAGGAAGACCAGGATGTCGAACAAAATTTTCATGGCTTCAGTCTAACCAGAGAATTCTACGGTCCGTAGTAAGACGGCGACGGCGGCGCGGTCCGCCGGTGATTTCCCACCGCGGTCCGCACCGCCGTCGCCGTTGGTACTATGTGGCCCCCGGAACCGGGGACCCCCTGCCGCTAGAGGCCCAGGTCGGCCTCGAAGGCGCCTTCCTCAAGGCGTGCCTTCAGCGTCTGCAGGAAGCGTCCCGCGTCCGCGCCGTCCACCAGGCGGTGGTCGTAGGTCAGCGAGAGGTACATCATCGAGCGGATCGCGATCGAGTCGTCGCCGTTCTCGTCCGAGACCACCACGGCGCGCTTGACGATCGCGCCGGTGCCCAGGATGGCGACCTGGGGCTGGTTGATGATCGGGGTGTCGAAGAGGGCGCCCACGGAACCGATGTTGGTGATGCTGAAGGTTCCACCGGAGAGCTCATCCGGGCCGATCTTGCCGTTGCGGGTGCGGTCGGCGACGTCGGCGATCTTGCCGGAGAGGCCGGCGAGGTTCAGGTTGCCGGCGTCGGAGATGACCGGAACCAGCAGGCCCTTGTCGGTGTCCACCGCGATCGCCAGGTGCTCGGCGTTGTGGTAGGTGATCTCCTGCTTGTCCTCGTCGTAGGAGGCGTTCAGCTTCGGGTGCTGCTTCAGGGCCTCGGCGACAGCCTTGGCGATGAAGGGCAGGAAGGTCAGCTTGGAGCCGTTCTGCGCCTGGAAGGAGTTCTTGGCGCGGGCACGCAGCTTGGCGACCTTGGTCATGTCGACCTCGTGCACCTGGGTGAGCTGGGTGGAGACGTCCAGGGATTCGCGCATGCGGCGGGCGATGACCTGGCGGATGCGCGGGGCTTTCTGGACGGTGCCGCGCAGCGAGGAGGCGTCGGCGGTGGGCGCCGCGGACGGGGCCTTCGCAGCGGCCGGGGCGGCGGCGGCCGGGGCGGCCTTCGCCTCGGCGGCGGCCAGGACGTCCTGCTTGCGGATGCGGCCGCCGACGCCGGTGCCGGTCAGCGAGGAGATTTCGACGCCGTGCTGGTTGGCCAGCTTGCGGACCAGGGGGGTGACGTAGCCGGACTCGTTCGAGGAGGCGGCGGGCGCCTCCTGCTTGGCGGGGGCGGCGGGAGCCGGAGCGGCGGCCGGGGCGGGAGCCTTCGGGGCCTCCTGCTTCGGGGCGGCGGGAGCCGGGGCAGCGGCCGGAGCCGGAGCCTCCTGCTTCGGAGCTTCCTGCTTCGGGGCTTCCTGCTTCGGGGCCTCGGGGGCCGGAGCGGCGGCCGGGGCAGCGGCGCCGGAACCGATGACGGCCAGGACGGAGCCGACCTCGGCGGTCTCGTCCTCGGCGACGCGGATTTCCTGCAGGGTGCCGGCAACGGGGGAGGGGATCTCGGTGTCGACCTTGTCGGTGGAGACCTCGAGCAGCGGCTCGTCGACCTCGACCGAGTCGCCGACGCTCTTGAGCCAGCGGGTGACGGTGCCTTCGGTGACGCTCTCGCCCAGGGCCGGGAGGGTGACTTCGTGGCCTTCCCCGGCGGGTGCGGCGGCCGGGGCCTCGGCAGCGGCCGGGGTCTCGTCTTCAGGGGCCGGAGCCTCGGTGCCGGACGGGGTCTCGGCGGGGGCTTCCTCGGCCGGGGCGGCTTCCGCGGGAGCGGCCGGGGCGGCGTCATCGGAGCCGGAGCCGTCGCCGATGCGCACCAGCGGGGCGCCGACCTCGGCGGTCTCGTCTTCGGCCACGAGGATTTCCTCGATCACGCCGGCGATCGGAGAGGGGATCTCGGTGTCTACTTTGTCGGTGGAGACTTCGAGCAGGGGCTCGTCCACCTCTACCCGGTCACCTACCTGCTTGAGCCAGCGGGTGACGGTTCCTTCGGTGACGCTCTCACCGAGGGCGGGCAAGTTAACGGATTCAGACATGTCGTCCCCGTTCTCCTTATTGATCTTTAGTGCGGATGATTGCTGCCTGGTTCGAGCTTAGTGCACCCGGTTTTTCTGGCCGGGTGCACTAAGCGCGGTGGTCTTGCGGTGCTGCGGAGGGGTGTTAGCCGTGCAGCGGCTTGCCGGCGAGGGCCAGGTGGGCTTCGCCCAGGGCCTCGTTCTGGGTCGGGTGGGCGTGCACCAGCTGGGCCACGTCCTCCGGGTAGGCTTCCCAGTTCACGATCAGCTGGGCCTCGCCGATCTGCTCGCCCATGCGGGAGCCGATCATGTGGACGCCGACGACGGGGCCGTCCTTCTGGCGGACCAGCTTGACCAGGCCGGAGGTGCCCAGGATGGAGCTCTTGCCGTTGCCGGCCAGGTTGTATTCCTGGGTCTCGATCTGGTCATCGCCGAACTTGGCCTTGGCAGCCTTCTCGGTGTAGCCGACGGTCGCGATCTCCGGCTCGGAGTAGGTGACCTTGGGGATGTTGACGTCTTCGACGACGACCGGCTTGAGGCCGGCGATTTCCTCGGCGACGAAAATGCCCTGCTGGTAACCGCGGTGGGCCAGCTGGACGCCGGGGACGATGTCGCCGACGGCGTAGATGTTGCCGACGCCGGTGTGCAGGCGCTCGTTGGTGATCACGAAGCCGCGGTCGATGGTGAGGCCGGCCTCTTCGTAGCCGAGGTTGGCGGTCACCGGGCCGCGGCCGACGGCCACGAGCATCAGGTCCGCTTCGAAGGTCTGGCCGTCCACCAGGGTGACCTTGACGCCGTCGTTGTTCTGCTCGACGCCCTGGAAGAAGGTGCCGGTGGAGAACTTGATGCCGCGCTTCTTGAAGGCGCGCTCGAAGTTCTTGACGATCGTGGCGTCCTCGTTCGGGACGAGGGAGGGCAGGCCCTCGATGATGGTGACGTCGACGCCGAAGGACTTCCAAACCGAAGCGAACTCGACGCCGATGACGCCGCCGCCGAGGATGATGGCGCTCTTCGGGATGAAGTCCATGGTCAGCGCCTCGTCCGAGGTGATGACCTTGCCGCCGATCTCGAGGCCCGGCAGGGTGCGGGAGTAAGAGCCGGTGGCCAGGACGATGTTCTTGCCCTTGTACGCGGTGCCGTTGACCACGACGGTGTCGGTGCCCTGGAGCTTGCCTTCGCCCTCAATGACCGTGATGGCCTTCTTGGACTTGATCAGACCCTGGAGGCCCTTGTACTTGCCGGCGATGATGCCGTCCTTGTACGAGTTGACCGTGGAGATGTCGATGCTGTCCAGGCTCACGTTGACGCCGTACTTGGCGGAGTCACGGGCGTGGTCGGCCAGTTCGGCGGAGTGCAGCAGGGCCTTGGTGGGGATGCAGCCGTTGTGCAGGCAGGTGCCGCCGAGCTTGCCCTTTTCGATGAGGCCGACGGTGAGGCCGAGCTGGACGGCGCGGAGGGCGGTGGCGTAGCCGCCGCTGCCGCCGCCGAGTACCAGGATGTCGAATTCTTGCGCAGTTGCCTGATCGGCCACTAAAACGCTCCCTCGCGTAAACGATGACGCGAGAGTACGCATCATCTGGTCTTGGAATCTGTCTGCCGTGATTATGCCAGCAGGCGGCTTCCCTTTCGTGTGGAATTGCTTCCATGAAGCTGAATGCTTTGAAACTACGGTTCACCTTAGCGAACCACTAATCCATGCTCCACCTTGCCGTGGCGTTTGTGGAGCGCTTGTGTCCAGTCTCACGCGGGCCTGTGGCCGGGGTATCAGCCCCGGCCACAGGCCCGTGGAGGAGGGCCTACTTGGCGGCGAGGACGTCCTCGACGTAGGCCACCAAGGTGCGGACGGTGCAGCCGGTGCCCTGCTTGTGGTTGTAGCCGTACGGGCTGCCGTTGTTGAAGGACGGACCGGCGATGTCGATGTGGGCCCAGGGGATCTGTTCCCCGTCCTTGCCCTTGCCGACGAATTCCTTCAGGAACACGGCGGCGGTCATCATGCCGCCGTGGCGTTCGCCGATGTTGGCGATGTCCGCCACCTGGGAGTCCAGGCTGGGGCGCAGTTCCTCGGGCAGCGGCATCGGCCAGACCAGCTCGCCGGCGCGGTCCGCGGCGGCCTTCAGGGCGCCGGTGACGGACTCGGAGCCCATGACGCCGGCGGTGCGGTTGCCCAGGGCGATCAGCTGCGCGCCGGTGAGGGTGGCGACGTCGATGATCACGTCCGGGTGCTCCTCGCTGGCAGCGACGATGCCGTCGGCCATGACAAGGCGGCCCTCGGCGTCGGTGTTCAGCACCTCGACGGTCTTGCCGCCGAAGATGGTGAGCACGTCGGCGGGGCGCTGGGCCGCGCCGGAGGGCATGTTCTCGGCGATGCAGAGCCAGGCGGTCGCCTTGACCGGCAGGCCCATCTCGGCCAGGGCCAGGACGGTGTTAAGGACGACTGCGGCGCCCGCCATGTCCGACTTCATCTCACCCATGCCCAGGTGCGGCTTGAGCGAGATGCCGCCGGTGTCGAAGGTGATGCCCTTGCCCACCAGGGCGACCTTGGCGGTGGCCTTGGCCGGCGCGTACTCGACCTTGACCAGGCGCGGCTGGCGGGTGGAGCCCTTGCCGACCCCCAGGATGCCGCCGAAGCCGTCCTTTTCGAGGCGCTTCTCGTCCCAGACGGTCACCTTGACCGGCAGGCCCTTGGCCAGGTCCTTGGCGGCCTCGGCGAAAGTCTCCGGGTAGAGGTGGCTCGGCGGCTGGTTGACCAGGGTGCGGGTGGCGTTGACGGCCTTGCCGATCAGCGCGGCGCGGTCCAGGGCCGGCTGCAGGAGGCCCTTGGTGGCGGCCAGGTCGGTGAGGATGCGCACGTTGCGGACCGGCTCCTTGAGCCCGTCCTTGGAGGAGCGGTGTTCGGTGTAGGCGTAGGCACCCATGGCCGCACCCTCGGCGATCGCGGCGACGGCGGCGGCGTCCGGGGCGGGCAGGGCCAGGGTCACGGTGCCCATGCCGGCCAGCTGCCGGATGGCCGAGCCGGCGGCGCGGCGCAGGGCCTCCTCGCCCAGGGCGGTGCCGGGCGTGACCTTGCCGACGCCGGCGAGTACCAGTACCGGGGCTCCGGCCTCGGGCAGGCCGGGCAGGCGGTGGGCCTGGTCTGCGGCACCGGTGACGCCGAGGGCGGCCAGCGACTCGGCGAGAGCCTCGGCGGCCTTGGCGGTCAACGGGTTCTCCAGCAGGACGGGGCCGTCGGTGCCCTGTCCGACGCCCAGGACGAGGGCATCGGAGGGGGACTTCTTCACGTCTCCGGCGACGGCGCTCAGTTTGACTTCGGTATTCTTGACCACCAGGAAAGTCCTCAATTCTCTGTGCTTCTTAAGCAGGGACTGCATGTTTGGCGCCCTGCCATGGAACCCGGGCCACCGGGAACGACGTACGTCCCGCCGGCATCGCTCGGGCCGGCCCGCAGGCCAGCTTCGATCGTAGTCTCTCGCCGCGGCCGGAACCGCATTTTCTGAGACGTGGCCCACAGTGGGGGCAGGAATTAGCCCGGCGGCCGGGGCGTTGGACCTGACAAAGGACAAATGCCGCGGCGACTCGGGCACTGCGCCCAAGGCCCTGCAGCCCCGCCGGGGCGCCGGCAGTGCCCGGCAGACGGCCCCGATGTGGCCGCATGGAGGAAAGGAATACGTGATGGAACGGATAACAGGTTCCCTGCTTGATCCGGCAACGCTGTACGTCCGTGACGACGCGCTGTTCCACAGCCCCGAACTGAGGGGCCTTGACCTGCTGATGGGCTTCACCGGGTTCGCCGACGCCGGCCACGTGGTCCGGCAGATCACCACGGAATTGGTCGACAACCTGGACGCGGAGCTGGTGGCGGAGTTCGACGCCGACCAGCTGATGGACTACCGGTCCCGCCGCCCGCAGATCAGCTTCGTCGAGGACCACCTGCAGGACTACCAGGCGCCGCGCCTCTCGCTGTACCGGCTGAGGGACGGGCTGGGCAAACCCTTCCTCCTCCTCGCCGGTTTCGAACCGGACCTGGAGTGGGAGCGGTTCGCACGCGCCGTCGTCGGCATCGTGGAGGAACTCGACGTCAACCTCACCGCCTGGATTCACTCCATCCCGATGCCGGTGCCGCACACCCGCCCGGTCGGCGTCACTGTTCACGGCAACCGCCCCGACCTGATCGAGGGCATCTCCGTCTGGAAGCCCACCGTTGAGGTTCCCGCGGCCATCGGCCACATCCTGGAGCTGCGCCTCGAGGCGGCCCACCGGGACGTGGCCGGCTACGTCATCCACGTCCCGCACTACCTGGCCGAGGCCGAATACCCGAACGCCGCAGTCGCTGGCCTGGAATACCTCGGCGCCGCGACCGCGCTGATGCTCCCCACCGACCGGCTCCGCGAGGCGGGCCGGGAGGTCGGCCGCCAGATCGCCGAACAGATCGAGGCCTCCGAGGACGTGCAGCAGGTGGTGTCCCGGCTCGAGACCCGGTATGACGAGAAAGCCGAGGGCACGGTCCGCCGCTCGCTACTGGCCGACGAGAACGATCAGCTGCCCAACGCCGATGACCTCGGCGCCGCGGTGGAGGCCTACCTGGCCCGTAAAGAACCCGGCGAATAAATAATCTTTATCCGTCGCGGGGGCATAATGGGGGAGTGACGTACCCCCGTGCCTGGCTCATCTGGATCATCGGGGTTTTCGCCTACCTCGTCGCTGTGAGCCAGCGCACCTCCTTCGGGGTTGTTGGCCTCGAAGCCACCGCCCGCTTCCACGCCAGCGCGGCCGAGATCTCCTTCTTCACCGTCCTGCAACTGCTGGTCTATGCGGCGTTGCAGATTCCCGTGGGCATCCTGGTGGACCGTTTCGGCTCCCGGGCCATGCTCGCCGGCGGCGCCCTGCTGATGGGCCTGGGCCAGCTCCAGCTCGCCTTCGCCGACAGTATCCCCGGCGGCGTGCTGGGGCGCGTCCTGGTGGGTGCGGGCGATGCGATGACGTTCGTCTCGGTGATCCGGCTCATCCCGCTCTGGTTCGCCGCCTCACGGGTTCCGCTGCTGACCCAGCTCACCGGCATGTCCGGCCAGCTCGGCCAGCTCTTTTCCGTCGTGCCCTTCGCCCTGATCCTGCATTCCGCCGGCTGGACGCCCGCGTTCCTGACCCTCGCGGGCATGTCGGGGCTCGCCCTGGTCCTGACCGTGGTGCTGCTCCAGGACCTGCCGCCCGGGCACCCGGCGCCGGCCCCGGCCCAGGGGTTGCGCGCCACGGGGGTATCGCTCGGCGACGCCTGGCGGCAGCCGGGGACCCGGCTGGGCCTCTGGAGCCACTTCACCGTGCAGTTCAGCGGCACCGTCTTCGCGATGACGTGGGGCTACCCCTTCCTGATTTCCGCGCAGGGGCTGAACGCCGCGACGGTGTCCGCGCTGATGGCCCTCTATGTCGCGGCCGCGATCGTGGCCGGTCCGTTGATGGGGAGCTTCGTCGCCCGGCACCCGCTGCGCCGTTCCACCATGGTGCTGCTGATCTCGGGGGCCACCGCCGCCGCGTGGGCCGCGGTCCTGCTGCAGCCCGGCCGTTCGCCGCTGTGGCTGCTGTCCGTCCTGGTGGTGGTGCTGGCCATCGGCGGCCCGGGCTCCATGATCGGCTTCGACTTCGCCCGCACCTTCAACCCGGCCCACAGGATCGGAACGGCCACCGGCATCGTGAACGTGGGCGGCTTCATCGCCGCGCTGCTGGCCATCTTCCTGATCGGCCTGGCCCTCGACTTCCAGCACGGGGCCGGGCTCTCGCCCGGCGGCCTCTACAGCCTGGACGCCTTCCGGGTGGCCCTCTGCGTGCATTTCGTCCTGCTGGGCGGCGGCGCGACGGCCATCCTCATCATCCGCCGCAAGGTCCGTCGGCAGATGGCCGCGCAGGGCGTGGTGGTCCCGCCGCTGCGGGACGCGATCGCCCGGCAGCGGCGCGTCGTGGCGGAACGACGGCGCGACGGCGGCACCGTCCGCTAGCTCCGCGGGCGCTGATCCCTTGCTGCTTATCCACATAGCGGCTCTGACCGGCTGACCGCGTGCGGTGCCCAGGGCGAAGCTGACGGCATGACAGCTCCCGATCACCTGACAATTTCCGGTCCCGCCGACGTCCTCGGCTTCATCCCGCACTCACTGGGCTATTGGCCGGCCAGCAGCGTGGTGGCTATGACCATGCAGGGAAAGCGCCTCGGCGCCACCCTCAGGGTAGACCTCCCCGGCCCCGGCCGATTCGACCGGGCACACCTGCGGGCCTTCGCACGGTCCGTCGCGGGCTACCTTGTGGCGGACCGCGACGCCGACGGCTCTCTCGTGGCCCTCTTCACCGCACCGCCACCCGGGGACGACGGCTCCGAACCGGACACCGTCACTCACCCGGCCCCGTCGCAGCAGTCCCTGGACCGGCTGCTCCGGGAACTGGAGACCGCGCTGGCCTCCGCAGGGCTTCCGGTCCGGGACGCCTGGATCGTGGGGGAGCGGTACTGGAGGAACGCCCACTGCTCGGACCCGGGCTGCTGCGCACCACCGGGCCGGCCCATCGCGGAGATCCGGGACAGCGTCCTCAGCGCCGAGATGGTGTTCCGCGGCAGCCGGGTAGGTGCGGCACCGGGAACCGCCGCTTCTGCCGGGGCGCCTGGATTGTCCGGGCCGGCGGGAAAGGGAGGTTACGGGAACCACGGGCGGCCGGGCCGTGACCCGGCCGGGGTGCTCGCGGCTGAGCGGCGGTTCCTCGACGGGTTCGGCACGCGCTGGCGGGACCGGCGGCAGTTCGAGGCGGTCCTCGACGTCTGGGAACACGTCCTTGACGGACCGGCGGCAACACCTGATCGAGGTCCCGTGCCGAGCACGGCTGCGGACCAGGCCGCCGGGATGGCAAATGACCTGGCCGGCTACCTTCGGGCCACCCTGTGCGTGGCGGCCTGGCGGGATGCGGTGCTGGTCCTGGCCGCGGCCGGACGTCGGGCGGCCGTGGCCGGAGCGGAGGACTTCGGGCTGCTGGACGACGGTCCGGGCGCCGACCCCGTGCTGCCGGAAGGGATGACCCGGCCCGGAAACGCCGCGGCGGGGAGTCCCGGAACGGTCGCGCGGACCCTCCCGCCCCCGCCGGGGTACGGGGAGGTCCTCCTCGGATTGGAGCCCGTCACGCCGGACTGGCGGCGGCTCGCCGGGCTGGACCATTTGCTGGAACTTCTCTCCACCTTCGGCGCCGGGGAGCCCCGGGCCGCGGCCCTCACCGCGCGTGGCTGGATCGAGTGGTGCCGGGGCCGGGGCTCCTACGCCGCGGCGCTGTACGGCGCGGCCGCGGCCGAGTACCCGGGGTACCGGCTCGCGGAGCTCCTGGGAGAGCTGGCCCGGCGCGGAACCCTCTGCGGCTGGGCGGCCAGGAAGGAGTCCGCCTGGCAGAAATTTGATCCGGACGCGGCCTAGCCCTGACGCCGGCAGGGCCCCTGATTCGGAAAAGCATGAGACAATGGAGGCCGAGACCCGGTTGGGTCCGTGTATCTGGTGTGTGTAGCGAACCTTGGAAACAGGGAACATTACGGTCGCTCCGGCAGTTCTACCTAGTGGCTCTGCTGGTCCTGATTTCACCTGATGGAAAACACGGACTTGACAGGGTCATAGTGGTGTTGCCCGTATGGCGATTCCACAGACCACCGCTAGAAAGGTTTTCTGTGACCCCGTCTTCCCAGAAGAAGGACCCCGCCGACCAGGCCGTCTTGTCCCCCGAGGAGAAGAAGGCGGCGGCGAACGCCAAGCGCGCCGCCACCCGTGCAGCGAACAAGGCTGCCAAGGATGCGGCCGCCGCCGCGGGTGACGACTCCGCCGCCGACGCCAAGCCTGCTCCCAAGAAGCGCGGCCCCAAGCCGGGCGCAAAGGCCGCCGCCGAGGCCGCCAACAAGTCCCAGGATGAGGACGTTGACGAAGTTGAGGTCGATGAGGACCTCGACGACGTCGCGCCCGACGCCACCGAACTGACCGAAGAGGGCGAGGAGGCGGCCGGCAAGACCGCCGCCGCTCCCACCGGGTCCGGCTTCGTCTACTCCGACGCAGACGACGACGACGCCCCGGTCCAGCAGGTCATGTCCGCCGGCGCCACCGCCGACCCCGTCAAGGACTACCTCAAACAGATCGGTAAGGTCGCCCTGCTGAACGCCGAGCAGGAAGTGGATCTCGCCCTCCGCATCGAGGCCGGCCTGTTCGCCGAGGAGAAGCTCGCAGCGGACGACGGATCCATGGATCCGAAGCTCAAGCGCGAACTCGAATACATCATCCACGACGGCAAGCGCGCCAAGAACCACCTGCTGGAGGCCAACCTCCGCCTCGTGGTCTCCCTGGCCAAGCGCTACACCGGCCGCGGCATGCTGTTCCTGGACCTGATCCAGGAAGGCAACCTGGGCCTCATCCGCGCGGTCGAGAAGTTTGACTACACCAAGGGCTTCAAGTTCTCCACCTACGCCACCTGGTGGATCCGCCAGGCCATAACCCGCGCCATGGCGGACCAGGCCCGCACCATCCGTATCCCGGTACACATGGTCGAGGTCATCAACAAGCTAGCCCGCGTACAGCGCCAGATGCTGCAGGACCTGGGCCGCGAACCCACGCCGGAAGAGCTGGCCCTCGAGCTGGACATGACGCCTGAAAAGGTCGTTGAGGTCCAGAAGTACGGCCGCGAACCCATCTCGCTGCACACCCCGCTGGGTGAGGACGGCGACTCCGAGTTCGGCGACCTGATCGAGGACTCCGAGGCCGTCGTTCCCGCCGACGCGGTGAGCTTCACCTTGCTGCAGGAACAGCTGCACTCGGTGCTGGACACCCTTTCCGAGCGCGAGGCCGGCGTCGTCGCCATGCGCTTCGGCCTGACCGACGGCCAGCCGAAGACTTTAGACGAAATCGGCAAGGTCTACGGCGTGACCCGCGAACGCATCCGCCAGATCGAATCCAAGACCATGTCCAAGCTGCGCCACCCGTCGCGGTCGCAGGTCCTCCGGGACTACCTGGACTAAGTCCCCGGCATCACCGCCGGCACTGCCGGCACACCACAGCGGGGCCGTGTCCTGTCTTGCCCATCAGGGCCGGGCGGGACGCGGCCCCGCTGTCGTATGCTCCGCTGTCGTATGGACCCGGGCGCCCCGGCCTCCAGGGCGCCGCTGGCCCCCAGCAGGGGTGCCGGTCCATCAGCGCTCCCGGGCTACAAGCGCCTCCGGGTTAAACGACGAAGGGCCCCTCCGCAATGGAGGGGCCCTTCGGAGTGGAGGTCTTAGTCGACCGGAACCGGTTCCTTTTCGTTGAGGCGGCCCGACTCGTCGTGCCAGTCGGAGCTGAGCGGGCGAAGGTTCGGTTCAACGGCGCGTGCGTGGTGGGCGCAGAAGAGAAGCTCACCGCCGGAGGCTCCGAGGACAACGCGGACATATGCCTGAGCTCCGCAACGGTCACACCGGTCAGCGGTAGTGAGTGTGCGGTCCGCAACTGCTGTGGTCATGTTCGGCCTCCTTAGTAGATCGATACGTCTATATAACCAGCATTCGCTCCCAATCCATGGCACGGATGGGCCACTTTCGCTGTGCGCGTATCACGTCCCCGTAACGGCGTGCGCCGGGCCACATTCCGGCGGGGAGTGGCAACCGGAAGAGCGGCCCGCGGCGGACTACCCTAGGAAGAGCGTATTTTTCGCGTTTCACCGAAGGAGTTCCCCACCCGTGGCACCAAGTTCTGATTACACCGCCCGGCACCTTTCCGTGCTGGAGGGCCTGGAGGCCGTCCGCAAACGCCCCGGCATGTACATCGGATCCACGGACTCGCGCGGCCTGATGCACTGCCTCTGGGAGATCATCGACAACTCCGTCGACGAGGCCCTGGCCGGCTTCGGCCACGACATCAAGATCATCCTGCACGCGGACAACTCGGTGGAGATCCACGACGACGGCCGCGGCATCCCGATCGACGTCGAACCCAAGACCGGCCTCACCGGCGTCGAGGTCGTCTTCACCAAGCTGCACGCCGGCGGCAAGTTCGGCGGCGGTTCGTACACCGCCTCCGGCGGCCTGCACGGTGTCGGCGCCTCCGTGGTCAACGCCCTCTCCTCCCGCCTGGACGTCGAAGTGGACCGCGGCGGCAAGACCTACAAGATGTCCTTCCGCCGCGGCGAACCGGGCCGCTTCAAGGACCCCGGCACCCGCCCCGACCCGGCCGCCGTCTTCGAGCCCTTCGTCGACGGCTCCGTGCTCGACGTCGTCGGCAAGGCCAAGCGCGGCGTCACAGGCACCCGCATCCGCTACTGGGCGGACCGTCAGATCTTCACCCCGGACGCGAAGTTCTCCTACGAGGACCTCACCGCCCGCGCCCGGCAGACCTCCTTCCTGGTGCCCGGCCTCAAACTCACCGTGCGCGACGAGCGGAAGGTTCCGGGCACGCCCGGGGAAGCCGGCCCGCACGAGGAGGTCTTCCACCACGACGGCGGCATCTCCGAATTCGTCGAATTCCTCGCGGCCGACCCTGCCGTCACCGACGTCTGGCGGCTGCACGGCGCCGGCAAGTTCAAGGAAACCGTCCCCGTCCTGGACGAGCGCGGCCACAGCCAGCTCGCCGAGGTCGAACGCGACTGCGAGGTGGACGTGGCCCTGCGCTGGGGCATCGGCTACGACAGCACGGTCCGCAGCTTCGTCAACATCATTTCCACCCCCAAGGGCGGCACCCACCAGTCCGGCTTCGAGCAGGCCCTGGTGAAGACCTTCCGCAAGGCCGTCGAGGCCAACGCCCGCAAGCTCAAGGCCGGCAACGACAAGCTGGAGAAGGACGACATCTTCGCCGGGCTCACCGCCGTGCTCACGGTCCGCCTGGCCGAGCCGCAGTTCGAAGGCCAGACCAAGGAAATCCTCGGCACCTCCGCGGTCCGGGCGATCGTCGCGAAGGTGGTGGAGCGGGAAATCAACGCCAAGCTCACCTCCGCAAACCGCAACGACAAGGCCCAGTCGGCGCTGCTGCTGGAAAAGGTCGTCAGCGAGATGAAGTCCCGCATCTCGGCCCGCGTCCACAAGGAAACCCAGCGGCGGAAGAACGCCTTGGAAACCTCCTCGATGCCGACCAAGCTCGCGGACTGCCGCACGGACGACGTCGAACGTTCCGAACTGTTCATCGTCGAGGGCGACTCCGCGCTCGGCACGGCGAAGCTGGCCCGTTCCTCGGACTTCCAGGCGCTGCTGCCGATCCGCGGCAAGATCCTCAACGTCCAGAAGGCCTCGGTGGGGGACATGCTCTCCAACGCCGAATGCGCCGCGCTGATCCAGGTGGTGGGTGCAGGCTCCGGCCGCAGCTTCGACATCTCGGCCGCGCGGTACGGCAAGGTCATTCTGATGACCGACGCCGACGTCGACGGCGCGCACATCCGCACGCTGCTGCTGACGCTGTTCTTCCGCTACATGCGGCCCATGATCGACGAGGGCCGCGTCTTCGCCGCCGTGCCGCCGCTGCACCGGGTGGAGGTCATCAGCGCCGGTCAGAAGGCCAACGAGATGATCTACACCTACTCGGAGGCCGAGCTGCACCAGTTGCTGGGCCGCCTCGCGAAGGAAGGCAAGCGTTACAAGGAACCCATCCAGCGCTACAAGGGCCTGGGCGAGATGGATGCCGAGCAGCTCGCTGAGACCACGATGGACCCGCGGCACCGGACGCTGCGGAAGGTCCGGGTGGAGAACGCCCGACAGGCCGAGGAGATCTTTGACCTGCTGATGGGCTCCGACGTCGCCCCGCGCAAGGACTTCATCATCGCCGGCGCCGCCAGCCTGGACCGGGAACGCATCGACGCCTAAGGCGCAAGGGTGGAAGCGCCGCCGTCACCCGCTCAGCCGAGCAGGCCGGGCACAATTAGGAGCGCCGTCGGCGCCGCGAGGAGCAGGATGCAGGCGGCCAGCACCGCGTAGCGCAGCCCCTGCGGGAGCGGTGGCTGGGGCGAGAGCAGCCGGCTGACCCGGGTCGCCGTCGTCACCATGGCCCCCGCGCCGCCGGTGGCCCCGGGCTGGGTGCTGTCCGCCACTGAACTGCCGAACGCCATCCTCGCCGCCGGGGCCGCGCCGGGTCCGGTGCCCGTGGCTGAGCCGCTGGCCACGATGGCGATCGCCTTGATCAGCGTTGCCTTGCTCTCGGTCTTGAGTGCGACGTCGTCGGCCAGCATCTCGATCAGGGAGTTGACCGCCTCCTGGGCCAGCCGGGTGGTGGGCAGCCAGGGCAGGGCCTGGCGCCAGGCCGCGAAGGCCCAGAGGAGCAGGTGGTGCCGCTGGCTGAGGTGGGCGTTCTCGTGGCTCAGGACGGCCCGGAGCTCGTCGGGTTCCAGTGCCGCCATCAGCCCGTCGGAGAGGACGGTCACGGAGCGGGCCCCGCCCGGCAGGCAGTAGGCCACCGGGGAGTCGTGGCTGATCACCATGGTGCGGGCTGCCTCCGCCGAGGGGGAGGCCAGCAGGGCCAGGAGCTCACGGTGCCGCCGCCGCTGCCGTTGGATCTTGTAGTAGGTCAGCAGCAGCGTGAAGACCAGGTGCGCGCTCAGCAGCGCGGCCGCGGACAGCGCGAAGATGTGCCAGAAGCCCAGCTCGGTGGTGGGTTCGTTACGGAAGACCATGCCGGCGAGGCCACGAAGGCCGGCAATCAGGTTGTCGCCGATGGGTTCCAGCCCGTAGACCAGCATCGCGCCGATCATGGACAGGCCACCGGCGAGGGCGATCGCCTGCCAGAGCAGCATCGCCGTCGAGGGGGAGCGGGCCGGCCACTGGGCGCGCGAAAGGAGGATAGGCACCGGCCAGGCCAGCGCTATCGCCAGGACCGCCAGAAAATATGAGGTCCAGAACACCGCTGTTAGCTGTGGTCCAGCAGTTTGCGCAGGGTCTCGGCCTCGGTGGGGGAGACGGAGCCGATGAAGCGGGCCAGCACGGCCTCACGGTCCGGGGCGGAGCCGAGGACCTCGTGCATCAGTTCGGCGGTGTGGTCCGCGCGGCTGGACACGGCCTGGTAGCGGTGCGGGCGGGTGCCGCGTTCGCGCTCCACCAGGCCCTTGCGCTCCAGCCGGGAGAGCACGGTCAGGACCGTGGTGACGGCCAGGTCCTTGCCCTCGTGGCCCTCGGTACCGCCGGGGGCGCGGGTGCTTGTGGCCAGCAGGTCGCGCAGGGTGTTGGCCGTCGCGGCCTCCTGTCCTGCCCAGAGCAGGTCCATGACTGCCCGTTCCAGTTCCCCAAGACTTGCCATTGCCTGTGTCCTTCTAAGATGCCTCCCGGCCGGCGGCTGCCGCGGGAGGACGTTAATTACTACAGCTTTCAATTTACCGTTTTTTCGGCCGACTTTCTACATGCAGTAGAACAGTGCCCCGGCGTGTCACCGCGGGCCCTGGTGGCGATCCGTTGCGGCCCGGGGTGAGCCGTGCCACGCTGGGTGCGTACGGTCCGGCCAATGTTCTACACTCTGTAGAAGTAGCAATTCTACGAACTGTAGAAAACTCTCGGGAACCTAACCAAAGGGACTGCCATGGACGCCTTGGAAATTGCACGCTGGCAATTCGGGATCACCACCGTCTATCACTTCATGATGGTGCCGCTGACGATCGGCCTGGGCCTGGTGGTGGCGGTGATCCAGACCCTCTGGTACCGCACCGGCAAGCCCGAATACCTCCGCATGACCAAGTTCTGGGGCAAGCTGTTCCTGATCAACTTCATCATGGGCGTCGCCACCGGCATCGTGCAGGAATTCCAGTTCGGCATGGCCTGGAGCGAATACAGCCGCTTCGTCGGGGACGTCTTCGGCGCCCCGCTGGCCCTCGAGGCGCTGCTGGCGTTCTTCGTCGAGTCAACCTTCCTGGGCCTCTGGATCTTCGGCTGGAAGCAGCTCAAGCGCGGCGTGCACCTGGCCTGCCTCTGGATCGCCGTCATCGGCTCCGCGCTCTCGGCCTACTTCATCATCGTCGCCAACAGCTGGATGCAGCACCCGGTAGGCGTCGAAATGATCAACGGCCGCCCCGTCATGACCGACGCCTGGGCCGTGTTCACCAACAACACCGCCCTCGTGGCCGTGCCCCACACGCTCTTCGGCGCCCTCGCCGTCGCCGGCGCGTTCCTGCTCGGCATCGCCTGGTACCACCTGTGGCGCCGCCGGTATGACGGCATCGATACGGTCGGTGCCGACGGCCGGGTCATCCCCGGCGAGTCCTCCGTGCCGGGCCGGGACCGTGCCGACCACGCCGTCTGGATCCGCTCGCTGCGGATCGGCGCCGTCGTCGCCATGATCTCCTTCGCCGGCACCGCAGTCACCGGCGACCTGCAGGGCAAGCTGATGTTCGTCCAGCAGCCCATGAAGATGGCCGCCGCGGAGGCCGCCTGCCACGACGGGACCGGTTTCTCCATCCTGAGCATCGGCAACGTCGGCTCCAAGAACTGCGACGACGTCGTCGCCGTCATCGAGGTGCCGGGCCTGCTCTCCTTCCTGGCCAAGGGCGATTTCAGCACCGAGGTCAAGGGCGTCAACAGCCTGCTGGAACAGTACAAGGCCGACTACGGCACCCACCTGCCGGACAGCCCCATCTACGGCGACCGCGCCGGCAAGGAAATCCAGTACGTCCCCGTCATGGAGGTCACCTACTGGGGCTTCCGGATGATGATCGGCTTCGGCGGCCTCGCCGCTGCCGCTGCCGCCGCCGCGCTCTGGGCCACCCGCAAGGGCACCGTCCCGGCCTCCTGCGGCCTGATGCGCCTGGCCGTCTTCGGCATCCTCGCCCCCTTCGGTGCCAACGCCGCCGGCTGGATCTTCACCGAGATGGGCCGCCAGCCCTTCGTCGTCGCCCCCAACCCGGATGCCAGCGGCATCGACCAGGTCTTCATGTTCACCGCCGCCGCCGTCTCCCCTGGGGTGTCCGCCGGGGAACTGATCACCTCGCTGGTGGTCCTGACCGCCGTCTACGCCCTCCTGCTGGTGGTGGAGGTAAAGCTGCTGGTCAAATACGTCCGCGGTGGCGTGGTCTCCGCCATGCCGGAGCTCGCGCACGTCCCGGCGGATGAGAACGAGGACAAGACGCCTCCGGGCGGCACCCCCGGAACGCCGGGCGCCGACGACGTCCTGGCCTTCGCCTACTGAGCGCCCCGCCCACCACGTACCCGACCCGATACTGACAGAGGACACCCAGCATGGAACTGCTCCCCACGATCTGGTTCATCGCCATTGCGGTGCTGTGGACCGGCTACCTCTTCCTCGAAGGCTTCGACCTGGGCGTCGGCATGCTGATGAAGCTCTTCGCCCGGAACAACACCGAGCGCCGCGTCCTCCTGAACACCATCGGCCCGGTATGGGACGGCAACGAGGTTTGGCTGCTGACCGCGGGCGGGGCCACCTTCGCGGCCTTCCCGCTCTGGTACGCCTCGCTCTTCTCCGCCCTCTACCTGCCGCTGCTGCTGGTGCTGGTGGCATTGATCTTCCGGGCCGTGGCCTTCGAGTACCGCGGCAAGGTCGACACCCCGCAGTGGCGCGCCCGCTGGGACTGGGCGATCGCCCTCGGCTCCCTGGTGGCCGCCTTCGGCGTCGGCGCCGCACTGGGCCTGACCACCACCGGCCTGCCGGTGAACGCCAACGGTGACCGCGTGGGCGGCCCCTTCGCCTGGTTCAACGCCTACGCCGTGCTCGGCGGGCTCGCCGTCGTCGGCTTCTCCCTGGTCCACGCGCTGGCGTTCCTGGCGTTGAAGACCGACGGCGAGGTCCGGCACCGGGCGCGGCAGTGGTTCGTCCGACTGCTGCCGGTACTGCTCCTGCCCATCGCCGGCTGGGCGATCGTCATGCAGTTCCAGGGCGGCAAGGCCTGGACCATCGCCGCCGTCGTGGCGGCCGTCGTTGCGGCCGCCGCAGCCTGGAACTTCGCCCGCGGCGGCGCCGAGGGCAAGGCATTCCTATCCCTGGGCGTGTTCCTGGTCCTCGGCACAGCCTCGGTATTCGGCGCCGCGTTCCCGGTGGTGCTGCCCTCCACCCTGGATCCGGCCTTCAACCTGACCATCTCCAACGCCTCCTCCTCGGGCTACACGCTGGGCCTGATGACGATCGTCGCCTGCGTCGGCCTGCCGCTGGTGCTCGCCTACCAGGCGTGGACCTACTGGGTGTTCCGGCGCCGGGTCAGCAGCGCCCACATCCCGGAGGCGCACAGCTTCCTGCCCGCCATCGCCTCCCGGGCCCTGGCGTCCAAGGACTAGGCGCCGATGAGACCGCAGTTCCCCTCCGGCCCCGCCACCCGTTCCGCGCTCTACCTGCTGGGGCTCCTTGCCGCCCTGAAGGCACTGTCCCTGGTGCTGATGGGCCAGGCGGTCGCCGCCATGCTGACGGGACTGGCCGGCCACCAGGAGGCGTGGGCCGAACAGCTGGGCTGGGGTCTGGCGGGCGTGGTGCTACGGGCACTCACCACATGGGGCCAGGCCGTCGCCGCGCGCCGTGCCGTGCTGGGGGTCAAGGAGGAACTGCGCTCGCAGCTGCTGGAGCGGGCCCTGCAGACGGGGACCCGGTCCGCCGGGCCGTCCGACGGCGGACTGGCGGTGCTCGCCACGCGGGGACTGGACGCGCTGGATAACTACTACACGCAGTTCCTGCCGGCGCTGGTCAACTGCGCGGCCATCCCGCTGCTGCTGGGCGCCCGGATCCTCTTCGCCGACTGGGTCAGCGCGGTGGTGATCGTCCTGACCGTGCCCCTGGTGCCGCTGTTCATGATCCTGATCGGCCGGTACACGGAGGAGCGGGTCCGGGAGGCACAGTCCACGCTGGCCCGGCTCTCCGGCCACATGCTGGAACTGGCCAAGGGCCTGCCCGTGCTGGTGGGCCTGGGCCGGGCCAGCGCCCAGCGCAAGGCCCTGGAGGACATCTCCGAGGAATACCGGACCCGGACCATGGGCACCTTGCGCACCGCGTTCCTTTCCGCCCTGGCGCTGGAACTCATCGCCACCCTGTCCGTGGCCGTGGTGGCGGTGTTCATCGGCGTTCGCCTGGTCCACGGGGAGATGGGCCTCGAGGCCGGCCTGCTGGCCCTGATCCTCGCCCCCGACTGCTACCTCCCGCTGCGCGAACTCGGCACCGCGCACCACGCCAGCGACGAGAGCCGTGCCGCGCTCGCCGACACCACCGAAGTGCTGGACGCTCCCCGGCCGGAGCCGCTGCTGCCGGCGGCCAGTACTCCGGCTCGCGCTGCCGCTGTGCCTCCCGACGTCGCCGTCAGCGGGCTGCGGGTCCGTTACCCGGGCCGGGAGGGCGACGCCGTTGGGCCGCTGGACTTCACCGCGCCCGCGGGACGCATCACGGCCCTCGATGGCCCCAGCGGCGCCGGTAAGAGCACCATCCTTGGCGTGCTGGCGGGCACCATCGGCGCCGACGCCG
Source organism: Pseudarthrobacter sp. L19 (assembly GCF_050859435.1). Taxonomy (NCBI): domain Bacteria; kingdom Bacillati; phylum Actinomycetota; class Actinomycetes; order Micrococcales; family Micrococcaceae; genus Pseudarthrobacter; species Pseudarthrobacter sp. L19. The sequence goes on along the minus strand of NZ_CP193935.1, from coordinate 3,316,030 downwards.
GCACGGTGCTGGAAGGCCGAGTGTCCGGATATGCGGCCGCCGACGTGGCGTGGGTGCCGCAGCACCCGGTCATGGTGGCCCATACGGCCCTCGACGAGGTGCTGCTGTACCTGGGCGGCGCGGACACGACTCCGGACGACGGGTCCCGCGAGGCCGAGTCTGAGGCTGGGGCGCGGCGCTGCCTGGCCGCCTGCGCGGCGGAACACCTGGCCGCGAAACACCCCGCCGAGCTGAGTCCCGGCGAGTTGCGCCGGGTGGCCGTGGCCCGCGGCCTGGCGCGGATCGCCGCCGGAGCCACAGTCCTGCTGCTGGACGAACCGACGGCGCACCTGGACCGGACCTCGGCCGACGCCGTCAGCGCCGCCCTCACCGGGTTGCGCGGCCGGGCCACCGTGCTGCTGGTGGCCCACGACCGGCAGACCCGCGAACTGGCGGATACCGTGGTGCGGATCGGCGCGCCAGCGGCCGACGGCGTTACGGCCGGCCGCGCGTCCTACGGAGCGGCCAACGGCGGTGCTGTAACGGCAGCGGCATCGGACGACCTCGCACTGGCCGGCCCCGCCGCCGCGGCCGTAGCCAGCCCAGCCGCTGTCGACCACCTCGCCGCGCGAGCCGACCTGCCTGCCACGGGCCGCCCGGAATCCTCCGACAGCCCCAACCCGGACGCCGCCGATCAAACGGAAAACCCCTGGGCCTCCGAAGAGACCCCCGGCGCCGTCGCCCGGCTGGGGAGGCTGCTGGCGCCCGTGGCCGGACGGTTCACCGCCGCCGGCGTCGTGGGGGTGCTGGCCGCCCTGTTCGCCGTCGCCCTCGCCGGACTCTCCGGCTGGCTCATCATCCGCGCCAGCGAGCAGCCGCCTATCCTCTACCTGCTGACCGCGATCGTGGGGGTGCGCTTCTTCGGCGTGGGCCGGGCCGCGCTGCGCTACGCCGAACGGCTGCTGCTCCACGACGCCGTCTTCACCGCCCTGACCCGGCTCCGGGGCGAGCTCTGGGAGTCGCTCAGCCGCCGTGCCCTGTCCCTGCGCCGCCTGCTGCAGGGTGGCAACGTCCTGGGCGCCGTCGTCGACGACGTCGATACCGTCCGGGACCTGCTGCCGCGCGTGGTCCTGCCGCCGCTGACCGCCATCGCCGTCGCGGCGGCCGCCCTCACCGGGGTAGGGCTCTTGCTTCCGGAGGCACTCCCGGCGGTGGCCGCCGCCGCCATCGCCGGCCTGGTGGCCGCACCGGCGCTGGCCCTCTATGCCGACCGCAGGTCCGCCAGCGCCGAGCAGCGCCTGCGCTCGGGCGTGCTGCGCCGGGTGGCCGCCGCCCTGGACGCGCGCGCCGAACTCCACGCCAACGGCGTCGGCGGTCCCGTGCTGGCCGCCATCCGGCGCGACGACCGCGCCGCCACGGACGCGGTCCGGCGCTCCGCCGTGGCCGAGGGGCTGGGACACGCCCTGACGGTCCTGGCCTGCGGATCCGCCGCGTTGGGCTGTGCCCTGCTGGCCGCCCCGCAGGCCCTCGCCGGGTCTGCCCAGCCGGCCGTGGTGGCGGTGGTGGTGCTGCTCCAACTGGCGCTGATCGAACCCTATGCGGCAATGACGACGGCGGTCCGGCAGTACCCCGCGCTCCGCACCGTGCTGCGGCGGATCGGGGAGTCGGGCGTCCTGGACGCGGACCGGGGCGCGTCCGGCGCCGGTGGTCCCGACGGCGGCCTGATTGCGCTGGCGCCGCGGCAGGACGGCCGTCCCGGCCTGTCGGCGGTGGACCTGGCCGCGGCCTGGCCGGGCGGCCCGGCGGTGTTCGAGGGCCTGACCGCGACGGCGGAGCCCGGCCGCTGGCTTGCCGTCACGGGCGGATCCGGCTCCGGGAAGTCCACGCTGCTGGCCGTCCTGCTCGGGTTCCTCCCGGCCGCCGACGGCGAACTGAGGCTGACCGGCCGTGCCGCCTGGTGCCCGCAGGAGGCCCACCTGTTCGACTCGACCATCCGCGGCAACCTGATGCTGGGTTTGCCCCCGGAAACCCGCTCCGGCGACGGCGCGGCCGAGGGTGCGCCCGACGGTGCGTCTGACAGCGCGGAGGTTGAGCGCCGCCTGATGGGCGCGGTGGCCGCCGTAGGCCTGACACCGCTGCTGGCCCGCCTGGACCGCGGACTGGACACCCCCGTCGGCCCGGGCGGTGCCTTCCTCAGCGGCGGCGAACGCCAGCGCCTGGCCGTGGCCCGCACCCTGCTGACCGGGGCGGACATCATCCTGCTCGACGAGCCCACCGCCCACCTGGACGCGGAGTCCGGCCGCGCCCTGCTGGCCGAACTGCGCCGCGGGCTGGCAGACCGGACGGTTGTCCTGGTTACCCACAATCCGGACGACGTCGATCCCGCCGACGCGCGGCTGGACCTGGACGACAACGCCGCGGTGCGCGAACCGGCCGGTGTGAGCGGCCGGGCATGACGCCAGTCGCCCGGCCGGGCCGGGTGCTCAGCCCGACGAGGCGACTGCGAAGAGCCCGGCCACTCCGGCCAGGTACAGCACCAGCACCACCAGCGAGTCCACGCCCATGCCCAGCACCCGGCGCGCCGGCCGGAATAGCAGCCCCAGCATGTAGACCAGCGTCAGCAGGATGGCCAGCGCCGTCAGATAGATGTCCGAGGCGTGGGCCTGGGGGAGGACCGGGGTACCCGAGATCAGGACGGCCACCAGGAACAGCACCGGCAGGAAGGCGTTGCCGCCGAAGATGTCACTGACCGCCAGCTGGAAGTCGCCCTCCCGGACCGAGGCCAGGCCGGTGGAGATTTCCGGCAGGGAGGTGGCCAGGGCCAGGAACGTCGCGCCGAAGAGGACACCGGACAGGCCGATCTGGCCGGCGATCGCGTCGCCGCTGCGTTCCAGCAGCACACCGGATCCCAGCGTGGCGGCCGCCGCGACCAGAAAGATGCCCAGCGCCTTGCCGGTGCCGGTCTTCTTCCGGGACGACCCGGCGTCGGACGGTCCCGATTTCTGCGCCGACGCCTGCGCCGATGCCTTCGCGTGGCCCTTGGGCGCGGACTGCCCGTCGGGGGCCTGGCCCTGGGCGTGCCAGGGGAGTGACTTCTGCGACCGCTGCACCAGGAGCAGGCCCAGCAGCCAGATCACGGCGATCAGCACCGCGGCCGGGGTGAGCCGGAACAGGACCAGCCCCGGAGGCATCTGGCTCCCCGCGATGACAACGCCCAGCACACCCACCACCGTGATGGCCTCGATGACCAGGGTCAACGACGCCGCCCGGTAACTCAGCGGCTTGCCGCCTTTCGTCCCGACGACGTCGAGGATGACGAGGACCACCGTCTGGATGGCGATGCCGCCCAGGATGTTGCCCACCGCCACGCCCACGTTCCCGGCCAGTGCGGCGCTGACGGTAATGGCGATCTCCGGCAAGTTCGTGGCCAGTGCCAACAGGATCAACCCGCCCAGGGCCGAGCCCAGCCGGAACCGGGCATCGAGCACATCCGTCTGCTTGGACAACTGGATGCCGGCAACCCAGATCACGGCGGCGGCCCCGGCGAAGATCAGGGCCAGGGCCCACAGCGGCAACGACTCCATCACATGCTCCCTTCCCGGCCGGACGCATGTCCGGCCACAGCTCCCACGGGCTGACGCCGCGCAGATGGTCAGGGTACTTACTCTATGACCCGACCCTCCGACGGGTGCCGGAGACCCCTGGAGCCGGACCCGAGGGGTCGGATAGCCTGACCCGATGATGAGCCATGACGACAGCGACGACGTCGACGCCCGCCAGGCCCTGGACGGCCGGCTGTCCTGGCGCCCCGCGGGGCCCGGGGACCTGGACGCCTGGGCGGCGCTGATCGCCCGGACCGCCGCCGTCGAACACCCCGTCTGGTATGAACGCCGCGAGGACCTGGCGCAGATCCTGTCCTCCCGGCAGAACCCCGCCGCCGCGAACACCATCCTTGGTTTCGACGTGCAGGGAACCGCTCGCGCCTACGGCCGGCTGACCAAGAACAACGACGGCGACAAAGCCCTCGGGTTCGGCTGCGTGGATCCCGACTGGCAGGGCAGCGGTGTGGGCGGCAGCGTCCTGGCCTGGCTGGAGGAGCGGACCCGGCAACGCTTTGCCGACGACGCCGACACCGACGCCGACGTGGCGTCCCGGACGCCCGGCCGGGCCGGTCCCAGGCTGAGGCTCCACTCCGAGGAGGCGCACCACCGCCAGGCCTGGCTCTTCGAACGGCACGGCTACCGGGTGGTCCGCTACTACAACGAGATGCACCGCCCCCTGACGGACCCGCTGCCCGGGTACCGCCTCGACGGCGGGCTCGAGCTGGCCGACTTCGGTCCCGCGCTGCACGAGGAGGTGCGGCAGGCCCACAACGACGCCTTCCGCGACCACTGGGGCAGCGAACCGCGCGACGAGGAAGCCTGGGGCTTCGTCGTGAACGACCCGTTGGCCCGGCCGGACCTGAGCTGCGTCGTCCTGGACACCGCCAACGGCCGGGTCGCGGGCTACCAGCTGGCCAGCCACGACCCGGACATCGCCGTCGAACGCGGCTCCACCGAGGGCTACACGGACCTGCTCGGGGTCCGCCGGGAGTACCGCGGCCGGGGCGTCGCCCGGGCGCTGCTGGCCGAGGCGATGCGCCGCTTCGCCGCGGCGGGCATGGACAAGGCCTCCCTCGACGTCGACTCCGAAAACCCCACCGGCGCCCTGGCGCTCTACACCGCGCTGGGATACCGGACCGTCAACCGCAGCATGGCCTGGGACAAGGAGCTCTGAGCCCCGAGGATACGGCGGCGCGCAGGTGGCCCGGCGGGCGCCGATAGACTCGGCAGCATGGCTGACGATTCCAAGAAGCTGTCCCTGGCCGGTTCCGTTTCCCTCGGGACGGGGTTGATGGTGGGAGCGGGGATCTTCGCCCTGGTTGGCCAGGTGGCCGGACTGGCCGGGGGACTTGTGCCGTTGGCTTTCCTCGCAGGGGCGATCGTCGTCGCCTTCAGCTCCTACTCCTACGTGAAGTATTCCGGGGCCAATCCGTCGTCCGGCGGCATCGCCATGCTGCTCAAGGGCGCCTACGGACCCGGCATCATCGCCGGATCCTTCTCCCTGTTCATGTACGTCTCCATGGTCGTTGCGGAGAGCCTCCTGGCCCGGACCTTCGGCACCTACATCCTCCGGCCCTTCGGGCTGGAGGGATCGGCGCTGCTGGTGCCGGTACTGGGTGTGGCGGCGATTGCCGCCTCCGCCCTGGTCAACATGTTCGGCAACACCTTGGTGGAACGGTCCGCGACCGTCACGGCCGCAGCCAAGATCATCGGGATCGCAGCGCTCGCCGTCGCGGGCCTGCTGGCGTCGGGCTGGTCGGCAGTGGGTCCGGCCCTGACCGGCGGTTCGGGCGAACCGCCGCAGCATGGGATCGTCGGGTTCCTGGCCGGGACAACCCTCTGCATCCTCGCTTACAAAGGCTTCACCACGATCACCAACCAGGGCGGTGACATCACGGAGCCGAAAAAGAACATCGGCAGGTCCATCATCATTTCGTTGGCGTTGTGCACCGTCATCTACCTGTTGCTCACCGTATCCGTCACCGGCAGCCTCAACGTCCCGGAGATCATCAAGGCCAGGGACTATGCACTGGCACGGGCGGCGGAGCCACTCTTTGGCACATGGGGCGTTGGCCTGACGATCGCCCTGGCCGTCATTGCCACCCTCTCCGGCCTGCTTGCCAGTCTCTATTCAGTGTCCCGGCTGTACGCCATGCTGCAAGGCATGCGCCAGGCACCAACACTGCCGGACAGCATCAAACACCAGCCGCTGCTGATCACGGCCGGTTTGGCGATCCTGGCCACTGCATTTTTCGACTTGAGCCAGATTGCGTCGCTGGGCGCACTGCTCTATATCAGCATGGACATCGCTGTACACCTCGGAGTGATCCGGCACCTCCACCGGGACATTGACGCCGGCAGGTGGATCCCCGTCGTTGCGATCGTCCTGGACGTGGTGGTCCTGGGCGCGTTTGTCATCGTCAAGGCCGGGCAGGATCTGCTGACGCTCGGCGTCGCGGCAGCCATGGCCGCGGCGATTTTCGGGGCTCAATGGTGGGCGGTCAAGCGCCGGGACGGCAGCGGGCCCACCGCCGGGCGTGAGAGCACGACGGCGTGATGGCACGCATCAGGGCTGCCTTCCGCGCCCGTCTGTGGCCGCTGCCTGTCCTGGCGGTGATCCTGGCCGTGGCGCTGGGAATCGGTCTTCCCGCCCTCGATGAGGCACTGGACCGAGGCGTCCCCACTCCACTCCAGGTCTATCTGTTCAGCGGTGGACCGGACGCCGCACGGGCCGTGCTGCAGGCCATCTCCGGTTCCCTGATCACCGTCACCTCCCTGACGTTCTCCCTGACCGTCGTGACCCTCCAGCTGGCCAGCAGCCAGTTTTCGCCCCGGTTGCTCCGGACCTTCACCAGCGACGGCTTCGTTCACCGGACGTTGGCGCTGTTCCTCGGCACGTTCTCCTACTCGCTCACCGTCCTCCGGAGCGTGCGGAGCGATACCTCCGGCCAGACCGAGTTCGTCCCCGCCATTGCCGTCACGGTGGCGTTCCTCCTGGCCCTGGCCAGCGTCGTGGGCCTCGTGCTGTTCCTTGCCCACCTGACCCGCGAGATCAGGGTCGAGACCATGATGAAGAATGTGCATGCGGAAACGGCTGCCACCATCGAGCGGCTGATCCCGCGGGACCCGGCCCCGCAACCGGATTTCGCCGCACCGCCCGGCGGACAGCGGATATCCGCCGTCGCCTCGGGGTTCCTTAACTCGGTCGACAGTTCACGGCTGGTCGATGCCGCGCGCGACGCCGGCGCCGTGATCCGCATCGATGCCTGGCCGGGGAGTCGCTGATCTCCGGCGTGCCCTTCGCCACCGTCTGGCCGGGGCAGCGGGGCCCCTTTACGGACACCGAACTCCGGGACCTCGCCAAACGCGTCGGGAAGACCGTGGATATCGGCTTCGAACGAACCAACGAGCAGGACCCCGCCTTCGGTTTCCGCCAACTCGCCGACGTCGCGGCCCGCGCCCTCTCGCCCGGAACCAATGACCCGACGACGGCTGTCCACGTCATCGGCCATCTCTCCAGCCTGCTGTGCCTCCTGGCGACGCGGGAACTCCGCGACGAGAACGCGACGGACACCGACGGCGTCGTCCGCGCCATCCTCACGAAGCCCGGGTTCGAGCATTTCCTGTCCCTGGCCATCTCGCAGAGCCGCCACTACGGAATGCAGGACGCGCAGGTTGGCCTGCGGCTGCTGGCGCTGGTCGAAGAAGTCAGCTGGTGTGACCGCGCCGGGTCCAGGACCGAAGCCCTGCGAAGCCAGCTCGCGGACCTGCAGGCCGGCATAGAAAAGCACGACTTCGCGGGGACCGAGGAGGTGGCTCTGAGGCAACGGTTGGAGCGCGTCCGCACCGCGCTCGGCGTCCCGCGTCCCTGACGGGGACAACCTGCGCGAAAAGTTGCTCCTGGCCCTGAAAAAGGTGGGATCGCCCGGCTGGGCGGCCTCCGAGTCACAATGCCATAACTCCGCCCTCACCCCGCCATGCCAAGGATTACGGCGGACAATGGGCGCCACAGACCGCGCCGCGACGCACGCTTTTCAGCTCTTAGCGAACGTCGCGTTGTTAGTGTGAATGAGTCGAAACGGGGGCCACCATGTCCGGTCAGGGCGTGGTGGGGCCGCACAGCGTCGGGGAGTGTCTTCGGACTTGGGAACCCGGCGGTGTCGGCCCGCGTGGGGCGCGGCAACGAGCCGTGGGCTTCACTGCCGCGGGCCGTCGACCATGAGCCACCGCCAACGAAGCAACCACACGCGCCACTGCCGTCCGCATCGGCGGGCCGGGGCGCGTAGACAGGTCAAAAGTGAGCGAATCAGTCGCAGTCAGTGCCAGGAACGTCTACAAGGTGTTTGGCAAGAAATCCGCAGAAGCGGTGCGCCGTCTGCAAGCGGGCAAGTCCCGGGACGACGTGGCGGGCCTGGGAACGGCCGCCGTGGTGGATGCCTCCTTCGAGGTCAAGGCCGGCGAAATCTTTGTCGTGATGGGACTGTCGGGATCGGGAAAATCGACGCTGATCCGCATGATCAACGGGCTGCTACCCGCCTCCGCGGGCTCCGTGGTGGTGGACGGAACCGACATCTCCAAGTTGTCCGGGGCAGCCCTCCGCCAGGTGCGGCAAAAAAAGATCTCCATGGTCTTCCAGCACTTCGCCCTGATGCCGCACCGGACCATCCTTGAGAATGCCGCCTACGGCCTGGAAGTCCAGGGCGTCAGCAAGACGGACCGGCACGCGAAGGCCACCCACGTCCTCGACCTGGTGGGCCTGAAGGGCTGGGAGGACAAGTACCCGTCCCAGCTGTCCGGCGGTATGCAGCAGCGGGTGGGACTGGCCAGGGCGCTGTGCGCCGAAACGGACATCCTGCTTATGGATGAGGCCTTCTCCGCGCTCGACCCGCTGATCCGCAGGGAGATGCAGGAGCAGTTGCTGGGTCTGCAGGCGGACCTGGGCAAGACCATCATTTTCATCACCCACGACCTCAACGAGGCCATGTTCCTGGGCGACCGGGTAGCGGTGATGCGCGATGGGCAGATCGTCCAGATCGGCACCCCCGATGACATTTTGACGCACCCGGCGAATGATTACGTGGCGCACTTCGTCAAGGACGTGGACCGCACCCGTGTCCTGACCGCCGGCTCGGTGATGGAGCCCGCGCGCGCCGTCGTCAATCTCACCGGTGGCCCACGCAATGCCCTGCGCACCATGCGCGACCTGCAGACGTCCGCCGCGTTTGTCGTCGACCGCCGGCGTGCCTTCCACGGCGTCGTGCGGGACCGGGACGTGATGAAGCTGGTGGAAGACCAGCACCCGGAACTTTCGTCCGTCGTCCGGAACTCCCAGGACTTCGTGTCGCCGGAGACGGCCCTGGCCGACCTGTTCGGCCGGGCCGTGGAGAGTCCGGTGCCGTTGGCCGTGGTCGACGACGGCGGCAGGCTGGTCGGGGCGATCCCCGCGTAACGCTGCTGGCCGCGCTGGGCAACGTGCCGTCGACCACCACGGGGATCCCGCTCGTTGAGACCACCCCGGCGCCGATCCCGGAACAAATCATCACCGCAACACTCGACTCGACCTCGGCCGACGCACCATCAACCCTCGGAGGGGAAAAGTAGCCATGGATTCAACGCTCTTCAGAATACCGTTCGGATCCTGGGTCGAAGCCGGGCTCGAATGGATCATCACATCCTTCGGCGGGTTCTTCGCCGTCCTCCGGTCAATCTTCCTGGCGTTCTTCGACGGCGTCAGCTGGCTGCTCACGGCCCCGCCGTTCTGGGTGGTCATCCTCGTCCTGTGCGCCATCGCCTTTTTCGCCCGGAGCTGGAAGCTCGCCGCCGGATCCGCGCTGGGTTTCCTCGTGATCTACGGGGTGGGCCAGTGGGAGAACGCCATGGCCTCGCTCGCGCTCGTGCTCGTGGCCAGCGCCGTTGCTATCGCGGTCAGTGTCCCGCTCGGGATCCTGACCGCCCGGTCGGGGGCCGCATCGGCGACGGTGAAACCCATCCTCGACTTCATGCAGACCATGCCGGCCTTCGTCTATCTGATCCCAGCCCTGCTGTTGTTCCGGGTCGGCGTTGTCCCCGGCATTGTCGCCACCATCATCTTCGCCATGGCGCCGGGTGTCCGGTTCACCGAGCTGGGCATCCGCGGAGTTGACCGGGAGGTCGTCGAGGCCGGCCATGCCTTCGGCGCCAGCCCCGGAAAGATCCTGACCCGGATCCAACTCCCGCTTGCCACCCCGACCATCATGGCCGGCATCAACCAAGTCATCATGCTCTCCCTGTCCATGGTGGTCATTGCCGGCATGGTCGGAGCCGGCGGGCTTGGCGGCGACGTCGTTAAGAGCCTGAGCCGGATCGACGCGGCGCTGGGCTTCGAGGCCGGGATCTCGGTGGTCATCCTGGCCATCTTCCTGGACAGGGTCACCGCCAGCCTCGGACGCCGGTCCGCCCCCGCCGCCTAAGCGGCCGCGCACCACCCACAAGATTCCATCAAACCGCCCACGGATTCCCGTGGCGGCAGTTGACTGCGCCCTGGCGCAGGATCGAAAGGAAAAAATGAAGTCATCACCCATGATGCTCTTGACCGCTTTCAGCACGGCAGCGCTGCTGACCCTGTCCGGCTGCGGCGCCGGCGGCAGCTCGGCCGGGTCCGCTGAGGGACCCGGCAACGGCGACAAGAAAGACGTCAAGATTGCCGTCTTCAACGGCTGGGACGAAGGGATCGCGGCCTCCGAGCTCTGGAAGGCAGCCCTGGAGAAGAAGGGGTACAACGTATCCCTGGAATACGCCGAGCCTGCGCCCGTGTACTCAGGCCTCTCCACCGGGGACTACGACGTCACCCTGGACACCTGGCTGCCCATCACGCACAAGAGCTACATCGATAAGTACGGCGCGGACATGGAAGACCTCGGGTCCTGGAACGACGATGCGAAGCTGACCATCGCGGTTAACAAGGACGCCCCGGTGGATTCCCTCGACGAACTGGCCGCCAATGCTGACAAGTTCGGGAACCGGCTGGTCGGCATCGAACCCGGCGCGGGACTGACCGAGGCGACCACCAAGAAGGTCATCCCGGAGTACGGCCTGGACAAGATGGAGTACCTGACGTCGTCGACCCCGGCCATGCTCTCGGAGCTCAAGGCGGCCACCGGCGCCGGCGAGAATATCGCCGTCACCCTCTGGCGCCCGCACTGGGCCTACGACGCCTTCCCGCTGAAGGACCTCGCGGATCCGAAGGGCACCCTGGGTAAGGCCGAAGGCATCCACAGCTACGCCAGCAAGTCCTTCGCCAAGGATTACCCCGCCCTCTCCGGCTGGTTGAAGGGCTTCAAAATGGACTCCAAGCACCTTTACTCGCTCGAAAACGCCATGTTCAACGGTGAGAAGACCGACAACTACGGTCCGGTAGTGCAGAAGTGGATGGATGAGAACAAGGACTTCGTCGCGTCCATGACCGACTAAGTCCCGGCCCGGCGTCCGGCACCCAGGTGCCGCCAAGGCCTACCGCGTCCTTCCTCTCAGGGGGAGGGACGCGGGGCTTTTAAGCCTGCAGCCATGCCGCGGATCCGGTGCAGCGTGGCCCGGGACAAGGAGCTGAAAGCCCCGCTGAGGCGTAAAATCGTAGGTGGGGGAAGGGCCTGGAAAGGGATATCACCATGCTCAAAGACCAGCCGGTCGGCGCCGTGTTGCCGGCCGCGGATATCGCCCGCGCCCGCGATTTTTACCGCGACAAGCTCGGGCTCGAACCTGACAACCAGGATGCCCAGGACAACCTGCAGTACACCTGCGGCTCCGGGAGCCGATTCATGCTGTACCTCACGCCGAATGCCGGGTCTGCGAAGAATACGCAGATGGGCTGGATGGTGCCGGACCTGCCGGCCGCCGTCGAGGAACTGCGCGGAAAGGGCGTGGTCTTCGAGGACTACGACTTCCCGGGCCTGAAAACCGAGAACGGCATCGCGACCCTGCCGGACGGGAACTCCGCGGCCTGGTTCCTGGACAGCGAGGGCAACATCCTGAACCTCAACTCCGGCATGTGACACCCGGCATGCGGCGCCGTCGTCGGCGTTCAGGCAGGGACATCCCGGCCTGAACGCCGCCGCTTGCCACAAAGGGTCGCTACGGACGGCCCCTTAGCCGCCGTTTCCGGCAAACGGGCACGCGCGGATGGGCCCGGCGACAGAATGACCGGCCGGGTCAGCCCTCCGCGGGCGCCGGGGCAGCCCCGGAAGAAGCCTCGACCCCGGCCATGCTCGGCCCGATCGCGTCGACGGCCTGGGAGAGCGGGATGCCCGAACCGTCCCGGCGGCCGTGCTCCACCGGCAGGGAGCGCGCCACGCCGGCCAGCGAGGACGCCTTGGCCGGGCCGTGGCCCGCCCAGGCCAGCAGGAGCGTGTCTTCGCCCTTGAGGAACCGGTGCGCCCGGACCCCGCCGGTGCCGCGGCCCTTGGCCGGGTATTCGGAGAGTGCTGTCACCTTCGCGGCGCCCGGGGCGGTGCCCGGCAGGGCCCCTCGGTTCCGGCGATGGTGACGACGACGGCGGCCTCGTCATCGGCGCGGGCGGTGCCGAAGTGCAGCACCCGGTCCCCGGCGGCCAGCTTGATTCCGGCCATGCCGCCAGCGGTCCGGCCCTGCGGACGGACCGCGGAGGCGCCGAAGCGGAGCAGCTGGGCCTGCCGGGTGATGAAGACCAGGTCGACGTCGTCGCCGTCGGCCGCCTCCACGCCCACCACGGTGTCCTTGTCCTTGAGCGCGATGACCTCCCAGTCCTCGCGGTTCAGCGGGTAGTCCGGCTGGACGCGCTTGACCACGCCCTGGGCGGTGCCGACGGCCAGGACCCGGTCCAGCGGGGCGAAGGCCACCAGCGTCTCGCCCTTGAGCAGGGTGATGAAGTCCTTGGCGGGGACGCCGCCGGCCATGTTCGGGGTGCCGTTGGTGGGCGGCAGCACGGGCATGTCCACCACCTGCAGCCGCAGCATCCGGCCCTGGGAGGTAATGGCGGCGATCTCACCGCGGGCCGAGGTCTTCACCACGGAGCGGAAGACGTCGTGCTTGGCCCGTGGTCCGGCCTCGGCCAGGCTGTCCTGGTTGGCGGTCCGGGCGATCTGGCCGGAGGCGGTGAGGATCGCCCAGCACGGGTCGTCCGCGATCTCCAGGGCCAGCGGCGCGGCCTTGCCTTTGACCGGGGCGGCGGCCGCGGCGGCCAGGGTGGGGGAGACGGCCTCGGATTCGAGCAGCACCGTCCGGCGCGGCGTCCCGTACTTCTCTGAAATTTCCCCGAGCTCGTCGGAGACCAGGCCGCGCAGCAGTTCGGGCGAGTCCAGGATGGCCTGCAGCTCGGCGATCTCGCGCCGCAGCTCGTCCTGTTCCTTCTCCAGCTCGATCCGGGAGTACTTGGTCAGCTGCCGCAGCCGCAGTTCCAGGATGTAGTTGGCCTGGATCTCGGAGAGGTCGTAGATGGACATCAGCCGGGTCCGGGCCGCGGCCGCCTCGTCCGAGGAGCGGATGATCTGGATGACCTCGTCGATGTCGACGATCGCGATCAGCAGGCCCTCCACCAGGTGCAGCCGGTCCTGCTTCTTCGCCAGCCGGAACGCGGTGCGCCGGCGGACCACGGTGATGCGGTGGGTGACGTAGACGCTGAGCAGTTCCAGCAGGCCCAGGGTCTGCGGCTGGCCATCCACCAGGGTGACGTTGTTGATGCCGAAGGAGTCTTCCATCGGCGTGTAGCGGTAGAGCTGCTGCAGCACGGCGTTGGGGTTGAAGCCGTTCTTCAGCTCGATCACCAGGCGCAGGCCGTGCTTGCGGTCGGTGAGGTCCACGATGTCGCTGATGCCCGAGAGTTTCTTGCCGTTGACGGCGTCCTTGATCTTCTCGATCACCTTCTCCGGGCCCACCATGTACGGCAGTTCGGTGACCACCAGGCCGGTGCGGCGGGCGGAGAGCTGCTCGACGTCGACCTTCGCCCGGGTCTTGAAGGAGCCGCGGCCGGTGGCGTAGGCGTCCCGGATGCCGTCCAGGCCCACGATCCGGCCGCCCGTGGGCAGGTCCGGGCCGGGGACGAACTTCATCACGTCCTCCAGCGTGGCGTCCGGGTGGGCGATCAGGTGCCGCGCCGCCGCGATGACCTCGCCGAGGTTGTGCGGGGCCATATTCGTGGCCATGCCGACGGCGATGCCGGTGGCGCCGTTGACCAACAGGTTCGGGAACGCCGCCGGCAGCACGTCCGGCTGGGTGAGCTGGTTGTCGTAGTTCGGGACGAAGTCGACGACGTCCTCGTCCAGGTGGTCGGTCAGGGTCAGCGCCGCCGCCGCGAGCCGGGCCTCCGTGTACCGGGGCGCGGCCGGACCGTCGTCGAGCGAGCCGAAGTTGCCGTGTCCGTCGATCAGGGGCAGCCGCAGCGAGAAGTCCTGCGCCATGCGGACCATTGCGTCGTAGATGGCGGTGTCGCCGTGCGGGTGCAGCTTGCCCATCACCTCGCCCACCACGCGGGCGCTCTTGACGTGGCCCCGGTCCGGGCGCAGGCCCATCTCGCTCATCATGTAGAGGATGCGCCGCTGCACCGGCTTCAGGCCGTCGCGGGCGTCCGGGAGCGCCCGGGAGTAGATCACCGAGTAGGCGTACTCCAGGAAGGACCCTTCCATCTCGGAGGTGACATCGATGTCGACGATGTTCTCGTGATAATCCTGGGCTTCCCCTGCCGGGGGCGTGGTTTGGCGGCGTGCCATGGGGCTGGTGGGTCCTTCTGCGTGGTGCTCAACGGGTGCTGCGTAAGTTTATGGCTAGGCTAAGCCTATGGTGGATCAGCCCGTGGACGGCGTATATCCGGAACATTGGGAAGCCGATGTCGTGCTGCGCGACGGCGGCACGGCCCACCTGCGGCCCATCCACGCCGCCGACTCCGACGCCGTGCAGGCCTTCCACGTCGGCCAGTCGCAGAAGTCCATCTACATGCGCTTCTTCGCGTTCAAGTCCAAGCTCTCCAGCAAGGAACTCAAGCGCTTCACCGAGGTCGACTACAAGGACCGGGTGGCGCTGGTGATCACCATCGGCGGCGACATCATCGGCATCGGCCGCTACGACCGGCTCGATGACCCGGCCGAGGCGGAGGTGGCCTTCAACATCGCCGACGCCCACCAGGGCCGCGGCATCGGCTCCATCCTGCTCGAGCACCTCGCCGCCGCTGCCCGGGAAAACGGCATCCGCAAGTTCAGTGCCGAGGTGCTGCCGGAGAACCGGAAGATGCTGATGGTCTTCTCCGACGCCGGCTACGACGTCAAGCGGCACTTCGACGACGGCGTCGTCAGCCTCGAATTCAACATCGATCCCACGGACAAGTCCCGCGCTGTGATGGAATCCCGCGAACACCGCGCCGAGGCCCGCAGCATCCAGGAGCTGCTGGCCCCCGACTCGATCGCCGTGATCGGCGCGAGCCGCCGCTGGGGGACCGTGGGCTACCAGCTGCTCGAACACATCATCGAGGGCGGCTTCACCGGCCCGGTCTACGCGATCAACCCCGAGGCGCTGGAATTGGCCGGCATGCTCTCCTTCGCCCGTCTCTCCGAGGTCCCCGGCCCGGTGAAGCTCGCCATCATCGCCGTGCCCTACGACGAAGTTCCCAAGGTGGTACAGGAGTGCGGCGAGGCCGGGGTCAAGGGCATCGTGGTGGCCACCGCCGGCTACGCGGACGACGGCGAACGCGGCCTGGCGCGGCAACGTGAACTGGTCCGCCAGGCCCGCGCCAACGGCATGCGGGTGATCGGGCCGGCCTCGCTGGGGATCGTCAACACCAACCCCGCCGTCTCCCTCAACGCCTCGATGGCCCCCTCGTTGGCCCGCCGTGGCGGCCTGGGACTGTTCAGCCAGTCCGCCGCGATCGGCGTCTCACTCTACGCCGCGTCCAGCCGCCGCCGGGTGGGGATCTCCACCTTCCTCTCCGCCGGCAACCGTGCCGACGTCTCGGGCAACGACCTGATGCAGTACTGGGAGGACGACGCGGACACCACCGCCGTCGGCCTCTACCTCGAATCGATCGGCAACCCGCGCAAGTTCTCCCGCCTGGCCCGCCGGCTGGCGCGCACCAAGCCCGTGATCGTCGCCAAGTCCGACGCGATGGGCCTGAACCTGCCGCCGGGCCACTCGGTCCGCACCACGCAGGCGCCGCCGGAGGCGCTCGATGCCATGATGCGCCAGGCCGGCGTGATCCGGGTGGGGACCATCGAGGAACTCATGGACGTCGCGCAGATCGTCTCCAGCCAGCCGCTGCCCCAGGGCCCTGGTGTGGCCGTGTTCAGCAACTCCCGGGCCCTCGGCAAGGTGGTCTCGGACAGCGCCGAGGCCGCCGGGCTCGGCGTCGAGCGGATCGTCGCGGACGTCGACCTGGACACCGGCATGTCCCGCGCCCTCCCGGCGCTGCGCCGC
The DNA here is from genome assembly GCF_050859435.1 of Pseudarthrobacter sp. L19. Lineage (NCBI taxonomy): Bacteria > Bacillati > Actinomycetota > Actinomycetes > Micrococcales > Micrococcaceae > Pseudarthrobacter > Pseudarthrobacter sp. L19. The sequence goes on along the minus strand of NZ_CP193935.1, from coordinate 3,300,041 downwards.
AGCCTCCAGGAGACCCTGACGCTGGAGAATGTGCACGCCGTCGTCGTGGCCCTACTGCCCGCCCGGGGCCTGACCGTGGAGAAGATCGGCGCCGTGCTGGCCGAATGCTCGGCCGCCGCCGGCAAACCCGTGGTGGCCGCGTTCACCGGCATCCTGGACCCCTCCATCTACGTCGAGGGCATGGTGGGCGACGCCGGCGAGGCCCCGCCCGTGCCCTGCTACTCGAACCCGGGCGCCGCCGTCGCCGCCCTGGCCGCCGTCGTCCGCTACGCCCAGTGGAAGGTCCGGGACCAGGGCCTGTTCGTCGAGCCCGAGGGCTGCGACCCCGACGCCGCGCACCACGACCTCGAGGAACTGCTGCGCCCCGTCGGCGGCGAGCAGCTGGTCCGGCTGGACCCGGCCGCCGCGGACCGGCTCCTGGGCCACTACGGCATCCACGTGCTGCCCTCGACGGGGTTCGAGACCGACGACGACGCCGTCGCCGCGGCGGAGAGGCTCGGCTGGCCGGTGGCGATCAAGACCACCGACCCGGCGCTCCGGCACCGGCTGGACCTGGGCGGGGTGCGGCTGGACATCCAGGATGCCGACTCGCTGCGGGCCAACATCGCCCAGATGCGCCGGTCCCTGCAACGCTACGGCTCGCCCTCCCTGGAGGTGCAGACCATGGCGCCGGTGGGCCAGGCGTGCACCTTCCGGGCCATCGAGGACCCGCTGCTGGGACCGGTGGTCTCCTTCGGCCTCGCCGGGGACGCCGTGAACCTGTTGGACGACTGGGCGCACCGCGTGCCACCGCTCTCCGGCTCGGACGTGCACGACTTCATCCGCTCACCCCGGGCCTCGCGGAAACTCTTCGGCTACCAGGGGCTGCCCGCCGTCGACGTTGCCGCGCTGGAGGACCTCGCGGCCCGGCTCACTCGGCTCAAGGACAACCACCCGGAAATCGCCCTCGTGGAGTTCAACCCGGTCCTCGCGGGCACCGAGGGGGCGGTGATCCTCGCCGCCGACGTGCGGATCGCCAACGCCGCCCAGCGCACCGACACGGCCCGGCGTGCCATGCGCGCCTGAGGCTCCGGACCGCCCCGGCGTTGTCCACATCGGGGCGCCGCGGTTAGCAAGTGACTAGCCGATCTGTGAAAATGGAACCCATGACCTCCCAGCCCCCAGCATCCCAGCCACAGGCTTCCCTCTCAGCCCGCCACGGTGCGCCGCACGCCGGCCTGCACGACCACAGCGCGCAGGGACAGAGCCTCACGGATGCGCTCGAGCAGGCCGGCTTCTACCCGCGGCTGGTCGCCGACGTGGTGGCCGATGCCCTCGACGGGCGGGACTGCGTCTCCCACCTGGTGCACCTCGAAACCCACTTCGACCGGGCCGAGGTCCGCCGCCACATCACCGTGCTGGTGCTCACCGAGGACATGCTGGTCATCACCCACGTGGACGACCAGCAGCTGGACGAGGCCGGCGAGCAGATGGTCGCCCAGGTCTCCACCGAGTCCGTCCCGGTGGCCCAGATCCGCTCCGTGGTGCTCAGTTACATCTACGCCCAGCCGCAGGACTACAAGCCCTCGGACCCGGTCCGCGAACTCACGCTTTCCATCGCCTGGTCCGGCGGCCAGCGGCTGGACATGGGCCCGGCCAGTTGCGGGGACCCCCAATGCGAGGCGGACCACGGCTACAGCGGCACGATTGCCCAGGAGGACATCGTCCTGCGGATCAGCGCCGAGGCGGACGGCCTGCAGGCGGTCCAGGACGCCAAGCTCTTCGCCCGCGCCCTGCGCGCCGTGAACACCGGATCCGGTGCCCCGGCCGGCCACGGCGTCTCCACCCTGCCGCCGCGCTCCCGCGCCGGCGTCTTCGCCAACCGCCTGAGCCGCGGCCATCAGCGCTGAGATGGGCGCCGACAGCACCGCCGGTCCTGCATCGGTTTCGGGCGGCCCTGCCCTGTCCACCGGCCCCGCCCTGTCCACCGGCCCCACGCTTCCCTCGCCGCCGGCCTACGGCCGAAAGTCCATCGCCGAGGTCTTCGGCAGCGCGGCGGCCAGCATCGGTGTGCCCGGTTTTGAGAACCGGCTGTCGTTGCCCCCGGCGCGGCGGGTGTGCGTGGTCCTGGCCGACGGCCTTGGCCGGCAGCTGCTGAAGCAGCGCGCCGCCCACACGCCGTTCCTGCGCTCGGTGCTCCAGTCCGGGCAGGGTGAGGTCCCCGCCGGCGTCGATGCAGCCTTCCCGTCCACCACCGCGGCGTCGCTGGCCAGCTTCGGCACCGGCCGCTCCGCCGGCCAGCATGGCATGGTGGGCTACGACGTCGTGGATCCGGACCAGGACCGCGTGGTCAACATGCTCAGCAACTGGGACGACGGCGTCGACCCGCGCCGCTGGCAGCCGTTGCCTACCGTGTTCGAACGCGCCGCGCAGCACGCCGACGTCAGCACCGTCGCCCTGCCCCGCTTCAGTGACTCCGCCATGACCCAGGCGGCCCTGCGCGGCGGCCGGTTCATCGCCGGCACCACCGCGCACGCGCGCACCGCCGCCGCTGCCGAGGCGATGGCCGGGGCGGAGACCGCGCTGATGTACTTCTACGTGCACGAGCTGGACAAAGCCGGCCACCGCTATGGTGCCGCATCGGCCCAGTGGGAACACCAGCTGGAGGAGCTCGACGCGACCGTCAGCCGGCTGAACTCGACACTGCCGCCGGGGACCACCGTGCTGGTCACGGGCGACCACGGCATGGTGGACGTGCCCGAGTCCCAGCGCCTGGACTACTCCGCCGAACCGGCCCTGATTGAGGGGGTCCGGCACACCGCCGGCGAGCCCCGGATGGTCCACCTCTACCTGGAGGAGGACGCGGGGGAGGCCGGCCGCAGCCGGCTGGTGGCGGCCTGGCGGGCGCGGTTCGGCGAGCGGATCTGGGCTTTTAGCCGCGAGGAGGCTATCGCGGCGGGGCTGTTTGGCGACGTGCGCGACGCCGTCGGCCCCCGGATCGGGGACGTGATGATTGCCGCCCGCGACACCTTGGCGCTTTATGACACCCGGCGGGTCCCCGCGCGGGCGCTGGAGGTGGTGGGCCAGCATGGCTCGCTGACCAAGGCCGAGCGGGAAGTCCCGCTGCTGTGCTTCAGCGCCGCCGGCAAGACCGGCAGCCCCAAGGCCCGGCGCCGCTAACAATCCGTAGCGGGGACGGCAACAGTTCGATCTCTCGGTGGCTACTCGCTGCGGGTGCCGAAGACGATGTCATCCCAGCTGGGCACGCTGGAGCGCTTGGGTTTGGCCGGCTGGCGTTCGGGCGTCTCCCCGGCACGCTCCGCCCGCGCCTCAGACCGCGACAGTTCCGGGTTCCGGTTGCCGGCGGGGATGATGCTGTCCGGGGTGCGGGGCTGCTCGGGGGACTCCGGCCGGGCCGCGCGCCGGGAGGTTCCGCCGCCCAGCAGTTCGTCGAGTCCGGGGCTCGACGTCGGCCCCTGGCCGTTGCCGCGCACCGGGCGCAGCTGGGAGGCCGCGATGGTGATTTCCCGGGTCTCCGTGCTGACCCCGTCGTGCAAACGCAGCGCGTCGCCGGCGTCGGCGGCATCATGCCGGGGCGCCAGCGTCAGCCGGGAGAGCATCGAGGGCCGGGCATCGCGGCGGCGGGTGAAGGCATCCGGCCCGGGAATGGAATGCGGCTCAGCCTTGGCCGCCGGAGTGGAGGTCGTCTCCGGCTCGACGGTCTTGTCGGCGTCGCCGGCTTCGGCCTCAACGGTGGTATCCGTGCCGCTGCCGTTGGGAGTGTGAAGGTCGGCGTCATCGGAGGGACCGGCGTCGGACGTGGTGTCGCTGTCGGAGGCATCGCCCGGGGCGGGGACCTCGGAGGGCCGGGGGTGGGCCGCCGGGACGCCCTGGCTCAGCATGAGCGCAAGCGCGTCATCCGCGTCCTCGTCCACCCCGATCCGGTGCCCGCGGCGGGAGCGGAGCATGTCCAGCAGTCCGTCGTTGTCCCGGTCCTGGCGGGAATCCCCGGGCAGTGACCTGTCGGCGGGGACGATGCTGAGCTGCGCCGTCGCCGTGCGCGCGGCGGCCTCGGCGTCGGTCTCGAAATCGAAGGGCCGGTCGGAAACGGCCGAGAGCCGGCGGGACGGGACGGGCCCGTCCATCGGCTCAAGCTCACTGAGCTGCTGCGCCCAGCGGTTCGCGTTCTGCAGGGATTTCAGCGCGGGGCTGAACGTCCATGAGGCGGGCGGTTCCTCGCCGATGGCGGCGTGGCCGCCGGCCGGCAGCGAAAACGCCGCCACCACGTTCCACAGGCCGTCGGGGCGCCGCCAGGAATCCCACTCCACGGTCTCCGGCGCGACGCCGTAGGCGCGCAGCCGGTGGCTGACCATTTCCTCCAGGGTGGCAGGCTGGTCGCCGAAGTGGGAGCGGTACCCCTCGTGGCCCGCAGTGGGGGAGGCAACCTCGATCCGGCGCGCCTGCTGGGCGACGTATTCGCGCTCGGCCAGCACCGGACCTTCGTAACGCTCAACCTTGGCCAGCGGCATGCCCGAGAGCTCGGCGACCTCCGCGGCGGTTGCGCCGCTGCGGATCCGGGCCTGGATGTCCCGCGGGGACATCGCTATGGGCTCCGGCGCCGGGCCCGGGGCAGTCTTCGAGGGCCGGTTCACGGCAGCACGAAGCGCTTCATCGATCGGCAGCTGGAACATCTCGCCGCCGGCGCCACTGAACAGGAGATGCTCTCCATCGTCGTGGACGCCTACAAGCCGTAGATCCTGCATACAAATCCTCCACCCTGGCATTGCTAACACTCGAAACTCTGCCACTGCCGGGCACCAAAAGCGGTGAAGAGGGAGGGCGCGCCGCGAATTTCCGGCATTTTCCGCCCTTCACGGGCCCCGCTGGCCGGCATTGCGTGAACGCCCGGGCCCCACGTCCCGACCGCGTCCGCCGGACTCTGGCGCGCTGAACCCGCGTAGGCAAGAATGACCCGACGCCGGGCACAAAAACACCCGTCCGGCGTTGACGCCGGTGAACCGGACCCGGACCGCCCGGGGAAGAGCAAGACCCCGGCGGACGGCGACGGCGACGACCCCCAACGAGTGCGGAGTGTGAGCGAAAAGTAATGGCGACAGACTACGACGCGCCGCGGAAGAGCGAAGAGGACCTCAACGAAGACTCGATCGAGGAACTGAAGTCCCGTCGGACCGAGAAGCCCTCCGCGGCGGTGGACGAGGACGAGACCGATCTGGCCGAGGGTTACGAGCTCCCCGGCGCGGACCTCTCCGGTGAGGAGCTGCTGGTCCGGGTGATGCCCGCCCAGGCGGACGAGTTCACCTGCGCGTCCTGTTTCCTGGTCCGGCACCGATCCCAGATCGCGCGGGAAAAGGACGGCATGAAGTACTGCGTGGAGTGCGAGGGCTGAGGCGGCCCTCGATGGCCCCCGGCGGCGGCTTAGCGGTTCAGCGGCCCAGCGGCCTGTGAGTCAGCGGCTTAGCGCTTCAGGGCGGCGACGAATTCGGCGGGACGGCGGGTCGAGGCCAGCCAGTAGGGCGTGCGGTCCATCGGATCGGTGATCTCGATCCGCACCACCGGGTCGATCCAGCCGCGGATGCACATGAAGGCCAGCCCGTTGAGCCGGGGGCCGCGTTCCGCCGTCGCTTCCCCGCCCTTGAATGCCTCCACGGTGCCGACGAAGCGGCGCTCGATCGTCGCCCGGCCCACCCGCAGGGTTCCCGCGGTGACCTGAAGGGACGGGGTGGAGACGATCAACAGCACGGCCAGGATCACGAACAGCACCACCGCCGCGGTGATGCCCGCGGTCATGCTGATCGGAGCGAACACCAGGATGCCGGCCGCCGACAGTCCCGCCGCCACCAGCCAGATCCAGAAGCTGGGCCACAGCTTTTCGCTGAACAGGACGGTGGATTCGTCGGGGGTCTGGTTGGAGGCAGGCACGGCGGCGCTGGATTCGGGCATGAGGCCAGCTTTCCACTTTTCCCGGGCTATTTCACCTTGGCGGGACGTCCCGGGAGGGCCCCGACGCCCGGGCCCGCAAGGCATCCTCCCGCCCGGCGCCGCGGTAGGCCGAACGTTTCCGCTGGCGTTACAGTGGGGGACTGTGACTGAAGAAACAACCCCCGCACCCGCCGTCCCGGGTCCCACCCTGGCGGTCCAGCTGAAGATGCTCGACGACGGGTTGGAACCGCCGTCGTACGCGCACCCCGGCGACGCAGGCGCGGACCTGCGCGCCCGCGAGGACGTCGTCCTGGAACCCGGCGAGCGGAAACTGGTGCCCACCGGCGTCGCCATCGCCCTGCCTGTCGGCTACGTGGCGCTTATCCACCCGCGCTCGGGCCTCGCCACCAAGCACGGCCTGACCGTGGTGAACGCCCCCGGCACCGTCGACGCCGGCTACCGCGGAGAAATTGCGGTAACCCTGTTGAACACTGACCGCTCCGAGTCCATCGAGCTGCGGCGCGGCGATAGAATTGCCCAAATGGTCATCCAGCGTGTGGAGCACGCGGAGTTCGTTCCGGTCCAGGAGCTCAGTGATTCGGTCCGCGGCACCGGCGGTTTCGGTTCCACCGGCGGGTTCAGTTCCACCGGCGGGTTCGGCGCGACGCAGGCCTGACCGGCCCCAAGCTACACCGCCCGGCCCGTCAGGCCGGCACACCCGGTCCGTCCCGGACGAGCAGCGGCGGAACACAACGAAGGAGACAACCCATGGTTTTTGGGCGTGGCAGGAAAGCCAAGCAGGAACAGCCGAGCGAGGCCGTCGAGGCACCGGAGACCGGCGCCGACGCCGCCGCGGACACGGCCGTCCGCGGGTCCGGCCCGTACGACGTCTCGGAGATTGAGAACCAGGACGGCTACGTCGACCTCGGCGCCCTGCTGATCGCGCCGCGGGAGAACCTGCAGCTGCGGCTTGAGGTCGAGGAGGCCACCCAGCGCGTCGTCGCCGTGACCATGGACCTGGAGGGCTCCAGCCTGCAGCTGCAGGCCTTCGCGGCGCCCCGGTCCGAGGGGCTGTGGGACGAGATCCGCGAGCAGATCGGCCAGTCCGTCGGAAGCCAGGGCGGCCAGGTCGAGGAGATCGAGGGCCACTTCGGCATCGAACTCGTCGCAAAGCTCCCCGCCGGCGACGGCAGCGAGGGCTACCGGGTGGCCCGCTTCATCGGCGTCGACGGCCCGCGCTGGTTCCTGCGCGGCGTGCTCGGCGGGGAAGCGGCCATCGACCGGGAAGCCTCCCGGGATCTGGAGGACCTGTTCCGCAAGATCGTCGTGGTGCGCGGGGACAACCCGATGCCGCCGCGGGACCTGCTGCAGCTGCGCCTGCCCAAGGACACCAGCGCCACGGCCCCCGGCCCGGCCGGACGCCCCACCTTGGACCAGCCCGAACGCGGACCGGAGACCACCCAGATTGGGTGACGCCCCCGGAGGCCTGTCCTCCGACGCCGTCCCGGTCCGCGGCCTGCCCGAGCGCGGCCGCGTCCTCTGCCGCGGCTTCATCGAATCCGTCACCTACGCCCCCGCGGGCGAGGTGGCGGCGTTTACCGCGATCATCACGGACCACGACGCCCCGGCGGCGCGGCCCCGCCGCGTCACGGCCGACGCCGCACCGCCCACCGCCCGACGCCGCCGCCAGGTGGCCGCGGACCGGCTCCGCGTGGTCTGGCTGGGCCGCCGCCGCATCCCGGGCGTCCACGCCGGACTGGAGCTGAAGCTGGAGGGGATGGTTACCGTCCGCGACGGCCTGCCCACCATGTTCAACCCGCGCTACGAAATCCTGTCCCGCCTGGAGGAACACTGACCATGCCCGAGATCTCGCCGTTCCAGGACCCCCGGCCGCGCGAGTCCCAGCCCGGTTCCGCCCAGCCCCCTGAGGCGCAGCCCACGGGCGCCCAGCCGACCGGCGCCCAGCCCACCGTGGCCCAGCTCGCCGAGGATTACGCCGCGAAGGCGGGCCTGCACCGCACCAGCAACGGCAACATCGACGTGCTGAAAAGCGCCGGCGGTGTCCAGGGCCTGGCCGAGAGCATCCTGCCCGGCCTGGTCTTCCTGATCGCCTTCACGGTGTCCCGGGAGCTGACCCAGGCGCTGGTGGCCGCCCTCGCCGTCGCCGCCGCCTTCACCGTCGCCCGGCTGGTCCAGCGCAAGCCGCTGACCCAGGCGCTGGCCGGCATTGCCGGCGTCGGCCTCTCCGCCTGGCTGGCCAACACCACGGGCAAGGCCGAGGACTTCTACGTCCTGGGCTTCTTCACCAACCTGGGCTACATCGTGGCGATGAGCATCTCTATCGCCGTCCGCTGGCCGATCGCCGGGCTGCTGTTCGGCTTCATCCGCAACGAGGGCCTGCACTGGCGCAAGGACCCGGCCCGCGTGAAGGCCTACCGGATCGGCACCTGGGTGATCATCACCGTCCTGGCCCTGCGCCTCCTGGTCCAGGTGCCGCTGTACTACATGGGGGAGCAGGGCCTCGCCGCCCTCGCCACCACCCGGCTGCTGATGGGCGCCCCGCTGTACATCCTGGGCCTCTGGGTGGCCTGGCTCCTGACCCGGCCCGCCGACCCGGCAACCGAGACTTCGGCCGAACCCAACTAGCTCGCAGCTGAGGCCGTCATGAATGCTCATAACGGCCTCAGCTGTCAGTCAGTTGGGTCGGCCCGCCGACGGGGCACGGGGACGGCGGTTGGGGGCCTAGCCGTCGAAGCCGTCGTCCTCGATGGCGTGGCTGTGCGCGGGCTGGCCGGAGCGGCCGTCGGAGTCATCGTCGGGCCCGGCCGCGGCATCCGCAGCGGCGTCGCCCTCGCCGGCATCCGGGGCCGAGAGCAGGGCCCGCAGCTCGTCCTCGGCGGCGATGGTGGTGACGAAGAACAGCTCGTCGCCGCCGTCGATGACGTCGTCCCGGCTGGGGGTAATGGGGGCCTGGTCGCGGAGGATTGCCACCAGGGTCGCGTCCTCGGGCCATTCAATGGCGCCCACCGTCAGGCCGATCACGTGCGAATCGTGCGGCACGGTGAATTCCACCAGCGAGGAGACGCCGGTCTGCAGCGTCAGCAGCCGGACCAGGTCGCCGATCTCCACGGCCTCCTCCACCAGCGCCGTCATCAGCTGCGGGGTGTTGACCGCGACGTCGACGCCCCAGGAATCGTCGAACATCCAGTCGTTCTTCGGGTTGTTCACCCGGCCCACGGTGCGGCCCACGCCGAACTCGGTCTTGGCCAGCAGCGAGACCACCAGGTTGACCTTGTCGTCGCCGGTGGCGGAGACGACGACGTCGGCGTCCTCCAGGCGGGCGTCCTTGAGGGTGCTGAGCTCGCAGGCGTCGCCCACCAGCCAGTGCGCGCCGCGCAGGCCGCTGCGGCCGATCACCTCCGGCTTGAGGTCGATCAGCAGAATTTCGTGCTTGTGCGAGAGCAGTTCGCGGGCAATCGAGGAACCGACGCTGCCGGCACCGACGATGACGACCTTCACTTAGGACTCCTTGGCGGGGGATTTGGCGAGGATGTGGGCCACCTCGGAGGTGCGGTCCACGCTGAGCATGGCGTGGACGGTGTCGCCGTCCTGCAGCGACATGCCGGGCGTCGGGAGCATCCCCTCGCCGAAGCGGGTGAGGTAGGCGATGCGGATGTCCGCGGCCTTCTCAATAGCGGTCAGCGGGTGGCCGACCCAGCCGGCGTCGAGGTCCACCTCGGCCAGCACCAGACGGCCGGAGGGGTCGCGGAAGTCACCGGCGAGGTGCTGCTCGGGCAGGATCCGGCGCAGCACCTGGTCGGCGCTCCAGCGCACGGCGGCGACCGTGGGGATGCCCAGGCGCTGGTAGATCTCAGCCCGGCCCGGGTCGTAGATGCGGGCCACCACGTGCGGGACGTGGAAAGTTTCCCGGGCCACGCGGGTGGCCAGGATGTTGGAGTTGTCACCGCTGGAGACGGCGGCGAAGGCGTAGGCCTCCTCGACGCCGGCGCGCTTGAGCGTTTCGCGGTCAAAGCCGACGCCGGTGACCTTACGGCCGGTGAAGCCGGTGCGGAGCCTCCGGAAGGCACGGTCGTCCTGGTCGATGATGGCGACCGAGTGGCCGGCGTCCTCAAGGGTGTGCGCCAGGGTGGCACCCACCCGGCCGCAACCCATGATCACGAAGTGCGCCACATGTGCCTCCTAAAGCGTCTGTCTCACGTTGCTGCGTAAACTCTACCGGCCACCGGGGCCCGGCAGCCGCGCCCCGGCCGCCATGACATCGGGTGCGAATCAGACTAACTTTGTCTGGTGCTGACAATTTTCAATGCCGTGAAGCGGGTGCTGGTGGGGCGTCCCTTCCGCAACGACCGTCTGGCCCACACGCTGCTGCCGAAGCGGATCGCGCTTCCGATCTTCGCCTCGGACGCGCTGTCGTCGGTCGCCTACGCCCCGGACGAAATCCTGCTCACCCTGGCCCTGGCCGGCGTCAGCGCGGTGGCATTCTCGCCGTGGGTGGGCCTGGCGGTGATGGTGGTGCTGCTGACGGTGGTGGCATCCTACCGGCAGAACGTCCACGCGTACCCCTCCGGCGGCGGCGACTACGAGATCGCCAACGAGAACCTCGGCAAGTACGCGGGCCTGACCGTGGCCTCGGCCCTGCTGGTGGACTACGTCCTGACCGTGGCGGTGTCCATGTCCTCGGCCGCGGCATACCTGACCACTGCCGTTCCCTCGCTGCACGGCCAGCAGGCCGCAATCGCCACCATCGGCGTCGTGATCCTGGCCCTGGTGAACCTGCGTGGCATCCGGGAAGCCGGCAGCGTCTTCGCCGTCCCCACCTACATCTTCATGGTCTCCATCCTCGGCATGACCGCCGTCGGCGTCTTCCAGGCTGTCACCGGCCAGCTGGGCCAGGCACCCTCGGCCGAGTTCCAGATCGTCCCGGCGCCCGGCTTCGACGAGGGCCTGGTGGGCCTGACCGGTGCGTTCCTGCTGCTGCGGGCCTTCTCCTCCGGCGCCGCCGCCCTCACCGGCGTCGAGGCGATCAGCAACGGTGTGCCCAACTTCAAGAAGCCCAAGAGCAAGAACGCCGCCACCACGCTGCTGCTCCTGGGCGTCATCGCGGCGTCCATGCTGGCCGGCATCATCTACCTGGCCAACGCCACCAAGGTGCACATCGTGCAGGACCCGGCCAAGGAGTTCCTGCTCAACGGCCAGCCCGTGGACGAGGGCTACATCCAGAACCCGGCCATCAGCCAGATCGCGCAGACGGTCTTCGGCGCCGGCTCCATCCCGTTCTATATCGTGGTGGCCGCCACCGGCGTCATCCTCGTCTTCGCCTCCAACACGGCGTTCAACGGCTTCCCGGTGCTCGGCTCCATCCTGGCCCAGGACGGCTACCTGCCCCGCCAGCTCCGCACGCGCGGCGACCGGCTGGCCTTCAGCAACGGCGTGCTGGCCCTCGCCGCCGGCGCGCTGGTGCTGATCATCTCCTTCAACGCCGACGTCACCAAGCTGATCCAGCTCTACATCGTGGGCGTCTTCATCTCCTTCACCCTCAGCCAGCTTGGCATGATCCGGCACTGGGGCCGGGAGCTGAAGCTCGCCAAGGACCCGGCCGCGAAGCTGCGGATGCTCAAGTCCCGCACCATCAACACCATCGGCTTCGGCATGACCGGCCTGGTGCTGGTGATCGTGCTGATTACCAAGTTCGAACAGGGCGCCTGGATCGCCCTGCTGGCCATGTTCATCCTGTTCCTGATCATGTGGAGCATCCGGGCGCACTACGACAACGTCGCCAAGGAACTCGCCGTGGACGAGGACTCCTCGCCGCGCGCCCTGCCCACCCGCGTCCACGCGGTGCTGCTGGTCTCCCACGTCCGCAAGCCCGTGCTCCGCGCCCTGGCGTACGCCCGCGCGTCCCGGCCCTCCCGGCTGGACGCCATCACCGTGGACATCAGCCCGGAGGAGACCGAACAGACCCTCGCGGACTGGGAGAAGCTGGACATCCCGGTGCCCATCACGGTTCTGGCCAGCCCGTTCCGCGAGACGGTCACGCCCATCATGGAGTACATCAAGAACATGCGCCGGGACTCACCCCGCGACCTGATCGTGGTGTACATCCCGGAGTACGTGGTGGGCAAGTGGTGGGAGCAGCTGGTGCACAACCAGACCGCCCTGCGGATCAAGACCCGGCTGCACTTCGAACCCGGAGTGATGGTCGCCAGCGTGCCGTGGCAGCTGAAATCGTCCGAAGAAGCCAAGAGACTGCAGGATATTCAATGAGCACCGACCGCCGGACCCCTGCCGCCACCGAACTGGTCGTCGACGTCGGCCGGGTGGCCCACGGTGGCCACGCCGTGGCCCGGCACGAGGGCCGGGTCATCTTCGTCCGGCACGGCATCCCGGGGGAGAAGGTGCGCATCAGGCTCACTGACGACGCCGAGGGCGCCAAGTTCTGGCGCGGCGACGTCATCGAGGTGCTCGAGGCCTCCGAGGACCGGGTGGAACACTTCTGGCACGCCGCTGACGCGCGCCGCGCCTGGGCCCACGGCCACCCGCCGGTGGGCGGCGCCGAACTGGGCCACATCTCCCTGCCCCGCCAGCGCCGGCTGAAGGCCGAGGTGCTGGCCGAACAGCTGCACCGCCTGGCCGGCATCGACGCCCACGCCCTGGCCGGCCTCCCGGGCGCCGGCCACGTCGAGGCGGTGGGGGAGGACGCGACCTCGGGTGCGCCGGGGCTTGGCTGGCGCACCCGCACCGGGTTCGCGATGACCCCGTCCGGCCAGCTGGGCATGCACGCCTACCGCGCGGACACCGTCCTCGCCGTCCGCGAGATGCCGCTGGCCGTGGACGGCATCAACGACCTGCGCCTCTGGGACCACGACTTGCAGGGCATCGAACGGATCGAGGTCGCGGCCCCGGCCAACGGCTCCCGGCCGCTGGTGCTGCTGGTTCCCGCCCCCGGCACCCGGCCGCAACGGGTCGCCGCCATCGCGGCCCGGTTCCCGGAGACGGTCTCCGTCGCCCGGCTGGACCCCGCCACCGGTGAGGTCACCCAGCTGCGCGGCCGCACCTGGGTGCAGGAAACCGCGGCCGGCCACGACTTCCGCGTCACCGGCGACGGCTTCTGGCAGATCCACCGACACGCCCCGGAAACCCTGGTGGGCGCGGTCAAGGAGGCCCTGCACGACGGCGGCTACCTCGCCCCCGGCTCGGCCGTGGCCGACCTGTACGCCGGCGCGGGGCTCTTCACCGCCGCGCTGGCCGACGCCGTCGGAGTCACCGGCTCCGTGCTGTCCGTGGAAGGATCGCCCGGCACCAGCAGGGACGCACGCAAGAACCTGCACCACGCCCCGCAGGTAGAAATTGTCCAGGGCAAGGTCGAACGGGTGCTGCGGCAGAAACCGCGCAGCTTCGACGCGCTGATCCTTGATCCGCCCCGTGCCGGCGCCGGCAAGGCTGTGGTCAGCCAGCTGGTGGACTCCGCGCCGCGCGCGATCGCCTACGTCTCCTGCGACCCGGCGTCGTTCGCCCGCGACGTCGGCTACTTCCAGCAGCGGGGCTGGGCACTGAAGTCCCTGCGCGGGTTCGACCTGTACCCGCATACGCACCACCTGGAGACGGTGGCGTTGCTGACTCCCGGGGCCCGGGCCACTAGGATGGGCGGAGTAGTCCGACGTCGCGCGGGCTCAGCACCCCGTTTCCCGACGGTCCCGCGGAGAACATCCCGCTCCGGACCGTCCCGGCCGGCTTGTCCGGCAGCTGGTTAGGCTTGCCTAACTAGCTTAGGGGTCTGCGGCGCGACAAAGATGAAACAGTTGCGAGAGGAGTCCTGCGATGAGCATTGTGGACAGCTTCGGTGCAAAAGGCAAACTTAATGTAGCCGGTACCGAATACGAGATTTTCCGGTTGAACTCCGTCGAAGGCGCAGACAGCCTTCCGTTCAGCCTCAAGGTGTTGCTTGAAAACCTGTTGAGGACCGAGGACGGCGCCAACATCACGGCCGACCACGTCCGCGCCCTGGCCGGCTGGGATCCCAACGCCGAGCCCGACACTGAAATCCAGTTCACGCCGGCGCGCGTGATCATGCAGGACTTCACCGGCGTGCCCTGCGTTGTCGACCTCGCCACCATGCGTGAGGCCGTCAAGGACCTCGGCGGTGACCCCACCCGGGTGAACCCGCTGGCACCGGCCGAACTGGTCATCGACCACTCCGTGCAGATCGACGCCTTCGGCAACTCCGGCGCACTGGAGCGCAACATGGAGATCGAGTACCAGCGCAACGGCGAGCGGTACCAGTTCCTCCGGTGGGGCCAGACCGCGTTCGACGACTTCAAGGTCGTCCCGCCGGGAACCGGCATCGTGCACCAGGTCAACATCGAATACCTGGCCCGCACCGTCATGACCCGCGAGGTTGACGGCACCCTGCGCGCCTACCCGGACACCTGCGTCGGCACCGACTCCCACACCACCATGGTCAACGGCCTGGGCGTGCTCGGCTGGGGCGTCGGCGGCATCGAGGCAGAGGCCGCCATGCTCGGCCAGCCCGTCTCGATGCTGATCCCGCGCGTCGTCGGCTTCAAGCTGACCGGCTCCATCCCGGCCGGCGCCACCGCCACCGACGTGGTGCTCACCATCACCGAGATGCTGCGCCAGCACGGCGTGGTCGGCAAGTTCGTCGAGTTCTACGGCGAGGGTGTCGCGGCCGTGCCGCTGGCCAACCGCGCCACGATCGGCAACATGAGCCCCGAGTTCGGTTCCACCGCCGCGATGTTCCCGATCGACGACGTCACCCTCGACTACCTGCGCCTCACCGGCCGGGCGGACGAGAACGTCGCCCTGGTCGAGGCCTACGCCAAGGAACAGGGCCTCTGGCACGACCCGTCCCGCGAGATCAAGTTCTCCGAGTACCTCGAGCTGGACCTGTCGACGGTTGTTCCGTCGATCTCCGGCCCGAAGCGCCCGCAGGACCGCATCATCCTCTCCGAGTCCAAGGCCCAGTTCCGCGAGGACCTGCGCAACTACGTCAAGGTCGACCTGGCCGACGGCAGCCTGGACGAAGCGATCGATGAGAGCTTCCCGGCCTCGGACGCGCCGTCGTTCACCGCCAACGCCAGCCACCTCACCGAGGAGGCCCCGCACTCGCACGGACCAAAGGCCAATGGCCGCCCGTCCAAGACCGTGGCCGTCAAGACCGCCGACGGCCGCGAGTTCGAACTGGACCACGGCGCGGTGTCGATCGCCTCGATCACCTCCTGCACCAACACGTCCAACCCGTCCGTGATGCTGGCCGCCGCACTGCTGGCCCGCAACGCCGTCGAAAAGGGCCTGACCGCCAAGCCATGGGTCAAGACCTCCGTCGCCCCGGGTTCGAAGGTCGTTACCGACTACTACAACAAGTCGGGACTGACCCCGTACCTGGAGAAGCTCGGCTTCTACATCGTCGGCTACGGCTGCGCGACCTGCATCGGCAACTCCGGCCCGCTGGACGCCGAGATCTCCGAGGCCATCCAGGCCAACGACCTCTCCGTCACCGCCGTGCTCTCCGGTAACCGCAACTTCGAAGGCCGGATCAACCCGGACGTGAAGATGAACTACCTGGCCTCCCCGCCGCTGGTCATCGCCTACGCCCTGGCCGGCACCATGGACTTCGACTTCGAGAACGACCCGCTGGGCCAGGACGAAGCCGGCAACGACGTCTTCCTGAAGGACATCTGGCCGAACCCGTCCGAGGTCCAGGAGACCATCGACTCCTCGATCGACAAGGGCATGTTCGCCCGCGGCTACGAAGGCGTCTTCGAAGGCGACGAGCGCTGGAAGGCCCTCGACACCCCCGCCGGCGACACCTTCGCCTGGGACCAGGACTCCACCTACGTCCGGAAGCCCCCGTACTTCGAGGGCATGAAGGCCCAGCCGGAGCCGGTCCAGGACATCAGCGGAGCCCGCGTGCTGCTCAAGCTCGGTGACTCGGTGACCACCGACCACATCTCCCCGGCCGGTTCCTTCAAGTCGGACACCCCGGCCGGTAAGTACCTGCTGGAGCACGGTGTCGAGCGCAAGGACTTCAACTCCTACGGTTCCCGCCGTGGCAACCACGAGGTCATGATCCGCGGCACCTTCGCCAACATCCGGATCAAGAACCAGCTGCTCGACGGCGTCGAGGGTGGCTTCACCCGCGACTTCACGCAGGCCGATGGCCCGCAGGCCGCCGTGTACGACGCCGCCCAGAACTACCAGGCCGCCGGCACCCCGCTGGTCGTCCTGGCAGGCAAGGAGTACGGCTCCGGTTCGTCCCGTGACTGGGCTGCCAAGGGCACCGCGCTGCTGGGCGTCAAGGCCGTCATCGCCGAGAGCTACGAGCGCATCCACCGCTCCAACCTCATCGGCATGGGCGTCCTGCCGCTGCAGTACCCGGCCGGCCAGAACGCCGCCAGCCTGGGACTGACCGGCACCGAGTCCTTCTCCGTAGAGGGCGTCACCGCCCTCAACGAAGGCACCACGCCGAAGACCCTCAAGGTCACCGCCACGGCAGAAGACGGCACCACCACGAGCTTCGACGCGGTCCTCCGCATCGATACCCCGGGTGAAGCCGACTACTACCGCAACGGCGGCATCCTGCAGTACGTGCTGCGCCAGATCTCGGCCAGCTAGCACCACCGGCCGCGCCTCCGGGCGAGGCCACCCGAAGCCCCGGACCGTCACTGACGGGCCGGGGCTTCGGCGTTCCCGGGCCCGGCGGGGGAGCGGTACGCGCGGCTGGCGGCCCGGGATGCGCAACCGGCGGACACGCCGAGGCGTTAGAGTTGTAAGGCATGTCTACTACCCGCAAGGAGGGCCGTTGGGAATCTTGGAGAGCATCCGGAGTCCGCAGGACCTGAACACGTTGTCCCAGGCGCAGCTGGACCAGCTGGCCGCCGAGGTCAGGGAATTTCTGATCGGCAATGTGTCCCAGACGGGCGGCCACCTCGGGCCGAACCTCGGCGTCGTCGAACTCACCATCGCCGTGCACCGCATCTTCGACTCGCCGCGCGACAGCATCGTCTTCGACACCGGCCATCAGTCCTATGTGCACAAGCTCCTCACCGGACGCCAGGACTTCAGCACCCTCCGCCAGCAGGGCGGCCTCTCCGGCTACCCGGACCGGGGCGAGTCCGAGCACGACATCGTCGAAAGCTCCCACGCCTCCTCCTCGCTGTCCTGGGCGGACGGCATCTCCCGCGCCCGCCGGCTCACCGGCGACGGCGACCGGTACGTGATCGCCGTCGTCGGCGACGGCGCCCTCACCGGCGGCATGGCCTGGGAGGCACTGAACAACATCGCCGCGGACAAGAAACGCCGCGTCGTGATCGTCGTCAACGACAACGGCCGCTCCTACGCCCCGACCGTCGGCGGCGTCGCCGACTACCTCGCCTCGCTGCGCCCCACCATCGACTCGCTCCGCGCCGCCCCCGCCTACGAGGGCGCGCTGGACTGGTGGAAGAAGCGGCTGCAGAGCGGCGGCCCCGTGGGCCAGTTCACCTATAAGAGCCTGCATGCCATGAAGAAGGGCATCAAGGACTGGTGGGCCCCGCAGGGCATGTTCGAGGACCTCGGCATGAAGTACATCGGCCCCGTGGACGGCCACAACCTCCAGGCGATGGAAAACGCCCTCTCCACGGCCAAGAACTACGCCGGGCCCGTGATCGTGCACGCCATGACCGAGAAAGGCCACGGATACGCCCCGGCCCGCGCCCACGAGGCGGACCAGTTCCACGCCGTCGGCATCATCGACCCGGAAACCGGCGAACCCACCGAGGCCGGCGGCGCCAAGTCCTGGACCTCCGTCTTCGCCGATGAGATCGCCGACATCGCGGACGAGCGCAAGGACATCGTCGGGATCACCGGCGCCATGCTGATCCCCGTCGGCCTGCACAAGTTCGCCGCCAGGCACCCGGACCGAGTGTTCGACGTCGGCATCGCCGAACAGCACGCCCTCACCTCCGCCGCGGGCATGGCGTTCGGCGGCCTGCACCCCGTGGTGGCCGTCTACGCCACCTTCCTCAACCGTGCCTTCGACCAGCTGCTGATGGACGTGGCCCTGCACAAGGCCGGCGTCACCGTGGTCCTGGACCGCGCCGGCGTCACCGGCCCCGACGGCGCCAGCCACCACGGCATGTGGGACATGGCGATGGTGCAGATCGTCCCCGGCCTGCACCTGGCCGCACCGCGCGACGCCACCCGGCTGAAGGAAGAACTCCGGGAAGCCGTCGCCATCGAGGACGCGCCCACCGTGCTCCGCTACTCGAAGGGCAGCGTCGGCGCCGAGGTCGAGGCGCTCGAACGCCTGGCCGACGGCGTCGACGTGCTCGCCCGCCGGCCCGCCGGCTCCACCGACAACGACGTGCTGATCGTCAGCGTCGGCGCCATGTCCGAGCTGGCCCTCGACGTCGCCGGCCGGCTCGGGGCGCAGGGCATCAGCTCCACCGTCATCGACCCGCGCTGGGTGCTGCCCGTACCCGCCTCGGTGATCGCCCTCGCCTCCCACCACCGCCTGGTCATCTGCATCGAGGACGGCGTCCGGGCCGGCGGCGTCGGCTCCCGGATCCGCCAGGAGATGCGCGCCGCCGGAGTCGACACTGCCCTGAACGAGGTGGGCCTGCCGGTCGAATTCCTGGACCACGGGACCCGCAGCCAGGTGCTGGAACGCGTCGGCCTGACCGCCCAGCAGATCACGCACGACGTCGTCGCCCAGGTCCTCGGCACGAAGGTGCCGTTCGCGCGCCCGCTGCCCGGCCAGGAACACCCCAGCACCGGCAGCCTGCCGATCCTCTGACCGAACCACCAAAGGAACACAGCATGAGCGGCATCATCCGCGTCTACAAGCGCGACGAGGAAGGGGTCCTGCACTTCCGCGAGGCCTGGATCGACGAGGACTACTCCGAGTTCGTCATGAACCACGGCGTCGTGGGACACCAGAGCAAGACCGAGGAGACCGAGGTCGCCGATCCGGACGCCGGCGAATCCCTCATGGAGGCCTTCGCCGCCCAGTGCGCCGAGGACGGCTACGCCGAGGTCCCCGAGGAGGAACAGTCGTGGGTGGTGGCCCAGTACGCCCTCAAGACCAAGGAGGGCACCAGCCGGGACCGCTACCTCGAGGAGAAGGCCAAGGACGCGCTGATCAGCCACCTGGCCTGGCGTGGCCTGGGCGTGGTGGACCGGTCCGAGTTCTCGGACGCCAAGCTGAACATCTTCTGCCTGACCCCGGACGTGGCCAAAACGGTCAACGCGATCAAGGTCTGCATCCGCGGCGAGGCCCTGGACTTCACCAAACTCAGCATCGGGGCGGCGCCTTATGGCTCCACGGACTATAAACTGAAACACTCCGCAAAGCCGGCCTCCAGCTTCTCGCTGTAGCCGACGGCACCTGCAAGGAGCCGGACCCGGCTCACCTGGAATTGGGGGCAGCGACTGGAAGGACACGCAATGACGCGCAAATCCCCACGACCCGGCAGCACCCCTCCCCGCAGGACTGGCCGCCCCGGCCCGCCGCTCACTGGCGCACGCCGGGGTGGAGACGCTGGAACACCTGGTCCCGCTGGGCCGCCGCCAGCTCGCCGGCATGCCGGGCATCTGCCCGCGCACCCTGGCCCAGCTGCAGGACGCCATGGACGAGCACGGGCTGGAGCTCCCCGCGGGGTAGGGCGTTATAGGCTGAATTCCATGACTGATTACCGACGCGTAGGAAATTCCGGACTGACCGTCTCCGCCGTGGGCCTCGGCTGCAACAACCTGGGCCGGGCCGGTACCGCCACCGAGACGCAGGAGGGAACCGACGCCGTCGTCCACGCCGCGCTCGACGCCGGCATCACTTTCTTCGACGTCGCCGACGTCTACGGCCGCGAACCGGGCCTCAGCGAAACCATGCTGGGCAAGGCCCTCGCCGGCCGCCGCGACGACGCCGTCATCGGCACCAAGTTCGGCCTCGACATGAACGGCGCCAACGGCAACGACTTCGGCGCCCGCGGCTCCCGCCGGTACATCATCCGCGCCGTGGAGGCCTCCCTGCGCCGGCTCGGCACCGATTGGATCGACCTCTACCAGTTCCACACCCCGGACCCGCAGACCCCCATCGTGGAAACCCTCGACGCGCTCAACGAGCTCGTGACCAGCGGCAAGGTCCGCTACATCGGCCACTCCAACCGCGCCGGCTGGCAGATCGCCGAGGCCGAATACGTGGCCCGCGCCCGCGGCGGCGCCCGCTTCATCTCCAGCCAGAACCACTACAACCTGCTGGACCGCCGTGCCGAACAGGAAGTCACCCCGGCCGCGGAGGCCTACGGCCTGGGCGTCCTGCCCTACTTCCCGCTGGCCAACGGCCTGCTCACCGGCAAGTACGCCAAGGGCCAGGCCCCCGAGGGCTCGCGCCTGAGCCACACCCGCACCAACCTGGTCAACGACGCCGATTGGGACCAGCTGGGCCGGTTCTCCGCCTTCGCCGCGGAACGGGACCTCACCG
Source organism: Pseudarthrobacter sp. L19 (assembly GCF_050859435.1). NCBI lineage: Bacteria > Bacillati > Actinomycetota > Actinomycetes > Micrococcales > Micrococcaceae > Pseudarthrobacter > Pseudarthrobacter sp. L19. The sequence continues at coordinate 3,279,625 of NZ_CP193935.1, read as the reverse complement.
AGATCCAGGTCGCGTTCTCCTGGCTCGCCGCCCAGCCCTCGGTCAGCAGCGTCATCGCCGGCGCCACCCGCCCCGAACAGGTCCGGCAGAACGCCGCGGCCGTCGCCTGGGTCCCGGACGCCGCCGAACGGGCCGAGCTGGACGAGATCTTCCCGCGCACGCCCAAGGTTGCCCTGTTCTGAGCGAGGCAGTCCCCGGCGCCCCGGCCGCCGGTCCCCGCATCCTGATGGACGTCGACACCGGGATCGACGACGCCCTCGCCATCGTCTACCTGCTGTCCCGCCCCGAGGTGGAGGTGCACGCCATCACCTGCACCGCCGGGAACGTGGGTGCCCGGCAGGTGGCGCTGAACACCCTCTCGTTGCTGGAACTCTGCGGCCGCAGCGGGATCGAGGTGGCCACCGGCGCCGAGGTCCCGCTGCAGGTCCCGCTGGTCACCACCGAGGAAACCCACGGGCCGCAGGGGATCGGCTACGCCGAGCTCCCCGCCCCGGCCAAGCCCATCTCGGACCGGCACGCCGTCGACCTCTGGATCGAGGAGGCCCGCGCGCATCCCGGCGAGCTCACCGGCCTGATCACCGGTCCGTTGACCAACTTCGCCCTGGCCCTGCGCCGGGAACCGGAGCTGCCGCGGCTGCTGAAGTCCCTGGTGATCATGGGCGGCAGCTTTTACTACCAGGGCAACACGACGCCGACGGCGGAGTGGAACACCCACGTGGACCCGCACGCGGCCAAGGAGGTCTACGCGGCCTACCGTGGCCTGCCCGAGGACAAGCTGCCCATTGTCTGCGCACTGGAAACCACGGAACGGATCGAGATGCGGCCCGAGCATCTGCGCCGGCTGGGGGAGGCCGCCGGGCTGCCGGAGCCGGAACTGGTGCTGCCGGAGCAGCCCGAGGGCCTGCGCAGCACCGCCGCGAACCCGCTGGTGGCCTGCCTCTCCGACGCGCTCCGGTTCTACATGGAATTCCACCGGCTCTACGACCAGGGCTACGTGGCGCACGTTCACGACGCGTTCGCCGCCTGTGCCGCCGCCGGGCGGACCCCGTTCATCACCCGGCTGGCGACGGTCGACGTCGAGACGGAGTCGCCGCTTCTGATGGGAACCACGGTGGCGGACTTCCGCGGCCTCTGGGGCTGCCGCCGAACGCCCGGATTGTCTCCGGCAACGACCCCGATGCCTGCTTCGCCGAACTGGTCGACTCGGTCGGGGCGCTGGCCCGCACCCTGGGCCCGGACCCTAACCCGAACCCTGGGCCGGATCCCAGCCCGAACCCCGGGCCGGTCACCAGGGTCCGCAAAGGCTAAGATGGTAGCTGCGCCGAGGTGACATCAGGCGGACTTTGCCGACCCCAGCCGAAGGATCCCCATGTCACAGCAGCCCCTGACTCTCCCCGCGACCGGACCCCGCGCCGGTGAACCCCGCGGCCGCCGTCGCCTGCTCCTGGAGATCGCCAGCGCCGTGGCCATCGCCGCCACCTACGTCTACCTGGTCCTGACCCAGCCCGTGGAACTGGCCGACGGCCCCACCAGCGCCTCCGCCCTCGTGGCCCTGGGCGGCTTCCTGCTCGGCGCCGTGCTGCTGCTCGTGGCCGTCCTGCCGACCCTGCCCACCTCCACCCTGGTGCTGATGCCGGTCGCGATCGTGCTCAACGTCGTCCTCGGCCAGCTGATCGGCACCACCGGGCTGCCGTTCTACATTGACGCCGTCGGTACCGTCCTGGTCGCGGTCCTCGCCGGACCGGCCGCGGGCGCCGCCACCGGCGTCCTGGGCAGCATCATCTGGTCCTTCTTCAACCCCACCGTCCTGCCGTTCGCCGCCGGCGCCGCGCTGATCGGCTTCCTCGCCGGCATGGGCGCCCGCGCCGGGCTGTTCCGCCGCTTCTACCTCGCCCCCGTGGCCGGGTTCGTCACCGGCATCCTGGCCGGCGTCGTCTCCGCGCCCATCGCGGCTTTCGTCTACGGCGGCACCGCAGGCCTGGGCACCGGCGCCCTCGTCAGCGCCTTCCGGGTCATGGGCGACACCCTGCTGGCCGCCATCACCAAGCAGGCTCTGATCTCCGACCCGATGGACAAGGCGATCGTCTTCACCATCGCCGCCCTCCTGGCCTACGCCCTGCCGCGCCGCACCACCTTCCAGTTCCCCTTCGTCCGCCGCTTCCGGGTCCTGGCCGGCAAGGCCCCGGCCACGCCCGACGCCTAGGGTGCGGCTGCACCCGCTCACCGCGCTCACGGCGGCGGCCTGCACCGCCGTCGTGACGACGGCGGCCGGCAGCTGGCCGCTGTCCCTGGCGGTCGCCGCCGGCGCGGCGCTGCTGGCCGCGCGGGCCGGCGTGGCCGGACGGGTGCTCGGCTCCGCGGCGGTGATCCTCGCCCCGCTCCTGCTCTCCCTGCTGGTGCTGCACGGTCTCTTCTTCCCCGAGGGGCGCACCGTCCTGGCCCAGTGGGGCCCGGCCCGGGTCACCACCGAAGGACTGAGCTTCGCCCTGGAGCTGGCCACCCGCACCACCGCCTCGGTGCTGGTGCTGCTGCTGTTCTCCTTCACCGTCAGCGTGCCCGACCTGCTGGCCGCCCTCGCCGCCCGGCGGATCCCGCCGCAATTCAGCTTCGTGCTCGCCTCCGCCCTGACCCTGGCGCCCGGGATGGCCGCCCGGCTGGAACGCATCCGGCAGGCCCAGGAAGCCCGCGGCCTGGTGGTCTCCGGCGGCTTCCTCTCCCGGCTCGTCGCCGCCCGGCTGCAGGCGGTCCCGCTGGCCCTGGCCCTCGTCGACGACGCCGGCGTCCGTGCCCAGGCACTGGACGCTCGCGGCTTTGGCAACCCCGGCCCGCGGACCAGCTACCGCGAACTCGAGGACCCGGCGGGGCAGCGGGTGTTTCGCGCCTGCGCCCTGCTGATCGCGGCGGCCGCCGTCGCGCTCCGGCTTGCCGGCGGCTGGTCGGCTGGCGGCTGGCTCGGCACCGGCTGGCTGGGGGCGGGAGAGTGAGCCTCCTCGCCGCCGCGATCAGCGGCTTCTCCTACCACGGCGACGACGCCCCGGCGCTGCACGGCGTCGACCTCACCCTCCGGCCGGGCACCCTCACCGCCGTCCTCGGCGGCTCCGGCAGCGGCAAGACCACCCTCGGCAAGATCCTGGCCGGCTGGCTCCGCGCCGGCACCGCGGGCAGCCTCCGCGGCAGCCTGGCCCTCGGCGGGGAACGGTTCGGTTTCACCGGCGGCGACGGCGACCCCCGGATCGACCCCGCCGCCTGGTCGGGCCGGGTGGGCTACGTGCCGCAGGACGCCGCGACCATGCTCTCCACCGTCCGCCACACCGTGGCCGAGGAACTCGCCTTCGGGCTGGAGAACCGGGGCGTGCCCCGCCCGGAGATGCTCCGGCGGGTGGCCCTCACGGCCGAACGGACCGGGCTCGGCGGCCTGCTGGAACGGAATCCGGAACGGCTTTCCGGCGGCGAACTCCGACGCCTCGCCGTCGCCTGCGCCGTGATCGGCGAGCCCGAGGTGCTGATCCTGGACGAACCACTCGCCTCGCTGGACCCCGCCGGGGCGCAGGGCATCGCCCGCCTGGTGGGCGACCTTCGGGGCGCCGGCACCGCCGTCGTCGTCCTCGGCCAGGCCGCCGACGGGCTCGCCCGCAGAGCCACCCACTGGCTGGTCCTGGGGGACGGAACGGCCGTGACCGCCGGGAAACCCTGCGACATCCCAGAGCAGGTGCTCCGGGACGCCGGGGTCCTGGCGGGCGACGCCGCCGGGGAGTCCGGCACCCGGCGCCCGTCGACCCTGCCGCCGCCCCCGTCCTGGAGCTGCGCGACGTCGGCTTCGGCTACGCACCCGCCGGCACCGGACCCGCGCGTTCGGGGCGCCTGCTGTCCCGGCTCCGGCCCGCCCGGCTCCGGCGCGAGCGGGCTGACGACGCCGACATCCCCCGCTGCTGCGCGGGCTGGACCTCGCGGTCCGGCCCGGCGAGATCGTCGCCGCGACCGGCCCCAACGGCGCCGGAAAGTCCACCCTGCTGCGCCTGGCCAACGGGCTCCTGCAGCCGCGGCACGGCGAGGTCCGGGTCCTCGGCGCCCCCATCGCCGGAGTCCCCGCCGGCCGGGTGGCGGACTCGGTGGGCCTGCTCTTCCAGCAGCCCCGGGACCAGCTGTTCGAACGGACCGTGCTGCGCGAGGTCGGCTTCGGCCTGCGCCGGCTCGCCGGCCCGGACGGGGACCCCACGGCGCGCGCCCTGGAAGCCCTCACCGCCGTCGGCCTGGCCGGCTCCGCCGCCGCGCACCCCGCCGAGCTGCCCTCCTCCCGGCAGCGGCTCCTGGCCCTGGCCACCGTGCTGGCCCGCCGCCCGGCCCTGCTGGCGCTCGACGAACCCACCGTCGGCCTCGACCGGCACGGCCTGGATCGGCTGCACGCCGCCGTCACGGACGCGGCCCAACGCGGCGCGGGCGTCCTGCTGGTCACGCACGACGCCGCCTACGCACGGGCGGCCGCACACCGGGTCCTGGAACTCGACGGCGGCAGGCTCCGGGAGACGTGGCGGCGGCCCGGGCCCTGATCGCTGGCGATCTCCAACCCTTTTCCCGGTATTCCCCCAGCCACGGCCTATACCGTCCAGCCATGACCTCAAAAACCCTTGTCATCAACTCTGCCCTGGGCGCCCTGATTCTCGCGCTCGGAGCGGGCACCTACCTCTCCGTCACGGCCGCAGGGTCCACCACCCCGGCCGCCTCGGTGCGGACGGTTGCGGTGACCAAGGCCGGCATCTCCTCGGTGGCCACCGCCTCAGGCAACGTCACCTCCGCCACCACCACCGTGGTCAACGCCCAGAACTGCACGGGCGCCATCATCTCCGTCAGCGCCGCAGCCGGCCAGCAGGTAGCCGCGGGCCAGCAGCTGTTGACCATCGATCCCACCAACGCCCAGAACGCGCTCAAGACCGCCGAGGCCCAGCTCGCCTCCGTCACCGCGCAGGCTAACCAGCAGGAGGTCAGTGCCGCCGGGCAGGTGTCCTCGGCGAACCAGAGCCTCGTCAACGCCCAGCAGTCCGCCAACCTGGACGCCGCCCAGCAGGCGGCGGCCGTGGCGGCGGCGCAGAAGGCCGTGGACGCGGACAACGCCGCCGTCACCGCGGCCCAGACACAGCCGGTGCCCAATCCCAAGCCGGCCAACTGGACGGACCCCGTCGTCGCGGCCCAGAACCAGCTCGCCAAGGACCAGCAGGCGCTCAACAACGCGCAAAACCAGTCCTCCTCCACCCAGCTCAAGGACAAGCAGCAGCTCGCCACCGCCTCCACCGCGCTGGGTAACGCCCAGAACTCCGCGGCCTCCGCCGGCGGCACCAACATTACGAGTGCCCAGGTGGCGGTGGAGACCGCGCAGGCCAACCTGGCCTCCTGCAACGTCAACGCTCCGGCCGCCGGCACGGTCACCGCCGTCAACGCGACGGTGGGCGCCCTGGCCGGGTCCTCCGGCGGCTCAGGCTCTGCGGCGGCGGGGTCCACCGGAAGCGGCGGAACCAGCGGCGGGGCGTCCGGCGGGTCCGCCGCCTCCGCCGGCAGCAGCACCACCGGGGCCAGCGGCAGTTCCTCCGCGGGCCTGGTCACCATCAGCGACACCACGCACCTCCAGGTGGTGGCCGGGTTCTCCGAGTCGGACATCGCCGCCATGAAGCCGGAGCAGACTGCCCAGTTCGTCTTCCCGGCCCTGAACGCGCAGGGCGACGCCCAGCCGGCCACCGCTGCACCGGTGACCGGCAAGGTGGTCTCCATCGCGCAGACCTCCAGCACCACCAACGGCGTCGTCACCTACCCCGTGACCGTGTCCATCGCCAACCCGCCCGCCGGCCTTCGCCTGGGCCAGAGCGCCAACATCACCGTCACCACCGCCGTCGCGGACAACGCCCTCTTGGTCCCGAGCCTAGCGGTGACCACCAGCGGCGACCGGCAGACCGTCAACGTGATCCGGAACGGCACCACCACTCCCACCAAGGTCACCACCGGAATCACCGCCAACGGCAGGACCCAGATCCTGACCGGGCTCTCCGAGGGCGACCAGATCGAGCTGCCCGCCATCTCCAACACGCTGGACAGCGGCACCGGAACCACCCAGCAGGGCGGCTTCGGCGGAGCCGGGTTCGGCGGCGGCACCCGCGGCGGCGGCAGCCGGAACGGGGGCCAGTAGGCCATGGCGGCGGTCATCGAGCTGACCAACGTCAGCAAGGTCTATGGCAGGGGAGAGGCCGAGGTCCGGGCCCTGGACGACGTCAGCATCGGGATTGAACGTGGGGATTTCGTGGCCATCATCGGTGCCTCCGGGTCCGGCAAGTCCACCATGATGAACATCATCGGCTGCCTGGACGCGCCCACCTCGGGCGGCTACTTCCTCGACGGTATCCGCACCGCGGACCTCGACGAGTTCCAGCAGGCGCAGATCCGCAACCGCAAGATCGGCTTCGTGTTCCAGAACTTCAACCTCATCTCCCGCACCAAGGCCGTGGAGAACGTGGCCATGCCGCTGGCCTACGCGGGCGTCGGCCGGCGGGAACGGCACACCCGGGCGCTGGCGATGCTCGACGCCGTCGGCCTCGCCAGCCGCGCCGACCACAAGCCCTCTCAGCTTTCCGGCGGCCAGCAGCAGCGCGTGGCGATCGCCCGGGCACTGGTCACCAACCCCGTGCTGCTCCTCGCCGACGAACCCACCGGCGCCCTCGACTCCCGGTCCTCCGACGAGATCCTCGACCTGTTCGAACGGCTGCACGCGGCCGGCCGGACGATCGTCATGATCACGCACGAGATGGACGTGGCGGAGCGTGCCGGCCGCGTGGTCCGGATGCAGGACGGCCGGATCATCTCCGACGTCCGGCAGCGTCCGCTCCGCATCCCTGCCCTGGCGGCGGCGCAGTGAGCCTCCTGGAATCCGCGCGCTTCGCCCTGGCCGGCGTCGCGGCCAACAAGCTTCGTTCGGTGCTGACCACGCTGGGCATCCTCATCGGCATCGCGGCGGTCATCGTGCTGCTCGCCGTCGGCGCCGGCACCAGCAACGCCATCAAGGCGCAGATCGGCAAGCTCGGCACCAACGTGCTGACCGTCAGCCGATCGACATCGGTGGGCGGGCGGGCCGGGGCCGGCACCGCGGTCAGCGGCACCCGGACCCGGAGCACCAACCTCACCCTGGACGACGAGAAGGCGCTGACGGACCCGGTGCTGGCGCCCGACGTCGCCCGGACCGCGCCGATCGTGCAGGCCCAGGGGGTGACCGGGACGTACAACAACGCCACCCACTCGGTGGCGAGCTTCCTCGGCACCACGGCGCCCTACTTCACCATCAGCAACAGCACGGTGGCCGCCGGCAGCCTCTTTACCGACGCGGACCAGCAGGGCGCCGCCCCGGTGGCGGTCATCGGCGCCACGGTGGCCTCGGACCTCTTCGGGATTGCCACCGCCTCCGCCGTCGGCCAGACCATCCAGCTCAACGGCCAGAACTTCACCGTGTCCGGGGTGCTCACCGCCAAGGGCTCCTCCGGCCTGAACGACCCGGACGACATCGTGGTGGTTCCGCTCTCGACGGCGCAGAGCAAGTTCACCGGCTACGCCCCGACGCTCGCCTCGATCACCGCCCAGGCGGCGTCCGCGGACGTGATGAACCAGGCGCAGAACGAGCTGCAGATGATCCTGGACGCCCGGCACGGGGTGGACGCCACCAACCGCGACTACCAGATCCGGAACCAGGCACAGATCCTCACCACGGCCACCAACACCACCCAGACCCTGACCATCCTGCTGGGTGCCGTGGCGGCGATCAGCCTGCTGGTGGGCGGCATCGGGGTCATGAACATCATGCTGGTCACCGTCACCGAACGCACCCGGGAGATCGGCATCCGCAAGGCCATCGGCGCCTCCCGCGGCAGCATCGTCGCCCAGTTCCTGATCGAATCGCTGATCATCTCCGTGATCGGCGGGGTCGCCGGGATCGTGATCGGCTTCGCCGGCAGCGCCTTCCCGGTGCTCGGCGTGCAACCCGAGGTCCAGCCGTGGACGGTGTGGCTCTCGCTGGCCGTCTCCGCCGTGATCGGCCTGGTCTTCGGGGTCTATCCCGCCAACAAGGCCGCGAAGCTGCGGCCCATCGACGCCCTCCGCTATGAATAGGACAGCCATGAAGAACGTATTTGCCGGGGCCGACGGCCCGCGCCGCCGCCGGGGGACCGTGGGGGAGAACGACGGCGGGGCCGCCCTAGGGAGTACGGGCCCCGAAACGGCCGGTACCGAGGCGCTGCCGGTGACCGCGGATACCGGGTCCTGGGGAGGCCCACACCCGGCCACGAAGGCGCTGCCCGCCGGGACGGCTAATGAGGCGTTTCACACCGAGGCGCTGCCGGCGGCGGCCCCGGAACTGCCGGACGCCGCGGACGAACCGTTCGTCCCGCGCAGCCGCTACGTGATGGGCCGGTCCACCAAGATCCTCGTCTGCGTCGCCCTGGTGGCCGGCGGTATGTTCGCGGGCTCCGCGGTGCAAAAGCAGATCGACGCCGGCAACCGCTCCCAGCGGACCAATTTCGGAACCTTCCAGAACGGCGGCAATGCCGGCTCCCAGAACGGGGCAGGGACCGGGAGCACGACGCCGGGTCAGGGCCGCCGCGGCGGCCAGACGGGAACCGGCGGAACCACCGGAACCGCCGGCGGCAGCGGGACCGGCGCGGGCGGACAGGCGTCGGCGCCGGCCCAGAGCGGAAGCAAGTAGGCCGGACCCTTGCCGCGCCGCCAGAGAAACTAGAAAGCGAAGCAGAAGAGCCAACACGGCAAAGCGCCGCCGCTCCCGTCCGTGAGGATAGGGAACGGCGGCGCCTTGTTGCCGGAATAACCCGGCGAACCACAATGGGAGGCCGGCAGCCTACGCGGCCGGCTCCGAGGCCACGCCCGCGGGCAGGAACTTCTTCCCGTTGACCCGCTCCGAGGCACCCACCCGGTCCAGGTAGGGGGTGATGCCGCCCAGGAACATTGGCCAGCCGGCACCCAGGATCATGCAGAGGTCGATGTCCTCCGGCCCGGCCACGACGCCCTCGGAGAGCATCAGGCCGATCTCCTCGGCCAGTGCGTCCTGCACCCGGTGCAGCACCTCCTCGCCGGTCGAGGGCGAGTCGCCGAAGCTCATCAGCGCCAGGGTTTCCTCGGGGATCCGGGGGGAGCCGGACTTCACCGAGGCGGGGTCCCAGACGGAGGTCACGCCGTTGTCGATCAGGGCCTGCAGGTTCTTCGAGACCGGGAAGCGGTCGCCGAAGGCCTCGTGCAGGGATTCCTGGACGTGCTGCGCGACCGGCAGTCCCACCATGGCGCCGAGGACGAACGGCGTCATCGGCAGGCCCATCGGGCGCAGGGCGTTGTCCGCCACGTCCGCCGGGGTGCCCTCGTCGAACGCGGCCGTGACCTCGCCCATCAGCCGCAGCAGGATCCGGTTGACCACGAACGCCGCGGCGTCCTTGACCAGAACGGCGGACTTCTTGAGGCCCTTGGCGAGGACGAACGCGGTCGCCAGCACGGCGTCGTCCGTCTTCGGCGCCCGGACGATCTCCAGCAGCGGCATCACGGCCACCGGGTTGAAGAAGTGGAAGCCCACCAGGCGTTCCGGGTGCTCCAGATCCTCCGCCATGGCGGTGACCGAGAGCGAGGAGGTGTTGGTGGCCAGGATGCACTCGGGCGAGACGATCGCCTCGACCTCCTTGAACACCTGCTTCTTTACGTTGAGTTCCTCGAAGACGGCCTCGATCACGAAGTCGGCGTCGGCGAAGGCTTCCTTGGACACGGAACCGCTGACCAGTGCCTTGGTGCGGTTCGCGGCGTCGGGGCTGATCCGCTTCTTCGCCAGCAGCTTGTCCACCTCGCCGTGGACGTAGGTGACGCCCTTGTCCACGCGGGCCTGGTCGATGTCCGTCATCACTACGGGGACCTTGAGCTGGCGGGCGAACAGCAGCGCCAGCTGGCCGGCCATCAGGCCCGCGCCGACGACGCCGACCTTGGTCACCGGCCGCGCGAGCTTGCGGTCCGGGGCCCTGGCGGGCCGCTTGGCCCGGCGCTGCACCAGGTCCAGGAAGGCGTACACGGTGGAGCGGAACTCGTCGGTCTGCATCAGGTCGGCGAGGGTCTGGCACTCCAGCTCGGCCGACTCGGCCTGGGTCATGGTGCGGTTTGCCTCGAGGACGTCCAGGACCTTGGCCGGGGCGGGGGAGGCGTTGGAGGTCTTGGCCTCCACGAACGCCCGTCCCGCGGCGACGGCGCCTGCCCAGCGTTCGGCGACGGCGGGATCGGCGGGGTCGACGGCGGAGGCGCGTGCCGGGGTTTCGACGCCGGCGATCACCTTCGCGGCCCAGGCCACGGACTGCTCCACGAAGTCGGCCGGCTCGAAGATCGCGTCCGCGACGCCGAGGTCGAAGGTCTGCGGGCCGGTCAGGGTGCGGTTGTTGCTCAGTGGGTTCTCGATCATCACCTTGACGGCGTTCTCCGGCCCGATCAGCCGCGGCAGGATGTACACGCCGCCCCAGCCCGGAACCAGACCGATGAACGCCTCCGGCAGCGCCAGGGCGCCCGCGCCGGTGGAGACCGTGCGGTAGGTGGACTGCAGCGCGATCTCAAGCCCGCCGCCCAGGGCCAGGCCGTTGATGAACGCGAAGCTCGGCACGCCCAGGTTCGCCAGGGTGGAGTAGACGTCGTGGCCCAACTGGGCCATCCAGAGGCCCTGCTCGCGGCCGCTGACCGACTTGACCGTGGACAGGTCCGCGCCGGCGACCAGGAAGTACGGCTTGCCGGTGACGCCGACGCCGACGATCTCGCCGCGGGCGGCCCGCTCGCGCAGGCCCTCGAGGACGGCGCCCAGTTCCACCAGGGTGTTCGGGCCCAGGGTGGTGGGCTTGGAGTGGTCCAGTCCGTTGTCCAGGGTGACCAGCGCGAAGGTGCCTGGGCTGGTGCCGTTCACGGCCGGAAGCGCGATGTCCTGGACGTACGAGTGGGTGACCGTCTCGTTCGGGAACAGGGTGGCAAGTTTCTGGAAATCGGCGGCGCTCATGCTGCTGCTCCCGTCTCGGTGGCGGTGTCGCCCGTGGTGGTGGTCTCGGTGCCGTAGTCGGCGTGGTGCGGGTTCTCCCAGATGACGGTGGCGCCCATGCCGAGGCCGATGCACATGGTGGTCATGCCGTAGCGGACGCTGTGGTCCTCTTCGAACTGGCGGCCCAGCTGGTTCATCAGGCGCACGCCCGAGGATGCCAGCGGGTGGCCGACGGCGATCGCGCCGCCGTAGCGGTTAACCCGGGGGTCGTCGTCGGAGATCCCGAAGTGATCCAGGAAGCTGAGCACCTGCACGGCGAAGGCCTCGTTGATCTCGAACAGGCCGATGTCCTCGATGCCGAGGCCGGCGTTCTTCAGTGCCTTTTCGGTCGCCGGGACCGGGCCGATGCCCATGACCTCGGGTTCGACGCCGGCGAAGGCGTAGCTGACCAGGCGCATCTTGACCGGCAGGCCCAGTTCCTCGGCGGCGTCGGAGGAGGCCAGCAGTGCGGCGGTGGCGCCGTCGTTGAGGCCTGCGGCGTTGCCGGCGGTGACCCGGCCGTGCGCGCGGAACGGGGTGCGCAGTCCGGCGAGGTCCTCGACCGTGGTGCCGGGGCGGGGCGGTTCGTCCACGGAGTTCACGGTCCAGCCCTGGCCCGGCTTCATGGTGGCCACGGGGACCAGGTCCGGCTGGATCTGCTCCTTGGCGTAGGCGGCGGCGAGCTTGTCCTGGGAGGCGACGGCGTAGGCGTCGGTGCGCTCCTTGGTGATGGCGGGGAACCGGTCGTGCAGGTTTTCGGCCGTGTTGCCCATGTTCAGGGCGGCGGGGTCCACGATCCGCTCGGACATGAACCGCGGGTTCGGGTCCGCGCCGGCGCCCATCGGGTGGTTGCCCATGTGCTCGACGCCGCCGGCGATGACGACGTCGTAGGCGCCGAAGCCGATGCCGCTGGCCGTGGTGGTCACCGCGGTCATGGCGCCGGCGCACATGCGGTCGATGGCGAAGCCGGGAACGGTGCGGGGCAGTCCTGCGAGCAGGGCGGCGGTGCGGCCGATCGTCAGGCCCTGGTCACCGGTCTGCGTGGTCGCGGCGATGGCGACCTCGTCGATCCGTTCGGCCGGGAGGGAGGGGTTGCGGCGCATCAGCTCGCGGATGCACTTGACCACCAGGTCATCGGCGCGGGTCCCGGCGTAGATGCCTTTCTCGCCGGCGCGGCCGAACGGGGTGCGCACGCCATCGACGAAGACGACGTCGCGCACGGCGCGGTGGGCGGAGCGGGGGGTGCCGCTGTTGCGGGCTCCGCTGGGGCTGTCTTGGCTCACGTGTAACTCCTCATTGAGACAGGGGTGCCGGGCCCGTCCCCGCGGCCGGTGACGGCTGGTGCGCGGGATGGCCCTGGCGGCATCGCTAGCAATGTTACTCGTGAGTAACATCACAAGCAAGGAGCCTGTTCAATGATGTCGGAGTGTCTTCGGTCCGACGTGTGACGTCCCGGAGGGTGCGCAGTCCGGCCGCCTGCCCTCAGGCGGCTGCCCTCAGGCGCCCGTCCGTCAGACAGCGGGCGGCGTGACCGGCTTCGGTTCCTTGGGTGGCAGCGGCTGCGGGTTGAGGAACGAGTCTGCGATCAGCCCGGCGGTGAGCTCGATCTGCCACTGGCGGGCGCCGAGGTTCTGCAGCTCCTCGGCGATGCCCTCCTCGCTGACCTCGGCCGGCGGGCGCCAGGCCACTCGGCGCAGGAAGTCGGGGGTGAGCAGGTTCTCCACCGGCAGGTTCAGTTCCTCGGCCAGGGCCTGCAGCCGGGGCCGTGCGGTGGCCAAGCGCGCCGCGGCCTCGGGGTCACGGTCGGCCCAGACGCGCGGCGGCGGGGGAGCGTTGGTGGGCAGGTGCAGCGGAGGAAGGTCCTCGAGGTTGCGGGCGGTGCTGATGCAGCGGAGCCAGCGCGGGGCCTCGCGCTGGGCGGCGCGGCCGTGGAAGCCCTTGGTGCCCAGCAGCTGCGGGACCGTGGTGGGCATCGCCTTCGCCGCGGCCACCAGGGAGGAATCGGGGATCAGCCGGCCGGGGGCGACGTCGCGCTTCTGGGCCAGGGAGTCGCGTTCGAGCCAGAGTTCGCGGACCGCGGCGAGCTGCCGGCGGTCGCGTATCTGGTGCAGGCCGGAGGTCTTGCGCCACGGGTCCACCCGCGGCGGCGCCTGTCCGGCCTCGAGGATCGCGGCGAATTCCTGTTCGGCGTACTCCAGTTTGCCGTCCGCGGTCAGCAGTTCGATCAGTTCTTCGCGGAGTTCGGTGAGGACCTCGACGTCGAGGGCGGCGTAGCGCAGCCAGGGTTCGGGCAGCGGCCGGGTGGACCAGTCTGCGGCGGAGTGTTCCTTCGCCAGGCCGAAGCCCAGGAGTTGTTCGATCACGGCGGCGAGGCCCACCCGGGGCAGTCCGGCCAGCCGGGCGGCGAGTTCGGTGTCGAAGAGTTTGTCCGGCCACATGCCCAGCTCGGAGAGGCAGGGGAGGTCCTGGCTCGCCGCGTGCAGGATCCATTCCACGCCGCGGAGCGCGTCGTTGATGATCGTCAGGTCGCGGAACGGTTCCGGGTCGATCAGCCAGGTTCCGGCACCCTCGCGGCGGATCTGGACCAGGAAGGCCCGCTGGCCGTAGCGGAAGCCGGAGGCGCGTTCGGCGTCGACGCCGGCGGGGCCGTGGCCCGCCGCGAGGGCCGCTGCGCAGCGTTCCAGGCCGGCCTGCGTTTCGATCACGAGGGGGACGCCGTCACGCGGGGCGTCCAGGTCGATGACCGCGGGGACCAGGCTGTCGAAGCCCTCGACCGTGATGTGCTCGGCTCCTCCGGGCTCCGGCGTGCCGGCCGCTGTGGCGGCGGCGGTGGGGGCGGCGGCTGGTGCGTCAGCCGTGTCTGCGGGGCTGGAGTCCGGTATCTGAGCGGTCATGGTGACTCCAGTTTACCGATAACCCCGCTGAGCAGGCCGAAAGCCGCTTGACGGGACCCCGCGGCAGGGTCCGGCGAGGGGTGTAAACGGGGCCGCAGGGGACGTCGGGAGGGGGCTCAGGCGGTCCGGGGGCGTCGGCGCGGGAGCGCGGCCACGCCCTCGGGGAGCGGCGGCAGCCCGGCGAAGGTGCAGACCATGTCGGCCCAGGCCTCCAGGTGGGCGCCGATGTCCCGTCCCTCCGGGGTCCATGAGGCCCGCAGCTCGATGTCGATGGTGCCGGGACGGTCCGCCAGTGTGCCGAAGCTTTCCGAGAGAACGCGGGTGGCGGTCCCGCCGGCGGAGCGGTACGGGGCCCGGTGGTTTTCCAGCGCCTCGACCAGCCAGGTCCACGCCACGGAGCCAAGCATCTCGTCGTTGCCCATATCGGGTTCGAGCTGGGCACGGATGTAGGTGACGATCCGGAATTCGCCGGCCCAGACCTCGGAACCGTCCGGGTCGTGCAGGAGGATGAAGCGCCCTGTGGCGAGTTCGACGTCGTCGCTCCCGGCGGCCGGTGCCAGCGCCGCGGCAGCGGGGCCGTGGACCGCGCCCGGTGCCCCGTCGCCGGGTCCCACCACTTCGGCGCCGAGGGCGACGGAGAAGGGGCCAGCCGGGCAGGGGCGGGGATCTCGTCGAGGCGCAATTCGCTGCGGCAGCGGGCTTCGCGGAGGGTGCCCAGGGCGAAGAGGAAATCCGCCGGCGCCTGGTCGAGTGCAGTCACAGGGACAGGGTAAGCACGGGGTCCGCCCCGGCCGGGCAGGCTCGCCGCCGGGCCGGAGCGGAGGGACGCCTAGTGGTCCGAGAGTTCGTGCCGGATGGCGGCGACAAACGCATCGACGTCGTCCTCGGTCGTGTCGAAGGAGCACATCCAGCGCACCTCGCGCCGCGCTTCGTCCCAGTCGTAGAACCGGAACGAGGTGCGCAGTCGGTCCGCCACGCCGGGAGGCAGGATGGCGAAGACGCCGTTGGACTCGGTCTTCTGGCTCAGCTCGACACCGGGGACGGACTCGACGCCGGCGCGCAGCCGGGCCGCCATGGCGTTGGCGTGCGAGGCGGAGCGCAGCCACAGGTCGCCCTCCAGCAGGGCGATGAACTGCGCGGACATGAACCGCATCTTCGAGGCCAGCTGCATGTTCATCTTGCGCAGGTAGATCAGGCCGTGGGCGGCCTCGGGGTTGAGGGCCACCACCACTTCGCCGAACAGCAGGCCGTTCTTGGTGCCGCCGAAGGAGAGGATGTCGACGCCGGCGTCGCGGGTGAAGGCGCGCAGCGGCACGCCCAGGTGGGCGGCGGCGTTGGCCAGCCGGGCGCCGTCCATGTGCAGCTTCATGCCCTTGGCGTGCACGTGCTCGGCGATGGCCCGGACTTCCTCCGGGGTGTAGCAGGTGCCCAGCTCGGTGGTCTGGGTGATGGAGACGGCCAGCGGCTGGGCGCGGTGCTCGTCGCCCCAGCCCCAGGCCTCCTGGTCGATCAGCGCGGGGGTCAGCTTGCCGTCCGGCGTCGGGACCTGCAGCAGCTTGATGCCGCCGATCCGCTCCGGGGCGCCGTTCTCATCCATGTTGATGTGGGCGGTGGAAGCGCAGATGACCGCACCCCAGCGGGGCAGCAGCGACTGCAGGGAGAGCACGTTCGCGCCGGTGCCGTTGAAGACCGGGAAGCACTCAATGCCGGTGCCGAAGTGCTCCTCCATCAGCTGCTGGAGTCGGGCGGTGTAGTCGTCCTCGCCGTAGGAGACCTGGTGGCCCTCGTTGGCGGCGGCCAGGGCGGCCAGCACCTCGGGGTGCACGCCGGAATAGTTGTCGGAGGCGAAGCCGCGGACCGCGGGGTCGTGCAGTCGGGCGATCGAGGGTGCTTGTTCGGGGGTGTGGACCGCGCTGGTCATCGTTTCGTTCACGCTTTCAGTGTAGGCAGGTGCCGGTTCAGCGGCTAAGCGGCAGGCGCCGGCCGTTGAGTTCCCCGGCGGGGGTGTCGAAGAGCCGGACGACGGCGGCGGCCAGATCGGCGACGTCGGTGTAGCCCGGGAATTTACGCTCCGGTGCCGCGGCGCGCATGGCGTCGTCGACCAGCGCCTTGACCACGAAGACCGCGGCGGCGCTGTGCTGCTCCACCGGGTGTTCCTTATGGCCGGACTGGTCCCGCCGGAAGCCGTCGGCCACGGCCAGGGTCCAGGCCTCGGCGGCGGCCTTGGCCGCGGCGTAGCTGGCCGCGCCTGCGGTCGGGGCGGCCGCGGTGGTGGAGGAGACCATGGCGAGCCGGCCGGTGCCGGAGGCGGCGAGGTCGGCGTAGAAGGCGCGGCTGACGTTGCGGAGCGTGGTCACGGCGTTCCGTTCCAGGAAGTCCCAGTCCTCATCGGGCTGGTCCGCGATGCCCTTGGCGCCGCGCCAGCCGCCCACCAGGTGGATGACGCCGTCGAGCCGGATGCCCCGCCCGGCGAGGTCGGCACGCAGGGCGGCGACGGCGGCCGGGTCGGCCAGGTCACAGGTCAGCGGAACCACGCCGTCGCCAGCGGCGGCCGCGGCGGCCGCGATCCGGGCGGTGTCCGAGCCCACGGTGAAGACCGTGTACCCGGCGCCGCGGAGGGCGCGGGCGACGGCGATGCCGGAGGCGCCGCTGCCGCCCGCGACCAGGACGTTCAGCACGTCAGCGCTCATGCGGCGGTTTCGGAGGTGCCGGTGATGCCCGCGGTGGACTCGATGACGGTGCGCATCTTCTTCTCCAGCGCCTCGTAGAACATCGAGAGCGGGAACTCGTCATCGAGGACCTGGTCGGTCAGGCCGCGCGGCGGGCCGTCCAGGGGAGTGCCTCCGGGCCCTTCGCCCAGACCGAGGCCGGGTTGGGCGTGACGGTCGAGGAGATGAGCTCGTACGCGGCCAGCCAGTGGGCGGTCTTGGGCCGGTCGATGGAGCGCCAGTAGAGTTCCTCGATCCGGGCGCCGAGTTCGACGACGACGTCGGCGGCCTCGTCCCAGTCGATGCTGAGCTTGCTGTCGGTCCAGTGCAGGACATGGTGCTGGTGCATCCAGGCGAAGAGCAGCTGGCCGCCCAGGCCGTCGTAGTTGCGGACCCGGCTGCCGGTGATGGCGAAGCGGAAGATGCGGTCGAAGATGACGGCGTACTGCACCAGCTTGGCGTGCCGGCGGGCCTCCGGATCGGCGTCCTCGTCCTTTTCGATCTTCACGGATTCGCGGAAGGCGGTCAGATCGCAGCGGAGTTCCTCCAGGGAGTACAGGAAGAAGGGCATGCGCTGCTTGATCATGAACGGGTCGAAGGGCAGGTCGCCACGCATGTGGGTGCGGTCGTGGATCAGGTCCCACATCACGAAGGTTTCCTGGGTCAGCTCCTGGTCCTCCAGCAGGGCCGCGGCATCGGCCGGCAGCTCCAGGGAGGTGATGTCCGCGGCGGCACGCAGCACCCGGCGGAAGCGGGCGGCCTCACGGTCGGCGAAGATGGCGCCCCAGGTGAAGGTGGGGGTCTCGCGGACGGCGACGGTCTCCGGGAAGAGCACCGCGGAGTTGGTGTCGTAGCCGGGGGTGAAGTCGAGGAAGCGGATCGGCACGAAGAGCTTGTTGGAGTACTCGCCCGCCTCGAGGCCGTCGATGAATTCGGGCCAGATGACCTCGATCAGGACGGCTTCGACCAGCCGGTTGGTGCTGCCGTTCTGGGTGTACATCGGGAAGACCACCAGGTGCTGGAGGCCGTTGACCCGGTGCTGCTGCGGCTGGAAGGCCTGCAGCGAGTCCAGGAAGTCCGGGACGCCGAACCCGCCGTCGGCCCAGCGGCGGAAGTCCGTGACGAGCAGGTCCAGGTAGGCGGCGTCGTGCGGGAAGGCCGGGGCCAGGGCGGCGATGGCTCCGGTGATGGTGGCGACGTGGTCCGCTGCGGCGGCGTGGTCCGCGGCCTCGGGAACCGAGCCGTCCTTGATCTGCAGGGCCTGCAGGGCGGTGGCGGCGGACTTCAGGCGCTGCCAGTCCGGGGACTCGGCGGTGATCGGGGCGGAAACGGTGAGGGCGGTAGCGGTCACGTCGGCGGCCTTTCTGGTTGCTCGGGAATCTACGGCGAGCGTAGCAAGCAAGCAGCATCCCTAACGCAAAATTAGCGCGAGCATAAGAAAGACTGGGGCAACCGTGGCTGCCCCAGTCTTCCAGCTCAAGCTGTCCGCGCCCTTGGCTAGTCCTCGGCCGGGACCAGAGTCAGGGACACGGAGTTGATGCAGTACCGCTGGTCCGTGGGGGTGCCGTAGCCCTCGCCCTCGAAGACGTGGCCGAGGTGCGAATCGCAGGCGGCGCACCGGACCTCGATCCGCTCCATGCCCAGGGTGCGGTCTTTGATGTAGCGGACATTTCCTTCCGCGAGCGGTGCCCAGAAGGAGGGCCAGCCGCAGTGCGAGTCGAACTTCTCGGCGCTGGTGAACAGCTCGGTGCCGCAGGCGCGGCATTTGTAGACGCCCTGGGTGTGGGTGTCCCAGTACTCGCCGGTGTAGGGCCGTTCGGTGCCGGACTGACGGAGCACCTGGTACTCGGCCGGGCTCAGTTCCTGGCGCCACTCATCCTCGGACTTGACCACCGGCTGCACGCCGGTGCCGGCAGACTCCGGTTCGGTGACGGGGGAAGGGACGGGTGAATTCTTGGGTTTGTTGCCAAAGATACTCATGGCATCCATAACGCTTAGGAGTCCCCGATAAATCCCGAGCCGGCGTACAGGTGCAGCACCGGCAGGCCCAGCTTGTCCTGCGCCTCGTTGGCCCAGTCGGTGTGGAAGGTGTCAGCCACCGCGTGCGGGCGGGTGATGACAACGGCCTGGCCGGCGTTGAGTTCCCGTGCCTTGGCAACCAGGGCATCCACCGGCTTGCCCTCGACCACCTCTCCCGTCACGCCGCCGCCGATGCCGCCCAGGGCGGTCAGCGAGGCCGCGAGGGTCTCCGCGGCGGCCGTGCGCTCGTGCTCCGGATCCGGCTGCTTGCCGGAGAGCTCGCGGAATGCCTTCGCGAACTCCAACATGGAGAGGTTCTCCAGGAAGTCCACCAGCAGGTGCCGTTCGGTGTTGGCTGGGACCAGGACCACCAGGGGCATGTCGCCGTCGGCGACCAGGGTCTCGATGTTGACGCGGTCGTCCGCGTTCAGGGGCTCTTCTGTCAGGATGACAATCGGGTCGCTCATGCCCCCAGCCTAGTCCCCGCGGTCAGCATCCGGGCGGGTCCCGCGCCCGATGCCGGACTGGCGTGCCGGGTGGGTGAGAATGATGGCATGGTCTCCCTTCCGCGTCCCTCCCGGCGTCCGGTGCCGGCACCGATGTCAGCCGCCCTCGCCGGGCAGAGTCCGTCTCCGGCGTCGCGCGCCATGCAGCGTTCCTCCGGCGGCGTGTTCCGCCGAGGCGCCAGCCGCCGCGTCCTGCCCGTGGCGGTTGCCCCCGCGCCGGCCGCGTCCCTGACCCGCAACGCGAAGTGGGCGGCGGCCGGGATTGCCGGCGGCGGGGCCGCTGCCGGACTTCTGGCCGCCGGATCGTCGGCGCTGGCGCTGTACTTCGCCCGCCGCGTGGTAACCCCCGTCCGGGTACGGGAGGAGGACCAGGAGGTCCTGGCCGTGATCCGCGACGGCGGCGGGAAGCCGCAGGTGATCCTCAAGGCCACCCCCGACGCCGTGGTGGACGGCGTCTATGGACTGTTCTTCGACGGCGGCCTCGGCCACGCCCGGATCGGCCGGATCGTCTCCTACTCACCGGCGGAACAGACCGTGCTGCGCGAGGTGGAGGCCGTCTACGGCGGCGACCTTAGCCAGGTCCGGCGCGCCTACTGGAGCGGCGCAGTGCATCCGCATCCCGCGGCGCTGGGCCTGCCCGCTGAGGACGTCGAGATCGAGGTCGACGGCGGCACGGCGCCGGCGTGGCTCGTCCGCCCCGCCCCGGCCATCGACGCCCCGGCCGGCGTTCCCGCCGCATCCTCTGCTGCCGGAGTGGCACCAGACGCATCCTTCGCGCCCGCCGCGGGTGAAACACCCGCCGCTCCCGGTGCCGCGGCGCCGTCGTCGGACGTATGGGCGATCATGGTCCACGGCCGCGGCGCCTCACGGCAGGAGGGCCTCCGGGCCGTCCGCGTGGCCCGCGACCTGGGTCTCACCAGCCTGCTGATCACCTACCGCAACGACGGCCAGGCGCCCTCCGCCCCGGACGGGCGTTACGGGCTGGGCTGGACCGAATGGCGCGACGTCGAGGCGGCCATCGGCTACGCCCTGGAGCACGGCGCCCGCGAGGTGGTGCTTTTTGGCTGGTCCATGGGCGGCGCCATCAGCCTGCAGACAGCGGACCTCTCCCGCTACCACCACCTGATCCGCGCCATGGTGCTGGACGCTCCGGTGATCAACTGGGTGGACGTGCTGGCCCACCACGCCCAGCTGAACCGGATCCCCTCGGGCATCGGACGCTACGGGCAGCTGATGATGAGCCATCCGCTGGGGCGGCGCCTCACCGGTTTGGCCGCGCCGGTGGACCTCAAGGCGATGGACTGGGTGTCCCGCGCGGTGGAGCTGCGGACGCCCACGCTCATCATTCACTCGGTAGACGACGAGTACGTTCCCTACGGCCCCTCCGCGGTGCTGGCGGAGAAGAACCCGGAGATGGTCACCTTCGAATCGTTCGCCACCGCGCGGCACACGAAGGAGTGGAACGTGGACCCGGAACGCTGGGAAGCGCTGGTGACGGCCTGGCTGGGACAGCAGTTGGCCCCGCGGGCCACCCCGGTGGATTAGGCAGAACGTCCGGCCGTTAGCGGCCGGTGCCGATCCGGGCCGTTCGGGCGCCGGTGAGCCGGATCAGGTCCTGCGGGCTGAGCTCCAGGTCCAGTCCGCGCCGTCCGCCGGAAACCAGGATGGTTTCGAGGGCCAGGGCGCTCTCGTCGACCACGGTGGGGGAGGCCTGCCGCTGGCCCAGCGGGGAGATGCCGCCGAGGACGTACCCGGTGCGGCGTTCCGCCGTCGCCGGGTCGGCCATGGCGGCCTTCTTCCCGCCGAGGGCCGCCGCGATGGCCTTGAGGTCCAGGTTGCCGCTCACCGGCACCACGCCGACGGCAAGCCGGCCGTCGACGTCGACCATCAGGGTCTTGAACACCCGGGCCTGGTCGATGCCCAGCACCTCGGCGGCCTCCATGCCGTAACTGGCCGCCGCCGGATCGTGGGTGTAGGGGTGCGCGGTGAAGGAAACCGCGGCCGCCGCGAGTGCCGCGGTGGCCGGGGTTCCCTGGGAGGCAGTCTTGCGTGCCATGGTGCCGTCTAGCCCTGCTGCGGCAGTTCGGCGACCTTGCGCTTGATCCGGCCTAGCATCGCGGTCATGCCGCGCATCCTCAGCGGCGTGATGGCGCGGGTCAGGCCCAGCAGCTCTGGCATGTCGTCCGGCACCGCCAGGATCTCCGCGGGGCTCAGCCCGTCCAGTCCCTCGTGCAGGACACCGGCGAACCCGCGCGTGGTCGGCGCCTCCGGCGGGGCCTTGAAGAACAGCCGGACGCTTTCGGCCCCGGACTGATCCGCGGCGGGCTCGGTCTCGATCGTGAGGAACAGCGGCGACTGGCACTCGACCACCTGTTCCATCAACTCCGGGTGGTCCTGGAGCCGGGCCGGCGGGTCGGGAAGTTCGCGGGAGAACTCCAGCAGCAGCTGCAGGCGCTCGGATTCCTCGAGGGCCTGGAAGTCGTCAACGATCTCCGCAAGGGCGGTGGGCAGGGCAGTGGAAGTCACGATTCCAGCTTACTTTCCCGCGGGGACGGTGCCGCGCTCGGTGCCCCTGGCGATGGGGACGCGGACGGCGTTGCCCCACTCGGTCCAAGAGCCGTCGTAGTTGCGGACGTTCTCGAAGCCCAGCAGGTACTTCAGGGCGAACCAGGTGTGGCTGGAACGCTCGCCGATCCGGCAGTAGGCCACGACGTCGTCGCCCGGGGTCAGCCCCGCCTCGCCCAGGTACAGAGCATCGAGCTCGGAGCGGTCGCGGTAGGTGCCGTCCTCGGCGGCCGCGCGGGCCCAGGGAATGGAGGCGGCGGTGGGGATGTGGCCGCCGCGGAGGGCGCCCTCTTCGGGGTAGGCCGGCATGTGGGTTCGCTGGCCGGTGTATTCCTCGGGGGAGCGGACGTCGATCAGGGGCTTGCCCAGGTGGGACAGCACGTCGTCCTTGAAGGCGCGGATCGGGGCGTCGTTGCGCTCGACCACGGGGTACTCGGCCGGTGCGACGGCGGTCTTGTCCGTGGTGAGCGGCCGGCCCTCGGCGATCCACTTGTCGCGGCCGCCGTTGAGCAGCCGGACGTCCTCGTGGCCGAACAGGGTGAAGACCCAGAGCGCGTAGGCGGCCCACCAGTTGGACTTGTCGCCGTAGATGACCACGGTGCTGTCACGGGAGATGCCCTTCGCGGAGGCCAGGGCGGCGAACGCTTCCCCGTCGACGTAGTCGCGGGTGACCTCATCGTTCAGGTCCGTGTGCCAGTCGATCTTGACGGCGCCCGGGATGTGGCCGGTCTCGTAAAGCAGCACGTCCTCGTCGGATTCGACCACCACCAGCTGGCCGTTCCCGACGGCCCCGTCCTCCAGTGCGGCGGCGAGCCAGTCGGTGGAGACCAGCCTCTCGGGGTGGGCGTAGCCGGCAAATTTCTCGTTCTGCTCAACGGGGTAGGGCATCAAGAGCGCCTTTCACTGGGAGTCGGGGGTGCCGGGCGGACGCGTGTCGCGGCCCCGGGCCTATGACAACACTAACCACGGGCGCGCGGGATTGTTCCTTCGGGGTTCTCAGGGGGAAATATGGTCTTCGTCACGGCCGCGGCCGCCGCCGGTAGCCACTGCGGCTTTGCCGGTAGTCTTTCTGGGGACACGAGACCAGCAGAACGGACCACCTTGGTACAGATCGAACAGCTCGCCGCCAGAACCCCGGCGGTTTCCGTGGATGAACTCCTCAAGGGTTTTTATCCATCGCCGCGCTTTGGTGAGGTCTCTTTCGCCAGCTACCGCCCCGATCCGGCCCAGCCCAGCCAGGCCCACGCGGTC
Source organism: Pseudarthrobacter sp. L19 (assembly GCF_050859435.1). Taxonomy (NCBI): domain Bacteria; kingdom Bacillati; phylum Actinomycetota; class Actinomycetes; order Micrococcales; family Micrococcaceae; genus Pseudarthrobacter; species Pseudarthrobacter sp. L19. Next base: position 3,256,620 of record NZ_CP193935.1, on the reverse strand, counting down.
CGGGCGCTGGAAACCTTCGCGGCCGGCGTCGGCGCCGGAAGCGGCGATGGCCTGTTCAAGCGGCTCTTCGGCAAAAAGGAGACGTCCCGCGCGGGCATCTACCTCGACGGCGGGTTCGGCGTCGGCAAGACCCACCTGCTGGCCTCGCTCTGGCACGCGGCACCCGGGCCCAAGGCGTTCGGCACCTTCGTGGAGTACACCAACCTGGTGGGTGCGCTGTCCTTCCGGAAGACCGTGGAGGCCCTGAGCAGCTACAAGCTGGTCTGCATCGACGAGTTCGAGCTCGATGATCCGGGGGACACGGTGCTGATGTCCCGGCTGATGCGCGAGCTCGCCGACGCCGGGGTCAAGCTCGCGGCGACCTCCAACACCCTGCCCGGTTCCCTGGGCGACGGCCGCTTCGCCGCCGTCGACTTCCAGCGCGAGATCCAGGTGCTGGCGGACCAGTTCGACGTCGTCCGGATCGACGGCGAGGACTTCCGCCACCGCGGCCTGCCCAAGGCTCCGTCGCCGTTGCGCAACGACGAACTAACCCACCACATGCAGCGGGAGTTCGACGGCAAGACCGTGGCCAAGGACGAATTCAGCACGCTGATCAACCACCTGGCCGGTGTGCACCCCAGCCGCTACCGGCAGCTGATCGACGGGATCGACGCCGTGGTGTGGCGCAACGTGGAGACCATCACCGAGCAGGCCGTCGCGCTGCGCTTCGTGGTGCTCGCCGACCGGCTGTACGACAAGGATGTGCCGATCCTCGCCAGCGGCGTCCCTTTCGACCGGCTCTTCACCGAAGAGATGATGACCGGCGGCTACTTGAAGAAGTACTTCCGGGCGGTCTCCCGCCTGACCGCCCTGGCCCGCGAGGGCCAGAACCACGAACCGTCGTAGGGTCCGCTACGGCTGATTAAACGACGAAGGTGCCGGCGCCGCCTCACGGCGGGACCGGCACCTCGCTGACGTACCTGGGTTAGAGGCCCTGCTGCCGGGGTTCCCCGGCTACTGGCGGGACTCCCGCGACGTGGGGTTCGCTGGCGGGACCCGTTTCGGGCCGGCCATTGGCGTTATCCACGTAATCGGAGGCGCCCCGCTGAACGGTGTCGACGCGGTCGGCGTACTTTCCGCCGGTCTTGGAATCGACGAAGTCACCGGCCTTCTCAATACCGTCCTTGATAGCCGTTTCGTTGCCATCAATCAGCTGCTGAGCCTTGCCCTTTAGATCGTCAAGTAAACCCACGGGCACCTCCTTTCAATCGCGGAGCCAGATCGCTCCTAGCGCTTTCGATCCTAGCCCCGGCCCGGAGGCATGCCAAGGGTACTGACGGTTTGTACGCCCAGAGGAGAAAGCCAGGGCTATAGGACAAAACGTGTGTATGGATTGGGCCTGCTTCCCAGTGACGGCGGGGGAAATCAGGGGTAGCTAAGCTTTGAAAGCTTAGGGTGGCTGGGGTGCTTGCATATCTCTGGAATGTTCGATCTGCGGTCGACCGCTGGTTCGGAACGGAAAAACGGCGGCTGGGAAGCAGCGGTACCGGTGTCTGTATTGCGGGGCGAGCCGCTCGGGTGAACGCCCGGATGTGAGCCGGCGCGCGGAGCTGGATGCTTTTCTGGGCTGGCTGCTGGGCACGGGCTCGCAGACGTCGGCTGCCTCGTTTGGCACTGCCCGGTCGTTCCGGCGCCGCACAGCATGGTGTTGGAATATCGCCCCCTCTATTCCGGCGACGGGCGAGATCTATGACCAGGTCCAGATCGACGGGATCTACGTCGGGTCATGGTGCTGCCTCATCGCGATCGCCGGAGAGCACGTGATCGGCTGGCAGTGGTGCGACACTGAGAAAAAGGCCGCCTGGGCCGCTTTGCTTCAACGCTTCCCGCACCGCGGGTGGTGATCACCGATGGTGGTTCCGGGATCGCGGCCGCCCTGTCCGATTGCTGGTCAGATACCGCGGTGCAACGCTGCCTCGTCCACGTTCAACGCAACGTACGCACCTATCTGACCAGCCGCCCGCGGACCGAGGCGGCCAGGGCCCTACTGCGGTTGGGGCGGGCTCTCACAAGGACCAGCACACCTGCGCAGGCCGCGGCGTGGCTGGGCCACCTCAACGACTGGCACCAAGACCACGGTCACCTCGTCCGGGCCCGCACCTACCGCACCGCGACCACCATGGCACCGGCATGGGTCCGGTCGAACCAGAGCTGGTGGTTCACCCACGACCGGCTTCGAAAGGCCTACCGCCTCCTGGAACGGCTCAGCCAGGCCGGGACGCTGTTCACCTACCTCCGCCACGAGTTCGCCGGACTCGACATTGCCGCCACGACCAACCGGATCGAGGGCGGCACGAACGCCCAGCTACGACTGATCCTCCGGGCCCACCGAGGGATGAGCGAAAAACACCAGAAACGGGCCATTGAGTGGTACCTCTACCTGCACAGCGAAACCCCGGTCCCGCCGTCAAAGCTCATCAAATCGCAACACCACACGCCCGCACGCCGCCCTGCTCAAACCACCCTTGAGCAACCCCACGGGCCGGAGCAATACGGCACCGCAGCCACCGCAGAAGAAGGCCTCTGGGCCCGGACGGGCTGGGCAGGACGCCCCTGACACACCCGGGATTTACACACGTTTTGTCCTATAACCCGAAAGCCATGGCGGGAGGGTCATCACGACGGCGGCCGGCGGCGGGGCAAGGAAGGGTGGAACCGAAAAAAGGGCTATAGGACAAAACGTGTGTATGGATTGGGCCTGCTTCCCAGTGACGGCGGGGGAAATCAGGGGTAGCTAAGCTTTGAAAGCTTAGGGTGGCTGGGGTGCTTGCATATCTCTGGAATGTTCGATCTGCGGTCGACCGCTGGTTCGGAACGGAAAAACGGCGGCTGGGAAGCAGCGGTACCGGTGTCTGTATTGCGGGGCGAGCCGCTCGGGTGAACGCCCGGATGTGAGCCGGCGCGCGGAGCTGGATGCTTTTCTGGGCTGGCTGCTGGGCACGGGCTCGCAGACGTCGGCTGCCTCGTTTGGCACTGCCCGGTCGTTCCGGCGCCGCACAGCATGGTGTTGGAATATCGCCCCCTCTATTCCGGCGACGGGCGAGATCTATGACCAGGTCCAGATCGACGGGATCTACGTCGGGTCATGGTGCTGCCTCATCGCGATCGCCGGAGAGCACGTGATCGGCTGGCAGTGGTGCGACACTGAGAAAAAGGCCGCCTGGGCCGCTTTGCTTCAACGCTTCCCCGCACCGCGGGTGGTGATCACCGATGGTGGTTCCGGGATCGCGGCCGCCCTGTCCGATTGCTGGTCAGATACCGCGGTGCAACGCTGCCTCGTCCACGTTCAACGCAACGTACGCACCTATCTGACCAGCCGCCCGCGGACCGAGGCGGCCAGGGCCCTACTGCGGTTGGGGCGGGCTCTCACAAGGACCAGCACACCTGCGCAGGCCGCGGCGTGGCTGGGCCACCTCAACGACTGGCACCAAGACCACGGTCACCTCGTCCGGGCCCGCACCTACCGCACCGCGACCACCATGGCACCGGCATGGGTCCGGTCGAACCAGAGCTGGTGGTTCACCCACGACCGGCTTCGAAAGGCCTACCGCCTCCTGGAACGGCTCAGCCAGGCCGGGACGCTGTTCACCTACCTCCGCCACGAGTTCGCCGGACTCGACATTGCCGCCACGACCAACCGGATCGAGGGCGGCACGAACGCCCAGCTACGACTGATCCTCCGGGCCCACCGAGGGATGAGCGAAAAACACCAGAAACGGGCCATTGAGTGGTACCTCTACCTGCACAGCGAAACCCCGGTCCCGCCGTCAAAGCTCATCAAATCGCAACACCACACGCCCGCACGCCGCCCTGCTCAAACCACCCTTGAGCAACCCCACGGGCCGGAGCAATACGGCACCGCAGCCACCGCAGAAGAAGGCCTCTGGGCCCGGACGGGCTGGGCAGGACGCCCCTGACACACCCGGGATTTACACACGTTTTGTCCTATAACCCCGAAAAAAGCAGCTCCCGGGGGAGCTGCTGTAAGAGTGGGCGATACTGGGATCGAACCAGTGACCTCTTCCGTGTCAGGGAAGCGCGCTACCGCTGCGCCAATCGCCCGCAACCGGAAGAATCCGGAGTGGATGGTAAAGAGAGCGGACGACGAGATTCGAACTCGCGACATCCACCTTGGCAAGGTGGTGCTCTACCAGCTGAGCTACGTCCGCATTTAGTCCGTCCGGCAATGCCGGCGGTACTGGATCAAGCAAGTTGCCTTGCTTTGGTGGGCGATACTGGGATCGAACCAGTGACCTCTTCCGTGTCAGGGAAGCGCGCTACCGCTGCGCCAATCGCCCCTATGCATCCGGCCGGAACCGGAAACCAGGGTTTTCACCGAGGTGGGTACGGGATTCGAACCCGTGTATACGGCTTTGCAGGCCGCTGCCTCGCCTCTCGGCCAACCCACCGTGTAGACAGAATCCGTGAAGATCCTAATCCGTGACAGTGTCCTGCGAGCGGACGACGAGATTCGAACTCGCGACATCCACCTTGGCAAGGTGGTGCTCTACCAGCTGAGCTACGTCCGCAGTGTTGATTGTTGATTTCCCGCCGCACTCGGCAGTTCCTCGCGTTCCAACGAGTAAGAACTCTATAGGAGGTTCAGGCAATCTACAAATCGACGGCGCTGCGCCGGCTTCCTACCCCGCGGATCCCTGTAACCACGCGGATTTTGCTAATTACAGGGCTGTAATTCGAGGCCGTTTCAGGGAGCGCCAAATGGGGTTGAGAGTGCGGGTTGAGCGGGGCCATGCTCGGCATGGCGCCACCTGGGAGGCTTCCGCATGCCGGTCGGGCGCTCTGAAACTTTGGCTTCGTAGCTCCGCGGGTTTCAAGGAGGATGCGATGCCGAATGCTTGGGAACGCCCCACATGGGGTCCCGGCGAAGGCGGAACAAGGGCGTCTCGGAGGCTACGACGTCGGATGGCTGCCCCGCGCGCCTCAGGAAGACGGGTGCCGGAGCTGAACGGAAAAGCCCGACGTCGACACTGGGCCAGGGCGCTACGCGAATATGACGCTGGTCGGGGGTGCAGCTCGGCACGGGGATGCGACGCCTGGCCTAAAGATGACGCGGGACCGGGCTTCAACGCGGGATTGGGGTGTAGAGGATGCCCCGATGCCCCGATGCCCCGAGGCTGCGGCGGACACTCATTCGACGACCCCGCGCAGCGTCGACAGGGCACTTAACGGGCTGCCTCGCCGCGGTTGAAGGCCGATTTTTGATTTCCGCCGGGGTGGGCTAGCATTCAAGGGCACCCGGGGCGATTGGCGCAGTGGTAGCGCGCTTCGTTCACACCGAAGAGGTCACTGGTTCGAACCCAGTATCGCCCACCAACAGATGGTCCGTTCCGCTCGTAGAGCGGGGCGGACCATTGTGTTTTAGCGGTGAGACGTCGTTAGGGGCTGGCTCCGGCGGCCCGTTCCCAGTACGGGTTTGGGTAACTCGGCGGACACCGGCCAGGGGCAGCGCCTCCCGGCTATCTACCGGCTACCGGCTACCGGCGCACGCAACCGTCGTCGTCGTTGATCGCCTCCACAGCTTTATATCGCGTCAGACCCCTGTGAAAGAGTTCTTGCCATGACAGCCCCACTCCTCGCCCACGCCACCGAGTACGGACGGATGTACGCCCGTTCCACCTCGGCCCAGTTCACGGTTCCCTCGATCACCACAGTGATCGGCCAGCAGCCGCACGGACTGGATGGCTGGTTTGGCTACATGGGCGCCAACAGCCTGGCCGCCGATCCGTCCCTGCCGGAAATTCTGGGCAGCCCGGCAAAGGTCCGCCAGGCCGTCAGCCGGGCGGCGAAGGCCGCGGAAACATACCGGGACGACGCCGCCAAGCGCGGCGACCGGGTCCACAACTACTGCGAACAGGTTGCCTTGCGCGCCCTGGGCCGCCCTCACCAGATGAAGGAGACCCGCGAGGCACTGGCGGCCAACGGCGAGGAAGCCTTCGCCGCCCGCTTCGACGAATGGTGGGAGCTCTTCCAGGTCGAACCGATCGCACCGGAGATCACTGTCTGGAATCAGACGGTGGGATACGCGGGCACGCTCGACCTGGTGGCCAAGATCAACGGCCGCACCTGCCTGATCGACTACAAGACCAAGGGCACCACGCGGGACGGCATGGTGAAGCCGCTGGACGCCAAAGTGGTGATGCAGCTGGTGGCCGGCATGAAGGCCGAGGAGAGCCTGGTGGACCCGGTGGCGGGGGAGTGGGAGCCCTGGCAGCACGGTGACTCGCCCATCCTGCTGGCCGTGGCGATCGGCGAGACCGAGGTCCGCCCGGAACGCGCCAACCCGAATGTGCTGAAGCACCACTGGTGGAAGTTCTGCGCGCTGCGCAGGGTCTGGGAGATGTCGGCCGACACCGTGGCGGCAGGTCCGGCTCTGCTGCCGATCGCCCCGCCGATGGCACGCTAACCCTTCGCCTTAGCGCGTCTTTCGGGCCGAAACGCCCTTCCGCGAAGCGGCGCCGGAGTAAGCACCCTAGGGCATGGCTAATCGGCGTAGCTCTCTTTATCACTGCATGGTCGGTGCCCTCACCATGGCACTGCTAAGCGGTTGCGCGGCTCCCGGCGGGCCGGGAGAGGGGACGGCATCCGCAGCACCCACCGTGGAATCGGGATCCCCGACCGCTCAGGCTCCTGGACCAGCGACCACGCCGGCATCCCGGTCGGGCGCCCCAGCCACTACGGCCGTGCCGGCGTCTGAGACTCCTGTGGCCGTGCCGTTCAACCTCTTCACGCATTGCGGTATCCGCGAGGCATTGGTCGACGGGACGTACTTTCTCGCCGATAAGATCCTCGACGACGGCAATGGCAACCCTCCCGGCGGCTGGGACAACCCTTACCAGGCCGGCACGATGACGGTCAGTGGCTCCACAGCGGTCTTCCGGGACGACGCGGGACACACAGTGACTTTCCGTTCGCGGCCGGGAGCCACCGGTTTCCTGAACATGTGTTCGTGACAAGGGTTTCCCGGAGTGCGACAGCACTGCCGCGCCGGCCGGATGCCTACCGGATGCCTATGGTCGCGCCCGGGCCAAGACAGCGTGGCCGGGGATGCCGGCGACAATGGGACGGAAGTATCGGGACGGAAGTAGCAGCACCGAGGTAGCGGGACGGAAGAACCGGCTAGGCAGCAACGGGACGGAAGAATCCGTTGCGGCGCGGTCTTCGGTCGGGGTCAACGTGCGGCGGCGGGATGAACCACGGCACCCCCAGGCGGACACGGAGTTCCCACTGCTCCTTATGGAGCACGTGGTGGTGATGCGAGCACAGCAGCACTCCGTTGTCCGTACTGGTGGCCCCGCCGCGTGACCAGTAGTCGATGTGGTGCGCCTCGCACCACGGTGCCGGGATGGAGCAGCCGGGGAAGGCGCACCCTTGATCCCGGGCAACCAGTGCCTTCCGGATATGCGGCGGGAACACCCGGGACGCCCTGCCGATGTCCAGGACGCGGCCCTCACCGCCGAGCACCACGGGAATGATGTCCGCGTCGCACGCGATCTTCCGCACCGTGGATGCTGTGACCGGTCCGGCGAAAAGCATCGACGCCGTGCCCTCGCTCGATTCGATCCGTTCCCGCAGGTCCCGATAGTCGATCGTCACCATCACCTGGGGCCGCAGTCCACCCGCAGCAGGCAGACCGCCGGAACCGAGGGCAAGCTTGCAGCCGCCTACCAATCCATCGAGACGTTTCTGGGCAACGGAACGCAGGTCCAGGGACACGCCGTCGTCGCTCCCGATCCGCGGGTTCGTCGCCGTGTTCATGACGGTGATGAGGTGTTCGCACTGCTCATCCGTGGCGAAAATCTCTAGGTGGTGCAGACCGTGCCTCCGCCTCCGGATGAAGGCGCCTTGCAACTGCCGGAGCAGTTCCTCCGACGGTTCGCTCCCGTCCTGGTCCACCGCGTTCAGCCACCGCTGGGCGATCCGGACAAGAAAATCGGGGTCATGCTCGACGGCGCTGCGGGTGAGCGCGTGTTCCATGCGTTCGAGCGTCCGGGCGTCGCAGACGGGTTTGGCCCTTTCCAGGGCCGCCACGGTGACGCCGGCCGACCGAGCGGAGACGTCGCCCGCTGCCACCGCGGCTCCGAGTTCCTCGCGGACCGGCGGCAGGAGTTTCCCCGTGAGGTCCTGCCGCGGCAGCACCGCCTCGGCCAGCCGCAGCCTGCTCCGCGCCTCGGCGAGAGAGATGTGCAGCCTGGCCCGGAGGAATTCCGCGGTATTCCGGAAGCCGTCGTCGGCGGCGCAAGACGCGGTGGCGCCGGCTTGCTCGTCGTCCATCAACCGCCCGGTTGCCGCCGTCGGTGCTGCAGCCGCAGTGGCTGAGACTGTGGGCGTGGCCGACTCCTGCCAGCCGGTGGTCCAGCCGGGAACGGCGCGGGCTTCGGGCGCGGCCAGCTTCCGGCTCCGGTTCACCGCCGCCGCGGCCACAAGTTGCCAGTATTCGGTAAGGCGGGAAAGCTCCTCGGCTGCATCCGCCAGATCGGCCGCGTCCTGTAGATCGAGCAGGGAGGCATCCCGAGCCCCCGCGGGACCGGCCTCCCGCATCAGGGACAGGGCCGCATACACTCCGGCGACCGACGTCGGTCCGGAATCGATCTCCGCGATGAAACCCCCGATGGCTTCCATGTATCGAGTCTCCTGCGGGGGTCTGACATTTTAGGCGGCCCATGGACATTGCGGGGGAGAAGCATCCCCCCAAAATCCTCGGCACCGAATCTGGCACTAAACTGGATGGAATCCCTGACCGCCCAGCTCGAAGGACAGATCACCCATGGCCATTTTGAACATCCGCATCATCGGGGACCCTGTGCTGCGCACAGTTGCCGATCCCGTGACGGAGTTCGGGCCCGAGCTGGAGAAGCTGGTGGCGGACATGCTCGAAACCATGGAAGACGTCGAGGGCGCCGGCCTGGCCGCCCCGCAGGTGGGCATCAGCCAGCGGGTCTTTACGTACCGGATCCGCGGCGTCGAAGGTCACATCATCAACCCCGTCCTCGAAAACAGCGAGGACTTCCAGCCCGACGAGGTGGAGGGCTGCCTCTCCATCCCCGGCCTGGGCTTCCCGGTCCGCCGCTTCCGCCACACGCGGGTCACCGGCGTCGACGTCCGCGGCAACCCGGTGGAACTCGAAGGCGAAGGCATGCTTGCCCGCGTCTTCCAGCACGAGACGGACCACCTGGACGGCATCCTCTTCACCGACCGTCTCGAGGGCGAAGACCGGAAGACCGCCCTGCGCGCCATCCGCAACGCCAACTACGACTCAATCACCGAAAAGACGACGTCGAAGCGCGCCAAGACCGTCGGCTCCAGCTTCGGAGCCGGCGCCTCCTTCGGTTCCGCCCAGTGAAGGTCCTCTTCGCCGGCACTCCCGCCGTAGCCGTCCCCTCGCTGGACGCACTGGTCGCGGCCGGGTTCGACGTCGTCGCCGTCCTGACGCGCCCCGACGCGCCGCTGGGGCGCAAGCGTGTCCTGACCCCGTCGCCGGTGGCGGCGCGGGCGGCCGAGCTCGGGATCGAGATCATCCACGCGGCCAAAGTCGACGCCGACGTGACGGCCCGGATTGCTGCGGCCGCGCCGGACGTCGCCGCGATCGTCGCCTACGGCGGCCTGATTCCGCGGGCCGCGTTGGGTGTCCCCGCCCACGGCTGGATCAATCTTCACTTCTCGCTGCTTCCGGCCTGGCGGGGTGCTGCCCCGGTTCAGCGCGCCCTGATCGCCGGTGACGACGTGACCGGCGCCGTGACCTTCCGGCTCGAGGAAGGCCTGGACACCGGACCCGTCTACGGCACCCTCACCGAGTCCGTCGGACCCGATGACACCGCGGGGGAACTGCTGGAACGCCTCTCCCACAGCGGCGCCGTACTGCTGGCCCAGACGCTTTCCGCGGTCGACGCCGGCAAGGCCGCCGCGGTCCCGCAGCAGGGGGACGTCACCCTGGCCCCGAAGCTCACCCTGGAGGACGGCCGCCTGGACTGGCAGCTTCCGGCGTTGGCGATCAGCCGCCGCTCCCGCGGCGTGACGCCCGAACCGGGGGCCTGGACCACCCTGGACGGCCAGCGGATCAAACTTGAACCCGTCCGGCTCCGGCCCCAGGCAGCGGCGCTTCCGCCGGGACACCTGGCGTTGGATGGCAAGGCCGTCCTGGTGGGAACCGGCTCACACCCGGTGGAACTGACCCGGGTACAGCCCGCAGGCAAGAAAATGATGGCCGCCGCCGACTGGGCGCGCGGGCAGGCAACACTGGAAAGCGTGGTCTTCGAATGAGCGAGTCCGGATCGAACGGAAACGGCCGCGGCCGCAGCGGAGGCGGCGCGGGCAACCAGCGCGGCCAAGGCAACTCCGGCAGCCAGCGCGGTAAGGGCGGCGCCGGGGCCGACAGCTCCCGCGCCGGCGTGCGCCGCGACGCGCAGGGCCGCGAACGAAACCGGGGACCCAAGCGCAACTTCACCGAGAACGCCCCGGCCCAGCGCACCCGTCGCGCCGACCCGGCCCGATTGGTGGCGTTCGAGGTGCTCCGCGCCGTCGCCGCCGAGGACGCCTACGCCAACCTGGTGCTCCCGGCGCGGATTCGCCACCACGGCCTGGACAAGCGCGACGCCGGTTTCGCCACGGAACTCAGCTACGGCGCCCTCCGCGGCCAGGGGACTTACGACGCCATCCTGGCCCGCTGCGTGGACCGGCCGCTGGACCAGCTGGACCCGGCGATCCTTGATGCCCTGCGGATCGGCGCACACCAGTTGCTGGCCATGCGCGTCCCGGCGCACGCCGCCCTCGACGAGACCGTCGGACTGGCCCGGGCCGTCATTGGGGCCGGCCCCTCCGGCCTGATCAACGCCGTGCTGCGCAAGGTCTCCGCCCACACCCTCGACGAGTGGCTCGAGCTCCTGCTCGCCGGCGAAGCGGACGAGACCAAGGGCGCCGCCATCCGCTATGCCCACCCGGAATGGATCGTCCGGGCTTTCCGCCAGTCCCTGGTGTCGCACGGCCGGCCGGTCTCCGAGATCAATAGCCTGCTCGAGGCGGACAACGCCGCCCCGGTGGTCAACCTGGTGGCCCTGCCCGGCCTCGGCAGCCTTGACGAGGCGCTCGAAAACGGCGCCACCCCCGGTGAGCTGGTGGAGGGCTCGGCTCTCTCCAGCGGCGGCGACCTGGGTCGGCTAGCCTCCGTCCGGGACGGCAGCACCCGCGTCCAGGACGTCGGCTCCCAGCTGGTGGCCCGCGCCCTCGCCGCGGTGGACCTCGGAGAGGCAGGCCACGGCGAAGACAGGAGCGACGACGGCGAACGCTGGCTTGACCTCTGCGCCGGACCCGGCGGCAAGGCGGCCCTCCTCGGCGCCCTCGCCCGGCAGCACGGTGCCACGCTGCTGGCCAATGAACCCGCCCCGCACCGCGCCAAGCTGGTCAGCCAGGCCCTCAGCGCCGTCCCGCGCGAGACCTGGCAGGTCCGCACCGGCGACGGCCGCGAAGTGGGAACCGAGATGACCGGACAGTTCGACCGCGTCCTCGTCGACGTGCCCTGCACCGGCCTTGGCGCCCTGCGCCGCCGCCCGGAATCACGCTGGCGCCGAACTCCCAAGGACCTCGCGGACCTGGGCCCGCTGCAGCGGGAGCTGCTCAAGTCCGCGCTCGACGCCGTTAAGCCCGGCGGCGTCGTGGCGTACGTGACCTGTTCGCCGCACCCGGCCGAGACCACCGCCGTCGTCAGCGACGCCCTGCGCAAGCGCGAGGACCTGGAACTGCTCGACGCCGGCGCCGCCCTGGACGCCGTGAGCCTCACCGGGCACCTGGAGGCCGGCCATGAGTCGACCGCCCAGCTCTGGCCGCACCTGCACCGGACGGATGCAATGTTCCTGGCGCTCATCCACAAAAAGGCCTGATCCAGCGCTCATACTGGCACCACACCGGCTCCACAGCAAAGGACTTTCATGACGCACACCTGCATCAACCCCAGCATCCTCTCGGCCGACTTTGCGAACCTGCAGACGGAGCTGGCGAAGATCCGGACCGCGGATGCGGTGCATGTGGACGTGATGGACAACCACTTCGTGCCCAACCTCTCCCTGGGCCTGCCCGTGGTGCAGCGGCTGCAGGAGATCAGCCCGATCCCGCTGGACGCCCACCTGATGATCGAGCACGCGGACCGCTGGGCACCCGCCTACGCCGACGCCGGCGTCGCCTCCGTGACCTTCCACGCCGAGGCGTCGATCGCCCCCGTGAAGCTTGCGCGCGAACTGCGGGCCAGGGGAGCGAAGGCCGGGCTGGCGCTGCGCCCGGGAAGCGGCGTCGAGCCGTTCTTCGACATGCTCGGCGAACTGGACATGATCCTGATCATGACCGTGGAGCCCGGCTTCGGCGGCCAGGAGTTCCTGGAACTGACCCTGCCCAAGATCCGCCGGGCCCGCGCGGCCATCGACGCGTCCGGCCTGGACGTGTTGCTGCAGGTCGACGGCGGCATCACCGAGGACACCATATGGCGCGCCGCCGAGGCCGGGGCGGACGTCTTCGTCGCCGGTTCCGCGGTCTACGGGGCCGACGATCCGGCCGAGGCGATCGAGCGGCTCCGCGAGGCCGGAAAGCGCTGACACCGGGCCCGGCGCCTGTTGCGTCCGGTGACGGCCGTGGGTCCGGAATACCCTGCCGTCAGTCGCGGTTGTGTCAGAATAGCTACACACATACGTGCTCCGGGGTCGGTGTAAGTCCGAACCGGCGGTGACAGTCCGCGACCCGCGAGCCGGCGCCTTCCAGCAGGAGGGCAACGGCGGACGGTTGAACCGGTGGAATTCCGGTACCGACAGTTAAAGTCTGGATGAGAGAAGCACGTACAGCTGTTCCTGCGGCGCCCCTTCGCGCCGCGGCACTGCGCTGTCGTATACCCCCGGAGCCATCGCGGTTCAGAGGAAAGGTATAGACAGACACATGAACCCCCTGCGATGGCTCTTCAACCGCACCGCGGTCCTCCGGGATCGGGCGGGCGGCCGATGAGCGTTCACCCCACCACACCTGACTTCAGCGCAGCAGAATCCGCTGCCATGGATGCCGCCCTCGCCGCGGCCGCCCTCGGCCCCCGCGGCGCAAATCCGCTGGTGGGAGCCGTCATCATCGCCCCCGACGGTTCCCCGCTGGTCACCGGCTACCACCGCGGCGCCGGCACCCCGCACGCCGAGGCCGACGCGATCGAGCAGGCGAAGCTGGCCGGGTTCGATCTCACCGGCACCACCATGGTGGTCACGCTCGAACCCTGCAACCACGTGGGCCGCACCGGCCCCTGTGCCCGGGCCATCATCGACGCCGGCATCGCCAACGTCGTGTACGCCGTGGACGACCCGCATGATCCCGCCGCCGGGGGAGCGGCCACCCTGCGCGCCGCCGGGGTCACCGTACGTTCCGGCCTGGCAGAGGAGACGTCGCTGGAGCTCAACCGGCGGTGGTTCGACGCCGTCGCCGCCCAGCGGCCGTTCGTCACCCTGCACATCGCGCAGACCCTCGACAGCAGGATCGCCGCCGCGGACGGCACCAGCCAGTGGATCTCCAGCCCCGAGTCGCTTCGGGATAACCACGCCCTGCGCGGCCGGATCGACGCGATCCTGGTGGGCACGCAGACCGTCCTGGTGGACAACCCGCGGCTGACTGCCCGCACCCCCGACGGCCGGAACGCGGACAAGCAACCGCTGCGCGCCGTGATGGGACTGCGGGGGATCCCGGAGGACGCCGCCGTGCACGGCGACGACGGCAAGGTGCTGCACCTGCCCACCCGTGAGCCGGCCGAGGCGCTGGAACAGCTATTCGACGCCGGCGTCCGGCACCTCATGGTAGAGGGCGGCTCCAGGATCCTCAGCGCGTTCCTGTCCGCCGGCCTGGTGGACGAGCTGATCCTTTACCTGGCGCCCACCCTGCTGGGCTCCGGCACGGCCGCCCTCGAGGATCTCGGCATCGGCACCCTTGCCGACGCCCAGCACTGGGACTGGGACGAGGCCACGGGCGGCTCCGTGCAGCGGCTCGGCCGCGACCTGCGGCTGCACCTGCGGCCCCGCACCGGCAACGCCGCCAGAGAAACAGCCACCCCTTCTTCATCTGAGTCCACCCCGCGCCATGCCGCGGTCACTGCCCCAGGAGGCAACTGATGTTCACCGGAATCATCGCCGAACAGGGAAAGGTGCTCTCGGTCTCCCGTGACGGGGACACCAGCGCCACCCTCCGGCTGCACGCACCCTCCAGCACCGAGGGCCTGGCCCACGGCGGCTCCATCGCCGTCAACGGCGTCTGCCTGACCGCCACGGACATCGACGGGACCGACTTCAGCGTCGACGTCATGGGCGAGACCCTGGTCCGGAGCACCATCGGCGGCCTCGCCGCAGGGGACCAGGTCAACCTGGAACGCTGCCTCCCGGCGGGCGGCCGTCTCGACGGGCACGTCGTCCAGGGCCACGTCGACGGCGTCGGACACCTCCTGGAGCGCGAGGCACTGGGCAACTGGGACCGGCTGCGCTTTGGTGTGCCCGCGCCGCTGGCCCGTTACATCGCCGAAAAGGGTTCCATCGCAGTCGACGGCGTCTCCCTCACCGTCACCGCGGTCAGCCCGGCCCCGGCGTCCGAGCCGTGGTTCGAGGTGGGGCTGATTCCCACCACGCTGGCCGAAACCGGGCTGGGTGCCAAGGAGATCGGCGCGCCGGTGAACCTGGAGGTGGACGTGCTGGCCAAGTACACCGAACGGCTCCTGGCCTTCGCCCCCGCCCGGACCACCGGGGAGGACGCATCATGAGCACGCTGCAGAACCGCCAGGACGACGCCGTTCGCGCCGCCGGCGCGGGTGCCCGGGTGCTGGACCCGGTCGAGGATGCCATCCGCGCCATGGCGGAGGGCCGTCCGGTGCTGGTGGTCGATAACGAGGACCGCGAGAACGAGGGCGACATCATCTTCGCCGCCGCGCACGCAACCCCGGCGTTGATGGGCTGGACCATTCGGCACAGCTCCGGCGTGATCTGCGTGCCGCTGGAGGACGACCGCGCGAATGCCCTGGCCCTGCCCCCGATGGTCACCATCAACGAGGACGCCAAGGGCACCGCCTACACCGTCTCCTGCGATGCCGCGATCGGTGTCAGCACCGGAATTTCCGCCACGGATCGGGCCCTTACGGCCCGGATTCTGGCCGATCCCACCAGCGAACCCAGCTCCTTGACCCGGCCCGGGCATGTTTTCCCGCTCCGCGCCGTTAAGGGGGTGTGCGGGAGAGGCCCGGCCACACCGAAGCAGCCGTCGAGCTGTGCCGGCTGGCCGGCGTCGAACCCGTTGGTGTGATCGCAGAAGTAGTGCACGACGACGGAGAGATGATGCGGCTGGACGGACTTCGCAGCTTCGCGCTGGAGCACGGCTGCCCGCTGATCTCGATCGCCGACCTGGTGGCGTACCTTGAGGCCGGGAACACCGGTAGCCACGCGGCGGCCTCCGCCTAGGACCTTGGACAGAGGAGAAACAATGACGACTTCCCCAGCGCAGCCGGCCACCCCGGCGCAGCAGCCGCACCCGGTCAGCGGCGGCCCGATCGTGCAGCTTCCCACCGCCTTCGGCGAATTCGTGGCCCAGGCCTGGACGGACCTGGAAACCGGCGCCGAGCACCTGGCGGTGAGCTCCCCGCTGCCCGCCACCGACGGCAAGGCGCCCCTGGTCCGGCTGCACTCGGAGTGCCTCACCGGCGACGTGTTCGGCTCCTACCGCTGCGACTGCGGCGAGCAGCTGGCCTACGCCCTGGAACTGATCCACGAGCACGGCGGCACCCTGCTCTACCTGCGCGGCCAGGAAGGCCGCGGCATCGGCCTCGCGAACAAGATCCGGGCCTACGCGCTGCAGGAAGCCGGCTTCGACACGGTTGAGGCCAACGAGCAGCTGGGTCTGCCCGTGGACGCCCGCTCCTACCAGGCCGCGGCCCAGATCCTGGCGGAGATGGGCCTGAACGAGGTCCGGCTGCTCAGCAACAACCCGGACAAGCAGGACCGGCTGGCCCAGGCCGGCGTGCACGTGGTCGAAATGGTGCCCACCGAGGTGCCCTCCCGCGAGCAGAACCTGCGGTACCTGCAGACCAAGAAGGACCGGATGGACCACCGCCTGGTCCTCGACATGCAGCCGGCCGCGCTGGACCCGGGAGCCGGGGCCGCCGGCGTCGAATCCGGTGTCCAGGCCGGCTAGGCCGCACGGAATCCCCACCCACTTTTCCCACAGAACCAACAGCAAGGACACCCCATGAGCGGCCACGGCGCCCCCACGATCGACCTGACCACCCAGTCCGCGGAAACCGGCAACCTCAAGGTGGCCATCGTCGCCGCCAGTTGGCACACCACCATCATGGACGGCCTGCTCGACGGCGCCCTGCGCGCAGCCAAGGACGCCGGCATCGCAGAGCCCACCGTCCTGCGCGTGCCCGGCACCTTCGAGCTGCCCGTCGCCGCCGCCCGGCTGGCACCGCACTTCGACGCCGTCGTCGCCCTCGGCGTCGTCATCCGCGGCGGCACCCCGCACTTCGAATACGTCTGCGAGGCGGCCACCATGGGCCTGACCGAGGTCAGCGTCCGCACCGGCACCCCGGTGGGCTTCGGCGTGCTGACCTGCGACACAGAGCAGCAGGGCATCGACCGGGCCGGCCTGCCCGGCTCGAACGAGGACAAGGGCCACGAGGCGTTCACCGCCGCCGTCGCCTCCGCCGTCACGCTCAAGCAGTACAGCTAGGCTGTGGAATCCCTCACATCAGGGGAGTCATCAGGAGACCCGGCAGGCGGGGCCACGCCCCGAGCAAGTAGGCTGGAGGGTGTGAAGAATTTCGAGTCGCTGTTCGCAGAACTGAGTGAGAAGGCCGCCAGCCGCCCGGCAGGCTCCCGCACCGTCGCCGAACTTGAGTCCGGCGTCCACGGCATCGGCAAGAAGGTCGTGGAGGAAGCCGCCGAAGTCTGGATGGCCGCCGAGTACGAATCCGACGAGGCCGCAGCCGAGGAGATCTCCCAGCTGCTCTACCACCTGCAGGTCCTGATGCTCGCCAAGGGACTGACCCTGGAAGACGTCTACAAGCATCTCTAGCCACGCGGTTCCGCGTCCCCGGCCCACGCCGGCGGACGCGGAGCAATCCGTGGCCCGCAGTGCCTGTTACCCCATGACGATCCACCCAGAAAGAAATCTCCCATGCTGAGAGTTGCCGTCCCGAACAAGGGATCCCTGTCCGAAGCTGCCTCCGCCATGCTCGCCGAGGCCGAGTTACCGCCAGCGCCGCGACAGCCGCGAACTGGTCATGGTCGACCCGGACAACGACATCGAATTCTTCTTCCTCCGCCCGCGCGACATCGCCGTCTACGTCGGGCAGGGAACGCTCGACGTCGGCATCACCGGCCGCGACCTGCTCCTCGACGCCGAGGTCGACGCCGAGGAGCTGCTGCCGTTGGGCTTCGCCGCCTCCACCTTCCGCTTTGCCGGCCCGGTGGGCGACTTCAGCTCCATCGACCAGCTCGAGGGCAAGCGCCTGGCAACCAGCTACGACGGACTGCTCCGCGGCTACCTGGCCGAGCGCGGCATCAATGCCAAGGTCGTCCGGCTGGACGGCGCCGTCGAATCCTCGGTCCGCCTGGGTGTGGCCGACGCGATCGCCGACGTGGTCGAGACCGGGACCACGCTCAAGGCCGCCGGCATGGAGATCTTCGGCGAACCGATCCTGAAGTCCGAGTCGGTGCTGATCGGCCGCAAGGGCGAGCAGAACCCCGCCGTCGAGATCCTCATCCGCCGTCTCCAGGGCGTGCTGGTGGCGCGCCAGTATGTGCTGATGGACTACGACATCCGCAACGAGCTCGTGGAGCAGGCCGCCGCCCTGACCCCGGGCCTGGAATCGCCCACGGTGTCGCCGCTGCGTGACTCCGACTGGGTTGCCGTGCGTTCGATGGTGCCGAAGAAGGACACCAACCGGATCATGGACGAGCTCTACGACCTGGGCGCCCGCGCCATCCTGGTCAGCAGCATCCACGCCTGCCGGATCTAAGTCAGCCAAGGCCCCGAACAGCACGTCAACAGCAGGAGCAGTCATGTCAGTAGCCGTTCGCGTCATCCCGTGCCTGGACGTCGACGCCGGCCGCGTGGTCAAGGGCATCAACTTCGAGGGCCTGCGCGACGCCGGTGACCCGGTGGAACTGGCCCACCGCTACGACAACGGCGGCGCGGACGAGCTGACCTTCCTGGACGTCACGGCCTCCTCGGGCAACCGGGA
This sequence comes from Pseudarthrobacter sp. L19, assembly GCF_050859435.1. Taxonomy (NCBI): domain Bacteria; kingdom Bacillati; phylum Actinomycetota; class Actinomycetes; order Micrococcales; family Micrococcaceae; genus Pseudarthrobacter; species Pseudarthrobacter sp. L19. The sequence goes on along the minus strand of NZ_CP193935.1, from coordinate 3,238,331 downwards.
GACCACGTTCGACGTCGTCCGGCGCACCGCCGAGGAAGTCTTCATCCCGCTCACCGTCGGCGGCGGCGTCCGCGGCGTCGCCGAGGTGGACAAGCTGCTGCGCTACGGGGCGGACAAGGCCGCGATTAATACCGCCGCCGTGGCCCGGCCCGACGTGATCGACGAGATCACCCGGCACTTCGGTTCCCAGGTGCTGGTGCTCTCGGTGGATGCCCGCCGCACCCGGCCCGGGTCCAAGCCCACGGCCTCCGGCTTCGAAGTCACCACCCACGGCGGCCGCCAGGGCACCGGCATCGACGCGCTCGAGTGGGCGCGGGAAGCTGCGGACAGGGGAGTGGGGGAGATCCTGCTCAACTCGATCGACGCCGACGGCACCAAGGACGGCTTCGACCTGGAACTGATCCGGCTGGCCCGCGCCGCCGTCAAGGTTCCGCTGATCGCCTCCGGCGGCGCCGGCCGGCCGGAGCACTTCCCTCCCGCCGTGGCGGCCGGAGCCGACGCCGTCCTGGCCGCCTCGGTCTTCCACTTCGGTCCGCTGGACATGATCGCCCAGGTCAAGGCCGCAATCCGCGAGGCCGGGTTCGAGGTTCGGTAGATCGGGCCGGCGCTTTCCCGAATGACTTTGTGGTGCCGGGCGGGTTCCCCGGAATCCACTGGGCAACGCGTTGAGTCGGACTTGATCCCGGCCGCACCCCCGCCTCGCTGAGGGTGTCTCATAACTAATGTTTGGTACTCCGATTTCTCCACATGGTTTCGAGACGTAGTGTGACTTTCGGCGATAAATGGCGGCTTTTTCACGGCGCTCTTTGGCGCATGGTTCAGTCCGGAAGGGGATCCGTCACCGTTCAGTAGGTCCCTTGCTACGCTGTCGCCATGACCCATACGTTGCTCGAGCTCGAACGTGCCTTCCGTCTGTCGTGGAGTGCAGAGACGACGTGTCTCGACGCCAAGAGCCTCGCGAAGTGGCACCCCGGCAATGCGGCGCACGGCCAATGCGGACCCACAGCTCTCATCGTTCAAGACTTGCTCGGCGGTGACCTCCTCGTCGCAGACGTCAGCGGCGGCGAAGAGGACGAAGTCCACTACTGGAACCGGTTCCCCGGTGGCCTCGAAATCGACCTCACCAGAGAGCAATTCAGAAGTCACCGCATCATCGGGGAGCCCCGCGTCGTCGTCCGGCCCCCGGGAGGGCCACGAGCGTACGTCAGCGAGTACCAGCTGCTTCGCACAAGGGTGCTGGCCGCGTTGAACCTCTGATCCATTCGCTCGTCGAACGTCCGTTGAAGGATCCTTTACCGGGCGCTGTCAACGGTCGGTAGCGCCAGCTTCACTATCCCGTGGTTCCCAAGCTCCCACGAGGCAGCCCCGAGCTGACTACTAGGCTGGCGCCATGGAATCGTTGCCCAACACCGCTCCCGGCGCCTGGCTCAAACCTCTGATGGACACTGTGTGCCGTGACATGCACGTTGTGGTGCCACGGGGATTCCCCGCCTACGCCAGAATCTTCCATCCGATGACCCGGGACCGCCCAACGGACACCGGCTCCTGGCACGGACATCCCCGCGGTGGCGTCTTCCCCCTGGACGAGCAACAGGTCCGCTGGTCTAACGTCGCGACTGCTTTCGGGACCAAGATGCACCCACTAGCCCAATTCCACCGGCTCCTCGGGCAACGACCGGACCAGCAGGAAATTTTCGACAATGAGGGCTGGCGCTATTCCGAACCCCTAACCGGCAACCTCGCACCGAACATCCTCGCGGCCCTGGCTGCGCGCCTCTGCGAACATACGTCCACACCAAACAAGGGTGTGACCGCCATCTGGGAAGGATGGGGAGGCCTAACGAGTTCCCTCGGCTACGCCCAACTCACGTTCACGGACACGGAGATCCCCGGAGACATTGCTCCCGATTCTTCCTCACTCCCCACGGGACCCGGCTCGGGCCTGTTACCGGCAGAGGCGATCAACGGAGAAACACTTAGCCTTCCCGGCCGCGCCCACTACCTCTTCAACGCCGCGCCGCAGTTCTACCGCGACCGCGAGTGGGTGAACCATGTGCCCTGGCACCACTCCCCACACTTCCCGCAATCACCGAACATCCTCTGGCCAGAGGACAGAAGCTGGGTCATGGTGACCGAAATAGACTTCGACTCCACAGTGGTCGCGGGCAGCCAGGAACTCATAGCGGCGCTAGTGCAGGACCACGCCATCGAAGCGCTACCCCTAAAGGAGGGAGCAGACCTGACACGGGACGCCGACATCATCAACCGCCCCGGACAGTAGCCGAGCCTTGCACCTCACCGCACCCACAAGCGGCGCTATAGCACTCACCTCGTTTAGGGGCCCGAATGAGGATCCGCTTACGGGCTCAGATCCCCAGCTTGAGCAAGACGGACGTTAGATAAGCTGGCTCCGAACGGGCTGCCGAACAGCGCACACCTTGGGGGAAGATATGGATCACAAGACGAGACTATTGATTGCGGGCGCTGGGATTGCCGGCTTGAGTGCATTGACACAACTTCTGTTCGTCATAACGAAGCTCCCGGTCATCTTTTGGTCAGATCTTCTGGGCGGAATCGCCGCAGCCATCGTCACAGCAATTTTCCTGGTTCTTCTTCGTGGTCGCCTCCGGCGGTCGGCGTAAGGACCTCATTCGCTGACATATCTGATGGCTAGGTGTCCCGTTGAGGATCCCCTATCGAACGCGGGAGCGCCGCCCCTTAGGCCACCGGCTTACGGACCTAGGCGGACTGCCCTCTCTTCAGGATTGTGACCGTCAAGTGCTGCACGCGGCGGCCTTACCCCGGGGGAGTTTTGGCGATTCAAAAAGAGGCGTAGGGTTGCGATAAATTTTTTGGAGGGCAGACAAAGCCAATGACGAAGGCGACACTGGAACCAACACCCCGTAGCAGGTTAGAGAAGGCTTACGACTCCAATATCTTGACCTTTATACCGTCACTACTGGTCATGATGACGGTGATGAATCCCTTAATTCACGAATTGAGCTTTTGGTTGGGCCTCGCGGCCACCATCGCGATCGGGGCAACCCTCACGATAATCCTTACCCTGCCCCTGATTCCGGTCAAAAAACGGCGAGTGACAACGGATGCAGACAAAGGGATCTTCGAGTGCGCTCATAGGGAGAAGGGTTCAGCACTCAAAGGCAGATGGGCCCTAGGGTATGCAAAGGCAGAACCCGACAGACTCCTGTTCCAAGCAAAGACTGGTGTGATCGGTCCTGCAGCTGGACCGATCGAGGTCTATGCGGGGCCGACTCCTATAGGAGAACCTACAAAGGCACCTTGGGGAGTATTTCCAAAAGGAATGATTTTAGAGCTGAATACTGACAAGGGAGTGGTCGAGCTGGCGGCCACTCCTGCAAGCCTGCGTCTGCTCGGAGAACGATGTCGAGGAGAAGTCTCGTAGCAAGGGTGGTTGACCGACGAGCGAACAGTCGCAAACACCTGTCCAGAGCACCGTTGACAGTCATCGACATCACCCAGTTCCGTAGCGTGCGGACGCTCCCGAGGCCGCTAACCGATCCTCATTCGGGCCCCTAAACGAGGTGAGTGCTATAGCGCCGCTTGTGGGTGCGGTGAGGTGCAAGGCTCGGCTACTGTCCGGGGCGGTTGATGATGTCGGCGTCCCGTGTCAGGTCTGCTCCCTCCTTTAGGGGTAGCGCTTCGATGGCGTGGTCCTGCACTAGCGCCGCTATGAGTTCCTGGCTGCCCGCGACCACTGTGGAGTCGAAGTCTATTTCGGTCACCATGACCCAGCTTCTGTCCTCTGGCCAGAGGATGTTCGGTGATTGCGGGAAGTGTGGGGAGTGGTGCCAGGGCACATGGTTCACCCACTCGCGGTCGCGGTAGAACTGCGGCGCGGCGTTGAAGAGGTAGTGGGCGCGGCCGGGAAGGCTAAGTGTTTCTCCGTTGATCGCCTCTGCCGGTAACAGGCCCGAGCCGGGTCCCGTGGGGAGTGAGGAAGAATCGGGAGCAATGTCTCCGGGGATCTCCGTGTCCGTGAACGTGAGTTGGGCGTAGCCGAGGGAACTCGTTAGGCCTCCCCATCCTTCCCAGATGGCGGTCACACCCTTGTTTGGTGTGGACGTATGTTCGCAGAGGCGCGCAGCCAGGGCCGCGAGGATGTTCGGTGCGAGGTTGCCGGTTAGGGGTTCGGAATAGCGCCAGCCCTCATTGTCGAAAATTTCCTGCTGGTCCGGTCGTTGCCCGAGGAGCCGGTGGAATTGGGCTAGTGGGTGCATCTTGGTCCCGAAAGCAGTCGCGACGTTAGACCAGCGGACCTGTTGCTCGTCCAGGGGGAAGACGCCACCGCGGGGATGTCCGTGCCAGGAGCCGGTGTCCGTTGGGCGGTCCCGGGTCATCGGATGGAAGATTCTGGCGTAGGCGGGGAATCCCCGTGGCACCACAACGTGCATGTCACGGCACACAGTGTCCATCAGAGGTTTGAGCCAGGCGCCGGGAGCGGTGTTGGGCAACGATTCCATGGCGCCAGCCTAGTAGTCAGCTCGGGGCTGCCTCGTGGGAGCTTGGGAACCACGGGATAGTGAAGCTGGCGCTACCGACCGTTGACAGCGCCCGGTAAAGGATCCCTGAACGGACGCCATACAAAGGATCGGCCGCCGGGCGCTCGTTCGCGGGCGCTAGGGTAAGTCCCATGACGACGGTTGCTTCTCTGCCATCAGGCCTAAGCCTGACGGCAGCCTCCGCCGCTGATGCCGGCCATTTCTTGGGCGACGCTCCGTGGGCTCGAGCGGATGGGTGGCGCACAGGAGGATCCGCGCTCGTGGCAAAGGTACGGGATGAGCTGGCGGGAATCGTAGTCTCCGCCACGAACTCAATCCATCCGCAGAGAGACCTTGTTTTCGTGTTCGTTCCCGCGAAGTTCCGGCGCCAAGGCATCGGAACCGCGCTGGTGACCTCTATAAAGGCGCGGAGAGGCGTGCCGTTCTCAGTCAAGGCCCATCCGGGAACAGTGGCCCATTCTTTCTACAAATCACTCGGTGCCGTGCGTTACCAGTTGTGCCCGCCCGAGAGGATCGATGCCTCACATTCAGAGGTACGCCGTTGGGCACGCGAAAACCGTGGTGAAGCAGTCTACGCGGGCGATCGCTTCACACTCCCGCAGCTGACGGAGGCATGGACTGAGATGTACGCAGTCGTGCACGCGACCTGGTCACCCACCGGTCCACGGGAAACGCTCCTCGCTGAGTTCGGCCCCATGATCAAAGAAGAACTGGATCAGACCCCGAGCGCCATCCTTCTCAGGGAGGACCGGATTGTCGCGGCATGTTTTGTTTTTGGTACGGAACAGGATCCGGAAATTGAGGCGATCTGCGAGTCCATGGATCCATCTAGCGCGTCCGCGCGGGAGGACGTCGCAGCCTGCATGGCGAAAGTACTGACAGACGCGCGAAATACCCCGGTTATGTTCGACGGTCACATCACCGATCCCCACTTCTATCCGTTACTCCGGAGCATCCAGGTCGTCACAGGAAAGCCGTTGGAACTCCTCGAGATTCCGGCATAGCCGAACTCAGCCAGAGATACGGGGCGCTGCAAACTGTTGTCCGGATAGGGATCCGTGCACGTATGTAAGTGGGTCGCACTTGACCACGCTTGTGGCGTTGTGAGCGGAGAATTGGGACGTACGAGAACGCTCGCCGTAGGCTAACCTCGTGCTGCACCTCCTCATCGACACCTCGACATGTCTCGACCTTGCGCAACGTCGAGACGGACAGCGTCGGATCGTCGCTCTGCGGATACTCATCCTCCAGGGAAAGGTAAAGCTGAACCGTACCGGGTTTTAGGCCGTCTTCTTGCTGGTGGCCTCGTCGTCTGATGAGGCGTCTATTTGAGCATAGTAGTTCTGCTCGAACTCGTCGGGCGGGATCATGGACAAGGTGCTGTGAAGCCGCTTGGTGTTGTACCAGTGGACCCAGTTCATGGTCGCCTTCTCCACATCCGCCAACTGCTTTAGCGGGCCTGTCATGAAGGGACTGCCTTTGCGGACGCATTCGTTCTTGTACAGACCGATCGTGGATTCCGCGAGGGCGTTGTCGTACGCGTCGCCGACGCTGCCGACGGAAGCCGCCAAGCCTTCAAGCAGCAGTGCCTCTCCGAACCGGATCGAGGTGTACTGGGAGCCGGCGTCACTGTGATGAACCATGCCAGCAGGGACCGGCGTTCCGGCCTGATCCCGGCGCCAGAGCGCCATCTTCAAGGTGGTGAGCACCATGTCCGTGTCCTTGATCGTCGAGCCGTGCCACCCCACGATCGCCCGGGAGAAGACATCAATCGCGAAGGCCACGTACGCAAAGCCGGCCCACGTTCTGACATAAGTGAAGTCGGTGACCCACACGGCGTTCGGCCGGGCCGCGGTGAAGTCCCTGTTCAGCAGATCCGGGGCCCGCTGGGAGTCCTTCGCTGGCGCACCGGCTCTGGGTTTCCGGCCCCGGACGAGGCCGTTCATGGCTTCATCCCGCATGAGCCGGTCGACGGTACATCTGGCCACTTCGTGGCCCTCTCTGCGCAGCCAGGCTGTCATTTTCCGCCGTCCGTACAGGGACTCGGGTTTCTCTGCGGTGTCTTTCAGCGCGTTGACGATAGCAGCGTCCGTGACAGTCCGGGCAGCGGGTGCTTTGGATTTCCAGGACCGGTAAGTCCGCGGGGCGACCTGCACGCCCTGCTCACGCAGGACCTTGCAGGCCGGCTCGACCCCGTGGCCATCGGCACGCATTTCGTCGATGAATCCGGCTATTTGCGGCGGCGAGGGTCGAGCTCCCTCGCGAAGAAAATCGAGGCTTTCTTCAGGATCTCGTTGGCCTCCCGCAGTTCCCGGTTCTCACTTTCCAGCTCCCTGATCCGGGTCTGCTCGGCACTGGTGACGCCGGGACGTTCGTCGGCGTCGATCTGGGCCTGGAGAACCCACCGGCGCAGGGACTCCCTGCCGATATTGAGCTTGGGTCCGATGGCGGAGCAGGCGGCGAAAACGGAGTCGTACTCACTGAGGTGGTCCAGGACCATCCGCACGGCACGCTCACGCTGGTCCTGGGGGTATCGCTTGGGCATGATCGCCATCCTTCACAAAAAAGGAAGCGGCATCAAACCCGGTACGGTTCACTGCTGCCCTTGAAGGTGCTTAGCGCTTCCAGGAATTATGCTGTACGCCTCGCCGGTCAGCTCGCATTTTTCAGGGAGATCCAGCCCTGGCGCGGCGAATCCCACAAAATAGGCACAGAAGGTCCCCAGAAACGACGCAAGGCCCACGGCTAACCAGTGTTTCGGACTCCAACTTCGCATGACACCCATAGTCCCAGATGCAGGGATGAAAGGCCGGAGAATTAATGATGCCAAAATTCGCTAATTTGCCAGTCATTGAGTGAGCCCAGTGGGCGGCTCCCTGCCCGCAAGCCGATGCTCAACCGGGCGGTGAACGCGGGTGAAGCCTGAGCCCGCGTCATCGCCCTTTGATCAGACGTCCAGCAATGAATCGTCATACCAGACGTCTTCGTAGCCAGGTGCCAAGAGGAAGCGCCACCCCGGCGGCAAAGCGAGATAGGGAATGACTTCCGGGCACAAGCTATCCAGATGCTCGATGTGCAACGGGACAAAGAAGTCGTGCACGGTTCCTATCTCTTCGCCGCGCCAGATGAACCAGCCGCTGGTCCCTGTAGCGGCGGGATGCCTCAGGCCATTGAGTGGGAGAACATCACGTGATCGCACATTTTCGGCGACTCCTAGCTTCACTCCGTACGAGGGCGGTGCTGGGACAGCCCCGAACCTGGCGGTTAGCTGGATCTGGGCAGAAAGGATCAAATCATGCACACCAAGAATCTTCGCCTATAAAAGCAGGAATACCTGCCAGTTATTCGCTCCACCCCACCGCAAAACCCATGAAGCTACAAAACCGCAGGTTGTAAGGGATTGGCCTTCGTGGAATTCTTTACGCCATGCGCCTTTTCCGTAGGAAAGAACCGTCTGCTCCCCTGCACCCTATCTCTGCCTTTTGGGAGTGGTGGGTAAGGAAGGGCCACGTGCTCGATCCCCGGAACCAATCGCCTGCTATTGAACAGCTGAGTCAGAGGGTTGCAGCGATCCATCCGGACCTGACATGGCACTTCGGCGCCGGAAGCGAGTCCGAACACCGGCTCACTGTGTCGGCTAACGGAACAGCGGAGGTGCGGCCCTCGGCCCAGCGATGGCTCCGTGCTGCCCCGCCTGCAGATCCGACCTGGGAGTTCCGTTCGAGCCAAGAAGCAGACCCGAACGCTCTAGGCACCGTGTTGGAGATCGCCGGCAGTAAGCTCGATCTGTCGAAAACCGGGTTCCGCGTCGAAACCGCCGAGGAGGAGCTCAGGGTCCATATTGGGGTGTACCACCCGGTGTTCCGGGACCTTCCGGAGTCCACAAGACTGCAAGTGTCATTCCTCGTTCTTGACTGGCTTCTCGGCGAGGATGACGTCGAGCGCTGGCTGGGCCAGATTGAGGCACTTACAGTGCCTTCGGCGGACTCCACCAACGGCGACGGCGTCCTCCGCGCCGTCGAGTCGATCGCCGAACACCACGACCCTGATAAGTGGACACTATCCGGATGGGAAGACGCCAATGGCACTCCCGCGTTCGCGAGCTTTAGAAGATCTCTGCGCTGGATCGACCACCCGACTCTTGACGTTCACCACGGTGTCCATGCTTCGTTTGCATCCCAAGACAATGGACTTCCAGCCGACGGGGCCGCGCTCGACTCACTCCGAAGCCTCGAGGATGAGCTGGAATCGCTGCTTGGTCCTCGTGGTCTGGTCATTGGCCACGAGACCGCCTCCGGACGTCGCACCTTCCACGTCTACACCGACGGCGAGGACCAAAACGTAGCAGCCGGGCTGTCCGATTGGGTTCGAGCTCGACATCTTTCCATCGAGTCTGCCCCTGACCCGGCTTGGCGCCGCGTACGCCAGTTCACAGGCTGAGATCCGCAACGGGCCTGCCGGCGAACCTCGGGGTGGCAGCCCGAGCGCGCCCGCAGAAGGATCCCTCAACGGGCGTTTGCTGACAACGAACCGGATGTTCAGCCGGACAGGATCTTTTCGAATATGTCGTCCGTTTCAGTTGCCCACTGTTTGCGCCCGGCCTGGTCAACGTATTGGTACGTTGTCGTGGTCGTCCGCTCCGCGAATGAGAATCCCAGGCGTTGATAGAGACGGCGGGCTCCAGAATTATCGACGCCGACGCCAAGATACAGCTTGCCGAAGCCCCGCCGCGCGGCCTGGGTTTCTACCCATCCGCACAAGGCCGTACCTGCTCCGGCGCCCCGAAAGGCCTCGTGCACGAACAGATGCTTCAGCTCCGGGCGTCGTCGGAGCGGAAATCTAAGACGACAGTGCCAAGCAACTGTTGATCTCGCCACGCAGCTGCGAACACGATGTTCCCGGCTTCCTGCTCACGCAGAAAGTGGCGTGCGATACCCGAACCCGGCGGTTCGCCGGCTTCCAACGCAACCAAATCCCGGTCAGTACACCTTCGAACTTCTGGATCAATCCTCATTCAGTCCCCCACTGTACGTTTCGTCGAGCGTACCGACTCGCCAGACAAATGATGACTGAGCCCGTCCGAAAGGGGATCCCCTTACGGGCGCCCTTACCAAAGTGCGCAGCAAGGGGTTCCCAACCAGATCTGATGCTCCCGGACTCCGTCGTGCAAGAATCGCCGCATGGACGAGGACGAGCGGCACATGAGGGACGAATTGATGATCCTGGACGCTTTACTGAGTGCGATGGATCGACGTGACGAGGTCTTTCGGATAATTGAGGACTCAGAGAACGAAGACGAAGCGAGACGCAGGGTGGGCCAGCTGCTAGGGGTGGACGAGCTGGGCAGCCGGGTGGTCCTTGACCTGCAAGTTAGAAGGCTTACCCGAGATCAGCGGCAGAGGCTTGCTTCTCGGGTGGCGGAGTTGAGATCGCAGTTGCCTGCCGACCGATATCGGCGTCGAGCCCAGAGAGGGGTTTCCTACTCCTCGCCGGGCTTTACTCCGACCCAAAGTGGAGAGTCTTGGTGACCGCCACATCCTCCCGAGGTGGGTTCCCGGAAACGCGTGCTTAGCGCGCACGAGAACCCGATACACCAGCTACGGAAGCGTGCTGTTCTTCCCGGCGAAGGAACACTTCAAACGGATTTTCCAGTGCAGTCTCCGTAGCCCACCTAATGACATCTGTAACCTGCCCGGCATCCTTGACCGACCATTCATCGACCAGCTAGGCGAAACGCGGTGACGGCGGTGGAGTCCATACCGGACGCGATAGACGGGCCTCGGGTCAGCATCCCCAAGGACTATCCATCTTCCCTGCCGCGCAGAGCCCGTGTAGACCGGCCTTAGCGGCGAGGCGTGCCGTCCGGAGTAGCCCTCCATAACGGAACTTCCGAATCAATGTGTCTCATAACCTCAGTGCCTCGAAACCCTAGAGTTTCGAGACGCCTCGGAACCCCGGCTAGAGCTCCTGTGGCAACTCGCCCTTCCTCGAAAACTGTCAATCGTCAACGTCACCTCCCCCACCCTTTTGTCTATCGATGATTGTCGATATACTGAGGAAAGAGTCGAAATCACGCTGGTGACGTCCGTGCCGGATGTCCACCCGAATGAGTGGGCTCCGTGTTTCGGTATCGAATCGAACCACCCCGAGACCAAGGAGAACAACATGCCTGCTATCCGAATTTACGAATCCGCCCTCTGCTGCGACACCGGGGTCTGCGGCCCCGACGTGGACCAGTCACTGGTGGATGTGACCGCGGATGTGCGACACCTCCAGAGCCTCGGGGCAGACATTGCCCGCCACAACCTGGCCAGCGAACCTTCTGCTTTCGCGGAGGACGAAACGGTCCGTGGATTCATGCACCTGGTCGGATCCAAGGGCCTTCCGCTCACTATCGTCGACGGCGTTACGGTCGCCACCGGCACCTACCCCACCAGGGGGCAGCTGCTGACCTTCGCCGGACTGGACGAAGCCGCTGTTGAACCGCAGTCCCGTCCGGAACTTGGCCTGAGTGAAAAGTCCGGCTGCTGCGGCGGCTCAGCGAGCTGCGGCTAGGCCCCGGCGTGAAGTTTCTTGAGAGCGCGCCCCGGTTCCTGTTCTTCACCGGCAAGGGCGGTGTGGGCAAGACCTCCGTGGCGTGTGCAACAGCGCTCACCCTCGCCAAGTCCGGTAAGCAGGTGTTGCTGGTCAGCACTGACCCCGCATCCAACGTCGGGCAGGTCTTCGGTGTGACCATCGGAAACACCGTCACGCCCATCCAGGACGCGCCCGGTCTTTCAGCCTTGGAGATTGACCCGGAGCAGGCCGCCGAGGCATACCGGGAGAGGATCATCGCACCCGTCCGCGGTCTCCTGCCCGAATCTGAACTCGTCGGCATTGCCGAGAGCCTCTCGGGCTCCTGCACCACGGAGATCGCCTCGTTCGATGAGTTCACCAACCTGCTCGCCGACGACAGTTCCTACGGGGAGTATGACCACATCGTCTTCGACACGGCGCCGACCGGCCACACCATCCGGCTCCTTCAGCTGCCCGGCTCGTGGACCGATTTCCTGGCCGCCGGCAAGGGAGACCCCTCCTGCCTGGGCCCGCTGTCAGGACTGGAGAAGCACAAGCAGGTGTACGCCAAAGCAGTCCAGGCACTGACGGACCCGGCGAGGACCCGGCTTGTCCTGGTCAGCCGCGCGCAGACCTCGTCACTGAGCGAAATTGAGCGGACCTATCTCGAACTCAACCAGATCGGGATCGGTGGAGGTTACGTCGTCGTCAACGGCGTCCTCCCGCCCGCCGCCGGCGATGAGGAGCTGGCGCGGGCGCTACGGGTACGGGAGGCTGCCGCCATCGCGGCCATTCCCGGGACGGTCGCCTCTCTTCCACGAGACATACTGGATCTTAAGCCGGGCAACATGGTCGGCATTCCGGCACTCGAGTCCCTGTTCACGGCCACCTCCGGCGCCAACATCACTGATGCCGCTGCGCCGGTCTCCGAGGTTGAGGACGCTCCGCTGGCGGCCCTGGTGAATGAAGTGGAGCTCGACCGCCATGGCCTGGTGATGTGTATGGGCAAGGGCGGGGTCGGGAAGACCACCGTCGCTGCCGCCATTGCGGTTGCCCTGGCCAAACGCGGGCATGCGGTGCACCTGACCACGACGGATCCCGCAGCGCACCTCACCGAAACACTCCACGGCTCCATCCCGGGCCTGACGGTCTCCCGCATCGACCCGGAAGCGGCCATCGAGGAATATCGAAACCATGTGATGGAGACCAAGGGCCGGAATTTGGACGACGACGGGCGCGCGGCCCTCGCTGAGGACCTGTTGTCGCCCTGTACCGACGAGGTGGCTGTGTTCCGGCAGTTCTCCAAGGTGGTCCAGGAGTCCCGCCGGCACTTTGTCGTGATAGACACGGCACCGACCGGGCATACGCTGCTGCTTCTGGACGCCACCGGTTCGTACCACCGGGAGATCGCCCGTCAGGTCGGCGACACCATGGGGTTCGTTACGCCGCTGATGCGGCTTCAGGATCCGGCCCAGACCAAGGTCGTTCTCGTCACGCTGGCCGAAACGACGCCCGTGCTCGAAGCCGAAGAGCTGCAGGGTGATTTGGAAAGGGCCGGAATCCAGCCGTGGGCCTGGGTCATCAACAACTCGATCGCCGCCGCGCACCCGCAGGCGCCGTTCCTGCGGGCCCGCGCCGCGAGCGAAATCGAACAGATCACGAAGGTACACACCGTGGCGGACCGAGTCGCCCTCATTCCGCTGCTGCCCGAAGAACCCACCGGTGAAGAGAGGTTGTCGGCCCTGACGGCACTCAGCTCCCAGCCCGCCTGAGGGGGATGCAGCCGCCGCCGACGCGTGGCGGGGGCTGTGACCCGATCGGCTAGCCGTCCTGGCGCTCAGCCAGCAGGGCTTCTATGTCCCGGACAGCGGCTTCCAGTCTGGCGATCGTGTCGCGTTGGATCGACCGCAGGTACTCGGCATCCGACTCGCCGTCCTGCACCCAGTTCTCGTCGCCCGGTGAGTCCATTGCCTGGCGCGTGTTGGCGGTTGCCGTCCTGATGTTCTCCAGCATCGCGCGTAACCGGTCCTCGGTGGTGGGAGTTTCGGCATTCATGGTGTCCTCCTTGGTTGCGGTCGCGTCGTTGGCTTCCAGGGGCTACCTTCGCTGCCGCCGTGTTGGCAGCGCAAGAACTAAAGGACCCGCGTGCGCCGTTCGATCAGCACGGTGTCCTTCCATTGGCCGACAGCAGGGCCGTGGGCCATCCGGGCAATCTTCTCCCGCCGTCCCACCACCCTGAAGCCGTGGGCAAGGTGCAGCCTCATGCTCGGCTCGTTTTCCGGAAAAACGCTCGCCTGGATGGTCCAGATGCCGTCCTCTTCCGTCGAGTCGACCAACGCCTGAAGCAGGAGTGTTCCTATCCGCCGGCCGCGGGCTGCCTCGGAAACGTAGATGGAGTGTTCCACGACGCCGGAGTACACCGTGCGGCCGGAAGCGGCGGAAACAGCCGCCCAGCCGAGAACACTGTCGTCGGCCGCCTGCACAACGAGGCGGTGGCCGGTCAGCCTCGAATCATCGAATCTGCGCCAGTCCGGCGCCTCGACCTCGAACGTTGCCTGCCCCGTCGCGATTCCCTCAGCGTAGATCCGCTGGACCTCGGGCCAGTCGGATTCCCGCATCGGCCGGACGACGACGTCGGGCACCGGGCCCTGGGTCACAGGGACGCCAGGAGGCCGGCCGTCTGCTCCAGGGCGCCGGGGACCAGGGAGTAGTAGGCCCAGGTGCCGCGCTTTTCCCGATGCAGCAGGCCGGCGTCAACCAGGATCTTCAAGTGATGGGAAACGGTGGGCTGGCCCAAGTGCAGCGGCTCGGTCAGGTCGCACACGCAGGATTCGCCGGAGGCTTCGGCCTTGACGATGGAGAGCAGCCGTAGCCGGTTCGGATCAGCGAGGGCCTTAAAACCAAGGCCTTCTGCTTCGCCTCTTCAGCGCCCAGGGCCGGCGTTCCCGCCGGGGCGCAGCAGGATTTCTCCGTGGCCGGTTCGAGGGTAGAGAGCGGGTTCATGTACCCATTATGCCCCGATATTGACAGTCATCAATATAAAACCGTACCGGGCCATGTTCGGGCGCGGGCGCAGATGGTTGCTCCTTCAGCCGCTGGCTGATGCTACGAGTTGGCCGGTTCTGAGCTGTGAGGGAGGACTACCTCATCCGCGGTCTTGGCCGCGGAGGGGAACAGGACGAGGAGGAGGCCCACGCCTACGGCCGCGCCGATCAGTTGCGCTACCACAAAACCGGGAACGGAGGCCGGGGCGATGCCGGCGAAGGTGTCAGTGAAGATGCGGCCGATTGTAACGGCGGGGTTCGCGAACGACGTCGAGGACGTGAACCAGTACGCGGCGCCGATATAGGCGCCCACCGCGGGAGCTGCGAGGACGCCCCGGTTGGTGGCGGCCAGGGCGAAGATCAGCAGAACGAGCCCTGCTGTGGCGACGACCTCGCCGAGGAGATGCCCGGTGGTCGCCCGGTCCTTGCCCGAAATGGAGGTGCCCACGTCAAACATGGCGTTCGCCACGACGCTGCCGCTGATCGCACCCACTGTCTGCGCAACGATGTAGGTGCCAAGTTCCGGCAGGGTGAGTCCGGTGCCGCTGCGGCGGCCCAGAGTCCAGTCGACGAGCGAGACCACGGGGTTGAAGTGGGCGCCGCTGACCGGACCGAATACGAGGATCAGGACCGTCAGGCCCAGTACCGTAGCGGTGCTGTTCTGGAGCAACTGCAGGCCGACGTCGTTGGGGGAGAGCTGCGCGGCGGCGATCCCGGAGCCGACGACGATCATCACGAGCAAACTGGTGCCGAGCAGCTCGGCGACGGCACGGCGCCACAGCGGCGGTAGTTGAGAAGTCATGCCAACAGCTTGACTCAAGTTATTTACTCAGTCAAAATTGAACCAATGAATACTGACCCAGTTGAAGTCTTTCGGGCGCGGGTCGCCAAGCACGCGGCCCTCGCGGATCCCGCGCGGCTGCGCATCGTGGACCTGCTGACCCTGGGCGATCTATCCCCGACGGAGCTGCAGGCCGAACTCGGAATGCCGTCAAACCTGCTGTCCCACCACCTGCGCACGCTAGAAGGCGCGGGCCTGACCACCCGCCACCGCTCGGAGGCGGATAAGCGCCGCAGCTACATCCGGCTCACCGCCGGGGCGCTGGAAGGCCTGGTGCCAGGGGCTGAACAGGGCGCCCGCCGCGTCCTTTTCGTCTGCACCCGGAACAGCGCCCGGTCCCAGTTGGCCGTCGCACTCTGGAACCAGGCCAGTGAGATCCCTTCAATCTCGGCAGGTACGCACCCCGCGGACCGCATCGCCCCGGGCGCAATCGAGGTCGCCCGCCGCCACGGCGTCGCTCTCGCGGACCTTCCTCCGCGCCGGCTGGATGAAGTGGCGGACCATGAAGACTTCGTCGTGACCGTGTGCGATAACGCCCACGAGGAAATCCCCAACCTCGGCGGGATCCACTGGTCCGTACCGGATCCGCTCCGGCTGAACAGCCCGGACGCCTTCGAGGGCGCCTTCGCGGACATCTCCCGCCGCATCAGCGACCTCGCACCCCGCCTGTACGCCGCCTAAAATCCAAGGGCCCATCCATATTGACAAGTATCGATCTATTGTCCGATACTTCATGCATCGACAAACGTCAATGTCTCGTCGGTAAAGCGGTGCGGTGACAACGACCCAATGAAAACCGATCCACACCTAACTGATCCCAGGAGAAAACCCGTGAGCACCGAAACTGCCAAGAAGCCGTCCGTCCTGTTCGTCTGCGTCCACAACGCCGGACGCTCCCAGATGGCCGCCGCCTTCCTCACCACCCTGTCCAAGGGCGAGATCGAGGTCCGCTCGGCCGGTTCCCAGCCTGCGGACAAGGTCAACCCGGCCGCCGTGGAGGCCATGGCGGAACTTGGCATCGACATGTCCGCCGAGATCCCGAAGGTTCTCACCACCGAGGCCGTGAAGGAATCGGACGTGGTGATCACCATGGGTTGCGGCGACACCTGCCCGATCTTCCCGGGCAAGCGCTACGAGGACTGGGAACTCGAAGACCCTGCAGGCCAGGGCGTTGCCGCCGTTCGGCCCATCCGCGACGAGATCAAGTCCCGGATCGAGGACCTAATCGCTTCCCTCACCCCCGCCGCCAAGTAGGAGCAGAACCATGACTGAACATCTGATCATCATCGGGTCCGGCCCTGCCGGCTACACCGCCGCGATCTACGCCGCCCGCGCCGGCCTAAAGCCTCTTGTCATCGCCGGCGCGGTCACCGCGGGCGGCGCCCTGATGAACACCACCGAGGTGGAAAACTTCCCTGGCTTCCCCGCCGGCGTGCAGGGCCCGGATCTGATGGACGGGCTGCAGCAGCAGGCCGAAAAGTTCGGCGCGCCCGGGTGGTGTTCGACGATGTCACCGAGGTCACGCTGACCGGCCACCTCAAGCGTGTGGTCACGGCCGCCGGCGAAACCCACGAAGCGCCCGCGGTCATCCTCGCCACGGGCTCCGCCTACAAGGAACTGGGCCTGCCGGAGGAGAAGAAGTTCAGCGGTCACGGGCTCTCGTGCTGCGCCACCTGCGACGGGTTCTTCTTCCGCGACCAGGACATCATCGTCGTCGGCGGCGGGGACTCGGCCATGGAGGAAGCGACCTTCCTGACCCGCTTCGCCAGGACCGTGACCGTGGTCGTCCGCAAGGATGAACTGCGGGCCTCCCGGATCATGGCCCAGCGCGCCAAGGACAACCCCAAAATCAGCTTCGCCTGGAACTCCGCCGTAACCGCGATCCACGGCGACGGCAAGGTCACCGGCGTCACCCTGACCGACACCCGCACCGGCGAAACCCGGGAACAGGCCGCCACCGGCATCTTCGTCGCCATCGGCCATGTCCCGCGCACCGAACTGCTGCATGGCCAGGTTGACCTCGACGCCGAGGGCTACATCAAGGTCGACGCCCCCACCACCGTCACCAACCTGAGCGGCGTCTTCGCCTGCGGGGACGCCGTGGACCACCGCTACCGCCAGGCCATCACCGCCGCCGGCACCGGCTGCGCCGCCGCCCTCGACGCCGAACGCTACCTCGCCGCGCTCGACGACGCGGACAGCATCGCCACCGCCCTGGTGGAAGAACCCACCCACGCCTGACCCCCAAAGGACAGGGGGTGAGCTGAACGACGACAGGATGCTGCAGTGACTCTCCGGTTGCTGCGACCACTGCCCTGATGACATGCAGGGCTGCTGCTAGCCGCCCCCAACGCGACCCGCCCAACTAGCTCGCAGCAGGGGCCGTTTTGAACCCACAAAACGGCCGTAAGTGACAGCTAGTAGGGCACCGAACTGCCACACCTACGGATGAAACAGAGGACACCATGGATTCAGCGAAGAACCTACCCGTTGCCGTGATCGGCGCCGGCCCCGTGGGCCTGGCCGCCGCGGCCCACCTGATCGAACGCGGCCTCGAACCGCTGATCCTCGAAGCCGGGCCGACCCCGGCCGCGGCCATCGAGCAGTGGCGCCACATCCGGCTGTTTTCCCCGTGGCAGTACAACACCGACTCCGCCGCCGTCCGCCTGCTCGCCCCCACCGGATGGGAATCACCGGAGCCGACGGCGCTGCCGACCGGTGGGGACCTCATCGACCAGTACCTCACCCCGCTGGCTGCACTGCCCGCGATCGCATCACGCCTGCACACCGGCGCCCGCGTCATCGCGGTAACCCGCCTCGAAATGGACAAGACCCACAGCCGGAACCGTGCCACCACCCCCTTCGTGGTCCGGGTCGAACACGCCGACGGCGAAGTCCGCGACTACCAGGCCGCCGCCGTCGTCGACGCCTCCGGCACCTGGTCCACGCGCAACCCGCTCGGAAACTCGGGCCTGCCCGCCCTCGGCGAAGCCGCCGCAGCCAAGCACGTCTCCTCATCGCTGCCGGACGTGCTGGGCCGCGACCGTGGAGCCTTTGCCGGCCGTAGCGCCGTCGTGGTCGGCGCAGGACACTCGGCCGCCAACACCCTGATCAACCTCTCCGAGCTCGCGGCCGAGGTCCCCGGGACGAAGATCATCTGGGCGATCCGCGGCGCTTCGGCCGCCAAGGTCTACGGCGGCGGCGACAGCGATGGGCTGGCCGCCCGCGGCCAGCTCGGTGCCCGGCTCCGCAACCTCGTCGAGTCCGGCGCCGTGGAACTCCACACCGGCTTCGGGATCGCCTACCTCGCAGCGTCCGACGGAGCCGTCACCCTGACCTCCACGGACGGCCGCACCCTTGAGGCCGACGTCGTCGTTCCGGCCACCGGGTTCCGCCCCAACCTGGACATCCTCCGGGAACTCCGGCTGGAACTGGACCCGGGCGTCGAGGCGCCCCGCGCCCTCGGCCCCCTGATCGACCCCGAATTCCACTCCTGCGGCACCGTCGAACCGCACGGCGCCAGGATGCTCGCCCACCCCGAGCAGGACTTCTACATCGTGGGTATGAAGTCCTACGGCCGGAGCCCCGACCTTCCTGCTCGCCACCGGCTACGAACAGGTCCGCTCCGTCGCCGCAGCCCTGGCCGGAGACCGTGAAGCAGCCGACACCGTCCAGCTCGACCTCCCCGAGACCGGCGTCTGCTCCTCGGACATCGGCATCAGCTGCGACGTTCCCTCGGCCGCGCCGGCAGGGTTTGTGGCCGAAACCTCCGGCGGCTGCTGCGGAGCTCCCGAACCGGTCCTCGTCGGGTTCCCCACCGGCCTGGCCCACGGCCGCTCCGGCGAAAACTGACCCCGTTCACACGTCCATTGACCACATGGAGTTCTGACATGACCGACCACAGTGAACACGGCCTGGGGCTGCAGGACAACACCGAACTCCTGCACCGAATCAGCGCGCGGCTGGCGGACCGGTTCGCCGGCAATTTTGCCGCGGAGACGGTCGAACGCTACGTCTTCGAGTCCTACACCGCCCTGGCGCGGACCGCGAAGATCAAAACGCACCTGCCCTCCACCACCGAGCACTTCGCCAACGACCGGCTCAACGCCCTGGCCAAATCCAAGGGCGCCGTCACGAGCGGGGTCCCGGAGGTATTGTTCGTCTGCGTGCAGAACGCCGGCCGCTCCCAGATGGCCGCAGCACTCCTGAATGTCGAGGCCAAGGGCAGGATCCGCGTCCGGTCCGCCGGCTCCCTCCCCGCCGCCGAACTGGACCCCGCCGTCGTGGCTGCGATGTCCGAAATGGGCCTGGACCTGACCCGGGACTACCCCAAGCCACTCACCGACGATGTCGTGCGCGCCTCGGACGTGGTGATCACGATGGGGTGCGGTGACGCCTGCCCGATCTACCCCGGCAAACGCTACGAGGACTGGGAACTGGCAGACCCGGCAGGCCTGCCCGTTGCGGCCGTGCGGATCATCCGCGACGAGATCCACGACCGGGTCAAGGCACTCGCCGCATCCCTGCTCCACGACCCCAGCCCAGAGAAGGAAGAATCCAAGGCATGACCGAGACTACGAAAACACCCGGCGTCCTGTTCGTCTGCAGCAAGAACGGCGGAAAATCCCAGCTCGCCGCAGGACTGATGAATCAGTTCGCCGGCGGGTCCGTCACCGTCTACTCCGCCGGAACCAACCCCGGGAAGTCACTGAACCTCCAGGCCGTGGAGTCCCTGTCGGAACTGGGCATCGACATCACCGGCGAGCACCCCAAACCCGTCACCGACGAGGTGCTGGACGCGGTCGACGTCGTGATCGTCCTGGGCAACGAGGCAAAAGTCGAAGCCCCCGAGGGCAAGAGGCTTGAGGTCTGGGATACGGACGAGCCCTCCGAGCGCGGCATCGAAGGCATGGAACGCATGCGCCTGGTCCGGCATGACATCAAGGCCCGGGTCCGGAAGCTGCATGCGGAGCTTACCGGGAACTAGACCGTGCCAGCCCCCGCGCTATCCCGGACACTGATCGCGGAGGGTGCTCCGCGCGGCGGCCTGGCCGCGCTGTGCATCACCCAGACGACCGGGTGGGGCGTGCTCTACTACCCCTTGATCGCGGCGGTCCGCCCCATCGGCCAGGACACCGGCTGGGCCCCGGCCCTCGTGACCGGAGCCTTAACCTGGGCACCGTGCAGGGCATCTTCGTGGCCCCGCTGACAGCTGGCTACTTCCTTGATAGCGCGCACACCCTGGCGCCGCTCGGGTTCACCGTTGACGAAGCTCTCGCGGTGACGATCGCTCTCGGGATGCTGGCGGCGTCTCCGTTTGGAGACGCGGTGAGTTCTGCGCAGCGGAAAGTCGCTGCCGTCATGGAAGACCGCAATCTTAGAGAGACTGCGGGACTTGCAACGCGCATCCATCTCCTGGTCGAGGGTCCCACGGCAGTGGTGCCTGACGAATTCTCAACGGCGCTCCGATCCGGGCAGGTGCTTCGCATCGCCTACGTCGACCGCAACACCATCACTACCTCACGCGAAGTCGAACCTATGGGCTACATCGGGAAGGGCCGCAACTGGTACCTGGTTGCCTGGTGCCGCCTCCGAAACGGCGTTCGTGCGTTCCGTGGCGATCTCATCAGCATGGCTGAACCGACAGGCGAAAAGCCGCCGCAACGCCCACTGCATCCAGAGGACCTCGGCATTGTCCATGGGGTTCTCCGCGAGATCACCCCCGGCGGAGAAGTCGCTAAACACCGACACTACGGTGTCGGGACATCACTTTAGGCTGGACAGGTTGAGGCAAGACTCCTACAGACTGGAGAACCCATGGAATTCGCATCAATCCGCATTATTACCCACGACGTCGAGCGGCTCACCCGTTTCTATGAGATAGTCACGGGCACGACCGCTCTAAGGCCGGCTCCCGTATTCTCAGAGATCCGCACCGGCAAGTGTGTTATCGCGATCGGGAGCACAGCCACCGTGAGTATGCTTGGCGACCAGGCTCCGAAGCCCGGTAGCAATGACAGTCTCGTCATCGAGTTCCTCGTCCCGGACGTGGACGCTGACTTGCTCGACTCAGCGCTTCACTGGAGAACATCGTGCTCGAACCGACCACCATGCGGTGGGGCAACAGGTCGACGCTGTTCCGCGATCCTGATGGCAACCTCATCAACCTGTTCTCGCGCCCGGCAAACTGAGCTCAATCACCTCTTCAGCCCGGAAGGTCGAGTCTGAAGCGCAATCACGGCGGCCCCGTTGAAGGGTCCTCATCCAGACGTGCCTGCCTCCGGCGAATCAGCCGAGATCTCGGTTATTGCATTCACCCACGTCGAATGGACAACCATGCGTCCGGTGAAGAGGGTTTTGTTAGGGCAACTGATACTTCCGCGGGCTATGCCCTGATGTGTCTTAGGATCCAGGAGCCCCGAATCCGTGGCCTTTTGAGACGTCCCGGTGGGAAGCTACAGACCGGAATTATCGGCGGTGGCCCGAATTATCCAGGCCGACGAAATGTGATTGGCCCAGGGTGCGACCGCGGTGAAAGTCGCGAAGTGCCCGTTCCGATTCCGGGTCCGATCCCGCAGGCGGCCGCAGCGAGCGTCGTGAGACATCCCGCCATATAGACGCGACGATAATGACCAGAGCGGCAATGCCTAAAAGAATCCATTCCATGATCTCCCCCTAGGGCGTCAGTTTAGCTGGCGGCCAGAAGGGTGGCCAGCACCACGGCTTCACCGCCCGCGTAGCACCAAGGTGGGTAGCATGCGAAGGATGACGATCAAATTAGAGAACGTTGGAATTGCCGTCCGCGACATCGAAGCGACGATCGCTTTTTTGTTGACCTGGGCCTCAAACTTGTCGGCCGGGACACTATTGCGGGGAGTGGGCCGACACCGCAGTCGGCCTCGACGGGAACCACGCCAAAATCGCTGTTTTGACGACGCCGGACGGGCACGGCCAGATCGAGCTCTTCGAATACCTTCACCCCGATGCCATCGAGACAGGCCACCCTGCCCAACGAGATTGGGATGCACCGCGTGGCGTTCTCCGTGGACGACATCGACGCGGCGCTCGACATAGCGTCACGGCACGGCTGTTATCCGCTTCGCGGGGTGGCAACATATCGGGACCTCTACAAGCTCACCTACCTCCGCGGACCCAGCGGCATCCTGGTCATGGTGGCCGAGGACCTGACGAAGAACAGGGGTCCGGCTCAGTAGCGTCTCTACACATTTCGGGCGGCAGGAAAAACAAATTGTGCGCTCTCTGTTGCCCCGCCGTCGCGCTGGATAGTTTGGGCGCCATCGCGCCAGCGAGTGGCGCGCGAGGGGGACGAGCTGCACCTGCCGGTAAGTCTGCGGGCCCCGGACCTGCCGGAATGCGGATAGCGGGGCCGGAACAAAGGCCGACGCCGGCACCAGTTATGCACGCAGGTGTTACGCCCCGGTGATCCCGACTAACTCCCCGGACCATTGATTTACGGGTTTCCACCAATCACGGCGAACGAGGGCGTACAGTCGGTGTATCGGGACACCGTGACTGGACATCCGGTTTCCCGGGCATTGAAACCAGCTCCGCGCCCGCCGCCGGCAACCAGCGACTGCGACATCCGGTCACCGCAAACACGTGGTGATGAGTTGGGACGACGAGGGCGGCCACCACCGTACTGCCCCGCAGGCCGGTCTCTTGCGGCCCTACCCTCCCTTACGAGGGGCCCGGTTTCGGGTTCCTTGACACTCAGCCGCCGTCGATCCGGCCGTTCCCCGGCGTTTCGACAGCGAATCTTCAAGAAATGTTGGCGCTATGCCATGACCACCACTCCAGTACATCCTGTCCATGTCGAGGGGCGTCTTTCCCTCAGCGGCGTTCTCGCCTCCGCCCTCCCTCACGATCTCGGCACGGCTAAGGCCGCCTCTCGTTACATCGTCCCTGCGGTCTTCTCCCGCAGGCCCCAGCCCCGGGAACTCGATCTGCTCCATGATCAGAGCGTGACCCGGCGTTTGGCGGATGAAGGATACAGCGACGTCGAACTGCGCGTCTCGGACCGCCGCCTCCTGATTACCAACACGAATTTGCAGGATCTTAAGTCAGGTCTCGCACACCTGATTGGCACAATCCTGAACGATATTTCCGTCCAGGCCGAAGCCGAGCGCGCCCACAGGTCAGAAGAACTGGACGCCTTGGGGCTTCTCGACGAGCAGCGAATCGAAGCGATCCGTCGGTCCGCGGCGGAAATCAGCTTCGACTAACACTCAACAGCTCGCTCCGGTGTCACTTCTGTGTCTTGTGGTGCTTCCCCGGCACGTATTAGGGGGCCGGGGAAGCACCGCCCGGCACGAACCAGGAACGGAAGAGGAAACCATGACTACCATGCACCTTGAGGAACACTGGCACCGGCTGTCCGCGGCCAGCAAACAGTGGCTGATCGATAACCCCGGTTGTGTAATTTTGCCCCGGACCATCACGGCTGAAATAAATGCCGAATCGGGAGAGGGCGCAGATTCTGATGGTCACGGCGAAACTGTCCTGTCACAGGAAAACATCGATTTCATCCGCTCCAAGGCCCACCAGGAAACTTCCACGAAGCAGCCGACCTATCGGTTCTTCGATTCGGTACAGCCCTAGACCCCGGCTCCCTGGCCACCGTCGCCCAAACCCGGACGAATCCCACAGGAAGAAAAATAGAAACGGTCTCCGTTGTGCTGCACTGACGGCTCAACGGGACATAGGTGGAGGTATGGCAATCTACGATTCCCGGAGTTTTTACACGCGCGGTGATTCCATTACTGTCGGTGCCTCACGGGACCATATCGAACGTTCTCTTCTAACCTTCGGTGCAACCGATGTTCTTCTAAGCCAACGCGGTCACGTCAACGCTATTTCGTTCAGGGCCTGCGGAAGGCAATTTCGAATGGTGCTTCCGCTAGTGCAGGCAAAGGGGTTCGACACTGTTCCGGATGGCGTTTCCGAGGCCCCGGGCCGTGACGTTACCGCAAAAGTACTCGAACTCGATGCCCGTCGCTTTTGGCATGCCTTAGCCGTCCTGACGGATGCCAAACTCGCGGCGGTGACAGCGGGTGTTGCAACGCTGGAGTCTGAATTCCTGGCTCATGTCGTGCTCCCGGGTAACCGAACAGTGGTGGACGAACTCGGACCCGTCATAGCCTCTGCCTACAGGTCCGGGCAGCGACCCACGATAGGCACTGCGTGTCCTCCGACCTCGGCCAGGGCGAACACCATGACGTGAATCACAGGATTTCCCGGATTCCTATCGGACCGTTCCCGAGGGTTTAGAGTCGAGGCAAAACTAATGGGGGCGGAGTCTCGGTGCAGAAGCTGACGAGTCTGAACAGGCCGAATACAACGCCAGCGCCGGACCGTGGGCCGGCAATTGCTGTTGTCACCGCTGTGGCGGGTTCGCTGCTGCTCATTGTCTTGACGGGCTATCTCACGATGCAGCTTGTGATGTCCGAGATGGGCGCATTCATGACCCTTGATTCCCGTGCCGTTGGGATCTCAACCGGCTGGTTGCCTTCTGTGTGGCGGCTGAGTCTGATTCTTCTCGCCCTCGCAGCTGTGGTGGTGCACCGCAGTATCGTCCGGGGCACAACCGCCCGGATCGTTGCGCTGGCAACCCTGGCTGCTGTTGTGTTCATCGGCACCACGATGACGACCGGACCCCACCCCGCCGGGGAGCAGCAGTCCCTGATCCTGGTGATCGCTGCAGAAGGTGCCAAATCACCGCTAGTCCTCGCTCTCATTGGAGCAGGTGTTGCCGACCTGGTTGCCCGCCGCCAACCGACGCGTGCGCAGTAACCTGCCGCGGCACCTGACAATTGACAGCTAGGGAAGGGTCCTTTGCGCGGTCCTGCGACGGCGGGATTCCGCCGCAGCCTGCTTTCGGGACGTCGGACACTGTCGCGTGGGCCCGGTGGGGTCTAGTGTTTGGACCCTCTTGGTGGGCGTCGTGGGGGCGGTGCGCGGCTCCCGGGAGGGCCTGGTGGCCCAGGGCGGGAAACTCCCCGCGGTGTCCTAA
Source organism: Pseudarthrobacter sp. L19 (assembly GCF_050859435.1). Taxonomy (NCBI): domain Bacteria; kingdom Bacillati; phylum Actinomycetota; class Actinomycetes; order Micrococcales; family Micrococcaceae; genus Pseudarthrobacter; species Pseudarthrobacter sp. L19. The sequence goes on along the minus strand of NZ_CP193935.1, from coordinate 3,213,320 downwards.
GCGGGCCCAGTGATTCATGGACGGCGCCTTTGGAGGCAAAGGCGACAGATCGGAACAGCAATGATGGCTGACCCGGAATTCCCTCTGCCCGTTACCGCTCCTGGCAGCGGAGTCTATCTGTTGGACGACCACGAAATTGTGCGGCGTGGTGCGCGCTACTTGGTGGAGTCTGCCGGATTGGTTGTCGTGGGGGAGTCCGGGTCGGCGCGTGAGGCGTCCCGCCGGATTCCTGCCCTGCGCCCGGTCCTGGCCATTCTCGATGATGATCTGCCGGACGGCTCGGGAGCGGAAGTATGCCGCGCCGTCACCACGGCCGACCCATCTATCCGGTGCATCCTGGTGACGGCCAGCGACGACGAATCGGTGCTTATCCGCTCAATTCTCGCGGGTGCCTGGGGTTGCCTTTCGAAGCTGGATGACAGCGGTGAGCAGCTCAGGCTGATTTCCCGCGTTCTCTCCGGCCACGCCGCGTACAGCCGCAGGTTTTATCCGGCCCTCATGGGACCGGCCCGGGATGTGCATCCAGGGGTTGACGAGATGAGGCTACGGGACTTGTCGAAGCGCGAATCGACGGTTGCCCTGGGCATCGCCACCGGGCTCACCAATCGGCAGATTGGCCAGGAGATGTTCATCGCCGAGAAGACGGTAAAAAACATGGTCTCTTCGATATTGAGCAAGCTTGGCATGGCCCGAAGAACCGAGGTGGCCGTCATGGTAGCCGGGACGCTCAACCGTTCACGTGCCGTCGCTGCCGCCGGCGCGGACTACCGGTCCTGCGCTTCTCCCGACCTGGTCTCCGATGTCACGGCCGCACTGCGGGAATGCGTCAGCGAGGATCCTTTACAATCCGAGACCACGGGGGCGCGGACCGCAGCTGCTGCCAGGCTCGCCCGGACGCTGGCCGCCACCAATCCTTGAGCTGTCCCAGCTCCTGGCCTCCCTGCACTCGCGCCTGCGGGCAGTCGCCTAGAGCCCGACCTCGGCGGACTGCAGTAGCGCCACGGCATCGGGCTGGCCCTCGAAAGTCACCAGCGCGTGCCGGGTCCGGCCGTGGGCGTGCATCAGGAGCTCTCCGGGTTCACCGACGATCGCCACGGAGACGGGGGCCCGCTTGGCGACGTGCCGGGGCCCGGAGGGGCTGACCAGCACGATGCCCAGGTCAACGCCGCGGTAGAGGATGGCGGCGCGCTTGATCAGGTCATCCCACAGCGCATCCGAATAGCCCTCGTCCAGCGCCCGCGGAGCCCAGCGGTCCACGGCCCGGCGCACGTCCTCGGTGTGGACGAAATATTCGGTCAGGTTGGAGCTCTCGTCCAGCGCCTTGATCCGCATGGGGGAGAGGGCGGGCGGCCCGGCGCGGAAGGTGTTGACCAGCTTCGCGTAGGCCTCGGGGCTCTTCAGGGTCTCCGCGAGTTCCGCCGTCGCCTCGTCCGAGGTCTTCCTCAGGCTCTTGATGAGCAGGCCCAGTCCCACGCGCGCCTTACGCTCGCGCAGGTACAGGTGCGCGGCAAGATCACGCGTCTGCCAGCCCTTGCAGAGCGTGGGGGAGTCGGGGCCGGCCGCAAGCAGGGTTTCGGCCAGGACTTCTCGGGACGGGTCGACGAAATGCATCACTTGTGAAACTAGCACGAGACGCTCCTCCCTGCGCACAGGAAACGGCCGCCATTTCGCATCCCATGGCCGTAACCCGTGGTGCGGGTGATGAAGGAAATAGGACGACGACGGCGGGCCGGGCCCCGACGGGTGCCCCGGGGCACGGCGTCGAGGTCGCCCGGAAGTCATTCGGTAGCGCCCGGCCGCTTCGCAATCGGACCCGGCGGGCGGCGTGTCCCGCGCAGGCACTAGACTTGGGGGTGATGTCTGAGCAGCCCGCCCCCGCCCCCGCCGCGCCTTCCGGCCCCCTCCCCGAGGACCTCGCACGGTCCCTGAAGCGGGACGCCGCCGGACTGGTCGCCGCGATCATCCAGCAGTTCGACACCGGCGAGGTGCTGATGCTCGGCTGGATGGATGACGAGGCACTGCATCGGACCATGACCACCGGCCGGGTAACCTTCTACTCCCGGTCCCGCCAGGAGTACTGGCGCAAGGGCGATACCTCCGGCCACGTCCAGTGGGTCAAGTCGCTTGCGCTGGACTGTGACGGCGACGCCCTGCTGGTCCGCGTCGACCAGGTGGGCGCAGCCTGCCACACTGGCACCCGCACCTGCTTCGACGGACGCGACCTCGACGCCGTCGTCGGCCACGCCGGCTGACCGCCCGGAGCCATCCCGCGCAGCCGGCGACGCCGCGGCCGGAAACTACCGCAGCCGAACCAACCCGCACACCTAAGACCTACAGAACAGGTGGAAGTACGCAGCCATGCAGGACCTCGGAATCATCAGCCCCAGCCTGGAGGAGTTCCGCGAGCTCGCGGCCGGCAACCGCGTCATCCCGGTCCGGCTCAAGGTGCTGGCCGACGCCGAAACGCCTATCGGCCTCTACCGCAAGCTCGCCCAGGGCCAGCCGGGAACGTTCCTGCTCGAATCGGCCGCCGTGGGCGGATCCTGGTCCCGGTACTCCTTCATCGGTGCCCGGTCGCGCGCCACGCTGACCACCAAGGACGGCCAGGCGCACTGGCTCGGCGAACCGCCCGTGGGCGTCCCCCTGTCCGGCAGTCCCGTGGACGCCGTCCGCGACACCGTCCGCGCCCTGCACACCGAACGCTTCGAGGGCCTGCCGCCCTTCACCTCCGGCCTGGTCGGCTTCCTCGGCTGGGAGTCCGTCCGTCACTGGGAAAAGCTCACGAGCCCGCCCGAGGATGACCTGCAGCTGCCCGAGATGGCGCTCAATCTCGTCACCGACATGGCCGTGCACGACAACATGGACGGCACCGTCCTGCTGATCGCCAACGCGATCAACTTCGACAACAGCTCCGAGCGCGTGGACGAGGCCTGGCACGACGCCGTCGCCCGGGTCAAGGAGCTGCTCGCCAAGGTCAGCACCCCCACCGCGCAGCCGGTCTCCGTGCTCGAATCCGCCGCCCTGGACTTCGCTTCCAGCGTCCAGGAGCGCTGGGACGAGAACCAGTACCTCGCCGCCCTGGACCGCGGCAAGGAGGCGATCGTTGACGGCGAGGTCTTCCAAGTGGTGATCTCCCGCCGCTTCGAGATGGAATGCGGCGCGGACCCGCTGGACGTCTACCGCGTGCTCCGCAACACCAACCCCAGCCCCTACATGTACCTGTTCAGCCTCGCCGACGCCGACGGCCGCGAATACTCGATCGTCGGCTCCTCGCCCGAGGCGCTCGTGACGGTCACCGGCGACGAGGTCATCACCCACCCGATCGCCGGATCCCGTCCGCGCGGCAAGAGCGTGGAGGCGGACAAGGCCCTGGCCGAGGAACTGCTCGCCGACGAGAAGGAACGCGCCGAGCACCTGATGCTGGTGGACCTCTCCCGCAACGACCTCTCCAAGGTCTGCGTCGCCGGCACCGTGGACGTCACCCAGTTCATGGAGGTGGAGCGGTTCAGCCACATCATGCACCTGGTCTCCACCGTCGTCGGCCGGCTCGCCCCCGACGCAACCGCCTATGACGTCCTGAAGGCCACCTTCCCGGCCGGCACGCTCTCCGGCGCCCCCAAGCCGCGCGCCCTCCGGCTCCTGGACGAGCTGGAACCCCACCGCCGCGGCATTTACGGCGGCGTGGTGGGCTACCTCGACTTCGCCGGCGACATGGACATGGCCATCGCCATCCGCTCGGCCCTGCTGCGCGACGGGCGCGCCTACGTCCAGGCCGGCGGCGGCATCGTCGCGGACTCGGTCAACGCCGCGGAGGCCCAGGAAACCATTAACAAGGCCGCGGCCCCCATGCGCGCGGTGCACACGGCCCAGTCGCTGCACACCATCACCCCGGACACGGTGCCGGGTGCCGAGGGGAGCCGGGCATGAGCGGCACGGTCAAGAGCACCAGCCCGGTGGTTCCCCGCTGGGCCCGCAAATCCAGCCTGGTCCTGCTGATCGTGGTGCTGGCCCTGGCGGTCTTCGGCGCCACCACCCAGGCCTGGCTCACCGTCCGGCTGGACGCCGGGCAGCTGGGCCAGGCGGTCGCCAACCGTGACGGGCTCCAGGTGCAGGGGAGCAAGGCCGCGACTGCGGTCACGGCGCTGGCGCTCGTGGCGCTGGCCGGCGGACTCGCCGCCGCCATCGGCGGCAAGGTGGCACGCTGGGTCATCACGGTCATCATCCTGCTCGCCGCCGCCGGAATCGTCACCGCCGCCGGCACCGTGCTGGCGGATCCGCTGGCCGCCGCGCAGGGATCCATCGCCGCCGCCACGGGCATCAGCGGCAGCAACGTCTCCGTGGCCACCACCGTCTTCCCCGTCCTGGCCGTCGTCGCAGGGGCGCTGCTGGGCCTGTCCGCGCTGCTGATCGTCCCGGCCAGCCGACACTGGAAGAGCCGGACGAAATATGACGCCGCCGCCGTCAAGGCAGGTACCGGCGGTCCCGCCGACGAAATCGACAGCTGGGACCGGCTCACCCGCGGCGACGACCCGACGTAGGCAGCGCCCCGCGCGGCCCGGCTCACTTGCCGACCGGCCCGCCCGCGCCCCCGGCCATTGTCACGGCCAAAAAATGGCAGAATGTAAGCAGTATTGATCCTGAGGAGATTTCCATGAGCAAAGCCCCCATGTCTGCACCGAAGCCCGCCGCCGGCACCGGCATCTACGACGACGTCGACCACAGCGAGCCCACCGGCCACGGCAACAGCCCCGCCGCCTGGATGACCGTGATCATCATGCTGGTGGGCGCCCTCATCGCATCGATCGCCTTCGTGATCGCCAACACCCCGATCTTTGTCGCCGGCGCGGTCATCATGCTGGTCGGCCTGGTCGTTGGTTTCGCCATGCGCAAGGCCGGCTACGGCGTGGGCGGCAGCAAGCTGAAGAACTCCGGCCACTAGGAGTGAGTGTTCTCGACGACATCAATGCCGGTGTCCGGGAGGATATGGAGGGCCGCCAGCGGTTGGTTTCGCTCGCCGAGCTGAAGGACCGCGTGGCGGCCATTGCGCCGGCCAGGGATGCCTGGGCGGCCCTGGGCGGGGACTCCGCCAGGGACCAGCTGAAGGTGATCGCCGAGATCAAGCGCAGCAGCCCCTCCAAGGGGGCGCTGGCCACCATTGGCGATCCGGCCTCGCTCGCGCGGCAGTACGCCGACGGCGGCGCGGCCGTCATCAGTGTCCTGACCGAACAGCGCCGCTTCCACGGTTCCCTCGCGGACCTGGACACGGTCCGGGCCGCGGTGGATGTGCCGCTGCTGCGCAAGGACTTCATGATCGACGAGTACCAGTTCTGGGAAGCCCGGGCCCACGGCGCGGACCTGATCCTGTTGATCGTCGCCTCCCTCACCGATGCCCAGCTCCGTGATTACGCGGCGCTGAGCCACGAGTTGGGGATGAACGCCCTGGTCGAGACCCACACCCCGGAGGAAGTCGAACGGGCCGCGGCCGCGGGCGCCAGGATCATCGGCGTCAACGTCCGCAACCTCAAGACGCTCGACGTCGACCGCTCCGTCTTCGCGGACCTCGTGGCGGCCATCCCGGCCGGCGCGCTCGTAGTCGGCGAGTCCGGTGTTCGCGACGTCGACGACGTCCGGCACTACGCGGCGCACGGCGCCAACGCCGTCCTCGTCGGCGAAGCCTTGGTCAAGAACGCGACCCCGCAGGAGCGGATCGGCGAATTCGCTGGCCGCGGGCGCCGAGGAAATCGCAGCACGGGCCTGACGCCGGGAGGGCACCGGGCCCCTGCGGTCCGGCCCTCCGGCGCCTCCGTGCGGCCCCCAAGATCTAGTTAGCAGTGGAACAGGATGGTGAGACTGATGGTCGATGCACCCATGACCGGCTCAGAGGAAAGCCCCGCGGACGCGTTCCTGCAGGGCAATCGGCCCGATGAAGCAGCGCAGGGCACGCCTTCGTTGCGGCACGCCCCGGGACCGTACTTCGGTTCCTATGGCGGCCGCTGGATGCCGGAATCCCTGATCGCCGCCCTGGACGAACTCGAGGACACCTTCGAGAAGGCCAAGGCCGATCCCGAGTTCACCGCGCAGATCGCCGAGCTGAACAAGAACTACTCCGGTCGGCCCTCGCTGCTGACCGAGGCCAAGCGGTTCGCCGAGCACGCCGGGGGAGTCCGGATCTTCCTCAAGCGCGAGGACCTCAACCACACCGGCTCGCACAAGATCAACAACGTCCTCGGCCAGGCCCTCCTGGCCAAGCGGATGGGCAAGACCCGCGTCATCGCCGAGACCGGCGCCGGCCAGCACGGCGTCGCCAGCGCCACAGCCGCGGCCCTGCTGGGCCTCGATTGTGTCGTCTACATGGGCGCCGAGGACTGCCGCCGGCAGGCCCTCAACGTCGCCCGGATGGAACTCCTCGGCGCCACTGTGGTCCCCGTGACGAACGGCTCCCAGACCCTCAAGGACGCCATCAACGAGGCCCTCCGCGACTGGGTGGCCAACGTCGACAGCACCCACTACCTGCTGGGTACCGCCGCCGGCGCCCACCCGTTCCCGGCCATGGTGCGCTACTTCCACGAGGTCATCGGCGAGGAAGCCCGCGCCCAGATGCTGGAACAGACCGGCCGGCTTCCGGACGCCGTCTGCGCTTGCATCGGCGGCGGCTCCAACGCCATCGGCATCTTCCACGGCTTCCTGGACGATCCCTCCGTGAAGATCTACGGCTTCGAGGCCGGCGGCGACGGCGTCGAGACCGGCCGCCACGCCGCCACCATCACGCTCGGCCGCCCGGGCGTGCTGCACGGCGCCCGCTCCTACCTGATGCAGGACGAGGACGGCCAGACGGTCGAATCGCACTCCATCTCCGCCGGCCTGGACTACCCGGGCGTCGGCCCCGAGCACTCCTACCTCTCGGACATCGGCCGCGTCAGCTACGAGCCCATCACGGACAGCGAGGCCATGGACGCGTTCCAGCTGCTGTGCCGCACCGAGGGCATCATCCCCGCCATCGAATCCGCCCATGCCCTCGCCGGTGCGATCAAAATCGGCCAGCGCCTCGCCGCGGAAGCTGCCGAGTCCGGCAACCCGGAGAGCGTGCACGAGAAGATCGTGCTGGTGAACCTCTCCGGCCGGGGCGACAAGGACGTGGCCACCGCCGCGGAATGGTTCGACCTGCTGGACAAGAACTCTCCGGAAGCGGAGATCGCCAAGGAAGGGGAGCAGCTGTGAGCTCCGATACGCCTGCAGCGGCCAGCAAGTCCGCCGCCGCCATCGACCGCGCCCGGTCCCAGGGCCGCGCCGCGCTGATCGGCTACCTCCCCGCCGGGTACCCCAGCGTCGAGGAAACCATCGCCGCCGGCAGAGCGCTGGCCGAGAACGGTGCCGACCTGATCGAAATCGGCATCCCGTACTCGGACCCGGTCATGGACGGCCAGGTCATCCAGGCCGCCACCACCGAGGCACTCGCCAAGGGATTCCAGGTCAGCCAGGTCTTCGACGTCGTCCGCGGCATCACCAGCAAGACCGACGCCGCCGTCCTGGTCATGACCTACTGGAACCCCGTGGTCCGGATGGGCGTGGACGAATTCTCCCGCCGCCTGGCCGAGGCCGGGGGAGCCGGGCTCATCACGCCGGACCTGATCCCGGACGAGGCCACCGAATGGATGGCCGCCTCGGACAAGTACGGCCTGGACCGGGTGTTCCTGGTGGCGCCGTCGTCGACTCCCGAACGGATGAAGCGTACGGTCGATGCCAGCCGCGGCTTCGTCTACGCCGTCTCCATCATGGGCGTCACCGGTGCCCGCACCTCGGTCAGCTCCGCTGCGAAGAACGTGGTGTCCGCGGCCCGTGCCGCCGGGGCCGAGCGGGTCTGCGTGGGGCTGGGCGTCTCCAACGCCGGGCACGTCCGCGAGATCGCCGCCTACGCGGACGGCGTGATCGTCGGCACCGCGCTGGTCGCGGCGATCGGTGAGGGCGGCGTCGATGCGGTAGCGTCCCTGACGAAAGAGCTCAGCACCGGCCTCACCAAGGAAGAAGCGTAGTCAATGCAGGCAGTCCTCCACGCGGCAGCGCTGGTTCCCGCGAGCATACCGAGCCCGGTCTGGTCCGGATTCGACATCCCGCTGCCCTGGGGCTCCCTGCGGATTCACGCCTACGCGCTGTGCATCCTGGCCGGCATCATCGCCGGCCTCTGGCTCACCTCCGTGCGCTGGGCCAAGCGCGGCGCCCCTGAGGGCAGCGTCTGGGACATCGCCATCTGGGCCATCCCGTTCGGCATCATCGGCGGCCGGCTCTACCACGTGGTCTCCTCCCCGGATGCCTACTTCGGCCCCGGGTTCGACGGCACCGGCGACCTCTCGCTCATCCCGCAGATCCAGCGCGGCGGCCTGGGCATCTGGGGCGCCGTGCTGCTCGGCGCGGTGGGAGCCTGGATCGGCTGCCGCCGCTCCGGCGTCAAGCTCAGCGCCTTCGTCGACGCCGCCGCGCCCGGCCTGCTGCTCGCCCAGGCCATCGGCCGCTGGGGCAACTATTTCAACCAGGAACTCTTCGGCGGGCCCACCACGCTGCCGTGGGGCCTGCAGGTGGACCCCACCAACCCGAACTTCCCCGCCGGCATGCCGGCGGACACGCTCTTCCACCCGACGTTCCTCTACGAGTCCCTGTGGAACCTCGTCGGCGTCGTGATCCTGCTGGCCCTGGACCGGAAGTTCTCCTTCCGCCGCAGCCGGCTCTTCTGGCTCTACGCCATGTACTACACGCTGGGCCGGGTCTGGATCGAGGCCATGCGCATCGACGACGCCGAGCAGATCAGCCTGTTCGGTATCACCACCCGCCTGAACGTGTGGACCAGCCTCCTGGTCCTGGCCGCCTCGCTGCTGGCCTTCATCCTCCTCGGCGTGCGCAAGAAGACCGGCGAGGACACCGTGTACCTGCCCGGCCGCGAACCCGCCGCCGTCGAGGGTGACGACGATGTCGAAGACGACGATGCCGCCGAGGGCAGCACGGAAGAGCGCGACGCCGGCGACGCGGACGCCCGTGACGCCGAACGGGACGCGGAGGACCGCGACGGCGACGCCGTTGAGGGCGGCCGCGAGGGCGAGAAGGCCACCGTTCCACCCGTCCGCCATTCGGACTCCGCTGTCTCAGATAATGAATCCCGTGATAATCTCCCGGTGAATACCAGCGGTCCGGACCGGGCTTCGGCCCAGGCCGTCGCCGCGGGCGAACCCAACGGCGGCCACGATGCCGCCGCCGCGAATTCGGCAACCGGGAAAACCGGCCGCCGCGCCGCCGGAACCGCGCCGGAGACTGACGCCACCCCATAGTTCAGGACCGGCATTCGGGCTGCAGGGAAACCCCGGCCGGGCCCGTTACCCACAGCGTCGTGGTCTCACAGGACAGCGTGTCCGGCACATAACAGCCGCGCGCAAGTCCGGCCGGCGGCCCGCGTAACTGTTCGTGCAGTATGCGGCTCTGGCCTACAATTCCAGTAGGAAAATCACACTGTTGTGCCCGTCACACCGGCGCAGCGTCACGGGCCAATGTTGTCCCTCCCATACGCTCGATCAGGAGGAAGGACGTCTCCCATGACCCAAACTCTGCACAGCCCCAGCTGGTCTGAACCGGACCAGCCCGCGACGGCACTCTCGCCTTTCCGGCGCTTCGCGGCACTGCCCGACGCCGCAGGCCTGTACAACCCGGAGCAGGAGAAGGACGCCTGCGGCCTGGCCATCATTGCCACCCTCCGCGGCGAACCCGGCTACGACATCGTCGATGCCGCGCTCACCGCCCTGCGCAACCTCGAGCACCGCGGTGCCGTCGGAGCTGATGAGGGAACCGGCGATGGCGCCGGCCTCCTCATGCAGATCCCGGACGAGTTCTTCCGCGCCGTGACCAGCTTCGAGCTGCCCGCCGCCGGCCAGTACGTGGTGGGGACCGCCTTCCTCCCCGCCGAGCAGCGCGAGGCCGACGCCGCGAAGGCAGGCATCGAAGCCCTCGCCGCCGATGAGGGCCTCACCGTCCTCGGCTGGCGTGAGGTTCCGGTCGTCGCCGACCTGGTCGGCGCCATGGCGCGGGCCTGCATGCCGTACTTCTCCCAGCCGTTCCTGGCCTCCAGCACCGGCGAGGCGCTCTCCCGCAACGACCTGGACTCCCGGGCCTGGCGGATCCGCAAGCGCGCGCAGAACAAGTTCGGCGTCTACTTCCCGTCCCTGTCGTCCCGGACGATCGTCTACAAGGGCATGCTCACCACCGCCCAGCTGGAGCCGTTCTACCCGGACCTCTCGGACAAGCGTTTCAAGACCAAGCTCGCGATCGTGCACTCGCGCTTCTCCACGAACACCTTCCCGTCCTGGCCGCTGGCCCAGCCGTTCCGCACCATCGCGCACAATGGCGAGATCAACACCGTCAAGGGCAACCGGAACTGGATGCGGGCCCGTCAGTCCCAGCTGGCCAACCCGCTGCTGGGCGACAGCCCCGAGGAGCTTTACCCGATCTGCACCCCGGGTGCCTCGGACTCGGCGTCGTTCGACGAGGTCGCGGAGCTGCTCTGGCTCTCCGGCCGGCCCATCACGCACTCGATCATGATGATGATCCCTGAGGCCTGGGAAAACCACGCCACCATGGACCCCGCCCGCCGGGCGTTCTACGAATACCACTCGCTGCTGATGGAGCCGTGGGATGGCCCCGCCGCGGTGTCCTTCACCGACGGCGCCCTGGTGGGCGCCACCCTGGACCGCAACGGCCTGCGCCCGGGCCGCTACTGGATCACCGAGGACGGCCTGGTGGTCTTCGCCTCCGAGGTCGGCGTGATCGACGTCGAACCGGCCAAGGTGGTCAAGAAGGGCCGCGTCTCGCCGGGCAAGATGTTCCTGGTGGACACCGAGGCCGGCCGAATCATCGATGACTCCGAGGTCAAGGCCGAGGTGGCTGCGGCCAACCCGTGGGCCGAATGGCTCAAGGACAACCTGATCGACCTCAAGGACCTGCCCGAGCGCGAGCACGTGGTGCACACGGCCGCGTCGGTGAACATCCGCCAGCGCACCTTCGGCTACACCACCGAGGAACTGAAGATCCTGCTCGGCCCGATGGCTCGGACTGGCGCCGAACCCCTCGGCGCCATGGGCTCGGACACCCCGGTGGCCGTGCTCTCCAAGCGGCCCCGGCTCTTGTTCGACTACTTCGTGCAGTCCTTCGCCCAGGTCACCAACCCGCCGCTGGACGCCATCCGCGAGGAACTGGTCACGTCCCTGACCTGCGCAATCGGCCCGAACGGCAATCTGCTGGACACCAAGCGCGTGCGCCAGCCGCAGGTCTCGCTGCCGTTCCCCGTGATCAACAACGACCAGCTGGCCAAGATCGCGAACATCGAGAACGTCGACGGCGACCGCGTGGCCATGAAGGTCCGCGGCCTGTACCGGCCCGAGGGCGGCGAGAACGCGCTCCGGGCCCGGCTGACCGAAATCTGCGAGCAGGTCTCCGGCGCCATCAACCGCGGCGTGCAGTACATCGTGCTCTCGGACCGAGACTCGAACGCTCAGTGGGCCCCGATCCCGTCCCTGCTGCTGGTCAGCGCCGTGCACCACCACCTGCTGCGCAGTGCCAACCGCACCAAGACCGCGCTGGTGGTCGAGGCCGGCGACGTCCGCGAGACCCACCACGTGGCCGTGCTGATCGGCTACGGCGCGTCCGCGGTCAACCCGTACCTGGCGATGGAATCCGTGGAACAGCTCATCGCCTGCGGCGACGTCACCGGCGTCACCGCGCAGGACGGCGTCTACAACCTGATCAAGGGCCTGGGCAAGGGCGTCCTGAAGATCATGTCCAAGATGGGCATCTCCACGGTGGCCTCCTACACCGGCGCCCAGACCTTCGAGGCGCTCGGCCTCGGCCAGGAACTGGTGGACGAATACTTCGCGGGCACCCACTCCCAGCTCGGCGGCGTCGGCCTGGACGTCATCGCGGCCGAGGTGGCCGCCCGGCACCGCATGGCCTACCCGGAGAACGGGATCGAGCAGCCGCACCAGCCGCTGCTGGGCGGCGGCGAGTACCAGTGGCGCCGCGACGGCGAACCGCACCTGTTCAACCCGGAGACGGTCTTCCGGCTGCAGCACGCCACCCGCGAACGGCGCTACGACATCTTCAAGGCCTACACCCGCGGCGTGGACGATCAGTCCACCAACCTGATGACCCTCCGCGGGCTGCTGAAGTTCAAGGACGGACTGCGCCCGGCCGTGCCGCTGGAGGAAGTGGAACCGGTCTCCAGCATCGTCAAGCGCTTCTCCACCGGCGCGATGAGCTACGGCTCCATCTCCCAGGAAGCGCACGAAACCCTCGCCATCGCGATGAACCGCCTCGGCGGCAAGTCCAACACCGGCGAGGGCGGCGAGGACGTCGACCGGCTGCTGGACCCCACCCGCCGCTCCGCGGTCAAGCAGATCGCGTCCGGCCGGTTCGGCGTCACCAGCCTCTACCTGACCAACGCCGACGACATCCAGATCAAGATGGCCCAAGGCGCCAAGCCCGGCGAGGGCGGCCAGCTGATGGCCCAGAAGGTCTACCCCTGGGTGGCCCGGACCCGGCACTCCACGCCCGGCGTCGGACTGATCTCCCCGCCGCCGCACCACGACATCTACTCGATCGAGGACCTGGCGCAGCTGATCTACGACGCCAAGCGGGCCAACCCCTCGGCACGGGTGCACGTCAAGCTCGTCTCCGAGGTGGGCATCGGCACCGTGGCGGCCGGCGTCACGAAGGCCAAGGCCGACGTCGTGCTGGTCTCCGGCCACGACGGTGGCACCGGCGCCTCGCCGCTGAACTCGCTCAAGCACGCGGGCGTGCCGTGGGAGCTCGGCCTGGCCGAGACCCAGCAGACCCTGATGCTCAATGGCCTGCGCGACCGCGTGGTGGTGCAGGTGGACGGCCAGCTCAAGACCGGCCGCGACGTCGTCATCGCCGCGCTGCTCGGCGGCGAGGAATACGGCTTCGCCACCGCGCCGCTGGTGGTCTCCGGCTGCATCATGATGCGCGTCTGCCACCTCGACACCTGCCCGGTAGGCGTCGCAACGCAGAACCCGGAACTCCGGTCCCGGTTCAACGGCAAGCCCGAATTCGTGGTCAACTTCTTCGAATTCCTGGCCGAGGAAGTCCGCGAAATCCTCGCCGAACTGGGCTTCCGCAGCCTGGAGGAAGCGATCGGCCACGCCGAGATGCTGGACACCCGCGAGGCGATCAGCCACTGGAAGGCCGAGGGCCTGGACCTGGACCCCATCCTGCACGGGCTGGAGTTCGACGACGACGCGCCGCTGCGCAACCTCACCGGCCAGAACCACGAACTGGACAAGCACTTCGACCAGCGCCTGATCGGGATGGCCGCCGAGGCCCTCAGCGACCGGACGCCGGTGAAAATCTCCGTCGACGTGATCAACACCGACCGCTCCGTGGGCACCATGCTGGGCCACGAGGTCACCAAGACCTTCGGCACCGACGTGCTCGCCCCGGACACCATCGACATCACCCTGACCGGCACCGCCGGCCAGTCGCTCGGCGCGTTCCTGCCCGCGGGCATCACGCTGCGCATGTTCGGTGACTCCAACGACTACGTCGGCAAGGGCCTCTCCGGCGGCCGCGTCATCGTCCGCCCGGACCGCACCAACGTCTTCCCGGCCGAACGCAACGTCATCGCCGGCAACGTGATCGGCTACGGCGCCACCAGTGGCGAGCTGTTCCTGCGCGGCCAGGTGGGGGAGCGGTTCATGGTCCGCAACTCCGGTGCCACCGCCGTCGTCGAGGGCATCGGCGACCACGGCTGCGAGTACATGACCGGCGGCCAGGCGCTCATCATCGGACGGACCGGCCGGAACTTCGGCGCGGGCATGTCCGGCGGCACGGCCTACGTCCTGGACCTGCAGCCCGAACGGGTGAACAAGCAGGCCCTCGACGCCGGCGAACTCCTGCTGCGCGAGCTCGACGCCGAGGACCGCGAGATCGTCCGCGCGCTGCTGACCCGGCACGTGGAGGAAACCGAGTCCCAGCACGCGGCCCGGTTGCTCGAGGACTTCGACGACACCGTCGCCCGCATCACCAAGGTCCTGCCGCGCGACTACGCGGCGGTCCTGCAAACCCGTCTCGACGCCATCGAAGAGGGCCTTGACCCCGACGGCGAAGAAGTTTGGTCTCGAATCCTGGAGGTTACCGGTGGCTGATCCACGCGGATTTTTGAAAGTACGCCAGCGTGAGACCCAGCCGCGCCGCCCCGTCCCGGTCCGCATCATGGACTGGAAAGAGGTCTACGAGGCGCAGGAAAAGGGTGTCCTGAAGGCCCAGGCCGGCCGCTGCATGGACTGCGGCGTACCGTTCTGCCACCAGGGCTGCCCGCTGGGAAACCTGATCCCGGAATGGAACGACCTGGTCTGGCGGGACAAGGGCGAAGAGGCGATGGAGCGGCTGCACGCCACCAACAACTTCCCCGAGTTCACCGGCCGGCTCTGCCCCGCCCCTTGCGAGGCGTCCTGCGTGCTGGGCATCAACCAGCCCGCCGTGACCATCAAGCAGGTTGAGGTCTCGATCGTGGACCAGGCGTTCGACAACGGCTGGGTCACCCCGCTGCCGCCGGCGCGCCTAACCGGCAAGACGGTCGCCGTCGTCGGCTCCGGCCCGGCCGGCCTGGCCGTGGCCCAGCAGCTCACCCGGGTGGGCCATACCGTCGCCGTCTACGAACGCGACGACAAGATCGGCGGCCTGCTGCGCTACGGCATCCCCGACTTTAAGATGGAAAAGGACCACGTCGACCGCCGGCTGGACCAGATGAAGGCCGAGGGCACCCGCTTCCGCACCGGCGTCGCCGTCGGCACCGACGTGACCTGGGAACAGCTGCGCCGCCGCTACGACGCCGTCGTGATCGCCACCGGCGCCACCGTGCCCCGTGACCTGCCGATCCCGGGCCGCGAGCTCGAGGGCGTGCACTTCGCCATGGATTACCTGGTGCCCGCGAACCGCGTGGTGGCGGGGAGACCGTGGAGTACCAGATCAACGCCGCCGGCAAGCACGTGGTGATTCTCGGCGGCGGCGACACGGGCGCGGACTGCCTCGGCACCGCACACCGGCACCAGGCCGCCTCCGTGACCACCCTGGCGATCGGCAAACAGCCGGCCGCCGAGCGTGCGCCGCACCAGCCCTGGCCCACCTTTCCGACCCTGTTCGAGGTGGCCAGCGCCCACGAGGAAGGCGGCGAGCGGACCTACCTGGCCTCCACCGTCGAGTTCGTTGGAGAGAACGGCAAGCTCACCGGCGTCAAGGTCGCCGAGACCGAATTCGTCGACGGCAAGCGCCTGCCCAAGGCCGGGACCGAGCGGATCATCCCGGCGGACCTGGTGTTCCTCTCGCTCGGCTTCACCGGCGCCGAACCGGCCGGCATCACCGAGCAGGTCAGTGCCGACTTCGACGGCCGCGGCAACGTAGCCCGGGACGGCTACTACATGACCAACACCGAGGGCGTGTTCGTCGCCGGTGACGCCGGCCGCGGCCAGTCTCTGATCGTCTGGGCGATCGCCGAGGGCCGGGCCTGCGCCGCCGCAGTGGACAAGTTCCTGATGGGCAGCACCACGCTGCCCGCGCCAGTCGCACCGACGGACCGTGCCATTTCGGTCCTCTAACCCGGCTCCGGGCCGGCGGGGCGATCCCTCGCCGGCCCGTGAAGGACGCCTGCCGTTCTTCTCCCCGTCAGCTTAAACAACCAAGAGACTACTAGGGTAGGTATATGAGACGCGCTAAAATTGTGGCCACCTTTGGACCGGCGATCGCCAGCTTCGAGAACACTCTCGCCGTGCTGGAAGCCGGCGTGGACGTGGCCCGGATGAACATGAGCCACGGCGACTACTCCGTGCACGACAACACGTACGAGAACGTGCGCAAGGCCGCTAAGCAGCTGGGTAAGGCCGTCGCCATCATGGCCGACCTGCAGGGTCCCAAGATCCGCCTGGGCCGCTTCGTCGACGGCCCGCACCTGCTGGCCGTCGGTGACATCTTCACCATCACCACCGAAGACGTCCCGGGCACCAAGGACATCTGCTCCACCACCCTGAAGAGCCTCACCGAAGACGTCAACCCGGGCGACGCCCTGCTGATCGACGACGGCAAGGTGGCCCTGCGCGCCCTGGAGGTCGACGACGTCAAGGTCGTCGCCCAGGTGGTCGTTGGCGGCTTCGTGTCCAACAACAAGGGCATCAACCTCCCCGGCGTGGCCGTCAACGTGCCCGCGCTGAGCGAAAAAGACGAGGATGACCTCCGCTGGGCCATGAAGCGCGGCGTCGACATGGTGGCGCTGTCCTTCGTTCGCGACGCCTCCGACATCACCCGCGTCCACGAGATCATGGACGAAGAGGGCCGCCGGGTTCCGGTCATCGCCAAGATCGAGAAGCCGCAGGCCGTCGAGCAGCTGCCCGAGATCATCGACGCCTTCGACGCCATCATGGTGGCCCGTGGCGACCTCGGCGTGGAGCTTCCGCTGGAGGAAGTGCCGATCGTGCAGAAGCGCGCCGTCGAACTGGCCCGCCGCTGGGCCAAGCCGGTCATCGTCGCCACCCAGGTGCTCGAATCCATGATCGACAACCCGCGCCCGACCCGCGCCGAGGCCTCCGACTGCGCCAACGCCGTGCTCGACGGCGCCGACGCGGTCATGCTCTCCGGCGAGACCAGCGTGGGCAAGTTCCCGATTGAGACCGTCAAGACCATGGCCCGGATTATCGAATCCACCGAGGTCCACGGACTGGAGCGCGTCCCCCGCTGGGCACCAAGCCCAAGACCCGCGGCGGCGCCATCACCCGTGCCGCCGTCGAGATCGCCGACCAGCTGGAGGCGAAGTACATCTGTACCTTCACCCAGTCCGGTGACTCCGCCCGCCGCCTCTCCCGCCTGCGCCCCACCCGCCCGGTGTTCGCGTTCACCCCGGTGGAGCACGTGTGGAACCAGCTGGCGCTGACCTGGGGTATCCAGCCGGTGCTGGTCCCGATGGTGGGCCACACGGATGAGATGACGGCCCAGGTGGACCGCAACCTCCTCGAGATGGACCTCGTCGACGACGGCGACATGGTGGTCATCGCCGCCGGTTCGCCTCCGGGCAAGGCCGGTTCGACCAACATGCTCAAGGTGCACCGCGTGGGCGACCTCGCCGACGCCGGCAGCCAGGGCGACGCGACCGTCACCAAGGACAAGCTCGGCCCGTGGCCGGAAAAGAAGAAGAAGAACAACAAGATCTAGTTCTTCGGACAGATAAGGAGGGCCCCGCCGCTGGAATCCAGCGGCGGGGCCCTCCTTGTTATGTCTCTGTGGTGCCGTCCGGGCTTTAGTTGACCTGGTTGATGATGGTCTCGGCGACCTCGCGCATGCTCAGGCGGCGGTCCATCGAGGTCTTCTGGATCCAGCGGAACGCCTCCGGCTCCGTCAGGCCCATCTTGGTGGTCAGCAGGCTCTTGGCGCGCTCGACGAGCTTGCGGGTGGCGAACTGCTCCTGCAGGTCGCTGACCTCGCTCTCCAGGGCCTTGATCTCCTCATGCCGGGAGAGGGCGATCTCCAGGGCGGGGATCAGGTCCGCGGGGGTAAAGGGCTTGACCACGTAGGCCATGGCTCCGGCGTCGCGGGCGCGCTCGACCAGTTCCTTCTGGCTGAAGGCGGTCAGCAGCACGACGGGGGCGATGCGGGCCTTGACGATCTTCTCGGCGGCGGAGATGCCGTCCATGACGGGCATCTTCACGTCCATGAGGACCAGGTCCGGCTTCAGCTCCTCGGCGAGCTGCACGGCCTTCTCGCCGTTGTCCGCCTCGCCGACGACGTCGTAGCCTTCGCCGCGCAGGATCTCGATGATGTCCAGGCGGATGAGGGTCTCATCCTCGGCGACCACGACGCGGCGGGCGGGCTGGGAAGCGGGGGTGGAATCCGTCTGTTCTGACACGGGAACTCCTTGAAAAGGTACGGCGGGCGTTGTGCCATTCTGTGGCGCGTCCGCGGGTGTACTGGGGCCGTTGGGGATCGATGCGGCTTCACTGGCGCGATTCTGGAATTCAGCCTATCTGCATGTAGAGTAAATCCGCGCACCGGAAGCGATCGCGTTGCTCACAGGACCCCTGGAGCGGCCGATTATGACAGCCGGTGTCTCCGCGCCCGAGTGGCGGAATTGGCAGACGCGCCGCACTCAAAATGCGGTATCGAAAGGTGTGTGGGTTCGAGTCCCACCTCGGGCACAGTAACGCACCCAGCTAGGGGGCAGAGACCCTTATCCCTGCGACGGCGCCGGTCCAGGGGCCCGCGGGGTCGTACCGGATTAATCGGGCAATGACATGGCCCGCCTGCAACTGCACAATTTCTATTCGGGTAGCCGAGCAATCGACCTCGAAAATCTTATCTCTCTTACCCCCAACAACCTGCTCGGTCAGGCGAATTTGCGCATAAGGGATACCGACGCAGGCCATGGTGAAGATATAGGCGCCGGGGTCCTGAATGAGGGCGTCCTCGCGGAACCCGACGCTCGGGCCGTTCGCAGCGCTTGAGGCGGACAGCAGCACCCTGCCCGGCGCGTTCGCGAGGCGGCGCTCAATGTCGGTGTAGTTCCGGACTTCAGTGGCGAGCATGTCTGCATCTTGTTGCGGTGCGCCCCCTGCCTGAAGAGCGGAACTGGTTTTCACCTCCGCCGGAGGGTAATGCCCTTCCTGTTCGTCCTCGTAGGTGCAACCTGTAAGCAGTGTTAGGGCAACCAGTGCCGCGGAGACGTGGAGCCGTCTCTTTCTCCCTCTCCATGTCATGGGCCGAGCCGACCGGCGCAGGAGGCCGAGGGGTTATTCAACGTAGCCTCCCGCCTCATCGCGGAGATGCAGGATCGCGTGGACAGTCCCATAGGCGATGAGCGCCAGGACGAAGCTGAGGACCAGGGTCCATGCCGCGACATCGAAGTACGGGCCCCGCATGATCGGACACCATGCGGCGTCCGGCTGGCGGTGTAGGAGCGGATCGCACTCGATGCTGGACCGTGTCAGCGACAGGTGTAGCAATGCTGAGGCGATCGCACCGGAGCAGATCCCCGCCACCGCGGACGCGGGCCGATGGCGGCACGTAGGTTTCGCCGCGTCGGCCAGTTGCTCACGCGCGAGATCCTGATCGGTCCGGGCAACGGATGGCCGTGGTGGGACAGGACGCCCGAACGCGTTCGTTGGTATATGCGGCGCTGCGGGGTAGGGCTGGTCCGGCGAGTCTTCGGGGACTTCCATGGGTATGCTCCTGCTTGGGCATGCACAGCGTGGTCGGCTTTGGCTCCGGACGTCACCGTCGAGAGGTTGCCGCCTGCGGGGGAGTGCCGCTCGTCTGTCCCGACGTTCAGGGCGGTGACGATTGACGTATGTGAACCGTACCGGGTTTTAGGCCGTCTTCTTGCTGGTGGCCTCGTCGTCTGATGAGGCGTCTATTTGAGCATAGTAGTTCTGCTCGAACTCGTCGGGCGGGATCATGGACAAGGTGCTGTGAAGCCGCTTGGTGTTGTACCAGTGGACCCAGTTCATGGTCGCCTTCTCCACATCCGCCAACTGCTTTAGCGGGCCTGTCATGAAGGGACTGCCTTTGCGGACGCATTCGTTCTTGTACAGACCGATCGTGGATTCCGCGAGGGCGTTGTCGTACGCGTCGCCGACGCTGCCGACGGAAGCCGCCAAGCCTTCAAGCAGCAGTGCCTCTCCGAACCGGATCGAGGTGTACTGGGAGCCGGCGTCACTGTGATGAACCATGCCAGCAGGGACCGGCGTTCCGGCCTGATCCCGGCGCCAGAGCGCCATCTTCAAGGTGGTGAGCACCATGTCCGTGTCTTTGATCGTCGAGCCGTGCCACCCCACGATCGCCCGGGAGAAGACATCAATCGCGAAGGCCACGTACGCAAAGCCGGCCCACGTTCTGACATAAGTGAAGTCGGTGACCCACACGGCGTTCGGCCGGGCCGCGGTGAAGTCCCTGTTCAGCAGATCCGGGGCCCGCTGGGAGTCCTTCGCTGGCGCACCGGCTCTGGGTTTCCGGCCCCGGACGAGGCCGTTCATGGCTTCATCCCGCATGAGCCGGTCGACGGTACATCTGGCCACTTCGTGGCCCTCTCTGCGCAGCCAGGCTGTCATTTTCCGCCGTCCGTACAGGGACTCGGGTTTCTCTGCGGTGTCTTTCAGCGCGTTGACGATAGCAGCGTCCGTGACAGTCCGGGCAGCGGGTGCTTGGATTTCCAGGACCGGTAAGTCCGCGGGGCGACCTGCACGCCCTGCTCACGCAGGACCTTGCAGGCCGGCTCGACCCCGTGGCCATCGGCACGCATTTCGTCGATGAATCCGGCTATTTGCGGCGGCGAGGGTCGAGCTCCCTCGCGAAGAAAATCGAGGCTTTCTTCAGGATCTCGTTGGCCTCCCGCAGTTCCCGGTTCTCACTTTCCAGCTCCCTGATCCGGGTCTGCTCGGCACTGGTGACGCCGGGACGTTCGTCGGCGTCGATCTGGGCCTGGAGAACCCACCGGCGCAGGGACTCCCTGCCGATATTGAGCTTGGGTCCGATGGCGGAGCAGGCGGCGAAAACGGAGTCGTACTCACTGAGGTGGTCCAGGACCATCCGCACGGCACGCTCACGCTGGTCCTGGGGGTATCGCTTGGGCATGATCGCCATCCTTCACAAAAAGGAAGCGGCATCAAACCCGGTACGGTTCAATGCCCGGGATGAACGAGTCGTGACCGAATGAGAAAGCGCGCCAATGCGTCGGGCGGCCGCGATAAGCCGCGCTCAGTCGGGCCTCGTGGGTGAGCACGGCCTTTCGGGGACGGTGTTCAGCTGCCGGCCGGGCGCACCTAGAGCGAAGGCTCGCTCATTCTCGGTTTGAGCGAGCCGAGATTAGCGGCTATGGAGCCAGCAGCGCACAAACATCCGTGACTTTGCCGGGGCCGGTGAGCCCTGCGTTCGGATATACCGGCCCATTCAACAGATAACCCAACTGGCCGGAGGTGTAGAAGATCCCAGGGACCCCATAGACCTTCGGGACCGAAATCAGGTTCTTACCGGTCAAGTTGATGAGAAAGTCTGGAATGGTGAAGTCAAATGCCAGCCGGATAGTCCCGTTCAACTTGTAGGTCACGGATTTCGACGACGGTACCCGGCCTGTCAGCGTGACTGAGACGTCGGCACCGACGTTGGTGTAGAACTTCATCGGCTTGGAATCATCGACTATATGGTGGGGAAACTTTTCAAGCACCTTCATCTGGCCCGAATAGACGGCATCGACCTGGAACCCAGGGCAGTCGAGCGTCTCTGATGTCGGTTCCACCGGCGTGACCGGGGCGGCCGCGGCCGGTCCCGGTCCCGCGTAAAGGCCTAGAAGAAGAAAAACAGGAATCAGTGCGCGTTTCATGAGGTGGCTCCTTTTTGCTTTCGGAAAAAGTCCCCCCACGGGTACGGGAAATCCCTAACGTCTGTCCGCGCATCGTAGGCCCGCCGCGCGGTGGCGGCTAGGGCCAGTCTTCCTTGAGGTGCCCTCCTTCGTTTTCGCCGAGCGCCCGGCCACTTCAGGCCCAGAGGCGTGCGTTACTAGCATTGGAGGCCGCGCTTGGGGCGGCCCGCACGGAATTGTTGGCGCGGCGCTCAGTCCTCAAGCTTCGAATGCTCGCCCAGCCGGTGCCATGAACGGTTGTGGTAAACCAGTGCGTCGCCGGGTTCGCCAGCTTGGACCCTCACGCATCACTCGGGACTCCAGGGCGTGAACGGCGATGATTGTGGAGGTCCCTACCTCCATGCGATTAATAACGACGCAACGCACCCAGGCGCGGACATCCTCATACACCGCTTCGCCGGTTGGAAGGGGTGCCCAGCGGTGCGACTGATCAAATCGGTCGGCCCCGGGCGTCGCGCCACACTTCGCCAGGTCGACGTCGTGCGCGTCCAGCAGGTGCACGACGACGGTGTCGGCGCGCAGAAGTACCTCCGACGCAGAGGACAGTGCCGAGACCGAGAAAATCAGCAACGGAGGTTCGGCACTCACAGACACGACCGACGATACCGTCAGCGCCACCGGTCCATCGCCGGCGTCCGCCGTGATGACGGCGACACCTCCCGGGTGGCCACGGAACAGTGCCTTGAATTCGTCGGCCGTGAGGGACGACGGGAAGCGTTGCTCGGGTGGCTGTAGCCAGGTATCCGGAGGGTAGGCGTGGAACACGGTTACGACGCCCCGGGGGCGGAGCGGGCGAGCTCCTCCCGAACGATGTTCGTCCCGGCGCTCAGGGCACTCAGCTTCGCCAGTGCCACATCCCGGGGAAACGGCGCCATGCCGCAGTTGGAGCTGGGGATCAGCTTGTCCGCATCGACGAACTGCAGGGCCTTGCGGAGCGTGTTGGCGACCTCCTCCGGGGTCTCGATGGTCTCGCTGGCGACGTCGATGGCCCCGAGCATGACTTTCTTGCCGCGGAGGAGTTCGATGAGGTCCATGGGCACGTGCGAGTTCTGGCATTCCAGCGAGATGATGTCGATGCTGGAGGCCTGCAACAGCGGGAAGGTCTCCTCGTACTGCCGCCACTGCGCGCCGAGCGTCGCTTTCCAGTCGTTATTTGCCTTGATCCCGTAGCCGTAGCAGATATGCACGGCGGTCTCCGCGCGCAGTCCTTCTGCCGCCCGCTCAAGCGCTGCCACGCCCCAGTCCTTGACCTCGTCGAGGAAAACATTGAACGCGGGCTCGTCGAACTGGATGATGTCCACGCCGGCCGCTTCCAGTTCTTTCGCCTCCTGGTTCAGGATCGTGGCGAACTCCCAGGCCAGCTTTTCGCGGCTTTTGTAGTGGTCATCGTAGAGCGTGTCCACCATCGTCATGGGACCGGGGAGGGTCCACTTGATCGGGCGGTCGGTGGTTGCGCGGAGGAACTTTGCGTCGTCGACGAACACCGGCCGTTCGCGGCGCACCGGTCCGACGACGGTCGGTACGCTCGCGTCGTAGCGGTCGCGGATGCGCACGGTCTTGCGCTGTTCAAAGTCGACCCCGCTGAGATTTTCGATGAAGGTCGTGACGAAGTGCTGGCGGGTCTGTTCGCCGTCGCCGACGATGTCGATGCCGCGTCGGGTCTGCTCGTGGATTGCGATGCGGAGTGCATCCTCCTTGCCCTCGAGCAGTGCGTCTCCCTCCAGTTTCCACGGGGACCAAAGAGTTTCCGGCTGGGCGAGCCACGATGGTTTCGGCAGGCTTCCGACGACGGTGGTGGGCAAAAGTGTGTTCATGAGTGAGAATTCTCCGTGTGTCAGCTGACGAGAGCGGGGTAGTTGGCGGTCCACCGGTCCAGTAGATCCCTGTGGGGTGTGATGAAGTGCTCTTCCGTGTACTTCGCCTGGGTGATCGCGAGCTGACCGCGCTCGACGCGGTCGTAGGCGATCTGTGTCCGCGAGTAATCCTGCTCGCCCAGGCTCGGCTGGTAGACGGCGGCGGCGGCGGAGTTCGCGTTGTAGACCTCCGGGCGGTAGATCTTCTGGAACGTCTCCATGGTGCTGATCGTGCCGATGAGCTGCAGGTTGGAGTAGTCGTTGAGTAGGTCGCCGCGGAAATAGAAGGCAAGCGGCGCAACGCTGCCGGGTGGCATGAAGTAGCGGACCTGCAGCCCCATCTTTGCGAAGTATGCGTCGGTCAGCGATAACTCGTCCTGCTGGTACTCGACGCCCAGGACTGGGTGCCGGTTCTCCGTTCGCCGGTACGTCCTGCTCGTTGAGACGCTGATGCACACCACGGGCGGCTGCGGGAAGCGCTCGTGGCACGCCGGGGAATCGAGGAACTGCTGGAACAGTTTGCCGTGAAGGTCGCCGAAGTCCTCCGGGATGGTGGGCTTGCCGGACTCCGCTGCTGCCGCCGGAAGCACGACGCTGAAGTCGAAGTCACGGACGTAGGAAGAGAAGTTGTTCCCGACGATCCCATGGTGGCGGACCCTGTTCAGTCGGTCGACGATCGAGATGTCGAGAACCTCGAACAGGGGGAACTGCCGATCCGTACCATCCGCGGTGAACTCTATTTGTACGGAGACGATGTCGAGCTCGAGCGCATAGCGGTCCCTGTCAGGGTTGTCCCAGTCTGCGAGATCGTTGAAGCGGCGCCGCATCATTGTCAGGGCGTTGCGGAGGTTCTCCCGGCGGTGCTCGCCCCGTGCCAGGTTGGCGAAATTCGTCGTGATCCGGGAGTCCTCCGACGGGGTGTAGTCCTCGTCGAAGCGTGTCGTGGTGATGCTGAAGGTGAAGTCGTCTGCCATGTGCTGCCAATCCTTTGATGGGCCGGAGACGGCCGTTCCTACGCGGATGTACCCATGGTGCAGTGTCCCTGGGGGTATCGAGTAACTAGTGCTTACTATGCATTCATATAGAATTTGCCTATGGCCCAGATTTCGAGCGGACTGACCCTGCAGCAGCTCCGCTACTTCATAGAAGTTGCAGCTGAGGGGTCAATCTCCGCGGCCGCCGATCTTCTTTACGTAGCCCAGCCGACCATGTCCGCAGCGATGAAAGACCTTGAGGCCCGGGTGGGCCGCGCCCTGCTGGTTCGCTCCGCCCGCGGGGTCACCCTCACCGCGGACGGGGCAGAGTTCCTCGGGTATGCGCGGCAGGTCGTCGAGCAATTCGCCCTTCTCGAGCAGCGTTACCTTGGCAGGCCGCCGACGCGGCGCCTGCTGGGGGTGTCAACGCAGCACTACTCGTTCGCGGTGGACGCGTTCGTCCGGATGGTCAAGGCCACTGAGGTGGCCGAATACGAGTTCTCGCTCCGTGAGTCCCGCACCTGGGACATCATCGAGGACGTCCGCACGCTCCGCAGCGAGCTAGGCATCCTTTACCGGAACGATTTCAACCGCAAGGTCATCGACAAGCTGCTCCGGGAATCCGGGCTCGCGTTCACTCCACTTTTCCACGCCGATCCGCACATTTTTGTTGCACGGAACAACCCGCTGGCGTCCAAGGAGCGCGCGACTCTCGACGATCTCGCCGGCATGCCGCGGCTGACCTTCGATCAAGGTGCGAACAACTCCTTTTACTTCGCCGAAGAGATTCTCTCCACCATGTCCAGCAAGCAGGAGATCAGGGTTTCCGACCGTGCCACGATCTTCAACCTCATGATCGGGCTCCACGGCTACACGATCTCGACGGGCATCATCAGCGGGGAGCTCGACCCCGAGATCGTCGCCATCCCGCTCGACGTTGACGAACGCATCGAGATCGGCTGGATCGGTCACGCCGCAATCCCGCTGACCGAGCAGGCGAAGCGTTACCTCGGGGAATTGCGGGCCGTGGTCTCTGAGTTCGGCATAGGGCTACTCGGCTGACTGCAGTTGAGCGGGTGGGTCTCCCTCGGCGAAGGAGGCGCCCAGTCGCGTTCGATTCCCGCCGCAGTCGCAGTGTCCTGTCCTGTCCTTCTTTTGGCTCCGCGGCGCGTTCCTGTTGCGCCGAATGTGATCTGGGATAAGCTCCAAAGATGGCACCGCGGAGTTTTCTTGAATGGCCGGTCATCCGGCAGCTCAGCACCGGCGATTTGCTGGGGCGCGGTCCCTCCGTGACCTCGCCCAAGACCCGAAGCATCGCCCCGCGCACGGCCACCGCCGACAAGGTGGTGCAGAGCGTCTGCCCGTACTGCGCCGTCGGTTGCGGCCAGCGCGTCTACGTGAAAGACGAACGCGTCGTCCAGATCGAGGGTGACCCGGATTCGCCCATCTCGCGCGGCCGGCTCTGCCCCAAGGGATCCGCCAGCGAACAGCTCGTCAACTCTCCCGGCCGTCAGACAAAGGTCCTCTACCGCGCCCCGCGCGCCAAGGAATGGCAGCGGCTGGAACTCTCCACCGCCGTCGACATGATCGCCGACCGCTTCATCGAAAGCCGCCGCCGGACCTGGCAGCAGACCGACGATCACGGGCGCCTGTTGCGCCGGACCATGGGCATCGCCTCGCTCGGCGGCGCCACCCTGGACAACGAAGAGAACTACCTGATCAAGAAGCTCTTCACTGCCGCCGGAGCGGTACAGACGGAGAACCAAGCCCGTATATGACACTCCGCCACGGTTCCCAGTTTGGGAGCCTCGTTTGGACGCGGTGGTGCAACGCAATCACTGCAGGACATGGCCAACGCCGACTGCATCATCATTCAGGGATCCAACATGGCCGAGTGCCATCCGGTCGGATTCCAGTGGGTAGCGGAGGCGAAGGCACGCGGAGCCAAGGTCATCCACATCGACCCCCGGTTCACGCGCACCTCGGCGGTCGCTGACAAGCACCTGCCGATCCGGGCCGGATCCGACGTCGTGCTTCTTGGCGCCCTCATCAACTACGTCATCGCCAATGACCTGTGGTTTAAGGAGTACGTGTCCGCGTACACCAACGCGGCCACCCTGGTCCACGAGGATTACCGCGACGCCGAGGATTTGGGCGGCCTGTTCTCCGGTTTCGACCCGGAGAAGGGTGCCTACGACAACTCGTCCTGGGCCTACGACGAAGCCGAAGACGGCTCGATCGGCGAACCGGCCGGCCCGGAACACGGCGCTGAGGCCGGGGCCCGGGCCTCCGGTGATACCTTCGGCAGCGGCGGCCCGCCCCTTGAGCACGCCGAGGTGCTGCGGGACGACACGCTGCAGAACCCCCGGACCGTTTTCCAGATCGTGAAGCGGCACTACGCCCGCTACACCCCGAACATGGTGCGCGATATGTGCGGCATCAGCGAGGCGGACTTTGCCTACCTGGCGAAGACCATCACGGAGAACTCCGGCCGCGACCGGACCACCTGCTTCGCCTACGCCGTGGGCTGGACCCAGCACTCCCTGGGCGCCCAGTTCATCCGTGCCGCCGCCATCCTCCAGTTGCTGCTGGGGAACGTGGGGCGCCCGGGCGGCGGAATCATGGCCCTGCGCGGCCACGCCAGCATCCAGGGCTCCACCGACATTCCCACGCTGTTCAACCTGCTGCCCGGCTATCTGCCGATGCCCAGCGCCGGCCGCCACGACACCCTCGAGGAGTACCTCAAGGCCAACGCCTCGAAGAACCAAAAGGGTTTCTGGGCCGACGCCGACGCGTACACCATCAGCCTGCTGAAGGCGTGGTGGGGTGATGCGGCGACGGCGGACAACGACTGGGCGTACGACTACCTGCCGCGCCTGACCGGTGCGCACGGGACCTACGAGACCGTGATGAGCATGCTTCGGGATGAGGTGGAAGGCTACTTCCTGCTCGGCCAGAACCCGGCGGTGGGCTCGGCCCACGGCCGGATGCAGCGCCTGGGCATGTCCCACCTTAAGTGGCTGGTGGTCCGCGACCTGAACATGATCGAGTCGGCGACGTGGTGGAAGGACGGCCCGGAGATCGAGTCCGGGGAACTGAGCACCGAGGACATCGAGACCGAGGTCTTCTTCCTGCCGGCGGCGACCCACGTGGAGAAGGCCGGGTCCTTTACCCAGACCCAGCGGCTGCTGCGGTGGCGTCACCAGGCGGTGGCCCCCCGGGGGAGTGCCAGAGCGAACTGCAGTTCTTCTACGAACTCGGTCACCGGATCCGGGAGAAGCTCGCCGACTCCCAAGACGAACGCGACCGTCCGCTGCTGGACCTGACATGGGACTACCCGACGGACGAGCACGGCGACCTGGATCCCGAGTCGGTGCTGGCCGAGATCAACGGCCGTCACCTCACCGGACCGGATGCCGGGAAGCCCCTTTCCGCCTACACCGAACTCCGCGCCGACGGCTCGACGACGGCGGGCTGCTGGATCTACACCGGCGTCTACGCAGAGGGGATCAACCACGCCGCCAACCGTAAGCCGGGCCAGGAGCAGGGCCCCGCGGCCCCCGAGTGGGGCTGGGCCTGGCCGGCCAACCGCCGGATCCTGTACAACCGTGCCTCCGCCGACCCGGACGGCAAGCCGTGGAGCGAGCGCAAGAAGTACATCTGGTGGGACGAGGAACAAGGCAAGTGGGTGGGCGACGACGTCCCCGACTTCCCGCCGACCCTCGCCCCCGGGACCAAACCCGATCCGTCCGTGGGCGGGCCGGCCGCGCTCAGCGGAGACGATCCGTTCATCATGCAGTCCGACGGCAAGGGCTGGCTCTTCGCGCCGAAGGGACTCGTGGACGGGCCGCTCCCGACCCACTACGAGGCCCAGGAATCACCGGTCGCCAACGGCCTCTACCCGCAGCAGCAGAGCCCGTCACGCCTGAAATACCCCCGGAAGGACAACCTCAGCGCGCCCAGCGCAGGCGACCCTGGCGCTGACGTCTACCCGTTCGTGTTCACCACGTACCGGCTCACCGAGCACCACACGGCCGGCGGCATGAGCCGTTGGCTGCCGTACCTGTCCGAGCTGCAACCGGAGATGTTCTGCGAGGTCTCGCCCGAACTGGCCGCCGAGCGCGGACTGGAGCCCTACGGCTGGGCCACCATCATCTCGGCGCGGTCGGCCATCGAGGCGAAGGTGCTGGTCACGGAGCGAATGACGCCGCTGACCGTCGGGAACCACACCGTTCACCAGATCGGGTTGCCCTACCACTGGGGCGTCGGGAACAGCGCCGTCGTCAGCGGCGACGCCGCCAACGACCTGCTGGGCGTAACCCTCGACCCCAACGTCCAGATCCAGGAATCGAAGGTGGCCTCCTGCGACATCCGCCCCGGGCGCAGGCCGCGGGGACCGGAACTGCTGGCGCTCGTCGCCGAGTACCAGGAGCGCGCCGGGCTCACCGTGGAGACCAGCAACAGCACGGTGACCCATCCGGACGTCGAGGGTGAGCACCCCGGCGAGCATCCGGGCGGGCCGACGCCGTGACCCGCGCCCCGGGAGCTGCCCGGCACGCAGCAAATCTTGCCCGGTCCGGGCGGCGGCACCTCGCCGCCGCCCGGACACCGACCCGACGTTGGAGGACCGCATGGGCCAGCTGACCG
Source organism: Pseudarthrobacter sp. L19 (assembly GCF_050859435.1). Classification (NCBI taxonomy): domain Bacteria; kingdom Bacillati; phylum Actinomycetota; class Actinomycetes; order Micrococcales; family Micrococcaceae; genus Pseudarthrobacter; species Pseudarthrobacter sp. L19. Next base: position 3,184,407 of record NZ_CP193935.1, on the reverse strand, counting down.
GACCGACCGACCCCACCACCGACGCGCACTGGGAACACAACCATCCCCGCAAGGGATTCTTCACCGACACCTCCATCTGCATCGGCTGCAAGGCCTGCGAGGTGGCGTGCAAGGAATGGAACCACAACCCGCAGGACGGGAACCTGGAACTCCTGGGCTCCTCCTATGACAACACCGGGTCCCTCGGTGCCAGCACCTGGCGGCATGTCGCCTTCATCGAGCAGGGCCAGGAACGCATCGCCGAGGCGCGGGAATCCGGCCGTGCGCTGGTGAGCCTGGGCATGCCGCGCATCGGGCCGCCGCCGCGGCCCGGGACGGTCGTCGCGGGTGCGGACACCACGCCGCCGGACACCGCCGACTTCCGCTGGCTGATGTCCTCGGATGTGTGCAAGCACTGCACGCACGCCGGCTGCCTGGACGTGTGCCCCACCGGGGCGCTGTTCCGTACCGAATTCGGCACTGTGGTGGTGCAGGACGACGTCTGTAACGGCTGCGGCACCTGCGTGGCGGGCTGCCCCTTCGGCGTCATCGAACGGCGCAGCAACGGCACCGTCAAGGTTGCCACCAGCCGCGAGGAGCAGCACGCCGGGCACCCAGAGGTCCCGAACGCCGGCGTCGCGCAGAAATGCACGCTCTGCTATGACCGGCTCGTGGCCGACGAGACGCCCGCCTGCGCCAAGGCCTGCCCGACGACGTCGATCAAGTTCGGCGACCACGACGACATGGTGGAGACCGCGAAGGAACGGGTCGCCACCCTGCACGCCCAGGGTATGACCGAGGCGCGGCTCTACGGCGCGAACGAGAACGACGGCGTGGGCGGGACTGGCTCGGTCTTCCTGCTGCTCGACGAACCCGAGGTCTACGGCCTCCCGCCGGACCCTCGGGTTCCCACCGCCGACCTGCCGAAGATGTACCGGCGCGCCGCCGTCGCGGTCGCCGGCATGGCGGCGGCCGCCGCCGTGGCATTCCTTGGAGGACGCGAGTGACGCTTTCCGAATTCGACAGCTTCCGTCCCGCGGAACCCGCCCGACGCCGTCGTAACGGGGGCAAGCGGGGACCCGGCCGACGCAGGGACAACGGTGACGGCTCCCGCGAAATGCCGATGGTGCCGGAGCCGGAGTTCACCTCCTACTACGGCCGCCCCGTCGTCAAGCCGGCGCCGTGGGGCGACGACGTCGCCGCATACCTGTTCCTCGGCGGCGTTGCCGGCGGCTCGGCCCTGCTGGCCGCCGGCGCCCAACTGAGCGGACGGCCGCTGCTGCGGCGGAACGCCCGGCTCGGTGCCCTCGGCGCCGTCGGCCTCGGCGCCGTCGCCCTGGTCAAGGACCTCGGGCGCCCGGAACGCTTCCTGCACATGCTGCGCACCTTCAAGGTAACCTCCCCGATGAGCGTCGGCTCCTGGATCCTCAGCGCCTTCAGCGCCGGGGCCGGCGTCGCCGCCGCGGCGGAGGTCGACCGGCTGACCGGTGAACGGCTGCCGCTGGGACCGCTGCGGGGCGTGCTGCGCGCCGTCGAAGGCCCGGCCGGCCTCGAAGCCGCCGTCTTCGCGGGCCCGCTGGCGGCCTACACTGCCGTCCTCCTCGGCGACACCGCGACGCCGACCTGGAACGAGATGCACGGAGAACTGCCGTTCGTGTTCGTCAGCTCCGCCAGCCTGGCCTCCGCCGGGCTAGCGATGGTGACGACGCCAGTTCGAGAGGCCGGCCCCGCTCGGAACTTCGCGCTCCTCGGCGTGGTCGGGGACGTCGTGGCCATGAAGATCATGGAACGCCGGATGGACCCGGTGGCCGCAGAGCCCCTGCACCAGGGCAAGGCCGGCACCATGCTGACGTGGAGTGAGCGGCTTGTCCTGGCCGGGGGACTGGGAACCCTGCTCGGAGGCCGAAACAGGATCGTGGCGGCGGCGTCGGGACTGGCGCTGCTGGCCGGTTCGGCGCTGACCCGCTTCGGCGTGTTCGAGGCCGGGCTCGCCTCGGCCAAGGATCCCCGCTACACGATCGAACCGCAGAAGCGGCGCCTGGAAAAGCGGCGTGCCGCCGGGATCACCGGCGACGCCATCACCACCGGCAGCTGACGGAGCGGCCCGGGCGGTTGCGGACAGTCTTTCAGTCCTGCGCGGGCCGTCGGCGCGCCGGGCCTAGCGGATCCGGATGCCCTGGCCCGCCGTCGTATGCCCGATCACCGGGTAGCCGGGCACCTCGCCGACCACCAGCAGGCCGCCGGAGGTCTGCGCGTCCGCCAAAAGCAGCAGGTCGTCCTCGGTAATGCCGGCGTCGGCGTCGAGGTGGGCCCGCACCCAGTCCAGGTTGCGCTTGGTGCCGCCGGAGACGAACCCGTCGCGGAGCGCTTCGCGGGCCCCGTCCACCAGGGGGACGGACTGCAAGTCAATCACGGCACCGATTCCGGAGGCGCGGACCATCTTGTAGAGGTGCCCCAGCAGGCCGAAACCCGTGACGTCCGTGGCGGCCTTCGCCCCGGCGGCGACGGCCGCGTCGGAGGCATCCCGGTTGAGCCGCGCCATCGTCTCGACCGCCTCGGCGAAGACCTCGCCGGTCTGCTTGTGGCGGTTGTTGAGCAGCCCGACGCCGAGGGGCTTGGTCAGGGTGATGGGCAGGCCGGGCGCGGCGGCGTCGTTGCGCAGCAGGCGATCCGGGTGCGCGACGCCGGTGACGGCCATGCCGTACTTGGGCTCCGGATCGTCGATGGAGTGGCCGCCCAGCACCGGGCATCCCGCCTCGGTGGCGACGCTGAGCCCGCCGCGGAGCACCTCGGTCATGAGTTCCATCGGGAGCACGCCGCGCGGCCGGCCGAGGAGGTTGATGGCCGTCACGGGCCGGCCGCCCATGGCATAGATGTCGGACAACGCGTTGGCCGCAGCGATGCGGCCCCAGTCGTAGGCGTCGTCGACCACCGGGGTGAAGAAGTCGGCCGTGGTGAGGACCGCCAGGTCCTCGCGGACCAGGACGGCGGAGGCGTCGTCGCCGCTGTCCAGACCGACCAGCACCTCCGGCCCGGGGTGCCCGATCAGGCCGCGGACAGCGTCCTCGAGTTCGCCCGGCGGGATCTTGCAGGCACATCCTCCGCCGTGCGCAAAGCCTGTGAGCCGGATGGGCTCGGCGCCCTCTTCCGGCTCCCGGATAGTTGTCTGGGCCTCGGTCACCCGCCCAGCGTACCCCCAAGCCAACCCTGCTATATTGATGCGCGGTGGCGTCCGGGTCCTGGTGGGCCCCCCGGTCTTCAAAACCGGTGCGGCCGAGCATCTCGGCCTGGCGGGTTCGATTCCCGTCCGCCACCGCCAACTTTCAGGCGTGCCTGCCGCCGGCCGAGGAGGACCGTGGACCAGATCGACCCCCGGCGATTCATTCCGCGGACGAACGACCTGCTTGCCCTGCCCGCTGTCCGGGAAGCCGCCGGGCGGCTCGGCGGCCACGTCATCCGCGAGCTGGTCCGGGACGTCCAGGACCGGGCCCGGCGCGGCGAACTGGCCCCCGACCGGGTGGAACCCACCCTGACCGCGGCGGTGAACGCCCGCCGGGCCACCACCCTGCGGCCGGTACTCAATGCCACCGGCGTCATCGTCCACACCAACCTCGGGCGCGCCCCGCTCTCGGACGCCGCGAAGGAAGCCCTGCTCGCCGCCAGCGGCTACGTCGACGTCGAACTCGACCTCCGGGACGGCAGCCGTTCCAGCAGGGGAGCCGGCGCCCGCGCGGCGCTGCTCGCGGCCTGCCCCGCCGCGGAGGCCGCTCTGGTGGTCAACAACGGAGCGGCAGCCCTCGTCCTGGCCACCACCGCCCTGGCGGCCGGCAAGGAAGTGGTCCTGAGCCGCGGCGAACTGGTCGAAATCGGCGCCGGTTTCCGGCTGACGGACCTGATGGAATCCACCGGGGCCGTGCTGCGGGAGGTCGGCACCACCAACCGGACTCACCGGGCCGACTACGCGGACGCCATGGGACCGCAGACGGGGTGCGTGCTCAAGGTCCACCCCAGCAACTTCCGGGTCGACGGGTTCACCTCTGCCGTTTCGGTGCAGGAATTGAGCCGGCTGACCGGGTCCGGCGGCGTGCCCCTGGTGGCCGACCTCGGCAGCGGACTGCTGGCGCCCGACCCGCTGCTGCCGGATGAGCCCGACGTGACCTCGGCGCTCCTGGCGGGCGCCGACGTCGTGATCGCCAGCGGCGACAAGCTCCTGGGCGGCCCCCAGGCCGGCCTGCTGCTGGGCCGCAAGGACATCATCGACAGACTGGCCCGGCACCCCCTGGCCCGGGCGGTCCGCGCCGACAAACTCGCCCTCGCCGCCCTCGAAGCCACAGTCACCGCCGGCACCACGCCCGTGTCCGAGGCCCTGCACGCCGACGCCGACGAGCTGCGCCGGCGCACCGACCGTCTCGCTGCCGCCCTCGACGTACCGGTCGTGGCGCACGACGGCAGGGTCGGCGGCGGCGGCGCCCCCGGCGTGCCGCTGCCGGGCTGGGCGCTGCGGCTGCCGGAACGGCTCGCTAAGCCGCTGCGAACCGGAACCCCCGCCGTGCTGCCACGGGTTCACGACGGCGCCTGCCTGATCGACCTCCGCTGCGTGCCCGCCGCCGACGATGGCCGGATCCTCGACGCAGTCCGCCTAGCGCAGGCAGGCTCCGCTGGCGCCGGGGGCGCGGCCTGACCCATGCACGTCATCGCCACGGCCGGACACGTTGATTCCGGCAAGAGCACCCTGGTCCGCGCCCTCACGGGGATGGAACCGGACCGGTGGGAAGAGGAACGCCGCCGCGGGCTGACCATCGACCTGGGTTACGCGTGGACCGCCCTGCCTTCCGGCCGGGATGTGGCCTTCGTCGACGTCCCGGGACACGAGCGGTTCCTCGGGAACATGCTCGCCGGCATCGGCCCCGCGCCTGTCGTCTGCTTCGTGGTGGCCGCCGACGAGGGGTGGCAGGCGCAGTCCGGTGACCACCGGGACGCCGTCGTAGCCCTCGGCATCGAGCACGGCGTGATCGTCCTGAGCCGGTCCGACAGGGCCACGGAGCAGCGCCGCGCCGAGGTCCTGGCCAGGACCCGCGCGGAGCTGGCCGGAACCGGCTTGCGCGACGCGCCCGCCGTCGCCGTCTCCGCCATCGACGGCACCGGACTGGACGGGCTGCGGGCCGCGCTCGACGACGTCCTCGCCCGGGTGCCGGCGCCCACCCTGACCGGACGGGTGCGGCTGTGGGTGGACCGGTCCTTCACCATCACCGGATCCGGGACCGTCGTGACAGGGACCCTCGCGGCCGGAACCCTGGCCCGCGGCGACCGGCTGATGCTACTGGGCGACGCCAGCGAGCGGCCGGTGGCCATCCGCGGGCTGCAAAGCTGCGACACGGCGCGGACCTCGGTGGAACCGGTCAGCCGGGTGGCCCTGAACCTCCGCGACGTCGGCCCCGCCGAAATCCACCGGGGCGACGTCCTGGTCACCCCGGATGCCTGGCCCACCACCGCCGTCGTCGGCATCCAACGCGCCTCGGGCCTGGAGTACACGGAGGTGCCGGAGAACATCATGGTGCACGTGGGAACCGCCGCGGTCCCGGCCCGGCTGCGTCCCTTCGGCGCCGACCTTGCCCGTCTGGTCCTCGACCGGGCCCTGCCGCTGGTGCTGGGGGACCGGCTGGTGCTGCGGGACCCCGGCCGGCACTCCGTCCTGGGGGGCGCCCGCATCCTCGATGCCGACCCGCCCGCCCTGGAGCGCCGCGGCGACGGGGCGAAATGGGCGAGGCGGCTGGCCGCGATGGACCCCGCCGGCGACATCCCCGGCGCGGTCGCGGCCCGCGGGGCGGTCCGGGAGGACCACCTGCGGCGGCTGGGGCTGCTGACCAGCCAGGACCCCGCAGGGTTCGAGGACATCCGGGTTGTGGGGGACTGGTGGGTGCACGCCCCCGTCCTGGAGGCGTGGCAGCAGCGGCTGCGGGCGGCCGTCGAGGAGTTGCGGCAACGGGACCCGCTGGCCCCGGGGCTCTCCATGGGGGCCGCGGCCGGCCTGCTGAACCTGCCGGATGAACGGCTGTTGCCCCACGTGATCAAGGGAGCCGCGCTGGAGGCCGACGCCGGCCACATCATGGTGCCCGGCAGCCGCGACGATCTCGGCGCCGCCGAGCCCGCCGTCGCCGAGATCGAACGCCGGCTCACCGCGGACCCGTTCCACGCGCCGGAGGCCGAGGATCTCGCCAAGTTACGCCTGGGCAGCCGCGAACTGGCCGCCGCCGAGCGCGCCGGTCGGCTGCTGCGGCTGCGGGACGGGGTGGTGCTGCTTCCCGCAGCGCCGGCTCTTGCCATGCGTGCGCTGGCCCGCCTGGACCAGCCGTTCACCACCAGCCAGGCCCGGCAGGCGCTCGACACGACCCGCCGGGTGGCCATCCCGCTGCTGGAACACCTTGATTCCCGGGGCTGGACCCGGCGCCTGGACGCGGGTCACCGCACCGTGGTGCGCTGACCCGCTCCGGCCGGGCTACGGGTTGGTGCCGCCGCTCGGGGTGCCGCCACCCTGGGCGCCGTCCTGGGAGCCGTTTTGTGAGCCCGGTCCCGTCGGCTGACCCTGCCCGCCGCCGCGCCGGCCCTGGCCGTTGAAGCCGCCCTGTCGGCCGTTCTGGAACCGCTGCGCGGCCTGGTGCGCCGCGTCCGACTTACCCAGGGAGTACCCGATCGCGGCACCGCCGCCACCGGCGAGCAACACGGCGATTCCGGCGGCCACCAGGACCTTCGGCAGGCTCCACCAGGACCTCTTCGCGGGCCGTCCCGGCCCGGGGAGCCGGGGCCCGGGGCTCCGGGACCGGGGGTAACGGGACCTGCGGACCCGTTGCCCGGGTAAGTCGGGCCAGGGGTTCCCCACGCGGGGGCCGTCGGGGCGGACGACACCGGGTGCGGCCCGGCGCTCGGTGCAGGCGGCCGGGTGTTCGGTGCGGACTGCCCGGTGTGCGGCACCGGCATTGTGGGCGGCGTGGTGGGGCCATAGTGCGGGGTGCCGGGGGCCTGGCCGGCGCCCTCCGGGTAGCTCTGTTCGTCCACGGTATTTCTCCTCAAAACGTGATGTTTCCGCCCCAAGTAAAGGGCAGAAGACTGGGCGGATGCTGTGATCCGGCAGGGGATCCGCCGCGCACTGGCGGGACGGGGCGGACGACGGCGAGTCCGGTCCGCTATCCGGAACGCCGGGGCCAAACCCTTGGGCTGCCAACAATTTGCAGTTACGATGCAAATTGTTGCCCCGATGTGACCTGGATCGCAGGGGCCGCAAACCCTAGGCAAAGGAGCCCCGCAGTGTCCGGACCGGAAATCACCAGTGATTACTTCCTGCTCGACGACGAGCTGTCCGCGGAGGAACGCGCCCTGCGGGACCGGGTCCGCGCCTTCGTCGAAACGGACATCCTTCCCGTCATCAACGACCACTGGGAGCGGGCCGAGTTTCCCTCCGGACTGATCCCCGGCCTCGCGGGGCTGGGCATCATCGGCAGCACCATCCGGGGCTACGGCTGCCCGGGACTGAGCCGACGCGCCGCCGGCATCGTGGCCCGCGAGATCGCCCGCGGCGACGGCTCCATCAACACCTTCGTCGGGGTCCACTCCAGCCTGGCCATGGGCAGCATCAACATGCTCGGCTCCGAGGAGCAACGCCGCCGCTGGCTCCCGGCCATGGCGGCCATGCAAAAGATTGGCGCCTTCGCCCTCACCGAACCGCTGCACGGCTCCGACTCCGTCGCCCTGGCAACCTCCGCCCGCCGGGACGGGGACAGCTACATCCTCAACGGCCACAAGCGGTGGATCGGCAACGGCCACATGGCCGACGTCGTCGTCATCTTCGCCCGCGACGACGCCGACGGCCGCGTGAAGGCGTTCGTCCTGGAAAGGGACGACGACGGCAACCACCCGGCCGGCTACCAACCCACCGTCATCACCGGCAAGATCGGCAAGCGGGCCATCCAGCAGGCCGACATCGTCATCGACAACCTCCGCATCCCGGCCGGGAACCGGCTGGAGAACTGCACCTCCTTCAAGGACGTCACCACCGTCCTGTCCGCCACCCAGGGCGGCGCCGCCTGGGAGGCCATGGGCCACGGCATGGCCGCCTACGAGATCGCCGCCCGCTACGCGCTGGACCGGGAGCAGTTCGGCCGGCCGATCGGCTCCTTCCAGCTGGTGCAGAACAAGCTCGCCAACATGCTCAGCGAACTGACCGCCATGCAGCTGATGTGCCACCGCATGGCCGAACTGGCCGAGTCCGGGCGGCTGACCGGGCCAATGGCGTCCATGGTCAAAATGGCCACCGCACAGAAGGCCAAGTGGATCTGCTCCGAGGCCCGCGACATGCTGGCCGGCAACGGCATCCTCCTGGAGCGGCACGTCGCCCGCCACATGACCGACATGGACGTGGTCAGCACCTACGAGGGCACCGACTCCATCCAGTCCCTCCTGGTGGGCCGCGACATCACCGGCATCTCCGCCTTCAGCTGACCCCTCCACGCCGGAACGGCCTCGGCCGCCGGCAGAAAGGCAGGCACCCCGTGGGCGAACCTGCAGATCGAAGTGTCGACGTCTCAGTAGCGGACGGCATCGCGCGCCTCACCATGCGCAGCGGCAGCGTCAACGCCCTGGGGCGGGACCTGCGCCGTGAACTGGCCGCAGCGCTGGACCGCGCCTCCGCCGACCCGGACGTCACCGCCGTCCTGCTGCTCGGCCAGCCACGGGCGTTCTCCGCCGGCGCGGACATCACCGAGTTCAACAGAGCCGAATCACACGGTGCCGATGTCGAAAGTGCCGGCGCCGGGCAGGCCGGCCACGCGGACGGCCCGGACCTGCGCGCGCTGGTGGCGCAGGTCGAAGACTTCCCGAAACCCGTCATCGCCGGGATCACCGGCGTGGCCCTGGGCGGGGGCTGGAACTCGCGATGGCCGCGCACGCCCGGATCGCCGCCCCTGAGGCCCGGCTCGGACTGCCGGAAATCACGCTGGGCCTGATCCCCGGAGCCGGCGGCACCGTCAGGCTGCCACGCCTGGTGGGCCCCGGCCGCGCCCTCGCCATGATTCTCACGGGCAAGGACGTCACCGCGGCCGATGCGCTCCGCGACGGGCTGATCGACGCGGTGGCGGAAGACCCCGGCGCACCCGGTGCCGTCACGGAAGCCATCGCGCGCGTCAATGCCCTGACAGCGCGGCGCACCCGGGACCGTGGGGACAGGATCGCGGAGGCGGCTGCCGCCCCCGGCACGGTGGAACGGCTCGCCGGGGCAGCGCTCAGCAAGGCCAAGGACCCGTTCTCCGCCCGTGCTGCGGTAGACGCCGTCGCGGCCGGCATCGAGCAGTCCTTCGACCGCGGTCTGGAGGTGGAGCGGGAGAAGTTCCAGGAACGGCTCGCCAGCGCAGAATCGGCGGCCCAGCGGCACCTCTTCGCCGCCGAACGTGCGGCCCGCCGCCCGGCCGGCCTGGACCCGGAGGCGGCCCGGCCCGTCCGCCGGGCCGGGGTGGTAGGCGCGGGAACCATGGGCGGAGGCATCGCCATGGCACTGGCCTCCGCCGGCATCCAAGTCACGGTGGTCGAAGCCGAACGCTCAGCCCTGGACCGCGGCCTCGCCCAGGTGGACAAAAACCTTGCCGTGTCCGTCTCCCGCGGCAGCCGGAGCGAGGAGGAAGCCGCGGCACTGCGGTCCCTGATCACCGGAAGCCTCGACTACGCGGACTTCGCCGACGCCGACCTGGTCATCGAGGCCGCCTACGAGGACCTGGGCGTCAAACGGGGGATCTTCGCCATGCTGGACGCCGTGGTCCGTGCCGAGTGCGTCCTCGCCTCCAACACGTCGTACCTGAGCATCGACGTCATCGCCGCGGGCACCCGCCTGCCGTCCCGGGTGCTAGGCCTGCACTTCTTCAGCCCGGCCAACGTCATGCCCTTGGTGGAGGTGGTGCGCGGGGCCGCCACCGAGGCCGCGGCGTTGGCCACCGGGGTCGCCACGGCGCGGCGGATCGGCAAGACGCCCGTCGTCGTCGGGGTCTGCCACGGCTTTGTCGGCAACCGGATGCTGGAGGTCCGTTCCGCCCAGGCCGAGCAGTTGCTGCTGGAGGGGGCGCTCCCGGGCCAGGTGGACCGGGTCCTCAAGGACTTCGGATTCCGGATGGGGCCCTTCGAAATGGGGGACATGGCCGGCCTGGACATCGGGTGGCGCAACCGCAAGGCCGAGGGCACCACCGCCCCGGTGTCCGACGCGCTCTGCGAGGCCGGGCGGTTCGGCCAAAAGACCGGCGCCGGCTACTACGCCTACGACGGGCGGGAGGGCCGCGAGGACCCGGAGGTGGAACGTCTGATCGTCGAGGTCTCCCGCACCCAGGGCGTCACCCGGCGGGACCTCTCCGACGCCGAGATCCTCGAGCGACTGCTGTTCCCGATGATCAACGAGGGCGCCCGGATCCTGGCCGAGGGCATCGCCGAGCGCGCCGGGGACATCGACGTCATCTGGGTGAAGGGCTACAACTGGCCCGCCTACCGCGGCGGACCCCTCTGGTACGCCGGCCACGTGGGGCACGGGTACGTCGCCGAGCGGCTGCGGCACTACGCCGGGCAGACCGGCGACGCCACGCTGCTCCCGGCCGGGTTACTAGACGGCGCATGACCGCCACCGACGGGCGCAACGCGCGGACTTTGCGGACCCGGCAGGTCATCCGCGACGCCCATATGGCCCTCCTGAGGGACGGCGAACTCAAACCCTCGGCCCGGCAGATCGCGGCCCGGGCCGGGGTCTCGGTCCGTGCCCTCTGGGACCACTTCAAGGACCTGGAGAGCCTCATGGCCGCGACGGCGGCCCGCCAACTGGACGACCAGGATGCCGGCGTCGAACCCGTGCCGGCGGAGCTCCCGCTGGCGGAGCGGATAGAGGCCTACTGCGCCCAGCGCGCCACCGTGCTGGAAGCCCTGGCGCCGCTGGCGCGGGCGGCGGACGTGCAGCGGCCCTTCTCCGCGGCGCTGCAGGAGAACCTGCGCGGGAACCTGGACCGGATCAGGGCCGACGTCGAACGGCTGTTCGACGCGGAACTGGCCGCCCTGGACCCGGAACGCCGAACCCGCACGGTCCTCTCCGTCTGCGCCGCGGCGGACTGGGCCACCTGGAAACTGCTGCGGGACCAGCTGGGGCAGTCCCCCGAGCAGGCCCGGGCGGTCCTGGAGCACACCCTGACGGCCGTCCTGGCCGGACCCCTCACCGGACGTGAACACGAGAGAAAGCAGAACCCATGACAGCGTTGTCGCTCGCTTCGATCCTGGCCGAATCCACCCGCAAGTACCCGGACAAGACCGCCGTGATCAGCGGTGGCCGGTCCTATTCGTACGGCACCCTGTGGCGGCAGGCCCTCAGCTACGCCGGCCAGCTGGAGGACGCCGGGGTCCGCCCCGGGGACGTGGTGGGACTGATGGCCCCCAACGTCGTCGAATTCCCCGCCGCCTATTACGCCATCCAGGCAACCGGCGGGGTGGTGGTGCCCGTGCACCTGTTGCTGACCGTCCGGGAAGTCATCCACGTGCTCCGCGACAGCGGCGCCACGGCGCTCGTCTGCCACCCGGCGTTCCTCGAGGTGGGACGGCAGGCGGCGGGGGAGGCAGGGATTACCCTCCTGCTGGTCGGCCCCGCGGCGGCCGACGGCGGACCGGGCCCGGGCGCGACGGGCGGGAACGGCGACGGCGGTGTCCGGCACCTCGACCCCGAGGCCCGCGGCGGCCTGGAGAGCTACGTAAGCCGTGAGGCGGAGGACCCCGCGGTCATCTTCTACACCTCCGGCACCACCGGCCGCCCGAAGGGTGCCATCCTGACGCACCTGAACATGGTCATGAACGCCACCGTCTCCGCCGTCGACGCCAACGACGTCCGCTCCAGCGACGTCGCCCTCGGCTGCCTGCCCCTGTTCCACGTCTTCGGACAGACGGCCAGCATGAACGCCCTGTTCCGGCTGGGCGGCACCCTGGTGCTGCTGCCCAAATTCACCGGCGAGGCGGCGCTGGAGCTCATCACCACGCATCATGTGGACATCTTCCACGGCGTCCCGACCATGTACATGCAGCTGCTCGCCGCCGCCGAAGGCCGGCCCGACGTGCCGGCGCTGCGGCTCTGCGTCTCCGGCGGCGCGCCGATGCCGCTGGCCGTGATGGAGAAATTCAACGCCGCCTTCGACGTCACCATCTACGAGGGGTACGGCCTCTCCGAGACCTCCCCGGTGGTCTCCACCAACACGCCCCACGCCGGCGCGCGGCCCGGAAGCGTGGGCCAGGCGGTCTGGGGCGTGGAGGTCACGATCGCGGACCACCGCGAGCCCGAGCACGTTGTCCCCATGCCTACCGGCGAACTGGGGGAGATCCTGGTCCGCGGCCACAACGTGTTCGCCGGGTACCTGAACAACCCCGAGGCCACGCGTGAGGCCATGGTGGACGGCTGGTTCCGCACCGGCGACCTCGGCACCATGGACGAGGACGGCTTCATCTACGTGGTGGACCGGACCAAGGACGTCATCATCCGCTCCGGCTACAACGTCTACCCGCGCGAGGTGGAGGAGGTGCTCTCCCGGCACCCCGCCATCGCCCAGGTGGCCGTCGTCGGACTGCCCGACGAACTGCGCGGCGAAGAGGTCTGCGCCGTCGTGGTGCTGGACCCCGCGCACGCCGACAACCCGCCCACCGAGCAGGACATCATCGACTGGAGCCAGCAGCACCTGGCCAAGCACAAGTACCCCCGGCACGTCCGGTTCACCGGCGAATTCCCGCTGGGCCCAAGCCACAAGGTGCTCAAGCGGGAACTGCGCCGCACGCTGGCGGACGGCAAGGGAGAAGGAGACGACGCGTTGTAGGGAGACAACGCAGAAGGCGACGACGGCGGCGGGGCCGGGTGAGGGGGCGGTGCGAGACGGCCACCGCCGCGCAGTGTGATGTTCGCCGGCAGTAGGCCCGGCCGTTACCTTGCACTGGAACAGTGCGGCGGGGATCAACTGTAGAACAATGCATGAGGAGCAACTCAGTGCCAGCCGTGAACCGCCGTCGTTTCCTTCAACTCTCCGCCGCCGCCGGTGCGGCCGCCGCGATCTCGCAGATGATGGGGCAGAGCATCGCCCGCGCCGCCGGGATCCCTGCGAACCGGGCGACCGGGTCCATCAAAGACGTCGAACACGTCGTGATCTTTATGCAGGAGAACCGCGCCTTCGACCACTACTTCGGCACGCTCAAGGGCGTGCGGGGCTTCTCGGACCCGCACCCGGCCCTGCTGCCCTCCGGCAAGGATGCCTTCCACCAGGCCAACGCCACCCGCGAAGTCACGCCCTTCCACCCGCCGGCACCCGACCTCGGCATGCAGTTCATGGAGGACCTCGACCACTCGTGGCAGCTCACCCATGAAGCCTTCAACAACGGCCGGTACGACAAGTGGCTGCCGGAGAAGACCGATGCGACCATGGCGTTCTACGGGCGCAAGGACATCCCGTTCCACTTCGCCCTGGCCGACGCGTTCACCGTCTGCGACCAGTACCACTGCTCGGTGCTCGGCCCCACGGACCCCAACCGCTACTTCATGTTCACCGGCGGCGACGACCCGGGCCGGAAGGGCGGCGGCCCCGACCTGTGGAACGGTGAAAAGGGCTACTGGTGGAGCACCTACCCCGAAGAGCTCGAGAAGGCCGGGGTGAGCTGGAAGGTCTACCAGGACATCGGACAGGGCCTCGACCCGGCGCACTACGAGGGCTGGACCGATGACGCGTTCATCGGCAACTACGGGGACAACTCGCTCCTGTACTTCAAGCAGTACCAGGACGCCAAGCCCGGTTCGCCGCTGTACGACAAGGCCCGGACCGGGACCAACGCCAAGGCCGGCGACGACCTGTTCGGGATCCTCCGGCAGGACGTCAAGAACGGGAAGCTCCCGCAGGTGTCCTACATTGTGGCGCCCGAAGCCTACTCGGAGCACTCCAACTGGCCGCCCAACTTCGGCGCCTGGTACGCGGCCAACGTCATGGACATCCTGACCTCTAGCCCGGAGGTATGGAGCAAGACCGCGGTGTTCTTCATGTACGACGAGAACGACGGCTTCTTCGACCACATCGTCCCGCCGCACCCGAACACCCCGCAGATCCCGGGCGCCTCGACCGTACCGACCGACGGCGAGTGGTACGACGGTACCCCCACCTTCTACGGGAGCAAGGACGTGCCGGGCCACTTCGGCCTGGGCGTCCGGGTGCCGATGATCGTGGCGTCGCCGTGGAGCATGGGCGGGTTCGTCTGCTCCGAGACCTTCGACCACACGTCCATCATCCGGTTCCTGGAGACCCGCTTCGGCGTCGCTTCGCCGAATATCACGCCGTGGCGCCGCTCGGTCAGCGGCGACCTGACCAGCGCCTTCGACTTCTCGACCGCCGGTGGAGCGGCGCCGGCCCTCCCGGACACCTCCGGGTACAAGCCTGCCGACCACGCCCGCCACCCGAGCTACGTACCGAAACCCCCGGCGACGAACACGGTGCCGACGCAGGAGAGCGGAACGCGCCCGTCCCGCCGCCTCGGTTACGCGCTCGGCGTCGAGACCACCCTCGACGGCGGGAAGCTCGCCGCCCGCTGGACGAACCGGGGCACGCTCGGGGCGCAGGTGCAGGTCCGCTCGAACCTGCTGCCGGCCGCGCCGTACTCGTACACCATCGGTGCCGGCGCAGCCCTCGACGCGTCGTGGGCCCTCGGTCCCTCCTACGACGTGCAGCTGCATGGCCCGGCGGGCTGGTTCCGGCGCCTCGCGGGAACGACGGCGTCCCCGGACCTCCGCGTCAGCGTGGCCTCCGACGGCAAGTCCCCGCACGCCCAGTTCCGGATCGAAAACACGGGCCGCTCCGCCGCGCCGCTGACCCTCAAGGACGCCTATGGCGCCGGCAACCAGTCCCTCACGCTCAACCCGGGCCAGGCGAAAACGGTCACCATCCCCACCCAGGGCGGCTGGTACGACCTCACCATCACCTCGGCCGCGGACCCCACGCTGGTCCGGGTCCTCGCCGGCCGGTTCGAAAACGGCGCCGGGCTCACCAGCGACCCGCAACTCGGCACCGCCTCCACCGGCCGCTAATCCCGGCCCGGCCTGCCGCGGTTATCACGCGGCCCCTCAGCGACACTCCACAACTCCTGCGCCGGGCTCACCCCGGCGCGCCCCGAAGGACCACCCATGCCCACCATCACGAAGAACAGGCGGGCGAAGGCAGCGGCTCTCGCCGCCGCCGTCGCCCTCACCGGCCTTGCCTCAACCGGCGCCGCCGCTCCCGCTGACGCACGGACGCCTGCGAACGCCGCCGCACCGTCCGAGGGTCAGGGCGCCAACGGCCCCGACCACGTTTTCGTCATCATGATGGAAAACCACGGCTACGACCAGGTGATCGGCAACACGGCGGACGCCCCGTACATCAACTCCCTCGCCCAGCGGTACAACACGGCAACGAACTACCAAGGCGTCACCCACCCCAGCCTGCCCAACTACCTGGCCAGCATCTCCGGAAGCTCACAGGGGATCTGGGACGACTGCAAGGCCGGAGCCGACGTCACCTGTGCACCCGAGGAATTCGTGCCGGGCTCCAGCGACCCCGGTGCCACCGGAAGCCTTACCGCCGCCCAGGCCGCGAGCGCCGCGTCGACCCCGCACATGTTCGCGGGAAAGACCATCGTGGACCAGCTGGAGGACAAGGGCCTGAGCTGGAAGGCCTACATGGAGAGCCTGCCGGCCACCGGTTCCCAGGTGGAATACGCCCCAACGGTTGGGTCCAGCCCGGTCAAGCTGTACGCGCAGAAGCACAACCCCTTCATGTACTTCTCCAACATCAACTACCCCGGCAGCCCCGGCTGCAGCACATCGTGCCGCAGGAAAACAACCTCACCGCTGACCTGTCCAGCGGCAAGGTGCCGAACTTCGTCTGGATCAGCCCCAACCAGTGCCACGACATGCACGGCATGGCACCCTCGGGCGCGGACCTGATCGGGATGCCCGATTGCGGATACCCCGCATCCGGCCTGGACCACAGCGTGATCCAGCGCGGCGACAACTACGTCAAGAGCACCGTCCGGCAGATCATGGACTCGACGACGTGGAAGACCAGCAAGTCCAGCATCGTCCTGGCCTGGGACGAGAACGACTACTCCGGTTCCACCGGCGGTCCCGGCAGCCCCGTGGGCCAGAACGGTGACGTGCTGGGCGGAGGCCACGCCCCGATGATCGTGATCAATTCGGCCGCCGGACCGCAGAAGAGCACCAACCGCGTGTCGGATCACTACACCCTGCTGTCCACGATCGAGCACATGTGGCACCTGGGGTGCCTGGCCAACACCTGTTCGCCCGAAACCTCGGGCACCTTCGAGGAACTCTTCCGGCCCTGACACCAGGGCTCTGACTCCAGGGGGCGCCAGCGGCTCGGCGTCCGAATGACGGCTCCTCCAACGGCCCGTCCGCGCTTCGGCGCGGGCGGGCCGCTCTGTTCGCTCCGCCTTGCCGGGCGGCCTCCGCTTGGGGCGCGCTGCGGCAGGAGGAAGCAGTAACCAGCGTTTCCCCAGCAATCACGTAGCGCGTTCCCACCCGGCAGACCGACAATGGGGTCGACACCACCAGATGGTGGCGCACGGTATGGTTCGGGGAGATACCCCGAACAGCTCGAGAAGGACCGGCCATGACTGTCCCGCCAAGCACCCCAAATCCCGGGTACGGCGCACCCGGTAACCTGCCCGCGCCGGGTTGGTACGCGGACCCTGCGGGATCCGGTTCCCTGCGCTGGTGGGACGGGACGGCCTGGACCGGCCACCTCAGCGTGGGGCACCAGGGCGTCCCTGCCGCCCCGTACCGCCCCGGGCGCCCGCAGATCAGCCCGTCCACCCCGGTCTACAACCCGTTCATCTGGCTGATCGCCACCCTGCCGATCATCCCGCTGATCAGCCTGGCGTTCTGGAACCCCGTTCTGCGGACCAGGACGACGGGGCTGCGCCGGGTGCAGACCATGGACCCGGCGTCGATCCTCACCCTGCCCTACCTGCTGGCTCTGGGCACCGGCCTGATCATCTACGCCGTCTCCGCCGTGCTGGCCTACCTCGACTGGCAGAAGCTCCGCCGCGACGGCGTGGTCCGCCCGTTCCACTGGGCCTGGGTCTTCCTCAGCCGGGAGCTCTACGTGATCGGCCGCTCGGTGGTGGTGCACGAGGCCGCTCCCCGCCGCGGGCTGGCGCCCGTCTGGGTGACCCTCGGCATGATCGTCCTGACGGCCGCACTCATCGGCATCAAAGTCTCTACGCTGGTCACCGCCGTCGCCGGGCACACCATCATCTGAGTCCCCGGCGACGCCGCTCCCGGCATCGGCGGTTAGTCCTTCTTCCCGGCGATGTTGACCAGCCAGGCGACGCCATACTTGTCGTTGCACATGCCGAACGCGTCGCCCCAAGGCGACATGGACAGCGGCATCGTGACGGTGCCGTCCTGGGAGAGCTTGTCCCAGTAGCCGCGCAGTTCGGCGTCGTCGTCGCCGCTGAGCGAGACGCTGAAGGTGTTGCCCGGCGTGTAGTCCATCCGCGCCGGGGTGTCGGAGCCCATCAGGACGAACCCGCTGGGGGACTCGAGCTGGGCGTGCATCACCAGGGTGTCCTCGGACGGATCCTGGCTGGCCTGGAAGTCGGCGAAGGTGCTCACGGTCAACTGGCCGCCGAAGACATCGCGGTAGAACTCCATGGCCTCGCGGGCGTTGTCGCGGAAGCTCAGGTAGGGGTTGAGATGTGTGGCCATGGCGGTTCTCCTTGCGGGCTGGGGTGGGACTCCGGGATGCGGACGCCTGACCGGGTTTCGGCGGCGTCCGCGCCCATGCTAACAACGCGCTGCCGTCCCGGACAGGGGTCCCGGGACACTTCGGAGGACGCGGCGCCGGGACAGGGCGTACGGGCGTCGCCCACGGCCCGGGCGCGGGAGTCTGCCGACGTCGGCGCCGGATGGTTTGATTAGTCGGTGCTCCGACTCAAACGCCTCCTCGTCTTCGGCCTGCTGGCCGTGGCCGTCATCGCCGGTTTCTCGTTCTGGGCGGTGGGCCGGTCCGGGGAGGGCATCCGGACCGCGGTCGCCGCACCGCCGAGCGCGGTAGCGAAACTCGAGGGCGCCGACATCACCACGGCGGTCAACGTCACCCCCAGCCCGGATGCGCAGTGGCTGACGGGCGCCGCCGCCAGGACCGGCGTGCCGGCCCGGGCACTGCGGGCCTACGTCGCCGCCGCGGTGACCGCGAACGCCACCACCCCCGGCTGCGGCATCGGCTGGAACACCATAGCGGCGATCGGCTTCGTCGAAACGGCGCACGGCAGCTACGGCGGCGGCAGCCTCAACGCGGCCGGCCAGGTCAGCGGCCCGATCGTGGGGCCCAGCCTCAACGGCGACGGATTCGCGGCGATCCCGGATACCGATGGCGGGGCGCTCGACGGCGACCCGCACTGGGACCACGCCGTCGGACCGATGCAGTTCATCCCCTCCACCTGGCGGCTGGCCGGCCGGGACGGCAACGGCGACGGCGTCGCCGATCCCTTCAACATCGACGATGCCGCCCTCAGCGCCGCCGACTACCTCTGCGGGCACGGCCGGGACCTCACCACCCCGCGCGGATGGACCGACGCCATCTACGCCTACAACCAGTCCGACGCCTACATCCGCAACGTCCAGGCCCGGGCCACCGCCTACGCCGCGCAGGCCGCCGCCCAGGGCTGAGAGCCCGGCAACGGCGGCGCACCGGACCGCACCGCGGCCGCCGCCGGCCGAGACCGCAGTGCCGAAGCCCTTGAGCGGGCCGCCCGCCGCTCCTAGAGTGGGCACGGAAACCCGGCCACCGCCAAGGAGCTCACATGTCCCTCGTCCGTGTTCACAACTTCTCTATGTCCTTGGACGGCTACGGCACCGGCGAGGGCCAAAGTCTCGACGCGCCCTTCGGCCACGCGGGCACCCGTCTGATGCAGTGGGCGTTCGGCACCCGCACCTTCCGAGCCATGGGCCTGCCCGGCGACGGCGAACCATCCTTCGGCGTGGACGAGGCGTTCGCCGGCACCTGGGCGCCCGGCATCGGCGCCGAAATCATGGGCCGCAACAAGTTCGGACCGCAGCGCGGACCCTGGCAGGACGAGGACTGGAAGGGTTGGTGGGGAGACAACCCGGTCTTCCACACGCCCGTCGTCGTCCTCACCCACCACCCCCGGCCCGTGCTGGAGATGGAGGGCGGGACCACGTTCCACTTCCTCGACGCCGGCCCCGCCGAGGCGCTTGAACGGGCCCGGGAGCTCGCCAGCGGCAAGGACGTCAGGATCGGCGGCGGGGTCGCCACGGTGCGTCAGTTCCTCGCCGCCGACCTGATCGACCACCTGCACCTGGTCCTGGTGCCGATCCTCCTCGGCCGCGGGGAGCGGCTCTGGGACGGGCTGGAAGATCTTGAGCAGCGCTTCGAGATCGAGGCGACGCCCTCGCCGTCGGGCGTCACCCACCTGGTCTTTACCCGGCGTCCGCGGGACTAATTCCCGTCCCGCCGGAGTTATGACCTCGGAACCGCGCGGTTCCGGGCGCCGTACGGCGTGGACGACGACGGGAACGAAACCAGTGACGACAACAAGCGACGGAGTCGGCTTCCGCTCCACCCGGGGACCGATCCTCATTGCCCTGATGCTCTCGACCGGCCTGGTGGCGATCGATTCGACGATCGTGGCCACCGCCGTGCCCTCGATCGTGCGCGATGTGGGCGGCTTCTCGTCCTTCCCGTGGCTGTTTTCCGCCTACCTGCTGGCCCAGGCCGTCTCCGTACCGGTCTACGCGAAACTCTCCGACGTGGTGGGCCGCAAACCCATCATCCTGATCGGCATCGGCCTGTTCCTGCTCGGATCCATCCTCTGCGGCATCGCGTGGAGCATGCCCGCACTGATCGCCTTCCGGGTGCTGCAGGGCCTCGGCGCGGGCGCCGTCCAGCCGATGGCCATCACCATCGCCGGCGACATCTACACCCTGACCGAACGGGCCAAGGTGCAGGGCTACCTCGCCAGCGTCTGGGCCATCTCCTCCGTGGTCGGCCCCACCCTGGGCGGCGTGTTCTCCACCCTCGGCATCTGGCGGGGCATCTTTCTAGTGAACATCCCGCTCTGCCTGCTGGCCGGCTGGATGCTGCTGCGTTCCTTCCGGGAGGACGTCAAACGCCAGGGCCACACCGTGGACTACCTCGGCTCCGCGCTGCTCACGGCGGCGCTGACCCTGCTGATCCTCGGCGCCCTCGAGGGTGGCCAGGCCTGGGCCTGGAACTCCGCCCCCAGCATCGGCGTCTTCGCGGGAGGCGCGGTGCTGCTGGCCGTCTTCGTGCTGGTGGAACGCCGCGCGGCCGAGCCCGTCCTCCCGCCGTGGGTGGTCTCCCGCCGGCTGCTGGCGACGACGGCGCTGGTCTCCTTCGGCGTCGGCGCCGTCATGCTGGGCCTGACCTCCTACGTGCCGACCTTCCTCGAGGGATCCATCGCGACGTCGCCGATCCTGGCCGGGCTCGCCCTGGCGGCCCTGACCATCGGCTGGCCTATCAGCGCCTCCCAGTCCGGCCGCTTCTACCTGCGCCTGGGCTTCCGGACCACCGCGCTGATCGGCGTCAGCATCACCGTGGTGGGGACCGCGGTGCTGGCGCTGACAGCTTCCACGCCGAGTGTGCTCCTGGTCGCGGCCAGCTGCTTCATCGTGGGGCTGGGCCTGGGCCTCGTCGCCACGCCCACGCTGATCGCCGCCCAGTCCAGCGTGGAATGGAACGAACGCGGCGTGGTGACCGGCACCAACCTGTTCGCCCGCTCGATCGGCAGCTCGATCGGCGTGGCGGTTTTTGGCGCCGTCGCGAACGCCATCTACGCCGGGACCCCGGGCGGGGACACGAATCCCGGGACCGTCGTCACCGCCTCCGGCGCGGTGTTCCTGGCCGTATTGGTGGGCGCGGTCCTGACCGTGATCGCCGTCGTCGCGATGCCCGCCACGGGCCGGAAGCCCGCCGAGCAGGCCCACGCCGGTGACGCCGCGGATTCCGCGGTGGCGGAGCGCAGCTAGGCGCTTTGCTTGTTAGGGACGGGGCTGGTTAGAGACGGGGCGGGCTAGGGACGCTGCGAGGCGGCGGCCTCGGGGCTGAGATCCGAGAGTTCGAGACGGTGCCGGGGCCCGTCCGGGAACGGAAACGTGGACGTGACCGCCAGATCCGGGCCCACCCGCAACAGCTCCCCGGGGGCCAGCGCCCGCCAGCCGGGATCGTGGTCCATCGGTTCGGTGGCGATCAGCACCTGCGGTCCGGCGGCGAGGTCCTCGCTGCGGGCGTGGATGCGGTGGCTGCGGGCCTCCAGCGGCGCGGAGGGGCCGTGGACGCGCCCGGGATCACGCTCCAGCACGTGCAGCTCGTGGGTGTCCGGGTACCGCAGCGCCCACAGCTCCGTGGCCGTGGTGACGATCAGGTTCAGGCTGAACACCGGCAGCTCCGCGGCGGCCCAGGCCACGGCCCGTGTGATCCCGGCGCCGACGTCGCCGTCCGCCCGCCGGGTCTCGGCGGTGATCAGGGCGAAGAGGCGTTCGCTGTCCGTCTGCCCCCGGACCAGGTCCGCGACCCCCAGCGCGGCGAGCCGCGCGTCCAGCCGGTCCAGGCCGCCGAAGGCACCGTTGTGCGCGAACACCCGCCCGTCCTGCTCGAACGGGTGGGTGTTGGCCACGGTATGGGCGCCGGTGCTGGCGTAGCGGACGTGCGCGAGGAACGTGGTGCTCCGCAAGGTCCTGGCCTCCCGCGCGAAGGCGTGGTCCTCCCACGCAGCGAGCGGCTGTTTCGCCACGTGCGGTTGTCCGAGCTCATCGAAGGTGCCGATGCCCGCCCCGTCCGGCTCGCGCCGGCTCTGGACGGACAGGCTGTCCGGCGCGTCCAGGAGCCAAAACGTGGCGCGGACTGTTCGGGCGCCGGCGTGGAGCCCGAACAGTCGGCACATGCTGGCTCCTCCGTGGTTGGCGCGGCGTTATGGGAGCCAGTGTACGTCCGTGTCAGGGGCCGCGGGTCAGGGTCCGCGGCGTCCCGGCCAGGCAGAATGCAGCAGCGGGAGCGCGGAGATGGCCAGGAGTACTGTTCCGAGCGCCGGGTCGTCGTGCCGGAGGATGGCGCCGGCGATCAGCAGGGCGGCGAAGAGGACGGCGGACACCGCGCGGCGCACGGTGCGGTCCAGCCGGGCCACCTGGCGCTCCAGCCGAGGGTTTCCCGCGGTCAGGGACCCCTCCTCGGCGCGCGCCGCCAGCCGGTCGAGGCGCTGCGGCAGGCGGAAGGCCACCGCCGCGGCGTCGACCACCTGGCGGGAGGCGTCCTGCAGGAGGTTTCCCCGCTCCTCGCGCAGCAGCCGAGCCGCGTATGGCTCCACCGAGTCCCAGAGGTTGAAGCGCGGGTCGAGGGAACTGCACACCCCGGAGGTCAGCGACATCGCCCGGATGATGAGCAGGAAATTCTCAGGCACCTGGAACGGCAGCGACCGGACCAGTTCGCCGAACTCGTTGGCGAAGGCCAGGAACTCCCGGGGATCCACCTCGCGCAGTTCGGCGAAGCCCATGCCGCCGAAGCGGGTGAACAGCCGGGACATGGCCCGCTCCAGTTCGGCGGTGTCCGCCGAGGGCAACAGCACGCCGATCTCGCCGATCGCCGAGACCAGGCCCCCGCCGTCGCGCGCGGCTGCCGCGATGAGCAGCTTCCTCAGCCCGCTCCGGGTCCCCGCGGGCACCTCGCCCATCATGCCGAAGTCGATGAAGGTCAGCCGCCACGGAAGCCCTCCGGCGCCGGGGGTCGGGGTGACGAAGATGTTCCCCGGGTGCGGGTCGGCATGGAAGAACCCGGTGGTGAAGAGCTGGTCGAACATCACCGACGCGAAGACGGGGGCCACCTCCACGGGATCGATTCCCGCGGCGCGGAGGGCCTCCGTGTCCGTGATCTTGATGGCCGTCACGTCCTCCAGGGTCAGGACTCGGCGGGTGGTCCGTTCCCAGGCGACGCGGGGGACCGCCACCCGTTCGTCGCCGGCGAAGTCGGCGTCGAAGCGCTCGGAGTTGGCCGCCTCCTGCAGGTAGTCGACCTCCTCGAGGCTGGTCTGGGCGAACTCCTCCACCAGGGAGGGCATGTCCGCCCGGTCCGAGACCAGCCGGAAGTGGCTTAGCCAGCCTCCCACCCGGCGCAGGGCGGCGAGGTCGACGTCGACGATCGCCTCGATGCCGGGGCGCTGCACCTTCACCACGACGCCGCTCATGCCGGCGTCCTCCGCCGCCGCGGGCAGCAGCCGCGCGCGGTGCGCCTGGCCAAGGGACGCCGCGGCGATGGGGGTCTCCTCGATCACGGCGAAGATGTTCCCCAGCGGTGTGCCCAGCTCTGCCTCGGCCAGGTCCCGGATGGCCGGGAAGGGGACCGGGGGAACCTCGTCCTGGAGGTCCTCGAGTTCCTTCGTGATCTCCGGCGGGAGGACATCCAGGCGCGAGGAGAGGAACTGGCCGACCTTGATCATCAGGCCGCCCAGCTCCACGGCCAGGGCGCGGAAGCGCCGGGCGAAGCGGATCATCCGCCGGGTCCGGGTGCGCTCGGTGATCCGGCGCAGGCCCAGGCGGGGGAGCAGCAGCTCGTACCACCAGGTCAGGGCCAGGTGCCAGGCCGCGAAGCGCAGGATCCGCCGGTAGCGGGCGCGGGTGCTCCCGGCCCCGGCCGCCGGGTCCGCCCGGGCCCGGTCAGCCTCCGCCACCCGCGTCAGTCCTGGGCCAGGATCGAGTACAGCCGGCGCCGTGCCTCGTCCAGTACGGCCACGGCCTGCTTGACCTGCTCCGGCGTGCCGGTGCGGCCCACCTGGGACGCCGCCTGGGCCAGCTCGATGCCGGCCTTCGGGAGTGACCCGAAGGCGGGGCCCTGGTCCGTGGCGGCGGACTCCCAGGGAGCGGAGGTGCCGCCGGAGACCTCTTCGCGGCCGGCGTCCGTCAGGGAATAGATTTTCCGCCCGTTGGACTCCTCGGCGCGGATCAGGCCCTCGTCTGCCAGCAGCTGCAGGGTCGGGTACACGGAGCCGGCGCTCGGCTTCCAGCTGCCGCTGCTGCGCTCCTCAATCTCGCGGATGATCTGATAGCCGTGCATGGGCCGCTCCGCCAGGAGTGCCAGCACGGCCGAGCGGACCTCGCCGCGGCCGGCGCGGCTGCCGGTGCGCTTTTCGAAGCGTGAACGCAGATCCTCGACGGCCTGCCACATGCCATCAAAGCTGGGGGCGCCGAAGCCGCCCATCGGGTATGAGTTACGCATGATGCTCTCCTTCAGGGGTTCGCTAACGATACTTAACGATACGTCCCGATATGCGGAAACAACAGGGTTGCGCTGTGGGCGATAGGGCGGCCGCCGTCAGTGCCCCGACGCCCTGCGCGACGCCAGGCGCCACGGGGGCTGAGCGCAATCGGGTGCGCCGCGTTGACGCCGCTGCGCGTCAGGCGGCGGCGGGCCGGGGAAGGTGGACGAAGACCTCGCCGCGCTGCTTCATCGCATCGAGCGCGCGGGCCAGGCCGGCCGCGGTCCCGCCGGCGGGGTGGTTGGCGTGGGAAATGACGATGTCCCCGGCGTGGGCGCCGGAGATTTCCTTGGTCACGGCCGGGGCGGGAAGCGTCGCGCCGGCGTCGCCGTTGATGGAGAAGCCGACGGGCGTGACCCCGAGGGCATGCACGATCTGGGCGGAGACGTCGTCGAGGTAGGCGGTCCCCGGCCGGAAGAAGAGCGGGCGCTTTCCGGTGAGCTCCGCGATGCGGGCGTCGTTGGTCATGATCTCGTCGTAGACCTCGCCCGGGCTGCGGGTGCCCGGAATGTTGTAGGCGCTCTTGCCCGACACGGACAGCGGCCGGTGCGAGGTGCCGTGGTTGCCCAGCTCGAAGAGCGGATCCGCGGCCAGTTCCGCGGCCAGGGAGGCGTTGGCGGCGATCCAGCGGTGGTTGAGGAACAAGGTTGCCGGAACCCCGTGACGGCGGAGTTCGGTGAGGACTCCCGTGTCCGCGGCGTTCCCGCCGGGACCGCCGCAGAAGTCGAAGGTCAGGGCGACGCCGGCGGGCGCGGCCAGGCGCGACAGCACGCCCGGGGCGGCGAGCCCCCAGTAGCCGGCGGCGCGGTGGGAGAACGACGCAATGACCTGGTCGCGGGACGGGGCACCCGGGGGCTGGGCACTGGCCGGGGCCGGGGCGGGCTGCGCGTCGGCGCCGGCCGTCTCGACGAGCGGCCCGTCGGCCGGAGTGGCGTCGGGCTCGCGGAGATCCTTCGGGCGGCTGTCCTGCGGCAGAGCCGCCAGGGCCCCGAGGGAAAGGGCGGCGGCGGCCGCCAGGAATGACCTCCGGTCAGGGGTCCACGCCACGTCCATGTCCGTTCTCTTCGCGGCCCGGCTACTGGGTAGTCTGCGGAATCCTGCCATCTCAAACCTCGCCCATCGTAGTGGACTCCGGGGCGTGCTGATGGCCCGGTGACGAGGTGTACCGCTGCGTGTCGCCCGCTACCCGCCGGCGGTGGCCTGGCAGGTCGTGTCGCTGCCGGTCTGGGACACTGCCCCGCCTGCCTGCGACGGCGGCGCCGCGGGCTTGGTACCGGTGGCGAAGTCCTCGCCGGCGTAGAGCTGGACGCCCTGCACCCCGGGGACCTGCTGCACGCTGGAGGCCGGCAGGCCGAACACCGCCGCAACGTCGGCGGCGACGTCCTCGAACCCGGCGCCGAAGTAGACCATGGTCTGCTGGCGCGCCTCGGCCGGTATGCGGGAGAGCTTCGTGAACCCGGCGTCGGAGAGGATCGTGCCGATCTCGGCGGCCCGGCTGGCGACGTTGGTGCCGTTGGCCACGGTGACCGGCTGCAGTGCCTTGTTGTAGGCGGGGGCGGCTGGGGCGCTGGAGGTTTCCGGGGCCGCGGAGGCCGGGGCGGGCTGGGACAGGTCAGGGCTGCGGCGGAGGGCGGCGAAGAGGTTGTCCGCCGCCGGCTCGTCCAGCGTCAGCCGGTTGGGATCCGACGGGGCCGGGACGGTGGGGGCGGTGATGAAGTTGACCTTGGCCGGATCGATGTTCTTCAACCGGTTCGCGAGGGTCAGCATGGTCGGGACCGAGGCGAGCCCGTCGTCGACCGTGAGGTTCTTGGTCATGGTGTCCGCGATGCTGAGCACCTTCTGCGGATCGCTGAGCGTGCCGTCGGCCTTCAGCTTGCGGGTCAGGGAGGCCAGGAAGGACTGCTGGGCCTTGATCCGGCCGAGGTCCCCGCCGTTGGCGAAGGCGTGCCGGGTACGCAGGAAGGCCAGGGCCTGCTCGCCCTGCACCTGGGAGGTGCCCTTGGGCAGCTTCAGGCCGGAGTCGGGGTCGTTGACGGCGGTGTCCACGCAGACGTCGACGCCGCCGACCGTGTTGGAGAGTTCCTTCACGGCGTTGAAGTCGGCCATCATGAAGTGGTCGATTTCCATGCCGGTGAGCTTGTTGACGGTGTCCACCGCGCAGCCGATGCCGGCCTCGGCCATGGCGGAGTTGATCATGACGCCGGAGCGGGCCGCGTGCTGTTCGTTGGTGGCGGTGTCCTTGCAGGCGGGGACGTCCACCAGCAGGTCCCGGGGGAAACTGACGACGTTGACGTGGTTGTTGTCCGCCGAGATGTCCAGCAGCATCATCACGTCCGACTGTCCGTAGCCGGAGGAGTCCGCCGTCGAGCCGTACTGGCCGTTCTTGCCGCTGCGGGTGTCGCTGCCCAGGACCAGGATCTGCAGCCGGTCCTTGCTGTCGTTGACCGGGCCCTCGGTGCGGACACCGCCGGCGCCGAGCGCCGAGGTGCTGATGTTGGACTGGAGCCGCCAGAGCCAGTAGCCGCCGAAAGCGATCACGCCCACGAGGAGCACGGCCGCGGTGATGCCGGTGATCTTGAGCCAGCGCGGCCGGCGGGGCCGCCGGTAGTTGCTGCTGCCCTCCACCAGGGTGCCGTAGCCCGGGTAGGGCTCAGGGGTCCCCTTGCCCGGGGCGGACGATTCGTGACGCAATGGAGCAACCTCTCAACAGACTCTCGAACCCGGCCATGATACTGGCCGCCGCTGGAGATTTGCCCTGAAAACGCCAGCGGCACCGGCCGGGGGTATCAAGTCCCCCGCCGGTGCCGCAGCCAATAAGCGGGTGGTTTCTCAGTCCACCTGGGCGGTCAGGCCGGCCGCCCGGACGGCGGTTGCGGCCGCCGTCTCATCGTTGTCCGAGGTGTCCCCGCTGATACCGACGGCGCCCAGCAGCGCGCCGTCCGCGTCGCGGATCAGGACCCCGCCGGGGACCGGGATCAGCCGGCCGCCGATCGCCGCGGCGGCCGCGGCGATGAAGTACGCCTGCTGTTCAGCGCGCGCCATGATCGAACGGGAGCCCATGCCCAGGGCCAGCGCCCCGTAGGCCTTGCCCTGGGCGATCTCGAAGCGGTTGTTCGACGCTCCGTCCTGGCGTGCGGCGGCGGTGACGTGGCCGCCGGCGTCCAGGACGACCACCGTGAGCGGCTTGAAGCCGTGCTCGGCGCCCGTGGCGAGGGCCTGGTCGATGATGGTCCGGGCGGTGTCCAGGGTCAGGGTCATGAGGCGTTCCTTGCGAGGTCGTTGGCGTGCTTGTGGGCGGCCCGGCGGCGGTGCAGCACGGGTTCGGTGTACCCGGAGGGCTGGGCGGCACCCTCGAGGACCAGTTCGCGGGCGGCGAGGAAGGCCTCGCCGTCGAACGCGGGGGACATCGGCTGGTAGCCGGGGTCGCCGTCGTTCTGCCCGTCGACGACGGCGGCCATCCGCCGCAGCGAGGCCTCCACCTCCTCCTGCGTCACGATGCCGTGGAGCAGCCAGTTGGCCACGTGCTGCGAGCTGATGCGGCAGGTGGCGCGGTCCTCCATCAGGGCGGTGCCGTGGATGTCGGGAACCTTGGAGCAGCCCACACCGTCGTTGACCCAGCGGACCACGTAGCCCAGGGTGCTCTGGATGTTGTTGTCCAGCTCGTTCCGGCGGTCCTCCGCGGACCAGCCGGCCGGCTCGCCCAGCGGGATGGTGAGCAGCTGGCGCAGGGTGGAGCGGCGCTTGCCGGCCAGTTCGGCCTGCCGGGCGTCGACGTCCACCTGGTGGTAGTGGATGGCGTGCAGCGTCGCCGCGGTGGGGGACGGGACCCAGGCGCAGTCCGCGCCGGCCTGCGGGTGGCCGGCTTTCTGAGCCAGCATGTCCGCCATGTTGTCCGGGGCGGCCCACATGCCCTTGCCGATCTGTGCGCGTCCGGCGAAGCCGCAGGCCAGGCCCGTGTCCACGTTGGACTCTTCGTAGGCCTTGATCCAGCTGGAGTTGCGCATATCCGCCTTGCGGACCATCGGCCCGGCGAGCATGGAGGTGTGGATCTCGTCGCCGGTGCGGTCCAGGAAGCCGGTGTTGATGAAGGCGACGCGGTCCCGGGCCTCGTTGATGCAGGCCTTGAGGTTGGCCGAGGTGCGGCGTTCCTCGTCCATGATGCCGATCTTCAGGGTCAGCGGCTCAAGCTTCAGCACCTTTTCGGCGCCGGCCAGCAGCGCGCAGGCCACGGCGACCTCCTCGGGGCCGTGCATCTTGGGCTTGACCACGTAGGCGGACCCGGCGCGGGAGTTCCGGCCGGCCGTGGCGCCACGCAGGTCGTGCACCGAGCCCAGTCCGGTGAACAGCGCGTCCAGGATCTCCTCGGGGACGGGCTGCCCGTCGGCGTCCAGGACGGCGTCGCTGGTCATCAGGTGGCCCACCTGGCGGATCAGCAGCAGGGAGCGGCCGGGCAGGACCAGCTCGGAACCGTCCGGGGCGGTGTAGCTGCGGTCCTCGTTCAGCCGGCGGGTGTAGCTGCGGCCGCCCTTGGACACCTCGGCGGTGAGTGTGCCCTGCATCAGTTTCAGCCAGTTGCGGTAACTCGTCAACCTTGTCGCCGCCGTCGACCGCAGCCACGGAGTCCTCGAGGTCCATGATGGTGGTCAGTGCCGATTCGAGGACGATGTCCTTGACGCCGGCCGGATCACCGGAGCCGATCGGGTGCCCGCGGTCCACCTGGATCTCGATGTGCAGCCCGTGGTGGACCAGCAGGATGGCTTCGGGCTGGTCCTCGCTGCCGCGGTAGCCGGCGAACTGGGCGGGATCGGCCAGGCCGGTGCTTCCCCGGGGGTCTCGGCGGCGAGCGCACCGTCGGTGATCCGGTAGGCCGTGACGTCGGCGTGGGAGCCGGAGGCCAGGGGAGTGTGCTCGTCCAGGAGCCGGCGGCCGAAGTCGACGACGGCGGCGCCGCGGACGGGGTTGTAGCCCTCCGTGTGCCCGCGGCCGTCGGCGTCGTCGATGGCGTCGGTGCCGTAGAGCGCGTCGTAGAGCGAACCCCAGCGGGCGTTGGCGGCGTTGGCGGCGAACCGTGCGTTCAGCAGCGGGACCACCAGCTGCGGGCCGGAGACGCTGGCGATCTCGCTGTCCACGCCGTCGGTGCTGATGCTGAAGTCGGCCGGTTCCTCCACCAGGTAGCCGATCGAGCGCAGGAACTCCTCGTACGCCTCGGGATCAATCTCCGCGCCGCCGTGCGTGCGGTGGTACTCGTCGATCTGCTGCTGCAGCCGGTCACGGACCTCGAGGAGTTCGCGGACGCGGGGAGAATTCGGCGATCAGGCCGGCCGCGCCGTCCCAGAACTCCTCGGCGTCGAGTCCGGTGCCGGGCAGCGCCTCGTCCCGGACGAAGGAGTACAGCTCCTCCGCGACGTGGAGTCCATTGGTCTCCAGGTGATTCGACATTCCGGTCACGCTCCGTTCAGTTGCTGTGGTGCATTGCGGGTGTCCCTGCGGGTGTCTTCGGCAGTTCCGTAATGCGGAAAGAAAATATCAATAAGTAAAAACTATCCAGCCCCGCGGCGGGCTGTCAACGCCTGTCCGCGGACCGTCGGCGGTGGTCCGACCATTCTGCGGCAAGCTGTTGACTGTGATGTGGATCGCACATATGGTCTATCCACACAATAAGAGATTTATTTCGCCATGCGGAAAACTTTCTTGTCACCCCGTGACGCCCGGGTCAGAGGCCCGCCACCACTCGTAAAACAAAGGAGTTTTTGTGAGTCCCAGGTTTGAGCCGTTTCAGCAGGTCGTAGACCCGATTGCCGGGTCCCTTGCTGTTTCCGCCGTGGTGGCCGCGCTGCCGCTGCTCCTCTTGTTCGTCCTCCTTGGCGTGTTCCGGGTCAGGGCGCCGAAGGCAGCCATCGCCAGCCTGCTGCTCTCGATTGTCCTGGCGATCGTGGGCTGGCATATGCCGATTGTCCAGGTCCTCAGCGCCACGGCCCAGGGCGCCTTCTACGCGATCTTCCCGATCCTCTGGATCCTCATCAACGCGCTGTGGGTCTACAAGCTGACCGTGGCCACCCCCTGGTTCGAGGCCCTGGGCCGGACCATCCGCTCCATCTCCAACGACCTGCGGATCCTGGCCATCCTGGTGGCGTTCTGCTTCGGCGCCCTGCTCGAGGCCCTCGCCGGCTTCGGCGCGCCGGTGGCCATCTCCGGCGCCATGCTGATGGCGGCCGGCATGAAGCCGCTGAAGTCGGCCATCGTCGCGCTGCTGGCCAATACCGCGCCCGTCGCGTTCGGGGCCATGGCCGCGCCGATCATCGCACTCAACGGCGTCACCAACATCCCGCTGCACGAGCTCAGCTCCATGGCCGGCCGGCAGACCCCGTTCGTCGCGGTCCTGGTCCCGCTGATCCTGGTCTTCATCGTCGACGGCAAGCGCGGCGTGCGCCAGACCTGGCCCGTCGCGCTGGTCTCGGGCGTCGTCTTCGGCGTGGCCCAGTTCCTGGCCTCGAACTTCCTGGTGGTGGAACTGACCGACGTGATCGCCGCGATCGCTACCGTGGCGGTCGTCCTGGTGATGCTCCGCTTCTGGCAGCCCGCCGAGATCGTCGGCATGCACAATGTCAAGGGCAGCGACGCCGCCGAAGCCGAGCTGGTGGGCGCCACGGCCACCGGCCGCACCGGCTACGGCACCTCCTCCGGCCTGGGCGGCGTCAGCCGCAACGGCCAGCCCGTTCCGGCTAACGCAGCCTCCTCCGGCGCCGCCGGATCGGACGCGGCAGGGACCGGCACGGACACGGTTGCCCGGCCGCCGGCCCGCGACGTGTGGATGGCGGTGGCCCCGTATCTGATCATCATGGCCGTCTTCTCCATCGCCCAGCTTCCCGGCGTCAAGAACTGGCTCACCGCCGTCGGCTCCGTCACCTTCGACTGGCCCGGCATCGACGCCGTCGACCCCTCCGGCCACCAGGTCTCCGCCCACAAGTTCAAGCTGGACCACCTCAAGGCCACCGGCACCCTGCTGCTGATCTCCGGCATCATCACCATGGTCCTGTACCGGCTCAAGCCGCTGCAGGGACTGCGGATCTACCGCGACACCCTCTTCCAGCTGCGCTGGACGATCGTCTCGGTGACCTCCGTCCTGGCCCTGGCGTTCGTCATGAACGTCTCCGGCCAGACCAACTCGCTCGGCTTCGCCCTCGCCTCCGCCGGCGGCTTCTTCGCCTTCCTCTCCCCGCTGCTGGGCTGGATCGGCGTGGCCCTCACCGGGTCCGACACCTCGTCCAACTCGCTCTTCGGCCAGCTCCAGGTCACCGCCGCGCAGCAGACCGGCCTCTCGCCGGTCCTGATGGCCGCGTCCAACTCCTCCGCCGGCGTGCTGGGCAAGATGCTCTCCCTCCAGAACCTCGCGGTGGCCTCCGCCGCCGTCGGCCTGGACGGGGCCGAGAGTGTCCTGTTCCGCAAGCTGCTCGGCTGGAGCCTCGGCCTGCTGGCCTTCATCACCATCCTCGTCCTGCTGCAGTCCACCCCGGTCCTGGGCTGGATGGTCCCCTAGGGACCCCGCCGCGCCGATCACCTCCTGCACCCCATAGAAAGCAGTCCCCGTGAGCACCACCGCCAATGACACCACCGCCATCCGTTCCGCCGCCGGCCTGATCGCCGCGGCACGGAACGGCTCCACCGAGGAGGCCGACCGCCGGAGCGTCAATACGGACCGCTCCGGCTACACGCCTGCGTCCCTGCCGGACGGCGTCGTGTACGCCACCGCCGTCGAGGACGTGGTGGACACCATGGTCCGGGCGACGGCGGACCGGATCCCCGTCGTCGCCCGGGGGCGGGGACCGGCCTCGCCGCCGGCTCCTCCGCCCAGGCGGGGGAGATCGTCCTGGACCTCTCGCGGATGAACCGGATCCTGCGCATCGATCCGCTGGAGCAGCTGATCGTCGTCGAACCAGGGGTGCTCAACGCCGAGGTCAACGCCGCCGCGGCCGAGCACGGCCTCTTCTATGCGCCGGATCCGGCGAGCACGGCCATCTGCTCGATCGGCGGCAACATCGCCACCAACGCCGGCGGCATGCGCTGCGCCAAGTACGGGGTCACCCGCGAATCCGTGCTGGCGCTCAAGGTGGTGTTGCCGGACGGCCGGATCCTGGAAACCGGCCGCGAGACCATCAAGGGCGTCACCGGCTACGACCTGAACGCGCTGTTCATCGGCTCCGAGGGCACCCTGGGCGTGGTGGTGGAGGCGACGCTGCGACTGCGGCCCATGCCGGTCTCCACCGCCACCGTGGCCGCCTACTTCCCGGACATCGTCGCCGCGGCCGAGGCGGCGTCGGCGATCATCGCCTCCCGCATCACGCCCTCGGTGCTGGAACTGATGGACGGGCCCACCCTCGCCGCCGTCGACGCCGCCCTCGGCACCGACTACCGCAGCCGGGGCGGAGCCTTCCTGCTCGCCCAGACCGACGGCTACGGCGCGTTCCTGGAACAGGACGTGCTGATCAAGGCGATCGAACCGTTCGCCACCTCCTACGAGAAGGCCACGGACCCGGACCACACCGCGGAGCTGCTCCGGGCCCGCCGCGAGGCCATCCCGTCCCTGGAACTGCTGGGCACCGTCTGCATTGGCGACGTCGGCGTTCCGCGCGGCCGGCTGGCCGAGATGGTCACCGGCATCGAGGAGATCTCCCGCCGCACCGGCATGCGGATCTTCACGGTGGCGCACGCCGCCGACGGGAACCTGCACCCGATGATCGTCCTGGACGAGGGACAGCCCTCCACCGAGGGCCCGGCGAAGGCCGCGCTGGCGCAGATGTTCGAGCTGGCCCGGAGCCTGGGCGGAACCCTGACCGGAGAGCACGGGGTGGGACTGCTCAAGCGCGACTGGCTGGTGGACGAACTGGGCAACGATTCCCTTGGGCTGCAGCACGCCATCAAGGGCGTCTTCGATCCGCTGGGCATCCTCAACCCGGGCAAGGGCATCTAGGAGACATCCATACGGGGGGCTCCGGGGGCGGGCGCCTGGCCCTGCGGTATCGTGGGCCTCGGAAACTTTCACGATGCGGATATTTCGCTCCGCGGGTGCGTTCACGCGGCGCGACGGGTGTCCACGCAGCGTAAGTACGGAGAAGGTGCCGGCCGGCGACGGCCGGCACCGTGGAGGAGGGGTGGCATGGCGGAACGGGCCGCAGGCGGCGTGCAATCGGTGGAGCGCGTCTTCGAGCTGCTGGAGCTGATCGCCGACGCCGGGGGAGAGGTGATGCTCAGCGAGCTCTCCTCGGCCACCGAGCTGCCGCTGCCCACCATCCACCGGTTGCTGCGGACGCTGGTGACGTTGGGCTATGTCCGCCAGTTGCCCAACCGACGGTATTCCCTGGGCCCGCGGCTGATCCGGCTGGGCGAGGGGCATCGAAGCAACTGGGTGTCCTCGCCCGGCCGCAGCTGAAGCCCCTGGTGGACCGACTGGGTGAGACCGCCAACGTGGCCATGCTGGACGGGGACATGGTGGTCTACGTCGGCCAGGTTCCCTCCCGGCACTCCATGCGGATGTTTACCGAGGTGGGCCGGCGCGCGCACCTGCACTCCACCGGCGTCGGCAAGGCGATCCTCGCCCAGCTCGACGACGAGCGGGTGCGGGCGATCGTCTCCCGGACCGGCATGCCGGCCGCGACGCCGAAGAGCATCGGCGACGTCGAGACCCTGCTGCAGGACCTGGACACCATCCGGCGCCGCGGCTACTCGATCGACGAGGAGGAACAGGAACTCGGGGTGCGGTGCTTCGCCGCCGCGGTGACCGACGCCCCGACGCCGATGGCGATCTCCGTTTCCGGCCCGGTCTCCCGCGTGGATCAGGCGTTCGCCGACCGAGCCGTCCCCCTGCTGCAGGAGGCCGCCGCCGCGATCTCGGCGGAACTGAGCCTCGCCTAGGCCCCTCGCGGGTCTGCTCCCGGGTCTACTCCGGACCGTCCCGACCTTCCGTCTGACCTTCTACCTGCGGTCGGAGCGCCGCGGCGTAGGACTCGAGCCGGTGCTGCATGTCCCAGTACGGGGTGGCTGACGGGGCGGTGCGTCCGTCCCGCAGGGCCGCGACCGACGCGACGGCGGCGTCCACCGCCGCGCGGTAGGGCAGTGACCCGGAACTGATGCGCCGCACCCCGAGCCCGCCAAGTTCCGCCACGGTCAGCGTGGGATGGGGCAGGACGTTCACCGGCAGCTCCAGGGCCCCGGTGATGGCCTCGATCTCGGCCGGGACCGCAAGCCCCGGGACGAAGATGCCGTCCGCCCCGGCGTCGGCATAGCGCCTG
Organism: Pseudarthrobacter sp. L19; assembly: GCF_050859435.1. NCBI lineage: Bacteria > Bacillati > Actinomycetota > Actinomycetes > Micrococcales > Micrococcaceae > Pseudarthrobacter > Pseudarthrobacter sp. L19. The sequence continues at coordinate 3,149,779 of NZ_CP193935.1, read as the reverse complement.
GCCCGTGCCAGCACGGCATCCACGGTCGGGTCCTCCTTGAACCACAGGTTGTCCACCCGGGCGTTGATGAACACGCCGGGGCAGCGCTGCCGGACGGCGGCGATCTTCGCGGCGGCGTCCTCCGGATCCACAAGGTGCCCGTCGAGGCTGTCCTCCAGGTTGATGCCGGCCACGCCCGCCTCCACCAGGCCCGCGACGAAATCGGCCGCCTCGCCGGGATCCGTGGAGTAGCCGTCCTCGACGTCGGCCGTCACTAACACCGGCAGCCGGCACAGCAGCGGCACCAGCGCCGCCGTCGCCGCCTTGCTGGCCCGCCCGCCGTCGGGATGCCCGGCGCTGGCCGCGACGCCGAAGCTGGTGGTGCCGATCGCCGGGTAGCCGTCCGCCAGGAAAGCCACGGCGGAGCCCACGTCCCACGCGTTGGGCAGCAGCAACGGTGACCCGCCGTGGTGAAGCTCCCGAAAGGTGTCCATGTGTCCTCCCCGCCGTTGTCCCCGCCGGTGCCCGGCCCTGGTATGGGTCTACGCCGACGCCCGGAGTCCGTCAACGGCTGTCAGGGTGTGCGGCTAGCATGGCCGCATGAACGAGACGACGAAGAACACCACCCGCACCGTGGCCGTGCTCGGCCTGGGCATCATGGGCGCCGCGATGGCCCGCAACCTGCTCCGCGCCGGCCTCGACGTCCGGGTCTGGAACCGTGACCCGGCCAAGACCGGCCCCCTGGCCGAGGACGGTGCGCACGCGGCCGCGACCCCGCCGAGGCTGTCGAGGGGGCCGACGTGGTCCTGACGATGCTCTACGACGCCGCTGCGGTGACGGAGGTGATCCGGCAGGCAGCCGCCGGCATCACGCCCGGCACGGCCTGGGTGCAGTCCACCACGGTGGGCGTCAACGACGCCGGTGCGCTGGCTGAGCTTGCCCGGGAGGTCGGGCTGGAGCTGGTGGAGGCGCCGGTCTCCGGCACCCGCGAACCCGCCGAGGCCGGCCAGTTGCTGGTCATCGCCGCCGGTGCGCCCACGGTCCGGGACACGGTGGCGCCGGTCCTGGACGCTATCGGGGCGCGCACCACCTGGACCGGCGAGGATGCCGCCGCCGGTACCGCCACCCGCCTGAAGCTGGTAGTCAACAGCTGGGTGATTGCGGCCTCCAACGCCACCGGCGAGATCCTGGCCTTGGCCGGGGCGCTCGGGGTGGAGCCGCAGCAGTTCCTCGACCTGATTGAGGGCGGCGGACTGGACCTGCCCTTCCTGCGGGGCAAGGCCGGCCTCATCCTCGGCGACAAGCTGGACCCGGCGTCGTTTGCCGTGGACACCTCGCTCAAGGACGCCCGGCTGATCCTCGCGGCGGCGGAGGAACAGGGTATCCGGCTCGACGGGACCGAGGCCGCGGCGGCCCGGCTGGAGCGGGTGGCCGCCCAAGGGCGGTCCAAGCAGGACATGGCCGCCGCGTACTACGCCAGCACGCCGGCGGACGGCGGGTCGGGGACTGACGGTAACCGTCAGGACCTGCCGGCCCAGGGATCGTAGTCGGCCAGCAGTTCTTCCTGCGGCGGCCGCCGGTCTTCCGGGATGTGCTGGAGGTTGATCCGGACCCGGTACCAGAGCGAGCTGGAGCCGCGCATCCCGTCGACCATGACGTCGGCGGGGTGCAGGGCCGCCGCCGTCCCGGCATGGCCCGCCTTCCACACCTCGAGGGCCGCGAGCGCCTCCGCCTTGGTCTTGGTCCTCGCCACCTCGATCAGCGGCATCACGGACTGGCGCCGGCCGGAGCCGTCCTTTGCGGCGACTCGCGGCGCCTTCTCCGCAGGGCCCAGCGCCTCGGCCAGATCCAGCAGGGCCGCCAGGCTGCCGGCGGCCTCATCGATGCCCGCATGCGGGTCGCCGCCCCTCGCGTACCGGTCCGGAACGGTCAGCACGGTGAACTGTTCCGGACGGGCGGACGGCACCTCCTGCCATGTCAGCGGCGCTGACACCCGGGCGTCGGCCAGCGGCCGCACCGAGTAGGCGGAGGCCACGGTGCGGTCCTTGGCGTTCTGGTTGAAGTCGACGAAGACGCTCTCACCGCGTTCCTCCTTCCACCAGCGGGCGGTTGCCAGGCCCGGGGCCCGGTTCTCCACCTCCCGGGCCAGGGCCTCGGCGGCGAGGCGCACCTGCGGATAGGACCAGTCCGGCGTGATGCGAACCAGGATGTGCAGGCCGCGGGAGCCGCTGGTCTTCGGCCATCCCACCAGTCCGACGTCGTCGAGCACGCCCCGGGCGATCAGCGCGGTGTCGACGATCTGCTCCCACCCGACGCCCGGCATCGGGTCCAGGTCGATCCGCAGCTCGTCCGGGTGCTCGAGGTCCGTGGCCCGGACGGGGTGCGGGTTCAGGTCGAGGCAGCCGAGGTTGACCAGCCAGGCCAGCCCGGCGGCGTCCCGGATCACGGCCTCCTCCGCGGAGGTCCCGGAGGCGTAGTGCAGGGTGGCGGTATCGATGAAGTCCGGGTGGTTCTCCGGGACCCGCTTCTGGAAGAACGGCTCCGCGTCGATGCCCTTGGGGAACCGCTTGAGGACCATCGGCCGGCCGGCCGCGCCGCGGAGGGCGCCGTCGGCGACGGCGAGGTAATAGTGCACCAGGTCCAGCTTGGTCAGCCCCGGCCCGGGAAAGACCACCTTGTCCGGGCTGGAGATGCTCACCTCGTGCCCGGCCGCAGTGATGATCTCTGGCGGAGTCTTCGACGGGCTCATGCGGCCACGCTAGCAACGTTTCCGTGCCCCAACCAGAGGCCGCCGCGGCGGGCTGCCAGCCGGCCATCAGGTTCTGCCGGGATAATTCGCAGTCAGCAACGGTAGACACCACGTGCGCCCGGTCCGCGGGCTGCGCCGGCGGTGACGAAGGAGGATTCCCTATGTCCGAGCAGGAAAACCCGTCGGCGGTCCCGGAGGGTACGGCACCGTCCGCCACAGGACCGTCCGCCACGAGGCCGGCGACTACGCCGGCGTTGGCCACCCCGTCCCGGAATCCGGCGCCGGAGCCCACCGCGCCCGCGAAGGGCCCGGCGGCCCTCTGGTCCGACGGGCTGGGCCGCGCCGGGACCCGGGCCGCCCAGGTGCTGCTGCTGGTGGGCCTGGCGTGGGTGGTGATCCGGGTCCTGACCCTGGTGCCGCTCGTGGTCATTCCGGTGCTCCTGGCGGTCATCCTGGCCGCCGCCATCTCCCCGTTGGTGCGCTGGCTCGCCGGCCACGGCTGGCCGCGGGCCCTGGCGGTCCTGACCTCCTTTGTCGCGGTCCTGGCCGTGTTCGGCGGCGTGGTCACCGCCGTCGTCGCCCTGGTACGGATGCAGTTCAAGGAGCTGGTGACCCGCGCACTGGCCGGAATCGACCAGCTGCACGCCTTCCTGAATAACGGGCCGGTCCCGGTCTCGGACCAGGAGCTCGCCAACGCCAAGGAGTCGGTGCAGAAGTTCTTCAGCAGCGGCAACCTGGGCTCCGACGCCCTCACCGGCCTGCGCACCGGCGGGGAGATCCTCGCGGGCATGGTCCTGATGGCCGTCATCCTGTTCTTCTTCCTCAAGGACGGCGCCGTGATCCGCGGCTTCCTCTTCGGATTCCTCCCGGCCCGGCACCGTGACCGGGCGCACCGCGCTGCCGCGGCCAGCACCCGCGTCCTCGGCGGCTACGTGCGGGGGACAGCGCTGATCGCCGCGATCGACGCCGCCATTGTCGCCGTCGCGCTGTTGATCCTCGGCGTCCCCCTGGCGGTGCCCCTGGCGGTCTTCGTCTTCATCGGCGGATTCATCCCGATCATCGGCGCCACCGCCGCCGGCAGCCTGGCCGTGCTGGTAGCCCTGGTCTCCAACGGCCCGGTTCCCGCCGTCGTGGTCCTCGCCGTGCTGGTGGGCGCCAACCAGCTCGAACACCACGTGCTGCAGCCGCTGCTGATGGGCAAGGTACTGAACATCCACGGGCTGGTAATCCTGCTGTCCCTGGCCGCCGGGACCATGCTCGCCGGGGTCATCGGGGCCCTGCTGGCGGTGCCGCTGGCCGCCGTCGGCTGGACCATCATCAAGGTCTGGACCGGCCGCGACGCAGTCGACCAGCGGGCAACCGGCCAGTTGTCACCCGGCCAGGCGGCGGCCGTTCAGTAGACCAGCCGTCCAGCGGGCCCGTTCAGGGACACTACTCCGAACGCGCGTCAGTACGTCGCTGCGTTCGAGAGGATCAGCGGCGGCTGCGGTGCCTGGTTGAAGTCGAACGCCTTGGTCAGGTCGCCCAGCAGGGGGCTGTTCTCCCGCACGCTGGGCCTGCCGTCGGGGCGCCCGTCGGTGGCGGGGTCGATGCGCTGGCCGTGCAGGAAGTCGTCCTCGATGAACTTGATGTAGGCGTCGTGGCTGGCGGTCTGGTGGTCGATGTAACCCTTCCGGGCGTACGGGCTGATGATCAGCCCGGGCACCCGGAGCCCGTAGCCGTTCACGTCCGCCACGGGCGGGGCTACGTGGTCGTAGAAGCCGCCCCAGTCGTCCCAGGTCAGGAAGATCGCGGTGCTGTCCCAGTCCGGGCCGGACATGACGGCGTTGACCAGTCCTGCCACGTAGGCCTGGCCGGCGGCGATGCTGTTGGGCGCGTGCTCGCTGACCTTGTCCGTGGGGGCCACCCAGCTGACGGCCGGCAGGGTGCCCTGCTTGGCGGCGTCGTAGAAGTTCCCCAGAGCCTGGATGTTCCCCAGCTCGCCGTCCTGCTTCACCGTGTCGAAGTACAGCAGTGGATTCCAGAGGCCCGGCGTCTTGGCGTCCTGTTTCACCGGGGCGCAGGTCGCGGCGTCGTCCCGGCAGTCCGGTTCGGTGCCGTTGAAAACGTAATAGGCCCAGGGGACGTGCTGCTGGTGCAGCAGGTAGGTCAGGTCCGTCCAGGCGTAATCGGGGAGTTCGAGCTTCTTGGCGGCGTCGCTGAGTTTTTCTTCAGCGCGTCCGGGACCTGGGCGGCGTCCACGGCGGCCTGGCAGCTGGGGTAGGAGTCGGTGGGCTTGCAGCTGGCGCTGATCAGCTGGTCGATTTCGGCGGCCAGGTCAGGGCTGATCCCGGCCGCCTTGAGCGCATCCTGGCACGGCTGCAGGTCCAGGCCGGTCTGGCACTTGCCGATCAGGGTGTTGCGGATGATCTCCGGGTCGGGTCCGCTTTCCGGGTTTTGGAGTTCGTTGACGCACGACGACGGGTCCCCGGCCTTGCTGCACTTAGCGGACCATTCCGAGACGAGGTAGAGGTGGGCGGGCAGGCTCCAGGCCGATGCCGCGGCGAAGAGGTGGTCCTGCAGGGTGAAGTTCTGGGCGTAGGCCCAATAGTTCGGCAGGTCGCTGCCGTCGTGGTACCCCATGATGTCGGTGGCCTTGGAGTTGTACTGGCACGCCGTTGCCGTGGCGGAGCAACCGGAGAGCCCCTTCTCCGCCTGGGCCACGAAGCCGTCCATCGCGCCGCCGTTGACGTCGGCGAGCTCGTCGGAGTGGCTGTGCGGCGCCCCCGCATTGTTGACCTCAGGGTTGTGGTACGGCCGGATGCAGCCGCCGCGGCCCGGATCGGGCAGGCAGACCGACGGCCTCCCGTCCTGCATGGGGATCCCGTCCGCCCCGGGGTAGGTGCCGAAGTAGCTGTCGAAGGACCGGTTCTCCTGGGTGATGATCACCACGTGCTTGATCTTGGCGATGCCCTGGGGCGGTGTCTGCAGCAGTTGAAGTCCGCCCACGACGTTTCCGATCAGCCCGGTGCCGCCCATTCCGGCGCCGGCGAGCACCGCCACCAGCACCAGCAGAGCCACGGTCGAGCCGGCGGCGATCACCAGGCGGCGCCGCCCGAACCGGCCGAGGCGGCCTCGGAGGATGCGCTGGCTCATGACTTCCCCTGGGATCCGGAGCGGTAGACGTCGCTGCCGAAGGCGTTGACCCCGGGCTCGGCCGCGCCGGCCAGGCGGGGCAGGCCGAAGATGTCTTCCATGCTGGCCAGCAGGCTGTAGTGGTTGTACGCCCGGTCCGAGCTGGCGCCCGGGACCGTGAACGGCGAGAGCACCAGGGCCCCGACCTTGCCTCCCGCCGTGCCGCCGGTGACGCCCGACGACGGTCCGACGGCGCCGCCGTCGGCCTCGTCGAAGGTGATCACCAGCATCCCGTCCTGCTGGTAGGCGGGGGAGGCGAGGATTGCCGGGACCTGGCTCTTCAGCCAGGCGTCGGCGGTGCCGAGGCCGCCCGCGGTGCCGTCCACGCAGGGGCTGTCGTGGCCGTCGTGGCAGAGGTTTGGCGTGATGTAGGACAGGTTCGGGGTGGTGGCGGCGGAGGTGAGGTCATGCGCCAGCGACGAGTAGTTGACGACGTTCCGGCCGCAGCTGGAGCCGTCCGTGATGGAGCGGAAGTAGACGAACGGGTTGTGCCGGGTGGCGTACTGGTCGCCGGCGGAGGCGGCGACGTGGGTGTCCACGGCGCCCGTTTCAGGGTGCTCGCACGGGGTGGCCATGTCCTCCATGTAGCCGCGCCAGGTCTTGTGCGCCGCGTCCAGTTGGCCGGCGAGGGTGGGAACGTCGGCCGGGAAGAGGCACCCGTCGCCCAGCAGTTGGCCCTGGGAGTCCAGCCCCGTGCCGCTGAACGGCGTGTAGGTGTGGCAGTCATGTTCGGTGCTGGTGTTGGGCGGCTGGCCGGAGATCTGGGCGAGGTAGTTCGGCAGCGAGTTGTGGGAGATGCCGTAGTAGCTGTCCAGCAGGACGCCCTGGGCGCGCAGGGTTCCGGACAGATACGGGGCCGGGGAGCCGCTGTCCCAGACCCGGTCGAAGCCCTTGTTCTCGAGGTTGATCACGAAGATGTGCCCGGGGGTCCCGGTCCGTTGCGGGGCGGCCGCGGGGCCCTGGCAGGCCGTGACCGCGGTAAGGAGCAGGGCGAGGAGGAAGGCGGCCCGTGCAGTGCGGCGGTGCGCGCTCCGGTGGGGAAGCAGGGTCACGGTCAGCTCCTCTCGGACTGCCGGGGACGCCGTGTCCGCGCCTCCGGGCGGGAGGAGCAGCGGGGTACCCGGTTCAAAAACTGTGCCATGCCGCGGGGGCCTCATTCCCGCGTTAAGTCTGTGAGTTCCCCATGAATTTCGGTGGCCCGAAAATTGCGGGGCCGTCCCCGGCTACTCGGCGGTGGGCCGGCGGCGCTGCTGCTTCGTCGCGGAGCGCAGTTTTTCCCGGCCAGCCGCCGCCGGGTGGAGCCGCGCGTGGGGGAGGTTTTGCGCCGGGCAGCGGGCCCGGGCGCCAGCGCCTCCGCCACCAGGTGCGCCAGACGGGCCGCGGCGGCCTCCCGGTTGCGGAGCTGGGACCGGCGCTCGGAGGCGGCGACGGTCAGGACACCGCCGGTCAGCCGGCCTTCCAACCGGCGCGCCAGCAACTCCCGCTGGTCCTCCCGCAGCGAGGGCGATCCGGTGATATCCCAGGACAGTTCCACCCGGCTGTCCGAGGTGTTCACGTGCTGGCCGCCGGGGCCGGAGGAACGCGAGAACCGCCAGCGCAGTTCCGACTCCGGGATTGTCAGGGAATGGTTCACCTCCAGGTCCATGCCACCAGCGTGTCACAGAACAGCGGGCCGTCGGCGAAACGATTGACGGGGCGACCCGGAGCCGCACCCGCCGCCGTCGGGCTACTCAACCGGCCGTCCGCCCTGCGGTGCGGCGTGGCGCGGGGCCGGGTGCGGCGTGTAATCTCTGAACACGGCGATGGATCCCGCCGGAACGGCCTGCACTCCGCACCCCGTTCGAACCGCCTCCTGGCTGATGGTTCCTGCCTTTGCACCAACGAAGGTGGGTGACCCGTGCTGACAGCCGCGTCGCCGCGACGCCTCACACAGACGCCACAGGACAGGAGCATCATGACACCTACAGGACCCGTCCCCGGTCCGGCGGACCCCGCCGCCGGGCAGCATTCCGCTTCCGAACACACCTCCGGCCCCGTCGATCGCATCGCCGGGCCCGTCGTCATGGGCGCGGTCCCGGGACAGCCCCAGGCCGTCGCCCACCGGGCCGCCGAGCTTGCCCTCAGCCTGGGTGTTCCCCTGATCTGCGCCTACGTGGATGTCACCAGCTACCTCGCCGACGACCCCGGCGGCCGCCGTCCTAATGATCCCAGCGGCGCCCGGCCGATCGATCCCGACGGCATCGACGACGACGTCGAGGGGATCGCCGCGGCGCTGAAGGCCCGGCTGGGGGAGACCCTGGACGCCGGCGGCGTGCCCTGGTCCTTCGTCGCCCTGGCCGGGGACCCCGCGCGGGCACTCGGCCGGCTCGCCGAGGCCAGCGGCGCCTCGATCATCGTCGTCGGGACGCGGGAGCGCGGCCTCGGCGCCCGCTTCGAGGAGCTGTTGGTCGGCTCGGTGGCGGTGCACCTGACCCACCGCCAGCACCGCCCTGTCCTGGTGGTCCCGCTCGCCCCGCAGCCCCGGCACCAGGCGCGGGAGGACCGGTAATGGAACCCCGCACCCCGGACACCGTCCCCGCCGCCCGGCCGGACGGCACCCACGCCGTCGCCCCCGGCACCGGACACTCCGCGCAGGAGCCGGCACGCAGCCGACGCCCGCTGCACCTGCACCCGGGCTTCCTGCTGCTGGTGGTGGCCGGCGGGATCGCCGGGACGCAGGCCCGCTACGGCCTCGGCTCCGTCCTGCCCGCCCCCGGCGGCTGGCCGCTGCCCACGCTCGTGATCAACCTGGCGGGGGCATTCCTGCTGGGCCTGCTGCTGGAGGCCCTGATCCGCCGGGGCCCCGACGCCGGACGGCTGCGCGTCATGCGGCTGCTCCTGGGTACCGGGTTCATGGGCGCCTTCACCACTTACAGCACCCTGGCCCTGGAAAGCAACGGACTGCTCGCCGCCGGCCGCTCCCTCGACGCGCTGGCGTACGTGGGAGCCTCCCTGGTGGTCGGTTTCCTCGCCACCTTCGCCGGCATCCGGCTGGCCTCCGCGCGGCAGGGGGCACCCGAATGAGCCTGGTCACCGTCGCCCTGCTGGGCCTGGCCGGCGGCCTCGGCGCAGCCTCCCGGTTCCTGCTGGACGGACTGATCCGCAGCCGGGTCCGCGCCGCCCTCCCCGTGGCCACCATCGTCATCAACGTCACCGGCTCCTTCCTCCTCGGCCTGATCGCCGGAGCTGTCGGAGCCCACGCCGCACCGGCGGAACTCCAGCTGATCGCCGGGACCGGGTTCCTGGGCGGCTACACCACCTTCAGCACCGCCAGCTTCGAGACGGTGCGCCTGGTCCAGTCCGGCCGGTCCGGGCTGGCGCTGGTCAACGGCCTCGGCACGGCCCTCGCCGCGGTCGGTGCGGCCGCCGCCGGCCTTGTCCTGGGCGGGCTGCTGTGAGCTCCTCCGGCCAGCCGGCACAGGCCGCGCCGGCAACGGCCGCGCGCCGGGAAAACCGGTTCGGCCCGATGGGCTTCGTCCTGTCCTTTGGTGTGGTCAGCATGCTGGCCGACGTCGTCTATGAGGGCGCCCGCGCCATCACCGGACCGTACCTGGCCACGCTCGGCGCCAGCGCCGTGATGGTCGGCTTCATCACCGGCGTCGGCGAGGCCGTGGCGCTGGTCCTCCGGCTCGGAACCGGGCCGCTGGCGGACCGCACGCGCAAGTACTGGCCGCTGACCATCACCGGGTACGCCCTGACCGCCGTCGCCGTCCCGCTGCTGGCCCTCGCCGGGTCCCTCTGGCAGGCCTCCGCCCTGGTGATCACCGAACGCTTCGGCAAGGCCGTCCGGACCCCGGCGCGCGACACCATGCTCTCCCACGCCGGGGCGACGCTGGGCCGCGGCCGGGCCTTCGCGATCCACGAGGCGCTGGACCAGTCCGGCGCGCTGGTGGGCCCGCTCCTGGTAAGCCTGATGATCGCGGTTTCCGGCTACCAGCTCGGCTTCGGCGTCCTGGCCATCCCGGGCGCGCTGGCCATCGCCGCGGTCGTCCTGCTCCGGCGCTTCGTCCCGGCCCCCGAGCGGTTCGACGCCGGCCTGGCCGGCGACGGCGAGGCCGCCAATGCAGCCGCCCGCGTGATAGTGCCCGCGGCACCGGCCGTCCCGCACGCCGCTGCCGGCCCGGTTCTGGTGGTACAGCGGCTTCACCGCCGTGTCCATGTTCGGGTTCTCCACCTTCGGCGTGGTCTCCTACCACCTGGAGGTGGAGAAGGTGCTGGCGCCGGCGCTGATCCCCGTGACCTACGCCGTGTCGATGGGCGCGGCGGCCCTCGCGGCGCTGGCCTCGGGCGCGCTGTATGACCGGATCGGATTGCGTGGACTGCTGGTGGCCCTGCCGCTCACCGCCGCCGTGCCGTTCCTGTCCTTTTCGGACTCGCCAGCCCTGGTGTGGGCCGGGGCGGCGGTCTGGGGCGCGGCGCTCGGCATTCACGAATCCACCCTGCGCGCCGCCGTCGCGGACCTGGTCCCGGCCGCCCGGCGCGGCACCGGGTACGGGATTTTCACCGCAGTCTATGGCCTCGCCTGGCTCGCGGGCTCGACCATCATTGGCGCCCTCTACGCGACGTCCCCTGCGGGGCTGGCGGTCTTCACGATCGCCACCCAGGTGGCCGCCCTGCTGGTCTTCATCCCGCTGCTGCGTTCCGGCGCGGGACGGCCCGCCGCGCCGGCGTAGGCGCCTATCCTGCCGGGTCGGCGGCGAGTTCGCGCTTGAGGATCTTGCCGCTGGGACCCAGCGGCAGTTCATTCAGCAGCCGGATGATGCGCGGGTACTTGTAAGCGGCCAGCTGCGAGCTGGCGAACTCGACCAGTTCGGCCTCCGTCACCGTGGCCCCGGCGTCGAGCACGATCGCCGCGGCAACCTCCTGGCCGTGGACCTCGTGCGGGACACCATAGACGGCGGCGCTGACCACCTGCGGGTGGGTCAGCAGCAGCTCCTCGACCTCCCGCGGGTAGACGTTGTAGCCGTTGCGGATGATCATGTCCTTTTTGCGGTCCACGATGGTGAGGTAGCCGTCGTCGTCCTTGGTGCCCAGGTCGCCGGTGCGGAACCAGCCGTCGACGACGGCCTCCGCGGTGGCCTCGGGACGGTTCAGGTAACTCCTTCATCAGCAGGTGGCCGCGGACCACCAGTTCGCCGAGCTCGCCGTTGGGCAGAAGTTCGATGCTCTCCACGGTCTCGGCCCGGGCGATCTCGATGTCCACGCCCCAGATCGGGATGCCGATGGTGCCCGGCCGCGGCGTCATGCCGACGTGGTTGAACGCCGCGACCGGGGAGGTCTCGGTCAGGCCGTAGCCCTCGTGGATCTCGACGCCGAACACGTCGCGGAACCGGTCCATCACCGCCAGCGGCAGCGACGCGCCGCCGGAGATGCCGTAGCGCAGGTCCGCCGGCCGCACCGACGTCGACTTCGCGGCCTCCAGCAGCGCCACGTACATGGTGGGCACCCCGACGAAGACGTTGACCTTGTGCTTGGCCACGAGCTCCAGGGCGCCCTGGCCGGTGAACCGCGGCAGCAGCACCACGGTGGCGCCGGCGCGCAGCCCGGCGTTCAGGACCACGGTCTGGCCGAAGGTGTGGAAGAGCGGCAGGCCGCCGAACAGCACGTCCCCGGGCTTGAAGTCCATCACGCTGGTCAGGATCACGGAGGTCTGCTCCACCAGTGCGAAGTGGGTCCCCAGCGCCCCCTTGGGCTTGCCCGTGGTGCCGGAGGTGTAGAGGATCGTGGCGGTGTCCGAGGGCCGGCAGGGTTCGTAGCTGCGGATCGGTTCCGCCGCGGCGGCTTCCGCCTCGAGCCGGGGCAGGTCCCCGCCCTCGGGCGACATGACCGTCAGGACGTCGACGCCGCTGGCCGCGGCCCCGGCGGCGCCCTCGGCCAGGAGGGCGTCGGCGCAGATCATCAGCCGCGCGCCGCTGTCCTGCAGGACGTACTCGATTTCGCGGGCCTTGAGCAGGGCGTGCACCGGCACCACGATCGCACCGAGGGACAGCACCGCGTAGTACACGCGGGCGAAGTCCGGCACGTTCGGGATCAGCACGGCGACGGCGTCGCCCGGGCCGATGCCGCGGGCGCGCAGGGCGCCGGCGTACTCGCGGGTCTGCCGCCAGAGATCGCCGTAGCTGGTCCGGTCCTCCCCGACGATCAGGGCCGTGCGGTCCGGGGAGCGGCGGGCGGATTCCGCCAGGATCGCCGCGACGGAAATGGTGGCGAAACCGTCGCCGCTGGTGGTGTTGGTCATGTCCTGCTTCTTCGTCTGAGGGGGTGGTTAGGCTTTGAGGACCAGGGCGTCGCCCTGGCCGCCGCCGCCGCAGAGGGCGACGACGCCGGTGCCGCCGCCGCGGCGCTTTAGGGCGAGTGCCTGGTGCAGGACCAGGCGGGCCCCGGAGGCGCCGACGGGGTGGCCGAGGGCGATCGCGCCGCCTTCGGCGTTGACGACGTCGGTGTCGATGCCCAGGTCGTTGGCGGACTGGATCAGCACGGAGGCGAAGGCCTCGTTGATTTCCACCAGGTCCAGGTCCTTGGCGTGCAGCCCCTCCTGGGCGAGGGCGCGGTCGATGGCCCGGGCCGGCTGGGAGTGCAGGGAGCCGTCCGGACCGGCGGTCTGGCCGTGGGCGCCGATCTCGGCGATCCACTCGAGGCCAGCGGCGATCGCGGCTTCCTTGCTGGCGATGACGAGGGCCGCGGCGCCGTCGGAGAGCGGCGAGGCGGAGCCGGCGGTGATGGTGGCGGCGGCGCCCTTGGAGAACGCCGGGCGCAGCTGCGCGAGGGACTCCGCGGTGGTGTCGGCGCGGATGCCCTCGTCGTGCTCCAGGGTCAGGGCCGGGCCCTTGCGCTGGGGCACCTCGATCGGGGCGATTTCCTCGGCGAGGATCCCGGCGGCGCGGGCGGCCTCGGCGCGCTGGTGCGAGCGGGCCGCGACGGCGTCCTGTTCCCCGCGGCTGATCTGCCGTTCGACGTTGCCGGCGTCCGTGGCCTCGCCCATCAGCTTGCCGCTGACCGGGTCCTGCAGGCCGTCGTGGTTCAGGGAATCGAGCATGGGCGCGTCGCCGATCACGACGCCGGCGCGCAGTCCGGGGACCAGATGCGGGGCGTTGGTCATGGATTCCTGGCCGGCGGCGACGATGAAGTCGGCCTCCCCGGCGCGGATCATCCGGGCGGCGTCGATCACGGCGGTGAGCCCGGAGAGGCAGAGCTTGTTGATGGTGACGGTGGGGACGTCCCAGCCGATGCCGGCGGCGAGGCTGGCTTGGCGGGCCGGGCCCTGGCCTGCGCCGGCCTGGATGACCTGGCCGACGATCACGGCGCCGACCTGTTCGGGGGCGACGCCGGTGCGCGCCAGTGCGGCGCGGATGGCGTGGGCGCCCAGTTCGCTGGAGGAGAAGGCGGACAGGCCGCCGCGGAAGCGGCCGAAGGGGTGCGGGCGCCTCCGAGGATGACCGGGGTGATGGCGTTCTGGTTCATGGGTGGGTCCTTTGGTGGGTGGCGTCTGTCTGGGGACGGCGGATCAGGCGAAGAAGTGGACGGGTCAGGCGAAAGCGGAGGTGCCGGTGATGCCGCGCCCGATGATGAGCGCCTGCATGGTCTCGGTGCCTTCGTAGGTGTGGATGGCCTCGATGTCGGCCAGGTGGCGGGCGACGCGGTTGGCCAGCAGGATGCCGTTGCCGCCGAGCAGGTCGCGGGCGTTGGAGGCGATGCCGCGGGCCAGCCGGGTGCAGGTGTACTTGGCCAGCGCGGCCTGTTCGGCGGTCAGGGTGCCGGCCTCGTCCAGCCGGGTCATCTGCATGACCATCAGCTGCATGGTGGAGAGCTCGCTGAGCATGCGGGCCAGCCGTTCCTGCACGATCTGGGAGGAGGCCAGCGGGCGGCCGAACTGCTTGCGCTGCTTGGCGTACTGGACGGCGGTCTCGTAGCAGGCGGTGGCGTGGCCGACGGCGGACCAGGCGACACTCAGCCGGGTGGCCAGGAGGACGCGGGCGGTGTCCTTGAAGGTGCGGGCGCCCGGCAGGATGTTCTCCTCCGGAACGAAGACGTTCTCCAGCCGGATGTGGGCCTGCCAGATGGCGCGCAGGGCAAGCTTGCCCTCGATGGTGGTGCCGGTGTAGCCGGGGGAGTCCTGCGGGACGAGGTAGCCGTGGACCTGCCCGTCCTCGCCGCGGGCCCACACCACGCTGAGGCCGCCGATGGAGCCGTTGCCGATCCACTTCTTCTCGCCGTTGAGCAAGACGCCGCCGTCGGTGGTGGTGGCGGTGGATTCCAGGCCCACGGAGTCGGAGCCGTGGGTGGGTTCGGTGAGGGCGAAGGCGGCGTACTCGGTGCCCTCGGCGATCGGGGCCAGCCAGCGCCGCTTCTGCTCTTCGGATCCGCATTCTGCGACCGAGCGGAGGGCCAGGCCGCCCTGCACGGCGATCATCGTGGCGACAGAGCCGTCGCCGCGGCTGATCTCCATGGTGACCAGGCCGGCGGCCATGCTGCTCATCGGGGCGTGGCCCTCGACATCGATCCCGTCGCGCAGCAGGTCCAGTTCGCCGAGGCGGCGCAACAGGTGCACGGGGTATTCGGCGCGTTCCCAGTAACCGTCGATCACCGGCAGGACCTCGTCCTGGACGAAGCCGCGGGCGCGGTCCCAGTAGGCGCGGTCCTCGTCGCTGATGCCGGTGAAGAGGGCTGCCGGGTCGGTTCCCAGCGCTTCGGTCAGGAGGTAATCCGGCTCGACGGTGCCAGCGGGGAAGCCGGCGGGGACGGTGCTGGAGTTTTCGGTGGCCGCGGAGGCGGGCGACGTCGTCGTCATGTGCGTGGTGGTCCTCGTCGATAGCGTCGGCGGCTGTGCGCCGCCCGTGGCGTGGCTCACACCATGTCGATCAAGGATGCAATGAAACGCAGTTCCACGTCAAGAAACTCCGTTCCAATTCGGCGCGTCGGCGGGGGACTTGTCAGGGGAGCGCGTCGCGGACGGCGCGCGCCACGTCGTCCTTGTCCGCGGTTCCGGCGATCACGGTCACCACCACGGTGCTGGCGGCCGCTGCCGGAGCGGTGCCGAGAAGGACCGGCCGGAACAGGGCGGAGAGTCCGCGGAGTTCCCCGGCGAGTTCGCCCACCCGCCGGGCGTCGGCGTCCTCCCGTTCGCCGGCGTCCTCGGTCGCCGGCGAGCGCAGCCACTGGCGGAGAAAGGCGTTGTGGACGGCAACGACGGCGGCCGCGTAGGCGACGGCGGTGTGCTCACGGTGATCCGCGGCGGCCGGTTGGTCACCCGTGCCGGCGGCGGCGGAGGCGGCGGCCGGCAGCCGGTCCAGCAGGTGCACGAGGAAGGCGCGCTCGTACCGGTGCGAGGTGACCAGTTCCCGGTCCCGGAGCGAGGGCACGGCCTGCATCAGTTCGTAGCGTGCCCGGGACGTTTCGCGGTGGCGCAGGTGGTGCTCGAACACCAGCAGGGCGGCATCCTCGACGGCGGCGAGCGGATCCTGCCGGGAGTCGGCCAGGCGGCCGGTGACCTGCGCCAGGATCCGTTCGTGGTCGGCGAAGACCACGTCCTCCTTCGACCCGAACTTGCGGAAGAAGGTGCTGCGGCTCATCCCGGCGGCTTCGGCGAGTTCCTCCACTGAGGTGGCGTCGAAGCCCTGCCGGGCCAGCAGCCCGATGGCGGCGGCCGCCGGGCTGTCGGCGTCGTGGGTCACGGGCTGGCTGGTCATGGCCCGAAAGTAGCACACCGCCGCGTCGGAGCCCCGCCCGGCCGTGCGTCAGCGGCGCTCCGCAGGTCCGCCGGGTTCCTGGCTGGTCGGCGGAATGAGGCGCCCCATCAGGGGCCCGGCCCCGCTGCCCGGAGCCGGCGTGTAAACCACCAGGTGAAGGTCCGGCCGGTCCGAGGGAGAGAGCTGATGGTGTTCCAACTTCAGTGTGCCGACGCTCGGGTGGTGGAAGACCCTCTCCCGCGATTCGAAGCCAAGAATGTCGTACCGGTCCCAGCCCTCCTTGAACTCCGGGCTGGCGGACTTGAGCCGTTCCACCAGGTTCCTGACGTCCACGTCGCCCAGGCGCTGCCCGGTTTCGGCACGGAACTCGGCCAGGAACCGCTGGCTGGTCACCTCCCAATCCGGCAGGAGGTCCCGCACGTAGGGGTCGGTGAAGACGAGCCACAGCAGGTTCCGGTCGGCGGAGGGCACGGTGGCGATGTTGGGGAAGAGGGCCGCGTAGGCGCTGTTCCAGCCCGCGATGCCCCAGTCCGGGAACAGGGCGAACGACGGGTTCGGGTCCAGGGCGTCGAGCAGGCGCTGGAGATGGGCGGGGGCGGTGGCGGCCGCGGCGGGCCCCGGCCCGACGGCGGCGTAGCCCCCGAGGGAGAGGACGTAGTCCAGCCCGGCGTCCGAGAGATGCAGGGCCCGGCCGACAGCCTCGAGGACCTGGCGGGACGGAGTGATGTCCCGTCCCTGCTCCAGCCAGGTGTACCAGGTCACGCTGACGCCGGAGAGGAACGCTACCTCCTCGCGGCGCAGGCCCCGCTCACGGGTGCGGGACAGGGGTGGGAGGCCGTAATCCATCCGGACGGCTTGGTTTCTGCGGGCCCGGAGGAAGAGCCCCAGTTCTTTGCGACGATCGGCGTTCTGCACCCCGAAATACTATTACTCTGGTACTCCTGCTACTAGTATCAAGGCCGTCTTCACCCCGGCCGCGGCGCGGTGCAGGATGATACACATGCCTGCACTTCGCTCTAAAACAGTCACCCACGGCCGGAACATGGCCGGAGCCCGCGCACTGCTGCGCGCCTCCGGCGTCGCCAACTCGGACATCGGAAAGCCGATCATTGCCGTGGCCAACTCCTTCACCGAGTTCGTCCCCGGCCACACCCATCTTGCCCCCGTCGGGCGGATCGTCTCCGACGCGATCCTGGCCGCCGGAGCGGTTCCCCGCGAGTTCAACACCATCGCCGTGGATGACGGCATCGCCATGGGCCACGGCGGCATGCTGTACTCGCTGCCCTCCCGCGACCTGATCGCCGACTCGGTGGAGTACATGGTGAACGCCCACTGCGCCGACGCCCTGGTCTGCATCTCCAACTGCGACAAGATCACCCCCGGCATGCTGATGGCCGCGCTGCGCCTGAACATCCCCGTGGTGTTCGTCTCCGGCGGCCCTATGGAGGCCGGCCGCGTGACCCTGACCGACGGGTCCGTCCGCTCCCTGGACCTGGTGAACGCCATCTCCGACGCCGTCGACGAGTCGATCTCCGACGCCGACATCAACCTCATCGAAGAGAACGCCTGCCCCACCTGCGGATCCTGCTCCGGCATGTTCACCGCCAACTCGATGAACTGCCTCACCGAGGCCATCGGCCTGTCGCTGCCCGGCAACGGCTCCGTGCTCGCCACCCACACGGCGCGCAAGGCGCTGTATGAGAAGGCCGGGACCACCGTCGTCGAGCTCGTGAAGCGTTACTACGACGGCGACGACGAGTCGGTGCTGCCCCGCTCGATCGCCACCGCCAAGGCCTTCGACAACGCCATGGCGCTGGACATCTCCATGGGCGGATCCACCAACACCATCCTGCACCTGCTGGCCGCGGCCCAGGAGGCGGGCGTGGACTATGGCCTGGCCGAGATGGACGCCAAGTCCCGCCAGGTGCCGTGCCTGGCCAAGGTGGCCCCGAACGTGGCCAAGGACCGGACCTACTACATGGAGGATGTGCACCGCGCGGGCGGCATCCCCGCACTATTGGGCGAGCTGAACCGCGGCGGGCTCCTGCACAAGGACGTCCACTCGGTGCACTCGGCAGACCTGGACGGCTGGCTGGACGACTGGGACATCCGCGGCGGCAAGGCCACGGAGGAAGCCAGCGCCCTGTGGCACGCGGCCCCCGGCGGTGTCCGGTCCTCCACGGCGTTTTCCCAGTCGAACGAGTGGACCTCGCTGGACACCGACGCCGCCGAAGGGCTGCATCCGCTCCGTGGAGCACGCCTACTCCAAGGACGGCGGGCTGGCCGTTCTCCGCGGCAACGTGGCCGTGGACGGCGCCGTGGTGAAGACCGCCGGTGTGGATGAATCCATCTGGACCTTCTCCGGCCCGGCCGTGGTGTGCGAGTCCCAGGATGAGGCCGTGGAGAAGATCCTGAACAAGACCATCAAGGAAGGAGACGTAGTGGTCATCCGGTACGAGGGGCCCAAGGGCGGTCCGGGCATGCAGGAAATGCTGTACCCGACGTCGTTCCTCAAGGGCCGCGGCCTGGGCAAGAAGTGCGCCCTGATCACCGACGGCCGTTTCTCCGGCGGCACCTCCGGCCTGTCCATCGGGCACATCTCCCCGGAGGCTGCCTCCGGCGGGACCATCGCCCTGGTCGAAGACGGGGACATCATCAGCATCAACATCAGCCAGCGGTCCCTGCAGCTGGAAGTCAGCGACGAACTGCTGGCCGAGCGGCGGGAGAAGCTGCTGATTAACGGCGGCTACAAGCCAAAGGACCGGGAGCGCCAGGTCTCGGCCGCACTGCGCGCGTACGCCGCCATGGCCACCTCCGCCGATAAGGGCGCCGTCCGCGACGTCACGCTCCTGGGAGGCTAGGCCCGGCGGCTTACTCTCCGCGTAGGGCAACGGGCCGTTCGTGTGCCAGCATGGGCGGACGAACGACGCCAGGGAAGGGAATGGAATGAAATCCAACGAACTGCTGCTCGATGGCTTCGGCCGGATCCGCGAAACGGTGGAGGCCGTGCTGGACGGAACGGACGAACGCAGCCTGACCCGGCGCCCGGGAGGGACCGGCAATTCCATCGCCTGGCTTCTCTGGCACCTGGCCCGGGTGGAGGACGCCCAGGTCTCCTCCGCCGCCGGCCTCCCGCAGGTCTGGACCAGCCAGGGCTTCGTTGCCAGGTTCGGGCTCCCGCTGCCCGAGCGGGACACCGGCTACGGGCACTCCTCCGCCCAGGTGGACTCCGTGACCGCCGGGCCGGACCTGCTGTTGGAGTACTACGACGCCGTGCACCGTCAGACCGCCGGCTTCCTCGAAGGCCTGGACGACGGCGGCCAGGACCGGGTGGTGGATGAGCGGTGGGATCCGCCCGTGACCCTGGGCGTGCGCTTGGTCAGCACGGTGGCGGACTGCCTCCAGCACGTGGGCCAGGCCGCCTACGCCAGGGCCTGGGCGGCTGATCCGCCCAGGCCCTTGGTCAGGCTGGCTGCTGCGTGTGAAGCGGGCGGCGGTCACCTGCCGGCGCTGAACACCATGGCCGAGCCGCCGCCGCGGCGAACCGGTTCGGCGGCGGCGGTCAGCCGTCCGCCGGGCCCGAACTCGATCGCCGTGGCCGCGCCGATCTCCGCCGCGGACGTGAAGGCGTCACCCGAGGGCGTGAACTGGTGCCCGAACGGGGTGAGCTGATCGCCGTAGGCCGCAATGAAGGCCGGCTCCGCGGTGACCTTCGCCGTGTTCCGCTGCGCGGCGCGGGGCGCGGCGATGGCCTCCGAGATGGTCATGCCCAGGTCCACCCGGTTCAGGATGGTCTGCAGCACGGTGGTGATGATCGTGGACCCGCCGGGCGAGCCCAGGGCCACGAACGGGGCGCCGTCCTTGAGGATGATGGTCGGGGACATCGAGGACCGGGGACGCTTTCCGGGTTCGATCCGGTTGGGGTCCTGCGCGTCGTAGACCGTGGAGAAGTCGGTCAGCTCGTTGTTGAGCAGGAAGCCGCGGCCGGGAACCACCATGCCGGAACCGCCGGTCTGCTCGATCGTGAGCGTGTACTCGGCCACGTTGCCCCACTTGTCCGCCACCGTGAGGTTGGTGGTGGAGATGTTCTCGGTGTCCTTTTCGCTGGCCGCCGGCGCTGTGGCGGCGGGGCACACGCCGTCGTAGCTGGCGACATCGCCCGGCGCCACCGGCTTGGTGGCCGCGTGCAGGGGATCGATCAGGCAGGCGCGTTCCTTGCCGAAAAGCGGATCGGTCAGGGCCGCCGTCGGGACCTTGACCTTGGCCGGGTCGCCGACGTACTTGCCGCGGTCGGCGAAGGACAGGGCGCTGGCCTCCAGGTAGTGGTGCAGCGCGCCGGCGGTGGACAGGCCGGAGAGGTTGGTGGGGGCCAGGATGTTCAGGGCCTCGCCAACGGTGGTGCCGCCGCTGCTGGAGGGAGCCATGCCATAGACATCCAGTCCGCGGTAGCCCACCCGGGTGGGGTCCTGGTCCGCGGCCCGGTAGCCGGCCAGGTCCGCCGTCGTCATCGATCCCGCGGGCACGGGCAGCGTGGTGCCGGGCGCCTTGGCCGGGTTCTGGACGGTGGCCGCGATGTCGGCGGCCAGCGGCCCGGTGTAGAAGCCCGCGGTGCCCTGCTTGGCCAGGAGCCGGTAGGTCGCGGCGAGGTCGTGGTTCTGGAAGATGCTGCCGACGGCGGGGGCGTCGCCGCCGGGAAGGAACAGTTCGCTGGTGGCCGGGAAGGCGGCGAACCGGGCCTTGTTGTCCAGGGTCTGCTGGCGGAAGGTGGGGTCGACGACGAATCCGCGGTCGGCCACCTTGATGGCCGGTTTCAGGGCTTCGCCCAATCCCAGGCTGCCCCACCGTTCCAGGGCGCGCTGCCAGGTGGCCGGGGTGCCCGGGACACCGACGGCAACGCCGCTGAGTGACCAGTTCCGGGGTGAACCGGTAGGGCTTCCCGGTGGATTTGTCGATGAAGGCGTCGGGGGTGATGCCGGCCGGCGCGGTTTCCCGGCCGTCGATGGTGCCCACCGACTTGCTCTTGGCGTCATAGTAGACGAAGTACCCGCCGCCGCCGACGCCGGCGCTGTACGGTTCGGTGACACCCAGGGTGGCGGCAGCCGCGACCGCCGCGTCGGCCGCGTTGCCGCCCTTGCGGAGGACCTCGATCGCCGCGGCGGACGCCTCCGGATCGACCGTGCTCACGGCGCCTCCGTACCCGGTGGCGGTGGGGGTCTTCTCCGTCTCGCGGGGATCGGCGACGGCGGGACCCGCGACGGCGCCGCCGGCCACGGTGAGTGCCAGCGCCGCCGCCAGTGCGGAGAGCCTGCGTCCTGGTGTTTTCATGAATGCTCCCGGTGAAGAGGTCCGTCGATTGATGTCACACTACGTGTCGATTTTGTGACATTCAATGACAAGACGTTCTGCGTCGGGGGGGCGTCAGGCCGGTTTCCCGCCTAGGTGCCGGACGAGGGCGTCGAGCATGGGGAGCTGGCCGCGGACCAGCCGGACCCTGGCCTCGTCCTCGCCAACCCATTCGGCGGCATCGATCTCGGGGAATTCCCGGATGGTGCCGGAGCCCTTGGGCCACTCCAGTGGGAAGGTGTTGCTGACGATCCGCTCCGGGGCGAAGTCCGTCTCCGCGGCGAAGACGGTGACCACCTTCCCGGATGACTGCCGGAAGCTGCCCAGCGGAACGTAGTCGGCCTCGGGCGGCGGGGTGCCGATCTCCTCGGTGAACTCACGCCGGGCCGCGGCCAGCGGGTCCTCCTCGTCCGTGTGGATGCCCTTCGGGATGGACCAGGACGCGTTCTTCTTGCGCGCCCAGAACGGACCGCCCATGTGGGCGATCCAGACCTCCAGCCCGGCGCCGGTCCGACGGAAGAGCAGCAGGCCGGCGCTGTGGACGGTCATGGGGCTGCCGGGTCCGCTTAGTTGCCGGTCCCGTGTTCCGGGCTGGTGTCCTTGAGTGCGGCGACCGCCGAGCGCACCGCGTCGGGCATGGTGGTGGCCGGCCGCCCGATCAGGGATGCGAGCTGGCCGGAGGTGACAAGGAGGTCGCCGCGGGCAATTCCGACGTCGGAGTCGGCGAGGATGCCGGCGAAGTCCGCGGGGACGCCGAATCCGGCGAGCATCGCGGCGTAGTCCGCGGCGGGGAGGTCCTGGTAGGCGACGGGCTGTCCGGCCGCCGCGCTGATCTCGGCCGCCAGTTCCGCCATGGTGAAGGCCTGGTCGCCGCCGAATTCGTAGACCTTGCCGGCCTGGTCATCGGCCAGCAGCACGGCTGCGGCCGCGTCCGCGTAGTCGGCGCGGGCGGCGGCGCTGACCTTGCCGTCACTGGCGCTGCCGGCGAAGCCGCCCTGTGCCAGGGTGCCCGGCAGCTGTTCGGTGTAGTTCTCCAGGTACCAGCCGTTGCGCAGGAGGACGTGGGGCAGTCCGGATTCGGCGAGGAGCTTCTCGGTGGCCTGGTGTTCGGCGGCGAGCTTCATCCCCGTGCTGTCCGCGTTGGCGATGCTGGTGTAGGCGATGAGTTCCACGCCCTCGGCCCGGGCGGCGTCGATGACGGTCCGGTGCTGTTCGAGACGCTGCCCGACGGCGCTGCCGGAAATCAGCAGCACCTTCGACGCACCCTTGAGGGCCGCGGCGACCGACCCGGCGTCGTCGTAGTCCATGGCCCGGACCTGCACGCCGCGGCCGGCGAAATCATCCAGCTTATCGACGGCGCGGCCGACGGCGACCAGCTCGCCGGCGGGGGCGCCGCGGCGGAGCAGGGATTCCAGGACGAGGCGGCCCAGGTGGCCGGTGGCGCCGGTGACAACGATGCTCATGATGGTTCCTCTCGGGTGTGGTGTGCTCTTCCGAGGGCTTCAACGCGCGGGCGGCACCGGATCATCCCGGCGGATCATGCAGTCCAACCATCCGTCTCCGACGAGCGCCGGGGAGCGCCGGGGCCGGGCTCCCGGCGCGCGGCCGCTACCAGTTCTGCGGGTCGTTGAGCCGGCACAGCTGCGAACTGCACTGCCGGTCGCTGACCTGCCAGTCGGGCTGCCGGTCGGACGCCTGGCGCCGGTCGGTCCAGTTCGGAACCACGCGGGATCCGCAGGCCGGACAGGGCGGCTCCATGTGGGCGCGTCGCTGTGCCTTATTCATATTTCCCCCAAGAAATGTTGAAACGTACCCGCCACGGTAGCAATAACTCCAGTGACGTTACAAAACCCGGGGCGGGTGGGTCCTAGGCGTCGTCGTCGGTGAGGCGGCGGAAGTCGCGGGAGAGGTAGAAGGCCAGGGCGGCGAAGTTTCCGCTGTCCACCGTGACCGCCACCGTTGAGCGGCCCTGTATCTGGAGGGTGTCGAGGCAGTGGCTGAGCAGTTCGTCGGCCAGGCCCTGGCGGCGGAAGTCGGGATGGGTGAAGAGTTCGGCGATCACGGCGTCCCATTCCCCGTCGCTGCCGGGCGCAGGTTCGGTGACGATGATGGCCGCTGTCAGCTGGCCCTCGGGTCCGGTCAGGACGGCGGAGGCCTCGGGGAGGTGGGCGCCTTCCGCTCCGCCGAGGAGCGCGTCGATCCAGCCGGTGGCCCGCTCGGGCGGCTGGGGCAGGCTCTCCGCGTACGACTCGTGGTACATCCGCGAGAGTTCGTCGACGTCGTCGGGCTTGATGGGGCGGAGGGGAACGCCGCGGCGGGTGGAGCCGCCGGCGGCCGTTTCAGCGGTGAGGACGAACAGGGGATTCACGGCGACCTGCACTCTCTCCTGGGCGGAGTCCGGGGATGCCCGGGCCGGGGCGGTGCGCTCCGGCCTTCCATCCAGACTGTACCGCCAATATTGCGCCCAGGTTTCGGGCCGGTGATATTTGTGGAGATCTTTCGGTTGCCCTGCAGCCCGGACACAGGAACGGCTCGGCGGCACAGGGAATTCCTGCGCCGCCGGGCCGTTTGCCGGTACCGGGGACGGGTCGCACAGTGCGGTCCGTCCCGGGTGGCGGACGTGTCTAGCTGAGCGTGGCCGTGTCGATGACGAAGCGGTAGCGAACGTCGGAGGCCAGGACGCGCTCGTAGGCCTCGTTGATCTTCTCGGCCGGGATGACCTCGATCTCGGCGCCCAGGTGGTGCTCGGCGCAGAAGTCCAGCATCTCCTGGGTCTGGCGGATGCCGCCGATCATGGAGCCGGCGAAGGAGCGCCGGCCGCCGATCAGGGCGAACGCGTTGACCGGGAGCGGCTCGGCGGGGGCGCCGACGTTGACCATGGTGCCGTCGAGGCGCAGCAGCTGCAGGTAGGAGCTGATGTCGATCGAGGCGCTGACCGTGTTGATGATCAGGTCGAAGCTGCCGGCGAGCTCGCTGAAGGTGTTCTCGTCGCTCGTGGCGTAGTAGTGGTCGGCGCCCAGCTTCAGGCCGTCTTCCTGCTTCTTGAGCGACTGCGAGAGCACGGTCACCTCGGCGCCCATGGCGTGGGCGAGCTTGACGGCCATGTGGCCGAGACCGCCCAGGCCGACGACGGCGACCTTCTTGCCGGGGCCGGCGTTCCAGTGCCGCAGCGGCGAGTAGGTGGTGATGCCGGCGCACAGCAGGGGAGCGGCGACGTCGAGCTCGATGCCCTCCGGGATCCGCACCACGAAGTCTTCGGTGACGACGACGTGGGTGGAGTAGCCGCCCTGGGTGATGGTGCCGTCATGGTCGACGGCGCCGTAGGTGCCGGTGTTGCCCTTGAGGCAGTACTGCTCCTCGCCGGCCTTGCAGTTCACGCACTCGCCGCAGGAGTTGACCATGCAGCCGACGCCGACGCGGTCGCCGACGGCGTGCTTGGTGACGGCGGAGCCGACCTCGGTGACGATGCCGGCGATCTCGTGGCCGGGGGCGAGCGGGTAGGACTGGGGGCCCCAGTCGCCGCGGACGGTGTGGATATCCGAGTGGCAGATGCCGGCGAACTTGATTTCGATCAGGACGTCATGGGGTCCGACGTCGCGGCGTTCGATCTTGGTGGGGACCAGGTCGCCGGTGGCGGACGGTGCGGCATAAGCTGTTAACGGTAAGCATGTATCTCCAGTGTGTATCTGTGATTCGTTAGCGGTCTGGGGAGAATCAGCAACAGCTGCCGGCGGGGGATCAGCCAAGGCTGCGCCGGAGTGTGACCCCGGCCGGCGAACCGATCGGAGCCACAGTGGGAGACAACAGCGCACCCGGCGGGATTGTTCCGCAGTGTGCTGATTAATTTTCTTAGACGTCCGACGCCGGTGCCGTGGAAGGCGGGTCAGGCGCGTGGGTGGCTGGTCAGGCGCGTCCGCGGGCCATGTCCGGGTGGACGCGGACGAACTCGATCCGGTTGCCGGAGTTGGTTCGTGCCTTCGGTGTTCGGGAGAAGCCCTTGGCGTCCAGGTTGTTGCCGGCCCGGAACTCGGCCAGTGACCGGTCGTAGGCGGCGTTGAGGTCGCGTCCGGTGAACTCCCCGGCGGAGCCGTCGCTGAAGGTGATGGTGACGGGGGCGCCGGCCGGAAGGTGCCGCGGCATCCGGATGAAGCCCTCGGCGTCCTGCTGGAAGTGCATCAGGGGGTCTGCTCTCTGTGGGGGACCGGCTCAGCGCCAGCCCAGTTGCGGGGCGACGTGCTTGAGTACGGACTCGATGACGTGGGCGTTGTAGTCGACGCCCAGCTGGTTGGGGACGGTCAGCAGCAGGGTGTCGGCGGCCGCGATCGCCTCGTCCTCGGCCAGTTTGGCGGCGAGTTCGTCCGGGGCTCCGGCGTAGGAGCGGCCGAAGATGGCCCGGGTCTTCTCGTCGATGTTGCCGATCTGGTCCGAGCTGCGTCGGTCACGGCCGAAGTAGTGCCAGTCCCGCTCGTCCGTCAGGGCAAAGATGCTCCGGCTGACCGACACACGGGGTTCGCGCTCGTGGCCGGCGTCCTTCCAGGCCTGCCGGTAGAGCTCGATCTGTTCGGCCTGCTGGATGTGGAAGGGCTTGCCGCTCTCGTCGTCCTTGAGCGTGGAGCTCTGCAGGTTCATGCCGAGTTTGGCGGCCCAGACGGCGGTGGCGTTCGAGCCGGAGCCCCACCAGATCCGCTCACGGAGCCCCGCCGAGTATGGCTCAATCCGCAGCAGCCCCGGCGGGTTCGGGAACATCGGCCGTGGGCTCGGCGCGGCGAAGCCCTCGCCCTTCAGTACCTCGAGCAGCCGTTCGGTGTGGCGGCGGCCCATGTCGGCGTCGGACTCGCCGTCCGCCGGGGTGTAGCCGAAGTGCCGCCAGCCGTCGATGACCTGCTCGGGTGACCCGCGGCTGATGCCGAGCTGCAGCCGTCCGCCGCTGATCAGGTCCGCCGCCCCGGCGTCCTCGGCCATGTAGAGCGGGTTCTCGTAGCGCATGTCGATGACGCCGGTGCCGATCTCGATGCGGCTGGTCCTGGCGCCGACCGCCGCCAGCAGCGGGAAGGGAGAGGCGTACTGCTGGGCGAAGTGGTGGACGCGGAAGTAGGCGCCGTCCGCGCCCAGTTCCTCGGCCGCGACGGCGAGGTCGATCGCCTGCAGGAGCGCGTCCGAGGCGCTGCGGGTGCCGGACTCCGGGTGGTCGGTCCAGTGGCCAAAGGACAGGAAGCCAATGTTTTTCACACCAGCCCCAACGCGTTGCCGAGGGTTCCTATTCCGTCCGCCGGGCCGCGCCCGGGGTGGGGAACGATGGCGTGCGGTCGGGCGCGCCGGGGCGGGGAGAATGGAAGCGTGACTGCCCCCGCCCGGAATCCCCGCCCCCATCGCCGTCCCTTTGACATGGGCGCCATCGGCGCGGGCCTGGTGTTCGCCGGGTCCCTCGGAGAGCTGACCGGGGCGCTGGCGGTTGGTGGCCCAGGTGCCGCCGCGGTTGTGGAGGCGCCGCCGGGGACCGGAAAGACCACGCTGGTGCCCCCGTTGCTGGCGAACCTGGCCCTGGCCGGTGCCGCAGCCGCCGACCGGAACGGAGTGCCCGCCCGGATCGTGGTCACCCAGCCCCGCCGGGTCGCCGCCCGCGCCGCGGCCCGCCGCCTCGCCGCCCTGGACGGCAGCCCGCTGGGGGAGCGGGTGGGCTACGCCGTGCGCGGCGAGCGGCGGACCGGCCCGGACGCCCTCGTTGAATTCGTCACCCCGGGGATCCTGCTGCGTCGCCTGCTCGCCGACCCGGGACTGGAGGGGACTGCCGCCGTCGTGCTGGACGAGGTGCACGAACGCGGGCTGGAGACGGACATGCTGTTGGGCATGCTGGCCGAGGTGCGCCAGCTCCGCGGCGACCTGGCCCTGGTCGCAATGTCCGCCACCCTGGACGCGCGCCGCTTCGCCGAACTGCTGGGGGACGCCGACGGCGGCCCGGCAGGTACGCCGGCGCCCGTCGTCGGCTGCCCCAGCGCGCTCCATCCGCTGGAGGTGCAGTGGGCGCCCGCGCCGGGCCCGCGGCTGGACGCCCGCGGTGTGACGCGCTCCTTCCTGGACCACGTCGCGGACACGGCGGCCGCCGCGCACGCCGCCGCCCTCGCCGCCGGGGACGATCTTGACGCGCTCGTCTTCGTGCCGGGCGCCCGGGAGGTCACGCACGTGGCGTCCCGGCTGCGGGGACGGACGACGGCGGAGGTACTGGAGCTGCACGGCCAGGCCGACCCCGCGACCCAGGACCGGGCGGTCTCCGGGCGCCTCCCCGGCGCGCAGGCGCGGATCATCGTCAGCACCGCGCTCGCCGAATCATCGCTCACCGTCCCGGGCGTCCGCCTGGTGATCGACTCGGGGCTGGCCCGCGAACCGCGCCGCGACGCCGCCCGCGGCATGACCGGCCTGGTCACCGTGTCCTGTTCTCGGGCGTCCGCGGGCCAGCGGGCCGGCCGTGCCGCGCGCCTCGGCCCGGGCCGGGTGGTCCGCTGCTACGACGAGCGCAGTTTCGGTGCCGCCCCCGCGCATGTCACCCCGGAGATTACCGTCGCAGACCTCACCGGGGCTGCCCTGGTGCTCGCCTGCTGGGGTTCCCCCGAGGGCCGCGGCATGGCCTTGCCGGATGCCCCGCCGGCCGCGGCGATGGCCGACGCCGTCGAGGTGCTGCGGGAACTGGGCGCCGTCGGCCCCGACGGGCAGGCCACCGGCCTCGGCCGCACTCTGGCCCGCATCCCCGCCGACCCGCGGCTGGGCCGCGCGCTCCTGGAGGGCGGCGCCGCGGTGGGCTCCCGCGCGGCCGCGGAGGCCGTGGCCGCTGTGTCCGGCAGCCAGCGCGCCCCCGGGGCTGACCTGCCCGGGCTGTTGGCCGCGCTGCGTTCGGGCAGGGATCCCGGCGCGCGCAGCTGGGCCGACGAGGTGCGGCGGCTGGAGTCGATCGCCCGCGCCCCGGGCGCGGGCGGCGGAAATGCGCCCGAACTGGCACGCACCGCCGCCCCGGTTGCCGGGAAGAAACCGGCCGCATCGAGGGCGCCCGGTGAGGAGGCCGGCAACGTCGTCGCCCTCGCCTTCCCCGACCGGGTGGCGCGCCGGGTGCCCGGCCCGGGCGACCGTTACCTTCTGGCCTCCGGAACCCGCGCCGCCCTTCCCGGCGGCAGCCGCCTCTCCGGGCAGGACTGGCTTGCCGTCGCGGAGGTCAGCCGCGCCGACGGGCACGAGGCCGCGGGCACCGGCGCCGTCATCCGCGTCGCGGCGCCGCTCGCCCCGGCAGATGCCGAAACCGCCGCCGCGCACCTGCTAACCGACACGGTGGTCGCGGCCTTCGACGGCGGCCGGGTGACCGCCCGGCAGGAACGCCGCCTGGGCGCCATCGTACTTTCCTCCACCCCGGTACGTCCGACGCCGGAGTCCGGCCGCGCGGCCGTGGGCCGCGCTCTCGCCGGGGCGGGGCTCGGCGCCATTGGCTGGTCACTCGGCCGCCGACGCGCTCCGCCGCCGGCTGGCCCTGCTGCGCCGGGAGCTCGGCGCGCCGTGGCCGGACGTCTCGGAGGAGGCCCTGTTGGCCCGGCTGGAGGACTGGCTGGCCCCGGAACTGGAGGCGCTGGCCGCGGGCGGCCGCACCGCCGGCGTCGACCTCCTGGACCCGCTCCGGCGCCTGCTGCCCTGGCCCGAAGCTGCGCGCCTGGCCGAGCTGGCGCCCGAATCCCTGAAGGTGCCCAGCGGCTCGATGGTCCGCATCGACTACCCCGCGGTGGACGACGACGGCCGGCCCGTCGTCGCGGTCAAGCTGCAGGAGTGCTTTGGCTGGGACCGGACGCCCCATCTGGTGGAGGGCGGGGTGCCGGTGCTCTTCCACCTGCTGTCCCCGGCGCGGCGGCCGCTGGCGGTCACGGACGACCTGGCCTCGTTCTGGTCCGGGCCGTACGCCCAGGTCCGCGCAGAGATGCGCGGACGTTACCCGAAGCACCCGTGGCCGGAGGATCCGTGGACGGCCCCGGCCACCGCGAAGGTCAAGAACAGGATGTAGGCGCCTAGTGGGGCAGGTGTTCCTGGTCCCGGTGGGCCGCCGGTTCGAGCTGGAAGGTGGAGTGCTCCACGGAGATGTCGAAGTGCTCGGCCACGCAGCGCTGCAGGTCGGCCAGGATGGTCGCGGCGTGGCCGTCGGTGAGGCACTCGTCCTCGAGGGTGACGTGCCCGGTGATCACCGGTGTACCGGACCCCACCAGCGAGGCGTGCAGGTCATGGACGTCGATCACATGCGGCAGCGCCAGGATGTGGGTGCGCACCTGGCCCAGGTCGAGGCCCTTCGGGGTGCTCTCGAGCAGGACGTGCACGGTCTCCATCAGCAGTTTGAGCGTCCGCGGGATAATCAGCGCACCGATCAGCAGGGACACCAGCGCGTCGGCCCGGGTCCAGCCGGTCCAGGCGATCACCAGGGCGGCGACGATCACCGCCACGGAGCCCAGCGCGTCGTTGAGCACCTCAAGGAACGCGGCGCGCATGTTGAAGTTGTGCTTCCGGCCGGCGGCTAGGACCAGCAGGCCCACGACGTTGCCCGCCAGGCCGATCACGCCGAACCAGAGCATCAGCGAGGACCCCACCTCGGGCGGCTCGAACAGGCGCCGGATGCCCTCGACGATCACGAACGCGCCCACGATCAGCAACAGCCCCGCCTGCAGGGCCGCGGCCAGGATCTCCGCACGCTTGAAACCCCAGGTCCGCTTCATGGTGGCGGGCCGGAGCGCCAGGGACGCCGCGATCAGCGCGATCAGCAGGCCGGCCGCGTCCGTGAACATGTGTCCGGCGTCGGCCAGCAGGGCCAGGCTGCCCGAGAGCACCGTGCCGGTGATCTCCGCAACCATGACCATGACCGTAATGCCGAAGACCAGCAGCAGCCGGGTGCGGTTGCCGTCAGCGTCGACGGCGTGCGAGTGGTCGTGGTGCCCGCTCACGGCGCGCAGTCCTCGTCCGGGCAGGTGCAGATGGGCTCCACGGTGAGGATGACCTCCAGCAGGTCCCCGAGGGCGTGGGCGAGTTTGGCGTCCGAGAGTTCGTAGCGGACCTTGCGCCCGGCCGGTTCGGCGACGACGAGGCCGCAGTCCCGCAGGCAGGCCAGGTGGTTGGAGAGCATCTGCCGGCTCACGCCGAGGGACTCGGCCAGCTCACCCGGGAACGCCGGTCCGTCCTTGAGCCGGAGCAGGATCGAGGACCGGGTGGGGTCCGCGAGTGCCTTGCCGAACCGGGCCAGGACGCCCGTGCTGGTCAGTGTCTGCATGCGAAAATACTACAGCGATTTCTGTACTGTTGCAGCGGTCGGTGTCTGCGCAGCGGTTGGTGTCGGGGCTAGCCGGCTTCGGCGCCGTCCCAGGCGACGTGCACCCAGCGCTGCCCCTCGTCGTCCCAGGATTCCGAGTGGCCCAGCAGGGCAAGGTCCTGGAAGCTGACCTCGATGCCGTTGCGCTGCAGGGTGTCGCGGAGTTCGTTGGTTGCCTCGCGGACGGCGGACGTCACCGCCTCCGGGTTGTCGGACTCGATAGGACGGGACGCTTCATAGGGTTTGGTCATGGGACCCATCATTCAGGGTCGGCGACGATAAGGGAACAGCGCCGTCCCCGATCAGCCGGGCGCCGTTGTCCCAGCACACGGCCCGCAGCCAGGCGTCGTCGAGCCGCGGTTCCCGGTCCCGCAGCCGTTCCAGCGCCTCCAGCTGGTGAGCGTAGGGGTAGGGGATGTTGGGGAAGTCGCTGCCCAGCACCACCCGGTCGCCGAGGTCCGCCAGCCGGGGGAGCAGGTCCGCCGGGAACGGGGTCACGGACTCGAAAAAGTCGGTGAAGGCCATGGTGGTGTCCAGGTGGACGCGGGGATAGCGGTCGGCCAGGTCCAGGAACTCGGCGTACTCCGGGGCGCCGAGGTGGGCGACGACGGCGGTCAGGTCGGGGTGGCGGCGCAGCACCCCTCGAGTTTGTCGGGGCCGGTGAACCCTTGCCGGGGAACGGGGCCGGAGCCGACGTGGATGACGACGGGGATGCCGGCGTCGGCCAAGAGCGCCCAGGCCGGGTCCAGGATGGGCTCGCGCAGGTCGAAGCCGCCCACCTGGGCATGGATCTTGAAGACCCTGGCGCCGCGGGCGAGGGCCCGCTCCACCTGCCCGAGCACGCCCTCCTCCGGGTAGAAAGTGGCGCTGGGGACGCAGTCCGGCTCGGCGGCGGCGAGGTCCAGGGCGAAGTCGGTGAGGTCCGCCGCCATGTCCGGCCGGTGCGCGTAGGTCAGGGCGGTGAAGCGCCGGACGCCGAGGGTGCGGAGGGTAGCGAGCCGCTGGTCCTGCGCGGTGCGGTAGGTGATCGGCCACGGCCGCCCGACAAGGGGGCCCGCCTCGTCGAAGTGGGCCCAGACCCGGCGGAGCATCCGTTCCGGGAGGAAATGCGTGTGGATGTCGATCAGGCCGGGCAGGCCCAGCCGCTGCCACCAGGCGGGGACGTCGGCGTCGGTCAGCGCGGCACGACCGTGCCCGCCGCTCACTTCCCGGCTCCTTCCGGGGCATGGGACCGGAGGAAACGGGCCACCGGTTCCGCCAGCCCCGCACCGATCTGGTCCGCGGGGCGCTTCCTGCCGGCCACGGCGAACGAGTGGTCCCCGCCCTCAACCCACTGCACCTCGGCGGAGGGCCCGATCCGGGCGGCAACCGTGTCCAGCAGGTTCCCGGTGGCGAAGGTGTCCCGGGTGCCCTGCAAGAACAGCATCGGCACGCTCACGCCGTAGAGGTGTTCGTCCCGGAGCTTCTCCGGCTTGCCCGGCGGATGCAACGGGTAGCCAAGGTAGACCAGGCCCGCCGCCGGCATCCCCTCGGCCACCGCCATGGACGCCATCCGGCCGCCAAAGGATTTCCCGGCCGCCCAGACCGGCTCGCCGGTGGAGCGGTCGCGTGCGGCAGCCATCGCGGCCCGCCACGTCGCGATGGCGACCGGCGGGCGGTCCGGGAACTTCCGGCCGGCCTCCCGGTAGGGGAAGTTGAAACGCAGGGTGGCGACGCCGTCGTCGTTCAGGGCGGCGGTGAAGCCGGCCAGGAAGGGATGGCCCATCCCGGCGCCGGCCCCGTGTGCCACCACCAGCGTGGCCACCGGGTGCTCGGGCCGGGCGTAGAGGGCGGACACCGCGGTGCCGTCCACGTCGATGCTCAGCGTTTCCTCAACCACGGGCACCTGCCGCGCGCGTTCCAGGGACCAGGGCCCGCAGCGCCCAGCCCGCGGCGCACACCAGCGGCACCGCGGCGGCCATCAGGACCACCGGGTTGGGCCGGAACACGCTCCGGCCGTTCGGGCCGCCCGCATACACTCCCAGCGGCAGGACAAACCCGCCCCCGCCGCCGCCGGCCCCGCCGGGTTCCTCCCCGGATGCCGGTGCGCTGCCGCCGCCGAACCCGAAGGACACCAGCGCCACGGGCACCACCCGCTCTCCGGCGAGCTCGATCGACTCGCCGTACGCCCGGGAGACCCCCACCGTCTTGAATGCGTCCGCCAGGGACGCCAATGCCTCAGCCATGCAAGCCACCCTAGCCAGCGGCGGCAGCCGGAGCCAGACGCCGGGCCGCGGCTCCCGTTCCGACCGGACCGGCGGCGACGCGCTCCGGGCGGGTGTCGCCGGGACCGGGCGCGGGGTAGCCTGCCCTCATGGCAAGGGAAGAGACGATCGTGACGGTTCCGGGTCCGCACGGCGAGCGGGAGGTCCGGATTTCCAGCCCGTCCCGGCTGGTCTGGCCCGCCGCGGGGGTGACCAAGCTGGACCTGGCGCGGTTCATGATCGACGTCGGCGAGGCATTCCTGGCCGCGAACGGGGACCGGCCTATCACCCTGCAACGCTTCTCCGGCGACGTCGACGGCGAACAGTTCTTCTCCAAGAATCCGCCCAAGGGGGCGCCGGACTTCGTCAGGTCGGTGCCGGTGGTCTATCCGAGCGGACGGTCCCACCCGCAGCTGGTGATCGACGAAGCAGCGGCCGCGGTCTGGGCGGTGCAGATGAACACCGTGGTCTTCCACCCCTGGGCGTCGCGGGCCGGGAACCCGGACAACCCGGACCAGCTCCGCATCGACCTGGACCCGCAGCCCGGCACCTCCTTCAGGGACGCCGTCCCCGCCGCGCGGGAGCTACGGAAGGTCCTCGCCGACATCGGCCTGGAAGCCTTCATCAAGACCTCCGGCAACCGCGGGCTGCACGTGTTCGCGCCGATCGAGCCGGACCACGAGTTCCTGGACGTCCGGCACGCCGTGATCGCCGCGGCCCGTGAACTGGAGCGCCGGATGCCCGAGCAGGTGACCACCGCCTGGTGGAAAGAGGAACGCGGTGAACGGGTCTTCATCGACTTCAACCAGGCCAACCGGGACCGCACCATGGCCGGGGCCTACAGCCCGCGGGCGCTGCCCGGGGCCACTGTGTCCTGCCCCCTGACGTGGGAGGAACTCGACGATGCCGATCCGGCTGCCCTCACCGTCGCGACGGTGCCGGATCGGCTGCGGTCCACCGGCGACCCCTGGGCCGGGATGCACGCCAACCCCGGCTCGATCGAGGGCCTGCTCGGCTGGTGGGAACGGGACGCCGCGGCCGGCCTCGGCGAGCTGCCGTTCCCGCCGGACTTCCCCAAGATGCCGGGCGAACCTCCGCGGGTACAGCCCAGCCGCGCCAAAGCCAAGGACTAACCGGCGCCCGGCCGTCCCCGCTCCAGGACCACGACGTCGCGGCCGAAGGACAGCACCAGCAGGGCGAGTGCGGCCGCGACCGCCGCCGTCGCCGCAGCCCCCGGGACGCCGGGGACCATGGCGAACAGCAGGGCCGCCGGCTGCAGCGCGCCGATCACCTTCCGAGCGGCCGACGGCGGCAAAGGTGCGCGCAGCGACGGCCGGAACCGGCCCGCGGCCTGGAACACGTAATAGAGAAGTCCGGATCCGAGCACCCAGAGGCCAAGGGTGCCCGCCACGGCGCAGGCCAGCACCAACGTCAGCGCCGCGTCGGTGGAGGTGTCCAGGCGGGCGCCGTCGGCCGAGGCAGTCCCGGTCCGCCGCGCCACCGGCCCGTCCACGGCGTCTAGGGCGAAGGCCGCCGTCCCGACGGCGAGCAGCGGCAACCCCGACGGGCCGCCGGTCAGCAGCCCCGACATGGTGAGCGCGGCGGCACAGGCCACCAGCACCGCCCGGGCAAGCGTGACCCGGTCCGCGGGGGTGCAGGATGGGACGGCCCGGCCCAGGAGGTTTGCGCCAGCTCCGGCCAGCACCGCGGCGCCGGCGCCCACCGCGAGGAAGGCGCCCCCGCCGTCGGGAAGTGACGGGCCGGCAATCACGACGACGGCACCGAGGTACGCCACGGCGGCCACGGAAAGGTCGGCCACCGCCGGGTGCGGGGCGGTCCGGAGTTCAGTCATGATGCGGCCATGCTATCGCCGCGACCGGGTGCGGACCGCTGCCGTGATGCCTTGAAGTCCGGACTCCCTGAGCTCCCGACACTGTGAGATCCCTGCGCCCTGAGGCCCCTGCGCCCCGAAATTGCTGAGCCCCGCGTCAGGCTCGGGCCGCCGTCGTCGTCCGTCCCCGACCGGCCCGGACGAACCCCGCGGCCGCCGCAACGGCGCCTAGGGCTTCCGCGGCGGCGCTGATCGACTTCTCCCAGAACCACACCGGGTCGTACATCGCGGGGAAGGGACCGAACGCGGGGATATCGACGTACCGGTACAGCACCACGGCGGCGAAGGCGCTCAGGGAAACGAGGAACGCGAAGGCAAAGGCCGCCCGGGAACCCCGCCAGAGGACGGCGACGGCGGCGAGCGCGGCGGCTGCCGCCTCCAGGACAAAGAGCGTGCCCTGTCCGAGTCCCTGCGGCGAGCCGGCCTGGTAGCCGGGCGCGAGGTGAAGATGGACCCCGGCATCGACGGCTAGGCAGCCGGCCGTTAGCAGGCGCAGGGCAAAGCCCCGGCTCCGGTGGCCGGCAACGCCCCGGTGTGCGGTGGCGCTCATTTGACCACCAGCGTTCCGTGCATGTTGGGGTGGTAGGTGCAGTGATAGGTGTAGGTGCCCGGCGTCGCCGGCGCGGTGAAGGTGGCCGTGCCGCCGCTGCCCTTGACAGTGACATCAAAGGCGCCGCCCTGATCGGCGGTGACCGTGTGCGCGGCGCTGTCCGCGTTGGAGACCGTGACGGTACTGCCGGCCGGCACCTCAAGGGCCGGGCCGTAGGCGAAGTTCTTGATGGTGATGGCGGCCCCGGCGGACGACGCCGTCGACGCGCCGGCAGAGGCCGTGGTGGTCGAAGCGCCCGTGCTTGTTGAGGCGCCCGTCGTGTCCATCGGCATGGCGGCGCTCGCGGACGTGCCGGACGGGGGAGCCGTACCCCCTCCCGAGCCGCAACCGGCCACACCCAGCACCAGGGCCGCGAGCGCAGCGAGGACGCTACATTTTCCGGTGACCATGACCCACCTCCGGCGAAACAGTTGACCTAGCAACCTGCCTTAATTCTGCTCCTCATCGGTGCGGAAGGCGCCGGGCCTTTTGGCGGGTATTGCGGTGCGGGCGGCCGGGGCCGCCGGCGAGGGGCCCGCCGTCCTAGCCAGACCCCGGGCGGGCAGCGTCCCACTCCTCGCGAAGGATCGAGAAGACCTCCTTGTCGTAGCGGGAACCGTCGAACACCCAGCTGCTGCGGAGCACGCCCTCCGAACGCATGCCGAGCCGCCGGGCGATGGCGACGCTGCGGAGGTTATCGGTCCGGCACCGCCACTCCACCCGGCACATGCCGCGTTCCTCGAAGGCCCATTCCATCAGCAGCGCGACCGAGCGGGTGACGAGTCCGCGGCCCACCGCGCCGGGTTCCAGCCAGCAGCCGACCTCACAGATGCCCGAGCCCGCGTCGAAGGCCACGAACATGACGCCGCCAATGATGCTGTCCCCGTCCCAGAGGCCGTAGATGCGGGCGCCGTCGCCGGCGGTGGCCGTGGCGTAGCGCTGCAGGGTGGCGCGGGCGCCCTCGACGGTGTCGGTGACGAAGGCCGGTCCCACCCAAGGGCGGATGTGGTCCCGGGCCCGGTCCATGTGTTCGGCGAAGGCCGGGGCGTGCCACGGCTCCAGGGGTTTCAGGACGACGCCGTCCCGGACGGCCGTTTCAAACAGTGAAGAAGGCATGCCGGGAGCTTAGCGGATGGGCCGGTGCGGTCAGGCGGCCTTGACCAGGGGGAGTTCGTCCCAGTGGGTGGTGTAGCGGGGGAGAGCATGTCCCGCTTCATGCTCCAGTCCGGTCCGCCCCGGATACCGCCGAAGCCCAACCCGATGGAACCGCGGCCGTAGCGGCGCGTGATGTCCTCCACCAGGCTCCCAATGTGGCGTTCCTCGTGCGGATTCTCGAACAGGGATAGCGGTGCCTGGTTCCCGGTGGGCCTTAGGTCGGTGACCATGATGCCGGCCTTCGCGTACTTCACGCCGTCCACGATGCGGGGCAGCAGGGCATGTGCCGCCCGCGTCAGGATCACCGGATCCGCCGTCGGCATCGGCAGGACCACGCTGACCGTGGGGAACGAGACGTCCCGGGCGTTGAAGTGCGAGGTGCCAGCGAACGCGGTGAGGAGCTTCGCCTGCAGTCCGTGCCGGGCGAGGCGGGCGGAGGCCTGCTGCCCGTAGACGCTCAGGACCTGCCGGAACCCGGCGGCCGAGGTCAGCGGGGTGGAGAAGGAGCGGGAGAAGATCAGCTGATCGCGTCCGATGCGTTCCTCTTCCATCGGGATGCACGGGATGCCCTGTAGTTCCAGGACGGTGCGCATCATGACCACGGAGAACCGGTCGCGGATCATCACCGGGTCCGCGCGGGCCAGGTCCAGGATCGAGTGGATGCCCAGGGCGTTGAGCCGCCTGGTCAGCCGTGTGGCGACGCCCCAGATTTCGATCACCGACAGGCTTCGCATCAGGCGCTCGCGGGCGGCGGCGGGCACGGACTCCCAGTGGCAGACGCCGTCGAAGGCAGAATTGTTCTTGGCCCACTTGTTCGCCAGCTTCGCCAGCGTCTTGGTGGGGGCGATGCCGACGCAGACGGGCACGCCGACGTTGCGCCGCACCGCCGCCTTCATCTGTCCGCCCAGCTCCAGCAGTTCCGCGGGCGTGCCCTTGACCCCCAGGAACGCCTCGTCGATGCTGTACACCTCCAGCCAGGCGGAGAACCGGCCCAGCAGCTCCATCACGCGGGCGCTGATGTCGCCGTAGAGTTCGTAATTGCTGGACAGCGCCACCAGTCCCCACTCCCTGGCCCGCGGGGCGAGCTTGAACCACGGCTCGCCGAGGGCAATCCCCAGCCGCTTCGCCTCGGGTGACCGCGTGACGGCGCAGCCATCGTTGTTGGACAGCACGACGACGGGACGGCCCTCCAGGGCGGGGTTGAAGGCCCGCTCGGCGGACGCGTAGAAGCAGTTGACGTCCACGTGGGCGATCTGGGGCAGCTGCCGCATCGGAGCGGGCCTGGCCATGACGGCCGCCTAGACCACGTGGAGGCAGCGCGTGGCGACGCCCCAGACCACGAGTTCGGACAGGGACGGAACCCGGATGTCCGGGTAGGCCGGGTTCTCGGCCTGCAGCACCACTCCGTTGCGGGTGATCCTTAGCCGCTTGATGGTCAGCTCGCCGTCCAGGACGGCGACGACGACGGATCCGTCCACGGGTGTCAGCGCCCGGTTGACGATCAGTTCGTCCCCGTCGCTGATCCCCGCGCCCTCCATGGAGTCCCCGGAGACCCGGACCACGTAGGTGCTGGTGATGTCCTTGATCAGGTGTTCGTTCAGGTCGATGCGGCCGTCGAAGTAGTCCTGCGCGGGCGAGGGATAGCCGGCCGCCACCGGGACCGGCGAGATCAGCACCGAGAGGAGGGAAGTGCCCGCGTCTATCACGCGGGGTCCGATAATTGCGCCCACAACACACCTTAGTTCGAATATATGTTCGAATCTAAGTGTAAGCCCGGGGGCGGACATTGGACCGGGGAAACCCTTCGGTAGTAGGCTTCGGGGGTTGGCCGCGCCGGGCGGCCCACTGTTTGGGGGTAGTGGTGGCACGAGGACGTTGGCTGGCGGTTGTGGCTGTGGGAGCTGCCCTGTGCGGCGGGGCAGGGCAGGCCGTTGCGGCGCAGGATGCCGCGGCGCCGGCTGCCTTGGCGCCGGCGGAGGTGGTATCGACGGGCGGGACGCCGGTCGACGTCATCGTTGGCCCGGACGGAACCGCGTACATCGGCGGCTACAACGGCTTTGGCGGGGTCCTGGTGATTCCGCCCGGCGAGCCGGGTCCTACGCGCAGGATCACGACCGGCCCCAACGTGGCCGGACTGGCCCTGGGACCGGACGGAACGCTCTACGTGGCCCAGCAGCTGGGCGGCTCCGTCGGCGGGGCCGAGATCGGCGTCGTGCCTCCGGGCGGGGCAGCCGTCGCCCGGACCATCCCGGTGTCGAGGGGCAACCACCTGATAGCCGCCGGTCCCGACGGCAAAGTGTACGTGCCGAACCCGGAGAACAAGTCGGTGCTTGTCCTTGCTGCCGGCGGCACGGCGGTGGACCATGTCATCGGCGTCGGGGCGGGACCGGTGGAAGTCGCCGTCGGCCCGGACGGCACTGCCTACGTGGTCAACCAGATCGAGGGCACGGTCTCGATCGTTCCCGCCGGCCAGGCCGCGGCATCCCACACGATTCCCACCGGGACAGTGGCCAGCACGACGGAGAATCCCCACGGCATCGCCGTCGCCCCGGACGGCACGGTCTACGTCACGAACATCAGCACGAACAAGGTTGCGGTCATCGGGACGGGGGCGGACCGGGTGGGCTACACCATCTATGTCCCCGGCGGCCCCACCGAGGCGGCGCTCGGACCCGACGGGACGCTTTACGTGTCGAGTGTCCTCACCCCGGGGATATCGGTGATCAAGCCCGGTTCCAGGACCGTCGATTCCACCATCCCGACCGAGGGACAACCCGGGCACCTCGCGGTGGCCCCGGACGGCAGCATCATCGCGGCGACGCCGGGCACCGGCCTGGGCAACGGATCGGTCTCCCGCTACGCGCCGCCGGCGCCGGTACCGGCATCGGCTTCTGGGGGCTCGGCCGGCCCCAAGGCAGGGAACGGCACAGGAGTGGGGAACGACGCCGCGGTGGGGAATGCCGCCGGGCCCTCACCGTGGAGTTCGCCCGGCGCCGTAGCGGGTGCAGGCGGCGCGGCGGTGATCGTCGTCGCCGCCCTGGTGCTGTTGCTGGGCCGACGTCGTTCTACCGGAGTCACAAGATCCGACGGCGACGTTACCGCCGAACAGGCGTAGCGCTAGGCCGTCTCGATCCAGTAGCGGCGCTTGCCGTTCCGGGTGTCCTCGTAGGCGCCGCCGTTCCTTTCGATCGTGGCGCGGGAGCCCACGTTGTCCTCGTCGCAGGTCAAGAGTGCCCGCTCGATTCCCAGGCCGCGGGCGATCGGCAGGGCTTCCGCCAGGGCTGACGCGGCATGACCGCGCCTCCGCGCCGACGGACGAACGCTGTAGCCGATGTGCCCCACCTCGTTGAGGAGGAACTCGTTCAGGTGGTGGCGGACCGCGAGTGAACCGACGAATTCGCCGCCCTCCACAATCCAGAGATACGTGCAGGGCACATAGCCGGGCTTCCGCGGAGTCTCCGGTCGCGCGTCCCGGCGCAGAGCCTCAACAAAATCGGCGAACGCGGCGGAACCCGTCAGGTCCGCGTCGGGCCGATGCTCCATCCCGCCGCCATCCTGGTGCGCGCCGTCGAACTCGGCGAAGGCCTCCAGCCAGGAGGCGTGGTACGTGGTGTCGGGTGCGGTAAGGCGGGCCATTCCCCGATCCTAGCCGGGCCGGGGTGTAACCCTGTGAACCCGTGCGGCTACTCGAAGCGGGACGGATCGCCCATGCCGCGGCGGACCACCTCGGCGGCACCGCCGGAGAAGTCGATCACGGTGGTCGGTTCCGCGCCGCACTCGCCGGAGTCGATGACGGCGTCGACCACGTGGTCCAGCCGCTCCTTGATCTCCCAGCCCTGCGTCAGCGGCTCCTCCTCGTCCGGCAGCAGCAGGGTGCTGGAAAGCAGCGGTTCGCCCAGTTCCGCCAGGATGGCCTGGACCACCGTGTGGTCCGGGATGCGCACCCCCACGGTCTTCTTCTTCGGGTGCAGCAGCCGCTTCGGGACCTCCTTGGTGGCCGGCAGGATGAAGGTGTAGCTGCCGGGGGTCGCCGCCTTGATGCTCCGGAAGACGTCGTTGTCGATCTGGACGAACTGTCCCAGCTGCGCGAAGTCCTTGCAGACCAGGGTGAAATGGTGCTTGTCGTTCAGGTGCCGGATGGCCCGGATGCGGTCCAGCGCCTCCCGGTTGCCCAGCTGCGCGCCGAGGGCGTAGCAGGAGTCCGTCGGGTAGGCGATCAGGCCCCCGGACTTGAGCAGCTCCACCACCTGGGTGATGGAGCGCGGCTGCGGGTTGTCGGGGTGGACATCGAAGAATCTCGCCATGGCATGAGCTTACGCCCGGCCGCGCGGGGCACATCCATTCCGGCGCGGGGGCTGTGTCGCGTTTCATTTGGGCCCGAATCGGTGCTACCCCTTGAGGGACACCGCGCGACGGACGCACCGATGCAGCACCGACGAAGAGGAGTAGTACATGACTTTGCCCCGGGATGAAGACAGCTCACTGCGGCACTGGAGCGCGCGCCTGATCCAGGCCCTGCAGATCCTCGACCTGGAGGTGGACCACGAGAAGTTGGTGCAGCTCGCCGACGAATCGGTCAAGGCCGTGGGTCCGCACGCCGACGCCGTCAGCGCCTTCATCGTCGGTTTCGCCGCCGGAACAGCGTCCACCCACGGGCGCAAGAGCGTCGACGAGGCGGTCACGGCCGCCGCGGACAAGGTGATCGAGCTGTGCGAGCACGGTGAAGAGGGCGGCCCGGACGAAAAGGGCTGGACCAAGCGGGCCCAGTAGCCCGCACCCAACGCACACACAGAACAGCCGGCAGGCCGCATCCCCGAAGGGACGCGGCCTGCCGGCTTTTCCGGAGAGGTGCTAGGCGGACCCCGTCGCGCCGGGAGCGGCGTGCAGGCGGCCCGGGCCGTCAGCCTCCTGGTCCGCGCTGGCCTCGAGCCGCACGATCACGGCCTTCGAGATGGGCGTGTTGCTGCCCTCCGCGGTGTGGTTCAGCGGCACCAGGACGTTGGCCTCCGGGTAGTACGCGGCGGCACAGCCGCGCGACGTCGGGTACGAGACCACGCGGAACTTCCGCAGCACCCGCTCCTCGCCGTCGTCGTGCACGCCGTGGATGTCCACGTACAGACCGTCCGCGAGCCCCAGCTCGGCAATGTCGTCCGGGTTGACGAACACCACGTGGCGGCCCTTCTTGATCCCGCGGTACCGGTCGTTGTGCCCGTAGATGGTGGTGTTGAACTGGTCGTGGGAGCGCATGGTCTGCAGGATCAGCGTGCCCTCGGGGCGTTCGACGTGTTCGAGGAAGTTCACCGTCAGCACGGCCTTGCCCGTGGGCGTGGCGAAGGTGCGCGAATCGCGAGGACCGTTCTCGAGGATGAAGCCGCCTTCCTGGCGGATCCGCTCGTTGTAGTCCTGGCAACCGCCCACCACCCGGGAGATGTGGTCCCGGATCAGGTCGTAGTTCTTCTCGAAGCCGTCCCAGTCCGCCGCGATCCTGTCGCCCACCAGCGCCTTGCCCAGGCGGCTGAGGATCGCGGGTTCGGAGAGCAGGTGGTGGGAGACCGGTTCCACGCTGCCCCAGGAGGGGTGCACGGCGCAGACGGTGTCCTCGACGGAGACGAACTGCTCGCCGGACTCCTGGATGTCGATCTCTGTCCGGCCCATCGTGGGCAGGATCAGCGCCTCGGCGCCGGTCACCACGTGCGAGCGGTTGAGTTTGGTGGAGACCTGCACGGTCATCTCCGTGCCGGCCATGGCGGCCTCCGCGGCGTTGGTGTCCGAGACGGCGGCGACGAAGTTACCGCCCATCGCCATGAAGAACCTGATCTCGCCTTCGCGCATCTTGTTGACGGTTTCGACGGCGTCCACGCCGTGCTCGCGCGGCGGCTCGAAGTCGAACTCTTTGCCGAGGGCCTCCATGAAGGACTGCGGCATCTGCTCCCAGATGCCCATGGTCCGGTCACCCTGGACGTTGCTGTGGCCGCGGATCGGCGAGGCACCGGCCCCGGGCTTGCCCATGTTGCCGCGCAGCAGCAGGAGGTTGATGATCTCCTTGATGGTGGCCACGCCCTTCTTCTGCTGCGTGACGCCCATGGCCCAGGTGATGATGACCTTGTCCGCCTTCAGGTAGCGGGCGGCCAGCTCGTCGATCTCTTCGGAGCGCAGACCGGTGGCCTCGAGGACCTCCCACTCGTCCAGCTGCGCGAGGTGTTCCTTCAGTTCGTCCAGGCCCTCGCAGTGTTCGGCCAGGAACGCGTGGTCCAGGACGGTCCCGGGGTTGCGGGCCTCGGCGTCGAGGACGCGCTTGGAAACGGCCTGCAGCAGGGCCATGTCCCCGCCGATCCGGATGTGCATGAACTGGTCCGCGATGGAGGTTCCGTGGCCGATTACGCCGCGGACCTTCTGCGGGTTCTTGTAGCGGTGCAGCCCGGCCTCGGGGAGCGGGTTTACGGCCACGATCTCGCCGCCGTTGTGCTTGCAGTTCTCCAGCTCCGTCAGCATGCGCGGGTGGTTGGTGCCCGGGTTCTGGCCCATGATGATGATCAGGTCGGCGTCGGCGTAGTCGTCGAAGTTCACGGTCGCCTTGCCGATGCCGATGGTCTGGCCCATCGCCCAGCCGGAGGACTCGTGGCACATGTTGGAGCAATCCGGGAGGTTGTTTGTGCCGTAGCCGCGCACCAGCAGCTGGTAGAGGAAGGCCGCCTCGTTGGAGGTGCGGCCGCTGGTGTAGAAGGACGCCTCGTCCGGGGATGCCAGGCCGTGGAGCTTGTCCGTGACGATCCGGATTGCCTCATCCCAGGAGACGGGCTTGTAGTGGTCCTCGCCGGCGGCCTTGAACACCGGTTCGGTGAGGCGGCCCTGCATGCCGAGCCAGTAGTCGGACCGGTCGCGCAGTGCGCTGACCGAGTGCTCGGCCCAGAACGACGACGGAATCACCAGCGGCGTCGCCTCCCAGGTAACGGCCTTGGCACCGTTCTCGCAGAACTCGAACGCCTTGCGGTGGTGCGGGTCCGGCCAGGCGCAGCTGGGGCAGTCGAAGCCGTCCTTCTGGTTCATCTTCAGGACCGTTTTGCGGGTCCGGTTGGGGCCCATCTGCTTGATCGCTGGCTCCATGGAGTGGTACACCCCGGGAACTCCGGCCGCCCAGTGCTTGGGCCGTCCGC
The DNA here is from genome assembly GCF_050859435.1 of Pseudarthrobacter sp. L19. Classification (NCBI taxonomy): domain Bacteria; kingdom Bacillati; phylum Actinomycetota; class Actinomycetes; order Micrococcales; family Micrococcaceae; genus Pseudarthrobacter; species Pseudarthrobacter sp. L19. Next base: position 3,106,458 of record NZ_CP193935.1, on the reverse strand, counting down.
CGACCTCCAGGTCCTTTTCGTTCGGTTCCTGTACCTCAGGTGTCTTGCGAGCCACGACAACTTCCCTTCTGCAGACGCCGCCGTAAGCCCGACGGCGGGCACAACTCCTCTACGCACCCTACCCGCCTACGTGAGACTCGACTCTCAGCCGGACCGGAGCGCCGCCGGGAATCGGCGGGGCGCGCTATTCGGCTGGGCGTTCGGCGAGCGTCGCCTGGATCTCCCGGCGCAGGACCTTACCGATCAGCGAGCGCGGCAGCCGTTCCATGACCACCACCCGCCGCGGCACCTTGTACGCGGCCAGGTGGTCCCGTGCGAAGTCCCGCAGGGCGCCGGGGTCCACCGTGCCGCCGGCGTCGGGCACGACGGCGGCCACCACGTCCTCGCCGCCGCCGGGCCGGGGCACGCCCACCACGGAGACCTCGGCGACGCCGGGGAACTTGGCCAGGACGTCCTCGACCTCGGTGGGCGAGACGTTGAAGCCGCCGGTGATGATGAGTTCCTTGATCCGGTCCCGGATGGTCACGAAGTGGTCCTTGTCGACGGAGACGATGTCACCGGTCCGGAACCAGCCGCCCTCCAGCAGGGCCTCCTCGGTGTCCTGCGGGCGGTTCCAGTACCCGGCGAAGACCTGTGGGCCGCGGATCAGCAGTTCGCCCTGTTCGCCGGGCGCCCGGTTGACCGCGACGTTCCGGGGATCGACGACGCGGATGTCGGTGAGCGGGAAGGGGACACCCACGGTGCCGGGCTTGCGGCTCGGGCCGAAGGGGTTGCCCACGGATATCGGCGAGGTCTCGGTCAGGCCGTAGCCTTCGATCAGGTACCCGCCGGTCGCCTTTTCCCAGGTTTCCACCGTGGCCACCGGGAGGTTCATGGCCCCGGAGATGGAGTACCTGATGCCCCGCAGGCTCACGCCCCGGCGCTCGGCCTCCGCGGCGAGCCGGTCGTAGATTGGCGGGACGGCGGGCAGGAACGTCGCCGGCGAGCGCCGGTGCGCCTTCAGGACCAGGTCGGCGTCGAACTTCGGGAAGGGCACCAGCCGCGCCCCGATGCTCAGCGAAAAGGTCATGCAGAGCGTGAGCCCGTAGGCATGGAACATCGGCAGGACGGCGTAGACGGTTTCCTTGCCGTCCTGGAGGCCGGGTACCCATGCGCGGCCCTGCGCGGCGTTGGCCTGCAGGTTCGCGTGCGTGAGCATGGCACCCTTCGGCGCGCCGGTGGTGCCGCTGGTGTACTGCAGGACCGCCAGGTCCCCGGGCGCGGGCCGCTGGTGGCGCCGCTTGAGCCGCCCGGCGTCCAGCAGCCGGTGCCATGGCAGTACCTGCCGTTGAACGACGGCGGCCCGGGTTCCGCGCGCCGGCTTCCCGGCGGCCAGGGCGGCGCGTGCCTTCCGTGCGGAGGGCAGCGGAAGCCGCAGCGCCAGCCGTTTGCCCAGCGGCATGGCCGAAATCAGCTCGACCGACACCACGGTGCGGAGGCCGATGTCCGCCGGCAGCCGCAGCACCCGGTCCACGGTCTTGTCCCAGACGATCGCGACGGTGGCGCCGTGGTCCTCGAACTGGTGGCGCAGCTCGCGGTCCGTGTACAGGGGGTTGTGTTCGACGACGACGGCGCCCAGGCGCAGCACCGCGTAGAAGGCAATGACGTGCTGCGGGCAGTTGGGCAGGACCAGGGCCACCCGGTCCCCGGCGGTCACCCCCAGCTTCTGCAACCCGGCGGCCACACGGTTGATCTGGGCGCCGAGCTCCCGGTAGCTGGTCCGCGCCCCGAAGAACTCCAGCGCCGTCCGGCTGCCGTAGCGCCGGACGGACGCCTCCACCATGTCCACCAGCGACCCGGTGGGCAGCACCAGTTCGGCCGGAACGCCGTCGCTGTAGTGGGCGGTCCAGGGCCGGTCCGCCCACGGGAGGCCCGGCGCCTGTGGTTCCGGAAGAGATTTCTGCTTCATGCCTGGTCCTTGCCGTGGGAGGGGGTCCGGCCGCTGACGGGTCCGGGGCAGTGGTTTGCGGCGGCTGCGGGACAAGTCGGCCACCCCAAGAAAGCCTACTGCCCGGTATCGGGTCCCGGGGACGGCGGTGCCCGATTGGCGATGCCATTCGGTGGTCCCATTGGGCTGTCTGCGCGGGGGCCAGGGCTCCGCTGCGCCGTGACTTTCGGCCCTACGGAGCGTGGGCGATTGCGCGGAAGGTGGGGGTGACGGACTCGGGAACGGAACGCACCATGACACACGACCGGCCTTCCCTGCGGTTCCTCGGTGCGACAGACACCGTGACCGGTTCCCGGTACCTGCTCGAATCCGGCGGCCGCCGCGTCCTGGTGGACTGTGGATTGTTCCAGGGCTACAAGCGCAGTCGGGAACGCAACCGGGCCCCGTTTCCCGTACCGCCGCACTCCATCGACGCCGTCGTCCTCACCCACGCCCACCTGGACCACACGGGCTACGTCCCGGCTCTGGTCCGGGACGGCTTCAAGGGCCCCGTCTACGCCACCCACGGCACCGCGGAACTGTGCAAGCTGATCCTGCCGGATAGCGGCTACCTCCAGGAGGAGGAGGCCAAGTACGCCACCCACCGCGGCTCGGCCAGCCATTCCCCGGCCCTCCCGCTCTATACGGCCGCCGACGCGGTCCGCTCGCTGAACAGCTTCAAGGTCCGGGAGTTCGATGACCCGCTGGACCTCGGCGGCGGCATGGAACTGACGTTCGTGCCGGCCGGCCACATCCTCGGCGCCGCCCAGGTGCACGTCGGGTTCGGCTCGCAGTCGGTCCATTTCACCGGGGACCTCGGCCGCAGCGATGATCCGTTCATGTACCCGCCCCGGGCGCTGGGAGAGGTGGACGTCCTGGTCACCGAATCCACCTACGGGAACCGGAAGCACGCGGAGGCGGACCCGGAACAACAGCTGGGGGAGATCATCCGGCGGGTGGCCAAACGCGGGGGCGTGGTCCTGTTCGCCGCGTTCGCCGTCGGCCGCGCCGAGACCCTGATGCTGTACCTCTCCAGGCTGCGGCGGAAGAACGCCATCCCGGACATCCCCATCTATCTCAACAGTCCCATGGCCATCGACGCCTCGGACATGTACCAGCGCCACCCGGAGGAACACCGGCTCCGGCCCGAGGAGTACCGGGGCATGTACACCGTGGCAACGTTCACCCACAGCGTGGACGACTCGAAGCTGCTGAACCTGCGCGGCGGACCGATGATCATCATCTCCGCCAGCGGCATGCTCACCGGTGGTCGGGTGCTGCACCACCTCGCGGCGTACGGGACGGACCCGAAGAACGCCGTCGTCCTCAGCGGCTACCAGGCCGGCGGGACGCGGGGAGCGGCGCTCGCCGCCGGCGAGCGCAACGTGCGGGTCTACGGCGAGGACCTGACCATCCGGGCCGAGGTCATCCAAATGGAGAACCTCTCCGCCCACGCGGACACCGACGGGCTGATCGCCTGGATGAAGGCCGCGCCGCGTGCCCCGCGCATCGCGTACGTCACCCACGGCGAGCCGGACGCCGCGGACGCCCTGCGGCTGCGGATCAAACGGGAGCTTGGCTGGCGGGCCCGGGTTCCGGAGTACCTGGAACGGGTCGACCTGGGGAACCCGCGGTGAGCGCGCAGGTCACCCGCTCCGCGGTCCTGAGCGAGATCCACGCCCTGGCCCGGCCGTTGCGCAGCGACCGGGCCCTCGACGCCGTTGTCCGCCGCGCGGCCGGCTGCCGGTTCACCGCCATCGGGGAGGCCTCCCATGGCACCCACGACTTCTATACCTGGCGGGCCACCCTGAGCCGCCGGCTGATCGAGGAGCAGGGCTACACCTGGATCGGCGTGGAGGGGGACTGGCCGGACTGCTGGCGGATCAACCAGTGGGTGCGCGGCATCACCGGGGCGGAACAGGGCGTGCATTCGCTGCTGGCGGGATTCCAGCGCTGGCCCACCTGGATGTGGGCGAACGAGGAGGTGGCGGCGTTCCTGGACTGGCTGCGGACCTGGAACCTGCACCGGCCGTTGTCCCGGCGCGTGGGCTTCTACGGGCTGGACGTGTACTCGCTCTGGGACTCGCTGCGGGAGATCATCGCCTGGCTCGAGGCCCACCAGCCCGACGCCGTCCCCGCGGCGATGCGCGCCTGGCAGTGTTTCCTGCCGCACCACGAGGACCCGCACCAGTACGCCTGGAGCACGCGCCTGGTCCCGCAGTCCTGCGAGGCCGACGTCGTCGCCCTCCTCCGGGAGATCCGCGCCCGGGCCTTCGACGCCGCGGAGCACGAGGACGACGAGGCGTTCGACGCCGTCCAGAACGCTGAGGTCGCGGCCAACGCCGAGCACTACTACCGGATCATGGTCCGCGGCGACCGACAGTCCTGGATCGTCCGGGACCACCACATGGCGGACAGCATCGACCGGCTGAGCCACCACCTGGGGCCGGATTCCCGCGGCATCGTCTGGGCCCACAACACCCACGTGGGCGACGCGCGGGCCACGGACATGGCCGTGGACGGGCTGATCAACGTGGGGCAGTTGCTGCGCGAACGGCACTCCGCCGACGGGGTGGCGCTGGTGGGCTTCGCCGGCCACCGCGGCACCGTGCTGGCCGCCGGGGCCTGGGGGAGCCCGGAACGGATCTTGGAAGTCCCGGTCGCCAGGCCGGACAGCCACGAGGCCTTCCTGCACGAGGCCCTGGGCGTGCCGGCCGTGCTGGACTTCGGCGGGGACCGCACCGGCCCGTGGCTGGCCACCTGGCTGGGGCACCGGGCCATCGGCGTCGTCTACCACCCGGAGCGCGAGCGCGGCAATTACGTGCCCACACGGATGGGGGACCGCTACGACGCCCTGATTTGGCTGGAGGAGACCTCCGCCGTCCGGCCGGTCCACCACGAGGGACCGCCGCGCGAACCCGAATTCGAGACCCAACCCAGCGGCTTCTAGGGTCGCCGTCCCGGCGCGCCTGCCCCCACAAGGTGCGGGGCTTAAGGCCCTAACCCGCCCCGCGGACCCGGGACACACTGAGGTGTCGGCGGCTCCCTGGGGCGGCCGGCGCGTCATGCCAGACAGCAGCGGCCACGGCAGCGGCTCCTGCGGCGTCCGGGCGCAGCGGTCACAGAAGGGTGCGCTGCCGGGACCGCCGCGGCGGGGCGGCCAGCCTGGCCTACGACGGAAAAGAGCGATCAGCATGAGTAAACCCATCGTCGTCGGCGTCAACGGGTCCGCGGGCAGCGAAGCCGCGCTGGCCTGGGCGCTGGAAAGGGCCACCGCGGACAACGCCCCGGTCCTCTGCGTCCACGCCGTGGATGACCGCTGGATGTCCCCGGACTTCCAGTACCACGAGCTGATCCGCCAGTCCGGGATGGAGCTGCTGGAGAAGGCCAAGGCCGCCGCCGCCAAGCAGGCCCCGGACGTCACGGTCGATACCGAACTGCGGCACGGCAGCCCGGGCGCGGCGCTGCGCGAGGCGTCCCAGTCCGCGGCCCTCGTGGTGGTGGGCGGCCACGACAAGCACTGGCTCGACGGCGGCCCCATGACGGACCGCGCGCTGCAGGTGGCGTCCGCCTCGGAATGCCCGGTGGCGGTCATCCCCACCGAGCGCGGTACCGGCACCCGGGGCGTGGTGGTCGGCGTCGACGGCTCCGAGGAGTCCCTGCAGGCCGTGGCCTACGCCGCCGCCGAGGCGGACCGCGGCGGCGACGAACTGACCGCTGTCCTCGCGTTCCGGAACCCGGCCCGCTGGGTGGAACGGCAGCTGCCCGAGAGCGGCCTGGCCGAGACGATCGTCGAGGAGGACCGGGTGGTGCTGGCCGAATCCGTCGCCGGGCTGCACGACAAGTACCCGGACCTGGTGGTCCATCAGCGCCTGGAAACAGACACCGACCCCGCGAAGGCCCTCTCGGACCTGGCGGGGGAGGCGCGCCTGCTGGTGATCGGAAGCCGCGGACGCGGCGGCTTTTCCCGGCTGGTGCTCGGCTCGACCGCTCACGCGGTGCTCCTGAATGTCCCGTGTCCCACCGTCGTGACACGGGTCCACAAGGTCAAGCACGGCGACTGAGCGGTCCTGCCGACGGGAAGCCCCCTCCACGGAGGGGGCTTTTCCCGTGTCCGGGCCGGTGCGAGGATGGGGCGGTGGATTCGATACTGACCTTCGTGGGCCATTACTGGTGGCTGGTGTTCCCGCTCAGCGCCCTCGGCGGCAGCTGGGCCGGCGCCTGGCGGAAGGCCGCCGAACGGCGCCACCGGCGCCGGGTGGAGCTGTACCAGCTGAAGAACCGGCAGGCCGAGGCGGAACAGAGCAGCCGCGCTGAGGTGCAGCAGGTCCTGGACGCCCACGACGCCGTCAACCGCCGCTGGCTGGACTACGAGCTCGACGTCGGCAAGCTCATCGACTTCCCGGCCATGACGGACGTCCGGGAACCCCTCACGGTGGCGTTCCTGCGCGCCAAGCGGGACGCGGACGGCCTCCGTCCAGCGGGTGGGGAGCCGCTGGCCGCCGGTCGGCTCGCCGAGTACCGGAACGCCGTCAACGCCTTCGAGGTGGCCTTCGACGTCGCCGAACGCGAGGCCCGGCGGATCCGCGACAGCAAGTTCACCGGCCCCGAACGCGACCGGCTCGCCACCGCCAGGAAACTGCTCCGGATCGCCTCCGACGCCGGGTCCACCCCGGCCGAACGGCAGACGGCATACAAGCGGGCGCGGCGGGAACTCGACGGGCTGATCGTGCTCCCCGACGCGACGACGGCGGCCCTGGAGGCCAGGATCGCCGTCGCGCTCGACGCCGGGACGAGCGAGGACCTTCCGGGCCCCTGAGCCGGCGCCGCCGCTTCGGCCGGCCCCCGGGGCGCCGGAGCCGGCTTCCCTGCTGTTTTGCCGTGCCCCCGTTGGCACGTACGATCTATAGGGTTTCAGGACAGCTTTGGTGAACCGCGCAAGTGGCACCTGCCAAACGGCCGGTGAACAGTGAATGACAAGGCCGCCACGGGGAATGGAACTGCTGACCGTCGACTCTGCAGATTGGGCAACAGGTGGAAATCACCGTAATGGTGGCGCTAGTCATAGCACTGGCGCTGTTCTTCGACTTCACAAACGGGTTCCATGACACCGCCAACGCGATGGCCACGCCCATCGCCACCGGTGCCATCAAGCCCCGCACCGCCGTCGCACTCGCCGCGGTGCTGAACCTCGTGGGCGCGTTCCTGTCCACCGAGGTGGCCAAGACCGTCTCCGGCGGCATCATCCGCGAGGGCTCGGACGGCATCCAGATCACCCCGGACATCATCTTCGCCGGCCTCATGGGCGCGATCCTCTGGAACATGATCACCTGGCTCAAGGGCCTGCCCTCGAGCTCCTCGCACGCGCTGTTCGGCGGCCTCATCGGCGCCGCGATTGCCGGCATCGGGCTGCACTCGGTGAACTTCACCTCCGTCCTGCAGAAGGTGCTCCTGCCAGCCGTGTTCGCGCCGGTGATCGCCGCTCTCGTCGCTTACATCTGCACCCGGCTTGCTTACGCCCTGACCGCCCGGCACGATCCCGAGACCGGGAGCAAGCTGACCCAGAAGCGCGGCGGCTTCCGCACCGGCCAGATCTTCACCTCCAGCCTGGTGGCCCTCGCCCACGGCACCAACGACGCGCAGAAGACCATGGGCATCATCACCCTGGTCCTGATCGCCGCCGGCAGCCAGGCGCCGGGCACCGGACCCCAGCTCTGGGTGATCGCGGCCTGCGCCCTCGCCATTGCCATCGGCACCTACTCCGGCGGCTGGCGGATCATCCGCACCATGGGATCGGGCCTGACCGAGGTCAAGCCCGCGCAGGGCTTCGCCGCCGAGACCAGCACCGCGACCGCCATCCTGGCCTCCTCGCACCTGGGCTTCGCGCTGTCCACCACGCACGTGGCCTCCGGCTCCGTGATTGGCTCCGGCATGGGCCGGCGCGGCACCACCGTGCGCTGGGGAACCGCCGGCAAGATCGTCATCGGCTGGCTCTTCACCCTCCCCGCCGCCGGCATCGTCGGCGCCCTCACCGCCCTGCTCGTGCACACCGGAACGGTCGGGTTCGTCATCGCCGCCGTCGCCGGCACCGCCGCGGTGGTCTACATGTTCGTCGCCTCCCGGAAGTCCCACGTCGGCAGCCACAACGCCGTCGAGGTCGAAGAGGCCGGCCAGGCCATCCGGTTCGCGAAGAAGAAGGCAGCAGCGGTCAGCCGCGGCAACAAGTCCAAAGGTGGCCGGAAATGAAATGGCTTGAACTCTTCCAGGTGGCCGGCGCCACCCTCGTCGCCGCGGTGATCATTACCGTCCTGTACTCCCTCGGGGTGCGGCTCACGGCCATCGCCGGTGACAGCAGGACCGAGCAGCCCGGCTGGGTCCGGCCGCTGTCCTACGCTTGCTTCGGCCTCTGCGGCATCGCCGTCCTGGCCGGGCTGTACCTGATCATTCCCTACTTCTCCAAGTAGCGGCTCCACGGAGCGGCGGGGCGGGACCTTCGGGGCTGGGAACGCCCCGGGCCCTTGGCTAGGCTGTGCCCATGGCTGACTTCCAGTACTTCGTCGCGGCATCCCTGGACGGCTACATCGCCACGGACGCGGACGGCCTCGACTGGCTGCTGCAGTTCGACGGGTTCGACGGCGGCACCGAGAGCTACGACGCGTTCCTCGCCGGCGTCGGGTGCGTCGTCATGGGCGGCGGGACCTACGCCTGGTTGCTGGACCACCTCTCCGAGGGCTGGCCGTACCCCGGCATCCCGTGCTGGGTCTTCACCCACCACGAACTCCGGCCCGTGCCCGGGGCGGACATCACCTTCGTGCGGGGTCCCGTCACCGAGTTCGCCGACGACCTCAGCTCCGCCGCAAAAGGCCGGAACGTCTGGGTGGTGGGCGGGGAGCGCTGGCCGCGCAGTTCGCCGACGCCGGTCTCCTGGGCGAGTTGATCCTCTCCCTCATCCCGGTCATCCTGGGCCGCGGCAAGCCGCTGCTGCCCCTGGCCGGTCCGACGGCGCCGCTGGAGCTCCTGGAATCCCGGACGATGGGCCGGGGCGTGGTGGAGCTGCGCTACGAGGCTGCCCGCCCGCACCTGACTCGACAGGCTGAGCCGGCCGGCTGAGCCGACGGGCCCGGCGGCTACTGGCCGGCGTCAGTGCCCGTTTCAGTGCCCGGCTACTGGGCTGCGTCGGGGGCGTTGTCGCGCAGCAGGTTGGTGATGCGTGCGGTGGAGAGGCGGCGGCCCTGCTCGTCCGTCATCACGATCTCGTGCGTGGTGAGGGTGCGGCCCAGGTGGATGGCCGTGCACGTTCCCGTCACGGTGCCGGAGGCGATTGACCGGTGGTGCGTCGCGCCGACGTCGACGCCGAGGGCGTGCCGGCCCGGGCCGGCGTGCATCGCCGCGGCGAAGGACCCCAGGGTCTCGGCGAGCACCACGTGGGCTCCGCCGTGCAGGATCCCGGCCACCTGGGTGTTGCCCTCAACGGGCATGGTGGCCACGGTGCGTTCCGGGCTGAGTTCGACGAACTTGATCCCCATCTTCACCACCAGGGACCCGACGCCCATCCGGCCCAGCCAGCCATGCAGTTCCGCGGGAATGCCGGCGGCTTCCAGTTCGGCGGCGTACGGCGCCGGCGTGAAATTGTCGATCATGCCAACTAGGCTGGCACCTGTGAGCGAAACTACCAAACCGGCCCCTTCCACGTCCGCAGTGGACACCCTTCAGCCAGCCGCACCGGCGGCGGAGAGCCCCGCCGGGAAGGCGCCGGCCAAGGCGGCCGGCCACAGCCTCGCCGACCACCCCTCGGCCACCGAGGTCCCCGTCATCCCGATCACGGACCAGCCCCGGCTCCTGGTGCTCGACGGACACTCCATGGCGTTCCGCGCGTTCTTCGCCCTGCCCGCCGACAAGTTCTCCACGGCCACCGGCCAGCACACCAACGCCATCCACGGCTTCACCTCCATGCTGATCAACCTGATCAAGGAGCAGAAGCCCACGCACATCGCCGTCGCCTTCGACGTCTCCGACGACACCACCCACCGCAAGGCCGAATACGACGGCTACAAGGGCGGCCGCAACGAGACCCCGCGCGAAATGAGCGGGCAGATCGACCTGATCGACAAGGTCATGGGCGCATGGGGCATCAAGACCATCAAGCTCCCGGGCTGGGAAGCCGACGACATCCTGGCGACCCTCGCCGCGCAGGGCGAAGCGGCCGGCTTCGAGGTCCTGCTGGTCTCCGGTGACCGCGACGCCTTCCAGCTCATCACCGACAACGTCTTCGTCCTCTACCCGCGCAAGGGTGTCAGCGACATTCCCCGGATGGACGCGGAGGCCATCCAGGAGAAGTACTTCGTCAGCCCCGCCCAGTACTCCGACCTGGCTGCCTTGGTGGGCGAAACCGCGGACAACCTTCCCGGCGTCCCCGGCGTCGGACCTAAGACCGCGGCCAAGTGGATCAACCTCTACGGCGGCCTCGAGGGCGTGCTGGAGAATATCGACGCGATCGGCGGCAAGGTCGGCGACGCTCTCCGCGGGAACGTCGACGCCGTCAAGCGCAACCGCAAGCTCAACCGGCTGCGGACCGACCTGGAACTGCCCGTCACCCTCGAGGAGCTCGCCGATCCCAGGCCGGACCAGGCGGCGCTCGAGCAGCTCTTCGACACCCTCGAATTCAAGACCATCCGCACCCGGCTTTTCGCCCTGTACGGCAGCGAGGTCACCGAGGCCGAACGCGAAACCCTGGCCACCCCGGACTACAGCGTTCCCGCCACGGCGGAAGAGCTCGCCGCCTTCCTGGCCGGCACGGAGGGCAAGCGTGCCGCCGTCGCCGTGGATTTGGTCCCCGGCCGGATCGGCGAGGACGCGGCCGCCGTCGCGATCGTCCACGGAGAATCCGCCGTCTACCTCGACCTCACCACCCAGGACGCCGAGACCGAGAACGTCCTGGCCGCGTGGCTCCGGGATCCCTCGGCCGCGAAGGTGATGCACGGGTTCAAGGGCGCCCTCAAGGCGCTCTCCGCCCGCGGCATGGAACTGGACGGCGTCGTCGATGACACCGCCATCTCCGGCTACCTCATCCAGCCGGACCGCCGCAGCTACGAGCTCGCCGAACTGGCCCAGCACCACCTGAACCTCACCGTCTCCAAGGAGGAGGCGAAGGCGGGGCAGCTGGAGCTGGCGTTCGACGGCGACGACGAGGCCTCCGCCGGTGCGCTGGTGCACGTCGCCGCCGTCGTCCAAGCCCTTAGCCGCTTCTTCGAGGATGAACTCAAGGACCGCGGCGCCCTGGACCTGCTGACCACCCTGGAACTGCCGGTCAGCCGCGTCCTGGCGGACATGGAACTCGCGGGCATCGGCATCGACATGCAGCGCATGGACGAACAGCTCTCCGACCTGGCCCGGGTGATCGACAACGCCCAGCAGCAGGCCTTCGCCGCGATCGGCCACGAGGTGAACCTCGGCTCGCCCAAGCAGCTGCAGACGGTGCTCTTCGAGGAACTCGGCCTGCCCAAGACCAAGAAGATCAAGTCCGGGTACACCACGGACGCGGCCTCGCTGAAGAACCTGCTGGAAAAGACCGGGCACGAGTTCCTGGTCCAACTGATGGCCCACCGCGAATCCTCCAAGCTCCGGCAGATGCTCGAGTCGCTGAAGAAGTCCGTTGCGGAGGACGGCCGGATCCACACCACCTACGCACAGAACGTCGCCGCCACCGGCCGGATCTCCTCAAACAACCCGAACCTGCAGAACATCCCGATCCGCAGCGAGGAGGGCCGGCGCGTGCGCGGCATCTTCGTGGTCAGCGACGGGTACGAATGCCTGCTCTCCGCCGACTACTCGCAGATCGAGATGCGCATCATGGCGCACCTCTCCGGCGACGCCGGCCTCATCCAGGCCTACAAGGACGGCGAGGACCTGCACCGCTTCGTCGGCTCCAACATCTTCCACGTCCCCACGGACCAGGTCACCAGCGCCATGCGCTCCAAGGTCAAGGCAATGTCCTACGGCCTCGCCTACGGGCTGACCTCCTTCGGCCTGTCCAAGCAGCTGGAGATCTCCGTGGACGAGGCCCGGACCCTGATGAAGGACTACTTCGACCGGTTCGGCGCCGTCCGCGACTACCTCCGCGGCGTGGTCGAGAAGGCGCGGGTGGACGGCTACACCGCCACCATCGAGGGCCGACGCCGGTACCTCCCGGACCTGACCAGCACCGACCGGCAGCTACGCGAGAACGCCGAACGCATCGCCCTGAACTCGCCCATCCAGGGTTCCGCGGCGGACATCATCAAGCGCGCCATGCTGGGCGTCTCCGGGGCCCTGGCGGAGCAGGGGCTGAAATCCCGGATGCTGCTCCAGGTCCATGATGAACTGGTCCTGGAAGTCGCCGCCGGCGAACGCGACGCCGTCGAGAAGCTCGTCACCGAGCAGATGGGCGCCGCCGCGGAGCTGTCGGTGCCGCTGGAGGTCCAGATCGGCATCGGCACCAGCTGGTACGAGGCCGGACACTAGCCGGAGCGCCGGAGCCCGTCAGGGCACCGGCAGCCGGCCGCCGGCTTTACGTTTTAGACAGTCATCAGGGGGAGCAGCACGTGTCAGAACAGTATGAGATCCGGCGGTTCACGCCCGCGGCCAAGGGCGAGACGGCCTATCCGGAAGCGGTCGCCTGGATGCGCGCCGTCGCCTTCGGTTTCCACGACGACCGCCGCACGGAGGAACGCGTGGACCGCGGCATCGCCATGCAGCGGACCGACGGCCGGGTGATGACCGGCGCTTACCAGACCGGCCAGGTCGCCGCGCACTCGCTCGACGCCGACATCCCGGTGGCCACCTTCGGCACCCTGGACAAGACGCTGAACATCGGGTTCGGCCGCCTGCTCGACGCGCGGCTGGTGACGGCCGTGACGGTCCGGACCTCGCACCGCCGGCGCGGTCTGCTGCGCCGCATGATGGTGCAGGAAATGGAGCTCGCCCGGGAGGAGGGCCTCGCCGTGGCGGCGCTGACCGCCTCGGAGGCCTCCATCTACGGCCGCTTCGGCTACGGGGTCGCCACGGCGGAACAGTCCATCAAGGTGGACACCAGCGCGCGTTTCGTCCTCAACCACGTGCCCGTGGGCAGCGTGGAGGTCGCCGACCCCAAGGTCCTCCTGGAGCTCGCCCCGCAGATCTTCGACCGGGTTCACCGCCAGACCCCCGGCTCCGTGGGCCGGCACGAGTTCTACCGGCAGTTCGTCTCCGGCGAGGTCAGCCGGGAGGCCAACGAGGACCCGAAGATCAAGACCGCCCTGCACTATGGCCCGGACGGGACCGTGGACGGGTACGTCTCCTACAAGTTCGGCGGCTGGTCCAGCACGCCGGCCACCATGGAAGTCGTGGACCTGGTGGCCGCCACCCGGGACGCCTACCTGGAGCTGTGGCAGTACCTCGGCGCCATCGACCTCGTGGAGCGCGTCACCTGGCAGGAGGCTCCCGTGGATGACCCGCTGCCGTGGGCGCTGAAGGACCCCCGCTGCGTGGAGGCCTCGGAACCCCGCGACATGCTCTGGCTGCGTATCCTGGACGTGCCCCGGGCCCTGGCGGCCCGGCACTATCCGGCCGACGGCCACCTCGTGCTGACGGTCGCCGACGGCCTCGGGATCGCCGGCGGCACGTTCGCCCTCGACGTCGACGGCGGGACCGCCACGGTCACCGACGTCACCGGGGAGGGCGCCGACCGGCCCGCGGACCTGGAACTGGACATCGCCGACCTATCCTCGGTGTTCGTCGGCGGAGTCAACCCGGTCACCCTCGCGGCGGCCGGCCGGATCCGGGAGCTCACGCCGGCGGCCGCGTTCCGCGCCGCCCGGATGTTCGCCGTCGAACGCCCACCGCACTGCCTCACGCACTTCTAGGCGGCCCGCCCGCGGAGGGGCCATTCCGGACCACGCGCAGCCCGGCACCCGCCCGGTGCCGGGCTGCGGCGTGCCCGCACGCGCTTTGACCGGGCTTGGCGGATGGCACTAGACTAAACGGGCGTGTACTACGTGTGCGCAACCAAATCCACAGAATCAGGATGACCCGGCAGATCGCCTGCGATCTGCCGTGCTTTCTCCCCGTGTCGCCGATGCGGGCTGGACGGTCTGCCTGACCGACTCACTATCCACAACGGAGCCCCTACTACATGACCATCACCTCTACCGAGAAGTCCGGTACCCCTGTCGTCGCGATCAACGACATCGGGTCCGCTGAGGATTTCCTCGCAGCTGTCGACGCGACAATCAAGTACTTCAACGACGGAGACCTCGTTGAAGGCACCGTCGTCAAGGTCGACCGCGACGAAGTCCTGCTCGACATCGGTTACAAGACCGAAGGTGTCATTCCCTCCCGCGAGCTGTCCATCAAGCACGACGTTGACCTGGGAGACGTTGTCTCCGTTGGCGATCAGGTCGAAGCCCTGGTGCTCACCAAGGAAGACAAAGAAGGCCGTCTGATCCTCTCCAAGAAGCGTGCTCAGTACGAGCGTGCCTGGGGCGACATCGAGAAGGTCAAGGAAGAAGACGGCGTCGTCACCGGTACCGTCATCGAAGTTGTCAAGGGTGGTCTTATCCTCGACATCGGTCTGCGTGGCTTCCTGCCCGCATCCCTCGTCGAGATGCGCCGTGTGCGCGACCTCGCTCCGTACATCGGTCAGCAGATCGAAGCCAAGATCATCGAGCTGGACAAGAACCGCAACAACGTTGTGCTGTCCCGCCGTGCATGGCTCGAGCAGACCCAGTCCGAGGTCCGATCCACGTTCCTCAACAAGCTGGAAAAGGGCCAGGTCCGTCCCGGCGTCGTTTCCTCGATCGTCAACTTCGGTGCCTTCGTGGACCTGGGCGGCGTCGACGGCCTGGTTCACGTTTCCGAGCTGTCCTGGAAGCACATCGACCACCCGTCCGAGGTTGTCGAAGTTGGCCAGGAAGTCACCGTCGAGGTTCTCGAGGTTGACCTGGACCGCGAGCGCGTCTCCCTGTCGCTCAAGGCTACGCAGGAAGATCCGTGGCAGACCTTCGCCCGCACCCACGCCCTCGGCCAGGTTGTTCCGGGTAAGGTCACCAAGCTGGTTCCGTTCGGTGCGTTCGTTCGCGTCGAAGACGGCATCGAAGGCCTGGTCCACATCTCCGAGCTCGCCGTGCGCCACGTTGAGCTGGCCGAGCAGGTCGTCTCCGTTGGTGACGAGCTCTTCGTCAAGGTCATCGACATCGACCTCGAGCGCCGCCGCATCTCGCTGTCCCTCAAGCAGGCCAACGAGGGCGTCGACGCCGACAGCACCGAATTCGATCCGGCTCTGTACGGCATGGCCGCAGAGTACGACGAAGAGGGCAACTACAAGTACCCGGAGGGCTTCGACCCGGAGTCCAACGAGTGGCTCGAGGGCTACGAGACCCAGCGCGCCGCCTGGGAGCAGCAGTACGCTGACGCCCAGACCCGTTGGGAAGCCCACAAGAAGCAGGTTGCCCAGCACGCTGCCGACGACGCCGCTGCTGCGACGTCCGGTGACAGCGACTCCGGCACCACCAGCTACTCCTCGGAGCCGGCTGCGTCCGAGTCCAACACCGGTGGCGGCACGCTCGCTTCCGACGAGGCTCTCGCCGCCCTGCGTGAGAAGCTGACCGGCAACTAATTGCCAGCGGCCCGGGTTCCCCGGGCCACACACCAAGGGCCCCTGCACTATGCAGGGGCCCTTGGTGGTTCTAACCTGCGTCTTCAGCCGGCGAGGATCCGGTCCGTGGCCTCGTCCGCCGTGCCGTCGAAATACCGGTCGAGCAGTTCCTGGAATTCCGGCTGCCCGGGGTCCGCGCGGAGGAACAGCGTCGCCGAGGACTGCAGCTTGCGGGCGTCGATGCCGCCGAAGATCTGCCCGGCGCTGCGGCCATCCACTCCGATCACGGCGCGGGCACACTCCAGCAGCCGGGGTCCGAGCACCGGATGCGCCAGATAGGCTCGGGCCTCATCCAGCGACGCGACGGCATACCGCTGCGACGTCGCGCTCATGCCCAGGCCGGCGACCTGCGGGAAGACAAACCACATCCAGTGGCTGCGCTTGGCCCCGGCGTCCAGTTCGGCCAGCGCCTGCCGGTAGGTCCCGCCGGAGTCCTGTGCCGTCACGAACCGCTCCAGGTCATAGTTCCCACTCATGCCGTTGCTCCCGTCTCACGCGTTGGAATGGTCTCCTCCCATCGTGGCACACCCAACTGACTCGCAGCTGAGGCCGTTATCAATGCTCATAACGGCCTCAGCTGCCAGTTTGTTGGGTTGAGATCCTAGGGGAGCGGGATCCGGGCCGTGACCCGTGTGCCGTCGGCGGCGAGGGTCGAACCCAGGGCCGCCAGCAGGGACCGGGCCGCGGCGTTGGCGGTGTCGGTGTCCGCCGTCAGGACAGCGGCCCCGGCGGCCGCCGCCTGGAGCGTCACCAGCCTCAAGGCCTCCCGGCCGATGCCCCGGCCGCGCAGGCTCCGGCGCAGCCAGATTCCGGTTTCAAGCACCAGGGAGCTCCCGGCAGTCCCCGGGGCCGACACAGCCTTCAGCCGGACGGCCCCGGCGGGCGTACCACCGGCCGTCACCGCCCATGTCTTCTCCCGGGCCGGGCCCTCCAGCCCGGCCGCCGCCGCCCGGTGATAGGCGAGGAACCACCGGACGCGGTCCGCGTTCCAGCCCGGGGGCCCTCCGAGCGGCGGCGTCACCTCGTCGGGGTCCGCATCGGCCCGTGCGACGGCCAGCAGCCGCTCCAGCACGGCCTCCGTAACGTCGAGAAGTGCGACGTCGATGGGTGCCACGTCGATCGGCTCTGCGGCGTCAGGAGAGCGGGACATCGACCCACTCCGTCCCGCCCGGCTGCAGGGAGGCTCCGCCGGCGGTGAGGGCGGCCACCCGCTCGGCGGCGTGGGCCAAACCGGCGGGGTCGTCCGGCAAGGCCATCCGCAAGACGGTGGCCTGTTGCTCGTAGGAGGCCTCCGTCATCACGAACCCGGCGGCGCGGAGGTCGTTCTCCAGCCGGCCGGCGGTGGCGTGCGGTGCGGCGACAGAGCAGATCCTGAGCCGTTGCCGGCGCACCATTGGCGCCAGGTCCAGGGCGGCGGACACCGATTCGGAGTAGGCGCGGACCAGGCCGCCGGCGCCCAGCAGGATACCGCCGAAGTAGCGGACCACGACGGCAGTGACGTCGCTGAGGTCCGCGGCGCCGGGGACCGTTTCGCGTTTCAGGACCGCCTCCAGCATCGGGATTCCGGCGGTGCCGGACGGCTCGCCGTCGTCGCTGGAGCGCTGGACGTCCCGGTCCGGGCCCAGCACGAACGCCGAGCAGTGGTGCCGCGCGTCGTGGAATTCCCGCCGCAGCCCGGCGACCACGGCACGGGCCTGGTCCTCGCCGGGGGTGCGGGCGATCACCGTGATGAAGCGCGAGCGCTTGATCTCCAGCTCGTGCCGGAACTCCGGACCGGCGGGGACGGTGTAGGCGGTGGCCCGGCTCTCCTGGAATTCGGCGTCGTCAGGCACCCGTTCAGTTTAGTCTTGAGGTGTGCTGAAGATCGGTTTGACCGGCGGGATCGCCTCGGGAAAGTCAGTGGTGGCCTCACGGCTGCGCGAGCTCGGCGCCGTCCTGGTCGACGCCGACGCGCTGGCCCGGGAAGTGGTGGAGCCGGGCACGCCGGGGCTCGCGAAGGTGGTGGAGGCGTTTAGCTCCGCGGTGCTGGGACCCGACGGGCGGCTGGACCGGCCGCGCCTCGGCGCCCTCGTGTTCGGTGATCCGGAGCGGCTCGCCGTGCTCAACGGCATCATCCACCCGCTGGTGCGGGAACGGGCGGCGGCCCTCACCGCCGCGGCCCCCGCCGGCGCGGTCCTGGTCCAGGACATCCCGCTGCTGGTGGAGACCGGGCAGGGCGCCCACTTCCATCTGGTGGTGGTGGTCGACGCTCCCGAACCGCTCCGGGTCCGGCGGATGGTGGAGCACCGGAAGATGACCGAGGAACAGGCCCTCAGCCGGATCGCAGCCCAAGCCGGCCGTGAGGAACGCCTGGCCGCCGCCGACGTCGTGCTCGAGAACGCAGGCTCCAAGGACGAGCTCCGCGACGCCGTGGATCGGCTCTGGAAGTTCCGCCTCACCCCCTACGCGGAAAACCTCACCCGGCGCCGTGTGGCGGCCCGCACCGGGGGTCCCGCGCTGACCCCGGCCAACCCGGACTGGCCGGCGCAGGCCGCCCGGATCATCGCCCGGCTCCGGGTGGCGGCAGGGAGGAGACCCTGACGCTGGACCACGTGGGGTCCACCGCGGTGCCCGGCCTCGCTGCCAAGGACGTGCTGGACCTGCAGCTGGGCGTCGCGGACATGGCCGCCGCCGACCGGCTGGCAGCCGCCCTGACCGGTGCGGGCTTCCCGGTCTGGCCGGGCGTCCTCGCCGACCACCCCAAACCCGCGGACGCGGACCCCGCCCAGTGGGACAAGCGGCTGCACGGCAACGCCGACCCCGGCCGGGCCGTGAACCTGCACCTGCGGGCCGCCGGCTCCCCGGGCTGGCGGTTCGCGCTGTGCTTCCGCGACTGGCTGCGCGACGACGACGGCGCCCGCGCGGCCTACCTCGCCGAGAAGCGCCGCGCCGCGCGCCTGCACGAGGTGGACCGGTCGACCGCCGGGTACGCCGCGGACAAGGAGAACTGGCTGACCGCCTACGCCGTTCCCCGGATGGAGGGGTGGGCGGCCCGCACCGGCTGGCAGCCGCCGTCGTACGGCCTTCCCGGGGGCGGTAGTACCGCCCAAAGCTGAATCCGCTGTTCCTGTCGGTGCCCGGCGGTAAATTAGATTCATGAGCCTTGCCCAGGAAATCAACCGTGTCGTGGCGCCCTTCGAAGTCATCAGCGAGTTTAAGCCCGCCGGTGACCAGCCCGCGGCGATCGCCGAACTCACCGAACGGATCAACAACGGCGAGAAGGACGTGGTGCTCCTGGGCGCCACCGGTACCGGTAAGAGCGCGACGACGGCCTGGCTGATCGAGCAGGTCCAGCGGCCCACCCTGGTGCTGGTCCAGAACAAGACCCTCGCCGCCCAGCTGGCCAACGAGTTCCGCGAACTACTGCCCAACAACGCAGTGGAGTACTTCGTCTCGTACTACGACTACTACCAGCCCGAGGCCTACGTCGCCCAGACGGACACCTTCATCGAAAAGGACTCCTCCGTCAACGAGGAGGTCGAACGGCTCCGGCACTCGGCCACCAACGCGCTCCTGACCCGGCGCGACGTCATCGTGGTCGCCACCGTCTCCTGCATCTACGGCCTCGGCACGCCGGAAGAATACATCTCCGGGATGGTCACGCTCCGCCGGGGCGCCGAGATGAACCGCGATGACCTGCTGCGGAAGTTCGTCTCCATGCAGTACGCCCGCAACGACATGGACTTCCACCGCGGCACCTTCCGGGTCCGCGGCGACACCGTCGAGATCATCCCGATGTACGAGGAACTGGCCATCCGGATCGAGTTCTTCGGCGACGAGATCGAGAACATCCAGACCCTGCACCCGCTCACCGGCGAGGTGCTCCGCGACGAGGAGGAGATGTACGTCTTCCCCGCCTCGCACTACGTCGCCGGGCCGGAGCGGATGGGCCGCGCCATCAAGCGGATCGAGGACGAACTCGCCGACCGGCTCAAGGTCCTGGAGAGCCAGAACAAACTCGTCGAGGCTCAGCGGCTGCGGATGCGCACCACCTACGACCTCGAAATGATGCAACAGATGGGATTCTGCAACGGCATCGAGAACTACTCCGCCCACATCGACGGTCGTGAACCGGGCACCGCCCCGCACTGCCTCCTCGACTACTTCCCGGACGACTTCCTGCTGGTCATCGACGAATCCCATGTCACGGTGCCGCAGATCGGCGCCATGTACGAGGGCGACATGTCCCGCAAGCGGAACCTGGTGGACTTCGGCTTCCGGCTGCCCTCCGCCATGGACAACCGGCCGCTGAAGTGGGACGAGTTCCTCGAACGCGTCGGCCAGACCGTGTACCTCTCCGCCACGCCGGGCAAGTACGAACTCGGCAAGGCGGACGGCTTCGTCCAGCAGATCATCCGCCCCACCGGCCTCATCGACCCCGAGGTGATCGTGAAGCCCACCAAGGGCCAGATCGACGACCTCCTCGGCGAGATCAAGACCCGCACGGCCAAGAACGAGCGCGTCCTGGTCACCACGTTGACCAAGCGCATGGCCGAGGACCTCACCGACTACCTCGTGGGCCACGGCGTCAAGGTGGAGTACCTGCACTCCGACGTCGACACGCTGCGCCGCGTGGAGCTGCTGCGCGAGCTGCGGATGGGCGTGTTCGACGTCCTCGTCGGCATCAACCTGCTCCGTGAGGGCCTCGACCTGCCCGAGGTGTCCCTGGTCAGCATCCTGGACGCGGACAAGGAAGGCTTCCTCCGCTCAGCCACCTCGCTGATCCAGACCATCGGCCGCGCCGCGCGTAACGTCTCCGGCGAGGTGCACATGTACGCGGACAAGATCACCGACTCGATGGCGCAGGCCATCGACGAGACGAACCGCCGCCGCGCCATCCAGGTCGCCTACAACAAGGACCACGGCATCGACCCGCAGCCGCTGCGGAAAAAGATCGCCGACATCACGGACCAGCTGGCCAAGGAGGACGCGGACACCCGCGAACTGCTCGCCAGCGCCGGCAAGGGCAAGGGCAAGAACGGCAAGGGCGGAGCGAAGGTCCGCGCCGATGGTCTTGCCGCGGCGCCCGCGGAGGACCTGGTGGGCCTGATCGAACAGCTCACCGAGCAGATGCATGCCGCCGCCGGCGAGCTGCAGTTCGAGCTCGCCGCCCGGCTGCGCGACGAGGTCGGCGACCTCAAGAAGGAGCTCCGGCAGATGCAGTCGGCAGGTCACGCCTGAGGTAAACTGGAGGCACGTAGGGGAGTATCCCAAAGCGCTACGATCGTCAGCACGCATGGCACGGACGCCATGCCGGACGTAGCGGGCACCACACCAGATCCAGGAATCCGTTCCTGGCCGCTGTGGGGCCGGAGAGACTTACACCGTTGAGTCGTGCCTCCGAAAGGTTTCTACGTGCCTGAACTTCCCCTCTGGTTTGAGATCGGCTCCTTCGCCGTCCTCGGCCTGATCCTTGCCATCGACCTGCTGCTGGTCCTCAAGCGACCGCACGAGCCGTCGATGAAGGAAGCCGGCCTCTGGGTCTCGTTCTACATTGGCCTGGCGCTGCTGTTCGCCGGCGCCATGTTCCTCTTCACCGGCCCCGAGTACGGCGGCCAATTCATCGCCGGCTGGGTCACCGAGTACAGCCTGAGCATCGACAACCTCTTCGTCTTCATCATCATCATGGCGCGCTTCTCGGTGCCCCGGAAATACCAGCAGGAAGTCCTGATGGTGGGCATCATCATCGCCCTGATCCTGCGCGGCATCTTCATCATGCTCGGCGCGATCGTGATCGAGCAGTTCAGCTGGGTGTTCTACATCTTCGGCGCGTTCCTGCTCTGGACCGCCTGGAAGCAGGCCCAGGACGAGGGCGAGGACGAAGAGGACCGGGAGAACCCGCTGATCGCAAGGATCCGCCGCGTCCTGCCGATGTCCGAGAAGTTCGACGGCGGCAAGATCCGCACCGTGGTGGACGGCAAGAAGGTCTTCACCCCCATGGTGATCGTCTTCGTCACCATCGGCCTGACTGACCTGCTGTTCGCGGTTGACTCCATCCCTGCGATCTTCGGCCTGACGCAGAGCGCGTTCATCGTCTTCACCGCGAACCTGTTCGCCCTGATGGGCCTGCGCCAGTTGTACTTCCTGCTGGGCGGCCTGATGACACGGCTGGTCTACCTCAAGCACGCGCTCTCGGTGATCCTGGCCTTCATCGGCGTCAAGCTCGTCCTGCACGCCATGCACGTCAACGAGCTGCCTTTCATCAACGGCGGCCGGCATATCGAGTGGGCCCCGGAGATCCCCACCTTCGTCTCCCTCGGCGTCATCGTCGGCACGATCATCGTTGCCGTCGTCGCCAGCCTCTACAGCTCCAAGGCCACCACGGCCAAGCTCGACGCCCGGCTAGAGGAAGACTCCCGCAAGAGCCTCACCGACGCCGAGTAGCACCGGCTAGTACCGGCTAGTACCGGTCAGCGCCGGTCGCGCAGGCAACAATGCCCGGGGAAGCGAACGCTTCCCCGGGCATTGTTGTCCCAGACTGGCTGTGCTGTGCGGTCTGAGGCGGTGTCAGGCCGTGTGGGTCCGCGCCATCCCCAGCAGGCGGCCGAAGATCGCCTCGCCGTCGTCGGCAATGCCGTCGTGGTGGAACTCGTCCGTCTCCCAGACCTGCAGCCCGCGCACCGCGCGGGCGGTTTCCAGCGACAGGTCCCGGTCCACGTAGATGTCGTCGGTGTAGACGGCGGCCGCGACCGGCACCGTGGTGGCGGCCAGGCGGTCCAGGTCGTAGAGCGGCGCCCAGTCGTCCCTCTCCGCCAGCAGGGCGGCGACGGCGCGCAGCGGCTCCAGCGCCGGGTCCTGCTCGAAGTACCAGGGGTAGACCATCTCGCCGGTGAGCAACGGGGCCGGCACGTCCGGGCGGAACTCCGGGTGGTCCTGCAGCACCCGCAGCGCCGCCCAGTCCGTCGCCTCGCCCTGGCCGTAGATGGATTCGTGCATTAGCGCGTAGAGCGGGTTGGCGGCACGGGTGACCAGGCCGCGGACCTGCTCCAGGAAGGTGTCGGAGAGCCGGTCGCCGTCGGGAGTGGCGGTGAAGGCGTCCTCCAGCAGGTGGTGGAGGCCGTCCACGCGGGTGTTGCCGCCCAGGAAGGAACCCACCATCTGGAACCGCTCCACCGTCAACGGGCTGCCGTCCGGCAACACCTCCGGCGTCTCCCGCAGGTGCCGGGCGATCCGGTTCACCGTCTCCCGGTCCTCCGGGTACCAGCCGAAGTATTCGGCGTTGCGGGCCGCGACCCGGCGGAACGTGGCCTGGTAGACCCGGTTCGCGGGGCCGGTGAGGGGAGCGAGGCCGCCGGTGATCAGCACCTCGCGGAGCCCCTCGGGGGCGAAGGAGAGGTAGGTCAGGGCGCAGAAGCCGCCGTAGCTTTGCCCGTAGATGGTCCACGGTGCCGCGCCGAGGGTCCGCCGGATGGCCTCGGCGTCGGCCACGATCGAGTCGGCGCGGAAGTGGGTGAGGTACTCGGCCTGGTCCCGCTCGCTGCCCCGCAGCGGCAGGGTGTGCCGGTCCGCGGGGGAGGACAGGCCGGTGCCGCGCTGGTCCAGCATGAGGATCCGGAAGTCCTTGGCCGCGGCCTTGCTCCAGCCGCCCAGGGACGGGAACCGGTTGCCGCGGCCGCCGGGGCCGCCCTGCAGGAAGAGCAGCCAGGGAAGATCCTGCGCCTGCTCTTCGGTGTGGTCGGCGGAGACGTACTCCCGGGCGAAGACCGTGATGGTCTCGCCCGCGGGATCCGCGTGGTCCAGGGGGACCTCGAAGTAGTGTTCGGTGGTGCGCATCCCCCGGTAGTTGTGCCGGACCTTGACCACGTGCGGGACGGAGCCGGACTCGAGGACGGGCAGCGGGGCGTGAGCGGCGGGCGCCGGGGCCACGGTGTCAGCCACGGGCCGCCTCCGCGCGGGAACCGAACGCTGCCAGGGCGTCGCCGGTGAGCCGGAAGGTGGACCATTCGTCCATCGGCGCCGCACCGAGGTTCCGGTAGAACGCGATGGAGGGTTCGTTCCAGTCCAGGACGCTCCACTCCACCCGGGCGTAGCCGCGTTCGACGGCGGTGGCGGCCAGGTACTGCAGGAGGGCCTTGCCGTGCCCGGCGCCGCGGGCTTCCGGCTTGACGTACAGGTCCTCGAGGTAGATCCCGTGGACGCCCTCCCAGGTGGAGTAGTTCAGGAACCACAGGGCGAATCCCTGCACCTCGCCCGCATCGCTCTCGGCCATGGTGGCGAAGACCCGCGGGTTCTCCCCGAACAGCACTCCGGCCAGCATGTCCGGGGTGTTCCGGACCGCGTCCGGCTCCTTTTCGTAGATGGCCAGGTCGTGGATCATCTGCAGGATGGCGGGGACGTCGGAGGCGGCCGCGGGCCGGATTACAGTCATGGACTGCAGTTTACTAGCGGCTACAGACGATTAACGTCGGTCACGCGCACCACCGCGCTGCCGGCCTCGTCGGAGGCGGCGAGGTCCACCTCGGCGGAGATGCCCCAGTCATGGTTGCCCTCCGGATCATCGAAGATCTGCCGGACCTTCCAGCGGCCCGGCTCCTCCGTGATGATCAGCAGTCCGGGTCCGCGCGCGTCCGGGCCGGTGCCGATGTCCTTGTGTTCGTCGAAGTAGTCGTCCAGGGCGTCCTCCCAGCGCTCGGCGTCCCAGCCGGCGGCGCCGTCGAGCTCCCCGAGGTCGGTGGCGGCCTCGTCCGCGAACAGCTCGACGCGGCGGAACATCTCGTTCCGCACCATCACCCGGAACGCCCGGACGTTGGATGTCAGCGATGGCGGCGGGGGTGGGGGAGCGTCGTGCGGGGTGGGCGCGGCGCCGGAGGTGAGTTCCTCCCATTCGTCCAGCAGGCTGGAGTCGACCTGCCGGACCAGCTCGCCGAGCCAGGCGATCAGGTCCTCGAGGTCTTCCCGCAGGGCGTCCTGCGGGACGGTCTGGCGGAGCGCCTTGAAGCCGTCGGCCAAGTAGCGCAGGACGATCCCCTCGGAGCGGGCCAGGCCGTAGAACTGGACGAACTCGCCGAAGTTCATGGCCCGTTCGTACATGTCGCGGATGACGGACTTGGGTGCGAGTTCGAAGTCGCCGATCCAGGGCGCGGCCTTGCGGTAGACGTTGAACGCCTCGCCGAGGATTTCGGCCAGGGGCTGCGGGTAGGTGACCTCCTCCAGCATGGCCATCCGCTGGTCGTAGTCGATCCCGTCCGCCTTCATCGCGGCGACGGCCTCGCCGCGGGCCTTCTTCTGCTGCGCGGAGAGGATCTGCCGCGGCTTCTCCAGCGTCGACTCGATCACCGAGACGACGTCCAGGGCGTACGACGGCGACTCCGGGTCCAGCAGGTCCAGCGCCGCCAGGGCGAAGGGGAGAGCGGCTGGTTCAGGGCGAAGTTGGCCTGCAGGTGCACGGTCAGCCGGACCGACCGGCCGTCCGGGCCCTGCTCGGCGGCCGGGATACGCTCGACGACGCCCGCCGCCAGGAGCTCGCGGTAGATGCCGAGAGCGCGCTTCATCAGCTTCAGCTGCGCCGCCCTCGTTTCGTGGTTCTCGGTCAGCAGCCGGCGGGCGGCCTGGAAGGGATCGCCGGGGCGTTCCATCAGGTTCATCAGCATCGCGTGCGTGACGGTGAAACTGGAGACCAGGGGATCCGGCACGGACTCGACCAGCCGCTGGAAGGTCGGCTCACCCCAGGACACGAAGCCCTCGGGCGGCTTCTTCTTGACCACCTGGCGGAGCTTCTTCTGGTCGTCGCCGAACTTGGCCGTGGCCTTGGCCATCGCCTTGACGTTCTCGATCACGTGCTCGGGCGCCTGGACCACCACGGTGCCCGCGGTGTCGTAGCCTGCGCGGCCTGCGCGTCCGGCGATCTGATGGAATTCGCGGGAGTTCAGCAGGCGGGTGCGGACGCCGTCGTACTTGCTCAGGGCGGTGAGCAGCACGGTGCGGATGGGCACGTTGATGCCCACGCCCAGGGTGTCCGTACCGCAGATGACCTTCAGCAGCCCCGCCTGCGCCAACTGCTCCACCAGGCGGCGGTATTTGGGCAGCATGCCCGCGTGGTGGACGCCGATGCCGTGCCGGACCAGCCGGTTCAGGGTCTTGCCGAACCCGGGCGCGAACCGGAAGCCGGCGATGAGTTCGGCGATCCGGTCCTTCTCCTCCCGGGTGCAGACGTTGATGCTCATCAGCGTCTGGGCCCGGTCGATCGCCTCCAGCTGGCTGAAGTGCACCACGTACACCGGGACCTGCTTCGTGGAGAGCAACTCCTCCAGGGTCTCGTGCACCGGGGTCTGCTGGTAGTAGAAGTGCAGCGGGATGGGCCGCTCCGCGGAGCTGACCGTGGTGGCGGGGCGGCCGGTCAGGTCGGTGATGCCGGTTTCGAAGCGGCTGACGTCGCCGAGGGTCGCGGACATCAGCAGGAACTGGGCCTGCGGCAGTTCCAGCAGCGGCACCTGCCACGCCCAGCCGCGCTGGGGGTCCGAATAGAAGTGGAACTCGTCCATGATCACGGAGCCGAGGTCGGCGGCGGAGCCCTCCCGGAGGGCGATGTTGGCCAGGATTTCTGCCGTGCAGCAGATGATCGGGGCGTCCTGGTTGACGCCGGAGTCGCCGGTAATCATGCCGACGTTCTCGGCGCCGAAGATCTCGCAGAGCGCGAAGAACTTCTCGGAGACCAGGGCCTTGATCGGGGCGGTGTAGTAGCTGCGCTGTCCGCGCGCCATCGCCTGGTAGTGGGCGGCAATCGCTACCAGCGATTTACCCGAACCGGTGGGGGTGGCGAGGATGACGTTGGCCCCGGACGCCAGCTCCATGACGGCCTCGTCCTGGGCGGGGTAGAGGGCGATTCCGCGGCTCTCCGTCCACTCGACGAAGCGGGAGTACAGCTCGTCCGGGTCCACACCCGCGCCGCCTGAAACGCGGGCGGCCGGGGCGGGGAGTTGATCTACGAGTTTCATTGCCTTCCAGCTTAGTGCCGCGGCCGTCAGGCAGGATTCCGCACCCGGCACAGCAAACACTTGAAGATTCAACTGAGGCGGAGTAGGTTTAGTTGTAGCTTCAACTTATAGATTCGACCCCGGCAGAACAGAACCCCATGAAAAACCTCCTGGCACGCCTCTTTGGAAAGAAGAACCCCATGACTGACATCACCATCATCGGCAACGGCTCCATGGCCCGTGGCATTGCCACCCGCGCCCTCGCCGCCGGCCGCACCGTCGAAATCCTTGGCCAGGACGCGGACAAGGCGCGGACGCTGGCCGCCGAACTCGGGGCCGGCGTTGGCCACGGCAGCATCGGCAGCACCCCGGCCGGCGGCCTTGTCGTCCTCGCGGTTCCGTTCGACGCCGCCAAGGCCGTGGTGGAGACCCATGGCGCCGCCCTGGCCGGCAAGGTCATCGTGGACATCACGAACCCCGTCAACTTCGAGACCTTCGACTCCCTCGTGGTCGCCCCGGGCAGCTCCGCGGCCGAGGAAATTGCCGCACTGGCCCCCGCCGGTGCGCCCGTCGTCAAGGCCTTCAACACCACCTTCGCCGGAACCCTCATGACCGGCCAGTCGGCCGGGCAGCCCCTGGACGTCTTCATCGCCGGCGACGACGAGGCGGCCACCGCCGCCGTCGCCCGCTTCGTCAGCGACGCAGGCATGCGGCCCCTCGCCGTCGGCCCGCTCAAGCGCGCCCGCGAACTCGAAGGCTTCCAGTTCGTCCTCATGACCATGCAGGCCAGCCCCG
The DNA here is from genome assembly GCF_050859435.1 of Pseudarthrobacter sp. L19. Taxonomy (NCBI): domain Bacteria; kingdom Bacillati; phylum Actinomycetota; class Actinomycetes; order Micrococcales; family Micrococcaceae; genus Pseudarthrobacter; species Pseudarthrobacter sp. L19. The sequence goes on along the minus strand of NZ_CP193935.1, from coordinate 3,079,076 downwards.
CATTCCCCGACTTCACCTGGGACACCGGCCTGAAGGTGACGAAGTAAATGACGGAGACCTATCCGGCGCCGGTGGTGGCAACCGCCGGGTCAGCCGACCCGGCGGCGCCCCTGGTGGTCCTGCTGCACGGCCGGGGATCGAACGAACGCGACATCCTGGGCCTGTCCGGAGCGCTGCCCGAGGGGGCCGCCTATGCCGCCGTCCGGGCCCCCATTACCGAGGGTGGCGGCTACGCCTGGTTCGCCAACCGCGGCATCGGGCGTCCTGTGGCCGAATCTCTGGCCGGCACCATGGCCTGGTTCCGGACATGGCTGGACGGCGCCGCCCCGGCCGGCCGCCCCGTGGTGCTGGTGGGCTTCAGCGGCGGCGCCGCCTTCGCCGGCGGGCTGTTGCTCTCCGACCCGGGCCGCTATGCCGGCGCGGCCATCCTCTACGGGACGCTGCCCTTCGACGCCGGAGTCCCCGTGACCCCGGGCCTGCTCGACGGGACACCCGTCTTCGTCGCCCAGGGCGAACAGGACCGGGTGATCCCCGCCGAACTGCTCGACCGCACCTGGCAGTACCTGCTGGGCGAATCATCCGCGGCCACCCGCTCCCGGCGGGACCCGGGCGGCCACGGCATCTCGGCCCGGACCCTGACGGAGCTGGGCTCCTGGATCGATGAACTCGCGGCGGGCGCCGCGCGGACAGCGGACCGTGACGCCCCGGAGGCCCCCGCCCGGGCTTAGGCTTCCCCTGAAAGAACACGGCGGTGAAAGAATACCGCGGTGAAAGAACTGCGAGGCGGGGAACTCATGAAGTGGGATGCGGCCAAATATGAACAGTTCGGCGACCACCGGGACCGGCCCTTCTTCGACCTGACCGGGCGGATCCGGGCCGAGGAGCCGCGGCAGGTGGTGGACCTCGGCTGCGGACCGGGCAACCTGACGGCCGCCCTCGCCGCCCGCTGGCCCGGCGCCGACGTGGTGGGGATCGACTCCTCGCCGGAGATGCTGGAGCGTGCGGCGGCGCTGGCCGGCGGCGGCCTCCGCTTCGAGCGGGCCGACATCGCCGGCTGGCAGCCGGGCCCTGAAACCGATGTCGTGGTCACCAACGCGGCCCTGCAATGGGTCCCGGGCCACCGGGAGCTGTTGAAGGGGTGGCTGGCCGCACTCCGTCCCGGCGCGTGGTTCGCCCTCCAGGTCCCGGGCAACTTCGACGCCCCCTCGCACGCGCTGATGCGCTCCCTGGCCGGGACGGGGGAGTGGGCCGCCCCGCTCGCCGGTGTCCTCCGGCACGACGACGTCGTCGGCCAGCCCGCCGATTACCTGAAGCTGATGCTCGATGCCGGCTGCGACGCGGACGTCTGGGAGACCACCTACCTCCAGGTGCTCCAGGGTCCGGACGCCGTCCTGGAATGGGTCCGTGGCACCGGATTACGGCCGGTCCTCGACGCACTCGACGGCCCGGACGCCGAACGTTTCGAGGCGCAGTACGGCGAGATGCTCCGTCAGGCCTACCCGCGGGGGCCGCACGGGACGGTCTTCGAGTTCCGCCGGGTCTTCGCCGTCGCCCGCAAACGAGGCGGCCCCCTCGTCGATTGACGGATGTGACACGCCGCGTGACAACTTCCGGTGAGTCGTAGGCATACAATGACAAAGCGGTCTGGGGGCGGCCGCTTGACTCTCCGCTTCCGGGTACCGTTCCGCCGCCAGGCCGGGGACGGTACCGGCCCGGCGGGCGACGGCTACGACGCCCGCCATCACGCTGCGTGACCCGACGTTGGAGGTTCTATGCTGTTTGCCCTGATCAGACGGGCGCTGGCCGCGCATCGGGGCGCGGTCGCGGCCATCATCGGGCTCCAGCTGCTCCAGACCACCGCCAACCTGCTCCTTCCCACCCTGAATGCGGCGATCATCGACCAGGGCATCGTCGCCGGCGACACCCCGGCCATCCCGCAACTTGGGGCCATTATGGCCGCAGTCGCCGCGGTGCAGGTGGTAACGGCCCTCGCCGCCGGCTACCTCGGTGCCGTCGTCGCCATGCGGGTCGCCCGGGACCTGCGCAGCGACCTCTTCGCCACCGTGCAGACCCTCTCCTCCCAGGACATCGCCGGCTTCGGCGCGTCCAGCCTGGTCACCCGGGCCACCAACGACGTCGTCCAGATCCAGAACCTCACCCTGCTGGTCCTGACCATGCTGGTGGCGGCGCCGGCCAGCTTCGTCGGCGGCATCGTGCTGGCCGTTCACCAGGACGTGGCGCTCTCCGGCATCGTGGTTGCCGTCATCCCGCTCCTGGCCGCGATTATGTTCCTGATCGTCCGCCGGCTGATCCCGCTGTACCGGGCCGGCCAGCAGCTCATCGACCGCGCCGGCCGGACGCTGCGGGAGCAGATCATTGGTGCCAACGTGATCCGCAGCTTCGTGCGGCAGGAGCACGAGATGCGGCGCTTCGACGCGGTCAACCGGGACCTCACCCGCAACAACCTGGATTCGGCGCTGCTGGTGGCCGGAATGAATCCGCTGATCATGATCGTGGTGAATCTGTCCTCGGTGGCGGTCGTCTGGTTCGGCGGGCACCGGATCGCCGCCGGGCAGATGAAGGTGGGGGCCCTGGCCGCGTTCATCGCCTACATCCTGCAGATCATGATCGCGATCGTCATGGCCATGTACGTATTCACGACGGCGCCCCGGGCGGCCGTCTGCGCCGAACGGATCCAGGCGGTGCTGGACACCGAGCCGTCCATCGCCGACCCTGGCGCCGCCGTCGTCCCCGCTGCAGTCCGGACGGCCGAACCCCGTGCCGCCGCAGGGACGGTCGAGTTCCGCGACGTCGGCTTCGCCTACCCCGGGGCCGAGAAGCCCGTGCTCTCCGGGATCAGTTTCACGGCCCGCCCCGGCACCACGACCGCAATCATCGGGGCCACCGGCAGCGGAAAGACCACGCTGGTGAACCTCCTGCCACGCTTCCTGGACACGACGCACGGCACCATCTCCCTGGGCGGGGTGGATATCGCCACGCTGCCCCTGGACCAGCTGCGCGGCAGGATTTCGCTGGTGCCCCAGCACTCCCACCTTTTCGGCGGGAGCGTGGCGCGGAACCTCCGGGTGGGCGGGCCAGACGCCACCGACGCCGAACTCTGGGAGGCGCTGGAGGCCGCGCAGGCCGACGTCTTCGTCCGGGAACTCGACGGCGGGCTCGACGCCCCGCTCAGCCAGGGCGGAGCCAACCTCTCCGGCGGCCAACGGCAGCGGCTCTGCATCGCCCGGGCCCTGCTCCGCCGCGCCGAGGTCTACCTCTTCGACGACAGCTTCTCGGCCCTGGACTACGGCACCGACCACCGGCTGCGCCGCGCCCTGCAACCCCTGCTGGCGGACGCCACCGTACTGGTGGTGGCCGAACGGGTGGCCAGCATCGCGGACGCGGACACCATCCTGGTGCTGGAGGAGGGGCGCGTCACGGCGCAGGGCAGCCACGACGCGCTGCTGGCCGGCTCCCCGGCGTACCGGGACATCGCCGCCTCCCAGCTGATCCTGGCGGACAGCCAGTGACCGCCGCCGGCGTCGACGGCGCCGAAACCGACCCGGCCGTCACCCCGCCGCCCCCGCCGCGGCGGCGGACCGCCGCCCGGCTGCTCGGTTTGCTCCGGCCCGTGCGGCTCAGGATGGCCGGCGTTGTCGCGGCGACCTGCGGTTTCGCCGCCTTGAACGTCGCCGCGCCGAAGTACCTGGGCGACGCCACCGACATCGTGGTCCGCGGCGTCATGGGCCGGGGCTTCGACGAGGCGCACCTGGGCCGGCTGCTGCTGGCGGTGGCGCTGATGTACCTCGGCGCCTCCCTCTTCAGCTGGATCCAGGGCGCCCTCACCGCCACCGCCGTGCAGCGGCTCAGCTACGGCCTCCGGGCCGCCGTCGAACGCAAGATCCACGTCCTGCCCTCCGCCCACTTCGAGGGCCAGCACCGCGGCGACGTGCTGAGCCGGGCCACCAACGACGTCGACAACGTCTCCCAGTCCCTGAACCAGCTGCTCAACCAGCTGATCATGTCCGTCCTGATGCTCACCGGCGCACTGACCATGATGATCTGGCTCTCGCCGCTGCTGGCGCTCATCGCCCTCGTCTCCGTGCCGGTGTCCACCCTGGTCACCGTCCTGGTGGCACGCCGGTCGCAGGCGCACTTCGGCGAACAGTGGAGCAGCACCGGCGCCGTCCAGGCCCACCTCGAGGAATTCTTCTCCGGGCACGAGGTGGTCAAGGCCTTCGGCCGCCAGGAGGCCGCCGCCACCGTCTTCCGCGCCGGGAACGAGCGGCTCTACCGGGCCGCCTCCAGCGCCCAGTACCTCTCCGGCATGGTGCAACCGCTGATGCTGTTCGTCGCGAACCTCAACTACATCGCCGTCGCCGTCATCGGGGCACTCCAGGTGGCCGCGGGAACCATGAGCCTCGGCGGGGTCCAGGCCTTCATCCAGTTCAGCCGGCTCTTCAGCCAGCCGATGGGCCAGATCGGCGGCATGCTCACCCTGATCCAGTCCTGCCTGGCGTCCGCCGGGCGGGTGTTCGCCCTGCTCGACGCGGACGAAATCCCCGCCGACACCGCCGGCACCGTGCCCGCAGCCGGTTCTCGCGACGGAGGGTCCCTTCCCGCCAACGCCGTCCTTCCGGCCGGACGGATCCGCTTCGAGGGGTCAGCTTCGGCTACCGCCCCGACGCCCCGGTGGTCCGCGACGTCAGCTTCACGGCCGAACCCGGCCAGACGGTGGCGATCGTCGGCCACACCGGCGCCGGGAAGACCACGGTGGTCAACCTCCTGATGCGCTTCTACGAGCCCGACGCCGGCCGCATCACCATCGACGGCGTCGACATCGCGGAACTGCCCCGGGACGTCCTCCGCGCGGGCATCGGCACTGTCCTGCAGGATGCCTGGCTCTTCACCGGCACCATCCGCGACAACATCGAGTACGGCCGGCCCGGCGCGTCCGACGCGGACGTCATCGCCGCCGCGAAGGCCAGCCACGTCGACCAGTTCGTCCGCGCCCTACCGGACGGGTACGCCACCGTGCTCGGCAACGACGGCGGCTCGCTCAGCCGCGGCCAGCGCCAGTTGATCTCGATCGCCCGCACCCACCTGGCCGGCGGCAGCATCCTGGTCCTGGACGAGGCCACCAGCTCCGTGGACAGCAGGACCGAGCTGCAGATCCGGGAGGCGATGGCACGGCTCCGGGAGGACCGGACCAGCTTCGTGATTGCCCACCGCTTGTCCACCGTCCGGGACGCTGATCTAATTCTCGTCATGGACCAAGGACGCATCGTTGAGCAGGGCACCCACCAGGAACTGACCGGACGGGGAGGCCACTACGCCGCGCTGTGCCGCGCCCAGTTCGCCGGGCTGCCGGCCGCCGAGGACGCCCTGGAGTCCGGCCGGTGACGGCTCCGTCCGCCGGCACGGCCGCCTATCCGGGCACCTGGAAGCCCAGCACCGCCAGTTCCGTCCCGCTGTTCGAGCAGCTGCGGCTGAACATCATCGAACGGGCCGACGACGGCACGCTCGCCCCGGAACCCGGCTCCCCGCCGTCCGCAGCCTGGCCGTCGAGCTGGGCGTCGCGCCGCACACCGTGGCCCGCGCCTACAAGGAACTCGAGGCCGCCGGCGTCGTCAGCACCCAGGGCCGCAACGGCACGGTGGTCTGCGCGCGGGACGAGGCCTGGGGGTCCCTCGCCGAGTCCGCCGCCGACTACGCCGCCGCCGCCCGGGCCAAGGGCGCCAGCTTCGCCGAGGCCGTCCAGCTGCTCGCCGCCGCCTACGACCGCCACTAACCGACGCTGAGCGTCGCGGACCGGAGTGCCCTAGCACACGCCCCGGCCGAATAGCGATTCGAAGAAGTTTTCGATTAGCATGGTAAGCGTGCCTAAAGCCGTAGCTGAAGAACCCGCCGTCGTTATCCAGCCTGACGCCACCGCGCCGGAGCCCGGAAAAACCGTGTCCCGGACCGAAGGAAAGACGGCCCGGGCGGCCACCGCGGTGCCGGAACGGCCCGACCTGTCCCGCCTGGTGGTCAAGGGCGCCCGCGAGCACAACCTGCGCAACGTGGACCTGGACCTGCCGCGCGACGCGATGATCGTCTTCACCGGCCTCTCCGGTTCCGGTAAGTCCTCCCTGGCGTTCGACACCATCTTCGCCGAGGGCCAGCGCCGCTACGTCGAGTCGCTCTCCGCCTACGCCCGGCAGTTCCTCGGCCAGGTGGACAAGCCCGACGTCGACTTCATCGAGGGCCTCTCGCCCGCGGTCTCGATCGACCAGAAGTCCACGAGCAAGAACCCCCGCTCCACCGTGGGCACCATCACCGAGATTTACGACTACATGCGCCTGCTCTGGGCCCGTGTGGGGCGCCCGCACTGCCCTGTCTGCGGCGAGCCCGTCACCAAGCAGACCCCGCAGCAGATCGTCGACCAGCTGCAGGAATTGCCCGAGGGCACCCGGTTCCAGGTCCTCGCACCCGTGGTCCGCGGCCGCAAGGGCGAGTTCGTCGAGCTCTTCAAGGAGCTCAGCGCCAAGGGCTACTCCCGCGCCCGGGTGGACGACAAGCTGGTGCAGCTCAGCGACCCGCCCAAGCTGGGCAAGCAGTTCAAGCACACCATCGAGGTGGTCGTGGACCGTCTGGTGGTCAAGGAAGGCATCCGCCAGCGCCTGACCGACTCGGTGGAGACCGCCCTGGGACTCGCCGAGGGCCGTGTCCTGGCCGAGTTTGTGGACCTCGACGCCGACGATCCCGAGCGGATCCGCGCGTTCTCCGAGCACCTCGCCTGCCCCAACGAGCACCCCCTCGCCCTGGACGAAATCGAGCCCCGCTCCTTCTCCTTCAACAACCCCTTCGGCGCCTGCTCGGTCTGCAGCGGCATCGGTACCCGCCTCGAGGTGGACGAGGAATTGCTGGTTCCCAATCCCGAGCTGTCCCTGGCCGAGGGCGCGATCGCCCCCTGGTCGCTGGGCGCCGCCACCACCGAGTACTGGGTCCGGCTCCTCAGCGGCCTCGCCAAGGACGTCGGCTTCTCGATGACCACCCCGTGGGAGAAGCTCTCCAAGGACGCCCGCCAGACCGTGCTGCACGGCAAGGACCACAAGGTGGTCGTGCAGTACCGCAACCGGTTCGGCCGGGAACGCAAGTACAGCACCGGCTTCGAGGGCGTCGTGCAGTACGTGCACCGCAAGCACACCGAGACGGACTCCGACTCGGCCCGCGACCGCTACGAGGAATACATGCGGCAGGTCCCGTGCCCGGCCTGCAACGGCGCCCGCCTTAACCCGGCGTCGCTGTCCGTGCTGATCAACGGCAAGTCCATCGCCGAGGTTGCCGCCCTGCCGATGCGCGAGTGCGCCCACTTCCTGGACACCCTGGTGCTCACCGGCCGCGAGGCCCAGATCGCCAACCAGGTGCTCAAGGAGATCCAGGCCCGCCTGACCTTCCTGCTCGACGTCGGCCTCGAATACCTGAACCTGGAACGCTCCTCCGGCACCCTGTCCGGCGGCGAGGCCCAGCGCATCCGCCTGGCCACCCAGATCGGCTCCGGCCTGGTGGGCGTGCTCTACGTCCTCGACGAGCCCTCGATCGGCCTGCACCAGCGCGACAACCGCCGCCTCATCGAAACCCTCACCCGGCTCCGGGACCTCGGCAACACCCTGATCGTGGTCGAACACGACGAGGACACCATCCACGAGGCCGACTGGGTGGTGGACATCGGACCCGGCGCCGGCGAGCACGGCGGCGAGGTGGTCCACTCCGGCTCCTACCAGGACCTGCTGAAGAACACCGAGTCCCTCACCGGCGACTACCTCTCCGGCCGGAAGTCCATCGCGGTGCCGAAGAAGCGCCGCAAGTACGACAAGAAGCGCGAGCTGAAAGTCGTCGGGGCCAAGGAAAACAACCTCCTCAACGTGGACGCGTCCTTCCCGCTGGGGCTCTTCACCGCCGTTACTGGCGTGAGCGGCTCCGGCAAGTCGACGCTGGTCAACGAGATCCTCTACAAGGTCCTCGCCACCAAGCTCAACGGCGCCAAGCAGGTGGCCGGCCGGCACAAGAGCGTCCAGGGCCTCGAGCACCTGGACAAGGTGGTCCACGTCGACCAGAGCCCCATCGGCCGCACGCCCCGGTCCAACCCGGCCACCTACACCGGCGTCTTCGACCACATCCGGAAGCTCTTCGCCGAGACCACGGAGGCCAAGGTCCGCGGCTACCTGCCCGGCCGGTTCTCCTTCAACGTCAAGGGCGGCCGCTGCGAGGCGTGCTCCGGCGACGGCACCCTGAAGATCGAGATGAACTTCCTGCCGGACGTCTACGTCCCCTGCGAGGTCTGCCACGGCGCCCGCTACAACCGGGAAACGCTCGAGGTCCACTACAAGGGCAAGACCATCGCGGACGTGCTGAACATGCCGATCGAGGAAGGCGCGGAGTTCTTTGCCGCGTTCTCGCCGATCGCCCGGCACCTGCGCACCCTCGTCGACGTCGGCCTCGGCTACGTGCGGCTGGGCCAGCCCGCCACCACCCTCTCCGGCGGCGAGGCGCAGCGCGTCAAGCTCGCCGCGGAGCTGCAGAAGCGCTCCAACGGCCGCAGCGTCTACGTCCTGGACGAGCCGACCACCGGCCTGCACTTCGAGGACATCCGAAAGCTCCTCATGGTGCTGCAGGGCCTCGTGGACAAGGGCAACACCGTGATCACCATCGAGCACAACCTCGACGTGATCAAGAGCGCGGACTGGATCGTGGACCTGGGCCCCGACGGCGGCTCCGGCGGCGGACGGATCGTCGCCTCCGGCACCCCCGAACAGGTCGCCAAGTCCAAGGACAGCCACACCGCCGCGTTCCTCGCCGAAATCCTCGGCTAGCAGCGGCGGGCCCTGGCGGCGGGCAATACGCACATGCCCTGTGGCACACGGAATACCGGGCGCCACAGGGCATGTGCGCGTCGCATGGCGATCGGAGCGGCGACCGGCGATCAGTTTCCCGTTCGTTTGGACGAATTTCGGCCTTCCCGGCCCTCGTGAGAAACTAAGGCCCGTGATGCCTACCCCCGTGCCCGTGATCTTCGACCTGGACGGCACCCTGGTGGACCCGGCGGGCGGCATCACCGGAGGCATCGCCGCCGCGCTGCGGCAACTCGGAATGCCCGTTCCGGCGCCCGCCGACCTGGACGCGATGGTAGGGCCCAAGCTCAGCCACTCCCTGCTGGAGATCGCCGGCGTCCCCGCCGAGCGGCTCGACGACGTCATCCGGCTCTACCGGGCGCACTACCTCGCCGAGGGCATCGCCCGCAGCCGGGTCTACGACGGGATCCGCGAACTGCTGGAGACCTTCGCCGCCGACGGCCGGCCCGCAGCCGTCGCCACCCAAAAACCCGAGCACCTGGCCCGGATCGTTCTGGACCACCACGGCCTGACCGATCTGTTCCACACCATTCGGGGCTCCGCCGCGGACGAGTCCGCCGCCGCGCATGGGCCGGCCGGGAAGGCCGGGATCGTCGCCGCCGCCCTCGCCGACCTCGGCACCGGGCATGCCGTCATGGTGGGGGACCGGGCCCAGGACGTCGCCGGAGCGGCTGCCAACGGTCTGGAGTGCATCGGGGTAGGGTGGGGTTTTGCGCTCGACGGCGAACTCGCCGGGGCGGGCGCGGTGGCGGTCGTGCACAGCACCTCCGACCTAACCGACACGATTACCCGGCTGGACGCCGTCCGGACCGGTGCCCTGCAGGCCCTGAACGAGGTGCACACCGATGGCAATGTTTGACGCGATCCGCTGGACCACGCGGGGGCTGGTCAGCTCGACCTGCCGCCCCACGGTCATCGGACTCGAGAACGTCCCCACCACCGGGCCGTTCATCGTGGCGCCGAACCACCTGTCCTTCCTGGACAGCGTGATCGTCCAGGCTTTGATGCCGCGGCCGGTGGCGTTCTTCGCCAAGGCCGAATACTTCACGACCAGCGGCGTCAAGGGCCGCCTGATGAAGGGCTTCTTCGAGGCCGTCGGTTCCATCCCGGTGGAGCGCGGCGAGCAGGCCGCCAGCGTCCAGGCACTCAAGACGCTGCTGGACATCCTCGAAGCCGGCAAGGGCATCGGCATCTACCCCGAGGGCACCCGCTCCCGCGACGGCATCCTCTACCGCGGCCGCACCGGCGTCGGCTGGCTCGCCCTGACCACCGGGGCCCCGGTCATCCCGGTGGGCCTGATCGGCACCGAGAACCTGCAGCCGGCGGACAGCAACAAGGTCCGCCCCCAGCACTTCACCATGAAGGTGGGGGAGCCGCTCTACTTCGAGAAGACCGGCCCGGACCACTCGCTCCCGGCCCGGCGCCAGGTCACGGACAAGATCATGGACGCCATTGCCGAGCTGAGCGGCCAGGAACGCGCCACCACGTACAACCAGAGCAAAACCGTCGAGTAGCACCAACCCCCAATACGGGAGTGCGCCGGCCCCGATGCGGGGGCGGGGCGTACCGCTCAGTAGAATGAACTAGTGGCACATCCAGCGAGTTACCGCCCCAAGACCGGGAAATCCCCACCAATCCGGGCGTCTACCGTTTCCGGGACCCGCACGGCCGGGTCATCTACGTCGGCAAGGCCAAGAACCTCCGCTCCCGGCTGAACTCGTACTTCGCCAACCCCGCGGGCCTGCTGCCCAAGACCCACGCCATGGTGCACACCGCCAGCAGCGTGGAGTGGACCGTGGTCGGCAGCGAACTGGAATCCCTGCAGCTCGAATACACCTGGATCAAGGAATTCAAGCCGCGGTTCAACGTCATGTTCCGCGACGACAAGAGCTACCCCTACCTCGCGGTCACCATGTCGGAAAAGTACCCGCGCGTGCAGGTGATGCGCGGCGACCGGCGCAAGGGCACCCGCTACTTCGGCCCGTACACGGCCGGCGCCATCCGCGACACCATGGACACGCTGCTGCGCGTCTTCCCGGTCCGCAGCTGCAGCCCCGGGGTGTTCAAACGCGCCGAAGCCAGCGGCCGGCCCTGCCTGCTCGGGTACATCGACAAGTGCTCCGCCCCCTGCGTCGGCCGCATCTCCCCGGAGGACCACCGGGTCCTGGCCGAGGACTTCTGCGCCTTCATGGGCGGCGAGGCCAAGCGCTTCGTCTCCCGGCTGGAAAAGGACATGGCCGCCGCGGTGGCCGAACTGGACTACGAGCTGGCGGCGCGGGTGCGCGACGACATCGTCGCCCTGAAAAAGGTCTTCGAACGTAACGCCGTCGTCCTCGCCGAGGACACCGACGCCGACGTCTTCGCCCTCTACGAGGACGAGCTGGAAGCGGCGGTCCAGGTCTTCCACGTCCGCGGCGGCCGGATCCGCGGCCAGCGCGGCTGGGTGGTGGAAAAGGTCGAGGACTCCACCACCCCGGACCTCGTCGAACACCTCCTGCAGCAGGTCTACGGCGCGGAGGGCGAGGTCCAGGGCAGGCTCCCGCGCGAGGTGCTGGTCCCCGCCGAGCCCAGCAACGCCGAGGAACTCGCCCAGTGGCTCAGCGGCCTGCGAGGCGCCCGGGTGGACATCCGGGTCCCGCAGCGCGGGGACAAGGCCACGCTGCTCTCCACCGTCCGGGACAACGCCGAACACGCCCTCAAGCTGCACAAGTCCCGCCGCGCCGGTGACCTGACCATGCGGTCCCAGGCGCTGAACGAACTCCAGGAGGCGCTGGACCTGCCGGTGGCGCTGTTGCGGATCGAATGCTTCGACATCTCGCACGTCCAGGGCACCAACGTGGTCGGTTCCATGGTGGTGGTCGAGGACGGCCTGCCGAAGAAGTCGGACTACCGCAAGTTCTCCGTCACCGGCCCCGCCGCCAACGACGACACCGCGGCCATGCACGACGTACTGACCCGCCGCTTCCGCAACTACCTGCAGGAGCAGGCCGTCACCGCCGGCTCGGACCCGGAGCCCGGCGCCGGCCCGCTGGCGGCCGCCCAGGCCGCCGCCGTTGCTCCCGCCGCCGGAGCCCCTTCAACCACCACCGGCTCCGGCCCGGTCACCGACACCACGACGCCGGCGCCCAAGGCGAAGTTCGCCTACCCGCCCAACCTCGTCGTCGTCGACGGCGGCAAGCCCCAGGTGAACGCCGCCGCCAAGGCCCTCGCCGACCTCGGCATCCCGGACGTCTACGTCGTCGGCCTGGCCAAGCGGCTCGAGGAGGTGTGGCTGCCGGACAGCGACTTCCCGGTCATCCTGCCCCGCGCCTCCGCCGGGCTCTACCTGCTGCAGCGGATCCGCGACGAGGCCCACCGCTTCGCCATCACCTTCCACCGGCAAAAGCGCGGAAAGGCGATGACCGTCTCCGTGCTCGACGGCGTTCCCGGCCTCGGCGAATCCAAGCGCAAGGCACTCCTGAACCAGTTCGGCTCGGTCAAGAGCATCAAGGCCGCCAGCATCGAGGAGCTCACCGCGGCCAAGGGCATCGGCCCCGCGCTGGCCGCCGCGATTGTGAAGCATTTTGACGCCGGCGACGGCGGGGACGAACCCGCCGCGCCCGCGATCAACATGACGACCGGCGAAATCCTGGAAACTTAGCCCGCACCGGCAAACTTGGCTAGGGTTAGAGGCTGATGCACGACGCGCGGCCGGCAGCACTTGCCCCGCGCGCCGTGCCGACGGCAGAGCAGACAGCAGAGATGGGGCACGACCGATGACAGATTCACCTGCGGGAACCGGAGCAGAGGACGACCTGACCCCGGTGAAACCCGTCGAGGGGGAGCTGCTGGTGGTCACCGGCATGTCCGGCGCCGGGCGCAGTACCGCCTCCGACGCGCTCGAGGACCACGGCTGGTATGTGGTGGAAAACCTCCCGCCGCAGATGCTCGGCACCCTCGCGGAGCTGGTTTCGCACGCCCCGGGCTCCATCTCCAAGCTCGCCGTCGTGGTCGACGTCCGCAGCAAGGACCTGTTCGCGGACATCCGCGCCGCGCTGCGCAACCTCGAGGCCAGCGGCGTGACCTTCCGGGTGCTGTTCCTCGACGCCAGCGACGACGTCCTGGTCCGCCGCTTCGAACAGGGCCGCAGGCCGCACCCGCTGCAGGGCGGCGGCCGGATCCTCGACGGCATCGCCGCCGAACGGGAACTCCTCCGCGAACTGCGCGAGTCCTCCGACATCGTCCTGGACACCTCCCCGCTGAACGTCCACGGCCTTGCGACCGCCATCACCGAACTCTTCAGCGAGACCGGTCCCGTCGCGCTGCGCCTGAACGTCATGAGCTTCGGCTTCAAGTACGGCCTGCCAGTGGACGCGAACTTCGTCGCCGACGCCCGCTTCATCCCCAACCCGCACTGGGTCCCGCAGCTGCGCCCGCACACCGGGCTGGACAAGGACGTCAGCGACTACGTGCTGGAAGCCGAGGGCGTCAGCAACTTCGTGGAACGCTACGTGCTGGCCCTGGAACCGGTCCTGGACGGCTACCGGCGCGAGAACAAGCACTACGCCACGATCGCCGTCGGCTGCACCGGCGGCAAGCACCGCTCCGTCGCCGTTGCCGTCGAACTCTCCCGCCGGCTGGCCCAGTACCCCCGGGTCACGGTCACCACGACCCACCGGGATCTGGGCCGCGAATAATGGCGCTCCTCACCGGCCCCCTGCCCCTGGTCCCGGCCGCCAGTGCCGCCTCCGCCGGCCAGCAGGACAAGGGCCCCTCCGTCGTCGCGCTCGGCGGCGGCCACGGGCTCGCCGCCTCGCTCTCCGCGCTGCGCCTGCTGACCTCCGAACTCACCGCGATCGTCACGGTCGCGGACGACGGTGGCTCCTCCGGGCGGCTGCGCGAGGAGTACGGCGTGCTGCCCCCCGGGGACCTCCGGATGGCCCTCTCCGCCCTGTGCGACGACACCGACTGGGGCCGGACCTGGCGGGACGTCATGCAGCACCGCTTCAAGCCCGGCCGCGGCACGGGCGGCTCGCTCGACGAACACGCCATGGGCAACCTGCTGATCGTGACCCTCTGGGAACTCCTCGGCGACACGGTGGCCGGGCTGCAGTGGGCCGGCGCCCTGCTCGGCGCCCGCGGCCAGGTGCTGCCGATGTCCACCACCCCGCTGACCATCGAGGGCCAGGCCCGGGTCCCCGGACCGGACGGCACCCCCGTCCTGGAAACCATCCGCGGCCAGGCCCGCTGTGCCGTCGCCGGCACCCTCGAGTCCGTGAGGCTGCTGCCGGAGGCGGCCCCCGCCTGCGTCGAGGCGCTCACCGCGATCGAGCTCGCGGACTGGGTGGTCCTGGGCCCCGGGTCCTGGTACACCTCCGTGCTGCCGCACCTGCTGCTGCCGGAGATGCGCACCGCGCTCTGCAACACCGAGGCCCGGCGCTGCCTGACCATGAACCTGGCAACCAACACCAAGGAAACCGCCGGCATGTCCGCCGCGGACCACCTCCGGGTGCTGCGCGACTACGCTCCCGACTTCACCGTCGACGTCGTCCTCGCCGACCCCGCCTCCGTGCCGGATGTCGCCGACTTCGAACGGGCGGCCGCGATGCTCGGGGCCGAGGTGGTCTTGGGTAAGGTTAGGGCGTCGAGCCGCCGGCCCGTGCATGATCCGCTGCGCCTGGCGACGGCGTACCACGACATTTTTGGAAACAGGTAGGAAGGTGCCATGGCACTGACAGCATCGGTCAAGGAAGAACTTTCCCGGCTGGACATCAAGAAATCCTCGGTCCGCAAGGCTGAGGTCTCCGCCATGCTGCGCTTCGCGGGCGGCCTCCACATCATCTCCGGCCGGATCGTGATCGAGGCGGAGGTGGACCTGGCGTCCACCGCCCGCCGGCTCCGTGCCGCGATCGCCGAGGTCTACGGCCACCAGAGCGAGATCATCGTCGTCTCCGGCGGCGGCCTGCGCCGCGGCAGCCGCTACGTTGTCCGCGTGGTGCGCGACGGCGAGGCGCTGGCCCGCCAGACCGGCCTGCTGGACGCCCGCGGCCGTCCCGTCCGCGGCCTGCCCTCCGTCGTCGTCAACGGCTCCGCCGCCGACGCCGAGGCCGTCTGGCGCGGTGCCTTCCTGGCCCATGGCTCGCTGACCGAACCGGGCCGGTCCTCGGCGCTCGAGGTCACCTGCCCCGGTCCGGAATCGGCGCTGGCCCTGGTCGGCGCCGCCCGCCGGCTCGGTATCCAGGCCAAGGCCCGCGAGGTCAGGGGAGTGGACCGCGTGGTGATCCGCGACGGCGACACCATCGCCGCGCTGCTGACCCGGATGGGCGCGCACGACGCGCTCATGGTCTGGGAGGAACGCCGGATGCGCAAGGAAGTCCGCGCCACCGCCAACCGCCTGGCCAACTTTGACGACGCCAACCTGCGCCGCTCCGCCCAGGCTGCCGTTGCCGCCGGCGCCCGCGTGGACCGCGCCTTGGAAATCCTCGGCGACGACGTCCCGGACCACCTGAAGTACGCCGGCGAACTCCGCGTGGCGCACAAGCAGGCCAGCCTGGACGAGCTGGGCCGCCTGGCCGACCCGGTGATGACCAAGGACGCGATCGCGGGCCGCATCCGCCGCCTCCTGGCCATGGCGGACAAACGGGCCCAGGACCTCGGCGTCCCCGGCACCGAGGCCAACGTGACCCCCGAGATGCTGGACGAGTAGCCGCACCCGCTGATCAGCGACAGAATCGGATCCAGGGCACGGGAATACCTCGCCGCCGGCGGAGGCTATGCCCAACGGGTCCACCCACAATCTTCCGGATGTCCAAGCATCCGGAGGCACAATCCGAGAGTTAGCAAAACCGGACCGTCGGGTCCACGACATTGGAGGATTTTGTGACCGAGTACGTACTGCCAGAGCTCGACTATGACTACGCCGCGCTGGAGCCCCACATCTCCGCGAAGATCATGGAGCTGCACCACAGCAAGCACCACGCCACCTACGTCGCCGGCGCCAACAACGCGCTGGCCCAGCTGGCCGAGGCCCGCGAAAAGGGCGACTTCGCCAACATCAACCGCCTCTCCAAGGACCTCGCGTTCCACACCGGCGGCCACATCAACCACTCCGTGTTCTGGAAGAACCTCTCCCCGGACGGCGGCGACAAGCCCGAGGGCGAGCTGGCCGCAGCGATCGACGACGCGTTCGGTTCCTTCGACGCCTTCCGCGCCCAGTTCAGCGCCGCGGCGCTGGGCCTGCAGGGCTCCGGCTGGGGCTTCCTGGCCTACGAGCCGATCGGCGGCAACCTGGTCATCGAGCAGCTCTACGATCAGCAGGGCAACGTGGCTCTCGGCACCACCCCGCTGCTGATGCTGGACATGTGGGAGCACGCCTTCTACCTGGACTACGTCAACGTCAAGGCCGACTACGTCAAGGCGTTCTGGAACATCGTGAACTGGGCCGACGTCGCCAAGCGTTTCGATGCCGCCCGCAGCAACGCGACCGGCCTCATCACCCTCTAGCCGGACCACCGGCGGAAACCCGCGTGTAACAAACCTCACATTTTGTTGCGCAAAGGGCCGAATCACGGACGGCCCGCCCCTTTTGTTGCAGGGGCGGGCCACCTTAAACGTAAGATGGATCACGGAAGGCGGTTAGCCTTCAGCAACGTGGCTGGTCGCCCTCCGATCTGGTAATCATCTCTGCCCAATGGCGTGCGGGATCTGTTAGTTGGCTTGAACGCCTACTCAACTAATCGTGCTTGAGAGAGCACCAAGGAGACTGAAAACGTGACGACACGTATTGGTATCAACGGCTTCGGCCGCATTGGCCGCAACTACTTCCGCGCCGCCCTCGCACAGGGCGCAGACCTCGAGATCGTTGCCGTCAACGACCTCACCAGCCCGGAAGCCCTGGCCCACCTCTTCAAGTACGACTCCGTCGGCGGCCGCCTGGCCCAGTCGATCGAGGTCAAGGACGGCAACATCGTCGTCGACGGCAAGACCATCAAGGTCCTGGCCGAGCGCGATCCCGCTAACCTGCCCTGGGGCGAGCTCGGCGTGGACATCGTGATCGAATCCACCGGTTTCTTCACCAAGGCCGCCGATGCCAAGAAGCACATCGACGCCGGCGCCAAGAAGGTCCTGATCTCCGCACCCGCCTCGGACGAGGACATCACCATCGTCATGGGCGTCAATGACGGCCTGTACGACAACGATGCGCACCACATCATCTCCAACGCCTCCTGCACCACCAACTGCCTCGGCCCGCTGGCCAAGGTCGTCAACGACGCCTTCGGCATCGAGCGTGGCCTGATGACCACCGTGCACGCCTACACCGCCGACCAGAACCTGCAGGACGGCCCGCACAAGGACCTGCGCCGCGCCCGCGCCGCAGCCATCAACATGGTCCCCACCTCCACCGGTGCCGCCAAGGCCATCGGCCTGGTCCTCCCGGAGCTCAAGGGCAAGCTGGACGGCTACGCCATCCGCGTTCCCGTCCCCACCGGCTCCGCCACCGACCTGACCGTCACCGTCTCCCGCGAGACCACCGTCGAGGAAGTCAACGCCGCCCTCAAGGCCGCCTCCGAGACGCCGGAACTCAAGGGCCTGCTGACCTACACCGACGAGCCGATCGTCTCCTCCGACATTGTCGGCGACCCGGCCTCGTCGATCTTCGACTCCGGCCTGACCAAGGTCATCGGCAACCAGGTCAAGGTTGTGTCCTGGTACGACAACGAATGGGGCTACTCCAACCGCCTCGTCGACCTCACGGAGCTCGTCGCATCCAAGCTGGGCTAGGGTAAGAGCCATGACATTCCACACCCTCGACGAACTGATCGCTGAAGGTGTCCGCGGGCGGTACGTTCTGGTCCGAAGTGACCTGAACGTGCCGCTCGACGGCTCTACAGTGACTGATGACGGCCGGATCAAGGCCTCCCTCCCGGTCCTCACGAAGCTCACCGACGCCGGTGCGCGCGTGCTGGTCACGGCGCACCTGGGCCGCCCCAAGGGCGCCCCGGAGGAGAAGTACTCGCTCAAGCCCGCCGTCGCGCGCCTGGCCGAGCTCGCCTCCTTCCCGGTCACCCTCGCCGACGACACTGTGGGGGAGTCCGCCACGGCGGCTGCCGCCGCGCTGTCCGACGGTGCGGCGCTGGTGCTCGAGAACGTGCGCTTCGACGCGCGGGAGACCTCCAAGGACGACGCCGAACGCGGCGCCTTCGCGGACGAGCTGGTCGCCCTCACCGGCGGCAACGGCGCCTTCGTGGACGACGCCTTCGGTGCCGTGCACCGCAAGCACGCCAGCGTCTACGACGTCGCCACCCGCCTGCCGTCCTACCAGGGCGACCTGGTCCGGACCGAGGTCGAGGTGCTGCGGAAGCTCACCACGGACACCCAGCGGCCCTACGTGGTGGTCCTCGGCGGTTCCAAGGTTTCGGACAAGCTCGCCGTGATCGAGAACCTCATCGGCAAGGCCGACACCATCCTGGTGGGCGGCGGCATGTTGTTCACCTTCCTCGCGGCCGCGGGCCACAAGGTCGCCGGCAGCCTGCTCGAAGAGGACCAGATCCCCGTCGTCCAGGACTACCTGAAGCGCGCGGCCGACGCCGGCACCACCTTCGTCATCCCCACCGACGTCGTCGTGGCCGGCAAGTTCGCCGCCGACGCCGAGCACGAGACCGTGCAGGCGGACGCGATCGAGGAGAGCCGCTTCGGCACCTCCGGCATCGGCCTGGACATTGGACCCGACTCCGCTGCAGCCTTTGCCGCGAAGATCGCCGAGGCGAAGACCGTGTTCTGGAACGGCCCCATGGGCGTCTTCGAATTCCCGGCCTTCGCCGGCGGCACCCGTGCCGTCGCCGAAGCGCTGACCAAGACCGGTGCCTTCACCGTGGTGGGTGGCGGCGACTCCGCCGCCGCGGTCCGGACCCTCGGCTTCGCCGACGACCAGTTCGGGCACATCTCCACCGGCGGCGGCGCCAGCCTCGAGTACCTCGAAGGCAAGGACCTCCCCGGCCTGAGCGTGCTGGACCGCTAGACCCTTCCGGCCGGCCGGGCGCCCCAGGGGTGCCCGGCCGGCCCCTTTTCACCGCAACGACTTTTGGAGACCTCGTGACCACGTCAACCAACGGCAAGTTCGACCGGAAGCCCTTCATCGCGGGCAACTGGAAGATGAACATGGACCATGTCCAGGGCATCACCCTGCTGCAGAAGCTCGCCTGGACGCTCTCGGACGCCAAGCACGACTACAACCGCGTGGAGGTGGCCGTTTTCCCGCCGTTCACCGACCTCCGCGGCGTCCAGACCCTCGTCCAGGGCGACGACCTGCAGGTGGCCTACGGCGGCCAGGACCTGAGCCAGTTCGACTCCGGCGCCTACACCGGTGACATCTCCGGCCAGTTCCTCGCCAAGCTGGGCTGCATCTACGTCCTCGTCGGCCACAGCGAACGCCGCACCATCCACCAGGAGACCGACGAGGTCCTCAACGCCAAGACCAAGGCCGCCTTCAGCCACGGCCTCACCCCGGTGCTGTGCGTCGGCGAAGGCCTCGAGATCCGCCAGGCCGGCACCCACGTCGAGCACACCCTCGCCCAGCTCCGCGCCGGCGTCGAGGGCCTCACCGCCGAACAGGCCGCCGAACTTGTCGTGGCCTACGAGCCCGTCTGGGCCATCGGCACCGGCGAGGTCGCCGGACCGGAGGACGCGCAGGAAATGTGCGCCGCGATCCGCGCCGAGCTCGAAAAGCTCTTCGACGGTTCCGTGGCCGCGAAGACGCGCCTGCTCTACGGCGGTTCCGTGAAGGCCAACAACGCTGCCGCTATCCTGAAGGAACGCGACGTGGACGGGCTGCTGGTAGGCGGCGCCAGCCTGGACGCGGCCGAGTTTGCTAATATTGTCAGGTTCGAGAGCCACCTCACGGCGGAGTAGTCCGCCGCAGGCACCGGTTCCCGCAATCCCCTCTTTCGAAAGGCCGTCGTGGACGTTCTTCATGTCATCCTGCAGGTGCTGCTGGGTATCACCAGCCTCCTGCTGACCCTGCTCATCCTGCTGCACAAGGGTCGCGGCGGCGGTCTGTCCGACATGTTCGGCGGCGGCATGAGCTCCGGGCTCAGCTCCTCCGGCGTGGCGGAGCGGAACCTGAACCGGTTCACGATCGTCCTCGGCGTCACCTGGGGCGTGGTCATCATCGCCCTCGGCCTGCTGATGCGCTTCAGCACCGGCTCCGACTCCTAGCGCCGCCAGCGGACCCCCTCACCGGGGCCCGCGCAGACAATTTCATACGGGCCCTCCGGCCCTGACCGCATCGGGAACTTCCTGCTTACACTGTCGCTGGCAACCGCCAACGGACCATGACAGTAGCCAGGAGTTCCCGATGCTGCATTCTGCGACAGGTTTCAGGGGTATCCGCGTCGGCGCGGTCGCCGGCGCATCCGCCCGCCACGAGCCGTTCGACGGCGGCGCCAACCCGCCCCGGGTCAGCGTGTGCTTCCGCTGCGCAAAGGGCCACGAGACATCCGTCGTCTTCGCCCGGCTCCCCGAGGACCAGATCCCGGGAGTGTGGGACTGCCGCCGCTGCGGCTGCCCGGCCACGCGGGACGAGGCGCGCTTTGCCCTCGAGGACGAGCCGGGGGACAGCTACAAGACCCACCTCGAATACGTTAAAGAGCGGCGCTCCAGCCAGGACGCCGAAGACGTCCTGGCCGGAGCGCTGGAAAAACTACGCGCCCGACGCGCTCTTCCGGACCAGCTGCTCCGGGACGCGTGAGGCCGCCTCCTCGTCGATCAGCCAGAGCGTCTCCAGCCGTCCGCGCGGTCCCGCCGCCGGGACCTGGACGGGGTTGGCGCCGGCCAGGGCCAGGCCCACGGCTCCCGCCTTGTCGTCACCGGCCACCACCATCCACACCTCATCGGCGGTATTGATCGTCGGCATCGTCAGCGAGACGCGCAGCGGCGGCGGCTTGGGGGAGTTGCGGACCCCCACCACCGTCAGCTGCTTCTCCCGGATGCCCGCCTGCTCGGGGAACAGCGAGGCCACGTGGGCGTCCGGGCCGACGCCGAGAAGAACGATGTCCAGCCGCGGGAGGGTGCCCGGCTCTTCGGGACGATCATCGGACATGTCCGCCGCGTGTTCCGCGGCGGCGGCGTCGGCCAGCCGGCGCGCGTAGTCCGCGGCCGCCTCCTCCGGGGTGTCGAATTCGTCCGAGGACCCCGGGACGTGCACCCGGGCGGGGTCCACGTCGATGTGCGCGAGCAAGGCGTCCTGCGCCTGGCGGGCGTTCCGGTCGGCGTCGTCGCGGCCGACGAAGCGCTCGTCGCCCCACCAGAAGTTGACCTTCGACCAGTCCACCGCGCGGACCGCGGGGGATTCGGCCACGGCCTTGAGCGATCCGATGCCCATGGTGCCGCCGGTCAGGACCACCGTGGCCTGGCCGTGCTTGTCCTGGATGTCCACCAGCTTGGTGATCAGCCGGGCGGCGATCGCCGCCATCAGGACCTTGGAGTCGGGGTGGATGCTAACTCTGGGCTCAACGCTCACTGGGACGGACACTCCTTAGGTTGGTACGCGGCAGTCCAATGGTAATCACTTCGCCGAAGACCTCATCCGGGTCCAGGCGCCGAAGCTCCTCGGCCAGGCAGTCCTTGAGGCTGCGCCGCGGCAACGAGATCCGCTGCACGGGCTGGCCCGGCTGGCTCAGCTCGGCCACATCCAGGCCGGGCCGGAACAACTGCACGTCCCCGCTGGTCCGGCAGAGCCGAACCCGGCGAATACCGGTTCCGGCCGGGTCGGCGACGATCGTCACCGGTGCGTCAAGGGCCAGCGTCAGCCACGCCGCCAGCAGCAGCGTGCTGGGGGAGTCGGAGGCGCCCTCGACGGCCACAGCGGTCACCGGGGAGGCATCCACCTGGTCCAGTACGGCGGCCAGCTGGATCCGCCAGTTGGTCAGGCGGGTCCAGGCCAGGTCCGTGTCGCCGGCCTTGTAGGTGCTGCGGATGTTTTCCAGCGCCGCGTACGGATCCGGCTCGTTGGCCGAGTCCGTGATGCGGCGGTGCGCGATCCGCCCGATGGAGGTCTCACAGGCGTTGCGTGGGGCACCGTGCGGCCACCAGGCCACGATCGGCGCATCCGGCAGCAGGAGCGCGGCCACCAGGGACTCGCTCTCCTCGGCCAGTTCGCCGTAGCCGCGCAGCACGATCACCTCGGAGGCACCGGCGTCGCCGCCCACCCGGATCTGGGCGTCCAGCCGGGTCGGGGCGGAGGCGCCGGCGTCGGCAAGGACGATGATCCGGCAGGGGTGCTCCCGGCTGGCCTCATTGGCCGCCTGGATGGCTTCCTCCTCCAGGCCGGACTTGGTGACCACCACCAGGGTCAGCACACGGCCCAGGGCGATCACCCCGCCGCGCTCGCGCAGCGACATGATCTCCTTGGAGATCTTGGACGTGGTGGTATCGGGAAGATTGACGATCATGGCCTTCTCCAGGTCCGCCCGTCGCGGGCAAGCAGTTCATCGGCCGAGGCGGGGCCCCAGCTGCCGGGAGCGTACGGCTCCGGTTGTTCCTTCTTGGCGGCCCAGTGTTCCTCGAACGGGTCGAGGATCTTCCAGGACAGCTCCACCTCCTGGTGCCGCGGGAAGAGCGGCGGCTCACCCAGGAGCACGTCCAGGATCAGACGCTCGTAGGCCTCCGGGCTGGACTCGGTGAACGAGTGTCCGTAGCCGAAGTCCATGGTCACGTCGCGGACTTCCATCTGCGTGCCGGGAACCTTGGAACCGAAGCGGATGGTCGCACCCTCGTCCGGCTGGACGCGGATGACGACGGCGTTCTGCCCGAAGGTGTCCTCGCCGTGGTCGCGGAACAGCAGGTTGGGGGCGCGCTTGAAGACGACGGCGATTTCGGTCACCCGGCGGCCCAGGCGCTTGCCGGCGCGCAGGTAGAACGGGACCCCGGACCAGCGGCGGGTGTTGATGTCCACCCGGATGGCGGCGAAGGTCTCGGTGTTGGAGTCCTTGGGTATGCCCTCTTCCTCCAGGTAGCCGAGCACCTCCTCGCCTCCCTGCCAGCCGCCGGCGAACTGGCCGCGCGCCGAGTGGGCGGACAGGTCCTCGGGCAGCCGGACGGCGGCCAGGACCTTTTCCTTCTCCGCGCGCAGGTCGTCGGCGTTGAAGGAAATAGGTTCCTCCATGGCCGTCAGCGCCAGCAGCTGCAGCAGGTGGTTCTGGATGACGTCGCGGGCCGCGCCCACGCCGTCGTAGTAGCCCGCGCGGCCGCCGGTGCCTATGTCCTCGGCCATGGTGATCTGCACGTGGTCGACGTAGTTGGCGTTCCAGAGCGGCTCGAACAGCTGGTTGGCAAAGCGCAGCGCCAGGATGTTCTGGACCGTTTCCTTGCCGAGGTAGTGGTCGATGCGGAACACGGCGTCCGGCGGGAAGACGGACTCGACGATGTCGTTGAGCTGCCGGGCGGACTCCAGGTCGTGGCCGAACGGCTTCTCGATCACCACGCGGCGCCACTTGTCGCCCTCGGCCTGGGCCAGGCCGTGCTTGGACAGCTGCCGGCAGACCAGCTCGAACGCCTTCGGCGGGATCGAGAGGTAGAAGGCGTGGTTGCCCTGGGTGCCGCGCCGTTCATCGAGCTCGTTGATCGTCTCGCTCAGCCGTTCGAACGCCTCGTCGTCGTCGAATTCACCCTGGACAAAGCGGATGCCCTCGGACAGTTGCTCCCAGACGGTCTCGTCGAACGGGGTGCGGGCGTAGCTCTTGACGGACTCCTTCACCTCGGCGGCGAAGTCCTCGTCCTCCCACTGCCGCCGGGCGAAGCCCACCAGGGCGAAGCTGGGCGGAAGCAGTCCGCGGTTGGCCAGGTCGTACACGGCCGGCATGAGTTTCTTGCGGGCCAGGTCACCGGTGACGCCGAAGAGCACCAGGGATGAGGGGCCGGCGATGCGGTTGAGTCGGCGGTCCCGCGGGTCGCGGAGCGGATTGCGCCCCCGGCCCGCGGCCTTCTGACCGCCGTTGTGCGTGGATGGCATGGTTGGTCTGGTGCCTTAGCTTTCGGTGGACGAGGGGAGTGGCCGGTGCCTGCGGCGCCGGGCAGCGAGCGGACCAGCTGCTGGAGCTGGGCGACGCCGGCGGCCCGGTCGGTCAGGTGCAGCCGCAGGACGGGACGGCCGTGCTCGGAGAGCACCTGGGCGTCGCCCGCGGCCTGGGCGGAGATGAGTTCGCCGAAGCTGAACGGCCGGTCCGGGATGGCCAGGTCCGTCGCGGAGGCCGCGGTGACCTGCAGGAACACGCCGATCGCGGGGCCGCCCTTGTGGAACTGACCAGTGGAGTGCAGGAAGCGCGGGCCCCAGCCGAAGGTCACCGGCCGGCCTGTGGCCGCGGCGAGCTCGTCGCGGACGCCCTCCAGCGGCGCGTAGCTGAGCCGGTCGAAGTAGGCCTGGACGCTGAGGTAGCCGTCGGAGGCGAGCTGGCCGAGCAGCGCGGTGACGGCCTCGGCGGCCGTCCCGGCTCCGCCCAGCCAGTCCCCGCCGCGGACCTCGATGGCGCCGTCGGTGAAGTTGGCGGGCGTCGGTTCGGGCTGGGCGTCCAGCAGGCCGCGGGCGGCCACCTTGGCGGCCTCCACGTCGGGCTGGTCGAACGGGTTGATGCCCAGCAGCCGGCCGGCGACGGCGGTGGCGAATTCCCAGGTCATCATCTGGGCGGCGAGGCCGCCGGCGATGGCGGCCTGGTCGCCGGAGAGTTCGACGTCGGCGTCGGCCGTCACGAGGCGGACGACGAGCACGTCGGCGGCGCCGGAGGTGACCTCCGGGGCGTGGGGGCCGGCGACGACGGGCAGCACGCCCGTGCCCAGCTTGCCGGTGGATTCGGCGATCAGCTGCTCGGCCCAGTCGGCGAATCCCTTGATCCCGGAGCCGTCCTCGGCGATGACGATCTTGTTCCGCAGCGGGCTGGTGCCGCCCAGGGCGGCGCCGAGGGCCAGGCCGATGTTGTCCTCGCTGTCCTCGTTGAGGATCTCCGCGGTCTCCTCGGCCTCGTCCAGGAACGCCTGGATGTCGACGCCGGCCAGGCCGGAGGGGACCAGGCCGAACGCGGTCAGTGCCGAGTAGCGGCCGCCGACGTTGGGGTCGGCGTTGAACACCGCACGGTAGCCGGCCTCGCGGGCTGACTTGTCCAGCGGCGAGCCGGGATCCGTGACGATGATGATGCGGCTCTTGGCGTCCAGGCCGGCCTCGGTGAAGGCGTGCTCGAAGATCCGGCGCTGCGAGTCGGTCTCCAGCGTGGAGCCGGACTTGGAGGAGACCACGATCGCGGTCTCGGCCAGGCGGTCCGCGAGGGCGGCGGAGACCTGTTCGGGGTCGGTGCTGTCCAGGACCGTCAGCTCGACGCCTGCGGTGCCCGCGATGACCTCGGGGGCCAGCGAGGAGCCGCCCATGCCGCAGAGGACGATGCGCGTCACCCCCTCGGCGTGGAGCTCGTCACGAAGGGCCAGGATGTCCTGGACCAGCGGCTGGGATACCGTGGCGGCCTCCACCCAGCCGAGCCGGACCGACGCCTCGGACTCGGCGTCGGCGCCCCAGAGCGTGGGGTCCTTGGCGAAGATCCGGGTGGCGACCCGGTCCTCCAGCAGGGCGGGCAGGTGCTGTTCGTGGGCCGAGCGGGCTGCTCCCGCGGCGTCGTAGCTGAGAGTGGTCATGGGGACTAGGCGTCCTTCCGTGCAGCGGCGAGGGCGCCCTCGACGTCGGCCAGCAGTTCCTTCCAGCTTGCCACAAACTTCTCCAGGCCCTCGGACTCGAGTTGGGCGACGACCTCGTTGTAGGAGATCCCCAGTTCGTCGAGGGCGTTGAGGGTGGCGTTGGCGTCGTCGTAGCCGCGGGTGACGGTGTCGCCGGTAACGGCGGCGTGGTCGAAGGTCGCGTCCAGGGTTTTCTCCGGCATGGTGTTCACGACGCCGGGGGCGACGAGCTCGGTGACGTAGAGGGTGTCCGGGTAGGCGGGGTCCTTCACGCCGGTGGAGGCCCAGAGCGGACGCTGCGGGCGGGCTCCGGCGTCGGCGAGGAGTTCCCAGCGTTCGGTGGAGAACAGTTCCTGGTAGACCTGGTAGGCCAGGCGGGCGTTGGCCAGGCCGGCCTTGCCCTTGAGTGCCTTGGCCTCGTCCGTGCCCATCGCGTCGAGCCGCTTGTCGATCTCGGAGTCGACGCGGGAGACGAAGAAGGACGCCACGGAGTGGATCGTGGAGAGGTCGTGGCCGTTCTCCTTGGCCTGCTCGAGGCCGCTCTGGAAGGCGTTGATCACGGCGCGGTAGCGCTCGAGGGAGAAGATCAGCGTGACGTTGACGCTGATGCCGCTGGCGAGCGTTGCGGTGATGGCCTCGAGGCCCTCAAGCGTGGCGGGGATCTTGATCAGGACGTTGTCCTTGTTGACCCGCTCGTAGAGTTCCTTGGCCTCGGTGATGGTGCCCTGGGTGTCCCAGGCCAGGCGCGGGTCGACCTCGATCGAGACGCGGCCGTCGACGCCGTGGGTGGCCGCGGCGACGGGGGCGAAGAGATCGCAGGCGTCGGCGACGTCGGAGGTGGTGATCGAGAAGATCGTGTCCTCGACGTTCGCGCCGGCGGCGGCCTTTTCCTTGATGATCTCGTCGTAGTCGTGGCCGGAGGTGATGGCGGCCTGGAAGATGCTCGGGTTGGTGGTGACGCCAACGACGTTCTTCTCTTCGATGAGCTTGCGCAGGGTGCCGGTGGTGAGGCGGCCGCGGGAGAGGTCGTCAAGCCAGATGGAGACGCCGGCGTCAGACAGCATTTGCGTGGGGGTAGAGGTGGGGGTGGTGTTCATGGGTTACTCCTGAAAAATCTGGGGCCGCCGCCGGTGGGCGGCGGCCCAGGGGATGAAGAGTGTTAGGCCGTGAGGCCGGCCAGGGATTCCTTGGCGGCGGCGGTGACGGCTTCGGCGGTGATCCCGAACTCCTGGAAGAGGCGCTTGTAGTCGGCCGAGGCACCGAAGTGCTCCAGGCTGACGGACCGGCCGGCGTCGCCGACGTAGCTCCGCCAGGTCAGGGCCAGGCCGGCCTCGACGGAGACGCGGGCCTTGACCGCGGCGGGCAGCACGGATTCGCGGTAGGCGGCGTCCTGGCGTTCGAACCATTCGACGCAGGGCATGGAGACCACACGGGTGGGGATGCCCTCGGCCTGCAGCGCCTCGCGGGCCGCAACGGCCAGCTGGACCTCGGAGCCGGTGCCGATCAGGATGACCTGCGCCTCGGCGGTGGCGCCGTCCTTGGACGCTTCGGCCAGGACGTAGCCGCCCTTGGCGACCCCGGCGGTGGAGGCGAAGGTATCGCCCTCGGCCTCACCGGTGCCACGCTCCCAGGTGGGGATGTTCTGACGGGTCAGCACGATGCCGGCCGGGTTGGCGTGGTTGGTCAGCATCGCCTGCCAGGCCGCGGAGACCTCGTTGGCGTCGCCGGGGCGGACGACGTCCAGGCCCGGGATGGCGCGCAGGGAGGCAAGCTGCTCCACCGGCTGGTGGGTGGGGCCGTCCTCGCCAAGGCCGATCGAGTCGTGCGTCCAGACGTACAGGGACGGCACGCCCATCAGGGCGCCGAGCCGGATCGCGGGGCGCTGGTAGTCGGAGAAGATCAGGAACGTGCCCGAGAACGCCCGGGTGGGCCCGGCGAGGGTGATGCCGTTCACGATCGACGCGGCGGCGTGTTCGCGGATGCCGAAGTGCAGGACGCGGCCGTAGGGGTTGCCCTTCCACGCCTCGGTCTGCCGGGACGCGGGGATGAAGGAGGGGGAGCCCTCGATGGTGGTGTTGTTCGACTCGGCGAGGTCGGCGGAGCCGCCCCAGAGTTCGGGCATGACCGGGCCGATCGCGTTGAGCACCTTGCCGGACGCGGCACGGGTGGAAACGTCCTTGCCGGCCTCGAACACCGGCAGTGCGGCGTCAAAGTCTTCGGGCAGGGATTGGGACTCGACCCGCTGCAGCAGGGCGGCGGACTCCGGGTAGGCGGCCTGCCAGGCGTCAAAGCCTTCCTGCCAGGTCTTACGCTCCGCGGCGCCGCGGTCGGCCACGGCACGGGTGTGGGCCAGGACCTCCTCGTCGACCTGGAAGGACTTCTCCGGGTCAAAGCCCAGGACCTGCTTCAGGCCGGCGACCTCGTCGGCGCCGAGGGCGGAGCCGTGGATCTTGCCGGTGTTCTGCTTCTTCGGTGCGGGCCAGCCGATGATGGTGCGCAGCGAGATGATGGAGGGCTTGTTCGTCTCGGCCTTTGCAGCGAGGAGGGCGGCGTGGAGTTCGGCCACGTCCTCCTTGTACTCACCGGTGCGGGTCCAGTCGACGCGCTGGGTGTGCCAGCCGTAGGCCTCGTAGCGGGCCAGAACATTCTCGGTGAACGCCACGTCCGTGTCGTCTTCGATGGAGATGTGGTTCTCGTCGTAGATCACCACGAGGTTGCCCAGTTCCTGGTGTCCGGCCAGCGAGGACGCCTCCGAGGTCACGCCCTCCTGGAGGTCGCCGTCGGAGGCGATGACCCAGACGGTGTGGTCGAACGGGCTCTCGCCGGCGGGAGCCTCGGCGTCGAACAGGCCGCGCATGCGGCGCTGGGAGTAGGCGAACCCGACGGCGGAGGCCAGGCCCTGGCCCAGCGGGCCGGTGGTGATCTCCACGCCCTTGGTGTGCCTGTACTCCGGGTGGCCCGGGGTCAGCGAACCCCAGGTCCGGAGCGCCTCAAGGTCCTTCAGCTCCAGGCCGTAGCCGGAGAGGAAGAGCTGGATGTACAGCGTGAGGGAGGTGTGCCCGGGGGAGAGGATGAACCGGTCCCGGCCCAGCCAGTGCGGATCCGACGGGTCGTGCCGCATCAGCTTCTGGAAGAGCAGGTACGCGGCCGGGGCCAGGCTCATGGCCGTGCCCGGGTGGCCGTTGCCGACCTTCTCCACCGCGTCCGCGGCCAGGACCCGGATGGTGTCCACGGCCTTCTGGTCCAGGCTGGTCCATGACAGTTCTTGCTCTTCCAAATGTGGCACGTAAACCGGGCCCCTCTCTGTGCTGACGGCCGGAGGTACGGGGCATGGCCTCGAGAGGCGTCCGCCGGAGCACACGAGGTGCCCGCGTGGGTGTACCAGCCGTTCACCATCGAAACGTTGATCTATCACTCAGTCGCAAGCGCAGGGGCGTGGAGCGCCGCCGGGGCGGTATGCCCGCGCGAGCCGATCTGTCAGCCAGCTTAGTCCCATTCGGGCGGCCCTGAGGCGTATATGTCGGGATTTGGACGGGTTTCCCGCGTAGCTGAATTTGAGCTGCTTCCCGCCCGGCCGGGGCGGCGGTGGCGGCGGGCGGGTCGGGGACCGGCGCGCCGCCACGGTATGATGGTCGAAGGCTCCGGAAGGGGCGCTATTTGGCCTGCGCGCCGCGCGGTTCCCGGCGGGAACCGGGCCGCGCCCGGGCATCGTCGGCCGCCGTCCGGTCCGTGGCTCTTCCTTAGGTCCCGGCTCCCGGGTCTGGCCGACTGATCCAGCAGACAGAACAGCAGACAGAACAGAGTGACTGCCACCGTGAGCACAACAGAAACGCCGTTGAGCGTCCCCCAGGCCCGGATCGGCTTCCGCCGAAAGGCCAAGGCCTACCTGGCGCTCACGAAACCGCGGGTCATCGAGCTCCTGCTGGTCAGCACCCTCCCCACCATGATCTACGCCGAGCGCGGCTTCCCGTCGCTGGGCCTGATCCTGGCCACCCTGGTGGGCGGCGCCTTCGCCGCCGGCAGCGCCGGGTCCTTCAACTGCTATATCGACCGGGACATCGACAAGCTGATGCACCGGACCGAAAACCGCCCGCTGGTCACCGGCGAGGTGACCCCCGCGAGGCGCTAATCTTCTCGTGGCTGCTGGGCGCCGCGGCGATCGTGATCCTTTGGTTCGGCGCGAATCCGCTCTCGGCCTGGCTGGGCCTGGGCGCCATCGTCTTCTACGTGGTGATTTACACCATGATCCTCAAGCGCCGGACCGCGCAGAACATCGTCTGGGGCGGCGCCGCCGGCTGCTTCCCAGTGCTGATCGCCTGGGCCGCGGTGACGAACACCGTTCAGTGGCCCGCCGTCGTGCTGTTCATGGTGATCTTCCTCTGGACCCCGCCGCACTACTGGCCGCTGTCCATGCGCTACGGCGAGGACTACCGGAACGCCAACGTCCCCATGCTCGGCGCGATCGCCGGCGCCCGCGTGGTGTCCGTCCAGGTGGTGCTCTACGCCTGGGCCATGGTGGCCTGCTCGCTGCTGCTGATCCCGGTGGGCGGCGCTGGCTGGGTTTACACCATCACCGCCATCGCCGCGGGCGCCTGGTTCCTCTACGAGTCGCACGCCCTCTACGCCCGCGCACAGGGCGGCGACGTGTCCAACAAGGGCGCCATGAAGGTCTTCCACGGCTCCATCAGCTACCTGACCCTGCTCTTCATCGCCCTCGCCGTGGACCCGTTCGTGGGCTCCGCGCTCGTCGGTTAGGGCTCCCGGGTAGGGACTCCGCTGCCAGGACACCCAAGGCCGCGCTCGTCGGCTAGGACTCTTCGGAGGCCGCCGGTTCCGGTTCCTGCCGGGCCCTGCGGGAGCGCCGCAGGTGCCAGATAATGAGGCCGGCGATTCCCAGCGCCACGATGACCGCGGTGATGTCCTGCCCGGCTGCCTTGGCGACGGCGTCGTAGGAGTTGCCCGCGAAGAAGCCCAGCAGCACGAATCCCGCGCCCCAGACCAGGCCGCCGGCGGCGTTGAAGGCCAGGAACCGCGGGTAATGCATCCGTGAGGCTCCGGCCAGCGCCGGCATCACGGCGCGGAAGAACGCCACGAACCGGCCCAGGAAAACCGCCGAGCCGCCGCGCCGGCGCAGGAACGCCTGGGCCTTGGCCAGGCCGCGGCGGCGCCGCTTCATGATCCGTATGTCCAACAGCCGCGGGCCCACATGCTTGCCGATCTCGTAGCCCACGGTGTCCCCGGCGATCGCGGCGGCGACGACGACGGCGGCCATGCCCCAGAGCGGGACCTCGCCGCGGCTGGAGATGACGCCGCCGAGGACGGCCGCGGTCTCACCCGGGATCACGAAGCCCACGAAGATGGCGTCCTCGGCGAAGACGAGGCAGGCCACGATGGTGAAGGCCAGCGCCGGGCTGATGTTCAGGATTCCCTCGACGACCGCGCCCACATTCCCTGCCCTCCTCCGCCGTGATTCCGGCGGTTACAGGGTCAGGGTACCGGGTCAGGCCCGGGGGCTGCTGTGAGCCAGGTCCGCTGCGTTGGTGGAGGCCGCCATCAGCAGGGCGGCGCCGAGCATGTGCGCGGCCACCAGGAGCGCGGGGATGCCGTTGTAGTACTGCGTGAAGCCGATGACCGCCTGCAGGACCGTGACACCCAGGAGCAGGAACGCGGCGGTCCGGAACGGCCCGGTGATCCTGCCGCGGAGCACCAGGTAGACGCCGAAAAGGGCGCCGGCGGTGACCAGGTAGGCCGGGACGGCGTGGATGTGGGAGACGAGGTCCCAGTCGAGGTTGTTGCGCGGGGCGTCGGCGTCACCGGCGTGCGGCCCGGCACCGGTCACCACGACGCCGAGGCAGACGGCGACGGCGGAGAACAGGGCGGCGGCGGTCAGCACCGGCCGCGCGGCACCCGGCAGGGCCGGGAGGGTTCGGTTGCGGGCCCGGCCGGTCCGGCCGTAGGCGCGGTTGACGAGCAGGGTCGCGAGCACCACGAGGGCCATCGAGACCAGGAAGTGCAGGCCCACCACCCAGGGGTTCAGGCGGGTCAGGACGGTGATGCCGCCGATGATGGCCTGCGCGGGGATGCTGGCCAGCAGGCCCAGGGCCAGCAGGAACAGGTCGCGGCGGTCCTTGCGGAGGTTCCACAGGTAGACCAGCATGGCGACGGCCACTGCGGCGAGGGCGAAGGTCAGGAGCCTGTTGCCGAACTCGATGAAGCCGTGGATGCCCATCTCCGGGGTGTTGACCAGGGAGTCGCTGGTGCAGCGCGGCCAGGTGGGGCAGCCGAGGCCGGAGGCGGTGAGGCGGACGGCGCCGCCGGTGACCACCAGGACGGTCTGGCCGATTAGCGACAGCAGCGCCAGCCGGCGGATCGCCGGGTTGACGGTGGTGGGCAGCCGGGAGGACATCCGGGACAGGATCCGGGCGGGGCGGGATACCGTGCTCACATCATTCTCAATTCCACTTGAACCAACGGGCCGCCGCGGCGCCGGCGAGGGCCGTCCACAGCAGCAGGATAAGGACGGCAAAACCATTGACGGTGCCGGTCAGGAGTGCATCGCGCAGCGCCTGGCCCAGCGCGCCGGAGGGCAGGAAGTGCACCACCGCCTGGGCCAGGGCGGGGAGCCGTTCGGCGGGCAGGACGATGCCGCCGAGCGCGCCGAGGAGGATCCAGAGCAGGTTGGTGATGGCCAGCGTGGCCTCCGGCCGCACGGTGCCCGCCACCAGCAGGCCGAGCGAGGTGAAGGCGGCAGCACCCAGGACCAGCAGCAGCAGGGCGGGCAGCAGCCCGGCGGCTTCGGGACGCCAGCCCATCGGCAGGGCGACGGCGGTGACCACCAGCACCTGGACCACCAGCACGGCCAGCACGGCCAGGATCTTGCCGACGATCAGCCCGGTGCGTCCCAGGGGCGTGCTGGAGAGGAAGCGGAGGACCCCGTACCGGCGGTCGAAGCCGGTGGCGATGCCCTGCCCGGTGAACGCCGTCGACATGGCGCACAGGGCCAGGATGCCGGGCACGGCTATGTTGACCCGGCTGTGGCCGAGGCCGTCCAGCAGGGGAGTGACGGCCAGGCCGATCAGGGCCATCAGCGGCAGGATGACGGCCAGGATCAGCTGTTCGCCGTTGCGCAGCATGGTGACCGTCTCATAGCGGCCCTGCAGCAGGATGCGGCGGACCAGCGGCGCCGGTTCGCTGCCCAGCGGGGCGGGCGCCGTGGCGGCCTGCGGGGCGGGGGCGGAGCTCATCGGGTCTCCCTTCCGGAGATGTCGAGGAACACGTCCTCCAGGCTGCGGGCGGCCAGGCTCATCGAGGCCGGCATGATGCCGCGGGCTGCCCACCAGGCGGTGACGGCGGCCAGGTCGGCCGGGGTCAGGGCGCCGGAGACGCTGTAGCTGCCGGCCCGGGTCTCGCGGACGTCGACGGCGGCGGGCAGCACGCCGGTCAGGTCCAGGCCCGGCTCGGCTTCGAAGAGCAGGGTGCGGACGTTGCCGCCGGGGGCGTCGGGGGTCAGTTCGTGGCGCAGGAGCTGGGCGACGGTGCCCTCGGCGACGTTGCGGCCGTTGTCGATGATGTAGACGTAGTCGGCCAGCCGCTGCGCGTCATCCATCAGGTGGGTGGTGAGGATGATGGCCATGCCGCCGTCGCGGAGCTCGCCGATCAGGTCGAAGACCAGCTGGCGGGACTGGGGGTCCAGGCCCGCGCTGGGCTCGTCGAGGAACAGGACCTCGGGCCGGCCGGCGAGGGCGGCGGCGAGGGCCAGCCGCTGCTTCTGCCCGCCGGAGAGGCGCCGCACGCCGGTGCGGCTGAAGCTGTCGATGCCCAGCCGGGCGACGAGGTCCTCGACCGGCCAGGGGTCGCGGTACATCCCGGCGATGTGGTGGAGCAGGGGGATGGGACGGGCCGACGGCGGGAGGCCGCCGTCCTGCAGCATTACCCCCACCCGGGAGCGCAGCTCGGCGCCCGCGGTGTCCGGGTCCTGTCCCAGCAGGCTGATGGTGCCCCCGGTGCGCTTCTGCATTCCCTGGGCGCACTCGATGGTGGTGGTCTTGCCCGCGCCGTTGGCGCCCAGCAAGGCCGTCACCTGGCCGCGCTCGGCCACCAGGGACACGTCGCTGACCACGCGCAGCATCTTGCCGTCCAGGCTGGGGACGGGGCCAACATCCTTGATGAGACCCTGAATGGTCAGGGCGGGGGATTCGGGAGATCGCACCGGAACATTCTACGGGATGTAGTAGGTCGCGAAGCTGGGAGCGGGCCGGGGACCGGGTCGTGAGGTTCGCCGCCGCCGGGGAAGCCATGCCTTACTGGAACGCCGGACTAAATTACGACATGATTGTGTTGTGTATTCCATGAGTTCTGTGACTGCTTCCGCCGCGCCTCCCGCGCGTGGGGATCAGGCGCGCCCGGTCCCCGGGCCGCGGGAGACTCCAGTGCCGCCGGTCACCGCCGCGGACGCCGAGGAGCGCACCCGGGACCGCGTGCTGAGCGCGGTACTGGAGCATGGCCCGATCAGTGCGGCCGAGCTCGGCGAACTGCTGGGCTTCACCCCGGCCGCCGTCCGCCGGCACCTGGACCACCTGTCCCGCCGCGGTGTAATCGAGGTCAAGCGCGTCGCGCGCGCGGGCGCCGGGGCCGGCCGTCCCGCCCGCCGCTACGTGCTGAGCTCCCAGGGCCAGTCCAGCCTCGGCAACGACTACCTGGACATCGCCGCCTCCGCCCTGCGCCGCCTCGGCGCGGCCGCCGGGGACGACGCCGTCCGGGAGTTCGCCGTCGAACGCTTCGAGGCAATGGAGCGCCGCTACGCCCCGGCGATCGAGGCCGCGGGCAGCGACATCACCGCCCGCGCCCAGGCACTCTCCGACGCCCTTAGCCGGGACGGCTTCGTCGCCTCCGCCCAGACGATCGAGGCCAAGGCGCCCCTGCCTGCGGCGCTCTCCAGCGTGCAGCTCTGCCAGGGCCACTGCCCGATCCAGCAGCTCGCCGCCCAGTTCCCCGTGTTCTGCGACGTGGAGACCGAGGTGTTCTCCCGGCTGGTCGGCGTCGACGTCCGCCGGCTCTCCACCCTGGCCCGCGGCGGCCACGTCTGCACCACCCACATACCTACGGGCCGTCCGGCCAGCGTCGGGACCACCGGTCCCGACGCTCCGGGCAACCCGGACGAAGTATCCAACCATCTGCAAGAAAGGCCGTGATGACGGACCAACTATCAGAGAAGAAGGTTGCTGAATCCACTGTGATCTCGGAGATTCTGGAAAAGAACCCCGAGCTGCACGGAATTGGCACCTACGAGTACGGCTGGGCCGACAAGAACGACGTCGGCGCCAACGCCCGCCGTGGCATCGATGAGGAGGTCGTCCGCGATATCTCGGCCAAGAAGAACGAGCCCGAATGGATGCTCGACCTTCGCCTCAAGGGCCTGAAGTACTTCGACCGCAAGCCCATGCCCACCTGGGGTGCGGACCTCTCCGGCATCGACTTCGACAACATCAAGTACTTCGTGCGGTCCACCGAGAAGCAGGCCGCCAGCTGGGAAGACCTGCCCGAGGACATCCGGAACACCTACGAGAAGCTGGGCATCCCGGAAGCCGAGCGCAGCCGCCTGGTCTCCGGCGTCGCCGCCCAGTACGAGTCCGAGGTTGTCTACCACCAGATCCGCGAGGACCTCGAGGCCCAGGGCGTCATCTTCCTGGACACCGACACCGCCCTGCGCGAGCACCCGGAGATCTTCCAGGAGTACTTCGGCACCATCATCCCGGTGGGCGACAACAAGTTCGCCTCGCTGAACACGGCCGTCTGGTCCGGCGGTTCCTTCGTGTACGTGCCCAAGGGCGTCCACGTGGACATCCCGCTGCAGGCCTACTTCCGGATCAACACCGAGAACATGGGCCAGTTCGAGCGGACCCTGATCATCGCCGACGAGGACTCCTACGTCCACTACATCGAAGGCTGCACCGCGCCGATCTACACCTCGGACTCGTTGCACTCCGCCGTCGTCGAGATCGTCGTCAAGAAGGGCGCCCGCGTCCGCTACACGACCATCCAGAACTGGTCCAACAACGTGTACAACCTGGTCACCAAGCGCGCCATCTGCGAAGAGGGCGCCACCATGGAGTGGGTCGATGGCAACATCGGCTCCAAGGTCACCATGAAGTACCCGGCCGTTTACCTGGTCGGCGAGGGCGCCAAGGGCGAGACCCTCTCGATCGCGTTCGCCGGCGAGGGCCAGCACCAGGACACCGGCTCCAAGATGGTCCACATCGCGCCGAACACCAAGAGCTCGATCATCTCCAAGTCTGTGGCCCGCGGCGGCGCCGCGCCGCCTACCGCGGCCTGGTCCAGGTCCGCGAAGGCGCCAAGCACTCGGCCAACACCGTGCGCTGTGACGCCCTGCTGGTGGACACCATCAGCCGCTCGGACACCTATCCCTACATCGACATCCGCGAGGACGACGTCGTCATGGGGCACGAGGCGACCGTCTCCCGCGTCAGCGAAGAGCAGCTCTTCTACCTGATGTCCCGCGGCATGCGCGAGGACGAGGCCATGGCCATGATCGTGCGCGGCTTCATCGAGCCGATCGCCCGTGAGCTTCCCATGGAGTACGCGCTGGAGCTGAACCGCCTGATTGAACTGCAGATGGAAGGATCGGTCGGTTAATGACTGACATCACTACTGAAAAGGCCCGCATCGGCGCGCCCTCGACCCAGCCGCTGATCGACGGCTTCACCGAGGAGGGCGAAAACCTCTCCCCGCTGAACACCGCCGATTCCAAGGCGCCGCTGGGCGGGGACGCCGTCAAGGCCCACTCGCACGGCGGCGGCGTCGGCGTCCCGGACAGCTCGCGCGCCGGCCGTCTGACCTCCTACACGCTGGCGGACTTCAAGCCGCTGACCGGCATGGAGGAGGACTGGCGGTTCACCCCGCTCAAGCGGCTCCGCGGCCTGCACACCGAGGTCCTGAACGGCGCGGCCCCGGCCGTTGCCGTCACCGCACCGGACAGCGTCCGGGTCGAGACCCTGGACCGCGGCGACGCCCGCATCGGCTCCGCAGCGATCCCGGAGGACCGGGTCTCCGCCAACGCCTGGGAGAACTTCGCCGGCGCCACCGCCGTCACCATCCCGGCCGAGGTCCAGGCCGAGGGTGAGGTCACCCTCGTGCTCACCGGCCAGGGCGACGCCCCGGCCGCGCAGCACATCGTCATCACCGCGGAGAAGTTCTCCAAGGCCGTCGTCGTCCTGGACCACCAGGGCAGCGCCGTCGTCTCCGAGAACGTCGAAATCCTGGTCGAGGACGGCGCCGAACTGACCGTGATCTCGCTGCAGGAATGGTCGGACGACTCCGTCCACGCCTCCTCCCAGCAGGCCAAGCTCGGCCGCGACGCCAAGTTCAAGCACATCGTCGTCAGCCTCGGCGGCGACCTGGTCCGCGTCACGCCGTCGGCCCGCTTCACCGCCCCCGGCGCCGAAGCCGAAATGTACGGCCTGTACTTCGCCGACGCCGGCCAGCACCTGGAGCAGCGCCTCTTCGTCGACCACGCCGTCGCGAACTGCAAATCCAACGTGCTCTACAAGGGCGCGCTGCAGGGCAAGAACGCGCACACCGTGTGGGTGGGTGACGTCCTGATCCGCAAGGAAGCCGAAGGCACCGACACGTACGAGGCCAACCGCAACCTGGTCCTCACCGACGGCGCCCGCGCCGACTCCGTGCCGAACCTGGAAATCGAGACCGGCCTGATCGCCGGCGCCGGCCACGCCAGCGCCACCGGCCGTTTTGACGACGAGCACCTGTTCTACCTGATGGCCCGCGGCATCCCGGAGAAGGTGGCCCGCCGCCTGGTGGTCCGCGGCTTCCTGAACGAGATCATCCAGCAGATCAAGGTCCCCGCCATCGAGGAACGCCTCACGGCCGCCGTCGAGCGCGAGCTCGCCGCGACGGACAACTAGGGCGCGGCAGCGGCGGACACGGAACAGGACGGACACATGACGGAACAGGCCAAGGGCGAGCTGGTATGCACTGCCAGCGAAATCCAGGTCAAGCAGGCCCTGCGGATCCTGATCGACGACTACCCGGTAGCCGTGGTCAAGGATTCGATGGGGGAGATCCACGCTGTCGGGGACACCTGCTCGCACGCGGACATCTCCCTCTCGGAGGGCGAGGTGGAAGGGTGCGCGATCGAGTGCTGGGGCCACGGCTCCCAGTTCGACCTGCGCTCAGGCCAGCCGCTGCAGCTGCCCGCCTACGACCCGGTGCCCGTCTTCGCCGTCACGATCGCCGACGGCAACGTCTACGTTGACGTCAGCACCGTGCTGAACGGCGCCGAGGCGCCCAACGCCGGCTGACCGCCGCCGCACCGCACCCCACCGCATCAGGCAGTACCCACACTTTTTCGACGAGAACCATCCGGCCGCAGAGGCAGCCGGACAGAGGAGAACACGACACATGTCCACTCTTGAGATCAAGGACCTGCACGTCAGCATTGACACCGAGCAGGGCACCAAGGAAATCCTTAAGGGCGTCAGCCTGACCATCCGGACCGGCGAGATCCACGCCATCATGGGCCCCAACGGCTCCGGCAAGTCCACCCTGGCCTCCACCATCGCCGGCCACCCGCGCTACAACGTCACCAGCGGCACCATCACCCTCGACGGCGAAGACGTCCTGAAGATGAGCGTCGACGAGCGCGCCCGCGCAGGCCTCTTCCTGGCCATGCAGTACCCGGTGGAGGTCCCCGGCGTGAGCATGACCAACTTCCTGCGCACCGCCAAGACCGCCATCGACGGCGAGGCTCCCAAGCTCCGCACCTGGACCAAGGACGTCAAGGCTGCCATGGAGCAGCTGCGCATCGACGCCGACTTCACCCAGCGCAACGTCAACGAGGGCTTCTCCGGCGGTGAGAAGAAGCGGGTGGAGATCCTCCAGCTCGAGCTCTTCAAGCCGAAGTTCGCCATCCTCGACGAGACCGACTCCGGCCTCGACGTCGACGCCCTGAAGGTCGTCTCCGAGGGGTTAACCGCGCCCAGTCCGGCGGCAACATGGGCACCCTGCTGATCACGCACTACACCCGGATCCTGCGCTACATCGAGCCGGAATTCGTGCACGTGTTCGTCGACGGCAAGGTTGTCGAGGAGGGCGGCCCCGAGCTGGCCGACCGCCTCGAAGAAGAAGGCTACGACCGCTACGTCCAGGGTGCCGGAGCCGCAACCATCGCTGCCGACGCGGCAGCACAGGTCTAGTAAGGACTACGCCATGACCGAAACGAATACGGCCCGCACGGGCCTAGAGGACGTCGAGGAGGCGCTCAAGGACGTGATCGACCCCGAACTCGGGGTTAACATCGTGGACCTTGGCCTGCTCTACGGACTGAAGTACTCCGACGACGACGGCGCCCTGCTGATCGACATGACGCTGACGACGGCGGCGTGCCCGCTCACCGACGTGATCGAGGAGCAGGTGGGCCAGGCCCTCGACGGGATCGTCGACGACTGGCGGCTGAATTGGGTCTGGATGCCGCCGTGGGGTCCGGAACGGATCACCGAAGACGGCCGCGACCAGATGCGAGCCCTCGGGTTCAACATCTAGGTCCCGACCGCCTCCGGGCACCGGCTTAACGACGACGGCGGCCGCCCACCTTCACTGCGAAGGTGGGCGGCCGCCGTCGTCATGGGCCGGGAGGCTGCCGTCAGGGGGCGGCGACCTTGAAGGTGTCGCACTGGTTGATGTCTCCGGTGGTGTAGCCCTGGTAGAACCACTTCTGCCGCTGGGCGCTGGAGCCGTGCGTCCAGCTCTCCGGTGAAACGCGGCCGGTGGCGGCCTTCTGGATCCGGTCATCGCCCACGGCGGAGGGCCGCGGACAGCGCGTCCTGCAGGTCCTTGTCCGTGACGGCCGCGAGGAACGGCTGGCCCGAGGCGGGGTCCTTGGTGGTGGTGGCGTGCTTGACCCAGAGGCCGGCGTAGCAGTCGGCCTGCAACTCAACGCGGACGCCGCCGGACTGCGGGCCCTGCGGGTCCTGCTGCGCCCGGTCGATGGTGCCCAGCAGGTTCTGGATGTGGTGGCCGAACTCGTGCGCGACCACGTATTCCTGCGCGAGGGGTCCGCCGGAGGACCCGAACCGGTCCACGAGTTCCTGGAAGAAGCCGGGGTCGAAGTAGGCGGTGCGGTCCACCGGGCAGTAGAACGGGCCAACGTCGGAGGTGGCGTTGCCGCAGCCGGTGCTGGTCGCGTTCTCGAAGATCACTGTCTTGGGCCGGGGGTACTGCTTGCCGTACTGGGCCAGGTAATCCGGCCAGAACGCGTTGAGGCTGTTGACGGTGCCGTTAATCCGGCAGTCGAGCCGCCTATTGGCGTCCGCGCCGGTGGTGCAGGCCGGCGCGGTGCCCTGGCTCTGCGTCTGGTCCTGGGTGCCGGAGGTCAGGCCGCCGAGGACGTTCGGGATACCGAACAGGAGGGCCAGCAGCAGGACGACGCCGCCGCCGATCCCGCCGCCGATCTTGAGGCCGGAGCCGCCGCCGCGCCGGTCCTGCACCTGGGACGGGTCAAGCTGGACGTTGTCATTGAAGCTCATGCAAGTCACAGTAGCCGCTCCCGCCCGCGCGGGGGCCCCGTCCCGGTAAAGTTGCCCCGATGCCTTTTCTCGACCGACTCCAGCGCTGGGCCGACCGCCGCCCCGACGACACCGCCGTCGTCGTCGGCGGCGCGCGGCTGACCTGGGCGCAGCTGCGGGACCGGGCCGCCGGCCTGGTCGCGTCGGCACCGCCGGTGTCCGTGCTGGCCGAACCCAACTCCACCGGATTCGTCGCAGCCTTTGCCGCCGCCGTCGCGGGGTCCCGCCGCTGCGCCGTCCTGGACGCCACCTGGCCGGCGGCGTTGCGCGCCGCCATCACGGAGCGGATCGGGGAGTACGCCGCCGGCCTGCCCGACGCGCCCGGCCATGCGGCCGACGGCGCCCCTGCCGGCGACCTGGTCGATGGGCCGCCCGACACCCCCTTCCTGATCGGGCTTACCTCCGGCACCACGTCCCTGCCCAAGGCCTTCACCCGGTCCCGCCGGTCCTGGCAGGTCTCCTTTGAGTCCTCGATTGAGTTCTTCGGCCTTCGGCCCGGCGACCGGACGCTCGCGCCCGGGACCATGGCCGCCAGCCTGAATCTTTATGCCCTGGCCGAGTGCCTCTACGCCGGCACCGAGTTCCACACCCTGACCGGCTTCGACGTCGGCGACGCCCACGCCGCCATCAGCCACGACGGGATCACCCGGCTGGTCCTGGTCCCCACCATGCTGCGGCTGCTCAGCGAACGCGGCCTGGCCGGCGGCGTGGATGCTTCCGGGCTGCGCAGCATCATCTGCGCCGGCTCG
Organism: Pseudarthrobacter sp. L19; assembly: GCF_050859435.1. Taxonomy (NCBI): domain Bacteria; kingdom Bacillati; phylum Actinomycetota; class Actinomycetes; order Micrococcales; family Micrococcaceae; genus Pseudarthrobacter; species Pseudarthrobacter sp. L19. Next base: position 3,038,147 of record NZ_CP193935.1, on the reverse strand, counting down.
AAGCTGGACGCCCGCACCCTTGAGGCCGCCCGGCGCTGGGCCCCCAACGCCACCATCTTCGAGTACTACGGCGCGGCGGAACTAAGCTTCGTGGCCGGCGGCGGCCTCTGCCCGGGCGGCTCCGCGGCGGCCCCGCCCGCCGGGACCCTGATCGGCACGCCGTTTCCCGGCGTCGAACTCAGCGTCCTGGACGAGGTTGGGAACCCGGTCCCGGACGGAACCCCCGGCGACGTCTGCGTGCGCAGCGGCATGGTCAGCGACGGCTACCTCTGGGGCGACGACGGCGCGGCCCTCCGGACCGTGAACGGCTGGTACACCGTCGGCGACCAGGGCTACCTCCAGGACGGTGCCCTGCACCTGCTGGGACGCCGGTCCGAGATGATCAACACCGCCGGCACCAACGTCTACCCGCACGAGGTGGAGCTGGCCCTCGCCTCCATTCCCGGTGTCGCGTCCGCCGTCGCGGCTGGACAAGCCGACGAGGTCCGCGGGCAGCGGCTGGTGGCGGGCGTCGTTCCGGCCCACGGCGGTCTATCCGCCACGCAGCTGCGCACCGGGCTGGAGTCAATGCTGCCGCGCAGCAAACGTCCCCTGGACTACTACCTCCTGGCGGAACTGCCGCTGACGGACCGCGGCAAGCCCAGCCGGGCGCTGCTGTTGTCCTGGATTGCCGACGGCGACCCGCGGGCCCGGCGCCTTGGCTGAGCCGTGCCCGGCGCTGCCCCCGGAGCGGCAGCCGGTGATCATCGGGGCGCTCCGCACTCCTGTACGCCGTGCCCACGGCGCGTTCGGCCGGCTCGAGGCGCACCGGCTCCTCGCCCCGTCCTGGGCCGGCTGCTGGCCGACGCCGGCGTCCCCGCCGCGCAGGTCAGCGATGTCGTGATCGGCAACGCGGTGGGCGGCGGCGGGAACGTCGCGCGGCTCGCCGCCCTCGAGGCTGGCCTTCCCGTTACCGTGCCCGGCCTCACCGTCGACCGCCAGTGCGGCTCCGGTCTGGACGCGATCGTGCTGGCCTCCCGCCTGGTCGCTGCCGGGGACGGCACGGAGCTATACCTGGCCGGCGGCGTGGAAAGCATTAGCGCCGCGCCGCTGCGCGCCCGCCGCGGCCCGGACGGCAAACCCGTCTTTTACCGCCGCGCCCGGTTCGCGCCGGAGCGGTTCGGCGACCCTGACATGGGCGCCGCCGCCGAGAACGTGGCGGAGGCCTGCGGCGTCGGCCGGGAGCGGCAGGACGAGTTCGCGCTCCGCAGCCACCGCCGGGTCCTGGCGGCCGCCGCGGCGGGAGCCTTCGACGCCGAAACCGTCCCGGTGGACCTGCAGCCGCACGGCGGGACCGGCACGGTGACCGACGACGACGGGCCGCGCGCCTCCCTGACACCAGCCGTCCTCGCCCGTTTCCCGGCCGCGTTCGTTTTCGGCGGGACGGTCACGGCCGGGAACTCCTGCTTCGACGCGGACGCCGCGTCCGCCGTCGTGGTCACCTCCCTGGCCCGCGCCCGTGAGCTGGGCGCCCACGACGGGCTGCTGGTGCTCGGCACGAACACAGCGGGGGTGGACCCACGGCTCCTGGGCCTGGGCGCCGCCGACGCGGCGGCCCGGCTGCTGGACCGGACCGGAACAGTGGCGGACGCGGTGGACCTGGTGGAATTCAACGAGGCCTTCGCGTCCCAGACCCTGGCCTGCCTGGACCGGCTGGGCATCGACGCGAACCGCGCCAACCGGGACGGGGGAGCCCTGGCACTGGGCCACGCCTACGGAGCGTCCGGGGCCGTGCTCGTGACCCGGCTGCTCGCCCAGGCACGGCGCGCCGGCACAGACGGTCAACTGGCGCTGGCGATGATCAGCATCGCCGGCGGCATGGGCACGGCGGCACTGTTCCGCTACCGGAGGCTCGCCTAGCCGGCGTCGGCGTCGCCCAGGCCGCGGGCGGCCAGCGCCTCACCGGTCTGCCGGGCGAAGGCCACCGTGGTGATGAAGACCGGCAGGACCAAAGCCCGGGGATTGCGCTCCAGGCCGCGGGCCCGGGCGGAGTCCCGGACGTCGGCGAACGCCCCGGCGATGAAGGGGATGCTGCGCACCATGATGGCGATCGTCAGCGCGAAGCGCTCCGGATCCGCGCCGAACCGTTCCAACGGCCGGGCGAGGAGGCGGCGCCGTCCAGCAGCTCCCGCACCGGGGTCGTGGCCGTCACGATCGAGGCCGCCACCACGCAGACCAGCACATTCAGCACGATCCGCGCCGCGGTGGGGCCGCCCAGCTGCCACCACTGGAACGCGCTCACCAGCGCCAGTACCGGCAGCACCGGACGGACCGCCGTCGCCAGCCGCCGGACCCCGGCACCGCTGGCCAGGAAGACGGCGGACAGCAGGGCCAGGGCTGCCGCGGACACGGCCCAGTCGGAGACCAGCCAGGACCCCGCGCCGCAGAGCAGCACCAGCAGGAACTTCGTCCACAACGGGGCACGGTGCACCATCGAGCGGCCGGGAACGTAGCCGGCCAGGAGGAAGCCGTGGCCCCTCACGGCCGCGCCGGCATCCCGCACAGGGCGCGGTAGCGGTCCACCGCCTCCGGCGCCGCACCGTCGAAGACCACCGTCCCGGCGTCGATCACCAGCACGCGGTCCATGTCCGCCGCGATCTCCAGGTCGTGGGTGGAAAGGACCACCTGCTGCCCGAGTCCGGCCAGGGTGGTACGCAGCAGCTCACGGTTCCGCAGATCCAGCAGCGTGGACGGCTCGTCCAGCACCAGGATCTCCGGCTCCACGGCCAGCACGGCGGCCAAAGCCGCGAGTTGCCGCTCCCCGCCGGAGAGTTCGTAGACGCTCTGGTCCGCCAGGCCCAGCAGGCCGAAACGGTCCAGCACAGCTTCGGCCCTGGCATGCCGTTCCGCGCCGTTGCGCACCAGGCGGCGCAGCGAGAGCTCCACGTCCTCCCGCGGCGTGGGCATCACCAGCTGGGAGAGCGGGTCGGTGAAGACGAATCCCACCCGGCGGCGCACCGCCCGCACCTCCCGGGCCGTATCCAGGCCGCCCACGGTGACCCGGCCCGCGGTGGGAAGCACCAGGCCGTTCAGCAGCCGCAGCAGCGTCGACTTCCCCGACCCGTTGGCGCCGATGATCCCGATCCGGTGCTCGGCCAGGGTCAGCGCGGGCAGCTCCAGCAGGGTCTTCGGTTCGGCCCGGCCATCGACGTCAATCCGGACCGCGGGACGGTCCAGGACGATGCTCACGGCCGGGCGGCGCCGCGCCGCACCCGGCGCAGCAGCAGGTCCGGAAACGCCCGGTGCAGGGCCAAGGCGATGATCACGGCGAGGACGTTCTTGATGATGTCCCCGGGGTAGAACGGCAGGTCTGCCAGGAACGCAGCCGTCAGGCTCAGCTTGGCGTTGACCATCATGCCCAGGATGCCCAGGCCGTGGATGAAGACGATGCTGGCGGCCATGGCGGCGCAGAACAGCAGCACCGGGCGCAGTGTGCCGCGTCGGCCCGCACCCGCTACCGCGGAGGTCCGGCGGAGGACGACGGCGGTCAGGGCGCCGACGGCGGTGGCGCCCAGCAGGAAGCCGATGATGTAGCCGCCGGAGGGCCCGGCCAGCACGCCCAGGCCGGCGCGGCCGCCGCTGAAGATAGGCAGGCCGGCGAAGCCCAGCAGCAGGTAAAGGCCGACGGCGGCGAACGCCCGGGCCGGCCCCAGGGCCAGGCCGGTGAGGATGACCGCCAGCGTCTGCAGGGTGATGGGCACGCCGAGCCCGCCTACCGGGATGGCCGCGACCAGGGCGGATCCCGCCACCAGGGCGGCAAAGACGGCCACCAGGGCCAGGTCGGTGGCGTCCCAGCGGCGGCGTGCGGCGGGTGCCGGGGCGCCGTCGTCAGTGGATGGCTGCGCGTGAGCAGAGGGCGCGGCGGGGGTGCCGGTCGGGGCGGAGGTGTTCTCGGTGCTGGCCATGCTATGTCCTGTTCGTGACGGAATTCGGGTCCTGACTCCGACGGTACGTCCTGCGCGGGGACCCGTTTTTGTAGCCCCTCCACTAGTGGTGGGCCCCGGCGCTGGGGGACTCCGCCAAAGGTGGCCGGCCTGGCTGCCCACCGCTCCGATGCGGGCCGTCGGGGGTGCTGCCGGTAGACTGGAAAAGGCCGTGTTCTCGGCCCCACCGCCCCGGCGCCTTGCAGGCATGACCGCCGCGCCGCGGCGTTCCCTTTGTGAAAGGCCTTAGCTGCATTGATTACCGTCCAGGATCTCGAACTGCGCGCCGGCGCCCGCCTCCTTATGGACCAGGTGAGCTTCCGGATCGACAAGGGAGACAAGATCGGCCTCGTAGGCCGAAACGGTGCAGGTAAGACCACGCTGACCCGTGTGCTCGCCGGCGAGGGGCTGCCGGCGGCCGGCAAGGTGACCCGCAGCGGCGAAATCGGCTACCTGCCGCAGGATCCCCGCACCCCGGACATGGAGCAGCTGGCCCGCGACCGGATCCTCTCCGCCCGCGGCCTGGACATCGCCGTCGGCAAGCTCCGCACCGCGCACGAGGAAATGGCCAGCGAGGACCCTGCCATCCAGCGCAAGGCCATGAACCGCTACGACCGGTTGGAGTCCGAGTTCCTCGCCGCCGGCGGGTACGCCGCCGAGGCCGAGGCCGCCGCGATCTGCTCCAACCTCGCCCTGCCGGACCGGCTGCTGAACCAGCCCCTAAAGACCCTCTCGGGCGGCCAGCGCCGCCGCGTGGAGCTGGCCCGCATCCTGTACTCGGACGCCGAGACCATGCTCCTGGACGAACCGACCAACCACCTCGACGCCGACTCGATCGCCTGGCTCCGGGACTTCCTCAAGAACCACCAGGGCGGCCTGATTGTCATCAGCCACGACACCGAGCTGCTCGAGGCCACGGTGAACAAGGTGTTCCTGCTCGACGCCAACCGCGCGCAGATCGACATCTACAACATGGACTGGAAGCGCTACCTGACCCAGCGCGAGACCGACGAGCGGGCCCGCAAGCGCGAACGCGCCAACGCCGAAAAGAAGGCCCAGGTCCTGATGGACCAGGCCAACAAGATGCGTGCCAAGGCCACCAAGGCGGTTGCCGCGCAGAACATGGCCAAGCGCGCCGAGCGCCTCCTCGGCGGCCTCGAGGCGGTCCGCGAGAACGACCGGGTGGCCGCCCTGCGCTTCCCGGACCCGTCGCCCTGCGGCAAGACCCCGCTCACCGCCGACGGGCTCAGCAAGTCCTACGGCTCCCTGGAGATCTTCACCGACGTCGACCTCGCGATCGACCGCGGCTCCAAGGTGGTCATCCTGGGCCTCAACGGCGCCGGCAAGACCACCCTGCTGCGGATGCTCGCCGGGGTGGACAAGCCGGACACCGGCAAGGTGGTCGCCGGCCACGGCCTCAAGGTGGGCTACTACGCCCAGGAACACGAGACCCTGGACGTCGACCGCACCGTCCTGCAGAACATGCGCTCCGCGGCGCCGGACATGAACGACTCCGAGGTCCGCGGCATCCTGGGCTCGTTCCTGTTCTCCGGGGACGATGTTGACAAGCCCGCCGGCGTGCTCTCCGGCGGTGAGAAGACCCGACTGGCGCTGGCCACCATCGTGGCCTCCAGCGCCAACGTGCTCCTCCTCGACGAGCCCACCAACAACCTGGACCCCGCGAGCCGCGGCGAAATCCTGGGCGCCCTGCGCAATTACACGGGCGCCGTCGTCCTGGTCAGCCACGACGAGGGGGCCGTCGAGGCGCTGAACCCGGAGCGGGTCGTCATGCTGCCCGACGGCGTCGAGGACCTCTGGAACGAGGACTACCTGGACCTGATCACGCTGGCGTAATCCGAAGGAGGGGGTCTTCGCCTCCTTCGGTTTCGCCATCTGACGCGAATGGCCGCTACCCGTCCGGGGTAGCGGCCATTCGCGTCAAACGGGTGGCAGTCGCCGTGGCTACGGCGTCGGAAGCCGTGTTTCTTTCGCTCAGAACCCCTGGGCGTCGAGGATGGCGTCTTCCTCTTCCTCGGCCGTGGCGTTCTTCCGCTTCCGGGGAGCCGGACGACGGCGGGGCGCATTCGCGGCGGAGTGGTACGCCGCCTCGCCCCGGGCCTCTGCCTCCTCGGCGTCTTCGGCGTCGATCGCGGCGTTGCGCGCCTGCTGCCGGGCGGCGTAACCGAAGGCGAAGAACATCAGCACGCCGAACGCGAACCACTGCAGCGAGTAGGACAGGTGGGTGCCCTCGTCCGTGGACGGCTTCGGGAAGCCCAGCGGCATGGTCGCGGCCGCAGGACTCTCGCTGGCCACTTGTCCGTACGCGCCGGTCAGCACCGGGTAGCCCAGCTGTCCGGCATACGTGGGCAGGTCGATGGAGGCCAGCTGCCCCTCCGGGGCCCCGCGCTGCAGGGTCGGCTCCGAAGGCTTGAGCCGGGCGACGACCGTGACGTTGCCTTCGGGCGGCGCCGGCACCGAGTCCGGGCTGCCGGGGGTCTTGTTGCCGATCGGCAGCCAGCCGCGGTCGATCACCACGGTGTCGCCGTTGTCGAGCTTCAGCGGGACCACCACCTCGTAGCCTGGCTGACCGTTCAAGGGCCGGTTGCGCACCACCCGCTGGCCGGCGGTGTCGTAGACGCCGTGCAACTCCACCTGAGTCCATTCGCGCTCCGGATCCAGCCGGACAAACTCATTACGTACCTCGGTGAACGGCAACGGGGTGGCCGAGTAGTTCGAGACGACGCGGTTGATCTCGGCCAGCGTCTCGGCCCGGCGGTCCATCTGCCAGCGGCCCAGGAACACGCAGGCCGTGGCGAAGATGGCGGCCAGCAGCAAATACCCCAGCCACTTGCTGGAAAAGAGAAAGCGGTACATTCAGGCGGCCCCGCCCGGGGTCGCGGGGGACTCGTCAGTCACGAGGGGGAGGGTTTCCTTCCAGAGGCCGCGGGTCCGGAGGTAGTCCTCCAGCCACTCGCGGTGGTCCCCGCACGCCAGCCAGGTCTTGCGCCGGTCGGGGGTATGGATCTTCGGGTTGTTCCAGAGCAGCCGCCATTGGGCCCCGGCACGGCACGCCTTGCGCGAGCAGATGGCGGTCTCCGGCGTGGCGGTCCCGCCGGCCAGGTCGAGGAGGTTCATGAAGCGGCCCGTCTGTGGTCTTCGTCGTCATCGTCGTCGTCGATGATCTCGCCCTGGAGCAGGGTGACCGGCCCGTCGTCGTCGGGCATGTCGCCGAAGGACTCCGCCGGCGGCGGCCCCTCGAGCTGGCCCAGCGGCACGTAGTCGATCAGCGACTCGCTGTGCACCTCCGCCTGGTCGTTGCCGTTGGCGACCACCACCGCGAACCAGGGCAGGAACACCGCCCCGATCACCGGGAGGATTTTGAACCAGCCGTCCACCACGAAGATCAGAACCAGGCAGACCATGCGGATGCCCATGGCCAGGGCATACTTGACCATCCGCGAACGCATCTCTTCCGAGTGGGCGGTGGCGGCGTCGGTGATGCTGTGGACCTCGGTGTCCTCGAAGTCCTCGCCGGGCGTGGTGCCGCCGGGCCGGTTCTTGTTTGTCACAGCTGTCAGATCACGCTCCATAGGCTCACCGTCAATTCTCGCACCATCGGCGGAAGCGCCCAAACGGCGCGGGCCCCGGAACACTGGCTAAGATCGAAGGCAGGAAACCCAGCCCCGAGCGGCGCCACTGAGCCGCAGAATCCCGGAGACCACCATGACCGAAGCAAGCTCCACGGGACGCAGCGTCCTCATCACCGGCGGCAACCGCGGGATCGGACTGGCCATCGCCGAGTCCTTCCTCGCCAACGGCGACAACGTTGCCGTGACCTACCGCAGCGAATCCGCCCTCCCCGAGGGCATCCTGGGCGTCAAGGCCGACGTGACGGACGAGGCCTCCGTCGACGCCGCCTTCGCCGAGGTCGAGGCGGCCCACGGCCCGGTGGAGGTGCTGGTGGCCAACGCCGGCATCACCAAGGACACCCTGCTGATGCGGATGAGCGAGGACGACTTCACCTCCGTCATCGACACCAATCTCACCGGAGCCTTCCGCGTCATCAAGCGCGCGTCCAAGGGCATGATCCGGGCGCGCAAGGGCCGTGTGGTGCTGATTTCCTCCGTCTCGGGCCTCTACGGCGCTCCCGGCCAGATCAACTACTCCGCCTCCAAGGCCGGCCTCGTGGGCATTGCCCGCTCGCTGACCCGCGAACTCGGCGGCCGCGGCATCACCGCCAACGTGGTGGCCCCCGGCTTCATCAACACGGACATGACCGCCGAACTGCCGGAGGCCACCCAGAAGGACTACCTGACCAAGGTTCCCGCCGGCCGCTTCGCCGAGGCGTCCGAGGTGGCCAACGTCGTCCGCTGGATCGCCAGCGACGAGGCCGCCTACATCTCCGGCGCCGTGATCCCGGTCGACGGCGGCCTCGGGATGGGCCACTAGCCTTCTTCCCCGGGCACGTCCGGGAGTGGACGACGGCGGCGCCGGACCCTGCGGGGACCGGCGCCGCCGTCGGCCTTTGGCCCTAGCCGCCCCGCCTGCGCCGTCATGTACTGGACGCACGGCCCCCACCACACCGAGGCGGGGCGTGCACCCAGGAGGAAAGATCGTGACCGAACTCAGCAAATGGGCTCCCTCGGACATGCTGGAACCCGTCCGCCGGTTCCTCGACGGTGACCTGTCCATGACGCCGTCCATGAAGGTCGAGCAGTTCCAGGACGGCAGCACCCTGGTGGTCCGCGCGGAGGTCCCGGGCATCGACCCGGACAAGGACGTGGACGTCTCGGTCAGCGACGGCATGCTGCACATCCGGGCCGAACGCGAGGAGAAGTCCGAGCACAAGAGCAAGAACGGCTACCGCTCCGAATTCCGCTACGGCTCGTTCTCGCGCAGCGTTGCCCTGCCGGCCGGCGCGAAGGAAGAGGACATTACGGCCACCTACAAGGACGGGGTGCTCGAGGTCCGCGCGCCCGCCCCGGCAACGGCCACCGCGGAAGCCAGCAAGAAGATCCGGGTAGACCGGGGTTAGGTTTCCGACGGTGTGATCCGACCGGCGGTCCGTCTCTCCGGGCGGGCCGCCGGGCGCAGCTGCCTTGTCCCGGGAACGCCGCCGGGCGGACCGGCCGAACTAGGCTGCTCCGGCTTCTTTGTGGGTCCCGTACAACCGCTTTGCCCGGCGTCGCTGGCATGATGGACAGCAGACCCCACGCAATTTGGATGGATGGAACAAAGGAGCTCGAATGGGACTGCTGGAGAACAAGACCGCGATCGTCACCGGTTCGTCGCGCGGCATCGGCGCTGATGTGGCCAAATTCCTGGCCGCCGAGGGTGCCGCCGTGATCGTGAACTACCGCCAAAAGGCACCGCGGGCCAACAAGGTCGTCGCGGAGATCGAGGCCGCCGGCGGCCGGGCCGCCGCGGTGGGCGCGGACCTGACCACCCAGGAAGGCGTCCAAGCCCTTGCCAGCGCCGCCATGGAGAACTTCGGCTCCCTGGACCTGCTGGTCCTCAACGCCTCCGGCGGCATGGAAAGCGGCATGGAGGAGGGCTACGCGCTCAAGCTCAACCGCGACGCCCAGGTCAACATGCTCAACGCCGCCGTGCCGCTGATGCCGGAGGGTTCCCGAGTCGTGTTCGTCACCAGCCACCAGGCCCACTTCATCGACACGGTTCCCACCATGCCCGAGTACGAGCCGGTGGCCCGCAGCAAGCGCGCCGGCGAGGACGCGCTGCGCGAGCTGGTCCCGAGCCTGGCCGACAAGGGCATCTCCCTGGTGGTCGTCTCCGGTGACATGATCGAGGGCACCGTCACCGCCACCCTGCTGGACCGCTCCAACCCCGGCGCCATCGAGGCCCGCCGCGCCGAGGCCGGCAAGCTGTACTCCGTCAACGAATTCGCCGCCGAGGTCGCCAAGATGGCCACCGCCGACGTCGAGAGCGGCCACACCGAGTACGTCGGCGGCTCCGACTACTTCGAGAAGAGCGGCAGCAACTAGCCGATTCTCCAGCGCGGAATCTACCGCGGACACGGCAAAGGCCGGGGCAGGCGCCCCGGCCTTTGCCGTGTGCAGTGTGTTCGGGACCAGACCCCGGTTAAACCCCGCGATGTGCCGGACGGTGTCGAGGTAGGGCATGTCGACGGCGGCGTCCGCCGCGGCGCGGACGGCGGGCTTGGCGTTGAACGCCACTCCGATGCCGGCGGCGCCGAGCATGTCCAGGTCGTTGGCGCCGTCGCCGACGGCGATCGTGTGCTCCAACGGGATGCCCTCGTCCGCCGCCCACTCGCGGAGGTACTTTTCCTTCGCCGCCCGGTCGACGACGTCTCCCAGGACGCGGCCGGTGAGCGCGCCGTCGACGATTTCGAGCTCGTTGGCGATCCAGTGGTCCAGCCCCAGGCCGGCCGCCAGCGGGCCGAGGATCTGGTTGAATCCGCCGGACACCACCGCCACGGCATGTCCGGCCGCCTTGAAGGCCGCCACCAGCTCCGCGGCCCCCTCGCTGAGGCTGACCTCGGCACGGACATCGTCCACGACGGCGGCCGGCAGGCCGGCGAGCACGGCCACGCGCGCGTGGAGGCTCTGGGCGAAGTCAAGCTCGCCGCGCATCGCGGCCTCCGTCACGGCGGTGACCTCCTCGCGCTTGCCCGCGTAGGCCGCCAGCAGTTCAATCACTTCCTGCTTGATCAGGGTCGAATCGACGTCCATCAGCAGGAGCTTCCGCGGCGCGGTCCGCAACGCCTCCGGCACCAGGGCGGTGCCGAACCCGGCGCCGACGGCGGGGGAGACGGCCTCCCGCAGTCCGGCCAGTGCGGCGTCGGTCAGCGGTTCTGGGGTCATGCACTCGGCGGTGTGCACCGTGTAGCGGCCGTCGCCGGCGGTGTCCTCGGCGGTGATGGCCAGGCCGGCGGCGGCCAGGGCGCCGCGCACCTGCCGGAGGTCGTCGTCGGACAGGGCGGGGCCGTAACTGACCGCGGTCACGTGGGAAATCATGGCCCCAATCCTATCGAGCGGGCGGGTGCCGGCCCGCATCCATGACGCCGCGAAGGAGCCGCGGTGACGCCGGTCACGGCCCGGGCGGAGCGCTGCCGGGCCACTGGTCAGGCCACTGGGCCGGGCACGGACGGTGGCGCCGGGGAGGTGCGCCGCTCCGGTTATCAATCGTCAGCTTTTTTGTCCTAGTGTCTACTCCTATGAGTGAAGTTCTTGAATTGGCCGCCGTCAGCGTTGTCCGCGGGGCGAAGACGCTCCTGGACAAGGTGGACTGGCAGGTCAAGGAGGGCGAACGCTGGGTGGTCCTCGGCCCCAACGGCGCCGGCAAGACCACGCTCCTGCAGGTCGCCGCGGCCCGCCTGCACCCCACCTCCGGGAAGGCCGGCATCCTCGACGAGGTCATGGGCGCCGTCGACGTCTTCGAACTTCGGCCCCGGATCGGCCTGTCGTCCGCGGCGCTGGCCAACCAGATCCCTGAGCACGAAAAGGTCCTCAACGTCGTCGTGACGGCCGCGTACGGGGTCACCGGCCGCTGGCGAGAGGGCTACGAGAAGGACGACGAGCGCCGCGCCTTCGCCCTGCTCAACGAGTGGGGGATGGGCCCGTTGCTGAACCGCCCCTTCGCCTCCCTCTCCGAGGGCGAACGCAAGCGCGTCCAGATCGCCCGCGCCCTCATGACGGACCCCGAACTGTTGCTCCTCGACGAACCGGCCGCCGGCCTGGACCTCGGCGGCCGCGAGGACCTGGTGCAGCGGCTGAGCGAGCTCGCCGCGGACGAGGACGCCCCCGCCATCGTCCTGGTGACCCATCACCTCGAAGAGGTGCCGCCGGGCTTCACGCACGCCCTGCTGATCCGCGACGGCGGCATCGTCGCGGCCGGCCCGCTGCGCGAGACGCTCACCGCGGAGAATCTCGGCGAGACCTTCGGCGTCGAGCTGGATGTCACCGAAACCGGGGGCCGCTACACCGCCACCGCCCGCCGCTAAGCGGGGTCCCTGAACGCGCGTGGACCTTCTCGGCAGCATCTTTGTCTTCTTCGCAGGCCTCTGGGCCGGCACCATCAACTCCGTGGTGGGCTCCGGTACGCTGGTGACCTTCCCGGTGCTGATCGCCCTCGGCTTCGCGCCGGTCACGGCCTCGATCAGCAACGCCACCGGACTGGTTGCCGGCAACGCCGCGGGCGCCTGGGGTTACCGCAAGGAACTCGCCGGCCGCCGCAGCCAGCTCATCCGCCTGCTCCCGGCCTCGCTGTTGGGCGGCATCACCGGCGCCTACCTGCTGCTGCACCTTCCCGAGGTGGTCTTTCAGTACGCCGCCCCGGCGCTGATCGTCCTGGCCCTGCTCATGGTGGCCTTCCAGCCCCGGCTGCAGCGCTGGGTGCAGAGCCGGGAATCGGACCCCGAAACCGCAGCCAGGGACAAGCGGCACAGCGTCCTGCTGGTGGTGCTGGTCTACCTGGCCGGGGTCTACGGCGGCTACTTCGTGGCCGCGCAGGGCATCCTCCTGGTCGGGATCCTCGGCGTGTTCATGGCCGGAACCATCCAGAACGCCAATGCCATGAAGAACATCCTGGTCCTCGGCGTGAACATCGTCGCTGCGGCGTCCTACCTGCTCTTCGCGTTCGACCGGATCAGCTGGCCCGCCGTGGCACTGATCGCCGTCAGTTCCCTGATCGGCGGGTTCATCGGCTCCAAGGTGGGCCGCCGGCTCCCGCCCAACGTGCTGCGCAGCGTCATCTTCACCCTTGGCCTGGTGGCCCTCGGATTCATGATCGCGAAGCTGGTGAACTGAGATGCCCCTGCACCACCTCGAGTCCGCGGACGATCCCCGCGTCTCCGACTACACCCAACTGACCGACGTCCACCTCCGCAAGATCCGCGAACCCGCCGAGGGCCTCTACATCGCCGAGTCCTCCCGCGTGCTCCGCCGGGCCCTCGCCGCCGGCCACCGGCCCCGGTCCTTCTTCCTCGCGGAAAAGTGGCTGGCGGACCTGGCCGACGTGTTCGAGCAGTACCCGGACGTCCCGGTCTATGTGGGTCCGGCCGCCCTGCTGGAGGAGATCACCGGCTTCCACCTGCACCGCGGGGCCATGGCCGCCATGCACCGTCCTCCCCCGTGCCGTTGCCCGAGCTGCTTGCCGGCGCCCGCCGCGTCGCCGTGCTCGAAGACATCGTGGACCACACCAACGTCGGGGCCATCTTCCGCTCCGCCGCGGCCCTGGGCCTGGACGCGGTGCTGGTGACGCCGCGCTGCGGGGATCCGCTGTACCGCCGCAGCGTCCGGGTCAGCATGGGCACTGTCTTCCAGGTGCCCTGGGCGCGGCTGGAGAACTGGCCCGCGGACCTTGCCGTCCTCCGGGATCACGGCTTCACCGTGGCCGCCATGGAGCTCACGGACGACGCCGTCGACGTCGACGAACTCGCCGCCCGGAATCCGGAGAAGCTGACGCTGGTCCTCGGCACCGAGGGTGCCGGCATGAGCCCGGAAACCCTCGCCGCCGTCGACCTCGCGGTGAAGATCCCAATGCGTCCCGGCGTGGATTCGCTCAACGTCGCCGCCGCCTCCGCCGTCGCGTTCTGGGAACTCCGCGCCCGCTAAGGCTGCACCCTGGCCTGCACAGGTATCAGGCGTCGGCGCCCGCGGTCCCGCGTTCGCGGGAGGTCCGGGACTGCGGTATCATTGACAGCTGGCCGTGCCGTGTGATCGGCACGCCAAATCCAACTCATACCTGGCAGCTGGCAAAATCCAGTTGCGCGAACAAAGGTCCAATTATGCAGGCAGATATCCACCCGAAGTACGAAGCTGTTGTTTTCAACGACCTGGCTTCCGGCGTCAAGTTCCTGACCAAGTCCACCGTGTCTTCCTCGAAGACCATCGAGTGGGAAGACGGCAACACCTACCCGGTCATCGACGTCGAAATCTCCTCCGAGTCCCACCCGTTCTACACGGGCAAGCAGCGCATCATGGACTCCGCAGGCCGCGTCGAGCGCTTCAACGCTCGCTTCAAGGGCTTCGGCGGCAAGAAGTAATTCTGCTCCAAGGTCTTGGGAGGCCCGCACCTGCAACGGTGCGGGCCTTTCGCGTCACCGCCGTCCCGCCCCGCCGCCGCGCGCGTGGCAGGATTGAGGCTATGACTTCCTCCTCTTCCACCCCCGCAACGGCAGACGGAAACGGCGACGGCGGCCGCCGCCACGGCGAATACAAGGTCCCCGGCGGCAAGCTGGTGGTCGCCGACCTCGAGGTGGACAACGGCGTGCTCAGCCACGTGTCCATCAGCGGCGACTTCTTCCTCGAACCCGACGAGGCGCTGCCGGAGATCAACCGGGCCCTCACCGGGCTCCCCGCGGACAGCCCGGCGGCCGACCTCGCCGCCGCCGTCACCGCGGCACTGCCCGAGGGCACCGTGCTGTTCGGCTTGTCCGCCGAGGCCATCGCGATCGCCGTGCGCAGGGCCTTGGCCAAGGCCACCGGCTGGGGTGACCACCACTGGAACGTCATCGCCCCCACGGTGCTGCCCACGCACGTAAACGTCGCCCTGGACGAGGTCCTCACCGAAGAGGTCGGGGCCGGACGCCGCAACCCCACCCTGCGGTTCTGGGACTGGGAGGAGCCCTCCGTGGTGATTGGCAGCTTCCAGTCGGTCCGCAACGAGGTCCAGCCCGAGGGCGTGAGCCGGCACGGCATCAGCGTGGTCCGGCGGATCAGCGGCGGCGGCGCCATGTTCATGGAGGCCGGCAACTGCATCACCTACTCGCTCTACCTCCCGCAGACCCTGGTGGACGGGCTGAGCTTCGCCGATTCCTACGGCTTCCTGGACGCCTGGGTCCTCGCCGCCCTGGAGAAGGTGGGCATCAACGCTTTCTACGTCCCGCTCAACGACATCGCCACGGACCAGGGCAAGATCGGCGGCGCCGCGCAGAAACGGCTCGCCAACGGCGGCATGCTGCACCACGTGACCATGAGCTACGACATCGACGCCGACAAGATGGTCGAAGTGCTCCGGATCGGCAAGGAGAAGCTTTCCGACAAGGGCACCACCAGCGCTAAGAAGCGCGTGGACCCGCTGCGCCGGCAGACCGGCCTGAGCCGGGCCGACATCGTGGCGGCGATGATCGAGGTGTTCACCGACCGGTACGGCGCGACGCCGGCCGAGCTCACCGACGTCGAACTTGCCGCCGCGCGGGCGCGGGTGGAGGCCAAGTTCGCCACCGAGGAGTGGCTGCACCGGGTCCCGTAGCCCGCACCCGCAGCGTCGACAGCCTGCAGGTGGCAGGCTGCCGTTGCTCGCCGGGGTGCGTTTGCCGGCGGGGGCGCTAGCCGACTGCTTGCGCGGTGAGCGCCCGCAGCAGGTGGCTGCGCTGCTCGATGACGATCCGGCGCAAAGCCCGCGGCGCGTCCGCGTGATCGGTGAGCCAGCGGTCCGTCCGGACCACCACCGGGTGCTCCGCCGGGGCGTGGCCGCCGAGGTCCTGGCCCGCCGGGTACAGCCCGCGGACGATCCTGCTGGCGATCTCGATGCTGCGGGTACCCCAGACGCGCTCCAGCGCCTCAAAGTAGGGCTCCACGAAGCCGGCCAGCAGTTCCGCGGGCGCCGTGGTGAAGCCGGCGATCGTAGCGCTGAGCTGCTGGTTGGACAGGTCCGTGCCGTTGACGGCCGCCTCCCACGCCTTGGCCTTGACCTGCGGATCGGGCCGTGCGGCCAGGGCCGTGGCGTGGCCCGAGCGGCCGGAGGCGGTGTTGTCGTGGGAAAGTTCTGCGTCGAGCTCGTGCGGGTCGGCCTGGCCGTTGGCGGCGAGGGCGTGCCAGAGGTTCCAGCGGAGTTCGGCGTCGACCGCCAGCCCCTCGATCACGGTACTGCCGTCCAGCAGGCCCCGCAGCAGGGGCAGCCGACTGTCGTCATAGCGGCTGGCCGCGGCCACGGTGCGTGCCCAGGCCAGCTGCTGGTCCGAGCCGGGGCCGGCCTGCTCGAGCCGGGCGACGGCGGCGTTCAGGAAGGTGCGGCGCACGGCATCCCGCTCCGCGGCGGGGACGTACCGTTCGACGGCGGTGGCGGCATTGCCCAGGATCGCGAGCAGCACGCCGATGCCGGTTTCCGCCGGTCCGAACCGCTGCACGGCGGACACGTAGTCCGCGGCGGGCGTGACGGCGTCCCGGGCCGAGTCCCAGAGTGCGGTCCAGCAGAGCGCGCGGGCCATCGGGTCGGTGATGCGGTCCAGGGATTCCCGGACCGTGGCCTCGGACACCGGATCCAGCCGGACCTTGGCGTAGCTGAGGTCCTCGTCGTTGACCAGCAGCAGCTCCGGCCGGTGCTTTCCGGTGAGGTCCGGGATGGCGGTGTGCCCGCCGTCGACGTCGGTCTCCACGCTGTCGGTGCGGACCAGCGCGCCGTCGGCATCCCGGTTGTAGAGGCCGATCCGCAGGCGGTGCGGGCGGGGTTCGGGGGAGCCGGTCACCGGGTCGGTGGCATCCTGCCGCACGCTCACGGCGGTCAGCATCCCGTCCTCGTCCGTGATCTCGGGGGTGAGCGTGGAGATCCCGGAAGTCTGCAGCCACTGCCGGGCCCAGGGGCCGAGGTCCCGGCCGGAGGCGGCGCTGAGAGCGGTCAGCAGGTCGGCCAGGGTAGTGTTGCCAAACTCGTGGTCGCGGAAGTAGCGGCGTGACCCGGCGATGAAGTCCTCGAACCCCACGTAGGCCACCAGCTGCTTGAGGACCGAGGCGCCCTTGGCGTAGGTGATGCCGTCGAAGTTCTGCTTGGCGGCCTCCAGGTCGGGAATGTCCGCCACGATCGGGTGCGTGGTGGGCAGCTGGTCCTGGACGTACGCCCACGCCTTGCGGTTGTTGGCGAAGTTCACCCAGGCAGTGTCCCAGTCCGTGGTCCGGTCCACGCCCAGGGTCCCCATGAAGTCGGCGAATGATTCCTTGAGCCAGAGGTCGTTCCACCACTGCATCGTCACCAGGTCGCCGAACCACATGTGCGCCATCTCGTGCAGCAGGGTGTTGGCGCGGCCCTGGTACTGGGAATCCGTGGCCCGGGAGGTGAACACGTAGCTCTCGGTAAAGGTCACCAGGCCCGGGTTTTCCATCGCACCGAGGTTGTATTCGGGGACGAACGCCTGGTCGTACTTGCCCCATGGGTAGGGGTAGTCGAAGAGGCGGTTGAAGAAGTCCAGGCCTTTGCCCGTGAGCCGGAACAGCTCGTCGGTGTCGAAGGAGGAGGCCATCGACGCCCGGCAGTACAGGGCCAGGGGCACCTGAAGCGCCGTCCCGTCGGAGAGGGTGCCCTGCCAGCTGCTGTCCGCGCGGAAGTAGGGGCCGGCGAGGACGCTGGTGATGTAGGTGGACACCGGCTTGGTGGGGGCGAAGTCCCAGCGGCTGGTGGCCGGGTCGCTGGTGAGCTGGGTGCGGGCGGCCTCGACGCCGTTGGAGGCGACCTGCCAGCCCGACGGCGCCATCACATGGAACGTGAACTCGGCCTTGAGGTCCGGCTGTTCGAAGTTGGCGAAGACCCGGCGGGCGTCGGCCGGCTCGTACTGGGTGTACAGGTAGCACTGGCCGTCGGCGGGGTCGAAGAAACGGTGCATGCCTTCCCCGGAGGTGCTGTACAGCGCCGTGCCGGTGACGGTCACCTGGTTCTCGGCCTGCAGGTTGTCCAGCCGGATCCGGGACCCGTCGACGACGTCGGCCACGGGCAGGCCCTTGCCGTTGAGGAACACGCTGTGCACCTCGGAGCTGATGAAGTCCAGGAAGGTGCTGGACCCGGGTTCGGCAGCGGCGAAGGTGATGACGCTGCGGCTGGGGTAGCCGGCCACCGTGGGGTCCGCGGCCTGCCGGACATCGAGGGACACGTCGTAGCTGTGCGTGGTGATCAGGGCCGAGCGGGCGGCCGCTTCTTCACGGGTCAAATTCTGGTTGGACACGCTGCTATCTAATCACGCAGGCGCCCCGCGCAGCTCAGTGCCCCGGCAGCATCAGGACCGCCGCGCCAAGGCCCAGGGCGGCGATCAGCAGCCACGCCGCGAGGGCCGCCAGCAGAGCCCGGGTGCCGGTGCGCAGCAGTTCGCGGACCCGGACGGCGGAGCCCAGCCCGAACAAAGCCATGCCCAGCAGGATGTCCTGCAACAGGGCGGCCGCCTCCAGCACGCCCGCGGGCAGCACCCCGGTGGAGCGGATGGCGGCCATCGCGACGAACCCAAGCACGAACAAGGGCACCACCGGAGGCATGGTCCCGCCGGAATCGTCGCGGAGTCGGTGGTGCAGCCCGGCGACGGCCACCATCGGGGCCAGCAGAAGCACCCGGGTCAGCTTCACGATCACCGCCACCGCCAGGGCCGCGGCGCCGGCAGTCTGCGCGGTGGCCACCACCTGGCCCACGTCGTGCACCGATGCCCCGACCCAGGCACCGAAGAGCTGCGGGCCCAGCCCCAGCGGGCCGGTGAGCAACGGCAGGACGCCGATCGCGAGGGTGCCGCAGAGCGTCACCAGGGCCACCGGCAACACCGTGTCCTGCTGCCGGATGCGGCGCACCGCGGCCATGGCCCCGATCGCGGAGGCGCCGCAGATCGCGAAGCCGGTGGCGATCAGCAGCGACACGGTCGGGGGCAGCCGGAAGAGCCGGCCGATGCCGTAGGTGCCTGCGAAGGAGACCAGGACGACGCCGGTAATCAGCAGCAGCGCGGGCCAGCCGAGGCCGAGGACGTCCACCACGCTGACCTTGAGGCCCAGGACCACGATGCCGCTGCGCATCAGGTGCTTCCCGGCGAACCCCAGACCCGCCCGGCCCGGGCCTGACGTCCAGGCGGAAATGCCCGGGAGGTTCGCGGCGAGCAGGCCGAGCACAACGGCGACCGTCATAGCGGGCAGCGCGGGCACCAGCGCGTGGACGGCCAGGGCGGCCGCGACGGCGGCGGCGCAGGCCAGCAGCCCGGGAAGCAGCGGCGGCAGGCCGCGCAGGGAAGCGGTGAGGGGGTGAAGGTCTCGGGGCACGGGTCCACTGTGCCGTATCCGGCCCGGAATCCCCATTTCGGCGGAAAAACCCTGCCTGCCATGCCGCCCGATCGGCCGCCGTCACCCGTCCCGGACCCGGCGTGAGCTGTACCACGGCACCGAGTGGGCTGCAACACGCCAAAAGGAGTGCGCCGATATGAAATCGGCACCAAAAAATGGTTGGCTAGTGGGCATGTCTGACCTTTTTCAGGATTACTCCGAGGCCGCCGGCCGCAGCGGGGCGTATGACGAGATGTTCGCGCCCGGCCAGCAGGCCCGCCCTTCCTACGGACAGGTGGCCGGGGCGCTCCGCGAACTCTCCCTCGCCGACGTCACCGCCCGCGCCGATTCGATGGCCCGCACCTTCCTGGACCGCGGCGTCACCTTCGACTTCGCGGGGGAGGAGCGGCCCTTCCCGCTGGACATCGTGCCGCGCGTCATCCCGGCGGACGAGTGGACCGTCCTGGAACGCGGCGTGGCCCAGCGGGTCAAGGCGCTCGAAGCGTTCCTGAACGACGTCTACGACAAGATGGCCGTCGTCTCCGACGGCGTCATCCCGCGGCAGCTCGTCACCACCAGCGCGCACTTCCACCGCCAGGTCCACGGCTTCGAACCCGCCGGGGGCGTCCGCGTCCACATCTCCGGCATCGACGTCATCCGTGACGAGGCCGGAACCTTCCGCGTCCTGGAGGACAACGTCCGCGTCCCCTCCGGCGTCAGCTACGTCCTGGAGAACCGTCGCGCCATGGCCAAGGGCCTGCCCGAGGCCTTCGGCCAGCAGCGCGTTCGCCCGGTCGAGGAATACCCCCGCCGGCTCCTCTCGGCCCTGCGCAAGACCGCGCCCTCCGGCGTCGACGACCCCACCGTCGTCGTCCTGACCCCGGGCGTCTTCAACAGCGCCTACTTCGAACACACCCTGCTGGCCGGCCTGATGGGCGTCGAACTGGTGGAGGGCCGCGACCTGATCTGCCGCGGCAACCGCGTCTACATGCGCACCACCGCCGGTGAACAGCGCGTGGACGTGATCTACAAGCGCATCGACGACGAGTTCCTCGACCCGCTGCAGTTCCGCTCCGACTCCATGCTCGGCTGCCCCGGCCTGGTCAACGCCGCCCGCGCCGGCGGCGTGACCATCGCCAACGCCGTGGGCAACGGCGTCGCCGACGACAAGCTCGTCTACAGCTACGTCCCGGACCTGATCCGCTACTACCTCAACGAGGAACCGGTGATCGCGAATGTGGACACCTTCCGGCTGGAGGAGAAGGAAGCCCGCGAACACGTCCTCGACCGGCTGGATGAGCTGGTGGTCAAGCCCGTGGACGGCTCAGGCGGCAAGGGCCTGGTGATCGGGCCCGACGCCTCCCGCGAGGAGCTGGACGCCCTGCGCAAGCGGATCATCAGCGACCCGCGCGGCTGGATCGCGCAGCCGGTGCTGCAGCTCTCCACCGTCCCCACCCTCAGCGGCGACAAGTTTGGTCCCCGGCACGTGGACCTGCGCCCCTTCGCGGTCAACGACGGCGACGACGTCTGGGTGCTTCCCGGCGGCCTCACCCGGGTGGCGCTGAAGGAGGGCTCACTGATCGTGAACTCCAGCCAGGGCGGCGGCTCGAAGGACACCTGGGTGCTGGCCGATTCGGCGCAGGTTCCCGTGGAAGTCATCCCGAAGCCGGCCATCGCCATCCGCGAGCGGGTCTCGGTCTGGCCGGTGGAAAGCAACTGGCGCGACAGCCAGAAGGAACAGCAACAGCAGCAGATGGCCGAAGCCCAGGAGGTACCCGAGCATGCTTAGCCGGATCGCGGAATCATTGTTCTGGATCGGCCGCTATGTGGAGCGGGCCGACGGCACCGCGCGCATTCTGGACGTCCACCTAGAGCGCCTGAACCACCTGCCGATGGAGGAACAGCGCAGCGTCGCCCGGGAACTGCTGGCCGTCATGGGTGCCCGTCCCCAGTCCGAGGACTTCGGCCTGGACGAGCTGCTGCACGACCTCGCCTACGACAAGCACAGCGCCACCTCCATCGCCGGATCCCTCGGTGCCGCCCGGGAGAACGCCCGCCGCGCGCGGGAAACCGTCTCCTCCGGCCTCTGGGAGAGCCTGAACACCACTTACTACGGGCTGAACCAGCACCGTAAGGACGTGGTGGGCACCTACCGGTTCTGCAACTGGGTGCTCGAGCGCACCGCCATGGTCAGCGGCCTCGCCGACACCACCGTCAGCCACGACGAGAGCTGGCTCTTCCTGGTCCTTGGCCGCTCGCTGGAACGCGCCGACATGACCGCGCGCATGCTCTCCACCCGCGACGTGCTCTCCGCCGGGATGTCCTGGGTGAACATGCTCCGCTGCGCCGGCGCCTACGAATCGTTCCTCCGGACCCGTCGCGCCGCTTTCGGCGACCAGCACGCGGCCGAGTTCCTGCTGCTGGACCGGCTGTTCCCTCGCTCGATCGTGTATGCGCTGCGCGACGCGGACGACTGCCTGGCCAAGCTGGACCCCTCGGCCCAGCGCGTGGGCTTCATCAACGACGCCCGCCGGATTGTGGGCCAGGCCCGCACCTTCCTGGAGTTCCACCGGACCGATGACCTGATGTCCGAGCTGCCCGAGCACATGGAGCGCGTGCAGAAGGCCGTCTCACAGGCCTCGGACGCCATTTCCCGTAAGTACTTCAATCAGGCAGACGAACTGGCCTGGGTGGGAGAAGTTTCATGACCCGGCTGAGCATCACGCACCGGACCGCGTACAAGTACAACAAGCGCGTCACCCTCTCCTACAACGAGGCCCGGATGACGCCGCTGACGGACCCCCAGCAGGTGGTCCTGGAGTCCTCCATGAAGGTCTCACCCTCGCAGGCGGCGCTGAGCAGCTACCGGGACTACTGGGGCACGCGGGTCACGGCGTTCGACATGCAGATGCCGCACGAGCACCTCGAGGTCCTCTCCACCACCACCGTGGAGGTGCACCGGGTGGAGCGGATCCCCTCCGAGGCCGACATCGTGGGCTGGGACGTGATCACCGCACCGGAGACGCTTGACCAGTTCAGCGACTGGATCCCGCAGTCGCAGCTGACCGGTCCCGGCGCCGAGGTTCTGGACATCGTCCCCGGCGTCGTCGCCGGCCGCAACCCGCACGAGGCGGCCATGGCCGTGTTCGAGTGGATGCGCGGGGAGATGACCTACATGAAGGGCTCCACCGGCGTCACCACCAACGCCGAGCAGGCCTGGAACCAGCGCCAGGGCGTCTGCCAGGACCTGGCCCACCTGGCCATCGGCGCGTTGCGCAGCTGCGGCATCCCCGCCCGCTACGTCTCGGGTTACCTGCACCCGCGCTCGACGGCGGCCATCGGCGAGACCGTCGCCGGACAGTCGCACGCATGGCTGGAGTGGTGGGACGGCGAGTGGCGCAGCTGGGACCCGACGAACCACAAGCCGGCCGGCGACTTCCACGTCACCGTGGCCCGCGGCCGGGACTACCGGGACGTGCCCCCACTGAAAGGCATCCTCTCCGGCGGCGGCGGTTCGGCGCTGTCCGTGACGGTGGAGATCACCCGCCTGGCCTGAGCCGGCGTCCGGATGCTGCCCTGCTCTCCTCCGATTCCGGCTACTCCATGCCGGAGCGGGTGGCGTCGTCCAGCGGCGTCCACCAGGTCAGCGGCGGCACGATCTTGAAGCGGCGTCCGGTCACCGAATCCGGGGTGATCCGGACGAAGTGCTCCTTCTTGCCGGCCTGCCACGGGAAGAGCAGCAGGCCCACGGTGTCCAGCACTTCCTCCTGGTTCTTCACCGGAGCGGCCTGGCCCTTGACCACCACGCTCCAGGCGACCCCGGAGTCCGCGTCGACGCCGTCGGCCTCCACCGCCACCGGCGTGTCGCCCGTCGCGGCCTGGAGTTTCGTGCCGTCCGCCGTGCGGAACACCAGGGTGCCGTGGTCCACCTTGTAGTTGATCGGGAAGATGTCGGGGTGGTCATCCACCCAGACCGCCATCCGGCCGACGCTGACGCTGCGCAGCAGCCGCCAGCACTCGTGGTTGTCCAGGTTCTCGACGGCGTGCGGCCCTGAGGCGGCGTCTTTTTGTCCACGGTGTGCCCTGTCTGCTGCGGGTCAGTGCTCATGGCGGCGAGCTTATGCCAGAACGCCCGCCGTTATCTAGGGACCAACGTCCCGACGGAGTAACGATCGCCCTTCGCCTCTGGCCCCAGGCTCCGGAGGGTGGGAGTATTCTGACAGCAAACCATCAGCGCGGATGGTGGCTGTCAGATTTTGGCACAGTTTTGGGGGCACAATGCAGTCTCTCGACAAGGGATCGGACCCTTTAGCGTCCGGAAACGCCAGGGCCGAAGACGTACTCAGGGATCTCGTCACCCGGGGCGGGGAACTCATGCAGTCAAGGGAGCGGATGGCCGGACTGCTGGAGGCGGTCGTGGCACTGGCGGAAGACCTCAGCCTCGATGCCGTGCTGGAGCGGCTGGTGCAGTCTGCCTGCAGCCTGCTGCACGCCCGCTACGGCGCCCTGGGCGTGATGGGCGAGGACAACACGTTGAACCACTTCGTCACCGTCGGCATTGATGCCGCCGCCGCCGCCCGGATCGGCCGGCAACCCACGGGCCACGGTGTCATGGGTCTGCTGGTCAGCGACCCGAAGCCGCTGCGCCTGCACGACCTCGGCAGCCATCCGGAGGCAACGGGCTTCCCGCCGAACCACCCGCCCATGGGCACGTTTCTGGGTGTGCCCATCCGCGTCCGGGACAGGGTCTTCGGCAACCTCTACCTGACCGAGAAGACCGGGGGAGAGGACTTCACTGACGAGGACGAGGCTCTGGCCGTCGCCTTGGCCGCGGCGGCCGCCGTCGCGATCGAGAACGCCAAGCTTTACGACGACGCCCGCCGCAGGGCGCGCTGGCTGGAGGCTTCCATGGACGTCGCTGGGACCATGCTCGCGGGCGACCGTGACTACCTCGACGCCGGGCTGGACCCGATCGCCGAGCGTGCCCGGCTCGAATCCGGCTCCAGGCTGGCGCTGATCGTCGCCGCAACAGATTCCGCCGCCGGCCACGTTGTAGTCGGCGCGGCGGGGGAGCAGGCCGGCGAATTCACCGGCGCCCCGCTGCTGCTCAACCATCCCGAACTGCAGGAGGTCCTCGCCGGCGGGGACCCGGTCCTCTTTCCGTCCGCCTCGACCGTCCTGGAACTGTGCGATGACCACAGCACCGGACCACTGCTGGCCGTAGGCCTCAGCGCCCGCGGCTCGCATCACGGTGTGCTGCTCCTCGCCCGGGAGCCCGATGCCGCCCCGTACGACCGGACCGACCGGGAAATGGGGGCCGTCTTCGGCTCGCACGTGGCGCTGGCCCTGGAACTGGCCCGCGTACACCGGCTCCGGGAGGAACTGCTGGTCTTCACCGACCGCGACCGGATCGCCCGCGACCTGCACGACCTCGTCATCCAACGGCTCTTCGCCGCCGGCCTCAGCGTCCAAAGCCTGGCCAGGTTCACCAAGGATGATCTGGCCACGGAACGGATCCGGAATATCACCGGCGAGCTCGACGAGGCGATCCGCAGCCTCCGGGACACCATCTACTCGCTCCGGCACAGCCAGTCCGACTCCGACCCGCTCAGCGGACGGATCCGCCGGGTGGCCAGGAACTCGGCGAAGTCACTGCCGTTCACGCCGCGGCTGACGCTCACCGGCCCGATCGACACGGTCCCGGCGGAGAAGGCCGACAATGTGGTGGCCGTGGTGTCCGAGGGGCTGAGCAACGCGATCCGGCACTCGGGTGCGGACGCGATCTCCGTCTCGGTGGCGGTGATGAAGGGAAAGGTCACGGTGGTGGTGACGGATAACGGGTCCGGATTCACCAACGCCGCCGCCCGCAATGGCCTGGCCAACCTCGAGGACCGGGCACGGATGCTCGACGGCGAGTGCGTGATCGTCTCCGCCCCGGACGAGGGCACCAGCGTGGAGTGGTCCGTTCCGCTCTAGGCCGGGCACCGGACCAGATGCAGCCCGGCGTCGTGCTCCGGCCTGAGTGCCCGGCGTCGTGTCCCGAGCGGCTCAGGCGCCGCTGGCGTGCTGCGCGGCCGGGCTGGCGATGAAGACAGCGGCCTGGGTCCGCCGCTCGAAGCCGAGCTTGGCCAGCAGCGAGGAGACGTAGTTTTTCACCGTCTTCTCGGCGAGGAACATCTCGGCGGCTATCTGCCGGTTGGTGAGTCCCTCGCCCACGAGCTCCAGCACCCGGCGTTCCTGCGGTGTCAGGGCGGCGGTCCGCGGATCGACTTCCTCGGGCTCCACCAGGCTCTCCATCACGCCCTCGGCCACGCCCTTCCCGTAGAGCGACTCGCCGGCCGCGGCCCGCCGCAGCGCCCCGATCAGGTCGGTCCCGCCGATCTCCTTGAGGATGTAGCCGGACGCGCCGGCGAGGACGGCGCCACGCAGTGCCTGGTCGTCGTCGAAGCTCGTGAGGATGATGCAGTTCAGCGAGGGATCGACGGAGCGGACGTCGCGGCAGACCTCGATCCCGGTTCCGTCCGGCAGCCGGGCGTCCAGTACGCAGACGTCCGGGTGCAGGGCCGGGATGCGTCGGGTGGCCTCCACCGCGGAGCCGGAACTTCCGACGACGTGGAACCCCTCGCCCTCGAGGAGTTCCTGCAATCCGCGGCGGACCAGCTCGTGGTCGTCGAGGATGAAGACCCGGATCACCGCCGCTGTGCCCTCTGGTGCGGTGAGACCGGCATCTGCCCAGGCAATCATGTTCTTCCCATCCGGCCGCCGCCCGAAGCCGTCCGGGAGCCTGACGGACCCCGGCGCCCGGCCGGCGCCCTGTTCACGCGTCCAACCGGCAGCGGACTGCGGCGGACTGACGATCCAACCTTCGTGCATCTGTGGCTCCCCCGAAAACCACGGCGGCGGCGGTGCGCCCGGAACCGTGTCCCCGGGCGGGCTCTGCCGACGGGATCTCCGACGGTAAACCGCTGCCACGGCCATTCTCATACCCGGTGGTTCCCGGCGTAAAGGGCCGTTCGTCCCCCGGCGCTGGGCAGCGGGCAAAGGTGACCTTTGGCCCTAGCCGGGGAACGGCGTCGACGTAGTGTTTGAAGCCATGCCCCACCGGTGCGACGGGTTCGGGCCGGGCTACAAGGCAACGCAGACGGGCAAGCGAAAGGGAACACAGATGAGCGAGGCACAGGGCATCCGCAGCATCCTGGTGGGCGTCGACGGATCGGACGCCTCGGTGGAGGCCCTCCGGCAGGCGCGGGTCCTGGCCAAACCCTTCGACGCCCGTGTCACCGCCCTGGCCTGCTGGGACTTCCCGCCGGTCTACGACGGGTATGTGGCCATGGGCATCAACGACTTCGACGTCCGGGCCGGGGAGATCCTGCAGGAGGCGCTGACCACGGCTTTCGGTGACACGCTCCCGGAGAACGTCGAATCCCGGCTGGTGCAGGGCAACCCGCGGCGGGTTCTCATTGACGAGTCCCGCAACGCGGACCTGATGGTGCTGGGCCGGCGCGGCCACGGCGGCTTCGGCGGACTGCTGCTCGGCTCGGTCAGTTCTGCCCTTGTGGCGCACGCGCACTGCCCGGTCCTCGTGGTGCATACGCCGGAGAAGCGGCATTAGGCTGAAGCGCTAATGGGGCACCCGCGGCGGCGCTGCCGGAACGCGCTACTCGAAGGAGGCGCGCCGCGGGTCCGCCAGCCGGGTCTTCCAGACGTCGGGCTGGGTGACCTTGAACCGGCGGCCGGTCAGCGCCTTGGGTGGCACCCGCACGTAGAAGCTCTTCTCGCCCGGCTGCCAGGGTTCCAGCAGCAGGGCATCCACCGCGTCCTTCTCGGCCTGGTCCTCGACCAGTTCTGCCTCGCCGCGGGCCATGACGCTCCAGGCCGTTTCCTCGTGCGCGTCATACCCGTCGATTTCAAACGCCACCGGCTTCGCGGTGATCGCACCCCAGAGCTTCGTGCCGCCGGCGGTGCGGAAAACTATCGAGCGGCGGTTTAGGACAAAGTTCACCGGGAAGACCTCCGGATGGCCGTCCACGATCAGCGCGACCCGGCCCACCACCTCGCTGTCGAGGAGGGCCCAGCACTGGTCCATGGACAGGTTGAAATCCGGCGGAGGCGTCGTCGTAGTCACAGGTCCACGGTACGGAGACGCCCCCGCGCGGATTAGGGCCATTAGGCCCGTGGCGTCACCAGGGGCTGGGCTTGTAGTCCTTCAGGAACACACCGTACTGGTCCTCGCCCGCCTCGCCCATGACGATCGGGTCGTAGACCCGCGCGGCGCCGTCTACGAGGTCCAGCGGGGCGTGGAAGCCTTCCTCCATCAGCCGGACCTTGGTGTAATGCGGGCGTTCGTCGGTGATCCAGCCGGTGTCGACGGCGGTCATCAGGATCCCGTCGGTCTCCAGCATCTCCTTGGCACTGGTGCGCGTCATCATGTTCAGCGCGGCCTTGGCCATGTTGGTGTGCGGGTGGCCGGGACCTTTGTAGGCCCGGGAGAACTGGCCCTCCATGGCGCTGACGTTCACGATGTACTTGCGCCGGGCGTCCGAGCGACGCATCGCCGGCCGTAGCCGGCTGACCAGCAGGAACGGCGCGGTGACGTTGCAGAGCTGGACCTCGAGCATCTCCAGCGGGTCCACCTCATCCACCACCTGGGTCCAGCTGTTGATGGTGGCCAGGTCCGGCACCAGGCCACCGGCGTCGATCGCGGTGCCCGAGGCGATGCGCTCCAGCGACGCCGAGCCGGTGGAGAGCGCCAGCGAGGTGATGGCGTCCCCGGCCAGCACGGGGTGGTCCAGCACGGAGGAGGCCAGGGCCAGGGGTGCTTGTCGTGGGCGTGGCCGAAGGTGACCAGCTCGGGTCCGCCGTTCGCGGCCTGCAGCTCGGCCGGCAGCGGCTCATCCTCGGCGTCGACCAGGGGCTTGTAGGCGTTGCCGGAGCGGCGCACGGTCTGGGCGGCGTTGTTGATGATGATGTCCAGCGGGCCTGCCGCGTCCAGGGAGTCGGTCAGGGCCATCACCTGGGAGGGGTCGCGCAGGTCGATGCCCACGATCCGCAGCCGGTGCAGCCAGTCGGCGCTGTCCTCCATGGCGGCGAACCGGCGGGCGGCGTCCTTGGGGAACCGGGTGGTGATGGTGGTGTGGGCGCCGTCGCGGAGCAGCCGGAGGGCGATGTACATGCCGATCTTTGCCCGGCCGCCGGTCAGCAGGGCTCGGCGTCCTGTCAGGTCGGTGCGGGCGTCCCGTTTGCTGTGGCTGAAGAGTGCGCACTCCGGGCAGAGCTGGTGGTAGAAGGCGTCCACCTGGGTGTAGTGCTGCTTGCAGATGTAGCAGGGGCGGGACCGGATCAGGTGGCCGGCAACCTCTCCGGTGGCGGAGGTGGCCAGTTTGTTGCCGCGGGTCTCGTCGTCGATCCGGTCCGGGGCGGCGGTGGCGGTCTGGGCGATCACTGCCCGGTCCGCCTCGGCGATCAGGTCCCGTTTGGTGGTCCGCCGGTGCCGTTTGACCGCCTTGAACATCTTGCCGGTGGCGCGGCGGACGGCGACGTAGTCCGGGTGCTCGTCGTCGTAGGCGTGAATGGTGTTCAGCACCTTGAGGCAGGCGGCGATCTCTTCGGGGCTGAGGTCGGCCACCGGCACGGCCTCCGCGGGGGTGTCGCTGGCCGGTTCGGAGGGCAGGTCGGGGGAGCTCATTGTGCCAATTTTACCGGCAGCGCAGGGCTCCTCCCGACGCCCCGTTGGTTACGGGGCCTGGGTGTGCGGGGCGGTGGGGGTTTCGACGCCGACGGCGGCGGCGTGCACCTCGCCCACCTTCTCCATCGACTCCCGGCCGGCCGGCCAGTTCTCGGTGGCCGTCCGGACGGCGTCCGGCACCTGGTAGAGGTTCGCCGCCGAGAGGGCGCGCTCGGCCTCGCCCGGCTCGGGGACCTCCTGGCCCTTGGCGAGGACGGTGATGCCGGAGTCCGTGACCTTGAAGCCGCGGGCACGGTCCAGTTCCGGATCCAGGCCGATCGCCGCGCCGGCGGGGATCCGGACGTTCTTGTCCACGATCGCCCGCTTCACAACGGCACCCGGGCCCACCTGCACCTTGTCCATCAGGACCGAGTCCAGGACCCGGCTGGCGGTGCTGACGTAGACGTCGTTGGAGAGTACGGAGCCCTCCACGATGCCGCCGGAGATGACGACGCCGCTGGCGACGATGGAATCCAGGGCGGTGCCGACGGTCTTGCCCTCGCCGCGGACGAACTTCGCCGGCGGGGAGATGCTCTGCCGGGTGTAGATCGGCCACTCGGAGTTGTAGAGGTTGAACACGGGCACGGGGGAGATCAGGTCCATGTGCGCGTCATAGAACGAGTCGATGGTACCGACGTCACGCCAATAGGTGCGGTCCCGTTCGGTGGAGCCGGGGATGTCGTTGGTGGTGAAGTCGTAGACGCCGGCCTCGCCCTTGTCCACGAAGTAGGGAATGATGTCCCCGCCCATGTCGTGCTTGGTGTCCAGCCGTTCCGCGTCGACGTGCAGGGCCTCCACGAGGGCATCGGCGTCGAAGACGTAGTTGCCCATCGAGGCGAGGAACTGGCTGGGGTCGGCTGCGAGGCCCGGGGTGGAGGAGGGCTTCTCGACGAACGCGGCGATCTTCTGGTGGTCGTTCTGGTCCACCTCGATCACCCCGAACTGGTCCGCCATGTGCAGCGGCTGGCGGACCGCGGCCACGGTGGCCTTGGCGCCGCTGGCGACGTGCTGGGCCACCATCTGGGCGAAGTCCATGCGGTAGACGTGATCGGCGCCGACCACGACGACGATGTCCGGGTTGGCGTCGTGGATCAGGTTCAGGGACTGGTAGATGGCGTTGGCGCTGCCGAGGAACCAGCTCTTACCCACGCGCTGCTGGGCGGGGACGGAAGCGATGTAATTGCCGAGCTGGGTGGACATCCGCCAGGTTTCGGAAATATGACGGTCCAGGCTGTGGGATTTATATTGCGTGAGCACCACAATCTGCAAATAGCGGGAATTCACGAGGTTCGAAAGAGCGAAATCAATGAGCCGGTAACTGCCGGCGAAGGGGACGGCTGGCTTGGCCCTGTCCGCCGTCAACGGCATCAGTCGATTCCCCTCGCCACCTGCAAGGACAATGGCCAAGACTTTTTCTGCTGCGGCATGGTGATCGCTCCTGAACGCCTTCGTAACTCCCCAAAACAGCCCGGTGTGCCCGGACCTCTTCACACTAGAACAGATCAGCCCGAACGACTACCTTGGTGAATGTGCGAATAGACATAGTGACCAAGGAATTCCCGCCCGAAATCTACGGAGGCGCCGGCGTCCATGTGGCCGAACTGAGCCGCGTCCTGGCCAGCCACGTGGACCTGCAGGTGCGGGCCTTCGGCGCCCCCCGCGACCCCGACTACCACGGTGCCACCGTGACCTCCTATCCCGTCCCGGAGGACCTGGCCGGCGCCAACGCCGCCGTACAGACCCTCGGCGTCGACCTCCGGATCGTTCCCGATGTCGCCGGGGCGGACCTTGTGCACTCGCACACCTGGTACGCGAACATGGCCGGCCACATCGCCGCCCTGCTGCACGGCATCCCGCACGTGCTCAGCGCCCACAGCCTGGAACCGCTGCGGCCGTGGAAGGCCGAGCAGCTCGGCGGCGGCTACGCCGTGTCTTCCTGGGTGGAGAAGACCGCCTACGAGTCCGCCGCCGCGATCATCGCCGTGTCCGAGGGCATGCGACAGGACATCCTGCGCAGCTACCCGGAGGTGGACCCGGCCAAGGTCCGGGTGGTGCACAACGGCATTGACGTCAGCCTGTGGAACCGGGACGAGAACGACGACGCCGTCCGCGCCCTCGGCATCGACCCGGCCCGGCCCAGCGTGGTCTTCGTCGGCCGCAACACCCGGCAGAAGGGCGTCCCGTACCTGCTGCGGGCTGCCGCCGAACTCCCGGCCGACGTGCAGCTGGTGCTCTGCCTCGGCGCCGCGGACACCCCGGAACTGGCCGCCGAAACCGCGCGCCTGATCGAGGACCTGCAGGCCCGGCGCAGCGGCGTGGTCCTGATCGAAAGGATGCTGCCGCGGCACGAGCTCATCCAGGTCCTCAGCCACGCCACCGCGTTCGCCTGCCCCTCGATCTACGAGCCGCTCGGCATCGTCAACCTTGAGGCCATGGCCTGCGGCGCCGCCGTGGTGGCAAGTGCCACCGGCGGCATCCCCGAGGTGGTGCAGCACGGCGAGACCGGGCTGCTCGTGGAGCTCGAACAGGTCACCGACGGCACCGGCACCCCGCTGGATCCGGAGAAGTTCGTGCGCGAATTCGCCGCCGCCCTCACCGAGGTCGTGTCCGATCCGGAGCGTGCCCGCGCCATGGGCCAGGCCGGTCGGCGCCGGGCCGAGGAGCACTTCTCCTGGGAGTCGATCACGGAGACCACCCTCGAGGTCTACCGCTCGGTCCTGCCCCAGTAGCCCTCCGGCAGGAGTCTGCCAGGTCTGCACGGCAGATTAACGACGACGGCGGCGCCGTCCCCATCCCTGGGGGCGGCGCCGCCGTCGTTCTATCAGACGCGGGGTGCGGTCTTAGCGCTTGGCCTTGGCCTTACCCGCCGCCTTGGCCGCTTTCTGCTCCCGTGCCTCGCGGGCGAGGAGGGTTTTCTCGTCCACCGGGGCCTGGCCGCTGGCGCGCTGTTGCCGGAAGTACTCGCGCGCCTCGTCCTGCCGGGTCTTCTCGGCGCCGGTGGCGATCGCGGCCCGGAGGTGCTCGGGGCCGAAGCCGAAGGCATCCACCAGGTCCAGGGCGTGCGGGCGGATCTTCACCAGCAGGCGGTTGATGTACTCACCCACGGTGCGGGCACGCTGCATGGAGAGGCGGCCGTTCATCAGGTACCAGGACAGGTGCTTCTCGATCAGGGAGAGACCGAACAGGTCCCGCAGCCAGGTGAGAACGGTCTTGGTGCCGGGGTCGGTGACCCGGTGCAGGGCCTCGGTGAAGGCCTCCCACTGCAGCAGCTCGGCGTGCGCCAGGGCCGCCTCGATGAGTTCGTCCTGGTGGCTGTTGAACAGGGCGGCGGCCTTCTCCTGCGGGAGCTTGTTTGCCCCGCGCAGCGCGGAGCCGACCTCTGCCACCATGGCCTGGACGCGTTCGGTGAGCAGCGCCCGCTGGTTGGCCTCGTCCTTGATGGCGGTGGCGGCCTTCTGGACCGATCCGGTATCCGCCACGAACTGGGCCACGCCGCGCAGGCCGGTGCGGTGGATCGCCGCGCCGCCGGCCTGGCCGACGACGTAGCGGGCCAGCACGCCGAAGTCGGCGCCGCGGAACTCCTTGGCGTAATCGGCCAGCAGGCGCTTGGCCACGAGCTGCAGCAGGACGGTGTTGTCGCCCTCGAAGGTGGCGTAGACGTCGAGGTCCGCGTGCAGCGAGGCGAAGCGGTTCTCGATCAGGAAGCCGGCGCCGCCGCAGGCCTCGCGGCATTCCTGGATGGTGTCCAGGGCGTGCCAGGTGCTCAGCGGCTTCAGGGCCGCGGCCAGGGTTTCCAGGTCCTGGCGGTCCTCGTCCGTGTCGGCGCGGCCGGAGAAAACGTCGTCGAACTTCCCCAGCAGCTGCTCGCTGGCGAAGCCGGCCGCGTAGGTGGTGGCGAGGCGGGTGAACAGGCGGCGCTGGTGCCGCTGGTAGTCCAGCAGCACCTCCTCGTCGGTGTGCGAGGAAGCGTTGAACTGGCGGCGTTCGGTGGCGTACTGGATGGCGGTCTTGAGTGCCAGCTTGGACGCGGTCACGGCGGCGCCGTCCAAGGACACACGGCCCTGCACCAGGGTGCCCAGCATGGTGAAGAAGCGCCGGCCCGGGCTGCCGATCGGCGAGGTGTAGGTGCCGTCGGCGTCGACGTTGCCGTAGCGGTTGAGCAGGTTGGTGCGGGGGACCCGGACCTGGGTGAAGTGCAGCCGGCCGTTGTCGATGCCGTTGAGGCCGCCCTTGACGCCGTCGTCCTCGCCGCCAATGCCGGGCAGGAACTCCTTGGTGTCCGGATCGCGCAGCTCCACGTAGAAGGCGTGCACGCCATGGTTGACGCCCCGGGTCACCAGCTGGGCGAACACCACGGCGGCCAGGCCGTCGTTGGCGGCGTTGCCGATGTAGTCCTTCCAGGCGGCGCGGAACGGCGTGTGGAGGACGAATTCCTCGGTGGCCGGGTCATACGTGGCGGTGGTGGCGATGCTGGCGACGTCGGAGCCGTGGCCGGTCTCGGTCATGGCGAAGCAGCCGGGGATCTCCAAATTCATGATGCCCGGGAGCCACTTCCTGTGGTGTTCCTCGGTGCCGAGGTGGTTGACCGCGGAGCCGAACAGGCCCCACTGGACGCCGGCCTTGATCTGCAGCGATGGGTCGGCCACCACGAGTTCCTGGAAGCCGGCGATGTTCGCGCCGTGTTCGTCGGCGCCGCCGAGTTCCTTGGGGAAGGCCCGGTGCACGGCGCCGTTGTCCACCAGGATGCCGAGCTGACCGAAGACGCGCTTGCGGTGCTCGGTGTGGGTCAGGCCCTCGATCTTGTGCAGTTCCTCGCGGCCGGCCAGTTCGCGGGCCTGACGGCGGACGTCGGCCCATTTGCCCAGCAGCTGCTCGCCGAGCGCGGCCACGTCGACGGCGGGGGCCGCGTCCCGGGACGCGCCCGACGTGGCGGGCCGGCCGGTGGCCCGGGGGGCGGGGCGGGTGGAGCTGGTGGTGTCCGCGGTGCGGTCGGCTAGTTCAGTCATGTCGATTCCTTCGTTGGCACTGACATCGTTCAGGTGGTGCGGTTCCGGCGCGGGGCCGGGGTGGATCGGGGGCTGGCGCTGGTGCTAGTGGTCCGGTTCAGGGGAGGGCAGGTCGGAAAGTTCGGGGGCGATGCCGAAGCAGAGCCAGTCGGTGATCTGCCGCGCCATCGCCTCCTGCCCGGGTTTGGCGGGGGAGGCGGGGCTGGCCAGCCACTGTTCGCCGGCGTTGCGGACCAGGCCGATCGCGGCGTTGGGCCAGTAGCCGATCACGGCCTCCTTGCCCGGGGCCGCGCGCAGCTGCTGGCGCATGGGGGCGGCGATCATCTCGCTGATGGCATCGAAGAAGTGGCCCAGCGCGCCGGCGGCAGCGGGCCCGTTCTGGCTTTCGGGTTCGCCGGGCGCGGACCGGGTCACGAATGTGTAGACGTTGGGGCTGGTCTCGGCCATTTGCAGGTAGGCCGACACCATGGCGTAGAGGCCCTCCCGCGGGGTCTGGGCGGCCTGGGCTGCCTCGCCGATCCGGCGCTGCATCTGGTTCAGGACCACCTCGCCGACGGCCTGCTGCAGGCCGGCCTTGTCCCCGAAGTAGCGGTAGAAGACCGACTTGGAGGTCCCCGCGGCGGCGGCGATGTCCTCCATCGAGGCCTCGCTGCCCAGGGCATGCACGGCGCGACGGGCCGACTTGATCAGTTCGCGGCGGCGTTCCTCGCGGTGCGACTGCCAGCGGGAGGCGCGCCCGTCGACGGCGGCGCCGGGCGTGCCGGAGGACGTGCCGGGCGCGGCTGGGTCAGCTTCCAGGGTGTTCACGATACCCAGCGTATCAGGTACGCTGGGTATCAGTAACCATTCAGATCCCTAGGAGACAGCCCATGCCTGAAAACGGAACGCCCGCACCCGGCCCCCAGGACTCCGCGGCGCGCCCGGCGGCGCCGGCGCAGCAGCTGCGCAAGGCCGTCGTCGTCGGCGGCAACCGCATCCCGTTCGCCCGCACCGGCGGCGCCTACGCAAAGTCCTCCAACCAGGACATGCTGACCGCGGCGCTGGACGGGCTGATCGCCCGCTTCGGTCTGCAGGACGAACGGATCGGCGAGGTGGCCGCCGGCGCCGTCCTGAAGCACTCGCGCGACTTCAACCTCACCCGCGAGGCCGTGCTGGGTTCGGCCCTCTCCGCCGAGACCCCCGCCTACGACCTGCAACAGGCCTGCGCCACCGGACTGGAGACCGTCCTGGGCCTGGCCAACAAGATCAAGCTCGGCCAGATCGACTCCGCCATCGCCGGCGGCGTCGACTCCGCCTCCGACGCACCGATCGCCGTCAGCGAGGGCCTGCGGGAAATCCTGCTGGACCTCAACCGCGCCAAGACCCTGCCGCAGCGGCTCCAGATCCTCAGCCGCATCCGGCCCAAGGACCTGGCCCCCGACGCGCCCAACACGGGCGAGCCGCGCACCGGCCTGTCCATGGGCGAACACCAGGCGCTGACCACCGCGCAGTGGAAGATCACCCGCGAGGCACAGGACGAACTGGCCTACAACAGCCACCGCAACCTCGCCGCGGCCTACGATGACGGGTTCTTCGACGAGCTCATCACCCCGTACCGCGGCCTGAGCAAGGACTCCAACCTGCGCGCGGACACCACCTTGGAGAAGCTCGCCACGCTTAAGCCGGTCTTCGGCAAGAACCTCGGCGCTGAGGCCACCATGACTGCCGGCAACTCCACCCCGCTGACCGACGGTGCCGCCACGGTGCTGCTCGCTTCCGAGGAATGGGCCGACGCCCACGACCTGCCCAAGCTCGCCACCGTCCTCGACGGTGAGGCGGCCGCCGTCGACTTCGTCCACGGCAAGGACGGCCTGCTGATGGCCCCCGTCTTCGCCGTGCCGCGCCTGCTGGCCCGCCACGGACTGACCTTCGACGACATCGACTTCTTCGAAATCCACGAGGCCTTCGCCGGCACCGTCCTCAGCACGCTCGCGGCCTGGGAAGACGAGGAATTCTGCCGGACCCGGCTGGGACTCGACGGCGCGCTGGGCACCGTGGACCGGGCCAAGCTCAACGTCAAGGGCTCCTCGCTGGCGGCCGGCCACCCGTTCGCCGCCACCGGCGGACGGATCGTCGCCTCGCTGGCGACCATGCTGCACCGCAAGGGCACCGTGGACGGCCGCCCCGCCCGCGGCCTGATCTCCGTCTGCGCCGCCGGCGGCCAGGGCGTCGTCGCCATTCTGGAAGCACACTAGGGGGAACCGGATGACTGACAAATACACCCAGTTCGTGAGCCGCGGCCTCGGCCGTGACATCGCGAAGAAACTCGGCCTGCCGCAGCCGGTGGAACTCCGCCGCTATCGGCCCGGCCAGCCGCTGATCGAGGGACCCATCCTGGTCCAGGGCGCCGGTACCGGTGCGGACGAGCTCGCCGCGGCGCTGCTGGCGTGGGACCTCGACGTCCGCCGCCACGCCGTGCCCCGGGAGAAGCTCGGCGCCATGATCCTGGTCCTCGACGAGGCCGCCCGGCCCGAGGACCTGGAACGGCCGGTCCTCACGGCCGCCGCCTCGCTGCGGGACCTCGCCGCCGGCGGCCGCGTCGTCACGATCTCGCGTTCTGCCGCCGAGGCCGCGGATCCGGCCGCCGCAGCGGCCCGGCAGGGAGTCGACGGCCTGCTCCGGTCCCTCGCCAAGGAACTGCGCGCCGGGGCCACCGGCAACGGCATCGTCCTGACCGACGGCGCCCGGACCACCAGCCCCGGTACGCTCGGCGCCCTGCGATTCTTCCTCTCCGGCCGCTCAGCGTTCGTGGACGGCCAGTTCCTCACCGTCACCTCCGACGCCGGCGAACTGCCCGCGGACCCGGAGAAGCCGCTGGCCGGCAAGGTCGCGGCGGTCACCGGCGCGGCGAGGGGTATCGGCGCAGCGATCGCCCGCACCCTGCACCGCGACGGCGCCACCGTGATCGTGATCGACATCCCCGCCGCCGGAGACCACCTCGCGGCCGTCGCCAACGAGGTGCACGGGACCGCCCTGCAGCTGGACATCACCCGCGAGGATGCCGGCCAGCGGATCATCGACCACGCCGTGCAGCGCCACGGCCGGCTCGACATCGTGGTCCACAACGCCGGCATCACCCGCGACAAGCTGCTGGCCAACATGGACCAGTCCCGCTGGAGCTCGGTGATCGGGGTCAACATCGCCGCGCAGTTGCGCATCAACGAGGCCCTGCTCGCCTCCGAGCACTTCCGGACCTCGCCGCGGATCGTCTCGGTGGCTTCCACCAGCGGCATCGCCGGAAACCGCGGCCAGACCAACTACGCCGCTTCGAAGGGCGGCGTGATGGGCATGGTCCGGGCCACCGCACCGCTGCTCGCCGAACACGGCGGGTCGATCAACGCCGTCGCCCCCGGCTTCATTGAAACCGAGATGACGGCCAAGATTCCCTTCGCCACCCGCGAGGTGGCGCGCCGCCTGAACTCCCTGCAGCAGGGCGGCCGGCCCGGCGACGTGGCCGAGGCCATCGCGTTCCTGGCCAGCGACGCCGCCGGCGGGATCTCCGGGGAGGTGCTGCGGGTCTGCGGCCAGAACCTGGTGGGAGCATGAGCCCGGCCCCTGTCCTGCTAACGGAGATGCCCTCGCTGTCCAAGCTGTACGTCAACGCTGCCGCGTCCGCGGCGCGTCGTCGGCTGCTCGGGGCCCACGGCGGCACCGCGCTGCCGGCCGAGAGCCACGAGGTCCGCGGGGTGCTCGCCGGCGTCGACAACCTGACCGCTTATCAGCACCTGATCGGCGAGACGGCCAGCGACATCCTGCCGGCCGGTTTCATCCACGCCCTGGCGTTCCCGCTGGCCATGTCCGTGATGAACCGGGACGACTTCCCGCTGCCGCTGCTGGGCATGATCCACCTCGAGAACACGGTGGAGCAGTCCGCGCCGGTGCTCTTCACCGAGCCGCTGGACATCCGGGCCTGGGCGGAGAACCTGCGCGGCCACCGGGCGGGTACCCAGCTGGACCTGGTGGCCGAGGTCCGCGGGGCGGGCGAGGACGGCAACGCCGCTGACACCGTCCGGTGGCGGGGCGTGTCCACCTACCTCGCCAAGGGTGTGTTCCTGCCCGGCATCGACAAGCCCTCCACGGCCCAGGCGCCGGCTGCGTTCACCGCGCCGGACCCGACGGCGCTGTGGCAGCTGGGCGTGGACACGGGGCGGGCCTACGCCGCGGTTTCGGGTGACTTCAACCCGATCCACCTGAGCGTGCTCAGCGCCAAGGCCCTGGGCATGCGTCGCTCGATCGCGCACGGGATGTACTTGGCGTCCCGTGCGCTGGCCGACGTCGGCGCGGCCAAGGGCGACGCGTTCCGCTGGGACGTCCGCTTCGAGGCCCCGGTATTCCTGCCGGCCCGCGTGGCGCTGGACATCAGCACCACGCAGGCGGAGGAGGGCACCTGGCAGGGCTCGGACTACGTGGCGTGGAGCCCGCGCTCGGGCCGGAAGCACTTCAGCGGTTCCGTCACGCCCCTGGCCTGAGTGGCCTGATGGGCTGGGCCTGAGGGTCCGCCAACGACGACGGCGGCCGTCCCCGAGGTGGGGACGGCCGCCGTCGTTCGTTAATTAATCCCGGTCCGGGCTCTCTGTCCCAAGCCTTCAGTCCCGGGCGGCGGACTTCACAACCCGGAGCA
This sequence comes from Pseudarthrobacter sp. L19, assembly GCF_050859435.1. Classification (NCBI taxonomy): domain Bacteria; kingdom Bacillati; phylum Actinomycetota; class Actinomycetes; order Micrococcales; family Micrococcaceae; genus Pseudarthrobacter; species Pseudarthrobacter sp. L19. Next base: position 2,999,817 of record NZ_CP193935.1, on the reverse strand, counting down.
TGCGGTGCAGGCTCAGTAGGACGGACTCGACGGCGTTCGGGGCCCCCGGGGTGTGGTCCCCGTCGGAGACCTGTCGCGTCAGCGCTTCGACGGCTCTGTCCGCCTCGGCAATGCGCTCGGCCTGCCGTTCGGTGTCCTCCTCCTCGGTGGACCGGAGGACGTCGCCGACGCGGGCCATGGCGGCGGCGAGCGGCACTTCCTGGCCGGACGGGATCACGAACGGGTGGTCGGTTGCCCAGATGACGTCGGAGAGGACCTGGGTGACGTCCTGGATGTGGAAGGTCAGCCGTTCGAGGTCGCGCAGGTCCCGGTAGTCCGCATCCACGTCGCGGGGGTGCAAACGCCGTCGCGGGTTTGCCCGCCGGCTCGCGTCCGCCTTCTGCACCGCGGCACGGACGGAGCGGGTGTGGGCGGCGAGCGCGTCGGAGCGTCGGGACCAGTCCTCGTGTTCGGGCGGCCAGTTCTCCTCCAGGGCCGTCGCCATGTCCCACAGCTGCCGGGCCAGGGCCAGCCGCAGTTCGGCGAGGCTGAGGGCGGCGGCCTTGAAGTGCAGGGGCGGGAAAACCAGCAGGTTCACCACGATCCCCACGGTCACGCCGACCCCCATCTGGAACAGGTAGCCGAAGGAGAAGCTGTCCGGGTTGTGGCCGCCCACCAGCAGCACCAGCAGCGCCGCCGTCGGAATCCAGTCGCTGCCGGACCCGATCTTGGGCAGGCCGGCCAGAATCACGCCCAGGCCCATCACCAGGGCCACGGTGAACGGGCTTGGCTGGCCGAGGCTGAAAAGCATGAAGGCCAGGCCAATGCCGATCGCCAGGCCCACGAGGGTCTGTACCCCCTGGCGCATCGAACCTGACACGTTCTCATACATGGCCACGAGGGCGCCCAGCGGAGCGTAATACGGGTAGTCAGCGGCGGAGCCGGGCATGAACGGTGCGATAGCGAAGGCGATGCCCGCGGCCAGCGCAGCCTTGATGGCGAGCTGAAGCCGCGGCCACAGCAGGGCCGCGGACACGCTGGCCCGCACCGCGCGAAGCGCCTTGTCGAACCGGGAGGGGTGGCTTGCGCCGTCAGAATTCTCGTCACTAGCCATCCGGCCCACCCTAGGGTCCGGGGCGGCCTGCGACAACTGGACTAACCTCCGGGCGCGGCCGGGCCCGCCTGCCTTCGCGGTACGTCCCAGCTGTGTAACTCAGCCTGCGCCTCAGCCGTCGGCGGCGGCGCAGGCTTGCCGGACGGCCGTGGACAACCGCTGCGCCCGGCCGTTGGTGCGGCCCTCCTCGGGGCGGTGCGGAACATAGCCGAAGCCGATCCCGTAGGCCGGGTCCGCGTAGCCGAGAGCGGCGTTGGCACCCTCGTGCCCGAAGGCGAGGGCACTGCCGAAGTCGCGGTCCGGCTGCGGTTTCATGAAGACGACGGCGAACGCGTTGCTTTGCGCCGAGCAGCGGTCCAGTCCCCACACCTGTTCCTCTGCCATGACGCCGACCGTGGCGGAAGTCAGGAAGGCCGGACCGCCGTCGACGCCGGTGAGCGCCGCGGCGTAGAGGCGGGCCAGCCCGTCCGCCGAGCCCACGCCGCCGGCGCTGCTCATGCCGCCGGCGCGGATGGTGCGGTGGTTGGGAAGCTCCATGATGGTGCTCACCGGCGCGTTGCTGGTGATCCCGTCCAGGCTGAACGGGTCCGCCGGCGGCTCATCGTCATAGGGGACGTCCACGTAGCGGGGCTCCTGGTCCCCGGGAAGGCCCAGGAAGAAGTCCACGCCGTGGGGCCGCCGGATCCGTTTGTCGAAGAGTTCCTGCAGGCTGGTCCCCGTCACGCGGCGGCAGATTTCTTCCATCAGGATCCCGATGGTGAGGGCGTGGTACCCGAAGGCCGTGCCAGGACGCCAGAGCGGCACCTCGGCGGCGAGCCGGCGCCCGCCCTCCGCCGTCGGGAAGTCAGCCAGCGGCAGGCCGCCGCGGATTCCCGGCACCCCGGCCTGGTGCGAGAGGCACTGCCGGACGGTGAGGGTGTCTTTGCCGTGCGCCCCGAATTCCGGACAGTAGCTGACCATCGGTGCGTCCAGGTCCAGCACGCCGTCCTGGACCAGCAGCGCGATCACCAGGGCGCCCGCACCCTTGGAGCACGAGTACGTGCCGGTGATGCTGTCCGTGGCCAGTCCCGGCCCGCCGCTCAGCCCGAGGACCAGGGTTCCGTGCCGGTAGACGGCCAGTTGGGCGCTATAGGCGGGGTCTTCGGCCAGGAACGTGTCGAAGAGCTCCCGGACGGCCGCGAACTCCGGTGCGGCGTGGCCGGTGGAAGCGGAGGAGCCGGGTGAAGGGAAACCGGGGTGTTGTTCCGCCACGGTCAAGCCGCGCCGTGGCCCGGGGCGACCTCTTCGCCGGCCTTGACGGGTCCCGGCGGCGTGCCGTTGCCGAAGGGGCGGCCGCCCAGTGCCTCCCGGCCGTGCGGAGTCCGCCAGACGGAGGTGTCGGGTCCCTTCGGCACGATCCCGGTGGGGTTAATGTCCTCGTGGACGATGTAGTAGTGCTGCTTGATCTGGACGAAGTCCGTGGTGTCGCCGAACCCGGGGGTCTGGAAGAGGTCGCGGGCGTAGCCCCACAGGGCCGGCATCTCGCTGAGCTTCTGCCGGTTGCACTTGAAGTGGCCGTGGTAGACGGCGTCGAAACGGGCCAACGTGGTGAAGAGCCGGACGTCCGCCTCGGTGATGGTGTCTCCCACCAGGTAGCGCTGGCCCGTGAGGCGTTCCTCCAGCCAGTCCAGCGCCGTCCAGAGCCGGTCGTAGGCGGCATCGTAGGCCTCCTGCGAGCCGGCGAACCCGCAGCGGTAGACGCCGTTATTGACCTCGGTGAAGACGCGCTTGTTCACGGCGTCGATCTCCTCCCGAAGGGCTTCCGGGTAGAGGTCCGGAGCTCCTTCGCGGTGGAACTCGGTCCACTCGGTGGAGAAGTCCAGGGTGATCTGCGGGAAGTTGTTCGTCACCACTCCGCCGCTCGGAATATCCACGATCGCGGGGACGGTGATACCCCGCGGGTAGTCCGGGAAGCGGCGGAAGTAGGCGTCCTGGATCCGCTCGATGCCGAGCACCGGGTCCTTGCCGTCCGGGTCCAGGTCGAAGGTCCAGGAGCGGGAGTCGTGGGTGGGTCCGGGCTGGCCCAGGGAGATGACGTCCTCAAGCCCCAGGAGGCGGCGGACGATGACCGTGCGGTTGGCCCAGGGGCACGCCCGGGCGGCGATCAGCCGGTAGCGGCCCGCCTCCACCGGCCAGCCCGGTTCGCCGTTGGCGCCGGGGGCACCGTCACGGGTAATCCGGTCCTCGATGTAGTTGGTGTCCCGGGTGAACTCTGCCCCTCCGGTGACATAGGCGCCCTTCGTGCTGAAGGCCTGGTCCGTCGTCGTCTCTTCGCTCATGCCCCCAGCCTAAGCCCGGGTGGACCGCGTTCCGGCAGCCTAGCCGGGCAGCGCCGCCAGCACCGGACCCATGGGCTGCCAGGCGGCCCACCACGCCGCCGCAACGACCACCGCGAACAGCACCAGCCACACGGGCGCAGGAATGCGGGTGGCCCGCGCCAGCAGGTAAGCGTCCGACGTTGAAAGCCGGCTGCGGTGCCGGGTATGGACGGCGGCAAGCTTGCCGAGGTCGCGGACGGCGGCGACCAGGAGGGCCAGCCCCAGCCCGATCATCACGTGGCCAATGAAGGCCGGGGGTACGAAGAGCACCAGCAGCACCGCGGCCAGGACGGCCACCGCGGTGATCAGGATGCCGATCCCGTTGCGGAGGAAGAGGAAGGAGGCGATCAGGATCAGGGTCCCCACCGACATCGCGGCCGGCCCCCAGCCGGTGAACCCGCAGCACACCATGGCGGCGCCCACCACGGCGGGGACGGGGTAGCCCCAGAACGTGGACCACACGGCGGCGAGCGGACGGCGGCTGTAGCTGGTGGTGGTGCCGGAGTGATCCAGGCTTAGCCGGATGCCGCCGAGCCGCTGCCCGGTCATCAGCGCGGCGAACGCGTGGCCGAGTTCGTGGGTGACGGTCGCCAGCAGGCCGAAGTAACGCCAGCTGGCCCGGGGGATGGACACGGCGACGGCGACGCCGATCACCAGCCACAGTTCGGTGGCGGTCACGACGGGGAGGGGGCGTGGCCGAACCCGGCGATGATGCGGTCCCACCAGGTCCCGGCGGCGTCGGCTGCCGTGAGGTTCAGCAAGGGGGCGGCAGCGGCGGCTGTCGGATGCATGAAGGGGCTAGGCCTTTCCGGAGGAATGGGTGATGCAGTACGGAGTCCACGGCCGGGCCTCGAGCCGGCCCTCGGCGATGGGTCCGCCGCAGACGTCGCAGATGCCGTAGCGGCCCTCGTCCATCCGCAGCAGCGCCGCCTCGATCTGGGCGAGGCTGTCGCGGCTCTGCGCCATGAGGGCCGAGGCCTGGGAGAGTTCGAAGGCGATGGTCGAGCCCTCGGGGTCGTGCTCGTCGTCGACGTTGGCGTCCTGCCGCGCCGCATTCACGGAGCTGATGTCCCGGCGCAGCGCGGGGAGCAAGGCCAGTTTCCGGTCCCGCTCCTCGGTCAGGAGGCGCCGGAAGTGTTCGAGGTCAACCATAGGCAGTAACGCTAGCGCGGCGGCCCGGGAACAACCCAAACACGGGCCCAACGGTCCTGTCCTCCGCGCGGGCCCCGGACCTACAGTGGGCGCACCGTCCCGGAACGTCCTACGGGAGAGGGAGATGCCATGACCACCGACGACGACGCGGCCCTCGCCGCCGTCACTGCCCACCACGCCGGGATGCACCGGCGCCTGGAGAAGCTCACGGAGACCCTCATCCATGCGGTGGCTGCGGGGGACACGGTAGGGGAGCACGAGGCGCATGCCGTCCTGGTCGAATGGTGTGAGGACGAGCTCGTCCCGCATGCGCTCGCAGAGGAGGACGCACTCTACGCAGGGGCGGGTGCGCTGCCGGAGGGCAAGCTGCTGGTCGACGGGATGCTCGCGGAGCATCGCGTGATCGTCGGCCTGCTGGAGGAGTTGAGGGCCGCCCACGGCGTGGCGGCCGCCGTCGTCGCCGGTGCCCTGCAGCGCGTCTTCACGCTGCACCTGGACAAGGAAAACCGGCTCCTGCTGCCGCTGATCGCGGCCGCTCCGGGCCTCAGCCTGGCCCACAGCGTGGCGGGCCTCCACGAGCTGCTGGGCGAGGCTCACGGGTCTACCTGAACCGCCCGCCGGAGGGTCCGCCAGCGTGTCGTTGCGCACGGTGCCACCGGGGTGATAATTTCTCTTGCCGCCGCAATTCTGCACACAAAAAACGGCCTTCGACACCACCCTCCCCGTCGCTTCACCGCGCACGAGAAAGGCCGCAATGGCGCTGCTCATCCCCGACACTCTGCCGAGCCTGGAAACAGTCACCGGCAGGTTCGTCCTTGCACCGTTTACTGCGCTGGACATCGAGCCCCTGGCACGGCTCCTCGGCCAGGAGGTGATCTGGTCCCAGGGCTTCAGCGACAGCGAGGCCCGGCCTGTGGGGGAGGTCGAACTGACCGCCTTCGTGGAACGCCGGTTCTCCGGATTGCAGATCTTCTCGGTGTACCAGAAGCTGCCCGAAGGCCAGTCCCGGTTCGTCGGCACCACGGGTATCACCTCCTACGACGGCGGCACCGAGTGCGTGAAGATCGGCCGCACCGTGCTGGACCCTCAGCTATGGGGCGCCAAGGTCAACCACGAGGTCAAGATCACGCTGCTGGACTGGCTGTTCTCCTGCGGTGCGGGGCGGATCGAGTGCGACGTCGATGCCCGCAACCAGCGTTCCCTCTCCTCCCTGGTCCGCTTCGGCTTCACGGCAGAGGGCACCCGGCGCCGGTCCTCCCGCAACCTTCAGGGGTTGTGGCGCGACTTCGTCATCCTGTCGCTGCTGACCGAGGAGTGGCCCGGCCTTCGGCCCCGCGTGCTGGCTGCGCTGTCCGGGCAGGACGCGGCGGGGCTGCTGGGGGTCTAGGGGTCGTGGGCGGGACGCCGGAGCTGGCAGGACGTCGAGACGCTCTCGGACCGGCCCTGCGTAGTGGTAGTCCCGCACCGGCCAGGACTCCAGCGATGAGAAGTCGGAAGCCTTCGCCAGGTCGTGCTTGATGGCGCCGGCGCCGGCGAACTGGCCGCGGATCTTCTCGGACACCTCGGGCGTTTGTCTTTAGTCTGTGCTCGAGGACGGTTCGGGCCATTTCCAGCGGCCGTCGGGTTCGATGCTGTAGGTCATCTGGCCGAAGAGCATGTCGCTGGTGCCGGCCGTGTTTCCGCCGTGCTCCGCGTACAGTGCCCTGACTTTCGCGCCGCGGCGCTTCAGGTACCGCACGCTCAGCCACAGCGCCGCGATCAGGCACAGAAAGGGGATCCCGATGAGTGCCCACTGGCGGACGCCGGCCCAGTAGAGGATCAGGAACGGGACCACCGCTCCGGCGGACGTCTGGATAATCAGTCCGATGATCATGGAGAACCGGAGGTCCCAGTCGGCCGGACGGTTGTGGATGTCGTAGAGCTTGTCCTCAGGTGAAGTCACGGTGTCTTTCCTATCAGGAAGTGGCGTCACCTGCCCGCCGCGGGTCATACCGCGGTAGCCCAGGACCGGAATATCCGGCGCTGGAAGAGTTCGTCGGGAACCCACTTCCAGAGGTCGTTCCCGGGTTCCTGGCCGGCCAGGATGGAGGCCACGACGCCGGAGGGATTGGACAGGTGGTAGGCAGCGGACCACGACGGTCCGGCGCTGATCAGATGCCATGACCCGTCGGCAGAGAGACCGCCCTCGATGACGAAGCCCGGAGGCTGGTGCCAGACCGTGGAGTTAGCAGTTCGTTCTTCCACGCCGTCATGTGTGCGGAGGCCGCCAAGAGGCTCACCGCCGCACAGCGCCCTACTTGGCCGGGATGGGGTCGGACTCGGTGTAGGTGTCCGGGAGGGTGGTGGTCGCTCCGGGGAAGCGGAGCGGCTCCGGGACGCCGCGGGTCTTGCGGTTCCGGTGGGCGCGGTATTCCTTCTGGAGCGACCAGAGGCAGTAGGGGAGGAAAAGACCGAAGATGGCCACACCCCACAATCCGCGCCACCAGGGCTCACCGCCGTTGACGGTGGGCTCTGCGATGCCGTAGATGAAGAAGGCAACCCAGAACAGGAAGAACAGAGAGGCCGGGAGCGTGGTCCACCAGTGGCGGCTGCCGTTGGGCGGGCCGCCGATCTCGTCCTTGGCGTAGCTATGCAGCATGCCCCTGTCGGTCCGGTAGAGGATACGGGCCTCGCCGCGGGCAAGGGCCCTCTCGTGTTCGGCGCGGACCGCCTCGTCGTATGCACTCACATCAGCTGTCATTATCGGTTCCCCCAGGTTGGTGATCTTTATTCGGTGAAAAGCGGAATGCCCGGCGCCCTGTGGGTGCCGGGCATTCCGGGTTGTCTAGCCTTCGAGCTCGTCGTAGATGCGGATGGACTCGGCGACGGGGCCTTCGTCGACGTCGGCGTGTTAGGTGCTGCTGGCCATGGTGTCCCCCCGTGGATCGGTGCCTTGTAGGTCGCTCCTGCTAAACCTAATGTGTGCGGAGGGATACGGGCTGCTCTCCGCCGCGTGGGCGAAGCCCGAGTTCGCGTAGGTGGATGCAGAAAAAACCCCTGGAATCCTTGGATTCCAGGGGTTTTCCCTTGTGTGCGCGGAGGGGGACTTGAACCCCCACCCCCTTTCGAGGACTAGCACCTCAAGCTAGCGCGTCTGCCATTCCGCCACCCGCGCAGGTGGTATTTCCGGGAAGATTTCCGCCTCTCAGCGTTTTGCTTTTCTCGGAAGCAGCGAGAAAGACTCTAGCACGCAGATTCGGAAAACAAATAATCGGGGCTTGTGGGTAGGCTGAACGGAGCACTGAGCCACTGCCACGAGGAGCGAGATGACGAACATTCGGCCCGAAGATGAAGTCGTCCGGATCTGCCAGGAGCTGATCCGGATCGACACCTCGAACTATGGTGACGGATCCGGTCCGGGGGAGCGGGCCGCGGCCGAGTACACCGCCGGCCTCATCTCCGGGGTAGGGCTGGAACCCGAGATCTTCGAGTCCGCCCCGGGCCGGGCCAATGTCGTCACCCGCATGGCCGGCGAGGATCCCTCCGCGTCCGCCCTTGTGGTGCACGGCCATCTCGACGTCGTGCCGGCCCTGCGCGAGCAGTGGTCCGTGGACCCGTTCGGTGCCGAGCTCAAGGACGGCCTGATCTGGGGCCGCGGCGCCGTGGACATGAAGGACATGGACGCCATGATCCTCTCGGTCCTGCGTGACTTCGCCCGCACCGGCCGCAAACCCAAGCGCGACATCATCTTCGCGTTCTTCGCCGACGAGGAGGCCGGCGGCGCGTACGGCGCCCGCTACGCCGTCGACAACCGCCCCGAACTCTTCGAGGGCGCCACCGAGGCCATCTCGGAGGTGGGCGGCTTCTCCGCTACCATCGGCGGGCAGCGCACCTACCTGCTGCAGACCGCCGAGAAGGGCATCTCCTGGCTGCGCCTCGTGGCCCACGGCCGCGCGGGCCACGGCTCGCAGATCAACACGGACAACGCCGTGACCCGGCTGGCCGCCGCCGTCACCCGGATCGGCGAATACCGCTGGCCGATTGAGCTGACGCCCACCACCCGCCAGTTCCTCGACGGCGTCACCGAGCTCACCGGCGTCGAATTCGATCCCGATGATCCGGACAAGATCCTCAAGGAACTCGGGACCGTGGCCCGCTTCGTCGGCGCGACCCTGCAGAACACCACCAATCCCACCCTGCTCAAGGGCGGTTACAAGCACAACGTCATCCCCGAGTCCGCGGAGGCCCTGGTGGACTGCCGCACCCTGCCCGGCCAGCAGGATCAGGTCCTCGAGATCGTCCGCGAGCTCGCCGGCACCGGCGTCGATGTCAGCTACGTCCACAACGACGTCTCCCTGGAGGTCCCGTTCGCCGGGAACCTGGTTGACTCCATGATCGACGCCCTGCACTCCGAGGACCCGGGCGCGAAGGTGCTGCCGTACACGCTCTCCGGCGGCACGGACAACAAGTCGCTGAGCCGGCTGGGGATCACCGGCTACGGCTTCGCACCGCTGATGCTGCCGGACGAGCTGGACTTCACCGGCATGTTCCACGGCGTCGACGAACGAGTGCCGGCCGATTCGCTGAAGTTCGGCGCGCGGGTGCTGAACACCCTGCTGACCAACTACTAGACGCCACCGCCGCCCCCGACAGAAGGCCCCTGCACGCCATGACACCCGAAGAAATCCTCCCCGACGCGCTGCTGGAAAAGATCCGCGCCCGGGCGGCCGGCTACGACCGCGACAACGCCTTCTTCACCGAAGACCTGCAGGACCTGGCCGACGCCGGGTACCTGAAGATCTTCGTGCCGGCGTCCGACGGCGGGCTGGGACTCGGGCTGTCGGGTGCGGCGCAACTGCAGCGGCGGCTCGCGACGGCGGCGCCCGCCACCGCGCTGGCGATCAATATGCACCTGGTGTGGACCGGCGTCGCCCACGTCCTGGCCGCCCGCGGGGATTCCTCCCTGGACTTCATCCTGAAGGAGGCGGCGCAGGGGGAGATTTTCGCGTTCGGGAACTCGGAGGCCGGCAACGACTCCGTGCTCTTCGACTCCCGCACCGAGGCCGCCCCGCAGCCCGGCGGCGGTTACGCCTTCACCGGGCGGAAGATCTTCACCAGCCTCTCACCGGCCTGGACCCGGCTGGGCATCTTCGGCAAGAACGCCTCGGCCCGGGACGGCGAGGGCGAACTGGTGCACGGTTTCATCCACCGCGATACCCCCGGCTACCGGATCCTCTCTGACTGGGACACGCTGGGAATGCGCGCTAGCCAGTCCAACACCACGCTGCTCGAGGGTGCCGTGGTGCCGCCGGAGCGGATCTTCCGGAAACTGCCGGTCGGACCCAACGCGGACCCGCTCATCTTCGCCATTTTCGCCTGCTTTGAGACGCTCCTAGCGGCCGTGTACACCGGCCTGGGGGAGCGCGCGCTGCAGCTGGGCGTGGAGGCGGTCAAGCGGCGCACCTCCTACAAGAACGGCGGCCGCAGCTACGCCCAGGACCCGGACATCCGTTGGAAGGTCGCGGAGGCGGCGATGGCCATGGACGCCCTCTACCCCTACCTCGCCACGGTGGCGGCCGACGTCGACGCCCTCGCCGACCACGGCGGACAGTGGTTCCCCAAGCTGGTGGGCGTCAAGGTGCGCGCCACGGAGACCGCCCGCACAGTGGTGGACTTGGCGATCCGCGTTTCGGGCGGGTCCAGTTACTTCCGCGGCTCGGAGCTGGAACGGCTCTACCGGGACGTACTGGCGGGGATGTTCCACCCGTCCGACGACGAGTCGGCGCACAACACGGTGGCCAACTCGTGGCTGGGGCCGGTGGAGGGGTAGCGGGTTCTTTGGGGCCGCTTAGAGGTCTTTGGGGGTCTTAGACGGTCCGCTGGACCTGGATGACCTTGCGGCGGAGCCAGAAGCGCCGGCTCCCGCCGACGTAGAGGACGCTGCGTTCCAATTCCCACTTGCCGTATTCGGAGTGGGCGGCCAGCAGGCGGCGCGCCTCGGGCAGGGAATCCTCAGGGCTGACCGTCAGTACGAGGTATTCGTACTGCCGTGCGTAGTCCCGTTCCCGACGGACCGAGCTGTTCAGAAAATGTTCCCTCATCGCTCTCCATTTTCGTCTTTTTCGGGCTAACGTGAAGTCATGAGCATCGATCCGCGTGTCGCGCTTCAGTCACTCACTTCCGCTTTGGAGGAGCATCTGGCCGCCGCAGCGTCGAAGCGTGGCGACGGTGATCCGGCGGTGGAGGCGGCTTTCTTTGCCGTTGCCGATGCCTTTGAAGTCTACGACGACTCCCTGTACGAAGCGTACGGCGAAGTCACGCCGTTGGAGGTCCTCGACGAGGACGATGACGAAGATGACGACGACGAGCGTGAGTCCGTCGACGACGAGGAAGACCTCGAACTCCTCCAGGACTAGGGGAGACCCCTAACTCCACGGCTGGGTTTCCCGCCCAGCCCGCCGCGTCAGCGGTCAATAATGTCAGACCCCCTTGGCATCGTTAATGCATGGGAACTCCCTTCGCGGTTTCGCTTTTTCCGGCTTACCGGCCGGTCAATGACGGGCGCGGCGGTATTGCGTTGGGGGATATCGCCGCCTCGCTGCGGGACGTTTGTGCGTCCGCTGTTGACGACGCCGGGCTCCTGGGTTTCGCCGAGGCGGCGGCTTTCGCCGGGGACGTGGAGGAGCTCGCCCGGTCGGTGGAGTTCCTGCAGGTCGTGGCGGCGGGCGCGGTCGACCGAACGCGCACCCAAGCCGCGGCAGCAGACTCAGCCGATGCTTCTGAGCGGTCAAAGTCGGGGCCGGAGGGGGACGGGTGCCGGCGGACCACGGACTTCCTGCGGGACCGTTTACGGATCAGCACCGCCGAAGCCCACCGCCGCCTGTGCCTTGCCGGGGAACTCCTGCCCAGGGTTGGGCTGACCGGCCAGCGAATTCCAGCCGTTCATGAGGAACTGGCCGCGGCGTTCGCGGGAGGTGAGGTCCCGTCCCGGTCTGCGACCATCATCACGCAAGCACTCGACCGGGTCCGGCTCCTCGCCGACCCCGCCACCGTGACCCGTATGGAAGAAACCCTCACCACTGTCGCTGCGGTTCACGACCCGGACTTCCTGACCCGGGTCGCCCGCCGCTGGGTCGAGGGCCTCGACCAGGACGGCGCCGAACCCTCCGAGGAACTCCTCCGCCAGTTACAGGGGGCGTTCATCCGCCGTCCCCGGCACGGTCTTCAGCACCTGGAAATCTTCGCGACCACCGACCAGTTCGAACATCTCCTCACCGTCATGAACACCGCCACCAACCCCCGCACCGGAACCAATCGCGGTACGGGGACGCCGGCCGGAGGCGGGGACGCTTTCGCCGCCGAACCCGGTGTGCCCGACGAGCGGCTCGATCTCCGGACCCGGCCGCAGCGGCTCCTTGATGGTTTGGTTGGCGCCTGCAAGGCCGCCCTCGCCACCGGTGGACTCCCCGCCACGGGCGGCCTCCGCCCGCAGGTCATGGTCACCATCGACTACCGCGACCTCCTCACCCGCCCTACGGCGAGTTCTGGACCTGCCTCTAAGAGCGTGACAGCGTCCGGGCCCCTCGGGCTGGCCGGGACCGGGTCGCTGGCCTTCACCGGACCCGTCACCGCTGCCACCATCCGCAAGATCGCGTGCGACGCGGACATCATTCCCGTGCTCCTCGGCAGCGAGGGCCGGATCCTGGACATCGGCCGGACCAGCAGAATTTTCCCGCCCCACATCCGCAAAGCCATCGCCGCCCGCGACAAGGGCTGCACCTTCCCCGGCTGCACCATCCCAGCGCCCTGGTGCGAAGCCCACCACATCGACTATTGGTCCCGCGGCGGCCCAACGAGCACCGACAACGGCGTCCTGTTGTGCTCGCACCACCATCACCTGATCCACAAAGAACAATGGACCATCCAATCCCGCAACGGGACTCCCTGGTACATCCCGCCACCCCACCTCGACCCCCACCAAAAACCCCGACAAAACCACTACTTCAGACAATGAAGGCAGGGATCGGAAGGTATGAAAGCGCCGCCCCACGTGGAGAAAACGGGAAGTGCGGGCTGAGAGTTGCCTACAAATCGTGCAAGACGAAAAGGCACGTGCCCAGGGCCGGCACATGACGGATGATCAGTAGCGGGCCAGCATCGTGAGAGGTCGCTTGCCCTCGGCCATAGGACGGGCCAGGGTTGGTAGCCAAAGAGCGGTGGCGATCCAAGATCGACTGTCTGCGGTGCCCGCCGCAGTGGATCAGCGACGGACGGAGAGGAGCCTGGCCTGGCACTACGCCGGGCTGGAGACGTCCTCGAGTGCTACCGCGATCTCCGGCGGCAGGGGTGCGAGCGGGGCGTCGAGGATTTCCTTCAGCTGCACCGGGGTGCGCGCTCCCACCACCGCTGTCGCCACGCCGTGCTGGGACAACAGCCAGCTCAGGGAGACGTCCAGGATGCTGCGGCCCAGGCCCTTCGCCGCCATGGCAACCGCCTCGACCACGCTGGAGGCGCTTCCCTCGAGGTACGGCTCCACATAGGCGGCCAGCTTCGACTGGGCGGCGCGGGAGTCGGCCGGGATGTGGCCGCGGTACTTGCCCGTCAGCACGCCGCGTCCCAAGGGAGCCCACGCCATCAGGCCCAGGCCGGCGTCCTCCACCGCGGGAATCAGCTCCCCCTCGGCCTTGCGCTGCAGCAGCGAATACTCGGCCTGGCTGGCCACCAGCGGGAACCCGGCCACCGCCGCAGCCTTGGCCGTCTGCCAGCCGGAGTAGTTGGAGACGCCCGCGTAGCGCACCCGGCCGGAGCGGACCGCGTACTCCAAGGCCGCCAGAGTCTCATCCAGCGGCACGTTGGGATCCCAGGCCTGGGCGAACCAGAGGTCCACATAATCGGTGCCCAGCCGGGCCAGCGAGGCGTCCAGGCTGGAGAGGAGTGCGTTGCGTGAGGTGTCCACGCTGTGGCGGGCACCCGACGTCGTCAGTCCCGCCTTGGTGGAGATGACCACCTCGCTGCGCGCCACGACGTCGTTGAGCATGCTGCCGAGCATTGCCTCGGCCCGGCCGCCGGCGTAGGAGGCCGCGGTGTCGATCAGGGTGCCGCCGCCGTCGACAAAGGTATGGAGCAGGGCAGCGGCATCCTGCTCATCGGTCTCACCGGCCCAGGACATGGTGCCAAGGGACAGGGACGAGACACGCAACCCACTGTTGCCGACATAACGCTGCTGCATGCCTGCAAGCTTACGGTGCTTCGGCCGGCCGTACCGGTAGGGTCTATAAACGTGAACTGGATAGAAGCGGCCTTTCTGGGCCTTGTGCAGGGACTGACTGAGTTCCTCCCGATTTCCTCAAGCGCCCACCTTCGAATCGTCGGGGAGTTCCTCCCGGACGCCTCGGACCCCGGAGCCGCCTTTACCGCCATCACCCAACTGGGCACCGAGACCGCCGTGATTGTCTACTTCTGGCGCGACATCGTCCGGATCGTGAAGGCGTGGTTCGGCTCGCTCACCGGCAAGGTCTCCCGCCAGGACCCCGACGCACGGATGGGCTGGCTGGTCATCCTCGGCAGCCTCCCCATCATCGTCCTCGGCCTGCTCTTCCAGGACCAGATCGAATCCGTGCTGCGCAGCCTCTGGATCGTCGCCACCATGCTGATCGTCTTCGGCATGATCCTTGCCGTGGCCGACGCCACGGGCCGGCAGGAGCGCGACCTCAGCCAGCTCACCTACAAGCACGGCATCCTCTACGGCTTAGCCCAGGCCCTCGCGCTCATCCCGGGCGTGTCCCGCTCCGGCGGCACCATCACCGCGGGCCTTTTCATGGACTACACCCGTGAGGCCGCCGCCCGCTACTCCTTCCTCCTGGCCATCCCCGCCGTCTTCGGCAGCGGCCTCTACCAGCTCTACAAGGTGCTCACCAAGGAAGGCCTCAGCGGCCCCTACGGCCTCCCCGAAACCGGCCTGGCCACTCTGATCGCGTTCGTGGTGGGCTACGTCATCATCGGCTGGTTCCTCAAGTACGTTTCCACCCGCAGCTACCGGCTCTTCGTCTGGTACCGCATCTTCCTGGGCCTGGCGCTGTACCTACTGCTCGGTTTCAATGTCATCAGCGCCTAGCACTAGGCTTGGTCTGTGAAATCCTGGACCTCCCGCCCCGTTCCCCAACTGCCGGGCGCCATGCCCGCCGTGCGTCTCTTCGATACCGCCCAGGGCGGCCCCGTAACCCTCGACGCAGCGGGGGAGCAGTCCATGTACGTCTGCGGCATCACGCCCTACGACGCCACCCACATGGGGCACGCTGCCAGCTACGTCGCCTTTGACCTGCTCAACCGGGCATGGCGCGACGGCGGCCAGAAGGTCGCCTACGTCCAGAACGTCACCGACGTCGACGACCCCCTGCTGGAGCGCGCGACGGCGACCGGCGTCGACTGGCGCGACCTCGCCGCCAGCCAGATCGAGCTCTTCCAGACGGACATGGAGGCGCTCAACGTCCTCGCCCCGGACTACTACATCGGCGCGGTCGAGGCCATCCCGATGATCGTCCCCGCCATCGAATCCCTGCTTGAGCGCGGCCTGGCCTACCGGGTTGTCGGCACGGACGGCGAGCCCGACGGCGACGTGTACTACGACGTCGAAGCCGCCGGCAAGCACTCGGCCGAGGACACCGATGCCTGGACCCTTGGCTGCGTGTCGCACCTCTCCGACGCCGAGATGCTCGAACTCTTCGCCGAGCGCGGCGGCGACCCGGGCCGCGACGGCAAGCGGCAGGCCCTGGACCCGCTGCTCTGGCGCGTGGCCCGCGACGGCGAGCCCCGCTGGGCCGGCGGCGAGCTGGGGGAGGGCCGCCCCGGCTGGCACATCGAGTGCACCGTCATCGCGCAGAAGTACCTGCCCGCACCGTTCACCGTCCAGGGCGGCGGCTCGGACCTGGTCTTCCCGCACCACGAAATGGGTGCCGGCCACGCCTACTCCCTGACCGGGACGCCGCTGGCGAAGCACTTCGCACACGCCGGAATGGTGGGCCTGGACGGCGAGAAGATGAGCAAGTCCAAGGGCAACCTGGTG
The DNA here is from genome assembly GCF_050859435.1 of Pseudarthrobacter sp. L19. Classification (NCBI taxonomy): domain Bacteria; kingdom Bacillati; phylum Actinomycetota; class Actinomycetes; order Micrococcales; family Micrococcaceae; genus Pseudarthrobacter; species Pseudarthrobacter sp. L19. The sequence goes on along the minus strand of NZ_CP193935.1, from coordinate 2,984,174 downwards.
CTCGTCTCCAAGCTCCGTGCGGCAGGCGAGGAACCGGCCGCCATCCGCCTCGCCATACTGGCCCACCACTACCGCAGCGACTGGTCCTGGACGGCCGAAGGCTTCGAGGAAGCCAAGCGCCGCCTCGACTCGTGGCGCAAGGCGCTCCAGTTCGCGCCCTCCGGATCCGCCAAGGCCCTGATCGAACAGATGCGCGCCGCACTCTCGGACGACCTCAACGCCCCCGAGGCACTGGCCGCCGTCGACGCCTGGGCCGGTGCCGCCCTGGCCGCCGGAAACACCCCGGCCTCGGCCACCGACGCCGCCCTGGTGTCCGACGCCGTCAACGCCCTGCTCGGCATCGAGCTCTAGGCGACCGCCAACGCAAAAGCGCCGGCGAGCCTGTGACAGGGTCGCCGGCGCTTTGAAGTCTAAGCAGGGCCTACGGCTTGTCCTTGCCCCGGCGCTTCAGGTACCGCTCGAACTCCCGGGCGATGGATTCGCCGCTGGCCTCCGGCAGGTCGGCCGTGTCCTTGGCCTCCTCCAGCTGCCGGACGTAGGCCGCGATCTCGGGATCCTCGGTGGCCAGCTCGTCCACGCCGCGTTCCCACGCGTCCGCGTCCTCCACCAGCTCCTGCGTGTCCAGCGGAAGCTGCAGCAGCTCCTCGATCCGGTGCAGCAGCGCCAGCTGGGCCTTCGGCGAGGGCGCCTGCGCCACGTAGTGCGGCACGGCGGCCCAGAGCGAGATGGTCGGCAGCCCGGCCAGCAGCGCGACCTCGGACAGGACGCCGACAATCCCCACCGGGCCCTCGTACTGCGAGGCCTCCAGGTCCATCCGTTCGCGCAGGGCGGCGTCGTCGGTCGAGGCGCTGACCGGGATGGGGCGGCTGTGCGGCACATCCGCCAGGAGCGCCCCCACCAGGATGACGTAGTCGACGTTCAGCGCCTCGGCGTGGACCAGGAGTTCGGCGGTGTAGGCGCGCCACTTATAGGACGGCTCGGTTCCCTGGACGAAGATGACGTCCACGTTTGAGCCCGGCACGCTGGCCTTGAAGATCCGGGTGGAGGGCCACTTGATCTTGCGGTCGCCGGAGGCGGTCCGGCGGATGACCGGGCGGGTGAACTGGAAATCGTAGTACTCGTCCGCGTCGATGGTGCCGACCTTTTTGCCACCCCAGAGCTTGTTCAGGTAGCGCAGGGCGTCGCTCGCGGCCTCGCCGGCGTCGTTCCAGCCCTCGAACGCGGCCAGCATCACCGTGATCCGCTGGCCCTCCGGAACGGGCTGCAGCAACCGTTCCGGCTCAGGCAGGGCGTCCGTTTCCGGGGTGTCCGAGTCGAAGCTATTCATGAGTTCACCCTACGTCCAAGTTCCGGACGAATGCAGTCAGGCCGGCCTTCTGAGTCCGGCGTCTTCGCCCTCGGCGTAGCGGCCCGCGCCAGGGAGCGGCCGGCACACCGGCACTGAATCGGCCCCTGACACTGCACCGTAGACTGGAAGGCATGCGATCGCCAGCCTCCACACCCCTGCTCAAAGCCGCTCTCTGGGACATGGACGGCACCATCGTGGACACCGAGCAGTACTGGATCGCCGCCGAGCACGCGCTGGTCGAGGAACACGGCGGCCAGTGGTCACACGAAAAGGCGATGCAACTGGTGGGCCAGTCCCTGGTGTTCTCCGCCGGCCTCCTCCAGGAAGCGGGCGTGCGCCTCGAAATCCGCGAGATCATCGACACGCTCACCGGCCATGTGGGCAGCCTGGTCCGCGAGGAAGTTCCGTGGCGCCCCGGAGCCCGGGAACTGCTCGACGAACTGCACACCGCCGGCATCCGCTGCGCCCTCGTGACCATGTCCGAGGCGCCGCTCGCCCGTGAAATCGTGGCCAGCCTGCCCAAGCCCTACTTCGAGTTCCTTGTCACCGGAGACACCGTCACCCAGGGCAAGCCCCACCCGGAGGCCTACCTCAAGGCCGTGGAACTGCTGCAGGAGGCCGACCCGGAGCTGGGACTGCACCACTGCGTAGCTCTCGAGGACTCCGCCCCGGGCGTCGCCGCCGCAGTCGCCTCCGGCGTCACCACGGTGGCCATCCCGCACATCGTTCCGCTGCCGGAGGATCCCCGCCGCGCCACCTGGGACACCCTGGCCGGCCGCACCGTCGCGGACCTCCAGGAACTCGTAACCCTGCGCCACGAAACCACCCCCGCCCCCGCCCCGGCCTTCAGCGGCGGTGGCCGCAATGACTGAACCGTCCGGACCCCCGGCAGGCAGGCAGCGCACCGATAAGCCGGCCGAGGACAAGCCGTTCTCCCTGCGCGGCGGCATTCCGCTTGGCCGGATCGCGGGCATCCCCGTCATTCTGGCCTACTCGTGGTTCGCGATCGCCGCGTTTACCGTGATCGCCTACGGCCCGGTGCTGGCGCACAACAACCCCCGGCTGGGCGCAACCGCCTACCTCGTGGCGTTCGCCTACGCCGTGCTGCTGCTGATCTCGGTGCTGATCCATGAGCTGGCGCACGCCCTGACCGCCCGGATGTACCGCTGGCCCACCAGCAAGATCGTTCTCAACCTCTGGGGCGGCCACACCCAGTTCGAGGAGTTCACCGCCTCGCCCGGGAAGTCCGTGCTGGTGGCCATGGCCGGCCCCGTCGCGAACCTGGTCCTGGCCGGCGCCGGCTGGCTGGTGGTCTCCGGCGGCCAGCTGACCGGCGTCGCGGATACCCTGGCGAACATCTTCGTCTGGGCCAACCTGCTGATCGGCATCTTCAACGTGCTACCGGGCCTCCCGCTCGACGGGGGCCGCCTGGTGGAATCCGCCGTGTGGAAGGCCACCGGCAGCCACGAGAAGGGCACCATCGCCGCCGGCTGGGCGGGCCGGATCATCGTGGCGGCCCTGGTGATCTGGTTCGTGGCGCTGCCCCTGCTCAGCGGCAACCGGCCGGACACCTCCCTGCTGTTGATCACGCTCCTCGTGGGCAGCTTCCTCTGGCTCGGCGCCACCGCCTCGATCCAGCAGGCCCGGTACCGCAGCCGGCTCCCGTTGGTGGCCGCCGCCGCGCTGGCCGAACCGGCCATCGGCCTGCCCGCCGCGGCCAGCGTCGCCGAGGTGCTGCGCTTCTCGCCCGCGGGCAGCCCCGCCGTCGTCCTCTACGGCCCCGACGGGCGTCCCTCCGCCGTCGTCGACCCCGCTTCCGCCGCGCAGGTGCCCGCAGGGCTCGCCGACACGACGCCGGCGACGGCGGTCGCCTACCCGCTCACGGCCGGCGCCTACGTTAAGGGAACGGACCGGGGCGCGGAACTCCTGACGTACCTCGCGCAGCTGGAGGGCTCGGACTACGCGGTGATCGACGACGCCGGGCGCGTCACCGGCCTGTTGCGCCAGCTGACCGTCCTGAACACGCTCACCGGCAAACAGCGCGGCTGACCGTCACCGGCCCACCCGAAACCCCCACCCGCGCCGGAAACCGGTAGAGTTACCTGCCGGCCGTGAATATCCGGCCAACCCACGGGCCGCCGCCGAATCCGCGGCCACCCAGCGTCACAGGAGCGAGGAACATCCCATGAGCAGCGACACCGCCGCCAACGCCACCCCTCACGGGGACGTCCCCCAGCTGACCCCGGCCGGCGCCAACCGCCGCCGCGGCCCGTTCCGGGTGGGCGAGCGGGTGCAGCTGACGGACGAACGCGGCCGGATGAACACCATCAGCCTCGAGACCGGCGGCGCGTTCCACACCCACCGCGGCTTCCTCAACCACGACGAGATCATCGGCAAGCCGGACGGCTCCGTGGTGGTCAACAACGTCGGCCAGCAGTACCAGACCCTCCGGCCGCTCCTCTCTGACTTCGTCCTCTCCATGCCGCGCGGCGCGGCGGTCGTCTACCCCAAGGACGCCGCCCAGATCGTCACCATGGCGGACATCTTCCCCGGCGCCCGCGTGGTCGAGGCCGGCGTCGGCTCCGGTGCCCTGTCCATCTCGCTGCTCCGCGCGGTGGGCGACAACGGCTACCTGCACTCCTTTGAACGGCGCGAAGAGTTCGCCGACATCGCCCGCGGCAACGTCGAAACGATCTTCGGCGGCCCGCACCCGGCCTGGCAGATCACCCTGGGCGACTTCCAGGAACAGGTCGTCCGTAACGAGGAACCCGGCTCCGTTGACCGCGTCGTACTGGACATGCTGGCGCCCTGGGAGTGCCTCGACGCCGTCGCGACCGTCCTGGCGCCGGGCGGCGTCTGGATCAACTATGTCGCCACCGTGACGCAGCTGTCCCGCACCGCCGAGGCCATCCGCGCCGACGGCCGCTTCACCGAACCCGACGCCTGGGAATCCATGGTCCGCGGCTGGCACCTCGAGGGCCTGGCCGTCCGCCCGGACCACCGGATGGTGGCCCACACCGGCTTCCTGCTGGTCACCCGCCGCCTCGCCGACGGCGTCACCGGCATCTCCGTCAAGCGCCGCCCGTCCAAGACCGAGTTCGACGCCGAAGACGTCAACGCCTGGACCCCCGGCGCGGTGGGGGAGCGGGCCGTGTCGGACAAGAAGCTGCGGCGCGCGGCCCGCGACGCGATCGCCGGCACCAACGTGGTGGACGGCCCCGAGGTCACGAACTAGTCCGTATTTCGGAAGTCTTCCCCGGCGTCGGCCCTCTTCGCGTTATGGTCTTAATAGCTGTACTGAAGGGGCTGATGCACGATGGAGACTCCGAACACCGACCAGGGCCGCACGCCCGATGAGCAGTTCCCCGCCGCCGCAGGGCAGCAGGGGAACACCGGGGACGCGGCACGCACCGCCGCCGAGGCCACCGTTGCCGAGCGGCAAATCAACATCCTCCGCGACAAGCTGCGCCACATCGATCGGCAGCTCGCCGCCGCCACGCAGAACAACGCCAAGCTCGTGGGGATGCTGGAGACCGCCAAGGCCGAGATCCTTCGGCTGAAGAACGCCCTCGACCAGGAGGGCCAGCCGCCCTACAGCTTCGGCACCATTCTGCAGCTGAACCCGAAACGGCACGTACCCAACGGCGGCGGCCAGGCCACCACCGAGGAATCGGTGGACATCTTCAATGCCGGCCGCAAGATGCGCGTGGGCATCAGCCCGCTGGTAAACATCAGCCAGCTGGCGGTCGGCCAGGAGGTGCTCCTGAACGAGGCGCTCCTGGTGGTGGCCGGCCTCGGCTACGAACGCGCCGGCGAGTTGGTCACCCTGAAAGAACTCCTCGGCTCCGATCGCGCCCTGGTGGTGGGCCGCGCCGACGAGGAACGCGTCGTCCGGCTCTCCGGCTCGCTGCTGACCCAGAAACTCCGCGTGGGCGACGCGCTCTCGGTCGACACCCGCACCGGCTACGCCCTGGAGAAGGTCCCGCGGTCCGAGGTGGAGAACCTGGTCCTCGAGGAAGTCCCGGACATCACCTACCAGGACATCGGCGGCCTGGGCCCGCAGATCGAGCAGATCCGCGACGCCGTCGAGCTGCCGTTCCTGCACCCGGACCTGTACCGCGAGCACGGGCTCAAGGCTCCCAAGGGCATCCTGCTCTACGGCCCTCCCGGCTGCGGCAAGACCCTGATCGCCAAGGCCGTGGCCAACTCCCTGGCCGCCCGCGCCGCGGAACGCGCCGGCAAGAGCGACATGAAGAGCTACTTCCTCAATATCAAGGGCCCGGAGCTGCTGGACAAGTACGTGGGCGAGACCGAACGGCACATCCGGCTGATCTTCGCCCGCGCCCGGGAGAAGGCGTCCGACGGCAGCCCCGTCGTCGTCTTCTTCGATGAGATGGACTCGCTTTTCCGCACCCGCGGCACCGGCATCTCCTCCGACGTCGAAACCACAATCGTGCCCCAGCTCCTGAGCGAGATCGACGGCGTGGAGCGGCTCGACAACGTGATCGTGATCGGCGCGTCGAACCGCGAGGACATGATCGACCCTGCCATCCTGCGCCCCGGCCGGCTGGACGTGAAGGTCAAGATCCAGCGGCCCGACGCCGAGGCCGCCGCGGACATCTTCAACAAGTACATCACCACGGACCTGCCGTTCCACGAGTCCGACATCGCCGAGCACCACGGCGACGTCCAGGCCACCGTGGACGCCATGATCCAGCGCACCGTCGAGGCGATGTACTCCACCGAGAAGTCCAACGAATACCTCGAGGTGACCTACGCTAACGGCGACACCGAGATGCTCTACTTCAAGGACTTCAACTCCGGCGCCGTCGTCCAGAACGTGGTGGACCGGGCCAAGAAGTCCGCCATCAAGGACCTGCTCACCACCGGTCAGAAAGGCCTGCGGATCGACCACCTGCTGCACGCCGTGGTGGACGAGTTCCGCGAGCACGAGGACATGCCCAACACGACCAACCCGGATGACTGGGCCCGGATCTCCGGCAAGAAGGGTGAACGCATCACGTACATCCGCACCATCGTCCAGGGCAAGGCCGGCCAGGAGCCCGGCAAGACAATCGAGACGATGCCCACCACAGGCCAGTACCTGTGACGGCTGGCCCCGCCACCGGAACCGGCGCCCTGCCCGCCGGCGGTGTGATGCGGGTGATGGGATCGGAAACCGAATACGGCATCCACGCCCCGTCCGCGCCCGGCGCCAACGCCACCATGATGTCCGCCCGGGTGATTCAGGCCTACGCCCAGGTCACCCGCCAGCGGGCCGCCGGCGGCGCGGAGACCCGCTGGGACTACACCGACGAGGAGCCGCTGCACGACGCCCGCGGCTGGACGGTGGAGCGGGCCGCAGCGGACCCCGAGCAGCTGACCGACCGGGCGCCGGTGCTGGACGCCGAGTCCGTGGCGCTGGCCTACGGCCGCGGCGAGCTGGAGCGCGACGGCGAGGACGAGTCCGGCTCGCTGCTGATGAACATGGTCCTGGGCAACGGGGCCAGGCTCTACGTCGACCATGCCCACCCGGAGTATTCCAGCCCCGAGGTCACCAACCCGCACGACGCCGTCGTCTGGGACGCCGCCGGGGACCTGGTGGCCCTCGCCGCCGTGCGCCGGCTGGCGGCCGACCCGGAACTGCCGCCGATCAACCTCTACAAGAACAACACGGACAACAAGTCCGTCTCCTACGGTTCGCACGAGAACTACCTGATGCCGCGCTCCGTGCCGTTCGGCGACATCGTCCGCGGGCTGACGCCGTTCTTCATCACGCGCCAGGTCATCTGCGGGGCGGGGCGTGTGGGGCTCGGCCAGGACAGCTCCCGCGCCGGCTACCAGATCAGCCAGCGCGCGGACTTCTTCGAGACCGAGGTGGGGCTGGAGACAACCATCCGCCGGCCGATCATCAACACCCGCGACGAACCGCACGCCACGGCGGACAAGTACCGCCGGCTGCACGTCATCATCGGCGACGCCAACCTCAGCGAGACCGCCAACTACCTCAAGTTCGGCACCACCGCGGCGGTCCTCAGCCTGATCGAGGCGGGGCTCGCCCCCGGATCGAGGTCCACGACCCGGTGGCGGCGTTGCAGTCCGTCAGCCACGACACGGCCCTGACCGGCACGCTGCGGCTCAAGGACGGCCGGCGCGTCACCGCCCTGGACATCCAGTGGATGTACCACGAGGCCGCGTCCAAGCTCGCCCAGGAGACCGGGGTGGGCGACGCCGTCGACGGCGACGGGCACACCCGCAAGCTGCTGGACCGGTGGGCGGCGACGCTGACCGCGCTCGACGGCGACCGGGCGGCGGCCGCGTCCTCCGTGGAATGGCTGGCCAAGCTGTCCCTGCTGGAGGGCTACCGGCAGCGGGACGGGCTGGACTGGTCCGATGCCCGGCTGGGCCTGGTGGACCTGCAGTGGGCGGACATCCGCCCCGAGAAGGGCCTCTACCACCGGCTCCTGGCCCGCGGCCGGATGCAACGGGTCGCCACGGAGGCGGAGATCCAGCGGGCCGTCGGCGAGCCGCCGTCGGACACCCGGGCCTTTTTCCGCGGCCGCTGCGTCAGCCGCTTCGGGCACGACCTGGTCGGTGCCAGCTGGGACTCGGTGATCTTCGACCTCCCCGGCCGGGGCAAACTGCAGCGCGTCCCCACCCGCGAACCGCTGCGCGGAACCGAGGCCCTGACCGGCGGGCTGTTCGACCGGCACCAGGACGCCGGGACCTTCCTGGCCGAGCTGCTGGGCCAGGCGCCGGCCTCCTGACGCCAAAGCCCCCGCAGGGTCCGGCAGCGTGGCAATATGGCTTACAGGAAGTCCCGCGCCGAGCGGGACGGACAGCGAAGGAGAAGATCATGGCAGGCCAGGAGCAGATGCAGCCGCAGTCCCGCGACACCGAGGTCGAGGAGGACGTCGCCCCGCCGCCCGCCGCGCCCGAGGCCCAGGCCTCAGAGTCGACCCAGGGCGTGGATGACCTGCTCGACGAAATCGACGGCGTCCTGGAATCCAACGCCGAGGAGTTCGTCCGCGCATTTGTGCAAAAGGGCGGCCAGTAGCCAGCCCCGGGCCGCGGACGGGCCGCGGCGGCCATTGATTCACTACGTGGAGGGAGTGCACCAATGCTGGACAATTCAGCCGACCAGGTGATGACGGGGGCGTCGTCCTCGTTCGCCGAGCACCTGCAACGCTCGCGGCCCGAACTGCTGCCCTACAACGCACTCTCCGCGGGGTCCGGCTCCCCATCGGGACTGTCCGCCGGCCACCTACCGGGAACCGGTTCGTCCCTGCCCGCCGTGCCGCACGCCACCACAATCGTGGCCCTGACCTACGCCGGGGGAGTCCTGATGGCGGGGGACCGGCGCGCCACCATGGGCAACATGATCGCCAGCCGGCACATCGAAAAGGTCTTCCCCGCCGACCGCTACTCGGTGCTGGGCATCGCCGGGACCGCCGGCATCGCCATCGACATCACCCGGCTCTTCCAGGTCGAGCTCGAACACTACGAGAAAATCGAGGGCACCCAGCTGAGCCTGGACGGCAAGGCCAACCGCCTCGGCGCCATGGTCCGCGGCAACCTCCCCATGGCCATGCAGGGCCTGGCCGTCGTCCCGCTCTTCGCCGGCTTCGACCGCACGGCGGGCATCGGCCGGCTGTTCTCCTACGACGTGACCGGCGGCCGCTACGAGGAACAGGAACACCACGCCGTCGGCTCCGGCTCCGTCTTCGCCCGCGGCGCGCTGAAGAAACTCTGGCGGCCCGGCCTCAACGGCGCCGACGCCGTCCAGGTGGCCGTCGAGGCCCTTTACGACGCCGCCGACGACGACTCCGCCACCGGCGGACCCGACCCCGTACGGCAGCTCTGGCCCGTGGTCTACACCGTCGACCGGGCCGGCGCGGCCAGAGTCCCCGAAGCGCAGCTGGCCGCCGTGGCCGGCGGCATCATCGACGCCCGCTCCGCGGCTCAGAGGGAGGCCTGAGATGACCCAGCAGTTCTACGTCTCCCCGGAACAACTCATGAAGGACCGGGCCGACTTCGCCCGGAAAGGCATCGCCCGCGGCCGCTCCGTGGTGGTGGTCAGCTGCCGCGACGGCATCGCCCTGGTGGCGGAGAACCCCTCGCCCTCGCTGCACAAGATCGGCGAGATCTACGACAAAATCGCCTTCGCCGCCGTCGGCAAGTACAACGAATTCGAAAGCCTTCGCCAGGCAGGGGTGCGCTACGCCGACGTCCGCGGCTACTCCTACGACCGCGAGGACGTCACCGCCCGCGGGCTGGCCAGCGTCTACGCCCAGAGCCTGGGCGCCGTGTTCACCGCGGAGCAGAAGCCCTTCGAGGTGGAACTGGCCGTCGCAGAGGTGGGGCCGGCCCAGGAAACGGACCACCTCTACCGACTCACCTTCGACGGCTCGATCGCCGACGAACAGGGCTTGATCGTGATGGGCGGACAAGCCGACAAGGTCTCCGAGGCCGTGGCCGCCGGCTGGCGCGGGGACCTCGACTTCGGCGGGGCCATCCGGCTCGCAATGGCCGGCCTCGTGGCGGACCGGGACGCGGCCGCTCTGCCGGTCTCCGCCGTCGAGGTGGCCGTCCTGGACCGCGGCTCGGAAACCGCGCGCGGCACCCGGCGGGCCTTCCGCCGGCTCGATGACGCCGAACTTGCCGCGCTGCTGGCGGAGGGAAACTGACATGGACAAGAGAATTTTCGGAATCGAAACCGAATTCGGGATCTCCTATTCGAGCCCGGAGTCCCGGCCGCTCGCCCCGGAGGAAGTGGCCCGTTACCTGTTCCGCAAGGTGGTCAGCTGGGGGCGGTCCTCCAACGTGTTCCTCACAAACGGCTCGCGCCTGTACCTGGACGTGGGATCACACCCGGAGTACGCCACCGCCGAGTGCGATGACCTGGTGCAGCTGATCGCCCACGACCGCGCCGGCGAGCTGATCCTGGACGACCTCGTGGCCGAGGCCCAGGAACGCCTCGCCGCCGAGGGTTTCAACGGCACCGTCTACCTGTTCAAGAACAACACCGACTCGGCCGGCAACTCCTACGGCAGCCACGAGAACTACCTCATCCCGCGCCGCGGTGAGTTCTCCCGGCTGGCCGAGATCCTGATCCCGTTCCTGGTCACCCGCCAGCTGATCGCGGGCGCCGGCAAAATCCTGAAGACCCCGCACGGCGCCACCTACGCGTTCTCCCAGCGCGCGGACCACATCTGGGAGGGCGTCTCCTCGGCCACCACCAGGTCCCGGCCGATCATCAACACCCGGGACGAGCCGCACGCCGACGCCGAGTTCTACCGCCGGCTGCACGTGATCGTGGGCGACTCGAACATGTCCGAGACCACCACGCTGCTCAAGGTCGGCACGGTGGACCTGATCCTGCGGATGATCGAGGCCGGGGTGATCATGCGTGACATGCGGATGGAGAACCCGATCCGAAGCATCCGTGAGATCTCGCACGACCTCACCGGCCGGGCCCTGGTCCGCCTGGCCAACGGCCGGCAGCTGACCGCCCTGGAGATCCAGCGCGAATACCTGAACAAGGTCACCGAGTTCGTGGCGGACAAGGGCGCGCACAACGCCCACGTCCCGCTCATCCTGGACCTCTGGGAGCGGACGCTGGACGCGATCGAGAGCGGGGACACCAGCGCCATCGACACCGAGGTGGACTGGGCCATCAAGAAGAAGCTGATGGACAGCTACCGGTCCCGGCACGGGCTGGAACTGGACGCCCCGCGGATCGCGCAGCTGGACCTGACGTACCACGACATCTCGCGCAGCCGCGGGCTGTTCTACCTGCTCCAGTCCCGCGGCGCGGCCCGTCGGCTGGTGGACGACACGGCGGTCAAGGACGCCGTCGACGCCCCGCCGCAGACCACCCGCGCCAAGCTCCGCGGCGACTTCGTCCGGCGGGCCCAGGAACTGGGCCGGGACTACACCGTCGATTGGGTCCACCTCAAGCTCAATGACCGTGCCCACCAGACCATCCTCTGCAAGGATCCGTTCCGCAGCGTGGACGATCGGGTGGATGCGCTGCTGGACTCTATGGGCTGATACCCAGCTTTCCGCGTTACTCTGGAGAAGGTGCCGTTTCCCGGCAACCGCTTGCCTTGCCGCTGGCTTGAGCCCGGCACGGCGTCCATCCTGCCCCGACGAAAGTTCTTACGTGCGCCGACTATTAGCAATTCTTCTTCCCGGACTGCTGCTGCTCACCGCCTGTGGTGGCGGCGACCAGGCGGCCCCGGAGCCCACCAGCCAGTCCGCCGGCGAGACCGCGAAGCTCGACTCGCTGAAACTGACCGACAACGGCGACAAGAAGGCCCCCGGCGTCGACTTCGCCAAGCCGCTGGAGGTCAAGGACCCCACCATCAAGGTGGTCACCGAAGGCACCGGCGACAAGGTCAAGGCGAACCAGGTCGCGGACATCTCGATCGTCGCGTTCAACGGCAAGGACGGTTCCACCGTTGAGGACACCTTCCCGAAGGACCCGGAGAAGCTCGAGCTCAACGACGACCTGAAGTCCGGCAGCGCCGTCATCTACAACGCGTTCGTGGGCGCCAAGGTCGGCTCCCAGCTGGCCCTCGCCGTTCCCGGCCAGGCCGGCGCCGAGGGTGCCCCCGCGCAGCCCTCGCAGCTGATCGTCATCAAGATCCTCGCCGCCAAGGACGCCCCGAAGGTCCTCGACAAGCCCGAGGGCGATGCCGTAACGCCGCCGGCCGGCCTGCCGACCGTGAAGGATAACGACAAGGGCGTTCCGGTCATCTCTGTCAACGGCGTCGCCGCCCCGACTGCGCTCGTCTCCCAGGACCTGATCAAGGGCAAGGGACAGGCCATCAAGGACACCGACACCATCACGGTGAACTACGTCGGAGCGACTCTCGCCGACGGCAAGGTCTTCGATTCCAGCTTCGACAGCGGCAAGAAGGCCTCCTTCCCGCTCAACGGCGTGATCAAGGGCTGGACCCAGGGCCTGGCCGGCAAGACCGTCGGCTCCCGCGTCCTCCTGGTCGTTCCCAAGGCCCTCGCCTACCCCGACGCCACTGCCGCCAGCGGCCAGCCTGTCGGCGACCTCGTGTTCGTCGTCGACATCCTCGGCGTCAAGTAACCCTTCCGCACCATCACCCAAGCACCCCCGAAGGAGCACACATGTCATTTGGACAGCGCAACCTCGACCGCCAGAAGCCCGAGATCGACTTCCCGGAAGGCGATGTCCCCACCGAGCTGGTCATCAAGGACCTGATCGAGGGCGACGGCGCCGAGGCCAAGGCCGGCGACACCGTCTCCACCCACTACGTGGGCGTGGCCTGGTCCACCGGTGAAGAATTCGACGCCTCCTGGGGCCGCGGCGCACCGCTGGACTTCCGGGTCGGCGTCGGCCAGGTCATCCAGGGCTGGGACCAGGGCCTCCTGGGCATGAAGGTCGGCGGCCGCCGCCGGCTCGAGATCCCCTCCGAACTGGCCTACGGCTCCCGTGGCGCCGGCGGAGCGATCGGCCCCAACGAGGCCCTGATCTTCGTGGTCGACCTCGTGGCCGTCCGCTAAAGGCGTACCACCCCGCCGGAGCCCTGAGCCCGGCACCTTCCGCGGCGGCGCGGCACCCAGGAGGAAACAACTTCCCCCGGTGCCGCGCTTCCGCCGTTTAACGCCGCGGAACTTTAGTAGCCTTGCGGGGTGTCCGCCTCACGTACCGAACGTCTCCTGAACCTGCTGATCGCGCTGCTGAACACCACCTACGGGTTGCGCCGCGGTGAGCTGCGCCGCAAGGTCTACCACGACACCACCAGCTCCGAGGCCGCCTTCGGGCGGATGTTCGAACGGGACAAGGACGAACTCCGCCGCTTCGGCTTCGAGGTGGAGACGGTCATGGACAAGGGCTGGGGCTCTGACGACCCGGCCACCACCCGATACCGGATCGGCAAGGAATCCAACCGGCTGCCGGACGTGAGCCTCACCCCGGAGGAATCCGCGGTCCTGATGCTGGCGGCCCAGCTGTGGGAGCAGGCCGCCTTGGGCTCCGCCGCTCGCAACGCAGTCCGCAAGCTCCAGGCCGCCGGCGGCCTGGCCGACGCCGAGCTCCCCGCCGGCGTCCAGCCCCGGATCCGACCCGCCGGGCAGGGCTTCGAGGACCTGGTCACCGCCGTCCACGCCCAGCACCCGGTGGCCTTCGACTACCGCGCGGGCAGCACCGGCCGTGAGGAACGGCGGACCGTGGAGCCCTGGGGTCTGGGCAGCCGCTTCGGCCAGTGGTACCTGATCGGCTACGACCGGGGCCGCAAGGACAAGCGCTTCTTCCGGCTCTCCCGGTTCACCTCCGCCGTCACGGTCCTGGAGCAGGAAACCTTCACGCCGCCGCCGGCCTTCAACGTCCGCGACCAGCTCGCGGCCCTCCCCGAACTGCCCGTCCGGCACGCCGCCGTCGCCGTCGCCGGTGGCTCCCTGCCGGGGCTGCGGCGGCACGCAGCGGGCGCCGGCGCAGTGGACGCCGCTGGGGGATCGAACGGGGGAGTGGACGACGGCGGAGCTGCCCAGCGCGAGGGCTACGACGGGCTGCTGCTGCCGTACCGGGACGAGGAGACCTTTGCCGCCGAGCTCGCCGCGTACGGGGCGAAGGCCGTCGTCGCCGGCCCCGCCCCGCTGCGGGACGCGGTGCTGCGCCGGCTGGACGCCGCGGCGCAGTTCGCGGCCGCTCCGGTGCCCGCCGTCGACTTCGCCCCCGCCGGACCGCAGGCAGCGAAGCGCACCCGCAAACGCACCTCAGAGGACCAGCTCAAGCGCATGCTCCAGCTGATCCCGTTCCTGGTGCACAACCAGGGACTGCACATCAGCGAGGTGGCCGACCGCTTCGGCGTCACCCGCAAGGTGCTCGAAGAGGACCTGCAGATCCTGATCTGCTCCGGCCTCCCGGAGGGCTACCCGGATGACCTGCTGGACATCCGCTGGGACGACGACCACGTCTTCATCATCCAGGACCTGGACCTCACCCGGCCCGTCCGCTTCACCGTCGACGAGGCCTGTGCGCTGCTCACCGGCCTGGAGGCGCTCAACGGCCTGCCCGGCGTCGCGGAGGGCGGGGCCCTGGAGTCCGTGACCCTCAAGCTCATGGCCGCCGCCGGCGAGGAGGGCCTCAAGGCCGCCGCCCTCTCCGGTCCCGAGGTCACGCCGCAGGACTCGGCGGCGCTGGAGACGGCACGGGAGGCCATCCGCTCCGGTTCGCAGCTGCACCTGCAGTACCTCGCCCCGCAACGCGACGCCGTCTCCGAACGCGACATCGACCCGCTGCGCCTCTACTCCCTGGACAGCACTTGGTACCTCGAGGCGTACTGCCACTCAGCACAGGCTGTGAGGAACTTCCGGCTCGACCGGATCCAGGACCTGCGCCCCAACGGCAGGCCGGTGAGCGCCGCCGGAGCGCCCGCCGACGGTTTCCCGGTGAAGCTCTTCACCCCGAACGACGACGACGCCGTCGTGGTCCTGGAACTGACCCCGCGCGGCGCGGGCCTGGCCGACGAGTACTACGCCGAACGCACCGCACCCCTGCCGGGGGGCAACCTCCTGGCCGAGGTGCGCTTCGGCAGCACCGACTGGGTGCCGATGCTGATGGCCCGCAACGGTGGCGACGCCCGCGTGGTCGCCCCCGCGGGACTCGCCGCCGACGTCGCCCGCTGGCTGGCCGCCGCGCTGGAATCGTACGGCGCGGCCGGACACCCGCCGGCTCCGGCGCAGCAGCGGCGGCAGCGCGGCTAGACTGAACAGCATGCCTTGGTGGTCCTGGATCCTGCTCTGGACGGCGCTGATTGCGTTGTCGCTGCTCTTCATCGGCGTGCTCGGCGTGCGGTTGTTCCGGCAGTTTATGGCCACCCTCAAGGACCTCGGTGAGGCGGGGGACAGGCTAGCGGCCTTCGGGGCGGCGCCGTCCACTCCCGGTTCAGCCGTTGTTCATGTGGACGGCCTAGGCTCGGACGGCGGAACGGCAGACAGCGATGCTCCGGGTCCTGTGACGGCTCCGGGCGCGGCGGTTTTTGCCGCTCCCGCGCTGATGCGTCAGAATTACCATGCATCCAAAGCGGCACGGCAGGAAGCCCGGCGCATTCGCCGGATCCGGCGAAAAACGGAACGTGGCCAGCCGCAGGCACTGCGGGACCTCGATATCCGTTAGTCATTAGGATGTACCTAAACGAAAGGACCACCCAGCATGAGGCTTGAAGGCTGGCATCTCATCATCATCATCGTCCTGGCACTGGTGCTGTTCGCGGCCCCGAAGCTGCCGGGAATGGCCCGCAGCCTGGGTCAGTCGATGCGGATTTTCAAGTCCGAGGTCCGCGAAATGAAAAAGGACGGCAAGCCCGAGGCCGAGGTTGACCCGGACGCCGTCGAGGGCCGCGTGGTCAACCACCCCCGGACCGCAGGCCCCGAAGGCCACCCCGGCGGAGGAACCGACGTTCCCCCGTCCACGCGCGCCTAGAACCACATGGCAGTGACCATGAACCGTCGGTCGAACCCCGAGGGCCGGATGGCCCTGATCGATCACTTCAAAGAGCTGCGCAACCGGCTCTTTAAGTCGGCGATTGCCGTCGTGCTGGGCACGGTCGTCGGCTTCCTGGTCTACCAGCCCATCCTCGCGGCCCTGATCAAACCGATCCGGGACCTCAACGAGCACGAGGGCCGGCAGGCGTCGCTGAACTTCGACGGCGTCGCCAGCTCCTTCGACCTGATGATCCAGGTCTCCGTGTTCCTCGGCCTGCTGGTGGCCAGCCCGGTCTGGATCTACCAGCTCTGGGCCTTCATCGTGCCCGGGCTGCACAAGAAGGAACGCCGCCTGGCACTCTCCTTCGTGGCCGCGGCCGTCCCGCTCTTCGTCGGCGGCGTGCTGCTGGCCTGGCTGGTGCTTCCGAACGCGGTCCGGGTGCTCACCGAGTTCACCCCTCCGGCGGCTCCAACTTCATCAGCGCCCAGGTCTACCTGTCCTTCGTGCTGCGCCTGCTGCTCGCCTTCGGCATCGCGTTCCTGCTGCCGGTGGTCCTGTTCGGCCTCAACCTGGCCGGACTGGTCAAGGGCCGGCAGCTGCTCAAGAGCTGGCGGATCACGGTCTTCCTGGTCTGCCTGTTCGCAGCGATGGCCGCCCCCGGCGCGGACGCGACCAGCATGTTCTACCTGGCCGTGCCCATGCTGGTGCTGTTCTTCACCGCGATCGGGTTGTGCCTGCTCAACGACCGGCGCCGCGAGAAGAAGGCGGCGAAGATCGACGCCGAGACCGAGGCGACGGCTGACCTCGCCACCCCCAGCTCGGAACTGGAGAATCTCTAGGCCGGAGCGCATTAGGCTGGAAGCATGTCGTTGAACCCTGAGCCCGAGTCGCCCTCCGAGCGCTACAGGGCCAGCGTCGAACGGGCCGCCGAGGCCAGGACCTATCTGGGTGGTTTCACCCGTTCGCTCGCCTTTGACCTTGACCCGTTCCAGCGCGAGGCCTGCCTGTCCCTGCAGGCCGGCCGCGGGGTGCTCGTGGCCGCGCCCACCGGCGCCGGCAAGACCATCGTCGGCGAATTCGCCATTTACCTGGCCCTGCAGCGCGGCCTCAAGGCGTTCTACACCACGCCCATCAAGGCCCTCAGCAACCAGAAGTACACCGAGCTGGCCGGCAAGTACGGCGCCGACAACGTGGGCCTGCTGACCGGTGACACCAGCATCAACGGCGAGGCCCCCGTGGTGGTCATGACCACCGAGGTGCTGCGCAACATGCTCTACGCCGGCTCCGAGACCCTGGACGACCTGGGCTTCGTGGTGATGGACGAGGTGCACTACCTCGCAGACCGGTTCCGCGGCGCGGTCTGGGAGGAGGTCATCATCCACCTCCCGAGCGAGGTCCAGGTGGCCTCCCTCAGCGCCACCGTCTCCAACGCCGAAGAATTCGGCGCCTGGCTGGACACCGTCCGGGGCCAGACCGACGTCATCGTCTCCGAACACCGTCCCATCCCGCTCTGGCAGCACGTCATGGTGGGCCGTAAGATCGTGGACCTCTTCGCCGGGGACACCACCTTCGACGAGGTCGCCGCCGCCGGCCCGGCGGATGCTGACGATATCGCCGGGGGGAACGGGGTCTCCATTGCCGGCACTCTCGAGAGTGGCACGACGGACGACGGCGGCAGCCGCCCGGCGGCCCCCGCCAAGCGCCGGGCCATCACCGAAAAGGCCGGTTTCGAGGTCAACCCGGAACTGCTTTCCATGGCCAAGGCCGAGAGCCAGATGAACTTCCGCGGACGCTTCGGCCACGGCGGCCGCAGCCAGCGCCGGCACCGGAACCAGCGCGACGAGGCTCCCCAGTCCGCGCAGCGCAGCCCGGTCCGAAAAGCCAGCCGCCCGCAGGTGATCGCGAGCCTGGACCGGATGGATCTGCTCCCCGCCATCACCTTTATCTTCTCCCGGGCAGGCTGCGACGCCGCGGTGGCCCAGTGCGTCTCGGCCGGGCTCTGGCTGACCACGGAGAAGGAACAGGCCATCATCGCCAGCCGTGTGGACGAGGCTGCCCAGGACATTCCCTCCGACGACCTGGACGTCCTGGGCTTCTGGAGCTGGCGGGACGGGCTGCTTCGCGGCCTGGCCGCCCACCACGCCGGCATGCTGCCCACCTTCAAGGAGGTGGTGGAGAAGCTCTTCGTCGACGGTCTGGTCAAGGCCGTGTTCGCCACCGAGACCCTGGCCCTGGGAGTGAACATGCCCGCCCGCTGCGTCGTGCTGGAGAAGCTCGACAAGTTCAACGGCGAGGCGCACGTGAACATCACGGCGGGGGAGTACACCCAGCTCACCGGCCGTGCCGGACGCCGCGGCATCGACGTCGAGGGCCACGCGGTCGTGCTCTGGCAGCCCGGCACCGACCCGGCCGCCGTCGCCGGCCTCGCCTCCCGGCGCACCTACCCGCTCAACTCGAGCTTCCGGCCCACCTACAACATGTCGATCAACCTCGTGGCCCAGTTCGGGAGGGCCCGGGCACGCGAGATCCTCGAATCCTCGTTCGCGCAGTTCCAGGCCGACCGGTCCGTGGTGGGCCTGGCCAAGCAGGTCCGCAGCCGGGAGGAGTCGCTGGCCGGCTTCCACAAGGCCATGACCTGCCACCTGGGCGACTTCACCGAATACACCCGGATCCGCCGCGCCCTCTCCGAGGCGGAAAAGTCCGCGTCGCAGAACTCCTCTCGGGCCCGGAAGTCCGTCACCGAGGACTCCCTGAGCCGGCTGCTGCCCGGCGACGTCGTCGACGTGCCCTCCGGCCGCACGCCCGGCCTCGCCGTCGTCCTCAGCTCCGACCACCAGTCGCGCGAACCGCGGCCGGCCGTCATGACGATGGAGCACCAGCTGCGCCGGATCGGCCTGCACGACCTCGAAGGCCCCATCAGCCCACTGACCCGGGTGCGGATCCCGAAGTCGTTCAACGCCAAGGTGCCCAAGTCCCGCCGGGACCTGGCCTCCTCCGTGCACAACGCGCTGCGGGAGAACAGGCCGCCGGCGCCGCCGAACCGCAACGAGGACTTCGGCCGCGCAGCGGCGGCCCCCAACCTGGAGCGGAAGATCACCGAGCTGCGCCGGGAACTGCGCGCCCACCCCTGCCACGGCTGCAGCGAACGCGAGGACCACGCCCGCTGGTCCGAGCGCTGGTGGAAGCTGCGGCAGGAGACCGACGGCCTGGTCCGCCAGATCCAGGGCCGGACCAACACCATCGCCAAGACCTTCGACCGGGTCTGCGGCGTCCTCTCGTCATACGGCTACCTGGAAACAGGGGAGTCCGGAACGGTCTCGATCAGCCCGGACGGACAGCGGCTGCGCCGGATCTACGGCGAAAAGGACCTGCTGATTTCCCAGTCGCTGCGCCTCGGCGCGTTCAGCGACCTGGACGCCGCCGAGATCGCTGCCCTCGCCAGCGTGCTGGTCTACCAGGCCAAACGCGAGGACCGCGGCCTGCGGCCGAAGATGCCGAGCGTTTCCCTGGAGTCCGCCGTCGACATTGTGGTCCGGGAATGGTCCGCCTTGGAGGACGTCGAGGAAGCCAACAAGCTGCCCCTGACCGGGGAACCGGAGCTGGGGCTGGTCTGGCCGGTGTTCAAGTGGGCCAAGGGCCGGCACCTTCAGGAGGTGCTCAGCGGCACCGACCTGGCCGCCGGCGACTTCGTCCGCTGGGTCAAGCAGATCATCGACCTGCTGGACCAGCTGGCCAAGATCCCCGGGCTGGAGCCCCGGGTCTCGCGGCTCTGCTCCGACGCGATCACCCTGGTCAAGCGTGGCGTCGTCGCCTACTCGGCCGTCGCCTGACCCCGTCCAGCCCCCTGGCCCCACCAGATTTACGGCGGTTCCGGCCGCCCACCGCAGTCACGCCGCCGGAGTGCCCGGCGGCCCGCAGTAAGGAGTTCGTTGTCCATGACCGCTTCACCCTCCGAGTCCCGGCCCGCCACCCCCGAGCGTAAGGTCACGCTGTACCGCAACGGCTCGGTCTACACCGCGGCCGACCCCTTCGCGACGGCGATGCTGGTGGACGGGGACACGGTGGCGTGGGTGGGGTCCGAGCAGGCCGCCACGTCCATCGCGGACGACTCGATGACCATCGTCGACCTGCAGGGCGCGCTGCTGGCCCCGGGCTTCGTCGACTCCCACGTGCACCTGACCGAGACCGGCATCGCACTCGAATCCCTGCAGCTGGGCCAGGTGCGCTCCGGCGCAGAACTGCTCGACGCCGTCGCCCGCCACGCTGCCGCGGCGCCCGGCAGCACGGGGGCCGCTTCCGACGGCGGGACGATCCTGGGCCACGGCTGGGACGAGTCCCTGTGGTCCGATCCGACACTGCCCGGCCGGGAGGAACTCGAGCGCGCCGCCGGCGGCCGCCCGGTCTACCTGTCCCGGGTTGATGTCCACTCCGCGCTGGTCTCCGCGTCCCTGGCCACCGCCGCCGGGCTGTCCGGACTCGACGGGTTCGGCCCCGACGGCCAGGTCAAGCGTGCCGCGCACACGGCCGCCCGCCGCGCCGCCCGCGACCTCCCGGCCACCGCACTGCGCGGCTACCAGCAGGCAGCCCTGGCCCGGGCCGCGGCCAACGGTTACGTGGCACTGGCCGAGATGGGCGCCCCGCACATCGGCGGCGTCGAGGACCTGCGGATCGCCGCCGGCTGGAACGACGCCGGCCGGCCCGGCCCCGCCACGCCCGAGGTGCTGCCGTATTGGGGCCAGCTGGCCGGCTCGGAGGCCGAGGCCAGGTCCATCCTGGCGGACCTGGGCGTCTCCGTCCTCGGCCTGGCCGGTGACCTCAACATGGACGGCTCCATCGGCTCCCGGACCGCGGCGCTGCGCGAGGACTACTCGGATGCGCCGGGGGAGCGGGGCACCCGGTACCTCTCGGTCGACGAGGCCGCCGCCCACATCGCCGCATGCTCGCTGCTGGGCCTGCAGGCCGGCTTCCACGTGATCGGCGACGCCGGCCTGGACGCCGCCCTTGAGGCGCTGGACCAGGCTGCGTCCGAGGTGGGCGAGCAGCGCGTGCGCGCCGCCGGCCACCGCCTGGAGCACGTCGAACTGGCCGACGCCGCCGCGATCGAACGCCTGGCCAAGTACTCGGTGACGGTCAGCGCCCAGCCGGTCTTCGACGCCCTGTGGGGCGGCCCGGACAGCCTCTACGCCCGCCGCCTGGGGGACCGGCAGCAGGGCATGAACCCCTTCGGGTCCTTCTACTCCGCCGGCGTCCCAGTGTGCTTCGGCAGCGACAGCCCCGTCACACCGCTGAGCCCTTGGTCCAGCGTCCGGGCCTGCCTGGAACACCACGACGAGGGCGAACGCATCTCCGCCCGGGCAGCGTTCCTGGGACACACCCGCGCCGGTTGGCGTGCGGCCCGCTACCGGAACCCGATGGCGGGCCAGCTGGTCCCCGGGGCCCCGGCCAGCTTCGCGGTCTGGGAGGTCGAGGAACTCATGGTCCAGGTGGCCGACGGCCGGGTGCAGTCCTGGAGCACCGACCCGCGCGCCCGCACACCGCTGCTCCCGGCGCTGGATACCGGCAGCGACCCGGTCTGCCTGCAGACCGTCCGCGACGGCGTCGAACTCTACGCGAGCGGTTCGCTGGGCCGCTGACGCGCCGCCGGCGCGGCCCGAACGGCCCGCCGGCGCCCGGACTCCCTGTCTATAATGGGAAGCTGTGCCCATCGTCGGCTCCCGCCGACTATCCCGGCCTGCCGACCGCTCCCTCCAAGGAAAGGCCCCGCTGTGCGTGTCCTCACGATCATCCCGACTTACAACGAGCTGGAATCGTTGCCCAAGACCCTTGGACGCCTGCGCACCGCCGTGCCCGCCTCCGACGTGCTGGTGGTCGACGACAACAGCCCCGACGGCACCGGCGCACTGGCCGACCGGATGGCGGCAGAGGACAGCCAGGTCCACGTGCTGCACCGGGCAGGCAAGGCCGGCCTGGGAGCCGCCTACATCGCGGGCTTCAAGTGGGGTCTCAACGCCGGCTACGACATCCTCGTGGAGATGGACGCCGACGGTTCGCACAAGCCCGAGCAGCTCCCGCAGCTGATCGAGGCCGTGGAGCAGGGCGCCGACCTGGCGATGGGTTCCCGCTGGGTGCCCGGCGGCAGCGTGGTCAACTGGCCGCTGTACCGCCAGGCGATCTCCCGCGTCGGCAGCACCTACGCCCGCATCATGCTCGGCGTGAACATCAAGGACGTCACCGGCGGCTTCCGCGCGTTCCGCCGCAGCACCCTGGAGAAGCTGAACCTGGATTCGGTCGATTCGGTGGGCTACGGCTTCCAGGTGGACCTGGCCTGGCGCGTCGCCCGGCTGGGCCTGACCATTGTCGAACGCCCCATCACCTTCGTCGAGCGTGAGCTGGGCGCTTCCAAGATGAGCGGCAACATCGTGGTGGAGGCCATGATCAATGTCACCAAGTGGGGCCTGACCGCCCGCTGGAACACCCTGAGCCACAAGCTCGGCCGCAAGTAGCCAAGAGCCGGCGCAGGCAAAGCAGACAAACAAAAAAGCCGGGCCCGAACCTCTCAAAGGTTCCGGCCCGGCTTTCTTTGTGGAATGACCTAGGCGGAGCGGCGTTCCCCGCGGCGTTCGCGCAGGATGGTCAGCCGGTCCTCGAGGATCTGCTCCAGCTCCGGCAGGGAGCGGCGTTCCAGCAGCATGTCCCAGTGGGTGCGGACAGCCTTTTCGTTGCCGTTGACCGGACGCTCGCCGTCAACCAGGAGCGCTTCCTTACCGGTCTTGGAAACCCAGACAGGGGGAATCTCGGCCTCGGAGGAGAAGGTGACGAATACCTGCTCACCGTCCGCGCAACGGTATTCGACCCGCTGGCGCGGAGCGGGCTCGACGCCGGATTCGGTCTCCATGCTCTGTGCGCCCAGGCGCATACCCCGCAGGCTGCGATCGCTCATTTTTTCTCCCTCATGATCGGTTCGCAGGGCCGGAACCCTGCGCTAGTCCGTGGGCTGAACCCGCCGGACTACTGTGTGCATTGCGTTCTCCGGTGAACCCGTTGCAGGCGGCGCGACCGGTCGGAGGACCTGCCTTGTGCCGCGGTGTTCTGCCACCGGATATAACGCTCAGCGAAGCCTATTTGTTCCAGCAGGGTGAACCGGCCGGACAAATACTCCACTATACTCTGCCCGGGCCCGCCAGGCAAAGGGGAACGCGACAAAGGCAAAGCGGCAAAGGGAACGCCGGGCCGCTGCCGGCCCGGCGTTCCCGAAGTTCCCACGTGTGCGGTTAGTGCTCTGCGGTTCCCGCTGCGGTGCCAGCAGACGGGGCCGACGCCGGGACCGCCGGCGTCGTCGGTGCCCCACCCGCAGCCGACGCACCGGCCGGAGGTTCGGGGGAGAAGCCGCCCAGGGCGCCGCCGATGCCCTTGAGCGCCTCGCCCACCTCGCTGGGGATGATCCAGAGCTTGTTGGAGCTGCCCTCGGCGAGCTTGGGCAGCGTCTGCAGGTACTGGTAGGCCAGGAGCTTCTGGTCCGGGTTGCCCTGGTGGATCGCCTCGAAGACCTTCTGGATGGCCTGGGCCTCGCCGTCGGCCCGTAGGATCGCCGCTTGGGCGTCGCCCTCGGCCTTGAGGATGGAGGACTGCCGCTGGCCTTCAGCGGTGAGGATCGCGGATTGCTTGGTGCCCTCGGCGGTCAGGATCGCGGCGCGGCGGTCACGCTCGGCGCGCATCTGCTTCTCCATCGAGTCCTGGATGGAGTGGGGCGGATCGATGGCCTTGAGTTCGACCCGGGACACCCGGATGCCCCACCGGCCGGTGGCCTCGTCCAACACGCCGCGGAGCTGGCCATTGATCTGGTCGCGGGAGGTCAGTGCCTCCTCCAGGTTCAGGCCACCCACCACGTTGCGCAGCGTGGTGGTGGTGAGCTGTTCCACGGCCTGGATGTAGTTGGCAATCTCGTAGGTGGCGGCGCGGGCATCGGTGACCTGGAAGTAGACCACGGTGTCGATTGAGACCACCAGGTTGTCCTCGGTAATCACCGGCTGCGGCGGGAACGAGACCACCTGTTCGCGCAGGTCCAGCAGCGGCAGGAGCCGGTCAACGAAGGGGATCAGGATGGTCAGCCCGGGGTTCAGCGTCCGCTGGTACTTACCGAGCCGTTCCACCACGCCGGCGCGGGCCTGCGGGATGATCCGCACCGACCTGACCAACACGATTATCACGAACGCCACGAGTACCAGCAGTACAACTGCGACTGCGATATCCATACATCACCTTTTCCCCAGATATGTGGTTTTGCTGTGCGGCGGGTCCGCCGCGGGATCTCACGTTGTGTGTTTGCAGACCTAGGCGCCGGATTCGGCAGCGCCCGGGTCGAGGGCCGCGGTGCCGCCGCGCGGGACGACGACGGCGGTGGCGCCGTCGATCGCGCTGACGGTGGCGGCCTGGCCGGGTTCGAGGACGCCGGAGTCCAGCCGGGCGGTCCAGACGTCGCCGCCGATCTTGACCAGGCCGCCGGCTGAGCTGACCTGCTCCAGGACGACGGCGGGTTCGCCGATGAGGCGTTCGATGTTGCTGCGCTGGTCCGCGGGACTGCTGCGCAGGTGCTTCAGGGCGACGGGGCGGACAAAGCCGACCATGAGGAGGGACACGACGCTGAAGATAACGATCTGCAGCCAGAGGTCCGCTCCGCCAAGGGAGGCCGCCAGGCCCGCGAGTGCGCCGCCGCCGAGCATGATGAAGAACAAGTCGAGCGTCAGCATTTCCACCACGGCGAACACCAGGAACACCGTGAGCCACAGCGCCCACCAGTTATCGGCCAGCCATTCAAACATCGTTTCCCCCTGGATGTTCTCTTGGTACGGTGCCGCAGACGCGGCTCCGTAACGTCTTTCCATCCTAGGCGGGATGCTGGGCCCGGTGGGGTCCCGGTCCGGGAGTAACCGGGAACGTAGTGAAGTCGTTACCCGCCGGCGCGGCGCGGTTCCTGCCGCCGCTCCCTATCAAGCGGCGTGAAGACGCTGATCCGGAACCGGGCCGTCACCGCGGTGCGGGCGGCCAGTCCAGCCCGGGTCTCGTCGAGGGATGCCCGGTCCAGGTGGTGCCCGGCGGGGCCCATCAGGGCGAGCTTGACGACGTCGTCGGGGGTGAGGTCCAGGGCGACGTCCACGTCTCGTCCGGGCAGCGCCGTGAAGTGCCCGGCCAGTCCGGCCGCCAGCCGTTCCTCCTTGGCCGGTTCGATGCCGAGCATGCCCGTGGTGGCGGCAACTTCCGCCAGGTGGCCTGGGCGCGGGGTCACCACGATCAGCCGACCGCCGGGGCGCAGGACACGGGCGAATTCGGCGGCGTTGCGGGGCGCGAAGACCACGGTGACGACGTCGACGGCGGCGTCCCGGACGGGCAGCGGTTGCCAGATGTCCGCGACGAGGTTCGCCGCGCCGGGGTTCAGCCGGGCCGCGCGGCGCAGGGCGAACTTCGAGATGTCCAGTCCGACGGCGGCGGCGGGAACCCGGTCCAGGACGGCGCGCAGGTAATGACCGGTGCCGGTGCCGGCGTCCAAGATGGCCGGGCCGTCCTCCGGGCTGCCTTCCACTGCGCCTTCAGCGGTGCTGTCGCCGGTTGCCCCTGCCGCTACGGTTCCGGAGCCCGTCAGCGCATCCGCAGCCAACTCCGCGACGGCGTCGGCCAGCAGCCGGTAGTGGCCGGCGGACAGGAAGTCGTGCCGGGCCGCCACCATGTCCGCCGAGTCCGATTCGAACACGGTGCCCTTGCCGGTCAGGAGGTTGATGTAGCCCTGTTTGGCGGCGTCGAAGGAGTGCCCGGCGTCGCAGACCAGGCTGCCGCCGTCCGCCCCGGGGAGGAAGGCTCCCCGGCACAGCGGACAGGCGAGGAGGGCGCGGGAGGCGGGAAGCATAGTCTCCATCGTAGGGCCGGCCGCCTCCGACTAGAGGAGCCTGCGAACCTCCCGGAAGACTCCCTCGCCTCCCGCCGCGGCTGGGCTACGCCGACGCAACGCCGGACTGTGAGGTATTTCACCTGCCGCCGGGACGGGGCTAGGCTCGCACTCGTGAAACCCCAACATGTGACCCTGCTCAAGTCTGTCTCCGCGCCCGCCGTCCATCCCGACGGAACCCACGCCGTCGTGTCCGTGGTGCGCCCCGATTTCGACGCCGATTCCTTCGTGGGCCAGCTGTGGTCTGTGTCCGCGGATGCGGAACGGGCGCCGCGCCGGCTGACCCGCGGCTTCCGCGACACGGCGCCCGCCATGTCGCCGGACGGGCAGGTCCTGGCATTCGTCCGCGCCGCGGCCGGCGGAAAACCGCAGCTGCACATCGTGGAGGCCGGGGGCGGCGAGCCCGTTGCCGTTACCGACGCACCGCTCGGAGTAGGCGCCTTCGCCTGGTCCCCGGATTCCCGCAGCATCGTTTTCGCTGCCCGCACCCCGGAGGCGGGGCGCTACGGCACGGTCGACGGCGTGTCCGCAGGCGGCGAGGATGCCCGGCTGATCACCGACTACCAGTACCGGATGAACGGCGTGGGCTACACGGCCGACAAGCCGCAGCAGCTCTTTCTGCTGGATGTCCCGGCGCTCACCGAGGAACCCTGGGTGGCACCGGCCGGCCGGGCCCTCAAGGACGCGTCCAAGGACGCTGGCGGCGCGAAGCCCTCCGGCAAACTGCCGGAGGCATGTCAGCTGACCCGCGCGGCAACCGACCACAACGGCGCGGTCTTCAGCGCCGACGGCAGCCACGTCTACTTCACCGCCGCCCTGCACGAGGGACACGACCGGGACCTGGTCACCGGGATCTACCGTGTCCCGGTCGGCGCAGCTGGGAACGCCGACGAGGCCCCCGCCCCGGAAGAGGTCCGGCCCGCTGCCGCCGGCAATGGCACCCTGTCCATCGGTGCCGTCCGGGAAAGCCGCGACGGCCGCCACCTTTACTTCCTTGCCCAGGACCTCGGTCCCGAGGGCCTGGACTTCGTGGCCCGCAACACCGCCCTCTACGTGATGCCCCCGGCAGGCGGGGACGCGGTCCGCCTCAGCGACCCGGAAACCCAGGACATCGCCGGCCCGCTGGAACCAGCCGGGACCGACGGCGTGCTGGTCATGAACAATGCGCGCGGTGCCGTTGAGCTGCTCCGCTTTGGCCCCAATGGCAGCGGCACCGCACTGACCACCGGGCCGCGCGTGGTCACCGGCGCCGCGGAAGCAGCCGGAACCGTCTGGATCAGTTTCACCGACGCCGGGACCTCCGGTGACGTCGCCGTCCTCGGCGGGGGCGAGCCCCGGACCCTCACCGACTTCTCCGCCCCGCTGCGGGAGGAGGCCGGCGTGCTGGTGCCGCAGGAGCTCACCTTCGCCTCACCGGACGGCTACCCGGTGCATGGCTGGCTGGTCATGCCCGAGGGCAGCGGCCCGCACCCGGTGCTGCTGAACATCCACGGAGGGCCCTTCGCCCAGTTCACCGGGGCGCTCTTCGACGAGGCGCAGGTCTACGCCGGCGCGGGGTACGCGGTGCTGATGTGCAACCCGCGCGGCTCGGCCGGCTACGGACAGGCCCACGGCCGCAGCATCAAGGAACGGATGGGCACCGTGGACATGCAGGACGTCCTGGCCTTCCTGGACGGTGCGCTCGAGAAGTTCGAAGAGCTCGACGGCGGCGCACTGGGCATCATGGGCGGCTCCTACGGCGGCTACCTGACGGCCTGGACCATCAGCCACGACCACCGCTTCAAGGGCGCAATCGTCGAACGCGGCTTCCTGGACCCCGTGAGCTTCACTGGCTCGGCCGACATCGGCTGGTTCTTCGGCGGCGAGTACACCGGCCGGTCGGCGGAGCAGATGGAAGCCCAGAGCCCCATGGCCCGGATCGGCGAGGTGCGCACTCCCACCCTGGTGATCCACAGCGAGGAGGACCTGCGCTGCCCGGTGGAACAGGGCCAGCGCTACTTCACGGCGTTGAAGCAGCAGGGTGTGGAGACGGCCTTCTTGGTCTTCCCTGGCGAGAACCACGAGCTGTCCCGCTCGGGCACGCCGCATCACCGCCGGCAGCGTTTCGAGCAGATCCTGCAGTGGTGGGCCCGTCACCTGCCGACGGCCACCAACGCAGTGTCCTAAGCCCCGTCTCTTAGAGCCGCGCGTCACCCGGGCGGCCCGGCAGGAATCCCAGTTCCTGCCGGGCCTTTGTGATGTCCGGCTGGGCCCAGCGGGCGGCGTATTCGGTGTTGGTGGTCAGGGATCGCAGCTCCGCCCTGTCCAGATACAGCACGCCGTTGACGTGGTCCGTCTCGTGCTGGACGATCCGGGCCTGCCAGCCGGTGAACTCCCGGGTCTTCACCGCGCCGTCCGGGTCGGTAAAGGTCAGGCGCACCGATTCGGGGCGCAGCACCGCGGCCTGCAGGCCGTTGACGGACAGGCACCCCTCGTAGAAAGCCTTCCGCCCGGTGCCAAGGGGTTCGTAGCTGGGGTTGAGCATGGCGAAGAACTCCAGCGGCTGCCGGCCCCGGACAGCCGCGACCTCAGGATCGACGTCGAACGTGTCCTCCAGCACGGCCAGCCGCAGCGGGATGCCCAGCTGCGGAGCGGCCAATCCCACGCCCGGCGCCTTGTGCATTGCCCGGCGCATCAGGTCGATCAGGGCTGACAGGGTGGGGGCGTCCAGCTGCCCGGTAAACGGGGCCGCGCTCTCCCGGAGCACCGGGTGGCCGGCCTGCACAATCGGCGGCAGCACCCCGGCCTCGAGGATCCGGTGGACGGTTTCCCGGATCCGGTCGTCGATTGAGAGAGTCCCGGCAGAATCGGTGTCCGCGCTGGCGGGATCGGTGTTCTGGGCTGAGGTCGCTTACGTCTGCTGGCATGGCACCAGACTACTGGCGACCGCACGCTGCGGTGACGAAATCGTAAATCCTGCCGCGCAGCTCCGGCCCGACGTCGACCTTGAGCGTTCCCGGGCGGCCGCCAACGGTGACGTGGAGCGGAATGAGCGTGCCCACCTTGTCCTCGGCGACGGCGTGCGGATCGCACCGGGCCGGCCGCAGGCCCAGCGGGACCACGCGTTCGGGCTGGTCGGCCGCGATCTCCAGCCCGTGCGGCCATGGCGCCGCGGCGTCTTCGGCCAGCAGGGTGGTGCCGCCGACGCCGTCGAGGCTGAGAGTTTGCTTCGCCGTCGTGTCCCCGGCGTGTCGCGGGGTGATGACGAGGTCGACGACGGCGGCGCGGCCGTCCGCGGTACGCCGCAGGTCCGGGGCGAACCGGAAACCCGCAACGGCATTCGCCGCCTGCGCCACGCACCGTTCGTCGTTGTTCCGGGTCAGCGCCCCGAAGGGGTCGGTGACGGCCACCGTGACCTGGCTGACCGCTCCGGAGGCGTCACGGAGCCGCAGGGTGGCGTCGCCCGCCTTCGCTCCGCTGCCGGATACCAGACCAGTGGCGTCGGTTCCGGACGTGCCGGATGCTTCGCCGGCCGCCGGGCACGCTGCGGCCGGGAGCGGGGCTGGCAGGCTCTTGGCCTGGCCCGGCGGCAGTTCGGTCCCGCCGCCAGGGGTCGTCCAGCCGATGGCGGCGGCGAACAGGGCGGTGGTCACGTCGGCCGCCTCGACGGTGAGGGTGGCGGAGGTGGTGTTGGTCAGCTGGATTTCGACGATCTGCTTGCTGTAGTTGTCCCGGAACTGGTTCATTGCCGCGGTGACGGGGACAGGGGACTGGGTGCCGGTCGGGACAGAAGCAGTGACGGGGCCGGAGGACCCGGGCGTGGGCGCGACCGCCGGCGCTGTCCCCGTGGCGGCGGGGCCGGTGGGACCGGTGCAGGCCACGGCCACGGACACCAGCAGCGGCACGAGTGTCAGCGCGGCGCGGGCCCGGCGTGGCGGGTTCTGTGCCGTCCGCCGTTTCGGCGGTGGCCTGCGGCGGGTCGGAGCGCTGCCCATGCGGCCAGTGTAGGCCCGGGTGCCGCATCACGGCAGGCGCCGGCACCTCCCGTTGTCGGCACGGGGAGGTGTCAGGTCCGGGTCGGTTAGTCTCAAGGTATGACTGACGCCGCGCCCCTGGATCGTGTGCTGGGCCTGCTCCGTGCCATCGAGTCCGGTGCCGGGTCCGCCGCATTGGAGCCCTTTCTCGCCGAGGACTATGTCCTGACGGAAGCGCCCCACCTGCTGGACCCCGCCGGGAGCACCCGGACCCGGGACCAGGTTCTCGCCGCCGCGGACCGCAGCGGCGAAGTCGTGACCGGGCAGCACTTCGACGTCCGCCGGACCACGTGCGAAGAGGATCGGGTGGTGGTGGAGGCGGAATGGTCGGCCGTCCTGCTGCTGGATCTGCCGCTCTGGGACAAGGGCGAGACCATCCGCGCCCGGACCGCCTCGGTCTTCGAACTCCGCGACGGCCTGATCATCAGCCAGCACAGCTACGACTGCTACTACACCCCAGAGTAGGCGCCGCCCGCACGTCAGCGCCCAGTGAAGGGGCTCAGTGCATGGTGAAGCGGCGGGCCGTCCACCGGTTCAGCACCGGAAGCGCAGCGGCCGCGGCGATTGCCCCGTTCCGGGCCGCGAGGAGACCCGCCGGCAGCGGCCGCCCCAACGCCATGTTGATCTCGGACTGGCGCACGGCCCGTGCCGCGGCCCTCAGTCTGCGGTGCTCGAACGCCCGCAACCCGGGCATCACCGACGCATCATGGTACCGCCCGGTGGACAGTAACGAGGGGACCAGTCCGGCCAGCTCGACGGCGTCCAGCCAGCCGAGGTTCATGCCCTGGCCGCCGATCGGGCTGATCTCGTGGGCCGCGTCACCGATGAGGACGCAGCGCCCGGCGGCCATGCGCCGGACAAGCCGCGAGCGCACGCCGAAGGTGCTCAGCATGGTGTTGCTGCCGGCGTCGACGCTGACGCCGGTGCGCCGTCGTACCTCCCCGGCGAGGCCGCGAGCCCCGTCGCCCGGGAGCGTGCGCCCGTTGAGGCGCACCACCCAGCGCCGCTGCCGGCCCGGCAGCGGGAAAGACTCCACGATCCCGTCGGCGGCGAGGAAGAGCGCCGCGTCGGGGCCGAGGTCGGTGCCGTCGTCGAAGTCGCCCATCAGGTATCGGTCCGGGTAGTCCCTGCCGTGTGTCCCGAGGCCTGCGGCGGAGCGCACCGTGGAGCGGACGCCGTCGGCGCCGACCACCAGGGATGCCTCCAACTCCGCCACGTGCCCGGCGCTGTCGGTGCGCACCCGCACGGGGCCGTCCTCCCGCCCCATACCCGCAAGGCCCGTCACCCGTACCCCGCAGCGGAGCGCCCCGGGGTCCAGGCCGCGCAGCCTGGCCGCGAGGACCTCTCCCGTGGTGTTTTGCGGCAGGGACAGCACGAACGGGTAGGGCCCGGGTACGGCGTCGAAACTCATGCCGACCAGGGTCCGGCCCTCGTTGGCCGCCACTCCGCGTCGGATCGGGACGCCCCGGCGGATCAGCTCCTGGTCCACGCCGGCGCGGGACAGGGCACTCAGGGCCGGTGGGTGGATGCCGATGGCGCGGGAGTGCCCGCCGGTCCCGGCGGTCCGGCGCTCCAGGACGGTGACGGACACCCCCTCTTGCACGAGTAACGTCGCCAGGAACAGCCCAACGGGCCCGCCGCCGACGATCGCGACGTCGATCACGGTCGACGGCCCGGCGTCGCGGATGCGTCGGCCTCGCCCTGACCAGTGCCGGGAGGGGCCTCGCCGGAGGGGCGCTCCAGCAGCAGGAGGTTGCGGAACGGGAAGCCGGGACGCACCGTCCAGCCCGGGGGAGCGGCGGCGCGCAGTTCGGCGGCCTTGTAGCTGCGGCGGATGGACGTGAGCCCGTCGGCCCGGATGAACGATCCCCGGAACGGCAGGGCGGCGCCGGAGAACAGCCCGTAGGCGAGTGCGCTGCGCCGCAGGTCGTTGTGCAGGACCAGCCGGCGGGCCAGCGCCGCCGATTCGGCCAGGAACGCGGGTAGATGATCGTCCGGGAGGTGGTGCAGGACGTGGTTGGAGACCACCACGTCGAACAGCTCCCCGGAGGCCAGCAGCCCGGTGGTGTCCTGCCGGCGGAAGCTCACCCCGGGTGCCTTCCCGGCGGCAGCCCGGGCCTCGGCGAAGGCGGCGGCCCGCGGGTCCGGGTCCACGGCCGTGACCCGCAGCGGAAGCCGGTCGCGGGCGGCCCAGCGGGCCAGGCGGACGGCGACGTCACCGCCCCCGCAGCCGACGTCCAGCAGGGACACCGGGTTTCCCGTCGTCAGCAGCGGCCTGAGGTGTTGCCGGTAGATCCCCTGCCAGCCCGAGACAGCGCGGTTAACCAGATCAAACTGCGCGTAGGTGCGCTCCAGCCGCCCGGGGTCGCAGTCATCCCGGTCCATTTCTTCGACGGCATCGGCCGCCCGGTCACGAAGCAGCACGGAAGCTCTCAGGCCAGGGCGGAGGCTGGGGGTGCGGCGGCGGCCCGCTCCGATGCGCGTGGCGAATCCTCCCTCGCCCCGGTGACCTTGGTGAACAGCGCGGTCTCCACGGTCAGCCCCGGACCGAACGCCATGGAGCAGATCCGCTCGCCGCGCCCGTCGCCGTCGTCCGCTCCCGGATCCGCGGGGAGGTCCAGGATATGCCGGAGGACGAAGAGCACCGTGGCGCTGCTCATGTTCCCGTAGTTGCGCAGCGTTTCCCGGGCCGGTCGCAACTGCTCCTCGCTGAGGCCCAGCCGGGCCTCGACCTTGTCCAGGATGCTGCGGCCGCCCGGGTGGATGGCCCAGTGCCGGATGTCACCGTACGTGGCACCGGCCAGGGTGGGGTCGCGGGCCAGGAGGGGTTCCAGGGCGCCGACGATGTGTTCGTCGATGATGTGCGGGACGTAGGTGCCGAGGACCATCTCGAAGCCGGCGTCGCCGATGTTCCAGGCCATGGCTTCTTCACCCACGGGGGTGAGCACGGTTTCGAAGTGGTCCAGGGTCATTAGTGCCGGCGCGTCCGGGACGTCCCGGGCCGTAATGACGGCGGCGGCCGCCCCGTCGGCGAAGAGGGCCGAGCCCATGATGGTGTCCGGGTCGTTCGAGGTGCGCACGTGTAGCGAACAGAGTTCGGCGCAGACCACCAGCACTACGGCGTCCGGGTCCGCCTCGCAGAAGGACGCGGCGGCACGCAGCGCCGGGAACGCGGCGTAGCAGCCCATGAACCCGAGGTGGTACCGCTGGACGGAGGGGTTGAGGCCCAGGCCGCGGACGATCTTGTAGTCGGGTCCGGGGTTGAAGAACCCGGTGCAGGAGACCGTGATGAGGTGGGTGATGTCCTCACGGGCGATGCCGGAGCAGGCGTCGACGGCCGCCTCCGCCGCCGCGATGAAGAGCTTGCTGGCTTCGACGGCGAAGATGTCGTTGCGGGCCTTGGTACCCGGGCTGAGCAGCAGCCCGGTCGCGGCGTCGAAGAACTGCGGGTCGGCGGCGGTGCTGCGCGTGGTCAGTTCGTCGACGGCGGTGTAGCGCGTATCGATCGCGGCGCCGTCGAAGCACGTGGCCACCAGGCGGGAGCCGAGCCTGCTGAGGCCCGGCTGGGCGGCGAAAACGTCGCGGGCTTCGGACTGGATCAGCACAGTGGGCGGGACAGCAGTTTCCAGGGACCTCAGGTAGACCGTCATGGTTCATTCTGTGGGAGCCCGGCGGATTAGACAATGGCGTCCGGGCCGCGGCCGGCGCCCGTCGTCGTCGTTCCCGCCCTATAACACCACCGACTGTTCTAAGCTGGCCCTGCACGCCCAATGGAAGGAGACGCGGCAGCATGACACCAGCAGGGGAGCCCGCCCCGGCGGCGGTCCACGTCGCCGACACCCATGAAATGATCCGGGTGCAGGGTGCACGGGAAAACAACCTCAAAGACGTCAGCGTCGAGATCCCCAAGCGCCGCCTGACCGCGTTCACCGGCGTCTCCGGCTCCGGCAAGAGCTCGCTGGTGTTCGCCACCATCGCGGCCGAGTCCCAGCGGATGATCAACGAGACCTACAGCGCCTTCGTGCAGGGGTTCATGCCCACCTTGGCGCGCCCCGACGTCGACCTCCTCGAGGGACTGACGACGGCGATCATCGTGGACCAGGAGCGGATGGGCGCCAACCCCCGGTCCACGGTGGGCACCGCCACGGACGCGAACGCGATGCTCCGGATCCTTTTCAGCCGGATCGGCACCCCGCACGTCGGGCCGCCCACGGCGTTCTCCTTCAACGTCCCCACCCGCAAGGCCAGCGGTGTCATGAGCACCGAGAAGTCCGGCCGGGTGGAGAAGAATGTGGTGCAGAATGTGGTCTACCTGGGCGGCATGTGCCCGCGGTGCGAGGGCATGGGCTCTGTGTCCGACATCGACCTGACCGCCCTGTACGACGAGACCAAGTCGCTGGCCGGCGGAGCCCTGACCATTCCCGGCTACAGCATGGACGGCTGGTATGGCCGGATTTTCAGCGGCTCCGGGTTCTTCGATATGGACAAGCCGATCAGCAAGTTCACCAAGAAGCAGCTGGATGACCTGCTGTACCGCGAACCGACCAAGATCAAGGTTGAAGGCATTAACCTCACCTACGAGGGGCTGATCCCCAGGATGCAGAAGTCAATGCTGTCCAAGGACCCGGAGGCGATGCAGCCGCACATCCGCGCCTTCGTGGAGCGGGCGGTCACGTTCCAGTCCTGCCCGGACTGCGACGGGACCCGGCTCAGCCAGGAGGCTCGGTCCGCGCGGATCAACGGCAAGAACATCGCCGAACTCTGCGCCATGCAGATCACCGACCTGGCCGGCTGGATCCGGGAGCTCCGGGAACCGTCCGTGGCGCCGCTGCTGGGCGGCCTGCAGCATCTGCTGGATTCCTTTGCGGAGATCGGACTGGGGTACCTGTCCCTGGACCGGCCGGCCGGGACGCTGTCCGGGGAGAGGCGCAGCGGACCAAGATGATCCGCCACCTGGGCTCCTCGCTGACGGACATCACCTACGTCTTCGATGAGCCCTCGATCGGCCTTCACCCGCATGACATCGAACGAATGAACGGGCTCCTGCTGCAGCTGCGGGACAAGGGCAACACGGTGCTGGTGGTCGAGCACAAACCCGAGACCATCGGCATCGCGGACCACGTCATCGACCTGGGGCCCGGCGCCGGAACGGGCGGCGGTGAGGTGGTCTACCAGGGCACCGTGGCGGGGCTGCGGGGGAGCGGCACCGTCACCGGCCGGCACTTGGATGACCGGGCCGCCGTCAAGGACCCGGTCCGGACACCGGTGGGGGTATTGGAGGTCCGCGGCGCATCCACGCACAACCTCAAGGACGTCGACGTCGACCTTCCGCTGGGCGTTCTCTGCGTGCTGACCGGCGTCGCCGGCTCCGGAAAGAGTTCGCTGATCAACGGCTCGGTGGCCGGGCGCGACGGCGTGGTTGTGATCGATCAGGGCGCCATCAAGGGCTCGCGGCGCAGCAACCCGGCGACGTACAGCGGACTGCTGGAGCCCATCAGGAAAGCGTTCGCCAAGGCCAATGGCGTCAAGCCGGCGCTGTTCAGCTCCAATTCGGAAGGCGCCTGCCCGGCCTGCAACGGCGCCGGGGTGATCTACACGGACCTGGGCGTCATGGCCACCGTGGAATCAACGTGCGAGGAATGCGACGGCAAACGCTTCCAGGCCGGCGTCCTGGAGTACACACTGGGCGGGCGGAACATCGCCGAGGTGCTGGCGATGTCGGTGGCCGAGGCGAAGGACTTTTTCGGCGGGGGAGAGGCAGCCACCCCCGCCGCCCATAAGGTCCTGGACCGGCTCGCCGACGTGGGCCTGGGTTATTTGAGCCTGGGTCAGCCGCTGACGACCCTGTCCGGCGGCGAGCGTCAGCGTCTCAAACTGGCGGCGCAGATGGCCGAGAAGGGCGAGATTTACATCCTCGACGAGCCGACCACTGGACTGCACCTGGCCGACGTCGCGAACCTTTTGGCGCTGTTGGACCGGCTGGTGGACTCGGGAAAGTCCGTCATCGTCATCGAACACCACCAGGCGGTCATGGCTCACGCCGACTGGATCGTCGACCTGGGTCCAGGTGCCGGGCACGACGGCGGCAGGATCGTTTTCGAGGGCACGCCGACTGATCTCGTGACGGCGCAGTCCACGCTGACGGGCAGGCATCTGGCCACGTATGTGGGCAACTAGACCGCAGCCAACGAAACCCTTGAAACTTCAACCGTAGGATAGGAGATGATGTCCATGGCCCGCCAGAGCGTTTTCGCCTCGACGGCACCGAAGCCCATTGGACCGTATTCACAGGCCGCCACGGCGCCCGGGCTGGGTGTGCTGTTCCTGTCCGGTCAGACGCCCATCGACGTGGCCACCGGCGAACTGGTGGACGGCGACGCCGAGGAACAGACCCGGCGGGTCTTTCACAATCTGGAGCAGGTTCTGGCCGAAGCCGGCCTGGGCTGGGACGACGTCGTCAAGGTCAACGTGTACCTGACATCGATGGCGGACTTTGAGGCGATGAACTCGGTGTACCGTGACATCTTCAACGAGCCGTTCCCGGCGCGCACCACGGTGGGCGTCGCTGAACTTCCGCTCAACGCGCGCGTGGAAATCGAGCTGACGGCAGCACTGCGCTAAGCCCCTCCCAGGCTCTTTCATATAACGCCGATAATCAACATTATGTAAAGTACTACTGAATTACCCCTCTCCGCCCACGTGCCTTCCCGGGCTCCGCATACCGAGTCGTCACTGCCCTCCCGCTGCACGTAGACCAGACTGGATGCCGGGAAGAAGTCATCGAGGTGGGGGAATTCGTGGCAGCAGCAGGAACCGATCAGAAAGACGCCGACGCCTGGGACGGTGTCGGGCCGTCGTACGCACAGAGTTTCGCCCACCTGTGCGCCGGTGCCATCGCTCCGTTGCTTGAGGCAACAGCCGGGATCACTGGCCCGTTGTCGGGTCGCAGGCTGGCCGACGTCGGGTGCGGAAATGGAAACCTCGCCGCCGTGGCGATCGAACTGGGCGCAGACGTCACCGGCGTAGACCCGGATGCCGGGATGCTCTCCATGACCCGCGCCGCGGCACCTCAGGCCGACGTGCTTCTGGGCGGACTGCCTGACCTGCCCCTCCCCTCGTCCGATTTCGACGCCGTCCTCGCCAATTTCGTCGTCAACCATGTCGGGGATCCCCGCGCCGCCGTCGTCGAACTCATCCGGGTATGCCGGCCGCAGGGCGCGGTCGGCGTCACCATCTGGCCATCCGAGCTTTCGGCCATCAACAACCTTTGGGCGGAGGTGGTGAATGCCAGCGGGGTAACGGCAGCAGGCCAGGACAGACTTCCCGCGGACAAGGATTTTGATCGGACCGAGCCGGGCCTGCGGGAGCTGCTCCAACGGGCGGCCCTGGAAGCCGTGCAGACGAGAACCCTCTCATGGGACTTCATAATCGATGCGGAAGACCTGTGGGCCGGTCCGGCCGGCGGCGTCGGGGGAATCGGCAAGATCGTTCGCAGCCAGGCGCCATCCGTTCAGGACGAGATGCACCGGGAGTACCTGAGGCTGGTCTCCCCCATCGCCACGAACGGAAAGGTCGCGCTGCCGGCGGTTGCACTCCTCGGCGTGGGACAGGTGCCTCAAGAAAGAGCTGCTAGTTGATGATCTCGCCGTGCCCGTCGGACAACAGAACCGAAAGCCGGTCGCGCCACATCTGCAGTTGCTCGGGCGTAAGTCGGGTCCACTCGAAGATCTCCCCCGTAATCAGCAGCGGCTCAGCGCTCCGATACGACCGGGTGGGGTTGCCCGGAAACTTCTTGTCCGTCACATTCGGGTCGTCCTCGAACACCCCGATGGGTTCGACGACGTAAACACGGGGGCGAAACGCGCCGTCGGACAACTCTGCAGCGATTTCCGCCGCCAGCCCGGCGCCATCGACGAGGGCCGTGAAGTAAATGTGGTTCATCACGACCTCGGGACGGTAATTCGACCGTCGGCCTGCCGTCAGCCGATCCCCCACCCGCAGATCCGCGACCGTGCCGTGGAAGAAGGGCCCATTCTCACTGGATGCTCCGGACACCTGCACCCCTCCCCTGTCTGCGCCGCCGTCGACGCCACTCCCCCACGTTAGCCCGCATTCCTATCATCGCCCGCCACCCGCGCGGTATCGATGTGGACAAGATGCTAAGTAGGCGTAATACTAGACAGACTAGTAAAGACGTTTGAGAGTCTGGAGTGACCGTGACGGCTACCATCTCTGCCGGGCTTGGGGCGCCCGAGGTCGATGTTCGCAATGCCGACCTTGTCCGCCTCATCGCAGGAGTGGCTGCCGCCGACAAGCCGTCGCTGGAGGGGTTCTACGCCCTCACCTCGGCCCGGTGCTACGGCCTGATCCGGCAGATCGTCCCCGAGGCCCGCGCCGCACAGGCAGTCCTGGAGGCTGTGTACTCCTCCGTGTGGAAACGTGCACAAACGTACAGGCCGACCGACGGGACACCGCTCGCCTGGGCCCTCTCCCTCGCCTATGGGCACGCAATGCAGGCCCGCACGGGTCACGGCCTCGACGCGGCCGGCGCCTGACCCGGCCCAGGATCGATCCAATGAACCTCTTCTCCCGACATCCCCGCCCCATCCCCTCGGCCGCCGGTCAGGAATCCGTCTGGGACTACCCCCGGCCCCCTCGCGTCGAGCACCGCAGCGAACGCGTGGTGGTGCGCTTCGGCGGTCAGGTCATCGCCGACACCACCGATTCGGTCCGCGTCCTGGAGACCAGCCATCCCCCGGTGTACTACCTGCCCATCGAAGCTTTCCCGGCCGGCGTGCTGCGGCCGGCACAGGGATCCAGCTTCTGCGAATTCAAGGGCGAGGCCCGGTACTTCGACGTCGTCTCCGGGTCATCGACGGCCCCACGGGCCGGATGGACGTACCCGGAGCCGGCCAAGGGCTTCGAATCCCTGCGCGGCCGGGTGGCCCTCTATCCCGGCCTGATGGACGCCTGCGAAATCGACGGCGAACGGGTCACCCCGCAGGAGGGCGGCTTCTACGGCGGCTGGATCACCGCCAACATCGTGGGCCCGTTCAAGGGCTCCCCGGCACCGGCGGCTGGTAACCCCGCGAAGCCGGATGTTCCGCCGCCGTAAAGATCCGGCGTCGGCCGGAAACCTTCATTTCACACGGACAAATGTCCGCCGCAACTGAAATGGGGATCGAAGATGTTGAATCTACGAAAAGGGCTGCTGCCCGTTGTTATGGCCGCCGGACTGGGCCTCGGTTTCGCGCTCACGGCCTGCGGGCCCTACCCGGGTAACGCCGGCACTGGCTCGGCCGGGTCTCCGGTGGTGAGGGACACCGCCGAGTTGGCGTCGACGTCGTCCGTTCAGGGAACGTCCGACTCGTCCGCCCGCCCGACTCTTCCTCACACTGCAAAGGGCCACGACGCCGGCGACACGAAGGTCTACACCTTTCCGGACGGCGGGCTGAGCTTCACCTACCCTGCCGACTGGACCGTGCAAACCTCGACGCCTCCGGCAGGGCTGCCCGGCGTGGAGGCCCTGGTCACGGACCAGAACGGCAAGGACCGGCTGCTGCTGGCGCGGGGTGTTACGGCCGGATGCGCCGGCGGCCCCGTCTTCCGTACGGTCCTTGACCGTGCCGCCGCCCCCGGCCTCCCCACGGCCGACGGCGGACAGGCCGCGTTCGGCTTCGTGAGCGAAGTCTTCCCCGTCGGCGAGACCTACTCCATGGGCCTCACGGATCCCCGCTCCCTGCAGGAGGGCGACGGCGTCTCCTCCTGGTGCGGCCTGGTCGGTTCCGGCGATGATGGGCTTTTTACGCGGGTGATCTTCGCCGACCCGGCGTTTCCCAGCCAAGGGGCTGCCAAGGCATGGATGAAGACCAAGGACTATGACCGCCTCAAGGACTTGCTGGTCAGCGTCACCGTCCGGTGAGCCCTGGGTGTGGGATGCCTGGGGAAGGGCATCCCACGCCCGCGCCATCCCGCCTCAGTGAAGAGGCGGGATGGCTCCGTAAGACTTCGGCAGTGCGTAGGGGTTGGCCGGCCGATCCTCGTCAAGCGACGTCGGCTCCTGCGTCGCGTAGGTGCGCGGCGTGCGCAGGTTGCGGGACCGGCGTCGAAGTCCCGTCACCAGGAGCCCCAGCCCTGCGAGCAGGAATACGGTACCTACGATGAGGGCCACCCCCGGCGTGCCCCGGCCCGAGAGCGCGGCGAACAGGGGCAACGGCATCATGATGAGCGCCGCGGCCAGGAGGGCCACTCCGGGCCCGATGAACAACGTTCCTTTTGATCCCACAATCTCCCCTTAGAGGTCCACGGACGGAGCCTACTGTCAGTCAACCCGATCCTGCGCGTCGGGGGAAGCGCCCGCAGGCAACCATCTTCGCCGTTTCGCCTGAAGCGTCCACCCATGGAGGATGGGGAGCTATGAGTACCGATGAGGACCTGCCGCACGCCGAGTTCGCCTTTCCCGGACCATTGAGGGACGCACTCGTGGGTGCCATCCTGGGTGGCCGGAAGACATCGACGACGTCGCTCGCCGTGGAGTACGCGCTCGCCGACGAGCCATTACCGATAGTCGGGGCGCGGCAGCAGGTCCTGGATTCGGAAGGCCGTGCCGCTGCGGTCATCGAGACCACGGGTGTGCGCCGGGTGCCGCTGGCCGACGTGGATCTTGACCACGCACGGGACGAGGGCGAAGGCTACGAAACGGTGGCCGAGTGGCGCGCCGGACATGAGAACTTCTGGCACAGCGACCAGATGCGGGCGGCACTGGGTGACCCGGGCTTCACGGTCCGCGAGGATACCCTGCTGGTCCTCGAACGGTTCCGCCTGGTTCGTCGACTGTAGGACGGACGCGGGCTAGGCTCGGCCCCATGATTGACGCCGAAACTGACACACCGCGACTGCTGGGGACCCTGCACTCCGCAGGCACGTCGGGGTTCATCCGCATCGAGGAACACCTGGATGCGCCCGTCGGTACCGTATGGGAGGCGCTGACCGGGCTTCGGGAACTGGGCGCCTGGCTCGGCGAGCTGGCAGAGATGTCGGGAGAGCCGCTGACGGCAGCCCCCGGCGTAGGGAGCGAATACCGTGCCCGCTACTTTGCCAGCGGCTGGGAGGGCACCTGCCGCGTCGTGGCCTGCGACCAGGGCAGGGGCGTCCGGATCGCCACCTCGTCCGAGGATG
This sequence comes from Pseudarthrobacter sp. L19, assembly GCF_050859435.1. NCBI lineage: Bacteria > Bacillati > Actinomycetota > Actinomycetes > Micrococcales > Micrococcaceae > Pseudarthrobacter > Pseudarthrobacter sp. L19. Next base: position 2,943,234 of record NZ_CP193935.1, on the reverse strand, counting down.
AACCCGACGGACTAATGGAGATTACACTGGCACCGGACGGCACCGGGACCCTGCTGGTGTTCGAGGACCACGGCCTGCCACTGGCGAACCTGGCCGCCTACGCCGCTGGGGACCAAATCCACGTTGAGGACCTGAGGGCCCACCTCGCGGGTAGAGGCCGGTGCGACGCACGGCGGCTCTGGCAGGAACTGCACCCGCTGTATCTCCAGATGCCCACGCACTGACCAGCGTAGGCATCACCGCCCAACACGGACCCGTCCCGGTGGAGACCTGAGCGATACCCCACTGCACTGTGACATTCCGCCGTCGCGGTTCAAGCCTTCGTCAGCATGCTTACTATACTGAGGGCTAACACTTTCGTAGAGAAACGAGCATCGCATGACTTCGGCATCCGCCACGCGTTCCCTCCCCTATCCCCTGGGCGTCACGCTGCGTGAGGGCGGCGCCAATGTGGCGATCTACTCACAGACGGCCGACGCCATCGACTTCTGCGTCTTCGACGGGGACGGCAACGAGACCCGGACCGCGCTCGCCGAACGCACCGGCCACGTCTTCCACGCCGTCGTTCCCGGCGTCGAGGTGGGCACCCGCTACGGAATCCGCGTCGACGGCGCCTGGAACCCGGACGCCGGCCTGCGGCACAACGTGAACAAGCTGCTGCTGGACCCGCACGCCACCGCCGTCGAGGGCGGCTACGACTGGGGCCAGGCCGTCTTCTCCCACGACCTAAACGATCCGACTGCCTTCGACGAGTCCGATTCGGCCGATTCGACGCCCCGCTGCGTCGTGACCGACCCGTCCTTCGACTGGGATGCCGGCTCCCCCGACGTCGCACCCCGCACTCCCCTGGCCGAGACCGTGGTCTACGAGGTCCACGTCAAGGGCTTCACCCAGCAGCACCCGGACGTCCCCGAGGACATCCGCGGCACCTACGCCGGACTGGCGCACCCGGCCGCCATCAAGCACCTTACGGACCTGGGCATCACCGCCGTCGAACTGCTCCCCGTCCACCAGTTCGTCCAGGACAGCCACCTCGAGGAGAAGGGCCTCCGGAACTACTGGGGCTACAACAGCATCGGCTTCTTCGCCCCGCACGGCGACTACAGCTCCGCCGGCGACGGCGGCGGCCAGGTCGCGGAGTTCAAAGCCATGGTCAAGGCGCTCCACGCGGCCGGCCTCGAGGTCATCCTCGACGTCGTCTACAACCACACCGCCGAAGGCAACCACATGGGCCCCACCCTGTCCTTCAAGGGCATCGACAACGCGGCCTACTACCGCCTCGTCGAGGGCGAGGAGTCGGCCTACTTCGACACCACCGGCACGGGCAACAGCCTCAACGTCGGCCACCCCGCCGCGCTGGGCCTGATCATGGACTCGCTCCGCTACTGGGTGACGGAGATGCACGTCGACGGGTTCCGCTTCGACCTGGCCACCACGCTGACCCGCCAGGACGGCAGCGCCGAACTGCACAGCGCCTTCCTGACCCTGATCGAGCAGGATCCGGTCCTTGCCCCGGTGAAGATGATTGCCGAGCCGTGGGACACCGCCGGCTACCAGGTGGGCGGCTTCCCGGCCGACTGGTCCGAATGGAACGGCAAGTACCGCGACGACGCCCGTGACTTCTGGCACGGCGGCGAGAACATCCTCGGCGACTTCGCCCAGCGCTTCCTCGGCAGCCCGGACGTCTACGAAGGCAGCCGCCGCGCACCGCTCTCCAGCGTCAACTTCATCACCGCCCACGACGGGTTCACCCTTGCCGATCTGACCGCCTACGACGAGAAGCACAACGAGGCCAACGGCGAGGACAACAACGACGGCGAGAGCGACAACCGCTCAGCCAACCACGGCGTGGAAGGACCGACCGACGATCCCGCAGTCAACGAGCTCCGGGACCGCCAGCGTCGTAACTTCCTCTCCACCCTGCTGCTTTCCGCAGGCGTCCCGATGATCCTCGGCGGCGACGAACTGGGGCGCAGCCAGGGCGGCAACAACAACGCCTACTGCCAGGATGACGAGATTTCCTGGTTCGACTGGAACAAGGTGGACGGCGACCTGCTGGACTTCACCACGCAGCTGATCACCCTGCGCCGTGAAAACCCGGCGCTGCGCCCCACCTGGTACCGCCACGCCCCCGAAGCCGGCAGCGCCGACACCGTACGGGTCCTGCGGGCCGACGCCGAGGGCTTCAACGATGAGGACTGGGCCGAAGACCACCGCGCCATCGCCTTCGTCCTCGAGCACGAGGGCACCGACGCGTTCGCGGTCCTCCTCAACGCCGCAGAAAATGGCGTGGAGTTCACCGTCCCGTCGGAACCCGGCCAGGAATGGGAGCTGGCGCTCTCCACCGACCCCGAGCAGCAGGTCCAGGCGCCGGTCGAGACGCTGATCGTGCGTGACCGCTCGGTCACGGTCCTCCGTTCGCGGGCCTGATCACCCCCTGACGTGACTGTGGGGCGGGACCGTTCGGTCCCGCCCCACAGTCATGCCCAGGCCGCTTCGGCCTGCGTCCTAGCGGAGATCGGTCAGGCCCGTGCCCTGATCGTCGAGGCACGGCGACCGCTTGCCGGCGGGCGCCCCGGTGGAGCGCAGGCAGGTGCACTGCGGTCCCTTGGTGTCCGGCAGCGAGGTCCAGACGAACCGCTGCATCTTGTTGTAGAGCCCGAAGTCGAGTACCGCCCCGTTCAGCCTGGGGGCAAGGTCCGCGCTGACACTGAGCTCCACCGCGCCCGCTCCCGCCGGTTCCAGCTGGCACCGCAGCGGCCTCCGCGGCAGGGTCCGGGAAAAATAGAGACCCTGTTTCCGGCATCCGCCGTCGGCCAGGTAGCAGTGCAGGGTGCCACCGAACACGCCGATCATCTCGAGTGCGGCGTCGGTGACGAGGAAGCGCCCATGGCCGGGAATCGAGGCGGCGGTCAGCGCGGGGCTGTCTTCCTCCCGATGCACGGACGCCCGGCCGGCCCGTTGCCTAGCCGGCAACGACGACGACCGTTCCGACGTTGCGGACTCCGCCCCGGACGGCCTGCTCAATGGACCGGGTGGCGTCCGACAGTTCGGCCATGGTCCAGTGGGCGTGCGCGGGGTGGTGACCTCGACGTGGAGCCGGTGCCCGGACCAGCGGAGCCGGACAGTGGATCCGGGTGCCACGGGCTCGATGGCCGCCTCGGTCCGGTCCACGAGGGCGGGGTCGACGCCGTCGAGCAGGCGCCGACCAATGTCCCGCACCGTTCCCCAGAGCAGCACGAAGATGGTGATCGAGATCAGGATGCCGATCAGCGGATCCGCCAGCGGGAAGCCGAGCCAGACGCCGATGACGCCGGCCACCACGGCCAGGGAGGTGAACCCGTCGGTGCGGGCATGCACGCCGTCGGCCACGAGGGCCGCGGAGCCGATTTCCTTGCCGACCCGGATCCGGTAGACGGCCACGATCTCGTTGCCGGCGAAGCCGATGAGACCGGCTGCCAGCACCCAGCCGAGATTGGTGAGGGGCTCGGGCTGGAAGATGCGGATCACCGATTCGACCGCGGCGACGACGGCAGACAGCGCCACCATGGCCACGATGAACAGGCCTGCCAGGTCCTCGGCACGGCCGTAGCCGAAGTTGTAGGTCCGGGTAGCCGCGCGGCGGCTGAGGATGAAGGCAATCCAGAGCGGCACCGCGGTCAGGGCGTCCGAGAAGTTATGGATGGTGTCTGCCAGGAGCGCCACGGAACCGCTGAAGAGGAAGACCACCAGCTGCAGGAGCGACGTGACTGCCAGGACCACCAGCGAGATCTTCAGAGCCCGGATGCCCTTAGTCGAGGACTCCATGGCCTCATCGACAGAATCGGCGGCGTCGTGGCTGTGCGGGACGAACAGTCCGTGCAGGAAGCCGCGAAGTCCACCCGGGTGTTCGTGTCCGTGGTCATGTTCGTGTCCGTGGTCGTGCGCATGGTCATGCCCGTGACTGTGGTCATGGCCATGCGAGTGACCTTGCGCATGGTCGTGGGAGTGACTGTGGTCGTGCGCGTCGTCGTGGTCGTGCTGGTGGGCGGCGGCCTGCGGCACGCTGCCTTCGGTGATGTCTTTCATGCCGTTCCGCTCTCGTGGTCTGCGTGGTGGTGCCGGGGGTGCCGCCCAGGGTGTGCTCGGCCTGGAAGATCGCATCTGCCACGAGCTGGCGGGCGTGTTCGTTCTCAAGCCGGTAGTACACCCGCGTGCCCTCATGCCGGGTGGACACGATCCGCGCCATGCGGAGTTTGGCGAGGTGCTGGGAGACCGCGGACTGGGGCTTCCCCACGGTCTCGGCCAGCTCGTTGACGGACAGCTCGCCGTCACGCAACGCCAGGATGATCCGGACCCGGGTGGCGTCCGCCAACATTGCGAAGACCTCGACGGCCAACTCGACGTACTCGCCGTCGACGTCCAGGCCGCACGGCTTATCTGCATTCATGCGAATATTATGACACAGAGGAATTGGCGGAATTTTGGGCCTCGCCGGGGACTTGCCCATAGATGACAGCATCCAACGCAGTCCCGCACTGCCCCGACCCGGGAGGCACCATGCCACTGATCAACATCGACGTCGTCGCAGGACGCACCCAGGAGCAGCTGCAGGCGCTGCTGGACACCGTTCACGAGTCAATGGTGGAGGCCTTCGAGGTGCCGCCCACCGACCGGTACCAGATCCTGACCCAGCACAAGCCGCACGAGATGGTCGCCCTGGACACCGGGCTGGGGATGACCCGCAGCAACGACCTCGTCGTCCTGCGCTTCACCAGCCGGCGCCGGGCGGAGGACGCGAAGAAGAAGCTCTACCGGCTCCTGGCCACGGGACTCGAGGCGAAGTGCGGCATCAGCCCCCAGGACCTGATCGTCACCATCACCGAGAACGACGCCGCCGACTGGTCCTTCGGCAACGGCACCGCCCAGTTCCTCACCGGGGAGCTTTAGGCGTTCTCCCCCGGACTGTCTCCGGAAAAGTCCACCGCGGCGGCGTCCTGCACCGCCGCGGTTCGGCCCGGGGCGGTGTGGAACTGCCAGTAGAGATTGGTATGCGCAATCACCAGGTCGGGACTGGGGGCGCCCCACTTTGACTGGTCCTCGGTGGTGTGCGCGTCGCCCACCAGCGTCACGTCGTAGCCGCGGACAAAGGCTCCGTGGATGGTGGACCGGATGCATTCGTCGGTCTGGGCTCCCGACACCACCAGCCGGCCGATCCCCGCCGCCGCGAGGACGTCCTCCAGGTCCGTGTCCTCGAACGAGTCGGCGTACTTCTTGTGGACCACCGGCTCGGAGTCGTGCGGGGAAAGCTCGGGGACGATCCCCCACTCCTCGCTGCCGCGTGCCAGGTGCTCGGAGGAGTGCTGCACCCAGACCACCGGAACTCCCGCCTCCCGGGCCTTGTCGACCAGGCCGCCGATGTTACGGACCACCCGGTCCCGCTCGTAGGCTCCCTCCACGACGCCGTTCTGGACATCGATCACAACCAGGCCCGTTGCCGGCCGATCGGCGAGTGTTGTCATGGCGCACCCCTTCGTGCTGTTTCTGCCGGTGTCATGAGTCGCGCCCATGCTAGCCGCGCGGGGCCACGAAATCCACGGTCCGGAGAACCGGGCGGGGTTCGGTCGAGCCTCCGGGCACAGGAATCCTGTCCTGCCTATCCCGGTAAACTTGGGGTATGCCCCTTAGCGCCCCCGCCCCGCAACAGAACCAGTCCATCGACGGGCGCCGCCCCGCGGCCGCCTCGCCGCGCACCGCGATCCTGGCGGCCGCAGCTGACGTGTTCCTGATCCTGCTCTTCGCCGCCATTGGCCGCGACGCCCACCAGCGCGGCGAAATCGTCACCGGCGTGCTGGCCACCGCGTGGCCGTTCCTGGCCGGCGCCGCGGCGGGTTGGCTGGTGTTCCGTCTCTGGCGCCGCCCGCTGGCGGCGTGGCCGTCCGGCGTCGTCGTCTGGCTCGCCACCGTGGCGGTCGGCATGCTGCTTCGGGCCCTCACCGGCCAGGTGGTGGTGCTCCCATTCGTGATTGTCGCCCTGATTGCCGTCGCCGTTTTCCTGCTCGGCTGGCGCCTCCTGGCCGCCGGCGTGAGGCGGCTGCGCTCCCGCCGCAGCGCGGGCTGATGGACTAGGCTTGCAACCATCCGGGCCCGCCCGCGCCGGCGGCTTCGGTCCCGCTACGGCACTCCGGCAATGATGCACCCGCTCCGAAAGGTCCCCACGTGATCACCGCTTTCGTCCTGATCAAGACTGACGCTTCCGCCATCCCGGAGACGGCCGAGAAAATTTCGTCGATCCCGGGCATCAGCGAGGTCTACTCCGTCACCGGCGAGTGGGACCTGATCGCGATCGCCCGGGTGGCCAAGCACGAGGACCTGGCGGACGTCATCGCGGACAAGCTTTCCAAGGTTCCGGCCGTGGTGCACACCACCACGCACATCGCCTTCCGCGCTTACTCCCAGCACGACCTCGACGCGGCCTTCGCACTCGGCTTCGAGCAGTAAGCGCCTCAGACAATAAAGGCTCAGGCACTAAAGGTTCGAGCACTAAAGTCTCGAGCCCTAACATCCACGCGCGGCCGGCGACGGTTTAGTCGCGGGACAGCGCCACCCAGCGGTCCAGGACGGCGGCGGCGGCACCCGAGTGCACCGCTTCCTCGGCCCGCTTCATCGCCGCGGCCATCCGCTCGGTCAGCGGTCCGGCGGCATCCAGGTCGAAGGCCACCAGGCCCGCCGCGGCATTGAGCAGAGCCGCGTCCAGCGCCGGTCCGGGATCCCCGGCCAGAACGGACCGGACGACGGCGGCGTTCGCCGCGGCGTCGCCCCCGCGCAGTTCCGCCACCGTCGCCTGACGGATACCCAGCTCGCGCGGGTCGAAGGTCTGCTCGACGACGTCGCCGTCACGGATCTCCCAGATGCGGGAGGGGCCGGTGGTGGTCAGTTCATCGAGGCCGTCGTCGCCCCGGAACACCAGGCCGCGGCTGCCGCGGCGGGCCAGCACTCCGGCGACCAACGGCGCCATCCGCTCGTTGGCTACACCCACCGCGGAGGCCTGGACGTGCGCCGGGTTGGTCATTGGCCCCAGAAAGTTGAAGGCCGTCGGAACGCCGAGGTCGCGCCGGGCGACCGCGGCATGCCGCATGGAGGGGTGGAAGACCTGGGCGAAGCAGAAGGTGATGCCCGCTTCTTCCGCGTTGCGGGCCACCCGCGGGATCGGCAGGTCCAGCCGCACGCCGAGCGCCTCGAGAACGTCGGCGGAGCCGGACGCCGACGACGACGCGCGACCGCCGTGCTTGACCACCTTGGCGCCGGCGCCGGCGGAGATGAGCGCGGCCATGGTGGAGATGTTTACGGTGTTCAGCTGGTCCCCGCCGGTGCCGACAATGTCCAGTTTCTCCCCGGCGATCTCCAGCGGGTTTGCGGAGTTGATCATCGACTCGACCAGGCCTGTGAGTTCGGCCACCGTCTCGCCCTTGGCGCGCAGCGATACAAGGAACCCGGCCACCTGTGCCGGCGAGGCCTCACCGGACATGATCGAGGCCATGGCCCAGGCGGTGTCGCCGGCGGTGAGGTCCTCACCCTTGATCAGGGCGCCGATAAGGCGCGGCCAGGTCCTGCTTGCCGCCGGTATAGATGCCTGGGAAGTCACGGTCCGATGCTATCGAGCCGGGAGCCGCAATGCCCAATGCGAAGGCCCGCGGAACTTTTCCGCGCGATTTCGCGTCTTTGTAGAAAAAGTGCCCTCAAAAGGCGGTTCGCGTTGGGCACACAGGACTTTTACAGACATAATGTCTATGTGACATCTGCGACCCATGCCCCCAGTACCCCGGCGCACCCCACGCTGAACCGCCCGAACATGGTTTCCGTTGGAACCGTTGTCTGGCTCTCCAGTGAGTTGATGTTCTTCGCCGGTCTCTTTGCCATGTACTTCACACTCCGTTCGACCTCCGGACAGATGTGGGCTGAAGAGACAGCCAAGCTCAACTTCCCCTTTGCGCTCGTTAACACGATCGTCCTCGTGGCAAGTTCCTTCACTTGCCAGATGGGCGTCTTCGCCGCGGAACGGCTTCAGCCGCGCCGCCTTGGCGGTCCGCTGAGCTTCTCCCGCTGGGGAATGAATGAGTGGTTCACGCTCACATTCATCATGGGTGCGTTCTTCGTGGCCGGCCAGTCGACCGAGTACGCCATGCTCGTCTCCGAGCACGTCTCGCTCTCCTCCAACGCTTACGGCTCGGCGTTCTACATGACCACCGGCTTCCACGGCCTCCACGTCATCGGCGGCCTCATCGCGTTCCTGCTCATCATGGGACGCTCCTTCGCGGCCAAGAAGTTCGGACACTTCGAGGCAACGTCCGCGATCGTCACCTCGTACTACTGGCACTTCGTCGACGTCGTGTGGATCGGCCTCTTCCTGGTCATCTACGTCCTCAAGTAGCCACCCCTTGTCTCTCTTTCTACAAGAGATAGAATTTCAAGAAGCGGCTCCCGGAGCCAACGCAGCATCGAAAAAGGAACCACCACGTGAAGGCACTCTCGCAGAAGCGACGTCACCCACTGGCAGCAGTTGCACTGTTGCTGATGGGCCTCCTCATCACTGGTGGGCTGTACGCCGTCGCCACCACCGTCAACCAGGCCAAGGCCGACACCACGAGCTTCAGCGCAAGCGACGCGGAGGAGGGCGGCAAGCTGTTCGCCGCCAACTGCGCCACCTGCCATGGCATGGGTGCCAGCGGATCGCAGGCGGGCCCGTCGCTCGTCGGCGTCGGCGCCGCCGCGGTTGACTTCCAGGTGGGAACCGGCCGTATGCCCATGCAGATGAACGGTCCGCAGGCTTACAAGAAGCCCGCCCAGTTCAACGAGGAGCAGACCCACCAGCTGGCTGCCTATGTAGCCTCCCTGGGCCCCGGCCCCTCCATCCCGGAAGCCGGAGTCCTCGACGAGAAGGGCGACGCCGCCAAGGGTGGCGAGCTGTTCCGCACCAACTGCGCCATGTGCCACAACGCCGCCGCTGCCGGCGGCGCGCTGACCAAGGGCAAGTTCGCCCCGGCCCTGGCCGACGTGTCCGGCAAGCACATCTACGAGGCCATGGTCACCGGCCCGCAGAACATGCCGGTCTTCTCCGACGCCAACGTCTCCCCCGAGGGCAAGCGCGACATCATCACCTTCCTCAAGCAGATCGAATCCAACGGCTCCCCGGGCGGCAACGACCTCGGCGCCCTCGGCCCGGTCTCCGAAGGCCTGTTTGTCTGGATCGCCGGCCTGGGCGTCATCATCGCCTTCACCATCTGGCTGACCTCGCGGACCTCCTAGGCTCCGCACCCCGTAAGAATTTCTGCCGGCCCGCCGGCAGGTTGAATTGAAAACTAACCCGGCGAGAGCCGGGACGAGAGAAGGATGAGGCGAATTATGGGCAACCATAGTGACGGCAGTCCGAACCACTCGGGCACCGTAGCTACGGCTGGTCAGAGCGAGGTGGAGAAGTTCCAGGATCCTGGAATTCCCCGCACCGTTTGCGCCTGGCTGACACGGACCCGAAGGCCGCAAAGCGAGCGGAACGGCAGGTGGCCCTCCTGTTCGGCGTATCCGTCGTTGGTACCCTGATATTCCTGGTGGCTTACTTCGCCATCGATCTTGGAAACGATTCCTCGATCGCCACAATCCGGCTGCAGAACACCCTGCTGGGCATCGGCACCGCGTTCGCGATGCTGGGCATCGGCACGGGCATCGTGCACTGGGCCAAGGCCCTCATGCCGGACCACGAAGTGTCGGAAGAGCGTCACGCCATCCGCACCGAAGAGGACCGCCAGGCCGCCGTCCGGATCGTCGACGACATCGTCGAGGAAACCGGCATCAAGCGCCGCCCGCTGATCCGCAACACCCTGCTCGGCGCCGTCGCCCTCGCCCCGCTGCCGGCCCTGGCCGTCTTCGGCGACCTCGGTCCCCGTCCGGACGACAAGCTGGCACACACCATGTGGGCACCGGTCAACGGCAAGACCAAGCGCCTCACCCGCGACCCGGATGGCACCCCCATCAAGGCCTCGGACGTCACCATCGGCTCCGCCTTCCACGTCATCCCGGAAGGCCTGAACGAGCTGGAGTCGGGCAAGCTGAACGAGAAGGCCAAGTCGGTCGTCCTGCTCATGCGCCTGAACCCGGAATCCCTCAACCCCTCTCCGGGGCGCGAGGACTGGGGCTACAACGGCATCGTTGCCTACTCCAAGATCTGCACCCACGTCGGTTGCCCTGTCGCTCTCTACGAGCAGCAGACGCACCACCTGCTGTGCCCGTGCCACCAGTCGACCTTCGACCTGACCCAGGAATGCAAGGTCATCTTCGGCCCCGCCAGCCGGCCGCTCCCGCAGCTGCCCATCGCCGTCGACGATGAGGGTTACCTCTACGCCACGAGCGACTTCAAAGAACCTGTTGGACCTAGCTACTGGGAGCGTGATGAGCATGAGCGCAACATCAACAGCTGACACCCCCACCTTCGTCGCCAAGACCAAGGGCGGCCGCATCACCGACTTCGTCGACCAGCGCGTCGGCGGATCGGGTATCCTCCGCGAATTCGGCCGGAAGGTCTTCCCCGACCACTGGTCCTTCATGTTCGGCGAGGTGGCGCTGTACTCCTTCGTCATCCTGCTGCTCTCCGGCACCTTCCTGACCTTCTTCTTCGATCCGTCGATGGCTGAGACCCACTACCAGGGTTCCTACATGCCGCTGAAGAACGTCGAGATGTCCGTCGCGTACAACTCCTCCCTGAACATCTCCTTCGATGTCCGCGGCGGCCTGTTCATGCGCCAGGTGCACCACTGGTCGGCACTGCTGTTCGTTGCCTCCGTGGCCGTGCACATGCTCCGCGTGTTCTTCACCGGCGCCTTCCGCAAGCCCCGCGAGATGAACTGGGTCATCGGCTCCGTCCTGCTGATCCTGGCCATGGCCGCCGGCTTCACCGGTTACTCCCTCCCCGATGACCTGCTCTCCGGTAACGGCCTGCGCATCATCGACGGCGTGATCAAGTCCATCCCCGTGATCGGCACCTACATCTCGTTCTTCCTCTTCGGCGGCGAGTTCCCGGGCACGGCCATCATCGGCCGCCTGTACGTGCTTCACATCCTGCTGGTTCCGGCCCTGATCCTCCTGATGATCGCCGCTCACCTGTTCATGGTCGTCGTGCACAAGCACACCCAGTACCCCGGCCCGGGACGCAACGACGGCAACGTCGTCGGCTACCCCTCGGCCCGGTCTACGCGGCCAAGGCCGGCGGCTTCTTCTTCATCGTGTTCGGTGTCATCGCCCTCATGGCCGGTTTCTTCACCATCAACCCGATCTGGAACTACGGTCCCTACGACCCCTCCCCCGTCTCGGCAGGCACCCAGCCGGACTGGTACATCGGATTCGTCGACGGCGCCCTCCGCCTGATGCCCGGCACGTTCGGCAACTGGCACGTGGAGCAGATCTTCTTCGGCCACGTCTTCACCTTCAACGTCCTGCTGCCGGCCCTGGTCCCGGCGGGCATCCTCTTCACCGTGATGTTCACCTACCCGTGGATCGAGCGCTGGATCACCAAGGATGACCGCGAGCACCACGTCCTGGACCGCCCGCGCAACGCCCCGACCCGTACCGCCATCGGCATGGCCGGCTTCGTTTGGTACTGCGTGATGTGGGCAGCGGCTGGTTCCGACCTCATCGCAACGCACTTCCACGTAGCCCTGAACGACGTGACCTACTGGCTGCGGGCACTGTTCTTCATCGGCCCGGTCATCGCGTTCATCGTGACCAAGCGCGTCGCCCTGGCCCTGCAGCGCAAGGACCGCGAGATCGCCCTGCACGGCCGCGAAACCGGCCGCATCGTGCGCCTGCCGCACGGTGAGTTCATCGAGGTCCACGCCCCGCTGGACGAGTACAAGCGCTACAAGCTGGTCGGCTTCGAGTCTCCGAAGCCGCTCCCGGCCCAGCCGAACGAGAAGGGCGTGGTGGACCGCAAGGAAAACCGCCGCGCCAAGCTCTCCCGCTGGTTCTTCGAGGACCGGGTTGCACCGGTCACGCCCACGGAGCTCGCGGCGGCCCACATCCACCACGGCGCCCACGAGGCGGTCGAGGCGAACGCCGAGCAGAAGACGCTCAGCCACTAGTCTCCCCCTCGTAAGACACACAAGAGGCCCGGTCCTGATGGACCGGGCCTCTTCTGTGTCTGCGTGGACTTCCCGGGCACTGGCCTGGTGCCACCGCGGCGCCTTACGGGCGGTAGCCGCTCACGTAGTTCCTGGTGGGACGCACGCCGGGCCGCTGCAACGGGACCCACAGCTTGTACCGGTCGGCCCGGTAGTAGGAGACGGAGTAGTCCACCATGGCGCGGGCCACGAACGCGTGCCGCTGGATCTTCAGCAGCGGCGAGCCAACCTCGACGTTGAGCAGCCGGGCGGTCGACGGCGAGGCGGCGGTCGCCTCAATCATGTCCTCGCCCCACTCCATCACCAGGCCGTAGCGTTCGCTGAGGACGTTATAGAGCGACGTCGGCGGCTCACCGTCGAGCAGGCCCGGCACCCGGTGTGCCGGAATGAAGTTCTCGTCCACGCTCATGGGCTCGTTATCCGCCAGCAGCAGCCGCCGGAAGCGGACCACGGGCGTTCCCTCCTCCAGCTGGAGCTCGCGGGCCAGGAACGCGCTGGCGCCGATCTGTTCGAAGCTGAGGACCTTGGCCGCCGGGACCATCCCGCGGCGCTGCATTTCCTCACTGTAGGAGGTCAGCTTCACCTGGAGGTCCAGCTTCGGTTTCCGGACGAAGGTCCCCAGCCCCACAACCCGCTCGATGACCTCCTCACCGACGAGGGCGTCGATGGCCTGCCGGACGGTCATGCGCGCCAGGCCGAACCGCTCTGAGAGCTCCCGCTCCGACGGCAGGGCCGAGCCCGGCGGGCAGGAGGTGGCGATGTGGGCCCGCAGGATTTCCCGCAGCTGGACGTAGATGGGAACCCCGCTGGACCGGTCGATCTCGCCGGCCATCCGGGCGGCGTTACTTCCCACGGCCGGGCCTCGTGCAAGCTGTCATGAATTAAGCGTAGGGCACCCACGCCACAGGTCTAGACCAATCCGGGCACGCGGTTTCCCGGCTATCCGCTCCCCCGGCTACGCTTGAGGCTGCATCTTTCGCTTGACCCCATCAGGAGCCTCCCTTGCCCGTACACAAGGCCGTCATCCACGCCGAGATCGGACTGCACGCCCGGCCGGCGGCAGAGTTTGTCCGGGCCGTCACTGCCACCGGGTTGCCCGTCACGATCGCCCGGCCCGGCCAGCGCGGCGTGGACGCCCGGTCCCTGCTGGAAGTCATGACGGAGGACTTCGAACGCGGCTGCGAGGTGGAGCTGGCCGTCGACGCCGCCAGGATTCCGGAGGGCCGCAGCGCCGAGGACGCGCAGGCCGCCCTCAGCGGCCTGGGCACACTGCTGGCCAAGCAGTAGGCCGCACTCCCCCGCCCAGCCGACCCAGTGCAATGCCCCGCCCGGCAACGCGAACGGAGAGGCCGGCCAGGCCCCACCAGCAGGCATTACAGACCCGAAGCCTAGGACCCGCCACCTAACACCCGGAAGACACAAAAACGACGACGGGGACCCCACCGGATGGTGGGGTCCCCGTCGTCGTTAGCGGTGCCGGGCGAAGGCCCGTGCGGAGCCTAGTGCGCGTGGTCTCCGCGGCTGTACTCGTAGACCCAGCCGATCAGCGCCACGATGGCCAGGCCACCGGCGATGAAGGTGATCCAGAAGCCGACCGCGATGCCCAGGAAGCCTCCTGCGCAGGCGAGGCCCAGGACCAGCGGCCACCAGCTCCAGGGGCTGAAGTGGCCCTGCTCGCCGGAACCCTCGTGGATCTCGGCGTCGCTGCGGTCCTCGGGACGCAGGCCGACGCGCTTGCCGGTGAAGCCCAGGTAGGCGCCGATCATGCCAGCCAGGCCGGCGACCAGCAGGATGCCCAGGATGCCGACCCACTCGCTCCAGTTCGTCATGAAGCCGTAGACGATGGCGACCGGGATGAAGAAGAAGACACCGAGTCCAAAAATCCTAGATTCGATTTTCACAGTTAGGCGTCCTTCTGGTCGGCGTTACCGAGCGTCGCAGCAGCCGGCGCCGGGGAGTCGATGGTGTAGCTCTGGGCGAGCTCCGGGTGGTGCAGGTCCAGCGCAGGACGCTCGGACCGGATCCGGGGCAGGGACGTGAAGTTGTGGCGCGGCGGCGGGCAGGAGGTTGCCCATTCCAGCGAGGCACCGAAGCCCCACGGATCGTCGACCATGACCTTCTCGTTGCTCCGCCAGGTGATGTAGACGTTCCAGAAGAACGGGATCAGCGAGGCGCCCAGCAGGAAGGAGGAGTACGTGGAGAACTGGTTCATCCAGGTGAAGCCGTCTTCCGGCATGTAGTCGGCGTAGCGGCGGGGCATGCCCATGACGCCGAGCCAGTGCTGGATGAGGAAGGTGCCGTGGAAGCCGAGGAACAGCATCCAGAAGTGGATCTTGCCCAGACGCTCGTTGAGCATCTTGCCCGTCCACTTCGGCCACCAGAAGTAGAAGCCGGCGAACATGGCGAACACGACGGTTCCGAACACCACGTAGTGGAAGTGCGCCACAACGAAGTAGGTGTCGGAGACGTGGAAGTCCAGCGGCGGGGAGGCCAGGATGATGCCGGTCAGGCCGCCGAAGAGGAAGGTCGCCAGGAAGCCGATGCTCCACAGCATGGGGGTTTCGAAGGTAATGGAACCCCGCCACATGGTGCCGATCCAGTTGAAGAACTTCACGCCGGTGGGAACCGCGATCAGCATCGTCATGAAGGAGAAGAACGGCAGCAGGACCGAGCCGGTGACGTACATGTGGTGGGCCCACACGGTGACGGACAGCGCGGCGATGGAGATGGTGGCGTAGACCAGGCCCTTGTAGCCGAAGATCGGCTTGCGGCTGAAGACCGGGAAGATCTCCGAGACGATGCCGAAGAACGGCAGGGCGATGATGTAGACCTCGGGGTGGCCGAAGAACCAGAACAGGTGCTGCCAGAGGACGGCGCCGCCGTTCTCCGGATCGAAGATGTGCGCACCGAAGCGGCGGTCAGCGCCGAGGGCGAAGAGGGCAGCGGCCAGCGGCGGGAAGGCCATGAGCACCAGGATGGCGGTGACCAGGGTGTTCCAGGTGAAGATCGGCATGCGCCACATCGTCATGCCCGGGGCGCGCATGCAGATGATCGTGGTGATGAAGTTGACCGCACCCAGGATGGTACCGAAGCCGGAGAGGGCCAGGCCGAAGACCCAGAGGTCACCGCCGACGCCGGGGCTGAAGGTGGTGTTGGACAGCGGTGCGTAGGCGAACCAGCCGAAGGAGGCGGCACCCTGCGGGGTGATGAAGCCGGAGACGGCGATCGTCGAACCGAAGAGGAAGAACCAGAAAGCCAGCGCGTTCAGTCGCGGGAAGGCGACGTCGGGGGCACCGATCTGCAGCGGCATGATGACGTTGGCGAAGCCGGCGAACAGCGGGGTCGCGAACATCAGGAGCATCACCGTGCCGTGCATGGTGAAGAGCTGGTTGTACTGTTCCTTGGTCTGCAGGATCTGCATGCCGGGTTCGAACAGTTCGGCGCGGATCAGCAGCGCCATGACGCCGCCGAAGCAGAAGAACACGAAGGACGCGATCAGGTACATGTACCCGATGGTCTTGTGGTCCGTGGAGGTGATCCAGTTGACGACGATGCGCCCCTTGGATTTGGGTACTACGGGAGCCTCAAGGATCCCGGAGGGCTGAGAGTAGGTTGTTGCCACTTCGCGCTCCCCTTACTTGTTCTCGGTCGGGGCCGGGTTGCGATCGTACTCTTCGCCGAGCAGGCCGGTGTTGCCGTCCTGGCGGAGCTGGTTCATGTGGGCGGCGAACTCCGACTCGGAGACGACCTTCACGCGGAACAGCATTTCGGAGTGGTACTCACCACAGAGTTCGGCACACTTGCCGTCGTAGGTTCCCTCTTTGGTGGGAGTGAACCGGATGTAGTTGGTCTTGCCGGGGATCATGTCGCGCTTCTGCAGGAAAGCGGGAACCCAGAAGGAGTGGATGACGTCGCGGGAGTTCAGCTCCAGGTCAACGGACTTGTCGACGGGCAGGTACAGCGTCGGCAGCTTTTCCTTGTCGACGTCGTTGCCGGTCAGGTGCGCCTGGACGCCGGCCTCGTGGAGGTCCTCGGTGACGACGTCACCCTTCTTGTAGTTGAAGTCCCAGGCCCACTGCTTGCCGCGGACGTCGACGACGACGTCGGCAGGCTGGCTGCGGTCGTCTATGGCCTTCTGGTCGCTGTCGGTGAAGTAGAAGAACACCAGGACCATGAAAAGCGGGATCGTCAGGTAGAAGACCTCGAGCGGGAGGTTGAAGCTGTTCTGGCGGGGGAACCCGACGGTGCCCTTGCGGCGCCGGTAGGCGACGATGCACCAGATCATCAGGCCCCAGGTGATGATGCCAACGACCAGGGCTGCAATCCATGAGTTGACCCAGAGGTCCATGATGCGGTCAGTGTGGTTGGTGGTGCCGCGCTCGGTCGGCAGCCACCCTTTCTGTACCTCTGGTGAACATCCAGTCAAAGCCAACGCGCCGGCTAGTGCCAAGCCAGTGATCGAAGTGATCTGTTTGCGTCGGCTGCCGGTTCGGTTCTGCGAACTCACAGACGGCCCTTCCTACTTGTTGCTGTCGCCCGGCCGCTTACAACGATCCGGGCACACTAAAAGTTTTACTACTCGGTGTAGAGCTTACCGCTCCCTGGGAGTTTTCGCCCACATGTCCGCGCCGTGGTCCGGCACCTTTTTCGGGGTTTCTGCGTTAGGGTCCCCGGACGGAACAATGGCCGGGCTGAAAGCCCGGCCATTGACCTTAGTGGAAGGAGTCTCCGCAGGCGCAGGAGCCGCCGGCGTTGGGGTTATCGATCGTGAAGCCCTGCTTCGAGATGGTGTCTTCGAAGTCGATGCTCGCACCGCTGAGGTAGGGCACGCTCATCTTGTCCACGACGACCTCGACGCCGTCGTAGTCGCGGACGGCGTCGCCCTCGAGGAGGCGCTCGTCGAAGTAGAGCTGGTAGATCAGGCCGGAGCAGCCGCCCGGCTGCACGGCGACGCGGAGGCGCAGGTCGGTGCGGCCTTCCTGTTCCAGCAGGCTGCGGACCTTGCCGGCAGCGACGTCGGTCAGCTGCACCTCGTGGCTGGCCAGTTCCTGGCTCTCCTGGACTGCGGTGTCGGTGCTGGTTTCATTGGTTGTAGTGCTCATGGCCTACCTTCTGACGACGGTCGGAGCGGCGCCGCCCGGCGGCGCCGGCCCCTGCTTTAACGGTATGGGCTATAGCTACATGCTACGTCGATCAGTGCTGTAGCTCTAACTCCTGGGATAACCGTCTGCGTCCGCCGGATGTTCCCCGGAAGCCCGGTATCAGGCCAGTCCCTCGGCGTTCAGCCGGGCCAGGAGCAGCGCCTCGGCGATGATCGCGTTGCGGAAGTCCTCCAGGTGCAGGGACTCGTTGGCGCTGTGGGCGCGGGAGTCCGGGTCCTCGACGCCGGTGACCAGGATCTGGACGTCCGGGTACAGCTCGGTGAGGTCGGCGATGAAAGGGATGGACCCGCCGATGCCGGTCTCCACGGCCGGCACGCCCCATGCCTCGCCGAGTGCCCACATCGCCAGCCGGGCCGCCGGGGAGGAGGTGTCGGTCATGAAGGCGCTGCCGGTCTCCCCGGGGTGAAGACCACCTGGGCGCCGAACGGGGCGTTGGCCTCGACGTGTCGGCGGACCGCTTCCATGGCCTCGTCCGGGTTCTGGCCCGGGGCCAGGCGGAGGCTGAACTTGGCCTTGGCGCGCGGCAGCAAGGTGTTGGAGGCGACGTTCACGGCGGGCGCGTCGATGCCAATGATGGAGAGCGCGGGTTTGGTCCACATGCGCGAGGCGATGCTTCCGGTGCCGGCGAGCTTGACGCCGTCGAGCACGGACGCGTCCTTGCGGTATTCCTCCTCGGTCAGGTCCACGGCGGCGTCGTCCCGGCCCACCAGCCCCTCGATGGCGACGCTGCCGTCGTCGTCGTGCAGGGTGGCGATCAGGCGGGAGAGCAGGGTGGGGGCGTCGAGCACGGGGCCGCCGAACATGCCCGAGTGCACCGCGTGGTCCAGGACCTTGACCTCGATGGTGCCGTCCACGAGGCCGCGGAGGCTGGTGGTCAGGGCGGGGATGCCGACCTTCCAGTTGGAGGAGTCGGCCACGACGATCACGTCGGAGCGGAGCAGTTCCTGATGGGTTTCGAGGAATGCGCGGAAGGTCGGCGAGCCGGCCTCCTCCTCGCCCTCGAAGAAGAAGGTGACGCCGAGGCCCAGGTCCTCCCCCAGCACCCGGCTGACCGCGGAGTAGGCGGCGACGTGCGCCAGGATGCCGGCCTTGTCGTCCGCGGCGCCGCGGCCGTAGAGTCGTCCGTCGCGCTCGACGGCGGTGAACGGTTCGGTCTCCCAGAGCGAGAGATCGCCGGTGGGCTGGACGTCATGGTGGGCGTAGAGCAGGATGGTCGGCTTACCGTCCGCGGCGGGACGGCGCGCGACGACGGCGGGTCCGCCCGCGGTGCCGTCCTCCTTGTCGCAGCGCAGGATGCGGACATCATCGAAGCCGCTGCCGCGGACCAGCTCGGCCACCGCGTCGGCGCTGGCATTCAAGGGAGCGGGATCGAAGCTGGGCCAGGCGATGCCGGGGATCGCGACGAGCGCCTTGAGCTGCTCGACGGTGGCGTCAAAGGCCTCGGTGACGGCCTGGCGGAGGGCTGCGGTGTCGACGGTCTGGGTGGTGCCGCCTGCTGAATGCTGCGGGGTGCCCGCGGGTGATGAAGTCATGGCCAAAACACTACCCGTGTCCCCGATCACCTCAAACAGCGCCACGGGCCCCGCCGCAGGCACTGAGAGAGTCACCGGCACGCGCTCCGGCGCCCGCGTCCGCCGCCGCGTCATCGGGGCGGGAGCGGCACCCCTGCAGGGTAGTCTGTAGGGGTGTTTGGACGGAAAAAGGAAGCGCCCTCGGCGCAGGATGTAGTTGACCAGCAGGTGGCCGCGGCTCGTACCCCCACCGCCGGCAAGGGCGCGCCCACCCCGAAGCGCAGCGCCCAGGAAGCGGCCCGCAAGCGGCCCCTGGTGCCGCAGGACCGCAAGGCCTCGCGCGCTGCCGAGCGCACCGCGGTGGCCGAGCAGCGGCTGAAGATGCGCCAGGCCATGGATACCGGCGACGAGAAGTTCCTCCCGCTTCGGGACAAGGGCCCGCAGAAGCGCTTCGCCCGTGACTACGTGGACGCCCGCTACAGCCTGGGCGAATACCTGATGTTCGGTGCACTGGTCTTCGTGGTCATCTCCCTGCTGGTGCCCGCCAGCAGCGAACAGATGATCTACGTGCTGGGTGCTTTCTGGGTGATGTTCCTGGCCGTCTTCGTCGACGTCTTCTTCCTGTCCCGGAAGCTGAAGAAGCGCCTGACGGAGAAGTTCGGCGACGTCGAACGCGGCACGGTTTGGTACGGCTCGATGCGTTCGCTGCAGTTCCGCCGCCTGCGCATGCCCAAGCCGCAGGTCGGCCGCGGCGAGTACCCGGCCTGACCCCACCACCCGCCCACTAAAAACCCCCGGCAGCCTCGCTGCCGGGGTTTTTCGCATCTGTTTGTGCTGCCTGGAGTCCCGCGCGGGATATCGAGTGCGATATACCGCGCAGCGTCCGGCGGGCCCTTCGCCTAGCGGACGGGGTGCTTCTCCAGGTACCGGTTGATCCGCGCCGCCCAAAACGGGCCCTCGTAGAGGAATGCGGTGTACCCCTGGACCAGGGTGGCGCCCGCCTCGAGCCGGGCACGGACGTCCTCTCCCGTTTCCACCCCGCCCACCGAGACGAGGGTCAGCGCGCCGCCGGTCGCCGCCTTCAACCGGGCAAGGACTTCCAGGGACCGCTTCTTCAGCGGCGCGCCGGAGAGACCCCCGGCCCCGCAGGCCTCCACGGCATCCGGGCTGGAGGCCAGCCCCGTGCGCCCGATGGTGGTGTTGGTGGCGATGATGCCGTCGAGCTTGAGGTCCAGCGCCAGCCGGGCGACGTCGTCGATGTCCTCGTCGCTGAGGTCCGGGGCGATCTTGACCAGCAGCGGGACGTGCCGTCCGGCGGCGGCGTCGGCCGCCTCCCCCACGGCGGTCAGTAGCGGACGCAGGGTCTCGACGTCCTGCAGGAGCCGCAGGCCGGGGGTGTTGGGGGAACTGACGTTGACCACCAGGTAGTCCGCGGCCGGCGCCAGGCTGCGCGCGCTGATCAGGTAGTCCGCGACCGCGTCCTCGAGTTCCACCACCTTGCTCTTGCCGATGTTGATGCCGATCACCGGCCGCACGGTCCGGTAGCGGCGCTGCAGTGCGGCGCGTGCGGCACGGAGCCGGGGAGCGACGGCGGCGGCGCCGTCGTTGTTGAAGCCCATCCGGTTGATCACGGCGCGGTCCTCGATCAGGCGGAACAGCCGCGGCGCCGGGTTCCCGGGCTGGGCCTGGCCGGTAATGGTGCCCACCTCGATGTGGCCGAAGCCCAGTTCCGTGAGGGCCTCGATGCCGTGGCCCTCCTTGTCGAAGCCGGCGGCCAGGCCGAACGGTGACGGAAAGGTCAGGCCGAACGCCTCGGTCCGCAGCGACGGCGCCGGTGCCGTGAGCCGCTGCAGCACCCGGCCCGCACCGCAGCGGTGGGCGAGGCGGATGCCCTGGAAGCCGATCTTATGGGCACGCTCGGCGTCCATCCAGGAGAAGGCAAGCCGGAAGAAGGTGGGATAAAGGCGCATGCTCCTAGTTTTCCGGGTCCGGCGCGACAAATCCAAACGGCGCGGGCGGGCGTCACGGGCCGGGCGCTAGCATGATGCCATGACCCGCGATGAAGCAGTCCCCGCCCCCTCCCCGGGCTCCCCTCCCCCTCCCCGCCCGGATTGAGGCGGACGTGCTGGTGGTGGGCGCCGGCCTGGCCGGGCTGGTTGCCGCGGCCCAGGCCTACGCGGCGGGACGCCGGGTGGCGGTGCTGGACCAGGAACCCGAGGCCTCCGCCGGCGGCCAGGCCCACTGGTCCTTCGGCGGCCTCTTCCTGGTCAACACCCCGGAACAACGCCGCCTGGGCGTCCGGGACAGCGCCGAACTGGCCCTCGCCGACTGGTTCGCGTCCGCCGGCTTCGACCGCGAGGAGGACGCCTCCGCCCGGCAGTGGGCCGAGGCGTACGTGGACTTCGCCGCCGGTGAGAAGCGCTCCTGGCTGGCCTCCCTCGGCGTCGGACTTTTCCCGCTCGTGCAGTGGGCCGAACGCGGCGGCTACGGACCAGACGGCCACGGCAACACGGTGCCCCGCTTCCACGTCGCCTGGGGTACCGGCCCCGCGATCGTGGCACCATTCCTGGCCAAGCTCCGGGAGGGCCAGGCCGCCGGGCGGGTGAGCTTCCATTTCCGGCACCGTGCCACCGGGCTGACGACGACGGCGGGCCGGGTCACCGGGGTGCACGGCGCCGTGCTCGCACCGAGCACCGCCGCCCGCGGCGAACAGTCCTCCCGGGAAGAGGCGGGCAGCTTCGAGGCCTCAGCGGCGGCGGTGATCGTCACCAGCGGCGGGATCGGCGGCAACCACGGGGCCGTCCGCGCCCAGTGGCCGGGCGGAGACGCGCCGGCGGAGATGCTCTCCGGGGTGCCGGCCTCCGTGGACGGGGAGTTCCTGGGGGCGGTGTCCCGGGCCGGCGGAACCCTGGTCAATGGCGACCGGATGTGGCATTACCCCGAGGGCATCCACAACCACTCCCCGTCTGGCCCCGGCACGGCATCCGGATCCTGCCCGGCCCCTCGGCGCTCTGGCTCGATGCGACCGGAAGGACGCTGCCGGCTCCGCTGTTCCCGGGTTTCGACTCCCTGGGCGCGCTTCGGCACATCCTGGGCACCGGGTACGGCCACTCCTGGTTTGTGCTGAACCGCAGCATCGCGCTGAAGGAATTCGCCCTCTCCGGTTCGGAACAAAACCCTGACCTCACCGGCAAGGACCTGCGCCTGCTGGCCACCCGGCGGCGGCCCTCCCCGGACAACCCGCTGCAGCGTTTCCTGGACCGCGGGGTCGATTTCCTCCAGGCCGGAACGCCGCGCGAACTGGCCAGCCGGATGAATGAGCTGGCCGGCGGCGGCCTGATCGACGCGGACGACCTGGAGCGCACCATCCGGGCCCGCGACCGCCAGTTCGCCAGCGGACTGGGCAAGGACCCTCAGCTGGCCGCCATCCGCGCCGCCCGCCGCTTCGCCACGGACAAGCTCATGCGCGTGGCACCCCCGCACCCGCTGCTCGACCCCCGGCATGGTCCGCTGCTGGCCGTCCGGCTCTCGGTCCTGACCCGCAAGAGCCTGGGCGGGATCAGGACCGACCTGCAGTCCCGGGTACTCGACGCGTCCGGCGCCCCGGTGGACGGCCTGTACGCCGCCGGCGAGGCGGCCGGTTTCGGCGGCGGCGGCATCCACGGCTACCGGGCCCTGGAGGGAACCTTCCTGGGCGGGTGCCTGTTCTCCGGCAGAGCCGCCGGGCGCGCCGCCGCAGCGGCCGTGGCCTAGGCAGACAGCGCAGGGAGGACGGACGGTGGCCGACGAGGGGCTGCGGTGGCAGCAGGACATCCTGGGCGAGGACTTCGCCGCGTGCACCTTCACCGCGGCCGGGCCGGACGGCGTCGAACGCGAAGCCACGCTGGTCCGCCACGTCCCGTCGCTGGGAGCCGGCCGGCGCCCACGCCGGGCGGTGCTGTTCCTGCACGGCTGGAGCGACTACTTCTTCAACGAGGAGCTCGCGGAATTCTGGACCGGGCACGGTTTCGACTTTTTCGCCCTGGACATGCACAACCACGGGCGCAGCCTGCGGCCGGGGACCCACGGCGGCTACGTGGCGGACCTGGCCGACTACGACGCCGAGATCACCACGGCGATCGGGATCGTCCGGTCGATGGGGGCGGGCGGGCGGTACCCGGTCACGCTGATGGGACACTCCACCGGCGGGTTGGTCGCCGCGCTCTGGGCCAGCCGGCACCCGGGCAGCGCCGCCCAGCTGGTCCTCGACAGCCCGTGGCTGGAAATGCACGGCAGCCCGGCCGTCCGCCGCGCGGCCCGGACCATGGTGGAGCCGCTGGCCCGCTTCCGGCCCGAGTCGGTGATCCGGCTGCCGGAGCGCCCGTTCTACTGGCGCAGCATCAGCAGCGCCGCCGAGGGCGAGTGGCTGCTGGATGACACCTACCGGCCGCCGCACGCTTTCCCGGTGCGGGCGGGCTGGCTCAGCGCCGTGCTGGCCGGGCAGACGCGGGTGGCGCGGGGCCTGAACATCGACGTGCCCATCCTGGTACTGATCTCCGGGGCCAGCGCCAACGGCATGTTCTGGAAGGAATCCATGCGCCGCACGGACGCCGTGCTGGACGTCAACACCATCGCCCTGCGCGCCCTCAGCCTGGGCCGCACAGTCACACTGGAGCGGATCGACGGCGCGCTGCACGACGTATTTCTCTCCGCGCCCAGCGTCCGGGCAGACGCCTACGCCCGGCTGGCCCGCTGGATTACGGCCTACGCCCCGGAGGAGGGCGACGCCGGCTGAGCCGCGGCATCCACGGCCCCGCCGTAGCGGCGGTCCCGCCGAGCGTAGATCTCCACGGCCTCCCACAGGGTCCGGCGGTCCACGTCGGGCCAGAGCGTGTCCAGGAAGACAAACTCGGCGTAGGCGGACTGCCAGAGCAGGAAGTTGGAGAGCCGCTGCTCACCGGAGCTGCGCAGGAACAGGTCGACGTCCGGCAGGTCCGGCTCGTCCAAGTACTTCTGGATGGTCTTCTCGGAGATCGCCGAGGGCTTCAGCCGCCCGGCGGCCACCTCCTCCGCGATCGCCGAGACGGCATCGGCAATCTCCGCGCGGCCGCCGTAATTAACACACATGTTCAGGGTGCAGGTGCTGTTGCCGCGGGTGAACTCCTCGGCCTCCTCGAGCTCCTTGATGACCGATCCCCACAGGCGCGGCCGCCGGCCGGACCAGCGGATCCGCACGCCCCACTCATTCATCTGGTTGCGCTGGCGACGCAACACATCCTTGTTAAATCCCATCAGGAAGCGCACCTCCTCCGGGGAACGCCGCCAGTTCTCGGTGGAGAAGGCGTACACGCTGACGTGCTTGATGCCGAGCTCGATCGCTCCGGCCACCACGTCCAGCAGCGCCGGCTCCCCGGCCTTGTGCCCCTCGATCCGTGGCAGGCCACGCTGGTTGGCCCAGCGGCCGTTGCCGTCCATAACGATCGCGACGTGCTGCGGCACCAGCTCGGCCGGAATGGCCGGCGGCACCGCGCCGGAGGGGTGCGGGTACGGGGCCACCACGGGGGTGGTGCGCTGCGGAGTGGGGTTTTCTTCTTGCCGAGGGCCACGGTCAGGTTCGCTCCACATGCTTGAGGGATTTGAGGACACGCTCCAGGTGCCACTGCAGGTAACTGGCCACCAGGCCGGCCGCCTCACGGCGGTGGAGGGCCACGGATGCGTCCGCGGCGGACCAGTCTCCGGTCAGCAGGGCGCCGAGGAGGACAACGGTTTCCGGCGCCGGCGCGGGCGATCCGGGCGGACGGCAGGCCGGGCAGACCATCCCGCCCAGGGGTGCCGAGAAAGCCGTGTGCGGCCCCGGTGCCCCGCAGCGGGCGCAGTCGGTGAAGCTGGGGGCCCAGCCTCCGGTGGACAGCGCGCGGAGCAGGTAGGAATCGAGGATCAGTTCCGGGGCGTGGTCGCCGCGGCTCAGCGACGCCAGCGCCCCGACCAGCAGGTTGTACTGCGCGGTGCCGGCCTCGCCGTCGACGTCGGTGAGCTTCTCGGCGGTTTCCGTCATGGCCGCGGCCACCGTGTAGCGGCCGTAGTCGGCCGCGATGCCGGTCCCGTAGGCGCCCTTCGCGACGGCCTGGGTGACCACGTCCAGGGTACGGCCCGAGATCAGCTGCAGGTCCGCGACCATGAAGGGTTCCAGCCGGGCGCCGAAGCGGCTGCTGGTGCGGCGGACCCCCTTGGCGACGGCGCGGACCTGGCCGTGGTGCTTGGTCAACAGCGTGATGATCCGGTCGGCCTCGCCGAGCTTATGGGTGCGCAGGACGACGGCGTCGTCCCGGTAGGCGCGCGCGGCGTAGGAGGATGGTTGGGCCACAGTTTTATCTTCGCACTGACTTCGCGTAATCGCCGCCACGGGCCGTCCGCACCGCGGGAACAGCGCTGCGCCGCCGGAGTCTCCGACGGCGCAGCGGCAGGGCGGGCGGGCTGTTGCGGTTTAGCCGCGGGCGTCCCGGATGGCGCGGTTGACGGCGGAGATGACGGCCTTCAGCGAGGCCATCGAGGTGTTGGCGTCGATGCCGACGCCCCAGAGGACCCGCTCGCCGACGGCGCATTCGACGTACGCGGCGGCCTGGGCGCTGCCGCCCTCGGACAGGGCGTGCTCGCTGTAGTCCAGGACGCGGACGTCAACGCCGTCCTCGCGGAGGATGCTCAGCAGCGCCGCGATCGGGCCGTTGCCGGTGCCGGTGCGGCGCAGGGGCTTCCCGTCGACCTTCAGCGCGGCGGTGAGGGTCATGGTGCCGTCCTCGTCCGACTCGGTGCTGACCGCGCCGAGCGCGTAGCGGCCCCACTGGCCCTCGGCGGCCGAGGAGGGCAGGTACTCATCCTGGAACACCTGCCACAGCTGGGCGCCGCTGACCTCGCCGCCCACGGCGTCCGTGCGGCGCTGGATGACGCCGGAGAACTCGATCTGGGCCCGGCGCGGCAGGTCCAGGTTGTGCTCGTTCTTCAGCAGGTAGGCCACGCCGCCCTTGCCGGACTGCGAGTTCACCCGGATCACGGCCTCGTAGCTGCGGCCCAGGTCCTTGGGGTCGACCGGCAGGTACGGGACCTGCCATTCGTAGTCGGCCACGTCCTTGCCGGCGGCGGCGGCGTCGCGCTCCAGGGCCTCCAGGCCCTTCTTGATGGCGTCCTGGTGGGAACCGGAGAAGGCGGTGAAGACCAGGTCCCCGCCGTACGGTGTGCGCTCGGCCACCGGCAGCTGGTTGCAGTATTCGACCGTGCGGCGGACCTCATCGATGTCGGAGAAGTCGATCATCGGGTCGATGCCCTGGACGAACATGTTCAGGCCCAGGGTCACCAGGTCCACGTTGCCGGTCCGCTCGCCGTTGCCGAACAGGCAGCCCTCGATCCGGTCCGCGCCGGCCAGGTGACCCAGTTCGGCGGCGGCGACGCCGGTGCCGCGGTCGTTGTGCGGGTGCAGGGAGAGGATGATCCCCTCGCGCGGGTGCAGGTGGCGGCTCATCCACTCGATCGAGTCTGCGTAAACGTTGGGGGTGGCCATCTCGACGGTCGCGGGCAGGTTGATGATCACCTGGCGGTCCGCGGAGGCTTCGAAGACGTCGGCGACGGCGTTGCAGACGCGCACGGCGTACTCCAGCTCGGTCCCGGTGAAGGATTCGGGCGAGTACTCGTAGGTGATGTGCGTGTCGGCGAGGGTTTCCTCGTACTTCTTGCACAGCCGGGCACCCTGCAGGGCGATGTCCAGGATGCCGTCCTCGTCCTGGTTGAACACCACGCGGCGCTGCAGGACCGACGTCGAGTTATAGAGGTGCACGATCGCCTGCTTGGCGCCTACCAGGGATTCGTAGGTCCGCTCGATCAGGTGCTCGCGGGCCTGGGTCAGGACCTGGATGGTGACATCGTCGGGGATGTGGTTGCCTTCGATGAGCTGGCGGACGAAGTCGAAGTCCGTCTGCGAGGCGGACGGGAAGCCGACCTCGATTTCCTTGTAGCCCATCCGGACCAGCAGGTCGAACATCTTCATCTTTCGGGCCGGGCTCATGGGATCGATCAGGGCCTGGTTGCCGTCGCGGAGATCCACGGCGCACCAGCGCGGGGCCTTGGTGATGACCTTGTCCGGCCAGGTCCGGTCCGGCAGTTCGACCGTGATCAGGTCCTGGAACGGGACGTAGCGGTGGACCGGCATACCTGAGGACTGCTGTGCGTTTCGCATTACTTATCGGGGCCTTTTCTGTGATTCCTGATGAAAGGGTGGCCGGGCAACACAAACTCCGCAGCGAGGTTTGGCCTTGCGCTAGATCGCGTCTGAGGCCCCGCCGCGGCAGCTAAGAAGAAGCAGTTCTGCACGCACATTTTCACGATAACACGGTGCGTAAGATGAAGGAGCGATACCCCCAGCAACGTCCACCATGCAGACGCCGGCCCGGTCATCACGCCCGAGGCGGCGCCTGAACAGAAGGAGCCGCAGTGCCGCTTTCCGGGATTGACCAGTCCACCATCGACGCCGCCGTCCGGCCGCAGGACGACCTGTACCGCCACTTCAACGGCGCGTGGCTGAAGTCCGCCACCATCCCCGACGACCGGCCGCTGGACGGAGCCTTCACGGCGCTGCGGGACGGCGCGGAGCTCGCCGTTCAGGAGATCATCGTGGCCGCCGGCAACCGTGGCGGGGACGCCGGCGGCATCGAGCGGAAGATCGGCGACCTCTACAACAGCTTCATGGACGAGGACGCCGCCGAGGCCAAGGGCGCCGAACCAATCCGGGAGCGGCTGGCCGACGTGGCCGCCACCGGGTCCGTCGCCGAGCTGCTGCGGCTGGCCGGCCGCCTGTTCCGGGCCGACGTGTCCGGACTGTTCTACATCTACCCGGCCCCCGACGCCGGAAACCCGGACCGGATCCTGCTCTACACCGGGCAGGCCGGCCTGGGCCTGCCGGATGAGTCGTACTATCGGGAGGAACAGTTCGCCGCCACGGTCACGGCCTACCGGGAGCACGTGCGCACCATGCTGCAGCTGGCCGGCGTCGCGGACGCGGAGGCCGCCGCAGGGCGCGTGGTGGAACTGGAAACGGCCCTGGCCTCCCACCACTGGGACAAGGTGTCCCTGCGCGATCCGCAGAAGACCTACAACCTCAAGACCGCCGACGAGGTGGCCGGGATCTTCCCGCTCATGAACGACTGGTTCGACGCGGCCGGCATCGACGCGGACAAGCGCGCCGAGCTGGTGGTCAGCACCCCGGACTTCTTCACCGGCGCGGCGTCACTGCTGGAGACGGTGCCGCTGGGCACCTGGCAGGAGTGGCTGGCGATGCGCGTCGTCAGCGCCGCGGCCCCGTACCTGTCCTCGGCATTCGTGGACGCCAACTTCGCGTTCTACGGCACCACTCTCAGCGGCACCCCGCGGAACCGGGACCGCTGGAAGCGCGGCGTCGCCGTCGTCGAGGCCGCCCTGGGTGAGGCCGTGGGGCAGATCTACGTGGCCCGGCACTTCCCGGAGTCGCACAAAGAACGCATGCGGGTCCTCGTGGGGAACCTGATCGAGGCCTACCGCGAGTCGATCACCGGCCTGGCGTGGATGGGCGAGGACACCAAGCAGGAGGCGCTGAAGAAGCTGGACGCCTTCCGGCCTAAGATCGGCTACCCGGAGAAGTGGATCGACTACTCCGCCGTCGTGATCGACAAGGACGACCTGCTCGGCAACGTGGAGCGCGCGCACAACGCCGACGTCGACCGGCACCTGGACGAGGTGGGCAAGCCCGTGGACCGGGAGAAGTGGCTGATGACCCCGCAGACGGTCAACGCCTACTACCACCCGCTGCTGAACGAGATCGTCTTCCCGGCCGCGATCCTGCAGCCGCCGTTCTTCACCGCGGACGCGGACGACGCCGTCAACTACGGCGGCATCGGCGCGGTCATCGGGCACGAAATCGGCCACGGCTTCGACGACCAGGGCTCCCAGTACGACGGCGCCGGCCTGCTGCGCAACTGGTGGACCGAGGCGGACCGCGGCGCGTTCGAGGCCCTCACCTCGAAGCTGGTGGCCCAGTTCGACGCCCTCTCCCCCGCCGAGGCCGCCGGCCGGCACGTCAACGGCAAGCTGACCCTCGGCGAAAACATCGGCGACCTCGGCGGCCTCACCATCGCCTACAAGGCCTACCTGATCAGCCTCGGCGGCCAGGAGGCCCCCGTACTGGACGGCCTGACCGGGGCGCAGCGGTTCTTCGCATCCTGGGCGGCGGTCTGGCGCCAGGTGATCCGCAGCGAGGAGGCCATCAAGCGGCTCGCCACGGACCCGCACTCCCCCAACGAGTTCCGCACCAACGAGATCGCCCGGAACCTGGCCGCCTTCCACGAGGCGTTCGCGACCACGGAACGGGACGGCATGTGGCTCGCCCCCGCGGAGCGCGTCAGCATCTGGTGAGCTGACAGGCACGTGAATGCAGACGGAGGCCCGGGCGTTGACGCCCGGGCCTCCTCCGTACCTGCCGTGTCCGTCCGGTCAGCGGACGATCATGGCGGGGTTGACCTGCTGGCAGACCGTGTCTCCGGCCGTCTGGTTCACGATGTCCGGCGGCAGTTGCGGGGACGCGGAGGTGGACGTCTCCGCACCGGCCGCGTAGTCGGCCCCGAGGTAGGCCTGGACGCCGGTGACGTTCGCCGCGGGCAGGACCTTCGAAGACGGGACGCCCAGCAGGGCGGCGACGTCCGCGGCGACGTCCGCGAAGTTCCCGCCGTAGTACACGACGGTGGACGCGACGGCGGGCGCGGTGAACTGCGCGGTCTGGGTGAAGCCGGCGGCGTTGAGGACAGCCACCGCCTTCGCGGCATTGGCCGCGTTGGAGCTGCCGTTGGCGACCGTGACCGGTTGCGCGGCCTTGTTGTAGGCGGCGGCGCTCGTGGCGGCCGGCGCGGGAGCGGACGACGCCGGATCGGTGGCCCCCGCGGTGGGGGCGGCCGAGGCCGGAGCCTTCGGGTCGGTCAGGTCGACGTCGCTGCGGAGGGCGGCGAAGAGCTGGGACGCCGCGGGTTCGGCAAGTTGCAGCCGGTTGGGATCCGAGGCGGCCGGTTCGGTGGGGGTGGCGACGAAGGCGACCTTGCCGATGTCGATGTTCTTAAGCCGGTTGCCGACGGTGAGCAACGTGGGCACGGAGGCCAGGCCATCGTCCACCGTGAGGTTCTTGGTGATCGCGTCGGCGATGCCGAGCATCCGGCCCGGGTTCGTCAGGGTGCCGTCGTCCTTGATCTTCCGGACCAGTGAGGACAGGAAGCCCTGCTGGGCCTTGATCCGGCCGAGGTCGCCGCCGTCGCCGAACGCGTGCCGGGTCCGGACGAAGGAGAGGGCCTGCTCGCCCTGGACCTTGGAGGTGCCCTTGGGCAGCCGCAGGCCGGAATCGGGATCATAGACGGCATCGCTGACGCAGACGTCCACACCGCCGACGGTGTTGGAGAGTTCCTTGACGGAGTTGAAGTCGGCCATCATAAAGTGGTCGATCTCGAGGCCGGTGAGCTTGTTGACGGTGTCCACCGCGCAGCCGATGCCCGCCTCGGACATGGCCGAATTGATCATGGCCTGGCGCTGGGCCGGGTATTCCTTCTTGGTCTTCTGGTCCACGCACTTGGGGATGTCCACCAGGAGGTCGCGGGGGAAGCTGATGACGCTGACGCGCTTGTTGTCCGCGGAGATGTCCATCATCATCATCACGTCGGAGTGGCCGTAGCCCGCGGAGTCCTCGGCGCTGCCGTACTCGGAGTTCTTGCCGTCGCGGGTGTCCGAGCCCAGGATCAGGATCTGCATCCGGTCCGTCGCCTCGTTAACGGCCTCCTCGGTGCGGCCGTTGCCGGCGCCGAGGGCCTGCTTGCTGATGTTCCCCTGCAACCGGATGAACCAGTAGGACCCGAACGCGATAACGCCCACCAGGAGCACGGAGATCACGATGGTCGTGGCCTTCAGCCAGGTGGGGGTCCGGTGCGTTGCGCCCAGGTGCCGGGCGGGCCCGACGGGGGTCATCCGCGTGCCGGGCAGCGGCGCCTGACCGGGCCGGTGGAACGGTCCCGTCTGAACGGTTGTCACGGGGTCGAACCACGGATGGTGCCTTCCTTCGCGGAGTGGGTCTACCCATTTTAGTGCCCCGCGGCGGAAAAGCAGTGACCGGCCCCCGCCCTCCGCGGGTTGGGGCCGGCCGGGGAGGGTCAGAAGCCCAGCTTCACCAGCTGCTTCGGGTCCCGCTGCCAGTCCTTTGCGACCTTCACGTGCAGGTCCAGGTAGATCCGGGCGCCCAGCAGCGCCTCGATGCCCTTGCGCGCGTTGGTGCCGACTTCCCGGAGCCGGGCGCCGCCCTTGCCGATGATGATGGCCTTCTGCGAGGGCCGTTCGACGTACAGGTTGACCCGGACGTCCAGGAAGGGCCGGTCCTCGGGACGGTCCTCGCGCGGCACGATTTCCTCCACGACGACGGCCAGGGAGTGCGGCAGCTCGTCGCGGACGCCCTCGAGTGCGGCCTCGCGGATCAGTTCGGCGATCATCACGGCCTCGGGCTCGTCCGTGAGGTGGCCGTCCGGGTAGAGCGGGGGCGACGGCGGCATGTGGCTGATCAGCACGTCCGCGACCGTGTCCACCTGGAAACCGTCGGCGGCGGAGACGGGGACGATGTCCTTCCAGCCCTCCTCCCCGAGGACCTCGCGGCCCAGGGCGGCGACGGCGAGCAGCTGCTCGGTGAGGGCCTGCCGGTCCACGGTGTCCGCCTTCGTGACCAGCGCGATCACGGGTTTGCGGCCGAGGGCCGCCAGCTGGGCGGCGATGAATTTGTCGCCGGGGCCGATCTTCTCGTTCGCCGGGAGGCAGAAGCCGATCGCATCGACCTCGGCCAGGGTGTCCGCTACGAGTTCATTCAGGCGCTTGCCGAGCAGGGTGCGGGGCCGGTGCAGGCCCGGGGTGTCCACCAGGACCAACTGCGAGTCCTCGCGGTGCACGATCCCGCGGATTGTGTGGCGGGTGGTCTGCGGCTTAGCCGAGGTGATGGCCACCTTCTGGCCCACCAGGGCGTTGGTCAGGGTGGACTTTCCGGCGTTGGGGCGTCCCACCAGCACCGCGAACCCGGCCCGGTACCCGCCGTAGGGCGCTCCGCCGTCGGACTTATTCTGCTTGCTCACGTGGAACTCCCTGTTGCATTGTGTCGGCCTCGTCGAGTAGCTCTCCAAGGTCAGTGTCTTCCTTTGGCGCGGCCGCCGCAATGACGTGGCTGACGCGGTTCCGACGGCCCTCGAGCCGGTCGGCGCGGAGGGTTACGCCGTCTACCGTGACGGTGCTTCCCACGATCGGGACGCGGCCCAGGGCCTTCGCGAGCAGGCCGCCCACGGTGTCCACCTCGTCGTCGTCGAGCTCCAGGTCGAAGAGCTCGCCCAGGTCGTCGATGCTCATCTTGGCGCTGACCCGGTAGGTACCGTCGCCCAGCTCCACGGCCTCGGCGGACTCCGTGTCGTACTCGTCCACGATCTCGCCGACGAGTTCCTCGATCAGGTCCTCCAGAGTGACCAGGCCGGCGGTGCCGCCGTATTCGTCGATGACGATGGCCACGTGGGTGGACTCCTTCTGCAGCTCGCGCAGCAGTTCGCTCACGGGCTTGGAGTCGGGGACGTAGCGCACCTCGCGGGCCAGGGCGTCCACCGCGGGAGGTTCGACGCCGGGTTCCAGGTTGTGGATCACGGCGGCGACGTCCTTGAGGTAGACGATGCCGAGGACCTGGTCGGTGCTCTCACCGATCACGGGGATCCGCGAATAACCTGAACGGAGGAACAGGGACATGGCCCGGTGCAGGCTGGAGCCGGAATCGATGGTGAGGATGTCCGTGCGGGGCACCATCACGGCGCGGACCAGGGTGTCGCCGAAGTCAAAGACGGACTGGATCAGTTCCGCCTCGTCGTTCTCGATCACCTCGGATTCGCTGGCGCGTTCCACGAGTTCGCGGAACTCCTCCTCGCTGAAGAACGCCTCGTTGTCCGCCGGGGCGCCGGGGGCGACCGCGCTGCCCAGGGTGACCAGCCAACCCGGGATGGGGCCGAGCACCCAGCAGAGCCAGCGGATCAGCGGCGCGGAGAAGCGCACCAGCCCGGCGGAGTGCACACGGCCCAGCTGGCGCGGGGAAACGCCCACGATCACGAAGCCGAGGATCGCCATGATGCCGGTGGCGATCAGGCCGGCCAGCCAGACGTTGTCCAGCACGCTGTGCAGCAGCACCGTCACGGCCACGGCGGAGGCCATCTCGAACCAGATCCGCCAGAACCGCAGGGCGCGCATGTGCGCCACCGGCTGGGCGAGGATCCGTTTGAGGGCGGTGCCGCGGCTGTTCAGCACCGCCGCCTCGGCGTCGTGCCGTGGAAGGTAGTTGAAGGCTGCCTCGGCCGCGGTCAGGAGCGCGGCAAAAGTCAGGAAGACCAGCGACATGCCGGCCAGGATCAGTGGGGTCACTGAATCGTCTCTGCCGGGGCTTCCCGGCCGGTGAAGCCGGAGAGGAGTTCGCGCTGCAGGCCGAACATCTCTTCCTTCTCCTCCGGCTCGGCGTGGTCGAAGCCGAGCAGGTGCAGGATGCCGTGCGTGGTGAGCAGCAGCATCTCGTCCTGGGTGGAGTGGCCGGCGTTCTGGGCCTGGATCTCGGCGACCTGCGGGCAGATGGCGATGTCACCGAGCATGCCCTGCGGGGTGGGCTTGTCCGGGGTGCCGGGGGTCAGTTCGTCCATCGGGACGGAGAGGACGTCGGTGGAACCCGGCTCGTCCATCAGCTCGATGTGAAGCTTTTCCATCGCGGGCTCGTCCACCAGCAGGATGGACAGCTCCGCCTGCGGGTGGATAAAGAGGCGTTCGAAGACGTACCGGGCCAACGCCACCAGCTCGGCCTCGTCGACGGCGATGCCGGATTCGTTGTTGACCTCGATGCTCATGCGTGTTCTCCCCGCTTGTCCCGGGCGACGGAGTGCTTGACCCGGTTTCGTTGTGCTTCGTCCCAGACGCTGTAGGCGTTGACGATATCGCCCACCAGCCGGTGCCGGACGACGTCGGCGGCGTCCAGGACGGAAAAGTTGACGTCCTCGATGCCCTGCAGGATGTCCTCGACGATCCGCAGGCCGGACCGGGTGCCGAACGGCAGGTCCACCTGGGTGATGTCGCCGGTGACCACCATCTTGGAGCCGAAACCCAGGCGGGTCAGGAACATCTTCATCTGCTCCGGCGTCGTGTTCTGGGCCTCGTCTAGGATGATGAAGGCGTCGTTAAGCGTCCGGCCGCGCATGTACGCCAGCGGGGCCACCTCGATGGTGCCGGCGGCCATCAGGCGCGGGATGGACTCCGGGTCCATCATGTCGTGCAGCGCGTCGTAGAGCGGCCGCAGGTAGGGATCGATCTTGTCGCTCAGCGTTCCGGGCAGGAAGCCGAGCCGCTCGCCGGCCTCGACGGCGGGGCGGGTGAGGATGATCCGGCTGACTTCCTTCTGCTGCAGCGCCTGCACGGCCTTGGCCATGGCCAGGTAGGTCTTGCCGGTGCCTGCGGGGCCGATGCCGAAGATCACGGTGTTCGCATCGATGGCGTCCACGTAGTTCTTCTGGTTCAGCGTCTTGGGCCGGATGGTCTTGCCGCGGCTGGAGAGGATGTTGGTGGTCAGCACCTCCACCGGGTTCTGCAGCGACTGGCTGCGGAGCATGGAGACCAGCTGCTGCAGGACGGCCGGGGTGATCACCGTGCCGCGGGCCACCAGCCCGCGCACCTCGTTCAGGAGCCGCATAATCCGGGGGACGTCCGCCGGCGGGCCACTGATGGAGAGCTCGTTGCCGCGGACGTGGAAGTCGACGCCGGGGTACTGCGATTCGATGAAGCGCAGCGCCTCGTCGTGGCTGCCCAGGGACTGCACCATCTGGCCCGAGTTCTCGAAGACCACGACCTCCGTCCGCACGCCTGGGACGGAGTGGGGAAATTCCCCGGTGGTGCGTTCGCCCGAGGTGGTCCGGGCCTTGCCGTTGGCTGCTTCAGTCATGGTGATGGCCCGCGGGCCTCTGGTTCCCTCCAGCTCGAATATGCTTCGTCGCCGCCGCTCCCGTCTGGCCGCCGTGAGGTGCGGCGTCGCCGGGTCCGGCGGTCCTCCCATCTTACGTCAGGAGACC
Source organism: Pseudarthrobacter sp. L19 (assembly GCF_050859435.1). Classification (NCBI taxonomy): domain Bacteria; kingdom Bacillati; phylum Actinomycetota; class Actinomycetes; order Micrococcales; family Micrococcaceae; genus Pseudarthrobacter; species Pseudarthrobacter sp. L19. The sequence continues at coordinate 2,908,279 of NZ_CP193935.1, read as the reverse complement.
GCCGCCGTGCCGCGCTCCCGGCCCGGCCGGACGGGCCACCCCAACACCGGACCGTCGTCGTCTCCGGCCGCTTCCGAGAAGCCTTTTCGACGCATCTTCGACGGCCCCTCGACCCCTCGAGGGATGCGGTTAGCGGGCTTTAGGTATCAACTTCATATCGGCCTCATATCGTTCCCGTTGCAGTTTGTTCGGGCGCCCCGCTTCCCCGCCGGCGGAAACCTCCCCTGTGCCATGCTGGATTGGGCCTATCGGTCACGACCGGCAACGGCCCGCACACAGACGACCTCAGGGAGAGGGAGCACCGCAATCGGCAACAAGGGCGCCAGCAGTCAGGGCACGAGGACCGCGACAGCGGCACGGCGCATGCGCCGCGGCCTGCTGCTGTTCGTGCTGCCCGCGTCCCTGGTGCTCTCCGGTTGCGTCGCCAACCCCCGGCAGGACATCACCGACGCCGGCTCCCCCACGCAGACGGTGCCGGGACCCGCGGACGGGACCACCGCCACGAGCGCCCCGCTGGAATCCGCGCAGGCCTCCAACAAGGCCCCGGTGTACTGGATCGGCCGCAGCAACAACAACGTCTTCCTCTACCGCGAATTCCGCGACGTCTCCGAGGACGACAACCCCGTGACCCGCGCGTTGCGGGTGATGATGTCCCAGAAGCCCCTGGACCCTGACTTCTTCACCCCGTGGCAGAACCCCCGCAAGCTCGCCACCTCGATCTCCGGCAAGAACACCATCACGGTGGACGTGTCCTCCGACGCGTTCAACAGCAACCTCGACGCCGACATGGCCGAGCGCGCCATCCAGCAGCTGGTCTACACGGCCACCGCCGCCGCTGCCAGCGCCGGCCTCACGGACTCCGGGCAGCAGATCCAGGTGGTCATCCTGGTGGACGGCCACACCGACTATGTCGCGTTCAACCGGGTCCGGCTGGGCGCGCCCACCTCCCGCAGCGCCGGCATGGTGGCGCCGGTGTGGATCATCGACCCGCAGGAGGGCACCACCGTGGCCGACGGCGCGGTGAAGATCTCCGGCCGCAGCACATCACCGGGCGGGAAGCTCCGCTGGGAGATCCAGAAGGTCGACGGCACCGCCAAGACCCCGTACCAGAGCGGCATGATGACCGCGGCCGCGGATGCCCAGCAGTCGGGCCTGTTCAGCTTCACCCTCAACTTGGGGCCGGGCAGCTACGAGGCGCGGGTCGCGCAGGTGGACGCGAACGGCAAGGCCACCGACCTCAACGTCGACACCCGCGGCTTCACGGTTAAATAGCCGGGTAAATAGCCCCGTCAAATAGCACGGTCAAATAGACCGCTAAGCCGCCAGCCGGGTAGCCGCTACCAGCGGCCCAGGACGTCGCTGGCCAGCACGGTCGCCGCGGGCCCGGCGGTGGAGGACCGCAGCACGTGGTGCCCCAGCAGCGCGGTCACGGCCCCCGCATCACAGAGCCGGGTAACCTCCCGCGGGCTGATCCCGCCCTCCGGTCCGACAATCATCAGCACCTCGCGCGGCGCCGCGGCGTCGTCCGCGCTACCAACGCTCTCCTGCCAGTCGGCCAGCACACGGCGCAGGGGCCGGACGGCGTCCTCGTGCAGGATCACTGCCAGCCCGGCGGATGCCACCGTGTCGGCCACGGCCGCCTGCAGCGAGCCGCCGTCCACCGCGGCGCGGACCTCGGGGATCCAGGCCCGGCGGGCCTGCTTCGCCGCCGCCGTCACCACGGACTGCCACTTGGCGTGCGCCTTCGCGGCACGCTCGGGCTTCCAGCGGACGATCGACCGTTCGGCCTGCCACGGGACGACGGCGTCGATCCCCAGCTCGGTCGCGGTCTCGGCCGCGAGTTCATCCCGGTCGCCCTTCGCCAGGGCTTGCACCAGAATGAGCCGCACCGCCGGGCGCGGCTCATCGTTGACCGCGGCGCACTCGAGCGTCAGCTCCTGGGGCCCGGCGGCGGTGACCGTGCCGGTGATCCGGCGGCCGGCGCCGTCGGCGATGTCGACCTGCTCCCCCGCCGTGAGGCGTTTGACCGTGACGGCGTGCCGCGCCTCGGCGCCGTCCAGCACGAAGGTGGAGCCGGGGGCCTGGTGGTCCAGGGTTCCGGCGGGGGTGAAGAAGACCGGGTTGCTCACCGCTACAGGTTACCGAGGCGGTCCCGCAGCTTGGCGAAGACCCCGCCGCTGGCGGCCAGCTTGCCCTCGGTGAACTGTTCGCCGCGGAGCTTGGCCAGCTGGCGCATCAGGTCTTCCTGGGCGGCGTCGAGCTTGGCGGGGGTCTCGACCTGGAGGTGGACCTTGAGGTCCCCGCGGCCGTAGCCGCGCAGGTGGGTGACGCCGAGGCCGCGCAGGGTGATGACCTCGCCGGACTGGGTGCCGCTCTTGACGTCGATTTCCTGCTGGCCGTCGAAGGTGTCCAGGGTCAGCTCGGTGCCGAGGGCAGCGGCCGTCATCGGAATGGTGAGGCTGGCGTGCAGGTCGTCGCCCTCGCGGACGAAGGTCGCGTCGTTGTTGACCCGGATCTCCACGTACAGGTCGCCCGAGGGGCCGCCCGCCGGGCCGGCCTCGCCCTGGCCGGAGAGCTGAATCCGGGTGCCGGTGGCGACGCCGGCGGGGACCTTGACGGTCAGGGACCGGCGGCTGCGGATCCGGCCCTGGCCGGCGCACTCGTTGCAGGGATCCTTGATGACGGTGCCGAAGCCCTCGCAGCTGCCGCAGGGGGCGGTGGTCATGACCTGGCCCAGGATGGAGCGGACCGGGCGCTGGACCTGGCCGCTGCCGCCGCAGATGTCGCAGCGTTCCGGGTGGCTGCCCTCGCGGCAGCAGGAGCCCTCACAAGTGGGGCAGGTGACGGCGGTGTCCACCTCGAGCTTCTTGTTGACGCCGAAGACGGCGTCGCGCAGCTCGATCCGGACGCTGATCAGCGCGTCCTGGCCGCGGCGGACGCGGGAGGCCGGGCCGCCGGCTCCGGCGGCGCCGCCGAAGAAGGTCTCAAAGATGTCTTGGAACGCGAAGCCCTGGCCGGCGTAGCTGCCGCCGCCGAAGCCGTTGTCCGTGCCGTTCTCGTTGCCGGTGGTGTCGTAGACGCGGCGCTTCTGCGGGTCGGAGAGCACCTCGTAGGCGTGGGTGACCGCCTTGAAGCGCTCGGACGCGTCCTCGCCCGGGTTAACGTCCGGGTGCAGGGTCCGCGCGAGTTTGCGGTAGGCCTTCTTGATTTCCTCGCCGGTTGCTTCGCGGGAGACTCCAAGAACGTCGTAGTGGCTGCTCAAAGTGTGTATCTCTTCCTTTTTGTACTGCCGGTGCTGGGCGACAAGACTGGTGGTGGATCCGGCCGGTCAGGGGCCGAGGATCCGTGAAAGGTAGCGGGCCACCGCGCGGACGGCGGCCATGGTGGTGGGGTAATCCATCCGGGTGGGGCCGAGGATGCCCACCTTGGCGGTGGCGTCCGGTCCGTACCCGGTGGCCACCACGGAGGCCTCGGAGAGCCCGTCATAGGGGTTCTCCCGACCAATGCTGACGGTCACGCCGCGGGGGTCCTCCGCCATGTCCGAGAGCAGCCGGAGCATGACCACCTGCTCCTCGAGGGCCTCGAGGACGGGGCCGATGCTCAGCGGAAAGTCAACGTTGGAGCGGGCCAGGTTGGCCGTGCCGGCCATGACCATCCGCTCCTCGCGGCTGCTGGCGGCCAGCGCCTCAAGTCCGCGGGCCAGCGCCTGGGCGGCGCCGCGGCGGGCGGGGGCGGTGCTGTCGACGACGTCGGGCAGGGTCTGCGGGAGCAGGCTCAACGGGGTGCCGCCCAGCCGGCCGAGGAAGACTCCCCGCAGCTCGGCGAGGGTCTCGTCGCCAAGGTCCTGGCCGACGTCGATGACGCGCTGTTCGACCTTGCCGGTGTCAGCGATAAGCACTGCCAGCACTTTCCGCGGTGCCAGCAACACGAACTCGATGTGCCGCACCCGGGCCCGGCTGAGCAGCGGGTACTGCACCACGGCCACCTGGTTGGTCAGTTGCGCCAGCAGGCGCACCGTCCGGTCCAGGACGTCGTCGAGGTCCTCTGAGCCCTCCAGCAGGGCCTGGATGGCCCGCCGCTCCGCCGGGGACAGCGGCTTGACCGCGGAGATGCGGTCCACGAAGAGCCGGTAGCCCTTGTCCGTGGGGATCCGGCCGGCGCTGGTGTGCGGGGCGGTGATCAGCCCCTCGTCTTCCAGCGCGGCCATGTCGTTGCGGATCGTTGCGCTGGAGACGCCCAGGTGGTGGCGTTCCACCAGCGCCTTGGAGCCCACGGGTTCACGGGAATGGACGTAGTCCTCCACGATGGCGCGCAGCACTTCGAGTTTGCGTGGTTCGCTCACGCCGCACCTCCAATCGAGCCTCAACCGTCAACCGGCGCCCGCCGCCCGGAAGAACCCGGGGGTTAGCACTCGGCATGCCTCAGTGCTAACCAGTCTAATATGTCCGGCCGCGTTGTTAGCATTGGATTCGCTCCGGGCGTGACCGTGGCAACCCGGGCGGCTGCCCGGCGCGGCCGGCCACCTACCCGGCCCTATGCAGTTCCCGTTGCAGTTCCGCCCCGATGCAAAGCAGTGTGTAACCGATGTCCTTCCAGAACTGGGGCCCGCAAGACCTCACCGCCCCCGCCCCCTCCCAGCTGCCCGAGGTCCCGGTGCAGCGCGGCATGGTCCTCGAGGACGTGCAGTCCGGCTGGGTGGGTGCCGTCACGCGGGTGGAGAAGTCCGGCGGCATGCACGTCGTGGCACTCGAGGACCGGCGCGGGAAGTCCCGGACCTTCCGCCTCGGCTACGGCTTCCTCTTGGAGGGCCGGCCCATCCGGCTGATGCCGCCGGCACCCCGGGCGGCCGCTGGACCGGCGGCCGGGACGCGCACGGCGTCCGGCTCGCTTCGCGTGGAAGGCCAGCGGGCGCAGGTGGCCAAGGCCAGCCGGATCTGGGTTGAGGGCAAGCACGACGCCGAACTGGTCGAGAAGGTCTGGGGCGACGACCTCCGGGTCGAGGGCATCGTCGTCGAGCCCCTGCACGGCATCGACGATCTCGCCGCCGCGGTCAAGGACTTCCGCCCGGGTCCCGGCCGCCGCCTCGGCGTCCTGGTGGACCACCTGGTGGCCGACTCCAAGGAGTCCAGGATCGCCGAGGCCGTCATGGCCTCCCCCGGCGCCCGCGGCAACGTCCTGATCGTCGGCCATCCCTACATCGACGTCTGGCAGGCCATCCGGCCGTCCGTGCTGGGCATCGAACGCTGGCCGGTGATCCCCCGCGGCGTGGACTGGAAGACCGGCATCCTGACCGCTTTCGGCTGGCCGCACAGCACCAAGGAGGACATCGGTTTGGGCTGGCAGAAACTCCTCGGCGCCGTCCGCAGCTACGCCGACCTGGAACCCTCGCTGCTGGGCCGGGTGGAGGAGGTCATCGACTTCCTCACCGCCCCGGGACAGTAGGGTCCGTCCGGCGAGGTGGCGGGCGACGGCGCCCAAGCAAGTATTCTTGATACGGTGGCCGCCACGTTTTGGCGGTGGCCGCGCCCGCACAGGTACCAACGCTCCACCGCAATCCAAAGGACGAAACGTGGCAGAAGACGCACGCGAACACACGGACCCCCAGGCCGGTTACGGCCAGTCGCAGTACCATGGCGTTCCCGCAAATGCGCTTCCCCTGACCGCCAGCGAGGACCGTCAGTGGGCCACCCTGTCGCACTTCGGCGGCATCCTCGGCTGCATCCCGTCGCTGCTGATCTACCTGATCTTCAAGGACCGCGGACCGTTTACCGCCCAGGAGTCCAAGGAGGCGCTGAACTTCACCCTGCCGCCGACGATCGCGGCCGTGGTAGCCAACCTTCTGGTGTTCATCCCCGTGGTGGGCAACCTGTTCGCTGTCCTGGCCACGGTCATCTGGATCGCACTGGCCTGCTTTTCCGTGGCTGCCGGCATCCACGTCAACCGTGGCCAGCCGCACCGCTACGAGTTCAACCTTCGCTGGATCAAGTAGCGCCGGTTCCCACAACGCTGACGGGCACCCCGGGATTTCTCCCGGGGTGCCCGTTTTTGTCTGGTGTGTGCGGTTCGTTGGCCCGGCGGGGTCAGTCCGGCAGCAGGCGGCGGACGACGGCGTCGGCCAGGAGGCGTCCCTTCAGCGTGAGGACCAGCCGGCCGCGGAAGGCCTGTGCCGGTTCCACGAGCCCATCGGCGATCAATCCCGCGACCGCGTGCCGGCCGGTTTCCTCCAGTCCGCCCAGGCTGGGGATGTCCAGGCCTGAGACCAGCCGCGCCTCCAGCATGATGCGCTCGATATTGCGGGTCTCCGGGTCCAGGGTATCCCGCCCGGCCGCCGGGGAGGCGCCGGAGTCCAGCCGCGCCGCGTAGGCGACGGGGTGCTTGACGTTCCACCAGCGGACCCCGCCGACGTGCGAGTGGGCCCCCGGCCCGATACCCCACCAGTCGTCACCACGCCAGTAGGCGAGGTTGTGGCGGCAGGCCTGCTCCGGCGTCGCCGCCCAGTTGCTGACCTCGTACCAGCCCAGCCCGGCAACGGAAATGAGCTCGTCGGCCAGTTCGTACTTGGCCGCGTGGTCGTCGTCGTCGATCCCCGGGACCTCGCCGCGGCGGATCTGGGCGGCGAGCTTCGTGCCCTCCTCGACGATCAGGGCGTAGGCGCTGATGTGGTCCGGGCGGTAGGACAGGGCCGTCTCCAGCGAGTGGCGCCAGTCCTCCAGCGACTCGCCGGGCGTGCCGTAGATCAGGTCGAGGCTGACGGCCAGCCCGGCCTCCCTGGCCCATTCGACCACCAGAGGCACCCGGCTGGGCGTGTGGGTCCGGTCCAGGACCTTGAGGACGTGCGGCACGGCGGACTGCATCCCGAAAGACACGCGGGTGAAGCCGGCGTCGGCCAGCAGCTGCAGGGACTCGCGGGTCACCGAGTCCGGGTTCGCCTCGGTGGTCACCTCGGCGCCGGGGGCCAGGCCCCAGGTGTCGATTGCGGCACGCAGGATGCGGGCCAGGTCTTCCGCGGGAAGCAGGGTGGGGGTGCCGCCGCCGAAGAAGACGGTGCTCAGCGGACGCTCCGGCAGCCCGGAGGCAGTCAGGGCGCGGGCCGCGAACCCGACCTCCGCCACGGCGGTCTCGGCATAGGCATCTTGGGACGCCCCGCCGCCGAGTTCCGTGGCGGTGTAGGTGTTGAAGTCGCAGTAGCCGCAGCGCACCGCGCAGAACGGGATGTGGACGTAAAGCCCGAAGGCCCGGCCCCCGGCGCCCTCCAGCGCCTGGGCGGGCAACAGCCCGTCCGACGGCGCGGGGTCGCCGAGGGGTAGTGCGCTTGGCATGGTTACTTCTTGGCCTTGTCCTTGGATTCTTCCGTGGTCAGGGCGGCGATGAACGCCTCCTGCGGCACCTCGACGCGGCCCACCATCTTCATGCGCTTCTTGCCTTCCTTCTGCTTCTCGAGCAGTTTGCGCTTTCGGGTGATGTCACCGCCGTAGCACTTGGCGAGCACGTCCTTGCGGATGGCGCGGATGCTCTCGCGGGCGATGATGCGGGAGCCGATGGCGGCCTGGATGGGCACCTCGAACTGCTGCCGCGGGATCAGTTCACGCAGCTTGCCGGTCATCATCACACCGTAGGCGTAGGCCTTGTCCCGGTGGGTGATGGCGCTGAACGCGTCCACCTGCTCGCCCTGGAGCATGATGTCGACCTTGACCAGGTCGGCGACCTGGTCGCCGTCGGCCTTCCAGTCCAGCGAGCCGTAGCCGCGGGTGCGGGACTTGAGGATGTCGAAGAAGTCGAAGACGATCTCGGCCAGCGGGAGCCGGTAGCGGATTTCGACGCGGTCCTCGGAGAGGTAGTCCATGCCGCCCATGACGCCGCGGCGGCTCTGGCAGAGCTCCATGATGGCGCCGACAAACTCGTTCGGCGCGAGGATGGTCGCTGAGACCATCGGTTCGCGGACCTCGGCCACCTTGCCCGTGGGGTACTCGCTGGGGTTGGTCACGTGGATGACCTTCTTGTCCTCCAGCGTGACCTCGTACTCGACGTTCGGGGCGGTGGAGATCAGGTCCAGGTTGTATTCGCGTTCCAGCCGTTCCCGGGTGATTTCCAGGTGCAGCAGGCCCAGGAAGCCCACGCGGAAGCCGAAGCCCAGCGCGGCGGAGGTCTCCGGTTCGTAGACCAGCGCGGCGTCGTTGAGCATCAGCTTCTCGAGTGCATCGCGCAGCACCGGGTAGTCGGTGCCGTCCAGCGGGTAAAGACCGGAGAAAACCATCGGCTTTGCATCCGCGTAGCCGGCCAGCGACTGCGTGGCGGGCTTGGCCATGTTGGTGACGGTGTCGCCCACCTTGGACTGGCGGACGTCCTTCACGCCGGTGATCAGGTAGCCCACCTCGCCGACGCCCAGGCCCTTGGACGGCGTGGGCTCCGGGGAGCTGACACCGATCTCCAGGAGTTCGTGGGTGGCCCGGGTGGACATCATCTGGATGCGTTCGCGGGGGTGGAGCATGCCGTCGACGACGCGGACGTAGGTCACCACGCCGCGGTAGGTGTCATATACCGAGTCGAAGATCATGGCCCGGGCGGGGGCATCGGGATCGCCGACCGGGGCGGGCAGGTCGCGGACAATCTTGTCCAGGAGGGCCTCGACGCCGGCGCCGGTCTTGCCTGAGACCCGCAGCACGTCCTCCGGGTCACCGCCGATCAGGTTGGCGAGTTCCTCGGCGTACTTCTCCGGCTGGGCGGCCGGCAGGTCGATCTTGTTCAGGACCGGAATGATGGTGAGGTTGTTTTCCATCGCCAGGTAGAGGTTGGCGAGGGTCTGCGCCTCAATGCCCTGCGCGGCGTCGACCAGCAGCACGGCGCCCTCACAGGCGGCCAGGGACCGGGACACCTCATAGGTGAAGTCGACGTGGCCGGGGGTATCGATCATGTTCAGCGCGTAGCTGGTGCCCTCGAGCTCCCACGGCATCCGGACGGCCTGCGACTTGATGGTGATGCCGCGCTCACGTTCGATGTCCATGCGGTCCAGGTACTGGGCCTTCATGTCACGGGACTGGACGATGCCGGTGAACTGGAGCATCCGGTCGGCCAGCGTGGACTTGCCGTGGTCAATGTGCGCAATGATGCAGAAGTTCCGGATGAGGGCCGGATCTGTTGCGGCAGGCACCGGGGCGGTGCGGGCCATGGGAGACACGCAGGGTCCTAACTCTTGGCTGAACTGGTGAAGGTTTTGTCCGCGGGCTGAACAGCCGGCGTTGCGCCGTGCTGCCGAAGGCCGCAATTCTCGTCCCCTTAGTCTCCCACGTCCCGGCGCTTGGGTCTGCATTCCGGCCCGCCCGGACCCGGCGCCGGTAGGGTTTGCCCATGGCATTGAACCTTCGTTCCCTCGGCAAGGCCGTCCGCGGCACGCTCCGCTTCCTGGGCATCGGCGGCGCGCCTGCCGCTCCCCCGGCACGGCGACGCCCGGCCGGGACACCTGCAGGTCCGCGCCGCGGCGGACCCGTTGGCGGCGCCTATCCCGGTGACTTCCGCGGCAAGGCCACGGTCAAGTACGCGCCGAAAGCCAATGGGGTGCCCGAGCCCGGGGAGATCGTCTGGACCTGGGTGCCGTTCGAGGAGGACCACAGCCAGGGCAAGGACCGCCCCGTGCTGCTGGTGGGAACAAAGGGACGGTATCTCCTTGGCCTGATGCTCACCAGCAAGGACCACGACGGCGACCCGCGGCGGGCCGCGAACTACGTCGACATCGGCACCGGGCCGTGGGACCGGCAATGGCGGCCCAGCGAGGCGCGGCTGGACCGGGTCCTGCAGATCGACCCCGCGGCCGTCCGCCGGGAGGGTGCCATTCTGGACGCCGGCAGGTTCCGCGGAGTGGCCACGGCGCTCCGCGACCGGCAGGGCTGGTCCTGACGGCAATCTTGCCGCTGTGCATTTCGTCATCGAACAGCCGTTTCTGCTACTATTGACAGCTGTGTGTCCGTGCAGGTCGACGGCCACAGATGGTTGGTCGCCATAGGTATCCCCACGCCGCTCAGTCAATGGCCAATCTGAAAGCCCTCTAGACCATTTTCCGCATTGAAAAAGAGAGTTCACACGTGGCTAATATCAAGTCCCAGAAGAAGCGCATCCTGACCAACGAAAAGGCTCGCCTGCGCAACAACGCAGTCAAGTCCGAGCTGAAGACGGCCATCCGCGCCGTCAACACCGCCGTTGCGTCCGACGACAAGGATGCCGCGTCTGCTGCACTGGTTTCCGCCAGCCGGAAGCTCGACAAGGCTGTCAGCAAGGGTGTTCTGCACAAGAACAACGCTGCAAACCGCAAGTCGGCGATCTCCAAGAAGGTCAACGCACTCTAAGGTTTTCCAGTTCAGCTGAACTGATGATTGTGGCCGGCACCGCCAAGGTGCCGGCCACAGCCAGTTAACGCGGCTTTACGGAGCGCCGGGCTGCCGCCGCAGCGACGTACGGCCCGGCCCTAGCGGCGGACGGAACCGGCGATGACCGTGACGGCGTGTTCGACGGCGTAGACCGGGTCCCGGGACAGGCCCTTGACCTGCGCGTCAGCCTCGGCGGTGACCTGGATGGAGCGCACCAGCCCCTCCGGGGTCCACCGGCGGACGTCCCGCTGCGCCTGCTCGACCAGCCAGGGCTGCATGCCCAACTGCTTGGCGATCTGGGACGACGAGCCCTGCGCCCCGGCAACCTTTGCGAGGGACCGGAGCTTGGCCGCCAGCGCGGCGACTATAGGCACCGGGTCCGCCCCGGTATCCAGGGCATGGCGCAGGGTGGAAAGAGCGAGCGGGGCGTTTCCAGCCATGGCGGCGTCGGCGACCTTGAACCCGGAGGCCTCGACCCGGCCGCCGTAGTAGCGGTCCACCATGTCGGCGTCGACGGCGGTGGTGGCGTCGGCGATCAGCTGGCTGCAGGCGGCGGCCAGCTCGGCCAGACTCGCCCCGACTGCGTTGATCAGGGCCTGGACGGCGTCGGGTTCGATCCGGCGCGAGGCGGCCTTGAACTCGGTCATGACGAAGGAAATCTTGTCGGCGTCCTTTTTCATCGGCTGGCAGTCGACCACGGGCCAGCCCCCGGCCTTGATAGCGTCCAGCAGCTTCTTGCCGCGGACTCCCCCGCCGTGCCGCATCACCATGACGGCGTCCGGTTCCGGTTGCGCCAGGTACTTCAGGGCGTCGGCCAGGAAGGCGTCGTTCATCGACTCCAGCGCCTCGACCTCGATCAGCTTCTGCTCGCCGAACAGGGACGGGCTGACGTTCATGGCCAGCGCGCCGGGTTCGTAGGCGGCGGCGCTCATGCGGGTCACCTCGACATCGGGGGCTGCCGCACGGACCAGTTGCCGCAGCCGGTCCATGGCGCGGGACGCCAGGTAATCCTCGGGCCCGCCCACCAGCACCACGGGAGCAGGCGTCACGTCCCGCCAGGTGGCGGTGTTCGTGGCCGCGGCCTTGGTGCGTGGGTTTTGGGCAGCAGCCACTGGTGATTCCTCCGGAGGGTTGGTTTGCAGACTCTAAGCGTCCCACGGCGTCGGCGGACGGCCAAGCCGCGGGGAGCCCATTCGCGCCCGTCCACCACCAGGGCCAGCAACCGCACCGTCCGCCCGTGCATCGCGAGCATGAGGCGCCAGGCCCGCACCGGGTGGCAGAGCAGCCAGGCGGCGCCGAGGGTGAGGACGGACAGCAGCACCATGGTCGAGGCTCCCACCCCGCCCTCCGGCCACACCAGTGCGGCTCCCGGAAGCCCGGCAAAAATCCGCGCGACGGCTCCGACACCGGCGGCGAAGATCCCGGCAAGAGCCATCGGCACGGACGCAAGGGCCGGTGACACCGCGAGCAACGGAACGGCGGCCGTGCCCAGCAGCGTCACCGGTGCCACCAGGGCGGCGGCAGCAAGGTTCGCCGCGAGGGCATAGGTGGAAAAGCTCGGCTGTAGCAGGACGATCACCGGGCCGCAGAACAACTGGGCGGAGAACGGCACGGCGACACCGGCAGCGACGGCGCGGGGCACCGCGGGCGGAAACCACGTCATCACGGGCCGTCCCGCCACAATAATGCCAAGGGTCGCGAGGACCGACAGCAGGAACCCGAAGTCACCCGCCAGCCCGGGGTCGAACAGAAGCAGCACGATCACCGCCGTGCACAAGAGGCTCAGCGCCTGCCCGGACTGGCCCGCCGCGACGGCCGCCAGCCCGATGGCGCCCATGCAAGCGGCGCGCAGGACGCTGGCATCCGGGCCCACCAGCGCCACGAACAGCGCCAGCCCGGCCAGGGCCAAGCCTCGCGGCCGCGGGCCGGGGAAGCCGCAGGCTCCGGGCCCCAAGGAGGAGCGCACCCAGCACCAGGCTGCAGTTGGCCCCGCTCACGGCGGTCAGGTGGGTCATGCCGACGGTCTTCATCGCTGCGGCCACCCCGGGGTCCAGGGCGGAGGTGTCGCCCGTGACCATGCCGGGAAGCAGTCCGCGGGCCTGGCCGGGCAGTGTCCGGGCCGCCGCCGTGTAGCGGGCGCGCAACCGGGACAGCGCCGCCTCCGGACCACCCCCGGTGCCGCCCGTCCCTGCCAGCGGAACCGGTGACGTACTGGCGGAGAGCGTCCCCGCCTCGGTGCGGCCGGCCCCGGCGGCCCTGAGCTTTCCGGTGGCGCGAATCTGCTGGCCGGGTTCCACGCCGGCCCAGTCCTCTCCGCCGAGGACGGTCATGGGTGTGGCCGTCCCGATGCGCTGGCCATCGTGGATGAGGGTGCGGAGGGTAGCTTCGACGGACCACCGCGCGGAGGCACCTCGGCCCGGCGACGCGGAGAGGCGTTCCGGAGCGGCGGTGATGTCCAGCTCGGCCACCACCGACGCGCGGGCGGCGAAGGCTTCAGCCACGGCGCCCTGCTGCCGTTCGGTGGCGGCGGCTCCCGCATGCGATCCGGCCGCGGCGGCGAGGGCTAGCCCCACGGCCAAGGTCGCCCTTACGCTTCTCCGGGCGTGGCGTTTCTTGCACCGTGCGCGCGTCAATCTGCGGGCGAGCAGGAATCCGATACCGGCGAGGAACACGGCGCAGATCAGCGCCTGATCCAGCGGCCGGATCCACGCCCCCGCCAGGGAGCTGGCCCAGACCAGCAGCGCGGCCGGCACGAGGCGGAGGTCGCTCCGCCGCCGGGCTCCGCTGTCGGGAGGACCGTTCCGCCGGGCAGACACGGAACTCGATTGGCGGGAATGCGGCGTACCGGTGAGGAGGCCGGACAGCGTCTTGCCAAGACGTGCCTCCAGCCGCCTCCTGACACTGCCGTCCCGCAAGGACCGTGCCTGCCCGTCTGACTTCTTTCGCTTGCGCTTGTCCGTCAGGGCACCTGAAGTGTCCGTCGGCTCCGGCTGCGGCGCCAGGCTGAAGACCGCGGCGTCCCGGTAGGCTTGCCAGGGACGGTGCTGGTGCCCGTGTTCCGGCTGCCGGAGCTCGCGTGGCATGTCAGACCCGCACCAACGGCAGCAGGGCCTCGAGGAGTTTAGGCCCGACGCCGTCCACGGCGTCGAGCTCCTCGACCCGGGTGAACCGGCCGTGTTGTTTGCGCCAGTCCACAATCCGCTGGGCGAGCACCGGCCCCACCCGCGGAAGCGTGGCGAGTTCCTCCGCGTCGGCGGTGTTGAGGTTGACCTTCGCGGTCCCGCTCCCGGGTGCCCCGGTCCCGCTTCCACTGCCACCACCTGTCCCGCCGGTCCCGCTTTCGCTGCTAGCGGCGGACCCGCCTCCCTCCCCCGACGCCCCGCCCTGCGGATCCTGCGCCTCTGGGCTGCCCCGTTCGGGCACGACGATCTTTTGGCCGTCCTCCACGGCCGCGGCCAGGTTCAGCCGGTCCAGGTCCGCGGTGGGCGTGGCCCCGCCGGCGGCGGCGATTGCCTCATGGAGCCGGCTGCCCGCCGCTAGTGTGAGCACCCCGGGCCGGATGACGGCACCCGTGACGTGTACGACGACCCGCTCGACCGGTGCGGCGGGCGCAGTCTCCACGGCCGCGGCAGTTGTTGACGTCTCACTCAGGGGCTCCACCCGCGGAGCGGAGCCGGCGGCCCGCCACCAGAACCAGCCTCCGAGCAGCACCGCAACCACAGCAAGCAGGACGGCGGCCCCGCGGGCCGTTCGCCAGCGCACCAGTGGCGGCGCAAACTCCGGCATCTCGTCGTCCGGCCGGGCGTCAGGGCACGAATCGAAGGAATCCAGCAGGGGCGCATCGTCTGCGGACCCCTCGGCAGACGTGTCCCCGGGCGATCCGAGGCTGGCCGCCCAACGGTGCCGGGCCGCGCGGGGACCCGCAAGGGTCGAAGTCGGGGAGCGGCGCGGCATGCGTCCACGCTAGGTGCCCACGCAGCACTGCTGGCAGGTCCCGGTAGGCCTATGTGGACAGCTCGCCCTGCTAAGGCCCGGCCGGCGGACCGCTCGGAGCGGAAGACGGCGTCGGAGATGGGACGGGGGTGCTGCTCTCCCCCACCACGACGGCCAGCACCCCCAGCCCGGCGTGGGCCGCGAGGACGGCCGGCAGCGAGCTGATCTGCGCGGGTGGGCAGCCGGGCAGCTGGTCCGCCAACCGGGCCGCCAGCTGTTCGGCCTCGGCTGGGTTCCCGAAGTGGTGCACGGCGATCCGAGCTTCACCGGCGGGACGGGACAGGGCGTCGTCGGCCGCGATTTCCTCCAGGCGCGCCACCGCCCGGGCCGCGGACCGGACGCGTTCCAACGGGACGATCCTGCCGTCGTCGACCGCCAGGATGGGCTTGATCGAGAGCATGGTTCCCCAGAGGGACGCGGCCGCTCCGATCCGTCCGCCGCGGCGCAGCTGCTCCAGGCTGGGGACATAGAAGTACACCTTGGTGCGGGCCAGCCGGGCCTCGGCGAAGCCGCGCACGGCCGCGGCGTCCAGCCCGTCGGCCGCGGCCACGACGGCGCTCTGGACGCCCATGCCTTCGGCCATGCCGGCGGTACGGGAGTCCAGCACCTCCACCGGGATATCCACCCGGGCGGCCGCCAGCCGGGCCGAGTCCGCGGTGCCCGAGAGCTCGGCGGAGAGATGGATGGACAGCACGGCTTCGAACCCGCGGGCGGCGGCCTCGCGGTAGGCGCGTTCGAACTGGCCCGGCGACGGACGCGAAGTCCGGACCGCCACACCGCCGGCCAGGGCCACGGCGATGGTTTCGGCGATGTCGTCCTCGCCCTCACCGTAGATTTCCTCGCCCACCATAACCGGCATGGGCACCACGGTCAGGCGACCGTCGGAGGTGAAGTCGCGCACCCAATCGGCAGGGAGGGCCGCGGCGGAATCGGTCACCACCGCGGTCCGGACGACGGGGACCACGGCGAGCTCGGCGGCATCCGGCCGGGTGGCGCGGCGCAGCCGAAGCAGACGCTCCCCCAGCCAGGGCCAGCCGGGCGGCTCACGGTCAGGCACGAAACACCCCTTGGAATGTGGTCCGGCCGCCGGCGAAAACGCCGACGGCCGGTGACAGCATAACTCCGGTCCGGCTAGGCCGGAACGATGTTGACCAGTTTGGGTGCCCGCACGATCACGGTGCGGATCCCCCGGCCGTCCATGGCGCGCTGGACGTTCTCCGAGGCCAGCGCCAGTTCGCGCAACTCATCCTCGGAGATCTCCGGGGAGACCTCCAGCCGGTCGCGGACCTTGCCCTGCACCTGGACGACGGCGGTGACCGTGTCCTGGACCAGCAGGGCCGGGTCGTGGGCCGGCCAGCCCGCGTTGGCAACGGAAGCCGGGTGTCCCAGGACGTTCCACAGGTCTTCGGCCGTGTACGGGGCGAAGAGGCTGAGGATCACCGCGACGGCCTCGACGGCCTCACGGACGGCGGGGTCCGCGCCGCCCGCACCGGCATCGATGGTCTTGCGGGTGGCGTTGACCTGTTCCATCAGCTTTGCCACGACGACGTTGAACTTGTTCGCGTCCAGGAGCGCCTGGGCGTCGGCGATGGTGCGGTGCGTGACGGCACGCAGCGCCCGGTCACCGGCGGCGAAGTCGACGCCGGGCTCGCTGGTGACGTCCTGGCCGAGCCGCCAGGCGCGGGCCAGGAACTTCGCGGAGCCCGAGGGCGAGACGTCCGCCCAGTCGACATCGTCCTCCGGCGGGGAGGCGAAGATCATGGTCAGGCGGACGGCGTCGACGCCGTACTTGTCCAGCTGTTCGCCCAGGTCAACGCCGTTGCCGAGGGACTTGCTCATGGCCTTGCCGCCGTTGAGGACCTGGCCCTGGTTTAGCAGCGCCCGGAAGGGCTCGTCGGCCTCGATCAGGCCCATGTCGTGGATGACCTTGGTGAAGAAGCGGGCGTAGAGCAGGTGCAGGATGGCGTGCTCGACGCCGCCCACGTACTGGCCCACGGGCATCCAGTCGTTGATCTTCGCGGGATCGAACGGCCCCTCGGTGTACTCCGGGGAAACGAACCGCAGGAAGTACCAGGAGGAGTCCACGAAGGTGTCCATGGTGTCCGTGTCGCGCTTTGCCGGGCCGTGGCAGGACGGGCACTCCACATTGACCCAGGCCTCGGCGGCGGCCAGCGGGGAGGTGCCCTTCGGGGACAGGTCCTCGCCGCGGAGGTCATCGGGCAGGGTGACCGGCAGCTGGTCGTCCGGGACCGGGACCTCGCCGCAGTCGGGGCAGTGAATGATCGGGATGGGGGCGCCCCAGAACCGCTGACGGCTCAGCAGCCAGTCACGCAGGCGGAAGTTCACGAACTTCTCGCCGGTTCCCAGCTTCTCCAGGATGGTGATGGCGGCGGGAATGGCCTCGGCCTTGGGCAGGCCGTTCAGCTCGCCGGAGTTGATCAGGGTGCCCGCGCCGGCGGTGGCGGTGCCGGAGACGGCGGGGTCCTCCTCGCCGGTGTCCAGGACGGCCCGGACCGGCAGGTCGAAGGTCTTGGCGAAGTCCAGGTCGCGCTGGTCGTGGGCGGGCACGGCCATGATGGCGCCGGTGCCATAGTCGGCCAGCACGTAGTCGGCAGCCCAGACCGGCAGCTTCTCGCCGTTCAGCGGGTTGATGGCGTAGCGGCCGGTGAAGACGCCGGTCTTTTCGCGTTCGGTGGACTGGCGTTCGATCTCGGAGAGGGCCTTGACCTGCTCGCGGTAGGCGTCCAGGGCCGCTGCGTGTTCCTCGGTCACCAGTTCGACGGCGATCGGTGCGTCGGCGGCGACCACGAAGAACGTCGCGCCGTACAGGGTGTCCGGGCGGGTGGTGAAGACGGTGACGTCCTTGGCGGGCTTGCCGCCGTCGGCCTCGACGACGAAGGTGACGTGGGCACCCTCGGAGCGGCCGATCCAGTTCTTCTGCATGGCCAGGACCCGCTCGGGCCAGTGGCCGCGCAGTTCCTCCATGTCGTCCAGCAACCGGTCCGCGTAGTCGGTGATCTTGAAGTACCACTGGTTCAGGGACTTCTTGGTCACGGCGGTGCCGCAGCGTTCACAGGCGCCGTTGACCACCTGTTCGTTGGCCAGCACGGTCTGATCCTTGGGGCACCAGTTCACCGGGGAGTTCTTGCGGTACGCCAGGCCGCGCTCATAGAAGCGCTTGAACAGCCACTGGGTCCAGCGGTAGTACTCCGGGTCGGAGGTGTGCAGCCGGCGGGACCAATCGGCGGAGATCGCGTACCGCTTGAAGGACGCGGCCTGGGTGTCGATGTTGGCGTAGGTCCACTCGCTCGGGTGGGCGTTGCGCTTGATGGCGGCGTTCTCGGCGGGCAGGCCGAAGGAGTCCCAGCCGATCGGGTGCAGCACGTCGAAGCCCTGCTGGCGCAGGTAGCGGGCGACGACGTCGCCCATCGCGAACGCTTCGGCGTGGCCCATGTGCAGGTCGCCCGAGGGGTAGGGGAACATGTCCAGCACGTAGCGGCGTTCCTTGGAGCCGTCGTCGACCGGGGTGAAGACCTTGAGGTCCTCCCAGACCTGCGGCCACTTCGCCTCCATGGCGGCGAAATTGTAGGTGCCCTCCTCGGGGGCGGCACCTGCGACGGCTGCTGCTGTTCCGGTCTCTGTCTCCGGCTGAACGCTCACTGCTGGCCTCTTCTATTCTTTTCGATCTTGTCCGATCAGGACGGGTCGCGCCTGATCCTTCGGTCCCCTGCTCCGGGCCCGCACTTCGTCCCGGACACACAAAAGCCCCTCACACGGAGGGGCTGCCGCTCGACAATCCGGAGCTCTTACCGGGATGCCGGGCGGCTAGCTAAGCAGGAGGATCGCACGCATACGACTACTTTAGCGCACCCGCACCCCACCCCACCCGAACCACGTCGATCCGAGCGGCTGAAGTATGGGTTGGCTGGAGAGGGAGGCCGCACCCCGCCCCCACCCGAACAACGTCGATCCGAGCGGCTGAATGAGTCCTGCCCGGAAATGCCGAATTGTTGAGGGGGCCCGGGAGCGGCTTCGGGCGTCCGCGAAGCGGGCGGGGCCCCCTCAACAGTGAAGGCATCGTCGCTGGGACTTACTTGACGTCCTCGTCGACCCAGTCCATGGACTTGGTGACGGCCTTCTTCCAGAGGCGCATCTGGCGGTCGCGCTCGGCGTCGTCCATCTGCGGCTCCCAGCGCTTGTCCTCGGACCAGTTGGCCGAGCACTCGCCCAGGTCCTTCCAGAAGCCGACGGCGAGGCCGGCCGCGTAGGCTGCGCCCAGCGACGTGGTCTCGACGACCTTCGGGCGGATTACCGGCACGCCGAGGATGTCGGCCTGGAACTGCATCAGCGCGTCGTTGGCGACCATGCCGCCGTCGACCTTGAGCTCGCTCAGCGGCACGCCGGAGTCGGCGTTGACGGCGTCGAGCACCTCGCGGGTCTGGAAGGCGGTGGCCTCCAGGGCGGCCCGGGCGATGTGGTTCTTGTTCACGTACCGGGTCAGGCCGACGATCGCGCCGCGGGCGTCGGAGCGCCAGTACGGGGCGAAGAGACCGGAGAACGCCGGGACGATGTAGACCCCGCCGTTGTCCTCGACCGAGGCGGCCAGGGTCTCGACCTCGGGGGCGCTGCTGATCATGCCGAGGTTGTCGCGCAGCCACTGGACCAGCGAACCGGTCACGGCGATCGAGCCTTCCAGGGCGTAGTGCGGCTTGGCGTCGCCGAGCTTGTAGCCGACGGTGGTCAGCAGGCCGTTCTTGGAGTGGACGATCTCCTCACCGGTGTTGAAGATGAGGAAGCAGCCGGTGCCGTAGGTGTTCTTGGCCTCACCGGCGTCGAACGCCGCCTGGCCGAACGTGGCGGCCTGCTGGTCGCCCAGGATGCCGGCGACCGGAACCTCACGCAACAGCTGGGAGGTGTGGACCGTGCCGTAGACCTCGGAGGAGGACTTGATGGCGGGCATCATGGAGGCCGGGACGCCGAAGGCATCCAGGATGTCCTGGTCCCAGGAGAGGGTCTCGAGGTCCATGAACATGGTCCGGGAGGCGTTGGTCACGTCGGTGACGTGGACGCCGCCGTCGGTGCCGCCGGTGAGGTTCCAGAGCACCCAGCTGTCGGTGTTGCCGAAGACCAGGTCGCCGGCCTCGGCCTTGGCGCGGGCGCCGTCGACGTTGTCCAGAATCCACTTGATCTTGGTGCCCGAGAAGTAGGTCGCCAGCGGCAGGCCCACCTTCTGCTTGAAGCGGTCCGGGCCGCCGTCCTTGGCGAGCTCGTCCACGATCGACTGGGTGCGGGTGTCCTGCCAGACGATCGCGTTGTAGACCGCCTTGCCGGTGGTCTTGTCCCAGACGACGGCGGTTTCACGCTGGTTGGTGATGCCGACGGCGGCGATGTCGTGGCGGGTCAGGTTGGCCTTGGAAAGCGCGGAGGCGATGACCTCGCGGGTGTTGTTCCAGATCTCCGCGGGGTCGTGCTCCACCCAGCCGGCCTGCGGGAAGATCTGCTCGTGCTCCATCTGGCCGGTGGAGACGATGTTGCCGCTGTGGTCGAACACGATAGCGCGGGTGCTGGTGGTTCCCTGGTCAATGGCGATTACGTACTGGTTCACGTTGACGTCCTTGTCTGTATTGCCTGGCGGTTGAAGGTAATGCGTACGGGGGGTATCCGGGTCAGGAAGCGGCGGCGGTGGCGATGATCGGCACGATGGCCGCCACGATGCCGGCGAGGCCGCCGCCCACCAGCGGACCCACAACCGGGATCCAGGAGTAGCTCCAGTCCGAGGAGCCCTTGCCCTTGATCGGGAGCAGCGCGTGGGCGATGCGGGGGCCGAGGTCACGCGCGGGGTTGATGGCGTAGCCGGTGGGACCGCCGAGGGAGACGCCGATGGCGACCACCAGGAGGGCCACGGCCAGCGGGCCAAGGCCGGAGGGGTTCCGCCGAAGGTCAGGATGACGAAGACCAGGACGAAAGTGCCGATGATCTCGGTGATAAGGTTCCACGGGGTGGAGCGGATGGCCGGACCGGTGGAGAATACGCCGAGCTTGCTGGCGGGTTCGGGTTCAGCGTCGAAGTGCTGCTTGTGGGCCAGCCACATGACGACGGCGCCCAGGAAGGCGCCGAGCAGTTCGCCGCCGAAGTAGGTCATGGTGGATCCGAAGCTAACGGCGACGCCGGGGGCATACTCTGCCTTGCCGTTAAGCAGGAAACCGAAGGTGACGGCCGGGTTCAGGTGTGCGCCGGACTTGGCGGCCACGAAGACACCGGCGAAGACGGCAAGGCCCCAGCCCCAGGTGACCATCAGGAACCCGCCGTTGTTGCCCTTGGTGCCTTTGAGCGCGACGTTGGCCACAACGCCGCAACCCAGCAGGGTCAGCATTGCGGTACCGAATACTTCGGACAGGAAAACTATTCCAAGAGACATCTTTGACTCCTCTATTTTCTGTTGTCGTCCCTCGCGGGTGGAGGGGACGTGTGGCCGGCAGCGGTTTCGCGCTGCCGGCCGGCAACTGCCGTCGGGCCCGTCGGGCCTGGTGGCAGCCTTCACGGCCGGGGGCAATGCCCCCGGCCGCTCAAGTGTTAGGCGACCAGGCTGTGGACCTGGACGCCATGGAAGCGTTCCAGCACCTCCTGGGCGTGGGTGATTTCGGCGCTGCGGGTTGCGGCGTCCCAGCCCAGCGGGCCGGACAGGACGTCGGCTACCTCGTTGAGCAGTTCGCCGGTGACCAGGCCGCGGAACGCCAGCGAGGTGCGGCGGATCAGCACGTCAATCAGGTGGCCGATCTGCTCGTTGCGGGCCATGAACTCCAGCTCGCGGACGCTCAGCTCACGGGTGGAGCGCAGCATCCGGTCCTCACCGGCGTCGAGGAACTCCATGACGGCCTCGGCGCGGGTGCCGTAGCGGGTGAGCAGGCCGGCGGTCCGGTCCGCATCGCGGCCGGAGGTCATGTGGGCCTTGATCCAGCGCTGCACGCCTTCCTCGGACTCGGGGAAGCCGGCGCCACCGCCGATCGCCATCTTGGCGGTGGAGACCTTGCGGCTGCGGCCGAGTTCGGCCAGCACGTCGTTGCTGAGGTGCTCGGAGAGGGCGCGGAACGTGGTCCACTTGCCACCGACGAGGCTCAGCACCACCGGGCTGCCATTGCCGCCGCGGCGTTCGATGCGGTAGTCGCGGCTGACGAAGCCGGGCTGGGTTTCGTCGTGGCGCGGCAGCGGGCGGACGCCGGAGAAGGTGTAGACGATCTGCTCGCGGCTGACCGGCAGGTCCGGGAAGACGTGGCCGATCAGGTCGAAGAAGTAGTCGATCTCGGCGTCGGTGCAGACGGCGTCCTCGGCCATGTCGGCGTCGATGTCGGTGGTGCCGACCAGGACGCGGTCACCCATCGGGTAGATCAGCACGATGCGGCCGTCGGTGTGCTCGAAGAAGATCTCGCGGCCCTGGCAGGCCTCGAGCAGTTCCGGGTGGTCGAGCACGATGTGCGAGCCCTTGGTGCCGCCCATGAACTTCGACGCGGCGCCCATGGCTTCGTTGGTGAGGTCTACCCAGGCGCCAGTGGTGTTGACCACGACGTCGGCGGTGAAGTCGAAGACCTCGCCGGTCAGTTCGTCACGGAGCTGCACGGAACCGGACTTGCCGTCGGCCGCGGTGCCCATGGAGACGAGGGAGAGGTAGTTGCTGGCGCGGGCGCCGTTGCCGCCTGCCTCGCCGGCCTTCTCGCCGTCCTGGAGCACGTCCAGGGTGAGGCGCTCCGGGTTGTGAACGGAGGCGTCGAAGTAGGTTGCGGCGTACTTGATGCCGGGGTGGAGGCGGGGCAGCTCGGCCAGGGCGTTCTTCCGGCCGCGGAACTGGTGCCGGGGCACGGTGCCGCCGTCGCGGGAGAAGAAGTCGTACATGGTCAGGCCGGCCTTGATCAGGAAGGCGCCGCGCTCGGTGTGCTTGCCCTGCTTGTGGGTGAGGAACCGCAGCGGTGCGGCAAGGATGCCGGAGAAGGTGCTGAAGATCGGGATGGTGGTCTGCAGCGGCTTGACGTAGTGCGGGGCGATCCGCAGGAGGCGATTGCGTTCGACGACGGATTCCTGCACCAGGCGGAACTCGCCGTTTTCGAGGTAGCGGATGCCGCCGTGGATCATGTGCGAGGAGGCGCCGCTGGCGCCCTGGCAGAAGTCGCCGCGCTCAACGAGGGCGACGTCGACGCCCTGGAGCGCCAGGTCGCGGAACGTCCCGACTCCGTTAATGCCCCCGCCGATGATGAGTACCTGCGCGTGCGGACGGTCCCGCAGTTGCTGCACCGATGTGCGCTGCTGACCGGGCGCCGGATGACCGGAACTGACCTTGTTTCCCAACACTGCTCCTTGGGGTTTGACGCTGCGCGGCGCGCTTCGGGCACGCCGCCGTTCATGACTATTCTTTGGAGTAATGGAAAATGGAGTCAAGCACTATGCACAAATGTGCAGAAGGGAGCCGCAATGTCCCCGTCGCGCCAGTCGGACGCCCTCCGGGCGGCCCAGTTGTACTACCTCCAGGACCTGACCATGGACGCGATCGCACGGGAGCTGCGCACCTCGCGCTCGACCGTCTCGCGGCTGCTCTCCGCGGCCCGGGAATCGGGGCTGGTGCAGATCCAGATCCGCAGTCCGCTGGACACCGGACCGGAGCTCGCCAGCCGGATCAAGGCCGAATACAAGGTGGACGTCCACGTAGTTCCGGTGGTGGACACCCTGAACGAGGCGGAAACCCTTGATCGTGTGGCCATGCAGGCCGCGCGGACCATCGGCCCGTTGGTCGATTCGAACGCGATCATCGGCGTCGCGTGGGGATCCACGCTGAGCGCCGTCAGCCGCCACCTGACCCGGAAGATCACGCACGACAGCATCATCGTCCAGCTCAACGGCGCCGGAAACATGCAGACCACGGGCATCACCTACGCCTCGGACATCATGCGCCGCTTCGGCAGCGCCTACGGCGCGCGGGTGGAGCAGTTCCCCGTGCCCGCCTTCTTCGACCACGCCGCCACGAAGCAGGCCATGTGGAATGAGCGCAGCGTGCAGCGCATCCTCCAGCTGCAGGCGCGGATGAGCATCGCCATTTTCGGCGTCGGATCGGTCGACGCGGACTACCCCAGCCATGTCTACGCCGGCGGCTACCTCGACGAGGACGACCTCAGCGTCCTGGCCGGGTCCGACGTCGTCGGCGATGTCGCGACCGTCTTCTTCCGCGCGGACGGCTCCTCCGACGGCATCACCCTGAACGAGCGCTCCACCGGGCCGGACCTGGCGCAGCTGCGTCAGGTCCGGCGTCGGATCTGCGTGGTTTCCGGCGCCTCCAAGATCAACGGACTGCGCGGCGCCCTGGCCGCGGGACTGGCGACGGACCTGATCCTGGACGAGGCCAGTGCCCGGCGGCTGGTCAGCACCGAGGGGCTCGGCTGAAGCGGGAGGAACGCCGGAGAGGCCGGGGTACTAGGTAGAGTCGTTGCTATGAGAATGACGCCGCGGGTGACGCTGAACAACGGTGTGCTGATGGACCGCCTGGGCTACGGGCTGTACAAGGTGCCGCCGGCCAATGCCGCCGGGCTGGTGACCATGGCACTGGAGGCCGGCTACCGGCACTTCGACACCGCCGCGATGTACGGCAACGAGACTGGCGTCGGCAAGGCGATTGGTGCGCTGGCAGCGTTCGACGGCGCCACCGGCGGCTCCGGGGAGCGGCACCCGCGGCTGACGCGTGAGGACCTCTTCGTCACCACCAAGCTGTGGAATGACGATCAGGGCTACGACGCAACGCTGCGGGCTTTCGACACCTCGATGGCCAAGCTGGGCCTCGAGTACCTCGACCTTTACCTGATCCACTGGCCCTGCCCCGAGCGCGGCCTCTTCACAGACAGCTACCGGGCGCTGGAGACCTTGTACCGGGAGGGGAGGGTCCGTGCGATCGGCGTCTCCAACTTCCAGCCGGCGCACCTTGACCGGCTGCTGCAGGGTGCGGAGGTGGTCCCCGCGGTGAACCAGATCGAGCTGCATCCGTGGCTGCAGCAGGCCGAACTGCGCGAACTTCACTTCTCCCTGGGGATCGTCACCGAGGCGTGGAGCCCGCTGGGCCGCGGCCAGGTCCTCGAGGACCCGGTGGTGACGGAGATTGCCGCCGCCCACCGCCGCTCCCCCGCGCAGGTCATCATCCGGTGGCACCTGCAACTGGGCAATGTGGTCATCCCGAAGGCCAGCTCCTACGCACGGATCCACGAAAACCACGACGTCTTCGGGTTCGAGCTAACGACGGCGGACCTGGACGCCCTGGCGGGACTGGACCGCGGCTTCCGCACCGGGTCCAACCCGGACAACGTCAACTGACGCCCCGCCGCCCAAAACCCACCGCCGGCCTCCCACCACAACGAATGGAACACGTGGCGACCCAGCCCTCTCCCCCGCAACCGCTCCTCAGCGCCGCCCTGCGGTCCCGCTCCATGGCCTCCACCGTGGACCTTGACGGGACCCGGGTGACGTACTGGACGTATGAACCCGTGCAGGCAACCCCGGAGACCCGCACCATCCTGGTGATTCACGGCTTCCGCGGCGACCACCACGGCCTGCTCCGGGTGGTGGACCAGCTCCCCGAGATGCGCCTGGTGATGCCCGACCTGCCGGGCTTCGGCCTCTCCGGTGCCTTCGCCGCCGGCGCGCACAGCGTGGAGGGGTACGGGCGCTTCGTGGCCGACTTCATGGCCGCCCTGGGGCTGGGAACGGACACCGTGCTGCTGGGCCACTCCTTCGGCTCAATTATCACCAGCCACTTCGTCGCCAACCACCCGGGGGCGGTATCCGAACTGATCCTCATCAACCCGATCGCCGCGCCGGCCTTGGAGGGCCCGAAGGGGCTGATGACCAAAGCCGCGGTGCTCTACTACGAGGCCGCGGCGCGGCTCCCCCGCCGGCTCGGCAACGCCCTCCTGCGCAACCAGCTGATGGTGCGGGTGATGAGCGAGACCATGGCCAAGACCAGGGACAAGCGCCTGCGGCAGTTCGTCCACGCCCAGCACACCGCCTACTTCTCCGCCTTCGCGGACCGGGACAGCCTGCTGGAGGCCTTCAAGGCCTCGGTGGGAAGCAACGTGGCCGAGGTCGCCGAGCGGCTGACGCTGCCGGTGCTGCTGATCGCCGGCGAAAAGGATGAGATCGCCACCCTGCCCGACCAGCACAAACTGCTCCCCCGCCTTCCCGACGGCACCCTTGACGTCATCCCTGGCGTCGGACACTTGATCCACTACGAGACCCCGGAACCCGCCGCCGGTTTCATCCGCCGCTTCCTGAAGGACCACGCCGCGTGAAAATTCTCATCGACGCCCGCTTCACCCGGCTGGACCACCACGACGGCATCAGCCGTTACGGTTCCAGCCTGATCGCGGCCGCCGCCAAGGTGGCCGACGTGTCCATGCTGATCAGCGACACCCGCCAGCTCGCGCTGCTGCCGGACGTGCCCTACACGCTGATTAACAGCCCGCTCTCCCCGGCCGAGCTGTTCGTGGCGCGGAAGGTCAACACGCTGGGGGCCGACGTCGTCGTCTGCCCGATGCAGACCATGGGCAGCTGGAGGCGGAAGTACGCGCTGATCCTGACCCTGCACGACCTGATCTACTACGAGCACCCTGCTCCCCCGGCTTCCTTCCGGCGCCCGTCAGGGTGCTGTGGCGGCTGTACCACAAGGCCTTCTGGCCGCAGCGGGTGCTGCTCAACCGGGCCGACATCGTGGCAACCATCAGCGCCACCACCGAGGCGCTGATGGCCAAGTACCGGCTGACCCGGCGCCCGGTGCGGATCGTCGGCAACGCACCCCAGCCGGGCCTGACCCCGCGTGATCCCGGCGCCGGGGCCGAGAAGACGCTGTTGTACATGGGCTCGTTCATGCCCTACAAAAACGTGGAGACTATGGTCCGCGGCATGGCGGAGCTGCCGGAGATGACCCTCCACCTGCTGAGCCGGATCACGCCCGAGCGCCGTGCCGAGCTGGAGGCTCTGGTTCCCGCGGGCGCCAACGTGGTGTTCCACAACGGGGTCACGGACGAGGAGTACGAAGCCTTGCTGGCCCGGACCACCGCGCTGGTGAGCCTGTCCAAGGCCGAGGGCTACGGGCTGCCGCTGGTGGAAGCGATGTCCCATGGGACGCCGGTGATTGCCAGCGACATCCCGATTTTCCGCGAGGTGGGTTCCGACGCGGTCAGCTACGTGGATCCGTCCTCGCCGGCAGACTTCGCGGCGGCCGTTCGTGCCCTGGAGGATCCGGCGCTGTGGAAGGACCGGTCCGTGCGGTCCGTGCGCCGTGCCGCGGAGTTCAGCTGGGACGAATCGGCCCGCCGGCTCCTCGCCGCGGCCGAGGAAGCGGTGGCGCTGAGGAAGCGGGGCCGACGACGGCGGTAGGGACTGGGTTGGTGCCGGGCGGGGCTCATCTTCGTGCCGTGTGGCGGGGCATCGACGCCGCCGGAGACCCGCTCCGTTCAGAGTGATTCGTCCTGGGCCGAGTCGGCCAGCGTGATGCCCGCGACTGACCAGTTTTCCCGGGGGAGCTCGTGCAGAATGACACGGATGGTATCTGGCCTGATGTCCATCACCTCCGCATATGTGGCGGTCAGCGCGGCCAATAGTTGACGCTTCTTGGCCGTAGAAGACGGGGTGGCATTGAGAACCTGGATGAGGGGCATGCACTGATTCTGACATCGGTCGAGTTTCCTGGCGCGCAGGCAGACAGCGAACTAACCGATCCTTACGACGGCGGCACCTGCACCGGCTTGAAACGAAACGGTCCGCCGCAGCTCGGACCGTATGGGTGCTCCCCCGTCGACTCGCTCTCGATCCTCAGTTCCCTCGCGCCACCGACGCCGGAGGAGTCGACAGCCTTCACAGCGATGGAGCTCACGCCGGCCGCCGGCGTTAGGTAGGGCGCGGATTGAGGCACCAGCCACCGTCCGTCCTCACTCCGGCTGACCGGGGCCGGAGTGCAGCCGCTCCCGAAGCAGGCCGCAACGGACGCGGGCTCCCGGGAAAACATCAGCTCAACGTCGCCGGTGTAGGCGTATCCAATCGCGGGACACGCGGTCTTGGAACCCCCACGGACAAACACCACGGCGGCCACCACGACGGCCAACGTTCCCAGCGCGATGAGGAGGATCCTCCGCGTCTTCATGCGGTGAGCCTACTGCCTCCATCGATTGACCGGCGTGACGCGGCCGACGGTGGGTTCATGGGGTAGGTTTCATTCATCCGGGCAGGAGCCCGTGCATGGAGGGGGACCATTGCGCACGTCAAAAGAGGAGCCGGTGAACGGCCATGTGTCCGGCCGCGACGCTGGCGTGGCGCGCCCGGCAGCGACCTACAGGTCTGCATCGGCCCGGCCCGTGGCCACCGGTGTGTGGGTCTTCGCGACGGCGGCGCTTATCTGGTTAGTGGCCGACGGCGACCCTCACACCGTTAGCCGTGCCGCCCCTTGGCTGGCGCTGGCATCCTGGTTTGTCTATGTTTCGCAGTGGCGCCCGTGCCTTCGCGTCGACACCACAGGGTTCGACGTGGTCAACGGAGTGCGCGATCACCGAATACCGTTCACGGCGGTGACCGACATCGAGGTCAGGTTCACCACGGTCATCTACGCGGCCGGCCGGAAGTATGTGAGCTGGGGTGCCCCGACGCCGCCATCAGCGTTCGGTGCGGGCTTCGGCCGGGAGGTCGAACTGAAGAGCCGCCCCTTCACCGCGCTCCCCAGCAACGAACGGATCAGCCAGCCGGAGACCCGGACCGAGCGGGATGACATCGTCGCGGCGTGGCAGCTGGCCCGGTCCGCGCACGGCACCGCTCCATACGGGTCTGTTGCCTCAACGTGGAGTGCTCCCGTTATCGTGGCCGGGCTGCTCACCCTAGGCGCGGTCATCGCCTCATCGTTCCTCTGAGAACAGCAGCCGAGCCGTCGTCCTAAAGAGCGGACGAGATCATTGAAAGGTCCCGAGCCGTCCTTGGTTGGGACAGCGAAACAGTCCGGTTTTAGACTGTTTACGCCGCTGCAGTTCGCCGGCAAGTGGAGGGCTGCACTGTCCATGAGTAAAAGCTCATACTCCCAAAAGCGGGGATTACCCCTAGAAGCTGAGTCGCCGACTTTCGGTCGTCCCATCGGTGTAAGTAACGTCGACTGGTACTCCCCGATGAGACGCATTCTGCAGCTCGTTGCCGGGCAACCAGAACGCGAATTGACCCTTCGATACGGTCACGACTACTTTTTCCTTGGCGGAGTTGATGTAAGACATCCCCGTCACCTCAGTGCCGACGCGCCCTGAGGCGATCGAGATGGGCTTGTTACCGATAGATCCGGTTCCGAGTTGTGTAGCGGCGATACCTCGTGACGGAAGCGATGCGGCGTTACTGGGCTTTCCGATTGATCCGATCGTTCCCTTGTTGAACCAGGGAGCGGTGGCGTCTGTAGTGCAGGTTGCTTCAAATCCATCTTCTCCGCTGAGGACGACAGTCACCCAAGCTCCTCGCCGTTCTGCGATCGCTACCTTCGCTGCTGAAAGATCGGCCAAGTACATGCCTCCGCCGACGTGCTGTTTGGAACCCAGGCAGTCCGAAACAGCGGCGTCGCGTTCTGAACCAATAAGCGTCCCGGGTGCTGCAGTCCACGTGGCGAAGGCTGGGTCGCCTCCCGATATCGCTGGAAGGACGAGCATTCCTGCTGTGGCTGCGGCTGCGAGTCCACCAAGCGCGACCGCCCGGCACCTGCGATTGGGTGTGGTCCGGGCAGAGAGTCGGGGGGCCGTCTTGCTGGTAATCGCAACGGGAGTCGGTTCGGAGCTGATGATGCGCAGGAGGTCACTCTGTGCCCGCTCGCCAATCGGCGGAGAGCTTTGCTCTACCGCATCCATCGAGCGAAGAAGTACGTCGAGATGCTGGTTGCTGTTCATAGAGTTGAGGCCTTTTCAGGTGATGCCGCAAGAACGCCGGCGGCATGGTGTGGGAGGTGGTCGAAAAGGAGCCGAAGGGCACGCCTGGCGCGCGTAAGTCTCAGTCGGAAGGCGACAGGAGAGATTCCGAGGACTTTGGCTGCCTGTGGAGCAGCCATGTTTTCGAAGACCGCGAGCCCTAGGGCTTCTTGATGGACTTCTGAGAGAAGCGCCCACGCGCGGCTCAGGTCGATTCGGCTGCCGACCAGGTCAGCGTGAGAGGCAGTGAAGAGATCGGGTGATACGTCTGCAAGCCTGACGCCAAGCGACTGGCGTCGTTGTTCCCCACGTTGTGCATTCAGCAAAAGGTTGCGCGTGATCCCGAATATCCAGGCCCGAGCGTCATCTTCAATCGCTGGTGCTTCCTCGAACCTCCTCCAGACGACAAGGAAAGCTTCTGCTACGACGTCCTCGGCATTTGTTGCCACCGAACGCCGCTGAACAAACCGCAAGAGGTCGCCGTATGAAGATTGGTATAACGAACGGAACGCGTCCGCCCTGTCGGAGGGCCTGGATGGATGACTCATATCTTGTACCTGTCCGCCACCCGCCTAAGTGTGTCGCATGTAGTCGGAGAATTCTTGCAAGCTCCTCACCAACCTGGGCGGCGCGGTCATCGCCTCAGCGTTCCTCTGAGAACAGCAGCCGAGCCGTCGGCCTAAAGGTCTCGCCGTTCGCAGCGCTTCCGTTCCGCAAATCCCGAGATCACCTGAGCGTCGTCGGCGTGATAGGTCCGCCACGCGCTGCCGACGTCGACCCACAGGGCGGGTTGGTCCGCCTCCGGAACGAGGCGGTCCTTCGCGGGACTGGCGACCGACCAGTAGGAGAGGTTCAGCGTCGGCGGCAAGTCGTCCCGGTAGGACCGGACAGCCGCGAAGACCGGGGCCGCAGCGATATCCAGGACGAGCCCCGTCTCCTCGGCCAGCTCGCGGGCGGCGCCCTCATGCGGGGTCTCCCCGGCTCCACCTTCCCACCGGGCGGAACCAGCCCCCGCCAGGGATGATCCACCACGAGGATGCTCAGGTAGTCGGGCGAAAACACCCACACGTCTGCCGCCAGCGGGCGCTGCTCCGCCATCCAGACGCTTCGGAACCAACTCTCCACCCCGTCCTCGACAATCTCGGCCGCGGCCAAATCGTTCAGCGCAGCGGCGACGGAGTCCGGGCCATGGATGGGCGCCATCTACAGCACGTCCACGCCGTCGAGCCGGACCTGCACCGGGTCGTCGCTTCGCTTGGCCGCGGCGGCCGCCTTCACGGCCCGCAGCCCCCTAGTCACTTCGGCTGCCTGGGCGTACGGAATGAACAGCAGCGTCCGGACGTCTTCGCCGCGGGACGCGCCGCCGGCCTGGGCGCCCGGCCCACCCGTACCCGGCCCACCGGTGCCTGAAACACCGGCACCTGGCACGCCCGGCGCCGGAAAACCGGATCCGGGAAGCGGAGCGGGTCCGGCGGTCCGCAGCGTGATGCCCCGCGACGCGAGGCCGGCCTCGACGGCGGATGCGAAATGCCCGACCGCCGTCCTCGGTCCGGTGAGGGACGCGACCCGCACCGCAGGGGGCAGAGACAGTTCCTGCCGGAGTCCGAGTTCCCGGCCGGCGTAACCGGCGGGATCCCAGCGCAGCAGGGCGCCCACGCCCGCGGCGTCGTCGGCGGTGATCACCACCAGGCCGCCGTCGGGGGCGGGCCGGACCAGGGCGGCGGCATTGAACCAGCGGCGCACGGCGTCCTCCCCGCCCTGAGGTTTTCGCGGCGCAACAGGGAATCGCCGTCCAGCAGCAGCGCGGCGGCGTATCCGCCCGCCGCCACGGGCTCGGCTCCCACGGTGGCGACCACGAGGGCCTTGGTGTCCGGGACGGTGGCCAGGACCCGGTCACCGGAGGAGTTCACCACGGGCTTGCCGGGGAACGCGCGGCCCAGTTCCTCCGCGGTCCGGAGCGCGCCGGTGGCACCCCGGCGGAGTTGCGTGCCGTTGCAGGTGCCACACCGCCAATGACCCGCCGCGGTTGAGCACCAGCGGCAGACGGGTACGGCGCCGCTGCCAGCGGGGCCGTTGATGGCCAGCGGACCGTTGCAGGCGGTACAGCGGGCCGGTTCGCGACAGCGCTCACACGCCAGCGACGGCGCGTACCCGGCGCGGGCCACCTGCACCAGCACCGGGCCGCGCTCCAGGCCCTCCTTCGCCGCACGCCATGCCGCGCCGGGCAGACGGGCGATCCGGGCCAGCGGATCGCGCTCCTGCTCGAAACTGTCCGCGGTATTCACCACGCGCGGCACGGTCCGGCGCACCACCGTGCGGTCCGCTTCGACGGGAAGCGCCCAGCCGGATTCCACCAGCCGCTGGGTCTCGGTGCTGCGGGCGTGCCCGGCCAGAAGGCAGGCCGCACCCTCGTGCGCCGCCCGCAGCAGGAGCACCTCTCGGGCATGGGCGTACGGGGCCCGTTGTTCGATGTGCAGGTCGTCCCCGTCGTCCCAGCAGACGACCAGGCCGAGGCGGTGCACCGGGGCGTAGGCGGCGGACCGCGTCCCCACCACGACGCCGGCCGCCCCGCTGAGCACCCGCAGGAAGTTCCGGTAGCGCGGGCTTGGCCCGTCGTCGGCGGTCAGCCGCGCCACGTCCTCGGCGGGCAGCAGCTCCAGGAGCGCCGCCTCCACCCGGTCCAGGTCCCGGTAGTCGGGAACGACGACGACGGCACCGCGGCCCGAGCGGCGCACGGCGGCGACGGCTTCGGCGATCAGCCGGGGCCACGCCGCGGGGCCGAAGCCTTGCAGCGCCGAAAGCACCGCACGGGGCGACTCTCCCGCGCCCAGGTGCTGCAGGAACGCCCCGCCGTTGCGGTAGGCGGCCCAGCCCGAGGGCGGCGGCACTGCCGCCTGAGCCGCGTTGTGCGGCTGGGGCGCCTCAGTCCCGGCATCCTCGGGCAGGGGTTCGGTAAACAGGGACGGGTCGAGATCACCGGCGGGGGCGAATTCCTTTTCCAGCCTGGCCATCCGCGGCGGCACGGCAACGCGCAGGACGTCGCTGACGGTGCCGGCGTAGCGGGCCGCGACACGCTCCGCCAGCGCCGCCACCTCGGGGGTCAGCACCGGCACCGGGGAAACGACCTTGTGCAGCGGCACCAGCGCGTGACCGGCATCGGACGCCGCGACGCGCTCCAGCAGGAACCCGCCAAGCTCCTGCCCGCCGAACTTGACCTTCACCCGCACGCCCGGCCTGGCCGACGCGTCCAAATCCGCGGGCACGCTGTAGTCAAAGGGCCGGTCCAGGTGCGGAAGGAAGCTCTCAAGCTGCACCCGGGCCACGGGAAGCTCGGCAGCCAGGGCGGGACCGGCCGCGGCGGCGGAGGCCGGAAAGCCCTGCAGGAGCGAGAGCTGGAAGGGTTCTTCCGGCGCTGCGGCGTGGCGTGACTCGCTCACGGGTCTCTCCTTTCCCAGAGGCTTCGGCCGGCACGACGGCAATCAAACGGGTGCGGGCCCGGACGGAATGGCCGGTTAAAGCAGGTAGCCAGGCCGCCGGTTGGCGGCCTGGCTACAGCACATCACAGAGCACTGACAATGTGGAATCAGGCGTTGAAGAAGGCCTTCAGCGCGTCCACGCGGTCCAGCCGCTCCCAGGTGAAGTCCGGTTCGTCGCGGCCGAAGTGGCCGTGCGCGGCGGTCTTGGCGTAGATCGGGCGCTTGAGGTCGAGGGCGTCGATGATGGCGCGAGGACGGAGGTCGAAGATCTCGGAGATTGCTTCGCTGATGCGTGCCGGGTCCACGGTCTCGGTGCCGAAGGTTTCGACGTAGGTGCCCACGGGGCGCGCCTGGCCGATGGCGTAGGCGATCTGGATCTCGGCGCGGCGGGCCAGGCCGGCGGCCACCACGTTCTTGGCAACCCAGCGCATGGCGTAGGCCGCGGAGCGGTCCACCTTCGACGGATCCTTGCCGGAGAAGGCGCCGCCGCCGTGGCGGGCCATGCCGCCGTAGGTGTCGACGATAATCTTGCGGCCGGTCAGGCCGGCGTCGCCCACCGGGCCGCCGATCACGAAGGCGCCGGCGGGGTTGAGGATGTTGCGTGAACGGGAGGTGTCCAGGTTGGACATGGCCATCACCGGGTTCACCACCTGCTCGGCGAGGTCGGCCCGGAGCTGGTCAAGGCTGGCGCCCTCGGCGTGCTGGCTGGAGATCACGACGGTCTCGAGCGAAACCGGACGGTCGCCGTCGTAGCCCACGGTGACCTGGGTCTTGCCGTCGGGGCGCAGGTAGTCCAGCTGGCCGGACTTGCGGACCTCGGTGAGGCGCTCGGAGAGCCGGTGCGCCAGCCAGATCGGGACCGGCATGTAGGAAGGGGTCTCGTCGCTGGCGTAGCCGAACATGAGGCCCTGGTCGCCGGCGCCCTGGAGGTCGTAGTCGTCCTCCTGGCGGCCTTCGCGGGCCTCGATGGAGTTGAAGACGCCGCCGGCAATGTCGTTGGACTGCTGGCCAATGGAGACGGACACGCCGCAGCGGGCGCCGTCGAAGCCGTTGGCGGAGGAGTCGTAGCCGATGCCCAGGATGGTCTCGCGGACGATCTGCGGGATCTCGACGTAGGCGTCGGTGGTCACCTCGCCGGCGACGTGGACCAGGCCGGTGGTGGCTAGGGTTTCGACGGCGACCCGGGACTCGGGGTCCTTGGCCAGCAGGGCGTCGAGGATGGAGTCGCTGATCTGGTCACAGATCTTGTCCGGGTGTCCCTCCGTCACTGACTCGGAGGTGAAGAGCCGGAGCGAGGCGGGCGTGGACCCGTGGAAGTCTGGGATGTGCAGCGGTAAAGTCACTCAACTACCTTACTGGTTGGGAACGGGCATGCGGCGGCGCGTGACCTCCGATGAGGGAGACCTTGCTAACGCCGGGTGTCAGGCGGGCGGTTGGACCCGGCTCAGCTCGGCGCTGACGCGGTCGATCACGGCGGCAGCGACGTCGGACTTGCTGCCCGACGCCTCTTGGGGTTCGGAGCCGGAGCGGGCGAGGATGACTACGGAATTGGTGTCCTGGCCGAAGACCTCGTCGCGGCCCACCTGGTTGACCACCAGAAGGTCGCAGCCCTTGCGCCGTAGCTTGGCCTCGGCGTACTCGAGGACCCCGCCGTCGGCGTCGCCGGTCTCTGCGGCGAAGCCCACGATCAGCTGGTTGCGGGACGCCGTGTCGCGGACCTCCACCAGTTCCTTAAGGATGTCCGGGTTGCGGACCAGGGTGATGACCGGGTCGGCGGTGTCGTCGCGCTTCTTGATCTTGGTCCCGGAGGTTTCGGCCGGGCGGAAATCGGCCACGGCGGCGGCCATGATGATGACGTCCGACTCGGCGGAGGCGCGCAGGGCGGCCTGCCGGAGTTCCAGCGCGGTTTCCACGCGGACGACGTCGACGCCGTCGGGGGCGGGGACGTCCATGTGCGCGGCGAGCAGCCGCACCTTCGCCCCGGCGTCGCGGGCGGCGGCGGCGAGGGCCACGCCCTGCTTCCCGGAGGAGCGGTTGCCGAGGAAGCGGACCGGGTCCAGCGGTTCGCGGGTACCGCCGGCGCTGATGGTGACCCTGGTGCCGGCCAGCGGCCTTGGGTGGGAAGGCGCGGAACCGGAAGGTGTGGGGCCGGCAGCACCGGAGACGGCAGCGCTCTGCGGGGCGTCAGGGATGCCGGAGGTTTCGGCCAGCGCCATGGCGGCGGCGAAGATCGCGGCGGGCTCAGGCAGCCGGCCGGGTCCGGAGTCGGCGCCGGTGAGGCGCCCGGACGCGGGTTCCAGAACGGTGATGCCGCGGGAGCGCAGGGTCTCGACGTTCGCCTGCGTGGCCTGGTGGCGCCACATCTCGGTGTGCATGGCGGGGGCCATCAGCACCGGGCCGCCGGCCATCAGCAGCGTATTGGTGAGCAGGTCGTTGGCCTGCCCGGTGGCGGCGCGGGCCAGCAGGTCCGCGGTCGCCGGGGCCACCACGATCAGTTCCGCCTCGTGGCCGAGCCGGACGTGGTTGACGGTGTGCACGTCGTCGAAGACGCTGTTGCTCACCGGGTGCCCGGAGAGGGCCTCCCAAGTGGCAACCCCCACGAAGCGGGTGGAGGCGTCGGTGGGGATGACGGTGACGTCATGACCGGCTTCAGTAAAAAGCCGGAGGAGCGATGCCGCCTTGTAGGCGGCAATCCCTCCCCCGACTCCGAGGACTATGCGCACGTGACCTCCGTCAGGCAGCAGAGCAATTACTCTGCGGCGGCCTCGATCGGCGTGGAAACGAGCTTGCCTTCGTTGATCTCGCGCAGGGCGATGGACAGCGACTTCTCGTTCAGCTTGGTGTCGACCAGCGGGCCGACGTACTCGAAGAGGCCCTCGTGCAGCTGTGCGTAGTAGGCGTTGATCTGGCGGGCACGCTTGGCACCGAAGATCACCAGGCCGTACTTCGAGTCGGCTGCCTTCAGCAGTTCGTCGATCGGCGGGTTGATGATGCCTTCAAGGTTCGTGGACACGAATTCTCCAAATTCTTACGGGCCGATACGTCCCGTGGCCGAGGTTACGGGTTCGGGGTCAGCCCCATGAGTGAAACAAGCTCGTCAGCTGCACGGCGAACGTCGTCGTTGACCACGGTGTGGTCAAACTCCGGTTCAGCAGCAAGTTCTAGTTTAGCGGTTTCCAGCCTTTGCTGCTGTTCTTCCGCGGATTCCGTGCCGCGGCCCACCAGGCGGCGGACCATTTCGTCCCAGCTCGGCGGGGCCAGGAAGACGAACTGTGCGTCCGGGACGGCCTGCTTGACCTGGCGTGCGCCCTGCAGGTCGATCTCCAGGAGGACGGAGCGTCCCTCGGCGATGGCGGCGTCGACGGTGGAGCGGAGGGTGCCGTAGCGGTTGCGGCCGTGCACCACGGCCCATTCCAGCAGTTCGCCCTTCTTCACCAGCTCGTCGAACTCGTCGGCGGTCTTGAAGAAGTAGTGCACGCCGTCCTGCTCGCCCGGCCGCGGTTCGCGGGTGGTGGCGGAGACCGAGAGCCAGACGCCCGGGTAGTTGTCCCGGATGTAGGTGGACACGGTGCCTTTGCCGACGGCAGTCGGTCCGGCGAGGACTGTCAGTCCGGGTTTCTTGCTCACATATTCCTTTAGCGGTGCTTTATTTCGAACGGGGCTGCTTCTCGTCTATAAAATCTACCAGCGCGGCGCGTTGGTGGATTCCCAGCCCCCGCACCCGGCGGGAGGCCGCGATGCCGAGCCGCTCCATGATCGCCGCGGCACGGACCTGCCCGATGCCGGGCAGGGCCTCGAGCAGTTCGACCACCCGCATGCGGGCCACCGCCTCGTCCGTCTCCGCGGCGCCGAGCAGTTCGGTGATGGTCAGCCGGCCCGACTTGAGCCGTTCCTTGGCCTCGGCCCGGGTGACCCGGGCGGCGGCAGCCTTGCGCAGGGCATCGGCACGCTCCTGCGGCGTGAGGGGTCGCAAACTCACTGGGGTCCTCCCTGCGTAGCTGTTCCCGAACCTACCCTTTGGCGGCGTCGGAACGCAATGGAGGACCCCGGCATCAGCGGCCCCGGAACCCGCACGGCAGCGGTTCCGCGCGGTGTCAGGCGGTCCGCAGCCCGTCGAGGGTGCGCTGGGCCGCTGCCCGCAGGCCGGCGGTGTCCGGACCGGCGGCCAGGATGTCCCGGCTGGAGGTCCCGAGCACCTGGCCGTAGGCGGCCCCGAAGGTCCGCTTGAGGTCGGCGGGAGTGGCACCCTGGGCGCCCAGGCCGGGGGCAAGGATGGGGCCGCGGACGGCTTCCAGGTCCAGGCCGAGGTCGGTCAGGGCCGAGCCGACGGTCGCGCCGACCACGAGGCCCACCGAGCCCATGCCGCCGTCGTAGCGCCGGTTCTCCTCAGCCGCGGCGGTGACGATCCGCCGCGCCACGGAGTCCGCCCCGCCCACGTGCTGCACGGAGGCGCCTTCCGGGTTGGAGGTCAGGGCCAGGACGAAGACGCCGCGGCCGGCTTGGGCGGCGAGGTCCAGGGCCGGGCGCAGCGA
Organism: Pseudarthrobacter sp. L19; assembly: GCF_050859435.1. Lineage (NCBI taxonomy): Bacteria > Bacillati > Actinomycetota > Actinomycetes > Micrococcales > Micrococcaceae > Pseudarthrobacter > Pseudarthrobacter sp. L19. Next base: position 2,870,975 of record NZ_CP193935.1, on the reverse strand, counting down.
TTCGAAGCCCAGGTAGGGGCTGAGGGTGACGGAGTCGGCGGCCAGGGCCGAACCGTCCCGCAGCCAGGCGTCGGCGTAGGCGGCCATGGTGGAGCCGATGTCGCCGCGCTTGGCGTCCGCGATGCTGAGCACTCCCCGGCGGTGCATTCCGCCAGGGTGCGTTCCAGCACGGCCATGCCGGCGGAGCCGTGCCGTTCGTAGAGCGCCACCTGCGGCTTCACCGCGGCGGCGAGCGGACCGACTGCCTCCAGCACGGTGAGCGAGAAGCGTTCGACGCCGGCGGCGTCGTCGTTTAGGCCCCAGGCGCGCAGCAGCGCCGGGTGCGGGTCAATGCCGACGCAGAGCGGGCCGCGCCCGGCCATGGCCCGGCCCAGCCGGGAGCCGAAGGACTCCCGGCCGGCCGTGGTGTCCGTGCCCTGCTCAGGCATGCTGGGCCGCGGTCCGGGCGGCTTCCTGCGACTCGGCGAGGGCCGCGGCGTGCTCCTGCAGGCTGGTGACGGACCATTCGTAGGTCCGCATTGCCTCGATCGCCTGCACCGCGGCGTTGAATTCGGCCACCGTGGTGATGCAGGGGATGCCGATGGACGTCGCGGCGGCGCGGATCTCGTAGCCGTCGCTGCGGGCCTCGCCACCGGAGGGGGTGTTGAAGACCATGTCGATCTCGCCCGCGACGATCAGGTCCGCGATGGTGCCCTCACCCTCGGCGCTGCTGCCCTCGGCGACCTTGCGGACCGGGGTAGCCTGCAGGCCGTTGCGGCGCAGCACGTCGGCGGTGCCACCGGTGGAGACGATCTCGAAGCCGAGGTCGGAGAGGCGCTTGACCGCCATGATGACGGCGCGCTTGTCCCGGTTGGCGACGGAGACGAACACCTTGCCCTCGGTAGGCAGGGCGTTGTTGGCCCCGGCCTGGCTCTTGGCGAAGGCGGTATCGAAGTGCTTGTCGATGCCCATGACCTCACCGGTGGAACGCATTTCCGGGCCGAGCAGGGAGTCAACCACCTTGCCCTCGGGGGTGCGGAACCGGCTGAACGGCAGCACGGCTTCCTTGACCGCCACGGGGGCGTCCAGCGGCAGGGTGGACCCGTCGCCCGTCTCAGGCAGCATCTTGTAGGCGCTGCGGAGCTGGTTGATGGTGACCCCGGCGCCGATCAGGGCCGCGGCCTTGGCCATCTGCACGCCGGTGGCCTTGGAGACAAACGGGACGGTGCGCGAGGCACGCGGGTTCGCCTCGAGCACGTAGAGCACGTCGGAGGCCAACGCGAACTGGATGTTGATCAGGCCCCGGACGCCTACGCCCTCTGCGATGGCCCGGGTGGCGGTCCGGACCCGGTCGATGACGTTGTTGCCCAGGGTGATCGGGGGCAGCACGCAGGCGGAGTCGCCGGAGTGGATGCCGGCTTCCTCGATGTGCTCCATGATGCCGCCGAGGTACATGTCCTTGCCGTCGAAGAGGGCGTCGACGTCGATCTCGACGGCGTCCTCGAGGAACCGGTCGATCAGCACCGGGTGGTCCGGGGTGATCTCGGTGGCGTTGGCGATGTAGCGGGAGAGGTTGGCCTCGTCGTAGACGATCTCCATGCCGCGGCCGCCGAGGACGTAGGACGGGCGGACCAGGACCGGGTAGCCGATCTCGTCGGCGATCTTCTTGGCGTCCTCGAAGGACACGGCGGTGCCGTTCTTCGGGGCGATCAGGCCGGCCTCGTCGAGGACGCGGGAGAAGGCGCCGCGGTGCTCGGCCAGGTCGATAGCCTCCGGGGAGGTCCCGAGGATCGGCACGCCGGCGTCGGCGAGCTGCTGGGCGAGCTTCAGCGGGGTCTGGCCGCCAAGCTGGACGAAGACGCCCATGACGCCGCCGGTGCGTTCCTCGGCCGCGATCACCTCGAGGACGTCCTCGAGGGTCAGGGGTTCGAAGTAGAGCCGGGTGGAGATGTCGTAGTCGGTGGACACGGTCTCCGGGTTGCAGTTGACCATGACAGTCTCGTAGCCGGCCTTGCGCAGCGCCATCGAGGCGTGGACGCAGGAGTAGTCGAACTCGATGCCCTGGCCGATCCGGTTCGGACCGGAGCCGAGGATGATGATGGAGGGCTTGGCGTGCAGCGCCACCTCGTCCTCCTCATCGTAGGACGAGTAGTGGTACGGGGTGTACGCGGCGAACTCGGCGGCGCAGGTGTCCACGGTCTTGTAGACCGGGCGGATGTCCAGGGCCTGCCGGACGCCGCGGACCACGGCCTCCGAGTTGTGCGTCAGGGCGCCGATCTGGGCGTCGGAGAAGCCGTGCCGCTTGGCGCGCTGGAGCATCTCCTTGGTCAGGGCGGTGGACTGGCGGATCTCGAGGGAGATCTCGTTGAGCAGCTGCAGCTGGTCCAGGTACCACGGGTCGATCTTGGTGGCCTCGAAGAGCTGCTCCACCGTGGCGCCGCCCAGCAGGGCGCGCTGGACCTGGTGCAGGCGGTCGGTGGTGGGGCGCTTGGCCTTCTCGACCAGTTCCGCAACCTCCCACTCCGGGACCGGGGTGAAGTCCAGCTGCGAACCCTTCTGCTCCAGGGAGCGGAGGGCCTTCTGCAGGGCCTCGGTGAAGTTGCGGCCCATCGCCATGGCCTCGCCAACGGACTTCATGGTGGTGGTCAGCGTGGGGTCCGCGGCCGGGAACTTCTCGAACGCGAAGCGCGGGACCTTGACGACGACGTAGTCCAGGGTCGGCTCGAAGGACGCCGGGGTCTTCTGCGTGATGTCGTTCGGGATCTCGTCCAGGGTGTAGCCGAGCGAGAGCTTGGTGGCGATCTTGGCGATCGCGAAGCCGGTGGCCTTGGAGGCCAGGGCCGAGGAGCGGGAGACGCGCGGGTTCATCTCGATGACGACGACGCGGCCGGTGTCGGGTTCGACGGCGAACTGGATGTTGCAGCCGCCGGTGTCGACGCCGACCTCGCGGATGACGGCGATCGCGATGTCGCGCAGCCGCTGGTACTCGCGGTCGGTCAGGGTCAGGGCCGGGGCGACGGTGATGGAGTCGCCGGTGTGGACGCCCACCGGGTCGAAGTTCTCGATCGAGCAGACCACCACGACGTTGTCGTTCTTGTCGCGCATCATCTCGAGCTCGTACTCCTTCCAGCCTAGGATGCTCTCTTCGAGCAGCACCTCGGTGGTGGGGCTGTACTGCAGGCCTTGGCCGACGATGCGGCGCAGGTCGCCCTCGTCGTAGGCGAGGCCGGAGCCGAGGCCGCCCATGGTGAAGGAGGGCCGGACCACCATCGGGTAGCCCAGGTCTTCGGCGGCCGTGAGGGCCTCATCGATGGTGTGGATGATGTGGCTGCGGGCCGATTCGGCGCCGCAGCGCTCCACGACGCCCTTGAACTTTTCCCGGTCCTCGCCGAGTTCAATCGCGGCGATGTTAGCGCCGATCAGTTCGACGTTGTACTTCTCCAGGACGCCGTTCTTGTCCAGGGCGATCGCGGTATTCAGCGCGGTCTGGCCGCCCAGGGTGGGCAGGACGGCGTCGGGGCGTTCCTTGGCGATGATCTTCTCGACCACCTCGGGGGTGATCGGTTCGATGTAGGTGGCGTCGGCGAACTCCGGGTCGGTCATGATGGTGGCCGGGTTGGAGTTGACGAGGATGACGCGCAGGCCTTCGTCCTTGAGGACGCGCAGTGCCTGGGTGCCGGAGTAGTCGAATTCGGCCGCCTGGCCGATCACGATCGGGCCGGAACCGATGACCAGGACGCTCTTCAGGTCAGTTCTCTTGGGCATTACTTCTTGTCCTCAGTCTTGGAGTCGGTGGAGGTCGTGGTGCCGGCGTTCGCGGCCGCGGTCTTCGTGCTCTCCATCAGGTCGATGAAGCGGTCGAAGAGGTAGGCGGCGTCGTGCGGGCCGGAGGCCGCCTCGGGGTGGTACTGGACCGAGAAGGCGGGGATGTCCAGGCAGTTGAGGCCCTCGACGACGTCGTCGTTGAGGCTGACGTGGCTGACCTGGACGCGGCCGAAGCGCTCCTCGGGGGCCACCGTGTCGCCCTCGAGCGGGGCGTCGACGGCGAAGCCGTGGTTCTGCGAGGTGATCTCGACCTTGCCGGTGGCGCGGTCCATGACCGGCTGGTTGATCCCGCGGTGGCCGTAGCGCAGCTTGTAGGTGCCGAAGCCGAGCGCGCGGCCGAGGATCTGGTTGCCGAAGCAGATGCCGAAGTAGGGCAGCTTGGCGTCCAGCACGGAGCGGAGCAGGCCCACCTGGGTGTCGGCGGTAGCAGGGTCGCCGGGGCCGTTGGACATGAACACGCCGTCGGGGTTGACGGCCTTGACGTCCTCGAGGGTGGCGGTGGCCGGCAGGACGTGGACCCGGACGCCGCGCTCGGCGAACCGGATCGGGGTCATGCGCTTGATGCCAAGGTCGATCGCGGCGATGCTGAACCGCGGCTCGCCCTCCCAACCCCAGTCGGCGGGCTCGACCGTGTAGGCCTCGTCGACGCTGACCTCTTCGGCCAGGCGGGAGCCTTCCATCGGGGCGCTGGCGAGGACGGCGTCGACCAGTTCCTTGTCCGTGGCGCGGGCGGCGTCGCCGGAGAAGATGCCGGCGCGCATGGTCTTGTGTTCGCGCAGGTGGCGGGTGATGGCGCGGGTGTCCACGCCCTGGATGCCGACGACGCCCTGCTCGGTGAGCTCCTCGTCCAGGCTCCGCTCGGAGCGCCAGTTGGAGGGGCGGCGGGCGGCGTCGCGGACGACGTAGCCGGCCACCCAGATGCGGCGGGACTCGGCGTCGTCCTTGTTGACGCCCGTGTTGCCGATGTGCGGCGCGGTCTGGACCACGAGCTGGCGGGCGTAGGAGGGGTCCGTGATGGTCTCCTGGTATCCGGTCATGCCGGTGGCGAAGACGGCCTCGCCGAGGGCGGTGCCGGTGGCGCCGTAGCTGCGGCCGCGGAAGATGCGGCCGTCCTCGAGGACCAGCACGGCGGGCTCCGGCGCGGCGGGGACGCCGGCGGCGGTCCCGGACTCGGACTTGTCTTGCTCTGTTGCGATCACTGGTTGCGTCACGTCGTTACTTTCCACTTTCGGCTTCTGCCTGGGGGGCAGCGGAGATCAAATCATTGAGAACGGTCAGGAGGGCGGTCTTGTCCTCGGCGCGGCGGCTGCGGAATCCGGTGTCCAGCTCGCGGGTCCCGAGCATCCAGCTCAGGACCAGGAGCCCGTCCTGTTCCACGAACTTGCCGGCCATGCCGCTTTCCTGGCGGACGCCGGTGAGGCGTTCCACGGGGATGAAGAGCGGGCCCGCGCCGGCGCGGTCGAACAGGACGCCTTCGCGGTGCACGGAGAGGCCGGCGTTGGTGCGCAGGCCCAGCCCGTGGACGGCGATGCGGTCCAGCCAGTCCCCCGCGGTGGTGGTGGCCACGTACTGGCCCTCGGCCTCGGCCAGGGCGGGGCCAAGCGCGACGGGGGCCTCGGGCAGCGCCGGGATGTCCGCCTGGCGTCGGAGCCGGTTGCGCCAGCCCAGCCCGATCAGCACCAGCGCGACGGCCACGAGGACCAGCACCAGGAGCAGGGAGAGTTCCTTGACCATCAGGGGCGCCCCGCCGTGTCCGCGGCGTCCCAGCGGAAGGGGGTGTTCAGCGCGCCGTCGAGGACGGTCGGGTGGCCGTGCAGGAAGGTGGCCATCACCTTGCCCGGGAGTTCCCGGCCGGCGAATGGAGAGTTGCGGCCCATGGTTGCCATCTTAGAAGGGTCAACGCTCCAGCGCGCAGCCGCGTCCACCAGGATGACGTTCGCGGGTTCCCCAGCCTCCAGCGGCCGGCCCTGGTCTTCCACCCGGCCGATCGCGGCGGGCGTGGTGGACGTCACGCGGGCGAAGTCGGCCCAGTCCATCAGGCCGGTTTCGATCATGGTGTGCTGGACGACGGAGAGGGCGGTTTCCAGCCCGGTCATGCCCATGGCCGCCTGCGCCCACTCGCACTCCTTGTGCTCGCTGGGGTGCGGGGCGTGGTCGGTGCCGATCACGTCGATGGTGCCGTCGGCGAGGGCGGCGCGCAGGGCCTGGACGTCCTCCTCAGTGCGCAGCGGCGGGTTGACCTTGTAGACCGGGTCGTAGCTGCGGACCAGTTCGTCGGTGAGCCAGAGGTGGTGCGGGGTGACCTCGGCGGTGACGTTGATGCCGCGGGACTTGGCCCACCGGATGATCTCGACCGACCCGGCGGTGGAGACGTGGCAGACGTGCAGGCGGGAGCCGACGTGCTGGGCGAGGAGGACGTCGCGGGCGATGATGCTTTCCTCGGCCACGGCGGGCCAGCCGGCGAGGCCGAGGACGGCGGAGACGGCGCCCTCGTTCATCTGGGCGCCGGCGGTGAGCCGGGGTTCCTGCGCGTGCTGGGCGACGACGCCGTCGAACGCCTTGACGTATTCGAGGGCGCGGCGCATCAGCACCGGGTCGCTGACGCAGATGCCGTCGTCGGAGAAGACCCGGACCCGGGCGCGGGAGTCGGCCATGGCGCCGAGTTCGGCGAGCTGCTCGCCGGCGAGGCCGACGGTGACGGCGCCGACCGGGCGGACGTCGGCCCAGCCGGCGGTGCGGCCCAGGCTGAAGACCTGCTCGACGACGCCGGCGGTGTCCGCAACGGGGTTGCTGTTGGCCATGGCGTGGACGGCGGTGTAGCCGCCCAGGGCGGCGGCGCGGGTGCCGGTTTCGACCGTTTCGGCGTCCTCGCGGCCGGGTTCGCGCAGGTGGGTGTGGATGTCCACCATGCCCGGGAGCGCTACGAGGCCGTGCGCGTCGATCACGGTGGCACCGTCGGAGGCATCGTCGCTGGCGAGGTCAGTGCCGCGGGCGGCGATGACGCCGTCACGGATCAGCAGGTCCTCGGCCGGTCCGCCGAGAATCGAGGCGCCACGGATCAGGTAGCTGCCGGTCTGGTGCTGCGGTGCCATCAGTGGCTCTCCTTGGAGTGGTTGGGGGCTGACTCGCGGGTGTCGCCGGAGAGCAGCAGGTACAGGGCGGCCATCCGGACGGACACGCCGTTGCGGACCTGGGCCAGGACGGTGGAGCGCGGCGAATCCGCGGCGGCGGAGGAGATCTCCAGGCCGCGGTTCATCGGGCCCGGGTGCATGATGATGGTGTCCTTCAGGCCCAGGGTGTCCAGGGTTCGGAGGCGGTTGTCATCGAAGCCCCAGCGGCGGGAGTACTCCCGGGTGGTGGGGAAGAACGAGGCGTTCATCCGCTCCCCTGGACCCGGAGCATCATCATCGCGTCCACGCCGCCGGCGAGGGTCTGATCCAGGTCGTAGCTGACGGTGCACGGCCAGTGTTCGACGCCGATGGGCAGCAGCGTGGGCGGCGCGACGAGGGTGACCTCGGCGCCGAGGGTACGCAGCAGCCAGACGTTGGAGCGGGCCACCCGGGAGTGCAGGACGTCGCCGGCGATCGCGACCCGCATGCCGGTCAGGTCCGCCCCGGTGGAGGGGATGCCGGCGAGCTTCGACCAGTGCCGGCGCATGGTGAAGGCGTCCAGCAGGGCCTGGGTGGGGTGTTCGTGGGTGCCGTCGCCGGCATTGATGACGCCGGCGTCGATCCAGTCGGTGGCGGCGAGCCGGTGAGGGGCGCCGGAGGCCCAGTGCCGGATGACGACGGCGTCCGCGCCCATCGCGGCGAGGGTCTGGGCGGTGTCCTTGAGGGATTCGCCCTTGGAAACGGAGGAGCCCTTGGCGGCGAAGTTGATCACGTCCGCGGAGAGCCGCTTGGCGGCGGCCTCGAAGGAGATGCGGGTGCGGGTGGAGTCCTCGAAGAAGAGGTTGACCACGGTGCGGCCGCGGAGCGCGGGGAGCTTCTTGACCTCGCGGTCGCCGACGGCGGACATTTCCTCGGCGGTGTCGAGGATGCGGATCGCGTCGGCGCGGCTGAGGTCCCTGGTGGAGAGCAGGTGCCTCATGCGGTGGCCTCGACGGCTGCCTCGATGACGACCTCGTTGACGGGCCGGCCATCGGCGCTGTCGGTTTCCTCGAGCCGGACCCGGACCTTCTCCGCGGAGGAGGTCGGCAGGTTCTTGCCAACGTGGTCGGCGCGGATCGGCAGTTCGCGGTGGCCCCGGTCGATCAGGACGGCCAGGCGGACGATCCGGGGCCGGCCCAGGTCCACGAGGGCGTCGAGGGCGGCGCGGATGGTGCGGCCGGAGTAGAGGACGTCGTCGATGAGGACCACGACCTTGTTGTCGATGCCGGTGCGCGGGAGCTGCGTGGGGTACGGGGGGCGAGTGGGCTGGTGCGAGAGGTCGTCACGGAACATGGTGACATCGAGTTGGCCGACGATGGCGGCGGGATCCACGGAGGGATCGGCGGCGGCGATCTTCGCGGCGAGCCGGACGGCCAGCGGGTAGCCGCGGCGCGGGATGCCCAGCAGGACCAGGTCCTGGGAGCCCTTGTTGGACTCGAGAATTTCGTGGGCTATACGAGTGAGTGCCCGGTCGATGTCGGCCTGGCTGAGCACGACGCGGCTCAGCTGAACCGTCGCCGGTACCGGTGATTCCGGAACAGAAGTCATCGCTCGTCTCCCCTTTCCCCGCCTCACGGGACGGAATTAAAAAAGGAACATTTGCTCTCTCAAATTACCACACGGGCCCCGGCGCTTCGGGCCTCCGGGACGCGGTGTGCATCACACCGGGGAGACGCGAAAGGGCCGGTGCCCCCGTGATGGCGGGCACCGGCCCGGAGTTTTCGCCGCAGAGTCCCCCGTCATGGAGGGCGCTTCGGTGCCGGCCGGATCAGGCCAGCAGCGAGGGCTTCAGCTGCTGCAGCCGGCCCAGCAGGCCGTTGATGAAGGACGGGGACTCGTCCGTCGAGAGCGTCTTGGCCAGCGCCACCGCCTCGCTCACCGCGACACCGTCGGGGACGTCGTCGTTGTACAGGAGTTCCCAGGTGCCCACGCGCAGGATGATGCGGTCCACGGACGGCATCCGCTCCAGCGACCAGCCCTGCGAGTAGGTTTCGAGGAACTCGTCGATGGCAGCCTGGTGGGAGACCACGCCCTCGACGATTTCCAGGGTGTAGGGGTTGATGACCTGATCCGTCTGTTCACGACGGGAGCGCAGCACATCGAATGCGGAGACGGAACGCTGTTCCGCCTCGAAAAGTACATCCAGGGCCCTGCTGCGGGCCTTACCGCGGGCGCTCACTAGTCGTTGACCCGGCCAAGGTAGCTGCCGTCGCGGGTGTCGACCTTGACCTTGGTGTTGTTCTCGACGAACAGCGGCACCTGGATCTCGTAGCCGGTTTCCAGGGTGGCGGGCTTGGTGCCGGCGGAGGAGCGGTCGCCCTGCAGGCCCGGCTCGGTGTAGGTGATTTCCAGCACGACGCTCGGCGGCAGTTCGATGTAGAGCGGGTTGCCCTCGTGGATGGCGATGTTGACCATCTGGTTCTCGAGCATGAAGTTGGTGGCGTCGCCCACGGTGGCGGCCGGGACGGTCAGCTGGTCGAAGTCCGAGGTGTCCATGAAGACGAAGTCGGCGCCGTCCTGGTACAGGTACTGGTAGTCGCGGCGGTCCACGGTGGCGGTCTCGATCTTGAGGCCGGCGTTGAAGGTCTTGTCGACAACCTTGCCGGACATGACGTTACGCATCTTGGTGCGGACGAAGGCGCCGCCCTTGCCGGGCTTGACGTGCTGGAATTCGATGATGTTCCAGAGCTGGCCTTCCAGCTTCAGCACGGTTCCGTTCTTGATGTCGTTGGTCGTTGCCACAGTATCCTCAGGTTTCGTCAATGGCCGGTCTAAGCCGCCAGCCGTGTATGCCATGCGGGCGCGCCCAAGGGGCGGTTCCGCGCGTGTTTTTCAAAAATCCAAGATCCATTCTACCGGCTTTGCGGCAGCGGTGCCGGACGGGGTCCCTCAGGAGGCCAGGTCCAGCACGTCCCGGGCGCGCTGGAGCGCCACGGTCGAGGAGTAGATCAGGGCCGCGTCGGCGGCGCCGGCCACCCGGAGATCCAGGGCCTTGGCGAAGGACTCGACGGCAGCGGCGGTATTGCCGGCTGCGAAGTAGGAGCGGCCCAGGTGCTGGCGGACGGAGGCCTCCTCGGGGGTGCCCTGCGCCTCGGCCAGCAGCTGCCGGTAGAGTTCGACGGCGCGGTCGGAGCGGTGCGAGACGCGCAGCACCTCCGCCTCGAACATCCGGAGCCGGAAGGAGTCGGGGTCCTTGTACCGGGCCTCGGCGAGCAGCTCGGCCGCCTCCCCGGGTGGCCCTCGACGAGCCGGACAAAGATCAGGTCGGTGGGGTCCTGCGACGCGGCGAGGGCGTCGGCGCAGGCCTCCTCGTTAACCAGTTCCGGCATGAGCGTGCGCGGGTTGATCCGGATGCCGGGGAAGCCGGCATCCGGCCACTCGCTCGTGCCGCCGTTGTCGCTGATCATCAGGAGGCAATCTCCTGGTAGGCGGCGAAGAGCAGCGAGGTGTCCGGGACGTCGAGGATTCCCGGGCGCCCGACGCCGTCGAGCACCACGAAGCGCAGCAGGTCGCCACGGGACTTCTTGTCCCGGCGCATGCCGTCCAGCAGTGCCTGCCAGCGGTCACGACGGTAGGTGGTGGGCAGGCCGAGGCTTTCCAGAATGGCCCGGTGCCGGTCGAAGTCGGCGTCACTGAGCCGGCCGACGCTGCGGGCCAGTTCCGCGGCGAACATCATGCCCACGGAGACGGCGGCGCCGTGCCGCCAGGAGTAGCGTTCGGCGAGTTCGATCGCGTGGCCCAGGGTGTGGCCGTAGTTCAGGATTTCGCGCTGGCCGGTTTCCTTGAGGTCCTCGGAGACCACGCGGGCCTTGACCGTGATGGCGCGTTCGATGAGTTCGCGCAGGACCTCCGAGCGCGGGTCCGTGGCGGCCGCGGGGTCCTTCTCGATCAGGTCGAGGATGGCCGGGTCGGCGATGAAACCGCATTTGATGACCTCGGCGAGGCCGGAGATGATCTCGTTCTTCGGCAGCGTGTCCAAGGTGTCCAGGTCGGCCAGGACGCCGGCGGGCGGGTGGAATGCGCCCACCAGGTTCTTGCCCTCGGCGGTGTTGATCCCGGTCTTGCCGCCGACGGCGGCGTCCACCATGCCGAGGAGGCTGGTGGGCATGTGGACCACCTTGATGCCGCGCAGCCAGGTGGCGGCGACGAAACCGGCGAGGTCGGTCACCGCTCCCCGCCGACGGCGACGATCGCGTCGGAGCGGGTGAAGTCGTTTTGGCCCAGCACCTGCCAGCAGAACGAGGCAACCTCGATGTGCTTGCCTTCCTCGGCGTCCGGGATCTCAGCGGTGAGGGCGGTGAAACCGGCGGTGCCGAGTTCCTCGCGGACGGTGTCGCCGGTGAGCCGCAGAGCGCGCGGATGGATGACCAGGACGCGCTTGACCCGCTCCCCCAGCAGCGCCGGCAGGCCGGCGAGCAGGCCGCGGCCGACGACGACGTCGTAGTTCTCCGACGCCGACTGGCCGGTGACGGGGATGGTGGTTGATTCGTTGCTCACAGTTCCACTTTCTTTGTTGCCGCCGGGGCCGCCGCGGCGGTGCCGGCGGGGCGCCGGAGCGCATCTTCAAGTCGGTGTGCCAGGTCCGCGACGGTGCCGTGGCGGACGTCCAGGACGATGTCGGCGAGGCGTTCGTAGACCGGTTGGCGGGTGGCGAAGAGGGTCCGCCAGCGTTCCATGGCGTCCCCTGCCAGCAGCGGCCGGCCGGAGTTCCGGGCGATCCGGTCCGCCACGGTGCCGGCGTCGCATTCGAGGTAGACCACGGTGCAGCCGGCGAGCAGCTGCTGGGTGCCGGAGTCCAGGACGGCGCCGCCGCCGAGGGAGATGACGGTCGGCGATTCGGCGGCGTCCTCCACGGCGCGGGACACGGCCCGGGCCTCCATCTCCCGGAAGGCGCACTCGCCGCGGCTGGCGAAGATGTCCGCGATAGCACCGTGCTGGCTGACCACCTCGGCGTCGGTGTCGATGAACCGGGCGCCGAGGTGCTGGGCCAGTTGCTGGCCAATGGCGGACTTGCCGACGGCCATCGGCCCGATCAGGACGATCGGGCGCCGGCTGCCGGCCTGCCGGCGCGGCGTTTCACTGGCAGGCACTAGTGGCCGATCGAGTCCAGGGACGCCGGGATGTTGTCCAGGTAACCCTTGAGGTTGCGGGCGGTCTCGGCAACCGAGTCACCGCCGAACTTTTCGGCGACGGCCTCGGCCAGGACCAGCGCCACCATGGCCTCGGCGACGACGCCGGCGGCCGGGACCGCACAGACGTCGGAGCGCTGGTGGTGGGCCTTGGCGGCCTCGCCCGTGGCGACGTCGACCGTCTTGAGGGCACGCGGCACGGTGGCGATCGGTTTCATGGCCGCGCGTACGCGCAGCACGTCGCCGATGCTCATGCCGCCCTCGATCCCGCCGGCGCGGTTGGAGGTGCGGATGATCCGGCCCTCGGAGTCCTTGACGATCTCGTCGTGGGCGGCCGAGCCGCGCCGCGAGGCGGTGAGGAAGCCGTCGCCGACCTCCACACCCTTGATCGCCTGGATGCCCATCAGGGCGGCGGCCAGGCGGGAGTCCAGCCGGCGGTCCCAGTGGACGTAGCTGCCCAGTCCCGGCGGCAGGCCGTAGGCGAGGACCTCGACGACGCCGCCGAGGGTTTCGCCCTCCTTGTGGGCGGCATCGACCTCGGCGACCATGGCGTCGGAGGTTTCACGGTCGAAGCAGCGCAGCGGGTCCGAGTCGAGGGCCAGCACGTCTGAGGGCACCGGCAGGGGCTTGCCCTCCGGGACGGAGACGGTGGCGATGGAGACGGTGTGGGAGACCAGTTCGATGCCGAGCTGGGAGAGGTAGGCGGCGGCCACCGAGCCGAGGGCCACGCGGGTGGCGGTCTCGCGGGCGCTGGCGCGCTCCAGGACGGGGCGGGCCTCGTCGAAGCCGTACTTCTGCATGCCGGTGAAGTCCGCGTGGCCGGGACGGGGCCGGGTCAGCGGGGCGTTGCGGGCCTGGTCCGCGAGGGTCTCCGGGTCCACCGGGTCCGCGGACATGATCTGTTCCCACTTGGGCCATTCGGTGTTGCCCACCTGGATGGCCACGGGGCCGCCCTGGGTCAGGCCGTGGCGGACGCCGCCAAGGATGCTGACCTCGTCCTGTTCGAACTTCATCCGGGCGCCGCGGCCGTAGCCGAGCCGGCGCCGGGCAAGGGCCTCGACGATCCGGGGACTGCTGAGTTCGACGCCGGCGGGGACGCCTTCAATAATTCCGACCAGTGCCGGGCCATGGGATTCACCGGCGGTCAACCAACGCAACATAGCTTCCATCCTGCCATGTGCGGCACTTAGAACACCCGTCGAGGTGCCCCGACTGCGTCACACATCACATCTATGACTTTGGCGGGCATCGGCCCGTCGACGGCGGCGAAAAGCCGGACCTGTTCGATCGCCTGGTAGAGCAGCATTTCCAGGCCGGGGACCACGGTTCCGCCGCCCGCGGTCCATGCCGCGGCGATCCGGCTGGGCCACGGGTCATACGCCGCATCGAGCAGGATGCCCGGCGTCGCGGCGCCGGCGGCGGCAAGGTCCGCCCCGGTTCCGTCCGCGGCCCGCGGGGGCAGGGTGGAGACCACGACGTCGAAGCCGGGGAGTTCTCGGGCGGCGTCGGTGAGGGGCCGGAACTGCAGGTCGATGCCGACGCCGGCGGCGGCGGCGCGCACCTCGGCGGCCCGGCCGGCGTCGCGGACGTAGACAGTGGCCGAGGTTGTGCCGAGGTCGCGAAGGGCGGCGACAGCGGCAGCGGCGGTTCCGCCCCGCCCAGAACCGCGGCGGACGGCGTATCCCGGGCGCCCGCGTACCGGAGGGCGTTGACGATGCCGGCGACGTCGGTGTTGTACCCGACGAGGCGCGGACCTGCGGGGCCGGGCTCGAACGCCACGGTGTTGACCACGCCGAGGGCCTCCCCACGCCGCGGACCTCGTCCACGGCCGCGGCCATGGCGGCCTTCAGCGGCATGGTCACGGACAGGCCGTGCCAGCTGTCATCGGCGCGGACCGTCGACAGGAACCCGGGCAGGGCGTCAACGGTGACGTCGATCGCCTCGTAGCCGATGTCCCCGCCGAGTGCCGCGTAGGCGGCCCGGTGCAGGGCCGGGGACTTCGAATGCCCGATGGGGTGGCCGAGGACGGCCGCCCGTCCGGTCACACGCAACGGTTCGGGTTGGCGCTGCACCAGGCGTTGTACTTGGCCACGTTGACGTTGTGCTCCGCCAGCGTCTTGGCGAACAGGGTCTCCTTGGTGTCCAGGTTGACGGTCACCCAGTAGAGGTAGTCGTTCGTCTTCGGCTTGGCGGCCGCGTCGATGGCGGTCTTGCCCGGTGAGCCGATCGGACCGGCGGGCAGGCCCTGGTTGGCGTAGGTGTTGTACGGGTTGGACTTGTCCGCCTTCTGCGCCTCGTCGATGTGGAAGCTGCGGATACCCAGGCCGTACGTGACGGTGGCGTCGGACTGGATCAGGCCGCCGGTCTCGGTGTTGTTAGGCTTGAGGCGGTTGTAGATGGCACCGGCGACGTCACCGTACTCGGCCTGGCCGCCCTCGGCCTGGACGATGCTGGCGACGGTCAGGACGTCGTACTGCTTGGCCGGGTCGGTGATGCCCTGGGCCTTCAGCTCGTCCAGGGTGCTGCCGACCAGCTTGGTCAGGACGTCCTTGGCGGAGGTGCCCAGCGGGAACCGGTACTCACCGGGGAAGAGGAAGCCCTCAAGGTTCTTGGCCTTCGCGGGAACGCCGAACTGTGCCGGGGAGTCGCTGAGCGCCTTGAGTTCCGGGACCGGCACGCCGGTGCCTTCGGAGATGGCCTGCAGGGATTCGTTGATGCGCATGCCGGCGCTGAGGGCGAAGTACATGACCTTGCCGCTGCCCTTGTTCAGCAGGATGTTGACGGCATCGGTGTTGTTCATTTCCTTGCGCATGCTGAAGGTGCCCGGGGTGAGGGCGCCGCCGGCAGCCACGAAGGCCTTGACGAAGTTGTCCGGGTTGGCGATGACCTGCTTGGCCTGCAGGTCGGCGGCCACGGACTTGGGGCCCGCGCCGGCGGGCACGGTGATGGTGACCTCGCCGGTGCCGGGGCCCGGGTAGTCCGCCACGGTGTTGCCGCCGAGCAGCGGCTTGATGAACTGGGCGCCGACGACGATTGCGACGACGAAGACGGCGAGGGTCAGAACCAGGGCCAGGAAGCGGCGGCGGCGCCGGACCTTCTTGGACGGGCCCTTGGCAACGGGGATGCTCGCGGCGCCGATCAGGTCGCGGCCGTGCTCCTCTTCGTCGTGGTGGTCTTCGAGGGGGTGTCCGGCGTAGGCCGCGTCGTCGTGGTGCTCGTCGTAGTAGGCGGCGCCGTCGGCGGCGTGGCCGTACTGCAGGGCGTCGGCGCGGCGCAGGGTCTCCTCGCGGGAGAGGCCGCCGGCGTACTCGTGGACGGGCTCGTGGGCCGCGTCCCCGTGCAGCTCGTGGGCCGGCTCTTCGTGGGCGGCCTGTGCGAACGCGGGGGCCGCGTGGCCGGCCTCGTGGTGCGTCTCCCCCGCGGCGACAGGCTCGACGTGGACGGGCTGCTGGGCCGGTTCATGCACGGGCACCTGGTCGGTGTGCGCGTCGTGGACCGGTTCCTCGTGGGCAGCCATGTCATGCACGGGCTCCGTGTGAACCGGCTCCTCGTGGACGGGCTCGGCGTCCACGGGTTCCTGGCGCACGGGCTCCTGGACAGGTTCGTGCACGGGCTCCTGGCGGGACGGCGCCTCGGGGGCGTCCTGCTCCTCCTGGCCCGTGACATAGGCCTGCGGCGGGACGACTTCGTGGTTCTGGGTCGCCAGGAACTTCTCCTGGGCCCGAATTTCCTTGCGCGTCAGCGGGCGGTCTGCGCCGCCAGTGGCAAAACCAGAGGACTCGTCATTGTTGACCGGGCTCACTGTAGCCTTCCATTTCGGGCAGAATGCGTTGTGCAGAATGCGCGTCTAAGTCCGGGGCGGCCTGAGCGCCGCCACCGGTCGGCCCCGGCTGCGGGTCCGCGCTGACGCGGCGACCCACTTCCGTCCCCCTGGCCTTTTGCATATCGATTGCGTGTTGCAGTATCCCTGCGGCCGCAACCTGATCAACCACTTTACGGTGGTCGCGGCTGCTCATGCCAGCTTGGTGCAGGTCCCGGTGCGCTGAAACGGTGCTCAGACGCTCGTCAACCAGCCATACGGGAATGTCGGCGTCGGCCGCCCGCAGGGTACTGACCAGTAGCTTTGCATAGTCGGAGGCCATTGTCGCGGAGGCGTGCTCCTCCCCCTTCATGGTGCGGGGCAGGCCGACAAAAATTTCCACGACATCGCGCTCGAGCGCCTCCCGGACCAGGATCCTGACGTCCGAGGCCTTCTTGGCGTCACGCTTGAGCGTCCGGAGCGGGGTGGCCAGGATGCCGTCAGGGTCACACACGGCCACTCCCACGCGGACGGTGCCGACGTCTACCCCGAGCTTCACGCCCCGGAGGTAGCCGCCGGGCACCATAGCTTCAACCATCCGCGGCCTTTAGCGCTTGGTGATGGCGTCGACGACGGCGGTCAGGGCAGCGCCGACCTTGCTGGCGTCGGTGCCGCCGCCCTGGGCGACGTCGTCCTTGCCGCCGCCGCCACCGCCGAGGATGCCGGCGGCCAGTCGGACCAGCGCACCGGCCTTGACGCCGGCCTCGCGGGCGGCTTCGTTGGTGGCCACCAGGATCACCGGGCGGTCGTTGCTGACGCCGGCCACCGCGACGGCCGCGGCGTCGGAGCCGAGCCGGGTGCGCAGGTCCAGTGCCAAGCCGCGCAGGTCTTCCGCCCCGCCGATCTGTCCGGCGTCGTGGGCGATGACCTTCACGCCCGAGGCGTCCTTGGCGGTGCCCACCAGCTGCGCGGCGGCGGCGGTGAGCTGCTCCTTGCGGAGGCGCTCAAGTTCCTTTTCGGTGGCCTTGAGCTTGGCGAGGGTGCCGGCGATGCGCTCGGTGAGCAGGCCGGAGGGCACCTTGAGCATGTCGGTGAGCTCGGTAACCAGGGCGCGTTCGGCGGCGAGGTGCCGGAAGGCGTCCATGCCGACGAAGGCTTCGACGCGGCGGTTGCCCGAGCCGACGGACTGCTCACCCAGCAGCGACAGGCTGCCGATGAGTGAGGTGTTGGACACGTGCGTGCCGCCGCAGAGCTCGCGGGACCAGGCGCCGTCGATCTCCACGACGCGGACCTCGTTGCCGTAGTTCTCGCCGAAGAGCGCCATGGCGCCGAGGGCCTTCGCCTCGGCCAGGCCCATGATCTTGGTCTCAACCTGGTAGTTGTTGCGGATCGCGATGTTCGCGACCTCCTCGATCTCCGAGCGGGTGGCCGTGCTCAGGCCCTCGCCCCAGGAGAAGTCGAAACGGAGGTAGCCGGCCTTGTTGAAGGAGCCGCGCTGCAGCGCCTCCGGCCCGAGAATTTGGTGCAGGGCGGCGTGCACGATGTGCGTGCCCGTGTGTGCCTGCTCGGCTGCGTGCCGGCGTTCGCGGTCGACGGCGGCGAGGACGCGGGCGTCGGCGCCGATTTCACCCTCGCGGACGATCGCCTTGTGGACGCTGAGGCCCTTGATGGGGCGCTGCACGTCCAGGACCTCGACGACGAAGCCGTCGCCGGTGATCAGGCCGGTGTCGGCGGCCTGGCCGCCGGCCTCGGCGTAGAACGGGGTCTCGGCAAGGACGAGTTCGATCTCGTCGCCGGTGGCGGCGTGGCCCACCTTGCGGCCGTTGGCGAGGATGCCGCGGACCGTGGACTCACCGGCGAGCTCGGTGTAGCCAGTGAAGACCGTCTCACCCGCGGTCAGGAGCTCCTGGAAGGCGCTCATATCCGCGTGGGCGCCCTTCTTGCCCTTGGCGTCGGCCTGGGCGCGCTGGCGCTGTTCCAGCATGAGCTTGCGGAACTCGGGCTCGTCGACCTTGAGGCCGGCTTCCTCGGCCATTTCCAGGGTCAGGTCGATCGGGAAGCCGTAGGTGTCGTGCAGGGCGAAGGCGTCGGCGCCGGAGAGCGGGCGGCCGGCGGACTTGGATTCCTTGACCGCGTCCTCGAGCCGGGCGGTGCCGGAGGCGATGGTGCGCAGGAACGCCTTCTCCTCGGCGTAGGCGATCCGGCTGATCCGGTCGAAGTCGGTCTCCACGATCGGATAGAGGCCCTTCATGGCATCGCGGGAGGCCGGCAGCAGCTCGGGCAGGCAGGCCTTCTCGACGCCCAGCAGGCGCATGGAGCGGACGGCGCGGCGGATCAGGCGGCGCAGCACGTAGCCGCGGCCCTCGTTGGAGGGTGTGACGCCGTCGGCGATGAGCATCAGGGCCGAGCGGATGTGGTCGGCGACGACGCGCATCCGGACGTCGTCGGTGTGGTGCGGGTCCTCGGGGGTCTCGGCGGAGGTGTAGGCCTTGCCGGAGAGCTCGGCGGCCTTGTCGATGACGGGTCGGACCTGGTCCGTCTCGTACATGTTCTCGACGCCCTGCAGGATCATCGCGAGGCGTTCCATGCCGAGGCCAGTGTCGATGTTCTTCTTGGGCAGTTCGCCGGTGATGTCGAAGTCCACCTTGGAGCGGACGTTGTCGATCTGGTACTGCATGAACACGAGGTTCCAGATTTCGATGTACCGGGTCTCGTCGGCCAGCGGGCCGCCCTCGATGCCGTAGGCGGGGCCGCGGTCGTAGTAGATCTCGGAGCAGGGGCCGGCGGGGCCGGGCTGGCCGGTGGACCAGTAGTTGTCCGACTTGCCCATCCGCTGGATCCGCTCGGCCGGGACGCCGGTGTGCTTCAGCCAGAGTTCCTTGGCCTCGTCGTCCTCTTCGTAGACGGTGACCCAGAGGCGCTCCGGCGGCAGGCCGTAGCCGCCGTCGTCGACGCTGGTGGTCAGCAGCTCCCAGGCGAACTTGATGGCGTCTTCCTTGAAGTAATCGCCGAAGGAGAAGTTGCCGCACATCTGGAAGAAGGTGCCGTGGCGGGCGGTCTTGCCCACTTCTTCAATGTCGCCGGTGCGGATGCACTTCTGGATGCTGGTGGCACGCGAGTAGGGCGGCTCCTCACGGGCGGTGAGGTACGGGATGAACGGGACCATGCCGGCCACCGTGAACAGCAGGGAGGGGTCGCTGGAGACCAGGGAGGCGGAGGGCACGGCGGTGTGTCCCTTGCTGACAAAAAAATCGATCCAGCGCTTGGTGATCTCCTGCGACTTCATAACCTGGTTACTAACCCTTCAATAATTCTTTACAACGTAGGTGGCGACGCACCGGTGGCATCGGGTGGTTCGGGGTGGCGGGCGGCCTAGCGGCGCAGCGCGTCCCGGGCGGGGGCGGCGGCGTCGTCGACTCCCAGCGCCGAGCGCAGTTCGCTCTCGCGGTCGCGCATGCCGGTGCGGACGGCGTCGGCGAAGTCGTAGACGCTGTCGGCCAGGCGGCCCACGGCGCGATTCATGCCCTCGGGGCCCAGCGCGGTCTGCGCCTGGGTGATTTTACGGAAGGCGATGACGCCGACGGCGACGCCGATGCCCATCCAGAGAATCCTGTTCATGTCAGCTTCTTTCAGCGGGAGCGGGCCGGATCAGCGGCTGCGGCGGCCGGAGGAGGGCTTCTTGCGCGCGGAGAACGCCGAGCGCACGCCGTAGCTGAAGGCGGCGACCTTGATCAGCGGCGAGCCCACGGTGGCCGCGACCAGGGAGGACAGGGCGGAGAGGTTCGCGGAGGCGTCGGAGACGTTGGCGGCGATCCCGTCAACCTTCTTCAGCTGCTGGTTGGTGGTGGAGACGGTGGCGGTGACCTCATCCATGAGCGGGGTGGCGCCGTCGCTGAGCGAGCGGATGGTGCTGCGGACCTCGTCGAACACTCCCCGAGCTTCAGGATCGGCACGGCGAGCAGCAGGACCAGGAGTGCAAACACCCCGGCCGCGATCAGGCCGGCAATATCGCCACCAGTCATAGACGTTCATCTCCTTGAAACTCCGTGGATTACTGCGGGACGCTCCGCCATAATGCGTGGCGGCGGACTCCTCAAGTACCTTACCTACAAAGAAGCCCGCGGCGCTTGCCACGGGCTTCTTTGTAGGTCTCGCGTTGGATCTAGCGTGCGTAGAATTCCACGACGAGCTGCTCTTCGCAGGTCACGGGGATTTCGGAGCGCTTCGGGCGGCGAACCAGGCGTGCCTGCAGGGACTCGAGCTTGACGTCCAGGTAGGCGGGAACCATCGGCAGGACATCGCGGTGCGCGCCTGCTGCTGCCACCTGGAACGGAGGCATGGTTTCGCTGCGGCTGTGGACGTGGACCAGCTGGCCCTCGGCGACGCGGAACGACGGGCGGTCGACGCGGACGCCGTCAACCATGATGTGGCGGTGCACAACCATCTGGCGGGCCTGGGCGATCGTGCGGGCGAAGCCGGCACGCAGCACGAGGGCGTCGAGACGCATTTCGAGCAGTTCGATCAGGTTTTCACCGGTCAGGCCCTTGGTGCGGCGTGCTTCTTCGAAGGCACGGGTCATCTGGGCTTCACGGATGCCGTACTGGGCGCGCAGACGCTGCTTTTCACGCAGACGAACGGCGTAGTCGGAGTCCTGCTTCTTGCGGGCACGGCCATGCTCACCGGGGCCGTACGGGCGGCGCTCCATGTACTTGGCGGCCTTGGGGGTCAGAGCAATGCCGAGTGCGCGCGAGAGGCGTGCGGTACGGCGAGCACGAGTGTTGTTAGCCACTTGTGTCCTTCCAATATCTGCGGTGTGTCAGTGTTACTGGCCTCCACGATGGAGAGCATCGGCCAACCGCTGCCTTTTGCTACTGGGCGCAGAGCCAACCCGCAGAGCATCGTGACAGCCGAAACTGCCGCGAGTTCAGAGGATTATGCGTCCGTGCCTTGCCAGACAACGTTCAAGACTATCACGGCTCAGCTGCCGCGGATGATCTTCCGCAGCCGCTCCAGCCGGGTGGAGATGTCCCGTTCGGCGCCGTTAGCGGTGGGCTGGTAGTAGTTGCGGCCCACCAGGTCATCCGGCGGGTACTGCTGGGTGGCGACGGCGTGCGGGGCGTCGTGGGCGTATTTGTATCCCTTGCCGTGGCCCAGCTGCTTGGAGCCCGGGTAGTGGGCGTCGCGCAGGTGCGCGGGGATGCCGTTGCCCATCCCGGCCCGCACGTCGGCGATCGCCTGGTTGATGCCGAGGTAGGCGGCGTTGGACTTGGGGGCGGTGGCCAGGTGCACCACGGCCTCGGCCAGGATGATCCGCCCCTCCGGCATGCCGATCAGCTGCACCGCCTGCGCGGCGGCGACGGCGGTCTGCAGGGCGGTGGGGTCGGCCATGCCCACGTCCTCCGCGGCGGAGATCACGATGCGGCGGGCCACGAACCGCGGATCCTCGCCGGCCTCCAGCATCCGGGCCAGGTAGTGCAGGGACGCGTCCACGTCGGAGCCGCGGATGGATTTGATGAAGGCGCTGGCGACGTCGTAGTGCTGGTCCCCGGCGCGGTCGTAGCGGACCGAGGCGACATCCAGGGCGCGTTCGGTGTGCTTGAGCTCGATGCTGACGGGCGTGCCGTCGGCCGGGGCGCCGTCGATGTCGTCCGCGTCGCCGAACGCGACGCCGGCGGCCGCCTCCAGCGCGGTCAGGGCACGGCGTGCGTCGCCGCCGGAGAGCCGGACGAGGTGGGCCAGGGCCTCCCCCTCGAGGGATACCGAGCCACCCAGGCCGCGGGGATCCTCGACGGCGCGCAGCAGCAGGCCCTCGATGTCCGCGTCGGTGAGGGGTTTGAGGGTCAGCAGCAGGGAGCGCGAGAGCAGCGGGGAGACCACCGAGAAGGACGGGTTCTCCGTGGTGGCGGCCACCAGGACCACCCAGCGGTTTTCGACGCCGGGCAGCAGCGCGTCCTGCTGGGCCTTGTTGAAGCGGTGGATCTCGTCCAGGAACAGGACCGTGGTGGTCTTGTAGAGGTCCCGCGCGGTCAGAGCCTCGTCCATGACGCGGCGGACGTCCTTGACCCCGGCGGTGATCGCCGAGAGCTCCACGAATTTCCGCCCCGGGCCCTTGGCGATCACGTGGGCCAGGGTGGTCTTGCCGGTGCCGGGAGGGCCCCAGAGGATCAGTGAGCTGGGGCCGGCCGGTCCGGTGGCGTTGCTGCCGGCGGCGAGCTGCCGCAGCGGGGAGCCGTGGCCCAGGAGGTGCTGCTGGCCTACGACGTCATCCAGGGTCCGCGGACGCATGCGGACGGCCAGAGGACTGCGCGGGGCGGCTCGGCCGGAGCCGTGGGACGAGTGGCCGCGGGCGGAGTCGCCGTCGCCTGACTCATCGCCGAAGTCGTCGGCGTCGGAGTCGTTGTTCGCGGACGCCTTGTCCTGCCCTGCACCAAAGAGATCATCCACATAGATAGGCTACTTCTAGTTCCGGACGGTCCCCGCACGGCCGCCGACCGCCCTTATTCTTCCCGCCCGCCCATTCCAAGGGAGATCCGCTATGCCCAGCCCCGAGTCACGTGTGGCCCGCGTCCCCGGGGAGCGGCTGGCCGGCTGGGTGGAGCGCTTTGCGGCCAGTCACGGAAGCCTGGAGGAGTCCGACACCGACGACGGGTTGCTCCTGCGCGCCGCCGACGGTGCCGAGGCGCTCCTGCAGGCACCCTGGCCCGCGGACGGGCGTCCGGGCCGCGGCGACGACGCGATCACCCGGCTGGCCGGTCTGGCCGCGCAGCCCCGGCCGCTGGGCCTGGTGCTGGTGCGCCGCGGCGGTTATTCGGTGGCCGTCGTGACGGAGGGACGGGTGCTGGCCTCGAAGACCGGCACCCGGCACGTGCAATCGCGCACGGCCGCCGGCGGCTGGTCGCAGCAGCGCTTCGCCCGGCGCCGGTCCAACCAGGCCGACGCCCTGGTGGAGGCGGTCGCGGCGCACGCGGCCCGGATCTTCGCCGAGCACCGCATCGAGTACCTGGTGCCCGGCGGGGACCGGACTCTGGCGGACCTGGTGCTCGCCGAACCGGTCCTGAAGCGTTACGCGCCGCTGGCCCGGCTGGCTTTCCTGGATGTCCCGGATCCGCGGGCGGCCGTGTTGAAGAAGGCCGCCGCCGACGCGTGTGCCGTGCGCATCCAGGTCACCGACCCGCCACGCTAAGCGGGCAGTCTGAGTGGGTCTCTGTCGTCCCGGAGAAAACGCTCTGGGAATCCAACCAGGGCGCATCGTCCGGTTCACCAGGCGGCCACTTGTCCCATTCCGGAAAAGGGTCTTCCAACAACCCTTGCAGCAGATTTACTCCGTGTTTTGGCCAAGGGTCCTGTGGAGCGCTCGCTTCGGCCTCCCACCCGTCCGCTTGGGGAGCTGCGCCACTCCACAGCCACGGCGGCCGGTGGCCACTGGGGTGGTTCCCAGTCCTGGTATTCGCTGGCGTACGTCCGGCCGGCGGGTGATGTCCACCCGGGCGGGTGGTTTGCCCCGGCGGCAGTCGGTGCCCAGGCGGTGGTGTGCTTCAAGCGATGGTGTTTGCGACAGGGCTGACCCAGGTTTCTGACGCCGGTGCCGCCGCCGTCGGCCCAGGCCAATAGGTGGTCGGCGTCGTTGTCCAGGGAAGCGTTGCTGCAGCCCGGAAATGGACACTTACCGTCGCGGAGTCTGAGCCACTGACGCATTGCCTTAGGAACGCGGTAGCTGGTCCGCCCGATCTCCAACGGGGCACCGTCGCGCGGATCGGTCAAGACCCGGCGAAACGAGTCGGCACCGTCCGCTATTAGTCGGCGGGCCATCGACGGTGGGACCGGCCCGTGTCCATCGAGAATGGCCGGTTCCTCGGTGGCGCCGAGCAGGGCCATCACGGGGACGGTTATCAGGACCTGCGCCCGCGGCGCCGGAACCTCCCCGGAGGACGGGGCGCCGGGTGCTCCATCCTCGGCAGTTCCTGGGCCGGTACCGCTGCTGAGCAGCCAGGTCGCTGCAACGTCAGCCCGGAGCTGCCCCAACGTCCGTTGCTCGTCCGGCGCCTGGAGGGTGCGGGCTGCAGCGGTGGTCCGCTCCCAGATGCCCGAAGCGGTGTCGGCGGGAAGGTAAGCCGACAGCCAGGCCATGCCGTCCCGGTCCGGGCAATATTCAACACGCCGGTTCTCGACGCCTTTGGCATGGCGGGTTTCGATGCTGACCGGGTGGTGGCGTTCGCGCCAGCTGCGTGCCTTGGCCCGGAACCGTCCCGGGACGAGTTCTCCGGCGGGACAACCGCGGGCGGGAGTGGGTGCATCCGGGTCCAGGAAATGGGCTTCCAGCGCCGCCGCGCCGGCCTGGTCAATGTTCGCGGTTTCGTCGACCATGATCCGTGCATGCTGCCAGGAAATCGTCCCGGCCCGCAGGGCGGCCAGGGTCAGTGGCAGCGCCGCTGTCAGCGCCCGGGCCTCAGAGATCAGGGCACCGGCGGCTCGCTCGCTGACGGTCAGGACGCAGGCGATCTCGGCAACAGTAGACATTTCCCGCGCCGTGCATTCCTGAGGGGACCGTGCCGGCGGCGCCAGAGCCTCGGCCGCTCGAGTGTAGTCCGCGATCAGCCGCACCTTCAGCGCCGCCATCCGGGCTTCCCACCGGGCAGACTCGGCCAGGGCGTTCAGACAGTCGTCGGCCAAGTTCCGCAGCGGGTCTGCGGAATCGACGCCGCCATCCAAACCCGCCGCCACCGCGTCGGCGGACCCGATGAGGGCCGTCAGGGCCTCACGGGTTTCAGCCGACAACGCTGTTGCGCCTTCCATAAGCCCACATTAGGTCCAGGCACTGACATTAAACGGCGGGCCAGGACGGCTGTCCGTTGGGTGCGAGAACCGGCGGCTGTCGGACGCGAGGACACGGAGGCAAGGCCAAATAACCCCCTGCAGACTGACCGTGGTCAGCGGTTAGTCGTCAGCAGCCGGTCAGGGCGCGGCGCGGGCGGTCCTGCCGGTAAAGGTAGCGGCCGGCCACGGAGAACCCGGCACGGGCGTAGAGCTCCCGCGCGCCGGCGTTGGCCGCCGTCACCAACAGCCAGCAGTCCCGTCGGCCCCGGGCCTCCGCCTCGCACAGGAGGGTCCGCAACACCCGCCCGGCATAGCCGTTGCGCCGGGCATCCGGCCGGGTGGCCATCCCGTAGATCCCGGCCGCTGTAGCAGCGGCCGCGTCGGCGTCGTCTACGGGGAGGGCCAGGCGTCCGACGGCGGCGGGCTCCCCGTGCTCGTCCCGCACCAGCGCGTACAGCGACGGGCAGCCCTCCAAAATGGTTCGGGCCACCGGCAGGTTCTCCGGGCCGCCCCGGCCGTCGACGCTCCACCAAAGCCGCAGCCATTCCTCCGAGGGGTGGTCCAGCACCTCCATATCCGACTCCGGAGCAGCCTCCGCGACTCCTTCCGCCGCATTGCCACTAACCTGGCGGGTCAGGATCAGCGTCTCGGACTGCCGGGTGAAGCCCTCGGCGTCGAGGAAGGCGTTCAGCGTCGCATGGCCGGGCCCCTCGAACACCTGGAAGATCAGCGGCAGGCGGCGGTCGCGGTACCAGCGCCGAGCCTCGGCCAGGGTCCTGCGCAGCGCCTCCGGGTCCTCCCCCGGCTCACGCGGCCAAACGGAATTGGCACGCTGGGTCACGCCGGAGGCGGCGCGCAACACCCAGCCGCCGGCCCCGGACCGCTCAGATGCCGGCCACGCGGCGTCCATCAGCCACTCCAGCCTCGGCACAAGCTCCGGCATCAACGGTCTCCTCCCGGCGGCATCGCTGCCAGCCCTCATTCCACTGAAAAGGCAGCAGCGGCTCCCCGGTGTCCCGGGAAACCGCTGCTGCCAGCATCCTAAAAGCTACTTGACGCCGTCGTTCTTCGGGGCCTCGGCCTTCTTGGCCTCGGGCTTGAAGTCGACCCCGGCCTCCTTGCGCTGCTGCGCCGTGATCGGCGCCGGGGCGGCGGTCAGCGGGTCGTAGCCGTTGCCGGTCTTCGGGAAGGCGATGACGTCGCGGATGGACTCGACGCCGGAGAGCAGAGCCACCACGCGGTCCCAGCCGAACGCGATGCCGCCGTGCGGGGGCGCGCCGAACTTGAAGCCCTCGAGCAGGAAGCCGAACTTCTCCTGAGCGTCCTCGTGGGAGAGGCCCATGACCTTGAAGACGCGCTCCTGCACGTCGCCCTGGTGGATACGGATGGAGCCGCCGCCGATTTCGTTGCCGTTGCAGACGATGTCGTAGGCGTAGGCCAGCGCCGTCTCCGGGTCGGCGTCAAAGGTGTCCATGAATTCGGGCTTGGGCGAGGTGAACGCGTGGTGCACGGCGGTCCACTGGCCCCCGCCGACGGCGACGTCACCGGAGGCGACGGCGGCCGCGGCCGGCTCGAACATGGGGGCGTCGACCACCCAGCAGAAGGCCCAGTCGGTCGGGTTGATCAGGCCGGTGCGGTGGCCGATCTCCACGCGCGCCGCGCCGAGCAGGGCCCGGGACGGGGTCTTCTCGCCGGCGGCGAAGAAGATGCAGTCGCCCGGCCTGGCGCCGACGGCGTCGGCCAGGCCGGCGCGCTCGGTCTCGTTCAGGTTCTTGGCCACCGGGCCGGCCAGTTCGCCGTCTTCCTTGAAGAGGACGTAGGCCAGGCCCTTGGCGCCGCGCTGCTTGGCCCATTCCTGCCAGCCGTCCAGGGTGCGGCGCGGCTGGGAGGCCCCGCCGGGCATGACGACGGCGCCGACGTAGGGGGCCTTGAAGACGCCGAAGCTGGTGTCCTTGAAGAACTCGGTCAGTTCGGTCAGCTCCTGGCCGAAGCGCAGGTCCGGCTTGTCCGAACCGTAACGGGCCATCGCGTCGTTGTAGGTGATGCGCTGGATGGGCGTCGGGATCTCGACGTCGATCAGCTTCCAGAGCGCCTTCACGATGCCCTCGCCGAGGCTGATGATGTCTTCCTGCTCGACGAAGCTGGCCTCGATGTCCAGCTGGGTGAACTCCGGCTGGCGGTCTGCGCGGAAGTCCTCGTCACGGTAGCAGCGGGCAATCTGGTAGTACTTCTCGAAGCCACCGACCTGCAGCAGCTGCTTGAACAGCTGCGGCGACTGCGGCAGCGCGTACCAGGAGCCGGGGGCGAGGCGCGCGGGGACCACGAAGTCGCGGGCGCCTTCCGGCGTCGAACGGGTCAGCGTCGGGGTTTCGATCTCGACGAAGCCTTCACCGTGCAGCAGCTCGCGGGCCACCCGGTTGGCCTCGGAGCGCAGGCGCAGGTTCCGGGCGGGGCCGGGGCGGCGCAGGTCCAGGTAGCGGTGCTTCAGGCGGGCTTCCTCGCCGACCTCGACGTGCTCGTCGATCTGGAACGGCAGCGGCTCGGAGGTGTTCAGGACGGTGACCGTCTCGGCGATGACCTCGATCTCGCCGGTGGCCAGAGCCGGGTTCTCGTTGCCCTCGGGGCGCTGGGAGACGGTGCCCGTGACCTGCAGGACGTACTCGTTGCGCAGGCCGTGGAAGACCTCTTCCTCACGGACGACGACCTGGGCGACGCCGGACGCGTCGCGCAGGTCCACGAATGCGACACCACCGTGGTCACGACGCCGGCCGACCCAGCCGGCGAGGGTTACGGTTTGTCCAATGTGCTCGGAGCGAAGGGATCCGAGGTCGTGTGTGCGCAGCACAGCTCGCCTTTCAGAAGGAAAACAGGGTGGTATTAAATGGGACCGCTACGGGAACGGTCCCGTCCGAGTTTACCCGTTGGAGAGGCCACCCCCGCCATGGCGCAAGCAATCCCCGAACCCGCCCGGCTGCAGCGCCGCCTGGGCGTGGTCGATTCGACGGCGATCGGCCTGGGGTCAATGCTCGGCGCCGGCGTCTTCGTCGTCTTCTCCCCCGCCGCGGCCCTCGCCGGACCCTGGCTGCTCGTGGCGGTGGCGGTGGCCGGCGTGGTGGCGTACTGCAATGCGGTGGCGTCGGCCCAGCTGGCGGCCCGGTACCCGTCCAGCGGCGGCACCTATGTGTACGGGCGGCAGCGGCTGGGTGAGTGGCCGGGCTTTCTGGCCGGCTGGGGTTTCGTGACGGGGAAGACTGCCTCCTGCGCGGCGATGGCCCTGACCTTCGGGCACTACGTGGCGCCGGGACTCGCTACACCGCTGGCGGTGGACGCCGTCGTCGTCCTGACCGGTGTGAACCTGCTGGGCATCACCCGCACCGCGCTGGTGACCAAGATCCTGCTGGCAGTGGTGCTGGCCACCCTGGCGCTGGTGGCCGTCGCGGCGGCCGCCGGGCCGCACGCCGGCGGCTTTACGGACTTCGGCGCCGGCCGGGACATCGGGGAGGCCTCGGCCTGGGGCGTGCTGCCCGCGGCGGGGCTGATCTTCTTCGCGTTCGCCGGATACGCCCGGATCGCAACCCTGGGCGAAGAGGTCAAGGATCCCGCCACCACCATTCCCCGCGCCATCCTCGGCGCGCTGGGCGGGGCGTTCGTGATCTACCTCGGCCTCGCCGCACTTCTGCAGTGGCAGCTGCCGGCCGGGCAGCTGGCCCGCTCGACGGCGCCGCTGCTGGACGCCGTCGCCGCCTCGCCGCTGCATGAGTTCGCGCCGGTGGTGCAGTTCGGCTCCGCTGCGGCGTGCCTGGGTGCGCTGCTGGCCCTGATCACCGGCGTTGGCCGGACCACCCTGGCTATGGCACGCGAGCGGGACCTGCCGCCGGTGCTGGCGCGGGTGGGCGGCGGCCACGCGGTCCCGTTCGTCGCCGAACTGACGGTCGCGGCGGTGGTGATCGGGCTGCTGCTGACCTCGAACGTGCTGACCGTCGTCGGGTTCTCCAGCTTCGGCGTGCTGGTCTACTACGCGGTGACCAACGCGGCCGCCTTCACACTTCCCGAACGGGCGTGGCACGCGCCGCGCTGGCTGAACGTGCTGGGCTTCGCCGGCTGCCTGGTGCTGGCGGCCACCCTGCCGGTGGCATCCGTGTCCGTCATGGCGGCCCTACTGGCCGCCGGCGTCGTAGTCCGGCTCCTGGTGCTGCGCCGCCGGGGACGCGCCGCCGGGGCCTAGACCCCGGCGGCCCTCAGCGGAAGGACCTAGGCGCGGCTGACCGTCACGTGCAGATCCTCGTCCGCGGGGGTCCAGGTGGCGGGGTCCGCGTCGACCTGCTCGCCGCTGCGGATGTCCTTGACCTGGTGCTTGCCGTCGTCGTCGGTGAACCAGACGAACGGGATGCCGCGGCGGTCGGCGAACTTGATCTGCTTGCCGAATTTCTCGGCCTTCGCCGCGACCTCCGTGGCGATGCCGCGGGTGCGCAGCTGGGCGGCGACGTCCTGCGCGGCGCCCCAGCTCTCGTCCGCGTTCAGCGCCACCAGCACGGCGGTGGGAACGGAGCGGGAGGCCTTCGCGAGGTCCTGGCTGAGGATCCGCGAGACCAGGCGGGTGACGCCGATGGAGAGGCCGACGCCGGGGAACGTACGGTTGCCCTTGCTGGCGAGGGCGTCGTAGCGGCCGCCGGAGCAGATGGAGCCGAGCTGTTCGTGGCCCACCAGGACGGTCTCGACGACGGTGCCGGTGTAGTAATCCAGGCCGCGGGCGATGCTGAGGTCCGCGACCACCTTGCCGGGCGCGCGCTGCACGGCGGCGGAGATGACCTGTTCGAGTTCGCTCAGGCCCTCCTCGAGGAGGTCGTTGCTGACGCCGAGGGCACGGACCTGCTCCACGAAACCGGTGTCGGGGGTGCGGATCGAGGCCAGGGCCAGGGCGGCGCGGGCCTGCTCCTCGGTGGCGCCGAGCTCGGTCTTCAGCAGTTCGGCGACCTTGTCGGATCCGATCTTTTCCAGCTTGTCGATGCTGCGCAGCACGCCG
Organism: Pseudarthrobacter sp. L19; assembly: GCF_050859435.1. Taxonomy (NCBI): domain Bacteria; kingdom Bacillati; phylum Actinomycetota; class Actinomycetes; order Micrococcales; family Micrococcaceae; genus Pseudarthrobacter; species Pseudarthrobacter sp. L19. The sequence goes on along the minus strand of NZ_CP193935.1, from coordinate 2,841,257 downwards.
GCGGTGTCGGTCAGCCCGATGCCGGTGTAGAAGCCCTCGGCGAGCTTGCGGTTGTTGATCCGGAGCAGGAAGTCGGGGATCGGCAGGGCGCTGAGGGCCTCGGCGATGACCAGCGCGATTTCGACATCGTAGCGGAACGGCAGCGTCCCGTCACCGACGATGTCGATGTCCGCCTGGGTGAACTCGCGGGCGCGGCCCTCCTGCGGGCGCTCGCCCCGCCAGACCTTCTGGATCTGGTAGCGGCGGAATGGGAAGGCGAGGTAGCCGGCGTTCTCCACCACGTAGCGGGCGAAGGGGACAGTCAGGTCGAAGTGCAGGGCCAGGGCGTTGGGATCCGTCTTGGCGGTCGCCGCGGAGGCCGGGTCGGCGTCGTCGTCCTGCAGGCGGCTGAGGCCGTAGACCTCCTTGTCGATCTCGCCCTTGCGCAGGAGCTGTCCCACGGTTTCCACGGCGCGCGTTTCGATCGAGGAGAAGCCGTGCAGCTCGAAGGTCTTCCGGAGCGTGTCCAGGACATGGAGTTCCACCAACCGCTCCTCGGGAAGCCACTCGGGGAATCCGGACAGGGAGGCGGTGCGTGCCATGGTGGAATTTTCTCCTCTGGTGACGACGGCGGATCCGGCTGCCGCGGCGTCGCCCGCGGACCGACCAGTCGTGCATAAACTGTGTGCGGCAGTCAGTTTATGCTTTTTCCCGCACGTATCCGTACTTGCGGCCCGACCCCAGGAGGACTTTTGGCGGCGAGTTCACGCAGTGCCCGCGAGGCAAAGCGGCGCGTCCATCAGATGGAGGCCAAGCGCGAGCTGCGCCGGCACCAGGACAAGCGCCGGAAGCGTGACAACATCATCGCCGGCGCCGCCGGTGGCGCCGCGCTGGTGCTGGCCCTGGTCCTGCAGCTGACCGTCTTCGCCAGCAACCCCACCGAGGACGAGTTCAAGGCCGCCGAGGCCGGCCTGAGCACCCCGTCGGCGACGCCGACCCCGGCCGCCAGCAACGGCGAAAACATCCCCAAGCCGCAGACCGCTGCGGGGAAGACCTTCACCGGCGACCTCAAGCTGAACCGCGGCACCCTGGGCGTGGAACTGGACGGGACCAAGGCCCCGCAGGCCGCCGCCGTGTTCAAGTCCCTGGCGGACCAGAACTTCTACGCCGGCGTCAGCTGCCACCGCCTGACCACGGCCGACTCCTTCGGCGTGCTCCAGTGCGGGTCCAAGACCGGCGACGGCGCCAGCGATCCCGCCTACACGTGGGGCCCCCTGGAGAACACGCCCACAGACAACAAGTACCCGGCCGGAACCATCGCGGTGGCCCGCACCGGTAACAACGCCTACGGCAACGGGACACAGTTCTTCATCGTCTACAAGGACACCGTGATTCCGGCCGACTCGGCCGGCGGCTACACCGTGGTGGGCAAGGTGACCTCGGGCCTGGATGTGGTCTCCGGGATCGCTGCGGCCGGCATCAAGCCCGGCACCAGCGCCACGGACGGCGCGCCGGTGGAACCAGTCACGATAGACTCGTTCTCTCTGAAGTAACCAGCCGTGCTCCCGGAGCATCGGTCCCGGTATTTCCCTCCAAGCGAAAGACTTCTAGCGGTGACAGACAGTCAGAAATCCGACGAAACAGTGGCAGCAGCTGCCAGCGAGACCGAATCCGGCGCGCCGGTGACGGAACAGGCCCCCGCGGCGGAAGCCCCCTCGGCTCCGACTCCGGCGGACGCCCCCGGCCGGCCGCGCGCCCTGCTCCCTCCCCCGCCGCCTTCGCGGCACGGCCCAAGGCAGCGCCGTCGCCGGCTGCTCCCGCCGTCGCCGCAGCCGCCCCGAGCACCTCGGCCGCCGAGGCCGCCCGCTGGGGCCGGGTGGAGGGTGACGGCCACGTCTTCCTCACCATCGACGGCGCCGAGCACCCCGTGGGCCAGTACCCCGGTGTGAGCGACGACGAGGCGCTGGCGTACTTCGCCCGCAAGTACGACGACGTCGTGGCCCAGATCGTCCTGCTGGAACAGCGCGTCGCATCCAAGGCTCCCGCCGCGGACATGCAGAAGACCGTGACCCACCTGCGCGAGCAGCTGGCCGAGCGGAACATGGTGGGCGACCTGCGCGCCGCCGAGGGCCGCCTGGACACACTCTCCGGCCAGATCACCGAGCTGGAGAAATCCGAGAAGGCCGAGCACGACGCCGTCCGCGCCGCCGAGCTCGCCGCCCGCGAGGCGATCGTCGCCGAGGCCGAGCAGATCTCCGCGCAGGATCCGTCCCAGGTGCAGTGGAAGACTTCCAGCGCCCGGATGAACGAGCTGTTCGAGAACTGGAAGACCGCCCAGAAGAGCGGCGTCCGGCTCGGCCGCAGCAACGAGGACGCCCTGTGGAAGCGGTTCCGTGCCGCGCGCACCGTCTTCGACCGGCACCGCCGCGCCTACTTCTCCCAGCTGGACAGCAACAACTCCGCCGCCAAGGCAGCGAAAGAGAAGCTGATCGTCGAGGCCGAGACGCTCTCCTCCTCGACCGACTGGGGCTACGCCGCCGGCGAGTACCGCCGCCTGATGGACCAGTGGAAGGCCGCCCCGCGCGCCAGCCGCAAAGACGACGACGCCCTCTGGGCACGCTTCCGCGCCGCCCAGGACGTGTTCTTCACGAACCGGCAGGCCGCCAACGAGGAAATCGACCAGGAATACGGTGCGAATCTCGTGGTGAAGGAGGCGCTCCTGGCCGAGGCCAACGAGCTGCTGCCGATCACGGACCTCGCCGCCGCCAAGAAGGCACTGCAGTCGATCCGTGACCGCTGGGAGGAAGCCGGCAAGGTTCCCCGCGCCGACATGGGCCGCATCGAGGCCGGTCTCCGCAAGGTCGAGGACGCCGTCCGGCACGCCGAAGACGAGAACTGGAAGCGCTCCAACCCGGAGACCAAGGCCCGCACCAACAGCGCGCTCTCGCAGCTGGAATCGGCCATCGCCGGTCTGAAGGAGGACCTCGCCAAGGCCGAGAAGGCCGGGGACGAGCGGAAGATCAAGGACGCCCGGGAGGCCCTCGAGGCCCGCCAGGCGTGGCTGGAACAGCTGGAGCGCTCCGCGAGCGAACTCTCCTAATACCCCCCGGGCCGAGCGGCCCGAACAGGTGTTGCCCGGGCCTCGGCCCCGTTATCCACATGACGGGACCGGGGCCTGTTCCATGCCCGGGGTCCGCGGCACGATGGCTCAATGACCCTTCCGCCGGTCCCCTCCGTCCCCTCGGGGCTCGACCCGCCCGTGCTGTACTCGCCGGGGCCGCTCTTCTCGTGGGCGGAGCTGCAGGCCATGGCGGCCGACGGCGTGCTGGCGCGGATCTCCCAGCGCGGCTTCCTGCCGCCCGGGGCCACGGCCACCCCGCAGCTCCGCGCGCGGGCGGCGGCGGCGCTGATCCCGGCCGCTATCCGGCAGCGGGTGGTGGCCGGCCGGATGACGGCGGCCTGGATCTATGGCTGCGCCGGGGAGCCGGACCGGCTGGCGCTCCTGGTGGACGCCAACCGGCGCATCTCCAGCCTCCGCGGTGCCCGGGGCTGCAGCTTCCACGAGACTCGGCTCGGGACCATGGATGTGGTGAGCCTGGGCGGGCTGATGGTCTCCAGCCCGCTGCGCACCGCCGTCGACATCGCCCTGCACGTCAGGCCCGAACACGCCGTTCCCGCGCTCACCGCGCTGCTGGCCGCGCCGGACCTCCCCGTACGCCTGAACCTGCTGGTCCGGGCGGTCGAGGCCGTGCCGCGGCTGCCGTACAAGAACTCGGCCCTCGCGGTGTTGGAACGGGTGCGGGAGGGCAGTGGGTAGCCGGTGAGGGCTAGCTTCCGGGGCTAGCTGCGGCGGCGGTTGCCGGTGGTGCGGTAGACGTCGAAGACCCCGTCGATCCGGCGGACGGCGCTGAGCACGTGGCTCAGGTACTTCGGATCGCCCATCTCGAAGGCGAACTTGGAGATCGCCACCCGGTCGGTGGATGTGTGGACGCTGGCGGCGAGGATGTTCACGTGGTTCTCCGAGAGCACCCGGGTGACGTCGGAGAGCAGCGACTTGCGGTCCAGCGCCTCGACCTGGATCTCCACGAGGAACACGCTCGACTGGGTGGGTGCCCACTCGACCTCGACGATCCGGTCCGGCTGGTCCATCAGCCCGGAGACGTTGGTGCAGTCCGTGCGGTGGACAGAGACACCGGAGCCGCGCGTGACGAAGCCCAGGATCGGGTCCGGCGGCACCGGGGTGCAGCAGCGGGCCAGCTTTACCCAGACGTCGTCCACGCCGCGGACCACGACGCCGGAATCGGAGTACCGCGTCTTGGAAACCTGGGCCGGAATGGAGACCTCGGTGAGGTCGTCCTCGGGCGTGTCGTTGCCGCCCAGGCTCTCGACGAGGCGTTCCATCACCGACTGGGCGGAGGTGTGTCCGTCGCCCACGCCGGCGTAGAGGCCGGAGATGTCCGTGTACTTGAAGTCCTCGGCGATCGCGGCGAGGGCGTCGTGGGTCATCAGGCGCTGCAGCGGCAGGTTCTGCTTGCGCATCGCCTTGGTGAGCAGGTCCTTGCCGCGATCGATTGCCTCTTCGCGGCGTTCCTTACTGAACCACTGGCGGATCTTGTTCCGGGCCCGGGCGCTCTTGACGAAGTGCTGCCAGTCCTGGCTGGGGCCGGCGCCTTCGGCCTTGGAGGTGAAGATCTCCACCCAGTCGCCGTGGTTGAGTTCGCTGTTGAGCGGGACGAGCTTGCCGTTGACGCGGGCGCCGATCGTCCGGTGGCCCACCTCGGTGTGCACGGCGTAGGCGAAGTCCACCGGGGTGGATCCGGCGGGCAGGGCCATGACCTCACCCTTGGGGGTGAAGACGAAGACCTCGCGGGCGTTGATCTCGAAGCGCAGGGAGTCCAGGAACTCGCCCGGGTCAGAGGTTTCCTGCTGCCAGTCCACGAGGGAGCGCAGCCAGCCCATGTCGCCGTCGCGCGGGCTTCCGGGGCCGGCCGCCGTGCGGTTGGGCTGATCCTTGTACTTCCAGTGTGCGGCGACACCATACTCGGCCCGGCGGTGCATCTCGTGCGTGCGGATCTGGATTTCCACCGGCTTGCCGCCGGGGCCGATCACCGTGGTGTGCAGCGACTGGTACATGTTGAACTTCGGCATCGCGATGTAGTCCTTGAACCGGCCGGGCAGCGGGTTCCAGCGGGAGTGCATCGCGCCGAGGGCGGCGTAGCAGTCGCGGACCGAGTCGACCAGGACGCGGACGCCCATGAGGTCGTTGATGTCGTCGAAGTCCTTATCGCGGACGATCATCTTCTGGTAGATCGAGTAGTAGTGCTTGGGCCGGCCGGTGATGGTGGCCTTGATCTTGGCCGCTCGCAGGTCCTCGGTGATCTGGTTGCGGATGACCGCCAGGTTCTTCTCGCGTTCGGGGGTGCGCTCCCCCACCATGCGCACGATCTCCTCGTACACCTTGGGATAGAGCGCGGCGAAGGAGAGGTCCTCGAGTTCCCACTTGATGGTGTTCATGCCGAGGCGGTGGGCCAACGGCGCGAAGATTTCCAGGGTCTCGCGGGCCTTCTTGGCCGAGGACTCCGCGGAGACGAAACGCCAGGTGCGGGCGTTGTGCAGCCGGTCCGCGAGCTTGATCATGAGGACACGGATGTCCTTGGCCATGGCCACGACCATCTTCCGGACGGTCTCGGACTGTGCGGCCTCGCCGAAGCTGACCTTGTCCAGCTTGGTGACGCCGTCCACCAGCATGGCCACCTCGGGACCGAACTCGCCCTTGAGGTCATCGAGGGTGTAGGAGGTGTCCTCCACCGTGTCGTGCAGCAGTGCGGCGGCGAGGGTGGTGCCGTTCATGCCGAGCTCGGCCAGGATGGTCGCCACCGCCACGGGGTGGGTGATGTACGGGTCCCCACTCTTGCGCTTCTGGCCGCGGTGGCAGCGTTCGGCCACCACGAAGGCCCGCTGGATCAGTTCGAAGTCGTCCTTGGGGTTGTTGGCGCGGACGGTGCGCAGCAACGGTTCCAGGATCGGAGAGTAGGCGGGGGTGCCGCGGCCGGTGAGGCGGGCCAGGCGGGAGCGGGTGCGTTCGCGCCGGCCGGGGAAGGTGGGCCGGGTTCCGGTGTTGTCGACGGGCACGGCCGCGTCGGGGCGTCCGGGAGCGGCCACGCCGGTCTGTGATCCCTGGCCGTGGGCCTCTTCCGCCGGTACTGCAGGCGCCGACGTCGAACGTTCTTCCAAGAAAACAACCTCTTCCAACCCGTTAATTATTCAAGTGTATTCCCGCGGGGAGACAGTTCGATAACCGGCGCGAACGGCCGACGGGCCGGAGAGCGTCCTGGACGTTCTCCGGCCCGTCGGGCGGTGCTGCTGTGGTGGCCTGTCAGGCCGTCGCGGCGGCGGTCTTGGCGGCGTTGTCCGCCCGGCGCTGCTGCACCCGCTTGGCCTGCTTGACCAGGTCCGGCTCCCCCTGACGCAGCCACGCATAGAGCGGGGCGGCGACAAAGATGGTCGCTGCGGTGCCGATCAGGATGCCCACGAAGAGGGCGAGCGACAGGTCGCGCAGGGTGCCGGCGCCGAGGAGCCCGGCCCCAATGAACAGAATCGCGCCGACCGGCAGGATCGCCACCATCATGGTGTTGATGGAGCGGACCAGGGTCTGGTTGACGGCCAGGTTGACCTCTTCGGCGAAGGTCCGCCGGGTGGAGGCCTGCAGGTCCGCGGTGTTCTCGCGGATCTTGTCGAATACCACCACGGTGTCGTACAGCGAGTAGCTGAGGACGGTGAGGAAGCCGATGATCGCGGACGGGGTGACCTCGAAGTCGCTGAGCGAGTACACGCCGGCGGTGATGAACATCGTCGCCGCCATGCCGGCCAGGGCGGAGAGGGACATCTTCCAGGTCCGGAAGTACAGCGCCATCAGCACCGCGGCGAGGCCGACGAAGACGGCCAGGCCGAGCAGGGCCTGCTGGGTCACGTCAGCACCCCAGGTGGGGCCGACGAAGGTGGAGGTCACCTCGTTGTCGGTCACGCCGTAGGCCTTGGTCAGGCCGTCCTTGATCTTCAGCGTCTCGTCGTCGGTGAGCTTGTCGGTCTGGATCCGCATGGTGTTGCCGGCGACGTTGGCCACGCGCGGCAGGCTGCCGGAGACGACATCCTGCACCGCCTTCTCGCCGAGGCCCGGGTCGCGGTCCTTGACGTTGGAGACGGTGAACTCGGAGCCACCGCGGAACTCGATGCCGAGGTTGAAGCCGCCCTTGACCACCGGGAGGAGGATCGAGAGCGCAACGGCGGCCGCGGCGATCAGGAACCAGATCTTCTTGGACCCGACGAAGTCGTAGGAGCGCTTGCCGGTGTAGAGCTCGTTACCGAATGTAGCGAAGCTGGCCATTTACTTTCCCTCCTTGGACGAGTTCTTGCCGGAGCCGGCGAGCTGGCTTTGGTCCGCCTGCCCCTGCCGTTCCGCGAGACGCCGTTCTGCGATCGTCATGCGCCGTTCGGCTTCGGCCGCGGCCTTGGTGTTCTTGGCGCGTACGACGGCGACCGGCTTGTCCTCGGGGGTCCGGATCCGGCCCGCGCCGCGGTACAGCGGCACCGCGCCGAGGCGCTTGGGGTCCAGGCCAGAGAAGGTGTGGCCCTCGCCGAAGAACTTGGTCCGGGCCAGGAGCTGCAGCGTCGGGTGGGTGAACATGAAGACGACGATCAGGTCGGCAATCGCGGTCAGGCCCAGCGTGAAGGCGAAGCCGCGGACGTTGCCGACGGCGACGAAGTACAGCACCAGGGCGGCCAGCAGGTTCACGGCCTTGGAGGCCAGCACGGTCCGCTTGGCGCGCTTCCAGCCGTTCTCCACGGCCGAGACCAGGCCGCGGCCCTCACGCAGTTCGTCGCGGATGCGTTCGAAGTAGACGATGAAGGAGTCGGCGGTCTGGCCGATGGCCACGATGATGCCGGCGACGCCGGCCAGGGACAGGCGGTAGTTCTCCGTCCAGCCCAGGATCGCGATGGCGAGGTACGTAAGGGCACCGGCGACGACGAGCGAGGCGACGGTGACGAAGCCGAGGGCCCGGTACTGGAACAGCGAGTACACGACCACGAGGAGCAGGCCGATGAGGCCGGCGAGCATGCCCATGCGGAGCTGTTCCCCGCCGAGGGTGGCGGAGATCTGCTGCTCGCTCTGGATGTCGAAGCTGATCGGCAAGGCGCCGAAGCGCAGCTGGTCGGAGAGGGCCTTGGCGGACTGTTCGGTAAAGCCGCCGGTGATCTGCGGGCGTCCGTCAGTGATGACGGCCTGCGACCGCGGGGCGGAGATGACCTGGTCGTCCAGGACGATCGCGAACTGGGACTTCGGGTCCGAGCCGGTGGCGCCGCCGGCGGCGACGTAGAACTGGTTCAGCCGCTCGGTGACGGTCTTGAACTTGGCGGTGCCCTGGTCGTTGAACTGGATGTCGACGGCCCACTCGTTGGTGACGGCGCCCTGGGCGCCGCGTTGGAGCTGGAAGGACGAGGTCTTGATGTCCGAGCCCTTCACCTCCACCGGGCCGAGGATGTACTTCACCGCGGGCTTGCCGTCCGCGGCGGGCTCGCAGGTGACCAGCGGCTTGGCCGGGTCGGAGCGTTCCTGCTTGTCCTGGGACGGGTTGTCGCAGTCGAGCGCCTCGAACTTCTTGTAGACGTCGGCGGTGACCCAGTTCTCGTCACTGCTGTTCGCGGGAGCGGCGGTGGGCTTGGGCAGCTTGTCGTCGGGGGTGCGCTGGGCTTCGGGCACTGCCGCGCCCGCGCCGGCCTGGATGACCGGGCGGAAGTTCATGTCCGCGGAGGCCTGGATCAGGGCCCGGGTTTCCTTGGAGGGGTACCCGGGAGGCTGACGACGACGTTGCGTCCGGACTGGGTGGAGATTTCGGCCTCGGCGACACCGGAGCCGTCCACGCGCTGGCGGATGATCGCCACGGCCTGGTTGAGCTGGTCTTCGTTGATGCCCGTGTTGCCCTCGACCTTGGGCGCCAGGATCATCTGGGTGCCGCCTTCGAGGTCCAGGGCGAGCTTGGGTGCCCAGCTGGCCTGTCCGGCCATGGTGCCGCCGGCCAGGACTGCGGTCAGGGCGACGAGGATAACGCCAAGCCAGACCAGCACCCTGCGGGCTGAGTTTTTAGGGCCAGTTCGTGCCATTGTCGATCTTTCTATTGTTTACGGAAGAACCGCCGGCGCAGACCTCTCAGGCCCGCACCGGCGGATGCCCGCGCACCGTAATTCCGCGGGTAGCTCAGGAGGCAGACTAGCTGTCTTTCCTGTTCTCATCGTTCAGGCGGCGCAGGGTTTCCTCCGGCGTTTCGGCGCGCGGGGCCTCCGCGGCAGGGGCTGCACCGGTGACGCCGGCGTCGTGGGTGTCGGCCTTGCCGAGGGTGAGCGAGGAGGCGTCGTCGGGAACCACGGTGGACTCCTCGGCGGCGGCGACCGGCTCGACGATCTTGGTCACGGCCTGGCGGTGGACCGTGGCGGTGTTGCCCGGGGACAGTTCCAGGACAACCTTGTTCTCGGCGTCATCGATGGAGACGATGCGGCCGAACAGGCCGAAGCTGGTCATCACGTCAACGCCGGGTCCGAACTTCGACTGGAGCTGTGCCTGCTGCTGCTGCGTCTTCTTGTTGCGGCGGAACATCATGAAGACGAACACGCCAAGCATGACGAACAGGAGAATTGTCATTGGATCCAAGGGGAAAGTTCCGTTCTGTACTTGCAAGCTGGTTTCACAGCACCGTCAGCTTCGTCCCTGGCCACGCGGCGCACGGCCCGGCAGCAAACCCATGCCGGCCAGCGGCGGCTGGCGGGAGCCGCCCTGCGGAAACGAAGGCCCGAACGTGCCGAGCGTCATACCAGTCTAAAGGGAAAACGCCCAGGGCGAGTGCTATTGCCGGTTACGGATGGGTTGCGGCCGGTTCCCCGCCGGCGCCGTCTTCCTCGAAGAGGTCCAGCGGTTCCTGGCCGAAGACCCCGGCGGGAACCGCGAAACCCAGGTGGGTCCAGGCGGGGGCGAGGGCGATCCGTCCGCGCGGGGTGCGGCCCAGCAGGCCCTCCCGGACCAGGTAGGGCTCGGCGACGGTTTCGACGGTCTCGGTTTCCTCGCCGACGGCGATTGCCAGCGTGGACAGGCCCACGGGGCCGCCGCCGAACTTGGTGATCAGCGCCTCCAGGACGGCGCGGTCCAGCCGGTCCAGGCCGCGCTTGTCCACCTCGTACATGTCCAGGGCGGCGGAGGCGCTGCGGGCGTCGATTTGCTCCACGCCGTGCACCAGCGCCCAGTCGCGCACCCGGCGCAGCAGCCGGTTGGCGATGCGGGGTGTACCGCGGGAGCGTCCGGCGATCTCGCTGAACCCGGCCGAGTTGACCTTCAGGTCCAGCAGGCCGGCGGAGCGGCGGAGCACCAGTTCCAGTTCCTCGACGGCGTAGAACTCGAGGTGGCCGGTGAAGCCGAAGCGGTCGCGCAGCGGACCGGGCAGCAGGCCGGCTCGGGTGGTGGCTCCGACCAGGGTGAACGGCGGCAGTTCCAGCGGGATGGCGGTGGCGCCGGCCCCCTTGCCGACGACGATGTCGACGCGGAAGTCCTCCATGGCCATGTACAGCATTTCCTCGGCGGGACGGGACATGCGGTGGATCTCGTCCAGGAACAGCACCTCGCCCTCGGAGAGCGAGGACAGGATGGCGGCCAGGTCGCCGGCGTGCTGGATGGCTGGGCCGCTGCTGATCCGCAGCGGGGCGTTCATTTCCGCGGCGATGATCATGGAGAGGGTTGTCTTGCCCAGGCCGGGAGGGCCGGAGAGGAGCACATGGTCGGCGCTGCGGCCGCGAATGCGGGAGGCCTCGAGGACCAGGGAGAGCTGTTTGCGGACCCGGTGCTGGCCGACGAAGTCGTGGAGGTTCTTGGGCCGGAGCGCCGCCTCGATGGCGCGTTCTTCGGGTTCCTCTCCCCGGCGACGAGGGACGGCTCAGCCACGGGTGCCTACCCGGTTCCCGGCGCGGGCGCCGTCCTGGCCCAGCCAGCGCAGCGTTGCGCGGAGGATCTCGGCGACGTTGCCGCGCTCGGCCAGTTCCGGGGAGTCGGCCATGGATTTGTCGATGCTGCTGGTGGCGTCCTTCTCGGACCAGCCGAGGCTGGTCATGGCCGCCACAACCTGCGGCTTCCACACGGCCTCGACCGAGCGTACCGGGGCGGCGGCGTCTGCGGTGCCGTGCGGGACGAGCTTGCCGGCGAGTTCGAGGACGATGCGGCCGGCGACCTTGGGGCCGATGCCGGGCACCTTGGTGAACGCCTTGCCGTCGCCGGAGTGCGCAGCGACGCGGATGGCCTCGGGGTCGTGGACGGCGAGGACGGCCAGCGCCAGCCGGGGCCCGACGCCGCTGACGCTGAGCAGGATGTCGAAGACCTCGCGCTCGTCGTCGCTGGCGAAGCCGAAGAGGGTAAGCGAGTCTTCGCGGACGATGAGGGAGGTGAAGACCTTGCCCTCCTCGCCGACGTGGAGCTTGCTGAGGGTCTGCGGTGTGGCGTAGACGCTCATGCCGGCACCGTTGAGGTCGATCACCGCCGAGGAGAGGCCGACGTGCGCAACGGTTCCGCGGAGAAAACTGATCAAGGCCTGGCTCCTGAGTTATCCGAACATATCTACGAATACCGTACCAAGCGGGCGGAGGTTTGGCCCGTTACTTGGCGGCACGGCGCGCTTTGAGCTCCGCGTCGGCCCAGGCACGCTGCGCCGGGGTGAGCGCCGAGCGGGACGCGGCGGCCGCCGTCGGTATCCGCGCGCTGGCCGCACCGGCCGCGGCGACTCCCCCGCCGGAGCGCCACGCGTGCGTGATGGCCAGGGCCAGGGCGTCGGCGGCGTCGGCCGGTCGCGGCGGGGCGTCCAGGCGCAGGATCTTGGTGACCAGCTTGGTTACGGCGTCCTTGTTGGAGGTTCCGCTGCCGGTCACGGCCGCCTTGACCTCCGAGGGGGTGTGCAGGGCCACCGGGATGCCGCGCCGGGCCGCGGCGGCGATGACGACGCCGGAGGCCTGGGCGACGCCCATCACGGTGCTGACGTTGAGCTGGGAGAAGACCCGCTCAACGGCCAAAACCTGCGGCTGGTACTTGTCCAGCCACTCGTCGATGGCGGTGGCGATCACCAGCAGCCGCTGGTCCAGGCTTTCCTCCGGTGAGGTGCCGACGACGCCGAAGTCCACCATGGTGGCGCGCCGGTTCCGTTCGACGTCCACGACGCCGATCCCGCAGCGGGTGAGGCCGGGGTCGACGCCGAGGACGCGAAGGGTCACTCGGCTTCCAGGGCGGCCTGTACTTCGTCGCTGAGGTCGGCGTTGCTGTAGACGTTCTGGACGTCGTCGAGGTCCTCGAGGGCGTCGACGAGCTTCATGAACTTCTTGGCCGCCTCGAGGTCCAGCGGGACCTGCATGGAGGGCACGAACTCGGCCTCGTCGGTGTCGTATTCGATCCCGGCTTCCTTGAGCGCATCGCGGATGGCCTGCAGGTCGGTCGGCTCGGAGTGGATCTCGAAGCTCTCGCCGTTGTCCTTGACCTCTTCGGCGCCGGCGTCGAGGACGGCCATCAGCACGTCGTCCTCGGTGAGGCCGTTCTTGGGCAGGGACACGACGCCCTTGCGGGTGAAGAGGTAGCTGACGGAGCCGGGGTCGGCGATGGTTCCGCCGTTGCGGGAGATGGCCAGGCGGACCTCGGAGGCGGCACGGTTCTTGTTGTCAGTGAGGCACTCGATCAGCAGGGCGGAACCCTGCGGGCCGCGGCATTCGTACATGATCTCGGTGTAGTCCACGACCTCGCCGGTAAGGCCGGCGCCGCGCTTGATGGCGCGGTCGATGTTGTCGTTGGGGACCGAGGTCTTCTTGGCCTTGGTGACGGCCAGTTCCAGGCCGGGGTTGCCGGCGAGGTCCGGTCCGCCCATCCGGGCGGCGACTTCGATGTTCTTGATCAGCTTGGCGAACGACTTGGCCCGTCGGCTATCGATGATGGCCTTTTTGTGCTTGGTCGTCGCCCATTTGGAGTGGCCTGACATGCTTTACGCTTCTCCTCTGATCATTCGAATAAACAGTTCATGCACGCGCTTTTCCCCTGTCACTTCCGGGTGGAAGGAGGTGGCCAGCAGCTTGCCGGAACGCACTGCAACAATTCTAGCGGCCCCGTCCAGCACGCCGGAGGCTCCGGCGCCGGCGGGTTCCACCCGGGCGAGGACCTCCACGCCGGGTCCCACGCGTTCCACCCATGGGCCGCGGATGAACACGGCGTGCACGGGGGCGACGCCGGTGTCCCGGGCGCTGAACTCCAGTCCCTTGAACTCCAGGTCCGTTTCAAAGGATTCCCGCTGCCGGCCGAAAGCGTTCCGCCGGACGGTCATGTCCAGGCCGCCGAAGGTCTGCTGCGGATTCCCGGCGAGATCGGTAGCCGGGTCGGTGAGGTCGTCCGCCAGCAGGATCATGCCGGCGCAGGAGCCGTAGACCGGCAGGCCGTCGCGGATCCGGCCGACAAGGGGCTCGCGGAGTTCGAAGGCACGGGAGAGCTTGTCGATGGTGGTCGATTCACCGCCGGGAATGATGAGTCCGTCCAGGCCGTCGAGTTCGGCGGGCCGGCGGACGCCGACGCCGGTGGCTCCGGCGGCTTCCACCGCGCGCAGGTGCTCGCGGAAGTCGCCCTGGAGCGCCAGGACGCCGATGCGCAGGCCCAAGCCCACGCTGGAGCCGGGCGGGAAGAGTGGGGAGGTCATCCTGCCAGCATAGTGCGGCCGTCCGCCGCGGGCCGCACCGGGCGGGGCCGCCGGGCCGGGTTCTATGCCGCGGCTGGGATATATTACAAGGCATGCTCTACTTCAGCGTCCCGCTCGGCAAGCTCGTCCGCCGGGTCTCCCGGCTCAGGGGTGGAGGCTCCGCCCTTCCCGGCCTGGTGGTCGAGAAAATCGACTCCGGCTTCATGCAGAGGACGCTGGCCACGCTGCCGCTCGGCGTCGCCGTCGTCAGCGGAACGAACGGCAAGACCACCACCACCAAGATGGTCGTGGAGCTGCTCGAGAGCCAGGGCCTGAAGGTCTTCACCAACCGCACCGGCAGCAACTTCACCCGCGGCGTCGCCGCCGCACTTCTCGGCGAGGTGGACTGGCGCGGCCGGCTCGACGCCGACATTGCGGTGCTGGAACTCGACGAAGCCCACGCGGTGCACTTCGTCAACAAGGTCCCGCCGCGCTACTGTTTGCTGCTCAACGTCCTCCGAGACCAGCTGGACCGGTTCGGCGAAATCGACAAGACCGCGGACCTGTTGCAGCACATCGCCTCGAAGACCACCGGGACCGTCGTGTTGAACCGCGAGGATCCGCGGGTGGCCCGGATCGCCGTCAGCCTCGCCGCCCCGGCCGCGGGCGGGCCGGAGGTCCGCTACTTCGGGCTGGACGACTCGCTGCTGAGCACCTTCCCCAACGACGACGACATGCGCTCCGCCCCGGGCAGCCCGGTCCCGGACGCTCCCGCGAAGCCGGCCGCCGACGTCGTCCTCCGCCGCGTGGGCCCGGCCGACGCCGACTTCGACTACGACGGCGCCACCGTCTCGACGCCGATGAAACTGCGCGGCGTCTACAACATCTTCAACGCCGCCGCGGCCCTGACCCTGGCCCGTGCCATCGCCGCCGTCCGCGGCACCGCCACGGACCACGCCGGCCTGCTCAAGGCCCTGGGCAACGTCGCGCCGGCGTTCGGCCGCGGCGAGAGCCTGGTGGTGGACGGCCTGCCGCTGGACCTGGTGCTCGTCAAGAACCCGAGCGGCTTCCGGCTGGGGCTCAAGTCCTTCCCGGCCGCGGGCTACGCAACGATGATCGCGATCAACGACAACTACGCGGACGGCCGCGACATGTCCTGGCTCTGGGACGTCGAGTTCGACACCCTCCGCGAGGGCGGCGTGGACCAGCTGACCGGCTCCCGCGCCTACGACATGGCCCTGCGCCTGCAGTACGACGACGTCGCCATCGGTGCGGTCGACACTGAGATCGCTCCGGCCCTGGCCGCGTTCATCCGCGGCGCCAAGGACCGGCCGAAGCGGATCTTCTGCACCTACACAGCCATGCTGGCCATCCGCCGCGAGCTCTCCAAAATCACCACAGTGGAGGTGGTCTCGTGACCCCGGAAACCGGTCCGCAGCACGAACTCTCCCACGGCCACGAGCTTCCCCGGAGGAACCCGCCGCGCCCAGCAAGGGCACCATCCGGGTGCTGCAGCTCTACCCGCGCGACATGAACATCTACGGCGACTGGGGCAACGCCCTGGTCCTGGCGCAGCGGCTGCGCTGGCACGGCTACACCCCCGAACTGCTCGAATACAACGTGGGCGACGACTTCCCCGCGAACGTGGACCTGATCGTCGGCGGGGGCGGCCAGGACAGCGGCCAGCTGGTGATCCAGGACGACCTGCTGTCCCGGGAAACGGTGCTGCGCGAACTCGCCGAAGCCGGCACCCCGATGCTGGTCATCTGCGGGCTCTACCAGTTGTTCGGCAAGTTCTTCCGGACCCGGACCGGCTCGGTCATCCCCGGGATCGGCATCCTGGACGTCGAGACCAACGGCACGGATGAGCGGCTGATCGGCAACGTCAGCGTCTCCTCCCCCGAGTTCGGGACCGTGCTGGGCTACGAGAACCACAGCGGCCAGACCACCCTGGGTCCCGGCGTCGAACCCCTGGGCACCACCGCCAAGGGCACCGGCAACAACAGCGGCGACGGCCACGAGGGCGCCCGGTACCGGAACATCGTGGCGAGCTACCTCCACGGCTCGCTGCTGCCGAAGAACCCGGCGCTGGCCGACTTCCTGATCAAGACCGCGGTGGAACGCAAGTACGGCAGCTTCACGCCGGGCACCCCGGACGACCGGTACGCCGTCCTGGCCCGCGAGCACGCCGCCCGCCGGCCGCGCTAGGGACCGCCCCGGAACCGGCCATGATCAGCTACGCCCCGGACGCGCCGGACCGCGCGGACGTACGGACCCTGCTCGAGGAACACCTGGCGGACATGTTCGCGACCTCGCCGGCCGAGAGCGTCCACGCGCTCGACGTCGGCGCCCTCGCCGGACCCGCAATCAGCTTCTGGACCGCCCGCGAAGACGGCACCCTGCTTGGCTGCGGCGCCATCAAGGACCTCGGCGCGGGCGGGGCGGAAATCAAGTCGATGCGGACCGCCCGGGACGCCCGCGGACGCGGCGTCGCCGGCGGCCTGCTGGGGCGGCTCCTCGCCGAGGCCCGGGAGCGGGGCTTCGGCCGGGTCAGCCTGGAAACCGGTTCCCAGGACTACTTCGCGGCGGCACGCAGGCTCTACCTGCGCCACGGTTTCACGGTCTGTCCACCGTTCGCCCACTACAGCGCCGACCCTAACAGCGTGTTCATGACACTGGAGCTGTCGGAGGGCTAGGCCGGCCCTTACCGGGCCGGGACCCTGTGAATCCGCAGCCCCTCGGTTTCCGAGGGCTCCTCGAAGAGTCCTGCGAGGTGCCGGACGCCGTCTTCCGTCAAGGCATGCGAGCCCGGTTCTGCGGCCAGCGTCCGATGCCGGGTTTGCTCGATGGCGGTGTTCAAGGGCGTTGTGACATGGTGCAGAAGGACAGCGAAACCGGCCGCGCGGGCGTTCTGATGCCAGGTTGCCCGCCGCGCCCGGCTCCACTGGTTCCAGTCGAGGACCACATCGGCCCCCGCCCGCAACACCTGCAGGGCCGTGTCCCAGATCAGGCCCTTGCACGTCTCCGCCCGGCTGCCATAGTCCTCCGTGGCATAGTGCAGGCCCGGATAGAGGAGCAGCATCCATTCGTCCAGGCTGAAACGGACGGCCGGCAGGGATACTTCAAGCTCGCGGGCCAGGGTTGTCTTACCGGAACCGTTGAGGCCGCACAGCAGGTGCACCGTCGGCGGGGCAGAGATCACGCTTCCCCGTCGCGGAGCAGGCGCGCGAACTCGGCCGGGCGGCTGGCGGGCCACCAGTGGCCGCCGTCGGCCCGAACGACCGTGAGGTCATCGATCCAACCGTCCAGGTCTTCGGCCAGGTGGGGCGAGAGGTAGGCGTCGCGCAGGGGCACCACCACCTGCACCGGGATGTGCACCTGCCGGGTTGCCCCCGGCGGCCGGCCCGTGCGGGCGCCGCGGCCGAAGAGATTGCTCCGGTAGAGGGCGAGGCCCCGGACGGGGTTGTCCCCCAGCGGCCGGTGCGCGGCCTGCTCGAAGCGGCGGGTCAGCACCAGCCGCCATGCCGCCTCCGGCAGGACGGGCAGCTGGAACGCCATCAGATACCAGCTGCGGAGCAACTGCCCGCCCAACTTGCCCCACTCACGCGGACGCCGGATCCTGGCTTTGATCCAGCGGGAGAGGTGGTCCATGTCGGGCCCGGAGATGCTGGTGTAGCGGCCGATCACCCCGGCGGCGCGCGGATCCCTGATCACGGCCCAGCCCTGGATGGAGCCCCAGTCGTGGCCCACCAGGTGGACGGTTCCGACGTCGACGGCGGCGAGGACGGCGAAGGCGTCGTCCACCAGTGCGGCCAGCGAGTAGCCTGCGCCGTCCCCAGCGTCCACGCGGGACTCCCCGCGTTGCGGGTGTCATAGGCGATCATGTGATGCGTCCCGGCAAGCTCGGCGATCACGGGCAGGAACACCTGGTGGTCGTCGGGATAGCCGTGGATCAGAAACAGGCTCGGCACGCCCGGCCCTGGCTCCCGGCCATACTCGAAGACAGCCAGCCGCGCGGCGCCCTGCCGGACCTCCCGCCGTCGTCCCTGCGGGGTTCCCTGCCCTGCCGCCGCGAATCCTGCCCCTTCGTCGGTCATGGCTACTTCTCCTTGGTGATCAGCAGTTCGTGGGCGCCGGCCGTCGCTGCTCCCATTGATTCGACCACCGTCTTGGTGCGCTGGCGGGTGGCGGCGTCAGCGGCGGGACCGGCGCATGGGCCCTGCGGGGCGTCGGCGGCCACCGAGCACCAGCGGTACGGGCCGCGGACGATCACCGACGGCGCCCAGGCCAGGTCCGAGGCCGTCCACTTCCCCGCCGCGTCCTGGTTGAACTGCGCCCGGACCAGGAGGCCCTCGTTATTCACGACGTACGTTGGCGAGAGTTCCGTGATGCCGTTGCCGAGCCCGTAGACGATCCAGGTGCCCTTGTACTGTTCGATGGGCAGCACCGAGTGGGTGTGGTGGCCGTAGATCATGGTGAACTGGCCGCTGTCCACCAGCGCGTGGGCGGCGTCGCGCTGTTCGGCGTTCGGAACGCTGGCGTACTCCTCGCCGGCGTGCATCACGCCCAGCACGATGTCGGCACCTTGGGCGCGGGCCTTCTTCGCCTTGGCGATCATGGCGGCCGGATCCAGCATGTCCACCTGCCAGGCGTACTCGGGGGTCTGGCCATTGAGGCCGTAGGCGCCCTCGATGACGGCGATCTTGGCGGCGGCGGTCTGCAGGATGAGCACGCCCTGCGAGTCCGCCTCGGTGCGGTAGGACCCGGTGTGCTGCAGGCCGGCCGCGTCCAGGGCGTCCAGGGTGCGGACCAGGCCGGCGGTGCCCCGGTCGATGGTGTGGTTGCTGGCCGTGGTGCAGGCCTGGTATCCGACCTGCTGGGCGGCGGTGATGATCTGCGGCGGGACGTTGAAGGAGGGGTAGGCGGAGAAGGGGCCGGTGGGCCCGGCCACCGGGGTTTCCTGGTGGCAGATGGCCAGGTCCGCCTTCGCGATGTAGCGGCGCTGGCCCTCCAGCAGCGGCCCGAAGTCCAGGCCCTTGGCCCCGGCGGCCAGCGCGTCGGCGCGGGCCTGGTCCCAGAGCTGGGCGTGGACCAGCATGTCGCCGGTGACCAGCACGGACGTGCAGCGGACGGCGGCGCAGGCGGGTCCCTTCCCGGGCGTCGGGGTGGGGGTCGGCGTCGGGCTGGGCGACGACGACGACGGCGCGCCCGGCGACTGCGCGGATGCTGTGGCGCCGGCGTTCGCGGTCCCGGCGGCGTCCCCGTCCGGTCGGGCCAGCACCCCGCAGGAGCTCAGCGTGGCAGCGACGACGAACGAGAGCAGGGCGGCGGCGACGCGGGCCGGGCGCGAAAGATGTGGAGTCCCCATGGCCACATCGTACGGGCCGGACCGTCCCAACACGCGCCGCGGACCATTGAGAACCGCCACCAAACATGAAAGTGTCGTTTCATGACTAACGCCCTCCTGAGCCCCAGCACCCTGCCGTACGGACTGCCGCCCTTCGCGGACATCGACGCCGGCCACTTCGCCGACGCCGTCGAGGCCGGCCTGGCCGAACACCTCGCGGAGATTCAGGCGATCGTCGACACGGACGAGCCCGCCAGCTTTGAGAACACCGCCGTCGCCATGGAGCGCTCCGGCGCCCTGCTGCAGCGTGCGGCCGCGTCCTTCTTCACACTGGTGTCCGCCGACGCCACGGACGAGATCCGCGACCTGGAGACCCGCCTCTCCCCCGCGTTCTCCGCCCACGAGGACGCCATCTACCTCAACCGCGGCCTCTACGAACGGTTCGCCGCAATCCCCACGGACGGGCTCGACGCCGAATCCGCCCGTCTGGTGGAGGAGTATCTGAAGGCTTTCCGGCAGTCCGGGATCCAGCTCGACGCCGCCGGCCAGGACCGGCTCCGGGCCATCAACGCCGAGCTCTCCACCCTGGGCACAGAGTTCGGCCAGCGGGTCAAGGAGGGCATGAAGTCCGCGTCGCTTCTGCTGGACGACGCCGCGGACCTGGCCGGGCTGCCGGCCGACGACATCGCCAGCGCCGCCGAGGCCGCCCGCACCGCCGGGGCCGAAGGCAAGTTCCTGCTGACCCTGATCCAGCCGAGCAACCAGCCGGCCATGGCCGCGTTGGAGAACCGCGAGGTCCGCCGCCGGCTCTACGAGGCATCGATCGGCCGGGGCAGCAGCGGCGGGACACTGGACGTGCGGGATCTGGTCAAGGACATGGTCCGCCTGCGCGCCGAGAAGGCGACGCTGCTGGGCTTTGCCAACTTTGCCGAGCTCAGCGTGGACCAGCAGACCGCCCCCGACTTCGCCGCTGTGCAGGCGATGCTGGGCCGGTTGGCCCCGGCCGCCGTGCGGAACGCCGACGCCGAGGCCGAGGCCCTCGCCGAGGTCGCCGGACACCCGCTGGAGGCGTGGGACTGGGCGTACTACTCCGCCCGGGTCAAGCGCGAACGCTACTCCGTGGACGAGCAGGCCCTGCGCCCCTACTTTGAGCTGGACCGGGTCCTGAAGGACGGGGTTTTCTTCGCGGCGAACGCCCTCTACGGCATCACGTTCCACGAGCGGACCGACCTGGCCGGCTACCACCCCGACGTCCGGGTCTGGGAGGTCAAGGACGCCGACGGCACGGGCTTGGGCCTTTTCCTGGGCGACTACTACACCCGCGAATCGAAGCGGGGCGGCGCCTGGATGAACTCGCTGGTGGAGCAGTCGGACCTGCTGGGGACCCGTCCCGTGGTGATCAACAACCTGAACGTCTCCAAGCCGCCGGCCGGTGAACCCACGCTCCTGACCCTGGACGAGCTGCGGACCACCTTCCACGAGTTCGGCCACGCCCTGCACGGGCTCTTCTCCGCCGTGACCTACCCGCGGTTCTCCGGCACCTCGGTGCCGCGCGACTTCGTCGAGTACCCGTCCCAGGTCAACGAAATGTGGATCATGTGGCCGGAGGTGCTGGCCAACTACGCCCGGCACCACGTCACGGGCGAGCCACTGCCGCAGGAAACCGTGGACAAGCTCGACGCCGCCGCGCTCTGGGGCGAGGGCTTCGGCACCACCGAGTATCTGGGCGCCGCCCTGCTGGACCTGGCCTGGCACGTCCTGGAAGAATCCGAGGTCCCAGACGACGTCCTGGAATTCGAGGCGAAGGCCCTCGCCGCCGCCGGCGTCGCCCACAGCCTCATCCCGCCCCGCTACCGGACCGGGTACTTCCAGCACATCTTCGCCGGCGGCTGGTACGCAGCGGGCTACTACTCCTACATCTGGAGCGAGGTGCTCGACGCCGAGACGGTCGAGTGGTTCAAGGAGAACGGCGGCCTGTCCCGGGCCAACGGGGACTTCTTCCGCACCGAACTGCTCTCCCGCGGCAACAGCCGCGACCCGCTGGAGTCCTTCCGGGCCTTCCGCGGCCGGGATGCCCGGCTCGAACCGCTGCTCAAGCGCCGCGGCCTCGACTGAGGCCCGACTGACTGGCAGCAGGGGCCGTTCTGAGGCGTGAAAATGGCCTTTGCTGCTGGTTGGATAGCTGGCCACAAACGACGGCGGCCGGCCATCCAAAGGGTGACCGGCCGCCGCCGTACTATCTCAGGAGCGCAAGGCGACGGGCGGTGTGATCCGGCAGCGTGCGTAGGGCCCCGCGCCCCGGGCAGCCGCTTGGCTGCCCACAGGGCGCGGGGAATAGCACGCAGAGGATCAGCGCCGTCCGGCGTCCTCAACAGCGCGAACTACCAGCCGCGCTCGGCGAGGCGGTGCGGCTGCGGGATCTCGTCGACGTTGATGCCGACCATGGCCTCGCCCAGGCCGCGGGAGGCCTTGGCGATGACGTCCGGGTCGTCGAAGAAGGTGGTGGCCTTCACGACGGCGGCGGCACGCTGGGCCGGGTTGCCGGACTTGAAGATGCCGGAGCCGACGAAGACGCCGTCGGCGCCGAGCTGCATCATCATGGCGGCGTCGGCCGGGGTGGCGATGCCGCCGGCGGTGAAGAGGACCACGGGGAGCTTGCCGGCAGCGGCAACTTCCTTGACCAGTTCATACGGAGCCTGCAGTTCCTTGGCCGCGACGTACAGCTCGTCCTCGGGCAGGGCGGCGAGCTTGGCGATCTCGGAGCGGATCTTGCGCATGTGCCCGGTGGCGTTGGAGACGTCGCCGGTGCCGGCCTCGCCCTTGGAGCGGATCATGGCCGCGCCCTCGTTGATGCGGCGCAGCGCCTCACCAAGGTTGGTGGCGCCGCAGACGAAAGGAACCTTGAAGTTCCACTTGTCGATGTGGTTGACGTAGTCGGCCGGGGTGAGAACCTCGGACTCGTCGATGTAGTCGACGCCGAGGGACTGCAGGACCTGGGCCTCGACGAAGTGGCCGATGCGGGCCTTCGCCATGACGGGGATGGAGACCGCGTCGATGATCTGGTCGATCATGTCCGGGTCGGACATGCGGGACACGCCGCCCTGGGCGCGGATGTCAGCGGGAACGCGTTCCAGCGCCATCACGGCCACGGCACCGGCGTCTTCGGCAATGCGGGCCTGCTCGACGTTGACGACGTCCATGATGACGCCGCCCTTGAGCATCTCCGCCATGCCGCGCTTGACGCGGCTGCTGCCCGTGACGTTCTGGGCGGACGCGCCGGCTTCGCTGCTTACATCAGGTGTAGACACAAAAACCCCTATGGGTAGATAGATGACCTCGCCCGGCGCGGACGGCACACGGGTACCGTGTGCGTTCACCCCGGATTACCGGAAACCATTGGCCGGTAAGGTTAATACTAGTCCCCCGCCGCGGGCCGGTTGAACTCGGGTTACGCCCCGGAACCCGGGCGGGGACGGGGTATGCCGGCCCGTGGCCGGTCGGTCCGGCGCGGCTCAGGCGGCGTGGTCGCTGGTGGTGCCGCGGGCTTCCTCCAGCGACTGCCGGCGGACGGCGCCGACCCGCTGGATGATCGTCACGAAACTGGCCAGCGCGAGCAGGCAGAGGGTGGCGAGCAGGACCACCGGCGGCAGGCCGATGCCGGTGAAGCCGGTGACCACCAGCACGGAGACGAGCCGTTCGGCACGCTCTGCGATGCCGACGTTGGCATGGAAACCCAGCGCCTCGGCCTTGGCCCGGGCGTAGGAGACCACCATGCCGAGGACCAGGCAGAGCAGGGCGGCGACGGCGATGGCCGGGTTGGCCCCGCCGGTGAAGAACCAGACGGCGACGCCGGCGAACAGGGCGCCGTCGGCCACCCGGTCCAGGGTGGAGTCCAGGAAGTTGCCCCATCGACCGCCGCGTTCCTGCAGCCGCGCCATGATCCCGTCGATGACGTCGGAGAAGATGAACGCGGTGATGAAGATGGTTCCCCACCAGAGCTGGCCCAGCGGGTAGAAAACGAGGGCCCCGACGACGACGCCGGCGGTCCCGACGATCGTGACGGCGTCCGGGGAGACGCCCATCCGCAGCAGCCAGCGGGCCAGCGGGGTGAACAGCGCGGTGAAGAACCCGCGGGCGTGCTTATTCAGCATCCGGTGTTCCCGCCGCCGGCTCAGTGGCCACTGACGCGGGCCACGCCTCCGAGACCTGCCGGCGGACCTCGCCGAGGGTCTGGGTCATCGCCTTGGTCTGGGCGATGATCGGGAAGAAGTTGCCGTCCCCGCCCCAGCGCGGCACGACGTGCTGGTGGAGGTGGCCCGCGACGCCGGCGCCGCCGGTGACGCCCTGGTTCATGCCCAGGTTGAAGCCGGTGGGGTTGGAGACCTTCCGCAGCACGCGCATGGCGGTCTGCGTCAGGTCGGCGAACTCGGCGGTCTCCTCGACGGTCAGGTCGGTGTAGTCAGGGATGTGCCGGTACGGGCACACCAGCAGGTGCCCGGGGTTGTAGGGGTACAGGTTCAGCACCACGTAGCAGGTCCGGCCGCGGTAGACGATCAGCGATTCCTCGTCCTGGCGTTCCGGCGCCACGCAGAACGGGCAGTCGTCCTGGTTCTTGAATTGGTGCTGGCCGCCCTTGATGTACGCCATGCGGTGCGGAGTCCACAGGCGCTGGAACGAGTCCGGCACGCCGGCCAGGCCAAAGTCATCGGTCACGCCGTCGTCGCCCGGGTAGCCCTGGCCGGCGCCTGTGGATTCCTGCACTTGTTGCTCCCCGCTAGCTGGTCCGCTCGCGGACGGCGTCCACGATCCGACGGACGGCCTCGGCCACCGGCACGCCGTTGTCCTGGCTGCCGTCCCGGAACCGGAAGGACACCGCCCCGGCCTCGGCGTCGTCGCCGCCGGCGATCAGCACGAACGGGATCTTGTCCTTGCTGGCGGTGCGGATCTTCTTCGGGAACCGATCCGAGGAGATGTCCACCTCTGCGCGGATTCCCGCGGCCTTGAGCTGGTCGACGACGTCGAACATGTAGTCGTTGAACGTCTCCGCCACCGGGATGCCGACCACCTGGACGGGGGCAAGCCAGGCCGGGAACGCGCCGGCGTAGTGTTCGGTGAGGACGCCCATGAACCGTTCGATCGAGCCGAACAGTGCGCGGTGGATCATGACCGGGCGCTGCCGGGTGCCGTCGGAGGCCTGGAATTCCAGTTCGAAGCGCTCGGGCAGATTGAAGTCCAGCTGGATGGTGGACATCTGCCAGGTGCGGCCGATGGCGTCACGGGCCTGGACGGAGATCTTCGGGCCGTAGAACGCCGCTCCGCCCGGATCCGGAACCAGCTCGAGGCCGGATTCGGTCGCCACCTCCTCGAGGGTGCGGGTGGCTTCCTCCCAGACCTCGTCCGCGCCGACGAACTTCTCCGGGTCCTTGGTGGAGAGCTCCAGGTAGAAGTCCTGCAGGCCGTAGTCCTTGAGCAGGCCCAGCACGAAGTTCAAGGTCTTGGTCAGTTCGTCCTTCATCTGCTCGCGGGTGCAGTAGATGTGGGCGTCGTCCTGGGTCATGCCCCTGACGCGGGTCAGGCCGTGCACCACGCCGGACTTCTCGTAGCGGTAGACCGAGCCGAATTCAAAGAGCCGCAGCGGCAGTTCACGGTAGGAGCGGCCGCGCGAGCGGAAGATCAGGTTGTGCATCGGGCAGTTCATCGGCTTCAGGTAATAGTCCTGGCCGGGCTTGCGGACGGTGCCGTCCTCGTTCAGTTCCGCATCGATGTGCATCGGGGGGAACATGCCGTCCCTGTACCAGTCCAGGTGCCCGGAGACCTCGTAGAGGTGGCCCTTGGTGATGTGCGGGGTGTAGACGAACTCGTAGCCGGCGTCGACGTGCCGCTGCCGGGAGTAGTCCTCCATGGCCTTGCGGATGATGCCGCCCTTGGGGTGGAACACCGGCAGGCCGGAACCCAGCTCGTCCGGGAAGGAGAACAGGTCCAGTTCGGCGCCGAGCTTGCGGTGGTCGCGGCGTTCGGCCTCGGCGATGCGCTCCTGGTAGGCCTTGAGGGCTTCCTTGGTGGGCCAGGCGGTGCCGTAGATGCGCTGGAGCTGCTTGTTCTTCTCGCTGCCGCGCCAGTAGGCCGCGGAGGAGCGGGTCAGGGCGAAGGCGTTGGAGATCAGCTTGGTGTTGGGCAGGTGCGGGCCGCGGCACAGGTCGCACCAGACCGTGGTGCCTTCCTTGCGCTCGACGTTGTCGTAGATGCTCAGTTCACCGCCGCCGACCTCCACGCTGGAGCCGTCCTCGTCGCTGCCGGCGCCCTTGAGGCCGATCAGTTCGAGCTTGTACGGCTCGTCCTTCATCGCCTCGCGCGCTTCGTCCTCGGTCACCACGCGGCGGACGAACTTCTGGTTCTGGTTGACGATCTTCAGCATCATCTTCTCGAGCTGGCGCAGGTCCTCCGGGGTGAAGGGTTCCTCGACG
Source organism: Pseudarthrobacter sp. L19 (assembly GCF_050859435.1). NCBI lineage: Bacteria > Bacillati > Actinomycetota > Actinomycetes > Micrococcales > Micrococcaceae > Pseudarthrobacter > Pseudarthrobacter sp. L19. Next base: position 2,815,737 of record NZ_CP193935.1, on the reverse strand, counting down.
TCGAAATCGAAGTAGAAGCCGTCGGTGATGTAGGGGCCGATGCCCAGCTTGGCGTCGGGGCGCAGCTGCTGCACGGCCTGGGCCATGACGTGGGCGGTGGAGTGGCGCAGCACGTTTAGGCCGTCCGGCGAGTCGATGGTGACGCCTTCGACGTCGGCACCGGCCGGCAGGGGCTGGTCCAGGTCTTTCAGTTCGCCGTTGACGCGGGCCACGACGACGTCGCGGCGCTCGAAGAAGAGTTCCGCGCCGGTGGTCCCGGTAGTCACCTGGGTCTCTTCGCCATCGACGAGAAGGGTGATCTGCTGGGCATCTGACACGGGTGTCTCCTATTCACGGTTTTAAGGCTTCGTAGCTTGTGGCGTACGGGGACCACAGCCAGCCTCGTCCATGCTATCGGTATTTCCGGACGCCCAACCAACGCCCGCCACCACGTCCGCCGCCGCGTCCGGACCCGCCCTCAACCGCTGAACCCCGTGATCGCGAGGGTCCGGCGGATGCCGTCCAGCGCCCCCGGCGCCATGTCCAGCGGCGGGCCCTCGGGCGCGTCGCCGCCGGTACCCGTGCCAGTGCCTCTTCTCGCGCCGGTGCCCGCGGCCGGGAAGGGCAGGGTGTCGGTGCGGCTGAGGTCCCAGGCCATGGAGGCGCTGATGCTGATGCCGCGGGGCCCTGTGCGGCGGGTGGTGCCGCGGATCAGCAGCAGCCGGGTGCTGAAGAGAAGCGGCCCGGCCTGCTCCTGGGCCTCGTGGAAGAAGACCGAGTCCACGCAGCCGGTCCCGTCGTCGATGCTGATGAAGACCACCCGACGGCCGCCGCGCATCGGAGGAGTCTGGGTGGCCACCCGGACCCCGGCCACCAGCACTTCGGTGCCGTTGCGCAACTTCAGGAGCTGGTCCGCCGTGGTGACGCCCAGCCGGTCCAGCAGGGGCCGGTGGCTATCCACCAGGTGGGCGCTGACGTCCACGGCCATCAGGTCCAGCTCGGCCCGGACGGTGTCCACCAGGGTGGGGGCGGGCCGCCCGCCCTTGAGGTTGGTTAGTTCCACGTCGCCCAGCGGCAGGGCCAGCTGGCCCTCGATCACTTCGGCTCCCTTGCGTTGCGTCCTGGTCTGCAGCTGCTGCAGGTGGTGGACCAGGTCCGCCCGGTTGGTGTTGCCCCCGGCGGCCCGGTGCAGGGAGTCGAAGGCGCCCAGCTGGGCGAGCCGCTGGATGCTGGGTTTGCTGATCCGGGTCCGGGCTCGCAGGTCCGCGAGGGAGTCGTAGGGCTGGCCGGCGACGATGCGTTTGAGTTCCGCGCCGGAGAGACCAAAGATCCCCTTCAGGCTCAACCGGATCCCCAGCTTCCCCCGGTCCGGGCCATCTTGGACCGGTTCCACCCGGTATTCGGCCTGGCTGCGGTTGATGTCCAGGGGCAGGATGGGGATGCCCATGCGGCGGGCCTCGGCCACCAGGAGGCGTTTAGGGTACATGCCGGGGTCGTGTTCCCAGATCCCGGCGAGGAACGCCTCCGGGTGGTGGGTTTTCAGCCACGCCGACTGGTAGGTGGGAACGGCAAAGGCTGCCCCGTGGGCCTTACAGAAACCGAAGCTGCCGAAGGCCTTCAGGGTTCCCCAGACCTTGTCCACCACCGCCGGGGAATAGTCCCGCCGCTTGGCCTCCCGGCGGAAGAATTCCTCCACCTGGTTCTCCAGCACCTCGTTGCCGAGGGCGCGCCGGAATTCGTCGGCGCGGGCCAGGCCGCAGCCGGTCATCACGTCGAAGGTCTTCAGGATCTGTTCGTGGAAAACGGTGACGCCGTGGGTTTCCTGCAGCACCGGTTTGAGGTCCGGGTGCGGGAACACCTCCGGAGCGAAGCCGTGCCGGTGCTCCAGGAAGGGACGCACCATGTCCGACTTCATCGGCCCGGGCCGGAAGAGGGAGATGTCGATGATGAGGTCGTTGAATTCCCTGGGCGCCAGCTTGCCGATCAGTTCCCGCTGCCCCGGGGATTCGATCTGGAAGCAGCCCAGGGTGTGGGTGCTCCGGATCAGGTCGAAAGTGGGCTCGTCGTCCAGCGGGACGGCGTTCAAGTCGATGGTGCCGTCCTCGGCAATGTAGTCCGGCCCGCTGCCGTCCGGCCCGGACTGGTGGTTTCCGGCGGCCACCACGTCCGCCTTCGAAGGGTGCAGCCGGATGACTTCCCGGACGGCGAAGGCCATGGCGGACTGCATCCGGACTCCCAAGACGTCGAGTTTGAGCATGCCCATGGGGTCCATGTCGTGCTTGTCGAACTGGCTCATCGGCAGGCCCAGGCCGCTGGGCTGGACCGGGGTGCGGTCCAGCAGCGTGGCATCGCCCAGGATGACCCCGCAGGGGTGCATGGAGATGTGCCGGGGCAGCCGGTCCAGCCGTTCGGTCAGGTCCACGAGCAGGTCCAGCTGCTGGTTGCCAGTGAAGTCCCGCTGCTCCACCCGCCCGGCGAACTCCTTCAGCTCCGGCTTCTCCACCAGCGCCTCGCGGAAATTCCGGGCGGAAAAACGCCACAGCTGCTTGGCGATCTCGTCGATGTCGCCGCCCTCCATGCCGAGGGCCAGCCCGGCGTCGCGCACGGCACCCCGGGCGCGGTACCCGTTCTGCATGCTCATCAGGGTCACCCGCTCGGAGCCGAACCGGTCGAAGATCTTCCGGTAGACGTTGTGCCGTTCGGCGCTTTCGACGTCGATGTCGATGTCCGGCAGCGTGGCCCTGTCCCGGGAGAGGAACCGTTCGAAGATTAGGTCATGCTGCAGCGGGTTCACCTGGCTGACGCCGATCAGGTAGTTGACCAGGCTGGAGGCCCCGGAGCCGCGGGCCGCGGCGCGCACGCCCATGTCCGTGATCATCCGGGACACCTCGGCCACGGTGAGGAAGTAGGAGGCGAACCCTAGGCTGTCGATGATTCGCAGCTCGTGCTCCAGCCTGGCCCGCAGCTCCACGGCATTGCTGCCGGCGATGCCCTGGAAGCGGCGGGTGATGCCGGCCTCGCAGCGGGCCGCCAGCTCGGCCAGCGGGTCCCCCTCGATCCCGATCACGGCCGCCTCCGGGACCACCGGCTGCTTCCAGCCCATGTCCGCGGCCGGGTCCATCCGGCAGCGGTCCGCGAGCGCCTCGGTATGGGCCAGCAGGCTCTTGAGGTCGGCCGCGCCGAATCCCGCGGCGTGGATGATTTCCTTGCCCAGCTCCAGCATCTGTGCGGAGCTTTTGAGCCAGGCCTGTCCGTTGGGTTGCAGCAGCGGCTCGCCGGCAAGTTCGGGCAGGGACTTCAGGGTCCGGGCGGAGTCCAGCACGTCCGCCGTGGCCGCCCCGTCCTCGGCGACATAGCGCACGGCGTTGCTGAGCACGGCGGGGACGCCGTGTTCGGCGGCCAGCTTGAGCATCCGTACGGCGTGGGCCGTGCTGAGGTGCTCCCCCGGGGCGCTCAGCTGGGAGACCACCTCGGCGGTGACGGTTCCCGCCGGCATGGCATCGAGCCATTGCTTGAACAGGGTGCGCGGCCTCAGGTAGCGCCGCCCGCCCATGGAGCGGCCGACGTCGGAGTCCGGTCCGATCAGTACCGTCAGCACCGGTTCGAGCGTCTGCGGGTCCAGAGCCCGGGACGCCAGCTCGGCCCGGGTCACGGCGGCGGGGACCGTCCCGCCGGCCCTGCCCGTGGTGCGGGCGTGGGCGTCGGAGATCAGCCGGCACAGGGCGCGGTAGCCGGCCCCGGCGTTTCCCCCGTGGGCCAGGACGACGACGCGGCCGCCAACCTGGGTGCGGAGGTCGCCGTCGTCGTCAAAGACGGCCAGGTCCACCCCCACGATGGGATCCAGCCCCGCGGCCATGCAGGCCTTGAGGTGCTTGATGGTGCCGTACAGGCCGTCCCTGTCGGTGCAGGCGAGCGCCGTCGCCCCGTCGCTTGCGGCCGCCGCGGCCAGTTCCTCCGGCCAGGACACGCCATAGTGGGCGCTAAAGGCGGTGGAGACGTGCAGGTGGGTGAAACTCATGCCGACGCCGGCCTCCGCTGCCCGGCCAGGGCGTCGTGGAGCCGCAGCAGCCGCCAGCGCCCGCTGCGCAGGTGGCGGCTGAGGTCGAGGGTGAGGCTTTGGTCCGGGGCCGAGGCGTCCCGGACCTCGAGCCGCCAGATCTCCGAGTCCACCAGGCCGGGGCCACTGCCCAGCGGTGCGCGCTGCTCTTCGGCCCACCACTCACGCCGTTCGAACCAGCGCACCGGCTCGGCGCACAGCTCATAGCTGCGTCCCGCCCAGACCAGGGACTCGGGCCGGCCTTCCGGGGTGCAGGCCACCTCCACGGATTCGCTGAACATCCCCATGATGCCTCCCGGGCGCAGTGTTTTTGACGAACGGGCTGGACGGCCGCCGGGCAGGTGCGCCGGAAGGTGCAGGTGCCAGGGTGGGAGGCCAGACGGGTTCACGCTTGAATTATTCGAACATACCTTCGAATAGAACAAGTCTACGACGGGGCCGGGACAAAACCTAGATCAGGGCTGGACGGGGCCAACGTCCGGGGGCAGGATTGGCCTATGAGCTCGCACAACGCACTCCTGAAGCACGTCAGCATCGCAGCCAAGGATTCAACGTTGGTGGCGACCTTCGATATTGACGGCAATATCCCGGCCTCGGGCGCCTACGTCGTGGGGCTGGTCGCGGCGACGCCGGACCATTCACATCAACGGCGGCTGGAAATCGAATTCCTCAATGGCGAGGCCGTGTCCTTCTTCTGCTTCAGCCATGACGGCACGGAGGAGAACTTTGACATCAAGGGCGTCCAGCATTCCGGGAACACCATCACGGGCAACTTCCCGCTGAGCACCGTGCTGGGCTTGCCCAAGGGGCACCTGATGACGGCCTACAGCGACTGCGACGGGCGGGACTACCAGGCCAACGTCCCGGTGGAGGAATCCCTTTAGCTAGCTGCCGGCCTTGTAGACCTCAAGCTCCAGGCGGATGAAGGCATCGATCATGGCTTTGTAGGTCTCCCCGACGATGTCGGTGTCGATGTCGTTGCGTTCGGCCGTCGCCTTCACGTGTTCCAGGACGCGCTCCACCCGGCCCGGGGCGCGGACTTCGGCACTGTCGGCCTTGAGCGTCCCGGCGATTCGGATCAACCGCTCCCGGCGTCCGATCAGCGCGACGATCTGCTCGTCAACCTCGTCCACGGCCACCCGCACGGCGGCGAGCTGGTCCTTATCGGCCTGGGCTGCTTTATCCTCTGCGTGATTAGTCGACATCTGCATGACAGTATCGAACGATGCAACCACGAGTCGACTTCATCTCCCTTGGCGTCCGCAGCGTGGAAGCCTCCCGCCGGTTCTATGTGACGGGCCTGGGCTGGCCCGTCCACCGCGAAGTCCCCGGTGAAGTGCTCTTCCTGCAGATCAACCAAGGGCTCATCGTCTCGCTCTGGGACGCGGGCCAGATGCGGGCCGAAGCCGGGACGGACTCCCCCGCCGGCATCCCTCCGATCACCCTGAGCCACAACGTGCACAGCGCCGACGCGGTCGACAGGGTGCTGGGCGAGGCGGCGGCAGCCGGGGCCACGATCGTCGCGGCTGCCAAAACCCAGCCATGGGGCGGCTACACCGGCTACTTCGCGGACCCGGACGGCTTCCGCTGGGAGGTCGCGTTCAACCCGACCTGGACTGTCGACGCGGCCGGCCGGGTCACGGTCTAACCCCGCAACAGGCCTAGAACAGGCTGCCGACCGGTTCGATCAGTTCCGGGGAGTCGTTGCGGACGTTCCCGACGGCGGTGCCGACGGCGTCGATCCGCCAGCCCTCGGCGACGTCGTGGGCGTTGGCGCGGACGATGCCGACCAGTTCCGCGGCGTCCTCGGCCCGGGGGTCAAGCCAGGCCTCCATGGTGGCTCGGTCCATCGGCAGCGGCACCCGGTCGTGCAGGGCCGTCAGTTCCGCCAGCATCCCGTCGGCGTAACCCTCGGGCGGCGAATCGGTGGTCAGGATCGTCGTCGAGAGCAGCCAGCGGCCGGAGTCCCCCTCGGCCTTCGACGGATCCTTCCACCACTCGTACAGGCCGGCGAACGCCACCGGCGAGCCGTCCTTCGGATGCACGTAGTAGGGCTGCTTCCCCTTGCCCTGGCCCTTCCACTCGTAATAGCCGTCGGCCGGGACGGCGCAGCGCCGGGACCGCGTGGCCTTCCGGAACGCCGGTTTCTCCAGCACGCTCTCGCTACGGGCGTTGATCATCTTCGACCCGATGCCGGGGTCCTTCGCCCAGGACGGGACCAGGCCCCAGCGGGCGATGTGGAGCTGCCGCGCCGGGAGCTCCGCCCCCTCGACCAGCCGCTCGAGGATGATCGGCACGTCCGCCGTCGGCGCGACGTTCCACGACGGCGGCACGGCGATCTCCTCCTCGAGCCCGGCGTCGAACTCGGCCAGCAGGTCCCCGACGGCCCGGGCCATCACATAGCGTCCACACATGCCCCCAGCATGCCACCGGCCGGCCGGGCCTGCACAGCTGCAGGTAAAGGCCAGCACCCGGCCAGTCCCTCCCTGCGGGAATACCGTCCCGCAGGATACGGTTATTCCAGAGACGTCCGATTGACCGTCCCGGCACGCACCGGCAACCCACCTGAGGAGAATTTCGTGGACTTCACCCCCGAATCCGGCACCATCACCATGTTCTCGACCACGTGGTGCGGCTACTGCAACCGGCTGAAGAAGCAGCTGGACGCGCAGGGCATCGGGTACACCGAGATCAACATCGAGGAAGTCGAAGGCACGGCCGAACTGGTCGAGCAGCTCAACGGCGGCAACCGTACCGTCCCCACCGTGCTGTTCCCGGACGGCACCGCCGCCACCAACCCCTCCGCGGCAGAGGTCAAGAGCCGCCTCGCGGCCTAACCCGCCAGCACCAGAGAACACCCACACCAGACACGACGCGGACTCCGGATTACCCCGGGGCCCGCGTCGCGCCGTATCCGGCAACCCCGCGCCGGGCGGCATCGAAAGGAGCTCTCCCATGGTCCACAAGGTCAAGGGCGCAATCGTCCGGTCCAAGAACGCCCCCGTCACCCTGGAAACCATCCTGGTGCCCGATCCCGGGCCCGGCGAGGCACTGGTGGACATCCTCACCTGCGGCGTCTGCCACACCGACCTGCACTACAAGCAGGGCGCCATCAACGACGACTTCCCGTTCCTGCTCGGCCACGAAGCCACCGGCGTGGTCAGCGCCGTCGGCCCCGACGTCACCTCCGTGGCCCCCGGGGACCGCGTCGTGCTGAACTGGCGTGCCGTCTGCGGCGAATGCCGGGCCTGCCGCCGCGGCGAACCGCAGTACTGCTTCAACACGCACAACGCCGCCCAGAAGATGACCCTGGAAGACGGCACGGAGCTGACCGCCGCACTGGGCATCGGCGCCTTCGCCGAGAAGACGCTCGTAGCCGCCGGCCAGTGCACCAAGGTGGACCCCGAGGCCGACCCGGCCGCCATCGGCCTGCTTGGCTGCGGCGTCATGGCGGGCCTCGGCGCCGCGATCAACACCGGCAACGTCGGCCGCGGCGACTCGGTGGCCGTAATCGGCTGCGGCGGGGTGGGCGTGGCGGCCATCGCCGGCGCCGCGCTCGCCGGCGCCACCACGGTGATCGCCGTCGACATCGACCCCAACAAGCTCGAGCGGGCCAAGGACCTCGGCGCCACCCACACCGTGGATTCCTCCGCCGTGGACCCGGTGGAAGCCATCCGGGAACTGACCGGCGGTTTCGGCGCCGACGTCGTGATCGACGCTGTGGGCCGTCCCGAGACGTACAAGCAGGCCTTCTACGCCCGCGACCTCGCCGGCACCGTTGTGCTGGTGGGCGTCCCCAGCCCGGAGATGACCCTGGAGCTGCCGCTGCTGGATGTGTTCGGCCACGGCGGATCGCTGAAGTCCTCCTGGTACGGCGACTGCCTGCCCTCCCGCGACTTCCCGATGCTGATCGACCTGTACCGGCAGGGACGGCTGGACCTGGACGCCTTCGTCACCGAACGCATCGCCATCGACCAGATCGAGGAAGCCTTCGAGAAGATGCACTCCGGTGCCGTCCTGCGTTCCGTGGTGGAGCTGTGAGCACCGTCGAGGACGGCCTGCGGATCGACCGGCTGGTCACCTCGGGGACCTTCTCGCTCGACGGCGGCACCTGGGACGTGGAGAACAACGTCTGGATCGTAGGCGACGACGCCGAGTGCGTCGTGATCGATCCGGCCCACGACGCCGCCGCGATTGCGGCCGCCGTCGGCCACCGGAAGGTCACCGCCATCCTGCTTACGCACGGCCATGACGACCACATCGCCGCCGTGGGCGAGTTCCGGAAACTGACCGGCGCTCCCGTGTACCTGCACCGGGACGACTGGATGCTCTGGGACCGGGTGTTCCCTGGCACCGAACCGGATCACGCGATCGCCGACGGCGACACGTTCGGCGTCGCCGGCGCCCGCCTCGTGGCGCTCCACACGCCAGGCCATTCGCCCGGGTCGGTCAGCTTCCGACTTGAAAGCGAAGCCACCGTCTTCACCGGCGACACCCTGTTCCAGGGCGGACCGGGTGCCACCGGACGGTCCTTCAGCGACTTTCCGACCATCATCGAGTCCATCTCCTCCCGGCTGCTGACGTTGCCGGCGGAGACGGTGGTGCGGACCGGGCATGGGGACCAGACCACCATCGGCGCCGAGGCCCCGCACCTGCAGGAGTGGATCGACCGCGGCCACTGACGCCACGGGAGGGATACCACCCAGCCGCCACACCTCATGGGTCCCGTCCGGTTTTCCGGGCGGGGCCCATTAGGCTGTGGGCTCATGAGCACCAATCCCAGCATGGAACCGGACCTGTTCACCGCGGACCTCCGGACCCAGTTCGAGGCGTTCCTCGACGACCACCGGGCCGATCTGGAGGCCAGTCTCGACGGACTGAGCGAGGAGGAGGCACGGGCGGCCCTGGTGCCCTCGCGCACCACGCTGCTGGGGCTGCTCAAGCATGCGGCCTTCGTCGAGAAGGTCTGGTTCGACGAGGCCATCACCTGCCGCAGCCGCGCCGAGATCGGCATCCCGGCCACGCCGGACGAGTCGTTTGTGCTGGACCCGGGGGACACCATCGCCTCGGTGCGGGCCGCCTACCGCGAGGCCTGCGCAGGCTCCCGGGCCCGTACCGCGGGGCTGGGGCCCGACGATTTGGTCCGCGGCAACCGGCGCGGGCCGCTGCCGTTGCGGTGGGTGTACCTGCACATGCTGCGCGAACTGGCCCAGCATTGCGGGCACGCGGACATCCTGCGCGAACAAATCCTGGCCGCCCGGGCCCAATGATGGGCCAGAGGAACCGCTAGGAGGCGGCCAGAGTCCGGAAGTCCCCGTCCTCCAGCGCCGCGTACCGCCCATAGGCGCCCAGCACGGCCGCCTCCACGGCGTCGACGTCGAGGCCCGGCACCAGGTCATCCGCGGCGCCCGCCGTCGCCGGGTCCCAGTCGAGGCCGAGCGCCGCGTAGCTGGCCTCCAGCACGGCCCGGATGGGCGCCGAGTCCGAGACGATCACCGCCGAGCTGAACAGCCAGCCGCCGGAGACCACCCGCTGGGCCGTACCCACCAGCTTGATCCGGCGCGCCGGGTCACGGCGGTCGGTGCCGTGGACGCTGAATTCACCGGGGCAGTACTCCCCCGGGATCTCGCCGACCGCGGCGTCCACGCCGGCGTCCCGGAGCGCCTCCGCCAGCAGGCCACCGAAGAGCGCGAACCGGGCCTTGGCGCCGGCGATCGCGTCGGCGTCGGGCTCCAGGTGGTCGATCACCAGGCTGCCCGGGTGGTAGGCGGCGGCGCGTCCCCCGGCCTTCCGCACCAGGGGTTCGAAGCCGAGATCCCTGCAGGCCTGAGCCGCGGCGTCGAAGCCGCGCAGGTTGGCGTCCCGCTGACCGAACGCCAGGGTGGGCACGGGACGGTAGAGCCGCAGCAGCGGGCCCGCCGCCCCGGTCTTGACCCGTCGCAGCAGTTCGAGGGCGAAATCGAGGTCTTCCGCCGCGCCGAGGGAGGAGGGCTGACGGAACACGGTGAGGCTCCGGGGTCCGGCCTGCTGCATGTGGTTATGCTCCCTTATGGTCTTTCTGCAATTCCTGGTGGTGGCCGCCGCGTTTGCCGTCATCGACGCCGTCTGGCTGAAGTCGACGAGCAGGTTCTACCGCCGCCACCTGGGCCACCTGATGGCGGACAAGCCCCATCTAGGCTACGCCGTCGTGTTCTACGTGCTCTACATCGCCGGGATCGTCTTCTTTGCCCTGCGCCCCGCGCTCGACGGCGGCGGCTGGGCCGCCGCGTTCGGTTATGGCGCGGCGCTGGGCGGCTTCGCCTACGCCACCTACGACCTGACGAACGCCGCGACCCTGAAGAAGTGGCCGCTGGTGATTGTGCTGATGGACATCGCCTGGGGCGTGGTCCTCACCGGCCTGGCCACGACGGTGGGCTGGCTGGTCTTCCACTAGCTCTTGCGCAGCGTCAGGATCTGCTCGGCCCGGCCGAAGGGACCCTGCAGGTCGTGCAGCACCGTGGAGGTCAACCCGATGCCGTCCGTACCAAAGGACACCTCGTTGTCCAGGCCCAGCCACTGTCCCTCCGGCAGTCGGTACATGTGGATCTGCAGGTCCAGGTTGGGAAACACGTAGCTGCCCTTGCCCGGCGGGACCCGGGCCGCGATGCCGTTGGCCGTGTCCACCAGCCCGATCAGCCGGGCCAGGTCGCCGCTGTCGTTCCGGTCGGTCAGCGGGTGGTCGGTGTGCAGCCAGACGGTGCCGGACCCTGCCCGGTGCCCCTCGGCGATGCGCATGCTCAGCGAGGCGATGTACCCGCCGGGCCAGACCTGCGCGGCGTCGTACGGCTCGCAGTCCTCCGGGGCCGGGATCCGCGGGTCCTCGAAGGCGGCGATCGCGGTGGTGTCCGAGGTGATGATCCGCCAGGCGGTGGCCCGGATGGCGACACGGCCGCCGGCGGTCAGTTCCGCCTGGAGCAGTTCGATGGTGCGGCCCGGGCGCAGCGTGGTGGTGGTGACCTCGAACTCGCCGCCCGGGATCAGTCCGAGGATTTCGTAGCTGATCCGGGCCATCCGCATGTCCGGCCGGGGGTCGTGCCGGGAGAGCGCGTCGGCCATGATGCCGGAGGCCGGAGCCATGTGCTGCTCGTGGACGTTCCAGGCACCCTGGGCGTGGATGGTCGAGCGGTAGCGGCCTCCGCCGAGGACCTCGTAGTAGAAGTCGCCCTCGGCCAACTCAGGCATTTCAGCAGTCAACGGTGACCCTTTCGCAGCAACGTAATCAGAGAATTCCACCACCCTATCGCCTCGTCACCGTGCCGGACTGGGTAGACTCGGGGGCAGGTTAACCCCGACTATGCTGCGAAGAGGTGCTCCCCCTGATCCGAGTTATCAGCTATAACCTCCGCAAACACAAGGCCAGCGGCGAACTTGAGGCGCTGGCCCGCGACTACAACGTGGACGCCTTGTGCCTGCAGGAGTGCGACACCGAAGACCTTCCCGAAAGCATTGGAAACCTGCGCCTGGCCGACGCCACGCGTGGCAACCGGCTGGGTCTGGCGATCTACTACAGCACGGACCGGTTCACCGCCGGCGACACCAAGACCTTCTCGCTGAAGAAGTCCGTGCACGACCGGGTCCTGGCGCCGGCGCATGAGCGGCTGATCGGCACCCGGATGGTGGACAACCAGACCAACCATTCCCTGGTCATCGCCTCGTTCCACGCCGCCCCGCTGACGGCGTCGAACTCGCTGCGCCGCAACCAGATCCACGCCGCCCACGGCGAGCTGCTCAGCATGGGCGGCGGCCTGATGACGCTCATGGTGGGCGACTTCAACTACCCGTTCTTCACCAAGTACCTGACGGAGCAGATGAAGGACGCCGGTTACGAGCTCTCGCTCAGCGACCGGCGCACCTACACCCGCTACAAGGTCTTCAAGGGCCACTTCGACTTCGCCACCTCGCAGGGGCTGGTGATTGAGAAGGTGGAGACGTTGCCCCGCGGCGCGTCCGACCACCTGCCCATCCTGATCTCGGCCGAATACGGCCAGAACCCCGAATAGCGGCGGTAGAAGTCGGTAGCGGAACAGCCGGGCCATCCAGGCCCGGCCGTTGGCAGTTAGCCGCTAGTGTGAGCCCGGCCCGTTCTGCTCCACGTACTCGTCGGGGTCCACGTCCCGGGCCTTGATGCCACCGGCGTGGGCTGCCTCGAAGGCGTAGAAGGACACGGCCAGCTTGTGCCGCAGGTCCAGGTCCGCGTGCAGGCGGAAGTCGGTGAGGCCCTCGCGTTCCTCCTCGCCCATGTGCTCGCTGTTCGCCTCATTCACCTTCGCGACGGCGGCCCACCACTCGTCGGAGCCGGCGTCGTGCCGCCCGACGTCGGCGATCGCGTCACGGATCTCGTTGTGGTCGTGGATGGCGTCGGTGGTCTCGTCCTCCGGCGAGTCCTTGCCGCCCTCCCCCGTGCCCAAGGCCAACAGCTCCGGATAGAACAGTTCCTCCTCGGCCTTGGCGTGCACTTCCAGCAGGATCTGCAGGCGGCCCCAGACGGCGGCCAGGTCCGCGGGGGCGGCGCCGCGCATCTCCTCCAAAATCGCGAACATGCGGCGCTGGTCGTGGTGGTCGTTGAGGATGACGTCGGTGATGTCCATGCGTGCTCCTGCGGGGTTTTCGGCCGTGTCCCGGCCGCGCTGCGGCGGCGGGGTCGGCGGCGTGTGCCGGCGGCGGGATGCCGCTGCTCCGATGCTAGTGCAGGCTCCGCGGGCGGCGCTGACCGTCCGGGGAAGTTCCGGCGTTTCAGGCAAACATCGCGTGAACAAACCACGGACGGACGTGAAAAAACGGCAGTTCCGTCACCTTCCCGTGATCTACTTTTGGGCGTCATCCTGCGCTTCGGGCACTGCCCGGGACCGGCGGGATGTGGCAGGCCCAAGCCTTCGACGGGGCCGTCAGGAATCCGGCTGCCTCCGGGGCGGGGACCCCGGGACCGTAACTTTTCCGTCGCTTCCAGCGATTACCCCTGCGCAGGACCGGCTGAAGACAGCAGCCAGAATGTCCGGCCCGATAACGAAGGAAATGATCACGTGACTTTTTCCAGACGGAGTTTTCTCGGAGTGGCGGGAGCGACAGCGGCTACCGCCCTTGCGACCACCGGCACGGTCCGCGCCGCGACCGCCGCCACCCCGACCCTGCCCGCACCCGACGCCTCCGGCATCGAGCACATCATCGTGGTGATGATGGAGAATCGTTCCTTCGACCATTTCCTCGGCTGGCTGCCCGGCGCCGACGGCCAGCAGTCCGGGCTGAATTTCAGGGACCGCTACGGCATCCCGCATTCGACGTACCACCTGACCGATTTCCAGGGCTGCGGCCACCCGGACCCGGACCACTCCTATGAGGGCGGCCGGATCCAGTTCAACAACGGCAAGAACGACGGCTGGCTCCGGGCCGGCGAGAACGACGAATTCGCGGTGGGCTACTACGACGCCCCGGACCTGGACTTCTGGCGCCAGGCCGGACCCGACTGGACCGTCTGCGACCGCTACTTCGCCGCGACGATGGCCGAGACCTACCCCAACCGCTTCTACCAGCACGCCGCCGCCACGGACCGGATCCACAACTCCACCGTGACATCCACGCTCCCCACCATCTGGGACCGGCTGGCCGCCGCGGGCGTGGCCGGGAAGTACTACTACGGCGACATCCCCTTCACCGCGCTGTGGGGCACCAAGTACCAGCCCATCTCCCACCCCTACGCGGACTTCCTCACGGACTGCTCGGCAGGGACCCTTCCGGCCGTGTCCTTCGTGGACCCGCGCTTCACCGACGAGGGGTCCGGGACCTCGGGGGACGACCACCCGCACGCCGACATCCGCTCCGGCGAGACATTCCTGGCCGAGGTCTACAACGCGGTCACCTCCGGCCCCGGCTGGGCCAACACGCTGTTGGTGGTCAACTACGACGAGTGGGGCGGCTTCTACGACCACGTCGCCCCGGCCACGGCCCCGGACACCGCGGACACGACTGCCCTTCGCGGCTTCCGGGTCCCCTCCCTGGTGGTCTCCCCGCGCGCCCGCCGCCGCTACGTCGCCCACGACGTCTACGACCACACCTCGGTCCTCAAGGCTATCGAGTGGCGCTGGAATCTGCCGCCCCTGACACCCCGCGACCAGGCCGCCCGGAACATCGCCGAGGTCCTGGACTTCGGCACCCCCGCCAACCTCGCCGCCCCGAGCTACCTCGTCCCGCCCTTCGTGGCCGGCCCCGCCTGCACCCCGGTGGGACCGCCACCGGAAGAGGAATGGTCCGGACTGAAACAGAAAGCCCTCGCCGACGGATGGAAACTGACATGAACACCACCACCAGCACCCAGGCCGCCCCGCGCCGCGGCCGCCGGATCCTGAAGCGGTTCGCCGCCGCCTCCGCGCTCGTCCTCGCTGCCGCGGGCATCGGCTACGGCTCGGCGTCAGCCACCGCGGGCGCCCCCGCTGCCGCACCGCTGCAGGCCGGCACGGCCGTCCCCGCCGCGACCCAGACCGGCGGCTACCTTCCCGGGGCCAAGCACGTCTTTGTCATCAACCTCGAAAACAAGGGCTACGACGAGACCTGGGGCCCGGCGTCGGCCGCCCCGTACCTCTCCCAGACGCTCCGCAGCCAGGGCGTGCTGCTGAACCAGTACTTCGGCACCGCCCACAACTCCCAGCCCAACTACGTCGCGCAGATCTCCGGCCAGGGGCCCAACGCCCAGATGCAGTCCGACTGCCAGACCTACTCGCCGTTCGTGGGCACCGGCACCGCCAGCCCGGGCCAGGCCGTCGGCGAAGGCTGCGTCTTCCCTGCCAGCGTCCCCACCGTCGCCGGGCAGCTCAAGGATGCCGGGAAGACCTGGAAGGGCTACATGGAGGACATGGGCACCCCCTGCCGGCACCCCGCCCCCGGCGCCGTCGACGACACCCAGAAGGCCCGGGTCGGCGACCAGTACGCGGCCCGCCACAACCCGTTCGTCTACTTTGCCGGGATCACCGGTTCGCCCGACTGCGCCGCGAACGACGTCGACCTCTCAAACCTGAGCACCGACCTCGCCTCCACCGCCTCGACGCCGAACCTGTCGATGATCACCCCCAACCTCTGCCACGACGGCCATGACTCCCCCTGCGTGGACGGCCAGCCCGGCGGCCTGGCCAGCGCCGACGCCTGGCTCAAGCAGTGGGTCCCGGTCATCACCGGCTCGCCGGCGTTCAAGCAGGACGGCGTCCTGGTCATCACCTTCGACGAATCCGACGGCCCCCAGTCCGACGCCAGCGCCTGCTGCGGCGAGGGCCCGGGACCGAACGCGGCCCTGCCCGGCATCACGGGCATGGGCGGCGGCCGGGTGGGCGCCCTGGTGCTCTCCCCGTTCAGCAAGGGCGGCACCTGGTCCACCACCCCGTACAACCACTACAGCCTGCTGGCCAGCATCGAGGACACCTTCGGGCTGCCCTACCTCGGCTACGCCGGGACCCCGGGCCTGAACCGGTTCGGACTCGACGTCTATAACGCCGGCGTCTAAGGCTGGCGCCTAAGGCCGGGAACTGAAACCCGGGGCCTGAAACCCGCGGTGGCCGGTCAGTGGATGAGGCCGGCCACCAGGTTGATGGTGGTGGCGAGCACAATCGTGCCCAGCAGGTAGGACAGGAGCGCCTGACGCAGGACCGTGGTGCGGATGGCGTCGGACTTGAGGTCCGTGTCCGAGACCTGGAAGGTCATGCCGACGGTGAAGGCCAGGTACGCGAAGTCCAGGTAGCGGGGCAGCTTGTCCTCATTGAAGTCGACGCCGGTCTTGTCCCGGTAGTAGATGGAGGCGTACCGGAGCGTGTACAGGGTGTGCACCAGGAACCAGGACAGCGCCACGCTGCCCACGGCCATGGCGATGATGGCCGCCTTGGTGCCGCCCTGGGCGTTGGAGGCATCGAGCAGGATCAGGGCGACGCCGCCGAAGCTCGCCACGGTGGCCACCAGCACCAGACCGTCGGCCAGGCCACGGCTGGGGTCCTCGCGGCGGGCGTGCGCCGCCGTAGCCTGCGGCTGCAGGCCACCGATCACCGACCACACCAAGATCAGGTAGGTCAGGGACGCCGCCGCCCAGCCCAGCGCGGGCGCGTACGCCCAGGACATCAGGGAGCCGACGGCGACGGCGGTAACCGCGCCGACCAGGACCATCACGAGCACCCGGAGCCGGGAGTGGTGGGCGCGGCTGTTGAAATTGTGGCCGCCGTGGCCGTTCGCTACCTCTGCGTTCATGCGCCGATCGTCCCAGTTTAGCCGCCGACGGCGGCGCACGGCGGGGCGTGTCGGCGCCGTTTCCTTCCAACGCCCCGGCCCGGCGGGTAGCGTGGGCGGGGCAGGCCGCGGCCCCGCCGAGGCCTCCCCCTGCCGAAGGAGTGTCATGCCCAGGTCCCACCGATCCCCCCAGCACGAGCCGGACACCGATGTGGAGCTCAACCCGCTCTTCAGCAGGCCCGGAGAGGCCAGCACGTTTCCCAAGTTCCGGCTTCCCGACGGCGAGTCCCTCCCCGCCACGGCGTACCAGGTGGTCCATGACGAGGCGATGCTGGACGGCAATGCCCGGCTGAACCTGGCCACCTTCGTGGGCACCTGGATGGAGACCGAGGCCGCGAAGCTCTACGCCGAGACGTTCGACAAGAACATGATCGACAAGGACGAGTACCCGCAGACCGCCCTGATCGAAACCCGCTGCTGGCGGATGCTCGCCGACCTCTGGAACGCCCCGGACCCGGAGTCCGCCGTCGGGACCTCCACCATCGGCTCCTCCGAGGCCTGCATGCTGGGCGGCCTGGCCCTCAAGCGCCGCTGGCAGAACGCCCGCCGCGCCGCGGGCAAACCCACCGACAAGCCCAACCTGGTCCTCAGCTCCGCCGTCCAGGTCTGCTGGGAGAAGTTCTGCAACTACTGGGAGGTCGAGGCCCGCTACGTCCCCGTCTCCGCCGAACACCCGGTCCTGGACGGGTCAGACCTGGAGCAGTACGTCGATGAGAACACCATCGGCGTCGTGGCCATCATGGGCGTCACCTACACCGGCCGCTACGAGGACATCGCCGGGATCTCGGCCGCGCTGGACGCCATCGAGGACAAGCACGGCCACGACGTCCCCATCCACGTCGACGGCGCCTCCGGGGCCATGATCGCCCCGTTCCTGCAGCCGGACACGGTGTGGGACTTCCGGCTCCCCCGTGTCGCCTCGATCAACACCTCCGGCCACAAGTACGGCCTGGTCTACCCCGGCCTCGGCTGGGTGATCTGGCGGGACAAGGACGCCCTGCCCGAGGAACTGGTGTTCCACGTCAGCTACCTCGGCGGGGACATGCCCACGTTCGCGCTGAACTTCTCCCGCCCCGGCGCCCAGGTGCTCCTGCAGTACTACCTGTTCCTCCGCCTCGGCTTCGAGGGCTACGCCTCCGTCCAGTCCGCCTGCCGCGACGTGGCCACCTACCTCTCCGCGGCGATCGGCGCGATGAAGGCTTTCACCCTCTGGAGCGACGGCTCGGACATCCCGGTCTTCGCATGGCAGCTGGCCGACGGTCACACCCGGAACTGGAACCTCCACCACCTGTCGGAGCGGCTGCGGATGAGCGGCTGGATTGTTCCCGCATACCCGCTCCCGGACGGCCTCGGCGACATCACGGTGCAGCGGGTGGTGGTGCGGAACGGCTTCACGAAGGACCTTGCGGCGAGTTTCCTGGCCGACCTGAAGAAGGAGGTCGAGTATCTGGACTCCCTTGATGCCCCGATGCCGTCCCAGGGGCAGAGCCCGGCCTTCCACCACTGAGGATTCTTAAGCGATTCTTAACCGGTGCCGGGGACACTGGAAGAGGCGCGCCACCGCGTGCCAGCGCCCCCGAAACGGAGGATTCCATGACAGGACCCGCCCCACTCGATCGATCAGCCGAGCGCCACGGTTCTTCCGGCACGCTTTCGGCCGGCACCGGCCCTGCCGCGGGCCGGTTCTGGCCGCTGCCCCGGCAGCGCCACTGGCTGCTGCTGGCGGTACTGCTCTCCGCCGTCGTGATCGCCCTCGGCGTCACGGTGAAGCTGCTGCCCGGCGACACCGCGGCCGAGCTGGGCATCGACCAGAACCTCAGCCAGCACCACATTGCCGTGCTGACCGCCGTCGCCATGGCCATCAACCTGGTCTTCGGCCCGGTGGTGGGACTCGCCGTCGTCGCCGTCATCGCGCTGGTGATCTGGCTGGTCCGGGGCGACCTGGTCAAGGCGGTGGCCTTCGGGCTGGTGGCCTGCTCCGGCTGGGTGGCCAGTGAGGCGTTCAAGCTCCTGATCGCCCGGCAGCGCCCGGACCAGGGCCTGCTGGTGGACCCGCTCTCCCCCGAGACCGGCTCCAACAGCTTCCCCAGCGGGCACGTGTCCTTTGCCGTGGCGCTGGCGTTCGCGCTGTTCTTCCTGGTCCGCGGCACCCGCTGGGCCCGCCCCGTCGCGATACTCGGCGCCGTGGTGGCCGTGATCGTGGCCTGGTCCCGCCTCTACGTCGGCGTGCACTACCCCACCGACGTCACCGCCTCGTTCCTGGCCGCCAGCGCCGCCGTCCTGGTGGTCACCGGCCTCTGGAACCGGTTCGGCCCGGCCCTGGCGGATCGGATCCCCGCCGCCCTCCGCTCTCCCCGACGCTAAAGGACCCCGCCCGTGCACAGCATCGTCCACGCCACCACCCTGGCCCCCGGCCTCGTTGCCGGCGCCCCCTCCCTGCTGGACCCCGCGACCATGCTCTCCGGGTTGGGACCGGCAGCCCTCGGCGTCATCGCCGCCATGGTGTTCATCGAATCCGGGGTGCTGTTTCCGTTCCTGCCGGGCGATTCCCTGCTGTTCACCGCGGGGCTCCTGCACCGGGACCTGGAGCTGGGCCTGCCGGTGCTGATCGGGGTGGTCACGGCCGCCGCTATCGCCGGCGACCAGGTGGGCTACTTCCTCGGCCGGACCTTCGGCCGCCGCTGGTTCAAGGATGACGCGCGGATCCTCAAGACCGCCCGCCTCACCGCCACCGAGGACTTCTTCCGGCGGCACGGGGGCGCCGCCGTCGTCCTGGCCCGCTTCGTCCCGATGGTCCGCACCTTCGCGCCGCTGACCGCCGGGATCGGCCGCTACGGCTACCGCTCCTTCACCCTTTGGAACATCGTCGGGGCCCTCGCCTGGGCCACCTCGGTGACGCTGCTGGGCACCTGGCTGGGCCACTACGCGATCATCGCGAACAACATCGACATCATCGCCATCGCCATGGTCCTGGTCTCCGTGCTGCCCTGGCTGGTCCAGTTGCTCCGGCGGCGCCGCAGCGGCTCCCGTGGTTCGTCGGGCACAGACGCGTCCGGCACGCCCGCGGACGACGGCGCGGACAGGGACGGCGCGGACGACGGCGGCTCCCGGGATCGCGTGTCCGAGGACGGGGTGCGCACCGCGGCGGTGGAAGACTAGCTCCATGCCGATGCCCGCCCTGCTGCTGGTCGAGGACGATCCCGTCCTCGGCCCGCTGATCGCCGAACTCCTGGAACCCGACTACCGGGTGGTCCTTGCCGCCAGCGGACAGGAGGGCCTGCACCGTGGGCTGACCGGGGCCTGGGACGTGCTGGTGATCGACCGCGGCCTCCCGGGCCTGGACGGCATCGGCCTGATTGGTGCGCTGCGCGCCAAGGGCATCGCGACGCCGATCCTGATCCTGACGGCGCTCGGCGACCCTGACGAGAAGGTCCGGGGCCTGGACGCCGGTGCCAACGACTACGTCACCAAACCCTTCGACGCCCGCGAACTCGCCGCCCGGCTCCGGGCCCTTACCCGCACGTTCGCCCCGCCGCCTGCCACGGTCCCCATCGGCGGCTGGGAGCTGGATCCCGGGGCGCGCCTGGTCCGCTCCCTCTACGGCCAGACCGTCACCCTAACGGCAAAGGAGGCCGAACTGCTGGCCGCCCTCGCCACAGAACCGGGCCGCGTGTTCACCCGGGACGAGCTGTTGTCCCGGTACTTCTCCCCAACGGACCAACCGGGTGTGATCGACACCTATGTCCACCACCTCCGCCGTAAGATCTCCAAGTCAGTGGTCCGCACCGTCCACGGGCTCGGCTACCAGATCGGCGAGCCCGAATGAGCAGGTTGATGACCATGTTTCCGCGGGCGGGTGTCCATGAGTAAGGCAACAGTGGCCAGGCCGAGCCCGGACGAGACCACGCTGCGCCGTGCGGCGCTGAAGGTGGCCGTGCGGATCAGCGCCGTCAGCGCCGTGCTGGTGCTGGCGCTCCTGGCGGTGGCCACCGCGTATTTGGTGCACAAGCTGTCCCAGCCCACCCAGCTGCCGGCCACGGGTGCCGGAACAACGTACGCCTATGTGGACTCGCGCGACATCCTCGAGGCCATGATCATCGCGGGCGTGGCAGGAATCGCTCTGGCCGGACTGGTCGGGTGGCTGAGCGCACGCAGCGCCATCCGTCCCCTCGGCGAGGCCCTGGCGCTGCAGCGCCGCTTCGTCCAGGACGCCAGCCACGAACTGCGGACCCCGCTGGCGATCCTGGACACCCGCATCCAGCTGGCCCAGCGGGACGCCGAGGGAGATCCGACGGCGCTGCGCAATCTGGCCAGGATCCGCGCGGATACGGCCACGCTGACCGGGATCGTGAACGAGCTATTGCTGGCTGCGACGGCGGCGGCCCCGGACCCTTCCGCTCCCCCGGTGGAGCTGGCCGGCGTCGCCGAGTCCGTCGCGGAGAGCCTGCGGCAGTTGGCCGACGGAAAGGGCATCGTGCTCGGCTTCGAGTCCGACGGCCGCCCCCGGGCGCGGATCGAGGCCAATGCCCTGCGGCGGGCGGTGCTGGCCCTGGCGGACAACGCGCTGGCGCACACCCCGTCCGGCGGCCGGGTCCTGATCAGGGCCGCGGAGGAGGACGGGTCCGCCGTCATCACCGTCTCCGACACCGGGCCGGGCATCACCGGGGTGGATCAGGACCGGATCTTTGACCGGTTCGTCCACGCCGCCCGGCCCCCGGGGTCCGACGGCGGACGCGGCTTCGGGATCGGGCTGTCGCTGGTTCGCGAGATCGCCATGGCCGCCGGTGGCACGGTTTCGGTGGCCGGAACCGGTCCGGAGGGCACGGTGCTGCGGATCGAGCTGCCGGCCGCGACCGACTAAACGGCCCACGGCAGGGTTGAAGCGGGTTGACCGGCCTGGTTGACTTGGGTGCCCCGGCCTACAGCGCGGCGCTGGTCTCCACGCGGTTCGCCGGGCTGGTCCCCGCCCGGTTCGCCGCCTGGTTCCCAGCACAGTCACAGGCCGGAGCGTCGGCGGGTTCCACGTTGGTCCGGGCCAGGAGGGCCTCCACCACTTCGGCCACCAGGTCTTCCTTGTCGCGGCGCCTGGCGTCCTCCATCTGCGCCACCTCTACCCGGGCAGCCTGCCACGCGGACCAGTGCCCGGATACCAGTGCCCAGAGGGAGAGGGCCGAAACGTAAACCACCGAGTCCAGCCAGCCCATCATCAGCGAGATCGGGATCATCAGGATCCAGATGATCGCCAGCCAGCCGTTCACGCGCCGCATGAAGACAGGGTCGCCCTGGACCATCGCCCAGAGACTCTTGATCGGGCCCACGCATCCTCCTTGGTGATAACACGGCGGAGCGGACCGCCTCCGGGACCTTATCCACGCAGGCTGGGAGATTGCTGGCAATTTCCCAGCCTGGAAAGCGGAGCTCAGCGGGACCGCAAAGGCCCGGCGGGACTACTCTCAGTCCATGCTGAGATATCCCGGCGCTGCGGGACCCGGGGAGGACCGGGCCGCGTGAGCTTCCTGACCCTGGCGCTGATCGCCGTCGTCGCACTGGCCGGGCCGTTGCTGGCCTTGCCGGTCCGCTGGCATTTGC
The DNA here is from genome assembly GCF_050859435.1 of Pseudarthrobacter sp. L19. Classification (NCBI taxonomy): domain Bacteria; kingdom Bacillati; phylum Actinomycetota; class Actinomycetes; order Micrococcales; family Micrococcaceae; genus Pseudarthrobacter; species Pseudarthrobacter sp. L19. Next base: position 2,793,818 of record NZ_CP193935.1, on the reverse strand, counting down.
CGGTGGTGCTCGGGGAACTGCTGGCCGGCATCCTGATCGGAAGGACCGGGCTGGCCCTGGTGGACCCCGGTGACCCCACCTTCAGCCTGCTCGCCAACATCGGGTTCGCCCTGATGATGTTCGTCGCTGGTACCCACGTCCCGGTCCGGGACCCGGTGATCCGGCCGGCCCTGGGGCGCGGGGCGGGCCGGGCGGTGCTGGCCGCCGCGGCAGCCGCGGCCGCAGGCACAGGCCTGGGCCTGCTCTTCGGCACGGGTCACGCCCCGCTCTACGTGGTGCTGCTGGCCTCCTCCTCCGCCGCCCTGGTGCTGCCGATCGTTGACTCGCTGCGGCTGGGCGGCCCGCACGTGGTGGCGATGATGGCGCAGGTGGCCATCGCCGACATCGCCTGCATTGTCGCCCTGCCGCTGGCCCTGGACCCGCCCAACGCGGCCCGCGGCGCCCTCGGGGCCCTCGCCGTGGCCGCGGCCGCCGTCGTGCTCTTCTTCGGCCTGCGCACCCTGGAGCGCCGGGGCACCCGGCAGCGCGTGCACCAGCTCTCCGAACAGCGGAAGTTTGCCCTGGAACTGCGGATCCAGCTGGCGCTGCTCTTCGCCCTGGCGGGCATCGCGAACCTGGGCCGGGTGTCGGTGATGCTGGCGGGCTTCTCCTTCGGCCTGGTGGTCGCGGCCGTCGGGGAACCGCGGCGGCTGGCCCGCCAGCTGTTCGCCGTCAGCGACGGGTTCCTTGGGCCGGTGTTCTTCGTCTGGCTGGGTGCCACCCTGAACCTGCGCGACCTGGCCGGCCGGCCGCAGATGGTGGCGCTGGGCCTGGCGTTGGGGCTGGGGACCGTCGCGCTGCACGCCGGACTCAGGGCGGTGGGCCTGCCGCTGCCGCTGGGAGTCATGTCCGCGGCGCAGCTGGGCATCCCGGTGGCGGCGGCCAGCATCGGCACCCAGCTGAATGTCCTGCTTCCGGGCGAGGACGCGGCCCTGCTGCTGGGGGCGCTGGTCACGATCGTGGCGAGCGCGGTGGCCGGGTCCCGGGCCGCGGGGACGTTCGGGCCGCCGCCCGGGGCCGACACCCGGTAGGCGTGCGACGCCGTCAGTCGCGGAGGGCGATGACCTGGGCGGCGTCGGGGGTATCGGCGATGACCAGCACCCGCGGCGCGCTGATCCCGGCGAGCGCCCCGGCGAGCGTCTGCGGGGAGGCATCGTCTGCGAGCGGGGCGGCATCAGCAGCGGCGGTATCAGGCCTCGCGACGCCGGACGGGAAGGCGTTGGTCGGGACGGCATTGGACGGGAGGACGCTTGCCCGGTGCCACACGGTGACCGGCGCACCGGTCTGTTCCTCGAGGATACGACGGAGCGGTTCAGGGTCGGCGGCGGTGACCAGGATGATCCTTCCGATGCGGGGACGGGCCGCGGGTGCGGTGAACTCCTTGAGGGTCTTGTCCTGCCGCCAGACGGAGAAGTGGTGACCGGAGGCCAGCCCCGCCGCCACCAGCCAGCCCAGCGGGGCGCGGATCCGGTCCACCACACTGCCGCCGGTGACGTCCGCGAGCGCCAACTCGAAGAGCCGGTAGCCAATGACCAGCAGGGCCACCAGCGCCACCGCCGCACTGAGCCCGAAGACGGTCACCAGGTAGACGCGCCGGCCGGGCGTCACGCCCTGCGTTCCGTGCTGCTCCCGGGGCCGCCAGGTCCGCCACCAGACCAGGCCGCCCACGGCGAGCGAACTGATCCCGCCCAGCAGCAGGGTCAGGGCACTCCCTCCGCCGGGACCCTCGCCCCGTGGCGTCTCCGCCAACGGGGACACCGCCAGGGAGAGCGCGGCGTTGAGCACCACGCCGATCCCCGATGCGGCGGCCGCCAGCGCCACCCCCGACGTGATCAGGGTGCCCGCCTGCCTGACCCGGAGCGAACGGCCGCGCGCCGCCGCCCGGTGATACCGCCAGACCAGGGCGCCGACGGCGGTGGCGGCGAGCGCCGCGCCGAGGGGAGACAGCAGGCCGGTCAGCGCCTCGGTCCGGTCGAACGCGAGCCGCAGCAGCACGAACAGCACCGTCCCGGCACCCCCGAGCGCCAGCAGCCCGGCGGCGAGGACGCCCGCCAGCAGCAGGGCCACGTCGGCGAAGCCGCGCCTGAGCTTGCGGGCTCCGCCGCGGAACCAGTGCCACCACCACACCAGCGCTCCCCCGGCGGCCCACACCGTGTTCCCCAGGACGGCCCGCCACCACGGGTCCGCGGCGCCGGTCAGTTCCATCGAGCCGCGCAGGGCGACGTCGAACAGCCCGGAGAGGGCCGCCACCCCCGCGCCCGCCCCGATCGCCAGCCCCGCCGTCGTTCCGATGACCCCCGGTACCTGCGCGAGCGCCAGCGGCCCTTTGGCCGGGTGCCGCCACATCCATCGGTGCCACACCCACACCAGGAACCAGACGATCCCCACAGCGAGGGGCGGGCGCCACTGCGGCTGGGGCTCCGTGACCAGCGACGACGCCGCGGCCAGGAGGGAGGTGGTGGAGATCAGCAGCGACAGCGTATAGAGGGCGCTCACATAGAGACCCCACGACGCCGCCGCACGTTCGTCATCTGCGCCCAGGCGGCCCCACACCAGCCACCAGAGCAACGCAGCCAGCGGCCCGCCAACGAGTGCGAACGCCAGGGACAGCGCCAGCCCGGCGACCCCCTCGCCGGCCAGGACCTGCCCGGCGGTCAGTGCGCGTTCAAGCAGGCCGCCGGCCCCGTTGGCGGCGATCACCACCAGGGCCGCCAGCAGCACGTACACCACCAGCCGGCGTACCTTGGCCTGGGCGGTACCTCCGGCGGGAACCCGGACCGGCGTGGTGGTCATATGACCGGTGTCCCGCCGGTGCAGGCCTGCAGGCTGTAGGGGAGGTCGTCGATGGACCAGCCCGTGCCGGAGCGAACCAGCACGAACACCCCGTTCTCCGTGTACTCGGACGGACCGAAGGGACCCTCCCCGGCGGGGTGAACGATGGAGACCCGCACGGTGGCGGTGGGCCCCCGTTCGGTGGAGCCCACCAGAACCACCCGGGCGGCCTGGACCGTCCCGAAGTAGCCCGTGCAACGGTTCTTGGCGGTCTCGGTCAGGTAGCCCTGCGCCGCCGCCAGGTCACCCTCCACCACGGCCTTGCTGTACTGCTGGACCACGCCGGCGGGAGTGCCCGGGTCCAGCGGTCGCGGCTGTCCGCGCAGCAGCACGGCCACCAGGGCCGCGACGATCAGCAGCACGATGGCCGCGGCGATGCCCACGAGGACCCGGTCCGGCTTCGGCTGGCTCATGCCGACAGTATGAAACGACCACCCGCACCGGTCATGGTGTCTTTGGACCCTTTCAGCCCGGCCGGTCCGCCGCGAGTCTGGGACGACACGCCCTCTGCAGATGGTGGGACCGATGGGGACCTTTACCGCCGCCAGGTTAGCCCCGTTCCTGGCGCTCGCCGCCGTCGCCGTAGCGCTCGTTCTGGGACCCGCGGTGACCGGAGCGGCCGCGGCGGCCGTCACGGGCACCACCACCGCCGCCGGCACCACCGGAGAAGTCCGCACAGACGTGGTCCCCACCGAGATAGTCCGCACCGGCACCACGCCCACCGACGTCGTCGTCGTGGACCGGGCGGGCGTCCTGGACCTCGCCACGCTCCTGCCGGCGGTCCGGGGAATTGAGTTCTACCAGCCCACCAAGGTCGCCGTGTACACCTACAACGGCACGGCCTCGGACAACCTGAACGAGGAGGTGTTGCGCTACGCCCGGGCGGAACACCCGGACTGGATCAGCCCAGACGGGCAGAAGTGGGCTGACGGGCTGTTCATCTTCGCGCTCGACCCGGTGGGCCGCCACGTCGGCACCTACATGGGCGAGGACCGGAAGGTCTCCCCGGGGGCGCGGACGGACATCCAGGACGCCTCCAAGGACCTGCTCCGCGACGCGCAGTGGACGGACGGGACCATCGCCGGCATCCGCCGCGGCGCGGAACTGATCAACCAGCCCTGGTACCGCAGCGCCGCGTTCCTCGTCACGGCGTGGATCGGCGTGGGACTCGCCGCCGCCGGGGCCGCCGCTTGGCTCCTGGTCCGCTGGCGCACCCGGGTGGGGTGCCGCCGGGAGACAGCGAAGGGCGACGCCGCCTACGCCCGGGTGAGCTTGGACCTGCCGGTCACCGAACTCAACGCCGGCACCATCCCCGCCTCCTCCCGCTACGGCGGCACTGTCCTGGAGAAGCACCGCAGTTTCCTCAGCCGGTACGACGCCGCGACGGCGCTCTCCAACCGGGTCCACGCCCTCACCCGCAGGCAGCAGGGGAAGCGCTCCGCTCTGGCGCTGGCGCGGCAGTTCGCGGACGCCGCCGCGGAACTGGATGCCCTGGATGACGTCATCTCGGACGCGAACGCCCTGCTGAACCGGAGCCCGCTCTGGCCCACCGCCTGGGACCGTCAACTCGCGCCCTTCAGGCAGGATCTGGCCGGCATCGAGGACCTCCTCCGCAAGAGCCACAGCGCGGGTGAGTCGGCCACCGCCGCCGCACTACGGTCCTTCCGCGACCGCAGCCAGGGCGACATGGAGGGCTGGACCGCGGACCTCGCGGACGGCGCCCTCGGCCCGGAGGACGCGCTGGACCGGCTCCGGGACGCCCGCACGGAACTGACCGGACTGTTGAACCGGCACGCGGAGACCGTGATCGAGGGCTTCGCCCGCACCGAACGGGAGGCGCGGCTGATGCGCCGGGAGATGGAGCAGGCCCGGTCGGGCACCGGCGGCAGGAAACGGCCCGGCTACGAGCCCAGCATCCTCGGCACCGTCTACCCGTCCGCCTATTTCTTCTCGGTTCCCGCATTCTCGTCCGGCTTCACCACCGGGGTGACAAGTCTCAATTCGGCCCGGGGCGGGACCACGGGATACGGAGTCGGCGGGGGCAGCTTTTCCGGTTCCGGCAGCTCGTCCGGCTTCTAGGAAACCCGTATCGACAACCCCTGGGCAAGCGAGGATCGTTGGCCTTGTCCGTAGTTTCCGTTCCAGACCGAAAGAGGCAGAGCGATGCCTGCTGTCGCTGTTTCCAAGTTGCAGGTGAAGTCCCACAACACACCGGACGAAAAGCGCCGCCCGGACAAGACCGAGGTGGATATCGTCACCCTCGACGACTACACGATCGGCCGTTTCACGTTCCAGCCAGGCTGGCGCTGGTCCGACTGCATCAAGCCCGTGGTCCACACCGAGATGTGCCAGCTCAGCCACGTCGGCTTTTGTGTCTCCGGCCAGCTGACCGTCGAGACCACCGACGGCAACCGGGTGGAGATCGCCGGCGGCCACTCCTACACCATCCCGCCGGGGCACGATGCGTGGGTCGAGGGCGGGGACGCGTTCGTGGGGATCGAATTCGTCAGTGCCGCGGGCTTCGGGAAGCCCGGCGGATAGGACGGATCCTTGCGGAAGATCATCCTGTCCTTCCAGGTCTCCCTCGACGGCTTCATGGAGGGCCCGCACGCGGACATCAGCTGGCACCGGGTGGATGCCGAACTGCATGAGCACTTCAACGACCAGCTGCGCACCATGGGCGCGTTCCTGGACGGCCGGGTCACCTACGAGCTGATGGCCGGGTACTGGCCGACGGCGGACCAGGACCCGGACTGCCCTCCCGCCATCGCGGACTTCGCCGCCATCTGGCGGGAGATGCCCAAGTACGTCTACTCCCGCACGCTGCCGGAGGAGGCCGGCTGGTACACCACGGTGGTGCGCGAGGTCGACGCCGGGCAGGTGCGGGCGCTCAAGGCCGCCCCCGGCGGCGACCTGGCCCTCGGCGGGGCGGAGTTGGCCGATTCCTTCCGCCGGCTCGGGCTGATCGACGAGTACTGGATCTACGTCCACCCGGTACTGGTGGGCCGCGGAACGCCGCTGTTCAAGGCCGCGGACTCCCCACCGGCCTGACGCTGCTGGAGAGCCGGGCGTTCGACAACGGCGTCGTCCTCCTGCGGTACGCGGCAGACAACGACACGGCAGACAGCGTAACCGCAGACAACGAAACCTCTAACAACGAAACCGGCGTCCGGCAGCCGTGAGGGGCTGCCGGGCGCCGGCCCGGTACTGCTGAACGCGCGGGTTACGCCCCGGCGCGGACGAAGGTCACGCTGCCGGTGGCGGTCAGCCAGGACAGCGGGTGCACGATCGTCTGGTTGGAGCCGTTCATGCCGCCGCTGATCGCCTGGCCGTTGCCGGCGTAGATGGCGACGTGGCCGGACTGGACGATCATGTCGCCCGGCTGCGGGTCGGAGACGACCTTGCCGTAATTGAGGAACTGCTGCGGGCCGAGGTCGCCCACGGGGATACCTGCGGCGCCGAGCGCCTTCTCCACCATCGCGGTGCAGTCCTGCGTGATGCCGATCTGGCTGTACGCGGCGGAAAGCATGGCGGCGTTGACGCCACCGGCGGGGGCGGCGGCCGGAGCCGGCGCCGGGGCTGCGGCCTGGACGGCCACCTTCGCCACCGGGGCGGCCGGGGCCTTGGCCACGGGGGCCTTGGCCACCGCGGGCGCGGCGGCAGGGGCCGGAGCCGGGGCCTCGACGACGGGCGCCGGGGTGGTGGCGACGGCCGGGCGGTCGAAGCTGATCTGCACTGCAGAGTCGGCGGTCACCGGGGCGGAAACCTTGCCGGCGACGTCGGCGTGCGAGACGGGTGCGGATTCCCGTTCGGCGGGGACGTTGCCGGCGGCGTTGGCCGCCATGCCGCTGGTCAGGACCAGGCCGGAGGCGGCGAGGACGACGGCAGCCTGCCGGCCCACGGTGCCGGTCGCCGCGGCGAAGGCGGCACCCCGACCGGTGGTTGCGGTGGTGCCGGGGCGCGCGTCAGTAGAGCGTGAAATCATGATGTACCTCTCCCAAAGCCTGCGAGGTGAGCTGTCGGATTCGGATGGGAGACACCCGGCCGCGGGTCCGTCTGGGCGGACACTGCGCGGCTTCACCCCAAGACCCGCCCGTGGGCAGGTCGCGATTGGTTTCCCCGTCTCTGCCAGCTGGTTGCGAGGATGCCCTGGACCGCGGCAGAGTTAGGCAATCGGTCCGGGGGCGCCCGTCTCGGAAACCAACGGGCACCTCTCCACAGTAACGGCCATCCTCCCGAATGTCACATTAAGGTAACGGCGGAGGCGTCCCGGCGGGGTTACGATGATCCCACCATGTCCCGAGCGGAGGGTCCGATGAATCCCCATTGTGTCGCGATCTGCCAGCTGAGCGATCAGCCGCAGGAAGACTTCGACGTGAACACCGAACTGCTGGTTCTCGAGGGGAAGGAGATCCACGTCGCCACCTGGGATGCCGAGCCGCGCGACGGCGGTTTCGACCTGCACGTGCTGAACGACAGGGTGGACGCGCTGGGCTTCATGGTGGTGACGGACTGGGAGTTCCTGGACGGCAAGGCCTACGCCGTCGTGGAGCGCCGGCCCGCCTGAGCACCCTCCGCTTCGCGCGGCCACCATCCCTAGGCTTCGCCGCCCGCTTCCCGTTCGACGCGCTCGACGGCGGCCCTCACGATCTCCGCCGCCCCGCCGTCGGGGCGGCTATCCGCAGTGCCGTTGGCCAGGGCCGCACGGCGCCGGAACCGCGCCCAGTCCCCGGCGCCCTTGCGGAGTTCCCGCAGCGGAGCCAGCAGGGCAGCGCGGCGCAGCCAGGGGTCGGGGTCGCGGAGCCACCGGTCCAGGACGGCCTCGGAGCGGGTCCGGGCCTGCCCGCCCAGCCCGGCAATGAGCGGCCCCACCACGTCCACCGCCAGCGGGTCCGCGAGGTCTGGCAGGTGTGCGCCGCGGAGGAAGCCCTCGATTCGGGTCAGGTCCGAATTGTCCAGGTGCCGCAGGGCCGACTGCAGGAGCACGACAGCGGCCAGGCGGCGCTCGAACACGGGCACGGCCCACAGTTCCGAACTGAGCGCGGTGAGACCGTCCCGGTCCAGTTCCCGGTACCGGCGGAGCGCGTCCCGGACGGTGCCCCGGACGGCGCCAACGGAGGCGCCGTAGACCGAGAGCCCGGGCCCGAAGCGGTCCTGCTCGGCCTCGGCGCGCTGCCAGGAACTCTCGCGCTGCAGTGTCGCGTCTATGAAGTCACCGGCCTCGCTCACCGTCCCATTCTTCCGCACCGGCTGTGAGCCCGCGTCCGGCTAGTGGTCGGGGCTGCGGTACTCCACCAGGACGGTGTCACGCCACTGCCCGGCGAGCGGCCCGCAGGACATCAGGCCGATCCGGCGCCGGGTGCCCACCACGGTGAATCCCAGGCGTTCGTGCAGGGCCAGGGAAGCGGTGTTCTCCGGGAAGATGGTCGACTGGATGGTCCAGATACCGGCCTCTTCGCAGCGGCCGATGAGCGCTGCGAGGAGCCGCGCTCCGTGGCCGCGGCCCCGCGCGGGGCGGCGAGGTAGAGCGAGTGTTCCACCACGCCGCGGTAGACGGGGCGGGAGGTCACCGGCGAGACGGCGGCCCAGCCGAGCACGGCGCCGTCGTCTTCCAGCACCAGGCGGACGTCCGGGAGGCGTCCGGCGTCGAAGCTCTCCCAGGACGGCGGCTCCGCCTCGAAGGTCGCATGGCCGGTGGCGATGCCCTCGGCCCAGATATCCCGGACGGCGGGCCAGTCGGCGGGTGTCAGATCCCTGATCCGGAGGCCCGCCCCGGCGCTCATCCGGCGTCCGCTTCGCCGCTGCGCCCGTGCAGCAATCCCGTGGGAAAACCGAGGAGGACCGGCTCCGGTGCGGTGCAGCAGCCGCCGCCTGCTCCGGCTGGCGCCGGCGTCCCGGCTGCGGCGGGCGTATCGCAGCTGCTGCCGGTGTCCGTGGAGCAAACTCCGGTCTCCGGCAGCTCCAGGTGGACGGTGTCCGCTGCCTCCCGGTCGCCGGCCAACGCCGCGGCCACGGAACGCACCTGCTCGTAGCCGGTGGCGAGCAGGAAGGTGGGGGCGCGGCCATAGGACTTCATGCCCACGATGTAGAAGTCTTCCTCCGGATGCGCCAGCATCCGCGCCCCGTGCGGTTCCACGGTGCCGCAGGAGTGGAACTCCGGGTCGATCAGCGGCGCGAGCTGCCGCGGCGCCTCCACGCCCGGGTCAAGGTCCAGCCGGAGCTCGCGCAGGATCTCCAGGTCGGGCCGGAACCCGGTGGCGGGGACGACGACGTCGGCTGTCAACGTGCGTCCATCGGTGGCGGTGAGTGTGACCATGGTGCCGTCGGCGGAGACGGCGGCGGTCCCGAACCGGGTGTGCAACTGCACGGTTCCGTCCTTGACGAGCCCACGGAGCCGGCTGCCGAGCAGGCCCCGGGCGGCGAGTCCGTCGGCGTCGCCGCCGCCATAGACCTTGGCCGCGGAGGCGCCGCGGACGGCCCAGAGGATCCGGGTGCCGGGCTCTTGGGCGGCCAGGTCGGCAAGATTGATCAGGGTGTTGGCGGCGGAGTGCCCGGCCCCGACCACGACGGCGGTGCGGCCGGCGAAGATTTCACGGTCGCGGCCCAGCACGTCCGGCAGCGGCGCGGAGATCCGGGCAGAGGCGGCCCCCTCGCCGCGGGCCGGCAGGCCGGAGGTACCCAGCGGATTGCGGGTACTCCATGTGCCGGAGGCATCGATAACGGCGGCGGCCCGCACCTCGCGGGTTCCGCCCCCGGCCTCCTCGATCCGGAGCAGGAACGGCGTTCCGGCGCGGTTCCGGCTGTGCGTCTTGTCCAGGCCCTCCCGGGTGACGGCGGTAACGCGGGAGCCGGTGTGCAGGCGGCCGGCGATCTCAGACAGCGCGGCCAGCGGTTCCAGGTACCGCTCAATGAGGTCCCCGCCGGTGGGCAAGCCTGAGGGCTTCGGCGCCTCCCAGCCGGAGGCGGCGAGCAGCCGGGCTGCCGCGGCGTCGATGTTGTACTGCCACGGCGAGAACAGCCGTATGTGGCGCCACTGCCGGATGGCGTCCGCCGGGGCTTCGCCGGCCTCGAAAATCACGGGTTCGAGGCCGCGCTCGAGCAGGTGCGCCGCCGCGGCGAGTCCTACGGGACCGGCGCCAATGATGGCAACGGGAAGGGATCCGGTGGCGGCCATGGTCAGGCCTCCTTCAGGGACGCAATGAGTGCCTCGATGCGGGCCTTGATCTCGTCGCGGATAGGCCGGACCGACTCCACGCCCTTGCCGGCCGGGTCGGCGAGTTCCCAGTCCTCGTAGCGCTTGCCGGGGAAGATCGGGCAGGTGTCGCCGCAGCCCATGGTGATGACGACGTCGGATTCCTTGACGGCCTCGGTGGTGAGGATCTTGGGGATCTCGGCCGACATGTCGATGCCGACCTCGGCCATGGCCTCGACGGCGGCGGGGTTGACCTTGTCCGCCGGCGCGGACCCGGCGGACCGGACCTCGATGGCGCTGTTGGAGAGGGTGGTGAGGAAGGCGGCGGCCATCTGCGAGCGGCCGGCGTTGTGGACGCAGACAAAGAGGACGGAGGGTTTCTTGGCGGTTTCGGTGCTCATGGGATCTCCTGAAGATTCTTGAGGTCAGACGGAAGGCGTAGCGGGGGCGAAGAAGCGCTTGCGGGCCCAGAGGGCGGCGTAGACAAGTGCCACCAGGGCGGGAACTTCGATCAGGGGCCCGACGACGCCGGCCAGCGCCTGCCCGGACGTGACGCCGAAGGTCCCGATCGCCACGGCGATGGCGAGTTCGAAGTTGTTGCCCGCGGCCGTGAACGCCAGGGTGGTGGTTTTCGCGTAGCCCAGGCCGAGACCCTTGCCGATGGCCATCCCGGCGCCGAAGACCACCAGGAAGTAGACCAGCAGCGGCACGGCAATCCGGAGCACGTCCAGGGGCCGGGAGGTAATGGTGCCGCCCTGGAGGGCGAACAGCAGGGTGATGGTGAAGAGGAGGCCGTACAGCGCCCAGGGGCCGAGCTTGGGCAGGAACGTTCCCTCGTACCAGTCACGGCCGCGGGCGCGTTCGCCGATGGTGCGGGTGAGGAACCCGGCCAGCAGCGGGATGCCGAGGAACACCAGCACGGAACCGGTGATGGCCCAGAAGGAGAAGCCGGCGCTGGTGGGGGGTAGCCCCAGCCAGGACGGCAGGAGCTGAAGGTAGAACCAGCCCAGCGCACCGAAGGCGATGACCTGGAAGACGGAGTTGATGGCCACCAGAACGGCCGCGGCCTCCCGGTCGCCGCAGGCGAGGTCGTTCCAGATCATCACCATGGCAATGCACCGCGCCAGGCCCACGATGATCAGGCCGGTACGGTATTCGGGCAGGTCCGGGATGAAGATCCAGGCCAGGGCGAACATGAACGCCGGCGCCAGGATCCAGTTGAGTACCAGGGACGTGACCATGAGCTTCCGGTCGCCGATGACGCGGTGCGCCTGGTCGTAACGGACCTTCGCCAGCACCGGGTACATCATCACGAGCAGGCCGACGGCGATCGGCAGCGAGACTTCGCCGATCTTCACGGCGTCGAGCGCGGTGTTCAGGCCCGGGATGACACTGCCCAGCAGCAGGCCCAGGGCCATCGCGGAGACGATCCACACGGGTAGGAACCTGTCCAGGGTGGAAAGCCTGCCGACGACGGCGGACTCACCTTCACGGGTGGGCGACGGGTCAGTCTGGGTGCTCACGGGGCTCCTGGTGAGTGAAGGGATGCGCGATAGAGATCGAAACTTGTCGATATGAAGTATCGGCGGCTATATCGACGAATGTCAATCTATGGGCATAATGAGGGCATGACCTCGCTGGACATTCTTGATCAGGCCTCCGCCGGGAGCTGCTGCACGCCCTCCGCCACCCCGGCCCTGGGACCGGACGAGGCCCGGCGCAGCGCGTCGGTCTTCAAGGCGCTCGCCGACCCGAACCGGCTGCGGCTGCTCTCGATCGTGAAGGGCTCCGGGGAGGGCGAAGCCTGCGTCTGCGACCTGACCGAACCGCTGGGCCTGAGTCAGCCCACCGTTTCCCACCATCTGAAGATCCTGGTCGACGCAGGCCTCCTGCACCGTGAGAAGCGGGGCACCTGGGCCTATTATTCTCTTGTCCCGGGGGCGATCGCCGGAACCGCCGGACTCGTCGAATCCCTCTAGGGATCCACCGCCGGGCAGCCGGGCTCCGCAAGCGCCGACCGGTCTTGTGAAAAATACCCCTAGGGGTATTATTGGAGGGCGGGTATCCGTCCGGAGCCCCGGCACCACAACTTTTGAGGAGAACACCATGTGCAGTCCCGTTCGATGCAACACCTGCGGAAAGATCACCTGGGCTGGCTGCGGCGAGCACGTCGACTCCGTGATGGCCAACGTTCCCGCTGAACAGCGCTGCACCTGCAAGTGACCACCCGGCCGGTACGGGAGCACCCTCCGCGGCAGGCGTCGCAGCGGAAGGTGCTCTCCGTGCTGGTGGGCGGCCAGGTCCTCGGCGGCATCGGCATGGGCGCCACCCTGTCCCTGGGATCGCTGCTCGCAGCCCAGCTGTCCGGGTCCCCGGCCTGGGCCGGCACCGCGGCGACCATGAGCACCCTCGGCGCCGCCCTGGCCGCCATCCCGCTCTCGCGCCTGGCGCTGGCGCGCGGCCGAAGGGTATCCCTCTCCACCGGCGCCCTGATTGCCTGCCTCGGCGCCGCCACGGCCATTAGCTCCGCGGCGCTCGGCATCTTCCCGCTGCTCTTGCTGGGCCTGATGCTGCTGGGCTCGGGCTCGGCGGTCAACCTCCAGGCCCGGTTCGCGGCCACCGACCTCGCCACCACGGGCACCCGCGCCCGCGACCTGTCCGTCGTCGTCTGGTCCACCACCGTCGGAGCCGTCCTCGGCCCCAACCTCTTCGGCCCCGGTGAGGCCGTGGGTGCCGCCCTCGGCCTGCCGCCCATGACCGGCGCCTTCGCCTTCTCCGTCGCCGGCCAGCTGGCAGCCGCGGCCGTCTACCTCACCGGGCTTCGGCCCGACCCGCTTCTGCAGTCCCTCAGTGCCGGCGCCCGCACCGAGGCTCCGGAGCCGCCGCAGACCGGCCGGCAGATCCTCCGGCGGAACACCCGGGCCCGCTACGCCGTCGCCGTCGTCGCCCTCAGCCACGCCACCATGGTGGCGCTGATGTCCATGACGCCCATCCACCTCCGCGAGCACGGCGCCAGCCTGACCATTGTGGGCTTCACCATCAGCCTGCACATCGCCGGCATGTATGCACTCTCCCCCGTCTTCGGCTGGCTCGCGGACCGCGCCGGCCGCGTGCCCGTGGTCCTGGCGGGCCAGGCGACGCTGCTGGCCTCGCTTCTGATCGCCGGCCTCTACTCCGATTCGCAGGCCGGCGTCACGGTCAGCCTGATCCTGCTGGGCCTGGGCTGGTCCGCCTCCGTGGTGGCCGGCTCCGCGATGGTGGCCGAATCCGTGGCCGGCCAGGACCGGCCCGCCTTGCAGGGCATTTCGGACCTGAGCATGAACGCCGCCGGCGCCCTGGGCGGTGCGCTGGCCGGGCCCGTGCTGACCGCGGCGGGCTACTCCGGCCTGGGCTTCCTGGCCATGGTGCTGGTGGCGATCGTGCTGGCCTGGACCGGCCTGAGGGCCCGCGCAGACCGCACCGCTACCCCGGCGGTGCGGTAGCGTCGTTCCCAGGCCAGCCGCAACCCGCGGCCGCACGCAAGGGAGCTCAGATGCCAGACGCCACCACCCCTCCGCAGCGCTCCGCCCCCGCCGGCGGCGCCCGGCCCGTCCGCTGGGGCATCCTCGGGACCGGCCTCATCGCCGGCCTGCAGACCTCGGACCTGGTCGAACACGGCTTCAGCGTCCAGGCGGTCGGCTCCCGCGCCGCGGACACCGCCCGCGGGTTTGCGGACCGCTTCGGCCTGGCCACGGCGCACTCCAGCTACGAGGCGCTGGCCACCGATCCCGAGGTCGACGTCGTCTACGTTTCCTCGCCGCACCCGTTCCACTATGAGCACGCGATGCTCGCCCTGGACGCCGGCAACCACGTCCTGGTGGAGAAGCCGTTCGCCATGAACGCCCGGCAAGCCCGGCATGTCACCGAGGCGGCGGCGTCCAAGGGTCTGGTGGCGCTGGAGGCGATGTGGACCCGCTACCTGCCGCACATGGTCCGGATCCGGGACCTGATCGGCTCCGGCGCGCTCGGGGAGGTCCGGACCCTGCTGGCGGACCACACCCAGAACCTGCCCAAGGACCCGGCCCACCGGCTCAACGACCCTGCCCTCGGCGGCGGGGCCCTGCTGGACCTGGGGATCTACCCGGTGTCCTTTGCCTTCGACGTGCTGGGCGCGCCGGAGCGGATCCAGGCCTCGGCCAGCATGACCGCCACCGGAGTGGACCGCCAGACCGCCATGATCTTCGACTATGCGCGGGGGCAGCAGGCCGTCCTGCACTGCGCCCTGGACACCGCGGGCCCCAACCGCGCCGCGGTCCTGGGCACCGGCGGCCGGATCGAAATCGACCCGGTCTGGTACACGCCCACGGGCTTTAGCCGCTTCGACGACGCCGGCACGCTGGTGGAGCGCTTCGAGGAACCGGTCACGGGGCGGGGCATGCAGTACCAGGCGTGGGAGATGGAGCGCCTGATCGCTGCCGGCGCTACCGGAAACGAGATCCTCCCGCCGGTGGAAACCGTGGGCATCATGGCGGCCCTGGACTCGGTGCGGGAGCGGATCGGCCTCCGTTACGCCGCCGACGGCGACTAGGACCGGGTCACCCCCGGTTTGGCACCACTTTGGGGCCGGCTGCCGGAACCGCCGGGTCCATCGGTCAGCCCTTGAGTGACAGCTTCCCCGGGCCAGGCTGTCCGCGGAGTGGGCCGGATCGCCGTCGTAGGGTTCGTCGGAGACATCCAGCACCGGGTAGGCCTTCAGGTCCAGCCCGCCGGGCACAACGAAGGCCTGGCTTCCCTCTCCGAGGACGCCCAGGCTGACCATCCTGGACAGGTCCGCGGAGCCCAGCCACACCTCGCGGTAGCCGGTGAGCTGCTGCTCCGGGAGGGTGACCACCACCTGCCGGGTCCCGTCGGGCAGTTGCTCCACCAGGGCGTTGCCGCGGGCGGAGTGCCCGCCCAGCGGGGTCAGGACGGCCTCACCGATCACGGCCGCTGTGGGGCCGGTGCCCGGGGCCGGACTGGTGCTGGGAGCGGGACCGGCCGACGGGGTGGACTGGCCGAGCACACTCCAGGCCGTCCACGCACCGGCGGCACCGAGCAGGATCCCGGCCGCCGCGCCGAGCAGCCATGGGGAACGGCGGGGCAGCCGGCCAGAGGACCCGGTCCGCGGCGGATCCTCCGGTGGCGGACCCGCTGGCCGCAGATCCCCTGAGTGCCGCAACGGTGCCGGGTCGTAGTCCGGCCGGTCGTCGGTCATCGGGTCGGCGGCGAGCGGGTCGGCCGCCAGCGGGTCGGGGGCGAGCGCCGGCGCCAGGCCCAGCGTCCCGTGGATCGCGGTCCAGTTGTGTCCGCCCGGTGCCACCAGCTCCGCCCCCGCGGGATCGACCCTCGCCGCGGCGACGGTCCGCCGGAACCCCTCCAGGAGGCCCCGGCATTCCCCGCAGCCGGCCAGGTGACTGGTTTCAGCAGCGGTAGTGTCGCGCTCGCCGAGAGCCAGCAGGGCGAGAAGATCCTCGTCACAATGCGCCATGTTCCGCCTCCAGCCGGGAACGCAGGCGGGCCAGGCTGCGGCGGATGTGGCTCTTGACCGTGCCGAGCGGGAGATTCAGCCGGGACGAGATCTGGTCGTGGGTCAGGTCCTCGTAGAAAGCCAGGCGCATGATCCGGGCCTGCGGGTCTCCCAGGCGGTCCAGCTCATCCTCCAGGGTGAGCCGGTCCGCGAGCGCCTCGGCCGTGGGCTTGCCGGCGGCATCGGCCGGTACCGGCACCAGGTGCAGGGCGGCCTGTTCGAGGTCGCGGCGGTGGGCCCGGGCCGAGAGAGCGTCGTAGATCTTGTTCCGCGTAATCCCTACCAGCCAGGCAGGCAACCGGGCAGTCTCGGGGCGGTAGCTTGTTCTCGACTTCCACGCGCGGATGAAAACCTCCTGGGTGACGTCGTCTGCGGCGCCGTGCTCGCACAGTGCCCGGAGCGCGAGCGTGTGGATCAGGGGTGCGAGCAGGCGGTAGGCCTCGGCCAGGGCCCACTCCTCCCCCTGCGCGAAGGCATGGTCGATGCTGGCGTCCCATTCGCGTACGACAGCCTCCACCGTGTGCCTTTCGAGCGACAGTGAGACCGTGGAACGTCATTATTCCCACTCGGCGGAGGCGCTGCAATGGTCTAAGGTCCGGGCGGACCGCAGCATGCGGCCGCCCGGACCCGGACGGGGCCGCGCCTAGTCGTGCTTCTGGGACTTCACCACCTGGACCGCCAGGGCAAGGTTCTTGTCCGCCAGGCTTCCCCAGGCATAGACGATGGTGTTCTCACCGGCGGTGACCGTGACGGGCGCCGGTCCAATCAGCGCCTCGGTGCTGCCGGCGGCTGCCACGGACGCCTCCACCGTTCCGGCGTCGAGGGTGAGCTTCTTCTGATCGGGGTTCTCAAGGCCCTCGATCACGGCGGCTCCCCCGGCGAGGACGTCGACGGCCGGCGCCGCGGCCACGTGCCGGACCGTCAGCTTGCCCCTGCCCTCCGGAGCGGGTTTCGTATCGTTGCGGAACAGCGTGGCCGTGGGCTCGCCGTCGGCGTTCAGGTGGGCGACGGCGGTGTAGTCGCGGCCGGCCTTGAGGTCGACCTTGACCGGACCGATCACGGGATTGTCCGCGCTGGTGGCATCCGCTCCCGTGATCGCGATCTTGTGGTCGCCCGCGCTGACATCCAGCGGGCCCGCCAGTGTGCCGGGGGTGAAATTATCCAGCGTGAGCTTGCCGTCCACCCAAACGTCCACGGTCAGGCCCGGGACGCCGTGAAGGACCGAGAGCTTAGCCGTGCCGGGATCCGGGCAGTAGCCGCCCGCCTGGGCAGGTGCGGCGAAGGCAAGGCTCCCCAGCAGAGCCACGGCACCGACTGCTGCGGAGAGTGATTTCTTGTACATGTGGAGCTCCTCATTGAGGCCCGGGGTCGGGCGGGTGATGCGCTGACACCCTTACTACCGGCCGAGGGAGCCGCCCGGATGCACCCGCACCCGGACTTTTTTCCGCACGTGGGGCCCGAACGCGGCGCGGCCCGGCGGATGAGACCGCCGGGCCGCGCCGGGAGGATTCGAGGTACCTCTCGGCGAAGGGTCAGCCCACCTTGCCGGAGAGGGCAACCAGCACGCCCGCCGTGGCGAAGTATTTATTGCTGCCCAGATCCTTGAGTGTCTTGATGCCCATGCCGGCCAGCAGTTCGTCGTGCTTTTCCGTCAGGCCGGCGAGGGCCGACGGCGGGGCCGCCAAAACCTCATCCAGCGTGGCATTCTCGTATGCCTTATCGAGGGCCTTGCCCAATTCGATGGAAACTGCCATGGTCATTTCCTTTCATCGGTGGGGTGGAAAAATCGGATGGAACTGCGCCGTGTCAGGCCCTGCGGTCGGCCTGGAGCGCGTCGCGGATTTCGGTGAGAAGGGCGATTTGCGGGTCTTCGGCCGCTTCGTCCTTTAACGTCGGGGTGAATGCCGAGGCGCCGGTTGCGGCGTTCGATCATTTTGTTCATGGGAACGACGATGATGAAGTAGATCGCGGCAGCCACCAGGACGAAATTCACGATGGCGGTGAGGAGGACGCCGAATTTGATGTCATTGCCGTTGAGGGTGACGAGGGCAAAGCTATCGAAATTCGGCGAGCCCACAAGGCCCGCGATGAACGGCATCAGGACGCTCTGGACGAGGGCCGTGACCACCCCTCCAAAGGCTGCGCCAATCACGACGGCGACGGCAAGGTCCACGACGTTGCCTTTGAGAATGAAATTCTTGAATCCGGTCAACATGTTTACCAAGCTACTCTGCAGAAATACACCTGCAAATATCTTGAGGTGAATTTCCGGAATTATTTTTGACGGGAACGGTAATCACCGCTTGGCGGCACGGACCCGCTTCCGATCGAGGATGAGCGACGCCGCGATGCCCAGCATCCAGATGTCCTTGGCCAGGCCGGTGCCTTGCTGGGTGGGGCGGATCCCGTCCGCCTCGGTCATCCCCGGCGTCTTCAGGTACATGGTGAAGAGGGAACCGGAGAAGGCGGCCAGGCCCAGGCCCACCAGACGGCTCGGGATGAACGGGGCCAGCAACGCCGCACCGAGGGACATCTCGGCGTAGCTCAGCATCTTCCCGAACGTCACTGGGTCCATGCTGGTGACGGGGGAAGCGCCCGGGCGGCCATGGCCTGGACTCCGGCGGCGCTCTCGGCGTCGAGGTTCCGTTTACCCCAACCCGAGTTGAGGATGAAGGCTCCGGTGGTCAGGCGCAGTGGAAGATGACTCAGTCTCATGGCGGTCCCCTTGGCTGTGTTGTGGTGGGTGGTGCCGGATACGCAAGAGCCTAGTGACCCCCGGCCCGCCACCGCCAGACCCCGGTGAGCTCCGTGGGGCCGGGCGCCCCTCCCCTCCCGCGCCGTGTTCTGTCAGCATGGGAGCGGCACCGGGGTCCGCGGCCCCGGAACCGCGCATTCGGCGGTCCATCCAATCAAGAGCGGAGGAAGCATGGCAGGAGACGGAAACTTCAGAATCGTGGTGGGGGTGGACGGCTCCCCGCAGTCGCAGGCGGCGCTGGACTGGGCCGTCGAGGAGGCCGGGCTGCGCTCGGGAGAGGTGCTGGCGATCGCCGCCTGGCACTATCCCTACGTCAGCGACGCGCTCGGTCAGGCCTGGGATTACGAGGTGTTCCAGCGCGACGCCGAGACCATCCTGGAGTCGGAACTGGCCCGGGTCGGGAACCGGGGCGGGGCATTGACCGGCCGGTCCGTGCAAGGCAACCCGGCGTCGGCCCTCATCGACGCCTCCCGGGACGCCGACCTCGTGGCCGTCGGGTCCCGCGGGCACGGCGGATTCACCGGAATGCTGCTGGGCTCGGTGTCCTCGCAGACCGTCCACCACGCCCACTGCCCGGTACTGGTGATCCGCGAACCCGGCGCCAATTAGGACCCCGGGTTAGGCTCGAAACCGCCGTCGAGGGCATGGTTTAGGGTGGTGCCATGCCCAGCCGCATCGCAGGAATAGCGCTCGACGCCACCAACCCCGGACTCCTCGCCGCCTTCTGGTGCGCCGTGCTGGACTGGGAGGTGGTGCCCGAGGACAGCGACGGCGACGCGCTGGTGAGCATCGCCGCGCGGGACCGCACCGGACCCAGCATGGACATCATCGCCGTGCCCGAACCCAAGGCCGGCAAGAACCGGCTCCACCTGGACCTGCGCGCGGACGTCTCCGACACAGCCACGGAACTGCGGCGCCTCCTCGATCTCGGCGCCACCCGTGCCGACGTCGGCCAGGGTCCGGACGTCAGCTGGGTGGTCCTGGCCGACCCGGAGGGCAACGAATTCTGCCTGCTCTCCCGCACGGTGCAGGACGTCCTGCGGGACGACGAGCAGGCCCGGCAGCAGACGCAGTCCTAGCCGCGTCCACCACCGGGCACCGCCGGCTCCACCTCAGTAGCGGTAGAAGCCCTCGCCCGTTGCGACGCCCAGCTTGCCGTGGTCGATGTAGTTCTCCTTCAGGTAGCGGGCGAAGGCCTGCGACCCAGCGTCGGGCGCGTGCGAGGAGATGTTGTACGCCGTCGTGAGGCCGACGACGTCGAAGATCTGGAAGGGCCCGCTGGGGGCGCCGGTGGCGATCCGCCATGTCTTGTCGATGGTCTGAGGGTCCGCGACGCCCTGCAGCAGGAGGCCAGCGGCGGCGTTCAGCAGCGGCACCAGCAGCGAGTTCAGTACATACCCGGCCTTCTCCTTCCGGATTTCCACCGGCTCCAGGCCGCTCTCCCGCGCGAAGGCGACGACGGCGTCGAACGACTCGGGGCTGGTCTCCGCGGTGCCCATGACCTCGGCGATGTTCTGCGCCCAGATGTTGTTGGCATAGTGCAGGGCCAGGAAGCGGTCCGGCCGGCCGGTGGCTTCCTTGAGGTCGCTCGGCAACAGGGTGGAGGAGTTCGTGGCGAAGATGGTCCGCTCCGGGGCCAGGGTCGCGAGGAGCGGTACACCTCCCGCTTGAGCTCCAGCACCTCGGGCACCGCCTCAATCACCAGGTCCGCGTCGGCTGCGGCCTCCCCCAGGTCCGAGGTGAGCCGCAGCCGGGTGAGGGCCTCCTCAGCCTTCCCGTCGGCGGCGCCGGGCACCTGGCTGCGGTAGATCGCGGCGAGCCGGTCGAAGCGCCCCCGTGCCGTGCCGAGGGCGTCGTCGTCGACGTCGTAGGCGGTCACGGCGAACCCGTGGAAGGCGGCCTGGTAGGCGATCTGTGAGCCGAGGACGCCGGTGCCGAGGACCGTCAGGTTGTGGATCGGGGCCATGCGGGTACTTCCTTTCCGTCCGGCTACGCGCCGGGGTTGGTGGTGCCGTAGATACTGCGGATCCAGATGGTGGACAGGACATCCAGGGCGCGGGACTCCTCCAGCGCCGGGGTTTCCCGGTTGAGCACGGCGGTGATGACCCGCTCGTTCATCAGGTTCAGGCTGACGGCCAGGTCGTGGGGATCGGCCCCGCCCGGCGCCGCGCCGCGGGCCTGTTCGGCCGCGATGACGTCGCTGGAGAAGTCCACCCAGGACTGCATGGACCGGGACCAGAGCGCGCGGACCTCCTCGTTCCGGGCGCGGGCGGCGATGGCGGCCGTGGCGACGCCGCGGTGGGCGGTGAACACGTCGACGAAGACGCCGATCGAGCGGGTCCAGGCCGCCACCGCGTCCCGGCCGAAGTCCCGCGGCAGGGCCCCCACCCGGTGCTCCACCTCGGTGATGACCCGGTCCAGGAGCGCCAGTAGCACCGCGTCCTTGGAGGGGAAATAGAAGTAGAAGGTGGGCCGGGAGATGCCCGCACCGCGGGCCAGGTCCTCGATCGAGACGTCGTCGAAGGACCGCTCGGCGAGCAGCGCCTCGGCGGTGATGAGGATTGCGTCCTGGCGCTCGTCACCCGAAATCCTGGCGCTTCGCCTGCCTCGTTCAGCCATGCGCCCATCGTAGCGCCTCTTCTCAACAGACTGTTGACTCTTTCGACACCGAGTCGATAACTTGGCCGTATGAGCGAACACGTGGATGTGTTGATTGTTGGAGCGGGCCTGAGCGGCATCGGCTTTGCCAGCCGGTTGAAGCGCGAGCTGCCGGGGAAGAGTTTCGCGGTGCTGGAGTCCCGCGGGGCGGTCGGGGGGACCTGGGACCTCTTCCGCTACCCGGGCATCCGCTCGGATAGCGACATGTACACCCTCGGCTACTCATTCCGGCCCTGGGAGGGCGCCAAGGCGATCGCTGACGGTGATTCCATCCGCGACTACATCCGGTCCACGGTCGCCGAGGAGGGACTTGAGCCGGCGGTCCGGCTCAACACCCGGGTGGTCTCGGCCGACTGGTCCAGTGAGACCGCGCAGTGGACGGTCACCGTGGTCCGGACCGGCGACGGCGAATACCGGCACGGCGCGGCGGCGGAGGAAGAAAACCCCGGCGCCCCGGACGACGGCGCCGGGCGGCAGACCCTGACGTGTTCGTTCCTCTCGGTCTGCTCCGGCTACTACCGCTACGACGAGGGTTTCAGCCCGGCCATCGAGGGGGCGGAAGACTTCGCCGGCACCATCGTGCACCCGCAGCACTGGCCCGCAGACCTGGACTACACCGGCAAGCAGGTGGTGGTGGTCGGGAGCGGCGCCACGGCCGTGACCCTGGTGCCGTCCATGGCGAAGACGGCAGCGCGGGTCACCATGCTGCAGCGCTCCCCCACCTACATTGCCCCGGTTCCGGCCCGGGACCACCTGGCCGACCGGCTGCGCGGCAAGCTGCCCGCCCAGCTGGCCTACGACGTCGTGCGCGTGAAAAACATCCTGTTCTCGATGTTCACCTACCAGCTGAGCCGGCGGCGCCCGGAGACCATGAAGGCCATCCTGCGGAAGTCGGCGGTGGCCAAGCTGCCGTCCGGGTTCGCCGTGGACACGCACCTGGCGCCGACGTACCAGCCGTGGGACCAGCGGGTCTGCGCCATCCCCAATGGCGACCTGTACCGCGCCATCAGCGCCGGCACCGCGGATATCGTCACGGACCGGATCGCGCGGATCACCCCGGAGGGCATCGAACTGGGGTCCGGCGGCTCCCTGCCTGCCGACGTGATCGTCACGGCCACCGGGCTAAACCTGCTGGTGATCGGCGGCATGTCGCTGACCGTCGACGGGGAGCCCGTGGACGTGGGCCGGACGCTGACCTACAAGGGCATGATGCTCGACGGCGTTCCCAACTTTGCTCTGACCATCGGCTACACCAACGCCTCCTGGACCCTGAAGGCGGACCTGGTGGCCGGCTACGTGGTCCGGCTGCTGAAGCACATGGACCGGCGGGGCCGGCAGTGGGTCGCTCCGGCCGCCCCAGCCGAGGTTTCCCAGGGTGAGCTGACGTCGCTGATCGACCTGAAGGCCGGCTACATCTTCCGCGGCGCGGACCTGTTGCCGCGCCAGGGTGCAGGCTCGCCGTGGCGGCTGCACCAGAATTACTTCCGCGACTTCGCCCTGCTCCGCGCCGGCCGGCTGACCGACCGGGTCCACTTCGGGCGCCGCGGCCAGCATGTCCGCACCGGGGCGCCGGCCGCCCCGGTGCGCAAGGATCCGCTGGAACTGCCGGGCACCGGCTACGTCCAGGTGGGCGGCACGCGGCTGCGCTACCGGAAGACCGGCAGCGGCAGCCCGGTGCTGCTGCTGCACGGGATCGGGCAAAGCCTGGAGGACTGGAACGAACAGCATGAACTGCTGGCCGGACGGCACACCGTGTACAGCATCGACCTGCCGGGCTTCGCCTACTCGGAGCGGCTGCCCGGCACGGCGACGCTGGCCCGGCTCGCCGACATCCTGCCCGGCTTCCTCGACGCCGTCGGGGTGCGGGAGCCGCTGCCGGTCATGGGCAACTCACTCGGGGGCGCCGTCGCCATGAAACTGGCGGCGGACCACCCGGAGCGGGTCTCCGCCCTGGTGCTGGCCAACAGTGCCGGGTTTGGCAAGGAGGTCACCCTGGTGCTGCGGCTGCTGGCGCTGCGGCCCGTGGCCGCACTGCTGATGCGCCCGGCGGAAGCGGCCTCCCTACGGACGGTGCAGTCGCTGTTCTACGACAAGTCGCTGGTGACGCGGGACCGGGTGGCGCACGCCCTGGCCCTGTCCCGGCGCGCCTCGCACCGGAAGACACTGGTGGATGTCGCCCGGGACCTCGGGACCATCGCCGGCGTCCGCGCGGAGTGGCGGAGCGAGCTGCTCGCCGCCCTGGGGCACCGGGACGTTCCGGCGCTGGTGGTCTGGGGCGACCACGACCACATCCTGCCCTTCAACCACCTGGAGGCAGCGCTCGCGGCCCTCCCGGGGGCGGAATCGCACATCTTCGCCAACACCGGCCACATGCCCCAGATCGAGCGCCCGGACGAATTCGCCGCCGTGGTCGAGGACTTCCTCGACCGACGCGCCGGGACCGCCCCCGCGACGAAGGCGGAGGCGGAACTGCAGCCGGACCCGGCCTAGGTCAGGGTCCAGGACCGCTTCGACAGTCCGAACCAGAAGCCGTCGATCGCGGTCTTCGCGTTGAGGTCACCGGATTCGTAGGCGGCACCCAGCGCCACGTACAGCGGTGCCCAGTGCTCGCTGCGCGGGTGCGCCTCGCGGGCCGCCGGGGCCTTGTGCAAGAAGTCCAGGATGGAGTCGACGTCGCCGCGGGCCATGGCTTCCTCGGCCCAGTGGTCGAATTCACGGGAGACCGACGGCGGCGTGCTGTCGGGGCCGCCGGCGGGGTTGAACCAGCGCAGGTTGTGGGTCGTGAACCCGGAGCCGACAATCAGGGTGCCGCGGTCGCGCAGCGGGGCCAGGGACCGGCCCAGCGTGAACAGACCTTCCGGATCCAGGGTGGGCATGGACATCTGCACCACCGGGACGTCCGCCTCGGGGAACATCTCCTTCAGCGGCACATACGCGCCGTGGTCCAGGCCGCGGCTCTCGTCCCGCTCCACGTGGTGGCGGTGGTCCGCCACCAGCTTGGCCACCTCGGCGGCCAGCTCCGGGGCCTGCGGCGCGTCGTAGGTGACCTCGTAGTACTTCTGGGCGAACCCGCCGAAGTCGTAGACCAGGCCCGGGTTGCGGGTGGTGGCGCTGAGCGCGACCGGGGCGTTCTCCCAATGAGCCGAAATCATCAGGACGTCCTTCGGCTTGGCGAAGGTGCCGGACCAGTCACCGAGTTGCCGGGTCCAGGTGGCGTCATCCGCGAGTGGCGGGGCGCCGTGGCTGAGGAAGAGGACGGGTGCGCGGTCAGCTGTCGATGTCATGCCTCCAGTTTATGAGGTTTTAGTTGAAGTTTCAAGTGTTGTTTAGAATGCTTTGCGGCAGACTGGTCGCGTGACCGGAAACCCTTGGGTGCTGCACGTCGACCTGGACCAGTTCATCGCCGCCGTCGAGGTCCTGCGGCGGCCCGAGCTGGCGGGCAGGCCGGTGATCGTCGGCGGCCGCGGCGACCCCGCCGAGCGCGCGGTGGTCTCCACGGCGTCCTACGAGGCCCGGGCCTTCGGCGTGGGCTCCGGGATGCCGCTGCGGGTCGCCGCGCGCAAGGTGCCCGACGCCGTCATCCTCCCCGTTGACCGGGACGCCTACCTGGCGGCCTCCGAAACGGTAATGGCGGTGCTGCGGGACCAGCCCGGCGCCACCGTGCAGGTTCTCGGGTGGGACGAGGCATTAGTCGGCATCACGACGGCGGACCCGGAGGCGTACGCCCGGGGAATCAAGGCCGCTGTGCTGGAGGCAACCCGGCTGCACTGCAGCGTGGGCATCGGCGACACGCTGGTCCGGGCCAAGGTGGCCACCGGATTCGGCAAACCGGCGGGCATCTTCCGGCTCACCGCGGAGAACTGGCTGCAGGTGATGGGCGCCAGGCCCACCCGGGAACTGTGGGGCATCGGCGCCAAGGTCTCCGCCCGGCTGGCCGCACTGGGCATCACCACCGTGTCCGAACTGGCCGCGGCAGACCCGGCCGCCCTGGTCCCGGAGTTCGGGCCGAAGATGGGCCCCTGGTATGCGGAGCTTGGCCGCGGCGACGGGTCCGCCACCGTGGACAGCACCCCGTGGGTGGCGCGGGGGCACAGCCGGGAGACCACCTTCCAGCAGGACCTCACCAGCCCCGGCCAGGTCGAATCCGCGCTGCGGGAGCTGGTGGCCCAGGTCCTGGGCGACGTCGCCGCCGAGGGCCGGCCCGTCATCGGACTCACCCTTAAGGTCCGCTACGCGCCGTTCACCACCAAAACCCTGGCCCGCAAGATTCCCCAGACCTCGGACGGCGCGGACGTCCTGGCCCGCGCCCTGGCCATCGCCGCGGAGATCGACCCCGGGCGGCCCATCCGCCTGCTGGGGCTGCGGGCCGAGATGACCATGCCCGACGATGCGCGGCAGGGGCACACGCCTACCCGCGGAGGCTGGTGAGGACGGCCGGCGCGGTACCTGTTTTTTCCCCGGCACTGCTTGGAAATTACGTGTTTACAGCCCACGGAGGCGGCCGTAGGGTGCTCGGTTAACAAGGGTTTAGACAACCTTGGGAAGGGATCGATGCACCATGCAAACCACCCGAAACACCACAAGAAAGAGCATTCTCATCAAGGCGCTGGTCACCGCAGGTCTGGTGGTGGCGGCGCTCCTGGGCGGCCCCGCGGCGGTCGCCCGGGCGGAGGACAAACCCCTGATCGGCCTGACCTTCGACGACGGGCCCTCACCGCAGCGGACGGCCTTCGTCCTCGACGTCCTCAAGCAAAAGGGCGTGAAGGCGACCTTCTTCCTGCAGGGCGTGAATGCCCAGCAATACCCGGACCTGGTCCGGCGGATCAAGGCCGAGGGGCATGTGATCGGCAATCACTCCTGGAACCACCCCAATTTCCCGGAGCTGAGCAACGCCCAACAGAAGGACCAGATCGACAGCACCAACGCCGCCATCTCGGCCGCCACCGGCTCCACCCCGAAACTGCTGCGCTTCCCGTTCGGCAACAGCACCACCTATGCGACCGGCTACCTCAAGACCCTCGGCATGAGCGGCGGGGTCCTCTGGCACTGGGACGTCGGTAATCCCGGCGATTTCGAGTGCCCCGGCGCCACGGGCGTACAAAACTACGTCATGGCCGAGGCCGCCCCCGGAGCGATCATCCTGCTCCACGACGCCGAAGATGTCCTCAACTGCCCGGCATCGCAGTGGACCTACCTGTCGTCCACCATCGACGCCCTGCGCGCCGAGGGCTACGACTTCGGGGTGGTGGCGCCGTCGTCGTCCGCCAACCCGGTGAACCAGGGTTCGCCCGCCGTGGTCGTGGCACCCGCGGGCTAGCCTGGTGTGACCGATCCGGGCCGCTCCATGGCGGCCCGGAGCAGGTCCGCCAGTCCGGCCAGGTCCACGGCGGCCTCAGTGTCCACCCGTATTGTCGTCCCCAGCTCGAGCGGGGCGCCGTGCTCCCACCACTCCGCCCAGGTGGCGTCGGCCGTCGCCGGGTCCATCGTGTGGATGGGGTGGCGCACCCGCCGTTCATAGCGCACCCGGGCGGTCTCCGCGAGGACGTCGCACCAGACCTCGGCGATGGCGGGGGCGCCGGACAGGGCGGCCCCTCGCCGAGCGTGCTCCAGGTCGCGGGGCCGGTACCACCAGGATTCGACGACGGCTGCACCGGGCACCGCGGCCGCCAGCTGCCACATGGTGTCTGACGCGATCTGCCCGAGCCGGCCGCCGGAAACGCAGCCGCCGGTAGTCTCCGCGAGCGCCTCCTTGAGTACGTCCTTGGAGATCACGGGGAGTCGCAGGATGCCGCCGAGCTGGCGGCTGAGGGTGGTCTTACCGGACCCGGGCAGCCCGTTGACCAGAATCAGGAATGAAGCCATGGATCAGGACCCTCCCTTTGCGTGGGTGTCCCGGCGGCCGCGCACGTGCCCCTCCTGCAGCGCTCCCCCGACACTGTCCAGCACCGCCGAGGCCACGCGGCACAACTCGTCGCCGGAGCGTTCGGCGGACTCCGCCCACCCGATGAGGTCCGTGGCCTCGGGGCGGTCGAGGCTGCCCAGCCGTCGGACCAGCCACTTGCCGGTGCCGAGCCAGCCGTTGTTGGCGAACAGGAGCAGTTCCGCGCTGCGGACGAAGACGTCGGCCATGACGGCCAGCGCCTCCTCCGGGGCCGGGTTGCCCCGGAGATCGTCGATGGCGGCCGTGAGACCGTACCGCAGGTCATCCCTCTGGTACGGATCCAGGGGCGCGGGGCCGGCGTCCAGGATGGCCCCGGCCTTGTCCCTAAGCTGATCCGCAACGTCCTCGCCCATCAGGGGAAGTCCGGTCGCCCACATGTCGAGCGCCACCGGCCGACGCAGCCCGGCTTCTTTGGCGAACCACTCCTCGATGCCTTCGGGACCATAGACGAACGATTCCACCAGCCATCCGTCGTAGCGCAGCGTCTCCGCGTAGTTCACGGTCCGGTCGGCGTAGTAGAGGACCACGTCCAGATCGGAGGTGTCGGTCCCGCGGCCCGCGGGGATGCTGCCTGCCAGTGCCGCCGCGGCCGCCTCCGGATGGACCTCGCCGACGAATGCCCGGGCCGAAGCCACCGCTCGGTCAAAAATTGTCGGGGTCATAGGCTCACTTTCTCTGCGATCCGGCGGGCGGCCAGTTCCGGTGGAGTGCTGGTCGTGTCGATAACTTCTGCCTCCGCGTGCAGCCACATTTCGGCGGCCTCGGCATACGGTTCGACGTAGGCGAAGCGGAACGACGACGGTCCCATGACCGTGTCGTTCTGGATTCTGTCCCGCAGCGTCTCGCCGTCCGCGTGCAGGACGAAGTGCCGGACCGGGATGCCGTAGCCTTCCAGCCCGGCGCTGATTTCCCGCCAGTAGCTCTCCACCAGCACCGTCATCGGGATAACCAGCGTGCCGCCGGTGTAGTCGAGGAGGCGGCGGGCGGTCTCGACCACTAGCGGCCGCCAGGGATCCCAGTGTTGAAAGTTCCCCATATCGGGCAGCGCCGGAGTGACGTCCATGAGGACGTCGCCCACTTTCTCCGCGTCGAAGACCCGGGAATTCGGCAGGAGCTCCTGCACCAGGGCACTCGTCGTCGTCTTACCCGCCCCATGGGTGCCGTTGATCCACACAATCATGGCTGCACTCTAACCCGGGCCCTTGCTAGGATCGGCCGGACCGTCCCAGGCAGCAGTGACATCCACGAAGGCGAGGATCCATGAAGGCAGCACTCTACGACGGCTTTGCCGCCAGGTACGCCGCGGAGAACGAGTCCAGTCTCCTCAACGCGCACTACGAGCGGCCCGCGATGCTGGACCTGGCCGGCGACGTCCGGGCCAGGCGGATCCTGGATGCCGGCTGCGGGTCCGGCCCGCTGGCGGCGGCGCTGGTTGCCAGGGGCGCCTCGGTGACCGGGATCGACGTCAGCCCGGCCATGATCGAGCTCGCCCGGCGGCGCCTGGGTCCGGACGCGGACCTCCACGTAGCCGACCTTGGCGAAGCGCTGCCATTCCCCGACAACACCTTCGACGACGTCGTCTGCTCGCTGGCCCTCCACTACCTTGAGGACTGGTCGGCACCCCTGGCCGAGCTTCGCCGCGTCCTGGTCCCGGGCGGCCGGCTGTTGCTGTCGGTGAACCATCCGACGGTCAGTGTCGTCAATTATCCCGGCGAGGACTACTTCGCGACCCGGGAGTACTCCGAGGAATACGAGTTCGACGGCGTGCCTGCGGTGCTCACCTTCTGGCACCGGCCGCTGCACGCCATGTTCGACGCGTTCTCCGCTGCCGACTTCCGGGTGGTCCGGGTCGCCGAACCGGCCCCGTCCCCGCAAACACCATCGGAGCTGCTCCCACCCCGCATCGCCGCGGGTGAGCGCTCCGCGTTCCTGTCGTTCATCTTCTTCGTCCTCGACGCCGGCTGAGGAGCCCGCCCTCCCAAGCAGGAACCCGCTCCCCCGCTGGGTGTCCCCTGGACGAAGGGTGGGTCCCCGGCGCATGGCAGCTGGTGGTGCGCCGTGCGCCGTCGTTCGGCCCTCCCTTGTTACGATCGAGGGGTCCGCGGAAACCGCGGGGACCTGCGGCGCACCCTGCGGCGCACGGCCCGACGTGCACGTCCACCAGTCTGAGGTTGATAGATGGTCCTTCAGGATCGCGCAAAAGCTACCCGAGCGGCGGTCATCGCCGGTGCCGCAGCGGTTTTCGAGGAACACGGCTACGGCAGCACCAGCCTGACGCAGGTGGCGGAGCGGGCCCAGGTGACCAAGGGCGCCATGTACTTCCACTACCCCTCCAAGGAAGACCTCGCCCGGGCGGTGATTGCCGAGCAGCACCGAATGGCGGAGGCCGAGGGCCAGCGGGTCCTCGCCAAGGGGCTGCCACCCCTCGAATCGATGATCCTGATCTGTGCCACGTTCGGCCTCCAACTGCTTGAGGAACCCGTGGTCCGTGCCGGCATCCGCCTAACCTTTGAGGCCACCTCGTTCGGGCCGCCGGTCCGTGAGCCCTACGTGGACTGGATCGCCACGATCGAGGACCTGGCGGCGCGCGCCAGGGCCGACCGTCAGCTGCGTTCCTCCGTCGACGCCGAAGCCTTCGCCCGGTACCTCGTGGCGTCCTTCACCGGGGTGCAGATGGTCTCCTGTGTCCTGACCGAACGCCAGGATGTCATGCAGCGCATCGAGCAGATGTGGGACATCATGCTGCCCGGAATCCTGCACGAAGACCTGCTGGGACAGGCCAAAAAGCTGTCGGCGATCATTCCCCAGGCTGTCCTGGAACCCGTCCCGGCAACGGATTAGACAAAAACCGGACGCCCGTCTTGTTTATGGGACTTCTGTGCCCTAGAGTTGTGACACATCCATTAGGAACCGCACTTTTGCGGTAGCTGTGTCGGCGCACAAGTTTTTGGGGGGCGCCGACACGGCTTTTTCCATTTCCGAAGGTCCTGACGCACTGTGCGGCCCTTTTCAGGCCCACGCCACAGCGGCGAGAAGGAGCGGGGCGGCTACTCGCCGTCGGCAGGCCGGCCCGCCTCGCGGTGCAGCCGGGAACGGGCGCTGTTTTCAACCAGGGTGGGGACGTAGATCCTGATGCGGCCCGTGTCCAGGGAGTGGTATTCCTCCCCCACGATGCTCTCGATGCGGTGCCGGGGCTCATCAGGAAAGCGGGCCGCGAGGCGCTCGGTAACCTGGCTGATGGTCGATTCCTGCTCAGCGTCGCTCATCCTGTCATTGTGAGCCAGCGGATATTCGCCGTCAATGAATCCACTGCCGTTCCGGGCGGCGTCACCCGGCATTCATCTTCCTGCCGCACAGTTTCCTCCAACCCCGCATCCCCGGGGCGTTGTTGAGGAAAGGTCACCATGGTGCGTCTTCCCCGCCGGCTGCCCGTTCTGGTGACCCACGGCGGCCGGTTTGCCCTTTCGGCCTTCGCCGCCGCCGACGTCGACCCCTTGGCCCGCCTGCTGACGCACGACGCGGTGTGGTCGCAGGGCTACGGCGACGGCGGCCCCCGGCCCGCCACCTACGGCCAACTCATCGAGTTCATCCACCGGCGCTACGACGGACTGGCGGTCTTCGCCATCCACCATCACAAGATGCCCGGATCGCCGCTGTTCGCCGGCACCACCGGTATCACCGGCGTCTCGGACGGCCGGGTCAGGGTGGGCCGCACCGTGATCGATCCGGCACTGTGGGGAACGGGCGCCAACCACGAGGCGAAAGTCGCCGTCTTCGATTGGCTGTTCGCGGCCGGAGCCGACGGGATCGAGTGCGACGTGGACCCCCGCAATGTCCGCTCGCTGAAGTCGCTGACCACCCTGGGGTTCGCCGTCGAGGGCTTCCGCAGGATCCCGTCGCCTGCCACTGACTCCGGCTGGCGGGACATGGCCGTCCTCATCCTCCCCGCGAAAGCCTGGTCCGAAGCCCGGGCACGGGCGGTGCGGACGATCGATGCCGGACGGCGCACCCTGGGAGCACCCGCCTAGGCCTGCCCGAGGCGAATAATTGCGTGTTTTGCCGGGCGGCGCCCCGCCCCGGGGTACCTTTAGGGAGTTGCCGAACATTTCGGCTTGGCTCTTGGAAGGTAAGGGGACATGGCACCGGTTATTGTCGACGGCGGCAAGGGCAGCGTTGAGCTCGACGACGGCGGTTACGTGCACCTGCGCTGGCTGCCCAGGGTGGACATCCAGGTCGAGGACGCCCGGGCCGCGATGGCCACTGTGAACGACGTCTGCCAGGACCAGCCCCATCCCATGCTCGTGGACATGGCCTCGGTCGCGTCGGTGAGCCGTGAGGCGCGGGCCATCTGGTCCATCCCCTGCAGCGCCTCGCGCATCGCGCTGCTGGGCCGGTCGCCCGTGGACCGCGTCCTGGCGAACTTCTTCCTCGGCGTGCACATCCCGCCGTGCCCCACCCGGTTCTTCACCTCCCGTGACGACGCCCTGGCGTGGCTCAATACCAGACAAGCTGGTCCCACGGCGTGAGCCCCGACGGGGAGACCGCCGATCTTCGGCTGCAGGAACTCGTCGAAGGAATTGTCCGCCTGGCCGCCGGCGACCTGGAGGCACGGCTCGTTGCCTCCGAGAACGGCGACGAGATCGACGCGGTGATCACGGGCATCAACCTGCTGGCGGAGGAACTCGGCCACATCCACGCGGAACTTGAGGAGCGCGTGGCCGCCCGGACGGCCATGCTGCGCCGCACGCAGGTGGAACTGGAACTGATGGCCAAGACGGATGCCCTGACCGGCCTGGCCAACCGGCACCTGCTCAGCGAACGGATCCGCGACGCCATCGCGGCCGCCTCCGACGCCGCCAGGGTCCCGGCCGTTCTGGTGCTGGACCTCGACTCCTTCAAGGCCATCAATGACACCCTCGGCCACAGTGCCGGCGACGCGGTGCTGGTGGAGGTCTCCCGGCGCCTGCTCTCGGTGGTGCGGGCCGAAGACACCGTCGCGCGCCTGGGCGGGGACGAGTTCGCCGTCCTCATCGACGGCGCCACGGAGGAAGAGACCCTCGCCATCGCCCAGCGCGCCCGCGACGCGCTGCAGGAAAGCGTGAAGATCGGCTCCGAGACGGTCTGGACCACGGCCAGCATCGGCGTCTGCATTCAGCGCGCCGGCTACTCGCCCGAGGACCTCATCCGCGACGCGGACATCGCCATGTACCAGGCCAAGTCCGAGGGCCGGAACAAGGTCCGCCGTTTCCATCCGGACATGCTCGACGCGGTCCTGGAGCGGTCGCGGATCACCTCCGAGCTGCGCAGCGCCGCCGCCGGCGGGGAACTCGCCCTCCTGTACCAGCCGGTGGTGGAGCTCGCCACCGGAAGGATTGCCGGCGTCGAGGCCCTGGTCCGGTGGCACCACCCCGTCCACGGGACCATCATGCCGGACCTGTTCATCGGCATCGCCGAGGAGACCGGACTGATCCTGGAACTGGGCCGCTGGGTGCTGCAGGAAGGCATCGCCCAGCTGGGCCGCTGGAAGGCCGAGGCCCCGGAACTGGCCGGCTTCGGCCTCCATGTGAATCTCTCCGCCGCGGAACTCCTGCGCAGCGACCTGGTCGACGATGTCCGGGAAACCCTGGCACGCCACAGCGTGGAGCCCCGCCGGCTGGTCCTCGAGATCACCGAGACCGTCCTCATGTCCCGCGGCGCCGGCGAGGAGCAAATCCTGCACCGGCTGCGGGATCTTGGCGTCGGACTGCAGATCGACGATTTCGGCACCGGGTACTCCTCGATCAGCTACCTGCGCTCCCTCCCGGCGGACACCGTCAAGGTGGACCAGTCGCTGATCCGGAACCTCGAATCGGACCCCCGGCAGCACAAGTTCGTCGCCGCCGTGTTACAGCTGATCGCGGCCGCCGAGCTGAACGCCATTGTCGAAGGGATCGAAACCGAGGGCCAGGCGTCCCGGCTGCAGGCCATGGGCTGCCAGTACGGCCAGGGCTACCTGTACGGCCGCCCGGTCGACGCCGCGCAGGTCCTCGAACGGCTCCGCGGCGCGGTCCAGCCCCGGTAGAGTATGCGAATGTCCAAGCTCTGGCAGCAGCTCCTCCTTGTCCCCACGGTGGTGCGCCTGACCTCCAAGGCCCCGCGGGACCCGCACACGGCGTGGGACCGGTACTGGACCGGCGTCCGTGCAACCGGCAGCGACGGCGATGTCCTTTGGGATTCGGATTCCGCGGCGGAACACGCCCAGTACGCCCGCATCCTCCTGGACGCCTTCGATCCGGACCTGCCCGTCATCGACGTCGGCTGCGGCAACGGCACGCACACCCGCTGGCTGGCCGGGCTCTTCCCGCAGGTCCTCGGCATCGACGTCTCCCCGGGGCCGTCGCCCGCGCGGCCCACGAAGCCCGGAAAGTCCCCAACGCCGACTTCCTGGCCGTGGACGCCACCGGCGAGGGCGCCGGCGCGCAGCTCCTGGAGGAGCTTGGCCCGGCGAACGTCTTTGTCCGGGGCGTCTTCCACGTGTTGGATCCCGCGCATCAGGCCGCGCTGGCTGCGAACCTTCGTACGCTTGTGGCCGGCCAGGGCCAGGTGTTCCTCGCCGAAACCAACTTCCCCGGCTCGAGCCTGGACTACCTCACTGCGCTCGGCGCCAGCCGTCACCACGTCCCCCGGCAACTGGAGAGGGCCCTGCAGCACCTCCCGCGGCCCGGACGGTTCGGCGGGGCGGAACGGCAGCGCGCCTTCCCGGCCTCTGAGTGGGAGCTCCGTTCCGAGGGGCCGGTCAACATCGAGGTCGTTCCGATGAAGCCGGAGGGGCTCCCCCAACAGGTCCCCGGCTACTTCGCCCTGCTGAAGGGAGTGTAGGGCCGGTGCCGGCGCGTGCCGAGGTGGTTCTGGTCCACGGCCTGTGGCACCAGCCCCGGCACTTCACCACATTGGTTGAGGCGCTGCGCTCCCGGGGCCTGACAGCCCATACGCCGCACCTGCACCGCGGCTCGCTCGCCGCCGACACAGACGCCGTCCAATCCGTCGTCGATTCCTGCGGGTCCCCGCCGCTGGTCCTGGGTCACTCCTATGGCGGGTCCGTCATCACCGGACTTGAGCGGATCAGCCACCTCCTCTACGTCGCCGCGTTCGTCCCGGCAACGGGAGAAAGCGGCGCCTCCCTGGGCGGACCGGCGGCCCCAATCAACAGCATCGTCGAGCACCACGACGACGGGACCTCACGCCTGCAGCCGGAGTCAGCCGGAGACCTCCTCTATGCCGACTGCAGCCAGGAAGACCGCGCCCGGGCCACGGCCCTGCTCGTTCCCCAACGGGCGGGGCACGGGCGGGGCGTCCCGGCACGGGCCGCCTGGCTGACGACGCCGAGCACGTACATCGTCTGCCTGCAGGACAGGGCTCTCGACCCAGCGCTCCAGTCGCGGATGGCCCGCCGGTGCACCACATCGCACGCCCTGGACTCGGGCCACTCCCCGTTCCTCAGCCAGCCCGGCGTCGTCGCGGACGCCGTCGTCCGCATCCTCTCCTCCCACTGAGCGTGCGTTCCTCGCAATTTGTCAGACTCGTCACCTAACGTGGGGCGGAGGCCGCACCGCACCGGCGGCCGTGGGATTTTCGACGGAAGGCAGACGTGGAATACATCAAACTCGGGAACACCGGCATGGACATCTCACCCCTGGCGCTGGGATGCATGACGTACGGGGACCCGGAGCGCGGCCCGCACCCATGGACCCTGCCCGAGAAGGAGAGCCGGCCGCTGATCCGGCAGGCCGTGGACGCGGGCATCAACTTCTTCGACACGGCGAACGTCTACTCCAACGGCTCCAGCGAGGAGATCGTGGGCCGCGCCCTGGCGGAGTTCACCCGCCGCGAGGACACCGTCATCGCCACGAAGGTTCACGGCGTCATGCGCCCCGGCCCGAACGGGCGCGGACTCTCGCGCAAGGCCATCTTCGCGGAGCTGGACGCCAGTCTCACCCGGCTGGGCACCGATTACATCGACCTCTACCAGATCCACCGCTGGGACCCTACGACGCCGATCGAGGAAACGCTCGAGGCCCTGCACGACGTCGTCAAGGCCGGCAAGGTGCGTTACATCGGCGCGTCTTCGATGGCGGCCTGGCAGTTCAGCAAGGCGCTTTACCTGCAGCAGCTCAACGGCTGGACCCGGTTCGTCACCATGCAGGACCACTACAACCTGGTCTACCGCGAGGAGGAACGCGAGATGTTCCCGCTCTGCGCGGACCAGAAGATCGGCGTCCTGCCGTGGAGCCCGCTGGCCCGCGGCAAGCTCACCCGGGACTGGGACGAGAAGACCAACCGCTCGGAAAAAGATGAGTTCGGCAAGACCCTCTACAGCGCCGAGAGCAGCGACCGGGCCGTTGCCGACGCTGTGCGCACCATCGCCGAGCGCCGCGGCGTGCCCCGCGCCCAGGTTGCCCTGGCGTGGGTACGCGCCAACAGCGTGGTCAGCGCCCCGATCGTGGGCGCCAGCAAGGCCCAGCACCTGGAGGACGCCCTGGCTTCGCTGGAGCTGACGCTGACGCCGGAGGAAATGGCCGAACTGGAGAGCCCTTACGTCCCACACGAGGTCGCGGGCTACTAGGGAGCGTCCCCGGCGCACCGCGCGCCTGGCGCCGGCCTGGGCACAGGGGTGCGGCACCGGGCGCGGCCTGCCGGTGCCGCACCCGGCTCGTGCCGCACCCGGCCGCCGGACTTCCCCGCGCTTAGCGTGTGGTAAGCCGGCGTGGGACAATGGAAAGGATGACTTCCTCAACTTCCCCTTCCGACGCCCCCGACCGTACCCGCGCAAAGGGCGGCGACGCCGTCGGCAGCGCCCGCCCGCAGGTCCGCCCGACGGCGGAAGGCTGGGAGCAGGCACGCACCTCGGAGGGCCGGCCGGTCCTCCAGTTCGCCTCGCCGCGGGTGAAGCAGCCGCCGGCGCACCTCGCCGACCTCACCCTTGAGGAGCGCGCCGCGAAGCTCAAGGAGATGGGCGTGCCCGCGTTCCGCGCGAAGCAGCTCTCCACGCACTACTTCCAGCACTGGACCACGGATCCGGCGGCGATGAGCGACCTGCCCAAGGCCGGCCGCGAGGAGCTGGTGGCCGAGATGTTCCCGCCGCTGCTGACCGAGGTCCGCCGCCTCCGCACCGACAACGGGGACACCATCAAGTTCCTCTGGCGGCTGTTCGACGGCGCCCTGGTCGAGTCCGTGCTGATGCGCTACCCCGGCCGGATCACGCTCTGCGTGTCCTCGCAGGCCGGCTGCGGCATGAACTGCCCGTTCTGCGCCACCGGCCAGGCAGGGCTGACCCGCAACATGTCCACCGCGGAGATCGTGGACCAGGTGGTCGCCGCCAACCGGGCCATTGCGGCGGGCGAGCTGGGCCCCAAGGAGCATGACGACGAGCGCGTCACCAACATCGTCTTCATGGGCATGGGCGAGCCGCTGGCCAACTACAAGCGCGTCATGGCGGCCCTGCACCGCTTCGTGGACCCGTCCCCCGAGGGTTTGGGCATGTCCGCCCGCAACATCACCGTCTCCACCGTCGGCCTTGTCCCTGCCATCCGCAAGCTGGCCGACGAGGAAATTCCGGTCACCTTCGCGCTGTCCCTGCACGCGCCCGACGACGAGCTCCGCGACGAGCTGATCCCGGTGAACAACCGGTGGAAGGTCGACGAGGCCATCGACGCCGCGTACGAGTACTACCGCAAGACCGGCCGCCGCGTCAGCATCGAGTACGCGCTGATCAAGGACATGAACGACCACCCGTGGCGCGCCGACCTGCTGGCGAAGAAGCTGAACCAGCGCGGCCGCGGCTGGGTGCACGTCAACCCGATCCCGCTGAACCCCACCCCGGGTTCCATCTGGACCGCTTCGGAGAAGCCGGTGGCCCAGGAATTCATCGCCCGGCTCCGCGCCGCCGGGGTGCCCTGCACGCTCCGAGACACCCGCGGCAAGGAAATCGACGGCGCCTGCGGCCAGCTCGCCGCCGCCGACGAGTAACGCCTTCGGGCGGTTTCCTGTGCCGCAATAATGTCAGTGGTCCGCTCTAGTGTTTTGGTATGGAGAGCGGAGAGGCTTTCGAGTCGGACATCAGGGCGGCGGTAGCGGCCCTGACGGAGTCCGCCGCCGCGCTTGAGCGGTTGCTCTCCTTCGCAGCAACCGGATCCTTCCTTGGCTCCGACGTGGACCCGGCCCGGGAGCTTGCCGATGCCTGCTTGGACGGGCTCGCGGAAGTTGCGCGTCTGGAAGCCCGGGCCGCCGCGCTGAAGGTCCACCTGACCGCCGAATACGTCCACGTTGCGGCGGTCATTGCCGGACCGGGCGCCTCCGCCCAGGAGTGCACCGCGCAGGAGATGGGCACCGTGGCGGAAGTCGCGGGCGTCCTCACCGTCAGTGAACGGTCCGCCGCTGCGCTGATCTCCGAAGCACTATCCCTGACAACGTCGCTTCCCCTGACCCTTGGCGCGTTGAGTGCCGGCACCGTTTCCTGGCAGCACGCCCGGGTCATGGTGGACGAGGCGGCCGGACTCTCCCCGCCGGCGCCGCAGCCCTGGAGGAGCACTTCCTCCACCCGGACGCCTCTTCGCCGGCGCGGGGCTGTTTCGCGGGCGACCTCGTTCCCGGCCGGTTCCGGGCCAAGGCCAGGATCTGGCGCGAGCGGCACCATCCCACCAGTATCGAGGCCCGGCACACCCGCGGCACGGCCGACCGGCGGGTGGAGTTCCATCCTGACCGGGACGGCATGGCCTGGCTGAGCGCCTACCTGCCGGCGGCAGAAGCGGCCGGAATCTTCGACCGCCTCACCTCCGCCTCGCGCGCCCTGCAGGGTCCGGACGAGCCGCGGACGCTGGCCCAGCTCCGTGCAGACGTGGCCGCCGGACTGCTGCTTGGCGACCATACCGGGGAACCCGCCTCGCTGCCTGCACCGGACTCGGGGAGATCGCCCCGACTCCCACCATTGACCGGGCGTCGGTCCCGCGGGCCCAGGTGCTGGTCACCGTCCCGGTGCTGTCGCTGTTGGGGCAGACCGATGAGCCGGCGATGTTGGATGGCTTCGGGCCGATCCCGCCGTCGACGGCCAGGAGGCTGGTGGCGGACGGTGCGGACTCGTTCTACCGGGTGCTGGTGGATCCTCGGGACGGTGCACCGCTGGAAATCGGCCGCACCAGATACCGGATACCCAAAGCGATGCGGCAATGGCTTCGGCTGCGCGACGCCAAATGTTCCTTCCCCGGCTGTAATAATTCTTCCCTCGCTACGGAAGCAGATCACCTGATGTCGTGGGCCAGCGGCGGCACCACCGGGATCAACAACCTCGGCCAGCCGTGCCGGAAGCATCACCGGCTCAGACACACCACGGCGTGGCAACCGACTCCCGCTACGCCACAGCAACCGCCGGAATGGGTCTCCCCCACCGGGCGCCGCTACCGGAGCGAACAGCAGGATTGGGAACCGCCGCTCTGGCCGGATTCCCTCCCGGCACTCCGTGCCGCCTCCGGCCCTCCGCTCCTCGAGGAAGCTGCCGGCTTCTGAACATTTTGGCTATTCCAATCCCTCCGCGACGGGAGCAAACTTCCACTGCGCGGACCTGCGCCTCAACCAGCAATCAGGAGGGCATTCCAATGTCCAGCATCGAATCCTTCAGCGGAATCGGCGTCTACGAGATGCAAAGCGCGGCTGCCAGGGAGGTGAAGCGCATCATGGCCGAGGCCAAAGGCGACCGCCTGAAGGCCGACAAGATCGTGCTCAGCAAACTGCACGAGCTGAACTTCATCACTGAGGCGGAACTGCCGGTCCTGAACCACATCTGCGAGGTCGGCCACAAGGCCACCGGAGGCAAGCACGACGCCGCCAAGGCCTACCACGAGGTCAAGAAGGCGTACGAGGAACTGATGATGAAGGGCAACGCCAGCCCCGTCGCCCTGGCCTACGCCTCCGGAGCCGTCGGATCCTACGTTTCCGAGGACGGCGGCGGAGGATCAACCACGGTGGTCTACAAGAAATCCGGAGGCAACTGGCAGGGCACCCTGGCGGGCGCAGGCGGAGTAATCGGCGGCTATTTCGGTGGCTCCGGTGGTGCGGCCCTGGGCGCCGCCGTCGGCAGCGTCGTCGGAAAGATCATCGACGAGTGCTGAAGCGACGCGGATATCCCCGGTAGCCGCCAACAACACAGAACGGCCCCGCACAGTAGGTGCGGGGCCGTCCTCACATTCGGTGCTGACTGAGAAGAGAAGGAAGACTAGAAGTCCCAGTCCTCATCCTCGGTATTAACAGCCTTGCCAATGACGTACGACGATCCCGACCCCGAGAAGAAGTCGTGGTTCTCGTCGGCGTTCGGCGACAGGGCCGAGAGGATCGCCGGGTTCACGTCGGTGACGGAGGCCGGGAACATGGCCTCGTAGCCGAGGTTCATCAGGGCCTTGTTGGCGTTGTAGTGCAGGAACTTCTTGACGTCCTCGGCCAGGCCGACGCCGTCGTACAGGTCGTGCGTGTACTGGACCTCGTTCTCGTACAGCTCGAACAGCAGCTCGAAGGTGTAGTCCTTGATCTCCTGGCGCTTCTCCTCGGAGACCTTCTCCAGGCCCTTCTGGAACTTATAGCCGATGTAGTAACCGTGGACGGCCTCATCGCGGATGATCAGGCGGATCAGGTCGGCCGTGTTCGTCAGCTTGGCCCGCGAGGACCAGTACATCGGCAGGTAGAAGCCGGAGTAGAACAGGAAGCTCTCCAGCAGGGTGGACGCCACCTTGCGCTTCAGCGGGTCGTCGCCCTGGTAGTAGTCCATGACGATCTGGGCCTTCTTCTGAAGGTTCTCGTTCTCGGTGGACCAGCGGAACGCCTCGTCGATCTCCTTGGTGGAGGCCAGCGTGGAGAAGATGGAGGAGTAGCTCTTGGCGTGCACGGACTCCATGAACGCGATGTTCGTGTAGACGGCTTCTTCGTGCGGGTGACCGCATCCGGGATCAGCGAGACGGCGCCGACGGTGCCCTGGATGGTGTCCAGCAGGGTCAAGCCGGTGAACACCCGCATGGTGAGCTGCTGCTCGGCCGGCGTCAGGGTGTTCCACGACTGGACGTCGTTGGACAGCGGCACCTTCTCCGGCAGCCAGAAGTTGTTGACCAGGCGGTTCCAGACATCCACGTCCTTGTCGTCCTGGATGCGGTTCCAGTTGATCGCCTCAACATGGCTCAGCAGCTTGACCTTTTCGGTCATGTGGTTCCCTCCGCCTGATTGCTATTGCACGTGAGAATTCCCCCGCGCCTCTTCTAATTCTAGGATGCCCGTGCGGGTGGCCCTTACGGACACCCGCACGAACTCTCCACAGACTGCTAGACCCGCTGCCTGATAGTGCGGTCAGGGCTGCGCTTGGCAGCCGCATCCGATACGAACTGTCCGGTCTCTGCTGAGCGGTTGACGACCCTCGTATTCGAAGTGCCAGCCCCGACGAACTCAACCGTAGTTGACGCGGGGCGCCGTACGGCTACGGACATCGGGACAAACTCGCCAGTCTTGGCGTTCCGGGCAATCTTCTGAGCCACTGTGGCTCCTTTCCGCCGAATGTTCGGCGCTAGATCCGTAGCTGGCCTTTTGGCCGGCCACATGAATCTCGCTATTGGGCGTTTGGACACCAGTCCTTCAGCCCTGATACATTCGACATTCCAGAGATTCAATTTGGAACGTCTCGTAAGCGAGATTCTTGAGGAGTCATGTTGTCGCATGACTCCTCAGTCTTTTAAGTCTGATTGCTCTGAGCGTACGACGGCGGGCGGGCGCCCGCCGTCGTACTCGCATGTCTCAGCCGGAGGCTAGAGCATGCAGGAGACGCAGCCCTCTACCTCGGTCCCTTCCAGCGCGAGCTGGCGGAGACGGATGTAGTAGATGGTCTTGATGCCCTTCTTCCAGGCGTAGATCTGGGCCTTGTTGATGTCACGCGTGGTGGCGGTGTCCTTGAAGAACAGCGTCAGGGACAGGCCCTGGTCCACGTGCTGCGTCGCGGCGGCGTAGGTGTCGATGACCTTCTCGTAGCCGATCTCGTACGCGTCCTGGTAGTACTCCAGGTTGTCGTTCGTCAGGTACGGCGCCGGGTAGTACACGCGGCCCAGCTTGCCTTCCTTGCGGATCTCAATCTTGGACGCCACCGGGTGGATCGAGGAGGTGGAGTTGTTGATGTAGGAGATCGAGCCGGTCGGCGGGACGGCCTGCAGGTTCTGATTGTAGATACCGTGCTCCATGACGGAAGCCTTCAGCTCGCGCCAGTCATCCTGGGTGGGGATGTGGATGTTCTGGAACAGCTCGGCAACCTTGGCCGTCTCCGGAACCCACTCGCGGTTGATGTACTTCTCGAAGAACTCGCCCGAGGCGTACTTGGACTTCTCGAAACCGCCGAAAGTCTGGCCGGTCTGGATGGACAGCTTGTTGGAGGCGCGGACCGCGTGGAACAGCACCGTGTAGAAGTAGATGTTCGTGAAGTCCAGGCCCTCTTCGGAACCGTAGTGGACCCGCTCGCGGGCCAGGTAGCCGTGCAGGTTCATCTGGCCGAGGCCGATCGCGTGGCTCTGGTCGTTGCCGCGGGCGATCGAGGGCACCGAGGTGATGTTGGACATGTCGGAGACCGCGGAGAGGGACCGGATGGCCGTCTCGATGGTCAGGCCGAAGTCCGGCGAGTCCATGGTCTTCGCGATGTTCAGCGAGCCCAGGTTGCAGGAGATGTCCTTGCCGGTGGCGTCGTAGGACAGGTCATCGTGGTACGTCGTCGGCTGAGAGACCTGGAGGATCTCGGAGCACAGGTTGGACATGATGATCTTGCCGTCGATCGGGTTTTCCCGGTTCACGGTGTCCTCGAACATGATGTACGGGTAGCCGGATTCGAACTGGATCTCGGCGAGGGTCTGGAAGAACTCGCGGGCCTTGATCTTGGTCTTCTTGATCCGGGAGTCGTCCACCATCTCGTAGTACTTCTCGGTGACCGAGACGTCGGAGAACGGCATGCCGTAGACCTTTTCGACGTCGTACGGGGAGAACAGGTACATGTCCTCGTCCCGCTTGGCGAGCTCGAAGGTGATGTCCGGGATCACGACGCCGAGGGAAAGGGTCTTGATGCGGATCTTCTCGTCCGCGTTCTCGCGCTTGGTGTCGAGGAAGCGGTAGATGTCCGGGTGGTGCGCGTGCAGGTACACGGCACCGGCACCCTGGCGGGCACCGAGCTGGTTGGCGTAGGAGAAGCTGTCTTCGAGGAGCTTCATCACGGGGATGACACCGGAGGACTGGTTCTCGATCTGCTTGATCGGGGCGCCCACCTCGCGGATGTTGGTCAGGGCGAACGCCACGCCGCCGCCGCGCTTGGACAGCTGCAGTGCGGAGTTGATGGAGCGGCCGATCGACTCCATGTTGTCTTCGATGCGGAGCAGGAAGCAGGAGACCAGCTCGCCGCGCTGCTTCTTGCCGGCGTTCAGGAACGTCGGGGTGGCCGGCTGGAAGCGGCCTTCGATGATCTCGTCGACCATCTGGGTGGCCAGCTGCTCGTCGCCGCGGGCCAGGTGCAGGGCCACCATGCAGACGCGGTCCTCGTAGCGCTCCAGGAAGCGCTTTCCGTCGAACGTCTTCAGCGTGTAGGAGGTGTAGAACTTGAACGCGCCGAGGAAGGTCTCGAAGCGGAACTTCTTCTTGTAGGCGCGGTTGAACAGGTCGCGGATGAAGTTCATCGTGTACTGGTCGAGGGTTTCCCGCTCGTAGTACTCGTTCTTCACCAGGTAGTCGAGCTTTTCCTCGAGGTCGTGGAAGAACACGGTGTTGTTGTTCACGTGCTGCAGGAAGTACTGGTGGGCGGCCTCGCGGTCGGCTTCGAACTGGATCTCGCCGTTCGGGCCGTAGAGGTTCAGCATGGCGTTGAGCTCGTGGTAGCCCAGGCCCTGGTAGGCGGCCGGCAGCGCCGGCTTCTCGCCCGCCACGGTGTGCTTTTCGACGGCGTGAGCCCCGGTCACTTCGTCTGCGACAGTCGTGTCCAAAATTCTTCCAATCCTTGTTGTACTCGGCCGACGTCTTCCGGCGTCCCCATGAGTTCGAATCGATATAGGTGCGGGACGTTGCATTTGGCGGCGATGATGTCGCCGGCCATGCAGTAGTTGTCCCCGAAATTCGTGTTGCCCGCCCCGATCACTCCACGGAGCTGTTGCCGGTTCCTCGGGTCGTTCAGAAAGCGGATGACCTGCTTCGGAACGGATCCTTCTCCCCGGTCCCGCCGTAGGTGGGAACCACCAGGACATAGGGCTCGGTGGCCACGAGCGCCGGTTCCCTCGCCAGGAGCGGAATGCGGGCGGCGTCGACGCCGAGCTTCCGGACGAAGCGGCGGGTGTTTTCCGAAGTGGAGGAGAAGTAGATGAGGTGGCTGCCGGTGGTCCGTACTGGTTTTTCGTCCGCGGCTGAGTTCACGGTCGTCGCTGCCAGCGGCGGCCCGGCGGTTGCCGGTGCGGCCATGGTCGTCACCTCATCCGATGGTGCTGCTGTGGGAAGGCTTTCAGGCAACCGCGACGGCGGAGGCCTGGGCCAGTTCCTCGATCTTGTCCGGGCGGAAGCCGGACCAGTGGTCCTGGTCGGTCACGACGACCGGAGCCTGCATGTAGCCCAGGGACTTGAGGCGCTCGAGGGCCTCGGCATCCTGGGAGATGTCGACGCTCTGGTAGGCGATGCCCTTCTTATCGAGCGCCCGGTAGGTTGCGTTGCACTGCACGCAGGCCGGCTTCGTGTAAACCGTAACGGTCATGTCGTGGTCCCCTTAGTTGAAGTCTGTGGTTCGGGTCCGGTGGGGCCTGCCCGGGACTGCTTTCGCGTCCCGGGACCCGCCTCGCCTTGCGGCCTGTAACCGCTCCGCTCGAACTGTATGTCGATACTACATGTAGTGCAAGAGCCCGGCGCGGACCCCAAGATGATGTATTACAAGTATGTCATTTAACCCACCGTTAATCCACAAGCGGAGGGCCTCAAAATGTCCGGATTCGCGGCTTTTTCTGCGGCCCCGTCCACACCCTGTGGACTAGTTAGCCACAATTAACCACCCCGCGTGTCGAACATTTACGGCGTGTCGCGGGGTGCGTCATTGGTGGCCCCAAGTGGGCGGCGGCACTATATGTAGTGCTCCGCGGCACGGGCACGTGTGGGTGACGGCACGCGCTCCTGTGGGCGGGGCCACGGGGTCCCGTGTGGGACGGCACGTCCCGGAGTGGGTGACGGCATGCCCCCCAAATGGCAGACACGACAGAAGGCGGCCACCCTCCGGTGACCGCCTTCTGTGTTTCGTGTGGAGCGCCCCTACTCGGGGCGGCTGCTGAGGATCTGGTCCACGCCCATCCGGCCCTCCGCGAAGCTGCGCAGCGCGCCCACCAGGTACAGCCGCCAGACGCGGACGATCTCCTCGCCCATCATGGCGACGGCGGCGTCGTGGTTCTCCTCGAACCGCGCGTACCAGGCCTCCAGGGTGTAGACGTAGTGACGCCGCATGCCCTGGACGCCCTCGATCTCCAGTCCGGCGTCCTCCAGGAAGCCCAGCGTCTCCCCCACCGGCCGCATGTGCATGTCCGGGGCGATGAAAGATTCGATGAACGGTCCGCCGCCGGGGTGCTTGCCATGGCGGGACATCTGCTGGATGAGGACCTTGCCGCCGGGCTTGACGTTGTTGAACAGCGCGGCCGCGTAGACCGGGTAATTCTTCTGGCCAACGTGCTCCCCCATTTCCAGGGAGGCGACGGCGTCGAACGGGCCGTCCGGGATTTCGCGGTAGTCCTGGACGCGGATGTCGACGCGTCCCTCGAGCCCGCGCTCCTTGATCCGGCGGTCGATGAACGCCTTCTGCTCTACGGAGAGGGTGACGCCCACGACGTCGACGCCGTAGTGCTGGGCCGCGTGCAGGCTCAGCGAACCCCAGCCGCAGCCGATGTCCAGCATCCGCATGCCGGGCTTGAGGCCGATCTTGCGGCAGACCAGG
Source organism: Pseudarthrobacter sp. L19 (assembly GCF_050859435.1). Lineage (NCBI taxonomy): Bacteria > Bacillati > Actinomycetota > Actinomycetes > Micrococcales > Micrococcaceae > Pseudarthrobacter > Pseudarthrobacter sp. L19. The sequence goes on along the minus strand of NZ_CP193935.1, from coordinate 2,748,873 downwards.
TCCAGCTTGTCCCGCTGCGCGTCCTCGAGCCCGTAGCCCTCGGCGGCGTGACTGTCTTCGAGGTGGTTGGTCCAGTACCCGCTGGAGTAGGCCATCTGCGGGTCGAGGATCAGCTCGTAGTAGTCGTTGCTGAGGTCGTAGTGGTGGCTGATGGCGGCACGGTCCCGGAGCAGGCTGTGCAGCCGGCCCTTGACCTTGGCCTGGCTGGCCGGCGGCTCGGGCGGGGTGCCGAGGGCTCCGGCTTCCTTGGCGATCCTGGCCACGCCGGCCAGCAGGGCCGGGGTGGGGCGGATGCCGGCGAGGTTGCGGTCCCGGACCACTTTCCAGATGTGGGCCAGGGCCGAGTTGAGGTCGCCATCGAGGTCGAGTTCGCCGGTGACGTAGGCCTGCGCGGCGCCCAGCTCCCCGGGCGCCCAGAGCAGGCGCCGGATCGCGGCGGGCGAGTTCAGCCGCACCGTCGGGGCGCCGGCCGGACCGGCCTCGCTGCCGTCCCAGACGACCAGCCGGACGGGCAGATCGCCGCCCACCACCGGGCGCAGGACCTCGGCGATGGTACCCGCGAGTCCCCCGCTCACTTGGTGCCCCGCTCGTTAGCAGAGGCCTGGGTGGCGGCGGCCTTGGCGGAGGCGCGGGTGGAGACCTTGTCCAGCACGATCTGCTGCACGTTGAGGTAACTCAGTCTCGAAGCCGGCCCGTGAGTAGCAGAGGTAGAACAGCCACATCCGCTGGAAGATCTCGTCGAAGCCCAGGGCACGGACGTCGCCGCCGCGGGCCATGAACCGCTCCTCCCAGAGGCGCAGGGTCTGCGCGTAGTGCTCGCCCATGGCGAGGCGTTCGCGGACCCGGAGGCCGGTCTGCTTCTCGGTGATCTCCTCGATGGCGCGGACCGACGGGATCACACCGCCCGGGAAGATGTACTTGTGCACCCAGGTGTAGCTGGTGCGGGTGGCGATCAGCCGGTCGTGGCCGATGGTGATGGCCTGGATGGCCACCTTGCCGCCGGGCGCCAGGACCCGTTCGATGGTCTTGAAGTAGGTTGCCCAGTACTCATAGCCCACGGCCTCGATCATCTCGACGGAGACAATCGCGTCGTACTGCCCCTGCACGGCGCGGTAGTCCTTGAGGTCGATGGTGACGGCGTCGGCGTACCCGGCCTCGGCGACCCGCTTCCGCGCCAGCTCCTGCTGTTCGCTGGAGAGCGTGACGGAGTAGACGGTGGCGCCCCGGGCGGCCGCGCGCAGGGCCAGCTCGCCCCAGCCGGTGCCGATCTCGAGGACACGGGTGCCCGCGGTGACGCCGGCCTTGTCCAGCAGCCGGTCGATCTTGGCCTGCTGTGCCGCGGCGAGATCCTCCCAAACTACGGCGCGCAGTGCGTCGCCGCTTTCGGGGAACAGCGCACTGGAGTAGGTCATGGTGCTGTCGAGGAAGGTCGCGAACAGGTCGTTCGAGAGGTCGTAGTGCCGGGAGATGTTCGAGCGGGTGTTCTGCTCGGTGTTCTTCTCGGTCCGGGGCGTGCGGGGAGGTAGAGTCCGCGCAGTTTCTGCAGCGGTTCGGGTACCAGCTTTCCGACTCGGGCGGCGAAGACCTCCATCACGGCGGTGAGGTCATCGGCGTCCCAGTCGCCGGCCATGTAGGACTCGCCCAGGCCGATCAGTCCGCCGTCGCCCAGGCGGGCCGCGAAGTCGTCGGGCCGGTGCATGGTCATCACCGGGTGGCCGTGGCCGGCCTCGCCCAGGACGGAGCCGTCCGGGTAGCGGACCTCCAGGGCAGCCGCTGCACGGCGGTACGGAAGATGGCGTCGGCTACGCGGCCGGCCACCTTGGCCTTGATCCCGGCGGGGACGGTGGCGATGCTCGGCCAGATGGCGGCGTCGACGACGGCGGGTGCCGGGGGCGCGGTGTACGGCACCGGGGATCCGGCGGGGGCCGGAGCGAAGTCGCGTTCCTGGGATCCCTGCGGGGATCCGGTCGCTTCGGTCATGGTCACTGGACTGCCTCCTGTGAGGGGTGGTGTGGTCTTTTGATGATGGGCAGGCGTCGTGCCCAAAGTTTGATGCCCTGCCAGCGGATCTGGGCCGCGACCCGCAACGGGGCCAGCGGAACGGCGATCGCCGCGGCGAGGATGTTGGCGGTAGTGGCCGGGCTGCGGGTGCCGTCCATGGTGGCGATGAAGGGCTTCTGCCCCTCGCGTTCCAGGACGATTGAGACCGCCAGCCGGTCGCCGGGTTCGGGGACCTTCATCCGGTACCTGCCGTCGACATCGTTGAACGGTGATACGTAGAACGCCTTCGGCACGGTGGCCCGGCCGGCGCCATCGGTCTCCAGCAGGTAGCAGTGCCGCTCCCCGTAGGTGTTGTGCACCTCGGCGACGACGCAGCGCAGCTCCCCGGCGGCGTCGTGGCACCAGAACAGGCTCAGCGGGTTGAACACATGACCGAAGACGCGGGCACTGGCCAACATCGTGATCCGGCCGCCCCCCAGGTCAATGCCCTGGGTGGCGAGGTAGCGTTCGACGTTGCCGCGCAGCGTCCCTTCGGGGTCACCCAGGTGGTCCGCGGCGGTGAACCCCGCCAGCGGCCGGAGCGGCTTGGGCAGCTCCGGGAGGGCGTCGACGTCGACGTACCAGCTGTAGCTTCGATAGGTGAAGGCGTTGTGCAGCGGGGTTCGCCGGACGTGTGAGATGGACGTCCGGTAGATGGCGGCGCCGTTCACAGGACCCCGGTTCACAGGCCCTCCGCGGCCGGGGACAGTTCGGCATTGCGGGCGCCCTGCCCGCCGGCTTCCCAGTCGCGGCCCAACCGGGCGGCGGCCCGGACGCCGGAGAGCGCGCCGTCCTCGTGGAAACCCCAGCCGTGGTAGGCGCCCGCGAACGCCAGCCGGTCATCGCCCAGGTCCAGGATGCGTTCCTGCGCCCGGAGCGAGTCCGGCGTGTACTGCGGGTGTTCGTAGACCATCTGCTCCAGCACCGTGCCGTCCCCGATCAGTTCGGATTCGCCCAGGCTGACAATGTAGCGCTTGCCGTCCACCGGCTCCAGCCGCTGCAGGCGGGTCATGTCATAGCTGACAAGCACCCGGTCCGGCCGGGCGTCGCAGGCCGGGAGCCGGTAGTTCCAGGAGGCCTTGGCGTTGTCGCTGGCCGGGAGCACGGCGTCGTCGCGGTGGAAGACGGTCTGGTTGACCGAGTAGGGCATGCCGCCCAGGGCGGCGCGTTCCTCGTCCGTGGCGTCGGCCAGCATGGCCAGCGCCTGCGCCGGGTGCGTGGCGATGACGACGGCGTCGAAGTTCTCCGCGGTCTCGGCGCCGGCGGTGTCGCGGGTGGTGACCTCCAGGCCGCCGGGGTGGCGCCGGACCCGCAGGACCGGGCTGCCGGTGCGGACGTCCGGCAGGACGGCGGCGACCTTGTCCACGTAGCTGCGGGAACCGCCGGTGACCGTGCGCCACTGCGGGGATCCCTTGATGCCGAGCAGGCCGTGGTGACCCAGGAAGGTGAAGAGGTAGCGCGCCGGGTAGGCCAGGGCGGTCGACGGGTCGCAGGACCAGACGGCGCTGACCACGGGCGTCATGAAATGGGCGATGAAGTAGTCGCTGAATTTCTCCCGGGCCAGGAATTCGCCGAGGGTCAGTTCGGGGGCGCCACCGTGGGTGGTCTCCGCCTCCGCCAGCAGGGCCCGGGCTCGGCGGTAAAGCGGGTGACCTCCAGCAGCATCCGCAGGTAGCGTCCGCGCAGCAGGGTGGAGGGCCGGGGAATGATGCCGCGGGCACCGCCCCGGGCCCCGCGTACTCCAGTCCGCAGCCGTCGCAGCGGATGGACATGCTCATTTCGGAGTCCTGGGTCTGGACGCCGAGTTCGCGGAAGAGGCGCAGCAGGGTGGGGTAGGTCCGCTCGTTGTGGACGATGAAGCCGGTGTCGATGCCCAGCACGGAGCCGTCAGCCTGGCGCACGTCGTGGGTGTGGGCGTGCCCGCCGAGCCGGGTGTCGGCCTCGAAGAGCGTCACCTGGTCGCGCCGGTTCAGCACGTAGGCCGCCGTCAGGCCGGCCACGCCGCTGCCGATCACGGCAACCCGGCGTCCGACCGGAATGCTTACTGCTTGCTGCACTGGTTGCTCCTGTTGCTTCGCCTGAATCGTCCTGGTGGAACTTGCTAAGGGCAATTCGTCACCGCGAGGCAGCCGGATGAGTCTGACTTTTCCAGCGGGCGCCTAGGACCAATGTGCCAGAATGAAGCGGGATTTCGCTCCCGCCCCACCGCAAACACCGAAGGGCATTTCCGTGATCAACCCCGTTCACCTCAGGACGCTCGTCGAAGTGGTCCGGTTGGGGTCCTTCGCGGCGGCGGCCACCCGGCTTGGGTACACCGCCTCGGCGGTCTCCCAACAGATGTCCGCCCTGGAGCGGGACACCGGGGTGGAGCTGTTCCAACGGTCGGCCCGGAGCATCCAGCCCACCGATGCCGCCGTCACCATGACTCGGCACGCGGCGAAGGTCCTCACGGATATCGATGCCCTCATGGCGGCCGCGGCCCGCACTAACGAAAGCCCCCACCAGGAGCTCCGGCTGGGCATCTTCCCCTCCCTGGCCACCTATGTGCTACCCCGGATCCTGCAGAACCCGGCGTGGAAGAAGCTGGGCATCGAACTCCGGGTCTCCGTCGCCGAACCCGGGCAGACCATCCAGGGCCTGCGCACCGGCGGCGAACTCGACGTCGCCCTGGTCTACCAGGTGGGCCAGTCCGGCCTGGCCTGGCCGCACACGGTGAACCGGCAATGGATCGGCGACGACGACTTCCGCGTGGTGCTGCCCGCCGGCTGGGGAATCGGCCCGGAATCAAAGGTCGCCGCGGACCACCTCTCGGACATGCCGTGGATCATGCACCACCCCGGCACCTCGGACGCCACCGTGATCGAGCGGCTGTTCGCCAGCTGCAACCTGCACCCCCGGGTGGTGGCCTACAGCGACGACTTCCACGCCAGCCTGGAGATGGCCGCCGCGGGCCTGGGCGCAGCGCTGGTCCCGGAACTGGCCCTGCTGCACCGCCCCGACGGCGTCGTGGTCCTGGACGTCCCCGAGATCAGACTGGCTCGCAACGTCTTCGCGCTGCTACCGAAGGAGAAGCAAACCGCCCAGGTGCAGCTGTTCGTGGAGCTGCTGGCCGACACCCTGCAGAAACTGGGCACCACGCGCCGCGACTAGGCCGCTACCGTGGCCGTTGCCCCCGGGCTACTTGCCCTGGTTCCTGCCCGGATTCTTTCCCGCCGGGGACACGAAACTGCTGATCACCCGGTGCTTGAGGCGGGTGTAGGGCGGGAAAATCAGGCCCAGCGTCTCAGGCCACAGGGGCTTGGACAGGCTGGCCCGCTCGTGCGAGAAGGTCTTCAGGGAATGCTCGCCGTGGTAGGCGCCCATCCCGCTGCCGCCCACGCCGCCGAACGGCAGACCGGGAACGGTCAGGTGCGCCACGGGGACGTCGAAGCACAGCGCCCCGGAGGAAGTCTGCTCGGAAAACGCCCGGCGGGTGCCGGCGTCGTCGCTGAAAACGTAGAGCGCCAGGGGCTTGGGCCGGGCGTTGATGGCGCTGATTGCCTCGCCTGGGCCGCTGACCTCCAGCAGCGGCAGCAGCGGACCGAAGATCTCCTCCCCCATCACCGCGTCCCCGGGCGCGGGTCGGAGCAGTGTCGGTTCGAAGTAGCGGGTGGCCGCGTCCCGGGCCCCGCCGTGCACCACGGTGCTGCCGTCCGCGAGGGCGGCGAGCCGGTCGAAGTGCCGGTCGTTGATGATCCGGCCGTAGGAGTCGCTCGCGGCCGCGTCCTTGCCGAACAGGGCGGTGACCGCCGTGGCCAGTTCCCGCTGCAGCGGCTCGATCACCTCGGCGGTGGCCAGCACATAGTCGGGGGCCACGCAGGTCTGGCCGGCGTTCATGAACCGGCCCCAGGCCAGCCGCCGGGCCGCCTTGGCCAGGTCGGTGGTGGCGTCCACGTAGGCCGGGGACTTCCCGCCGAGTTCCAGGGTGACCGGAGTCAAGTGCTCCGCCGCGGCGCGCAGCACGGCCTTGGCCGCCACCTCCCCGCCGGTAAAGAAGATGTGGTCGAAGGGGACGGCCAGCAGTTCCGTGGTTTCCGGGATCCCTCCCTCCACCACCTGCACCGCGCCGGCCAGGTACTCCGGGACCCACCGGGCCAGGGCCGCGGAGGTGGCTGGCGCGTGCTCGCTGGGCTTGAGGATCACCGTGTTGCCGGCGGCGAGGGCGCCGGCCAGCGGGGCGAGCAGCAGCTGCAGCGGGTAGTTCCACGGCCCGATCACCAGCACCACCCCCAGCGGGGTCAGCTCGGTCCAGGCCTTGGCCGGCTGCACGGAGAGCGGGACGGGGACCGGGCGCGGGCGCAGCCAGGCTGCGAGGTGTTTTTCCAGGTGCGCGGCTTCGGCGGTGACGAAGCCGATCTCGGTCATCTGCGATTCGGTCTCGTGCTTGCCCAGGTCGGCGGAGAGGGCCTGCGCGAACTCGGCACGGCGTTCCACCAGCATGCGGCGCAAGGCGGCGAGCTGCTGGAGCCGCCACTGCAACGGCCGGGTCACCCCGCTGTCGAACTCTTCACGGGCACGGGCGACGGCGGCGGCTACGGTCTGCATCCGATCAATGTACCGTCACCGCACCCGCTCCGGACTGCGGTTTCAGGTAAATTCGGGTAAATCCCGGTGATGCTGGAACAGCCACCGGTTCAGGACTATGTTGAAGACATGAGCAAGGTATCCAGCCGGCATTTTGGAGAAATCGAGCTCAATCACGGGCGCGACCATAACTTCGCCGCCACCCATGAACTGGCCGGACACCCGCTGGAACTGGACCTGAACGTCAACGCCCATGACCACTTCGACGAGGCGGCCCTGCACAAGGTGGACTACCGGTTGCGCTTCCTGCCCGAGGTGGTGGACCAGGTGCGGGAGATGATCGCCGAGGAGCTGGACCAGGAAGGCAGCAGCCCGCAGGAGTACCTGCGTTTCCACTGCAACGCCCTCAAACCCGAGCACCTGCGCCAGGTCTTCGGCGTAGAGGACAAGTCCCAGCTCACCAACCAGGTCTTCCTCAAGGCCCTCAAGCTCGGCCACGTGGGCATCTATCCCGGCCAGCCCGAACGCTACTTCGTCCTCGACTTCACCCTGGGAGCGCACTTCACCGACGAGGTGCTCGTCGCCTCCACGGACGAGGACGGCGTCGTCGACGACGAGATCCTGTGGGAGTCCTGAGTTCTCCCCCTCTGAAGAACCGGGCCCTGCAAACCCGCTAAGGAAAGCCGCCCCGACTCCACTGCTTCCCGCCCCGGCCGGAAGTCCCTCCCCCGCAGCCGCGTCGGGGACTATCCTGCAGGCATGATCCAGCTTCCAGCCAGTTACCAGGAGTACCTCGCGGGCAAAAGCGAGGGCATTGTGAACGCCGTCCGGCCCGTCCTCATGCAGTCCGCGGCGGACCAGGCACACGGGGTGCGGGTGGTGGTCCACCCGCACGATCATCAGGCCCACATCGACGAGACCCTGCCGTTCGGCACTGTCCTGGAGGACATTGACTGATGCCAATCACCGGCGGCAGGTGTTGAGCGGGCCTCAGCCGTCCAGCAGCAGCCGCTGGGAGCGCGGCGCGAGCATGTGCTCCAGCACCAGGCAGGCGGCCCCGACGGCGCCGACGTCGTCACCCACGCCCGTGCTGACTACCTCCACCCCGTGGATCTTGCCGGTGTCGCTGTTGCCTGCCACGAGGCCGGGCACCAGCTCCAGGTAGGCCGGGGCGAGGCAGGTCCAGAACGGGCCGCCGAAGACGACGCGGTCCACGTCCAGGGCGTTGGTCACCGCGGCCACGGCGCGGCTGACCAGCACGGCCGAGTCGCGGAGGATGCCGACGGCGCCTTCGTGGCCGCCGTAGGCCATGGCGCACAGCTCGGCGAAGCGCTCCTGGACCGCGGGGGCGCTGTGGCCCTCCTTGGGGCCGTCCAGCACGCCGGCGGCGACGGCCTTGGCCACCAGCACCTGCGGGATGGCGGAGGACTTCACGCAGCCGCGCTGGCCGCAGTCGCACTCGGGCCCGTCCGGGTCCACGATCACGTGGCCGATCTCGCCCGCGTTGCCGGAGACGCCGCGGACCACTTCGCCGTTGAGGACCAGGCCGCAGCCGATGCCGGTGCCCATGTACATGAAGAGGAAGCTGCCGGCGCCGCTGGGTCCGCCGGCCCAGGTCTCAGCGACGGCGGCGCTGGTGACGTCCTTGTCCAGGATGGTGGAGAGGCCGGTGGCCTCGGCCAGGGCGTCGCGGAGGTTCACGCGGTCCCAGCCCGGCAGCAGCGGCGGGTCCACGACGGCGCCGGCCACCAGGTCGATGGGTCCGGGAGAAGCGACGCCCAGTCCGGCGATCTTGGCCCGGTCCACGCCCGAATCGTCGATCAGCTGTTTGATCTCGGCGGCGATGGTGTCGATGATGGCGCCGGGTTCGCTGCCGTCCGGCGTCGGGATCCGGGTGTGCCGGACGACGTCGCCCACGAGGTCCAGGAGGACGAACGTGAGGACGGCGGGGTCCACGTGCACGCCGACGGCGTACATGCCGGCCGGGTTCAGCCGCAGCATGGTGCGCGGCTTCCCGGGGCCGGTGCCCTCCTTGCCGGCCTCAACGATCAGGCTCTGGTCCAGGAGGCGGCGGGAGATGTTGGAGATGGTCTGCGGGGACAGCCCCACGATCTGGGCCAGCTCCACCCGGCTCAGTCCCGTCGGGGAGCGGCGGATCGCATCCAGGATGACGGTGAGGTTGAAGTCGCCCATCCGTGGGAGATTCGTTCCCCGCCGCGGCGAGGGGGTGCGGCTCTCAGTCACTGGTACCTCTCAACGTCATCGGTCAAGTACTGCTGATGTGGGAAATGCTACGTCACCGGCCTTACGCCGCCACACAGGCGGCCGTCACGTTTGCGCGGAATAAGCCTGGCGGCGGCTGCTGGCGGTGACGGTGAACTTCGGGTTCCGGCCCGCCTCGCGGGTGGGACCCACCAGGCGCTCCAGCGAGGGCCGGTACTGCAGGTGGCTGTTGTAGACGGTCCAGAGCTCTCCCCCGGGCGCCAGCACCCGGGCGGCGGCCTCGATCAGCTTGAGCCCGGCGCCGGCGTGCACGGCCGAGCCCAGGTGGAAGGGCGGGTTGAGCAGTACCAGGTCCACCGAGGCGTCCGGCAGTGTGCTCAGGGCGTCGTCCTGCAGACCCGTCACGGTCGTGATCCCGTTGGCGCGGGCGGTGGCCAGGGCGGAGTCGACGGCGGCGGCGGAGCGGTCCGTGGCAGTGACGCGGGCCTCCGGGTGGCTCCGGGCATAGAGGGCGGCCAGGATGCCGGAGCCGCAACCGAGGTCCACGGCGTGCCGGGCGTCGGGCATCTGCGGAAGGAAGTCCAGGAGGAAACGGGTGCCGATATCCAGCCCCGTACCGGCGAATACCGCACCGCGGGCGCAGACCGTGAGGTCCAGGCCGGGGTGGAGCTCTGACACCGGGTACGGAGGCTCCCCACGGCCGGCTTCGGGCCGCGGGCCACCAGCACGCGGGACTTCTGCCGCGCGAGCTGGGGCTGGACCTCCGCGAAGGAGCGGGCCAGGACCGCGTTCATGCCCAGGCTCATGTGCTTGACCCGGCCACCGGCCAGCAGGACCGCGCCTGGGGCGGCGTAGCGGGCGACTGCGTCGGCGATCTCTTCGAGCTCGGCGAGGGAACGGGGCAGCTGCAGCAGCACCAGGGAAGCGCCGTCGACAGCGTCGGACAAGGTGGTCTGGATGAAACCGCCGGTGAGGCCCGCGGCTTCGGCGTTGCGCCGCAGGGCGCGTTCGCCGGTGATGAGGTCCTGGTGGACCCGGATCGCCGACGCTGCCGGCCCGCCGGCGCCGGCGATTCCCGGCGCGAGGAGGCCGAGGGTGAGGGCGCCGTAGTCATCGCCGATGACCGCCACCGGGCCGCCGTCGTGGAAGCCGGCAGCGGTGTCCAGCAGCAGCCGGTCCGTGGCGTCCCAGGCCTGGAGGTTGGGGGCCTCCACGTCCGGGAAGCGCCGCAGTCCGGCGAAGATCTGGTCGAGGTGATGGTCCGACACGTCCGGTTTCCGCCGTTTCGTCAGGGTGGGTGGGGTGGCCGAAGGGTTAAGCGGTGAGGCCCCGCTCAATGAGCGGGGCCTCGTTCGGTGGAGCTGAGGGGACTCGAACCCCTGACCCCCTGCATGCCATGCAGGTGCGCTACCAGCTGCGCCACAGCCCCGAACCGTTCCCTGCCGGTCCGGTTTTTATGCCGTTCCGATCAAGCAACCTGATTAGAGTAATGCACTTTTGCCCGGGATGCTAATCGGCGTCCTGCGGGCGTGTCCCGACTGCCTTCCGGGGGCTTCGCGGGGCTTCGGGGCACATCCGGGCAATATAGAAATCCGCCGGAACCTGATGGTTCCGGCGGATTACGGTGGAGCTGAGGGGACTCGAACCCCTGACCCCCTGCATGCCATGCAGGTGCGCTACCAGCTGCGCCACAGCCCCGTATTCTCGCCGCTTCGACCTTGTTCCCGCCGAAGCAACTCAAATATCTTAGAACACCACTTCCGAAAATTCCAAATCGGGAATATTCACGGTGCGCCTGCCCCGGAGGGCGTGCGGCTACTCCGCGTCGGTGCCGGCTGCGGCCTTGGCGGACGCGTCGTCGCCGAGCTGGAGATCCACCACGGGGCAGTCCTTCCAGAGGCGCTCGAGGGCGTAGAAGACCCGGTCCTCTTCGTGCTGGACGTGGATGACGACGTCGGCGTAATCCAACAGCACCCAGCGGCCGCCGGAGCGGCCCTCACGGCGGACGGGCTTGAGGTCGTGCTTGGACAGTTCGTCCTCGATGCCATCGACGATCGCGTTGACTTGGCGCTCGGACGGGGCCGAGGCGATGAGGAAGACGTCAGCCAGGGCGAGGCGTTCGCTGACGTCGAGCGCCACGATGTCTTCGGCCAGCTTGTCCGCGGCCGCGTGGGCGGCGTGGCGGGCGGTGGTGATGGCTGAATCGGTTGCAGTCACGGGACTCCTTGTTGGTGATGAAACTTTGGTGAAACTCGGTGAATAGGGTGCCGGCCCAAGGCCGGACGGTGAAAGCTGGTGGCGATAAGGGGCGGTCCGCGGCGGTGGCCGCGTCAGTGCCCCAGGCCCGTGATGATCAGGATGACGCCGGCCACAAGGGCCAGGACGCCGAGGGCCAGGACGCCGAGCTGCAGCAGGTGCAGCCGCCGGGCCCTGCCGAGTCCGGCGGTGGCCGCGTCCAGCGGGTCCAGTCCGTAGGCGGCGTTGGCGGCGACCGGCGGACGGGCGGCCAGGTCTTCGTGCGCCTGCGCGTCCTGGATTTGGACCGCTGCTGCGGGACGCCGGCCGGCCTTGGCCGCGGCTTCGGCCCGGGCCAGGACGCCGGTGCGGCCTGCGTCGCGCTGCTGCTTGGCCGGACGGCGGCCGGTGCGGGGCTGGACCTTCGGACCCTGGTTGGTCACGAGTGGCACGTAGGAGGTTGCCGGGCGCTTCATCACCGGGCGTTCCATGCCGGGGACCTCGACGAATTCCAGCGGGGTGACCATGGCCAGGTTGCTGGCCGTGGAGGGCCCGTTGTCAGCTGTACCGGGCTTAGGGGCGACGCCCTCGGCGCCCGTCTCCGGGATGCCGGCCGTGGTTCGGGGGGCCTGCTGGTTGTTCTGCTCGGCGAGCTTCTGCTTGGCCGCGGCGCGCCGGTTCAGGACGGCGGCCCGCTCGGCCAGGGCGATCTGCTGTGCCAGGACCTCGGGGTCGACGGCGTCGGGGTCGGTGGCGGCGATGTGCTCCATCTTCGCCACCTGGTTGCGGGCCTGGGCGGCGAGGAGTTCCCGGGCGGCCAAGGCCTGCTCGACGCTCATGCCCTCCGTTGCGGCGGGGGCTTCCGGTGCAACCGGGGCTTCCGGTGCGCCGGAAGATTCGGGCGCCTGCTGCGGAGCCGCTTCGGGTGCGGCCTCCCTCGGAGCCACCACCGGGTGCCGCTGCGTCCGCGGCGAGGGCATCGGCACGATCGGGTTGGCCGACGTGGCCGGAGCCGTTTCCTCGGCCAGCTGCTGGAGGCGCAGCTGCCGGCGGGTGGGTGGGCCGCCCGGGGAGAGCTGGCCCTCCTTCTCGGCAAGTTCCTTGATGGTGCGCAGCGCGGCCCGGTCACGGGCACGGATCTGGGAGGACCGCTCGGCAGGCGTCTCGCGGCGCACGGTGTCCACCGGGCCGGGGATCCGGCGGCGGCCGGTGGTCTCGGCCTCGGTGGGTTCCACAGGCCGGGACTGCCGTGGCGCGACGGCGTTGTCCGGGGAGCCGGAACCGGCGCCGGCACTCCCCGGGTTCCCGGGGGTATCGGCGCTCCCGGATTTATCGGCATTTCCCGGGGCTTCGGGGGTCGCTGCCTGCTGTTCATCCCTGGCACGGCGCAATTCGCGTCGGCTGCGGATGGGAGGCTGTTCCTGACTCATGGGAGGCTCACTCGGTACTGGCGGTTAGGTGCGGTTGGAGGACGGGGCGGACCTGGTGGACGTCCCGATCGGTTTCCGGCTGGCCGTCGTAGAGTCCGTACTTGGCGATGTACTGCACCACGCCGTCCGGCACCAGGTACCAGACAGGGTTGCCGGCAGCCACGCGGGCGCGGCAGTCCGTGGACGATATCGCCATCGCAGGGATCTCCAGGAGCGTGACGTCGTCGCGGCCCATGCCGTCCAGGACGTGACCGGGACGCGTCACCCCGACGAAGTGCGCCAGCGACCAGAGCTCGTTGATGTCCTTCCAGGAGAGGATCTGCGCGAGGGCATCCGCTCCGGTGATGAAGAACAGGTCAGCGTCGGGACGCTGCGTGTGCAGGTCCCGCAGGGTGTCGATGGTGTACGTGGGACCCGGCCGGTCGATGTCCACGCGGCTGACCGTGAAGCGCGGATTGGACGCCGTCGCAATGACGGTCATCAGGTACCGGTGCTCGGCCTGGGTGACCTTCTTGCTGCTCTTCTGCCACGGCTGCCCGGTGGGGACGAACACCACCTCGTCGAGGCCGAACTTGGCCGCGACCTCGCTGGCGGCCACCAGGTGCCCATGGTGGATCGGATCGAACGTGCCGCCCATCACACCCAGGCGCAGGCGGCGTGTTGCGCCGTGCGGCTTCATGATGGCGGAAATATTAGTGGCCCTGGCCGTGGCCGTGCTTGTTCGGGTGCTGGCGGTGCGGGTCAGCGTGCTCTTCGACGGCGGAGTGGCGCTTGCCCAGGTTGCCGTAGGAGAGGGTGATGAACATCAGGACCAGGAGGAGCAGGAACATCGAGCCGCCGATCACGTATGGCGGCGCGATGAGCGGAGCGGGTTCTTCGTGCGCCACTGCTGCGGCAACGGACGTGGCGATCTGCTGAAACAGCATGTTCTCCCCTAGTGAGTTCTACAAATGGACGACGGCGGAGGATCCCGCCGTTCCTGGCTTTAGTCCATGGTACCGCGTGACTAGGCCCGGACCTGGCCCTCGCCCTGCACGATCCACTTGGTGGTGGTGAGTTCGGTCAAGCCCATCGGGCCGCGGGCGTGCAGCTTCTGCGTGGAGATCCCCACCTCGGCGCCCAGCCCCAGCTCGCCGCCGTCGGTGAACCGGGTGGAGGCGTTGACGATCACCGCTGCAGAATCAATCTCTGCGATGAACCGTTCGGCGTTGGCGAGGTCGTTGGTGACGATCGCCTCGGTGTGGCCGGTGGACCAGGAGCGGATGTGGGACAGCGCCTCGTCCATGCTGTCGACCATGGCCACGGCAAGGTCCAGGTCCATGTACTCGGTGGCCCAATCCACGTCCGTGGCGGGCACGGTCTCCACCGAGGGCAGCGCCGCGGTGACGCGGGCGTCGGCGTGCAGGGTGACGCCGGCGGCCCGCAGGGCGGCGGCGACGGCGGGCAGCACGGTGGACTCCGAGTGCACCAGGAGGGTTTCCACCGTGTTGCAGACGCTGGGCCGCTGGGTCTTGGCGTTGAGGAGGATCTCCACGGCCATCTTCTCGTCCGCGGAGGCGTCGAGGAAGATGTGCACGTTGCCCTCGCCGGTCTCAATGACGGGGACAGCGGAGTTGGTCACGACGGTCTGGATCAGGTCCCGGCCGCCGCGGGGAATCAGGACGTCCACGCGGCCGCGGGCCCGCATCAGCACGTTGGCGCCCTCACGGCCGTATTCGTCGACGCTCTGGACGGCGTCCGCGGGCAGTCCGACGGAGACCAGGGCGTCGCGGAGGACGTTGATCAGGGCGACGTTGGTTTCGGCTGCGGCGCTGCCGCCGCGCAGGATCACGGCGTTGCCGCTCTTGAGAGCCAGCCCGGCGATGTCCACGGTGACGTTGGGGCGGGCCTCGTAAATGGCGGCGACGACGCCCATGGGCACGTTGACCTGCCGCAGGCGCAGTCCGTTCGGCAGGGTCTGGCCGCGCACCACGTTGCCCACGGGATCGGGCAGGCCGGCGAGGTTCTCCAGCGCCGCGGCGAGGGCTTCGATCCGGGCGTCGTTCAGCGTCAGCCGGTCCAGCAGCGCGGCGGAGGTGCCGTTGGCACGGCCGGCAGCGACGTCCTTGGCGTTGGCGGCGAGGGTGGTCCCCCGGTGGTCCAGGAGGGCGGCGCCGATGGCGCGCAGACCTCGGTCCTTCCAGGCCCGGTTGGCGCGGGCCATCTCGCGTGAGGCGGCGCGGGACCGGTCGGCGATCGCGTGGACCGAGGCTTCGACACCCGGGGCCGCCGGCGGCAGGCCTGCGGCAGGCGTGTCGTTCAGGGGCAGGTCGGGGTGCGAAGTCAGGGCCTCAGTCATGCTCCAAGTTTAGGCGAGCGGGTGGGTCAGACCAGCACCAGGTCGTCAACATGAACAACTTCGCGCTCATAGCCAGGGCCCAGGCTGCGGCCCAGGTCCATGGTGGAGCGGCCGAGCATCTGCGGCAGCTCCCCGGCGCCGTAGTTGACCAGCCCGCGGGCGATCACGGTGCCGTCGGTACCGACCATCTCCACCGGGTCGCCGCTCTCGAAGTCCCCGTGCACGGCGGTGATGCCGGCGGGCAGCAGGGAGGTGTGGCGTTCCCGGACGGCGCGCACGGCGCCGTCGTCGAGCACCAGCCGGCCCCGGACGGACGCGAGGTGCGCCAGCCAAAGCAGCCGGATGGGCTTGCGGGCGCCGTTGACGGAGAACCAGGTCCCCACGTCCTCCCCGCCAGCGCGGCGGCGGCGTTCGGGGTGGAGGTGACCAGGGCGTGGATACCGGAGCCGGCGGCGATCGAGGCGGCCTCCACCTTGGTGACCATTCCGCCGGTCCCCACCCCGGCCTTGCCGGTGCTGCCGATCGAGACGCCTTCGAGGTCGCGGGGGCCGGCGACGTGCGGGATCCTGCGGGCGCCGCGGGCGGGCGGACCGTCGTAGAGGGAGTCGACGTCGGAGAGCAGCACCAGCGCGTCTGCGCGGACCAGGTGGGCCACCAGGGCGGCGAGCCGGTCGTTGTCGCCGAAGCGGATCTCGTGGGTGGCGACGGTGTCGTTCTCGTTGACCACGGGCACGACGCCGAGGTTCAGCAGCCGGTCCAGGGCTCGGAAGGCGTTGGTGTGCTGGCTGCGGCGCATGAAGTCGTCCGCGGTCAGCAGTACCTGGCTGACGGTGACCCCGTGCGCACCGAAGGCGTGGGTGTAGCGGGCCATGAGCAGGCCCTGCCCGACGCTCGCCGCGGCCTGCTGGGTGGCGAGGTCACGGGGCCGCTTCTCCAGTCCCAGCGGTGCCAGCCCGGCGGCGATCGCGCCGGAGGAAACCAGGATGATCTCGGTGCCGGCGTTGCGCTTGTGCGCCAGGGCGTCGGCCAGGCCGGTGAGGGCCTCCTCGTCGATACCGCCCTTGATGGACGTCAGCGACGAGGAGCCGACCTTGACGACGATCCGGCGCGCGTCGGCCAGGAGGGCCCGGCCGGGAAATACTGCCGGCGCCCCGGCGCCGGACTGGGTGGCGTTACTGGTCATCGGCGTCGCCGAGTCCACTCTCCTTGAGCGGCTGCTGGGCGCGGCGGCCGCTGACCGATTCGGTCCAGATGCCGGCCTTGCGTTCGGCTTCGAGCTCGGCGCGGGCGGCGGCCTTGGCGTCGCGGCGTTCCTGCTGTTCCTCGCGCTTCTGGCCGCGGGTGGGCCGGTCGCCGATGTCCGCGAAGCGGATGTCAGTGCCACGCGGGGAGGCCAGCAGTTCCGCGCCGGCCATCATGGTGGGCTCCCAGTCGAAGACGACGCCGTCGTCCTCGCCGATCACCACGGCATCGCCGGGCTTCGCGCCCTGCTTGAACAGCTCGGTTTCGACGCCCAGCTTGGCCAGCCGGTCCGCGAGGTAGCCGATGGCTTCCTCGTTGGTGAAGTCGGTCTGCTTGACCCAGCGGACAGGCTTCTCGCCCAGGACGCGGAACAGCGGCTCCATGCCGCGCTCCTCGCGGCGGATGGTGAAGCCGGATTCGTTCACGGCGCGGGGGCGCAGCACCGGGGCGGCGACCTTTGGCGGGGTGGCGGCGACGGCGTCGCGGGCGGCCTTGACGATTTCGGCCATGGCGAAGCCCAGCTGGCGCAGGCCCTCGTGGCTGGTGGCGGAGATTTCGAAGACGCGGTAGCCGCGCTTCTCCAGCTCGGGGCGGACGAACTCGGCCATGTCCTTGCCGTCGGGCAGGTCCACCTTGTTCAAGGCGACCAGCCGCGGGCGGTGATTCAGCGGAACGACCTCGCCGTCGGTGCCGGCGTAGCTCATGTCGACTGCGTACTTCTCCAGCTCGGCCTCGATCACGGCCAGGTCGGAGAGCGGATCGCGGTCCGATTCGAGCGTGCCGCAGTCCAGGACGTGGACCAGGGCGGCGCAGCGTTCGACGTGGCGCAGGAAGTGGTGGCCGAGGCCCTTGCCCTCGCTGGCACCCTCGATCAGGCCGGGCACGTCGGCGATGGTGAAGCGGACGTCGCCGGCCTGGACGACGCCGAGGTTGGGGATCAGGGTGGTGAAGGGGTAGTCCGCGATCTTGGGCCGCGCGGCGGACATGGCGGCGATCAGGCTGGACTTGCCGGCGGACGGGAAGCCGACCAAGGCGATGTCCGCGATGGACTTCAGTTCCAGGACGATGTCGCTGGATTCGCCCTCGATGCCGAGCAGCGCGAAGCCGGGGGCGCGGCGCTTCTGCGAGGACAGGGCCGCATTGCCGAGGCCGCCGAGGCCGCCGGCGGCGGCGATGTATTCGGTGCCCTCCCCCACCATGTCGGCCAGGACGGTGCCGTCCTTGCTCTTGACCACGGTGCCTTCGGGGACGGGCAGGACCAGGGTCTCGCCGTTCTTGCCGCCGCGCCAGTCACCCATGCCGGGGCCGCCGTTGGTGGCGTGCCGGTGGGGGGCGTGGTGGTAGTCCAGGAGGGTGGTGGTCTGGGGGTCGACGCGGAGGATGACGTCGCCGCCGTTGCCGCCGTTGCCGCCGTCGGGCCCGCCGAGGGGCTTGAACTTCTCACGGTGGACGGAGACACACCCGTGGCCGCCGGTACCGCCGGATACGTGCAGTACTACCCGGTCTACAAAGCTGGCCACGTGGATCTCCTCAGTGCTGTTCCCGGTCCGCAAGGTCCCGGAATGATTGTAATGCGGTTAAGAACACCGGTGGAGCGGACCCATTGGCCCGCCCCACCGATTATGAAACGTAGGTGCTACTCTGCGGCTGCAGCAGCCACGATGTTCACGACGCGACGGCCGCGGCGGGTGCCGAACTCGACAGCGCCGGGGGTCAGAGCGAACAGGGTGTCGTCGCCGCCACGGCCAACGCCAGCGCCCGGGTGGAAGTGGGTGCCACGCTGGCGGACGATGATCTCGCCGGCGGAAACAACCTGGCCGCCGAAGCGCTTCACGCCGAGGTACTGGGCGTTGGAGTCACGACCGTTGCGAGTGGAGCTCGCGCCTTTTTTATGTGCCATTTGGAATGCCTGCCTTCAAAATTCTGGGAAACTGCGGGAACCTGATCAGTAACGGAAAGTTACTTGATACCGGTGATCTTGACCTTGGTCAGTTCCTGACGGTGACCCTGGCGCTTCTTGTAACCGGTCTTGTTCTTGTACTTCTGGATGACGATCTTGGGACCACGGAGGTCTTCCAGGATCTCAGCCGTAACCGTTACCTTAGCCAGGTCCGCTGCGGCAGACGTGACCTTGTCACCGTCCACCAGGAGCAGTGCGGGCAGCTCAAAGGTGCTGCCGGCTCCACCGGGGACGCGGTTCAGGGTAACGAAGTCTCCAACAGAAACCTTCTCTTGGCGGCCGCCTGCGCGGACAATCGCGTACACCACTGGGGAACTCACTTCTCTCGACGTTTATTACTAGATTTGCGTGCGGAACCTGGCCCCGAACTACCGGAGCGGCTCACGCTGTGCCTCAACGCCGGCAGGTTCCCCGGGGGAACCCATGAGCTATCCCGTGGATCATCCGTCCCGCGTGGGGTGGACAGGTCCTCAAGGTCATAACCCAAGTGTTGGCGTAAGCACCGAAGATCAAGACTACGCTAATTTCGCCTTCGGCCGCAAACGAGGCAGGCCCCGGAGAGTCGGGCGTGACCGGTGCCACAGTGCCGTTTTCCAAGGAACCGGACCGGGCGCCGCAGCCGCTTTCGGGAACCGCGCCCCACCACCTTACCGGCCGCGGCTCCCGTTCCGGGTCAGGCGTGCAGCCGCGGCGCGTCGAAGAAGTCCACCTCGAAGCGCACGGAGTGGACGAAGGCCTCGGTCATGGCGCCCCGTTCGGCGGCGGAACCGCGGCGGGCGGCGGCGTCCGTGTAGCGGATCGCCTGCCGGGTCGACTCGGCGAAGGCCTCGTCCGCGTAGGTGCGCAGCCAGGCGGCGTAGGGGTGGGCTTCGTCCGCGCCCGCTGCCAGGAACTGCGCGTGCAGCGCGGCGCCGACCTCGGCGTAGAGCCAGAAGCAGGGCAGCGCCGCGGCCACGAGGACCCCGTAGCTGCCGGCCAGCGACGCGGCGTGCAGGTGGTCCACGTAGGACTTGGTGACCGGACCCTGCCGCCGCGGGGTGCCGGCACGTCCGGCCAGCCAGCTGCGGTGCAGTTCCGACTCAACTTCCAGGCACTGGGCGGCCGAGCGTGACCAGAACAGCTGCTCTGCCTCCGTCGGGGCAAGCGCGGCGGCGCGGGACAGCACCCGGGAGTAGCCATTGAGGTAAAGCGCGTCCTGGCCCAGGTAGTAGGCGAACTCGTGCTCAGGCAGGGTCCCGTCGGCCAGGCCCCGGATAAAGTCCAGGGCGTAGATTTCCGTCAGGCCCTCCGCGGCGAGCGGCTCGAGTCCGGTGGCGAAGTCGCCGGGTTCCTTGAGGTGGTCCGTGAACTGTCCCGTGCCGGCCGCGGGCGCCGGTTCCGCCGGCTGGGCGAGGTGGTGGAAGTGGTGGACGGGTCCGTTGCCGGTGCCGACGTCGAGCCGTCCGGCCTCGCGCAGCGCCCCCAGCAGCCAGGGCTTGACGCGGCGCAGCGCGGCTTCCCAGTCCCCGCCGGCGGCGTAGGCCGTCGCAAGGGCCGAGGACAGCGAGCACCCGGTGCCGTGGCTGTTGCGGGTGTCGACCCGCTCCCCCGGCACCACCACGGTTTCGCTGCCGAGCAGTCCGGAGCTGTTGACCAGCGCGTCCGGGCAGCCGCCGTCGGCGTCCTCCTCGAGGTGGCCGCCCTTGACCAGGACCGTGGTTCCGGCCAGCGCGGAGAGGCGTTTGCCCTGCTCCAGCGCCTCCGCCCAGCCGGCGGCGACCGGTTCGTCCAGCAGGAGGGCGAGTTCGGCCAGGTTGGGGGTGACCAGGTCGGCGAGCGGCAGCAGGGTGTGCAGCGCCGCCACCGCCGATTCCTGCAGCAGCCGGTCACCGCTGGTGGCGACCATGACGGGGTCCAGGACGACAACGGCGGGCCGGGTGCGTTCCAGCCACGCCCGTACCGCGTCGATGACGCCGGCGTCGCCGAGCATGCCGATCTTCACGGCATCGATGGTGATGTCCTCGGCGATGGCGTCCAGCTGCTCGGTCAGGAAGGCGGCGGGCGGCACGTGCACGGACCGGACGCCGCGGGTGTTCTGGGCGGTCAGGGCCGTGATGGCGGCCATGCCGTAGCCACCCATGGCCGCGATGCTCTTCAGGTCCGCCTGGATTCCGGCACCGCCGGAAGGGTCGGACCCCGCGATGGCGAGGACCCTGGGGATCGCGGCCCGCCCGGTGGGTGCAGCCTGCGCTGCGGGAAATACCGTCTGCAGGAAGGTGGCGCCGGCCGCGGGAACGGTTGAAGGTGCCGCGGGTGCTGCCGCGGGTTGGGTCGAAGACAAGAGACATCCCTTCGCCGGTGCTAACCGGACAGGTTCAACGGGTGTGGATCTCAGCCGGCCCGATGCGCGGCACCCCGTGTCGCGTTCCAGCGTAGCGCCCCTCCCCGGGTTCTCCCGCCCGTCCCGTCCTCCGACCGGTCTCCCCCTTAACCGGCTCGCGGGTACCGCCCGGAGTCGACGCTTCGAAACGTCGAGTCCGGGAGATACCCGCGAGTGGTGCCGATGCGTGCGGCCGAGCGGTTACAGCTCCGAGGCCGGTACGCCGACGCCGAGGATGATCGGGCCGCCGTTGTCCTTGACCACAGGCTTGACCGTTTCCGGCGCCTTGGCCTCGTGGACCGAGCCCTGGCCGGATGCGGCCGAGGCCTGCCGGTGCTGCTCGACGGCGGTCTCGTTGGCCGCCCCCTGGGCACGGCTGGCGCTGCGGTGCCGCCGCGGACGGCGCTGACCGGTGGCCGGTTCATCAGCCGCGGGGGTGCGGGTGGCGACGGGGGCCGCCACCGGTGCAGCCGTCTTCGGAGCCTCCTGCTGCCGGGTGTCCTGCTTCGGAGCCTCCTGCTGCCGGGTGTCCTGCTTGGGAGCCTGCTGCGGGGCGGGTTCCCGGCGCGCTTCGGGCTCGGCCGCGCGGTTGCGGGCGTTCGGCGGCTGGATCCGGGCCGTGCGGGCACGTCCCCGGCCCCGGGTTGCCCGGGACTGGTCAGCGGACCGACCGGCGGCCGGAGCCTCGGCGGGTGCCTCAGCCTCCGGGGCAGGGGTTTCCTCGGACCGTGCTTCCACAGACGGCGCTTCCACAGGCGGGGCGGCCTCGCGGGCCGCGGTCTCCGTTGGCCCGGACTGGCGGTTCCGCGAGTCCGAGTCGCCCAGGTTGGCGAACGCCTCGGTCAGCAGGTCCAGCGTCAGGGCCGGCTGCGGCGCCTGCTCGGCGTGCTCGACGAAGGGCAGGGCCACCTGCTCGCCGCCGAAGGTCAGCACGGCGGCGGGACGGCCGGCTGCTTCCTCGGTGGAGGCCAGCTCGACGGCGGCATCCAGGGCCGCCTGCCTGGTCTCGGCGTCGGGCGCTGCGGTGGCTTCGCCGTCGTGCAGGTGCGCCGCGTGGGCCGCCGCCGCGATGTTCGCCAGTGCGGCCCGGGTGGCCTCGGCCTTGGCGTGCCGCTCGGCCTCGGTGGGCTCGTGGTGCCCGGCAGCCGGTGCCTGCTGCTGGACCTCGGTGCCCTGGCCGCCCTTGCCGCGGCGGCGCTTACGCTCGTTGCGGGCGGCGGGCTGCTGCTCGGTGCGCGGAACGTGGTGTTCCGCGGCGACGGTGTTGGCGCGGCGGTGCTCGACCGGCTCGTCGTGCGTGACGACGCCCCGGCCGGCGCAGGCCTCGCACTGCTCGCCGAAGACTTCCAGCAGGCCGGTGCCCATCCGCTTACGGGTCATCTGAACGAGGCCCAGTGAGGTCACCTCGGCCACCTGGTGCTTGGTCCGGTCCCGGCCCAGGCACTCCACCATGCGGCGCAGGACCAGGTCGCGGTTGGATTCAAGCACCATGTCGATGAAGTCGATCACGATGATGCCGCCGATGTCGCGGAGGCGCAGCTGGCGGACGACTTCCTCGGCCGCTTCCAGGTTGTTCTTGGTGACGGTTTCCTCGAGGTTGCCGCCGCTGCCGGTGAACTTGCCGGTGTTGACGTCCACCACGGTCATGGCCTCGGTGCGGTCGATCACGAGGGAGCCGCCGGAAGGCAGGAAGACCTTGCGTTCCAGAGCCTTGTGGATCTGCTCATCGATACGCCAGGCGGAGAAGATGTCCGTGTCCTTGGTCCACTTCTCGAGCCTGCCCACCAGGTCCGGCGCCACGTAGGTGACGTAGGCCTCGATGGTGTCCCAGGCCTCCTCACCGGAGACGATCAGCTTGGAGAAGTCCTCGTTGAACACGTCGCGGACCACCTTGATGGTCAGGTCCGGTTCGCCGTAGAGGAGCTCCGGGGCGAGGATCTTGGTGGACGCGGCCTGGCTTTCGATACCTTCCCACTGGGCGCGCAGACGGTTGATGTCATGCGTCAGTTCCTCTTCCGAGGCTCCCTCAGCCGCGGTGCGGACGATCACGCCGGCGTCTTCCGGCAAGCGGTCCTTGAGGATGCGCTTGAGGCGGTTGCGTTCGACGTCGGGCAGCTTGCGGGAGATGCCGGTCATGGAGCCGCCGGGCACGTACACGAGGTACCGGCCGGGCAGGGAGATCTGGCTGGTCAGCCGGGCGCCCTTGTGGCCCACCGGGTCCTTGGTCACCTGGACCAAAACGGAGTCGCCGGACTTGAGCGCGTTCTCGATCCGACGCTGCTTGCCCTCGAGGTTGACGGCGTCCCAGTTGACCTCGCCGGCGTACAGCACGGCGTTGCGGCCGCGTCCGATGTCGACGAAGGCCGCCTCCATGGAGGGCAGCACGTTCTGGACACGGCCCAGGTAGACGTTGCCAATCAGGGAGTCCTGCTGGGTCTTGGACACGAAGTGCTCGGCCAGGACGCCGTCTTCGAGGACGCCGATCTGGATTCTGTCATCGCGCTGGCGCACGATCATCTGCCGGTCAACGGATTCGCGGCGGGCCAGGAACTCCGCCTCGGTGATGACGGTGCGGCGGCGGCCGGTGTCGCGGGACTCGCGGCGGCGCTGCTTCTTCGCCTCCAGCCGGGTGGAGCCCTTGACCGAGGTGACGCGGTTGCTGACGGGCGCGTCGCTGACGGTGCGCGGGGCACGGACCCGGGTGACGGTGTTGGGCGGGTCGTCGTCGCTGCCGCCGGTCAGTTCGAGGTCCTGTTCACCGCGACGGCGGCGACGGCGGCGGCGGGACGTCACGCCGTCCTCCAGTGCGGCTTCGCGGCCCTCCTCGGCGTCCTCGTCGCCGGGCTCGGCGTCGGTGTCGGCCTCGGCGACCCGGCTGCGGCCACGGCGGCCGCGGCTGCGGCGACGGCGGCGGTTGCCCTGCTCGTCGTCCTCGTCGTCTCCATCGGTGTCGGCGTCCTCGGCAGCGGCAGCAACCGGGGCGGGGGCGGGACGGACGACGGCGGTGAGGTCCGGGGCCTGGAAGAGCATTGAGGTGACGGCGCCGGCGCCGGGGGCCATGAACAGCGACGGCGTTTCGGTTTCCTGAGCCTCCTCCGCGGGGCCTCCGGTGCCGGAGCCGCCTCGGCGGGGGTTTCGGTGGCGACGGCGGGAGCGTCCTGGGCGGCAACGGCATTATCGGCCGTGGGCGCGTCGTCGGTGGCGCCGGCCTCCGGTGCGGTTTCTGCAGGCACCTCGGCGGGGGCTGCCTTGGCGCGGCTGGCCCGGCGGCGGACCGGCTTGCGCGGGACATCGGTCTCGGCCTCGGCCAGCACGTCGGCGGGTGCCACGGCCTCGGAGACGGTGAGGAGGGCGGGGGCTTCGTCCGCGGCGGCAGCCTCGGGTGCGGCGTCGGCGTCTGGTGCTGCGGCTGCCTTCGGAGCGGCCTGGCGACGGGTACGGGTCCGGCGCGCCGGGGCCTTCTCCGCTACCGGATCCCCGGCAGCCGCGGCCACGGCCGTGCCGCTATTGTCTGCACCGGCAGCGGACGCTTCTGCGTCGGCGGCGGGGGCCGCGGCGTCGGCGGCTTCGCCGACCGGTGCGGCCGCTTCGGCCTTGGGGGCCGCCTTCTTGCGGGTGCGCGGGGCCCGTTTGGGCTTCTCCGGCACCTCGGTGGCGGTTACGCCGTCGGTCATGGGGGCGTCGGAAACCGTTGCTTCGTCGTTGCCCGTTTCCAGCTGTTCATTATCCATATGTGGCCACGCTCCTGCCCCTGATGCGCCGCCACATCCGGCGCCCTGGGGGCATATATTTGTCAACACCCGCAGGCATTGACAGAAGTCAATTGAATACCCTCAGGTTCGCACCGGCATTGGGGTGCGGCAGCCCTGGAGGGCCGGCGGCTTCGCTGCGAACCCGTTGATCGATGCATCACAACCAGGTGCCGTCCAATGGCATTGCGGGAAAACCGGATCATCAGACCCGGGAAGATCCCTGCTCCTCATTGGCGGTCTTGAATTCAAAGTCGCCGGACTGAAGCGCGAATGTGGTTCACGTCCCAGCCAGCTTCATTGTCTCACAGCAGTCGGAAATGCTGGCTTAGGCCGCACATCCCGGACGCACATGACACCGAATCACCGGTAAGCGGGAGGCGATCGGACCCGGAACCCGGGATTCGTCCAGCCTCCGGCGATAGAATTTGCCGTAGCACGCCGTTCCGCAGCCAGAGCTGCGCGCACGGCGGACCTGAGCACCGAGAACCTGACTTTCGAAGACCCAGCACAGAGAACCGACGCAAAGGACGAACGATCCATGCCCAGCATCTCCCACGCCCCTGACGACGTGGCCACCCCGGCACGGGACAACGGACCGGCCGAAGCGGACCGGCAGGTTCCGTCGATGACCCGGCCGCGGCCGTTTGGCTGGCTGCTGGTGATCACCGGCGTCGTCGGCTGGCTCGCCTCCGGCGCCCTGGTGCTGGAGAAGCTCGCCGTCCTCAAGGACCCCAGCCACGTCACCGTCTGCGACGTCAACCCCTGGATTTCCTGCGGCCAGGTGATGCAGACCTGGCAGAGCTCACTCTTCGGCTTCCCGAACATGTTCATCGGCATCGTGGCGTTCGCCGTGATCATCACCACCGGCATGGGGCTCCTGTCCGGCGCCCGCTTCGCCCGCTGGTACTGGCTCGGGCTGCAGACCGGCGTGACGCTGGGCTTCGCCTTCGTGGTGTGGCTGTGGTCGCAGGCGCTGTACTCGATCCACATCCTCTGCCCGTTCTGCATGATCGTCTGGGCGGCCATGATTCCGCTCTTCGTCTGGGTGACCGTCCGCAACATCACCCACGGCGTCATTCCGATGCCCGCCAGCGCCACCCGCATCCTGGGCGAGTCCGGCTGGATCCTGACCGCCCTGCTCTACATCGCCGTCATCGCCACGATCTTCTTCGCCTTCATCCAGGTCTTCGTCGGCACGTCCGGCTACTAAGAAGCCGCAAGAAAACAAAAGCCGGGGCCGGTGTTCGACTACGAACACCGGCCCCGGCTTTTAACGCCCCCTGGGGGCAGAGAGCCTAGAACCAGATCTTGATCTCGCGCTCGGCGGACTCCACCGAGTCGGAGCCGTGGACCAGGTTCTGCTGGACCTTGACGCCCCAGTCGCGGCCGAAGTCGCCACGGATGGTTCCCGGAGCCGCCGTCGTCGGGTCGGTGGTGCCTGCGAGCGAACGGAAGCCCTCGATCACGCGGTGGCCCTCGAAGATCGCCGCGACCACGGGGCCGCTGAGCATGAATTCGACCAGCGGCTCGTAGAAGGGCTTGCCGACGTGCTCTTCGTAGTGCTGCTTGAGGAGTTCGCGGGTGGCGTTGACCTTCTTCAGTTCGGCCAGGGTGTAGCCCTTGGCTTCGATCCGGGCGATGATGCTGCCCGTCAGGTTGCGGGCGACGCCGTCGGGCTTGACCAGGACTAGGGTGCGCTCGATGCTCACAGCTGCTCCAATGTGTTGTGGTGGGTTTGGGACAAGTCTAGTTGCTCGGGGTCTCCGGGTTGGCGGCCTCCCAGGCCGCCTGCTCCCGGTCCCGCTGGGCCGCCTCGCGGTCGATCCGGATACCGGTGCGGATGCCGTACCACCAGGTGAGGGCGAACAGGGCGCCCACCACGAACATGGTCGGTTCCACGAAACCGGTGAGGATCAGCACCAGTTGCAGCACCCAGCCCAGGGCAACTCCCCACGGCTTGGTGAGCACCGCGCAGGTCAGCGCCAGCACCAGCGCGAGGCCGATGCCGAGCCCGAAGACCAGCGCGGGAGCAAATTCCCCGCGCCGCAGGCCGAACACGGCCAGGGTCCCGAAGATCGCCACGAAGGCCTCCAGCAGGAGGACCGTGGAGGCGAACATGACCTTGGTGGAACGCCGCTTCTTCGGCATGCCCGGGCGCCACTCGCGCTGGGCCTTGGTGAGTTTCGCCATCGGTTACGCCTCGGACTTTCCGAGCAGGATCCGGGCCTCGGCCACGAGCGTGATGGAGCCGGTCACCAGGACGCCGCCGGCCAGGTCGTCGTTGGACTCGGCCCGCTCCACCGCCCATTCGAGGGCGTCGTCGAGCTTCTCCGCGGTGTGCACGAGGTCCTCGCCGAAGCCCAGGTCCAGGGCCAGCTCGCCGAGTTCTTCCGCGGGGATGGCCCGCGGCGAGTTGGACTGCGTGAAGCAGAACTCGGCCGGCACGTCCTCGAGGGAGTCCTTGAGCTGGCGGAGGATTTCCTCGGCGTCCTTTTCCTGCAGGATGCCCAGGACCACCACCAGCTTGCTGAAGCTGAAGGCCTCCTGGAGCGCCTCGGCGGAGACCCGGATGCCCTCCGGGTTGTGTGCGGCGTCCACCACGATGGTCGGGGCGGTGCGCAGCACCTCCAGCCGGCCCGGGGAGGTGACGGCGGCGAAGGCCTCCTGGAGCACCTCGGGGTTCAGCGGCTTGTCCGCCCCGAAGAACGCCTCCAGGGCGGCGACGGCGACGGCGGCGTTCTCGGCCTGGTGGGCGCCGTGCAGCGGCACCAGCAGGTCTTCGTACCGGTCCGCGAGGCCCTGGATGGTCACCATCTGGCCGCCGACGGCCACGGTGCGGGACTCGACGCCGAACTCGACGCCCTCGAAGCGGAACGGCACGCCAACCTCCTTGGCCTTCTCCAGGAGCACCTGGGCGGCGTCCACCGGCTGGGCGGCGCTGACCAGGAAGCCGCCGGGCTTGATGATGCCGGCCTTCTCGTGGGCGATGTCCTCGGTGGTGTCGCCCAGGAGGTCCGTGTGGTCCAGGGAGATCGGCGTGATGACGGAGACAAGGCCGTCGCCGACGTTGGTGGCGTCGGTGATGCCGCCCAGGCCCACCTCGATCACGGCCACGTTCACCGGCTGGTCCGCGAAGACCGCGAAGCCCAGGATGGTGAGGCATTCGAAGTAGGTCAGCCGGGGCTGGCCCTCCGCGGTGAGTTCGTTGTCCACGATCTCCAGATACGGCCGGATCTCGTCCCAGATCCGGACGAAGGTCTCATCCGAGACCGGTTCGCCGTCGATGCTGATCCGCTCGGTGACCTTGGACAGGTGCGGGCTGGTGTACCGGCCGGTGCTCAGGCCGTGGGCCCGCAGCCCGGCCTCGATCATCCGGGCCGTGGAGGTCTTACCGTTGGTGCCGGTGACGTGGATGATCGGGAAGGCCTTGTTCGGCTCCCCCAGGATGTCCATCGCCCGGCGCAGCGGCGCCAGCCGGGGTTCCATCTTGTTCTCCGGCGCCCGGCCCAGCAGTTCTGCGTAGACGCTCTCGACCGAAAATTCGTCGCTCATGGATTATGCCCCTGCTTCAACGGTGACTTTTTCGACGCTGACCTGCGGTTCCTTGACGTCGGCGTGGACCGTGTCCAGGTCCACGCTCAGCGTCTCGGTCTTGACCAGGCCGGCGTGGGCCTGCAGCGCCTCGACGACGGCTACGGGCGCGGTGACGGTGGTGCGGATCCGGTCGCTGACGTTCAGCCCGGCGTCCTTGCGGGCCTGCTGGATGGCGCGGACCAGGTCGCGGGCGGTGCCCTCGGCCTCCAGTTCCGGCGTGACCTCGGTGTTAAGGACCACGAAGCCGCCGCCGGGCAGGACCGCCGCCGCCCGTGATCCCTCCCCCGCCGCGGCCTCGGCCACGACGGTCTCCAGGGTATATTCCTGCGGCTCGAGTTCGAGGCCGCCGGCAGTGACTACGCCGGCGTCGTTCACGGACCAGTCGCCGGACTTGGAGCCCTTGATGGCCTGCTGGACGTTCTTGCCCAGGCGCGGACCGGCGGCGCGGGCGTTGACCACCAGCTTCTGTTCGATGCCGAACTCCTCCGGGGAGGCGGCGTCGGCGTCGAGCACGCGGACGGAGCGCAGGTTCAGCTCGTCGGCGACGACGGCGGCGAAGCCCGCGAGGGTGTCCGCGCCGGGGGCGACGACGGTGAGTTCCTGCAGCGGCAGGCGCACCCGGAGGTTCGCGGCCTTGCGCAGCGAAGAGCCGGTGGAGCAGATCTGCTGCACCCGGTCCATCGCCTCCACGAGGCCGGCGTTGGCGGGGAACAGACCCGCGTCCGGCCAGTCGGCCAGGTGCACGGAGCGCCCGCCGGTGAGGCCGCGCCAGATCTCCTCGGAGATCAGCGGCAGCAGTGGTGCGGCGACGCGGCAGACGGTCTCCAGCGCGGTGTAGAGCGCGTCGAAGGCGTCGGTGTTCTCGTCGAAGAACCGCGTGCGGCTGCGCCGGACATACCAGTTGGTGAGCATGTCCAGGTAGCCGCGCAGTTCGTCGCAGGCGCCGGAAATGTCGTAGCTGTCCAGCTGTTCGGTCATGCTGCGGACCAGGTCGCCGGTGTTGGCCATCAGGTACTGGTCCAGGGTGTCGGCGTAGCCGTCGTAGCGGAGTTTCGCGTCGTAGCCTGCAGCTGTTCCATCCACTGCGTTCGAAGCGTTCGTGTAGAGGGTGAAGAAGCTGTAGACGTTCCACAGCGGCAGGATGACCTGGCGGACGCCGTCGCGGATGCCCTGTTCGGTGACCACCAGGTTGCCGCCGCGCAGGATGGGGCTGGACATCAGGAACCAGCGCATCGCGTCGGAGCCGTCGCGGTCCAGGACCTCGGAGACATCCGGGTAGTTGCGCAGGCTCTTGGACATCTTCTGCCCGTCGGAGCCGAGGACGATGCCGTGGCTGATGACGTTGCGGAACGCCGGGCGGTCGAACAGCGCGGTCGAGAGGATGTGCAGCATGTAGAACCAGCCGCGGGTCTGGCCGATGTACTCGACGATGAAGTCCGCCGGATTGTGGGTGTCGAACCATTCCTCGTTCTGGAACGGGTAGTGCACCTGGCCGTAGGGCATGGAGCCGGAGTCGAACCAGACGTCCAGGACGTCCTCGACGCGGCGCATCACGGACTGGCCCTCTTCGGGGTGCGCGGGTCGTCCGGGTTCGGGCGGGTCAGCTCGTCGATGAACGGACGGTGCAGGTCCACCTGGCCGTCGTTGTTCAGCGGCAGCCGGCCGAAATCGGCCTCGATCTCGGCGAGTGAGCCGTAGACGTCGGTGCGCGGGTAGTCCGGGTCGCTGGACTGCCAGACCGGGATGGGGCTGCCCCAGTAGCGGTTGCGGCTGATCGACCAGTCGCGGGCGTTGGCCAGCCACTTGCCGAACTGGCCGTCCTTGACGTTGCCCGGGATCCAGTTGATCTCCTGGTTCAGCTCGGACATGCGGTCCTTGAACTTTGTGACCTCGACGTACCAGGAGGAGACGGCGCGGTAGATCAGCGGGTTCCGGCAGCGCCAGCAGTGCGGGTAGGAGTGCTCGTAGCTGGCCTGGCGGACCAGACGGCCCTCGGCGCGGAGCACCTGGGTGATGGGCTTGTTGGCCTCGAAGACCTGCAGCCCGGCGATCGCGGCGAGGGGTCCGTGGCCGAAGAGGGGCAGGAACTTCGCGCCTTCGTCGACGGAGAGGACCACGGGGATGCCGGCCTCTTCACAGACCTTCTGGTCGTCTTCACCGTAGGCCGGGGCCTGGTGGACGATGCCGGTGCCGTCGGTGGTGGTGACGTAGTCGGCCACGAGGAAACGCCAGCCGTTCTCGGTGCCGTACTTCTCGGCGTCGGCGAAGTAGTCCCAGAGCGGCTCGTACGTCAGGCCCTCGAGTTCGGTGCCGAGGTGGCGGGAGACGACGGCGGCCTCGGCCGCGGCGGCCCCCTCGGCGCCGTCGCCGTAGCCCAGGTCCTTGGCGTAGGCGCCGAGGAGGTCGGCGGCGAGCAGGAAGGATCCGCTGACCGGCGCATCGTCGGAGGCGGCCTTGATTCCGTGCGGTCCGGCGGGCAGAACCACGTAGGTGATGGCGGGTCCGACGGCGAGTGCCAGGTTGGTGGGGAGGGTCCAGGGCGTGGTGGTCCAGGCGAGCGCCTGGACGCCGGCGAGCTGCTTCGAGAGCTCGGACTCCCCGCGGTGATCGGGAAGGTCACGGTGACGGTCTGGTCCTGGCGGTTCTTGTAGACGTCGTCGTCCATGCGCAGCTCGTGGTTGGAGAGCGGCGTCTCGTCCTTCCAGCAGTACGGGAGGACCCGGTACCCGTTGTAGGTCAGGCCCTTCTCGTGCAGCTGCTTGAAGGCCCAGAGGACGGACTCCATGTATTCGACGTTGAGCGTCTTGTAGTCGTTCTCGAAGTCAACCCAGCGGGCCTGGCGGGTGACGTAGCTCTTCCACTCGTCGGCGTACTTCATCACCGAGGCGCGGCAGGCATCGTTGAACTTGTCGATGCCCATGGCCTCGATCTGGGTCTTGTCCGTCATGCCCAGCTGCTTCATCGCCTCGAGCTCGGCGGGCAGGCCGTGGGTGTCCCAGCCGAAGCGGCGCTCGACGCGGCGGCCACGCTGGGTCTGGTAGCGGCCCACCAGGTCCTTGGCGTACCCGGTCAGCAGGTGGCCGTAGTGCGGGAGGCCGTTGGCGAAGGGAGGGCCGTCGTAGAAGACGAATTCGTTGGAGCCGTCTTGACCCGCGTCCCGCTGGTCGATGCTCGCCTGGAACGTGCCGTCCTGGTCCCAGTACTTGAGGATGCGCTCCTCGATCTCCGGGAACTTCACGGAGGCGGACACGCCTGCGGCGCTGGAAGCCGTGCTGGCGTCGGAGGGTGCGGCTGCGGAGGTTGCGGCTGAGGCCTTGGGGTAATGGGTCATCTCGACATCCTGGGTTGAGCTGTGAACAACGGGATTCATTCAGGATGCGAGGACGGCTCCTGTGCTGTCGGAACAACACCGGCACCGCGGTACCACCTCACTTACCGGCTCCGGGCCCGGACCACCCCGTGGGGGTGGAACGCGCACCGCTGCCGGCCGCTCGTTGACTGCTGTGACGGGCTTACCCGTCCGGTTCTACTGGCACCGCGCGGACCGTGGGGTCCGCGCCGGAGTGTTCTTCCGGAAGCTCACCGGTGATGGCCGGGTCGACGCTGTTAGTTCGATGGTACCGGAGAGGGGCCGGTGTCCGCCGCGCCCGGACGGGCCGACGGCCCGGGATACAAACGGATCCCGTCCTGCTGAACCCTCGCCCCGGGACCCGGGCCTGCTTACACTCGGGGAATGGGCCTTCCTCACGGCGTTGCCGACCGCTTGTCCGGGACTGCCCGGGCCGGGGTGGTGCCGCGCCGGCGTTGGCTGGCGGCGGCGGGGCTGCTGGGGTTACCGGTGGCGGGGCTGTCCGTGTGCCGCGCCGTGGATCTGCCGTGGCCGGAAACGGTGGTCCAGCTGCTGTCCTTCACGCCCTGGCTGGTGGTTCCGGCGGGCTTCTCGGTGCTCTGTGCGGTGGCGGCACGCCGTCCGATGGCGGCCGGCGCGGCCGCGGCGCTCCTGGCCCTGCAGGCGGCGTGGCTGTTCCCGACCGGCCACGCCCGTCCGTTGCCGCCAGCGGAGGGCACGGGAGCGGAGCTGGTGACGATGAGCGTCAACGCGAAGCTGGGCCGGGCCGACGCCGGGGAGATCGTCCGGCTGGTCCGGGACCACGGCGTCGGGCTGCTGGCGCTCCAGGAGTACACCCCCGCCTTGGAGCAGCGGCTGGAGGCCGCGGGCATCACCGCAGAGCTGCCCTACCGGATCAGCGCCCCTGCCAAGGACGCTTCCGGCGCGGCGCTGTACTCCCGCGTCCCGCTGCAATCCACCGGAACCCTTGCCGGGACCAGGTTTCCGATGGTCTCGGCGAGGCTGGAGCTTCCTGCCCCGGACGGCGGCGCCGCCGTGCTGGAGGTGACGAACGTGCATACCCGGGCGCCGGTGGACGGCGGGCTCGGCCAGTGGCGCAAGGAGCTGGCGGCCCTCGGCAGGCTGCCCGAGTCCGCTGCCGGAGCAGATGCGGCAGCCTCCGGCGCCGGCGGGCAGCAGGCACCGCTGCTTCTGCTGGGCGACTTCAACGCAGGGTACGACCACGCGGAGTTCCGGCACTTGGTCTCCGCCGCCGCAGCGCACCCGTTGGTGGACGTGGCAACCACCCAGGGTGCTCGTCTGATACCCACCTGGCCGATGGATCTGCCGCTGCCGGGCACCACGCTGGACCATCTACTGACGGGCCCCTCGATTGGCAGCACGGATTACGGGGTGCACCGGGTGGCCGGGACGGATCACGCGGCCGTGGTGGCGACGCTCACCGTCCCGGCGCCGGGCTAAGCCGTGGGCTAGGTTGCCGGCCTAACTTGCCGGGCAACTGGCGGGCTGGGTCGCAGGCTCGCCGGGCCGGTCAGCCCTTGCGGATCACCTTGAAGTTGGACGCCTGCGCCACCGGCCGGATGATGATCTGGTCCAGGTTCACGTGGTGCGGGGCGGTCACCGCGTAGCGGACCACGTCGGCGACGTCGTCCGCCGTCAGCGGCTTCTCGACCCCGGCGTAGACCTTGTCCGCGGCGCCCTTGTCTCCGAGGCGGTTGAGCGAGAACTCCTCCGTCTGCACCATGCCGGGGGCCACCTCGATCACGCGGAGGTTGTGTTCGGCTTCCTCCAGGCGGAGCGCCCCGGTGAGGGCGTGCTGGCCGAACTTGGCCGCGTTGTACCCGCCGCCGCCCTCGTAGGCGGAGAGCCCGGCGGTGGAGGTCAGGTTCAGGACGGTGCCTTCGCCGCAGGCGCGGAGCATCGGCAGGAAGGCGCGGGTCAGCTTGAGGGTGCCGAGGACGTTGACCTCGTACATCCACTGCCAGTCCTCGGCCTTGCCGTCGGCAATCCTGTCCGCCCCGCGGGCTCCGCCGGCGACGTTGATGAGCGTGTCGATACCGCCTCCGCGGGTGACCTCCTCGACCAGGCGGGCGACGGCGTCGTCGTCGGTCACGTCGGCGGCCAGCGCGACGGCGCCGGTTTCCGCCGCGAGGGCGTCCAGGCGGTCGGCGCGGCGGGCGACGGCGAACACGGTCCACCCTTCCCTGCGGAGCGCACGGACCGTGGCCTGCCCGATTCCGGTGCTGGCGCCGGTGACGACGGCGGCTTTGGCTGCTGCTGTGTTGGTGGTTCCCTCAGTCATGGCACCACCCTAATGGGAATCGGGCGGCGGTTAGCGGCCACCGCGCTGGAGGAACTCCAACAGAACCCGGGCGTGGTTGGTTTCCACATCCCTTGCCCCGAACAGCATGGTCACGCGGGCGTGGTCGGTCCCGATCCGGCGCAGGGTCTCCACCGCCGGGTTCTCCGCAAGCTCCACCTCGTAGGCGGACCGGAAGT
Organism: Pseudarthrobacter sp. L19; assembly: GCF_050859435.1. Taxonomy (NCBI): domain Bacteria; kingdom Bacillati; phylum Actinomycetota; class Actinomycetes; order Micrococcales; family Micrococcaceae; genus Pseudarthrobacter; species Pseudarthrobacter sp. L19. Next base: position 2,715,289 of record NZ_CP193935.1, on the reverse strand, counting down.
CCTCGAAGCGTTCCTGCATGTGCGCGAACCCGGTACGCAGCGGCCCCGACGGGGCCACGTCCTTGAGCCACAGGTCCAGCTGCGCCCGATCCTTGCTGACGCCACGCGGCCAGAGCCGGTCCACCAGGACCCGGTAGCCGTCGGCGTCCCCGGGTGGGTCATAGATGCGTTTGATCGCGAAATGCGCCGAATTTTCCTTCATAGTCCCGCACGTTATTGCAGCGAGATTCGCCAAACCAGCACTGTGGGGCGAAAGGAAGTGAAATAACTGCAAGAATTGACCCATGGCTGAAGACACGCAGGGTACAGACACGCCCACCACCGCCCCCACCAACGTTCCGGACAAGCCCGCCCTCGAGGGGCTGGAGGCGTCGCTCACCCGGCGCTGGCTCGATGAAGGAACCTACAAGTTCAACCCGGACACCACCCGGGAGCAGGTCTACTCGATCGACACTCCCCCGCCCACCGCGTCGGGTTCGCTGCACGTGGGACACATGTTCTCCTACACGCAGACCGACGTCCTGGCCCGCTACCAGCGGATGACCGGCAAGAACGTCTTCTACCCGATGGGCTGGGACGACAATGGCCTGCCCACCGAGCGGCGCGTGCAGAACTACTATGGCGTGCGCTGCGATCCGGCCATCCCCTACGACGCCAACTACCGTCCCCCGGCCGAGCCGGCCAAGAACCAGCGCGACTTCGACGTCGTCTCGCGCCGGAACTTCATCGAGCTCTGCGAGGAACTCGCCGTCGAGGACGAGAAGGTATTTGAGAACCTCTTCCAGACCCTGGGCCTGTCCGTCGACTGGGACCTGACCTACCGGACCATTGACGATAAGTCCCGTGCCATCTCCCAGCGGGCGTTCCTGGCCAACCCTGGCCGCCGGCGACGCGTACATGGCCGAAGCCCCCACCCTGTGGGACGTCACCTTCCGCACCGCGGTGGCCCAGGCCGAGCTGGAGGACCGCGAGGTCGCCGGCGCCTACTACCGCTACCCGTTCTTCACCGAGTCCGGCGAGAAGATCTACATCGAGACCACCCGCCCCGAGCTGCTGGCCGCCTGCGCCGCGCTGGTGGCGAACCCCGACGACGAGCGCTACCAGCCGCTCTTCGGCACCAAGGTCACCTCCCCGTCTTCGGCGTCGAGGTGGAGGTCAAGGCCCACCCGCTGGCCAAGGCGGACAAGGGCTCCGGCATCGCCATGGTCTGCACCTTCGGTGACCTCACCGACGTCACCTGGTGGCGTGAGCTGCAGCTGCCCACCCGCGCGATCGTGGGCCGCGACGGCCGCATCGTCGGCGAGACCCCGGACTGGATCACCACCGAGGAGGGCCGCGAGGCCTTCACCGCGATCGCCGGCAAGACCGTCTTCAGCGCCAAGGAGGGCGTGGTGGAGCTGTTGGCCGCCGCGAATCTGCTCGACGGCGAACCGAAGAAGATCATGCACCCGGTCAACTTCTTCGAAAAGGGCGACAAGCCCCTCGAGGTCGTCACCTCCCGCCAGTGGTACATCCGCAACGGCGGGCGCGACGAGGACCGCCGCGAACGCCTGATCGGCCGCGGCAAGGAGATCGACTTCCACCCTGCGTTCATGCGCTCCCGGTACGAGAACTGGATCACCGGCCTGAACGGTGACTGGCTGGTCTCCCGCCAGCGCTTCTTCGGCGTGCCGGTGCCGGTCTGGTACCCGCTGGACGCCGACGGCAACCCGGACTACGACGCTCCGATCCTGCCCGCCGATGAGCAGCTCCCGGTGGACCCCGCCGCGGATGCCGCCCCCGGCTTTGAGGAAGCCCAGCGCGACGTTCCGGGCGGCTTCACCGGCGACGCCGACGTCCTGGACACCTGGGCCACGTCATCGCTGACCCCGCAGATCGTGGGCGGGTGGAGCACCGATGAGGCGCTCTTCTCGAAGGTCTTCCCGTTCGACGTGCGCCCGCAGGGCCACGACATTATCCGGACCTGGCTGTTCTCCTCCGCGGTCCGCGCCGACGCCCTGCAGGGCATGGCGCCGTGGAAGCACGCCGCGATTTCCGGCTGGATCCTCGACCCGGACCGGAAGAAGATGTCCAAGTCCAAGGGCAACGTGATTGTTCCGACCGATGTGCTCAACGAGTACGGCTCGGACGCGGTCCGCTACTGGGCCGCCTCGGCCAAGCTCGGCGCGGATACCGCCTACGAGATCGCGCAGATGAAGATCGGCCGCCGCCTGGCGATCAAGCTGCTCAACGCCTCCAAGTTCGTCCTGAACCTCGGTGCCACCGAGGACTCGGTGCTTTCCGGGGACCTGTCCGTCCTGACGAACCCCGGGATTGATCGACCCAACGCGGAAAAAGCGCCCGCGTCGGGCCCCTTGATCAATCCCTTGGACCGCGGCGTGCTGGCGCAGCTGGCCGACGTGGTGGCCCAGGCGACGAAGGCCTTCGAGGCCTACGACTACGCCCGTGCCCTGCAGATCACCGAGAGCTTCTTCTGGCACTTCACCGACGACTACGTGGAACTGATCAAGGACCGCGCCTACGGTGCCGCCGGGGCGGAGCAGCAGGCCTCCGTGCTGGCCGCCCTCGCCACCAGCCTGGACACCCTGCTGCGGCTCTTCGCCCCGTTCCTGCCCTTCGCCACGGAGGAAGTCTGGAGCTGGTGGCGGAAGGGCTCCGTGCACCGGGCGCAGTGGCCCGCCGCCGTGGAGGTCGACGGCGACACCACGTTGCTGTCCACCGTCGGCGCGGCCCTGGGCGGCATCCGCAAGGCCAAGTCCGAGGCGAAGGTCAAGCAGCGCACCGAGGTGCTTTCCGCGGCGATCACCGGCTCGGAGTCCCTGGTCCAGCAGCTCCGTGCCGGACTGGGCGACCTGAAGGCCGCCGCGAACGCCCGTGAGCTGACGCTGGTGGCCGGCGACGGCGAGCTGGCGGTCAGCAACGTCGTCCTGGCCCCGGCGGACGTTCCCGTGGAAGCGCCAACCCAGGCCTAGTAGCGCTTCGCCTCACGACAAGGGCCCCCGCCCGGCTGATGCCGGACGGGGGCCCTTGTGGTTGCGGTAGGTGCTCAGGCCTCGAACGAGGTCTCAAAGTGCGTCAGCGTCGGCGGGGCGGCCAGCAGGGCGCCGAGGCCGCTGGCGCCTTCCTCGGTGGCGCGCCAGGCACGGTAGGCCGCGTCCTGTTCCATGGAGGCCCAGCGTTCGACGACGAGGACGTGCGTGGGATTCTCCCGCTCGACCAGGACGTCGACGCCGAGGCAGCCGTCGAAGGCGCGGGTGTCGGCCAGCGTCTCGCGCAGGACGTCGGGGGCGGTGTCGAGGACTTCGGTCTTCAGGGTCAGGTCCAGATGTGCGGTGATAGCCAATGTCACTCCAATGGTCGCGGGACATCCCGGAGGATGCTGTCATAGGGGCCAACCGCCTCAGCGCGGCTCTTGTTCCCCGCCGTCGCCGCCCCGGGCATTCTCCTCCCGGCTCCGCCGCTCGGCCTCGCCGATGGCCCAGGCCGCGTTCACCAGTCCGATGTGGCTGAAGGCCTGCGGAAAGTTGCCCAGCAGTTCCGGGCCGTCCGGGGCTATCTCCTCTGCCATCAGCCCCAGGTCGGTGGCGAAACCGGCGGCACGCTCGAAGACCTCCCGGGCCCGCTCGGTCCGCCCGGCGAGTGCCAGTGCGTGGGCCAGCCAAAAGGTGCAGAGCAGGAATGCACCCTCCCCGCCGGGCAGGCCGTCGTCGGCGAGGTAGCGGTAGACCAGCCCGCGGGAATCGGTGAGGCGTTCCTCCACAGCCTCCACGGTCGCCAGGAACCGCGGGTCCATCCCCTCCAGGAACCCCACGATGCCCAGCATCAGGGCGGAGGCGTCCAGTTCCGCTGCGCCGTAGGACTGCGTGTACGCCCCGGCCGCCTCATTCCAGCCGTGGGTGCAGATCGATTCCCTGATCTCCTCCCGGGCCGCCGTCCAGCCGGGCACCCGGTCTGTGGTCCGCAGCAGGGCGGCCAGGCCGATGGCGCGGTCCACGGCCACCCAGCACATCAGCTTCGAATACAGGAAGTGCCGTGGTTCCCCCCGGACTTCCCAGATGCCCTGGTCCGGGCTCCGCCACCGGGCCGCGGCGACGTCGGCGGCGTCGGCCAGGAAGCGCAGGGTCTCCGGTGCCAGTTCCGCCACGGAATCCCGCATCGTGGCGGCCGCGTCCAGCAGCTCTCCGTAAACGTCCAGCTGCCGCTGGTCCCACGCGCCGTTGCCCACCCGGACGGGTGCGCTGCCACGCCAGCCGGGCAGGTGGCTGAGCTCCCGTTCCGGGAGTTCCCTTTCGCCGCCAATGCCGTACATGATGTGGAGGTCTTCCCCGGCCGCCAGCTGCCGGGCGGCGGCGGTCGCGAGGAACTGGAAAAACGTACCGGCCTCGTCCGGGCAGGCGGCCACCCACAGCGCCTGGAGCGTCATGCTGGCATCCCGCACCCAGGTGTAGCGGTAGTCCCAGTTCCGCGTGCCCCCGGCGACTTCCGGCAGCGACGTGGTGGGCGCAGCCACGATCGCTCCCGTCGGGTAGTAGCTCAGCGCTTGCAGCACCCTCCCGCTGCCGGCCACCAGGTCCTGCCAGGGGCCGCGGTAGTTCTGGTGGATACCGGACCAGCTGGTCCAGCCTTCGAGCGTGTCCGCGAGCCTGCGGTCCATCTCCTTCTGGTCCCAGAACACGGGGTCCTCCCCGCCGCTTGTCGGGCGGTGCAGGGCGAACGCCACACTCTCGCCGGCACGCAGCCGGAGCGTGGCGGACGCCGTCCCGCCGTCGTGCTCGAGCGCCACCGGGGAGGACAGCGTGAGCACCTCGCCGCCCGCGGTGATGAGCAGGCCGCCGGGCACGCCGCGCAGGACCGGTTCGAGGAGGCCATAGCCGGGGCGCGGCGCGCACTCGAACTCCACGTCGACGCTCCCCCGCGTGCAGGCCAGGCTCCGCAGCAGGGTGCCGGGCGAGCCGTCGCCAAGGTCGTGGCCGCGGCGGCCGCTGCCCAGGACCAGGGCGTCGGTGACGGTCAGGTCGCCGTCATCGGTCCGGTGCCGGGTCTCCAGGACCATCGACGGTCCCAGATACCGCCGGGAACTCCCGCGCACGCCCGCGGCACGCACCGACCAGTGGCCGGCGGCCTCCCCGAGAATCCGGCCGAAGACGGAGGGACTGTCAAAGCGCGGAAAGCACAGCCAGTCCACGGAGCCGGCGGCACTGACCAGGGCCGCGGACCGGCAGTCGGACAGCAGCGCGTAGTCGGCGATGGGCTGGTTGCTCATGTCCCGGTCAGTCCTCCGGTGAGGCGGGAGTTTTTAGGCTGTTTATGGGCAATGCTGTTTTTGGGCAATGCTGTTTTTGGGCAAAGGGGAAGCCCCATCAGCTTTTTGCGGTTGGTGGGGCTTCGACTTTTTCGATCACCACGTGACCTCTTAGGCAATCTGGCGGGATCCTTGGAATTTCAGGTCTTCCTACCTCGTCACTGGTAGCCATCATCTGACTGTGCCGAAGGCTGCGTCGGATGAGTGTCACTGAATCTTTGGTTCCTGCGTCCCTCCCCTTGCGGGGTGGGTATTAACCATTGTTCTCCCGTCCCCGGGGATGCACAAGGGCGCCGCGGGAACTACAGCGTGGTAGTTCCCGCGGCGCCCTGTGGTCCCGCCGTGGCGGGGTCCGTTGCCTAGTCGAAGACGGGGCTTTCGGTGCGGCTGCGCTTGAGTTCGAAGAAGTACGGGTAGGAGGCCAGGCCCACGGAGGCGTCCCAGAGCTTGCCGGCGTCCTCGCCGCGGGGAATGCGGGTCAGGACCGGACCGAAGAACGCGGTGCCGTTGATGGCTACCACCGGGGTGCCGACTTCCTGGCCCACCAGGGAGATCCCGGACTCGTGGCTGGCACGGAGTTCGGCGTCGAACTCGTCGCTGTCGCCGGCCGCGGCGAGCTCCGCCGGGAGGCCGAGCTCGGACAGGGACTTCGCGATGACCTCGGCGATGTCCTTGTTGCCCTCATTGTGGATCTTGGTGCCCATGGCGTCGTAGAGCGGCTTGATGTACTGCTCGCCGTGCTTCTGCGCCGCGGCCACGATCACGCGGACCGGAGCCCATGCCTTGGTCAGGAATTCCTTGTAGTCGGCAGGCAGTTCATCCCGGCCCTCGTTCAGGACGGCGAGGCTCATGACGTGCCACTCGGTCGAGATGCTCCGGACGGTTTCCACCTCGGAAATCCAGCGGGAGGTAACCCAGGCGAAGGGGCACATCGGGTCGAACCAGAAGTCGGCCTTGTTCGTGGCGGTGTTCTCAGGCACGTGAATTCTCCTTGTTGGGAAGCTGACAGGCGTCTCAGGGCACAGCAGAAAGCGGCGCGGATTTATTCCGGGTTCCTGCCGTTCCGGGAAGGAATCAGGCGGACTTACGGCGCTTCACGTCGTGCGGAATCATCGTGGGCTCGGCCTTCTTCGCCACGACGTCCTCGGTGATCACCACGGTGGCGACGTCGTCGCGGCTGGGCAGGTCGAACATCACCGGCAGGAGGACTTCCTCCATGATGGCGCGCAGGCCGCGGGCGCCCGTGCCGCGCTCCAAAGCTTGGTCCGCGATCATGTCCAGCGCTTCGTCCTCGAAGACCAGCTCCACGCCGTCGAGCTGGAACATCTTCTGGTACTGCTTGACCAGGGCGTTCTTGGGCGTGGAAAGGATCTGGATCAGGGCCGGGCGGTCCAGGTTGGATACCGTAGTGATGACCGGGAGGCGGCCGATGAATTCGGGGATCAGGCCGAACTTGAGCAGGTCCTCCGGCATGACCTCGCCGTAGGAGTCCGCGTTGTCCTTGACCTCGTTCAGCGGGGCGCCGAAGCCGATGCCCTTCCGGCCGGACCGCGACCCGATGATCTCCTCGAGGCCGGCGAAGGCGCCGGCGACGATGAAGAGCACGTTGGTGGTGTCGATCTGGATGAATTCCTGGTGCGGGTGCTTGCGGCCGCCCTGCGGGGGACGGAAGCTACCGTGCCCTCGAGGATCTTCAGCAGCGCCTGCTGGACCCCTCGCCGGAGACGTCCCGGGTGATGGAGGGGTTCTCGCTCTTGCGCGAGATCTTGTCGATCTCGTCGATGTAGATGATGCCCTGTTCAGCCTTCTTGACGTCGTAGTCCGCGGCCTGGATCAGCTTGAGCAGGATGTTCTCGACGTCTTCGCCGACGTAGCCGGCCTCGGTCAGGGCGGTGGCGTCGGCGACGGCGAACGGGACGTTCAGGCGCCGGGCCAGGGTCTGGGCCAGGTAGGTCTTGCCGCAGCCGGTGGGGCCGATCAGCAGGATGTTGGACTTGGCGATCTCCACGTCGTCGTGGTGGCCGCCCTCGGCCAGGGCGCCGCTCTTGGGGGCGTGGCCGGCCTGGATGCGCTTGTAGTGGTTGTAGACCGCGACGGCGAGGGAGCGCTTGGCGGGTTCCTGGCCGATGACGTATTCCTGCAGGAAGTCGAAGATTTCCCGGGGCTTGGGCAGTTCAAAGCTGCCCAGGTCGGCGACTTCGGCGAGTTCTTCTTCGATGATCTCGTTGCAGAGTTCGATGCACTCGTCGCAGATGTAGACGCCGGGCCCGGCAATGAGCTTGCGGACCTGCTTCTGGCTCTTTCCGCAGAACGAGCACTTCAGCAGATCGGTGCTCTCGCCAATCCGAGCCATATGTGAACCCCTTTGTATCTTGCTGCCGGCCGGGTCATGCCTCCGTGCAGCGTGGCACCCATTTTGAAATCACCGCCGGCCCCGAACGGGACGGCCGTGACATATTCCACTCTAGGTCACTTTGGGCCTGTTGGGTGGAAAGAAGACGCCGGTTCACCCCGTTTCCACGGGCCGAACCGGCGTCGTCTACTGCTGTAAAGCTGCCAAGGCTACTTGGTCAGCGCCTGCGGCTTGATCTTGCGCGAGTCGAGGACCTGGTCGATCAGGCCGTAGCTCATGGCTTCGGCGGCCGTGAGGATCTTGTCGCGTTCGATGTCGTTGTTGACCTGCTCGGAGGTCCGGCCCGAGTGCTTGGCCAGCGTGTCCTCCAGCCAGGAGCGCATGCGCATGACCTCGGCGGCCTGGATTTCCAGGTCGGAGGCCTGTCCGCCCTGGCCGCCGGAAAGCGCGGGCTGGTGGATCAGGACGCGGGCGTTCGGCAGTGCCAGGCGCTTGCCCGGCGTACCGGCGGCCAGCAGCACCGCGGCGGCGCTGGCGGCCTGGCCGAGGCAGACCGTCTGGATCTCCGGGCGGATGTACTGCATGGTGTCGTAGATCGCCGTCATGGCGGTGAAGGAGCCACCCGGGGAGTTGATGTAGAGGGTGATGTCGCGGTCCGGGTCCGTCGATTCGAGGACCAGCAGCTGGGCCATGATGTCGTCGGCCGAGGCGTCGTCCACCTGGACCCCGAGGAAGATGATGCGGTCCTCGAACAGCTTGGTGTACGGGTCCTGGCGCTTGAAGCCGTAGGGGGTGCGCTCTTCAAACTGCGGCAGCACGTAGCGGCTGCTGGGCAGGTTTCCGGCAGTCGATCCGAAGTTGTAGTTCATGTTCATTGCTCCTGGAGTCGGTTCTGTCTGCGTGCCGGTTACTTGCCGCTGTCGGCGTTGGTTCCGCCGCCGCCGGCCACGGACCCGGCGTGGGCCGCGATCTTGTCGAAGAAGCCGTATTCGAGGGCCTCGGTCGCCGTGAACCACTTGTCACGGTCGTTGTCCTTGAGGATGGTCTCCACGGTCTGGCCGGTCTGCTCGGCCGTCAGTTCGGCCATGACCTTCTTCATGTGCAGGATCAGCTCGGCCTGGATCTTGATGTCCGAGGCGGTGCCGCCGATGCCGCCGGAGGGCTGGTGCATGAGGATGCGGGCGTTCGGGGTGGCGTAGCGCTTGCCCTTGGTGCCGGAGCTGAGCAGGAACTGGCCCATGGAGGCGGCGAGGCCGGTGGCCACGGTGACGACGTCGTTCGGGATGAACTGCATGGTGTCGTAGATGGCCATGCCGGCGGTGACGGAGCCGCCGGGAGAGTTGATGTAAAGGTAGATGTCCTTTTCGGGGTTCTCCGCCGAGAGGAGCAGCAGCTGGGAGCAGATCGCGTTGGCGTTCTCGTCGCGGACCTCGGAGCCGAGCCAGATGATGCGCTCTTTCAGCAGGCGGTTGTAAATGTAGTTATCCTGGGCCGCGGGATCGACGGTAGCCATCCGGGGTGCCCCTGCTTGCTGTGACATGTGTACTTACCTCTCGCTGGCGACGGTGGTGCCGTGGGGTGGCTCCACTGAACTTTCCTACATGGACACTAACCGTTTTCCCTGCCGCATTGTGCCGGCGTGGCGGGCTGTTCGCTGACGGCGCACGATTGGGCCGCCGGGTTCGTCTGCGGCTTAAAGCCGCACCCCGGATCGCTGATCCGGGGGTGCGGGCACTGCTCAGGGTGCCGGGCGGGCTAGAACTTCACTGCCGCCGGGTCGTCGTTCTTGGGAGCCTCGGTGGCTTCCTCGGAGGACACTTCCTCGGCCGGAGCTTCCTCGAAGGAGGACTCTTCGCCGCCGGGGCGGACGAACTCGCTCAGGTCAACCTTGTTGCCCTCGGAGTCGGTGACCTCGGCCTGGCCCAGCACGACGGCCAGGGCCTTGCGGCGGCGGACCTCGGAGACCATCATCGGGACCTGGCCGCTCTGATCGATGATCTGGGCGAACTGGTTCGGGTCCATGCCGTACTGGCTGGCGGTGGTGACGATGTAGTCGATCAGCTCGTTCTGAGTGACGTTGACTTCTTCCTTTTCGGCAATGGCGTCAAGGATGATCTCGTTCTGGAAGGCGCGCTCGGTGTTGGCCTTGACCTCGGCGCGGTGCTCCTCGGTGTCGTGCTCGCCTTCACCGTGGTTGTTCTCGGCGCTGAAGTGCTGCTCGAGCTGCTCTTCGACGACGGACTCGGGAACCGGGACCTCGATCATTTCTACGAGCTTGTCCAGGACCTTGTCGCGGGCCTCGACGCCCTGCTCGACGGTCTTGGAGTCGGCGGCCTGCTTGGCGAGGTCCTCGCGGAGCTCGGCCAGGGTGTCGAACTCGGAGGCCAGCTGGGCGAAGTCGTCGTTGGCCTCGGGGAGCTCGCGCTCCTTGACGGCCTTCACGACAACCTTGACCTGGGCGGCTTCGCCGGCGTGGTCGCCGCCCACCAGGGTGGTGTCGAAGATGGCATCCTCGTCGGCGCTGAGGCCGGTGACGGCCTCGTCCAGGCCCTCGAGCATGGTGCCGGCGCCAACCTGGTAGGACAGGCCGGAAGCGGAATCAACCTCGGAACCCTCGATGCTGGCGGTGATGTCGATGGTCAGGAAGTCGCCGTCGGCGGCCGGGCGGTCAGCGCTCTTGAGCGTGCCGAAGCGACCGCGCAGCTCGTCCAGGGCCTTGTCGACGTCGGCCTCGGAGGACTCGGCGGCGGCAACCTCGACCTTGATGCCGGCGTAGTCCGGCAGCTCGATCTCGGGACGGATGTCAACCTCGGCGTGGAACTTCAGCTCGCCGTCGGTGGCGGAGGGGTCCGGCACCTCGGTGATCTCGACCTCGGGACGGCTCAGCGGGCGGATGCCGGTCTCCTGGACGGCGGCCTGGTACCAGCCGTTGAGGCCCTCGTTGATGGCGGTTTCCAGAACGTAGCCACGGCCGACGCGCTGGTCGATCAGCTTGGAAGGGACCTTGCCCTTGCGGAAGCCGGGTACCTGAATCTGGGAAGCAACGCTCTTGTACGCCTCGGCGATGCTGGGCTGCAGTTCCTCAAACGGGACCTCAACATTGAGCTTGACCCGCGTAGGGGTGAGGTTCTCGACGGCGCTCTTCACAGTCTAAGTACTCCTGGTTTTGGGGGATTGTGGGTCTGCAACGCCGATGACCGGCAGTTGCTGCAGAGTCGGGGTGACAGGATTTGAACCTGCGACTTCCTGCTCCCAAAGCAGGCGCTCTAGCCAAGCTGAGCTACACCCCGTAAGTGCACAGAACAGTCTAAGGTCATCGTGTGGCCATTTGCACATTTGACACTGCGGGGCTGCATTGGGTTTAGTTGTATCCGGCTTGAACAGCCGACCGGAAGTTTGCTGGATTTCCAGCATAGTCCCGGGGACGTAGCTTAATGGTAAAGCCTCAGTCTTCCAAACTGATTACGCGGGTTCGATTCCCGTCGTCCCCTCTCCAAAAACATCACGAAGGGCCCCTCCAGCGGAGGGGCCGCTTCGTGTGTCTGCGGGCCTTGCGTCACGGTTTTAGCTTTGCTGGCAGACCGTGCACCAGTACAGCTTGCGGGCTGCGTGTTCCACGAGCGAGACGGGGGTGCCGCAGACCCGGCAGTCCTGGCCCTGCCGCCGGTAGACGAAGTGCGCCTCCTCCGGAGCGGGAAGGACAGCACCCTCTCCGCCGGAGGACTCTCCCCCGGCGCTCCAGTACCGGGGCCCGGTGGTAATGATCCGGCCGTCGCGCACGCCGTCGGCCATGACGGCGACCGTGTCGTCCCAGAGCAGCCCGGCGTCCCCGGCCGGGAGCCCGGCACCGGGCAGCCAGGGGTCCAGGCGCTGCCGGAACAGCAGCTCGGCTCGGTAGACGTTCCCGACGCCGGCAATCACCTTCTGGTCCATGAGCAGGGTGGCCAGCGGGGTCTTCCGCCGGCCCAGTGTGGCGACAAAGGCCTCCCTGTCCCCCGGCAGGTTTCGCAGCGGGTCCGGGCCCAGCCGGGCCATCACAGTGTCGGTTTCCGCTTCGGTGAGGGTCTCGCAGGTGGTCGCCCCGCGCAGGTCCGCCCAGCCGTGGCTGCCGGCGAGCCGGACGCGGACGGCGCCCACCGGGGCGGGTGGGCCGGCGTAGGCGGCGTCATCACCCACGGCACCGGCATCGGCGTCGCGGTCCTCCCGCTCCCCGATCCTGCGCGGTGCGCCGATGCTGGAGGCGCCCCGGAAAGTGCTGTCGCCGCCGAAGTTCCAGGCGCCGTAGAGGCCCAGGTGGACGTGCAGGGACAGTCCGTGCTCGAAGCGGAGGAACAGGTGCTTGCCGTGCGCGGTCGAGCCGGTGAGGACGTGCCCGTCCAGCAGGGCGGCGCCGCCGGCGAAGCGTCCCTGCGGACTGGAGACGGACAGCCGCTCACCCGTGAAGACGTCCGCGAACTGCCGGGCGAGCCGGTGGATGGAGTGGCCCTCGGGCACTACTCGACGACCTCGCCGGTGGCCTCGTAGGTGGCGATCTTGCCGATACGGCGGACGTGGCGCTCGTCGTGGCTGAACGGCTCAGTCAGGAACGCCTCGATGATTCCGGTGGCCTCCTCGACGCTGTGCTGACGGCCGCCGACGGCGACGACGTTGGCGTCGTTGTGCTCGCGGGCCAGCTTCGCGGTGGGCAGGCTCCACGCCAGGGCCGCACGGACGCCCTTGACCTTGTTGGCGGCGATCTGCTCGCCGTTGCCGGACCCGCCCAGGACAATCCCCAGGGCGTGGACGCCGGCGTCCTGGTCCGCGACGACGGCGAGAGCGGCGTTGATGCAGAAGGACGGGTAGTCATCGAGCGCGTCGTAGACCTTCGGTCCGTGATCCACCACTTCGTAGCCCTTGGCGCTGAGGTGCTCCACCAGGTGGGCGCTGAGCTCCATGCCGGCGTGGTCGGTGGCGATGTGGACGCGCGGAAGGTCCTGGGCGGTGGTCACAGTCGGATCCATTCTGTGGTCGCCGGAGGGCATCCGGCGTGGTGATCGGGGTGGCTCCAGCCTACTAGGGACGGGGCGGCGCGCCGTCGCCGCGGGCCCGGGAAGCCACGCGGGTCAGGGTCTGCGCGACGTTGTCCGCCGTGGCGGGGCCGCCGGCGCTGACCGTCACGGTGCCGCCGCCCAGGCGCTGCACCACGACGGCGGGCCCGTTGGCCACCAGCATGCTGGAGTCCCGGCCGTGGCGGCGGAAGCCCCAGCCGCCACGCTCCGCCGCGCGCACCAGTTCCGGGGTGGCCGAGCCGATCTCGGCGGCGGGAACCGTCAGCACGGGAAGCAGTCCGGCGGCGAGGACGCGGAGCCCGGCCCGGTCCACCCTGACCCGGGCGAAGAGGAAGAGGGTTGCCACGAGCGCCGCGGCCGCCAGGACGGCCGCGAGCCAGGGCAGGGCCAGGCTGAGCAGCGCCGCCGGGAACAGCGTGGAGATTCCGAGCATCACGAAGATCGAGCTGCGGGCGTGGACCCAGAGGCGGACGTCGTCCCTGGCCAGGTCCGGGTCGCGGATGTGTTCGAGCGCCTCGCGGGCGGCGCGTTCGTCGTCGACGGACCAGCGCTCATCGGCCTTGAACACGAAGCCCATCACCACGCCCAGGCCCAGGGCGGCGCCGCTGCCCATCGCCAGAATGGTGACGTCCACGTGCGAGGCGCGGGCGTCGGAGAGTCCGATCTGCCCGACCAGGACAGCGGCCAGCACGGCGGTGACGAACAGGCTGAGGCCCAGCCCGGCGCCCATCATGATCCGCCGCATCACGGCGGGCCGGGTCAGCGGGGCGGCCTGGAGCAGCACCGCCCAGCCCGTCAGGACGATCATGGCGGCGCCCACGCCCACCACGGCGGCGAAGGGAGCAAAGTTTTCGGCGCCCTCCGCGGACCACCGGACGGCCAGCGGCTCGGGCAGCCGGGACCGGATCAGGAGCGCGCACACCGTGAAGGCGGCGGCCAGCACCAGGGGGAAGCCGATGGCGAAGCGCACGGCCCTGGTGTCGACGGAGTCCCGGAAGGTTCCCATGCCGTCAACGCTACCCCCGTCCGCGCCACCGGCGGCCGGGCTGTGACGGGGGCAACTTGCCAAGGCCGCAAGGCGTGAAAGAATGATTTCACAGTATCCCCATTTCCCGTTCCCGCATTCCTGGAGGCCCCCTTGCCCGGTATGAACCTCACACGCGCCGAAGCCCGCGAGCGCGCCGCCCTGATCGCCGTCGACTCCTACGACGTGACCCTGGACCTGACCCGGGGCGACACCGTCTTCGGCTCCACCACCCGCGTGCGCTTCACCGCGACGCAGGGCTCCTCGACGTTCATCGACGCGGTCACCCGGACCGTGCACAGCGTGACCCTCAACGGCCGCGAACTGGACCCCGCCGAGGTCTCCGACGGCATCCGCATCCAGCTCCCCGAGCTGGCCGCGGAGAACGAGCTGGTGGTGGTCGCGGACGCCCCTACATGAACACCGGCGAGGGCCTGCACCGCTTCGTGGACCCGGTCGACGGCGAGGTCTACCTCTACACCCAGTTCGAGGTCCCCGACTCCCGGCGGATGTTCGCCGTCTTCGAACAGCCCGACCTCAAGGCCACGTTCACGTTCACCGTCACCGCTCCCTCGCACTGGGACGTGGTGTCCAACTCCCCCACGCCGGCACCGTCCGAGACCAGCCCGGGTGAGGACGGCGGCGCGCGCTCGGTGTGGGCCTTCGCGCCCACCCCACGCCTGTCCTCCTATGTCACCGCGCTGATTGCCGGCCCTTACCAGAGCGTCCGCAGCGAGGTGGTTTCCGCCACCGGCAAGGTCACGCCGCTGGGCGTCTTTGCCCGCAAGTCCCTCATGCAGTACCTGGACGCGGACAACATCTTCGAACTGACCCGCCAGGGCTTTGAGTTCTTCGAGGCGCAGTTCGGCTGCCCCTACCCGTTCGACAAGTACGACCAGCTCTTCGTGCCGGAGTTCAACGCCGGCGCCATGGAGAACGCCGGCGCGGTGACCATCCTGGAGGGCTACGTCTTCCGCAGCAAGGTCACGGGGGCCCAGGTGGAGCGGCGCGCCATCACCGTCCTGCACGAACTGGCCCACATGTGGTTCGGCGACCTGGTGACGATGCGCTGGTGGAACGACCTCTGGCTTAACGAGTCCTTCGCCGAGTACATGTCCCACCTCGCCGCCGTCGAAAACACCAAATTCGACGCCGCGTGGACCACCTTCGCCTCGGTGGAGAAGTCTTGGGCCTACCGCCAGGACCAGCTGCCCACCACGCACCCGATCTTCGCCGAGATCAACGACCTGCAGGACGTCGAGGTCAACTTCGACGGCATCACCTACGCCAAGGGCGCCTCGGTGCTGCGGCAACTGGTGGCCTGGGTGGGTCCGGAGGAGTTCATGGCCGGCGTCCGCGAGTACTTCCGCAAGCACTCGTGGAAGAACACTGAGCTGGCGGACCTGATGGTGGAGCTGGAGCAGGCCAGCGGCCGCGACCTGGACCAGTGGGGCAAGCTCTGGCTGGAGACCGCCGGAGTGAACACGCTGAAGCCCGAGCTCGAGGTCGATGCCGGCGGGACCATCACGTCCTTCGCGATCCTGCAGTCGGCCACCGAGGCGCAGCCGACCATCCGCCCGCACCGGCTCGCCGTGGGCTTCTACAACCTCGACGGCGCCTGCAAGCTGGAGCGTGTGCACCGCGAGGAGCTCGACGTCGACGGCGCGCGCACCGAGGTCCCGGCCCTGGCCGGGCTGGCGCGGCCGGACCTGATCCTGCTCAACGACGACGACCTGGCCTATGCGAAGGTTCGGCTTGATCCGCAGTCGTGGGCCACCGCCACGGCGCACCTGAAGGACTTCGGCCGCAGCCTGCCACGGACCCTGGTCTGGGGCTCGGCCTGGGACGCGGCGCGCGACGGCGAAACCCCGGCGCGCTGCTACGTGGAGCTGATCCTGGCCAACATCGCGGAGGAGACGGATTCCTCGGTGATCCTGGTGCAGCTGCGCCAGCTGGCCGCCACGCTGAACTTCTACGTCGCCGCCGAGCACAAGGACGCCACGGCGGCCGCCGCCGCGGACCGGCTCTGGGACCTCGCCTCCCGCGTGGCCGCCGGCTCCGATGCCCAGCTGCAGTTCGTGAAGTCCTACGCCCTGCTGGCCCGCACGGGTGCGCAGTTCGACACGGTCGCCGGGCTGCTGGACGGCTCCCGCGAGCTGCCGGGCCTCACCGTGGACCAGGACCTGCGCTGGGAACTGATCACCTCCCTGGTGGTGGGCGGCCGGGCCGGCAAGGCGGAGATCGACGCCGAGCTCGAGCACGACAACACCGCCACCGGCCAGAACGCGGCCGCCCAGGCCACGGCCGCCATCCCCACCCCGGAGGCCAAGGCCGCCGCCTGGGAGTCGATAGTGGTCACGGGTGAGCTGTCCAACGCGCTGCAGGGCTCCGCCGTCGCCGGCTTCACCCGGGTGCTGGACACCGCGCTGCTGGAGCCCTACGCGGAGAAGTATTTCGAGGCCGTCCCCGGGATCGTCCGGGACCGCACCCACGCCCTGGCCCAGCAGATCGTCGTCGGGCTCTACCCGGCGCAGCTGACCACCCAGTCCACCGTGGACCGCACGGACCAGTTCCTCGCCTCGCTGCCGGCGGACAGCGCCGCGCTGCGCCGGATGATGCTGGAGAACCGTGACGGCGTGGCCCGCGCCCTGCGCGCCCGCGCCGCGGACATCGGCTAGGCAGGAAGCCCCCACCCCGCCCAACTAGCTCGCAGCTAAGGCCGTTTTGGATGCTCAGAACGGCCCCTGCTGCCAGCCAGTTGGGCGGGGACGTGTCCTAGACTTGCCGCATGAGCCTGGACGAGCACCACTACGCCCTGACGGTCACCTGGACGGGCAACCTCGGCGAGGGGACGTCCGGCTACCGGGCGTACAGCCGCGACCACGAGATCGAGATTCCGGGCCTGCCGGTCCTCAAGGGCTCGGCGGACCCGACCTTCCGCGGCGACCCCGGCCGGTACAACCCCGAGCAGCTGCTCCTGGCCGCGCTGAGCCAGTGCCACATGCTCTCCTTCCTGCACGTGGCGGTAAAGCACGGCGTGGTGGTCACCGGCTACCGGGACCAGGCCGAGGGGCTGATGCGGACCAACCGGGACGGAAGCGGCCAGTTCGAGTCGGTCACGCTGCGCCCGGTGGTGGCCACGAAGGACCCGGTGGCCCCGGACACCATGGCCGAGATGCACCACGAGGCCAACTCGCTCTGCTTCATCGCCCGCAGCGTCAACTTCCCGGTCCGGCACGAGGCGTCCGCCGGCTGACGGTTCGGCGCCGCCAGCCTGGGGCAGCAACTACCCCGAGTAGGCAACCGGGCCCGTAGCGTCCCGCCATTCCTCCAGCAGCCGCTGCTCGGTTTCCGGGCTGAGTCCGGCCCTGCGTTCCCGGTCCAGCCCCCGGCGCCGCTCGTCGTCGAGACTGTCAGCCAGCGTCCGGGTCCACGGCCGCAACCGGAGTCCGGCCGCAACCGCGGCGGCGTTGCTGCGGGTCGTGAATCCCTCGTGGCCCGGCGGCAGCCACAGCGGCAGGGAGTCCGGACCTGCCCAGTAGTTCACCCCGCGCGAGGCGAGCCAGTCGGGCGGCGCGGCCACGACCGCCGCTGTTCCCCCGTCGAGACGCCGTGATTCATCGAGGTACTCGGCGAACGGCACGGGATCGCCGACCGCGTTCAGCGGCCCGGCGACGCCCCGTTCCGCCGCGGCCAGGACCCAGGCGGCCAGGTCCCGGACGTCGATGATCTGGGTCAACGCCGCCGGAGTGTCCGGGACGAGGACAGGTCCAAGGTCCCGGGCGAAGCGGGCCGGCCAGTACCCGTAGCGGTCCGATTCGTCCCCGGGCCCGCCGATCAGGCCCGGCCGGCACAGGTGCGCCGTGTCCCCGGCCAGTTCCAGGGTCAGGTGTTCAATCGCGGACTTCGCTGCACCGTAGTTCTCCATCGTCGCCGGCGTTCCGGCCGGCAGCGGCTCCAGCACGGCGGCGTCCTCCGCCGTTCCGGGGACCGAGGTGTCCGCGTAGACCGAACAGCTGGAGATGAAGGTCCAGTGCCGGGCACGGCCGGCGAGCGCCACGAGGGCGTCCTCCGCCTGCCCGGGGTCGCGGGCGACGTCGACGACGGCGTCCCACTCCCCGCGTGCACGGCCCCGGCGTAGGCAGCCGGACCCTGTGAGCGGTCCGCCTGGAGCCAGCTGGCACCCTCCGGCGGCGCGGTCCGGGATCCGCGGGCCAGGCACGTGACTTCGTGGCCGGCGGCTACCGCCTGCCGGGCGATTTCGGCAGAGAGGAAGGCGGTGCCACCAAGGACGAGGATGCGCATGGGGCCACGCTACGGCGCTAGTCTGGACAGTGAACAGAGTCTTATGCGGCCGGCGAACGCGGGCGTGCCGAAGGAGCAGTACCACTTGATCTTGAGCTTCACCACCCCCGAACCCCTGACCCCGCTCGACGTCTCCGCCATCAACGTGCCCGGAGCACTGATCAGCATCGGTGTGGGCGTCCTTGTCTGGCTGGTGGCGTCCTTCGTGATTTCCGGGATCACCAAGCGCGTCGCCGCGGGCAGCACCTTCTTCAAGAAGCCGCGGTTCCGCTGGGTGGCCCCCGCCCTGCGCGCCCTCGACCACCAGCGCCGGGAGCAGCGGGCCCGCACCATCGGCGCGCTGCTGACCAGTGTGGTGAGCGTCCTCGTCGTCGTGATCACCGCGATGTACGTGCTGCAGTACCTCGACGTCAACATCGCGCCGCTGCTGACCAGCGTCGGCATCCTGGGTGTCGCGATCGGCTTCGGCGCCCAGCAGCTCATCCGCGACTTCCTGGCCGGGATCTTCATCACCATCGAGGACCAGTACGGCATCGGCGACATCATCGAAACCTCCGAGGTGGTGGGCACTGTGGAGTCGATGGGCCTGCGCATCACCCGGGTCCGCGCCGACGACGGCACCATCTGGTACCTGCGCAACGGCGAAATCCTCCGCGTGGGCAACCGCTCCCAGGGCACCTACACCCCGACCCCCGACGACGAGTCCGGCCCGGCGGCCGCCGCCGACGCCGCACCCCAGCAGAAAGCCGGAGAGTAATGACCATCCCCCTCGGCGGAGACCCCCGCCAGCCCCGGCAGCTGATGCAGAACGACCCGTTCAGCAAGCCCGGCTACACCGACAACTTCTACGACGCCGTCGGCGGGCACGAGACGTTCGTCAAGCTCATCGACGTGTTCTACGACGGCGTCGCCACCGACCCGCTGCTGCGGCCCATGTACCCGGAGGAGGACCTCGCTCCGGCGAAGCGCCGCTTCCTCATGTTCCTGGAGCAGTACTGGGGAGGTCCCACCACTTATGGCGAGGAACGCGGCCACCCCCGGCTCCGGATGCGGCACCAGCCGTTCCGCGTGACCCCGGAGGCCAAGGACGCCTGGCTCCGGCACATGCGCACCGCCGTCGATGCCCTGGAGCTCCCGCCGCTCTACGAGGGAACCCTGTGGGACTACATGGAGCGGGCCGCCCTCTCCATGGTCAACAGCCCGTCCGGAGCCTAGGCCGGTCGCGCCGCTTGCCGCCCGCACACAGAGAAAGAACCCCGGAGGCACTTGGGGGGATGCCTCCGGGGTCTTTCTGAAAATAATAATACCCACCCGGGTATGACCTTGCAAGGGGTTCCCCGCCTAGGCTGGAGCCATGATCACGATTCGCGAAACGGTCAACGGCGACCTGCCCGCCCTTGCCGCTTTGCGGGCCACCTGGGCGGCCGAACAGGCACCCGCCGCCGATGGCACGACCGTTGACCCTGAAAAGTTCCTCGCCGCGCTCAAGAGGTGGCTGGAGGCCAATCCGCGGACCTTCTTCCTCGCCGAGGACGACGGCGTTCCCGTGGGCATGCTGAACCTCATGGTGTTCGAACGCATGCCCAAGCCCGGCAAGGACATCTCGCGCTGGGTGTACCTGGGCAACGTCTACGTGCTTCCCGACCGCAGGAACGCCGGCATCGGGGCGCAGCTGGTGGAGGCCGCCCTGGCCTATTCGCGGGAGATCAACGCGGTCCGCATGCTTCTCTCCCCGTCGTCGGAGTCCCGGAACTTTTACGCTCGGCTGGGCTTTGTGCCGGCGGAGGAACTGAACGTGCTGACCTTCTAAGCTGCGTCTCCACCCGTACCGGCCCGTTTGCGAGCCTTTCCGCCCGCTGCCCGGCGCGGCCGGGTCTAGGCTGGCGGTCATGGCGATCATTCATCAGGCAACGTTGACCCCCTCCAAGATGGAACTCCTCGAGCGCTGGCTCCCCGGCCGGTCCTGGTTCCCGGACACCGGGTCCGCCCCGGAGAAGGCCGGACACTTCCGCTTCGACGACCCGGAGGGAGAGGTGGGCCTGGAGACCATCCTGGTGCGTTCCGGCGGCGCCGTGTTCCAGGTGCCGCTCAGCTACCGGGGCGCTCCCCTGCCCGGCGCCGATGACCACCTGGTCGGCACCATGGAACACTCCGTCCTGGGCAGCCGCTGGGTCTACGACGCGTGTACGGACCCGGCCTACGTCCGCGCGCTGGCCGGTGCCATCCTGGCCGGCACGCCGCAGGCACAGCATGTCCTGCAGGTCGACGGCGGCCAGAGGGTGCTCCCCGAATCGGTCACCGTGCACGGCACGGGCTCCGCGGGTATATCGGTTCCGGAGGTCGGCGACGTCACGGCCAGCGACACCGCTGAAGGGACCGTGATCCGCTCCGGTGCGCTGGAGATCATGGTCCACCGGCGGCTCGACCCCGCTGTCCCGCCGGCGGCCCGCTCCCTGGCCGGCACCTGGGAGGGTCAGGACACGCCGGTGGCCCTCGCCGCCGTCACGGAAGGCTAGGGCGTCGTCGCGGGGTCCGGCTAGAGACCAGAGCCCGCTCGGACCAGCACGTGGCCGCGGGGGCTGCTGAGCCGGAACCACGTGTCGGCCCGGAAGACGGACTGCTCCCCCTCGGCCAGGAAGCCCAGGGTCAGCACCGCGAAGGCCGCCCCGGCGGGCAACCCGTGGACCGCCGGCAACGGCCGGCCCCAGACGGTGGCGCGGGCGTTGTTCACGATCAGGGCGCCGGGCTTGTCCGGGATGATGCCGGCAATCTCCCTGATCCCCTCCTCCGCCACCCGCCGCAGTTCGGCGTCAGGGACGGTGCCGGCAGGTTCCCAGCCGCCGCGGGGTGCTCCGACGCCGGCCCAGGATTCCCGCAGGGTCATCGGCGGGACGGGAAGGTCGACGTCGTCGGGCCCCGATCGGGCGAGCCGGTCCAGCACCGCCGAGAGCGGCACCGTCACGTCCAGCCGGGCCGGCACGGCCAGAGCCATGGTGCGCAGGCCCAGGATGGTCGGCGTTCCCTCGCCCAGCAACCGCGGCCGCAGGAGGCAGACGTAGGCGGCCAGGACGGTGCCGTCGGCGCTGAGGCGGATGCCGCCGTCGTCCACCGCCTTGGCCCTGGTGGCGAAGGTGCGCAGGTCGGCAAGGTCGCGGGGATCGGAGAACTGCAGGGACTCGGTGAGGACATCAGACACATTCCCGACTTTACCGGCTGAGCCTCTTTGGAGCCCGGCCGAGCCGCCGTCTAAAGTCAAACCATGACTGAAGCCGAAGCCGCAGTGCAGGCCGCACCCGCACCCCCGGAGGACCCGACCACCTCGCTCATCCACCTTCTGGACCTGGGCGAACTTCAGGGTGCCCGGACGGACGAGGACATTTTCCTGGGCCCGTCGCAGAAGCAGCCCCGGCAGCGGGTGTTCGGCGGCCAGGTGCTGGCCCAGTCGCTGGTGGCCGGCAGCCGGACCGTTCCCGAGGGCCGGGGCGTGCACTCGATGCACGGCTATTTCTTGCGGCCGGGCGACGCGAACCAGCCCATCACCTTCGGCGTCCAGCGGCTCCGCGACGGGCGCTCCTTCTCGGCCCGCCGGGTCCACGCGTACCAGGACGGCAAGCCGATCCTGTCGATGATCGCCTCCTTCCAGGACGAGGATGAGGGCATCGAGCACCAGACACAGATGCCGGAGGGAATCCCGGACCCGGAGTCGCTACCGAGCACGGCCGACCTGCTGGGCAAGTTCGACCACCCGGTGGCCCGGCACTGGGCCTATGAGCGGCCCTTCGACATCCGGCACGTGGACCCGGCCCTGTATGTCTCGGCCGAGGGGCCCAAGGAGGCCCGCAACGCCGTGTGGATGCGGACCTTCGGCCCGATGCCGGACGATCCCGGCCTGCACCGTGCCGCGCTGGCCTACGCCAGCGACTACACCCTCCTGGAGTCGGTGCTGCGCCGGCACGGTATGAGCTGGATTACGCCGGGGATGTCCGTGGCGAGCCTGGACCACGCCATGTGGTGGCACCGTCCGGTGCGTGTGGACGAGTGGCTGCTGTACGTGCAGGAATCCCCCAGCGCCCAGGGCGCCCGGGGCCTGGCCACCGGGAAGATCTTCAGCCGCGACGGCCGGCACGTCGCTACCGTGGCGCAGGAGGGCATGATCCGGTTGCCCACCGAGCCGACGCCGCAGTAACTGCGAACGCCTCTAACGCAAAGCCCTGCGCACCCCTCTCGGGGATGCGCAGGGCTTTTGCGTTGGCGGGCCGGCCGCGGAACTAGTCGCGGGTCAGGCGGCGGTGGGTGACCCGGTGCGGCTTGGCCGCGTCGGGGCCGAGGCGCTCCACCTTGTTCTCCTCGTAGGATTCGAAGTTGCCCTCGAACCAGTACCACTTGGAGGGGTTCTCCTCGTCACCTTCGTAGGCGAGGATGTGGGTGGCCACCCGGTCGAGGAACCAGCGGTCGTGCGAGACGACGACGGCGCAGCCGGGGAATTCCAGCAGGGCGTTCTCGAGGCTGCTGAGGGTTTCGACGTCGAGGTCGTTGGTCGGTTCGTCGAGGAGCAGCAGGTTTCCGCCCTGCTTAAGGGTCAGCGCGAGGTTCAGGCGGTTGCGCTCACCGCCGGAGAGGACGCCGGCCTTCTTCTGCTGGTCCGGGCCCTTGAAGCCGAAGGCGGCGACGTAGGCGCGGGACGGCATTTCGACCTGGCCGACCTGGATGAAGTCGAGTCCGTCGGAGACGACCTCCCAAAGGGTCTTGTTCGGGTCGATGCCGCCGCGGCTCTGGTCCGCGTAGGAGATCTTCACCGAGTCGCCGACCTTGAGTTCGCCGCCGTCGAGCGGCTCCAGGCCGACGATGGTCTTGAACAGGGTGGTCTTGCCGACGCCGTTGGGGCCGATGACGCCGACGATGCCGTTGCGCGGCAGCGAGAACGACAGGCCGTCGATCAGCATCCGGTCCTCGAACCCCTTCTGCAGGTTCTTCGCCTCCAGGACCAGTCCGCCCAGGCGCGGTCCCGGCGGGATCTGGATCTCTTCGAAGTCGAGCTTGCGGGTCCGGTCCGCCTCGGCGGCCATTTCCTCGTAGCGGGCCAGACGGGCCTTGGACTTGGTCTGGCGGCCCTTGGCGTTGGAGCGCACCCAGTCGAGTTCCTCGGCGAGGCGCTTGGCCTGCTTGGCGTCCTTCTTGCCCTGGATTTCCAGGCGGGCGCGCTTCTTCTCGAGGTAGGTGGAGTAGTTGCCCTCGTACGGGTAGAGGTGGCCGCGGTCCACTTCGGCGATCCATTCGGCCACGTGGTCCAGGAAGTACCGGTCGTGGGTGACGGCCAGGACGGCGCCGGGGTACGAGGAGAGGTGCTGTTCGAGCCAGAGCACGCTCTCGGCGTCGAGGTGGTTGGTGGGCTCGTCGAGGAGCAGCAGGTCGGGCTTCTGCAGCAGGAGCTTGCAGAGGGCGACGCGGCGGCGCTCACCACCGGAGAGCACGGTGACGTCGGCGTCGGCCGGCGGGCAGCGCAGGGCGTCCATGGCCTGCTCCAGCTGGGAGTCGAGGTCCCAGGCGTCGGCGGCGTCGATCGCTTCCTGCAGCTGGCCCATCTCTTCGAGCAGGGCGTCGTAGTCGGCGTCCGGGTTGGCCATCTCTTCGGAGATCTCGTTGAAGCGCTGGATCTTGCCGTAGATCTCGCCCACGCCCTCCTGGACGTTGCCGAGGACGGTCTTTTCCTCGTTCAGCGGCGGCTCCTGCAGCAGGATGCCGACGGTGTAGCCGGGGCTCAGCCGGGCCTCGCCGTTCGAGGGAGTGTCCAGGCCGGCCATGATCTTGAGGATGGTGGACTTACCGGCACCGTTCGGGCCGACAACACCGATCTTGGCACCGGGGAAGAAGGACATACTCACGTCGTCGAGGATGAGTTTTTCGCCAACGGCCTTACGGGCCTTGGTCATTGTGTAGATAAATTCCGCCATACTCTCAAATCTAGTGGTTCGGCGCTGATAACTCACATTCCGAGGCGCAGGTTCCGCGCTGCCGTCGCCGGGGGACCGGTCAGGCTGCCGGGCCGGCGAGGCAGCGGCCGTCGGCGAGGGCCGGCAGGACCGCAGCGATGACGGACCGCCCCCGGATCTGGGCGACGACGCAGCCCGCGCCCTGCCGGACTGACGCTTCCACAGCGTCGGCATCCAGGCCCGTGGGGGTCCGGCTGGCGGTGACCTCGATGGCCCCGGGAGCAAAACCGGCCCGGACCAGTGCAGTCCGAACGCTGTCCGTCGCCGGCACCGTACCGTTTGCGAAGCCGGCGAGCGCATCGCGCACCGTGGCCGCATCCACGGGTGGCGCGGCCGCCGAGCCGCTCGCCGTCGACGGAGCGCTGGGCGTGGGCACAGAGGGGGCTATGGGCATGGCGGTCGCGGTCGCGACGGCGGCGGACGCTGATGCCGCGGGGGCGACTGTATCGCCCGACCCGGAGCATCCTGAGAGGGCCACTGTAACCACGATGCCGGCCAGGGCGGCGGACGTCGGGAACAGCGCGCGGGGAAGGAGTCTGGGCCGGGTCACCCGGCCATTCTGCCACCGGCACTGGTCCGGTCATCGCAGCCACCCCCGCCCACGCTCTTAGCCGAGCCTTCCGGGCCGGCGACCTGCTGGCACTGGCCCGGAAACGAAGTCCTCAGGCGGCGTCCTCCTTCACCTCTCCGGTTTCCTCGTCGAAGTCGGGCAAGTCCTCCGTGGCGTCGACTCCGCCGTCCCCGCCGCTCCCCTGCCCGGCCGTTCCCGTGGTCCCGCCCTGATCCGCCCCGTCCGGCTGCTGTTGCTGCCCGCCGGTGTTACGGGTGAAGTTGGCAGCACCCCACGCCAGGTCGTGCCCGATGGCGTCGGCATCGATGTCCACGGCGTGGTGGATGCGGCCCTCCGACTCCCAGGTGCGGATCTTGAGCCTGCCGGCAACGATGACGGGCTGCCCCTTCCGGATACTGCAGGCCATGTTGCCGGCCAGCTGGCGGTAGCCCTGCACGGTGAACCAGTTGGTGGTGCCGTCGACCCAGGCGTTGGCCGCCCGGTCGAAGCGCCGCCCGGTGGAACCCAGCCGGAAGGATGCGGTGGCGACGCCGCCGGGCGTGGTCGAACTCTTGATTTCCGTGGCGACGAAGCCACGGATGGTGATGCTGTCATTCATTGGTCTGTCCTGTCTCGTGGGAAGGCTGGCTGGTCCTTCCCACTCTGCGACCGGCGTCCGGCACACGGCAGTCCGTACCGGGGCTATGTGGAAAACGCGCCGCGGTGGCACGGTAAACTTCTTGAGGCGTGCCCGGCTCCGGTCGATGGGCACGCGAGTGCCCCAGTAGCTCAGGGGATAGAGCAGCGGCCTTCTAATCCGCCGGTCGGGGGTTCGATTCCCTCCTGGGGCGCCTGCACGGTCCCGGTCACGGAATTTCCGTGACCGGGGCCGTTCCGTTTAAGCTCCCCAGTTTCCTGGTTCCCCGGCTCAGCTAAGGGAGCGCCGCCTCCCGCCGGGGCCATAAGCAGGCTTAGTATTGAGTCGAGAGCTGGAGGCGGTGCCCCCGGCCCGTAACCGAAAGTAAGGCAGCCATGACGCAGACACCCCGCGGATTCGACTCCTACGACCAGGCCGACACCCCGCCGGAGCCGGAGCACGCAAGCACCGGACTCCCCCGGGAGGAACTTCCGGGGGCCACCTCCTCCCCCGCCCGGACGCCCGCAGAGGCTCCCACGCCGGAGCCCGCTCCCGCCACCCCGGCAGCACCCGCGCCAACGCACGAGTCCCGCCGCGTGACCCGCGCCGGGATGGTGTGGACCGCCGTCGCGGTCGCGCTGGCGGTGCTGATCCTGCTGATCGTCTTCATCCTGCAGAACCAGGACTACGTCCAGGTCAAGTTCTTCGGCCTGGCGGGCGCCGTGCCACTGGGTGTTGCGCTGTTCATCGCCGCAGTCGGCGGCGGGGTGCTGGTCGCCATCGCCGGGGCCGCCCGCATCATCCAGCTCCGGCTGTCCGCGCACCGCCAGCGCACCCGCCTCGCCGGGCAGGGCACCCGCAACCGCTAAATCTGGGGAACCGCTGAGCCGGAGGCACGGCAGGAGCGCAGACCGGCCGGACTGCCCTACAGTTGCCGCATGTCCGAAGGCCTCATTACTGCCATCCGCACTGCCCTGCACGCCGCGGCAGACCCGGTCCGCGGCGCGGCGGCCCAGCGGTACCTGAAGTCGGAGATGCCGTCCCTGGGCGTCCGGGTCCCGGAGGTCCGGGCCATCGTCAGGAACGCCGCCCGGCGGTTGCCGCCGCAGTCGCTGTCCGAGCTCACCGCCGGCGTGACCGGGCTGTGGCGCGAGGCCCGCTGGCGGGAGGAACGGCTCGCGGCCATCGAACTTACCGGTTTACGGCTGGCCCGGGACGAGCTCGCCATGCTTCCCCTGTACGAGGAGATCATCCGCGACGGCGCCTGGTGGGACCTGGTTGATTCCCTGGTGCACCGTCTGGGCGGCCTGCTCCTGGCACATCCCGCCACGATGGCGTCGTTGCTGCGCCGATGGAGCAGGGACCCGGACCTCTGGGTCCGCCGTGCTTCCATCACCGCCCAGCTGGGAGCCAAGGGCGCCACGGACCGGGAGTTGCTGGCTGACGTGATCACGGCCAACCTCGGCGACCGTGAATTCTTCATCCGCAAGGCCATCGGCTGGGCGTTGCGGGACTTCGCCACGACGGATCCGGACTGGGTCCGGGACTTCGTCGACCGCGCCGGGGACGGTTTGAGCCCGCTCTCCCGCCGCGAGGCGTTAAGGAAGCTGGGACCAGCGGACGGCCTCAGCTGAGCGGTCTTAGGTGACCGCCCTTAAGTGACCGGCCTCAGATAACGGGCCGACTGGTGACCGGTTCGTCCGGTTTGCTGAACAGCTGCTTGGTCTTGGGGTCCAGGAAGATCAAATAGAGGGCGAACAGCAGGGCAATGATCGCTGCGGCGTTGCGGGCCAGGGCCAGCGCCAGGCCCAGGTCCTGGCTCTGCAGGTACGGGAAGACCTCCAGCTGGTCGGAGATCGCGTAGACCATGAAGAACGAGACCATGAAATACAGGGCCTTGACCTGCCAGTCGTCGCGGATACCGGTGACGGCGAAGAGCGGGATCAGCCACACCACGTACCAGGACTGGATCATCGGGGCGAGGAACACGACGGCGGCGAAGGCCAGCGTCAGGCGGCGCATCAGCCGGTCGTAGTCGCCGCGGAAGATCTGCCAGGCCACGATCCCCAGCGCCAGGACCTTGCCGGCGTCGTACACGTATTTCGCCAGGCCCCAGCCGTCGAGACCGAAAGCGTTGGAAATGGAGGCAACGATCAGGCCCACCAGGCCCACCGGGGCGTACCAGATCCAGATGCTGCCGGGGGCGGACAGGCCGTTGATCCAGCCGAAGCCGAACCCGTTGACGGCGCTCATGGCGTAAAGCAGGCCCACGCTGATTCCGGCGGTCAGGGCCCAGAACACGAACTTCCGCGGCCACCCGGCGTTCTTGCCGGCCCACAGCAGCCCGATGAAGGGCAGGAACACGATGGTGATCGGCTTGACCGCGATTGAGAGTGTCACCAGGACCAGGCCCACCAGCACCCGCTTGGTGGCGCAGTAGTAGAGGCCGGCGAGCGCCAGGCCGATCATCAGGGCGTCGTTGTGAACGCTGGCGATGAAGTTGGTCAGGAAGAGCGGGTTGGCGGCGGTCAGCCAGAGGGCGCGGTGCGGGTTGACACCGTGCAGTTCCGCGAGCTTCGGGACGTAGATGATGCAGAGCACGATCCCCACGAGGGCGGCCAGCCGGAACAGCATGATGCTGGCCTCCGGCTGGACATTCGTGGACCACACGACGAACTGCTCGATCCAGAGGAACAGCTGGCCATAGGGCACCGGCGCCTCGGTCCACATCTTGTCCGCGCCGAGCTGGAAATAGTTGGAGAGCGCGGAGATGCCGTTCTCGTAAGGGTTGAAGCCCTCGACCATCAGCCGGCCCTGGCCGATGTAGGCGTAGACGTCGCGGCTGAAGAGCGGCACGGAGAACATCATCGGCAGGCCCCAGGCGACGACGGCGGTCATGGTCGCCTTCCGCGCGCCCACGCCCCAGTGCCGGACCCGCTGGCCCAGCCGCAGCCACGCCCGCACCAGCAGCATCCCGCCGACCGCCAGCAGCACGATGCACATGCCGACGCCCACGGCCTCGGTGCGCATCCAGATGAAGAGCGGCAGCCGGCGCAGTTCGGAGACCGGCGCCAACCAGCCGACGCCGAGGGAACCGATAAACATGAACAGCGAGCCCAGGAATCCGGAGAGGATGGGTGAGCGTGCGTTGTCCACGTCGGCCGAGGCCGCCGTGGACGGTGCCCCGGAGGATGCCCGGGACGTACCGGCAGCCGTCTTTCCCGCCGCAGGTACAGGCGCCGTCATCTCAGGGGTGTCCAATCTGTCGAGTGCTGGTGGAGCCCACTCGTGGCCTGAAAGCCGGTCAGGGGCACGCCGCACGGAGGAAAAATTCCGACGGCCGCGTTGCCAAAATCGTAGCACCGGGCCCCTCCGGGGCGGCGGAACGGTAGGCTGGGCGCGTGCCTATATCTAATGAACGCATCGTGTGGATCGACTGCGAAATGACCGGCCTGGACACCAAGAATGACGCCCTGATCGAGGTAGCTGCCCTGGTGACCGACTCGGAACTGAATATCCTCGGCGACGGCGTCGACGTCGTCATCAAACCGGACGACGCCGCCCTGGCCCAGATGAACGACTTCGTGCGCGACATGCACACCCGTTCCGGGCTGCTGGAGGAACTCCCCCGCGGCAAGACCATGGCCGAGGCGCAGGAAATGGTGCTGGCCTACATCAAGAAGTGGGTACCGGACCCCAAGAAGGCCCCGCTCGGCGGCAACTCGGTGGGCACCGACCGCGTCTTCCTGGTCCGGGACATGCCGGAACTGGTCGAGCACCTGCACTACCGGGTGATCGACGTCAGCACCATCAAGGAACTCTCCCGCCGCTGGTATGCCCGCGCGTACTTCCAGTCCCCCGCCAAGCTCGGCGGCCACCGCGCCCTCGGCGACATCAAGGACTCCATCGACGAGCTCCGCTATTACCGGCAGGCCGTCTTCGTCCCGGCGCCCGGCCCGGACAGCTCCACCGCGCAGCGCATCGCCAAGGACATCATGGCCACCTCGGGCGCCGCTCCCGGCAGCGCGCCGACGGACGCCGCGGACGACGCCGGGAACCCCGGAAACGCCTCGGCAGAGTCCCCGCGGGTGCCCGCGCAGAGTAATCTGCGCCACGTTTCGGCCTTTTTTCGATGAAATCGCCAAAACTGGCAAAAGCACCCCCGCGGAGCAGGTAAGCTATTTGTCGTTGCCTTTCCGGAAGGCCGGTTCGCCGGTTCGACTGACAGGCACATGGTGGGCGTAGCTCAGTTGGCAGAGCGCCTGGTTGTGGTCCAGGAGGTCGCGGGTTCAACCCCGTCGCTCACCCTCACCGAGGACGGCACGATTGTCCGACCTTGCCAAAGGCCGCACCGGATATCCGGTGCGGCCTTTGTTGTTTGTCCCGAAAACACATGGAAGGAACCGCGATGAGGCGCCAGCTCTTCGAAGAAGACCATGAGATGTTCCGCGAGATGGCGGCCGAGTTCAACGTCCGCGCCGTGGCCCCACATTATGCGCAGTGGGACCGGGACCACATGATGCCGCGGGAGCTGTGGACCGCCGCCGGGGAACAGGGCCTGCTGGGGCTCGCCGTCCCCGAGGAGTTCGGCGGCCTCGGCATGACCGACTACCGGTTCCGCGCCGTGCTGGATGAGGAATTCGCCAAGAGCAACCACCTCGCCGTCGGCCTGGCCTTCCACCTGCACGACGACATGGTCCTGCCCCATCTGCTGGCCTACGGCTCGGAGGATCTCAAGCAGCGCTGGCTGCCCGGCATGGTCTCCGGCGAGACTGTCACCTCCGTGGCCTGGACCGAGCCGGGCGCGGGCTCTGACCTCCGCGGCGTCCGCACGAAGGCCGTCCGCGACGGCGATGACTGGGTGATCACCGGCCAGAAGACGTTCATCGGCAACGGCATCTCCGGCGACGCCGCCCTGGTCCTCGCCCGCACCGACGGCGGAAGCGGCCGCGGCGGCGCCGAGTCCTTCTCGCTCTTCATGGTCCGCAAAGGCGAGGGCTACACCACCGGCAACCAGCTGGACAAGATGGGCCTGAAGGCCTCCGACACCGCCGAGCTCTTCTTCGACAACGTCCGGGTCCCGCACGCCGACCTCGTCGGCGAGGAAGGCCAAGGGTTGCGCTACTGCGCCGGGCAGCTGCCGCAGGGCCGACTGGGCATCGCCGTCGCCGGTTCCGCCGTCGCCCGTGCCGTGTACGAGGCGACCGTGCGGTACACGAAGGACCGCAACGCCTTCGGCGAGCGGATCATCGACTTCCAGAACAGCCGCTTCGAACTCGCCGACATCCTCACCGAGGTCGAGGCCACCGAGTCGTACGTGGACCGGGCCATCACCGCGTTCAACGCCGGGGAACTCGACGCGTCCTCCGCCGCCAGGGTGAAGCTGTGGGCCTCCGAGCGGGCGAAGTCCGTGACCGACCGCTG
Organism: Pseudarthrobacter sp. L19; assembly: GCF_050859435.1. Lineage (NCBI taxonomy): Bacteria > Bacillati > Actinomycetota > Actinomycetes > Micrococcales > Micrococcaceae > Pseudarthrobacter > Pseudarthrobacter sp. L19. The sequence continues at coordinate 2,684,656 of NZ_CP193935.1, read as the reverse complement.
CCTGCAGCTGCACGGCGGCTACGGCTACATCATGGAATACCCGGTGGCGCAGGCCTTCCTCGCCGCCCGCCTGCTGACCATCTTCGGCGGCACCAACGAGATCATGCGGGACGTCGTCGGCCGCGGCATCGCCGGCTGACGCGCCCCCTCCACCCGCACCACTCCCTCCCCCGCAGCAAAGGAAGCCCCGCGCCATGACTGTCCTGCCCATCACCATCTGGGGCGAACCGGTACTGCACCGCCGGGCCGCCGAGGTCGAGGTCTTCGACGACGAGCTGCGGACCCTGATCGCGGACATGTTCGAGACCAACGACGCCGCCAACGGCGTCGGCCTGGCAGCCCCGCAGGTGGGGGTCGGCAAGCGTCTCTTCGTCTACAAGTACGAGAACGACGACGGCGCCCCGCCCTCCGGCGTCGTGGTCAACCCGGTCCTCACCCTCTCCAAGGTCTCCGGGGCGCTCCCCGATCCGGACGAGGAAGAGGAAGGCTGCCTGTCCTTCCCGGGCGGCCACTACCCGCTCAAGCGTGCCGAATGGGCCCGGGTGCAGGGCTTCGACGGCGAGGGCAACCAGATCGAGTTCGAGGCGACGGGCTGGTTTGCCCGTGTGATGCAGCACGAATACGACCACCTCGACGGCAAGCTGTACGTCAACCGGCTGATCGACCGGTACTCCCGCAAGGCGATGAAGCAGGCCAAGAAGAGCGGCTGGGGCGTCCCGGGCCTGACCTGGATGCCGGGCGTGGACCCGGACCCCTTCGGACACTAGCGGAGAGGACCCGGGACACCGGCGGCGGCCGCTCCTATGCTTGGCAGCATGGAAGCCACACTGGCCGCCCCGGCGAAGCCCATCCTGACCCTCACCATCAACCCGGCCCTGGACGTCAGCACCACCACGGAGCACGTCACCAGCGGCCATAAGCTGCGCTGCGGCCCCAGCCGGCTGGATCCCGGCGGCGGGGGCATCAACGTGGCCCGCGTGGTCCAGCGCCTCGGCGGCCGGCCCCTGGCCATCTACACCGCCGGCGGGCCCACCGGCGAGGCGTACCGCCGCCTGGTCGAGGCGGAGCGGCTGCCTGCACTGGTGGTCCCGATCCAGGGCAGCACCCGGCAGGACTTCACGGTGGACGAGACCGGCACCGGCGAGCAATTCCGCTTCGTCCTCCAGGGCCCCGAGCTCAGCGAACCCGAATGGCGCCTCTGCCTGGGGCTGGTGGCCGACTCCATTCAGCCCGGCGGCTACGTGGTGGCCAGCGGCAGCCTGCCGCCGGGTGTGCCCGAGGATTTCTACGCCCGGATCGCCCGCCTGGCCCGGGAGCAGGGCGCCCGCTGCGTGGTGGACGCCTCGGGTCCCGCCCTGGCCGCGGCCCTGGCCGAGGGCGTCTTCCTGGTCAAACCCAGCCGGCGGGAGCTGGGCCTGCACTTCGGCACGACGCTGAAGGATGAACAGGCCGAACTCGACGCCGCCGCTGCTCTGGTGGCGGACGGCTCCTCCGAGAACGTAGCCCTGACCCTCGGTGGGGCCGGTGCTGTACTCGCCTCAGCGGCGGGCACACTGCGCCTGGCCGTCCCGAAGGTGGAGGTCCGCAGCACCGTGGGTGCCGGCGACAGCTTCCTCGCCGCATTCGTCCTGAGGCTGGCGCAGGGCCTGGGCAGCGCCACAGCGTTCCGCTCCGCCGTCGCGGCGGGCAGCGCCACCGTCACCACGCAGGCCACTGAGCTCTGCCACCGCGACGACGTCGAGCGGCTGGAAGCCGAACTGGCGCGGCAGGAATTCAGCTTGGCCTGATTGTGGGTTGGCCCCATTGTTGGTTTGGCCTGATGGTCGCTTGATCCGGGCAGCTTCCGAGCACCCGCCGCATGGCGTCCTTTTCCGCGGCCGTCACCCACAGGGCGTAGGCCGCCTTCACGGAGACCTGGCGGGCGACGTAGTGGCAGCGGAAGGCCTTGTTTGGCGGGAGCCAGCTGGCGGCGTCCGAGGAGCTCTTGTCCTGGTTGGCCGGCCCGTCCGCGGCCACCAGGTTCAGCGGGTCGTTGGCCAGGTGTGTGCGCTGGAGGGCCGTCAGCTGCTGCGCTCCGGTCTGCCAGGCGTCGCCGAGCGCCACGACGTGGTCGATCTGGATGGCTTTGCTTGAGTCGGCCCCGCGCCGGAAGGCGGTCTGCCGGCCGGTGTAGGGCTCCCGGAAACTGCCGGACCCGATCCGGCAGCGGGACTCGTCCGTGAATCGGGCGTCGGCGAGGTCCCGCCGGAGGATGTCGTTGCGGGTGTCGCAGCCGTTCCGGTCGACGTCGAGCCACGCCTGTCCAAACGCCGCCCGGTCATAATTGGCGGCAGGATCCCGGATCCTCACTGGAAGCGACTCCAGCAGGTCCGCGGCCCGGCCCGCCGGCACCGCCCGCACGGAAGAGACGGGACTCATCCACGCCGCCAGCACCGGGGCCTCCGACGGCCCGTCGGAGAACCCGCCGCCGAGGCGGAACTGGCCGTCGACAAAGAACCAGAGCAGCGTCAGGAGGACGGCCAGCGCGGCGGCTGCCAGGACTATCCATGCCTGGCGGGACCGCCGTCGTGCCCGTCGGTAATGCGCCCAGGTGACGCTCACAAGGTCTCCGCGAGGTCCCGTGCCGGGTGCTGGTTCTCCATCACGGCAAAATCTTAGGCGGCGGTCCGCACCGCGCCGCGGTTATGCACAGTGTGGAGGGAAGGTCCCTCGCGGGGGCGCCGGGCTACTGTTCGCGGGTGACGCGGCGGAGGTCCTCCTCCGCGAGGTCCGACAGGGCCTCCAGCTGAGCGACCCGGGCGTCGTCGATCTCGCCGGCCTCCCGTTTGGCGCGGGCGTCGTCGAGGAGCCGCTTGGCTTCCTTGGCATTGCGCCGGGCCACATCGAGGGCGTGTTCGAGGGTGGTTTCGTGCTCCGTAGCCTGGTTCTGTTCCATGGCTCCCATTGTGGTTCGCTTTCCCGGCCGTTTCCAGAGAACCGGCCGGGAAAGCGCTCCGTGTCGGTGACTTAGCCGACCTCGACGGGCAGGCCCGCGGCCTCAAGGGTGGCGGCGGCGTCCTTGGCGGGGAACGACGGCGGGTTGACCCCGGCCATCTCCTCCATGACCCGGACCACCTGGCAGCTGTAGCCGAACTCGTTGTCGTACCAGACGTAGAGGACGAGGTTCTTGTCGTTGGAGATCGTGGCGAGGCCGTCCACGATGCCGGCGCGACGGGATCCGACGAAGTCGGTGGAGACGACCTCGGGCGAGTCGATGTAGTCGATCTGCTTGCGCAGCTCGGAGTGCAGCGACATCTCCCGCAGGTAGTCGTTGACCTCGTCCTTGGTGGTGCCGTTCTCGAGGTTGAGGTTCAGGATGGCCATCGAGACGTCCGGGGTGGGTACGCGGATGGCGTTGCCGGTGAGCTTGCCTTGGAGTTCGGGGAGGGCCTTGGCGACGGCCTTGGCGGCACCGGTCTCGGTGATGACCATGTTCAGCGCTGCGGAGCGTCCGCGGCGGTCGCCCTTGTGGAAGTTGTCGATCAGGTTCTGGTCGTTGGTGAAGGAGTGGACGGTCTCCACGTGGCCGTGGATGACGCCGTAGCGGTCATTGATGGCCTTCAGCACCGGGGTGATGGCGTTGGTGGTGCAGGACGCGGCGGTGACGATCTTGTCCTCGTCGGTGATTGCGGCGTGATTGATGCCGTGCACGATGTTCTTCAGGTCGCCCTTGCCCGGGGCGGTGAGCAGGACCCGGGACACGCCCTTGCTCTGCAGGTGCTGGGAGAGGCCCTCGGCGTCACGCCAGCGGCCGGTGTTGTCGACCACCAGCGCATCGTGGATGCCGTAGGCGGTGTAGTCGACGGTGGCGGGGTTGTCCGAGTAGATGACCTGGATCTGGACGCCGTTGGCGGTGATGGTGTCGTTCTCGAGGTCCACCTTGATGGTGCCCTCGAAGGAGCCGTGGACGGAGTCACGGCGCAGCAGGCTGGCGCGCTTGGCCAGGTCGTTGTCCGAGCCGCGGCGCACGACGATCGCACGCAGCCGCAGGCCATGGCCGCCGCCGGCCTTTTCGATCAGGAGGCGGGCCAGGAGGCGTCCGATGCGGCCAAAGCCGTAGAGCACGACGTCGGTGCTGGTGCGGTCATCGCCGCCGCGCTTGCCGACAACCTCGGCGAGTTCTTCGCGGAGGAACTCGTCCAGGCTGACGCCGTCGCCCTCGGCGCGGTACTTCTCGGTCAGGCGGGCGATGTCGATGGCCGCGGCGCCGAGGTCCAGCTTGGTGAGCGCGTCCAGCAGCGGAGCGGTCTCCTCGAGGCGGAGTTCCTCTTTGCTCATCCGGCGGGCGAAGCGGTGCGCCTTCAGGATGTTCATGGTGGACTTGTTGATCAGGCTCCGGCCGTGAATGGAGGTCACCACGTTGTTTTCGCGGTACAGCCGGCCGATCACCGGAATCATGGCCTCGGCGAGCGCCTCCCGGCCCATCCACGTATCAAGACAAGAATCTGACGTCTGGCTCACAGAACTACCTTCCTAAAATCCACCGCATACGTCCTCGTGTGCGGAAGTCGGCCGCCGGCGGGTCTCCGGAACCTTCTCGCTGCGGGGATTCGGTCCACCCCGGCGAGCGCGTGACCGCAAAGAAAAAGCCACCGGCTGCGAACGCAGACCCGATGGCTGAACCTCTACGTTCACGCCCTATTCTAGGGCGGACCCCCTGCACCTACCGGCCGGTACGGGGTGAAATCACTCACATCGGATTGCCAAGGATTCCCGGCACCCCTGGCCTAGGATGGCGGCATGGGACGTTGGTTTGGTGAATGTGATGACTCGCTGGAGTCGTTGACCTAGAGGCGAGGACCTCCGGTTGCACAGTGGAGTTGCTTAGACAAACGCTGTAGCGACCAGGAGGTCCTCGTGTCCCACGCTAATGCCGCTTTGACTCCGCGCCAACGTTTACGCGTCGCGCGTCTGGTCATCGACCATGGGTGGCCGGTATCCCGGGCCGCCGAGCAGTTCAACTGCTCCTGGCCTACTGCTAAACGGTGGGCGGCCCGCTACGCCGCGATGGGTGAGGCCGGCATGGGCGACAGGTCCTCACGCCCGCACCGGGTGGCGAACCGGACACCGCAGCAGCTGGTGCGCAAGGTCGTGCATCTGCGTTGGAAGCAACGGTTGGGACCGGTCGCGATCGGCGCGAAGCTGGGCATGCCGGCCTCAACCGTGCACGCGGTCCTGGTCCGGTGCCGGCTGAACCGCCTGCACCACGTGGACAAACGCACCGGCGAAGTGATCCGCCGCTACGAACACGAGCGCCCCGGGGCGATGATCCACGTCGACGTGAAGAAACTCGGCAACATCCCCGACGGCGGCGGGTGGCGCTACGTCGGCCGGCAACAGGGAAAACAGAACCGCTCCGCGACCCCGTCAGGAACCCGGAACAGGCACCGCAATCCGCTGATCGGTACCGCCTATGTTCACACCGTTATCGATGACCATTCCCGGGTCGCCTACGCCGAAATCCACGGCGACGAAACCGCGGCCACCGCCGTCGGCGTGCTCAAGCGGGCCGTGTCATGGTTCGCCGCACGCGGCGTCACCGTCGAGCGGGTCCTCTCCGACAACGGATCGGCCTACAAATCCCACCTCTGGCGCGACACCTGCCGCGAGCTGAACATCAAGGCGAAGAAAACCCGCCCCTACCGGCCGCAGACCAACGGCAAGATCGAACGCTTCCACCGCACCCTCGCCGACGGATGGGCATTCAAACGCTTCTACGCCACCGAATCAGCCCGAAGAAACGCCCTCCCGGCATGGCTGCACCACTACAATCACCACAGACCCCACACCGCAATCGGAGGCCACCCGCCCATCAGCCGCCTAACCAACCTGCCCGGGCAGTACACCTAGGATGGCGGCATGGGACTCATCGTTGCACTTCTTGTCATCTGGCTCATCCTCTCGATCCTTGGCTTCGTGGTGAAGGGCCCGCTGTGGCTGGCCATCATCGGCCTGGTCCTCCTGGTCGCCACCGCCGTGTGGGGCTGGATCAAACGCAAGGCCTGACCCGCACGTCCACCAACGGCTGAGGGCCGGCACCGTTCTTGGTGCCGGCCCTCAGCCGTTTTTCGTGCTCAAGAGTCGTGGGATGGGTTGACCGATACGCCGGGTTCTGTGGTCCCGGGCCGTCGCCGGCACGGGAATAGCGACCATCCATCTACGAACGCCGTTGCCGGCGCCCTCCAGCAGCCTACCCGGACACTCGGGCGGGCAGCCCTCGAACGTGTCCTGTCTGGCCTTGCTCCGGGTGGGGTTTACCTAGCCTTCCCGGTCACCCGGGAAGCTGGTGGTCTCTTACACCACCGTTTCACCCTTACCCGGCCGCGGAACCGTGCAAACACGGCGCCGCCCCGGGCGGTCTGTTCTCTGTGGCACTGGCCTGCGGGTTACCCCGAGTGGGCGTTACCCACCACCCTGCCCTGCGGAGCCCGGACGTTCCTCGAGCCACTTGCGTGACGCGCGGCCGCCTGGTCAACCCATCCGCTGTTCATTCTACGGGCTGACAGGGGGCCTTTGTCCCGGATCCTTTTGGCCGGGCCGGTGGGAGAATTGATACAGGCACCCCACCGTCCAAGGAAGCGATCCGGATGGACATCACCGCCGTCATTATCTGGCTGCTCGTCGCGGCCCTGTTGATCATCATTGCCCGCTCCTCCATCAGGATCGTCCGCCAATACGAACACGGCGTACTCTTCCGGCTGGGCCGGGTGATCGGCGTCCGGATGCCCGGACTGCGGCTCATTATCCCGGTAATCGACAGGCTCCAGCTGGTCAGCCTTCGGATCGTGACCATGCCCATCCAGTCGCAGGGGATCATCACGCAGGACAACGTCAGCGTGGACATCTCCGCCGTCGCCTATTACCGCGTCATCGACGCCGTAAAGTCCGTCGTCGCGATTGAGAACGTCGCCGCCGCCATCAACCAGATCGCCCAGACCACGCTTCGCAAGGTGGTGGGCCGGCACAGCCTGGACCAGACGCTCTCCGAGACGGAACACATCAACAGCGATATCCGCGAGATTCTCGACGCCCTGACGCTGGAGTGGGGCGTCGAGGTGACGCTCGTGGAACTGAAAGACATCCAGCTGCCGGACAGCATGAAGCGCGCCATGGCCAGGCAGGCAGAAGCGGAGCGGGAGAAGCGGGCCAAAATCATCGCCGCAGAGGGCGAATCGATTGCCGCCGCCGCCCTCGGTGAAGCCTCTGACATCATGATGGCGCACCCCCTGGCACTGCAGCTGCGGAACCTGCAGTCCCTCGTGGAAATCGCGGTGGACAAGAACTCCACGGTGGTCTTCCCGGCGCCACTGATGAGCACCATCGGCGAGCTGTCGGCGTTCCTCGCCCGGGAAAACCAGTCGGCCGCCACTGCCGCCGGCTCCGATGCCAGGCCACCCGCCCCTGCCCCGGTCCCCGCACCTGCCGCAGGGCCGCCATCGAAAGCCGCGTGAGCCGCGCCGGTAGGATCGTACGGTGCTGATTCTGCTCCCGCCCTCCGAGGGCAAGACCCCCGCCAGCCACGGCGACGCCGTCGACCCCTCGTCGCTCAGTTTTCCCGCCCTGAATGACGGGCGGGCGCAGGTGCTGGAGGCCCTCGGCACGGTCAGCGCGCACGAGGACGCCCTGTCGCTGCTGGGTGTGGGAGCCTCGCTGAGCGCCGACGTCGAACGCAACACCAGGCTGCACGCCGAGCCCGCCGCGCCCGCCCACCAGGTCTACTCCGGGGTGCTCTACGACGCCTTGGGCTACTCTTCGCTGACGCCGGCGCAGCGGAAGAAGGCGGACGCGTCCGTGCTGGTGGTCTCCGCGCTTTGGGGCGCCATCCGGTTCGGCGATCGGGTGCCGGCCTACCGGCTCTCGATGGGCACGGCACTCCCCGGGATCGGACGCCTGGCATCCTTCTGGAAACCGCAGATCACCGCAGCCTTGGCCGGGGAGACCGACGGCGAGCTTCTGGTGGACTGCCGCTCCAGCACCTACGCGGCCGCCTGGGCCCCGCCGCCGGAGCGTACCGTCGCCGTGCACGTCTTCACCGAGGTCAACGGGGTGCGCAAAGTGGTCAGCCACTTCGCCAAGCACACCCGCGGCGAGCTGGCCCGGCACCTGCTGACCCGGCGCGGCAAGGCCCCGCAGACCCCGGCTCAGCTGCAGAAGGCCGCGGCCGAGAAGTGGCCGGCGGAACTGGTCCCCGGAACGGCCCGGAAGCCGCACACGCTGAACCTGATCCTGCCGGGCTAGGCTCCGGTCAGGCCCATTCGGCGGAGCGGACCAGGATGCAGCCGGAGTCCGGGCAGAAGACGATGTCGTCCTCCGCGGCGGCCTTGATCTCGGCCAGGTCGCCGGGGCTCAGCTGCATGCCGGAACCTTCCGAGGTGCCGTGGAACAGCCGGGCGGCGCCGACGCCGCGCTTGGCCAAAGTCTTTTCGTAGATCGCCAGCATGCCCTCGTCCAGGCCGGCCGCGAACTCTGCGCGCTGCCCGCGGACCACGGTGTGTTCTGCCGCGACCTCAGCGAGCTTCTCATCAATCTCGGCGCGGATGCCGGAGAACGAGCCTTGGATGTCGTCGACAATCTGCTGCTGCTCCGCCTGGCGCAGGCGCAGCGCATCCAGCCGCTCCAGGACCTCAAGCTCCACGTCCTCCAGGTCCGAGCGGCGCTTGTTCAAGGACGCGATGTCCTTCTGCAGGGCCACCAGGTCCTTGGACAGACCGGTTCCGCTGTTCAGCCGGGCCTCGTCGCGGGTGATCCGGGAGGCCACCTGCTCGACGTCTGCCTCGGCGCGCTTGAGCTCCAGTTCCGCGTCGGCGACGGCCACCTTTGCCGCGCCGAGTTCTCCGTTGGCAACGCCCAGGGCGGCTTCCAGGTCGGTGATGCGCGAGTCGCCTTCGAGGCTGCGGCGGCGGTTGGAGAGTGACTTCAGTTTCGCGTCGAGCGCCTGCAGCTCGAGTAACTTCATCTGTTCCGCCGGGGCTGCCTTGGCCACTGTTTCCTCCGAATGTCTGTCGTCCGGCCGTGCCGGGCACCTGAACGGCGCTCCCTCGACTCTAACGCGTGGCACGCCCTGCGCTCACCCGGGTCTCCCCGCAGACGGGGCGCCTACAGGGCGAAGCCGGGCTCAGCCGGGTGTGAGGATGAAGTCCCACGGGTCGCTGTTGGTGGTGCTGACCCGGATCTCGACGTCGTGGCCCTGGTCCGCCAGGACGTTGCCCAGCGCCTCCGCCGCGGCCGGGAGCCACAGCCACTCGCTGGCGAAGTGCGAGACGTCGATCAGGTAGGGGCGGTCGTTGAGTGCCGCCTCGCGGGCTTCGGAGGCAGGATGGTGGCGCAGGTCGGCGGTGACATAGACGTCGGCGTTGCTGGCCCGAACCTGGTCGAAGAGCGAGTCGCCGGCGCCGCCGCAGACCGCCACCCGGCGCACCAGGCCGTCGCGGTCGCCGGAGACGCGGACACCTCCGGCGACGGCGGGCAGGATGCCGAAGACGCGGGCGGCGAAGTCACCCAGGGTCTCGACGTCGGCGAGGTCGCCGACCCGGCCGATGCCTTCCTCCGGCAGCCCGTTCGCCGCCTGGGTCAGGGGCTGGACGTCCTGCAAGCCGAGCGCGTCGGCCAGCACGTCGGAGACGCCCCCCACGGCGGAGTCGCCGTTGGTGTGCACGGTCAGCAGCGCGGTACCCGTCTCGATCAGGCGGTGCACCGCCCGGCCCTTGGGCGTGTTGGCCGCCACGGAGGTCACGCCCTTGAGAAGCAGGGGGTGGTGGGTGATGAGCAGTTCCGCGCCCCACTCCACGGCCTCCTCGATCACCTCGAGGGTGGGGTCGACGGCGAAGAGCACGCGGGTGACCGGCGCGGAAGGGTGTCCTGCCACCAGGCCCACCTCGTCCCAGCCTTCGGCCAGGGATTCGGGCCAGAGTTCTTCGACGGCCACCTGGACGGCGCCGAGGGTGGTGGCGCCGGTGTCCCCTGCGTCGTCAGTCTCATCGGTGTCCGCGTCGCTGGGGGTTCCGCCGTCGGCGGTCCCGGCGGTGTCAGGGGTCTTCTCCCCGGGCGCTGCACCATCCGGGGCGGGGCCGGCGGTCGGGGCTGAAGCGTCCGTATCCTCTGGTTCCATACCCACATTCTTACCCTATTGGCCGTCCGGGACGCCCCTGCGGGAATGATCCGGACGGTTCATCCATTGAACAAGGAGGACCCCGTACGGACGATCCCGCACGGGCCGAAAGGAACAGCATGCAGGAAACCAAGACAGGAGAACGCGTGGACACCGACGTCGTGAACGGCAGCAGCGAACGGACCTTTGTGCTGGGTGGCGGTTGCTTCTGGTGCCTGGACGCCGTGTACCAGAAGACCCAGGGCGTGACCTCCGTGGTCTCGGGCTACACCGGCGGTCACGACCACAACCCCGACTACTACTCGGTCTGCTCCGGGACCACCGGCCACGCGGAAGTGGTGGCGGTCAGCTTCGACGAATCCGTCATCCCGGCGGAGGTCATCCTGGATATGTTCTTCGCCCTGCACGATCCCACCACGCTGAACCGGCAGGGGTACGACGTCGGCACGCAGTACCGCTCGTCCATGTTCTACGAGACCACGGAGGAGAAGATCCTGTTCGAGGAGGCCATCGAGCGGAACCAGGAGCTGTGGGCCAACCCGATCGTCACCGAGGTCAGCCGGCTGCCGGTCTTCCACGTGGCGGAGGATTTCCATCAGGACTACTTCGCGAAGAACCCGGACCAGGGCTACTGCCAGGTGATTATCAACCCGAAGCTCGCGAAGGCAAGGAAATATTACTCCGCATGGCTTAATGCTTAGCCGGGCTTCTCGCGCCCTCAATAAGCTGACCCTAGAATTCCCTCCTCACAGATAGGCACATTTCCCCATGGCACGAATCTATGACGACGTAACCCAGCTTGTCGGCGGCACCCCGCTGGTCCGCCTGAACCGGCTGTCCGATGGCCTGGACGCAACCGTGGCCGTGAAGCTGGAGTTCTACAACCCGGCCAACAGCGTCAAGGACCGGATCGGCGTCGCCATCATCGACGCCGCGGAGAAGTCCGGCGCGCTCAAGCCCGGCGGCACGATCGTCGAGGGCACCTCCGGCAACACCGGCATCGCCCTGGCCATGGTCGGCGCGGCCCGCGGCTACAAGGTCATCCTCACCATGCCGGAGACCATGTCCACCGAGCGCCGCGTCATGCTGCGCGCCTACGGTGCCGAGATCGTCCTGACCCCGGGCTCCGAGGGCATGCGGGGCGCCGTCGAGAAGGCGCAGGAAATCGTCGCCAACACCGAGAACTCCATCTGGGCCCAGCAGTTCGCCAACGAGGCCAACCCCGCCGTCCACCGCCGCACCACCGCCGAGGAGGTCTGGGAGGACACCGACGGCAAGGTGGACATCTTCGTCGCCGGCGTCGGCACCGGCGGAACCGTCACCGGCGTCGGACAGGTCCTCAAGGAGCGCAAGCCCGGCGTGCAGATCGTCGCCGTCGAACCCAAAGACTCCCCCATCCTCAACGGCGGCGCCCCCGGCCCGCACAAGATCCAGGGCCTGGGCGCGAACTTCGTCCCCGAGATCCTCGACACCACCATCTACGACGAGGTCATCGACGCCTCCCTCGAGGACTCCGTCCGGGTGGCCCGGGACCTCGGCGTCAAGGAAGGCATTCTCGGCGGCATCTCCTCCGGCGCGATCGTCTGGGCCGCGCTGGAACTGGCCAAGCGCCCGGAGAACGCCGGTAAGCTGATCGTTGCCGTGGTCTGCGACTTCGGGGAGCGCTACATCTCCACCGTGCTGTACGACGACATCCGCGGCTGACCCTAAAGCGGCCGCATTCTCAGAAAGAATTTTGTGGGCTTTTTCGCACGACTCAAGGAAGACCTCGACACCGCCCGGTCCCACGACCCGGCGGCGCGGGGCTCTTTCGAAAACTTCTTCGCCTACTCGGGGCTGCACGCGATCTGGGCCCACCGGCTCACCCACCGCCTGTGGCAGAACCCGTCGCTGCGGTTCCCGGCCCGGCTGATCTCCCAGCTGGCCCGGTTCATGACCGGCATCGAGATCCATCCGGGCGCCACGGTCGGCCGGAGGTTCTTCATTGACCACGGCATGGGCGTGGTCATTGGCGAGACGGCGGAAATCGGCGAAGACGTGATGATCTACCACGGCGTCACCCTCGGTGGACGCTCGCTGGCGAAGATCAAGCGGCACCCCACCATCGAGGACCGCGTCGTGATCGGCGCCGGCGCCAAGGTCCTGGGCCCCATCACCATCGGCCGGGACAGCGCCATCGGCGCGAACGCCGTCGTGGTTAAGGACGCCCCGGCCGAATCGATCCTGACCGGCGTGCCCGCCACCTGGCGGCACCGCGACGCCCAGCGCGAGACCAAGAAGGCCGTCGACCCGGCCGAGTACCTGATCGAATACCGCATTTAGGGTTAGAACCGCTGCGGCCGCCGCCCCGGAAGTCCGGGCCGGCGGCCGCAGCCATCTAAGCGCTAGTGGGTGTCCACGGCCTCAACCTCGGACTTGTCCTCGCCCCAGAGGGTGTGGAACGTACCCTCGGCGTCGACGCGGCCGTAGGTGTGGGCGCCGAACAAGTCGCGCTGGCCCTGGATCACGGCGGCCGGCAGGCGCTTGCGGCGCAGGCCGTCGTAGTAGGCCAGCGAGGAGGAGAACACCGGCACCGGGATGCCCAGCTGCACCGCGGTGGCCACCACGCGGCGCCACGCCGGCAGGGCGTCGGCGATCGCGGCGGTGAACGCGGGGGCAAAGAGCAGGTTGGCCGGCTTCTCCTCGGCGGAGTACGCCTTGGTGATGTCCTTGAGCAGTTCGGCTCGGATGATGCAGCCGCCCCGCCACAGGGAAGCGATCTCGTCCAGCTTCAGCTCCCAGCCGTATTCCTTGGCGGCCGAGGTCAGCATGTCCAGGCCCTGCGCGTAGGAGACCAGCTTGGAGGCGTAGAGCGCCTGGCGCACGTCCTCCACGAAGGTCTCGGGGACCTCGACGTCGGCCTCTCCCCCGGCCAACAGCTCCTGCGCCAGCTTCCGCTGGCCGGCCTGCGAGGACAGCGCCCGGGCGAAGACGGACTCGGCGATGCCGGAGACCGGGGAGCCCAGCTCCAGGGCGGAGATGACGGTCCACCGGCCGGTGCCCTTCTGGCCGGCGGCGTCCACGACGACGTCGACGAACGGCTTGCCCGTTTTCGCGTCGACGTGGCCCAGGACCTCGGCGGAGATTTCGATCAGGAAGGAGGCGAGGTCGCCCTTGTTCCATTCGGCGAAGATCTTTGACTGCTCGGCCGGCTCGATGCCCGCGCCGGAGCGGAGCAGGTCGAAGGCCTCGCCGATGACCTGCATGTCCGCGTATTCGATGCCGTTGTGGACCATCTTGACGAAGTGGCCGGCACCGTCGGTGCCGATCCAGGCGCAGCAGGGCTGGCCGTCGACGTGGGCGGAGATCTTCTCCAGGAGCGGGCCGAGGGCCTCGTAGGACTCCTTGGAGCCGCCGGGCATGATCGAGGGGCCGTTCAGGGCACCCTCCTCGCCGCCGGAGACGCCGATGCCGACGAAGTGCAGGTCCTTCTTGGCGAGGGCGGCCTCGCGGCGGCGGGTGTCCTCGTAGTGGGAGTTGCCGGCGTCGATGATGATGTCTCCGGCTTCGAGCAGCGGCTCGAGCTGTTCGATGACGGAGTCGACCGGCTTGCCGGCCTTGACCATGATCAGGACGCGGCGGGGCTTCTCCAGCGAGTCGACGAGTTCCTGCAGTGTTTCGGTCCGGACGAAGTCGCCCTCGGAGCCGTGCTTTTCGAGGAGCGCGTCGGTCTTTTCCACCGAGCGGTTGTGGAGGGCGACCGTGAAGCCGTTACGGGCGAGGTTGCGGGCGAGGTTTGCCCCCATCACCGCAAGGCCGGTGACACCGATGTGTGCTGACATCAAATCTCCAATTCATTGGGTGCAACGAGTGCAGTTGGCTGGCCGAAGACGGCGCCTCCTAGACAGTCTATGATTTTCGGCCGGGACCGCGCCCGTTCGCGGCTCCTGTGACGGGCACGCCACTATGCTTACGACTATGTCGACCAGCCTCCACCATCAAGCCATCGAGCATCTGGGAACCCGGATTGTCAGGGGCGAGCTCCCGACCGGCCACGTGATGCTCGCCGAGCACCTGGAGGACGAGCTCAAGGTCTCCCGCTCCGTGGTCCGCGAGGCGGTCCGGGTGCTGCAGTCCCTGGGCCTGGTCGAGACCATTAAGCGGGTGGGCATCCGGGTGCTGCCGGCCAACCGGTGGAACCCGTTCGACCCGTCCGTCATCCGGTGGCGCCTGGCCGGCGAGGGCCGGGGCGCCCAGCTCCGCTCGCTCGCGGAGCTGCGCACGGCGGTGGAACCCGTCGCGGCCGAGCTGGCCGCGGCCAACGCACCCGACGATATCCGCAGCGAGCTGGTGGAAATCTCCCATGCCATGCGGGAAGCCGGCGTGGCCGGGGACGTCCCGAGGTTCCTGGACCTCGACATCAGGTTCCACTCGCTGTTGCTCACCGGGTCCGGGAACGAGATGTTCGCGAACCTTGTGGGGCAGGTGGCGGAGACGCTGACCGGGCGGACGATGCACGGGCTGATGCCGGACCATCCGCAGACCTATGCGCTGCAGTGGCACGTCGACGTCGCGGAGGCCATCGCCACCGGCAACGGTCCGGCGGCGCGGGAGGCCTCCGACAAGATCATGCGCGAGACCATTGCGGACATGGAGCCGAGCTGGCGGGACCAGCCCCGGGTTTTCGTCCCCGTCCGGCCGGCCTGACCCGGGGCCGGTTACTGGCCCCGCGAATTAGTCCCGACACTGGGCTAATTCAACCGCTTTCAGTTTCACATTTCGTCTCATTTCCGGTATGTTTTTCTCAAGCCCTCCACCGCGGCATCCCCCAATAGCCGCGGTGGAGGGCTTTTCCATGCCCGGGAAAACGGCCCGGAAAACCGCCCGGGCCAGGGTCTCACGCCGCGTCGGCCACCAGGTCCCTGAGCCGCCACCCGCCGCCGAGGCCGTCGCGGATAAGTTCCATGGTGGTCAGCGCCGATCCGGCATTGCGGCCCAGCCGCGCCTGGATCTGCCAGACCTCCACGTCCACCCGGCCCAGGTCCCGCGGCATTCGCCGCTCGGCCTCCCACCAGCTCACCCGCTCGAACCAGCGGACCGGGTCCGCGCCGATGATCCATTCCCGGCCGCCGCGGATGACGGTGTGGGGGCGCCCGTCCGGGCCGGCTGTGACGAGTACGTGTTCCATGCAACTGACGCTATGGCCGGGCACCGACATTTATCCGGGACCGGCCGCCGTGGTCTTCGACCTGAGCTCAACCGGGGGCTATAGGACAAAACGTGTGTATGGATTGGGCCTGCTTCCCAGTGACGGCGGGGGAAATCAGGGGTAGCTAAGCTTTGAAAGCTTAGGGTGGCTGGGGTGCTTGCATATCTCTGGAATGTTCGATCTGCGGTCGACCGCTGGTTCGGAACGGAAAAACGGCGGCTGGGAAGCAGCGGTACCGGTGTCTGTATTGCGGGGCGAGCCGCTCGGGTGAACGCCCGGATGTGAGCCGGCGCGCGGAGCTGGATGCTTTTCTGGGCTGGCTGCTGGGCACGGGCTCGCAGACGTCGGCTGCCTCGTTTGGCACTGCCCGGTCGTTCCGGCGCCGCACAGCATGGTGTTGGAATATCGCCCCCTCTATTCCGGCGACGGGCGAGATCTATGACCAGGTCCAGATCGACGGGATCTACGTCGGGTCATGGTGCTGCCTCATCGCGATCGCCGGAGAGCACGTGATCGGCTGGCAGTGGTGCGACACTGAGAAAAAGGCCGCCTGGGCCGCTTTGCTTCAACGCTTCCCCGCACCGCGGGTGGTGATCACCGATGGTGGTTCCGGGATCGCGGCCGCCCTGTCCGATTGCTGGTCAGATACCGCGGTGCAACGCTGCCTCGTCCACGTTCAACGCAACGTACGCACCTATCTGACCAGCCGCCCGCGGACCGAGGCGGCCAGGGCCCTACTGCGGTTGGGGCGGGCTCTCACAAGGACCAGCACACCTGCGCAGGCCGCGGCGTGGCTGGGCCACCTCAACGACTGGCACCAAGACCACGGTCACCTCGTCCGGGCCCGCACCTACCGCACCGCGACCACCATGGCACCGGCATGGGTCCGGTCGAACCAGAGCTGGTGGTTCACCCACGACCGGCTTCGAAAGGCCTACCGCCTCCTGGAACGGCTCAGCCAGGCCGGGACGCTGTTCACCTACCTCCGCCACGAGTTCGCCGGACTCGACATTGCCGCCACGACCAACCGGATCGAGGGCGGCACGAACGCCCAGCTACGACTGATCCTCCGGGCCCACCGAGGGATGAGCGAAAAACACCAGAAACGGGCCATTGAGTGGTACCTCTACCTGCACAGCGAAACCCCGGTCCCGCCGTCAAAGCTCATCAAATCGCAACACCACACGCCCGCACGCCGCCCTGCTCAAACCACCCTTGAGCAACCCCACGGGCCGGAGCAATACGGCACCGCAGCCACCGCAGAAGAAGGCCTCTGGGCCCGGACGGGCTGGGCAGGACGCCCCTGACACACCCGGGATTTACACACGTTTTGTCCTATAACCCTCAACCGGCCCCCCGGCCGGGCCCCGGACAAAGAAAAACCCCGCCGCGGTTGCCTTGCGGCTCCCGCGACGGGGTTCATGATGGTGGGTCCTACCGGGATCGAACCGATGACATCCACGGTGTAAACGTGGCGCTCTACCAGCTGAGCTAAAGACCCGTCACGCCGGTTTCCATGCCTCGGCACGTCAACCAACGAACATTGACCTTACCCGAAGCGCGGGCTCCTGCGCCAATCGGCGCGGCCGCGGAACACCGGGTCAGAGGGCGGGGAGTTCGGACTCGAGCCAGGTCAGCGACTCGCTGACGCCGGCCTCCAGCTTGATGGTCGCCAGGTCGTCGCCGCGGGTCTGGCCGCGGTTGATGATCACGACCTCCTTGCCCTGCTTGACGGCGTGGCGGACGAAGCGCAGCCCGCTCATCACGGTCAGCGAGGAACCGGCGACCAGGAGCGCGCCGGCGGAGTCCACCATGGCGTAGGAACGCTCCACCCGGTCCTTGGGCACGTTTTCGCCGAAGTAGACGAAGTCGGGTTTCAGGGTGCCGCCGCAGGCCGGGCAGTTCGCGACGACGAACTCGCTGATCAGCGCCTCGTCCTCCACGGTGGCGTCCGCGTCCGGGGCGGCCTCCACTACGCCGCCGGCGAGGGCGGCGTCGAGGAATCCGGGGTTGAGTTCTTCCAGCACCCCGGCCAGCAGGGTCCGGCTGTAGCTGCGGCCGCAGGCCAGGCACACCACCCGGTCGAAGCGGCCGTGCAGGTCCACGACGTTCCGGCTGCCGGCGTCCTCGTGCAGCCGGTCCACGTTCTGGGTGATCAGGCCCGTGAGCAGCCCGCGCTGTTCCATCCGGGCCACGGCCGTGTGGCCGTCGTTGGGGTCGGCCCGGCGGAGGTGGGACCAGCCGATATGGTTCCGGGCCCAGTAGCGCTGCCGGTTATCCGGCGAGCCGATGAACTCCTGGTACGTCATGGGTGCACGCGGCGCCGCACCGGGGCCGCGGTAGTCGGGGATGCCCGAGTCGGTGCTGAGACCGGCGCCGGTGAGCAACGCGAAGCGTTTCCCGGCGAGGACTCCGTGGATCTCCTGCAGGACCTCAAGTTCGTCGCGGGCCGGCTCCGCGGGTGTGACGGGGGAAGGCTCGCGAAGCCCGTCATCCCTACCCCGGGCCGCCGCTGCCTCATACCGTTTCCGGTCCCCGGCTGGAGGACGGGTCCGTGGAGGGGAGGAGGAATTGCCGGACAGTTCCGCGAGGGCCGCCCGGTAGCCGGCGAAGTCACGCGCCTGGCCCCGGGGGTTGACCACGACGTACCGGACGGTGCCGGCCGCGTCGATGATGAACGTCCCGCGCAGGGCCATGCCGCTCTCCGGGTCGAACACCCCGTACCGCTCCGCCACCGCTCCGTGCGGCCAGAAGTCCGCCAGCAGGTCGAAGCTGTAGCCTTCCTTCTCGGCGTAGGCGCGCTGGGCGAACTTGCTGTCCACCGAGATGCCCAGCACCACGGCGTCGGCGTCCTCGAAGACGGAGAGGTTGTCCCGCAGTTCGCACAGTTCGCCCGTGCAGATGCCGGAGAAGGCGAACGGGAAGAACACCAACACCACGGTGCGGCCCCGCAGTTCGGAGAGCCGGACGGGCTCACCGAACTGGTTGACCAGCTCGAAGTCCGGGGCCGGCTGCCCGACGGCGGGCACGGCGCCGGGCTGCCCGGCGGGAGCCTGCGCCGGCGCGGTACCGGTCACTTGTTCTTCCGGGTCACCAGCCGGGTGGCGCTCCAGTCCTGGGAGACCCCGGCGGAGGTGGTGCAGTGCAGGCCGGCGGTGGGCGCCGCCTCCTGCAGTTCCGAGGGCGAGACGTAGCCGGTGCGGCCCTTCTTCGGGGTCAGCACCCAGACCACACCGCCGTCGGTCAGGGAGGTCAGGGAGTCCACCAGCGTGTCGACCAGGTCACCATCACCGTCGCGCCACCAGAGGATGGCCGCGTCGACCACCTCGTGGTCGTCCTCATCGAAGATCTCGGACCCGGTGAGGTCCTCGATGTCATCACGCAAGTCGAAGTCGACGTCGTCGTCGTAACCGAACTCCTGAATCAGATCCCCGTTCTTGAAACCCAATTTTTCCGCCACATTTACCGAAGTGGCGGCGTCGGCCTCGCTCACGTGTTGCTCCTATGCTGTTGGTGCGTCTGTTGGTGCCTGCCGGCAGGATGCCCGCTGTGTCCGATAGTGACACATTCCATGGTGCTAGTGATTTCCATTACTCCAAGCCAACACCCTTTGTGCGTCCGCTTCAAGCTGTGGGCCCCGCGATCCGCCATATTCTGCGTCACACCGGGGCGGCGGCGGCTACGCATCCGCGGACGCGCAAGGCTAGAGTGGCTGATGACGACCATGCCTGCGCGGACAACCGACCGCTCCCACTGTCAGGCCTGGTTGTGATTGGACCAAGCCCGGCGTACAGGACCGGGCTGCTGTTACCGATATGTCGCACACGTCGCGTTCACGCCAGGCAGTCACCCTGCCGGAGCTGAGGGTGCCGGTGAATGCGCTCAAAGAGAGGTTGGACGTGGCTGCAGGAGAAGATACCTCCCATATCCTCAGCGGGTTGACTAACCAGCTGCCTGATCGTGATCCGGAAGAGACCGCCGAATGGCTGGAGTCCCTGGACACCCTGATTCAGGAACAGGGCACGGAGCGTGCCCAGTACATCATGCGAAGCCTGCTTCAGCGGGCCGGCGCCCAGAGCGTGGGCGTGCCGATGGTGACCACCACGGACTACGTCAACACCATCCCGGTGGACCAGGAAGCCCCGTTCCCCGGCGATGAGGAAATCGAACGCAAGTACCGCGCCTGGCTGCGCTGGAACGCCGCGATCATGGTGCACCGCTCACAGCGGCCCGAAATCGGCGTCGGCGGCCACATTTCTACCTACGCCGGTGCCGCGACCCTCTACGAAGTCGGCTTCAACCACTTCTTCCGCGGCAAGGACCACCCGGGCGGCGGCGACCAGGTCTTCTTCCAGGGCCACGCCTCCCCGGCATGTACGCCCGCGCCTTCCTCGAGGGCCGGCTGAGCGAGGAAGACCTCGACGGCTTCCGCCAGGAGAAGTCCAAGGAGGGCCACGCCCTCTCCAGCTACCCGCACCCGCGCCTGATGCCGGAGTTCTGGGAGTTCCCCACCGTCTCCATGGGCATCGGCCCGATGAACGCCATCTACCAGGCGCAGTCGAACCGCTACCTGCACAACCGCGGCATCAAGGACACCTCCGACCAGCAGGTCTGGGCGTTCCTGGGCGACGGCGAAATGGATGAGCCGGAATCCCGCGGCCTGCTCCAGCTCGCCGCAAACGACAAGCTGGACAACCTCAACTTCGTCATCAACTGCAACCTGCAGCGCCTCGACGGCCCGGTCCGCGGCAACGGCAAGATCATGCAGGAACTCGAGGCCTTCTTCCGCGGCGCCGGCTGGAACGTCATCAAGGTCGTCTGGGGCCGCGAGTGGGACAACCTGCTCGCCAAGGACGACGACGGCTCGCTCGTGAAGATCATGAACGAGACGGTCGACGGCGACTACCAGACCTACAAGGCCGAGTCCGGCGGATTCGTCCGCGAGCACTTCTTCGGCAAGACCCCGCAGACCAAGGACATGGTCGCGGACATGACGGACCAGGAGATCTGGAACCTCAAGCGCGGCGGCCACGACTACAACAAGGTCTACGCCGCGTACAAGGCCGCCACCGAGTTCAAGGGCAAGCCGACGGTCATCCTGGCCCACACGGTCAAGGGCTACGGCCTGGGCACCCACTTCGAGGGCCGCAACGCGACCCACCAGATGAAGAAGCTCACCCTGGCGGACCTGAAGGCCTTCCGCGACCACCTGCGCATCCCGATCACGGACGAGCAGCTCGAGGCCGACCCGTACCAGCCGCCGTACTACCACCCGGGTGCGGACTCTCCGGAGATCAAGTACCTGATGGAGCGCCGCCAGGCCCTGGGCGGTTTCGTGCCCGAGCGCCGGTCCAAGCACACCGACGTCACCCTGCCGGGCGACAAGGCGTACGAGGTCGCCAACCGCGGCTCCGGCAAGCAGCTGGCCGCCACCACCATGGCGTTCGTCCGGCTGCTCAAGGACCTGATGCGGGATAAGGAATTCGGTTCCCGGATCGTGCCGATCATCCCGGATGAGGCCCGCACCTTCGGCATCGACGCGTTCTTCCCGACCGCGAAGATCTACAACCCGAACGGCCAGAACTACCTTTCCGTGGACCGCGACCTTGTCCTCGCGTACAAGGAGTCGATCGCCGGCCAGATCGTGCACGCCGGCATCAACGAGGCCGGTTCGGTTGCGGCCTTCACCGCCGCCGGCACCTCCTACGCCACCCACGGCGAGCCGCTGATCCCGATCTACGTCTTCTACTCGATGTTCGGCTTCCAGCGCACCGGCGACTCCTTCTGGGCCGCCGCCGACCAGATGACCCGCGGGTTCATCATCGGCGCCACCGCCGGCCGCACCACGCTGACCGGCGAAGGCCTGCAGCACGCCGACGGCCACTCCCCGATCCTCGCCGCCACCAACCCGGCCGTCGTCACCTACGACCCGGCCTACGGCTACGAGATCGGCGTCATCATGCGTGACGGCCTGAACCGGATGTACGGCCCGGGCCCGGCGGACAACGACCCGTCGCGGAACGTCATGTACTACCTGACGGTCTACAACGAGCCGATCTCGCAGCCGGCGGCCCCCGCCGAGCTCGACGTCGAGGGCATCGTCAAGGGCATCTACCTGCTGGCGCCGGCCAAGATCGACGGCCCCCGCACGCAGATCCTCGCCTCCGGCGTGTCCGTGCCGTGGGCCCTCGAGGCCCAGCGTGTGCTGGCCGAGGACTGGGGCGTTTCCGCCGACGTCTGGTCCGTCACGTCCTGGACCGAGCTGCGCCGCGACGCCATGGCCGCCGAGGAAGAGGCCTTCCTCAACCCGGGCCAGCCGGCCCGCGTGCCGTTCGTCACCGAACAGCTCGCCGGTGCCACCGGCCCGATCGTCGCGGTCTCGGACTACATGAAGGCCGTCCCGGACCAGATCCGCCAGTTCGTCCCGAACGAGTTCGCCTCGCTCGGCGCCGACGGCTTCGGCTTCTCCGACACCCGCGCCGCTGCACGTCGCTTCTTCAAGAACGATGTGCACTCGATCGTGGTCCGCTCGCTGCAGATGCTTGCCCGCCGCGGCGAGGTCGACGCGCAGGCCCCGGCCCAGGCGATCGAGAAGTACCGGCTGCTCAACGTCAACGCCGGCACCACCGGTAACGCGGGCGGTGACTCCTAGGAGTCACCCGGCCGGACCGGAATACACGACGACGGCGGTCCCCACGGTGTGGGGGCCGCCGTCGGGCTTTAACCACGGCGGCCCGCCGTGTGATCCAGCGCAAAGCTAGTTGTAGCCTTCGCACAAATGGAGCTTGTCAGGCGGGCGCCGTATGCTCGTTGTCATGGCAGAGCCCACCCCCACCCCCGCGCAGCGCAAATCCGCCGCCCGGACCCTGTCCCCGGAGAAGGCCGAGACGCTGAAGAAGCTCCGCTCCAGCGTGGGCCAGCTCTCCACCACCACGCTGCGGCGGCTGGAATCCTCGCTGCCCTGGTACAGCCGGCTGAACTCCGACGAACGCTCCGCGCTGGGCATGGTGGCCCAGAACGGCATCGCCGCCTTCGTCACCTGGTTCGAACGGCCCAGCTCGCCGTCGTGGATCCTCTCCGACGTCTTCGGCACCGCCCCCACCGAACTGACCCGCTCCATCAGCCTGCAGAAGGCCCTCCAGCTGATCCGGATCGTGGTGGAGGTGGTCGAGGAGCAGGTCCCGATCATCGCCCCCGAGGCGGACCAGGCGGCCCTGCGCGAGGCGGTGCTCCGCTACTCGCGCGAGGTCGCCTTCGCCGCCGCCGACGTCTACGCCCGCGCCGCGGAGACCCGCGGTTCCTGGGACACCCGGCTGGAAGCCCTGATCGTCGACGCCATCCTGCGTGGCGAGAACACCGATGCCCTGCGGTCCCGGATCGCGGCCCTGGGCTGGAAGGCGCAGGAACGTTTCACCGTCATGGTGGGCAATTCGCCCTCGGAACCCAGCGCCAGCTACGTCAGCGAGCTGCGCCGCACCGCCGGCCGGTTCGCCGAGGACGCCCTGGTGGGAATCCAAGGCGACCGGCTGATCCTGATCCTCGGCGGCGTGCAGGACCGGGAGACCGCCTGTCAGAAGCTCAGCGAACTCTTCGCCCCCGGTCCCGTCGTGTACGGCGCCGAGGCAGCCTCCCTGCCGGAGGCCAGCAGCTCCGCCCAGTCCGCCTTCGCCGGCCTCACCGCCGCCCGCGCCTGGCCCTCGGCCCCGCGCCCGGTCGCCGCGGACGACCTGCTGCCGGAGCGGGTCATCTCCGGCGACGACGCGGCCCGCCGGTCCCTGGTGAAGAACATCTACCGGCCCCTCCTGGCCGCCTCGAACGGGCTGGTGGAGACCCTGGGGACCTACCTCGAACTGGGTCATTCGCTCGAAGCCACGGCCCGGGAATTGTTCGTCCACGCCAACACGGTCCGTTACCGGCTCAAGCGCGTCTGCGACGTGACCGGCTGGGATCCACTGATCCCGCGGGAGGCGTTCGTGCTCCAGGCGGCCCTCGTGGTGGGGCGTCTCTCCACCCCGCCGAAGCCCGCCGTGGAGCGGCAGCCATCCCGCAACGGCGGCTGAGAGGTTGTAGACTTCCTACAAACTGACCCAGTGAGCTTGGTGCATGAAAGTACCGATGAATCACGCGGCATTTGGAAAGCTGGATACGTGCTTGCAATCGTCTGCCCTGGACAGGGCTCCCAGACCTCCGGTTTTCTGGCCCCCTGGCTGGAACTGCCCTCCGTCCCAGGCCACCTGGCCTCCCTGAGCGAAATAGCAGGTATCGACCTCACCGCCCACGGCACCACCTCCGATGAGGAGACCATCAAGGACACCGCCGTCGCGCAGCCGCTGATCGTCGCGGCCGGACTCGTCGCCGCGAAGGCGCTGTTCGACGTCGAACTCGAAACCCTCCCCGTCATCCTCGCCGGCCACTCGGTGGGCGAAATCACCGCCTCCGCGCTGGCCGGTGTCCTCACCGAGACCGAGGCCATGACCTTCGTCCGGGAACGCGCCAACGGCATGGCCGCCGCGGCCGCCGCCACCCCGACCGGCATGAGCGCCGTCGTCGGCGGCGACCCCGCCGAGGTCCTGGCCGCCATCGAGGCCGCCGGGCTGACCCCCGCGAACGTCAACGGCGCCGGACAGACCGTCGCCGCCGGCACCCTCGAGCAGCTCAAGGCCCTCGCGGACAAGCCGCCGGCCAAGGCCCGGGTCATCCCGCTCAAGGTCGCCGGTGCGTTCCACACCTCACACATGTCTCCCGCCGTCGCCGCACTTCAGGCGCTGCGCCCCACGCTTCACCCCCGCAACCCGCAGGTTCCGCTGCTCTCGAACTTCGACGGCGCGCAGGTCACCGACGGCGGCGCCGCGGTAGACAGCCTCATCGCCCAGGTCTCCCGCCCGGTCCGCTGGGACCGCTGCATGGAGACCCTGGTGGAGCGCGGCGTCACCGGCCTGATCGAGCTGGCCCCGGCAGGCACCCTCGCCGGCCTGGCCAAGCGCGGCATTCCCGGCGTGAAGACTGTTACCGTCAAGACACCGGACGATCTGTCCGATGCCTTGGCACTATTCGCAGAACTTGAGGGAGGAAAATGAGCACTCCTACGCTGAAGCAGGCCCCCCTGCAGAACGGCACCCGTGTGCTGGGCGTCGGTGCGTACCGTCCCGACGTCATCGTCACCAACGAGGACGTCTGCCAGTGGATCGACTCCTCCGATGAGTGGATCCGCCAGCGCACCGGGATCGTCACCCGGCACCGCGCCCCCGCAGACGTCAGCGTGATCGACATGGCCGAGGGCGCCGCCCGCGAGGCCCTCGAACGCGCCGGCGTCGATCCCTCCGAGCTCGGTGCCGTGATCGTCTCTACGGTCACCCACCCCTACGCCACGCCATCCGCGGCCGCGAGCCTGACCGACCGCCTGGGTGCCACGCCGGCCCCGGCCTTCGACATCTCGGCCGCGTGTGCCGGGTACTGCTACGGCATCGCCCAGGCCGACGCCCTGGTCCGCTCCGGTGCCGCCAAGTACGTGCTGGTGGTCGGCGCCGAGAAGCTCTCCGACGTCATCGACAACACCGAGCGCACCATCTCGTTCCTGCTCGGCGACGGCGCGGGCGCCGTCGTCATCGGCCCTTCCGACACCCCGGGCATCGGCCCGTCGGTCTGGGGCTCGGACGGCAGCAAGTGGGACGCCATCGGCATGACCCACTCGATGCTGGACATCCGCGACCACGCCGCCGGCAAGGGCGCCCTCAGCGAGGGCGAAGCCGCCGTCACCGAGGCCGCGCTCTGGCCCACGCTGCGCCAGGACGGCCAGACGGTGTTCCGCTGGGCGGTCTGGGAAATGGCCAAGGTGGCCCAGCAGGCCCTCGACGCCGCGGGCGTCAAGGCCGAGGACCTCGCCGCCTTCATCCCGCACCAGGCCAACATGCGGATCATCGACGAGATGGCCAAGCAGCTCAAGCTGCCGGAATCGGTCATCGTCGCCCGGGACATCGCCGAGGCGGGCAACACCTCGGCGGCGTCCATTCCGCTGGCCACGCACCGGCTGTTGCAGGACTACCCCGGCCTCAGCGGCGGACTCGCCCTGCAGATCGGTTTCGGCGCCGGGCTGGTCTTCGGCGCCCAGGTGATCGTGCTGCCGTAGTCCACCGCGACTTCCCGGGTGCCGGCACGGCAGGCAGCCCGGATTCCCCCACCGGACCGAACCCTCGGCCCGAACCACTCCGCCCAACGCTCCGGACCCGTCCGGCGGCCGATGGCACCAACAAAAGAAGGAGCCACCATGGCTAACAACGAAGAGATCCTGGCCGGCCTGGCCGAAATCGTGAACGAAGAGACCGGCCTGGCCCCCGAGGCCGTCGAAATGGACAAGTCCTTCACCGAGGACCTCGACATCGACTCCATCTCGATGATGACCATCGTGGTCAACGCCGAGGAAAAGTTCGGCGTACGCATCCCGGACGAAGAGGTCAAGAACCTCAAGACCGTCGGCGACGCCGTCAACTTCATCGCCAACGCCCAGGCCTAATTCCGCCTGCTCCCCGGCGCCGTCCCCCACGGGGGCGGTACCGCGGGCCGCCGGGGGCCGCTGACACAGCGGCTCCCGGCGCTCCCCCGATTCACTGACTGACCACCGAGTTTCCTACGCAGGCCCCGGCGCCCTGGCTGGCACCGTTAGCGGCACGCGCACCGACGAAAGAGTGATCCCATGGCACGCAAAGTAGTCATCACCGGTCTGGGTGCCACCACACCCATCGGCGGCGATGTCCCCACAATGTGGAAGAACGCGCTCAAGGGCGTCTCCGGCGCGCACACGCTCGAAGACGACTGGGTTGCCAAGTACGAGCTGCCCGTCCACTTCGCCGCACGCGCCTCCACCCCGCCCTCGAGGTCCTGAGCCGGGTCGAAGCCAAGCGCATGGACCCGTCCACCCAGTTCGGCGTGATCGCGGCCCGTGAGGCCTGGGCCGACGCCAACATCGACGGCATCGATCACGACCGCCTGGCCGTGGCCTTCGCCACCGGCATCGGCGGCGTCTGGACCCTGCTGGACGCCTGGGACACCCTGCGCGAAAAGGGCCCCGCCGTGTCCTGCCGATGACCGTTCCGATGCTGATGCCCAACGGTGTCGCCGCCGCGGTCAGCCTGGACCTGGGAGCCCGCGCCGGCGCCCACACACCCGTCTCCGCCTGCGCCTCCGGCACCGAAGCCGTGCACATGGGACTGGAGCTGATCCGCTCCGGGAAGGCCGACGTCGTCGTCTGCGGCGGCGCCGAAGCCGCCATCCACCCGATGCCGATCGCCGCGTTCTCCTCGATGCAGGCCCTCTCCCGCCGCAACGACGATCCCGAGCACGCCTCCCGCCCGTACGACCGCGACCGTGACGGCTTCGTCATGGGCGAGGGCGCCGGCGCACTGGTCCTCGAGGCCGAGGAGCACGCCCTGGCCCGCGGCGCCCGGATCTACGCTGAACTGGCCGGCACCTCGGTAACCGCGGACGCTTACCACATCACTGCCCCGGACCCCGAGGGCCTGGGCGCCACCCGAGCACTGAAGGCGGCCATGTTCGACGGCCGCATCCAGGCCGAGGACGTGGTGCACGTCAACGCGCACGCCACCTCCACCCCGGTCGGTGACAAGCCCGAGTACACCGCCCTCAAGGCCGCCCTCGGCAACCACGTGGACAACGTGGCGGTCTCCGCCACCAAGTCCCAGATGGGCCACCTGCTGGGCGCCTCCGGTGCCGTGGAAGCGGTCCTGACGGTCCTCGCCGTGCACGAACGCAAGGCTCCCGTCACCATCAATCTGGAGAACCAGGACCCGGAGATCCCGCTGGACGTCGTGACCTCCGAGCGGGCGCTCCCGGCCGGCAACATCGTCGCGCTGAGCAACTCCTTCGGCTTCGGCGGCCACAACGCCGTGATCGCGGTGCGCAGCATCTAGCGTCCACCGCACGCAGCACGAACGACGGCGGCCAGGTTCCCTTCGCGGGGAACCTGGCCGCCGTCGTTTGCGTTGGCCCGTCCGCTACTTGTTGACCATGGGGTTGACCTCGGCCTTGGCGATGGCGCCGCCGTCGGTGCCCCACGCCGCCAGAATCTTCTTGTAGGTCCCGTCCTCGATCAGCTTGTTGGTGGCTCCTGCCACCGCGTCGGCGAGGGCCGTGTCCGACTTGGCGACGGCGATGCCCACCGGCGAGGCGCCGTAGACGTCGCCGAGCGTCTGCAGCTTCCCGTCGGACTGGGTGATGGCGTAGGCCACCGTGATGGACCCGGCCGCCATGGCGTCCATGCCGCCGGCCACCAGACGGGTGGTGACGTCGGTCTGGTTCTTCAGGGAGACGACGTCGATCGCGGGCTTTCCGGCCGCGACGCACTGGGCGCTCCGGCCGGAGATGTCCGGGTTCTCCTGGAAGGTTCCGGTCTGCACCCCGACGGTCTTCCCGCACAAATCGTCCAGGGAGATGTTCTTCGGGTTGCCCTTCTGCACCGCCCACTGCGTTCCGGCCTGGAAGTAGCTGACGAAGTTGGCGGCCTTGCTGCGTTCCTTCGTAATGAAGAACGAGGACACGCCCAGGTCATACTTCGGGCCGAGCGAGGGGAGGATGCCCTCGAACGGGGAGGTCTGCACCTCCACCTTCAAGCCGAGGGTGGCGCCGATGGCCTTCGCCAGGTCGACGTCGTATCCCACCGGGGTCTGGCCGTCGGAGGCCGCGAGGAACTCCGCCGGGGCGTAGGTAGTGTCCGAGCCGACCGTCAGCTTCCCCTTGGACCGGATCTGGTCCGGAACCTTGGCGGCCAGGGCGTCGTCCTTGGCGACGGTTCCCGGGTCGAACGTCGCCGTCGCCTGCCCGCTGCCGCCGGTGCCCGAACCTGCCCCGGAGCCGGACCCCGCCTCGGAGGCGTTCGTGCAGGCGCTCAGGGCGACGAGGACGGCCGCTGCGGCCGCCGCCGTCCGGAGGCCCTGCCCATTCAGTACGTTCATGGTGTTACTACCTT
This sequence comes from Pseudarthrobacter sp. L19, assembly GCF_050859435.1. Lineage (NCBI taxonomy): Bacteria > Bacillati > Actinomycetota > Actinomycetes > Micrococcales > Micrococcaceae > Pseudarthrobacter > Pseudarthrobacter sp. L19. The sequence goes on along the minus strand of NZ_CP193935.1, from coordinate 2,656,342 downwards.
TCATGGTGCCCGCCCACGCGGTGGTCGGGCGGGCTGTCCTAAGCTCCCTGGTTGATCCGGCGCAGCGCCACCTCGGCCAGCCAGGCAGCGGCGTCGGGGAGCACGGCATCGTCGAAGAGGGCGTGGGGTGAGTGGTTGGAGCCGGCGTCGGCGGGGTCCCCGTGAGCGCAGGCGCTGAGGAAGAGGTAGGCGCTGGGGACCTCGTTGCCGACGAACGAGAAGTCCTCGGCGCCGGGCATCGGGTTCGCCATGGGCGCATAGCGGTCCTCGCCGAAGAGGTCCACGATGGTGCGGCGGGCCAGCTCGTACTCGTCCGGGGCGTTTTCCGTGACCGGGTAGAGCTCGTGGTAGTTCACCGCTGCCTCCAGGCCGTGGGAGGCGGCGATGCCCTCGAGAAGCCGCACGCTGCGCTCCTTGATGGCGGCCCGGGATTCGGCGCTGAAACTGCGGACGGTCGCGTCGAATTCGGCGTGCTCGGGGATGATGTTCTCCCGGGTGCCGCCGGCGATCCGGCCCACGGTGATGACCACCGGGTCGAAGACGTCGAAGGCCCGGGTCACCATGGTCTGGAGGGCGGTGACCGCTTCGCAGAGGGCCGGGATGGGGTCGTTGGCGTGGTGCGGCTGGGAGCCGTGGCCGCCGGATCCGATGAACCGCACGTGGAGGTCGTCGACGGCGGCCATCTGTGGGCCGGGGCGGCCGAACCAGACGCCGCGCGGGTGGGCCGCGGAGAAGACGTGCAGGCCGAAGGCCGCGTCGACGCGGCGTCCGGCTGCCTCGAGGATGCCCTCCTCGATCATCGGCAGCGCTCCCCGGGGCCTTCCTCCCCAGGCTGGAACATGAATACGATGTCGCCGGCCAGCTCATCCTTGAGCGAGGACAGGATCCGGGCCGCGCCCACCAGGCCCGCGACGTGCATGTCGTGGCCGCAGGCGTGCATCAGTCCCTCGTGCGAGGAGCGGTACTCCAGCCCGTTGTCCTCGATCACGGGCAGGGCGTCCATGTCGCCGCGGAGCAGCACCACCGGCTTGGGTCCGCTGGCCGGCGCAGCCCCGCCGCGGAGGACCGCCGTCACGGAGCTCAGGCTCCGTCCCAGCGTGATCTCCAGGCCGAGGTCCTCCAGTTCGTCGAGGAGCCGGCGCTGGGTCAGCGGCAGGTCGTTGCCCAGTTCCGGGATTCGGTGCAGCTCCCGCCGGAACGAGACGAGTCCGTCGGCGAGCTCCGCCGCCAGTTCCTGGGTGCGGGTGGGTTTCCTGGTGTCTGAGATCGTCACGCTCTCCATGCTTTCAGTAGTCGGGCGGTCACGGGGACCGGGTCAACCCCTCCACCGTGTGATACTTGGCCCATGCAGACGCCCAAATTGACGGAAACGGACTCTAGTCTCCGTAATATGCAGGATTCGGTCACGCTGGGTGAGCTGGACCTGGCGCTGGTGAACGCCCTGCAGCTGCGCCCGCGGGCCAGCTGGGCGGAGCTGGCCGGTCCGCTGGGCACGACGGCGACCACGCTGGCCCGCCGGTGGGACCGGATGACCGCCGCGGGCCTGGCCTGGATCACGGCCTCCTTCGGTCGGGAATTCAGCCGCAGCCGCTGCATCTCCTACGTCATGATCCGCGCGGATCCGGGTACCCGGACGGGACTGGTGGAGCGGCTCTCCGCGTGTCCCGAGGTTGCCACGATCGAGGTGGCCACGGGCGGTCACGACATCAACTGCGACGTGCTGACCCGTGACCTGCGCGAACTGGACATCTTCCTGACCACCAAGGTCTACGGGGTGCCGGGGGTGGTGTCCGTGTCCGTGCTTCTCACCACGTCCCTCTATCTGGAGGGGAGCCGCTGGCGGCTGCGGTCGCTGGACCCGAGCCAGCTCAATGTCCTCAACCGGAGCACCATGTCCGTGGGGCAGGGCACCTACGCGATGGTCCTGGACGACCTGGACCGGTCCCTGCTGGAGCACCTGTCCCTGGACGGGCGGCTGGGCTGGGCGGAGCTGGCTTCCCTGACGGGCGCGAGCACGGCCACGTCGAGGCGCCGGGTGAACCGCCTGATCTCCTCTGGGATCATGACCTTCCGCTGCGAGATCGCCCATCCGCTGGCCGGCTGGCCGATCCAGGCCTCGCTGCTGGGCGTCGCGCCGGGGCAGGACCTGGACCGGATCGGACGGGAGCTGGCCGCGTGGCCGGAGTGCCGGTTCGTGGCGGCGGTAACGGGGACGGCCAACCTTTACGCCACGTTCTGGGTCCGGGACCTGGGCGAGTTGCAGCGGGTAGAGGCGCGGACGAGCGCCGTGTTCCCGACCCTGGGCGTGCTGGACCGGATGGTGGCCCTGAGTACGCCCAAGCGGATGGGGCACCTGTGCGACACCGAGGGCCGGCGTATCGGGACGGTGCCGATTTCGCCCTGGTAGGCAGGGCTGTCCCCGGTCAGCTCCCTCCCGCTGGCTCTGTGCGCCGCCATGGAGGAAGCGGCCCCGAAGCCTGCCGGGGAGTCGTGGGGGGCTAGCCGACCTGGTGGAGCCAGCGCACGGGGGCGCCCTCGGCGGCGTGCCGGAAGGGCTCCAGCTCCTCGTCCCAGGCCTCGCCGAGGGCGAGGGAGAGCTCGTGGTAGACGGCGGAGGGGTCGCCCGCGCCGGATTCGTAGGCGTAGCGGATGCGGTCCTCGGAGACCATGATGTTGCCGTGCACGTCGGTGACGGCGTGGAAGATGCCGAGCTCGGGGGTGTGGGACCAGCGGCCGCCGTCGACGCCCTGGCTGGGCTCTTCCGTCACCTCGTAGCGCAGGTGGGCCCAGCCGCGCAGTGCCGACGCCAGAGTGGCTCCCGTCCCCGGCGTACCGGTCCACGAGAGCTCGGCCCGGAACATTCCGGGCGCGGCGGGCTGCGGGGTCCACTCGAGGTCCGTGCGCTTGTCCACGACCGAGCCAATGGCCCACTCGACGTGGGGGCACAGGGCGGTCGGGGCCGAGTGAACGAACAGGACACCACGGGTTAGTGCAACAGACATTCCATCCTCCATAGCTATAGGTACGTCTTCCCCAACGACCTCTGCCAGGATGTCCGTCTGCCGCGGTTGCCCGCGTGCGGGGGCTGGTGCCCCTGCCAGACTATTCAGTTGTTTTGTGACTCAACTTCTTTGTAACGCTCGGTGACTCGACATAAATCACGTCCGGATCCGTGGTGGCCGGGAAACTCGGGAGCTTCGCGTGACCACGTGGTGGGTGCCGGGCGTGAACCCCATTGTGCCGTACCCCACCCTAATAAGCCAGTGCCGCGCAGCGCGCCGTCACCGCCGGGTTTTCGGCGTGTCGCGGATGCGGTTTCAGGCGCGCGGGTGGGCCTGTTGATAGCTGCTGCGGAGCCGGTCCACGGAGACGTGGGTGTAGATCTGGGTGGTGGCGAGGCTGCTGTGGCCGAGGATCTCCTGGACGGCCCGGAGGTCGGCGCCGCCGTCGAGCAGGTGGGTGGCAGCCGAGTGCCGCAGCGCGTGCGGGCCGGTGGCGGAAGTGTCGCCGAGGCCCTCCAGCTGGTCCTTGACGACGCTGCGGACCTGCCGCTGGTCCACCCGGTTGCCGCGCGCCCCGAGGAAGAGTGCGGGCCCGGAACCGTCCGCCACGAGGGCGGGGCGGCCGCGCCGGAGCCAGTCGTCGACGGCGAGCGCTGCCGGCACACCGTACGGTACCGTCCGTTCCTTGTTGCCCTTGCCGAGCACCCGCAGGGTGCGGCGGTCCGGGTCGAGGTCGTCGATGTCGAGGCCGGTCAGTTCGCCGACGCGGATGCCGGTGGCGTAGAGGAGTTCCAGGATGGCCCGGTTCCGTAGCGCCATGGGTCCGCCGTCCGCCGCGGCCGCTTCGGCGCCTGCGACCAGGCGCTGAACCTGGCCTTGCTGGAGGACGCCGGGCAGGGACTTCTCGCGCTTGGGGGCCCGCAGCCGGAGGGCCGGGTCAGCGGCCAGGAGTTCCTCGCGGACGGCCCAGGCGGTGAAGGCCCGAGCGGTGGCGGCGCGGCGGGCCAGCGTTGCCCGGGCCATGCCGGCCTCGCTCTGCGCGCCCAGCCAACGGCGGAGGGTCCCGAGCTCGAGGTCTCCCAGTCCCGTGGCACCCTCGGACGCGGCGTGGCCGAGGAGGCTCTCGACATCGGCCAGGTACGCCCGCACGGTATGGGCGGAGCGGCCGCGTTCGGCGTCGAGGTACCGGCCGAAGGCGGCGGCGGCCTCGGCGAGCGCGGGAGGGATGGCTGGTGCTGGCACCCTTCCACTCTCCCAGCCCCGTCCCGCTTCCCGGCGGAGCCCGACGGCGCGCCGTCTCCTTCCTGCTCGACCGGGCTTGCCACGGCGCCGAGAGCTCCTTGCGACGGGGGTGCACGGCACCACCCCTAAACCGCCGCCGCCGAGCGTTTCCAGCCACCGTGGCGGGACTCGGCCAGGCCCACCAGGCCAAGCCGTCCCAGGCCGGCCCGGACGGACTCGGGGCTCAGCCCGGCGACGACCGCCAGCTTCTCCACGGTGCTGGTGACCCGCAATGGCAGCGCATCCAACAGGATCAGGTCCTCCAGGGTCAGCCCGTCTTGGACCTCCGACCGTCCCGCCGCCTGGTCTGGGAGGGAGTCGCCGCTGGGCGAGACGAGTTCGGCGATCTCCGCGGCATCTGTGACGCACACCGCCCCTCCCTCCCGGAGCAGCCGGTGGCAGCCGGCGGAGTTGGCGCTGTGGACCGATCCGGGGACGGCGCCGACCGCACGGCCGAGGGTTTCGGCGTGGTGGGCGGTGTTGAGGGCACCGGAGCGCCAGCGCGCCTCCACCACCACGGTGGCCCCGGCCAGGGCGGCGATGATCCGGTTGCGCTGCAGGAAGCGGTACCTGGTGGGCGCCGAGCCGGGAGGCACCTCGGCCAGCACCGCGCCCTGGTTGGCCACCGTGCGGAGCAGGTCCTCGTTCCCGGACGGATAGAAGCGGTCCACTCCCCCGGCCATCACGGCGATCGTCGGCAGACCGGTCGCCCCGGCGAGAGCGGCCCGGTGGGCGTGGGCGTCGATGCCGTAGGCCCCGCCGGAGACGATGGTGAAACTGCGCTGCGCCAGTGCGTAGGCCAGGTCGGCGGTGACGGAAGAGCCATAGGAGGTGCTGTCCCGTGACCCGACGAGGGCGACAGCCTTCGCTGGAGGGGCAGTTCCTGCTCCTGGCCCCGCCACCACAGGCAGAGCGGCTCCTGCAGCCCCAGGTCCGCCAGTTGCGCCGGCCACAGCCCGTCGGTGGGGATGAGCAGCCGTCCGCCTAGTCGCTGCATGGTGGTCAGGTCCCGTGCCGGGGCGAGGTCCGGGACGCGGGGTGCCCAGCGTTTGAGCGCCATGCCCAGGCCCGACCAGCCGCCTCCGGCACCGGCTTCCGCCAGCAGCCCGGTGATCTCCTGTTCCAAGGATGGACCGGGCTTCAGCTGGCCGGTGGCGATCCGGAGGGCGTCCTCCGCACCGGCGGCCTGCACCAGGGCCAGGCCCGCGGCGTCCTGCGGTTCCATCAGCCGGGACAGGGCGGCCCGGGCGGTGCGTTCGTTGGCGGTCATGCTGTTCTCCTCCTCGGGGTGGGGCACGCTGTCATGGGGTTGCTCCGCCGGACTGCCGCAGGGCCAGGGCCCGGCCGACGTCGTCGGCGTCGGGGCTGCCGCGTCCGGCGAGATCGGCAACCGTCCAGGCCAGGCGCAGTACCCGGTCGTAGCCCCGGGCGGTGAGGGAGCCGCGTTCCAGTGCCCGGTCCAGGATGCCGGTGTGGTGGGCGCCCAGTCGAAGCCCGCCGCGAAGCACCCGGCCGGGGACCTGCGCGTTCGTCTCGAGGCCGAGCGGCCGCAGCCGGTCCAGCTGGGTGTCCCTCGCTGCCCTGACCCGGGCGGCAATGGCGGCGGACGTTTCTTCCGCCCGGGGTGCCCCGAAGTCGGCGAGGGCCACCCGTTCGACGTCCAGCTGGATGTCGACCCGGTCCAGCAACGGCCCGGACAGCCGGGCGAAGTAGCGTCGGCGCATCGTCGGGGTGCAGGTGCAGTCCACGCCTTTCCCCGAGGCTTTGCCGCACGGGCAGGGGTTGGCGGCGAGGACCAGCTGGAAGCGTGCCGGGTAGGCGGCGGTGCCGGCGGCGCGGTGGAGGATCAGCTCGCCGCTTTCCAGCGGCTGCCGCAGGGCGTCCAGGACGCGGCGTTCGTACTCGGGCGCTTCGTCCAGGAACAGCACGCCGCGGTGGGCCCGGGACGCGGCGCCGGGCCGGGGAAGACCCGAGCCGCCGCCGATGATGGCCGCCGCGGTGGCGGTGTGATGCGGGCTCTCGTAGGGCGGCCTGCGCCGGAGGGTTATCGCCGACGTCGTCAGGGAGCTGAGCGAGTGGATGGCGGTGACCTCCATCGCCTCCTGATCGCCGAGGTCCGGCAGCAGCCCGGGCAGGCGTTCGGCCAGCATGGTCTTGCCGGCCCCCGGCGGCCCGGTCAGCAGCACGTGGTGGGCCCCCGCGGCCGCCACCTCAAGGGCACGCCGTCCCTCGGCCTGGCCCGACACGTCGGCCATGTCCGGCACCATCGCCGGCTCCGGGTGCCCGTCGCCGTCGTCGGGTTCCTCCCCCAGATCGGCATCAAGGGCGAGGTCCTGCGGATCGGCGCCGAAGTCGAAGGCCAGCCGGGCCAGGGTGGTGTAGGAACGGACCCTGGCACCGGGGACCAGTTCGGCCTCGGCTGCGTTGGCCTGCGCCACGACCACGTCCGGGTAGCCGGCCCGGACGGCTGCCATGACGGCGGGGAGGATCCCGCGGACGGGGCGGAGCCGGCCGTCCAAGCCCAGTTCGGCGAGGAAAACGTGCCGGCCGGTGGACCGGATGTCGTTGGCCGCCAGGAGCGCGGCCATGGCGATGGCCAGGTCGAACCCGGAGCCGCGTTTGGGCAGCGACGCCGGAATCAGGTTGGCGGTGATCTTTCGCCGGCTCAGCGGGATGCCGGAGTTCTGCGCGGCAGAGCGGATCCGCTCCCTGGCCTCGTTCAGCGACGCGTCCGGCAGCCCGAGGATCACAAACGCCGGCAGCGTCTGTCCAATATCTGCCTCGACCTCGACGATGTACCCGTTGAGGCCCACCAGGGCCACGGCGTAGGTCCGGCCCAGCGCCATCTACCCCACCCCTTTGAGGTGTTCGATGGCCGCTAGGCCGCTGCCGTCGTCGAGCACGGCGATGACGTCCACCCGGCGCAGCGGCATCCGCAGCTCGTGCTCCCGGCACCAGGCGGATCCGAGTCGGTGCAACCGGGCAAGCTTCTCGGCGCCGACGGCCTCGAACGGGTGCCCGAACGTCAGCGAGCGGCGGGTCTTGACCTCGGCAATGACCAGGGCGTCGCCGTCGAGCGCGACGATGTCGATCTCACCGGCGGAACAGCGCCAGTTCCGGTCTACCACCCGGATCCCCTGGTCCTCCAGGAAACCGGCCGCCAGGTCCTCGCCTCGGCGGCCCAATACGTCTTTGGCTCTCATCCCTCCAGCGTGGACGGCACGGAGCCGGGACCTTACCCGATAGTCACGCTATGTGGGTAACTCCGGTCAGGGGGCCAGCGACAGGGGCCAAGCGGGGTGGGCGCGCCGCTAGTTGCCGAGGTCCTCCACCTTGGGCAGGGCGAGTTCCTCGTTGCGGGGAAGTTCCTCGACGTTGACGTCCTTGAAGGTGATCACGCGGACGCTCTTGACGAACCGGGCGGAGCGGTAGACGTCCCAGACCCAGGCGTCCTGCAGGGTCAGGTCGAAGTAGACCTCGCCGTCGGCGCTGCGGGCCTGCAGGTCGACATGGTTGGCCAGGTAGAAGCGCCGTTCGGTCTCGACGACGTAGCTGAAGAGCCCGACGACGTCGCGGTACTCGCGGTAGAGCTGCAGCTCCATGTCGGTTTCATAGTTTTCCAGGTCTTCGGCACTCATGGTTCCATCTTGCACCATCGGGCGCAGGCCGCGCGCCACGGCCGGGCGCCAGGGCCGGGACGGCGAAGGCTCAGTCGCCCAGCAGCTGCCAGCTCACCCGGTGGTAGGGGCTGGGCCCCGCGGTACGCAGAGCGTCCTTGTGGGCGGCGGTGCCGTAGCCCTTGTTCTCGTTCCAGCCGAAGGCCGGGAATTCCTCGTGCAGCGCGGCCATCTGACGGTCGCGTTCGACCTTGGCCAGCACGGACGCCGCAGCGACGGAGAGGCACTGCATGTCCGCCTTCACCAGGGTGTGAACCGGGGCGTCGCAGCCGGGCTCGGCCGGTCCCTCATCAAACAGGGAGGCCTGCGCCGGGGTCGTGAGCCAGTTGTGGCTGCCGTCCAGCAGCACCACCTCGGGGGTCACGCCGGCGGCCAGCACGGCGGCCCAGGCCCGGTTGCCGGCGAGCCGGAGCGCGGCGATGATGCCGAGGGCGTCGATCTCCGCGGCCGAGGCGTGGCCGACGGCGGACGCCACGCTCCAGGCCCGCACGAGGGGTTCCAAGCGTTCGCGTTCGGAGACCTTCAGCAGCTTGCTGTCCCGCACGTCGGCGAGCAGTTTCTGCTGCTGCAGGTCGATGACGGCGATCCCCACGCTGACCGGGCCGGCCAGAGCCCCTCGGCCCACCTCGTCGATGCCGGCCAGCAACCGTGCGCCCGAGGCCTTGAAGCGGCGCTCGTAGTCCAGGGTTGGTGCGACGGACACTGCTCCTGCCTTACTTTCCTGCCGGGGCGCTGGTGGGGGTGCTGGACGGGGCGGGCACGCCGTTGAAGACGTCCGGGTAGTTATCCAGTGCCTTGACGCGGTTCAGTGGCCACGCGATCACGGCGGCCTGGCCCTCGATGTCGGCCATGTCGATGAAGCCGCCATTGGTTTCCATGTGGGCGCGGGAGTCGGCGGAGTGGTTGCGGTTGTCGCCCATCACCCAGACCTTGCCGGCGGGGACCACGACGTCGAACGCCCGCACCTGCGGGATTTCGGCGCTGTTGACGTACTTCTCGTCCAGGGCCTTGCCGTTGACCGTCAGGCGGCCGCTGCCGTCGCAGCAGATGACGTGGTCGCCCGGGAGCCCGATGACGCGCTTGACCAGGTGCTGCTCCGAGTTGTCCGGCAGCAGTCCCACGAACGTCAGCGCGTTCTGCACCCCGGTCATGGGTCCTACCGGCTTCGGCGCCGCGGGGGCCAGCCAGTTCTTCGTGTCACGGAAGACGATCACGTCGCCGCGCTGCAGCGCAATCGGCTGGGGCACCAGCAGGTTCACGAAGATCCGGTCGTTGACGTCCAGCGTGTTCATCATCGACTCGGACGGGATGTAGAAGGCCCGGAACAGGAAGGTTTTGATCAAAAAGGACAGCACGACGGCGATGACCACCACGGTGGCGATCTCCCGGAGCCAGACCAGCACCGGGTTGCGGCCCTCGCGGGCCAGCGCCCGGCGCGCCCGGGCCGACGTCGGACCCGCATGGGAGGGACCGTCCTGCGCGACGCCCGCGGCCCGCTCGGGGACTCTCGGCGCTTCCCGCCGGGGAGCCTCCGCCGACGCACCATGCTCGGGCGCCTCCTGGGCCACCATCTCCTGGGACAGGGTCCCCTGGGCCAGGGCCTCCGGCGCAGGCGTCTCGCGGGCGGGCGTCTCCGGCGCTGTCATGTCCGGCGTCGCCGGGAACTGCGTCGTCGGGTGTTCGCCGTCGGGAATGGGCGCGGACGTCACCCGGGGTTCGGCCTGGCCGTGGGGCTCAGGGGTCCGGGGTCCGGTCTCGGGCATCTACTGTCCGTTCTGTGTCGTCGTGGCGGCCGCGTCGGGCCGCGGTAGTGCAGCAAATCTATCAAGCGGCCAGATGATCATCACCGGCCGGCCGATCACCCGGTCCAGCGGCACCATGCCGCCGCCGGGAGCCCCCAGCAGCCCCCTGGAATCGGCCGACTTGGAACGGTGGTCCCCCATCAGCCAGAGCCGTCCTGCGGGGACGATCGCGTCGAATTTCAGGGTGCTGGGCTCATCGCCGGGATATATATACGGTTCACTAAGTTGCTGGCCGTTGACTGTGAGCTTGCCCGACACGTCGCAACAGACCACGCGGTCCCCCGGCAGCCCGATGACCCGTTTGACGTAGGTGGTGTCGCTGCCGGTGATGCCCAGCCAGTGCCCCGCCCCGGCCACCAGCTCCGCGGCCGGGCCGGCGCCGCTGTTCAGCGGCGCGAAGGACCCGCGGCCGTCGAAGACCACCACGTCGCCGCGGCGGATCGGGTCGGCGGCGAAGTCGGTGCGGGAGACCAGGATCCGGTCCCCGTCGCGCAGCAGCGGCTCCATCGACGCGGAGGGGATGAAGTACACGTCCAGCCACAGGGAGCGGACCAGGCCGCTGATGGCGATGGCCAGGACGAGTCCCAGAAGCACAAAACGCCAGCCCAGTTTCCTGGGCCGGCGTTTTGGCTGTTCCATGGTCCACATCCCCTGACGCGTGAAGTGCTTGATCGGCGCAGTGGCGCTGACCCGGGGTGAGCCGGACCGGCCGTGGATCCGCGGGGTAAGTCCGGGGACTTACTTGGCGGTCTGGAAGTCGCGCTTTTCCTTGATCTTCGCAGCCTTACCGCGCAGTGCACGCATGTAGTAAAGCTTGGCGCGGCGCACGTCACCCTTGGAGACGAGCTCGATCTTGTCGATGATCGGGGAGTGCACCGGGAAGGTACGCTCCACGCCGACACCGAAGGAAACCTTGCGGACGGTGAAGGTCTCGCGGACGCCGTCACCCTGGCGGCCCAGGACGAAGCCCTGGAAGACCTGGACACGGGAGTTCTTGCCTTCGATGATGTTCACGTGCACCTTGATGGTGTCACCCGCGCGGAACTCGGGAACATCGTTGCGCAGCGAGGCTGCGTCGACGGAATCGAGGATATGCATTGATCCACTCCTGGTGAACGCCACAGGTCATTCACGTTGGGTCACGGCGGCCAAGCCCGGGGCCGAAGCGCCCGGAAATCACCGCCGAAAATGTGTCGTTCCGGTCCAGTCAGGAATTGACCGGGCCGGGGTGCCGCGCTGTTGGTGACGCTCCCCCTGTGGCAGGTTCGCACCCAGCAGGCACAAGGACTTATTTTGCCACAGAATGGCCGGTTTTGCTGAATCCGCGGAGTCAGCCGGACGCACGACGGCGGCGGGAAAGTCCGGTGTCCGGCTGCGCTCAGGCGTCGGCGCGGCGGTGCAGCCGGCCGTCCTCGATGGTGTACCCGAGGTCCGCGAAGGCGGTGCGGTCCGTACGCGGCAACGTCCCGGCGTCGAACGCCTCGAGCAGGTCGGGGCGGCGCTCCGCGGTCCGGCGGTACTGTTCGTGCCGGCGCCACTGGGCGATCTTGCCGTGGTTGCCGCTGAGCAGCACGGCGGGAACGTCCCGGCCGCGCCAGCTGGAGGGCTTGGTATAGACCGGGTACTCCAGCAGCCCGTCGGAGTGCGATTCCTCCACGAGGGATTCGGGGTTGCCGACGACGCCGGGCAGCAGCCGCCCGATTGCCTCGACCATCGCCAGGACCGCCACCTCGCCGCCGTTGAGCACGTAGTCGCCCAGGCTCATGGGTCGGACGGTGAAGTGGTCCGCCGCCCATTCGAGGACGCGTTCGTCGATGCCCTCGTACCGGCCGCAGGCGAAGACCAGCTGCTCCTCCTCGGAGAGCTCGTGCGCGATGGCCTGGGTGAAGCGCTCCCCCGCGGGCGAGGGGACGATCAGCACGGGCTTCCGGGTCTCGCCCTCGTCCGCTGCCGCCGTGCCCGCGACGGCGCCGAGTGCCTGGGCCCACGGTTCCGGCTTCATGACCATGCCGGCGCCGCCGCCGTACGGGGTGTCGTCGACGGTGCGGTGCCGGTCGGTGGTGAAATCCCGCAGGTCGTGGACGGTGAGCTTGAGCAGTCCGTCCTGCCGGGCCTTCCCGATCAGGGACAGCTCCAGCGGGGCGAGGTACTCGGGGAAGATACTGACGACGTCGATCCGCATCTTAGGCGCGGTCCCCGTCTGCACCCTCGGCGGCGCTGTCGGCGGCACTGTCGGCGGAGTCGCCGTCGTCGGGGGTCGCGGTGGTGTCCGTGTTGACCTCGAACAGGCCCGCCGGCGGGGTGACGAGGACGTACTTTTCGGCGACGTTGACCTCGGGGACGATCTGCTCCACGAACGGGATCAGAATTTCCTTGCCGGCGCGGTCCTTGACCACGAGCAGGTCCTGGACGGGCATAGTGTGCAGCGCGGAGACCGTGCCCACCACCTCGTCGCCCACCCGGACGTCCAGGCCGACGAGCTCGTGCTCGTACCAGCCCTCGTCGTCGTCCTCGTCGAGTTCCTCGGTTTCGATGAAGAGCTTGGCGCCGCGCAGGGCCTCCGCATCGTTGCGGGTCTCCACCTCCTCGAATGCCAGCAGCAGGATGTCCTTGTTCCAGCGCGCGCTCTCGACCGTGAGCGGCCCGGCGGACGCGGGCTCCACGACGAACTGGGTGCCCGGAACGAACCGGTCACCGGGGGCGTCGGTCAGCACCTGGACGGTGACCTCGCCGCGGATGCCGTGGGGTTTGCCGATTCGTGCCACCTGAAGCTGCATGCTGTCCTCTTGTTCGGGGATGGGAAGGATGGGTCGTTGTGGGGCGCAGTGTGCGCAAAACAGTCCGGCCCCTCCACCAATGCTGGTGGAGGGGCCGGACAGAGATCAAGCGTGTGCTGGCTGCGCTACCGGCGGCGGTCGGTGTCGACGACGTCGACCCGCACCGGCTCACCGTCTGCCAGCGCCGCGACCACGGTGCGCAGTGCGCGTGCGGTCCGGCCCTGGCGGCCAATCACCCGTCCAAGGTCGTCCTGATGAACGCGCACCTCAAGGGTGTCCCCCGGCGGTTGTTCTTGGCACTGACCTTGACGTCTTCGGGGCTGTCTACAATCCCGCGGACCAGGTGTTCGAGCGCGTCTGCCAGCAAGTTACTCAGCCTCGGTGGTCTCTGCTTCGGCGTCGGCCGGGGCCTCGGCTGCGTCGTCCTTCTTGGCCTTCTTGGTGATGGCTTCCGGAATGATGACGGAACCCTTCTCCGGGGCTACGAAGCCTTCCTTGGCAGCCTTGGTCTTCAAGGTGCCTTCCTGGCCGGGCAGACCCTTGAACTTCTGCCAGTCACCGGTGATCTTCAGGATCGCGGCAACCTGCTCGGACGGCTGAGCGCCGACGCCGAGCCAGTACTGGGCGCGGTCCGAGTCGACCTCGATGTACGAGGGCTCTTCGGTCGGGTGGTACTTGCCGATCTCTTCGATGGCACGGCCGTCACGCTTGGAGCGTGAGTCCATGACGACGATGCGGTAGTACGGGGCGCGCATCTTGCCGAAGCGCTTAAGGCGAATCTTAACGGCCACTTTTGTGGTCACTCCTGTTTCTGAAACGGGGTCGAACCCGGCGTTCTGCACCCGTGGGGCGGGCCATACTAGGGGGTTCTAAAAGGACAAGATCCAGACGCGGAGAGAGGGCCACGCAGATCAAGTACCTGATCATTGTGCCAGATCACCGCGCCGATTTCGACTTGACACCCGCGGCGGGCCGCCGCGGCTGGCGCCGTCGTCAGGCTCAGGCGGTCCAAACGTACAGTTCGGTGCGGGCGGCGGGGTCGACGGCGGAGGCGAGCTCCGCGATCCGGCGGGTGTGGCCGAGGGCCTCGGCGGCACCGAAGGGCATGTCCTCCTCGGCCGCCCACTGCCCGGCGACATCGGCCATGACGCTCTCGCCCTCGTCGGTCTCGTAGCTGAGCAGCTCGGCGAGGGTCCGGACCATGGCGGCGGGCACGCCGAGCAGTGCATCGCTGGAGACGTCAACCATCGCGAGTTCATAGTCGGCGCCGGCGGCGTGGACGGCGGTGCCGGCGAGGTCACCGAGCCGTTCGATCTCGTAGTCGCTGATGCCCTCGATCCGGACGGCGTCCGGGCCTGCGGGGGCGCCCCCGGCGAGGGCGGCGGCCCGCTGGAGCGCGGCGTCATGGGTGGCGACGAAGACTTCGGTAAATCCCACGGGGCTCATCCTTGGATTTCGGGCGGCCCGGGGGCCGCGGCGTGTGGCGTGCTCCCAGCCTATCGGCTGCCGGCCCGGAGGCCGGTCAGCGGACGGCCACCCGGATCCGGTTGCGCCAGGGGTCATCGAACCGGAGCTCGGCGCCCGTGTGGTGGGACGAGACGCCGGCCACCTTCAGCCGGTCCGCGAGGGCGCCGACGTCGTCCCCGGAGGGCACCTCGATCAGCACCTCGCCCAGGCCCAGCGTGTCGCGCCGGGGGCCGGCGCCGCGGCTGTTCCAGACATTCATGGCCATGTGGTGGTGGTACCCGCCCGCCGAGACGAAGAGGGCCTGGCCGTGCCAGCCTGCGGTCTTTTCGAAGCCCAGGGTCCCGACGTAGAAGTCGTGCGCCGACTGCACGTCGCCGACCTGGAGGTGCACGTGCCCGACGCCGGCGCCGGTTTCGCGCTGGCCGGCGAGCGACGCTTCGGTGAGGTGCTGCTCCAGGTAGCGCTGCGGCGGCAGTGCCAGGCTGTCCATGACAACATTCGCCCCGTCCCACGACCATTCCTCGCGCGGACGGTCCCAGTACAGTTCGATGCCGTTGCCCTCGGGGTCGTTGAAGTAGAAGGCCTCGCTGACCAGGTGGTCCGCGCTCCCGGTGAAGAACCGGGGATCGTACTGGGCTGCGGTGGCGACGGTGGCGGCCAGCGCCGCCTGGTCCTCGAACAGGAGGGCGGTGTGAAAGAGTCCGGCCTCGCCCCGGGAGGGCAGGTTCAGTCCCGGGGCGGGCGCGAGGTGCACCAGCGGCGTGCGCCCGCGTCCGAGGTAGAGGCCGCCGTCCTGCTCGGCCACCACCTCCAGGCCAAGGGCGCGCTGATAGTAGTCGGTCATCATCGCCAGGTCGCCGACTTTGAGCATCACGGTGCCCATCGAGAGGTCGGCCGGCAAGAGGTCCTGGGTGGCGGCGTTGGTGGTCATTGCATCACTCCGGTGCTGAGGGGTTTTGCCGTCGTTCGGCGGCTCTCACCAGATAAAATTACTTGAAGCTTCAATTTATTCCACGAATGCCGCGCCGAGGACGTCCCCGCGGAGGATGACGGCGCGCAGGTTCCGCAACGTGGAGAGATCCCGCCGCGGGTCAGCGGCGCAGACCAGGACGTCGGCGGGGCCACCCTCGGCGATTCCGGCGGCGCCCAGCCAGGCCCTGGAGGACCAGGCGCCGGCGTCGAGGGCAGCGGCCGGGCCCAGTCCGGCGGCCTGCAGCGCCTCGAGTTCGTCAACGATCCGCCCGTGGGCAATGACGCTCCCGGCGTCGGTGCCCGCGTAGATGGCCACCCCGGCCTCATAGGCCTCGAGGACCCGCTCGGCCCGGCGTTCCCAGAGCGCGCGCATGTGGGCGGCGTAGCGCGGGAACTTGGGCTCGGCCTGCGCGGCGATGTCCGGGAAGGTGGCGATGTTGATCAGGGTGGGGACGATCGGCACGCCCTGGTCGACGAAACGCGGAAGATGGCGGGGCAGCAGCCCGGTCGCGTGTTCAATGCAGTCAATGCCGGCGTCGAGCATGTCATCGAGGGTGCCCTCGGCGAAGCAGTGAGCGGTGACCCGGGCGCCCTCGTCGTGGGCGGCGCTGACGGCGTCCCTGACGGTGCGGGCGGGGAAGCTTGCGGCGAGGTCCCCGGCGTCGCGGTCAATCCAGTCCCCCACGAGCTTGACCCAGCCGTCCCCCGCCCGCGCCTGCTTCCGGACCTCCTCGACCAGGTCACCGGGGTCGACCTCGACGGCGAGGCCGCGCAGGTAGCGACGGCTCCGGGCGATGTGGCGGCCCGCACGGATGATCCGGGGCAGGTCCCGCCGTTGCTGGATCCAGCGTGTGTCGTGCACGGCTCCGGCGTCGCGCACCAGCAGGGTCCCCGCGTCACGGTCCGCGCGCGCCTGCGCTTCGGCGACAGCGGCGTCGACGTCACCGCCGGGCCCGAGCCCGATGTGGCAGTGGGCGTCGACCAGTCCCGGGATGACCCACCCGTCGATGACTTGGTCCGGCGCCGCCTCCGGACGGTCGAAGGTCAGCACCCCGTCCACGGACCACAGGCCGCGCCGCTCCCGGTCCACGGCGGTGAGGACGGGCCCGGTGAATTCGATGATGCCGCTCATGCGTCCCAGCCTAGGAAGCGCGGGCGTGCCGGCTGCGGACGACGTCGGCGATGAAGGAGCGGATCGCCCGGTCCCCTTCCGGTGAGTCCTGCGGCCGGTGCCCGCCCGGGGCGGTGCGGTGCCGGGCGCCGGTCTCCACGAGGTAGCCGGCGATCTCCTCATACAGCGGTTCCCAGCCTCCGGTGAGGACAAGGGTGGGAACGCCGGGGACGATGTGCAGGGGCGCCTCCCAGGCCGGGGCCTGCAGCCGGAGCCGCCGCGCCTCCCGGGCGTTGTCCGCCGCGACTTCCCCGGCGGCGCCGTGCAGCGGGGCGTGCGCGGCGAAGACCCGGCGGACGAATTCGCGGTGGAAGTCCTCGTCGCCCAGGCTGTGCCGGACGTCGAAGAGCGGCTCCATCAGGGCCCGGTGCGCGGCGGTGGCCGGCAGTTCCGCCGTCAGGGACAGGCAGGCCGGTTCCACCAGCGTGAGGGACTGGACCAGGTCGGGCCGTTCGACGGCGGCCATCATCGCGGCGATGGCGCCCTGGGAGTGGGCGACGACGTGGCCTCCGGCGGCTCCGCGGCCGTCGTCGGCCAGGGCGCCGAGGACGATCCCGGCGTCGGCCGCGAAGTCGGTTTCCAGCGGCTCGGCCACCGGGTCGAAGCCGTGCCGGCGGAGGAAGAGCGCGTCATAGGCCAGCGCCATGCCGTGCTGTTTCGGCCACGCCGCGGCACCGAAACTGCCGGCCCCGTGGACGAAAACTACGCGCTCCTTGAACATGCTCCAAGCCTATTCCACGGGTCCGTCAACGGGGCCGCGACATGCGCCGCGGCCCGCGGCAGCGTGTCGCTACTTGCTGCCGCCGAGGAACTTGTCGAAGCCCTTGGGCAGGTTCAGCTGGGAGGGATCGAAGTCGCCCTGCTGGCCGAAGGAGGCGCCGGTGGGGACGGCCTTGGCGCCGGCTGCGCGCCGCGCCTCCGCGTCCTTGAGCTCCTGCGCGGCCTTGGCCGGGTTGCCGGAGCGGGCCTTCTTCTTGGGCGCGGGCTTGTTGCCCTTGCGGGCCCCGCCGCCCATGCCCGGCATCCCGGGCATCCCCGGAATGCCGCCGCCGGCGGCCATCTTCTTCATCATCTTCTGCGCCTGGGCGAAGCGTTCCAGCAGGCCGTTGACCTCGGAGACGTGCACGCCGGAACCGCGGGCGATGCGGGCGCGGCGGGAACCGTTGATGATCTTCGGCGCGACCCGCTCGTGCGGGGTCATGGACCGGACGATCGCCTCGACCCGGTCGATTTCGCGCTCGTCGAACTGCTCGAGCTGCTGCCGGATGTTCTGCGCACCGGGCATCATCATGAGCATCTTCTTCATCGAGCCCATGTTGCGGATCTGCTGCATCTGGGCGAGGAAGTCCTCGAGGGTGAAGTCTTCCTGGTCGGCGAACTTCTTCGCCATCCGGGCCGCTTCATCCTTGTCCCAGGACTTCTCGGCCTGCTCGATCAGGGTCAGCACGTCGCCCATGTCGAGGATGCGGGAGGCCATGCGGTCCGGGTGGAAGAGCTCGAAGTCGTCCAGGCCTTCGCCGGTGGAGGCGAACATGACGGGCTTACCGGTGACCGACGCGACGGAGAGCGCGGCACCGCCGCGGGCGTCGCCGTCGAGCTTGGAGAGCACGATGCCGGTGAAGTTGACGCCCTCGTCGAACGCCATGGCGGTGTTGACCGCGTCCTGGCCGATCATCGAGTCGATGACGAACAGGACTTCGTTCGGGACGATGGCCCGGCGGATCTGGCGCGCCTGCTCCATCATGTCCGCGTCCACGCCGAGGCGGCCGGCGGTGTCCACGATCACGACGTCGTGCAGGGTGCGCTTGGCTTCCTCGACGCCGGCGCGGGCGACGGCGACCGGGTCGCCGACCGGGTGGTCCAGCTCGGTGGAGGTGGCACCGGGGTGCGGGGCGAACACCGGCACGCCGGCGCGCTGGCCGACGACCTGAAGCTGGGTGACGGCGTTGGGGCGCTGCAGGTCACAGGCCACCAGCATGGGGCTGTGGCCCTGGGACTTCAGGTGCTTGGAGAGCTTGCCGGCGAGGGTGGTCTTACCGGCACCCTGGAGGCCGGCGAGCATGATGATGGTGGGGCCGGTCTTGGCCAGCCGGATCCGGCGGGTCTCGCCGCCGAGGATCTCGACGAGTTCCTCGTTGACGATCTTCACGATCTGCTGGCTGGGGTTCAGCGCACCGGAGACCTCGGCGCCGAGGGCACGTTCGCGCACGCGGGAGGTGAATTCGCGGACCACCGGCACGGCGACGTCGGCGTCAAGCAGGGCACGGCGGATCTCCCGGACCGTGGCGTCGACGTCGGCCTCGGTCAGGCGGCCCTTGCCGCGAAGGTTCTTGAAGGTTGCTGTCAACCGGTCAGAGAGTGAATTGAACACGCGCCGTGCACTTCTTTCAGTGGATCTGCAGCTGGCGGCCGGAACGGCGCGCCAGTGTCGGAACTGTCTCGCCGGAACGAACCGGCCCGACAACGGGACTCGACTATCTAGGGTACCAAGACCCGGCTCGGAGGTGGCATGCTGGCGTAGGTGACCAGTGAATCGACGGTAAAGACCCTGCTCATCCTCGGCGCGTCCGGCGACCTGACCGGCCGGCTGCTGCTTCCGGGCCTGGCCCGCCTGGTGGCCCGGGGCCACGCCGCCGGCCTGACCCTGGTGGGCGCCGGCTCCGACGACTGGAGCCAGGAGCAGTGGCTGGAGCGGCTGGACACCGCCTTCGCGGACGAGAACTCGCAGGCCACCACGGACGGCAAACGCGAACTCAAGCGCATCCGCTCCTCCACCAGCTACCACCGCCTGGACGTCACCTCGGGCGGCGAGCTGGCGTCCCTGCTGGCCGGGCTGGAGGGCCCGGTGGCGGTGTACTTCGCGCTGCCGCCGAAAATCAGCCAGCTCGCTTGCGAGGCGTTGACCCCGGAGGAAGTCCCCGCCGGCACCCGGCTGGTGATGGAGAAGCCCTTCGGCTCCAGCGAGGAATCGGCCCGGCACCTGAACAAAACCCTGGCGGCCCTGGTCCCCGAGGACCACATCCACCGGGTGGACCACTTCCTGGGCAAGGCCACGGTCCTGAACATCCTGGGCCTCCGCTTCGCGAACACGTTCCTGGAGCCGGTCTGGAACCGGGAGCACATCGAGAAGGTGGAGATCATCTTCGACGAGGACCTTGCCCTCGAGGGCCGGGCCCGGTACTACGACGGGGCCGGCGCACTGCGGGACATGATCCAGAGCCACCTGCTGCAGATCATGGCGTTAATGGCGATCGAACCGCCGGCCTCCGTGGACGAACGGGACCTGCGCGACGCCGTCGCCACCCTCCTGCGGGCCAGCAGCATCAAAGCCCCCTACGCAAAGAACACCCGCCGCGCGCGCTACTCCGCCGGCTCGATCGACGGCCGCAAGGTCCCGGACTACGCAAAGGAAAAGGGCGTCGACCCGTCGCGGAACACCGAGACCCTCGCCGAGGTCCGGGTGGACATCGACAACTGGCGCTGGCAAGGCGTGCCGTTCATGCTCCGGTCCGGAAAGGCACTCGGATCGATGCGCAAGGAGGCCATCGTGACGTTCCGCCCGGTGCCGCACCTGCCCAGGGGGTTCACCGGCGTCGACTCCCCCAACCAGCTGCGGATCGGCTTCGGCCCCGACACCCTGCAGTTCGACGTCGACGTCAACGGGCCGGGGAACGTGCTCAGCCTGGACCGGGCCACCCTGAAGGCGGAGCTGAGCGCCTCGGAACTGCTCCCCTACGGCGAAGTCCTCGAGGGTGTACTCAGTGGGGACCCGTTGCTCTCGGTTAGGGGCGACACCGCCGAGGACTGCTGGCGGATCGTGGAGCCGGTCATTAAAGCCTGGGCCAGGGACAGCGTGCCGCTGGAGGAATACCCCGCCGGCACCCCGGGCCCCGAGGGGTGGCCCACCTAGGGCGCACCTAGCCCCGGGCACACACAAGCGCACACACAAGCGGGCCGGGCACCTTTTCAGGTGCCCGGCCCGCTGTTCGCAAGCCTCATTCGCGTTGCGCTGAGTCGGTCCGCGGCTGGAGGGATTGCCGCTAGATGGCGGCCGCGCCGCGTTCTCCGGTGCGGACCCGGACTGCCTCGAAGACATCCATGGTCCAGACCTTGCCGTCGCCGGCCCGGCCGGTGTTGGAGCTGGCGATGATGACGTCGAGGATGTCATCGGCCTGCTCGTCGGTGGCCAGCACCTCCACCCGGATCTTCGGCAGCAGGTCCACGTTGTACTCGGCGCCGCGGTAGACCTCGGTGTAGCCGCGCTGCCGGCCGTAGCCGCTGGCCGCGCTGACCGTCAGGCCCTGCACCCCGTAGGCTTCCAGGCCCTCGCGGATGGCGTCGAGTTTTTCCGGTCGGACGATGGCGGTGATCAGTTTCATGCTTCCACGCTTTCTTTGCCTGCTGCGGTCTGCTTGCCGTGCTGCGGGACGCCTGCGATGTCCTCGGCCGGGAGCTGGACGGCCTCGCCGCCGAGCGTCTTGCCGGTGATGATTTCGTGCAGCGGCTGGAAGCTTCCGCCCCGGCCGCTGAGGCCGAATTCGTAGGCGGTCTCGGCGTGCAGGCTGAGGTCCACGCCCACGACTTCCTGCTCCTGGGAGACCCGGAAGCCCATCAGCTTGTGGATCGGGAAGGCGATGATGAAGGTCATCACGGCGGTGAAGACGATGGAGAACAGGGCGGCCAGGACCTGGGCGACCAACTGGGTGCTGCCGCCGCCGTAGAAGAGGCCGGCGGTGCCCTGGGACGGGGTGGCCAGGAAGCCGATGGCCACGGTGCCGACGACGCCGGAGACCAGGTGAACGCCGACGACGTCGAGCGAGTCGTCGTAGCCGAACTTGAACTTCAGGCCGACGGCCAGAGCGGAGGCTACACCGGCGACGACACCCAGGATGATGGCGCCCAGCGGGGAGACGTTGGCGCAGGCCGGGGTGATGGCGACGAGGCCGGCGACCACACCGGAGGCGGCACCGAGGGAGGTCGGGTGGCCGTCACGGAAGCGCTCCACGGCGAGCCAGCCGAGCATGGCGGCGGCGGGGGCGGCGAGGGTGTTGACCCAGATCAGGCCGGCCTGCTCGACCGTGGCGGCGGCGCCGGCGTTGAAGCCGAACCAGCCGAACCAGAGGATGGCTGCACCGAGCATGACGAACGGGATGTTGTGCGGGCGGTGGTTCGGGTCCTTGCCGAAGCCCTTGCGGTTGCCGATGACCAGCACCAGGATCAGGCCCGCGATACCGGCATTGATGTGGACCACGGTGCCGCCGGCGAAGTCGATCACGGGGGCGAACGTCTGGCCGAACCAGCCGTCCTTGGAGAAGAGGCCGCCGCCCCAGACCATGAAGGCCATGGGGGCGTAGACGAGGGTGGCCCAGATCGGGGTGAAGATGACCCAGGCGGAGAACTTGGCGCGGTCGGCCACGGCACCGGAGATCAGGGCCACGGTGATGATCGCGAAGGTTGCGGCGTATCCGACCTTCAGCAGGTCCGCCGGATCGGTGAAGTTGTGCAGCCCGAAGTGCGAGAACGGGTTGGCGAAGATCTGGAAGAAGTTGTCTTCGTTGCTGGTGGCCATGGAGGCGCCCCACAGAACCCAGACAATGCCGACAGTGCCGATGGCGACGAAGCTCATCATCATCATGTTCAAGGCTGACTTGGCACGCGTCATGCCGCCGTAGAAAAATGCCAGGCCCGGGGTCATGAACAGCACGAGCGCTGCTGCGACCAGGAGCCAAACGAGACCCGCGGTGAGTTCCATGGTCTGCGTCCTCTCTTGCTCTTAGGTGCGGATCCAGTCCGCAAGTTCAACGCATTTTGCGTTCTAAGAAGAGTCTGCTGGCGTAGTGTTTCACCGGCTCGGGATTTAGATTGCCGGGCTGTTACAAGAACCTCCCGGAAGTAAATGGTGCATCTCGCGCTTGTTACGGTTGTGTTTCACGCAGCCCCATCCCCCCACCGGCCATCTCCCGGCCTCGAAAGCAGCACCATGAGCAAAACAGCCCGTCCCGCCAGGGATTCCAGCCTTCTCTCCGCCCTGCGGCCGTCCCGCGGTCCGCGGCTTCCCCGCGACATCAAGGTGATGTTGGCTGCGGCGTTCCTGATCGCCCTGGGCTTCGGGCTGGTGGCGCCGGTGCTCCCCCAGTTCGCGACGACGTTCGACGTCGGGGCGACGGCGGCGGCGGTGATCGTGAGTATCTTCGCGTTCATGCGGCTGGTGTTCGCCCCGGCCGGCGGTGCGCTGATCGTGCGCCTCGGCGAACGGCCGGTGTACGTCGCCGGGCTGCTGATCGTGGCGGCGTCGACGGCGGCGTGCGCCTTCGCCCAAAATTACTGGCAGCTGCTGGTGTTCCGCGGCCTCGGCGGCGCCGGCTCGGTGATGTTCACGGTGGCGTCGATGGCCCTGGTGGTCCGGCTGGCCCCGCCGGAGAGCCGCGGCCGGGTTTCCGGCGCGTACGCCTCGGCCTTCCTGATCGGCAACGTCTGCGGCCCGATCGTCGGCGGCCTGCTGGCAGGCTTCGGCCTGCGGGTGCCGTTCCTGGCCTACGCCGCCGCGCTGGTGCTGGCCGCCGCCGTCGTCCAGACCCAGCTCACGCACGTTCCCTCCGGGTCCCGGGAGGCCGGCACGGCCGCCCCGGCCATGCTGCTGCGCGACGCGGTGCGGGACAGCGCCTACCGGGCCGGCCTGGCCTCCAGCTTCGCTAACGGCTGGGCCACGTTCGGGGTGCGGATGGCGACGGTGCCGCTGTTCGCCGTCGCGGCCCTCGGCGCGGGGGCGTCCTCCGCCGGCTGGGCGCTGGCGGTGTTCGCCGCCGGCAACGCCGTGGCGCTGACGTTCTCGGGACGGCTCGCGGACTCCGCCGGCCGGAAACCGATGATGCTGGCGGGCCTGGTGGTCACCGGCCTGGCCACCGCCTCGATCGGCCTGACGCACGATCTGCCGCTGTTCCTGCTGGCCTCCACGGTGGCCGGCATCGGCTCCGGCCTGCTGGGCCCGGCGCAGCAGGCTACGATCGCGGACGTGATCGGCAACGAACGCTCCGGCGGCAAGGTGCTGGCGGTGTTCCAGATGACCCAGGACAGCGGCGCGATCGTGGGGCCGGTGATCGCCGGCCTGCTGGCGGACCGGCTGGGTTACGGCTGGGCCTTCGGCGTCACCGGCGGCGTGCTGCTGGCCGCGGCCGCCGGATGGCTGCTGGCGCGGGAAACGTTCCGGCCCGCAGCCCCGGCGGCCGCGTAAGGCAACCGCCTAGTTCAGGATCGCGTCCACGAAGCTGTCGGCGTCGAACGGGGCCAGGTCGTCGGCCCCTTCGCCCAGGCCCACGAGCTTGACCGGGACGCCCAGTGCCTTCTGGATCGCGACGACGATGCCGCCCTTGGCGGTGCCGTCCAGCTTGGTGAGCACGATGCCGGTGATGTTGACGACCTCGGCGAAGACCCGGGCCTGATTCAGGCCGTTCTGGCCGGTGGTGGCGTCCAGGACCAGCAGCACCTCGTCGACCTCGGCGAGCTTCTCGACGACGCGCTTGACCTTGCCGAGTTCGTCCATCAGGCCGACCTTGTTCTGCAGGCGTCCGGCGGTGTCGATCATGACGACGTCGACTTCCTGGTCGATGCCGGCCTTGACCGCCTCGTAGGCGACGGAGGCGGGGTCCGCGCCGTCGATGTCCGACTTGACCGTCGGGACGCCGACGCGCTGGCCCCACGTGGCCAGCTGTTCGGCGGCGGCGGCGCGGAAGGTGTCCGCCGCGCCGAGCAGGACGTCCTTGTCTTCGGCAACCAGCACGCGGGCCAGCTTGCCGACGGTGGTGGTCTTGCCGACGCCGTTGACGCCGACGACCATCATGACGGCCGGCTTGTCAGCGTGGCGCTGGACGTTCAGGCTGCGGTCCATGGTCGGGTCGACGAGCTTGAGCAGTTCCTCGCGCAGCAGGGCCTTGACTTCTTCCGGGGAGCGGGTGCCCAGGACCTTGACGCGGGCGCGGAGTGCGTCCACCAGCTGCATGGTCGGCTCGGTTCCCAGGTCCGCGAGCAGCAGGGTCTCCTCGACCTCGTCCCAGACGTTCTCGTCGATCTTGTCGGAGGACAGGAGGGCCAGCAGGCCCTTGCCGAGGACGTTGTTGGACTTCGCCAGGCGTTCGCGCAGCCGGGTCAGGCGGCCTGCGACGGGCAGCGGCATCTCGACCGGGACGGTCTCCAGGCCGGCGGCGTCGTCCGGCACTTCCACGGTCTCAAGGTCTTCGAGGCCTTCGGTGTCCCGGGCGGGGGCGCCGGTCCGGTCCTCCAGCAGGGTCCCGCCGCCGGTGCCCTGGACGGGGTCGTTGGCGTCACGCTGCGTGGGGTAGTTGGTGATGTTCTTCCGGGTCCGCACGAGCACCGGAATGAGGGCACCGATGACCACCAGGGCAACGATAATGGGCAGGATGATAGGGAGGATGTCGTTCACTCCCCTAGCTTCTCATAACCGCTAAAGCCGCCGGTCAGCGGCCCGACCGGCCCCGGCTCAGACCTCGGCGCCGAGCCGCTGGCTGATCACGGTGGAGACGCCGTCGCCACGCATGGTGACGCCGTAGAGGGCGTCGGCGACCTCCATGGTGCGCTTCTGGTGGGTGATCACGATCAGCTGGCTCGATTCGCGGAGCTCCTCGAAGATGGTGATGAGCCGGCCCAGGTTGGTGTCGTCGAGGGCCGCCTCCACCTCGTCCATGACGTAGAACGGCGAGGGCCGGGCCTTGAAGATGGCCACGAGCAGCGCCACGGCCGTCAGGGACCGCTCGCCGCCGGAGAGCAGCGAGAGGCGCTTGATCTTCTTCCCCGCGGGACGGGCCTCCACCTCGATGCCGGTGGTCAACATGTCGCCGGGGTCGGTCAGGACCAGGCGTCCCTCGCCGCCCGGGAAGAGCCGGGCGAAGACCCGGACGAACTGCCGGGCGGTGTCCTCGAAGGCCTCCGCGAAGACCTTCTGGACCCGGTCGTCGACGTCCTTGATGATGTCCAGCAGGTCCTTGCGGCTGGCCTTGAGATCCTCGAGCTGGGTGCTGAGGAACTGGTGGCGTTCCTCCAGCGCGGCGAATTCCTCCAGGGCGAGCGGGTTGACCCGGCCCAGGGCGGCGAGGTCCCGTTCGGCCTTCCGCAGCCGTTTCTCCTGTTCCTCCCGCACGAAGGGCTTGCCCTCGAGAATGGCGCGGCCGTCCTCGTCCACGGGCGCACGCAGGGCCGCCCATTTGTCCCCGGTCTCCTCCGCCGGGACCGGGACGGGCTGGTCCGGGCCGAAGTTCTCGATGAGCTGGTCCGGGCTGAGACCGAGTTCCTCGACGCTACGCAGCTCAAGGGCCTCGATTTTCAGGCGCTGTTGCGCCCGGGCCAGCTCGTCCCGGTGCACGGAGTCGGTCAGTTCCGCCAGTTCGCGGGCCAGGGCGTCGTTGCCGGTCCGAACCTCCGCCAGTTCCTGGTCCAGCCGGGTGCGGCGTTCCTCGGCCAGGTCGCGGTCCACGCGGGCCAGTTCGACCGATACGTCCAGGAAGCGGGCCACCTGGGCGACGGCGGCCGAGATGGCGGCGGCGCGGCGGGCCTGCAGGGCGCGGCGGCGGGCGCGTTCGGCTGCCTCGGCGCGGGCCTGCCGCTCCGTGGCGGCGGCCCGTTCCAGCGAGGAGGCACGGTTGCTGATGGCGGTGAGCTGTTCCTCGGCGCTGCGAAGGCCCAGCCGGGCCTCCATCTCGGCCGCGCGGGCCGCGGCGGCGGCCTGGGCGAGGGCGTCCCGCTTGTCTTGGGAAGGTTCTTCCTCCGCGGGGCCTCCTGCGCGGCGGCCAGCCGGGCGGCCACCGTTTCCAGGGCTTCCTGTTCGACAGTGACGGCGGCCTCGGCGCGGGCCAGGGAGGCGGCCAGGCGTTCGCTCTCCCCTACGGCGCTGCGGAGCACGGAATTCAGGTGCCCGAGGCGTTCGGCCACGGCGGCCAGCCGGGCGTCGGACTCGTGCAGTTTGTCCAAGGCCGCGTCCGCGCGCTCCTGCACCTCCGCCCGCCGGGCGCAGCGGCGGCGAGGGCGAAGCGGGTGCGTTCCAGCTCGGCGGTCACGGCGGCAAGCCGGGCGGCGGCGTCGTCGACGGCGGCCTGCACCTCCAGCAGCGACGGGGCCGAAGCCGAGCCGCCGCGGACGGCGAGGGCGGTGAAGACATCCCCCGCCCGGGTGACGGCGGTCAGCTCCGGGTGGTCGGCCAGCAGGGACGCGGCGGCCGCGTCGTCCTCGACGACGGCGGTGCCGGCCAGCAGCCGGTCCAGCAACCCTCGCACGGGCACGGCGGCCGCCGCATCGGCCGCAGGAGCAACCAGTCCGGCCGCCGGGCGTGCCCCGGCCGGGAGTGCGGTCGCCCCGGGCACGTTGTCCGGGTTCCCGGCACCGGCCGCAGCGAGAAGCAGCGCCGCACGGCCGGCGTCCTCTTCCCGGAGGAGGCCGAGCGCGGCCGTGGCCGCGGCCAGGTCGGCCACCACGACCGCGTCGGAGCAGTGGCCCAGCGCCGCGGCAATAGCGGCCTCGTAGCCGGGTTCGACGGCCAGCATCGAGGCCAGCGGGCCGAGGATCCCGGCGAGGCCGGAGGAGGCGACGTGACCGGAGCCATCCTTGCGGGTCAGGCCGAGCTGGAGGGCCTCGTGCCGGGCCGAGAGTGCACCGCGTTCCCGGTCGGCATCGCGTTCGGCGGCCTTCAGCGCGTCAATCTCGGCGGTGACGGCGTCGAGTGCCTCGCTGGCGGCCTCGTACTCGGCGTCGAGGCTCTCTTCCCCGTCCTCGACGCCGGCTACCTGGGACTCCAAGGCGGTGAACTCTGCCTGGGCCTGGCGCCGGCGTTCCTCGCCGGCGGTCAGTGATTCCCGCAGCCGGCCCACCTCGGCCTGCGCGGATTCGACCCGGGAGCGGGCCGCGCCGACCTGCCCGGCCAGCCGGGCCAGGCCCTCTCGCCGGTCCGCGGCGGCCCGCAGCAGGGCATCGAGGCGTTTGGATTCGGCGGCGGACGCGGCCTCGGCCTCCTGCTTGGCGGCGGTGGCGTCCGCGAGCGCGTCCCGCCGCAGCCGGATCTGCTCTTCCAGCCCGGCCTGCTCGGCCCGGACCCGGGCGGCCTGCTGGTCCAGGTGGTCGGGGTCCCGGCCGGTCGCGGGTCCCTGGTCCGCGGCGCCGAGCAGGCGCCGGCGTTCTTCGGCCAGCGAGCCGAGGGAGCGGAGCCGTTCCCGCCCGGAGGAGAGCCGGTACCAGTTGTCACGGGCGGCGTTGAGGGCGGGCGTGGCCTCGGCGGCCTGCTGCTCCAGTTCCGCCTGGTGGCGTCGGCCCAGGTCCAGGTCCCGTTCGACGACGGAGCGCCGGGCCTTGAGCGCCGATTCGTCCGCGACGTCCCGGGCGAGCGTGGACTGCAGCTGGACCAGGTCGTCGGCGAGGAGCCGTGAGCGAGCGTCGCGGACCTCGAACTGAACGGTCTGCGCGCGGCGGGCGACGGCGGCCTGCTTACCCAGCGGCGTCAGCTGCCGCCGAATCTCGGCCGTCAGGTCACCGAGCCGGGCCAGGTTGGCCTGCATGGCCTCCAGCTTCCT
Organism: Pseudarthrobacter sp. L19; assembly: GCF_050859435.1. Taxonomy (NCBI): domain Bacteria; kingdom Bacillati; phylum Actinomycetota; class Actinomycetes; order Micrococcales; family Micrococcaceae; genus Pseudarthrobacter; species Pseudarthrobacter sp. L19. The sequence continues at coordinate 2,628,626 of NZ_CP193935.1, read as the reverse complement.
GACCGTTTTTTCCTTCCGGCGCCGGTGCTTGAGGATGCCGGCGGCTTCCTCGATGAAGCCGCGCCGGTCCTCGGGAGTGGCGTGCAGGACCTTGTCCAGCTGGCCCTGGCCGACGATCACGTGCATCTCCCGGCCGAGACCGGAGTCGGAGAGCAGTTCCTGGATGTCCAGCAGCCGGCAGGGGCGCCGTTGATGGCGTACTCGGACCCACCGGTGCGGAACAGCGTGCGCGCGATGGTGACTTCGCTGTACTCGATCGGGAGGGCGCCGTCGCTGTTGTCGATGGTCAGCGACACGTGCGCCCGGCCCAGCGGGGGCCTGCCGGAGGTGCCGGCGAAGATGACGTCCTCCATCTTGCCACCGCGTAGGGTCTTGGCGCCCTGTTCGCCCATCACCCAGGACAGGGCGTCCACCACGTTGGACTTGCCGGAGCCGTTGGGGCCCACCACGGCGGTGACGCCGGGTTCGAACTCAAGGTCGTCGCGGACGCGAATGACTTGAATCCGCGGACGGTCAGGCTTTTGAGGTGCACGGTGGTTCCGGTCTCCTGCTGTGGGTTGATGGAGCTGGTTTTGGTGAAGCTGTGAGGTTGGCAGATCGGGGGTGGCAGCCGCCTCCGGCTACATACAATCTACTGCGGGGCACCGACAGATCCCGCGTCATCGCGGTTCCGGCGGCGCGCTGGGCCCCTCCGTCCCCGCCGTCGATGCCGTCGATGCCGTGGACTGCATATGCAGGAATGGATGTGCAACGGGCATAGTTAAGCACTTGGGCTTGTGCTTGACGGCGCAGTGAGCCGCAGGAGCGCAGGACAGATACGAACAGAGGCTTGATTTGATAGGCAATGCCACCTTCCGGCACACCAACACCGCGCTGCTTTCGGTGAGCAGCGTCGAGGCGCCCACGATCGTGAGTTCCCGCGACTTCGACCAGGCCCTGGCCGGGACGCTGCGCCGGTTGAAGTTCCCGCCGCGGCTGCTGGAACGGGTCGCCGGGATCACGCACCGTCGCTGGTGGGCCCCCGGCACGGCGTTCGACGACGCCGCCGTGGAGGCCGGCGCCAAGGCCCTCGCCGAGTCCGGAATCGCGGCCTCCGACGTCGGGCTCCTGATCAACACCTCGGTCACCCGCCGGAACCTTGAACCGTCAGTCGCGGTCAAGATCCACCACGGCCTGGGGCTGCCCTCCTCCGCCATGAACTTCGACCTGGCCAACGCCTGCCTCGGCTTCGTCAACGGCATGACCCTGGCCGCCACCATGATCGACTCCGGCCAGATCAAGTACGCCGTGATCGTCAACGGCGAGGACGCCCAGGCCACGCAGGAGGCCACCCTGGCCAGGCTGCAGCGACCCGAGACCACCCGCGAGGACTTCAACCGCGAATTCGCCACCCTCACCCTCGGCTCCGGCGCCGCAGCCGCCGTCCTGGGCCCCGCGGACCAGCACCCGGGCGCGCACCGCGTCGTCGGCGGCGTGGTCCGCGCCGGCACCGAACACCACGAACTCTGCGTCGGCGGCATCGACGGCATGGCAACAGACACCAAGGGACTGCTCGACGGCGGCCTGCAGCTGGTGGTGGACGCCTGGCGCGAAGCCCAGCCCGAGTGGGACTGGGCCTCGATGGACCGGTACGTCACCCACCAGGTCAGCAACGCCTACACCCAGGCCATCATCGACGCGATTGACCTGGACCCTGACAAGGTGCCGATCACGTTCCCGCACTGGGGCAACGTTGGGCCCGCGTCCCTGCCGATGACCCTCGCCGCCGAGGCGCAGACCCTCACCAGCGGTGACCGCGTCCTGTGCATGGGCGTCGGTTCCGGCCTGAACACCGCGATGGTGGAAATCGCTTGGTAGCCGCCACCTGGCCCGGCGTCGATCCCGCCTGGTCCCGCGAGGTCGACGTGCCCGCCACCTCCGGCGCCGAGAGCGCGCCGGGCCCTGACAAGCACGGCACAACGCGCCGCTGGCACATTCTGGATAACGCGGCCCAGCTGGCCGAGCGCGGCCTCACCCCGCCGGGACCCTGCTCTGCGTCCACGGCAACCCCACCTGGTCCTACCTCTGGCGGACCGTGCTGGCCGCCGGGACCGACCCCGCCCACCCCTGGCGGGTGGTGGCCGTGGACCAGCTGGACATGGGATTCTCCGAACGGACCGGCACCTTCCGCCGGCTGCAGGACCGGATCGATGACCTCGGCAACCTGACCGACGAACTCGGTCTGACGGGGCCGGTCGTCACGGTCGGCCACGACTGGGGCGGGGTCATCAGCCTCGGCTGGGCGCTGGCCCACCAGGACCGGCTCGCCGGCGTCGTCCTCACCAACACCGCCGTCCACCAGCCCGCCGGGGTGCCCATCCCCGCGGCGCTGCGGCTCGCGCTGCATCCGGCCGTGCACCGCTGGGGCACGACGACGTCGGATGCCTTCCTGCGCGTGACCCACGCCCTGGCGCACCCGGCGCTTGACCCCGCGGTCCGCGCGGCGTTCATGGCCCCGTACCGCAACGCCCGCCGCCGCGCCGGGGTGGGCAACTTCGTGGCCGACATCCCGGCCGACGCCTCCCACCCCAGCTACCGGGCCCTGACCGCCGTCGCCGAGGGGGTGTGCGGACTCAGCGTCCCGGCGCTGATGCTGTGGGGGCCCAGGGACCCGATCTTCTCCGACCGGTACCTCAAGGACTTGGTTGGCCGGCTGCCGCACGCCCAGGTGCACCGCTTCGAGGGTGCCGGGCATCTGGTGGCCGAGGACCGGAACATCGCGGACCCCATCTTCACCTGGCTCGCCGAGCAGGTTTCCGACGCTTCCACGGCAGAAGCCGACGCACCGGCCGCCGCGGAAGCCTCCGATGCCGAGCCGCTCTGGGCGCCCCTGACCGTCCTTGCCTCGGGCCCGGACGCGGACCAGACCGCCGTGGCCGAGATGGCGAACCACGGGGGCGTGTCCCGCTCGCTCAGCTGGCGCGAACTGGACCGGCGCGTCACAGACCTGGCCCGCGGACTCAGCGGGGCCGGAATCGCTGCCGGGACCCGGGTCAGCCTGATGGTTCCGCCCGGCGTCGACCTCACCGTCGTCCTCTACGCCTGCCTTCGCGTGGGCGCCGTCGTGGTCGTGGCCGACGCCGGACTCGGGCTCCGCGGCCTGAGCCGCGCCGTGCGGGGAGCCACCCCGGATGTGCTGATCGGCATCGACAAGGCCCTCGCCGCGGCCGCCGCCCTCGGCTGGGAGGCCCGGCGCTTCAGCGTCCGCGAGCTGCCGGCGGCCCGCCGCCGGATCCTCTGCGTCGAGACCTCCCTCGAACGCCTCGGTGAATCCGGCAACGTGCCGGCGGCCGACGCCGGCCTGCCGCCGGTCCCGGCGGCCGACTCCCCCGCGGCCGTGCTGTTCACCTCCGGATCCACCGGCCCGGCCAAGGGCGTCCAGTACACGCACCGGCAACTCGCCGCCATGCGGGACACCCTCGCCGCCACCCTGGACCTCCGCCCCGGCGCACGCCTGGTGGCCGGCTTCGCCCCGTTCGCGCTGCTGGGCCCCGCCCTTGGTGCCGTGTCCGTCACCCCGGACATGGACGTGACCCGGCCCCGCACCCTGACGGCCCGGGCCCTTGCCGACGCTGCCGCCGCGATCGGCGCCACGGTGGTCTTCGCCTCCCCCGCCGCGCTGCGCAACGTCCTGGCAACCCGGGACGCCCTCACCCCGGAGGGCCGGCAGTCCCTCGCCGCCGTGGAGCTGCTGCTCTCCGCCGGCGCCCCGGTACCGCAAAGCCTGCTTGAGGACGTCCAGGACCTGGTCCCCGCAGCCGAACTCCACACCCCCTACGGGATGACCGAGGCCCTTCCCGTGACGGACATCAACTTGGCGCAGATCCGGGAGGCCGCGGCTGACTCCGCCTCCGGGACGGTGATTGGAGCCGGAAACGGCATCTGCGTGGGCCCGGCGGTGCACGGGGCCGAGCTGGCGGTTGCCCCGCTCGCCGCGGACGGCACCGCACCGGACACCGCACCCGTCGCAGCACCGGGTGTGACCGGCGAAATCCTGGTCCGCGCCGCACACGTCAAGGACTCCTACGACCGGCTGTGGCTGACCCAGCGCGAAAGCGCCCGGACAGCGGGCTGGCACCGCACCGGCGACGTCGGGCACCTCGACGCCGCCGGCCGGCTCTGGGTGGAGGGCCGGCTGGCGCATGTGGTCACCGCCCCGGGCGGCGTAGTCACACCCGTCGGCGCCGAACAGGCCATCGAGGCGCTGCCCGGGGTGGGCCTCGCCGCGGTGGTCGGCGTCGGCCCGGCCGGCACCCAAGCGGTCGCCGCCGTCGTCGAGACCGTCCCGGCCGTGCGCAAGGCGGGACCGGCCGAGCCAGGGCTCGCCGGCCGGGTCCGCGCAGCCGCCCGGCAGGCCGGCGTCGAAGTCTCCGCCGTCCTGGCCGTCCCCGCCCAGCCCACCGACATCCGGCACAACGCCAAGATCGACCGGACACGGTTGGCCCGCTGGGCCGGGTCCGTGCTGGCCGGCGGCCGGCCCGGCACGCCGTGAGGGTCCTGGTCACCGGCGCCAGCGGGCTGCTCGGCGGCGCCGTCGCCCGGCTGCTTGTCGAGCAGGGCCACGAGGTCACCACCTTCCAGCGCCGACCCTCCGGGGTTCCGGGGCCGCGGACCTGCCCGGGTCCGTGACGGACGACGCCGCCTTGCGCGGCGCCGTCGCCGGCATGGACGGCGTCATTCACCTCGCCGCTAAAGTCTCCTTCACCGGCCGTCCCGAGGAGTTCGACGCGGTCAACATCGCCGGCACCGCCCGGCTGCTGGCCGCCGCCCGTGACGCCGGCGTGCGGGACCTGGTGTTCGTGTCTTCTCCGTCGGTGGCCAACTCCGGACAGGCGATCGCGGGCCTCGACGCCGAACCGGCGGATCCCGCCCGGGCACACGGGGACTACTCCCGGACGAAGGCCGCCGCCGAACTGCTGGCCCTCGCCGCGGACGCACCCGGCTTCCGGGTCACCGCCGTGCGGCCGCACATCGTCTGGGGACCCGGCGACACCCAGCTGGTGGAGCGGGTCCTGGAGCGCGCCGCACAGGGCAGGCTGCCGCTGCTGGACTCCGGCGGCGCCCTGATCGACACCACGTATATCGACAACGCGGCGGCCGCCATAGTGGCGGCGCTGCACCGCATGGACCGGGTCCACGGGCTGGCCCTGGTGGTCAGCAACGGCGAGCCGCGGCCGGTGGGTGAGCTGCTGGCCGGAATCTGCGCCGCCGGCGGCGTGCCCGCGCCGGCATGGTCAGTGCCGGGACGCGTGGCCAGTGCCGTGGGGTCACTGGTGGAGAGGGCCTGGCTCCGGTCCGGCCGGGTGGAGGAGCCGCCGATGACCCGGTTCCTGGCCGAGCAGCTGTCCACGGCGCACTGGTTCGACCAGCGCCGGACCCGCGAGCTTCTGGACTGGACCCCCGCGGTCAGCCTGGACGAGGGGCTGGCCCGGCTGGCGGCGCACTACGGTGCTACCAGCGGCCGTTCCGGGGACGCGGCTGGCACACCGGACAGGTGTGCGCCGAGCGGTTCATGAACTGCTCACGCTTGATCAGGCTGACGATCCCGTTCGCGGCGCAGCGCCGGCACTCCTGGCCCTCCCGGCCGTAGGCGTTCAGGGACCGTTCGAAGTAGCCGGAGGAGCCGTTGACGTTCACATAGAGGGAATCGAAGCTGGTGCCGCCGGCGGCCAGGGCATCGGTCATGACCTGCCGGGCCGCGTCGAGGACGCGTTCGGCGTCGGCGCGGCGCATCCGGTCGGTGGCGCGGGCGTAGTGCAGCTTGGCCAGCCAGAGGGCCTCGTCCGCGTAGATGTTCCCGATACCGGAGACCAGGCCCTGGTCCAGCAGGGCGCGCTTCAGGCCCGTCCGGCGCGCCCGAAGGCGGCGGTAGAACAGGTCGAAGGAAAAGTGCGGGTCCAGCGGATCGCGGGCGATGTGCGAGGCTTCCTCGGCGATCAGCGGCAGCGGGGTCTCGGCCAGGCCGCCCGGGCCGCCGTCCGCGGTGGGGATCAGCGAGGTCAGGAACAGTCCGCCGAAGATCCGCTGGTCCACGAACCTGAGCTGCTCCGGCATGCCCGCGGCCGGGCTGAGCCGCAGCCGGATCTTCAGGTGCTTCTCGTCCGGAACCTCGGCGTCCTGCATCAGGAGCTGCCCGGACATGCCCAGGTGCGCCATCAGGGCGACGTTCGCGGCTCCGTCGGCCGCAGCGGCACTTCCAGAGGCACCCGCACCGCCTGACGCCTCCGCGGACGCGTCCGCGAGAGGCAGCCAGAGGAATTTGCCGCGGCGGACCACGTCCAGCACGCGGGCGCCCTGCAGGTTGCCGATGAAGTCAGCGGGGCCGAGGGCGTGCCGGCGCAGGGACCGCGGGTCCAGCACCTCGACGCCGGTGATGGTCCGGCCGCGGACCCAGCTCACCAGGCCGCGCCGGACCACCTCAACCTCGGGCAACTCGGGCAAGGGCGTTCCTAGCTGCCGGCCGGGGCGGCGGCGGAATCCCGGCGGCCCTCACGGTCAGCGGCGTCGCCGTCGGACTCAGCGGGGGCGGACAGCCGGCGCCAGGCGTCGGCGGCAGCTTCCTGTTCCGCTTCCTTCTTGGAGTTCCCGGTACCGGAGCCGTAGTCGGTGCCGCCGATGCGCAGTACGGCCTCGAAGGTCCGGGCATGGTCCGGGCCCGAGCCCTCCACCGCGTAGTTGATGGTGCCGAGCTGCCGGCTGGCGGCGAGCTCCTGGATGCTGGTCTTCCAGTCGGTGCCGGCGCCCAGGGCGGCGGCGTCCGAAAGCAGCGGACCCACCAGGCGCATAACCAGCTGCCGGGCCGTCTCCAGGTCGTTGGAGAGGTACGTGGCGCCGATCAGCGCCTCCATGGTGTCCGCGAGGATGGAGGCCTTGTTCTTGCCCTGGGTGAGCTTCTCGCCCTGGCCCAGGTAGATGTAGTCGCCCAGGTTGATGCTGCGGCCGATGCCGGCCAGCGCCCGGGTGCTGACGACGGCGGAGCGCCGCTTGGCCAGGTCACCTTCGGGAAGGTCCGGGTTGTCACGGTAGAGCGCGTCCGTGACCGAGAACCCCAGGATCGAGTCGCCCAGGAATTCGAGCCGCTCGTTGGTGGGGATGCCGCCGTTTTCGTAGGCGTAGGAACGATGGGTCAGAGCAAGACGAAGCGTCCCGGCGTCAATAGAGACACCGAGACGCTTCAGAAGCTCTTCAGTTGAAGACATCTTAGTCAGCCTGTTGGCGGATTAGACGTCTGCGACCTTGCGGCCCTTGTACTCAAGGAACAGCGCGGTGCCAGCCGAGTCGGTAACGACCTTTGCCTGGTGCGGCAGGCTGTAAACAACCTGGCCGTTTTCCACGGTCTTCACCAGGTGGGGGGCGGTTGCCTTCCACTGGGAGCGGCGGGCGCGGGTATTCGAGCGAGACATTTTCCGCTTGGGAACAGCCACGGCTAACTCATTTCTCTCTAGTCCAACACTTACAAATCAGTTTTGCCGGTCAGGCTTAGCCAGGTCGGCTAGGGCAGCCCAGCGAGGATCCAGGACCTCGTGGTGGTGCCCCGGCTCGTCTTCCAGGCGAACTCCGCATTCGGAGCAGAGGCCCTGGCAGTCTTCCCGGCACACCGGCTGGAACGGCAGCATGGTGACAACTGCGTCCCGCAACACCGGTTCAAGATCGATTAGATCGTGCTCGACTCGACGTTGCTCTTCTTCGTCTTCTCCGTCCGAGAATTCAGCACCCTCGTAGAAGAAAAGTTCTTGCACATTGACCTCTTGGTCATACGCAAGGGGATCCAGGCATCGACCGCATTCGCCGGTTACTTCGACGAACGCGGTGCCCGATACCAGAATTCCTTCGTGTACGGCCTCCAGGCGCAGATCCAGCTCGACATCCGAGCCTTCCTGCACACCAATGAGCGCCACGCCGAGATCACTCGGCGCGGGTACATGTTCTTTCAGTGTCCGCATGCTTCCCGGACTGCGTCCGAGGTCCTTGACGTCGAACGCCAGGGGCGAACTTGCATCTCGCTTAATGAGAACTCCTGTAGAACATATGACCGACGTACTATCTTAGCCTGATTCTTCGAGCGGACTCAAACCGCCCCGCCGGACCCCAGGCGCCGCAGAACCGACTTCGGCACGAACTCCGACACGTCGCCGCCAAGGGTGTGGACTTCCTTGATCAGGGTGGAAGACAGGTGCAGGTAGTGCCCCTCGGCGGGAAGGAAGACCGTCTCGACGCCGGTGAGCTGGCGGTTCATGGTGGCCATGGGCAGCTCGTAGTCGAAGTCGGAGGAGGAGCGCAACCCCTTGACGATCGCGGAGGCACCCCGCCGGCGGCAGTACTCGGCCAGCAGCCCCTCCCCCACGGGCTCGACCACGATTCCGCGCAGCGAAGCCAGCGTCTCGCGGGCCATGCCGATCCGTTCCTCGAGGGTGAAGCGGTACTTCTTGGCGTAGTTGGTGGAGACGGCGACGATGACCTCGTCGAACAGGCTCGCGGCCCGCGCAATGACCTCCAGGTGGCCGTTGTGGATGGGGTCGAAGGAGCCTGGGCACACCGCGCGTCTCATCCTCCGAACCTACCGCATGGGGCTTGCGGGGCGGGATAGCATGGCGGCATGTCAGCATCGAAGAGTTCTTCTGCCGCGCCCGTGTCCGCGCCGTTCAGCGTTTCGGGAGGGACCGTCCTGGTGACCGGTGCCGCGATGGGCATGGGCCGGCTGTACGCCCTGCGCGCAGCCCGGGAGGGTGCCGCCGTCGTCATCCTCTGGGACGTCGACGCCGCGGGCCTGGCCTCGACCGCCGCGGAGGTCACGGCCCTGGGTGCGCGCGCCGTCGTCCGCCAGGTGGACCTGGCCAGCCGGGAGGCGATCGCCGACGCCGCCGCCGAGGCCGCCGCGGAAGGGCCCCTGACCCTGCTGGTCAACAATGCCGGGATTGTCCGCGGCGCCCTGTTCTGGGAGCACGACCCGGCGCGGGACATTGCCCTGACCATGGACATCAACGCCCTCGCCCCGATGTACGTCGCCCACGCGTTCCTGCCGGCGATGATGTCCGACGCCGGCCGTCCGCGCCGCATCCTGAACATCGCCTCCGCGGCCGGGACCGTCTCCAACCCGCGGATGAGCGTCTATGCGGCCTCCAAGTGGGCGGTGATCGGCTGGAGCGACTCGCTGCGGCTCGAACTCGAGCAGCAGGGCTTCGACCACCTCAAGGTCACCACGTTCTGCCCCAGCTACATCTCCACCGGCATGTTCGCCGGCGCCCGCGGGCCGCTGTTCACTCCCCTGATGACCCCCGAGGACGCCATCAACCGCGCCTGGAATGCCATGCAGGAGGGCCGGCCGCAGCTGATCGCCCCGGCCACGGCCCAGCTGGGCAAGGTGCTGCGCGGGCTGCTGCCGGTGCGCGCCTGGGACTTCGTGGGCGGCAGGATCTTCGGCATCTACACCACCATGGACAAGTTCACCGGCCGAGCCGGCGCTCCCTCCGGCACGGCGCCCAACCAGTCGCCGGACACGACGGCGGGCACGCCGTGACGCAGGTCCCGAATCCGGCACCCTGGCAGCGGACGGCCACCGGAGCGAACCTGCTCGGCGCCGACGGGACCCTGGGCGTCACCATCTTCGAGGAAATGACCACCCTGGCGCTCTCCACCGGCGCCATCAACCTGGGCCAGGGCTTCCCGGATGAGGACGGCCCGGCCGAGATCAAGGACGCCGCGCAGGCTGCCATCGCCGCCGGCGCCAACCAGTACGCCCCGGGCAAGGGGATCATCGAGCTCCGCGAAGCCATCTCGCTGCACCAGGAACGCTTCTACGGCCTAACCCCGGACCCGCAGACCGAGGTGCTCGTCACTACGGGCGCCACGGAGGCGATCGCCGCCGCGCTGCTGGCCCTGGTGGGCCCGGGCGATGAGGTCCTCACCTTCGAACCGTTCTACGACTCCTACGGCGCGATCATCGGCCTCGCAGGCGCCACGCACGTCACCGCGCCGCTGCTGGCCCCGGATTTCATGCCGGACCTCGACGCACTGGAGGCCGCCTTCAGCGACCGGACCAAGGTGGTGCTGGTGAACAACCCGCACAACCCCACCGGGGCAGTCTTCCCCCGGGAGGTGCTGGAGCGCGTGGTCGCCCTCGCGCGCCGGCACGACGCCGTGATCGTCACCGACGAGGTCTACGAACACCTCACCTTCGGCCCCGCGCACCTTCCCATAGCCGGGCTGCCCGGCGCCGCGGACCGCACCCTGACCATTTCCTCTGCCGGCAAAACCTTCTCCGTTACCGGGTGGAAGATCGGCTGGATCTCCGGCCCGGAGCAGCTGATCTCGGCCGTGCGCACGGTCAAGCAGTTCCTCAGCTACAGTTCCGGCACCCCGTTCCAGAGCGCGATCGCCCTGGGGCTCGGCCTGCCGGACGAGTTCTACGCCGGCATCGCGGACACCCTGCGGCTGAAGCGGGACATTCTCAGCGAGGGGTTGCGGGCCGCCGGCTTCGATGTCTTCACCCCGCAGGGCACCTATTTCGTCAACGTGGACACCGCGCCGCTGGGCATCACGGACGCCCTGGACCTGGCGCGGCGGCTGCCTGGGCTGGTGGGCGTCGCCGCGATCCCGGTCCCGGTGTTCTGCCACGCCGAGGGCGCCGAACGGACCCGCAGCCTGCTCCGCTTCGCGTTCTGCAAGCGGACGTCGGTGCTTGCCGAGGCCGCGGAGCGCCTGGCGACTCTCCGGGACCGGCTGTGAGCGCTACCTCCCCGGAGGGCTCGCGGTTCCTGCGCACCACCGGCCAGCACGCCGCGATCGAACGGGACGAGTTCACCGACGGCGGCTACATCCTCAGCATTGGCGGCGCCGAACAGTCGCACGTCAACCTGGCCGAACCGGACGACATCTTCTACGAGTACCTGCGGCGGATCGGGCACATCGTGGACCTCGCCGCGCCGTGGGGCGAGCCCGTCACTGCGCTGCACCTGGGCGCCGGTGCCCTCACCCTGGCCCGTTACATCCAGGCGACCCGGCCCGGCTCGGTGCAGTACGCAGTGGAGCTCGAACGTGAGCTGCTGGACTTCGTGCTGGAGCGGCTGCCGATGCCGGAGGGCACGGAGCTGCACACGGTCATCGGCGACGCCCGGGAGTCCCTGGGGACCGTCCCGCCGGAGCTGCGCTTCGACGTCGTGATCCTGGACATCTTCTCCGGTCCCGAGGCGCCCGCCCATATCGCCTGCACGGACTTCTACCGTGAGGCGGCCGCCCGGCTCACCCCGCGCGGGGTGCTGGTGGTCAACGTCGGAGATGAGCCGGGCCTGACCCTGGTCCGCAGCCAGGTGGCCGCGCTGCGCCGGGCCATGGCGGACGTCGCCGCGTTCGCCGAGTCCGGCCTGTTCTCCGGCCGCTACCCCGGCAACATTATCCTCGCCGGCACGCAGGGCCCCTGGCCGGCGCCGTGGACGGCCGCGCTCACAGCCCGCGGGCCGCACCCGGCGAGGGTGCTCACCGGCGTCGAGCTCGACGCGATCGCGGAGGCCTAGGGGCCCGGGACCGTAGTACTTTTCGGAAACTCAGCCGAAGGCGATCTTCCGCAGCAGCTCCCTCAGCTGGTCCCGCTCGGTGCCGCTGAGGGCGGCCAGGGACGTGTCCTCGGCGTCCCGGACCGCCGCTGCGGCCCGGGCGAACAGGTCCCTGCCGGCGGCGGTGGCCCGGATGACCTTGGAGCGCCGGTCGCGGGGGTCGGCAGCGCGTTCCACCAGGCCCCGGGCCTCCAGTGCATCCACTAGCGAGACGATCTGGCTGGGGTCCAGGCGCAGGAAGCCGGAGAGCTCCCGCTGTGAGGGGTCGGTGTCGCTGCAGGCCAGGGCCAACACCGAGTAGGAGCGCACCTTCAACTCCAGCGGCGCCAGCAGCGCGTTGGCGTGGCCGATGCCCACCGAGCGGGCGCGGGCGGCCAGGAACTCGATCTCGCCGGCCAGGTCGCTGGCCAGCAGGCGGTCCGGAACGGCGGCGGAGCCTTCCCCTGTTCCGGGTCCGGCGTGAGTGTTGCGGCCACAAATCCTCGCAGTTCTCGGCGGGTGCGCGGGGCGCATGACAGCAGCAACATTACCCGTGGTCCCTGCCGGGGACGGCGGGCGGCGCGCACAAGGATCGTTGAAAAAATAATGATTGACTTTGTCAATTATATGAGTTGTCATTTATGTAATCCGGGGCCTGCCGGAAACGCCGTTCGCGGCCGCCCGGGCCCCGAAGGCCGGATAACTTACCCCAAGGAAGTGGACTGTTATGAAGAGACTGACCTTTGCCGCCGTCGGCGTTGCCGCCGCGGTGCTCCTGACGGCCTGCGGCGGAGGATCCCCGTCCGGCACCGGCTCTGCGGCGCCGGCCGCAGGGGCGGACGGTCTCCGCAGCATCAGCGTCGGCGTGATTTCGATCGCCCCGTCCGCCGCAGTTCAGATGGGCATCGACGAGGGCATCTTCGCCAAGCACAAGCTCAAGGTCGAGCTGCAGAGCGGGCAGGGCGGCGCGGCCATGCTTCCCGCCGTGTCCACCGGCACCATGAACTTCTCCGTCGGCAACCCGCTGTCCGTGCTCCTGGCCAAGAACAAGGGCCTGGACATGAAGATCGTCACCGGATACTCCAACTCCCTGGCCACCGGCGAGGACATCAACGGCGTGGTCGCGAAGGCCAATTCGGGCATCACCTCCGCCAAGGACCTCGCCGGGAAGAAGGTCGCCGTCAACACCATCAACGCCCAGGGCGACCTGACCATCAAGGAGGTCGTCTCCCAGCAGGGCGGCGATCCGAACGCGGTGCAGTTCCTCGAACTGCCGTTCCAGGACATGGGCGCGCAGCTGGCGCAGGGCAACGTGGACGCCGTCTGGGTCCCGGAGCCGTTCCTGTCCAAGCTGCTGGCGGACGGCAACAAGCTGGTCACCTACAACAACCAGGCCGCGCTGCCCGGGCTCCCCACCATGGTGACGTTCACCAGCGGCAACTACGCGCAGCAGAACCCCGAGGTGGTCAAGGACTTCAAGGACGCCATGACGGAGACGCTCAGCGCGGCACAGAGCAACCCCGACAAGGTCCGGGCGCTGCTGCCCGCGTTCATGAAGATGCCGGAGAACGTCGCCAAGACCCTGCGCCTGGAGAAGTTCGACGGCGCCGTGGACGAGCCGACGCTGACCAAGCTCGGCGCGCTGATGGCCAAGTACAAGATCGTTCCCTCGGAGCCGGACGTCTCCGGCACCATCCTGAAGTAGCGGCTACTCCCCGGCGTCGCCGGCGGTCTCCTCCGCCGGCACGCCGGGCTCGGCGAACCAGAGCCTGGTCTCGCCGTATTTCTTGTCCGCGAACCGTTCCAGCCCCTCGGGCCAGGACGGTTCCGGCGTGCGGGCTGAACGTTCGACCACGACGACGGCGCCCTCGGCCAGGTGCGGCAGGAGCTTGGCCAGTACGGCGGCCAGGGCGTCCTCTTCCAGCGGGTAGGGCGGGTCCAGGAACACCAGGTCCCAGCGGGTTCCCTCCCCCGCCCGTTCCAGGAACGATTCGACCTTGGAGCGGTGCACCGAGACCACCTTGCGCCGCAGCACGGTGTTGATCAGGTCCGCGTTGCGCTGGCAGACCTCGGAGGCCTTGGCAGCGAACTCCACCAGGTCCACGTTGGCGGCCCCGCGGCTGGCGCTTTCGACCCCGAGGGAGCCCGAGCCGGCGTAGAGGTCCAGCACGCGGGCGTCCGAAATCACCTCGAACGCGTCCAGCCGGGAGAACAGTGCCTCCTTGACCCGGTCCGTGGTGGGCCGGGTCAAGGAGCCCGGAACCCCGGCCAGGGTGGTGCCGCCGGCCGCGCCGGCGATGATCCGGCTCACGGGCGGTGCTCCTCAGTACTAACCGCGTTCAAGGAACGCCTCCTTCTCGGGGTTCAAATAATCGTCAATGGCGGCGGCCAGCGCTGCGTGGCGGGTCAGCCCGGGGTCCCCGCCGATGATCGCCTGCGCGTCATGCCGTGCCCGGGCAATGACGTCCTCGTGCTCAAGGACCCGCAGCAGCTTCAGGGTGGACCGGCCGCCGGACTGGGAGGCGCCGAGGATGTCACCCTCGCGGCGGAGCTTGAGGTCCTCCTGGGAGAGTTCGAACCCGTCGGTGGTGGAGGCCACGGCCTCGAGGCGTCGACGGCTGGGGTGCCCCGGCCCCAGGGTGGTCACCAGCAGGCAGGTCCCGGGCAGGCCGCCGCGGCCCACCCGGCCACGGAGCTGGTGCAGCTGGGAGATGCCGAAGCGGTCCGCGTCCAGGATCACCATGAGTGTGGCGTTGTGCACGTCCACGCCCACCTCGATCACGGTGGTGGAGACCAGCAGCTTGGTCCGGTTGGCGGTGAACGAGGCCATCGTGTCCGACTTCAGCACCGGGTCCTGCCGCCCGTGCAGCGGCGCCACCGGCACCCCGGCGAGGGCCGGTTCGTCCTGCAGCAGTTCGACAACGCCGGTGACGGACGCGAGCTCCCGGGCGCCGCCGCCGGCCAGGTCGGCGTCGGTGGGTTCGGCCTCGCCGGGGCTGAAGTCGCCGTCGTCGTCATCGCCGATCTTGGGGCAGACGACGTAGACCTGGTGCCCGGCGTCGATCTCCTCGCGGGACCGGGACCAGATCCGCTGCGCCCAGGCCGGGTGTTCGGCCAGTCCCACCACGTGGGTGGAGATCGGGGCGCGGCCGGCCGGCAGCTCATCCAGCACCGAGGTCTCGAGGTCGCCGAACACGGTCATGGCGACGGTGCGCGGGATGGGCGTGGCGGTCATGACCAGCAGGTGCGGCGGTTTGCTGGCCTTGGAGCGGAGCACGTCGCGTTGTTCGACGCCGAAGCGGTGCTGTTCGTCCACCACGATCAGGCCGAGGTCGTAGAAGGAGACGTTCTCGCTCAGCAGCGCGTGGGTGCCAATCACGATGCCGGCGGTACCGGAGGCGGCGTCCAGCATCGCCTGCCGGCGGGCGGCGGTGGGCATGGAGCCGGTCAACAGCGTCACCTGCACCGAGTCGGGGCCGAAGCCGCCGAGCAGCCCGTCGCGTGAGAGCGGGCCCAGGGTCCGCCGGATCGACTCGAAGTGCTGGGCGGCGAGGACCTCGGTGGGGGCCAGCAGCGCGGCCTGCCCGCCGGCGTCGACCACCTGCAGCATGGCGCGCAGGGCAACGATCGTCTTGCCGGAGCCCACCTCGCCCTGCAGCAGCCGGTTCATCGGCGAGTCCCCGGCCAGTTCCGCGGCGAGGGTCTTCCCGACGGCGGCCTGGCCGGCGGTCAGGGTGAACGGCAGCTGCCGGTCGAAGGCGGTCAGCAGCCCCTCGGCCACGGGGCGGCGGGCTGTGGCTTCCTCGGCGGCCAGCTGGGAGCGGCGCCGGGCGAGGGCGGACTGCAGGACCAGGGCCTCCTGGTAGCGGAAGCGGTCCCGGGCGCGGCGCCAGTCGGCGTGGACTTCCGGGGCGTGGATCAGCCGGTAGGCCTCGGCGACCGGCATGAACTTTTCCCGGGCGGAGATCCCGGCGGGCAGCGGGTCCGGCAGCTCGGCCAGGTCAGCGGTCTCCAGCAGCGTGGCGATGACCTTCTGGATGGACCAGCTGGTCAGCTTGGCCGTGGCCGGGTACACCGGGATGGGCATGGCGGCGAGCTTCTCCGGGTCCATGCCCGGCACGTCCGGGTCCTCGTCCAGGAGCTGGAAGTCGGGGTTGGTCAGGCCCAGGCTCCCGCCGTAGCGGGTGATCTTGCCGGAGAAAAGCGCGCGGACACTCGGCTGCAGTTCCGCCCGGGCCCGGAAGCCGTTGAAGAAGCTGACCTTGAGCGTGCCCGGCTGCGCGATTCCAGTTCCGGTTCCGGTTCGCGGTGCGGCGCCGTTCGCGCTCCCCGAGCCGGCGTCGTCGGAGATCACGACGTCGGTGATGGAGCCGCGGCGGGCGCGCATCTGCCGGGTGCTGTTGGAGAGCACCCGGGCGATGAGCGTGACTTCTTCATCGAGCGGGACCTCGCTGATGGGGTCAGTTCGCCGCGGGTGACGTAGCGGCGCGGGAAGTAGTTCAGCAGGCCGCCGACGGTGGTGATGCCGAGGTGCTTCTCGATGACGGCGGCGGACCGCTTCCCGATCCGGCGGTCCAGGGCGAGGTTCAGCTCAGCGGACATGTCCGTCGGGGTCCGTGCTGCCGGCGGCGCCGGGGACGGCCGCCTCCGCGGGGTCGCGCGGGACGGCGAGGTCGCTGATGCTGGTCTCGGTGGGCTCGCCGAGGGAACGGATGAGCGCGACGGCGGGGGCGGCGTCGGGGACGTGGACGTGGACGCGCCAGCGGTAGGCCCCCTCGGCGTCGGCGTCCTTGCCCACCTGGCTCATGATCACCGACTCGCCGATCTCGTCCAGCCGCTGCCGCATGGTGGCCGCGTCCAGCGGCGAGAGCGAGATGGTGCACATGACCTCCACGCCCTCGTCCCGCGGCATGTCGGCGTGGATGTGGGGGTCCTGCACGTCGTAGCCGTGCAGTCCGTCCAGCAGGGCCTCCTGGAGCTCCTCCCCCAGCACGGCCGAGCGGAGGCAGTCGAGGACCAGCAGCATGCCGACGCCGCCGGCGTCCACCACTTTGGCGGCGTGCAGTGCCTCGAGTTGGTCCTCGGTGCGGACGACGGCGCCCAGAGCGGCCTCGACGGCCGCATCCAAGGCCAGGCCCAGGGTGTGGTTGCTGTCGTCTCCGCCGTGTTCGGCGTCGACGGCGGCCACGGCACGGGCGGCTGCCTCCATGACCGAGAGCATGGTTCCGGGGACGGGGTCGCTCAGCGCGGACCAGGCCCGGAGCTGGGCGCGGTTCAGGGCGGCGGCCAGCAGCGGGGAGCTCATCCGGGGGTGGCCGGCCAGCGGCTCGGCGACGGCGCAGAGGAAGACGGCGAACAGGGTGCCGGAGTTGCCGCGGGCCTGCTCGATGGCGGCCTGGCCGGCGCGGGCCAGGAGCGCCCCGACGTCGTGCTGGGCCGGGTCCGGGGCGGGCACGGCGAACGGCTGGCCGCTGGCGGGCAGCTGTGGGAGGGCGGAGGTGTCCGTGGCGACGTCCTGCAGCGGCGGGCGGCGGCCCGGACGGTGAGGTAGAGGTTGGTGCCGGTGTCGCCGTCGGCCACCGGGAAGATGTTGATGGCGTTCAGGCGGTCGCTGTGGTTTCCGAGCGTCGTTTCTGCCTTGCCCAACCACCGCTTCATCGCTTGCGCGTTGGCGGCAATCTTAGTCTGCAAAGTGATCCCATCCCACAGTGTCAGCGGGCTTGCCCGCTATGGTCACGGCCGGGCTGGTGTTCGTTGCCCGGGCCTTTACCGAGCCTATCGCAGTGAAACCGGGAGGCAGCTGAACGTCGGCGGGAAAGGCCGCCAGCAGCCCGTGGTCCTCCCCGCCGCCCAGCACCCAGTCCAGCGGATTTGTTCCCAGCAGCGCGGCGGCGTCCTGGAGCGGGGCGGCAAGTTGTTTCAGCGCGGCGGGGTCCAGGTCGAGGACGGAGCCGCTGGCGTCGCCCATCCTGCCGCCGTCCCGGACCAGGCCGTCGGAAATGTCCATCAAGGCGGTGGCCCCGGCGTCGCGGGCGGAGGGTCCGGCGGCCAGCGGGGGCCGGGGCCGGCACTGGGTGTCCAGCAGGGCGCGCTGTTCCCGGGTCAGGCGGTCCACGGGGACCTCCGATTCGAGCAGGGCGAGACCGGCGGCGGCGTGCCCGACGGTGCCGGCGAGGGCGAGCGTGTCCCCGGGCCGGGCGCCGGAGCGCAGCACGGGGGCACGGCCGTCGAGGCTGCCGAGGATAGCGACGGAGACGGAGAGTTCGCGGCCGCGGCCCAGGTCCCCGCCGGCGACGGCGCAGCCGCCGGCGCCGAGCCCGCTGATGCCGGCGCTGATGCCGTCCGCGAAGTCCTCCACCCAGCCCACGGTGGTTTCCGGGGGCATGGTCAGGCTGACCACCAGGGAGGTGGCGCGGGCGCCCATGGCGTTGATGTCGCTGAGGTTCTGGGCGGCGGCCTTCCAGCCGACGTCGTAGCCGGTGGTCCGGTAGCCGTTGTTCCACTGCAGCCGGAAGTCCTGGTCCGCCACCTGGGTGTCGATGCTGATCACGGTGCGGCCGTCCGGGGCGGCGACGATCGCGGCGTCGTCCCCTGGACCGAGCAGCAGGACGTTGCCGTCGCCGGCGTTCAGGCGCGGAAAGATCCGCTGCAGCAGCTGGGACTCGGAGAGGTCGGCCACGGTCAGCGGGGTGGTGTTCACGATGTCAGGCACGTTCCTACGCTACCGTCCGGGTCCGACAGTGACGGTCCGGGCGCCCGCTCAGGCCGGGATAGGCTGGATGAATGCAGCAGCACCGCCAGACCGGATCCCGTCGCCCCCTCCGCTTCCTGGCCACCGTCGCCGCTGCCGGGCTGGCCTTGAGCGCCTGCTCCCCCGCCGTCGACGTCGCCCCCGCCAAGGATGCGGCCAACCCGGCGTGCGCGCCCATGATGGTGGCGTTGCCGGATTCGATCGGCGACGCGAAGCTGCGCAAGACCAACAGCCAGGGCACCGCAGCGTGGGGGGATCCGTCCCTGCTGGTGCTGCGCTGCGGCGTGAACGTCCCCGGCCCCACCACGGACCGCTGCGTGACCGTCAACGGTGTGGACTGGGTCATCAAGGAGGGCGATCCCGTGTGGACGCTGACCACGTTCGGCCGCGAACCCGCCACGGAAATCCTGATGGATCCGAACAAGATCAGCTCCGCCACGGTCCTCGCGGAACTGGCGAACGCCGCGGGCAAGGTGAAGTCCACCCGCAACTGCGTCGGCCAGCAGGACCTGCAGAACCTGCCCACCGGCAAGTAGCGCGGCGGGCAGGCGTTACCGGTGGGGCTTAGCGCAGGCCGGTCTTGCGGTGCAGGGCCAGGTAGATGAGCTCGTCGATCAGCTCCGCGTAATCCAGCCCGGAGGCCTTCCACATCTGCGGGTACATGCTCTTGGGCGTGAAGCCGGGCATGGTGTTGATCTCGTTGATGATCAGTTCGCCTTCGGGGGTGTAGAAGAAGTCCACCCGGCTCAGGCCCTCGGCGCCGACGGCGTCGAACGCCACGGCGGCGAGCTCGCGCACCCGGGCGATGTCCTCTTCCGGCAGGTCCGCCGGGCAACTCAGCGACGCGGCGTCGTCCTCGACGTACTTGGCGTTGAAGTCGTAGAAGTCGTGCCCGCCACCGGCCACCGAGATCTCACCCGGCATGGAGGTGCGCGGGGCATCCGTTCCCCGGCCTTCGAGCACGGCGCACTCGATCTCGCGGCCCAGGATGCCGGCCTCGATCACCAGCTTGGGGTCGTGCTCGCGGGCGGTTTCGATCGCGGCGTCCAGGCCGTCCAGGGAGTCAACCTTGGAGATTCCCATCGAGGAACCCGCGCGGGCGGGCTTGACGAAGACCGGGAAACCGAGGGCGTCGACGCGCTTGCGGACGCTCTCCGGGTCGGTCAGCCATTGCCGGTCCGTGACCGTGATGTAGGGCCCCACGCGCAGGCCGGCGGACTCGAAGACCACCTTCATGTAGTGCTTGTCCATGCCGACGGCGGAGGCCAGGACCCCGGCTCCCACGTAGCGGGTGTCCGAGAGCTCCAGCAGCCCCTGGATGGTGCCGTCCTCGCCGAACGGGCCGTGCAGCAGCGGGAAGACCACGTCCACGGAGCCGAGTTCCTGCGGAACCTGGTTCGGGGCGGCCACGATCAGCTGGTGCTCGCCACCGATCTCGGCCAGCGTCACGGTCTGCTCCGAGGGCGCCACCTCCGGGAGGGAGGACGCGGAGAGGGACCAGTCCCGGGTGTCCCCGGAGGCCAGGACCCACTGGCCGGTCTTGGCGATGCCGATCGGGATGACCTCGTACTTGGCCTTGTCGATCGCGCCCAGGACGCCGGCGGCGGTGACGCAGCTGACGGCGTGTTCGCTGGAGCGGCCGCCGAAGAGGACGGCCACGCGGGGCCGCGCGGCACCGGTCTGGGCGTCTGAGGTCTGGGCTTCAGGGGTCGGGGTGTTTTCCGGCACTGTCAGTAATCGCCTTCGGGTTTCAGGTCCCGGGACAGCAGCAGCGGTCCCAGTTGGTCAACGTGGAGTTTTCCGGCCAGCACGGCGACGACGGCGGCGGTGATGGGCATCTCGACGCCCAGTTTTCCGGCGAGCTCGTGGACGGCCTGGGCGGACTTGATGCCCTCGGCGGTCTGCGTCATCTCGGCGGTGACCTGGTCCAGGGTGAGCCCGGTGCCCAGCAACCTGCCGGCGGTGTGGTTGCGGGACAGGGCCGAGGAGCAGGTGGCCACCAGGTCGCCCAGCCCGGCGAGCCCGGCCATGGTACGGGCCTCCCCGCCCAAGGCCAGGGTCAGGCGGGAGGTCTCGGCGAGGCCGCGGGTAATGACGGAGGCTTTGGTGTTGTCGCCCATCTGCCTGCCCTCGCAGATGCCGACGGCCAGCGCGATGATGTTCTTGACGATGCCGCCGATTTCGACGCCGACCACGTCCGAGGTGGTGTAGGGCCGGAAGTAGGGGGCGGTGCAGCTGCGCGCCATCCACCCGGCCGGGGCGGCTTCGGTGCAGGCGACGACGGACGCGGTGGGTTCCTCCCGGGCGATTTCCATCGCCAGGTTGGGGCCGGAGACAACGGCGACGCGGCCGGCGGGCAGGTCGAGCTCCTCGCGGATAACCTCGCTCATCCGGGAATCGGTGTGCAGCTCCAGCCCCTTCATCAGGGAGACCACCAGCGCGTCGGGCCCGATCAGGGGCTTCCAGTCGCGCAGCTGCGGGCGCAGGGTCTGCGCCGGAACGGCCAGGATCACCAGGTCCGCGCCGTCCAGGACCTCGGCGACGTCGGTGGAGGCGGTGATGCTCTCCGGCAGCAGGATGCCCTTGAGGTACTGCTCGTTGCGGTGGTCGGCGTTGATCTGGTTGACGACGTCGGCCCGGCGGCCCCAGATCCGGATGGTCCGGTCTACGCCCGAGGCCGTGGCCGCGTCGGCGACGACCTTGGCGAAGGTGGTCCCCCAGGAGCCGGCGCCGAGGACGGCGACCCCCGGGCCGAACCTTCCCAGCTGCGCGCGTGCTCCGCCGTCACGCGGTGCCGCCGTCGTCAGCTGTTCCCGCGACGCCGCCAGCAGTTCCAGGGACGCCGCCGTCGTTCGCGGTAGTCGACGGGCCCGATGTGGAGGGGCCGATGCCGCCGCGTTCGACGAAGCGGCCGTGGGTGCTCTGGTTGTGCGCCGAGGGGTCCCAGCGGACCAGGGGCGGCTGGCCGCCGCGCAGGGTGGCCAGGAGTTCCGTGATGGCGTCCATGATGACCTCGGTCGCCTCGTTCAGGGTGGCGCGGTCCAGCGGCCGGCCCTCGAACGCGCTGAGGTCCACGGGATCGCCGACCAGGACGCGGGACGTCTTACGCGGGAAGACGTGGAACCGCTTGGCGTAGCGGGGAAACACCTCGTGGGCGCCCCAGTGGGCCAGGGGCACCACGGGAATGCCGCTCTCGAGGGCCATCCGGGCAGCCCCGGTGTGTCCCTTCATCGGCCACAGCTCGGGGTCACGGGTGAGCGTGCCCTCGGGGTAGATGATGATGGCGCCGCCCTCGCTGACCACTTCCCGGGCCACCTGGAGGGACTGGTTGGCGCCCGCCGTCGAGCGTTCCACCGGGATCTGCTTGGTGTTGCGGAGCACCGCGCCCACCACCGGAACCTTGAACAGGCTGCCCTTGGCCAGGAAGTGCGGCATGCGCTTCTGGTTGTAGAGCATGTGGCCGATCACCAGCGGATCGATCTCGGTGCAGTGGTTGGGCGCCGCGATGAAGCCGCCGGCGGGCAGCTTCTCCAGGCCTTCCCACTTCTTGCGCATCAGCAGGTTCATGATCGGCCGGACGATCCCGGCGACGATCACGAAGGTGGTCTGGCTCTTGGCCGTTTCTTTCATTGGGTCCGCTACCCGGCCGAGGTGATATCGAAATCGGCGCCCAGGCCGGCGAGCTTTTCGGTGAAGCGCTCGTAGCCGCGGTTGATGATGTCGATGCCGGTGACGCGGGAGGTGCCGGTGGCGGCCAGTGCCGCGATCAGGTGGCTGAAGCCGCCGCGCAGGTCGGGAACGTCGATGTCGGTGCCCTTGAGTTGCGTGGGACCGGAGATGACGGCGGAGTGCAGGAAGTTGCGCTGGCCGAAGCGGCACGGCACACTGCCCAGGCATTCGCGGTGCACCTGGATGTTGGCGCCCATGCGGACCAGGGCGTCGGTGAAGCCGAAGCGGTTCTCGTAGACGGTCTCGTGCACGATCGAGACGCCCTCGGCCTGGGTGAGCGCGACGATCAGCGGCTGCTGCCAGTCGGTCATGAAGCCGGGGTGAACGTCGGTCTCGAGGACCAGCGGGCTGAGCTTGCCGCCCGGGTGGTAGAAGCGGATGCCGTCGTCGCCGATGTCCATGCCGCCGCCCACCTTGCGGTAGGTGTTCAGGAAGGTCATCATGTCGCGCTGGGTGGCCCCCTCGACGAAGATGTCGCCGCGGGTGACGAGGGCCGCGGAGGCCCAGGAAGCGGATTCGTTGCGGTCGGAGAGGGCGCGGTGGTTGTAGCCGCCGAGGTCCTGCACACCCTCGATCCGGATCGTGCGGTCCGTCTGGACGCTGATGATGGCGCCCATTTTCTGCAGCACGGCGATCAGGTCCACGATTTCCGGCTCGGTGGCCGCGCCGGAGAGTTCGGTGATCCCCTCGGCCCGGGTTGCGCTGAGCAGGACCTGCTCGGTGGCGCCGACGGACGGGTAGGGCAGGGCGATCTTGGCACCCTTGAGGCCGTTGGGGGCGGAGATGTGGATGCCGCCCGGGCGCTTCTCGACGACGGCACCGAACTGGCGGAGCACGTTCAGGTGGTAGTCGATCGGGCGGTCGCCGATCTTGCAGCCGCCCAGGTCCGGGATGAAGGCCTCGCCGATCGCGTGGATCAGGGGCCCGCAGAGCAGGATCGGGATGCGCGAGTCGCCGGCGTGGGCGTCGATGGCGGTGTGCGAGGCCGTCTTGGCGTTGGTGGGGTCCAGGGTCAGGTCCCCGGTGACCGGGTCCTTGTCCACGGTGACGCCGTGCAGCTGGAGCAGGCTGGTGACAACCTCAACGTCCTTGATCTCAGGGACGTTGCGCAGCACGGATGGCTCGTTGCCCAGCAGGGCGGCCACCATCGCTTTGGGGACAAGATTCTTGGCCCCACGGACGGTGACGCGGCCGGTCAGCGGGACGCCTCCGCGGATTGTCAGAACACTACTCATTTACCAGTTTCCTCACGACTACTCGCCCCCAAATCCTTACAAAGGCTCCCGCTAAGTGTAGGAGGTCGCGTTACCGATCTGAAATACGGCACGGTTCGGCGGCGCCGCATCCCGGCCCGATGGGCAGTTGGCTGACTATCGGCCGTTGCGCTCCAGCGCCTCACCCAGCAGCCGGGCGGCGCGGGGGAACGCCGCGGGGTTGGGGCCGGCATAGTTGAGCCGCAGGAACGGGCCGGAGGCCTCGGCCGGGAAACAGCCCGCGCCGTGTCATCGGGGCCCGTGAGCTCCTAGGGCACCCGGTCGGCTGCACCCCAGCACCCCATTCTTTTATGCGCCCACGGACCCGATCCTTAAATGTCAGACCCCTCCGATTGAATGGGTTCATGGAAGGCAATCGGAAGCTTTTCGAGGATTCAGTCGGCGCGGTCCCAACGGTGGGGGACGCGGCGGCGATCGTCGATGAGCTCCGCGCGCTCGAGGACCGGAAGTCCGCGATCTCGGCGAGGCAGGCACGGCTGGCCGTGGCGTTGGACCTGATCCGGCGGCGGGAACAAGCCGCCCTTGGCTTGCCTCCGGACCAGCTCGGCGCCGGTGTCGGAGCGGAGATCGCGTTAGCGCGACGGGAATCCCCGGCCAAAGGCTCACGGTTGCTGGGTTTGGCACGGGCACTCGTGACGGAGATGCCGCACACCCTCGCCGCCCTCGACACCGGGCTCCTGAACGAATGGCGCGCCACGCTCCTCGTCCGCGAAACCGCCTGCCTGGACGCCCCCGACCGGACCGCCGTGGACGAGGAACTCGCAGCCGACACCGGCACCTTCGACGGAGCCGGAGACCGTACCATCATCTCCGCCGCCAAAGCCGCCGCCTACCGGCACGACCCACGCTCCGTCACCCAACGGGTAGCGCACGCCGAGACCGAACGCGGTGTCAGTCTCCGCCCGGCCCCTGACACGATGTGCTACCTCACCGCACTGCTCCCCGTAGCCGCCGGCGTCGCCGCCTACGCGGCCCTCACCCGGCACGCCGACACCGCCCGCGCCACCGGAGACACCCGATCCCGCGGCCAATTGATGGCCGATACTTTGGTCGAGCAGGTCACCGGGACCCCTGGCGGGATCACCGGCATCGAGGTTCAACTCGTCATGACCGACCGGACCCTCCTCGACGGGGACAACGAACCCGCTAGGCTCGCCGGCTATGGCGTGGTCCCCGCCGGATGGGCCAGAAAACTCGTGGCCGGCAAACGCGACAACTCAGAGCTCACAACCTGGGTGCGGCGCCTCTACACCGCGCCCGGCACCGGCGAACTCATCGGCATGGACTCGCGGGCCCGACTCTTCCCAGCAGGGCTGCGCCGGTTCATAGAGGCCCGCGACAACACCTGCCGCACCCCCTACTGCGACGCCCCCATCCGGCACCTGGACCACACCGTTCCCTGGCACCGCGGCGGAGAAACCACAGCAGTCAACGGCGCCGGACTCTGCGAAGCCTGCAACCACACCAAAGAAACGCCAGGATGGACCGCCCGACCAGTCGGTAGAGCAGAGCCCGCCAACAGGGTAGTACCCGACGCCAGACCGCCCGACGGCCGTCATGCACTCGAACTGACGACGCCCAGCGGCCACGTCTATCTCTCTGTCGCCCCGCCACTGCCGGGAACCCTCAGCGAAGGGCAGCGGAGGTCGCATGCGGAGGCGCTCTTAGGCGACATCGTTCTCTCACGTTCCAGAGCGCAACCCCGGCGCCGTAACAGGCGGCACCTCAAGCAACGTGCCCGGTTGCCGGCCTAGCGGGTCACCCGCGAGCCCCCTTTAAACCACGTCGCCGCCGGGCAAAAGCCCGGCGGCGATGGAAGCGGCAACCCGCTGCCCGCGAAAAAATCAGCCCAGCTTGGCGGGCAGCGTGGTGGGCTTGAATGCCGGCCGCGTAGCCTCGTAGGCGGTGATGTCTTCCTCGTGCTGGAGGGTCAGCCCGATGTCGTCCAGGCCTTCCAGGAGGCGCCAGCGGGTGTAGTCGTCGATCTCGAACGGAGCCACGACGTTGCCGCACTCGACCGTCTTGGAGACCAGATCAACCCGGACCTCGGTGCCCGGAGCGTTTTCCAGCACCTTCCAGATCAGTTCGATGTCGTCCTGCGACAGCTCGGCGGCCAGCAGGCCCTGCTTGCCCGAGTTGCCGCGGAAGATATCGGCGAACCGGGAGGACAGCACCGCCTTGAAGCCGTAGTCCTTAAGCGCCCACACGGCGTGCTCACGCGAGGACCCGGTCCCGAAGTCCGGCCCGGCCACCAGCACCGATCCGGCAGAGAACGGTTCCTGGTTCAGGATGAAGGACGGGTCCTTGCGCCAGGCGGAGAACAGGGCGTCCTCGAAGCCGGTCCGCGTGATCCGCTTGAGGTAGACGGCGGGGATGATCTGGTCCGTGTCGACGTTGCTCTGCCGCAGCGGGACGCCGACGCCGGTGTGGGTGGTGAACTTTTCCATCGTCTCTCCTTAGGCTGCGCTGGAGCGGTGTCCGGCGGACACGGGCTCGGGTTCAAGGTCTGACGGCGAACTCAAGGTGCCGCGCACCGCCGTCGCCGCCGCCACAACGGGCGAGACCAGGTGGGTGCGGCCGCCCTTGCCCTGCCGTCCCTCGAAGTTGCGGTTCGAGGTGGACGCGCAGCGCTCCCCCACTTCCAACTGGTCCGGGTTCATGCCCAGGCACATCGAGCAGCCTGCGAACCGCCACTCGGCGCCAAAGTCCTTGAACACCTTGTCCAGCCCCTCCGCCTCGGCTTCCAGCCGGACTCGGGCGGAACCGGGCACCACCAGCATGCGGATGTTCGGGTCCTTGGTGCGCCCCCGGATGATGTCCGCCGCGGCCCGGAGGTCCTCCATCCGGGAGTTGGTGCAGGAACCCAGGAAGACGGTGTCCACCCGGATGTCCTTCATCGGTGTCCCGGCCTCCAGCCCCATGTACTGCAGCGCGCGTTCCGCGGCGGCCTTGGCGTTCTCGTCGCCAAAGTCCCCTGGCGAAGGCACCTTGTCCGACAGGGAGACGCCCTGGCCGGGGTTGGTCCCCCACGTCACGAAGGGCTCCAGCGTGTCGGCGTCGAGGTCCACCTGGGCGTCGAAGACGGCGTCGTCGTCCGTCCGCAGCGTGTTCCAATACTCGATCGCTGCGTCCCAGTCAGCGCCCTCGGGGGCGTGCGGACGGCCCTGCATGTAGTCGTACGTCGTCCGGTCCGGGGCCACCATGCCGGCGCGGGCCCCGGCCTCGATCGACATGTTGCAGATCGTCATCCGGGCTTCCATGGACAGCGCGCGGATCGCCGAGCCGCGGTACTCCAGCACATAGCCCTGGCCGCCGCCGGTGCCGATCTTCGCGATGACCGCCAGGATGATGTCCTTGGCCGTTACGCCAGGGCGCAACGTGCCCTCGACGTTGATGGCCATGGTCTTGAACGGCTTGAGCGAGAGAGTCTGGGTGGCCATGACGTGCTCAACCTCGGAGGTGCCGATGCCCATCGCGAGCGCACCGAAGGCGCCGTGGGTGGAGGTGTGCGAATCGCCGCAGACCACCGTCATACCCGGCTGGGTCAGTCCAAGCTGCGGGCCCACCACGTGGACGATTCCCTGTTCGGCGTCGCCCAGGGAGTGCAGGCGCACCCCGAATTCCTTGCAGTTGTTCCGCAGGGTCTCGATCTGCGTGCGGCTGGTGAGGTCGGCGATAGGCTTGTCGATCGCGAGGGTGGGCGTGTTGTGATCCTCGGTGGCGATGGTCAGGTCCGGCCGGCGGAGTTGGCGGCCGGCCAGGCGCAGCCCCTCGAACGCCTGCGGGGAGGTCACCTCGTGCACGAGGTGAAGGTCAATGAAGAGGAGGTCAGGCTGGGCGTTGGCGCCTTCGCCGTCCCCTTGCGCACCACGTGCGCGTCCCAGACTTTCTCGGCCAATGTCTTTCCCACGGCCTGCTCCCTCCACTGCTTTCGCTACTGCCTGTGCCACCGGGATCCGCCCGGCGGCGTTGATGCTATCCACTGAATCAGCCCGCTGACCGAATAAGCCAGCGCAATGATTTGCATCTCAGATATTGAGACTGCAATATCATTACATGGACAACTCTAGTGGCGTTGGCGTCATCGATAAAGCGGCACACGTACTCGACGCCCTCGAGGCCGGCCCCACCACTCTGGCCCAGCTGGTCGCGGCCACCGGACTGGCCCGCCCCACGGTGCACCGGCTGGCCCTTGCCCTGGTCCACCACCGCCTGGTCAGCCGAGACATCCAGGGCCGCTTCGTCCTCGGCAGCCGCCTGGTGGAGTTGGCCTCCGCCGCCGGCGAGGACCGGTTGATCGCCTCCGCCGGCCCGGTCCTGATGCAGTTGCGCGACGCCACCGGCGAGAGCGCCCAGATCTTCCGCCGCCAGGGCGACTGGCGCGTCTGCGTCGCCTCCGCCGAACGTCCCATCGGCCTGCGCGACACCATCCCGGTCGGCACCCAGTTGTCCATGAAGGCAGGCTCGGCCGCCCAGGTGCTCCTGGCGTGGGAAGACCACGACCGCCTGCTTGAGGGGCTGCAGGCCGCGCGCTTTACGCCCACCGTCCTGGCCGGAGTACGACGCCGGGGCTGGGCCCAGAGCCTCGGCGAACGTGAGCCCGGTGTCGCCTCCGTCTCGGCCCCCGTGCGCGGCCCATCCGGGCGCGTCATCGCCGCGGTCTCGATCTCCGGTCCCATCGAACGCCTGACCCGCCAGCCGGGCCGCCTGCACGCCGAGGTGGTCTGCAACGCCTCCCGCACGCTGACCGAGGCGCTGCGCAAAACCAACGACTAATCCTCCCCCCGACGTCAGCGGCCGGCGCTAGGCTGTGCGGATGAACAGCTATGCGGTCTTCCTGCGCGGGGTCAATGTCGGCGGTATCACCATCAAGATGGCCGCACTGAAGGATGCCCTGAAACAGCGGCCCTTCGGCTCCGTGAAGACGCTGCTGGCCAGCGGGAACGTGGTCCTGACCAGCGACTTGCCCGGTTCCGGGGTGAAGGCCCAGTTCGAGGAGTGCCTGCGCGAGGCTTTCGGCTACGACGCCTGGGTGGTGGTGCTGTCCGCCTTACGCCTGGCGGAACTGGTGGCCGCATGCCCTTATCCGCCGGACGACGCGGAAACACACAGCTACGTCACGCTGTCCTCCGACGCCGGGGTCCTCGATGAACTGTACGACGCCGGAACCGCACTGGACGGGGTGGAACTGACCCTGCTGGGCCCCGAGGCGGTGGCGTGGCTTGCCCCGGCCGGCGGCACCCTGGACAGCCCGTTCAGCAAGCTCTCCTCGAAGCCGAAGTACAAGTCCTCCACCACCACACGCAACCTGCGCACCCTCATCAAGGTCCGCGACGCCGCCGCGGACCTGCAGGGAGGAGGCGGCTAGCCCGCTGCCACCTTCAGGGCGCCGTTGAACGCGGTGAGCCTGCCGGCCTCAAGCTCGACGGGCGCCACCACGAGGTCACGGGCGACGGCGTCGACCGCCGCTTCCAGCCGGCGCCGCGCGGCCCGGGCCCGCGCCCTGGCGGCGATTCCTGCGAGGGTCCGCGCCGCCAGGGCCAACACCACGCCCAGCAGCACTCCCCGGCCACCAGCACCGTGGGCACCGGCCAGCCCTCGACCCGGGGAACCTCCGGAACCGGCAACTGGAAGTAGCCCAGCGCCGCCAGCACCCCCAGCCAGCCCAGCCCGGCAACCGCGGCGGCCAAACCCAGCCACTGCAGGACGTTGAAGACCCGCCACCACCAGGAGCCCCGCCCCGCGGACAGCTCGGTCCCGGCGATCGCCTGATCGAGCGCGTCCGGGAGCTGGTCCCGGCCCTCCCGGGCGGCGGCGCGGATCGCCGCCCGCCACGGGCCGGGCGCGCCGTCGGAGGCGGCATCGGCGAAGTCCCGGACCGCCGCGTCGGCCCTCGCACGCTCCGGCGCACCGGCAGGCGGTAGCGATGTCCGGTTCAACTGCGGAGGCTCTCCGGTCCGGCGAAGGTTCAGCCTGCGCAGGGGTCCGGCCGGAGCCGGGCGAGCCAGCGGGTTACCGGCCAGCCGGTCCGGCGCGTGGCCTCCAGCCGGTAGGAGGCGGCCACGGCATCCACCACCAGCGGCACGTTGGCGGCCGTGGCCAGTTCCCGGGACAGGCGTTCCCGGCTGCCGGGGCGGACCCCGGCGGCCTTACCCGTCCCGGATGCCTCGGCCAACAGGTGGGCCGCGTGGTCGACGTCGGCCGCCAGCCGCTGGGACAGTGCGCGCCGCTGCATGGTCACCTGGCGGATCGCGGCGCGGACCTTGTCCACCCCGGTTCCCACGAGGGCCGAGGCTCCGAGGACCTGCACGGAACCCAGTCCGTCGCGGTGGAGCAGGGACTGGAGGGATTCCAGGACCGGCCGCACGTCGTGTTCCGGCAGCCGGTCCACCTGGTTGAGGACCACCAGCGTCACGGCGGCGTGGGTGGCGAGCGGGGCGAGGAAGTCGTTATGCACCGCCGCGTCGGCGTATTTTTGCGGGTCGAGCACCCAGACCAGGACGTCCACCAGGCCGGTCAGGCGCTCCGCGATGGCCCGGTTTTCGGCGTGGGTGGAGTCTATGTCCGGAAGGTCCAGCAGGATCAGTCCGGTGGAGTCGTCCGCGAATCCGGGTACGGCCGCGGCAACGTGCCGGTGACGGACGTCCAGCCAGTCCAGGAGCTCCCCGCTGCCCTCCGCACCCCAGATCCCGGCGAGCGGTTCCGACGTCGTGGGGCGGCGGGCTGCCGCCGTCGCGATGGTCGCGCCGCTCACCGCATTGAACAGCGACGACTTTCCGCTGCCGGTGGCCCCGAAGAAGCCCACCACGGTGTGTTCGGCGGAGAGGGAACGCCGCGAGCTGGCCCGCTCCAGGACCTGCAGGACCCCGTCCAAGGTCTCGTCCGGCAGCACGCCGGCCGCCAGTTGCCGCGCGTCATCCAGTGCCTCCAGCCGGCGGTCCAGGCGCGACGCCTCCCGGGCCGAAGCGTGGCGGTTCATGCGGCCGCCAGAGCTGTCAGGGCGGTGGCCCGCGCCCGCAAATCCTCGGCCGGGACGGCGTCCGGCGCCGCGGCCTCGAGGCGGTCCAGGAACCGCTGCCGCTCGTCGTCGAGGAGGCGCTGGCAACGTTCCTGCAGGTCGGTGCGGGCGGTCCTGGCCAGCCGGCGCACGGCGTCCTCGCCGAAGACCGCCTCCAGGACGCGTTGGCCGATCACGGCCGTTCCGCCGGCGACGCCGATCTCCAGGCCGGTGAGACCGGCGGTCATAGAGAAGACAACGATCATCAGCGCCGCACCGAGGCCGTTGATTCCGAAGGACAGCCAGCGCGCCTGGCTGCGCTTGCCCTGGCCTTCGGTCCGGATCAGCTCCATCAGGCTTCCCTGCCAGGCCCGGATCTCGGCCGCGACGGCGTCCGCGAAGCCCGGCGAGGTGCCGGACAGGTCGTCGGTGCCCAGCAGGAGGCGGCCGGCCGGGTCGGAGCGCCAACGCCGGTCCGTCTCCTCGGCAGCGTTGGCCGCTTCGTCGAGGATCACCGCCTGCAGGCCGGTTTCGATGGCCGTTTCAACGCGGACCGCCGGGGCCGGTTCGCCCCGGAAGAACGCCCCGACGCGGTCCCGCATCCGGCCGATGTTCTGTTCCATGACGCGGAAGAACTCCCCAGTGCCGACAAAGTCCTGCCACCGGGCGAGGACCTCTCCCCGCAACAGGGCGCCGTCGCGGGTGGCCTCCTGGATGCGGCCGGCGGCGTCCCGGTAGGCGCTCATGGCGTCCTGCTCCAGTTGCCGGGCCGCTTCCTGCTGCGCCGCCACGGCGCCTGCGGCGGCGGTGAACCTGGCGGCCAGGCCCCTGATGGCGCCGTTAAGGGTCCGCCGGGCGATTGCGGACCTGCCGGCGGCGTCCGCCGCGATCCCGCGCAGCCAGGCAAGCAGCGGCGCCACCGTGGCCGGCGGCAGCATGCCCTCACGGTCCAGAGGCACCTCCGGGACGATGAACAGCCGCGCCGAGGCCAGGCCTTGGCGCTCAAGCATTGTCCGCAGGTCGGCGGCCACTTCGTCCTCGGCCGCCGGCGGCACGCGGTCCAGCACCACGGCCACGGTGATGTCGCGGGCGGCGGCGTCCAGCAACAGCCGCCAGGGCACGGCGTCGGCGTAGCGGTTGGCCGTCGTCACGAAGATCCAGAGATCCGCCGCGGCGAGCAGCTGTCCGGCGAGCCGGCGGTTCTCAGCGGAGACGGAGTCGACGTCGGGGGCATCCAGGAGGGCGACGCCGGCCGGGACCGCCGGGTCGCCTGCGAGGACCAGCGAGGTCACTGCGGCAGCGTCTTCCCCTGCGCCGGGGACCGACGCGGGTTGCGCCAAGGTCGGCCCGGCGAGGACCGTGCCGCGGATCCTGCTGAGCGTGGGCAGCACGCGCTGGTCCTCGAACCAGCCGGCGTCGCCCGGGTGGTGCAGGAGGATGGGTTGGCGGGTGGTGGGGCGGATCGCCCCGGCGCGGGTGACCGGGTGGCCCACCAGGGCGTTGACCAGCGTGGACTTGCCGGCGCCGGTGGACCCGCCGACGACGGCGAGCAGGGGCGCGTCGAGGCTGCGGTAGCGGGGCAGGATGTAGTCATCCAGTTGGGCCGCGGCATTGCGGAGATCGCGGCGGGCGTCCTCCACCCCGGGGAGGTCCAGCGGCAGGATCACGGTGGCCAGCTCGCGGCGGGCGGACTCCAGCAGCTCCACCGCGTTCGTCTGGCGTGCGGCGGCCTGCCCTGCGCGGGCTGGAATGGTGCTCTCGTGGTCGCTCACAGCTTCATCATGGCAGGTCGGCGGTCCGGGGCGGCCGGGCTGGGGCACTCCGGGCATAAAAAATCCCCCGGAGACCGTAGTCTCCGGGGGAAATTTGTGACCCCAGCGGGATTCGAACCCGCGTTACCGCCGTGAGAGGGCAGCGTACTAGGCCGCTATACGATGGGGCCTTGCACTTTTCCAGCTCGAAGATTGTTTCACATCTTCAGCCATTCTCCAAATCGGTCAGACCGACTCAGAGACTCCGATTTTCCGCGGAAATCCGCGGATTTTCAGAGCTGGGATACCAGGACTCGAACCTAGAATGACGGTACCAGAAACCGTAGTGTTGCCAATTACACCATATCCCATTGTGACTTTCGGACCGGTTCCGCAGGCCTAAACCCGCGCTCCCGGCGCCTCAGCACGAGTAATTACTTTACCCGAGACTTTTGTCCGACACAAATCGAACCCCAGCCTCCGCGGGGACGCCCCGAAACGCACCCCCGGCGGCAGGCGACTCCGGCCAATCTGCAAAAAACCCTTGCGAATCCGCCGTAGATAAGTTTACTCTCGGTAAGTTACCAACGAGTAACCCAACCCTCCCCCAATCGAACAGCAGCATCCCCATGGCCCAAGACGGCTGTTAGCTGCATCACACTGGCGGGGTCGGCAGCGAAGCCGTTGCCGGCGAGATCGTCGAGAGGAACAAGAAGTGCCACAGAGTCGTGTCGCCATCGCTCCGCCCCGCAACCGGGCCCAACAAATCGCCATCGCCGTCCTGGCGCTGCTGCTGATCGCCCTCCTGGGCTTCTACACCCTGGTCACGGGCAAGATCACCGACGGGTCCGCCCGCCTCAACGACGGCGCCGGCCAGGCCGCCGCCGGGGCACAGCAACTCAAGGACGGTGCGGGGAAGCTCGCCGATGGCGCGGGCCAGGCCGACACCGGCTCGGGCAAGCTCTCGGACGGCGCGGAGAAGATCCACCAGGGCATCGCCGGCAAGCTCGCCCCCGGCGCGGATCAGCTGCAGCAGGGCGCGACCCAGCTCTCCGAGGGCGCGGTCAAGATTCAGACCGACGTGGACAACAAGCTCGCCCCCGGCGTCTACCAGGTGGACGACGGCGCCCAGAAGCTGGCGGCGGGTGCTGTCCAGCTCTCCGCCGCGCTGACCCCCACGGCCGCCGGCAACGCGGAAAACAACCTGGCCGACGGCGCCACCCAGCTCAACGCCGGAGCCGGCCAGCTGGCTGCCGGCACGGGCCAACTGGCCGCCGGCACGGATCAGCTCGCCGCCGGCACCGACCAGCTCAAGGGCTACCGGGGCGCCAACAACAACCCCGAGGCCGGAACTGGAACGGCCGCCCTGGCCCAGGCGCTGGAGCAGCTGAACGCCGCCGCCAATGATCCGGTCCAGGGCCTGGTGCCGCTGGCCGTGGTCAAGGACAAGATCGCCAAGATCCTCGACGGCGCCCACCGTCTGGACGCCGGCGCCTCACAACTGCAGGCCGGGGCCGGCCAGCTCCGCAGCGGCGCCGCCCAGCTGAACACCGGCGCCGGGCAGCTTCACGCCGGAACCGGAAAGCTCACCGCCGGCTTCGCCACCCTGGCGGCCAAGCTCAACAGCCAGGACCCCAACAACCCCGGCGTCGTCCTGGGCACCCGACTGCTGGCGGACGGCACTTCGAAAATCCGGGTGGGCATGGACGGCGTACCCGGCGATCCGGAGCACCCGGGCCTGCTGAAGGCCACGGCCAAGATGACCGACGGCAGCTCACGGCTCGCGGACGGAACCCTGGCACTGAACACGGGTATCAAGGGCGATCCCGCGGACCCGGCCAACCCGGGCCTGCTGAATGGATCCACCGCTCTGGCCACCGGCGCCTCCGACCTTCACACCGGCAACAGCAAGCTCGCCGCGGGGTCCACACAGCTCGCCACCGGCGCCGACAAGCTGGCCGACGGCAACGCGCAGATCGCCGCCGGAACCGGCACGCTCTTCTCCAGCGCCTCCGCGGTGTCGCCGTCGAGCATGATCAAGAACGACGTCGCCGTGGCCCTGGGACTGGTGACCCTGCTGGCGCTCGGCGCCGTCGGCGCCTACCTGGCGCTGCGGAACCGGCGGCTCGCCCAGGCTCCGGCCTAACGGACCGCCCAGGCCAGCCCGCCAGGCCGTCCAGGGGTCAGCTCAGGCGAGAAGGTCCAGCAGCGAGGAGACCTCGCGTCCGGTGAACTCCGGCGCGGGGTCTCCTCCGCGGTTCAGCCACACGCCCAGAAGGCCGGCCGCCGTCGCGCCGTCCGCGTCGAGCAGCCGGTTGTCGCCGACGTAGAGCGTCTCTCCCGGGCCGGTGCCGATCAGGCGCACGCCCTCGAGGTAGATGGCGGGGTCCGGCTTCGGGACGCCCACGGTATCCGTGCCGACCAGCACGCCGATCCGCTCCAGCCCGGCGGCGTCGAGCTTCACCCGCTGGTAATCGTGGACGTTGTTGCTCACCGCGCCGTACGGGATGCCCGCGGCGTCCAGGGCGTCCAGCAGCGGAACCACGTCGTCAAAGGCGCGGATGTAGCTGTGCTGCAGGCTCGCGTAGGAGCTGACCCAGTGATGGGCCTGCTCCCCCTCGGCCAGTTCGACGCCGAAGTGCCCCAGTGCGGCGCGGCCGCGGAGCAGACGCTGCTCGTTGAACGTCAGCTCGCCGGCGAGATAGCGGTCGTAGTAGTGCGTGGTTTCCTTCGTGAAGATGCGGCCGAACTTCTCCCAGGAGGCCTCGTCCAGGCCCGGGAGCAGGTGCTCGCTGACGCCGCGCAGGGCCGCCGTCATGGCGAACTCCAGGTCCACCAGCGTGTCGTCGATGTCGAAGAGCACGCCGGTGACGGCGGTGAGACCGGGCGCCAGCACGCCGGCCGCCCGCTCCCCGCCCCGCGTGGCGGCATCCATCATCAGCCGTGGAAGGCGCGCAGGCGGGCCAGGGAGGAGTCCCGGCCCAGGATGACCATGGACTCGAACAGCGGCGGGGAGATCCGGCGGCCGGAGATGGCGGTGCGGACCGGGCCGAACGCCAGCCGGGGCTTGACGCCGAGGCCCTCGACCAGCGACTCCTTCAGGGCGGCCTGGATGCTCTCCGCGGTCCAGTCCTGCAGCGGTTCCAGCGAGGCCAGGGCGGCCTCGAGCACCTCGGTGAGGTTCTCCGGGAGTCCCTTGCGGGCGTCGTCGGCCACGTCCACCTCTTCGTCCGCCTTGAAGAGGAAGGCGAGCATCTCGGGCGCTTCGCCCAGGAGCGAGATGCGCTCCTGGATCAGCGGCGCCGCCTCGGCGAGGATCTCCTCTTCGCGCGCGGTGAGCGTCTCCGCCACCAGGCCGGCGGCCTGCAGGTACGGGACCAGCCGGCCGCGGAAGTCCTCCGCGTCGAGCATGCGGATGTGCGTGCCGTTGATGGCCTCGGCCTTTTTGAGGTCGAAGCGGGCCGGGTTGGCCAGCACGTCGTGGACGTCGAAGTTCTCGATCAGCTGCTCGACGGTGAAGATGTCCTCGTCCGCGGAGAGGCTCCAGCCCAGCAGCGAGAGGTAGTTCAGCAGGCCCTCGGGGATGAAGCCGCGGTCGCGCAGCAGGAAGAGGTTGGACTGCGGGTCGCGCTTGGAGAGCTTCTTGTTGCCCTCGCCCATGACGTAGGGCAGGTGGCCGAACTCGGGCAGGTAGCTGGCGACGCCGATCTCCATCAGCGCACGGAACAGCACCACCTGGCGGGGCGTGGAGGAGAGCAGGTCCTCACCGCGGAGGACGTGGGTGATGCCCATCAGCGCGTCGTCCACCGGGTTGACCAGGGTGTAGAGCGGCGAACCGTCCGCGCGGACGATCACGTAGTCCGGGATGCTGCCGGCCTTGAAGGTGATCTCGCCGCGGACCATGTCGGTAAAAGTGACGTCCTCGTCGGGCATCCGCATCCGCAGCACCGGCTGCCGGCCCTCGGCCTTGAACGCGGCGAGCTGTTCCTCGGAGAGATTCCGGTCGAAGTTGTCGTAGCCGAGCTTCGGGTCGCGGCCGGCGGCGCGGTGGCGTGCCTCGACTTCCTCCGGGGACGAGTAGCACTCGTAGGCGTAGCCGCCGGCGACGAGCTTGGCCACCACGTCCTTGTAGAGGTCCAGACGCTGCGACTGGCGGTAGGGCTCGTGCGGGCCGCCCACCTCGACGCCCTCTTCCCAGCTGATGCCGAGCCACTTCAGCGCCTCCAGCAGCTGCTGGTAGCTCTCCTCCGAGTCGCGCGCCGCGTCCGTGTCCTCGATGCGGAAGACGAACGTGCCCTTGGTGTGCTTCGCGTGGGCCCAGTTGAACAGTGCGGTGCGGATCAGGCCGACGTGCGGGGTTCCGGTCGGGGAAGGGCAGAACCGGACCCGGACCGGGGTGTCCGCGGTGACTTCGCGGGGGCTTCACGGTTCGGGTCCGTGGTGGCAGAGCTGGAGACGGCGTCGGGCGCGGTGGGAGTAGTCATAGTGGTACCAACTTTACCGCGTGCCCGGTACCCGTTCCCGCTGTGAAAACGGACAGCCGCACCGTGGTTCCACGGTGCGGCTGTCCGAAATCGGCGCGGTTTCCTTGCGAGGTTCCCCGCCGCGCGGCTAGCGGCGGACGATCGGGTTGGAGAGGCGTCCGATGCCCTCGATCTCCACCTCGTAGCGGTCCCCGGCCTGGACGAGGCCGACGCCGGCGGGGGTGCCGGTCATGATGACATCGCCGGGCAGCAGGGTGAAGGCGTGCGAGACGATCGAGACCAGCTCGCGGACACCGCGGATCATCTGGTTGGTGTTGCCGTCCTGGCGCAGTTCGCCGTTCAGGCGGCCCTGGATCTGCAGGTCCTCGGTGTCCAGTTCGGTTTCGATCCAAGGGCCCAGCGGGGCGGAGGTGTCGAAGCCCTTGGCGCGGGCCCACTGCAGGTCCGTCTTCTGGACGTCCCGGGCGGTGAGGTCGTTGCCGCAGGTGTAGCCGAAGACGACGTCGTCCACGCGCTCCTCGGGGACGTCTTTGCAGATCCTTCCGATCACGACGCACAGTTCCGCTTCGAAGGAGATCTCCTCGGAGAACTCGGGCAGGACCACGGGATCGTTCGGGCCCACCACGGAGGTGTTGGGCTTGAGGAACAGCAGCGGCTGGGCGGGCACCTCGTTGCCAAGTTCATGGGCGTGCTCCACGAAATTGCGGCCGACGCCAACGACCTTGCTGCGCGGGATGATCGGCGCGAGCAGGCGGACGTCCTCCAGCTGGTGCTTCACGGAGGTCCGTTCGACGCCGTTGAAGAAGGGGTCGCCGTGGATGACAGTGATGACCTCACTGCCGGGCTCGCCTTCGACGATGCCGTAAAGGGGATCAGAATCAACTACAAACCGGGCGATACGCATGCGCCCTAGCCTACCGTCCGCGCAGGTAGTCCAGCTGCGCGGCGACGGACAGTTCGGCGGCGGGCCGGACGGAGGGGTCGACGGCGGCGTAGACCGCGTCGGCCACCTCCACGACGCCGGCGTCCCCGCCGAGTTCGGCCAGGGCGGAGCGGATCTGGGAGAGCCGGTCCTGGCGGTGTTCGCGGTAGGCGCGGACGATCGTGTCCAGCGCAGGGAGGATGGGGCCGTGGGCCGGCAGGACCGTCGCCGGGCCGATCCGCTCCAGCCGGTCCAGCGAGTCGAGGTAGTCCCCCAGCCGCCCGTCCGGGTAGTCCAGCACCGTGGTCCCGACGCCAAGGACGGTGTCGCCGGTGAGGACGGAGCCGTGCTCGCCGTCGCCGGGCAGGTGGAAGGAGACGGAGTCGGAGGTGTGGCCCGGCGTCGCCAGCACCCGGATCTCGACGCCGGCGGCGTGCAGCACCTCGCCGTCGGTCAGCGGTTCGGCGCCGTGGCAGTGCGCGGGGTCGGCGGCACGCACGGGGGCGCCGGTCAGCTCCGCGAAGCGTGCGGCCGCGGCCGTGTGGTCGGCGTGGCGGTGGGTGATCAGGATCAGTTCCACCGTCCCGGCCCGGCCCAGCGCGGCCAGGTGGTCCTCATCCAGCGGGCCCGGGTCCACCACGACGACAGTGGAGGCCCCCGGGGCCGAGAGCACGTACGAGTTGGTCCCGTGCAGGCTCATCGGCCCCGGGTTGGGAGCCAGGTGGAAGGCGGTCAGGTCGGTGCTCCGGACCGGGGCCCGGACGTCGTCGTGGATCACAGTCCCATCGTCCCACCGCGCCCGCCCGGAGGGCAGGGCCGGAGTGCTTACGCCAGGCGGGTCAGCCAGCCGTGGGTGTCCTCGACCGTGCCGGTCTGGATGCCGAGCAACTGTTCGCGGATGGCCATGGTGGTCCCGCCGGCCTTGGCGTCCTCGGAGCCGATGAACTCGGTGGCGTCCTTGAGCACGCCGATCGGGGTGATCACGGCGGCGGTGCCGCAGGCGAAGACCTCGGCGATCTCACCGGAGGCCACGCCGTCGCGCCACTCGTCCAGGGTGATCTTCCGTTCGGTGACCTCGCGGCCCATGTCGCGGGCCACCTGGATGACCGAGGACCGGGTGACGCCCTCGAGGATGGTGCCCGAGAGGGCCGGGGTGACCAAGGAGCCGTCCTTCATCACGAAGAAGACGTTCATGCCGCCGAGCTCCTCGACGGCATTGTCGTTGAACTGGTCCAGGAAGAGCACCTGCTTGCAGCCGTTGGCCTCGGCCTCCTGCTGGGCGATCAGCGACGCGGCGTAGTTGCCGCCGCACTTGGCGGCACCGGTGCCGCCGCGGCCGGCACGGGCGTATTCGCGCGAGATCCAGATGGAGACGGGCTTGAGCTCGCCGCCGAAGTAGTTACCGGCCGGGGAGGCGATCACGCGGAAGGAGACCTCGCGGGCGGCCCGGACGCCCAGGAACGCCTCGGTGGCGATCATGAACGGCCGCAGGTACAGGGCCTCGCCGTCGCCGCTGGGGACCCAGTCACGGTCGACGGCGACCAGCTCGCGGATGGCGGCGAGGAAGTATTCCTCGGGCAGTTCCGGCAGGGCGAGCCGGCGGGCGGACTTGTTCAGCCGGGCGGCGTTGGCCTCGGGCCGGAACGTCCAGACGGAGCCGTCCGCGTGGCGGTAGGCCTTGAGGCCCTCGAAGATTTCCTGGCCGTAGTGCAGGACCGCGGCGGAGGGGTCCAGCATGATCGGACCGTAGGGTTCGATCCGGGAGTCGTGCCAGCCGCCCTTGCCCTCCGCGTCGACGCTGTAGTCGACGATCGCGGTGTGGTCGGTGAAATAGTCGCCGAATCCCGGGTTCGCCAGGATGGCTGCGCGCTCTTCCGCGGACTTCGGGGTCGCCGAGAGCCGCTGCGCGAATTCGACGCCATGGGCAGTCTGGGTCATGGTTCCTCCATGGTCGGCTGCCTGGCGGTGTGAACGTGGTTCATCCTCGGACCACGGCAGCAAATTGGTGAGTCGAAACTAGCTTACGCCCGGGCGTCAGAAGGCGGCCGCGATGGCATCGCCGATCGCCGCCGTGCTGCGGAAGCTCCCGTCGCGGGCCTCGACGTCGGCGGTCACGGCCGCCTCGATCCGCCGCGCGGCCGGGCCGTAGCCGAGGTGGTCCAGCAGCAGGGCGGCGGAGAGGATCGCGGCGCTCGGGTCGGCCTTCTGCTGGCCGGCGATGTCCGGGGCGGAGCCGTGGACGGGTTCGAACATCGACGGCGCGGTGCGGTCCATGTTGATGTTGCCGGACGCGGCCAGGCCGATGCCGCCGGTGATGGCCGCGGCGAGGTCGGTGAGGATGTCGCCGAAGAGGTTGTCCGTGACGATCACGTCGAAGCGGGCCGGGTCCGTAACCATGAAGATGGTGGCGGCGTCCACGTGCAGGTAGTCGTGGCTGACCTCGGGGAACTCCTGGGCGACGGCCTCCACGGTGCGCTTCCAGAGGTGGCCTGCGTAGACCAGCACGTTGTGCTTGTGCACCAGGGTCAGCTTCTTGCGCGGGCGCTCGTTGGCGCGGCGGAAGGCGTCACGGACCACGCGCTCGACACCGTGGGCGGTGTTCAGCGAGACCTCGGTGGCGACCTCGTGCGGGGTGCCGCTACGCAGGGTGCCGCCGTTGCCGACGTAGGGGCCCTCGGTGCCCTCGCGGACCACGATGAAGTCGACCTCGCCGGGGTTGGCCAGCGGGCTGCCGACGCCGGCGTACAGCTTGGAGGGGCGCAGGTTCACATAGTGGTCCAGGCTGAAGCGGAGCTTAAGCAACAGTTCGCGCTCGATAATGCCGGAAGGAATCCGGGTGTCCCCGGGTGCGGCGCCGACGGCGCCGAAGAGGATGGCGTCGCGGCCGCGCAGGTCGGCCAGCGTCTCCTCGGGCAGGGTCTCCCCCGTGGCCAGCCAGTGCGCGGCGCCCAACTCGTAGTGGGTCTGCTGCAACACGATGCCCTCGGCCGCGGCGGCCTTCTCGAGCACCTTGAGGGCTTCGGCTACGACCTCGGGGCCGATGCCGTCGCCGGGGATAACGGCCAGGTCGATCGTGGATTCGCTCATACCTTCAGGGTAGTGAGGGCATCCGCATGCTGGTCAATCCGTCTCAAAATACGAACACCGGAGGCGGCATGCAAGGGGAGGGGTCAGAGCGGCGACGCCACCACGACAACGTTCCGGCCCCACGGGTCCTCCGTGTAGCAGCTGATCAATACCAGTCTGTCGGGCACGACCTCCCAGATCGGGCTGTCCTTGAGTTGCGCCTTGGAGTAGGTGGCGATCGAATCCACCCTATAGCTGAGCGCGCCGCTGGCCGTGGTCACGGTCAGCACTCCCCGGGGGCGGCCGCGGTGCTCAGGTGATTGAAGGGCGCGTCCTGGTCAACCCAGCTGTGGCCGATGATGTAGGTGGTGTTCATCGAGCCGGTTCCCGGGGTGCCGAAAGGGGTCAGCCAGTAGCCATCCTTGGTCTCGGGCGGCACGATGCTTTGGGATGCGGCCTCACCGGCGGTGGGCTGCAACGGATGGACCGGTACATCGATGCCGGCCGCCGGGTAGGAGACGCGCAGGGGTTCGCGCTGCCGCGGGCCGGGCGGGGACTGCCGCGTTTGTCGGAGCCGCGGGGATGGCGGTTGGCGTCGCCAATGTCACCGCGGGACTGGGAACGGCCGGCGTCGTTCTCAAAGGCAGCGAGTGTCCGGCGGCGGGCACGGAGAGCGGGCTGGCAAGCTGGCTGGCGCTGGCCGGACCTCCGGAGACCGACCCCTTGCCGCCGCCGGTGGTGCCCACCCCAAAAGCAAAATATCCCAGCCACACCAGCACCAGGCCCATGATGCAGGCGGACAGCATGAGCCGCTCGGCAACCGGCGACGGCTTCTTCCTGAGCTGAGCCACGCGTTGGCGGCCGGGATGACGAACAGCCATCGTTTCTTCCTCACTGGAGTGCTGGCTTGTAGACGGGAGGCGGACCGGTTGCCGGGTGGCAATCGGTCCGCCTGCCTTGCTTACAGGTTGCTGTTCCGTCCCCGGAGTCCGCTCTTGACGAGCAGGGAGGCCGCCCCCGCCATGAGCAGCGCAGTGACGGCTACCAGCCACACCGGAAGGCCGTGGTTGCTACCGGCCGCCGTCTGCACGTTGTAGCCGGCGTTGACCGCCGGGGCCGGCTGAACGGCGGCGGCGGCACCCGCGGGGATAACCGCTGGCCGCTGAACGGCCGGCGCAGGCGGTGTGACGACGGGCGGGGTCACCACCGGCGGGGTGACAACCGGCGGAGTCACCACCGGCGGAGTCACCACCGGCGGGGTCACCACCGGCGGGGTCGTCGGCGGAGTCGTCGGTTCGACGGGCGGGTCGGACGGGGTGTCGCAATCGCCTTCATCGCCGTTGCCGCCGCCCCAGCCACCACCGTGGTCACCCTTGTCGCCACCGTTGCCGCCGCCCCAGCCGCCACCGTGATCGCCCTTATCGCCACCGTTGCCGCCGCCCCAGCCACCCGAGCCGCCACCGTGATCGCCCTTGTCGCCACCCGAACCGCCACCACCTTGATGGTCGGAATTTCCGGCGCCGCCGCCGGTCCACCCTCCGGAACCGTGCTGGTTGTCCTTGCCCGGAGTCTTGGTTCCGTCACCGGGCGTCGCACTTCCCTGGGTGGTTGCCCCGGAGTGGACCTCAGTGTCGCTGCCTGCCGGCGAAGCGTAAGCCGTGCCTGCCGTGCCCAGGAGAGCAAGACTCAGAATTCCGGCTGCCGCAATTGTTCGTTTCATATTCGGTCGCCCCATCTAAAGAAAGGTTTGTCGACCTGACTCCACCGCGCGGAGTACCCGGCTACGACCAAGCCGAACGAGACCTGGCCACGCGGGAAAATTCGTAGTGACAATTACTCCCCAGCAGATTTGTCAGTCCGCTAACGCAGTCAGGCTAAGACGGGGCAGAAACGATGGTCCCGGGTGACGGCTGCTCGATTTTCGAACGAAATTACCTGTTTATCCGTGGAATTACTTGGCCTGGCCACCGTCATGCGAATGTCCGCTCTCCTGACAAACCCGGAAACGACGAACACCCCCGGCAATAGGCCGGGGTGTTCGTCGTCTTCGGGCCGGGCGGCTCAGGCCTCCGCGGGCTCCTCGTACTTCGGGAAGACCGGGGCCGGGGCGGGCAGGGCGGTGCCGGCCTCGATCGGCGTGGCCAGCGCGGCGAAGCTGCGGGCCCCCCTCGGGTTGGCCGAGGCTGTCCAGGATGGCGCCGGCCGCCGTCGGCATCACCGGCTGCGCCAGGATGGCGACGTTCCGCAGCACCTCGAGGGTGACGTAGAGGACCGTGTTCATCCGTTCGACGTCGGTCTTCCGCAGCACCCACGGGGCCTGTCCGGCGAAGTAGGCGTTGGTGTCGCCGAGGACGTTCCAGATGGCCTCAAGGGCACGGCTGAACTCCTGCTTCTCGAACGCGGCGCGGGCAGCGTCGAGCAGGCCCCGGGCCTGTCCCAACAGGGCGTCGTCTTCGGCGCTGAAGGCGGCCGGGACGGGGACCTTGCCCTCGCAGTTCTTGGCGACCATGGACAGGGACCGCTGGGCGAGGTTGCCGAAGTTGTTGGCCAGGTCCGCGTTCATCCGGCCCACGATCGCCTCGTGGTTGTAGTTGCCGTCGGCCCCGAAGGGGACTTCCCGCAGGAAGAAGTAGCGCACCTGGTCGAGGCCGTACTGCGCGACAAAGTCCGCCGGCGC
Organism: Pseudarthrobacter sp. L19; assembly: GCF_050859435.1. Lineage (NCBI taxonomy): Bacteria > Bacillati > Actinomycetota > Actinomycetes > Micrococcales > Micrococcaceae > Pseudarthrobacter > Pseudarthrobacter sp. L19. Next base: position 2,585,408 of record NZ_CP193935.1, on the reverse strand, counting down.
CACCACGTTGCCGAGCGACTTGGACATCTTGACGCCGTTGTTGTGCAGGAAGCCGTGGATCATGATGCGCTTGGGCAGCTCCAGCCCGGCGGACATCAGGAACGCCGGCCAGTAGATGGCGTGGAACCGGGAGATGTCCTTGCCGATCACGTGCACGTCAGCCGGCCAGTACTTCTTGAACGATTCGGATTCGAGGTCCGGGTAGCCGACGCCGGTGAGGTAGTTGGTGAGCGCGTCCACCCACACGTACATGACGTGCCCGTCGCTGCCGGGGACGGGGACGCCCCAGTCGAAGGTGGTCCGGCTGATGGAGAGGTCCTCGAGGCCGCGCTTGACGAAGCTGATGACCTCGTTGAAGCGGGACTGCGGTGCCCCGAACTCGGGGTGCGCCTCGTACAGGGCGAGCAGCTTGTCCTGGTAGGCCGAGAGCCGGAAGAAGTAGCTTTCCTCGGCGGTCCAGGTGACCTCCGTGTCGGTCTCCCGCGAGTAGCGGAGGCCGTCGTCCTTGACCACGGTCTCGTCTTCGCCGTAGTAGGCCTCGTCGCGGACCGAATACCAGCCCTCGTAGTTGGACAGGTAGATGTCCCCGTTTGCTTCCATCTTCTTCCAGATGGCCTGCGACGCGGCGTAGTGGTCGGCGTCCGTGGTCCGGATGAAGCGGTCGTAGGAGATGCCGAGGGCCGCGTGGGCGGCCTGGTAGATCTCCGCGTTACGGTCGACCAGTTCCTTGGGCGAAATGCCTTCCCTCTCGGCCGTCTGGGCGATCTTCATCCCGTGCTCGTCGGTCCCGGTGAGGAAGAAGACGTCGTAGCCGTCCAGCCGCTTGAACCGTGCCATCGCATCGGTGGCGATGTATTCGTAGGCGTGGCCGATGTGCGGCACGCCGTTCGGGTAGGTGATGGCGGTGGTGATGTAGAACGGGGGCTTTTCGGAAGACGTCACGGGTTAAACCTAAATCAGTTCGGTGAGGGTATCGCTCTGGCGGACAAGTTCGTGGTCATGTGAAGCGACCAGCACGGCGATGCCGTCCGAGGTGGTGTCCTTGAGGATGCTGATGATGCGGTTGGCCGAGGCCCGGTCCAGGCTGGCGGTGGGTTCGTCCACCACGAGCACGCGGGTCCCCAGGATCAGCGCACGGGCGATCGCCACGCGCTGGCGTTCACCGCCGGAGAGCTGGGCGGGCCGGTGGCGCATGCGCCGGCCCAGGCCCACCAGGTCCAGGAGGTCCTTGGCCATGTCCCGGCGCTGTTCGACCTCGCCGTCGGGGACGGCCGGCAGCAGGACGTTCTCCAGCGCGCTCATGCCGTCGATCAGGGCCCCGCCCTGGTCCACGTAGCCGATCAGCGCGCGGCGGCGGTCGGCGATCTCATCGTCGCCCATGGTCTCCAGCGAGTCGCCCTCCCAGAAGACCCGGCCCGACGTCGGCAGGGTCAGGCCCGCGCCGACGGTGAGGATGCTGGTCTTGCCGGAGCCGGAACGGCCGGCGACACAGTGCATCTCGCCGGCATGCAGCGTCATGTTGAAGTCATCCACGACGTTGACGGCCTCGGCGCCGTTCTTGCCGCCGCCGTAGTGGATGGTGATGTTGCTCAGCTCCAGCGGCGTGGCGTGGTCCGTTGGCCGCACGATCGTGTTGGCGCGGGTCTTCTGCGCCGCCGCACGGCGGGTGCTGGTGGTCATCCGGTCGTGTGCTTCCCGGTCAAGGTTCAGCTCGTTGGTCATTGGACTACTTTCGTTGCAATCGGGATCCAGCAGAGGACCGCGACCAGGCCGGCGACGGCGGCCCAGAGTGCGGCGTAGGGGGCGAGGATGAGGCCCACGCCCAGGGCACCGAGGACGCCCAGGGGCAGGGCGATGGTTCCCACCATGGCATTTTCGAAGAAGCGGACCTGGCCCAGCATGTCCGGGTTCCAGCCCATCGCCTGCAGCGTGCCCAGGTACTGGCGCTTGGCGGCAAGCTCGAACCGGCCGGTGACCATGGTCAGCAGCAGGCCCACGGCCACCCCGGAGATGCCCAGGATGATGCTGGGCAGGGCGATGCTGGCGGCGGCCACGCCGCTGAGGGCGCTGGCGCCGGCGGCACGCGGGATGTCGATCAGCAGGGCGGCGAGGCCGCCCACCGCGGCGCCGAAGACGCCGACGGCGATCGCCAGGGAGCCGGTGTTGAACTTGTTGGTGCTCAGCTGCCGGCTGGCGAAGGTCAGCGGGGAGTCGACCGGGATGAGCCGCTCGTCGTGCTGCGGTTCCTGGTCGATCACCTCGCGGTGGCGCAGCTGCTGGGCCGCGAAGAAGGCCGCGGCGCAGTAGAGCACCAGGACCGAGGCGGAGACGATCGCGGTGGCCGGGTTCCAGCTGACCAGGCTCAGGATGATCCCGGCGGCGGCCAGCGCCGCGGCGCCGACCCCGAACTCGGCCAGCACCCAGGTGAGGATCCGGCGCTGGGTCCACCCCATGGCGCGCAGGGTTCCGGCCTCGCGGCGGCGCTTGCGGACGTAGCTCACGGTGGAGGCGCCGGTCAGCAGGGCGGCCCCGCAGAGGGTCAGGAACAGCAGGGTGAGGTTGGTGCCCGACAGCGAGCCGGACACGGCGTCGGCCGCGTTCTGCCGCACCCACGACTGCGTGACGGTGCCCAGCGGGGATTCCTTGCCGGCGTCGTCCTTGGAGTAGCCGGGCACGAAGATGCTGGCGTCCTCGCGGGCGGAGCCTGCCACCACGGTGGCTTCCAGGCCCATGTCGCGAATCTGGTTGGCGAGCTTCTCGACCTCGGGCTGCGCCTGCTTCCAGGTGCCGTCGACCTTGGTGCGGACCCGCACGGCGTCGATGACGGAGGCGTTCTTGTCGTAGCCGCGGGCGGCGGCCAGGCCGTAGTAGTCGGTGATGGCGCCGGCGGACTGGCTGACCAGGCCCGTGGCGCTGAGCGAGGGCTTTAGCGTGGTGGGAGTGGTGTCCTTGCCGGAGGCGTCCTTGGTCAGGGTCATCGGCGTCGGGTCGTAGCCGCCCAGCGGGAGGCGGTTGACGTCGCCGGCGGCCTCCTGGACCTTGGCCGGATCGAAGGTTCCGTAGACCATGGGCAGCGGCGTGGCCGGCTTCTTGCCGGTCTGCAGGTTCTCCCGGTAGGAGCGCTCGTCCACCGGGGTGCGCTGGGTCTGGTCGACGGCGGCACCGTTGGCGCCCTTCTCGGGCAGCCGGTTGACGGTAACCCATTCCCCGGGGACGGCGGACTTCTCGACGGCGCCGTTGCCGGCGGTCTGGCCGTCCTTGTACTTCGGCGCTGCGGCGAAGTCGGTGCTCCAAATGGCGGGGTTGTAGAGGCCCTGGCCGAAGCCGCCGGTGTCCCCCATCAGTGAACTGAGGTCCTTGGAGCCGGGCCAGGCCAGGTCGAACGGGGCCTTCGAGACGAACGGCAGGTAGTCCTTGTCCAGGGACCGGGTGACGGTGCCGACGTCCTTGGTGACGTTGCCGGCGTTGTCGATTTCCTCGATCTTGACCGAGTACTTCAGGTCCAGGGAGGTGCCGGAGCGGACGATCAGCGGGATGGCCTGCGAGTCGGCGGTGAGCTGGCCGGCGTTCTTGGCCTGCTGGTACTGGGTCATCAGGGGCGCCCAGTACTTGAGCTTCACGCCCAGGAAGTCGGGGCCTTCCTTGAGCTGGTCCATGGTGATACCGCTGGTGAAGAGGCTCTCGAAGTGGCGGCCGATCGCGCCGGCGTCGCGGGCGTCGGCGGGCGGGGCCTTCTCCAGGGGTGCCAGGAAGTCGCCGGCACCGCCCAGCAGGGCGCGTTCGGCGACGGGGTCGACGGCGACCACGGACTCGGTGACCTGCGGCGCCAGGGGCAGCGCCACGGAGAGGTTGAAGAGGGTGTGCTCGGAGCCGCCGGCCGGAGCCGGGAACTTGATGCCGGTCTCCCCGCCGGGCCCGCGATGCGGACGTTCTTGCCGCCGGCGACCTGTTCCTCGACCAGCTTGCCCTTGCCGAGGGTGCCCTCGGCGGTGGTCTTGAACAGCGTCTGCTCGCTGGAGCCGTTGGAGCTGACGGCGCTGGCGGTCAGACGGTACTTCTTGGGGGTGTCGCTCAGGACGGACTGCGCGGCGGGCCACTTGGAGGGGTCCGTGGCGGTGGGGTCACCGGCGGTGCCGGCCAGGCCGGCGTTGTAGCCCAGGTAGTCGGTGGCGTCGAGGCGGGGTGCCTCCAGGTTCTGCGAGACGCGCGAGACCAGGCTGATCGGCGCGGCGACGGAGGTGCCGGAGAGCTTCCGGATGGCGTCGAGCTGGTCGAAGCCGATGCCGCCCTGGCCGGTGGCGATGTCCGGCTGCATCAGCGCCCCGGACGAGCTGGCCTTGGCCTGGACCAGGATGTCGTAGAGGCCGCGCGAGTTCTGGTCGACGGTGCGGTTGAGCGCCGCCTGGGACTGTCCCTGCACGAGGACGGACAGGCACATGGCGACGATCAAAATGGACGCGGTCAGCAAAAGCACTCTGCTTCTGATGAACCTTTGGACGGCGTTCATTGGGCTCCTGAAAGCTGGATTGCGTGCACACGCCGCTGTTCGTGGTCCGCGGGTTCTCGGCGCGGATGAGAAGGCTTCCCTGCCGGGCGTGCAAAAGTAAAGGCCGGTCTGCCGGCCACATCCTGGAATCGGACGTAGCTATTGTACGCAGACCGGCCGGTGGTTCCCGGACGCCTGCGGCGGACGCGCCGCCGCAGGCAAACCGGTAAGGGTGCTTAGTCCTCGAGGTCCACTTCGCGCACCATCTCGGCGCCGATGCCGGCCTTGATGGCGTCAAGGACCTGCTGCGGCACGGAGCTGTCGATGGTCAGCAGTGCGAGCACCTGGCCGCCCTCGGCCTGCCGGGCCACCTGCATGCCGGCGATGTTGATGTTGTTCATGCCGAGGATGTGGCCTATGGTGCCGATCACGCCGGGGCGGTCCGAATAGGCGACCACCACGAGGTGCTCGCTGATCGGGATTTCGACCTCGAAGCCGTTGATGCCGACCAGCTTCTCGATCTGCTTGGGTCCGGTCAGGGTGCCGGCCACGGAGATCTGGCTGCCGTCGCTGAGCGCCCCGCGCAGGGTCAGGACGTTGCGGTAGGACTCGGTGTCCGGGGTGGTGATCAGCCGGACGTTGATGCCGCGCTGCTCGGCGATCACCGGGGCGTTGACGTAGGAGACCTGCTCGGTGACGACGTCGGCGAAAATGCCCTTGAGCGCGGCGAGTTCGAGGACCTTGACGTCCAGTTCGGAGATCTCACCGGCGACCTCGACGTCGAACTGGGTCAGCGACGCGTGGGTCATGGCGGTGAAGATCCGGCCCAGCTTCTCGATCAGCGGGATGCCGGGGCGCACGTCGGGGGCGATCACGCCGCCTGCGACGTTCACGGCGTCCGGGACCAGCTCGCCAGCCAGGGCCTGGCGGACGGACTTGGCCACCGAGACGCCGGCCTTCTCCTGGGCCTCATCGGTGGAGGCGCCCAGGTGCGGGGTGACCACCACGTTGTCAAGCTTGAAGAAGGGCAGGTCGGTGCTGGGCTCCTTGACGAACACGTCGACGCCGGCGCCGGCGATCTCGCCGGACTCCAGCGCGGTGTAGAGGGCTTCCTCGTCCACCAGGCCGCCGCGGGCGACGTTGACGACGTACGCGGTGGGCTTCATCTTCCGGAACGCGTCGGCGCCGAGCATGCCGACCGTTTCCGGGGTCTTGGGCATGTGGATGGTGATGAAGTCGGACTGGGCCAGCAGCTCGTCCAGGGTCACCAGCTGCACGCCGAGCTGGGCGGCCCGGGCGGAGGTGATGTAGGGGTCGTAGGCGAGGATCTTGGTGTCGAAGCCCTTCAGCCGGGCCGCGACCAGTGCGCCGATGCGGCCGAGGCCGATGATGCCGATCTTCTTCTCGAACAGTTCGGTACCGGTGTACTTGGAGCGCTTCCACTCGCCGTTCTTGAGCGCCGCGGAGGCCTGCGGGATGTGCCGGGCCAGGCTCAGGATGTGGCCGACGGTCAGTTCTGCGGCGGAGACGATGTTCGACGTCGGGGCGTTGACCACCATGACGCCGGCCTGGGTGGCGGCCTTGATGTCCACGTTGTCGAGTCCGACGCCGGCACGGGCGATGACCTTGAGGTTCTTCGCCGCGGCGATGGCCTCAGCGTCGACCTGGGTGGCCGAGCGGATCAGGATCGCGTCCACGTCGGCGATCGCCGAGAGCAGCTGGGAACGGTCGGCGCCGTCGGTCTGGCGGATCTCGAAGTCCGGGCCGAGGGCCTCGACTGTGGCGGGCGAAAGTTCCTCGGCGAGGAGTACGACAGGTTTGGTGCTTGTCACCGGTGACCTCTTTAGCTCTCTTGTTTTCAGGTGGGGATTTTGGTGAATCGATGGCGCGGGTAAACAGATGGTGCGGGTAAACACAGGGAAAGCCGGACCCCCGTCTGGGTGTCCGGCTCCCCCTGCCGGTCAGTTCCCTAGCGGGCGACTGATCCTTCGGTGTAGTCGTCTTCGTTCTTGATCCAAGAGAACAGCTTGCGCAGTTCCCGGCCGGTGGCCTCGATCGGGTGGTCCTCACCCTTCTTGCGAAGGGCCTTGAACTCCGGTGCGCCGGCGTCCTGGTCGTCGATGAAGCGCTTGGCGAAGGTGCCGTCCTGGATGTCCTTGAGGACGGCCTTCATGTTCTCCTTCACCTCGGGGGTGATGACCCGCGGGCCGGAGACGTAGTCGCCGTACTCGGCGGTGTCGGAGACGCTCCAGCGCTGCTTCGCGATGCCGCCCTCGACCATCAGGTCGACGATCAGCTTGAGCTCGTGCAGCACCTCGAAGTAGGCAACCTCGGGCTTGTAGCCGGCCTCGGTCAGGGTCTCGAAGCCGTACATGATCAGCTGCGAGGCGCCGCCGCAGAGGACCGCCTGCTCGCCGAAGAGGTCGGTTTCGGTCTCTTCGGTGAAGGTGGTCTCGATAACGCCGGCGCGGGTGCCGCCGATGGCCTTGGCGTAGGACAGGGCCAGTTCCTTGGCCTTGCCGGACGGGTTCTGCTCGACGGCGATCAGGTCCGGCACGCCGCGGCCGGCCTCGAATTCGCGGCGGACGATGTGGCCCGGGCCCTTGGGGGCGACCAGGGCGACGTCGACGTCGGCCGGCGGCTGGATGTAGCCGTAGCGGATGTTGAAGCCGTGGCCGAAGAACAGGGCGTCGCCGGCCTGCAGGTTCGGGGCGATGTCCTCGGCGTAGACGTGGCGCTGGACCTGGTCCGGGGTGAGGACCATGATCAGGTCGGCCTCGGCGACGGCGTCGGCGACGTTGAGGACGCGCAGGCCCTCAGCCTCGGCCTTGGCGCGGGACTTCGACCCTTCCTTGAGCCCGACGCGGACGTCAACACCGGAATCGCGCAGGCTGAGGGCGTGGGCGTGGCCCTGGGATCCGTAACCGATCACGGCGACGGTGCGGCCCTGGATGATCGACAGGTCGGCGTCGTCGTCGTAAAACATTTCAGTCACTGGGGTGTCTCCTTATTAATGGATTCGTGGGGTGTTGTCTGTGAATTCGTGTGGCGCTGTGCTGCAGGTGCGGCGCGGCCTACGCGGAGCGCAGGGCCCGGTCGCTCATCGAGCGGGACCCGCGGCCGACGGCCAGGGTGCCGGACTGCACGATTTCGCGGATGCCAAAGGGCTCAAGCACCGAGAGCAGTGCCGTGAGCTTGTCGGGGTGGCCGGTGGCCTCGATGACGACCGACTCTGTGGAGACGTCGACCACCGATGCGCGGAAGAGGTCGGCTGCCTGGGTTACCTGCAGCCGGGTTGCGGCGTCCGCCCGTACCTTGACCAGGATGTGGTCGCGCTGTACGGAAGATTCTGGGGTGAGCTCGACGATCTTGATCACGTTGACCAGCTTATTCAGCTGCTTGGTGACCTGCTCGATCAGCTGGCCGTCGGCGTCGACGACGACGGTCATCCGGGAGATGCCGGCGACCTCGGTCGGGCCGACGGCCAGGGAGTTGATGTTGAAGGCGCGCCGGGCGAAGAGGCTGGCCACGCGGGTCAGCACGCCGGGCTTGTCCTCGACCAGGACGGAGAGTGTGTGGCGGGTCATGGTCAGTCCTCTTCTTCCCAGTCCGGGGTCATGTTCCGGGCGACCTGGATCTGGTCGTTGCTCACTCCGGCGGGCACCATCGGCCAGACCATGGAGTTGGGGCTGACGACGAAGTCGATCACCACGGGACGGTCGTTGATTTCCAGGGCCTTCTGGATGGTCGCGTCGATATCCTCGTCGCGTTCGCAGCGCAGGGCTGCGCAGCCGTAGGCGTCGGCGAGCTTGACGAAGTCCGGGATGCGGACGGTGTCGTGGCCAGTGTTGAGGTCCGTGTTGGAGTAACGGCCCTCGTAGAACAGGGTCTGCCACTGGCGGACCATGCCGAGGGATGAGTTGTTGATGACGGCGACCTTGATGGGGATGTTGTTGATCGCGCAGGTGGCAAGTTCCTGGTTGGTCATCTGGAAGCAGCCGTCGCCGTCGATCGCCCAGACCACGCGGTCCGGGTTGCCCACCTTGGCGCCCATCGCCGCGGGCACGGCGTAGCCCATGGTGCCGGCGCCGCCGGAGTTCAGCCAGGCGTGGGGGCGCTCGTACTTGATGAACTGTGAGGCCCACATCTGGTGCTGGCCCACGCCGGCGACGTAGACGCCCTCGGGGCCGGTCAGGGCACCGATCCGCTCGATGACCCGCTGCGGGGCGGTCAGGCCATCCTCGGGTTCGGTCCAGCCGAGGGGGTAGGTCTCCTTGAGGTTATTCAGGAAGGCCCACCAGTTGGCCAGGTCCGGGGTGCCGGAGGCCTCGAACTGCAGCCGCAGGGCCTCGCTCAGTTCGGGGATGATCTCCTTGACCGAACCCACGATCGGCACGTCCGCGGTGCGGTTCTTGGAGATTTCCGCGGGGTCGATGTCCGCGTGGATCACCTTCGCGTGCGGGGCGAAGGAGGAGAGGATGCCGGTGACCCGGTCATCAAACCGGGCGCCGAGGGTGATCAGCAGGTCCGACTGCTGCAGCGCGGTGACGGCCGAGACCGTGCCGTGCATGCCGGGCATGCCGACGTGCTGCGGGTGGGAGTCGGGGAACACGCCGCGGGCCATCAGGGTGGTGACCACGGGGGCGCCGGAGAGCTCGGCCAGTTCCCGCAGCTCCGCGGAGGCGTGGGCCTTGACCACACCGCCGCCTACGTACAGGACCGGCTTCTTGGCGGCCGCGATCAGGCGCGCCGCCTCCCGGACCTGCTTGCTGTGGCCGCGGAGCACCGGGCGGTAGCCGGGCAAGTCGATCTTCGGTGGCCAGGAGAAGGTCATCTCGGACTGCTGGGCGTCCTTGGCCACGTCCACCAGGACCGGGCCGGGGCGGCCGGTCGAGGCGAGGTGGAACGCCTCCGCCATCACGTGCGGGATGTCGTTTGCGTCGGTGACCAGGAACGAGTGCTTGGTGATCGGCATGGTGATGCCGACAATGTCGGCTTCCTGGAAGGCATCGGTGCCGATGACTCCGCTGGAGACCTGGCCAGTGATGGCCACCATCGGCACGGAGTCCATGTGGGCATCCATGATGGCGGTAACGAGGTTGGTGGCACCGGGGCCGGAGGTGGCGATGCAGACGCCCACCCGTCCGGTGACCATGGCATAGCCTTGCGCGGCGTGGCCGGCTCCCTGTTCGTGACGGACCAGGACGTGATTCATCCTGGAGGCCATCAAGGGGTCATAGGTGGGCAGGATCGCGCCACCGGGCAAACCGAAAATGTCCTCGACGCCGAGTTCTTCGAGCGCGCGGACGATTGCTTGCGAGCCGGTCATCACCGTCGGGGGTACGACGTTGTTCGGCCCAAGGACGGGAGAGGCAGCAGCATGCTCGACGACGGCGGTGTCGGCCGGTCGTTCGACGCGTTCCGGAGCTTTGTGCGCTCCAGCGGACTTCGTAGCCATCAGCGAGGGGCTGATCGGCGATCCTTTGCTCATCGGACTCTTCCTTAGGTGGATCTTCGGGTGGATCTACAGTGATCGTGTGGTGCTGGCGGTGCGGGTGGAGCGGAAATAAAAAACCCCTCAGCCTGCCGGCTCTTCGAGGGGTTTGCGCGTGACGGTTCGTTACCAGTGGAGGCTATGAGGCCACGCGCTTGGTAAGGACGACGGATACACCTGCAGCAATGCCGGCGGTAACGATTGCGGTCATGCGTTCAGTTTTCCCTCTGAGCGAGACGGGTGTCAACGAGGCCCCCGCCTGTCTCACTATTTGGACACCATTGTCCACCTGCTGAACGCGGGGCCGCGGCGTCGCGCCGCGGCCCCGGAAGGGGTGCTAGCCGCAATAGGCGCCGGTGGAGGCGCTGTGGACGAGCTTGGCGTACTTGGCCAGGACGCCCTTGGTGAATTTGGCCGGCAGCGGCTGCCAGCCTTCCTTGCGGGCTTCCAACTCGGCGGGGTCGACCAGCAGGTCGAAGGAGCGGGAGGCAATGTCGACGCGGATGCGGTCGCCGTCCTTGACGAAGGCGATCGGACCGCCGTCGACCGCTTCGGGTGCGACGTGGCCGATGCAGAGGCCGGTGGTGCCGCCGGAGAAGCGTCCGTCGGTCAGCAGCAGGACGTCCTTGCCGAGGCCGGCACCCTTGATGGCGCCGGTGATGGCGAGCATCTCGCGCATGCCCGGGCCGCCCTTGGGACCCTCGTAGCGGATGACGACGACGTCGCCGGCCTTGATCTCACCCTTGTCCAGCGCGTCCAGGGCGCCCTGTTCGCGTTCGAAGACGCGGGCGGTGCCCTCGAAGACGTCGGCGTCGAAGCCGGCGCTCTTGACGACGGCGCCTTCCGGGGCCATCGAGCCGTGCAGGATGGTGATGCCGCCGGTCTTGTGGATCGGGTTGTCCAGGGCGCGGAGGATCTTGCCGTCGACGTCCGGCGGGTTGATGGCGTCCAGGTTCTCCGCGACGGTCTTGCCGGTCACGGTGAGGCAGTCGCCGTGCAGCAGGCCGGCGTCGAGCAGCGCCTTCATGATCACCGGCACGCCGCCGATCCTGTCGACGTCGGTCATGACGTAGCGGCCGAAGGGCTTGAGGTCGCCCAGGTGCGGGATCTTGTCGCCGATGCGGTTGAAGTCGTCCAGGGTCAGCTCGACCTCGGCCTCGCGGGCGATGGCCAGCAGGTGCAGGACCGCGTTGGTGGAACCGCCGAAGGCCATGGTGACGGCGATGGCGTTCTCGAAGGCCTTCTTGGTCATGATGTCGCGGGCGGTGATGCCGAGGCGGAGCAGGTTCACCACGGCCTCGCCGGACTTGCGGGCGAAGTCGTCGCGGCGGCGGTCGGCCGAGGGCGGGGCGGCGGAACCGGGGAGGGACATGCCCAGGGCCTCGCCGATGCAGGCCATGGTGTTGGCGGTGTACATGCCGCCGCAGGCGCCTTCGCCCGGGCAGATGGCCTTTTCGATGCGGGTGAGATCCTCCATGCTCATCTTGCCGGCGGCGCAGGCGCCCACGGCCTCGAAGGCGTCGATGAGGGTGACTTCCTTCTCGGAGCCGTCCTCGAGCTTGACCCAGCCGGGCATGATCGAGCCGGCGTAGAGGAAGACGCTGGAAAGGTCCAGGCGGGCCGCAGCCATCAGCATGCCCGGGAGGGACTTGTCGCAGCCGGCCAGCAGGACCGAGCCGTCAATCCGCTCGGCCTGCATGACGGTCTCGACCGAGTCGGCAATGACTTCACGGGAGACCAGGGAGAAGTGCATGCCCTCGTGGCCCATGGAGATGCCGTCGGAGACGGAGATGGTGCCGAACTGCATGGGGAAGCCGCCGCCGGCGTGGACGCCTTCCTTGGCGCCCTGGGCCAGCCGGTTCAGGGAGAGGTTGCAGGGGGTGATTTCGTTCCACGAGCTGGCGACGCCCACCTGCGGCTTGGCGAAGTCGTCATCGCCCATGCCGACGGCGCGGAACATGCCGCGGGCGGGGGCTGCGTGGATGCCATCGGTGACGACGCGGCTGCGGGGCTTGATGTCCGGGGTGGCTGCTGCTGCTTCGGTGTCCTGGCTCATGGCTCAAAGTCTATGGGTCCGGCGATGATGCCAACGAGCCAGGGGGCCGGATTAAGCGGCAATTCCGGAATATTTCCGCGCCCTCACGGTGGGCGCACGCCTCACTCCGCGGAAGCTGCAGCTTGGACAGCGGGTTTCCCGTGATCTCCGCCACGGAGTTCCGGCGCCAGCGCCACCGCCCGCGCCTCTGCCTGCAACAGGGCGATCACTTCCTGGATGGTGGTGCGGGCCGCGGCCTCGGGGCGGGCCAGCACCACGATGCTGCGGCTCGCCTTCACGCCGCGGAGGGGGCGCAGCACGAAACCACGACCCTGGTTCTTCAGGGCCGTGTAGCGCGGCAGCAGGCTGAGCCCGTGCCCGGCACTGACCAGGGCCTCGAGGACGCGCAGGTCCGGGTAGAGCTGGGCGCGCAGCGCCGGGGAGTCCGCCTGCATTTCGATCTGGCGCAGCACGGTGTCAAAGGGGAAGCCGTCCGGCACACCCATCCACGGGCAGCCGATGACGTCCTGGGCGCTGAGGCTGGCCTTGGCCGCGAGCGGATGTCCCGCGGGGACAGCCACGTCCAGCGGCTCGTCGAGGAGCGGGACCACGTCCAGGCCCTGCCGGGCGAAGACCTCGGGGCCGTCCACGCTGTGCGCGAGGACGACGTCGTAGTCGGCGGCCAGGGCGGCGAAGCCGGCGACGCCGGGGTCCTCGAAGTGAGCCTCGAAGCGCAGGCCGTCGATCTCGCGGACCCGGTGCAGCAGTCCCGGCAGGAACATTTCCGCGGCGCTGGGGAAGAACGCCGCGCTCACCCGTGTCTGCCAGCCGCGGCGGTAGGTGTCGATGGTGGCCTCGGCCCGGGCCATGGCGGTGGACACCTCCGCAGCGGCGCCGGCCATCGCCAAGCCGGCCTCGGTCAGGCGGACGCCCCGCCCGGACTTTTCGACCAGCACCACCCCGAGTTCCTCCTGGAGCGTTTTCAGCTGCTGGGAGACGGCAGACGGGGTGACCTGCATGGCCTCCGCAGTGGCCCCGACGGTGCCGCGGTCCGCCAGTTCGCGGAGGATCCGCAGCCTCTTGAAATCCATGAGCCGAGGCTACACGGGCGGCCGGGGCGTTGCTGGACACCCGCGGGGGCCGGACGTAACGTCAAGCACACGGCAACCCTGCCGCCCGACCCGAAGGATCTGGCCATGGATTGGATTATCTGGCTCATTGTCATCGTGCTGATCGTCGCGGTGGTGTGGACCCTCCTGAACCGCAACAGCCGGCGCGGCGGCGGGACGCAGGCAACCGGCACACAGGCCACCGGTACACAGGCCACCGGCAGCACGCCGCGGACCGCGGAGCGGGAGCCCGTCGCGCCGGCAGCCGCTGCTCCTGCCCCCGTACCCGCGCCGGCCCCTGAGCCTGTTGCCGAATCTGCCACCGAAACGAGTGCCGAACCGGCTGCCGCTCAGGAACCCACCACCGAGCCGGCACCGGAACCCGCCGCCGACGCCGAGCCCGCCCCGGCCGCGGCTGAACCTGCAGCAACCCACGCTGCTCCGGTGCACCACCCGGAGTACACCGGAGCCCACGCGCCCACTCTTCCGGGAGCGGAGTCCGCGGCGGCCGAGGCCGCCGAGGCGGAGACCCTGCAAGCGGCAGCATCCTCCGCCGCCGTCGAGGGCTCGGCCAGCCACGCCGCTCCCCCGGCCCCGGAACCCTCGCCCGCGTCCACGCACGAGCCGGCCGCCCCGGTGCACACGCCGGCCCCCGAGCAGATGCGCGAGCCTGCGCCCGAACCCGTCCGGGAGCCGATGCATGAACCCATGCCCGAGCCGGAGCCCATCGGCCATCTCGCCGCCGATGAGCCCTACGGTCAGGGCTCCGCCGCACCTGCGGCCGATGGCAGCGGTCCGGCCGACTTCACCGTCAAGGGCGACGCGGAAACCATGACGTACTACGAAGAGACCAGCCAGGGCTACGACGAGGCCCGGGCCGGGGTGTGGTTCGAGTCGGCAGCGCATGCCGAGGCCGCCGGCTTCCGCCCGCCCCGCCGCGTCAGGCTCTGACACTCCCGCACTGTGGCTCACTTCACATTGGACGACGGGGGCCCGCCGCCTCTCCCGACCTCATTTCGGGAGCGGGCAGGCGGCCCCCGGAGGGCCTAAATCCGCGAAATTGCGGGGTTGCCGCCCGTCACCCGGTCCGCGTGGAGCACCGCCAAGCCCCCGATTTCGCGCTCCGGCAAATCTCGTGTAGAGTTTCATGTCGTTGCGGAGAACACCGCGGGAAATAAACAGCCCGGGGGAAACGAAAACAACAGCTGCACCTCTAGCTCAACTGGCAGAGCAATTGACTCTTAATCAATGGGTTCCGGGTTCGAGTCCCGGGGGTGCACAAGAAGAGAAGCCGCTCCAACACCGATGAAATTCGGAGTTGGAGCGGCTTTTTCGTGTCTGCGCGGGTTGCAAACTGCAGGCTGGGAAATCCAAAGGCAGGACCTCCCCACTGGAAGGGTCTGTCTGGTCAGAGCAACCGGAGGCGGCGGGCGCGCAGTCCCAGGGCAGCTGATGCCGAGACCAGGACGCCGCCGCCGGCCAGCAGGGCGGCACCCAGCCCCACGGTGGCCCGCTCCCCCGGTTCCGGCTCCCCCGGTTCCGGCTCTTCCGGGGCGCCTCCGGCCGTGGAAGCGGTCGTCGGGAGGGTAGAGGCGGCGGGCTGCTGCGGAACGGAAGCGGAGGGCGTCCGGGCCGGGGACGCAGGGCTTGCGGGTGTGGCCGGCGCGGCGGTTGCCGGCGGCGCACTGGTGGCGGCCGTTGTGGCCCGGTCCGCCGGGGAGGCCGGCGCCGGTGCCGGGGCCACGGGAGCGGCCGGGGCGGGAGCCGGCGCAACGGGAGCAGTGGTGGGGACGGGTGCCGGGCTGGCAGTCGCCGTAGGCCGTGGACTGGACGGAGCCGTCGGTTGGCAGGGCCCGAGGGGCAACACGATCACGGGCGCACATGTCTCTGCTCCGGCCGGGGCCGCCGAGATCGTGAGGGCCAGGACCGTTGCGGCCAGCGCCGCGGCAACGGCTCCCGGGGAGGGGCGGCGCATACAGCGGTAATCGGTCATGAGGGAATCCGGCGCGGACTCAGCCGCGGACGCGGAGCGCCGGGTGGAAAAGCAGGGGCAGGACCAGCTGGACCGGGTCTGCGCCCACGGGCTCGTCGAGCAGCTCGTTGATCGAGGTCTGCCCTTCCAGCTCAGGCGGGTGCGACGTGTCCATGGCACACAACCCTATGCGAGGCGGACAGGCTCCCCGGGGCGTGACACGCAGTTCGCGGCGTGCTCGTGCGGGGACCGGCCGACGCCGGCCGGGAGGGACCGGTTAGGAGAGGGTGCTGACGTCCGCCGACACCTGCGGCACCGGGGCGTCAACGATGTTCTTCGCGTCCTCGGTGGAGGAAATGCGGTTCGCGAGTTCACGCACCACGGCCTGCAGCTCGTGGCGAAGGGTGTCCGGGTCGATGGACGCGGCGGCGAGCACGGAGCGTTCCATGTCAGCGGCGGCGACGACCGCTTCCCGGCCGCGGTCGGTCAGCGTCACTACGTGGCTGCGGCGGTCGGAGACGCTGCGCTCACGGGAGATGTGGCCGTGCGCCTCGAGGCGGCTGAGGGTCTTGCCCATCGTCTGCGCCTGGACACGCACCAGCTGAGCCAGCTGAGCCTGGGTCATGGGGCCATGAACGGAGAGCACTTCCATCGCGATGACCCCCGCGTGAGTAAGGCCGATTGCTCCCAGCTTTTCGTTCCAGGAGTGCTCAACCAGGCGTGCTGCCGTGGACAATAGGCGGCCAGTGGGCCAGCGATCCAAATCGGGCATAGTAAGCAGTATACCTAATCCCTGATTCGTCGTCGGTTCAGGCGCTCACTAAGCTGGGGTTCCGTCCGTCACATCCGCTCTCCGGAGCGTCAAGAACAGGAGCCCACCGTGGCAGAACGACTCGTTCCCGGCGACACCGCACCCGATTTCAGCCTCCAGGATTCCTCCGGCCGGACCGTTGGCCTGAAGGACTTCAAGGGCCGCAGCACCGTCGTCTACTTCTACCCGGCGGCGGCAACCCCGGCTGCACCAAGCAGGCCTGCGACTTCAGGGACTCCCTCGCCTCGCTCTCCGCCGCCGGCTACGACGTCGTCGGCATCTCCCCGACCCCGTCGCCAAGCTCGCCACATTCGCCGAAAACGAGGGCCTGACCTTCCCACTGCTCTCCGACCCGGACCACACGGTCGCCGAGGCATACGCCGCCTGGGGCGAGAAGAAGAACTACGGCAAGACCTATGACGGGCTGATCCGATCCACCGTGGTGGTGGGACCGGACGGCAAGGTGACCCTGGCCCAATACAACGTGCGCGCCACGGGCCACGTGGCCAAACTGCGGCGGGACCTCAAGCTCGATCTGTAGAATGGTCCCTGGCGTCCGACGCCGGATCCCCCGGGATCCGCCGACGACGGCGCCGCGCGCGAGTGGTGAAATTGGCAGACACGCAGGATTTAGGTTCCTGTGCCTTCGGGCGTGGGGGTTCAAGTCCCCCTTGCGCACCATGGAAAACCCCGGTCTTTGGCCGGGGTTTTCCTGTTTTAAAAATATTTCTGCAATCCCACCCATCCCCCCGGCCCCACCCCCCGAATCTTCTGTGAGACACCAACCAAGGGTCGGTGCCCGCCAGTCGAAATAAAAGCAGCACCGGAAAAGCCGTCCGTTGCACGCACAACATCGGCACTACTAAGGAGATTCACAATGCAGACCATCAAGCGCACCACGCTCGCCGTTTCCGGCATCGCCGCCGTCGCCATGCTGAGCCTGACCGCCTGCGGCGGATCCACCACCGGTTCCTCCAGCTCGTCGGCCCCGGCTGCCGCCCCGTCCGCCTCGAGCATGGCCGCCTCCCCCTCCATGAGCGCCTCGCCGTCGATGAGCGCCTCCGCCGGCGCCATGGATCCGGCCGCCGACCTTGTCGGTTCCGGCTGCGCCGCCTACGCCGCCCAGGTCCCCAGCGGTGCGGGCTCCGTGTCCGGCATGGCCCTCGACCCGGTAGCCACCGCGGCCTCCAACAACCCGATCCTCACCACGCTGACCGCCGCCGTCTCCGGCAAGCTCAACCCCAAGGTCAACCTGGTGGACACCCTGAACGGCAGCGAATTCACCGTCTTCGCACCGACCGATGACGCCTTCAAGAAGATCGACGCCGCCACGATCGACAAGCTCAAGACGGACGACGCCCTGCTGAGCAAGATCCTGACCTACCACGTTGTCCCGGGCAAGATCTCCCCGGACCAGATTGTGGGCACCCACAAGACGGTTGAGGGCGGCTCGGTCACCGTGACCGGCAGCAAGGATTCCCTGATGGTCGACGGCGCCAACGTCGTCTGCGGTGGCGTCAAGACCGCCAACGCCACCGTGTACATGGTCGACTCGGTGCTGATGCCGAAGTAACCACCACCGACCTCCCTTTCCGGGTTCGGATTGACTCCCCGGACCCGACCGGAGAAAACGAAGGCCCGCACCATCGGTGCGGGCCTTCGCCGTGTCCGGGCCGCCTCATCACCGCCATGCCGGGGCCGTGCCGGAGTTTGCGGCCGGGTTTGCGGCACGGCACCGTCCACTAGAATGGGGCTCACTCCGCAGCCGGCGGCCCCATCGTTTCCAGAGGTGATTCTTCAGTGCCCAGCAGGACCGCGCCCATCAGAGGACCGCGCAGGATGCGCCGCCTCGTTGCAGGCCTGGGCGCGCTGCTGCTCCTGGCCCCCTCGCCGCCTGCACGGGCGCACCCGGGCCGGTCCCGTCGTCGTCGGCCGCCGCCGGCACCGGGCCCACCGAAACCTTCACCTTCGGCACCGCGTCCCGCCCGCTGGGGCTGGACCCGGCGCTGGTCTCCGACGTCGACTCCTACCGCGTCACCCGGCAGATCCTCGAGGGCCTGGTGGGCGTTGACCAGAACAGCGGCAAGCCCACGCCGCTGCTGGCCACCGAGTGGAAGACCAGCGACGACGGCCGCACCTATACCTTTAAACTCCGCGACGGCGTGACCTTCCAGGACGGTACGCCGTTCGACGGTCCTGCGGTGTGCACAAACTTCAACCGCTGGTTCAACTTCTCCGAGGCGCTGCGCAAACAGGCCCCCGGGACCACGTTCAAGGGTGTCTTCAAGGCCAACGCCGACCAGGCCTCGCTTTCCATCTACAAGGGTTGCACCCCGCTCGCGGGCGGCAACGTCGAGATCGACCTGACCCAGCCCTTCACCGGCTTCCTGCAGGCGCTGACCCTGCCCGCCTTCGCCATGTCCTCACCGAAGGCCCTCGCGGCGCAGTCCGCCGACGTGCTGAACCAGACGAGGGACGGCCAGCCGGTCTCCGCCTACGCGCTGAAGCCGGTGGGAACCGGGCCCTACGTCTTCACGTCCTGGGACAACGACACCGTCACGCTCTCCAGCAACAAGAACTACTGGGGCGACAAGGGCCAGATCGCCACGATCAACTTCGTCACCTATGACCACCCGCAGACCCGGATGCAGGCGCTGCTGGACGGCAAAATCGACGCGTACGACTCCGTGACCGTGGGCAACTTCGACCAGCTGGTCAAGCGCGGCAAGCAGATCATCCAGCGCGACCCGTTCTCCGTCATGTACCTGGGCATGAACCAGGACATCCCCGCCCTGCAGGACCTCAAGGTGCGCCAGGCGATCGAGATGGCCCTGGACAAGGACACCCTGATCCGGAAGTTCTTCATCGACAACACGTCCTCGGCTTCCCAGTTCGTGCCGCCGAAGCTGAGCGGTTTCAACAACAACGCCCCGTCCCTGGGCCACGACCCGGCCAAGGCCAAGGAGCTGCTGGCCCAGTCCACGTACAAGGGCGAGGAGCTGAAGTTCTACTACCCGCTGAACGTCACCCGGCCGTACCTGCCGACGCCGGAGAAGGTGTACGCCGAGATCAGCCGCGAGCTGATCGCCGTCGGCCTGAACATCAAGCCCGTCCCGGTGGACTGGTCCGACGGCTACCTGCAGAAGGTCACCTCCCCCGGGGACCACGCCCTGCACCTGCTCGGCTGGAACGGTTCCTACGCGGACCCGGACAACTTCGTCGGTCCGCTGTTCGGCGAGAAGAACGGCGAGTTCGGCTACCAGGACCCGCAGGTGTTCTCCAAGATCGCCCGGGCCCGCGGCCTGCCGGACGGCAAGGACCGCACCGAGCAGTACCAGACCATCAACGCGCAGATCGCCGCGTCGGTGCCGGCCGTGCCGATCGCCTTCCCGATCTCCGCGCTGGCACTCTCCGACCGGGTGGTGAAGTACCCGGCGTCGCCGGTGCTCAACGAAGTTTTCACGAAGGTGGTCCTCAAGTCTTGACGTGCCGGGCCAATTTCAGTTAGTGGGCGGTGCGGGGATATTCTGTGACAGCCAGAGCCGCTGCTACCGGAGACTGATGTGACTTTCATTTCCAAGACCCAACACGCCGACGTCGTCCTGATTGGCGGCGGCATCATGAGCGCCACGCTCGGTGCCTTCCTCAAGCAGCTCGAGCCGAACTGGACCATCTCGCTGTTCGAACGACTGGACCGCCCGGGCCTGGAAAGCTCCGACCCCTGGAACAACGCCGGCACCGGCCACGCCGCGCTCTGCGAACTGAACTACTCCCCCGCGGCCAAAGACGGCTCGGTGGATCCGTCCAAGGCGCTGCACATCAACGAACAGTTCCAGCTCTCCCGCCAGTTCTGGTCCCACCTGGTCACCAACTCCCTGATCGGCTCCCCCAAGGGCTTCATCAACACCGTCCCGCACATGAGCTTCGTGGTGGGTGAAGAGAACACCAAGTTCCTGCGGACCCGGTTCGAGGCGCTCAAGCCCAACCCGCTGTTCCGTTCCATGGAGTACTCCGAGGACCAGGCGCAGATCGCCAAGTGGGCGCCGCTGATCATCAAGGGCCGCGACCCGAAGCAGCGCGTAGCCGCGACCCGCGCCGCGGAAGGCACCGACGTCGACTTCGGCGCCCTGACCCGTGAGCTCACCGGCTACCTGGGCAACAACGGCGTCGAGATCAACTACGGCCACGACGTCACCGGCATCAGCCGCGCCGCCGACGGCGGCTGGGACCTGTCCCTGAAGCACCCGCGCTCCGGTGAGCGGGGCTCCATCCACGCCAAGTTCGTCTTCGTCGGCGCCGGCGGCGGGCCCTGCACCTGCTGCAGGCCTCCGGCATCCCCGAGAGCAAGGGCTACGGCGGCTTCCCCGTCTCCGGCCAGTTCTTCCGCTGCACCGACGAGTCCCTGGCCGCCCAGCACAGCGCCAAGGTCTACGGCCAGGCGTCCGTGGGTGCCCCGCCGATGTCCGTGCCGCACCTGGACACCCGCTACGTCAACGGCAAGCGCTCCCTGCTCTTCGGCCCGTACGCCGGCTTCTCCACCAACTTCCTGAAGAACGGCTCCTACCTGGACCTGCCGCTGTCCATCCGCCCCTCCAACATCATCCCGATGCTGGCCGTGGCCAAGGACAACATGGACCTCACCGCCTACCTGGTCAAGGAGGTCGCCAAGCGTCACGGCGCCAAGGTCGAGGCCCTGCGCGAGTACTACCCCGAGGCCAAGGACGGCGACTGGGAGCTCATCACCGCCGGCCAGCGCGTGCAGATCATCAAGAAGGACCCGAAGAAGGGCGGCGTGCTGCAGTTCGGCACCGAGGTCATCGCGGGCCGCGACGGCAGCATCGGCGCCCTGCTGGGTGCCTCCCCGGGTGCCTCCACCGCCGTGCCGATCATGATCGAACTGCTGCAGAAGGCCTTCCCGAAGGACTTCAAGGGCTGGCAGGGCAAGCTCAAGGAGATGATGCCGGGTTACGGCGTCAAGCTCAACGAGAACCCGGAACTCGCCGCGCAGCTCGAGGCCGACACGGCCAAGGTCCTGCAGCTGGAAACTGTCCCGGCCTCCCGCTGAAACTCTGCCGGGTTGCGGCACGTTTAGTCCCTTGAGGCGTTCCGTCGGGTACGGCGTCCGTAGACCCCACAGGAGTTCATGAATGTTCCGGCTGGCCAGGCTCTCGCTCGGAAACCGGGCGCTGATCGCGCTGATCACCGTCTTTGCCTCGGTCTTCGGGGTGATCACCATGACCTCGCTGAAGCAGGAGCTCATCCCCTCGATCGAGTTCCCGCAGATCACGGTGATCACCTCGATGCCGGGCGCCTCGCCCGAGGTCGTGGACAAGCAGGTGAGCGGTCCGCTGGAGACCGCCCTGCGCGGCGTCGAGGGCCTGGAGTCGACGTCGTCCACTTCGCGCAACGGCGTCTCGCAGATCACCTTGGCGTTCACCTACGGCTCCAACCTGGACCGGGCCCGGAACCAGATCGACCGGGCCATCTCCAACGCCAAGCAGGCGCTGCCCAAGGACGTCCAGCCGCAGGCGATCGCCGGCAGCATCAGCGACTTCCCGATCGTGTACCTGGCGGTCTCCTCGGACAAGCCGCTCAGTGAGCTCAACACCGACCTCGCCCGGCTGAGCGTGCCCCGGCTGCAGAAGATCGACGGCGTCCGCGGCGCCGAGGTCACCGGCGGCGCCACCGAGCACATCCAGATCCAGCCCAAACCCGAGGCGATGGCGGCAGCCGGCACCTCCATCCAGGCGATCAGCGATGCCCTGAAGAACAACGGCAGCCTGGTCCCGGCCGGCAGCATCCAGGACCAGGGCAAGACCCTGTCCCTGCAGATCGGCAGCCCGGTGGACTCCGTGGACGCCATCAAGGCCCTGCCGCTGGGCGGGGCGCGCGACGCCGCCACGATCGGCACCGTCGCGGACGTCTCCATCGCCGAGGACGCCCGCACCTCCATCACCCGCACCAACGGCAAGGAGACGCTGGCCGTCTCCGTCACCAAGAAGCCCGAGGGTGACACCGTGGGCATCTCGCACGCGGTCAAGGACGCCATTCCCCAGCTGGAGGCAGAGCTGGGGTCCAACGCCAAGTTCACCCCGGTCTTCGACCAGGCGCCGTTCATCGAGAAGTCCATCAAGGACCTCACCACCGAGGGCCTGCTGGGCCTGGGCTTCGCCGTCGGCATCATCCTCCTGTTCCTGCTCTCGGTCCGCTCCACCCTGGTTACGGCCGTCTCGATTCCGCTCTCGCTCCTGATCACGTTCATCGGGCTGAAGGCCACCGGGTACTCGCTGAACATCCTGACCCTGGGCGCGCTGACCATCGCGATCGGCCGCGTAGTGGACGACTCGATCGTGGTGATCGAGAACATCAAGCGGCACCTCAGCTATGGCGAGGCGAAGATCACCGCCATCCTCACCTCCATCCGCGAGGTGGCCGGGGCGATCACGGCCTCGACCCTGACCACGGTGGCGGTGTTCCTGCCGATCGCGTTCGTGGCGGGCCTGGCCGGCGAACTGTTCCGTCCCTTCGCGCTGACGGTCACCATCGCGCTGATTTCCTCGCTGCTGGTCTCCCTGACGATCGTGCCGGTGCTTGCCTACTGGTTCCTGCGCAACCCCCGATCCCGGGAAAAGACAGCCCGGGACACAACAGCCCGTACCGACGCCCCGGATACCGAGGCGGCCGAGAAGGCGCACGACGCCGAGCGCCGCAGCCTGC
Source organism: Pseudarthrobacter sp. L19 (assembly GCF_050859435.1). NCBI lineage: Bacteria > Bacillati > Actinomycetota > Actinomycetes > Micrococcales > Micrococcaceae > Pseudarthrobacter > Pseudarthrobacter sp. L19. The sequence continues at coordinate 2,562,784 of NZ_CP193935.1, read as the reverse complement.
TGCAGCGCGGCTACCTTCCGGTGCTCACCAAGACCCAGCGGCACCCCGTCATCACGCTCATCGCCTCCGTCCTGATTCTGGGCGGCACCGCGGCGATGACCCCGCTGCTGGCCACCGACCTGCTGGGCAACTCCGGCGAGAACAGCCTGACCGTGCGCCAGGCGCTGCCCGCGGGCACCAGCCTGGACCAAGGCAACGCGGCCGCCGTCAAGGTCGAGGACGTGCTCCGCGGCATCGACGGAATCAAGAACGTCCAAGTCACCACGGGCAACGCCCAGACCGGTTTCTCCGCCCTGCAGTCCACCGGCGCCGCCAACTCCACCTTCACCGTGGTCACGGACGACAAGGCGGACCAGAAGAAGCTGCAGGACACCGTGCGCACCCGGCTGGCCGCGATTTCCGACGCGGGCACGATCACCGTCGGCTCGCAGCAGGGCGGCTTCGGGACGACGTCGACCGTGGACATCACGCTCAAGGCCGCCGGCTCGAACGACCTGCAGACCGCCAGCGACGCCGTGGTCAAGGCCATGGACGGCGTCCCCGGCTCCTCTGAGGTCAGCACCAACCTGGCCGCCAGCCAGCCCGTGGTCCAGGTCAAGGTGGACCGCGCCAAGGCCACCGCGGCCGGGCTCAACGAGCAGCAGGTCGCCGGTGTCCTCGCCTCCACCATCAGCCCGATCCCGGCCGGCACGGTACGGATCGGCACCAACGACTACCCCGTCCGGATCGGCGAGGGGACGAAGTTCAGCAGCATCGGCGCCGTCCGTGACCTGCAGCTGCCGACCGCCCGCGGACCCGTGCCGCTGTCCTCCATCGCCTCCGTGGAGCAGGCGGACGTGCCGGTTTCCATCACCGCCAGCAACGGCCAGCGGACCGCACGCGTCTCCGTGACCCCCTCCGGCGGAAACCTCGGCGCCGTCAGCACCGAGGTGCAGGCCCGGCTCAAGACGGTCCAGCTGCCGCCGGGCGTCACCGCGGAAATCGGCGGCGCCACGACGCAGCAGGCCGAGTCCTTCGGCCAGCTGGGCCTGGCCCTCCTGGCCGCGATCGCGATCGTCTACGTGATCATGGTGGCGACCTTCAAGTCCCTGGTGCAGCCGCTGATCCTCCTGGTGTCCATCCCGTTCGCGGCGACCGGCGCGATTGCCCTGCTGCTGATCACCAAGGTCCCGCTGGGCCTGCCGTCACTGATCGGCATGCTGATGCTGGTGGGCATTGTGGTGACCAACGCGATCGTGCTGATCGACCTGATCAACCAGTACCGTCAGCCGCGCAACGGCGAGCCCGGCATGAACGTCGCCGACGCCATCACCCACGGCGCCCGCCAGCGCCTGCGCCCCATCCTGATGACGGCCCTGGCCACGGTCTTCGCCCTGACCCCGATGGCCCTCGGACTGACCGGCGGCGGCGGGTTCATCTCCCAGCCGCTCGCCGTCGTTGTCATCGGCGGCCTGATCTCCTCCACCGCCCTGACCCTGATCCTGGTCCCCGTGCTGTACCGGCTGGTCGAGGGCCGGCGGGAACGGAAGGCCCTGGAGCGCGACGGCGGCTCCCCCGCCCGTGGACGCCACGCCCGGCCCGCGGATGACGCCTCCGTTGACGCGAACGCCGCCGCAACCACCGACGTCGCCGACCCGGACGAGGCCCCGGCGCTCCGCAACTAACTCTCTCCTCCGCGCCTGCTGCGAGCTCCATGGGTCAGGTGCGGGCGTTGGCGGGGCCAACGGCGGTTTCCGGGGCCGGGTCCGAGAACGCCAGCCGGGGCACCAGGGCCAGGGCTGCCGCCGCGGCCAGGCCGGTGACGCCGCAGATCGCCCAGACCAGCAGGTAGCCGGCCAGCGGGGCCGCGGTCTGCCCCGCGTCCGCACCCCCGACCCCGGCGTCGGCCGCGGCGTGGCTGAGCAGGGCGATGCCGAACACCGCCGAGGCGAACGCCCCGCCGATGGTCTTGGTGGTGTTGGTCAGCCCGGTGGCCATGGCGGTCCGGTTCAACGGGGCCGCGGCCGCCGCGGCCGAGGGCAGCGCGGCCACCAGCGCGCCGGAGCCGACGCCGGCGATGGCCATGTTCACCAGCGTCTCGGCCAGGCTGGAGTGCAGCGGGAGGAACAGCAGGTAGCCGACGCCCACCAGCGCGGCGGCCCCCACCAGGGTCAGGCGCGGGGTCAGCCGCCGGGTCACCAGCGGATACAGCAGGGCCCCGGCGAGCAGCGCCAGCACGTACACCCCGATGATGATGGAGACCTGGCCGGAGCGGAGCCCCAGCCCGTAGCCGTAGGTCCCCGGATCGGTGCGGGCGAAGGTGGACAGCGGGGCCTGGGCGCCGAGGACCGAGACGCCGAAGAGTCCGGCCGTGAGCTGTACGGGCCACATCGCCGGGGACCGCAGCATCCGGATGTCCACCAGCGGGTCCTCCTTCCGCAGCTCCACCCGCACGAACAAGACGCACACGGCGACGCCGGCGGCCAGCACCGCCCAGACCCACCAGGCGCCGGGACCGTTCAGCCGGACCAGGGTCAGCCCGGAGGTGACGAGCAGCAGGCCGACGGCGAGCAGCGCCAGGCCCTGGGTGTCCACCCGGCCTGCGGCGCGCCCGGCGGACTCCGGGACCCCGAAGCGGATCACGAACCAGCAGGCGGTGACCGCGAGCGCGGGCACGGTCAGCACCAGCGGCAGCTGGCCGGCCAGCGCCTCGGCGAGCGCCCCGGAGGCGAGGGCCCCGGCGATCACGCCGAACTCCAGCGCCCCCACCAGGACGCCGGCCGCACGCCGGGTGAGCGCGGCGCCGTCGGGCCGTCCGTGCACCCGGCTGAAGACGAGGGCGATCTCCAGCGGCAGCCAGACAACGTAGAACCCCTGCAGCGACCAGGCGGCGAGGAAGGTCCAGAAGTCCGGTGCGAACGCCACCGCCCAGGACGCGGCGGCGGTGAGAGCGGTGGAAACCAGAAGGATCCGCCGGTGCCCGTAGAGGTCGCCAAGCTTGGCCAGCACCGGAACGGCGAGGGCGCTGACGGTCAGCTGCGCCGCCTCGAACCAGTTGACGTCTGCGTCGTGGATGCCCAGGTGGCGGGCGATGTCCGTGAGGATGGGCGTGTAGTACCCCTGCAGGATGCCGCTGGTGAGTTCCACCAGGCAGAGGAACGCGATGATCCGGCGCATGCGGGCCTTCCTTACGGGCTGGACCCGGGCTGGCCAGCGGATTGATTGCATCCTAGGTGCAGGCACGGCCGGCGGCGGCGAAGGTCCGGGAATACCTGCGCGTGGCGGCTGTTATACCGGTCGATAGATGCAAATGCATGTAAATCGGTTACACTTGGAGCAGGACCCCGGAAGCCTCCGGAACGGAAAGGATCATCATGCAGATCGGCGTATTCAGCGTCAGCGACATCACGACCGACCCCACCACGGGCCGGACCCCCACCGAGCACGAGCGCATCAAGGCCTCGGTGGCGATCGCCAAGAAGGTCGAAGAGATCGGCATGGATGTCTACGCCATCGGCGAGCACCACAACCGGCCGTTCTTCTCCTCCTCCCCCACCACGACGCTGGCCTACATCGCGGCTCAGACGGAGCGGATCATCCTCTCCACCGCCACCACCCTGATCACCACGAACGACCCGGTGAAGATCGCCGAGGATTTCGCGATGCTCCAGCACCTGGCCGACGGCCGCGTGGACCTGGTGCTGGGCCGCGGCAACACCGCCCCCGTCTACCCCTGGTTCGGCAAGAACATCCAGGACGGCATCGAACTTGCGATCGAGAACTACTCCCTGCTGCGCAAGCTCTGGGACGAGGACACGGTCAACTGGTCCGGCAAGCACCGCACCCCGCTGCAGAACTTCACCTCCACGCCGCGCCCGCTCGACGGCGTCGCCCCCTTCGTCTGGCACGGTTCCATCCGCACCCCGCAGATCGCCGAGGTCGCCGCGTACTACGGTGACGGCTTCTTCGCCAACAACATCTTCTGGCCCAAGGAGCACTACCAGCAGCTGATCGGCCTGTACCGGGAGCGCTACGAGCACTACGGCCACGGCAAGGCGGACCAGGCGATCGTGGGCCTCGGCGGCCAGTTCTTCATGCGGAAGAACTCCCAGGACGCGGTCAAGGAGTTCCGCCCCTACTTCGACAACGCCCCGGTCTACGGCCACGGCCCCTCCCTCGAGGACTTCACCTCGCAGACCCCGCTGACGGTCGGCAGCCCGCAGGAAGTCATCGAGAAGACCCTGACGTTCCGCGAGTACTTCGGCGACTACCAGCGCCAGCTCTTCCTGATCGACCACGCCGGCCTGCCGCTAAAGACCGTCCTGGAGCAGCTGGACCTGTTCGGCGAGGAGGTGCTGCCGGTGCTGCGCAAGGAGTACGCGGAGAAGACCCCGGCGCACGTCCCGGCACCGCCCACCCACGCCGGCCGCGTCGCCGCGCAGCTGGCGGCCCACCAGGCCGCCCCGCAGGAGGCGTGATGGCCGCGGGTGCGCCCGGAGGGGGCGCCGGGACCGGTACCTCCCCGGCGCCGACGGTGCGGCTGGCAGCCCAGGCCTGGGAATCGCTGTTCCGTGCGCAGGTGGCCGTCATGCGGCGCCTGCAGGGCGGCCCGGCCTTCCGTGACCTGGCCGTCAATGAATACGACGTGCTGTTCACCCTCTCGGGCTGCCCCACGGGCTGGCTGCGGCAGAACGAACTGAACGATCACGTGCTGTTGAGCCAGTCCAGCCTGAGCCGGCTGGTGGAGCGGCTGGAGAAGCGGGGGCTGGTCGAACGGCGGCCGGCCCCCGACGACGGCCGCGGCGTCCTGGTCCGTCTCACCGATGCCGGCAGGGAACTGCAGAAGCAGATCGGCCGGGAGCACGTGCGGGACATTGCAGCCCTGGTGAGCCCCGCCCTGACCGCCGAGGAGCAGCAGGAGCTGCTGCGGCTGACGGACAAGCTGCGGGCCTCGGTACAGGCCCGCAGCTAGCGGATGGTCACCAGTGCGGCCGAGTCCTCCTCCGGCAGGTCCCCTGTCACCGTGGCGGTGACCTTGAGTTCCCTCAGGGACAGGCTGCCGCCCACGGTGGAAAGGAAGGCCGTGTCCGAGGAGTCCCTGCCGGCGGTGATCCGCAGCATGCTCTCCCGCGGCGCCAGGCCGGTCGGGTCTATCACGTGCCAGGCGCCGTCGACGTGGGCCTCCGCGACGGCGTGGAAGTCCATGGGGCTCAGCCCGGGGGCGTAGACGGCCGCCAGGCGCGCAGGGACGTTCTTGGAGCGCAGCAGGGCGATCGCCAGGTGGGCGAAGTCGCGGCAGACGCCGCGCCGGTGCAGCAGTGTCTCGACGGCGCCGTCGGTGCCGCGCGAGGAGCCGCTGACATAGCGCAGCTCATTGAAGACCCAGTCGCGGACGGCGTGCAGCAGTTCCGGACCCTGCAGGCCGCCGAACTCGGCGTAGGCCGTCGGCAGCAGCCGGTCCGATTCGGCGTAGCGGCTGGGCCGCACGTAGCGGATCAGTTCCATCAGCCCCGGCTCCTCGGGGTCCGCGGCGCCGGTGACGGTGGCGTTGTACTCCACCAGCACGTCGGTGGGCTCGGCGAACTCCATGTAGTGGAACCGGCCGCCGTGGTGGTCGGCGAGCTCGGTCAGGGGAACCTCGACGCCGTCGGCGGTGACGGAGAGTTCCTCGTCGAAGCCGGTGTAGCCGGGGTTGCGCGCCACAGCCACGGCCATGGCGACCTTGGTGCCGGCCACGGTCTTGAAGGCCATGCGGGCGGACACGATGCGTTCCATAATTCTCCGGGGGTGCGGGCGGGGCGCGTGGGCCTGCCGCCGGGGGTTCCCTGGCTGCCGTGGGGCCGGCGCGGCAGGGCTACTGTGTGATCCTCAGCGACATTAGCATCCGCTGGACGTTGGCGAATTCGGACCCCTCGTTGACGTAGGCGTCCGCCTGGGCCAGCGTGTCGAACGCCTTGGCCGGAGCCACCCGCTGGTCCGGGGCAAACGCCGTCAGCTCGCCCAGGTCGCCGAAGGAGTAGTCGCCCTTGCCTTCCGGCCCGCGGACCACGTTCTGCAGGGCGCAGGCCTTGCCCCCGGTGCCGCCGACGATGTTGGTGATGCCGTAGGAGCCGAAATACTTGTAGCCCTGGATCACCCGGTAGACCACGTGCGGGTCGATCATCCCGTCACCGGAGGCGTGCGGCAGGTCCACCGGCACGCTGCTGACCACGATGTAGGACTTGGCGGCGTCGGGCGCGCAGGAGGCAGGCGTCCGCGGCGGCAGTCCCGTCTGCAGGGTGGCGAGGTAGTGGCCGGCGGCGTCCTTGACCTCGACCTTGACCGCACCGGGAAGGCTGCCCTGGGCCGGGGTCTGCGACTGGGCGATCCACTCCTGCGGCAGCTCGAAGCTGACCGACTTGGCCGGATCGGTATAGGTCTTCCAGGCCGCCGCCGTGGCGCCGGCCGACGCCGTCGCAGTGGACGTTGAGCCGGGTGACGTTGAGCCGGGTGACGCGGTTCCCGGCGAGCCGGAGTCTTGCGCCGTTGCCGTCCCGCCGGCGTCGGCCGTCCATTGGGGTGCGGCGGGGCCGCCGGAGCACCCCGCGAGCACGCCGGTGCCGAGCACCAGCGCCGCGACCAGCCCCACCGGCACCCCGGTCCCCAGCCTCATCCGCATCATGCTGCCAGCGTAGTGCGGTCCCGGCGCCGCTCAGAGCTTCCGGAGCAGCGTTTCGTAGAAGCGTACGCCGCGGCCCAGGGCCTCGAGGGAGATCTTCTCGTCGACGGCGTGAATGGAGGCCCGGTCCGCCCGGTCCATGGCGAACGGCGCGAACCGGTACACCGCTTCGCAGATTCCGGTGAAGCGTCGGGAGTCGGTGCCGCCCATCATGATGTACGGGGTGACGATCGCCTCCGGGTAGGCCGTGCCGATGCACTCCGTCAGCAGCTCCCACGCCGGGCCGTGGCTCGCGGAGACCGGGGAGGGTCCGTTGCCCTCCACCACGCGCAGCTCCACCTTGGGGTCGCGGATGATCCGGCGCAGGCGCTCCACCGTGCCGGCCACGCTCTCTCCGACGGCCACGCGGATGTTGGCGTTGGCGGCGGCGGTGGCGGCCAGGACGTTGGCTCCGGCGCTGCCCCGCAGCGTGGTGATGGCGACGGTGGTCCGGGTCATGGCGTTGGTCTCGCCGCCCAGCCGGCCGAACAGCCAGGTCAGGGGCGTGCGCAGGCGCTCCACGCGGGCGAAGGCCAGCCGCAGCGGGAGGGGCGCGTGCGGGCCGAAGCGGCGCAGCATCTCGGCGGTGACGTCGGGCAGGTGCTGCGGGAACGGGTGGTTTTCGATCCGGGTGATGGCCCTGGCCAGCCGGGCGGTGGCGCCCATCCGGGGCGGCGTGGAGGCGTGGCCGCCGGGGTCGCGGGTGAGCAGTTCGACGTCGAGGATCCCCTTTTCGGCCACGCCGACGACGGCGGCCGGCCGGGTGACGCCCGGGAAGGCCCCGCCGGCGACGGCGCCGCCCTCGTCCAGCACGAGCGCCGGCCGGACACCCCGTTCGGCCAGCAATGCCGCGGCGGCGGCGGCGCTGTCCCCTGCGGTCTCCTCGTTGTCGCCGAAGGAGAAGTAGACGTCCCGTTCCGGCGCGAACCCCTCGGCCAGCAGCGCCTCCGCGGCGGAAAGGATCACCGCCAGCTGCCCCTTGTCGTCCAGGGTGCCACGGCCCCAGAGATGCGTGCCGTCGTTATGGCCGGAGAACGGCGGGTGGGTCCAGGCCGCTTCGTCTCCGGCGGGCACGACGTCGTAGTGGGCCATCAGCACCGCCGGTCCCGCCAGGCCGCCGGCCGGATTGTTTGCTGGGCCGCCCGCCCAGCGGAACAGCAGGGCGCGGCCGTTGACCCGTTCCACGTCCAGCGCCGCGTATACCCGCGGGAACAGCCCGGGCAGCGCGGCCAGGAACGCCTCGAATTCGGCCTCGTCAGTCCCTCCCGGGGTACGGGAAGAGACGGTCCGGAAGCTCACCAGGGAGGCGAGGGCGTCCGCTACGGCGGCTGTGTCGGTGCTGTGCATGCGCGCCAGTCTAGGCACCGCAGGCCCCGGACGGCCGGAGGCGTCACCGCGCGCGGGGACCGCGGCGCAAACAGGGTTAGGCTGGAGGGATGTCGGAACAGGATCTTGAGGGTACGGATACGGATGTCCAGTCGGAGGCGGCTGCCGGGACGGAGGCCGACGAAGGGGACGACGTCCTGCAGATGACCGCGCTTGACATCGCCGACTGGCGGCTGCGGACCTTCGACCTGTACGCCACCGTCCGGAAGATCGCCGCGGACAGCCCCGCCGAGGCGCACGCCTACTGGCGCCACACCCGCGACCGGATGTTCGTCACCCACCCCGCCTCGCCCCTGACCCGGGCCGCGAAGGCCGAATTCTCCGGCCTGAAGACCGCCGACTACGACCCGATCTACCGTTTCCACGTCCCGATCACCCCGGAAGGGGCCGGGCGTGAGATGAACGTCGAGACCGGCACCGACGGCGTCGTCCGCTTCGTCCGCCTCGGCACCTTCGACCTGCCCGAGATCGGCCAGCTGGCCGTCTGGAAGCACCAGGGCTACGGCGGTGGCATCTTCGTGCCGTTCCGCGACGCCACCGCGGGACAGACCGGCGGCAGCTACGGTGCCGGCCGCTACCTGATCGACACGATCAAGGGCGCCTTCCACGGCGTGACCGGATCCGGCCCGGACGCCAGCTTCGTCCTGGACTTCAATTTCGCGTACAACCCTTCCTGCGCCTACAACGAGGCCTGGGCCTGTCCGCTGCCCGGCCCGTCCAACCGGCTGGCCGTCGAACTGCCGGCCGGGGAGCTTTACTAGCCGGATGGAACCCCAACTCCAGGCCGACCCGCCCGGGGCCGCCGCTCCCCCGGTGACCCGCCCGCCCCGGCGGCGCGGGCTGCTGCGGTACCCGGTGGTCCGGCAGCTGCTGCGGTTCACCGGCGTCGGCGTGGTCTGCACGGTGACGTCGCTGGCGCTCTTCGCGCTGCTGCGGCCCTGGATCGGACCGCAGCCGGCCAACGCCGCGGCGCTGATCCTGACCTCGCTGATGAACACGGCGCTGAACCGGCGGCTGACGTTTAAGATCACGGAGACCCACCGGATGCGCCGCGACCACCTCAACGGCCTGATCGTGATCCTGGTGGCGCTGCTCATCACCGGCGGCAGCCTGGGCATCCTGCACTGGGTCAAGCCGGACGCCACCGTGGCCGAGGAGCTCTGGACCACCACGCTCTCCGGCTTCCTCGCCACCGCCGTGCGGTTCACGATGCTGCGGCACTGGATCTTCCGGCGGGCCCGGCACCGCTAAAGCCCTTCGCCAATAAAGCCCGGCACCGCTAGGGCCCGGCGTTACGCCCCGAGGGACCGCACGCTGCCGACCGCCCCGCGGACGGCGGCGGCCGCCTGGTCCAGCTCGGCCGCGGTGATGGCGGCGTCGAAACTGAACCGGACCGCCGTCTGCGCCACCGCTGCGGGGATGCCCAGCGCCACCAGCACCGGGGAGGGTTCATCGGACCCGGCGGCGCAGGCCGAGCCGCTGGAGCACACCACGCCCCGGCGCTCCAGCTCCAGCAGCACCGACTCGCCGCTGGTGCCGGGGAAGCAGAACGACGCCACGGAGGGTAGCCGCTCGGCCGGGTGCCCGGTCAGGACCGCACCCGGCACGCCTTCGAGGACCGCGGCGATGAACCCGTCCCGCAGCGCCGCAACCCGGGCGGCACGCCCGGCCTGGTCCTGCGCCGCGAGCGTCAGCGCCGTCGCCAGCGCCACCGCGGCGGCAACGTTCCCGGTCCCGGAGCGGCGGCCGCGTTCCTGGCCGCCGCCGTGGACCAGCGGCTCCAGCCGGGTCCGGCCGCGCACCACCAGGGCTCCGCAGCCCTTGGGCGCGCCGAGCTTGTGCCCGGACACCGAGAGCGCGGCCACGCCCAGCGCCTTCGCGTCCAGCGGCAGCCAGCCGGCGGCCTGCACCGCGTCGGTGTGCAGCGGGACGCCCGCGGCCGCGGCCAGGCCGGCCAGCCGGGCCACGGGCTGGACGGTTCCCACCTCGTTGTTGGCGTACATGACGCTGACGACGGCGGTCTCCGGGCGCAGCGCCGCGGCGATGGCATCCTCCGTGACCTGGCCGTGGCGGTCCACCGGGATCACGTCCACCGCGAAGCCGTGCACGCGTTCGAGGTAGCGGGCGGACTCGGTCACGGCGGGATGCTCGACGGCGCTGATGGCCACTCGGTCCAGCCGGGGGTCTGCCGCGCGGCGGGCCAGTGCGATGCCCTTGACGGCCAGGTTGTCCGCCTCCGTGCCGCCCGAGGTGAACACCACCTCCCCGGGCCGGCAGCCCAGGACCCGGGCAGCGGCCGCCCGGGCGTCGGCGAGCGCCGCCGCGGCCGCCTCCCCCAGCGAGTGGTGGCTGGAGGGGTTGCCGAACTCCCCGCTCAGGTGGGGCCACATGGCCGCCAGCACCTCCCGGCGGACCGGGGTGGTGGCGGCCGCGTCGAGGAAGATCACGGCGTCCCCTGGGCTCCCGGTTCGGGCTGCGGGGTGGTGCCGGAGCCGGCGTCGGTGCCCAGATCGGTGTTCAGATCGGTGCCTAGTTCAACGTCCAGTTCAATATCCAGCCCCAGGTCCAGGGCGGCGACGCTGTGGGTGAGGGCGCCGATGGAGATCACGTCCACGCCCGTGGCGGCGATCGCGGCCACGCTGCCCAGGTTGACGTTGCCGCTGGCCTCCACCCGGGCGCGCCCGGCCACCAAGTCGACGCCGTCGGCCAGCTCCATGAGCGTGAAGTTGTCCAGCATGATGGTATCCACCCCGGCGGCGAGCACCGGCTCGATCTGCTCCATGGTGTCCACCTCCACCTCGAAGTGGGTGGTGTGGCCCAGCCGGGCCTTCGCCTCCCGCAGCACGGCGGTCAGCCTGGCCGGGTCTCCCCGGTGAGCACGGCCAGGTGGTTGTCCTTGGCCAGGACGGCGTCCGAGAGTCCCGCCCGGTGATTGCTGCCACCCCCGCACCGCACGGCGTAACGTTCCAGCACGCGCAGTCCCGGGGTGGTCTTGCGGGTGTCGGTGATGCGGGCCCGCGTGCCGGCCACGAGGGCCACGTACTCGGCGGTCTTCGTGGCAATCGCGCTCATCCGCTGCACCAGGTTCAGTGCCACCCGCTCGGCCAGCAGCACGCCGCGGGCGTCCCCGTGACCCGGGCCAGGGGCGTGCCCGCGTCGAAGCGCTCTCCATCCGCTACCAGCAGGGTCACGGCGGCGTCCGGGTCGGCGAGTTTCATGGCCGCCGCGAAGACCTGGCCGCCGCTGAGCACCCCGGGCACGCGGGCGGCCAGCACCGCCGTCGCGCGGGTCCCGGCGGGGATGAGCGTCTGGGAGGTGATGTCCCCGTAGGGGGCGTCCTCCGCGAGCGCGGCGCGCAGGACGGCGTCGACGGCGGCGGCCGGCAGGGTCCCGGCCACGGCTGCGGGAACGACGGCGGGGCTCGCGGCCGGGCGGGGGCTGCGGGCGGCCGGGGCGGGTGCTGTCATGACGTGATCCTTTGCTTGGAACGGGTGGCGTGCCGCGGGCCGTGGGTGGGCTGCGGCAGGTGGAGGTACCGGGGCTCCGGGGTGTCCGGGACAGCCGCCGCCGCCTCCGGGTCCGCCCGGAAGTGGGCGCCCACCGAGCCGGTGCGGCGCCGGGCCGCCTCAACGAGGAGCGTGGCGGCCAGCAGCAGGTTGCGGTCCTCGTGCCCGGCCTGGTCTGCGCTCTCCGATACGGTCTCCGGGCGGAGGTCGGACGCCCAGGCGGCGAGCCGGGCCGCCGCAGCGTCCAGCCCGGCGCCCGTGCGCGAGACCCCGGCGGTCCGGGTCATGAGCCGTCCCAGGGCATCCCGGGAAAACGCCACGGGACGGGGGTCCGGCGTGACGTCCCCCAGTGGGGCCGACCGGGCAGTTCCCTTCACGGAGGAAGGCGCCGCGTGGTCGCCGAGGAAGTCCTCCACGGCCCGGCGCCCAAAGACCAGCCCTTCCAGCAGGGAGTTGCTGGCGAGCCGGTTGGCCCCGTGCACCCCGGTGCGGGCGACCTCCCCGGCGGCGTAGAGCCCCGGGACGGTGGTGCGCCCGGCGAGGTCGGTGGCGACGCCGCCCATCCAGTAGTGCGCCGCCGGCGAGACGGGCACGGTCTCTGCCGTCCAGTCGTAACCGGCCGCGCGCGTGCCCGCGGTGATGGTGGGGAACCGTCGTGCCAGGTAGCCGGCGCCGCGGGCGTCCTCGATCCCCCGCGCGTCGAGGTGGACGGCGGTTCCGGGGTCGGCGCCGGTTGCGGCGAGGTGCAGGGCGATGCTGCGGGAGACGACGTCGCGCGGTGCCAGTTCGGCGTCGGGGTGGTAGGCCGGCAGGAAGCGGCGGCCGGCGGCGTCGCGGAGGACGGCGCCCTCACCACGCACGGCCTCGGAGACCAGCAGGGCGGGCGGGCCGTCGGGGGTGTCGGCGGTGGCCAGGGTGGTGGGGTGGAACTGGTAGAACTCCAGGTCCCGGACGGCGGCACCGGCGCGCCAGGCCAGGGCCAGGCCGTCGGCGGTGGCGACCCGCGGGTTGGTGGTGCGGGAGAACATCCGGCCTGCACCGCCGGTGGCCAGCAGCACGGCCTCGGCGTCCAGTTGGTGTCTGCGTCCGCCGGCGAGGTAGGCGACGCCGATGACCGCCGCGGGGTTTTGGTCGCGGGCCTCCTGGTCGCCCGTATCCGGCCCGGTCAGCAGCGCGGTGGCGAAGGCCCCGGTGAGGACCCGCAGCCGCCCGCGGGCGGCCTGTTGCAGCACGGCGGCACCGAGGGCGTGGGAAATCCGCGCGCCCGTGGCGTCGCCGCCGGCGTGCAGGATCCGCGCGGCGGAGTGTGCCGCCTCCAGGCCCAGCGCGGGACCACCGGTGGCGGCGGCGTCGAACTCCACGCCGAAGCGGCGCAGCCCGGCGATGTCCCGTACCGCCTCGGTGCAGAGCACCCGGACGGCCTCCGGGTCGCACAGCCCGGCGCCGGCGGCGAGGGTGTCGGCGATGTGGGCGGCGACCGAGTCCCCGGAGGCAGCCTCTCCCGGGCCCAGGACGGCGGAGATCCCGCCCTGGGCGTAGCCGGTGTTACCGTCCCCGAGCGTCCCCTTGGTCAGCAGCACCGCCTCGACGCCGGGAGCCTCGGCCGCGAGCAGCGCGGCGTAAAGCCCGGCGATGCCGCTGCCGATAATGACCAGACGCCTGGTCACGGCCGCGCCGCCAGCATGCGTTCCAGTGCCACCCGGGCCGGGGCCGCGACGTCGTCGGCCACGGTGATCCGGTTGACCACCTCGCCGCGGACCAGGGACTCGAGCACCCAGGCGAGGTAGCCGGGGTGGATGCGGTACATCGTGGAGCAGGGGCAGATCACCGGGTCCAGGCAGAAGATCGTGTGCTGCGGGTACTCCGCGGCCAGGCGGTTGACCAGGTTGATCTCGGTGCCGACGGCGAAGACCGTGGGCTCGGTGGCGGCCGCGATGGCCTTCCGGATGAAGTCGGTGGAGCCGGCGGCGTCCGCTGCGTCAACCACCGGCATCGGGCACTCGGGGTGCACGATCACCTGCACGTCCGGGTACTCGGCCCGCGCCTTCTCGATCTGCGCGACGGTGAAGCGCTTGTGCACGGAGCAGAAGCCGTGCCAGAGAATCACGCGGGAGTCCTGCAACGTCTGCTCGTCGTTGCCGCCGAGGTCCTTGCGCGGATTCCACATCGGCATCTGCTCCAGCGGCACTCCCATGGCCTTGGCGGTGTTGCGGCCCAGGTGCTGGTCGGGGAAGAACAGCACCCGCTGGCCGCGCTCGAACGCCCATTCCAGCACCGTGGCGGCGTTCGAAGAAGTGCAGACGATGCCGCCGTGCTCGCCGCAGAAGCCCTTGAGTGCGGCCGAGGAGTTCATGTAGGTGACCGGGACGACCGGGACCCGGCCGTCGGCGTCGGGTTCGGTGCCGAAGAGTTCCTCCAGCTGCTCCCAGCACTCGGTGACCGAGTCGATGTCCGCCATGTCCGCCATCGAGCAGCCGGCGGCGAGGTTGGGCAGGATCACGGCCTGCTCCGGGGCGGAGAGGATGTCCGCGGTTTCGGCCATGAAGTGCACGCCGCAGAAGACGATTGCCTCCGCCTCGGGCCGGGTCAGCGCCGCGTTGGCCAGCTGGAAGGAGTCGCCCACGAAGTCGGCGTATTCGACCACCTCGTCGCGCTGGTAGAAGTGGCCCAGGATCACGGCCCGGTCCCCCAACGTGGCCTTGGCGGCGCGGATCCGGGCGTCGAGTTCGGCGTCGGTGGCCCGCTTGTACTCCTCAGGCAGCTGCCCCTGCCGCGGGGTCGACGGCGGGGCCACGTCGGCTGCCGAGGCGCCCGGACCGTACGCCGGGACGCCGGCGAGGGCCTCGGCCAGGTCGAAGTCCCAGGGACCGCTGGCCAGCGCGGGGCTGCACGTGGACCCCGCGGCCGCACTGCCTGTTACCTGGCCTGTGGCCGCTCCCCGGGTGATCAGCTGGATCGCCGTGTTGACGCTGCTCATGGTGTGCTCCTGTGGTCGGGATCGAGGCCGGGGCGGCCGGTGTAACGGTAGAGGCGGGGCGGGCGGTGTTTGCCGCCCTGGAGGTATTCGTCGGTTTCCTCGATTTCCGGGGCTGCCTTGATCTGGCGGCGGAAATTCGCGGGGTCCAGCTCGCGGTCCAGGACGGCCTCGTAGACCTCGCGCAACTGGGCGAGGGTGAAGTACTCGCCCAGGAAGTGGAAGGCGATGGGGCCGTATTCGAGCTTGTTGCGCAGCCGCCACAGCGCGTAGTCGACGATCGCATTGTGGTCGAAGGCCAGCTGGCCAGGCCGGTCCGCCCGCACCCAGCGAACGTTCTCCGACTCGTCGGCGAGCGCCGCCTCGGTGGGCCGCACCAGCGCCCAGTAGACGATCGAAACCACGCGCTGGGTGGGTGAGCGGTGCAGGCCGCCGAAAGCGTAGAGCTGTTCGAGGTAGCTGGGCGCCAGGCCGGTGGTCTCGCGCAGGTTCCGGGATGCGGCATCTTGCAGGGACTCGTCGTGGCTGAGCGGGCCGCCCGGGAGCGCCCACAGGCCCTTGTACGGTTCACGGATCCGCCGCACCAGCGGGATCCAGAGGGTGGGCCGGCCCGAGGTCTCGCTGGGCCGGAGGGCGAAGATCACCGTGGAAATGGCCAACGACGGCGGCGCGAGGCGGCGCTCGCTGACATTGGCCGGTGAGGTGTACATGGTGCTCTGCCCCCGCGGTTCGGGGTCCGGGGCCGGTGGCGGACCCCGGCCGGACGGCTCCGGCCCGACTGCCGGAGTAGTTATAGTCCGATTGACTAGAACTGATTCTACGCCGACGCCGGCGGGGCACCAAATGGTGACGGCGCGCTACTGCGGGCGGGCCGCTGCCTCCAGCAGCGGCAGCGTCCTGCCCTCGAAGTGGGTGTTGAGCACGATCACCGACGAGGAGCGCAGCACGGTCCGCGTGGCGATCATGGCATCAAGGACCCTCTGCAGGTCCGGGTTGGAGCGGGCGGCGATCCGGGCCATCAGGTCCGAACTGCCGGAGACGGTGTGGATCTCGATCAGTTCCGGGATCTGCGCCAGCGCCTCGACGACGGCGTCGTGGCCCAGGTCCTGGTTGATGGTCAGCGAGCAGAACGCCACCACGGGGTAGCCGAACCGGGCGGGGTCCGGCTGCGGCACCCAGGAGCCGATCACGCCGGACTCCTGCATGCGGTCAAGCCGGGACTGCACGGTCGCGCGGGCCACCTTCAGCACGCGGGAGGCCTCCAGCACGGAGGAGCGCGGGGAGTCGGTGAAGAATCGGACAATTTTGGCATCGAGCGCGTCGACGGTCATGGCGGATTCCTCGATTTCGGGCGAAGCGGAAGTACAAACAGCCGGAAAACGGCCAGTTTTGAAAGCAAACTGCCACCATAATCTCACGCCGGTGGTTCTTCGGCGCCGCGGACGGGCGGTAAATTCAAATGGTCCCAAAAGGACATCCCACCACGCAGAGAAGGTCCGCCAGATGACAACGAAGTCCGCCGCGACGGAACCCGGCCGCGAGCTCGGCCACACCATGCTGCCCCGGCAGCTGACCATGATGGGCCTCGGCAGCGCGATCGGCGCCGGCCTGTTCCTGGGCTCCGGTGCGGGCGTCCAGGCCGCCGGCCCCGCCGTCCTGCTCTCCTACCTGGTGGCCGGGACGCTGATCATCATCGTGATGTGGGCCCTCGGCGAGATGGCCGCGGCGAACCCCGTCAGCGGGGCGTTCTCCGTCTACGCCCAGCGCGCCCTCGGCAACACCGCCGGCGCCACCGTGGGCTGGCTCTGGTGGCTGCAGCTGGTGGTGGTGATCGCCGCCGAGGCCCTCGGCGCGGCTGGCCTGCTCTTCACCGTCTGGCCGGTGCTGCCGGTCTGGGCCCTGTCGCTGATCTTCATGGCGGTGTTCACCGCCATCAACCTCGCCGGCGTGAAGAACTTCGGCGAGTTCGAGTTCTGGTTCGCGATCCTCAAGGTCGCCGCGATCGTGATCTTCCTGATCATCGGTGCCGCCCTGATCCTCGGGCTGCTGCCGGACGTGCCGGGCCCGGGCCTGTCCGTCATCACCGCCGACTTCGCGCCCGCAGGCCTGGGCGGCATCGCCACGGCCCTGTTCGTGGTGATCTTTGCCTTCGGCGGCACCGAAATCGTCAGCGTCGCCGCCGCCGAGACCAAAGACCCGGAGCGCAGTGTGCGCCACGCGATCCGGACCGTGGTCTGGCGCATCCTGGTCTTCTACATCGGCTCGGTCTTCGTGATCGCCGCGGTTCTGCCCTCGACGTCGGAGGGGCTGAAGTCGCCCTTCGCCGGAGTCCTGGACGCCGCCCGGATTCCCGGGGCGGGGGCCGTCATCACCCTGGTGGCCGTCGTCGCCCTCCTCTCGGCCCTGAACGCAAACCTCTACGGGGCGTCCCGGATGGCCTTCTCGCTCTCCCAGCGCGGGGAGGCGCCGCGGGTGCTGTCCCGGCTGAACGCCGCCCGAGTCCCGGTGGTGGCGGTTGCGGTCTCGGTGGCCTTTGGCTTCATCGCCGCCGTGCTGGAACTGCTCTTCCCGGACCGGATCCTGCCGGCGCTCTTCCAGCTGGTGGGATCGACCTGCCTGGTGGTCTGGGGCTCGGCCCTGGTCTCGCAGCTGGTGCTGCGCCGCCGGGCCGACCGGGACGGCACCGTGCTGCCGCTGCGGATGAAGGGGTTCCCGGTGCTGACGATCGTCGGCCTGGTGCTGCTGGCGCTGATCTTCGCGGTCGGGTTCAGCAGCCCGGAGAGCAGCAAGCAGCTGGTCAGCACCCTGATCCTGGTGGCCGCCATCGCCGCAGCCTGCTGGGCCGGGGCCCGGTTCGGCAGGACCCGCCGGACAGACGGCTGACCCGACCGGGGCGCAGCTATACAAGCTGCTACCCATGGAGGCGTAGACGCCGGCAGATTTTGGCAGATTGGCCAGCGTGTTGTGGGCTGATTGCCCAATGCCGAGCCCGTGACTAGGGTCACAGCCATGGATACACTCCCGCTTGCGGTGTCCGGCGACGACGCCGCACCGCTTACCCCCGACCAGCTGCGCGAGCTGTACACGCTGATGGCGGCCGTCCGGCACCTGGACACCTCCGCCATCGCGTGGCAGCGCCAGGGCATCATTCCCGGCTACGCTCCCGAACTCGGCCAGGAGGCGGCCCAGGTGGGCAGCGCCTTCGCCGTGGACACCAGCCGCGACTTCGTCTTCCCCACCTACCGTGAGATGGGCGTGGCCCGGACCATGGGCGTGGACATGGTGGGCTACATGTCCACCCACAAGGCCACCTGGCACGGCGGGCTCTACAACCCGCTGGAATCCCGGCTCGCCCCGATCCAGGCCGTCGTGGCCGGCTCGGTGCTGCACGCCGTCGGCTGGGCCCACGGCCAGACGCTGGAAAATGCCGACGGAGTGGCCATGACCTACTTCGGCGACGGCGCCTCCTCCCAGGGCGACGTGCACGAGGCACTGAACTTCGCCGCCGTCATGAAGGCCCCCGTGGTCTTCTTCGTGCAGAACAACGGCTGGGCCATCTCCGTGCCCACCGAACGCCAGGTTGCCGGCGGCTCCGTCGCCGCCCGGGCGGCCGGCTACGGCATGCCGGCGCTGCAGGTGGACGGCAACGACGTCGTCGCCGTCGTCGAGGCGACCCGCCGCGCCTTCGCCCATGCCCGCGCCGGGCACGGCCCGGTGCTGATCGAGGCCATGACCTACCGGCGCGGACCGCACTCGACCTCGGACGATCCGGGACGCTACCGCTCGCTCGATGAGGAGCGCGACGGCGCCGGCGCCGACCCGCTGGAGCGGCTGAAGCAGCGGCTGCTGGCCGAGGGGCTCGCCGACGAGGCGTTCTTCGCGGAGGCCCTCGCCGCCGCCAAGGCCGAGGAGGAAGCCATCCGCACCGGCATCCAGGCGCTCGGGTCCCGGCCCGGCGCGGAAATGTTTGACCTGGTCTTCCAGGAACCCACCCCGGCCCTGCAGGCGCAGGCGGCCACCTGGCGCGAGGAGTCCGAACATGTCTAGCCCGACCCTGGAAAGCGGCACCGCCGCCACCGAGGCCGCCACCGTCACGATGTCCATGCAGCAGGCCCTGAACCGGGCGCTGGACGAGGTGCTGGCCGAGAACCCCAAGGCGGTGATCTTCGGCGAGGACTGCGGCCGGCTGGGCGGGGTCTTCCGGATCACCGACGGGCTGCAGGCCAAGCACGGCGCGCAGCGGGTCTTCGATACCCCGTTGGCCGAATCGGGCATCCTCGGGATGTCCGTGGGCCTGGCGATGGCCGGCTTCCACCCCATCCCCGAGGTCCAGTTCGACGGCTTCGCCTACCCGGCGATCAACCAGATCGTCTGCCAGATCGCCCGGATGAACTACCGCAGCCGCGGCACGCTGCCGATGCCGATCACCCTGCGCGTGCCCAGCTTCGGCGGCATCCGCGCCCCCGAACACCACGGCGAGAGCCTGGAGGCGCTCTTCGCCCACGTTCCCGGGCTCAAGGTGGTCTCGCCGTCGAACCCGCACGAGGCGTACCACCTGCTCAAGCACGCCGCCACCCGCCCGGACCCGGTGATCTTCATGGAACCGAAGTCCCGCTACTGGCAGAAGGGCGAGGTGGACACCGCCAATCCCGGCTCGCCGGAGGGCGCCAAGGTCATGCGCGAGGGCCGGCACCTGACCCTGGTGGCCTGGGGCGCGATGGTGGCCCGCTGCCTGCAGGTGGCCGAGCTCGCCGCCGAGGACGGGATCGAGATCGAGGTCCTGGACCTGCGCTGGCTTAAGCCGATCGACGCCGCCGCGCTGGCCGCCTCGGTGGGCAAGACGCGCCGCGCCGTGGTGGTGCACGAGGCACCGCTGACCTCCGGCCTGGGCGCCGAGGTGGCCCAGCTGATCACGCAGGCCTGCTTCGACACCCTCAAGGCGCCGGTGGAACGCGTCACCGGCTTCGACGTCCCCTACCCCTCCGGGGATCTGGAGGACGAATACATCCCAAACATTGACCGGATCCTCTTCGGCATCCAGCGAGTATTGGAGTACAAACGTGGCTGAACTTTCCTTCCCCCTGCCGGACCTGGGCGAGGGCCTGATCGAGGCGACGGTGCTGGAATGGCTCGTTGCCCCCGGCGACCAGGTGGAGCGCAACCAGCCCCTGGTGGAGGTTGAAACCACCAAGTCCGCGGTCGAATTGCCCAGCCCCCAGGCGGGTAAGGTAGTGCGTATTCATGGCGGACCGGGTGAGAAAATCAACGTCGGCGAGCCGCTGATCGTGTTCGAGGTGCCGGATGACACCGCCGGCATCGTGGGCACGGTCCCGAAGGAAGAGGCACCGAAGCGCCGGGTCCGCCTGAGCGCCGTACTTGATGAGGACTGAGGCCATGAGCGGCAGGCACACCGGGGAACAGCACCAGCACACGGTCGAGGGCACCGACCCGCAGCTGTACGTCAACGTGGTCGACCCGCAGGACGACGCCGGCCTTCGCCCGGTGCTGCTGCTGCACGGCTTCTCCTCCTCTTCCAAGCTGAACTGGGAGGACACGGGCTGGATCACGGCCCTCACCCAGGCCGGCCGCCGGGTGATCGCCGTCGACCTTCCCGGCCACGGCCGCAGCGGCGCCCCGGAGGACCGGGATTCCTACTCCCCCAGCCGGATCCGTGCCGATCTGCTGCAAATCGCGTTCGACGCCGGCGCGCGTCCCCTGCGCGACGGCGACCCGGCGTCGGGCCTGGACGTGATCGGCTACTCCCTGGGCTCCCGGCTGGCCTGGGAATTCGGCGCCACCCAGCACGAGCTGGTGCACCGCCTGGTCCTCGGCGGCCCCAACGTGGCGGACCCGCTGGCCGAGTTCGACCTGCCCGCCGCGCAGCGTTACCTGGCCGACGGCACCCCGATCGCCGACGACTCCACCGCGGGGCTGCTGAAGATGGCCCAGTTGCTGCCGAGCAACAACATCTTCGCGCTGCTGTCCCTGATCGAGGCGATCAAGGACGAACCCTTCGACCCGGCCGAGGCGGTCCCGCCGATGCCGATGCTGCTGGTGGCCGGCGAGAAGGACGAGCGGGCGGCTTCCATGCCCGAGCTGGCCGCGCTGGGCAGCAAGGCCGGGGCCCTGGTGGAGCAACTGGTCCTGCCGGGCCGCAACCACACCAACGCCGTCACCAGCCGGGCGTTCAAGCAGGGGGCCATCGAGTTCCTCGGCGTCTAGGACCTGGCCCCGCTCAGTAGTCGACCCCGGGGTCGGGCTTGCCTTCCATGTGGAAGCACGCCGACGAGGAGAGCGTGTAGAGCGCATTCCGCTGCGGGTTAAACTCGACCGAATGCCGGAACCCCTCCCGGCTGACGATCACGAGTTCGGGGATCCCGTTGACGCTGGTCTTTTCCTCCACGGTCCAGCCTTCCTTGCCGGACCACGCGGCCTTGATCTGCTGCAGCAGCCCGGCGCCGTCCGCCTCCGGGGTGAGGACCAGATCCATCGTTCCCGGCCAGTAATAGCTGTTGGCGTCGCATTCGAAGAGGGCGCGGGAGGTCTCCGTCTGGGTGGTCGTCGTGATCTCCGCGGCGGGCACCACCGCCATCAGTTCCTGCTGCTGGCTGCGGGTTGACTGCTTCGCGGTGGCGAGGTCCATGCTGGGGCTCCTGGGGTCGGCGGCGGGTGCACAGGCGGCCAGGATGGCAGCGAGGCAGGTAAGGGTCACGGCGGTGTGCAGCCGACGGACGGCCGTGGCGGGGCTCATCGCCGGCCGCCGAAGATGACCTTGGCGACGTCCTCGCGGGCCGCCCGGTTCCGCGCGTCCTGGGCGTTGGCAACCAGGCTGTGGTTTTCGATCTTGGCCATCGGATCCGTGGTGATCTTCACCGGGCCCAGGACGATGTTCCGCGCCGGGTCATCGTAGATGTGCTTGGTGAACGCGGGATCCGCCAGCGGGTACTTGTCCCCCACCAGGCCGAGGCCCTGGGCGGTGGCCAGCGCGTCGAAGTCGTAGGCGAAGTGGTCATAGGCGGTGCCGGGATCGGCTTTCCACCCCTCCGGCATCCATGCCCCGGACAACGAAATCTGCCGGTCGTAGTGCGTGCCGTACATTTCGGAGGATGCCACGGCCGCCTCGCCCCAGCTGTGGGACACCGCGACGGTGCGGGCTCCGGAGGGTTCTGGTCCGCCAGGCCCGCCTCAAAGGCGGCCAGTTTCCGGCCGGCGGCCTCGCCGAAGGCCTTGTCCGCCGACTGCCTGAAGGTCCCGTCCTGCGGGAACTCGCTGTTTTTGTAGACGAAGGCCGCCGTCCGGCCGGTGGGATCGGACTGCTGCAGGTACGCGGCCATCTTCTGGGCGCTGCCGGCGTAGAAGTCGCCGGCGGTCGCGAAGGTGCCGGGCACATAGGTCAGGACCGTTGTGGTGCTGCTGTGGTAGTCGCCGATCATCTGAATGAGGTTACCTTTCGCCGGGTCGTACGCCGCCAGGCGGATGTCCCCCTTGACCGTGTTCCTCAGGTATTCAGCCTCCTCCGTCGACCCCTTCCCCTCCCGCTCCAGCTCCGCCAGGCGGGTGCCGGCGGCGACGCGGTTGGCCTGGATTCTGGTGTCGATGGGCAGGCCGTCCGTGTTGCCGGCCGTGTAGGGGTGGAGCCGGAGGAAGTCGGCCCGTCCGGCCGCGTCCAGTCCGGCCCACCACCTGCCGACCTGGTGCGGGGTGAGTGCGGAGAGCGCAGCGGGCGTGAGCAGCACCGACGGCGGGGCGCCGGCCGGGGCGGTCGACGGCGGCACGGCCGACGGCGTGGACCCGCCGGAGGAGGACCCGCCGGAGGGGCCTGGGCACCCGCTGCGGCGCTGGCGCTCTCCTGCTGGTCGGCGTGGGCGGTGAGTTCGCGCTGCATCTGCTCCAGCCCCGCCACCGCCCGGGCGAGGGACTGCGCGTGGACGCGGTCCCACTCCGACCGGAAGGCCCCGGCGTCGTGCCCCTGCCAGTAGGCCGACCCGGCGATCTCCGCGCCCAGGCGGCGCTGCAGGCTGCCCAGGCTGCCCGCCCCGCTGCCCGCGCGCGCGGCCAGGCTGCGCAGTTGCGCCACGTCGGCGCCGTAAAAGGTCCCGGCCACTCGATTCCCCCATTAGTCCACACATTGCATACGCGTCGGGCCGCCTCCTGCAGCCCACCGCGTCAGCCTACCGGGATTTTTCCATTTGATGGATGGATAGTGCTCCCCATCGGTCCGGCGCGGCAGCCGCCGTCGTACGTCCGGGACCGCCAACAGCAACGCGGGGCCACGTGCTGCCCGCCCGGCGGTACCGGATGAGCGCACGTGACCCCGCGCGGCGTGGTGCTGCCTGCCGGCAGCCGCGGCCTAGTGGTGGCTGCTGACGCCCAGCGGGCGTCCCTTGGTTTCCTTGGCCAGCACCACGCCGACGGCGGAGATCACGCAGAGGATCATGATGTAGATACCGATCGATCCGGTCCACTTGGTGCCCTGCAGCAGGGCCTCGGCGATGGTGGCCGCGAAGGCGCCGCCCAGGATCGCGCCGAAGGCGTAGCCGATGGAGATGCCCGAGTAGCGGACGTTGGCCGGGAACATCTCGGCGTACATCGCGGACATCGGACCGTAGGACAGGCCCAGGCCCACCGTGAGGACGAACAGCGCGATGCCGTACAGCATGATGTCCTTGGTGTCGATCAGCGCGAACATTGGGATCATCCAGGCGAAGACGATCGCGTAGCCGATCAGGAAGGTCTTGACCCGGCCGATCTTGTCCGAGAGCCAGCCGCCGACCAGGGTGAAGATGAGCCAGCCGAAGGACGCCAGCGTGGTGGCCAGCAGGATCTGCGGGGTGGGCATCTTCAGGGTCTTGGTGGCGTAGGAGATGAAGAAGGCGATCAGCAGGTAGCCGGCGGCATTGTTGCCGATGAAGATCAGCGTCGAGTAGAGGACGGCCTTCTTGTGCTTGCGGACCAGCTCGCCCAGCGGGGCCTTGCTTTCCTCCTTGCGCTCCTGCATCTCCTTGAAGACCGGGCTTTCGGCCACGGCACGGCGGATGAGGTAGCCGACGACGATCAGCACGATGGAGAGCAGGAACGGCACCCGCCAGCCCCAGCTGGCGAAGTCTTCCTTGGACATGCCGGTGTTGAGGAAGTAGAGCAGGCCGGTGGCGAGGATCATGCCGACCGGGACACCGATCTGCGGGTAGGCGCCGAACAGGCCGCGGCGGCCGACCGGGGCGTGCTCGACGGCCATCAAGGCCGCGCCGCCCCATTCTCCGCCGGCGGAGAAGCCCTGAATAACGCGCAGCAGGATCAGCAGGACCGGGGCCCAGACGCCGATCTGCGCGTAGGTGGGCAGGACGCCGATCAGGGCGGTGGCCGCACCCATCATCACCAGGGTGAAGACCAGCATGGCCTTGCGGCCGAGACGGTCGCCGAGGTGGCCGGCGATGATCGCGCCGAGGGGACGGAACAGGAAGCTGATGCCGATCAACGCGAACGAAAGGATCTGGGCCAGGCCCGGGTTGGAGGCGTTGAGCGGGGCGAGGAAGAGCGGGGACAGCAGCGTTGCTGTCAGTTGGGCGAAGATGAAGAAGTCGTACCACTCGATGGTGGTACCGACCAGCGTCCCGGCGAGGACCTTGCGTTCCTCATGTTTAGTGCTGGGGCCCGCCGCTGAATCGACGGTTGAAGTTGCGGTCATTGGAACTCCGTTGCTGGGGCAGAGGTACTGCCAGTGGGTGCTGAGTGAAGCTGTGCCTACCGATTTACTGATCGAACGGTCAGTTAGTACCGTGAGCCTACTACAGAAGTTGTGATAAGGCACACATTTTCGTTTGATGACGAACCGGCGTCGTTCGGTGTGCTGTTCCATATTTGAACTAGCTGTTCATATATGGAACACTGCTGCCTCACGCTACTTCACTGTGACCCCGCGCACAAGGGGCACCCGACCCGGCACGCTGTTGCGGTTCAAAGACGCCGCGCCGCCGCAGCTGCGGTCAGTGCGAACTTAGGAGCCGTGCAAATTTAGGATGGGCATATGACCCCCAACGCCGGCGTCCAGGCGCCCCCGTCCCAGACCCTCTCCCGTGGCATCCGCGCCCTGGAGATCCTCGCGGACGCCCCGGAGCCCATGACCATCGCGGAACTGGCCGTGGCCATGGGAGTCCACCGCTCGGTGGCCTACCGGATCCTGCGGACCCTTGAGGACCACTCCCTGCTGGTCCGCGACGACGCCGGACGGGTCCAGCCCGGGCCGGGCCTGGCCGTCCTGGCGCGCGGGGTGTCCCGCAACCTGCAGACGGCAGCCCTGCCGGAACTGACCCAGCTGGCCAACGCCCTGGCCATGAGTGCCTTCCTGGCGGTCTGGGACCGGGAGGACTGCGTCACGCTGGTCACTGTCGATCCGCGCCATGCCGGCCCCGCCGTCGTCCAGCACCCGGGATCCCGGCACCCGATCAACGCCGGCGCCCCCGGGATCGCCATCCAGTCCGCCTACACGGAGGACGAATGGCGTGCCCTGGCACCGGCCGTGCCGTACCGGGCCGAGGCCGCCACGGCCCGCGGGCTCGGCTTCGCCGCCAGCCATGACGAGGTCATCCCGGGCGTCTCGTCCCTGGCCGTCCCGGTGCGCGTGCCCGGCGGCAGGCCGGCTGCCCTGGCCGTGGTGTACCTCAGGGCCGCGCAGGATCCCGCCGAGGTGGCCGCGGCCCTCACCGCCGGCGCCGCCCGGATCGAGGCCCAGCTGGGCTGAGTCCCTAGGGCTGCCGGCGAAGGACGACGGCGGCAGCGGCTCCCAGTAGGAACAGGGCACCGGCCGCGCAGACCGGCACGATGAACGCCGTGGAGTAGCCGGCGGTCTGCGCCAGTTGGCCGGCCACGGAGGAGCCGATGGCCGTGCCGGCGACAATCCCGCTGGCCAGCGCGGTCATCACGGTCCCAAGCCGTCCCGCCGGCGCCACCAGGCCGCCGATGCCGAACACGGTGACCATCAGCGGCCCCACCGGCAGGCCGAGGACCAACAGCACCACGATCATCGTCGGCAGGGAATCGGGCAGCAACAGCAGCGGCGCGAGGGCCGTCATCAGGCCCGCGCAGGCGAGCCACCGGGTGCGGGGCCCGATCCGCCGCGGCCAGTACGCCACGGACAGGGCGGCCGCGGCGGAGCTCAGGCCCATCACCGCGTAGAGCAGGCCGGCCAGTTCGGAGCTGGCAAACCCGGCGGAGAAGGAACTCAGCGAGGTCTGGGTGGCGCCGAAGAAGGTCCCCATGCAGACCATGGCCAGCACCGGCACGGCAATCGCGACGGCGGCCCGGAGCCGGGCGGCGGTGGAGGCCAGTGCCGTGGCGGCTGGGATCCCGGGCTCCTGCGTCCGGCGGGTGCGGGGCACAGCGAGATGCGTGGGGTGGACGGCGAAGGCGGGTACCAGGGCCAGGGTCAGGACCGCGGCGATGGCCAGGGGCAGCCAGGGGCTGAGCAGGCTGGCGATGATGCCCACGAGCGCGGGCCCGAGCACGAAGGTGATCTCGTCGGCGGTGCTCTCGTAGGACAGTGCCGTGTCGAGGTCCCCGGGCCGGCCGGACCGGCCGGAGGTCAGGGCCATCCAGCGGACGCGGGCCAGCGGTCCCACCTGCGGGCAGCTGGCGCCGGCGATCAGGGCGGCGGCCAGGACCGGCACGGCGGCGGCGAGGTCACGTGCGTCGGGCACCAAATAGGCGGCAAGGATCAGGGCGGTCACGGCGGCGGCGTTCAGCAGGGCGGCAACGATCAGGACGCGCCGCTGGCCGAGCCGGTCAGCGAGCGCGCCGAAGACGGGGGCGCCGGCCGCGGACCCGATCCCGACGGCGCCTGCCGCGGCACCGCCGACGGCGTAGGAGCCGGTGACCGCGGTGACGAGGGTGAGCGCCCCGACGGTGAGCATCGCCAGGGGCAGGCGGGCGGCAAGGCCCAGGGGGATGAAGCCGCGCCCGGCGAGGACAGGGAGCCGGGCGAACCGGCCGCCGCGCTCCTGGGCCTGGGCGTGGGCCTG
The DNA here is from genome assembly GCF_050859435.1 of Pseudarthrobacter sp. L19. Lineage (NCBI taxonomy): Bacteria > Bacillati > Actinomycetota > Actinomycetes > Micrococcales > Micrococcaceae > Pseudarthrobacter > Pseudarthrobacter sp. L19. Next base: position 2,536,228 of record NZ_CP193935.1, on the reverse strand, counting down.
TGGCGGAGCCTGGGCGGGTTCGGGCTGTTGGTGATCGGGCTGTTTGCCGTCGGGCTGTTGGTGATCGCGCTGTTTGCCGTCGCGCAGGGGCGGGAGTTCGACCTGGGCAGCGTGGGCCGCTGCTGATGCCGGGCCGGCGTCGGGCACAGAGACATCCGGGGACGCGTGAGGCGTCGATGAGGCTGAGGGGTTCATGGTTTCCGGGTTCGCTAAGAGGTGCGCATCGTCCCCCCTCCCGATGCGCGCGACCCGGTGACCGTCCCAGTATATCGGGCGGCACCTGCCGTGGCCTCACCCGGGACGGCGTTCGGGGGGCAGCTCCCGGCCGGGCTTAGGCGGGCACCTCGTCGGAGATATGCAGGGTGGAACCGTTCCGGCCCTTCACCACCTGCAGCTGGGTGGTGATCCGCTGCTTCATCTCGGCGACGTGGCTGACCAGGCCCACCACCCGGCCGCCGTCCCGGAGACCCTCGAGGGCATCCATGACCTGCTCCAGAGACTGCTCGTCCAGGCTGCCGAAGCCCTCGTCCACGAAGAGCGTCTCGATGTCCACGCCGCCGGATTCCATCTGCACCACGTCGGCCAGTCCCAGGGCGAGCGACAGCGACGCCATGAAGGATTCGCCGCCGGAGAGGGTGGCGGTGTCCCGCCGCTGCCCGGTCCAGAGGTCCACGACTTCCAGCCCGAGGCCGGACTTCTGCCCGCGGGAGGCCTTCGCGTCGGTGTGCTGGAGCGTGTACCGGCCATCGCTCATGCCGATCAGCCGCTCGGAGGCCGCGTCGGCCACCTGCTCCAGCCGGGCGGCCAGAACGTAGCTGTTCAGGCTCATGCGGTAGCTGTTGTCGCCGCCGCCACGGGCAGCCTCGGCTACGGCGGTCAGCAGCGCCGCCCGCTCCCGGGGTTCCCGGCCGGACTCGGCCAAATCGCTGTAGCGGGAACGGAGTCCGGCCAGGGTCCGTGCCGAGGAGGCGGCCAGACCGGCGGCCACCCCGGCCTCCCGGGCCGCGTCCAGCGCCGCAGCTGACTCGGACCTGAGCTGTTCGAGGGCACCGGCGGGGACCGGTCCCTGGTCGGCGAGTTCTGCGGCGGCCAGGACCAGGTCCTCCCCCGCGAACAGTTCCTCGAGGCGCGCGGTTTCGTCTCGCCCGGCACGCACGGCAGCCTCCAGGTCCGCGGCTTCCCGGGCGGACAGCAGCATCTCCCGTGCGGCGTCGGCGGAGTCAAACCCGGCGGCGGGCAGGGCCTGCTCCAGCCGCTCGCGGGCCTCCGCCGTCCGGGACCGCGCCTGGGCCAGGCTGACGGCGGCCGCGTCGGCGTCTTCGAGGAGGGCAACGGCCGAGTCGACGGCGGCAATGCGGCCGGCCAGTCCGGGGTGCCCGCTTCGGAGGCCCAGCAGGGTGGCGTCGAGCTCGGCGGCCTGGGTGTCCACCTCGACGACGGCGGCACGGGTCCGGGCCAGCTCGGCGGCAGAATCCTCCCGCGCGTCCTCGAGGGCGGAGATCTCCTCGTCCAGCCCCTCGCAGCGGTTGCGGGCGGCATCGAGGTCGGCCGCGGCCTTCGTGGCCTCCGCGGCCCGGTCCCGGGCGCGTTCGGCATCGGTCAGCGCGTCTTCGAGGGCCGCGTCCCCGCCCTGGGCGGCGAGGACGGCCAGGTGTTGGCGGGCGTCGGCGAGTTCGCGGTCGAGGTCCGCGAGCACCGCTTCGGCAGCCTCGGCGGCCGTCTGGGCGGCCTGCTCGGCGTCGGCCATGGTCAGCGCGGAGGCCGCCAGCGGTGCCGGAGCGGGGTGGTCGGTGCTGCCGCAGACAGCGCAGGGCTCCCCCGGGTTCAGCTGTGCGGCCAGTTCGGCGGCTGCGTTGGCCAGGCGCTCCTCGCGGAGGTCCAGCCAGGCCTGGCGGCGGTCCTGGTGGGTATCGCGGGCCACGCGGCGCCGCTCGGCCAGCCGGTCGCAGTCCTCCGCGGCCGCGGCGTGCCGCTTCACGACGGCCACGAGTTCGTCGGCCGCGTCGGCTTCCTTGACCCGAAGCTGGAGATCGGCCGCCGCCTCCTCGAGCGGGGCGAGGATGTGCCGGAGCCCGAGTGCGTCCGCCCGGAGTGCTTCCAGCCGCGCCGCGGTGGCTGTGCCGGCGTCGGTGAGCCGTTCGACGTCCCGGTGCAGGCCCGCGGAGCGCGTGCGCAGCGCGGCGAGCCGTTCCTCATCCGGCATCCGTTCGGCCAGGACGGCCCGGAGGCTGCGCAGCCGGGTGACGCCGGAGCGGAGCGCGGCGGGGTCGGTCCCGCCCTGGTCCGGGGCCAGGCCGGGCAATGCCGCCAGTTCGGGATCGGTGGCTGCTGCGGCCCGCAGGACGGTGGCCGCAGCCTCGGCCGCTTCTCCGGCACGCTCCTCGGCGGCGGTGGCGCCGTCGAGGGTGTCGAGGTGTCCGCCCAGGACTTCCGCCTTACGGTGCCGGGCAAGCCGCTCTTCGGCGGCGCGCAGGTCCGGGGCAGCCGCCTCGGCCAGCTCCCGCCGCTGCCGGGCGGCCGTGAGGCGCGCCTGGCGGGCGGCCCGGGCCGCGAGAGATTCCGCACGGGCGGACAGGTCGGCGACGGTGGCATCGGCGTCCCCGGCGGCGGCGCGGCGGGCAGCGCCGGCCGCTTCCGCCTCGCGGCCGTACCAGTCCAGCAGCGCGGCGGGGTCGTCTTGCGAAACGTCTTCCGAACCGCCGTTGGGTTCGATCCCCAGCCCGGCGGCTTCGGTGCCGGCCTGGGCCACGAGCAGCGCCAGTTCCCCGTTGAGGGTCTCGACCTCGGCCCGGGCGGCTGCCGCCTTCCGGCCGAGCTCCTGTTCGACGGCCTCAAACCGCTGGGTCCCGAACAGGCTCTGCAGGAGGGCCAGGCGGTCCGCGGCCTTGGACCGCAGGAACGCGGCGAAGTCCCCTGCGGAAGCATGACCACCCGGGTGAATTGGTCCCGGTCCATGCCCAGGAGGGCGGTGATCTCAGCCCCCGCCTCGTCATTGCGACCCGACTTTTCCACCCAGGTGCCGTCCACCCGCTCCCGGAGCAGGGTGTTCGCCTTTTGCTCGGTGAAGCCGTTCTTGCCCCGGGCGCTGGGCTTGTTCCAGGCCGGGGTGCGGGAGACCTCGAAGTGCCGCCCCTTGGCCGAGAATTCGCAGGTGACCCGCGGTTCGGCTCCCGCCTCTGCGTGGTCGCTCCGGAGCCGCTTGCCCTCCTGCCGGGCCCCCGGAACGGAGCCGTAGAGGGCGAAGCAGATGGCGTCGAGGACGCTCGTTTTGCCGGCGCCGGTGGCACCGTTGAGCAGGAACAAACCATGGGCGCTGAGCCGGTCGAAGTCGATCTCTTCCGTGCCGGCGAAGGGGCCGAACGCCGAGATTTCCAGGCGGTGGATCCTCATCGGGATACCCCTTCCAGCCGGACCGCTTCGAGTGCCTCGGCAAGGACGGCTGCCTCGGCCTCGTCCGCGCTCCGGCCGCGGACGTGCTCCAGGAAGCCGCAACAGACGGAGAGGTCGTCGACGGCGGAGGCAAGCCGGCTGCTGTAGCTGGTCTTGGGTGCGTCCTTGGCACCCTCGGGGTCGAAGCCGAGCACGAGGGTATCCGGGAAGCGGGCGCGCAGCCGGTCCATGGCCTGGGCGGGGCGTTGGGCGTCCGTGAGCGTCACCTGGCAGTACGCCGCCTCGGCCCACGCCAGCCCGTCGTCGGCGAGCAGCTCCTCTAGCGTCCCGCGGAGCACCGCGAGCTCGCGAGGGGCTTCCCAGTGCACCTCCGTGACGCTGTCCACGCCGTCGGCCGTGATGTCCACCAGCCAGCCGCCCTTGCGGTGCCGGGCCTCGGAGAAAGAGTAGGCCAGGGGCGATCCGGAGTAGCGGACGGCCGGGGAAAGTTCCTGCCGGCCGTGCAGGTGGCCGAGCGCCACGTAGGAGAACCCGTCGAACAGGTCCAGCGGCACCGCACCGACGCCGCCGATGCTCAGGTCGCGCTCACTGTCGGAGCTGATCCCGCCGCTGGCGAAGGTGTGGGCCAGCACGACGGAGTGGACCGTGCGCCCGGCCGCCCGGGCGGCGAGGTCGGCGCGGACCAGGGACGTGGCGGCACGGGTCACCTCGAAGTGGCTGGCCGTGTCGACGCCGAGGGCGCCGGCGACCAGCCGGGGTTCCAGCCAGGGGATGCCGTAGATGGCAAGCTGTGGGCCGGCGTCGTCGTCGCTGAGGGGCAGCAGCAGGGGCGTGGCGAGGTCGTCCAGCCGGGTCCGCAGGTGCACGCCGCCGCGTTCCAGCAGCCGTGAGGCGAAGCCGAGCCGGATGGCGGAGTCGTGGTTGCCGCTGGTCAGCACCACCGTGGCGCCGGCGTCGGTCAGCCGTACCAGGGCGTCGTCCAGGAGCCCGACGACGTCGACGCCGGGCAGCGCGCGGTCGTACACGTCGCCCGCGATGAGGACCACGTCGACCTTTTGGTCGCGGACGAAGGCGACGAGCTGGTCGACGAAGGAGCGCTGCGCTTCAAGCATTCCGACGCCGTGGAACGACCGGCCCAGATGCCAGTCCGAGGTGTGCAATAACCGCATATAACTACGCTAACGGCTGGCACTGACACTCAAGCGCAGGCCCGGCCTTGAGGCCACATAACGGCGTGTGAGACCGCTTACGGCGTGCGCTTGTCGAAGAATTCGCGGGCCTCGTCGTTGCGGGCAGGGGCAGCTTTCGCGGGCGCCGTAGGCGTGGTCTTCACGACGTCGGTGCCCTCGGCTTCCAGGTCGGTAGCTTCCAACTTGTCGGCTTCCGGGTCTGCTAACTGCCGTTCCTCGACCTCCGGATCCGCGACGTCCCGGTCCCCGACCACTACGGCGGCGGAATCGACCGCCACGGCGTCGGAGGCGCCGACGGCAGCCTGGGCGAATCCGCGGAAGACCAGCCCGGCGACCGCCGCGCCCACCAGCGGGGCCACCCAGAAGAGCCAGAGCTGGCCCAGGGCATCCGGGCTGCTGAAGACCGCGGAGGCTGTGGCACGGGCCGGGTTGAAGGGGTGTTGCCGATGCTTTGTCCCAGCTGCAGGAGGCCGGCGTAGCTCAGGCCCACGGCGTAGGGCGCGGCGGTCCGGGCGGGGTTGCGGCCGGCGCTGGTGCCGAGGAAGACCGCCACCAGCAGGGCCGCGCCGAGCACCTCCACCAGGAGGACGCCGGGCATCGGGGCCTGGATGATCGAGCGGGAGTCAAAGCCGGCGGCGACCGTGTCGAAGGCGCTTTGGGTGCCGTTGAGCTTGGGCACCGTGCGCAGCACGCCGAAGAGGGCCAGGGCACCGAGCAGAGCGCCCACCAGCTGCGCCCCCACGTACGCAGCACCCTCAACCAGCCGGGTCCGGCCGGCAATCATGTGGCCCACTGTGACGGCGGGGTTGAAGTGGCCGCCGCTGAGGAACCCGAAGGCCAGCATGGCGGCGGTAAGGCCCAGGCCGGCGGCTAGCGGGGCCGGAAGCGGGTTGTACTGCGGCACCGCGAACATCGGGACGCCGAGTCCGATCACGACCGCCAGCAGCGTCCCCAGTGCCTCGGCGGACAACCGGGCCAGCAGCCCGGGCCGTCCGACGGCGGCGGGCCGGACAGCAGCAGGTGCCTGGTCGGAGAGCGGAACGGCGGCGGGCCGGGCATCGGGCGCGGGGTGTGTCATCTCGTGGGGTTTCCTTCGCTTCGGGTCGGGTGCCGCCAGCAGTCTTCCAGCGAAGTCTGGACGTTCGCTGGATCCGGGCCGCATGACCGGCGCCATGCAAGGACGCGCCAGCCGGCGCGGCAACCGCGTCAGGCACGCGTGTCCGGGACGGTAAATTTGAAGCCATGAACGAGCACCCCACGGTCCCGTCGCACGAATCCCGCATCCACGGCTGCCTGCTGGGCGGTGCCCTCGGTGACGCGCTGGGCTCATCCGGCGGCAGCGCCGCCGAAAGGGACGGAACCGGCGTCCTCTCCGGCCGCGCCCGGATGACCCTGTATACGGTGGACGGCCTGCTGGAGGCACTCGAGTGGGCCAATTCGGGGGTGGCGGCGGACGCGAACGCCTGCCTCTGGCTTGCCTACCTGCGCTGGCTGGGCACCCAGGGGATGTCCCTGCCGGAGGCGGCTCCGTTCCAGCCGCCGCGTTGGATTGACGCTCACGGCCTGCCGCGGGAGTCCCGCTCCCCGATCCGGATTCCGTCGCCGCCCTGGTCACCGGAGAGATGGGAACGGTGCAGCGGCCGCTGAACCCGGACTCACGCGGCGGCGGCGCCCTGCTCCGGTCTGCCCCGTTCGGCTTGGTGCCGCACGTGGACGTCGACGCCGTCTACAAGCTCAGCGCCGACGCGGCCGCCCTCACGCACGGGCACCCTTCCGCCCGGCAGAGCGCCGGTGTCCTGAGCCTCACCATCCGGGCCCTGGCCCTGGGCGCAAGCCTGGCGGAGGCCGCCGGGCAGGCGGTCGCCCATCTGGCCGGGGGCGCGCTCCCCCGCGGCGAGGTCGCCGACGCCGGCGTGCTGGAAACGCTCACTGCGGTACTCCGGGCACCGGAAATCTCTGCCGCCTCCGCGGGCGGCGCGGACGCCGCGGGCCTCCTCGCCGTCGCACTGTCGGCGGTTTTAACGACGGCGCCGGACGCGACGCTCGGCGGCAACGACCCGGAGACGGGCCGGATCCACTTCCGGGCGGCCGTTATCGCGGCGGCGGAGCGGGCGGACGATGCGGCCGGCGCGGCCTCCCTCGCCGAGTTACCTCCTGGGCGCCTACTACGGAGCGGCGGGCCTCCCGGCGGATTGGCTGGCGAAACTGGAAGCCCCGGAACCGGAGGCCGTGGCGCTGGTGAAGGGCATGGCCGAGCGGCTGGCGGCGGTTACCGGCGCCTGAACGAGACGTTGTTGCAGGCCTCGCAGACATCGGCCGGGATGAGTCCCCGGCGCTGCAGCAGGCCGAAGATGGCGCAGCCCAGGCAGAAGCCGGCGAACGCCTCGAGCGAGGCCGCCACGATCAGCAGGCCCAGCAGGACCCAGGCGGCGGGCGCCAGGCCCGTGGCGAAGAGGATGGCCGCCGTCGTCGACAGGGCGGCGCCGATGCCCTGGGCGAAGCGCTTGGGCGGCCCCGGGACCAGCCGCTTCCGGCCGAGCGCCGGTGTGAGCACCTTGACCGAGAGGATGCCGAAGGGTGAGATCCGGGGTCCGAAGAGCACCCGCAGCCAGAAGCCGACGGCGATTACGGCCAGGCCCCAGCCGGAGCCCGTGAGCAGGGTCGCCAGGGCCAGCAGCACCACGAGCGCCGCCGTGATGCGGGCGGAGTATTCGTTGACGGGATTGGGGAAGGCGAAGACCCGGCCCCACTCCACTCCGCCGCGGGCCGGCGGCACGGTGACGAGGTTCGCCTGAGCAGTGTCGAAGCTGACCGGGCCCCGGGAGGCCGGGCGGGCAGGTGAAGAGATCAGTTTGCTCATCATTTAAGGCTAGAAGCCGCGGGCGCGGGGCCGAAATGAATGTTGCGCCATGTGAAGCCGACCGGAACAGATCCCCTCAGACCGCCCGGGCCGCGGGGGCGGAGTGGCCGCCCACCATCTGCAGGAATTCACCCTCGGACAGGACCTCGATGCGCTGGCCGCGCTGGTGCAGCTCCAGCACGCGCCGGGCCTTGCCCGTCAGCCGGCCGGAGCGCAGGTCCGCCGCGACGAAGCCGTCGCCCACCACCAGCACCGTGGTGCGCCCGGTCACCCGGCTCTCGGGAGCTGCGCCCAGTTCGGCCGAGCGCACCTTGGCCTCCTGCCTCGGGATAGCCAGTTCGCCGGTGAAGACCACCGTCTGGCCGAAGAGCGGGTGCCCCGGTTCGGCCAGCGGGTTGGGCGGCGGATTCTCGCCCTCCTCCGGCCAACCGGCGCGGTAGGGGCGGGTCACTGCCGGGCCCTGTCCGGCGGCGAGGGCTTCCAGCGCCGACTGGCTGGCCTTGGACAGCGGATCCCGCCGCGGGTCGAAGGCCGGCTGCCGGGACACGGTCAGCCCCAGGGACAAGTAGAGTTCGGCGATGCTGGCGGCGCCGTTGCGGGCCGCGATGTCGATCAGGATCCCGGCGCAGGCGCGGGCGTCCTCGGCGGCGTCGTGGTGGTTGACCAGCGGCACGCCCGCCTCTTCCGCCGCGTAGGGCAGGGAGTTGGAGACCAGCGAGTAGCAGCGGCGGGAGAGCATCACGGTGCAGACGTAGTCGTAGGCCGGCCCCGGCAGGCCGGAGACTTCGAGGCCGGACCGGATGACGCCCAGGTCGAAGGCGGCGTTGTGGGCCGCCAGGATGTCTTCGCCGATGAATGCGCCGATCTCCGGAAAGAGCTCACCGAAGCGGGGCCGGCCGGCGACGTGCTCGGGCCGGATCCCGTGGATGCGCACGTTGTGGTGGTCGAAGACGTCGTGGCCGGCGGGCGGCCGCATGAGCCAGGACGCCTCCTCCACCACGACGCCGTTGCGGACCTTGCTCAGGCCGACCGAGCATGCGGAGCCCCGGAACCCGTTCGCCGTCTCGAAGTCGATCGCCGTAAAGTCCAAAGCCACGCCCCATACTTTACCGCCGGATCCCGCAGGCCCTTCTCCAGTACGCTTGGAGTGTGAACCCTAATACCCTGCACGACCTCGCCGTGTCCACCCTCGGCGGCGCCGGCCCGGTCCAGCCGCACATGGCCTCGTTCCTGCCCGATTGGCTCAACCCCCAGGTCTTCCTGGCCGATCCCGCCCTGGCCCCCTGGGTCGTCCTGATGGTCTGCGGCATCATCTTCGCCGAGACCGGCCTGCTGATCGGCTTCTTCCTGCCGGGTGACTCCATGCTGTTCACCGCGGGCCTGCTGGTCGCCACGGGCACCATCCAGTTCAACATCTGGGCGTTCGCCGCCCTGATCGTGGTCTCCGCGATCATCGGCAACCAGGCCGGCTACCTGATCGGCTCCAAGGCCGGCCCGGCCATCTTCAACAAGCCGGACTCCAAGCTCTTCAAGCGCGAGAACGTCGAGAGCGCCCACGCATTCTTCGAAAAGCACGGCGGCAAGGCACTGATCCTGGCCCGTTTCGTCCCCATCATCCGCACTTTCGTCCCGGTGATCGTGGGCGTGGCGCAGATGAGCAAGCGCAAGTTCTTCCTCTACAACGTCATCGGCGCGACCCTGTGGGGCGGCGGCGTAACGCTGCTGGGCTACCTGCTCGGCGACACCGTGCCGTGGGTCCGCGACAACCTGGACATCATCTTCATCCTGATCGTCCTGGTCTCCGTGGTGCCGATCGCCATCGAGGTCATCCGCGGCATGATCGCCAAGCGCCAGGCCGCGAAGTACGGCACCGACGTCGTCGACGAATTCATCGAGGAGCACGAGCCCGAGGAAGAGCGCAAGACGCCCTGACCCGCACCGCCGCCTGAACCGTCACAACGCAAAGGATGGCGCCCCACCGAGGTGGGGCGCCATCCTTTTTGTGCCGCTCAAACCCGGCTACCGTCCGGCCAGTGCCTCCACGATCGCCGGCAGCAGCGCGCGGAAGGCATGCCCGCGGTGGCTGATCGCGTTCTTCTCCTCCGGGCTGAGCTCGGCGCAGCTGCGGTCCATACCGCTCGGCTGCAGCACCGGGTCGTAGCCGAAGCCGCCGGCGCCGCGCGGCTCGCGCAGGAGGGTGCCCTCCAGCTGGCCGTACTCCACCACTTCCCGGCCCTCCCCCGCCGCCGATGCGGGAACGGCCAGCGCGGCGGCGCAGACGAACGCGGCGCCCCGGAAGCCGTCCGGGACGTCGGAGAGCTGGTTCAGCAGCAGTTCGAGGTTCGCAACGTCGTCGCCGTGCCGGCCGGCCCAGCGGGCGGAGAAGATCCCCGGCGCCCCGCCGAGCACGTCCACGGCCAGACCGGAGTCGTCGGCGATCGCCACCAGCCCGGTGGCCTCCGCCACGGCGCGGGCCTTCAGCAGCGAGTTCTCGGCGAACGTCACCCCGGATTCGACGACGTCGGGAGCACCGACGGCGCCGGCGTCCACCACCTGCGTGTCCACGTCCAGGCCCGGGATCTGCCCGCGGAGCAGCTCCCGGAGCTCCCTGAGCTTGCCCTGGTTGTGGGTGGCGAGAACGAGAACAGGTGCTGCCGCGTCGCCGCTCACGGGGCCTCGGCCAGGGTCTCGCGCTGGATCGCGGCGAGCTGTTCGGTGCCCAGCAGGGCAAGGTCCAGCAGCTTGTTCAGCTCGTCCCGGTCGAAGGGGGCGCCCTCGGCGGTGCCCTGGACCTCGACGAACTTGCCGGAGCCGGTCACCACCACGTTCATGTCGGTCTCGGCGCGGACGTCCTCGACGTAGGGCAGGTCCAGCATCGGGATGCCGTCGATGATGCCCACCGAGACGGCGGCGATGGTGTCGGTCAGCGGCTCGGCGTTGCGGGCGATCAGCTTGTTCTCGCGGGCGTAGCGTATTGCCTCGGCGAGAGCGACGTAGGCGCCGGTGATCGCCGCGGTGCGGGTGCCGCCGTCGGCCTGGAGCACGTCGCAGTCCAGCACGATGGTGTTCTCGCCGAGGGCCTTGGTGTCGATGATGGAGCGCAGCGAGCGGCCGATCAGGCGGGAGATCTCGTGGGTACGGCCGCCGATCTTGCCCTTGACGGATTCGCGGGCGGAGCGGGTGTTCGTGGCCCGGGGCAGCATGGCGTATTCGGCGGTGACCCAGCCGCGGCCCTCGCCCTTGAGCCAGCGGGGCACGCCCTCGGTCAGCGAGGCGGTGCACAGCACCCGGGTGTTGCCGAATTCGATCAGCGCGGAGCCTTCGGCCTGATTGGACCAGCCGCGGGTGATGCTGATGGGGCGGAGCTGGTCCGGGGTCCGGCCGTCGGCGCGGAGAACGGGGGCAGTGGGAGCTTCGGAAGTCATGCTCCCTAGCTTATCGACAGCCGGGCGGCCCGGTCAGACGGTGTAGTGCACCCCGGCGACGGCGACGGCAACGTGCGGTCCGAAGACCTCCTTCGCCTCGGCCATCACGGTCGTGTGCGAGGTCCAGACCGGGATGTGCGTGAGCAGCAGCCGGCGGGCGCCGGCGGCGACGGCGGCCTCACCGGCGCGCTTGCCGGTCAGGTGCACGTCCTTAATGCCGTCGTCGCGGCCCTCCTCGAAGGCCGCCTCGCAGAGGAACAGGTCCGCGTCGCGCGCGGCGTCCTCAAGCCCGGTGCAGGAGTCGGTGTCGCCGGAGTAGCTGAGCACCCGGGTCACCGGGTTGCCGTCCTTGTCCGGCTCGGTGACCTCCACACGCAGGGCGTAGGCCTCCTCGACGGGATGGTTGACCGCGTACGGGGTGATGGTGAACGGCCCCATCGTCACCGGGCTCCGTTCGGCCCAGTTGCTGAAGTCGAATTCCTCGTGCATCCCCGGGTCGAGGTCCAGCCCGTAGGCCGTGGCCATCCGGTCCGCCGTCGCCGCCGGACCCCAGACGGGGATCCGCCCGCGGCCCCAGCCGCCCGGCTTCCAGCGCACCGCCACGTGCAGGCCGCAGAGGTCCATGCAGTGGTCCGGGTGCAGGTGGGTGAGAAAGATGCCGTCGATGTCTTCAAGGTCGGTGTAGCGCTGGATGGCGCCGAGTGCCCCGCTGCCGAGGTCCAGCACCACCTTCCAGCGCCGCTCGCCGTCGTCGGCGGTCAGCAGGTAGCACGACGCCGGCGAGCCGGGGCCGGGAAACGAGCCGGTGCACCCGACGATGGTGAGCTTCACAGGCCGCTGATCCGCGGCGGGGACACCTGCGCGGCGGAGGAGACGAAGTTGGAGATCCGGGGCCGGCCGACGGCCGCCTGCGCGGCGGCGATCATTTCCGGGGTGATGCGGGCCAGGCTGCCGGTGGGATACTGCGCCGCGACGTGGTCCACGTGCCGGACGCTGAGCACCTCCGGGCCGAGGAAGCGGCGGGCCAGGTGTTCGAACTGCGCGGCGTCCCCGGTGGCGATGAAGTTGTGTTCCGGGGCGGTGCTGCCGGCGCGTTCCAGGCCGCGGGAGGCCAGGGCACGGTAGACGTCCTTGGCGGTTTCCTCGGCGCTGGAGACGAGCGTGACGTCCTCGCCCATGACGAAGGAGATCACGCCGGTCAGCAGCGGGTAGTGGGTGCAGCCCAGCACCACGGTGTCCACCTTGGCGGCGATCAGCGGGGCGAGGTATTCGCGGGCCACGGCGAGCAGCTCGGGGCCGGTGGTGATGCCGGCCTCGACGTAGGGCACGAAGGCCGGGCATGCCGCGGAGGTGATCTGCAGGTCCGGTGCCGCGGCGAAGGTGTCCTCGTAGGCGCGGGAGCCGACCGTCGCGGAGGTGCCGATGACGCCGACGCGGCCGGTGCGGGTGGCGGAGACGGCCCGGCGGACGGCGGGCTGGATGACCTCGATGACGGGGATGCCGTAGCGGGCGGTGTAGCGTTCGCGGGCGTCGCGGAGCACTGCGGCGGAGGCGGAGTTGCAGGCGATGGTCAGGAGCTTGACCCCGGAGTCGACCAGTTCATCCATGACGCCGAGGGCGTTGGCACGGACCTCGGCGATCGGCAGCGGGCCGTAGGGGCCGTGCGCGGTGTCGCCGACGTACAGGATGGACTCGTTGGGCAGCTGGTCGATGATGGAGCGTGCCACCGTGAGGCCGCCGACGCCGGAATCGAAAACGCCGATGGGGCGTTCGGCCAGTGCCGAGGTCTCGGGGTCCGTGCTCGATGCTGAAGTCATGGTTCTACGAGAATAGGGCTTCGCCCCGGGCCGGACCATGACATTGTGTCGAGCAACTCGTGTGCGATGGATCACACAACGGCCGCGGAACGGCGGGCGGTGCCGCGGTTCAACGCCAGGTGGCCGCCGAGGAATCCCGCGGCCGCGGCCACCGCATTCCCGGCCAGGCCCAGCCGGACCCCGGCCGCGTGCCGGCCGCGCAGCCGAGCGGTCAGCGAGCCCAGGAAGAGAAAGGTTGCGGCGTCGGTGCCGAGGGCGTGGACGGCACCGATCCGGTGCTCCTCCCCTCCGTCTCGGACCAGTCCGCGGCACCGGCGAACGCCGTCGGAACCGCCGCCGCGAGGCCCGCGGCGGTCAGCACCGTGGCCGCGGTCCGGGAAGCGGGACCGCCGGCCACGTCCAGGATCGCGGCGCTGAGCCAGCAGCCCAGGGTGATATCGGTGAGCATCGGGTGGACCGAGTGGCCGAGGGTCCCGCTGTGCAGCGGGGTGCGCCGCGCCCAGTCGATGACCGGGCCGTAGATGGCCTCCTGCACGGAACCGATCCGGCCGGCCGCGGCACTCCGGCCCAGGGCCCCGGTGAGGCGCTGCGGGAGGGAAAACTCGTCGCGGGAAGGTCCGTCCACGGCAGATCACGCTACGCCGCGGGCCGGGGGGTGTACAGGGCCGGGCGGCCTAGGCCTCGAGGGACGCCAGCATCGCCTGGACCAGGGATTCCTGCAGCCAGGTGGTGAAGTTGTAGACCAGGGCCAGGTAGCTTTCGACATCTTCGGCCTGGGACCAGTCCTGCATCCGGTGCACGTGCTCGGCGTCGGCGTCGTCGCGGATGTCGAGGCGCTCGGCGAGGACCAGGCGGACATCGTTCAGCGCGGTGGACCAGTGCCGGGCGTCGGCGGGGGTCAGCACCAGTTCCTCTTTGTCGAGGCCCAGCGAGGCGGCCTTCAGGGCGCCGATCTTGCTCTCCCGCAGCGAGCGCTCCGTGTAGCGGCGAAACTCCAGGGAGGCCTCGGCGTCGTTCTTGGAGACGTTGGGCAGCAGCCGGCGCAGGGCGCGGTCGGAGGGTTCACGCGCCTCCGTGTCCAACCCCACGAGGGCCGCGAGCGGGTCCTCGTTGGCGCGTTCATGCGGCTCCAGCATGGAGATGACGTCGTCGAAGAGGCTGCGCAGGAGGTCGCGCTCGGCCGGTTCGAGGTAGCCGGTGATGCCCTTGAGGCCGTACTTGAATGCCTTAGCCACGTTTTCCCTTGCCCTTGCCCGATCCGTTGCCGGGGCCGCCGCTGGCCTTCTCCACGGTGGCCCAGAGGCCGTAGCCGTGCATGGCCACCGCGTGCTGTTCGACCTGTTCCTTGCTGCCGTGCGCCACGATGGACCGGCCCTTCTTGTGGACCTCCAGCATGAGCTTGGTGGCCTTAGCCTCCGAGTAGCCGAAGTAGCTGCGGAAGACGTAGCTGACGTAGCTCATCAGGTTCACGGGATCGTTCCAGATCACGAGGTTCCAGGGGATGTCCGGGGCCGTCAGGACGTCGGTGGACGTCGCCGTTCCGGTGTGGGTGCCGGCCTCGGTATCGGGGCCAAGCGCAACGCTGAGGGTCATTGGTCCATTCTATGGCGATGACGATGGCCTCCGCCCCGCGGCGAAGCGGAGCGAGACGAGGGAGCCGGTGGGTGGGCCCCCGACGGCGAGGGCCCCGCGGCGAAGCGGAGCGAGACGAGGGAGCCGGTGGGTGGGCCCCCGACGGCGAGGGCCCCGCGGCGAAGCGGAGCGAGACGAGGGAGCCGTCGGGGACTAGAGTAAATTTCGTGAGCACCTCCGCCGGCTGGGACCACCCCCGCACGTCCTTGTACACCGACCATTACGAGCTGACCATGCTGCAGGCCGCCCTGCACTCGGGCGCGGCCCACCGCAAGTCGGTGTTCGAAGCCTTCGCCCGCAGGCTGCCCGAGGGCCGCCGCTATGGCATCGTCGCCGGCACCGGCCGCCTGCTGGAGGGCATCGCGAACTTCCGCTTCGGTCCCGGGGAAATCGACTTCTTGCGCAGCACCGGCGTGGTCAACGAGCAGACCCTGGAGTATCTCGCCGACTTCTCCTTCTCCGGCGACATTTGGGGCTACGCCGAGGGCGACGCATACTTCCCCAACTCCCCCATCCTGATCGTCGAGTCGACCTTCGCCGAGGCCTGCGTCCTGGAGACCTACATCCTCTCGATCCTGAACCACGACTCCGCCATCGCCTCCGCCGCGTCCCGGATGATCACCGCGGCCGGCACCCGACCCTGCGTGGAGATGGGCTCCCGACGCACCCAGGAGGAGTCCGCCGTCGCCGCCGCCCGCGCCGCCGTGATCGCCGGCTTCGCCAGCACCTCCAACCTGGAGGCCGGCCGCCGCTACGGCATCAAGACCGTCGGCACCGCGGCCCACTCCTTCACCCTGTTGCACGACACCGAACGGGACGCCTTCGAGGCCCAGCTGGCCTCCATGGGCGCCGGGACGGCGCTGCTGGTGGACACCTACGACGTCGAGGCCGCCGTGCGCACCGCCGTCGACCTCGCCGGGGACAAGCTCGGCGCCGTCCGCCTGGACTCCGGCGACCTGGTGGCCCAGGCCCAGTGGGTACGCCAGCTGCTCGATGACCTTGGCAACGTCAACACCCGCATCATCGTCACCTCCGACCTCGATGAGTTCGCCATCGCGGCCCTGCAGTCCGCCCCGGTGGACTCCTACGGTGTCGGCACCTCCCTGGTCACCGGCTCCGGCGCGCCGACGGCAAGCCTGGTCTACAAGCTCGTCAGCCGCACCAACGACGACGGCGAGTTCGTCGCGGTCGCGAAGGCGGCGAAGAACAAGGCCAGCAAGGGCGGCCGCAAGTACGCGCTGCGCCGGCTCAACGACCGCGGCATCGCGACCCAGGAGATCGTCGGCATCGGCCACCGGCCCGAGGACGACGGCAACGACCGCCAGCTGCTGCAGCAGTTCATCAAGAACGGCGAGCTGCTTCCCGGCTGGACCGGCCCCGAGGGCGTGGTGCGTGCCCGCGACCGGCACGCCGCCTCCATGGCCGAACTGCCGCCCGTGGTCAACCGGCTGCAGCGCGGCGAACCGGCCATCCCCACCGTCTACGAGGAGGACTGAATGTCCCGCGCCCTGATCATTGTCGACGTACAGAACGACTTCTGCGAGGGCGGTTCCCTGGCCGTTGAGGGCGGGGCGGCACTGGCCGCGGAGATCAGCGAATACGTCGACGCCCACCACGGGCAGTTCGACCACGTCGTGGCCACCCAGGACTGGCACATCGATCCGGGCGCGCACTTCTCGGACGCGCCGGACTTCGTCGAGAGCTGGCCGCGGCACTGCGTCGCCGGCACCCGCGGGGCGGAGCTGCACCCGGACCTGGACACCGAATACATCCAGGCCTACTTCCGCAAGGGCCAGTACACGGCCGCCTACTCCGGTTTCGAGGGCCTGCTGGCCCCGGACGACGCCGTACCCACCGGGGACCGGACGCCCGGCGCGCTGCCGGTGGCCGCCCCGCCGGCGGCCAGGAAGCGGACGAGGACGCGATCGGGCTGGACGACTGGCTGCAGAGCCACGACGTCGAAGAGGTTGTGGTCGTGGGGATCGCAGCTGACTACTGCGTCAAGGCCACCGCCCTGGACGCGGTCCAGGCCGGCTACACCGTCACCGTGCCGCGCGGATTGACCGTGGGCATCGCCGAGGACCTCGAGGACGCCTTCGCCGAGATGGAACTCGGCGGCGTCGAGCTGGACTGAGATCGCGGCCCCGGCGCCGCGCACAGTAGACTCGGAATCCTTGCCAGTAACGTCGGAACAGTAAATCCCGGAGTACATCATCATGAAGAAGACCCTGACCGTCCTGCTCGCCGCCGGGACCATCCTCGGAGCGGCCGCCTGCTCGGCCCCGAAGATGACCACCGCCGAGACCTGCGACCGGATCAAGACGATCACCAGTTCCCCGTCCTCCGGCTCGGACAAGTTCGGCATGACCCGCCTGGCAAACCAGATCCGTCCGATCCAGGCCACCGCCTCCGACGACCTTCAGGCACCGCTGCAGTCGATCGTTGATTACCTGGACGAGGCCGCCAAGAAGGACCCGGACCAGGGCAAACTCGACGAGCTCAAGGCCAAGTACACCGCGGCCGGCCAGACCTTCTCCCAGGCCTGCGGCGGCGGCGCCCAGTCCGGCCAGCCGAACCAGTAACGGCACCCCCGAACGACACGAAAAAGGGACCGGATGACTCCGGTCCCTTTTTCGTGTCGTGACACCGGGGCGCCCGGGCGCCCCTGGCTTACCGGGCGCGCCCCGACTCCACGGGGCTTGCGGCTACTTCCGGCCGATGAACCAGTCCTGAAGCTTCCGCAGCCGGCTCTGCAGCTGTTCCTCGTTGGCCTGGGCGACGGGCGGACCGCCGCAGACCGTGCGCAGCTTGGTGTGGATGACCCCGTGCGGGGTGCCGGTCCGGGCGGACCAGGCGGCGACGTTCTTGGCCAGCTCGGTGCGCAGGTCCATCAGCATCCGGTGGTCCGGAACCGCCGGCGCCGGCTCGGAGGCCGCCGCCTGCGGGGCACGCTTGTTCTTGCGGCTGAGCTGTTCGTGCTGGCGCTGGCGCAGCAGCGTGCCCACCTGTTCGGCGTCGAGCAGGCCCGGGATGCCGAGAAAGTCCAGCTCGTCCTCGGAGCCGACCTCGCCGCCGGTGCCGAACTCGACGCCGTCGAACAGCACCCGGTCAAAGGACGCCTGGGAATCCAGCGCCTCGAACTTGCCCTTCATCAGCGTGTCCGAGGCCTTCTCCTCGCGGTTCGCCTCATCCATCAGCGAATCCTCGGGGTTGAACAGCCCGTCCGCGTCTTCCTTCTCCGGGCGGTCCAAGGCGTGGTCCCGCTCGGCCTCCATCGAGTTCGCCAGCGCCATCAGCTGCGGCACCGAGGGCAGGAACACCGACGCCGTCTCGCCGCGCTTGCGGGCACGCACGAAGCGGCCCACGGCCTGGGCGAAGAACAGCGGGGTGGAGGTCGACGTCGCGTACACGCCCACCGAGAGGCGGGGCACGTCGACGCCTTCGGAGACCATCCGCACCGCGACCATCCAGCGCTTCTCCCCGGCGGAGAACTCCTCGATCTTGGAGGAGGCCTTGGCGTCGTCGGAGAGGATCACGGTGGGTGATTCCCCCGTGATCCGCTTCAGCTGCCCGGCGTAGGCCCGGGCGTCCTCGTGGTCGGTGGCGATGACCAGGCCGCCGGCGTCGGGCACGGTGCGCCGGACCTCGCTCAGGCGCTTGTCCGCTCCGGCCAGCACGGCCGGAATCCATTCGCCCGCCGGGTTCAGCGCGGTGCGCCACGCCTGGGAGGTGATGTCCTTGGTAACGGCTGCCTCGCCGAGGGAGGCGGCCATCTCATCGCCCGCGCTGGTGCGCCAGCGCATCTGGCCGGAGTAGGCCATGAACATCACTGGACGGACCACGTGGTCGCGCAGCGCCTTGCCGTAGCCGTAGGTGTAGTCGGCCTTGGAGCGCCGGATGCCGTCGCGGTCCTCCGCGTACTCGACGAACGGGATCGGGGAGGTGTCCGAGCGGAACGGGGTACCGGTCAGGGACAGCCGGCGCGCGGCCGGGTCGAAGGCCTCGCGGAGCCCGTCGCCCCAGGAGAGCGCCTCGCCGCCGTGGTGGATCTCATCCAGGATCACCAGGGTGCGGGCGGCCTCGGTCTTGGCCCGGTGCAGCATCGGCTTGCTGGCCACCTGCGCGTAGGTGACGGCGACGCCGATGAAGCCCCGGCCGTGCTGGCCGTCGGCGTTCTTGAAGTTCGGGTCGATGGCGATGCCGACCTTCGCGGCGGCGTCCGCCCACTGGCGCTTGAGGTGGTCCGTGGGTGCCACGATGGTCACGCGGTTGACCACGCCGGAATCGATCAGCATGGAGGCCACGCGGAGGGCGAAGGTGGTCTTACCGGCCCCGGGGGTCGCTACGGCGAGGAAGTCCCGGGGGTTGGTGGCGAAGTAGCTATCCAGCGCCTCCTGCTGCCAGGCACGCAGTTTCGGCGCGGTTCCCCATGCGGCCCGCTCGGGATAGGCGGGCGGCAGCACGGGACCGCCGAACAGTGTTTCCGTCACTTAGCGGGCCTCCCGTCCATACGCGTCTGTTGGTTCGGGAAAAGCCCCACTAAGCACAAAAACACCAATCTTTTTTCGGATGAACCGGATGCCACGCCCTACTTGCCGGAGCCGCCGTCGTCACTGCCGGGGCGCAGCCCCTCGTAAACCTCTTTGCATTCGGGGCACACGGGGAACTTCTTCGGATCCCGCCCGGGGGTCCAGACCTTGCCGCAGAGGGCAATGACGGGTTCCCCGGAGAGGGCCGACTCCATGATCTTTTCCTTGCGGACGTAATGCGCGAAGCGCTCCCGGTCTCCCGGTTCCACTTCCTGGCGCAGTTCCTCACGCTCGATCGTCGCCGTGGACGTCCCGGCGCCGGAAAGCTCGCGCATCGGGTCATTGTCGAGGTCGTTGTCCAAGGCGTTCTGGGGGGCCGTCGTCAGGGGTTCCGTCATGCTGGTCATGGCTTCCATCTTAGCCGCTGGCTAGAACGTCCGCCGGGGCATGGCCCGTTCGTACTGCGGCGGCCAGGCCAGCTCGTGGCCCAGTTCGAAGGCCGCTCGCAGCCACCAGTGCGGGTCGCGGAGCGCCGCGCGGGCGATCAGCACGCCGTCGGCCTGGCCGGTCGCCACAGCGTGTTCCGCCTGGCCGGCGGAGGTGAGCAATCCCACCGTGCCGGTTTTGACGCCGGCCTCGCGGCGGATCTTGGCGCTGAAGCCGGTCTGGTACCCGGGACCCACCGGAATCGACTGGTGCGCCACGGCGCCGCCGCTGGAGACGTCCACCAGGTCCACGCCGCGCTCGGAGGCGGCACGGGCGAGCCGGACGGAGGCCTCGGCGTCCACGCCGCCCTCGGCCCAGTCCGAGGCGGAGATCCTCAGCAGCAGCGGCATCGAGTCCGGAATGACCCCGCGCACCGCGTCGACGACCGCCAGCATGAGCCGGTTCCGGCCCGCCTCGTCCCCGCCCCATTCGTCGGTGCGGTCGTTGATCAGCGGGCTCTGGAACTGGTGCAGCAGGTAGCCGTGCGCTCCGTGGATTTCGATGGTGTCGAAGCCCACCTCCACCGCCCGCCGGGCGGAGGAAACGAAGTCGGCGATCACGCCCTCGATTTCGGCTCCGGTCATGGCCGACGGCGGCGCGTAGCCGTCGAAGGCACCGGTGCCCGGACCCACCGGGTCCCAGCCGCCCTCGGAGGCCGGGACGGTGCCGGTCTTGCCGGAGAACGGCCAGTAACTGGAGGCCTTGCGGCCGGCGTGCGAGAGCTGGGTGCCGATCTTCGTCTCCGCGGTGCCGTGCCGGTGCACGAAGTCCACGATCCTGGTCCAGGATTCGGCCTGGGCGTCGTTATAGAGGCCGGCGTCCCGCGGGCTGATCCGCCCGGCGGAGTTGACGGCTGCCGCCTCGGTGAGGATCAGGGCCGCTCCCCCGGTGGCGAAGGAACCCAGGTGCATCAGGTGCCAGTCGGTGGGGACGCCCTCGGCGGTGTCGGGTTCGCAGCTGTACTGGCACATCGGCGAGACCCAGCCGCGGTGTTCGAGCCGCAGGGAGCGCAGGGTCAGCGGGCTGAAGAGTGCGGACGCCATTAGAACAGCACCCGGGCGAGGTTCTGGCGGGCCTTGGCCACGCGCTCGTCGGTGGCGCCGACGACGTCGAAGAGTTCCAGCAGGCGCACCCGGGCGGTCTCCCGTTCCGGTCCGAAGTTCCGGCCGATGAAGGCCACCACCCGGCCCAGGCCGTCCTCCACGTGCCCGCCGGCGACGTCGAGGTCGGCGACGGCCAGCTGCGTCTCCAGGTTGTCCGGTTCCTCCGCGGCCTTGGCACGGACGGCGTCGGCGTCCTCGGTGGACAGCGCCTGCAGGCGTCCCATCAGCTCAACCTGGGCCAGTCCCACCTTGGCGTCGGCGTCGGCGGGCATCTCGGTGAGGGCCTGGCGGTACGCCGCGGCCGCGCCGTCGAAGTCGCCGGCCTCGATGGCGTCGAAGGCCTTCTGGTGCAGCGGGGGCAGCGGCGGGGCCTCGGCCTCCTCGGCGCCCGGACCGCCGCCGATCCGGCCGGTGACGCCGTTGGCCGCGGCGACCTTGAGGAGTTCATCGAAGAGGCTGCGGACCTGCTGCTCGTCGGCGCCGCCCTGGAAGAGCGGCACGGGCTGGCCCTTCACCACGGCGACCGCCGTGGGAACGGCCTGCACCTGGAACGCCTGGGCCAGTTGCGGGAAGGCCTCGATGTCGGCGGCGCCGAGAACCAGGCGGCCCTCGTAGCTGGTAACGATCTGTTCGAGGGCATCCACCAGATCGCCGGACCCGGGTGAGTACGCGGCCCACATGGCGATGACGACGGGTACCCGGGCGGAGAGGTCCACCAGGTCCTGGAAGTTGGCCTCGGTGACGTTGACGCGCAGCGGTGCGGCGCCGCCTTCCGCCGGTTGCTGGGCGGATCCGGGCTGGGCGCTCCCGGCATGCGACGACCCCGGTCCGGCCGGCGGTGCGGGTCGTTGCTTCAGCGAGGAAAGATCGACGGCGCCCCGCAGGTTGATCGGGTTTGCGGCTGCGGGCGGGACCGGGCGGGATGCGGGCGAAGTCATGGAACCACTCTATCGACTCCGCCCGCCCCCGGGACTACTTGAAGCTTGCCCCGACCAGGCCGCGGGTGGCGGCCACCAGCTTCATCGGATCCTTGGACCCCGCCGGCGGCACGTAGACCGCCACGGACTCGGCGAAGTTCAGGACCATACCGGTGCTGGTTTCCTTGCCGCCGGCCAGGGCCGCGGCATCGTCACCGATGGTCAGCTTGTCGCCGGAGTTCTTCGGCGTGCCGTCGAAGCCGAAGTTAAGCCGGCCCAGGACCAGGGCGCCGCCGTCGGCGGTGCGGAACACCACGGTGTCCTCGGGAACGGCCTTGTGGGTGAAAGCGAAGTTTCCGTTGGCACCCGACTTCACCACGTCGGCCTGGTAGGCAAGGGTGTCGGCGATGTACGGCGAGGACTGGCCCTCGGCGAGCTTGTCCTTGAAGGCCGAGTCGGCGTTGGTCAGGCGGTCGCCCAGGCCGGCAAGGGCCTCCTGGCCGCTGTAGAGCAGGCCGGACTTGTCGTCGGCGCCCAGCGTCTCGGTGCCGCCGCGGTTGATCGCGGGGAAGGTGGTTCCGGGCTGCAGCGGCGTCGCGCCCACCAGCTTGTAGTTTTCGCGCGGGGACGCCTGGACCAGCGTCAGCAGCTGCGGAACCACGTTGCCGTTACCCTGGGTGACGGCCATGACGGAGCGGGGCCAGTCGCGCTTGGAGCTCACCACGGTGGTCAGCAGCTTGGTGGCGCGCACGGGCATCCGGGATTCGTAGCTGCCCACCTGCGAACGGATCTTGTAGTTCTGCGTGCGGACCTCGAGTTCGGTGCCGCCGACGCGCGGGGCGAGCTTGGCGGCGTCCTTGGCGGCGTCACCGGCGTCCGTGGCCGCGGAGACCTGTTCCAGGATCCGGCGGAACTGGGCGTCCAGCAGGATCGGGGTACCGCCGGCGGAGGGGGCGGCCGTACCGGTGCTCCCGCTCGGGGCGGGCGACGGCGACTGGCTGGCCTGTGCGGCAACGCCCGTCCCGGCGACGGCGGTGGCGGTCAGCAGGGCCACGGCCGCTCCCGCGGCGCGGCGGCGAGTGGACGTGGTCGCGGTGCGGGGTGCCCGTCCGGTGTCCCCTGCGGCCGGGGTGGAGCCGGCTTCCCGGGTCTTGGCCCGGTCGGCGGCGCGGGCCCGGGCCCGGCGTGCGAAGGCGCTGCCGGCAGTGGCTTCCCTGGGCTCGACAGCGTCGGATTCCGGGTTATCGGAGCCGGAGCCGTCGGAACTGCCGTCGCCGGGGGTGCCGGAGCGCGGCGCGCGCTGCTTGGGCTTCAGGACCAGCAGAGCGACGCCACCGACCACCAGCAGGCCGCCGATGACCATCAGCGGGATGGCCCACGGCGTGGAGGTGTCATTGGGGAAGGTCATCGAAATGTCCGAGGGGGCAGCCTTGGTGCCGTCGGTGGCCAGCAGCAGCGACCAGTCGCCGTCGGCCGGCGGGGTCCACGAGTAGTCCAGCTCGCCGTTGGCGTTCTCGGTGGTGACCCAGAGGTCCGAGCCGGCGGGCGACGGCGCGGTGGCCTCGCCGTCGGCGTGCTCGACCGTCAGTGACTTGCGGTCTTCGGAGACGCCGGAAATGGTGTTGTGGGCCGTCTTGCCCACCCAGGCGTTGACGTCGTCGGGGCGGCCGGAGGCCAGCAGGAAGTTGCCTTCACCCTTGACGTGGATCTTGACCGTGCCGCCGTGCAGGGTGCGCAGCTTCTGGTCGACCACCGTCAGCGGCGCGGGGGTGCCATTGGCCGGGACGCTGGCCGTCACCGTCGCCGGCGGAGCCCAGATCGTCTTCTGCCCGATCCCCGCCAGCAGTGTCAGGAGGCCGAGCAGCACAAGTGCAACTGCAGTCTTGAAACGCAAAATATTACCTATCATCAGCGGACACGTATTTTTAAGAGTAACCGTTTTGTTACCTCAGAGTCAGATCGGGCATCTTGTCAAGCCCCTTTTCCGGCCCGCTCCGGCCCGTCGATCCGCCCGCTAGCAAGGCTGCTGATAGTGTTTGCGGTGATCGTCACACCGGCCCCGCAGCCGCGGAATTCCGGGGAAAATTGAGAGAAAAAGGCTTGCAGCGCAGTGACTGACCCCACGGATTCGTCCCCCTCAGGACAGGCAGCTCCCCCGGAATCCGTCGCACGGCCGGCCCAGGCTCCGGCCGGGTTCCTGGCCGCCATGGCCCGCCGCCTGCGGCAGCCCCTGCCGGGCGCCCAGCCCCGGCTGCGCTTCGAGATGCCTCCGGAGCACCTGGACGACGCCGACGCGGACATTGATGACACCGAGGAGACCCGCTTCGGCCGTCCCGGGCCGCGGATTTCCGCGCAGCACCCGCTCTACGTCGGCTTCATGGGGACCGTGGGCGTCGGCGTGGCCCTGCTGGTCTACTGGATCGGCTCCAACATCACCCAGTTGCTGCTCTGGATCCTGACCGCACTCTTTATCGCCCTGGGCCTCGACCCCGTGGTGCGCTGGCTGGAGAAGCGGAAGGTGCCCCGGCCGGCCGGCATCCTGGTCTCGGTCGCCGTCCTGGCCCTGGCCGTCGCCGGTTTCTTCGCCACCCTGATCCCGACCATCGTGGCCCAGGTTACCCAGATCGTCCAGGAAGCACCGAAGTGGATCCAGGACTTCATCGACTCGGACTTCTTCCGCAGCCTCGACAGCCAGTTCGGCGTCCGGGACCGGATTACGCAGGAGCTCGAGAAGTTCGTCAACAACCCGGATGCGATGGGCGGGATCTTCGGCGGCGTGGTGGGCGTCGGCTCCACCATCGCCAACGGCCTCTTCGGCGCGCTGATCGTCCTGGTGCTGAGCCTGTACTTCCTCTCCGCGATGCCCTCGATGAAGATGTGGGGCTACCGCCTGGCCCCGCGGTCCCGCCGGCCGCGCGTGGAGGCCCTGTCCGAGGAAATCACCGGCTCGGTCGGCAACTACGTCATCGGCCAGGTCTGCGTGGCACTGCTCAATGCGCTCTTCGCCTTCATCGTGATGACCATCGTGGGCGTGCCGTTCGCGGTGCTGCTCGCCTTCGTCGTGGCGCTGCTGGCCTTCATCCCCCTGGTCGGCGGCATGATCGCCGGCATCCTGGTCACCCTGATCGCGCTGACCGCCGGCTGGCAGACCGCCATCGTCTTCGCGATCTGCTACTTCGCCTACCTGCAGTTCGAGGCCTACTTCGTCTCGCCGCGCATTATGCAGAAGGCCGTGGCAGTGCCCGGCGCGGTGGCGGTCATCTCGGTGATTGCCGGCGGCAGCCTGCTGGGTGTGCTCGGCGCGCTGATCGCGATCCCGACGGCCGCGGCCATCATGCTCCTGGTCAAGGAAATCTTCATCGTCCGCCAGGACAAGCACTAACCGCTCAGGCGTGCGCCGTGGCCACCGGGCCGTCCCACTCCTCGGGCAGCGGCTGCGCCGTCCCGGGCAGGACCTCGGCGACGATTTCGTTGAGCACCCGCCCGGCGTACTTCTCCCCCACCCAGAGGTGCTTGGCGCCGTCGACGCCGACGACGTCGGCCTGCGGCACCAGGGCGAAGCGTTCGGCCGCGGCGGCCGGCTGCAGGTAGTCGTCGTGTTCGGGGACCAGCACCTTGAGCGGCTTGCCCGCGGCCGCCCACTCCTTGAGGTGCACGTCCGTGGCGCGGTGCAGCGGCGGAGAGAGCAGGATGGCGCCCTCGATTTCCCCGGCCACCGGGTCCACCGCGCCGTACATGAGCGCCAACTCGGTGCCAAAGGACCAGCCCACCAGCCAGCGGTTCGGCAGGCCGCGGTCCACCGCGAACCGCACCGCCGCCTCGACGTCCAGCCGTTCGCCGATTCCCTCCTCGAAGCTGCCGCCGCTGATTCCCCGGGGCGAGGATGTCCCGCGGGTGTTGAAGCGCAGCACGGCGACGCCGGCCAGGGCCGGCAGCCGATAGGAGGCCTTGCGGTAGACGTGCGAGTCCATGAAGCCGCCGTGCGTGGGCAGCGGATGCAGGGTGATCAGGGTGGCCCGGACCTCGCCGGACTCCGGCAGGGCGAGTTCGCCCACCAGCAGGTGGCCGTCCGCCGTGCGCAGCTCGATGTTCTCCCGCCGTGCCGGCAGCACCGTGGCGGCCCGGATGGGGGTCGGGACGGCGGGCTGGGTGAAGTCGTACGAGGCAGGGTCGAAAGTCATGCCCTCCAGCTTAGCGAAGCGCCGGGCTGGCCCCGGCAGGGATAGCGCCCGTTTAGCGGTACCGGTACGTGCGCGAGGTCCAGCAGTTGCTGTGCCAGTGGCGCCGTTCGGCCAGCCCGGCGGCGGCACCGAAGAGATGGTCCTCGGACCAGACCACCAGGTGGGCGGTTCCGGGCGGGACGGCATGCAGACATCCAGGGCAGACATAGGTCTTGCCGGCGCGGCTGGCCGAGATGGACCGGACCATCCATTCACCGTCCGGGGCGCTCTCCCGGCGGGCTATCCCGGTCCGGGCGCGCTCCAGGTCCAGCTCGGGCACCGGCCCGCCGTGCTTGCCGGGCTGCCGGGCGCCCCCGTTGCCCGGGGCGGGGCGGCGGGGTCGGTTGGAACGGGGCATGGTCCCATTCTGCCCCAGCGGGTCATCGGACGGTGTCCACGCCGCGGCGCCTCCCCGCTGCCGGTAGTGTTGACCGGGTGCGTTTAGTGATAGCCCGTTGCTCCGTTGATTATGTCGGCCGGCTCAAGGCCCACCTCCCCCTCGCCACCCGCCTGCTGGTGGTCAAGGCGGACGGCTCCGTGCTGGTCCATTCCGACGGCGGTTCCTACAAGCCGCTGAACTGGATGAGCCCGCCCGCCCGGCTCCGCGTGTCCACCCCGGATGAGGTCGACGTCGAGGTCGGCGTGATCGAGCAGTGGACCGTGCAGTCCACCAAGACGGACGACCGGCTGATCATCAACATCCATGAACAGCTCCATGACACCTCGCACGACCTAGGCCAGGACCCCGGACTGATCAAGGACGGCGTCGAGGCGGACCTGCAGCGCCTGCTGGCTGACCAGATCGAGACCCTGGGCGAGGGATTCTCGCTGATCCGCCGCGAATACTTCACCGCGATCGGGCCGGTGGACATCCTGGCCCGCGACGCGAACGGCGGCACCGTCGCCATCGAGCTGAAGCGCCGGGGCGACATCGACGGCGTCGAACAGCTCACCCGGTACCTCGAACTGCTCAACCGCGACCCGCTCCTGGCTCCCGTCCGCGGAATCTTTGCCGCCCAGCAGATCAAGCCGCAGGCAAGGGTGCTCGCCACCGACCGCGGTATTGATTGCGTCACGCTGGACTATGACGCGATGCGCGGTGTGGATGACAGCGAATCCCGCCTCTTCTAAGCGCGGCAATTGCACCCCAATCACGCACCAATTGGTTCACCAGCTTGTTACATAAAATTTGTGGATTTATCAGCCGCACCCGTTGACCTGACTGTGGGGGCATGAAATTCTTAGAGCAGTCTTTGTGTAGGTGTTTTTCATGCTCGCAAGACATGTTGCGAGCGTGAAGCTCCTGACGCCGAAACCCGGAGTCCCGGGCGGATGCCAAAGGTTCTTCCCGCGGAGTGACTAAGCCCGGCGTAAGGTGCGCCGGACTTTCTCAAGTTCGAAAATGAGGAGAATTAAATGGCTCAGGGAACCGTCAAGTGGTTTAACGCTGAAAAGGGCTTCGGCTTCATTACCCCGGATGACTCCGACGGCGACGTCTTCGTCCACTACTCCGAAATCCAGACCGGAGGCTTCAAGACCCTCGATGAGAACCAGCGCGTTCAGTTCGAAATCGGCCAGGGTGCCAAGGGCCCCCAGGCCACCGGCGTCACGGTTGTCTAATTAGGCCTTCAGGAATGCGTTAGAAGCATTCCCGGCTAAGAAAATGATCCCCGGCTTTTGCCGGGGATCATTTTTGCGTTCCGCCGTCCCGCTAGCGCACGAGCGTCCGCAGCAGCCGGGCGCTCTGGCGCACGGACAGGTCGGGCAGGTAGGCCCGGCTGAGCGCCCGGCCCATGGCCGGAAGCTGCAGCGGGTCCTGGTAGTACAGGTAGAGCGTGCGGTACTCGGGCTTGAAGCGGGACTTGAACGTCGCCAGCGAGCGGAAGCCGTAGACCGGTTCCAGCGCCCGGCCCACCACGTCCAGGATCCCGGCCAGGCCCTCGCCGCCGGCACCGTCGGAGTCCTCGTCCCGGGTCTCGTCGCGGGATTCGTCGCGCGCCAGCGGCGATCCGGAGAGGGAGATGACGTCCACCGAGTCGCGCAGTTCCGTCACCGCCGAGGCGATCAGGAACTCCATCACCCCCGGAAAGGCGTCGCCGCGGCGCCGCATGAAGTCCAGGGTCCAGCTGACCAGCGATCCGCCGTCGTACACGGGGAGCCAGCTGGTGACGCCCTGCACCCGGCCCTCCGCGTCCACGGCCAGGCAGCACAGCACCTCGTCGTCCATCAGCTCGTCCAGGCCGCCCAGCGTGAAGCCCATCTCGGGAACGGACTTCCGGGCCGCCCATTCCTCCGAGACCTCGCTAAGCTGCGCCCGCAGCGCCGGCGAGAAGTCCCGGTAACGGCCCCAGACGGCGTGCACGCCCGTCTTGGCCGCGCGGTTCATCGCCGTGCGGACGTTCTGCCACTCCTTGCCCTTGAAGGTCAGCTCCTCCAGGCCCAGGCGCGTCTCCTGGGCAACCGCCAGCCGCCGGAAACCACGGGACTCCAGCAGCGGCCAGATTTCGTCCGTGCAGGAGTAGAAGCACGGGATCAGGGCATTGTCGGCGCAGAAGTCCAGGAACCCGGCGGCGGTGTCCAGCCGGTTCGCCGCGGGCCCAAGCGGCCCGCCGAGGGTCAGCGCCACATTGTTGTGCTGCTGGTAGGCGACCGCGCCGCGGGCGGCCTGGTTGAACCAGAACTTGTTCGGCTCCCAGAGAGCCATCCAGGACAGCGAGTCGCCGCCCTGGTGCACCAGCCGGCGCGCCACCTCGCGGTCCCCGTGGCCGGCGTCGGTGCCGTGTGCCCGGCGCAACAGCACCAGCCACACACCGGCCAGCGCCACCACCCAGAAGGCGATGCCGGAGTAGGCGAAGAGGAAGGCCTCCACGGGGTTCCGGTCCTGGAAGACCCGGTTATAGGTCCCCGGAATCGGCAACGGCAGGTACTGCCGCGCCAGCTCGGCCGCCAGGCCCAGCCAGCCGCCGTCGCGTTCCAGTCCCCCGGCGGCGAACCAGGCGCCTGTGTACGCGCCGGCCAGGACCAGGAAGGTCCCGCCCACGGTCAGGGCCAGGGTCCGCCGGGCACGCCGGGTGGTTTCGACCCGGAACAGCCGGCGGTTGGCGAACAGCAGCAGCACCAGCGCCAGCGGCACCGCCGCAAGCGGCAGGATGTGCACGAAGCCCGAGCCCATGATGGCCGTGTGCGGCCGGTTGGGGTAATGAGGGATGCGGGCGAACAGGGCCAGGTAGACCGCGGCCAGCGCCGTCACGCCCAGCTGGACCAGGATGGCGATCCGCAGCGCCAGCTGCCGTCCGTGCCGCATCCCGTCGGCGCAGATCAGCAGCAGGACCACTGGCACCACGGCGAGGGCCAGGCCCAGCGGCCCGGCGAAGCCGAGCCGGCCCGCCTCCAGGCACGAGGCGTCCACGGCGCCGCCGCAGTTTTGCTCCAGCTGGTTCAGCGTGGGCAACGGGTTGAGGACGACGTCGCGCAACAAGGCCAGCGGCCCGTTCGCGGTCCGCACCACCGCGGTCAGGATCGGCCCGACGGCGAAGATCGCGACGGTGAGCGAGAGCAGGTTCCGGGTCTCGCGCCCGGTGGATCGGTGCCGCTGCAGGGTGCCCTTGTCCCCCTGCAGCCACCACCCGGCCAGCAGGCCGACCACGGCACCGGAGAGGCCCACCACCGTCTCGGGGTGGCCTACGTACAGCACCAGCAGCAGCGCCACGGAAAGCACCGCGGTCCGCAGCCGGCGCTGCCACAGGGTAGGCAGCAGCCCGCAGGCGGCCAGGGCCACGGCGAGGATCGCTGCGTAGGGCCCTATCAGCGGGGCATCGACCATCAGGCCCAGCCAGCCGTCCCCGGCGTAGCGCGCCAGCTGGGTGACCAGGAGGAACAGGGACACGGCGGCGAACTGACCAGCGAGGAAGAACACGGCCGTGCGCAGGGAGCCCACCCGCCGCTCGGCGACTCCCATCAGCCCGAGGATCATCAGCGACGCCGCGAGGTATGCCAGCGGGTTGGTCGCGAAGAACAGCGAGGTGAACATGGTCCACCAGCGCCCGGCCTGAAGCCCCTGGACGCTGACAGAGGCAAAGTCCAGCAGCGGATCCGGCGGCCCGGCGAGGAAGCTGCCGGTGGCCGCTCCGGCGAAGAGGAAGAGCGCCAGGACCGACAGGGTGACGGGGAGCTGGCGGGCCTGACGGAGGATGCCGCGCAGCCCGCTCACCGCTTGATCCCCCACCGCTGGGCAAGAAAGTCCAGGCCGCCGGGCATGCCGCGTGAGGCCGCTTCCCAGGAGTGCCCGGCGTTGGCGATCCGGTGGTCCTCCACGGCGAAGCCGGCCCTCCTGGCGGCCCCGGCGAGCAGGGCCATGTACTCGATGAACTCGGGGTCGCGTTCGCCGGCACCGAAATACACGGCGTTGCCCTCGTACCGGCGTTCCTGCATCAGGCGCAGCGGGGTCTGTGCCTCGAAGGCCGCCGTGTCGCCGCCGAAGGAGGCGTCGATGGTCTTACGGCGTTCCTTGGCCAGGGACGGCTCCTTCTCGCTGGAGAACGCCAGGGCGGCGCTGTACACCTCGGGGTGGCGGGTCACCATCTCCATGGCACAGGTGGCGCCGTAGGAAAATCCGCCGACGGCCCACTGGTGCGGGTCGGCGTCGACGTCGAGGGTGGCACGGATCCAGTCCGGCACGTCGCGGGAGAGGAAGGTGTCGGCCTTGGCGATGCGGCTGTCCATGCAGAGCGTGTTGCCGGAGGCGGACCCGTTGGGGTCCACCACCACCGCGATCGGGGCCACGCCGCCGTGGTCCGCGGCGAAGCGGTCCATGCGGCTGCGCAGGGCGCCGCCGGTCAGCCAGTCGGCAGGGGCCCCAGGCTGGCCCGAGAAGAGGACCAGGACCGGCAGCGCGGGCCGGGGCGTGCCGCGGTAGGCCGGCGGGAAGTAGATGTAGGCGTCGCGGCTCTGGAAGCCGGAGGCGGTTCCGGGGATCGTGGCCTTGCGGACCGTGCCGTCCGGCGGCAGGCCGTTCGGGGCGGTCCATTCGGCCAGCGGAACCGCGGCGGCTCCCCCGGGCTGCTTGCGCAGTGCGTCCTCCAGCACCGGAATGCGCGCGACGGCGGTGCCGGTCAGGTCGCTCACGGTGTGGTTCAGGCCGAAGTAGGCGTTGATCTGGACGGCGGAAAGCAGCAGCACGCCCAGCAGGGCGGCCGTGGCCACTGCGGTGGCTCGGATCCGGTGCACCACCGGCAGGACGGGTCCCGGAATGGCGGCCAGGAAGGGCCGGCGGCCCCAGATGCCGTGCAGCCGGAGCAGCCAGAACAGCAGGGCCGCGACGCCGGGAACGCTCCAGGCGAGTGTCTCCCAAGGCAGTTCCTCGGGGAAGACGGACAGGACGTAGATCAGGAGGAGGTGCACTCCGGCGACCAGCCCGGCGCCCAGCAGCAGGGCAGAACCGACGACCACCGCCGTCGCCCCGGGGGTATGCCGGCGGCCGCTCTTCCACAGCAGGTAGGCGGCACCGGCGGCCGCGGCCGCCCAGGCAACCCAGAGCACCGGCCCGTCCACCAGCCGGATGTCTTCGATGAAGTCCAAGGCGGTTAGCGCCAGGTGCCGACGCCGATGACGGGGCCGGCCTCAAGCCAGGAAGAGAGCCCGGTGTACGCGTCGAAGCGCATGGCCAGCAGGACGTCCCGGCCCTCGTAGTGCAGTTCGACGATCACGGACTCCGGCTGCACCTTCACCAGTTCGGTTTCGGTGGGCGGACGCCGGCCGATCAGCTCCAGGGAGCTGCGGCGGAAGGTGTACTTCGGACGCACGCTCAGGGAGGCAAGACGGAACCACTCGAGGTCGTTGTCCTGATAACGACAAACCCCCATCTGCCAGCTGTTTCCAGCTACGCAAATGGAGGCGTCCACCGTGCCCAGGGCGCGCCGCAGATTAATGCGGCGCACCCCGGAGAGGCACAGTGCAAAGACCAGCAACGCAAACGCCGTTGCCAGGATGATGAACGGAAGACCAGTATCGTCCATCAAGGTAGGGCTAGCGGATCCCCGCAGTAGCCGAATCACCCATCTGGGCGTTGTCGGCCACGATCACCACGCGGTTGTTGTCGACGGAGAAGAATCCGCCGTCAACGTCCACTGCGATGCGGTCACCGGAAACAGGCTCGATGGCCAGTTCACCTTCGGCCAGAATCGCCAGCAGGGGCGAGTGGCCGGGCAGGATTCCGATTTCACCATCGCTGGTGCGGGCCTTGACCATCTTGGCCGCTCCGGACCACACGAAGTGGTCCGCTGCGACAATCTCAACCTCAAGCTCAGCCATATTACTTGGTCTGTTCCTGGATCTTGGCCCACTGGCGCTCGACGTCATCCAGGCCGCCGACGTTGAAGAACGCCTGCTCTGCGATGTGGTCCAGCTCGCCGTCGCAGATCGCCGCGAAGCCTTCCACGGTGTCCTTGATGGACACGGTGGAGCCCTCGACGCCGGTGAACTGCTTGGCGGTGTAGGTGTTCTGAGAGAGGAACTGCTGGATACGGCGTGCACGCGACACGACGATCTTGTCCTCTTCGGAGAGTTCATCGACACCGAGGATGGCGATGATGTCCTGGAGTTCCTTGTTCTTCTGCAGGATCTGCTTCACCCGGACGGCCGTGTTGTAGTGGTCGTTGCCGATGTACTGCGGATCCAGGATGCGCGAGGTCGACGTCAGCGGGTCAACGGCCGGGTACAGACCACGGGAAGCGATTTCACGGGAGAGTTCCGTGGTCGCGTCGAGGTGTGCGAAGGTCGTGGCCGGAGCCGGGTCGGTGTAGTCATCTGCGGGAACGTAGATGGCCTGCATCGAGGTGATGGAGTGGCCCTTGGTCGAGGTGATGCGCTCCTGCAGGAGGCCCATCTCGTCGGCCAGGTTGGGCTGGTAGCCCACGGCGGACGGCATGCGGCCGAGGAGGGTGGATACCTCGGAGCCTGCCTGGGTGAAGCGGAAGATGTTATCGATGAAGAGCAGCACGTCCTGGTTCTGCACATCGCGGAAGTACTCCGCCATGGTCAGGGCGGACAGGGCCACGCGCAGACGCGTTCCCGGCGGCTCATCCATCTGGCCGAAGACAAGGGCGGTGTCCTTGAGGACGCCTGCCTCTTCCATTTCGACCCAGAGGTCGTTGCCTTCACGGGTGCGCTCACCCACGCCGGCGAATACCGAGGTACCGCCGAAGTTGCGGGCAACACGGGTGATCATTTCCTGGATCAGCACGGTCTTTCCGACGCCGGCGCCGCCGAACAGGCCGATCTTTCCACCCTTGATGTACGGGGTGAGGAGGTCGATGACCTTGATGCCGGTCTCGAGCATCTCAGTGGAGCCCTCAAGGGTCGCGAAGGCGGGGGCCTTGCGGTGGATCGGCCAGCGCTCGGAGACCTGCAGTTCGGACTCCGCAACGTCCAGGGGCTGGCCTAGGACGTTGAAGATGTGGCCCTTGACGCCGTCGCCGACGGGCACGGAGATCGGGGCACCGGTGTCGACCACGGTGGTGCCGCGGACCAGGCCGTCGGTCGCCTGCAGCGAGATGGCGCGGATGAGGTTGTCGCCGAGGTGCAGCGCAACTTCGAAGGTGATGGTCTTGGTCTCACCGTTGAGAGAAATCTCGGTGGTGAGAGCGTTGTAAATCGAGGGGATTGCGTCAGCCGGGAATTCGACGTCGACAACCGGGCCAATAACACGTGCAATACGGCCGGTGGCACCGGACGTCGCGGCTACGTGTTCGGTAGCAGTGGCAGTCATCTCTCTCACTTCACTCAGTAGATGGCGTGGGCGGTTAAGTTCGTTCTGTGGTGCAGGTACAGCTGGGCCCGTGACGGGCAGGCTAGGACGCGTTCAGTGCGTCGGCGCCTGCCACGATCTCAGAAAGCTCCTGCGTAATTTCAGCCTGGCGGGCAGTGTTGCGCAGACGCGTGTACTTCTTGATGAGTTCCGTGGCGTTGTCGCCGGCGGACTTCATCGCGCGCTGGCGGGCTGCGAGCTCGGAAGCTGCGGCCTGCAACATGGCGGCGAAGATGCGTGACTCGATGTAGCGCGGCAGCAGGGCATCGAGGACCTGCTCCGTCTCCGGTTCGAATTCGTAGAGCGGCAGCAGCTCCGACTCGGAGGCAGCCTGTTCCTCGACGACCTCCAGCGGGAGCAGACGGATGACCGTCGGTTCCTGCGTCACCATGGACTTGAACCGCGTGTAGACGACATGGATCTCGTCCACACCGCCCTCTTCGTAGACCTCGGCGAAGTCGGCCAGAAGTGCCTCGCCCACCTCGCGTGCGGTCTCGAACTGCGGAGCGTCCGTGTTGCCGGTCCAGACCCGCTCGTACGGACGGTTCCGGAAGTCGAAGTACGCCTGTGCCTTGCGGCCCATGAGGTACATCTTGACTTCCTTGCCCTCCTCGTGGAGCAGCTCGACGAGGCCTTCGGCCTGCTTGAGTACGGTCGCGGAGTAGGACCCGGCGAGGCCGCGGTCGGAGGTGATGACCAGCACTGCGGCCCGGCGGATCTGCTCCGGCTCGGTCACCAGCGGGTGGTCGATTTCGCTCTGGCTTGCGACAGCAGAAACGGCACGCGTAATCGCGTTTGCGTAAGGCAGTGAAGCCGCTACGCGTGCGCGGGCCTTGCCGATGCGCGAGGTAGCGATCAGTTCCATCGCCTTGAAGATCTTGCGCATCGACGTCGTCGAGCTGATCTTCTGGCGGTAGACCCGAATCTGGGCTCCCATACTTATCCTTTCCTAAGCTTCCGTCGGGCCGGGACTGCCGGACCCTCGAGGGATCCGACAGTCCCGGCCTACGGAACTAGCGCTTCTGCTTGACGATTTTTCCTGGTCGACCTGGTCTTCATCGATCGGGGCGTACTCCTCGTGCCCCGCACCGACCAGCAGGCTGTCGCCCTCGCCGAAGAAGCCCTTCTTGAAGTCCACAATCGCGGTCTTCAGTGCTTCTGCGGTGTCGTCGCTCATCACGTTGGTCTGAGCCAGCGTGGTAAGGATGGAGGACTTGTGCTTGAGGTGCTCCAGGAACTCGGTCTCGAAGCGGTTGATGTCCTCAACCGGAACGTCGTCGAGGTAGCCGTTGGTGCCGGCCCAGATGGAAACGACCTGGTCCTCAACCGGGAACGGAGAGTACTGGCCCTGCTTCAGCAGTTCCATCAGGCGTGCGCCACGGGTCAGCTGCTGGCGGGAAGCCGCATCCAGGTCCGAGGCGAACATGGCGAAGGCCTGCATGTCGCGGTACTGGGCCAGTTCCAGCTTCAAAGTACCGGAGACCTTCTTCATGGACTTCACCTGGGCGGCGCCACCGACGCGGGACACGGAGACACCGACGTCGACTGCGGGACGCTGGTTGGCGTTGAAGAGGTCCGACTGCAGGAAGATCTGGCCGTCGGTGATCGAGATGACGTTGGTCGGGATGTAGGCGGACACGTCGTTCGCCTTAGTCTCGATCAGCGGCAGACCGGTCATGGAACCTGCACCGAGCTCGTCGGAGAGCTTTGCACAACGCTCCAGCAGACGGGAGTGCAAGTAGAAGACGTCGCCCGGGTAGGCTTCGCGTCCCGGCGGGCGGCGCAGCAGCAGCGACACGGCGCGGTAGGCTTCGGCCTGCTTGGACAGGTCATCGAACACGATGAGGACGTGCTTGCCGCCGTACATCCAGTGCTGGCCGATGGCCGAACCGGCGTACGGTGCCAGGTACTTGAAGCCGGCCGGGTCGGAGGCCGGGGACGCCACGATGGTGGTGTACTCCAGCGCGCCATTGTCCTCAAGGGTCTGGCGGACCGCCGCGATGGTGGACGCCTTCTGGCCGATGGCGACGTAGATGCAACGGACCTGCTTGTTCACATCGCCGGAAGCCCAGTTGGCCTTCTGGTTGATGATCGTGTCGATCGCGATGGCGGACTTGCCGGTCTGGCGGTCACCAATGATCAGCTGGCGCTGGCCGCGGCCGATCGGGATCATCGCGTCGATGGCCTTCAGGCCGGTCTGCATCGGCTCGTGGACCGACTTGCGCTGGGTCACGCCCGGTGCCTGGAGTTCCAGGGCACGGGTGGTCTCGGCCTTGATCTCGCCGAGGTCGTCAATCGGCTGGCCCAGCGGGTCAACCACGCGCCCGAGGAAGGCGTCGCCCACGGGTACGGACAGAACCTGTCCGGTGCGGTGCACTTCCTGGCCTTCTTCGATGCCCTGGAAGTCACCGAGGACGATGACACCGATCTCGCGGACGTCGAGGTTCTGGGCGAGGCCCAGCGTGCCGTCTTCGAAGCGAAGCAGCTCGTTCGCCATGACCGAGGGGAGGCCCTCAACACGGGCGATGCCGTCACCTGCGGTCGTTACACGGCCAACCTCTACGCGCTCTGCGTTACCGGGTTCGTAGGACGCCGCGAACTCGTTCAACGCATTACGGACGTCGTCGGCGTTGATGGTCAAATCGGCCATCTGCAGTCCCTGCTCTCCTGTTTTCGTGATCATCGTTGCTCACGATGACCGGGGTTTCTTGTCGGTAAGTTGTGCTTGTCCGGCTGACTAGGCAAGCTGTCGCTGGAGCTGGCCCAGGCGGGCGAGGACCGAAGCGTCAACCACTTCGTCGCCTACCTGGATCCGGATTCCACCGATCAGTGCCGGGTCAATGTTCATGTTGAGCTTCAGCTCGCGGCCGTAGAGGGCGTTGAGCGCCGTCTGCAGCCGGCCGGTCTGTTCCTCCGTCAGCGGACGGGTGACGCTGACCGTGGCAATCCAGCGCTGCTGGCGCTTGGCTGCAAGCTCCGCAAAACGGCTGACGAGCCGGGTGACCTTGAGTCCTCGGGGCTGCGCGACGGCCTGGCCGATGAGGACCTTGGCCTCCTCGCTGGCACCGGGGACGAGCTTGGCGGCAAGGGCAGCCTTGGCTGCCTGGCTCGCCTGCGGCTCGGACAAGGCACGCTGAACCTCGTGGCTGGCGTCGACGGCCCGGTTGAAGCCGAAGAGGTCGTTCTCCAGCTCCTCCAGTCCGCTGAGGCCCGAGGCAGAGACTGCCGACTTGTTTTCAGCAACGGCAATGACCACCGTGGCGGCCAGGGTCTCGAGTGCATCGCCGATGTCGCGGGCCGACGCCCAGCGTGAGCCGGCCAGTCCGCTCGCGATCTGCACGGCGTCAGCGGAGACTTTTCCGCTGAACAGCTGCGTGACCAGCGCCGACTTCTCGCTGCCGGTGCGGGACGGGTCGGTCAGGGCGCGGCGCAGGCCAGCGGAGCTGTCCACCGTTCCCAGGATTCCGAAGAGTTCCTTAGCCAACTGCAGCGACGCGTTGGGAAGCGTGGGCTCCAACGCGGCGAGTGCCGCGGTCAGCGATTCGCTCGATACACCTGCCATTACTTAGCTGCACCTGCGCTCTGGTTCTCCAGATCTGCCAGGAAACGATCGACCACGCGGGCCGAACGTGCATCGTCGGTGAGGGCCTCGCCGACGATCCGGCTTGCCAGCGTGGTGGCCAGCGTGCCGACCTCCGCGCGCAGCGACACAACGGCCGCCTGGCGCTCGGATTCGATCTGGGCGTGTGCCTGGGCGGTGATGCGGGCAGACTCGGCAGCTGCCTTCTCCTTCAGATCCGCCAGGATCTGGGCGCCTTCGGCACGGGCTTCCTCGCGGATGCGGTTGGCCTCGGTGCGGGCATCCGTCAGCTGCTGCTTGTACTCTTCGAGTGCCGCAGTGGCCTCAGCCTGGGCCTTTTCGGCCTTGGCAATGCCGCCCTCAATCGCCTCGGCACGCTCTGCGAAGTTCTTCTCGAACATCGGGACAACGTACTTCGTCACGATGTAAAGGAGGACAGCAAAGCCTACGAGGACGACAAACATTTCCCAGATGTTGGGAACGAGGGGGTTGGACCCGGCCTCGCTGGCGGCTGAGATGATCAGCTGCTTCATATTTCACCCGTCCTTATCTACTCGGTTCTGGATGTTCGCTCGTGTTCTGAAGATTTACTCGAGAACGAATGCGAAGACCAGGCCGAGGATGGCGAGGGCTTCAGTCAGCGCGAGGCCGAGGAATGCGATCGGCTGCAGGACGCGCTGGGCTTCCGGCTGACGTGCAACGCCGTTGATGTAAGCAGCGAACACGAGACCCACACCGATACCACCGCCGATGGCGGAGAGGCCGTAGCCGATGAGGTTGAGGGAGCCGTTGATGGAGCCTTCCATTTTTCTTCCTTTCAAGATGCCACCCGTGTGGCAGGTTGTTTGGGTTGCTTCATCCCCCGGAGGGGAAGTCTGTTGGAGCCTTAGTGGCTGTCGGCGTGCAGCGCGCCTTCGATGTAGATCGCGGTCAGCAGCGTGAAGACGTACGCCTGCAGCGCCATGATCAGCGCCTCCAGCATGTACATCGCCAGCGAGCCGGCGAGGACCAGAACCGAGGCGCCCTTGAGCAGGACGTTCTCCTGCATTACCAGGAACTCGATGCCGGAACCGGCGATCATCACGATCAGGTGGCCGGCCAGCATGGTGGCGAACAGACGGAGGCTGTGCGTCACCGGGCGGACCAGGAAGTTGGAGATGATCTCGATCGGGATAACGATCGGAAGAATGTAGACCGGCACGCCGCTGGGGACCGTGGCCAGCTTGAAGTACTTCAGGCCGTTCTTCTTGATGCCGATGGCAATCCAGGTCACGTAGACGATGGCTGCCAGCACGTAGGCGCCGCCGACGTGGGAGAAGCTCGGGAGCTGGATCACCGGGATGGCGCCGTAGATGTTGTTCACCAGGATGAAGAAGAACAGGCTGAACAGCAGCGGGACGTACTTGATGAAGTCCTTGCCGCCGATGATGTCCTTGGCGATGCCGTTCCGGACGAAACCGTAGGCGGCCTCGCCGGCGAACTGCAGCTTGCCCGGAACGAGCTGCTGCTTCCGCGCGGCCAGCACGAAGAAGGTGGCGATAATGACGACCGAGAGGATCACCAGCAGCATCTGCTTGGAGAATCCTTCGGCAGCACCCCAGGGCAGGATTGCCGGCAGGTGCATTTGTTCAATTCCGGGAGGAGTAAACTCTCCTGAATCTTGGGCCGGGAGCGCAAGCGCGATCAACGCGTTTCCTCTCTGCAGTGTCCATCATTGGGCGTTGGGCGGGGAGCGATGGCATTGCTGCCAACCAGTCCCCCTCTGAAATTTTTTGGCATTACTGTTCCGCGTCCTTGGACGGGGCACCTGCAGCGTCGTCTCCGCCAGCCGTAGACCGGTGACTGGTGAGGCCGTGCATATGAGAAAGATAGAACCCTCCCGCGGCTCCAAGCAGGGCGCCTGCGAGCACAATCCAGCGGGTCCCCCACAGATTATCCAGACCCCACCCTATCAAACTCCAGACGATGATTCCGCCAACAATGTAGCTGAACACGGCGATTCCGGCGTTGTAGCCGCCGTCGTCGCCGTCGCGCGAAACGCCGGGGGCACCCATGGCCGGACGGGTGTTTTGCGGGGGGTTCTGGTCACGATTTTTACGGTCCTTCATGGGAGCCGCCTTCCGGGGATTCCGGGTCATTGAATATCTGGAGCCGGGCCCTGCTGAACCCGATAATTTCGGCCGCCTGCCATGCCACAACGGTGACGACCGCGCCGATCAGGAACCAGCGTGCGTGCAGCCAGTCCGGGGAGCCGAGGACAAACAGGACGAGAGCGAAGCCGACAACTTTCACGAAGTAGGTGGCGACAAACAGGCCGATGGCGCCGGAGGGGTTACTCCGGCCCACAAAGTGTCCTACCAGCAGGCTGATGGCGAAGAAGACCATGACAAGCCCCCCGCCGAAGGAGCTGGAGAGTGCACCGAAGCCGCCGTTGAAGATCCAGGCCGGAACGGCCGTCACCACCAGGGCCGCCGCCGCCGCCGCCGAACTCAGGGCGAGGAGCCGCAGCCAGAGTGACGCGGTGGGCCCAGCAACGCCGACGCGTCCGCGGCCGGGCGTGCGTCCGGGCTCGGCGTTGGAAGTCATGGAAACCCAATCGTCGGGGGCGGTGAAGAGGAACGCGGCCAGAGCCGCCCCTGAATTCTACACGAGATAGAACACGGCTAGGCCATCGGCAGCCTGGTCACCTTGGATTTCCGGCGGTAGCGGCGGATCAGGTCCGGTGCGGAAACGTAGAGTCCGAGCACCGCGATACTGCCTGCGACGCAGAGGATCACGCCGGGCAATTGTGCCGTCGCGGCAACGAAGCCTAGACAGATTACTGCAGCGCTGCATGCCGTCACCGTAGCCGATGATTGCAGGTGGGAGAAGCCCACGTCCGTAAGCCGCTGGTAGACGTGCTCACGATGGGAGGCATACCACCGCTCCCCGCCCTAATCCGGCGCAGCAACGTGAAGCCAGTGTCCGCCACATAGATCAGCGTCGGGGAGAGCACGTACTCCACGTAGACGCCGGCGAAAAACGCTGCTACGGCCAGTGCTGCGACGGAGGCCCCGAGCAAATAGCTTCCGACGTCGCCAAGGAACACAGAGCCCCGGCCCAGGTTCCAGGGCAGGAAACCGAGGAAGGCCATGGCGAGGATGGCACCACCGGCGGTAAGCCAGGGCTGGTCCGAAAGGGATCCGGCGGCCGCGTAGGCGGCACCCACGGTGACGCCGTGCATCCCGGAGATACCATTGACGCCGTCCATGAAGTTCGCGATGTTGACGTACGCGGCGATCGCGACCGCGGCCAACGGCAGCCACCAGAAAGACTGCCCGGTCATGACGATCAGGACGGCGGAACCTGTCACACCGATGCCGAATTGCGCGGCGGCGCGGCCGCGGATGGAGAGGCCCCGGAGATCCTCGGTCCAACCGACGGCCGAGCAGGCGGCAATAATGAGCAGCACGACCGCGAAAATCCCCCGGTCCACGGTGACGGCGCCGCCGAGAACCGCAACCATATAGCCGACCCCTGTGGCCAGGGCCGCGGCCAGGCCCATCCCACGGATCGTCGTTTTGCTGTGGGAAGAGCGGGACGAGGGAACGTCCACGACACCGAGGCGAACCAGCCATGGCTTGACGGCGATGGGCAGCAGCAGGCTGGCCAGCAGAGTCACGACGGCGGTCAGCACCAGTGGTGTCATGAGGCGACCCGGACGATTCTGATCGGGCCCGTCTCGTCCGACTCGTCGTCGGGGATCTCCGCGATGCTGGCACCCTGTTCGGTTCGGCAACGCTCAAGCCATGCATCGAGGTCCAGGTTCTCCGGGTCCTCCTCCGTGGCCCGGGTGTGGGAGATTTTGGGGTGCAATGGGCGCTGGTCTTGCTCGCCGGTTCCCACCAGCTCCTCGTGAAGCTTCTCTCCCGGCCGCAGCCCGGTGTAGATGATCTCCACCTGCTTGCCGGACATGGCGATCATCCGCTGCGCCACGTCCAGGATCTTGACCGGTTCGCCCATGTCCAGGATCAACACCTCACCGCCGGAGCCGATGGCGCCGGCCTGGATGACCAGCTGGCAGGCCTCGGGGATGGTCATGAAAAACCGGGTGACCTCGGGATCGGTGACGGTCACGGGACCGCCGACCCGGATCTGCTCGGTGAAGAGGGGAAGCATGGACCCGCGGCTGCCCATGACGTTGCCGAAGCGGACGGAGACAAACTTGCCGGCCGTCTGTCCGGCCATCCAGGCGGTCAGCTTCTCCGCCATTCGCTTGGAGTGGCCCAGCGCGGTGGTGGGGTTCGCTGCCTTGTCCGTGGAGATGTTCACGAAGTGGGAGACCCCGGCGTGCTGGGCGGCCCGCAGCACGTTCAGCGTGCCGCAGACGTTGGTCTTCCATGCCTCCACCGGATACTGCTGCAGCAGGGGCGCGTGTTTCAGCGCGGCCGCGTGGAAGACCACCTCCGGCCGGCGATCCGCAAAAATCTCCCGCAGGGCGTCGCCGTCGCGGATGCTCGCCAGCACGGTGTCCCGGCCGGCCAGCAGGCCGCGGCCGGTGATCGAGATCTGGGTCTGCTGGAGTCCGGTCTCGTCATGATCGAGCATGATCAGCTCGGCGGGCCCGAACGGCATGATCTGGCGGCACAGCTCGGATCCGATGGAGCCGCCGGCGCCGGTGACCAGCACACGCTTGCCCCTGATGTAGCCGG
Organism: Pseudarthrobacter sp. L19; assembly: GCF_050859435.1. Taxonomy (NCBI): domain Bacteria; kingdom Bacillati; phylum Actinomycetota; class Actinomycetes; order Micrococcales; family Micrococcaceae; genus Pseudarthrobacter; species Pseudarthrobacter sp. L19. The sequence goes on along the minus strand of NZ_CP193935.1, from coordinate 2,494,584 downwards.
CGATCTCATCGACCTTGATGTCCACCGGTCGTCGGCCGATCAGGTCCTCCACCGCGACGTCGCGGAAGTCGGAGAAGCCGGCCGGCGCAGAGCCGCCAAGCATGTCCCGCAAGGGCGGTAGTACCAGCACGCGGATGTTCAGCCCGGTGACGGCATCGGAGATACGCCGGACCACGGACGCCTCGACGTTGGCGAACGCCAGCACCAGGACCCTGGCGCGGGTGCGGCGGATGATGGCGGGAAGGTCCTCCCCTCGGCCCTGGACCTGCACGCCGGAAAGCCGGAGGTGCTTCTTGGCCGGATCGTCATCGATCAGGCCTACCGGGAAGTACGGGGAATCCGGGTCCTGGAGCATCCGGGTGAGGAGGGAGTTGCCGAGGAAGCCTGCGCCGTAGATGAGGGTGTTCTGCGCGCTGTCGCCGGGCCGGGAGCGGCTCTCGACGTAGAGCCGCTTCACGTATCGGGCCGCGCCCATGAAGAGGCAGGCGAACGGGAACGCGATCAGGCCGACGCTGCGGCCGATGTTGATGGCCTCGTAAAGCACCAGCAGGCTGGCGGTGATGGAGGCGGCGACGATCACGGTCACGAAGACCAGGGCCCGCGCCTCCTGGAAGCTTCCGAACGGGTAGCGGCCGCGGTAGAGGGCCAAGGCGTAGCCGGTCAGCACCTGGACGACGACGGCGATCGCCGCGATGACGGCGGCACCGGCGAACTGCTCGACGCGGATCCCCATCTCGTAGCGCAGCAGCAGGGCCAGGATCACGGCCACCACCCAGGACATGGAGTCCAGGATCAGCTGGATCCAGATCCAGAGGGCCGGCTTTTCGTCCCGGATCTGCTCGGATTCTCGAGGTTCAGATTTCGTAGTCAAGTGAGTGTGCAACCGACTTCCAGTACTGCGGCGGCAAGGCGCCTGGGTCAAAAGTACCCGCGCGGGACTGTCGGACAGCGCGGAACCTAGAACGATACTAAGCCGTATCGTTCCCGCGGCCCGCATCTGCGGGCAGCGGCGGCATGGGTTTCCAGGCCCGGTCGCTAAGGATTTCGCGCGATTCCCGCCATCCCTGCCAGAGCGCGGCGACCCCCGTGAGGGTGCGTTCCACGAGGACCAGCCGGGCGATTTCCTTGCCGAACGTCAGCGCCGTTCCGGCCGCGAAGCCTGCGCGGTTGTACCGGCCGTGGGCCCGGAGATACTGGGCGACGTGGCCGCGGTTGCGCATCACGTAGCGCCGGCTCAGGTCGGAGGAATCGTTGAGGTGGCGGAGGCCGAGGTCCACCTGGCGCTGCGCCCGCACCTTCCGGATCACGAAGGCATTGACGTACACCACCGGCGTGCGCTGCGCGGCGAGCCAGCCGTAGACGGCGTCGTCCCAGGTGATGAAGAAGCGCGGATCGGGAAGGCCGATCTCCCGCGCCACGGACGCCCTGATCAGCATGCCCTCGAAGTTGCCCACGTTGGTACGGAAGACGTCGGAGTGCTTGAACACGTCGCGGGATACCGGGAGGAAGACGCCGAGGGCGTCGACGAAGTGGTGCTGCCAGAAAAAGGGTTGGCCGTTGGCGTCGTAGCGGCGTCCCACGATGCATGAGTAGTCCGGCGTGAACCTCGCCAGCGCGTCGACCGCCCCGGGGAGGACTTCGACGTCGTCGTCCATCAGCCAGAGCCATTCGGCGCCGGCCGCCAGCGCGAGTTCCACGCCACGGGAAAAGCCGCCCGCTCCCCCGGCGTTGGTCTCCAGCCGCTCGTACTGCAGGGGAAGGTCCCCCGCAGTCCTGGCCCGGTCGATCACCGCGGCCGTGTCGTCCGTGCTGGCGTTGTCGACGACGATGATTCCCTCGGGTCTCGTGTCGAGCCGGGCGAAGGAGTCCAGCAGGTTCGCCAGGAAGTCCGCCCGGTTGTAGGTGACGACGACGGCGTAGAGCTTCTCCACGCCGCCTAGCCGTTCCGGGCCATCAGGTCCGCGGGCGCGCCGAAGCCCTTGCCCAGGAAGCCGGTGGAGTAGGCGCGGAACCAATGCGCCAGCCCCTTCAGGTCGCCGGCCTTCAGGAAGTAGTACGGGAAGCCGACCACGTCCGCGCCGAACCAGCGCAGGTTGCGGTATTTGCGGGTAAGGTAGCCACGGTTGCGGAAATAGCAGTAGCGCTTGAAGTTGCCCTCCGGAATGACCGGGGTGATGAAGCCGCCGAAGACCGGCTTCATCTCGGTCCAGGTGGCCGGATGCTGGACGGCGACGGTGGCCAGGGTGCCGTACTTGAGCCCGGCCTTCTTGACCCGGGACAGGAAGTCGACCTCGTCGCCGCGGATGAAGAACTTCACGTCCGGAATGCCGATCGTGTAGAAGACCTCGGTGCGGATCAGGGCGCCGTTGAAGAAGTGGACCATGTCCGGAAGGTAGCCCATCGGGGCCAGGCGGGACCGGTCGTTCGTGAGCAGGCCGTTGATCCGGAAGTTGAAGGAGAGCCGGTTGGGATCGGCCGTGGCCGCGACCAGGGGGCTGATGATGTCCAGCCGGTGCTCGTCGGCTGCCTTGAGGAGCTCCTCGAGGCAGCTGGCGTCCTCCGGGTGCCCGTCGTCGTCCATCATCCAGATCCACTCCGCGCCGGAGGCCATGGCGGCCAGGATCGCGTAGGCGAAGCCGCCGGCTCCGCCGAGGTTAGCCTCGGAGCGCAGGTAGTTGATGTTGTCCATGCCCTGCTCGGCCACCAGCCGGTCGGCCGGATCCGTGCCGGAGTCCACCAGGGCGATCGAGTGGATCGGGGCCGTCTGCGCGGCGAGGCCCTTGAGCAGCAGGGCGAGTTCCTCGTGGCGGTTGAAGGTGACGGCCGCGACGGCGACTTTGGGCTGCACTCTAGGCCTCCGGGGTTTCTGCCGCGGGCTTCGCTTCGGCGGGTTGTTGCGCGGGCGCTTCGGCGGCCGGCTTGGCGGGCTCTACGGCTGTCTCTTCGGCTGCGGTCCCGCCTGCCGGTTCCTCGGCCGCCGGTTCCTCGACAGTGGGCTCATCGGCGCCCGCCGGTTCCTCGCCGGCGCCGAGCACGCCGGGCACCACCTCGCGGATCCGCTCCAGGCTGATGGCGCCCTGCCGGACCACGCGCAGCGGCAGCGATGTGGCGTCGATGATGGTCGACGGCGCGGACTCGGCCTCGCCGTCCACGGGACGCCGGCCGCCCTCGAGGTAGACCTCCACGGACTCGGAGAGCATCGCCTCGGCCTCGGCGGCGGTCTGTGCGGCGGGCTGGCCGGTGCGGTTGGCCGAGGAGACGGCCAGTGGCCCGGTCAGCGTGAGCAGGTCCTGGGCGACGTCGTCGGCCGGCAGGCGCAGCGCGACCGTGCCCTTGGTCTCGCCAAGATCCCAGTCAAGGGAGGGCTGGGCGTGCAGGATGAGGGTCAGTCCGCCGGGCCAGAAGGCCTCGGCAAGCTGGCGGGCCTCTGCGGGAACCTCGGTGGCCAGCCCGTCCAGGGCATTGAGCCGCGGAATCAGGACCGGCGGCGGCATCTGCCGGCTGCGGCCCTTGGCGGCCAGCAGCAGGGTCACGGCCATCGGTGAGAAGGCGTCCGCGCCGATGCCGTACACCGTGTCGGTGGGCAGGACGACGCATTTGTTCTCGCGGATCGCCTTCTGGGCGTGTTCCAGTCCGGCCGCGCGCTGGGCCGCATCGTTGCAATCGTAGCTAGTGGTCACTGGCCTATCCTTTCATTCCGGGCCGGGCTTCGCGGTCCGCGCCGCCGGTGGGGCTTGCCAGGCGCCGGGCGCTGGTGGCCCGCTCCCGGCCGTTGAGGTCCTGATGGGTGGTGATGCCGGTCCAGTGGCCGGTGGTCTCCATCATCCGGGCGATCCAGGCGGCCTGCACCTCGGCGTGCTCCATCACGAAGTAACCGCCGGGCCCCAGCAGCCGCGCGGCTGTAGCCGCGGCCGCCGTCGGAAGTTCCATGCCGTCCGCTCCCCCGCCGTAGAGCGCCTCGGGCGGATCGTGCAGGGCCACCTCGGGTTCGTTGGGCACCGCTTCGGCCGGGATGTACGGCGGGTTGGACACGACGACGTCGAAGGTTCCGTCGTGCTCCGGCAGGGCGTCGCGCAGGTCGCCGCGGACCAGCCGGACCCCCAGTGGCAGCAGGTTTTTCGCCGCCCAGGCGTGCGCGAACTCGCTGTATTCGACGGCGTGAACCTCCGCGCCGGGGACCTCGTGCGCAATCGACCCTGCGATCGCCCCCGAGCCGGTGCCGAGATCCACCACCTTGGGCCGGGCGGGCCGTCCGGGGGCCGCCAGCCAGTCGATGACCAGCTGGACCACGGACTCGGTCTCCGGGCGCGGGATGAAGACTCCGGGGCCGACGGCGAGCTCCAGGTAACGGAAGTGCGCCACCCCGGTGATGTGCTGCAGCGGGATCCGGCGGGCGCGGTCGGCCACAAGATCCCCGTACCCCTCCGGGGCCGGGGTGTCGCCGAGCAGGAGGGCGCGGAGCCGGCCCGGCCCGACGCCCAGGAGGTGGCCGGCGAGGAGCTCGGCGTCGACCCTGGGGCTCGGCACGCCGGCGGCGGCCAGCACCGCCGTCGCCCCGCGGACGGCGTCGGCGAGGCTCTGGGCGGGATCAGGCGTCATCGTGGTCGGTCATCAGTCTCGTCGGATGCTCGCGCCGGGGCGTTAGTCGCCGATGGCGTCGAGGCGGGACTGTTCGTCCATCTCGATGGCGGACTGGATCACTGGTTCCAGGTCGCCGTTCATCACTTGGTCGAGGTTGTACGCCTTGTAACCGGTGCGGTGGTCCGCGATCCGGTTTTCAGGGTAGTTGTAGGTGCGGATGCGCTCCGAGCGGTCCATGGTGCGGATCTGCGACTTGCGCTGCGCCGAGTTCTCGGCGTCGATCTGCTCCTGCTGGTGGGCCAGGATGCGGGCGCGGAGCACGCGCATGCCGGCCTCGCGGTTCTGCAGCTGGGACTTCTCGTTCTGCATCGCGACGACGATGCCGGTGGGAAGGTGGGTGATGCGCACCGCGGAGTCGGTGGTGTTCACGGACTGGCCGCCGGGACCGGACGATCGGTAGACGTCGATCTTGAGGTCGTTCTGGTTGATTTCCAGTTCCTCGGGCTCGTCCACCTCGGGCAGCACCAGAACGCCGGCGGCGGAGGTGTGGATCCGGCCCTGGGATTCGGTGACGGGCACTCGCTGGACGCGGTGCACGCCGCCTTCGAACTTGAGCCGGGCGAAGACGCCTTCGGCGGGGTCGTTGGAATTGCCCTTGACGGCCATCTGGACGTCCTTGTAGCCGCCCAAATCCGACTCGGTGGCGGAGATGATCTCGGTCTTCCAGCCGCGCGATTCCGCGTACCGGCTGTACATCCGCAGCAGGTCGGCAGCGAACAGGGCCGCTTCGTCGCCGCCTTCGCCGCCCTTGACCTCAAGGATCACGTTGCGGGCGTCGTCCGGGTCGCGCGGGATCAGCAGACGGCGCAGCTTCGCGGCGGCCGTCTCCAGGGACTCCTCCAGCTCGGGCACCTCGGCCGCGAACTCGGGATCCTCGGCAGCCATCTCCTTCGCCGCAGCCAGGTCATCGTTGAGTGCCTCCCAGCGGTGGTAGGCCTCCACGATGCCGTTCAGCTGCGCGGACCGCCGCCCCAGCTTCCGGGCCAGCTTCTGGTCGGCATACACAGCAGGATCCCCGAGCTGCGCCTGGATAGCAGCATGCTCATCCAACAGCCCCTGTACGGACTCAAACATTTCAAAACCTCTTTCGACTTGGAACCAAGTCTAGTTATGCGACGGCGTTAGGTGAGAAGGGAGCGTGGCGTTCGGTTTTTGCCGCCCCGGGAGTGGCTTCGGGCCTGCCGGAGCTGGGAGGCTGGCGATCGGAGATCGCAAGCCTCCCAGCGGAGGGGCGGGGGCGGCAAAAACCGAACGACAAAGGGCGGGGCCCGCAAAATATGCGACGGCCCCACCCCTGCTCAGCTACTTGTCGTTATCGGACTTCGCACCAAGCGTCGTCTTCTGCACCTGCATGAGGAACTCGACGTTGCTCTGGGTCTCCCGGATCTTGTTGGTCAGCAGCTCAAGGCTCTGCTGCGTCTCGAGACCGGAGAGGACGCGGCGCAGCTTCCACATGATCTTGACTTCCTCGGGCGAGAGGAGGTTCTCCTCGCGCCGGGTGCCGGAGGCGTTGACGTCCACGGCCGGGAAGATGCGCTTGTCCGCCAGCTGGCGGGACAGGCGGAGCTCCATGTTGCCGGTGCCCTTGAACTCTTCGAAGATGACCTCGTCCATCTTGGAGCCGGTCTCGACGAGAGCGGTGGCCAGGATGGTGAGCGAGCCGCCGTTTTCGATGTTGCGGGCGGCACCGAAGAAGCGCTTCGGCGGGTACAGCGCCGCCGAGTCCACGCCACCGGAGAGGATGCGGCCGGAAGCCGGCGCGGCCAGGTTGTAGGCACGGCCCAGGCGGGTCATGGAGTCCAGCAGGACCACCACGTCCATGCCCATCTCGACGAGGCGCTTGGCGCGTTCGATGGAGAGTTCGGCCACGGTGGTGTGGTCGTCGGCCGGACGGTCGAAGGTGGAGGCGATGACCTCACCCTTGACGGTGCGCTGCATGTCCGTGACTTCTTCGGGACGCTCGTCGACCAGAACCATCATGAGGTGGACCTCAGGGTTGTTCGTGGTGATGGCGTTCGCGATGGACTGCAGGATCAGGGTCTTGCCGGCCTTAGGCGGCGAGACGATCAGGCCACGCTGGCCCTTGCCGATCGGGGCAACCAGGTCGATGACGCGGGGTCCGATCTTCTTGGGGTCGGTCTCGAGGCGCAGCCGCTCGGACGGGTAGAGCGGCACCAGCTTGGCGAACTCCACGCGGTCCTTGAGTTCCTCGGCGGTCTTGCCGTTCACCGAGGTGACGCGGACCAGCGCGTTGAACTTCTGGCGGGCGGACTGCTGGTTGCTGCGGTCTTCGCCTTCACGCGGGGCGCGGATGGCGCCAACGACGGCGTCGCCCTTGCGCAGGTTGTACTTCTTGACCTGGGCGAGGGATACGTAGACGTCGTTCGGGCCCGGCAGGTAGCCGGAGGTGCGGATGAACGCGTAGTTCTCCAGCACGTCCAGGATGCCGGCGACCGGCAGCAGGACGTCGTCCTCGGTGACCTCGACGTCGTCGACGTCGGGACCCTGGTTGCGGCCGCGGCGGCGTTCGTTGCGGTCGCGGAAGCGGTCGTTACGGTTGTTGTCCTGGCGGTCGTTACGGTCGTTGCGATCGTTACGGTCCCGGCGGTTGCGACGGTTCCGGCGGCTGCCGCCGTCGTTGTCGTCGTTGGTGTTGTCGCGGTTGTCGCGGTTGTTGTCGCGGGCGTTCTCGCGTCCGGCGTTCTCGTCACGGTTGCCGCGGCCGCGGGTGTTCTCGCGGCGCTGGGCGTCGTCGTTGCCCTGCTCGGCCTGGCGCTGTTCACCCTGGCGCTGCTCGGCCTGGCGCTGTTCGGGCTGGCGCTGCTCGGCGGCGGCCTGCTCGGCCGGAGCCTCTGCGGTCTCGGCCTGGCCGGCAGCCTGGGCTGCTGCTTCGCCGCGGCGGCGGTTGCGGGTCCGCGGCTGGCGGGCGCGGTCGTTGGTCTCGGCGGGCTGTTCGGCCGGGGCGGCCTCGACGGCCGGCTGGGCTTCCACGGCGGCGGGAGCCTCGGTGGCGGTGCTGATGATGCCGTCGCTGCCGGCGCGGCGGCTGCGGCCGCGGCGGGCCCGCGGGCTTTCCTGCGCCGGGGCCTCGGCAGCGTTGGAAGAGGCAGCGCCGTTGGAAGAAGCGCCCTTCGACGCAACAGCGCCGTTGGAGATGATGCCGTTGTCGCTGGCCTTCTCGGCAGCGGCGGGGGCCTTGCTGACCGGGGTGCCGGCGCGGTGGGCGGAGATGGCGGTCACCAGATCGCCCTTACGCATCCGGGAACCCCGGAAATTCCCAGCTGGCTGGCCAGGGCCTGCAGCTGGGCGAGCTTCAGGCCGGCGAGGCCACTGCTCTTGGCGGGTGCTGCCGAAGCAGCAGAAGATGATGAGTCCACAGCTGGAGACAGCTCGGTGGTTTCGGTCACGAAGGATCCTTCCCCCTCGACGGCGTCCAGGCTAGGAGCTGGACGCGGTGATTGATCTGGGCTGCAGTTCAGATCTGCAGCCGGGATTTGCGGCCCGCCGGACTCAAACCGGCCGGCAGGGCCGGATACTGCTACACCAGGACACGTTCCGAAATGGAGGAACGGCCGGCTGACTTTTCAGGGGTACAGAGTGCTTCTGTAGCGTCCTGCGCCAGACGGAAGCAGGTGGCACCGGAAAATATTGCGCAGTGAAAGATGAGAGTGGGCAACGTGGCCGACATCGCGGTCTTTTGAAAAAGCTAGCGTGATTACCGCCGGTGCACTTCTACTTTAGCACCTTCACTGTCCACGGCCAGCGTCATCACGCGCCAGGACACGCCCGGCGTGTTGTCCGCGGTGTACTCGGCGATGAAGGCCTGGGCCTCGGCCGCCCGCTCCGCACCGTTGGCGAGGACCAGGACCGTGGGTCCGGCACCGGAGACGACGGCGGCGTGGCCGGCGCGGCGCAGGGCGGCAATCAGGTCCGCGCTGGGGCGCATGGCCTGGGCCCGGTAGCTCTGGTGCAGGTAGTCCTCGGTGCCGGGCAGCAGGAAGGCGGGGCTCTGGGTCAGGGCGTGGATCAGCAGCGCGGCACGGCCGGAGTTCATGGCCGCGGCATGGTGCCCCACGGAAGCCGGCAGCAGCGCCCGGGCCGCCTCGGTGGACAGTTCGTAGTCAGGAACGGCCACCACGGGAACGATGTCCGCGTGCACGGCGGCGCAGGTGCTGCTGTACTGGTCACTGTCCTGCCATGACAGCGCCAGTCCGCCGAAAATGGCGGGTGCGACGTTGTCCGGGTGTCCCTCCAGGGTGGAGGTGAACTGCAGGATCCAGTCCTTGCCGCGGCGGTCCGCGGCCGGGACCAGGGCGTTGGCGGCGGAGGCGGCCGCCACCACCGCGGCGGCCGAGGACCCGAGGCCCCGGCCGTGCGGGTTGACGTTGTCCGCGGTGATCCGGAGGCCGGCGTGCCGGTATCCGAGCCGGTGCAGCGCCTCCGTCAGGGCCCGGGCCACCAGGTGGCTCGCGTCGCGCGGCAGCGTGTCCGCTCCCTCGCCGCTGAGGTCGAATTCCAGTTCCCCGCTGTCGAGCGTCTCCACCGTCAGGGTGTCGTGCAGCGACAGGGCCAGGCCCAGGCTGTCGTAGCCGGGGCCCAGGTTGGCGCTGGTGGCCGGGACCCGGACGGTGACGGACTGTCCCGCCGCCACCGTGGGCGTGTCGGCGGCGGATTCCGCCGGGACGGTGAGGGTGGTCTCCACTGCTAGTGCTCTTCCAGTCCCAGTTCCGCGGCGACGGTGACGACGTCGTTGGCCACCTTCACCGGCTGGACGTCGCTGCCGTCCTCGGTACGGAGGGCCCACTGCGGGTCCTTCAGGCCGTGGCCGGTGACGGTGATGACAATGGTCTTACCGGCCGGGACCTCGCCGGCTTCGTGCTTCTTGATCAGGCCCGCGACGCCGGCCGCGGAGCCGGGTTCGACGAAGACGCCCTCGCGGGCGGACAGCCAGCGGTGGGCGGCGAGGATTTCGTCGTCGGTCACGGCCTCGATCACGCCGCCGGATTCGTCCCGAGCGGCGACGGCGGTCTCCCAGGAGGCGGGGTTGCCGATCCGGATTGCCGTGGCGATGGTGTCCGGTTCGGTGATCGGGTGGCCGGCGACGAACGGCGCGGCACCGGCGGCCTGGAAGCCCCACATCACCGGGGTGCGGGTGGCGACGGCGGGCAGGGTTCCGGCGGTGGCGGACTCGTAGGGCGCCGCGTATTCCTTGTAGCCCTTCCAGTACGCGCTGATGTTGCCGGCGTTGCCGACCGGGAGGATGTGGATGTCCGGGGCGTCGCCGAGGGAGTCGACCACTTCGAACGCACCGGTCTTCTGGCCCTCGATCCGGGCCGGGTTGACCGAGTTCACCAGGAACACCGGGTAGGACTCCCCCAGCTTCCGGGCGATCTCGAGGCAGTCGTCGAAGTTGCCGTCCACCTGCAGCAGGGTGGCGCCGTGGGCGATCGCCTGGCTGAGCTTGCCCATGGAGATCTTGCCCTCGGGCACCAGCACGGCGCAGCGCAGGCCGGCGGAGGTGGCGTAGGCCGCCGCGGAGGCGGAGGTGTTGCCGGTGGAGGCGCACACCACGGCCTTGGCTCCGGCGGCGACGGCGGCGGTCATGGCCATGGTCATGCCGCGGTCCTTGAAGGAACCGGTGGGGTTCATGCCCTCGACCTTGAGGTAGACGGTGCAGCCGGTGAGCGCGGAGAGCTTCTGCGCGTGGACCAGCGGGGTGCCGCCCTCGCCCAGGGTGATGACCTTCGTGGCCTCGGTGACCGGCAGGCGTTCAGCGTATTCGCGGATGACTCCGCGCCATTGGTGAGCCACTTAGACCCCTTCTACCCGCAGTACGGATGTGACTGAAGTGATGACGTCCAAGCCCTTTACGGCCTGGACGGTGGCCGCGAGGGCGGCCTCGCTGGCGCGGTGCGTGACGATCCGCAGCTCCGCCGAGGTGGCCGGAGAGGACGGTTCGCGGTGCACTGTTTGCCGCATGGTTTCGATCGAGACGCCGTGTTCGGCGAACAGCTGCGCGATCCGCGCGAGCACACCGGGCTGGTCCGCCACGTCCAGGCCGATGTAGTAGCTGGTGACGGCGGCGTCGATGGGCAGCGCGGGCACGTGGCCGGTGGTGGTCTCGGTGCGGCCGGGGCCTCCCAGGACGATCCGCCGGGCCGCGGATACCAGGTCACCGAGCACGGCGGACGCGGTGGGGGTGCCGCCGGCGCCCTGGCCGTAGAACATCAGCTCGCCGGCGTTCTCGGCCTCGATGAAGACTGCGTTGAACGCGCCATGGACGGCGGCCAGCGGGTGCTCGCGCGGCAGCAGGGTGGGGTGCACGCGGACGGAGACGCCCTCGTTGCCCTCGGAATCACTGAGCTTCTCGGCGATCGCCAGCAGCTTGATGACGAAGCCGGCGTCCTTGGCCGCGGCGATGTCGGCCGCGGTGACGCCGGTGATGCCCTCGCAGTACACGTCTTCCAGGGCGAAGCGGGTGTGGAAGGACAGCGAGGCCAGGATGGCGGCCTTCGCCGCGGCGTCGAGGCCCTCGACGTCGGCCGTGGGATCCGCCTCCGCGTAGCCGAGCCGCTGGGCCTCGGCGAGGGCGTCGGCGAACTGCGCGCCGGTGCTGTCCATCTGGTCGAGGATGAAGTTGGTGGTGCCGTTGACGATTCCCAGGACGCGGGTGATCCGGTCCCCGGAGAGGCTGTCCCGAATGGGGCGCAGGATGGGGATGGCGCCGGCGACGGCGGCCTCGTAGGAGAGCTGCACGCCGGCCTTGTCCGCCTCCTCGTAGAGGGTGGGGCCGTCCTGGGCCAGCAGGGCCTTGTTTCCGGTGACCACGGAGGCGCCGTGCCGGATGGCGGTGAGGATCAGGCTGCGCGCCGGTTCGATGCCGCCCATCAGTTCGATCACCAGGTCCGCGTCCTTGACCAGGGACTCGGCGTCGGTGGTCAACAGGTCCGCCGGCAGCTCGACGTCGCGGCGGGCGTCCGGGGTGCGCACGGCGATGCCGCTGAGCTCCAGGCGGGCACCGGTGCGGGAGGCGAGAGCGTCGGCGTCGTCAATGAGAATCCGCGCTACCTGGGCCCCGACGTTGCCACAGCCCAGCAGGGCCACTTTCAGGGTACGCATTTGCGTCATTCAGACTCCCATGTCGCGGTTCAACAGATCGGCTTCGGTCTCCCCGCGGACAATCAGCCGGGCTGCTCCGTCGCGCAGGGCAACAACGCCCGGACGGGCAAGATAGTTGTAATTGCTTGAGAGGACCCAGCAGTAGGCGCCGGTCCCCGGTACAGCGAGCAGATCACCGGCTGCCACGTCCTCGGGCAGATATACATCTCTAACAACTATGTCGCCGCTCTCGCAATGTTTGCCCACCACCCGGGACAGCTGCGGGGCCGCGGTGGAGCTGCGGGAGGCCAGGACCGCCGAATAATCCGCGTCGTAGAGCACCGGCCGGGCGTTATCGCTCATGCCGCCGTCCACCGACACATAGCGGCGGGGGTACGTAACGTTATCGGCCTCGTCGGCGCTGCCGGCGGACGCCGGGGCGTCGACGCGCACGGTTTTCAGTGTGCCGACCTCGTAGAGCGTGAAGGTGCTGGTGCCCACGATCGCGCGGCCGGGCTCGATCGAGATCCGCGGCGCGGTGATCCCCAGCTCGGCGACCTTCGCGCGGACGACGGCGGCCATCGCCCGGGCAATCTCCGCGGGCGGGCGGGGGGTGTCCACGGGGGTGTAGGCGATGCCATAGCCGCCGCCGAGGTCCAGCTCGGGCAGGTCCACGGAGTACTTCGAGCGCATCGCGGCGAGGAAGTCCAGCAGCTTCTCCGCGGCCACGGCGAAGCCGTCGGGTTCGAAGATCTGCGATCCGATGTGGCAGTGCAGGCCCAGCAGTTCGATGCTGGCGTGGCCGGCCGCGGCGGCCACGGCCTCCTCCGCGGCGGAGAGCCCGGCCTGCTCGGTGGAGTCCCCGGCCATGGAGAGGCCGAACTTCTGGTCCTCGTGGGCGGTGGCGATGAATTCGTGGGTGTGGGCGTGGACGCCCGGGGTTAGCCGGAGCATGACCTTGGCGGTCTCGCCCCGGTGGGCGGCAATCGCCGCGACGCGCTCCAGCTCGGGGAGGCTGTCCACCACGATCCGGCCCAGGCCCATGTCCAGGGCGCGGTGGATTTCGGCGTCGGACTTGTTGTTGCCGTGCAGGGCGACGGCGGCACCGGGGAGGCCGGCGCGGGCCGCGACGGCCAGCTCGCCGCCGGAGGCCGTGTCCAGCCGGAGGCCTTCCTCCTCGACCCAGCGGACGACGGCGGTGCACAGGAAGGATTTGCCGGCGTAGTAGACGTCCACTCCCCGCAGATGTCGGCGAAGGCCTCGTTGAAGGCGTCCTGGAAGGCGCGTGCCCGGGCCCGGAAGTCGGTCTCGCTCATCACGAAGAGCGGGGTGCCGAACTGCCGCTGCAGCTCACTGACCGGAATCCCGTCGATGGCGAGCTCGCCGCCATCGGTGCGGGCGACGCCGGCGGCCCACATCGGCGCGTGCAGGGCGTTGAGGTCGGCCGGGACGTCCAGCCAGTCCGGGGCGAGCGGGGACACGGCGTTGTTGGCGGGGCTTGCGGTCATGATGGTCACATCCGTTCCGGCGCCGAGACGCCCAGCAGGTCAAGTCCGTTGGCGAGCACCTGGCTGGTGGCGTCATTGAGCCACAGACGGGTGCGGTTGAGGTCGGTGACGTCTTCCTCGCCGAGGGGAGCCACCCGGCAGGCGTCGTACCAGCGGTGGTAGGCGCCGGCGATGACCTCGAGGTGGCGGGCCACGCGGTGCGGCTCGCGCAGCTCGGCGGCCTTGGCCACGATTGAGGGGTAGCTGCCCAGGTGCGAGAGCAGTTCGTTCTCCGTGGCGTGGTCCAGCAGGGCGGCGTCGAAGGCCTCCCGGCCGTCCACGGAGCGCTCGACGCCGGCTGCGGCGGCGTTGCGGGCGGCACCGCGGGAGCGGGCATGGGCGTACTGGACGTAGAAGACCGGGTTCTCGTTGCTGTGCTTCTTCAGCAGCTCCGGGTCCAGGGTGAGCGGCGAATCGGCGGGGAACCGGGCCAGGGAGTAGCGCACGGCGTCCTTGCCCAGCCAGGAGATCAGGTCCTTGAGCTCGATGATGTTGCCGGCCCGCTTGGACAGCTTGGCACCGTTGACGGAGACGAGCTGGCCGATGAGGACCTCGATGTTGACCTCGGGGTCGTCGCCCGCGGCGGCGGCGATGGCCTTGAGCCGGTTGATGTAACCGTGGTGGTCGGCGCCGAGGAGGTAGATCTTCTCGGTGAAGCCGCGGTCCTTCTTGGACAGGTAATAGGCGGCGTCGGCGGCGAAGTAGGTCGGCTCGCCGTTCGCGCGGATCATCACGCGGTCCTTGTCATCGCCGAAGTCCGTGGTGCGAAGCCAGACGGCGCCGCCGTCGTCGTAGACGTGGCCCTGCTCGCGCAGCCGGGCGACGGCGCTGGCGATCGCCCCGGCGTCGTGGAGTTCCTGCTCGGAGAAGTAGACGTCGAACGCGACGCCGAACTCCGCGAGGGTCTGCTGGATGTCCTTGAGCTGCGCCTGGTAGGCGGAGGCCCGGATGACCGGCAGCGCCGCCACGTCCGTCAACTCCCGGATGGCCGGGTGCTCGGCGAGGACCTCGTGGCCCAGGTCGGCAATGTATTCGCCCGGGTAGCCGCCCTCGGGAACGTCACGGCCGTGCAGGCGGGAGAGCACGGAGTTGGCGAAGACATCCATCTGCGAACCGGCGTCGTTGATGTAGTACTCCGCCGTGACGTCCGCGCCGGAGGCCCGGAGCACGCGCGCGATCGAATCGCCCAGGGCGGCCCAGCGGGTGTGGCCGATGTGCAGCGGCCCGGTGGGGTTGGCGGAGACGAACTCCATGTTCACGGTGCGGCCCGCGAGCGCGGTGTTGGTGCCGTAGCCGGACCCCGCCTCAACGATGGCCTTGGCGAGCGCCCCCGCGGCGGCGGCGTCGACGGTGATGTTCAGGAACCCGGGCCCGGCGATGTCCACGGCGGCCACCCCGGCGATCCCAGCCAGACGCTCGCTCAGGAGCCCGGCCAGCTGGCGGGGGTTGGTCCCGGCCGGCTTTGCCAGCTGCAGGGCGATGTTGGTTGCCCAGTCCCCGTGGTCCCTGTTCTTCGGCCGCTCCACGCGGACAGCCTCCGGAATATCGGTGGCGGCGAGGGCGATCTCACCGGCGGCGACGGCGTCCTGGAGGCAGGCGGATATGGCAAGGGAAAGTTCTTCTGGGGTCACGGTTCAAGCCTACCGGGGGCCCGCATCTGCGCGGAATTCCGGCACCCGCTGCGTCGTTTTCGTTTGCGGCCCACCTTCCTGCTAAGCTCTAGGACGTCCCGCCGGTGACGGCAGGAATCCCTGATTGCCCTCGTAGCTCAGGGGATAGAGCGTCTGCCTCCGGAGCAGAAGGCCGTAGGTTCGAATCCTACCGAGGGCACAGTGAGAACCCCTCCGCTTCAGCTGAAGCGGAGGGGTTCTTTGCGTTGCGCCTGGGTTCCCGCCTACGGCGTCGCGCCTTCCTTGTCCGCGCTGATCTGCAGGGGCTGCTCGTCCGGCGTCGCCAGGGTCAGCACCGCTTCCTCGACCGTCTCGTGGTCCTCGAGTTCGCGTTCGATCCGGCGCAGCGCCACTGCCACCTCGTGCTCGGGGTGGTCGCCCTCCAGGTCCACGGCCGCGACCAGGTAGAGCTTCCGCGGGCCGACAAATTCGAGGTGCAGGTAGGTCAGCCGGGCGATGTCCCGGTGCTCCAGCACCCGGCGGGCCATGGACTGTTCGATGTCGCTGGTGACGCCCTGGCCCACCAGGAAGCGGCGGTTCCGGTCGATCAGCACGACGGCGACGACGGCCAGCAGGACGCCCACGACGATCGAGCCGATGGCGTCGGGCAGCGGGGAGCCGGTGACCTGGTGCAGGAAGATGCCGACGAAGGCGACCACCAGGCCGATCAGCGCCGCGGCATCCTCGGCGAAGACGGCCCGCAGCGTCGGGTCGGAGCTGATCAGCACCTGCTCCAGGGTGTGCCGGTCCAGTTCGTGCGCGGCCTTCCGGGTCTGCCGGAACGCCTGGACGAAGGAGATTCCCTCGAAGACGAACGCCGCCGCCAGGACGATGTAGGCCACCATGAAGTCCGCGGAGGGCTCGGGCGCGATGATCTCCTGGATGCCGTGCATGATCGAGACCACGGCACCGGCGGTGAAGAGCCCGAATGCCGCGAACATGGACCAGACGTAGGCCTCACGGCCGTAGCCCATGGGGTGGCTCTTGTCCCGCGGCCGGGCCGAACGCCGCTCTGCCAGGAAGAGGAAGACCTGGTTGCCGGTGTCCGCCCACGAGTGCGCCGCCTCCGCCGTCATGGACGCCGAACCGGAGAGGAAGGCCGCCACCGACTTGGCGACCGCCACCAGGACGTTCATCGCGAACGCGATGATCACCGTCAGCAGCGTGGAGCTGGATTTCTTCTTCTCTTTACCGGAGTGCGCCATGGGCTTACCGTACCCGCCGGGAGGCCCGCCCGACGGATCGGGCGGCGGCGCCCCTGCCAAATGTCGCACCCCGCTCTTAGGCTGGTCGCATCGGCTAGAGCAAAGGGGTCTCACATGTACTGCTCCATCATCCCGCCCTACCTGTTGCGCCGGCTGGCGGCACAGACGTCGGAACCCCGGCTGGAGGCGGCCGCGCGCGCCGCCCGGGAGGCGTTGCTGCACGTCAAGAGCGTCCAGGCCGCACGGGCCGCGGCGGCTCCGACGGCCCCGCCGGGAATCCGCCAGGTGGCGCCCGGTCCGCCGCAGCGCACCATCTATGACGCGAAGGGCTCGGAGAACCTGCCCGGCGCCCTGGTCCGCAAGGAGGGTGAGCCGGCCACCTCTGATCCGGCCGCCGACGAGGCGTACGACGGGCTCGGACACACGCACCGGCTCTACGCCGAAGCCTTCGGGCGCAACTCGGTGGACGGCAACGGCCTGCCCCTGGACGCGACGGTGCACTACGGGCAGCGCTACGACAACGCCTTCTGGGACGGCCACCAGATGGTCTTCGGCGACGGCGACGGCCAGGTGTTCAACCGGTTCACGGTGGCGCTCAGCGTGATCGGCCACGAGCTCACCCACGGCGTCACCCAGTTCTCCGCGGGGCTGACCTACCGGAACCAGTCCGGTGCGCTGAACGAGTCCGTCTCGGACGTCTTCGGTGCGTTGGTGGAACAGTTCGTCCGGCAGCAGGACGCGGCGCAGGCCAGTTGGCTGATCGGCGAGGGGCTCTTCACCGACCAGGTCCAGGGCGTCGCGCTGCGCTCGATGAAGGCGCCGGGCACGGCGTACGACGACGACGTCCTGGGCAAGGACCCGCAGCCCGACTCGATGGAGGGTTACGTTCACACCAGCTCGGACAACGGAGGGGTGCACCTGAACTCCGGCATTCCCAACCGGGCGTTCTACCTCACGGCCACCACCCTCGGCGGGAACGCGTGGGAGGCGCCGGGACGGATCTGGTACGAGACCCTGACCGGAGGATCGCTGAAGCCGGCGTCGACATTCAGCGCCTTCGCCAAGGCCACCGCGGCCTCCGCGCAGGAGCTGTTCGGGGCCGATTCGCCGGAGCATGACGCGGTGCGCTCGGCGTGGGAAACTGTCAAAGTCAGGCTGTAAGGCGGCAGCCGGCCGTAATCCTGGTGGCTGGAGACGAACCCATGAAGATCACCGTGCAGCGCAGCGGCGGCGTCGCGGGATTCCAACGCGTCTGGAGTACCGAACCCGCGACGCCGGACGCCGTGGACCGTTGGCAGGGCCTGATCGAGGCGTGCCCGTGGGATGACCTCCCCGGGGACGAGGACGAGGCCCCGCAGCCGGACCGGTTCGTCTACAGCATCCGCGCGGGCCGGCGTCGAGCCACCTTGCCCGAACGGCACATCACGGGTCCGTGGCGCGAGCTGGTCGAGTGCGTGCGCGCCGACGCCGGGGACGTGCCAGGGCAGTAGCCCTCCCTAAACCGCCGCGAGATGGCCGCGGAAGGCCCGCCGGTATGACTGCGGGCTGGTGTCGAGTACCTTGGCGAAGTGGTGGCGGAGCAGGACGGGGTGGCCAAACCCGGACTCCCGTGCAACCTCATCGATGGTCAGGTCCGTCGTCTCCAGCAACTCCTGGGCGCGGAGGACGCGCTGGGAGTTCAGCCAGGCCGCGGGCGTGGCCCCGGTTTCGGCCCGGAAGCGCCGGGCGAAGGTCCGCGGCGACATATGGACCCGCCGCGCCAGCTCGTTGACCGGGTGCTCCTCCGCCAGGTTGCCGACCATCCAGCGCAGCAGCTCCTCCATCGGCTGGGACCCGCACCGGGGAATCGGCCGGTCGATGAACTGTGCCTGTCCGCCGTCGCGGTGCGGGGGCACCACCATGTCGCGGGCGATGCTGGCGGCCACCGCCGCGCCGAATTCCAGCCGCACCAGGTGCAGGCTCGCGTCGATCCCCGCGGCGGTCCCGGCGCTGGTGATGATCCGGCCGTCCTGGACGTACAGCACGTTCTCGTCCACCACCGCCTCGGGATACCTCTCGGCCAGTTCGCGCGAGTAGTGCCAGTGGGTGGTGCAGCGCCGGCCGTCCAGCAGCCCGGCCCGGGCCAGGGCGAACGCCCCCGAGCAGATGGACATCACCCACGCGCCGCGCTCGTGGGCGGCACGCAGGGCATCGATCACGGCGTCGGGAACGTCGGAGTCCTTGCCGAACGGGGTCATGATCACCAGGTCCGCGTCCGCTGCCGCCTCCAAGCCGAGTCCCACGTGCATGGTGGGGCCGGACTGCATCGGGACGTCCCCGGGGACGGGGGTGACGATCCGGAAATCGAAGGCGGGCAGGCCCGCGCCGCGGCCAGACCGGTCGACGCCGAACACCTCGAAAGCGGTGCCGAATTCGAAGATGGAAAAGTTGGGAACCACGATCATTGCCACCGAACGAATCATGATTCAAGTGTGGCAGAAATTCTAGCTTTTTGGGCTTTTCTGCCACTTATTTTTGACCCGCCACCGGCGAACCATAGAGCTATGGAACTCATCGGAATCGCCGTCATCATCCTGGTTATCGCCGTCGCAGCGGCCACCCTCCGCGCCCTCCGCAAGGACGGACTGGGCCACAACCCGCCCGTCCGCTCGGAGGACTACTGGATGGCCCACGACCTGCCAAGCACCGGCTACACCCTGCGGAATTTCTAACCACGCAGCCGGCTTCACACAGCGGCGGGCCGGCCGGGCAGTATGCCCGGCCGGCCCGCCGCTCTCCCCGCAGGACTCAGCCGCCGTGAGCGGCCACGGAGAGCGGCTGCCACTCATTCCAGGTGGCCAGCCGGGACTCGTAGTCGGCGGTGACGATGCCCAGGGGCGCCTCGCCGAAGAAGACCCGCAGCGGCGGTTCGTCCGCGTCCACCAGGGTCAGGATCGGCTCCCGGGTGGCCGTCGGATCGCCCGGGGTGCCGCGCCGGCTCGGCCGGTTGGCCGCCCGCTCGCGGACGCCGTCGTACTCCGGCATCTGTTCGGCGTGACGGGCGGAACTGCCGCCCCAGTCGGTGGCGAAGCCGCCCGGCTCCACCAGGGTCACCTTGATGCCGAACTCCGCGACCTCCTGGGCCAGGGACTGGCTCAGGCCCTCGAGCGCCCACTTGGACGCATGGTAGATGCCCACGGTGGGGAAGGCCGAGACGCCGCCCACGGACGAGACCTGGATGATGTGCCCGCTGCCCTGCTCCCGCAGGAAGGGCAGCGCGGCCTGGGTGACCCACAGCGCACCAAAGAGGTTCGTCTCGATCTGCTCGCGGGCGTCGGCTTCGCTCAGCTCCTCCACCGTGCCGAACTGGCCGTAGCCGGCGTTGTTGACCACCACGTCCAGCCGGCCGAAATGCCCGTGCGCCCGGGCCACGGCGGCGAAGGCGGCGCTGCGGTCCGTGACGTCGAGTTCGATGGGAAGGATCCTGTCGCCGAACTCCTGAACCAGCGCGTCCAGGCTCTTCGCGTCACGCGCCGTCGCGGCGACGTTGTCTCCGCGGCCCAGCGCGGCGAGGGCCCATTCCCGGCCGAAACCACGTGAGGTTCCGGTTATAAACCATGTCTTCGTAGCCATACTCGTACTCCTGTCCAGTGTCGGTGATGTTTCGGGGATGCCTAATCGGAGCTGATCTGCAGCCGGAACCGGTCGCGCTTGGTGTGCAGGTCCCACAGGTGTCCGGCGAGGACGGCCGGGTCTTTCTCCGGGTCGCCGTCGATGATGCGGCCACCGATGATCAGCTGGGACACCTGGATGCCCTCCTCACCGAGCACCTCGTTCAACAGCTGGGCGTAGGCGGCCTGGCCGGCGAACGCGACCGAGGTGCCGGTGACATTGCGTCCGGGCTTTACCGCCGAGCCGCCGTTGACGAAGAGAATGGTGCCCTTGTCCTTGCCCAGGAACCGCATGCCGGGGAGGACCTGGTGGACCGCGGCGACCGGGCCATAGATGGAGAACTCCACGGGTCCCACCAGGTCGGCGGGGGTGGTCTCCAGGACCGGACGCATGAAGTCCTTCTGCGGCAACGGGCTGTACTGCAGCACCTCGATTGGGCCGAGGGTTTCGGTGGCGGCCTCCAGCGCCCGGGTGATGGAGGCGGGGTCGCGGACGTCGGCCGCGAAGCCCTTGGCCTCGATCCCCTCGGCCGAGAGGGTCTCCGCCAGGGCATCCACGCGGCCCTGGTTCCGGGAAAGGAGGGCGACGGAGAAGCCTTCCGCGCCGAAACGACGGGCGACGGCGGCACCGAGCCCCGATCCTGCTCCAATGATTGCGATAGTAGTCATGACGGGTCCAAGTCCCCGGCCCGGCCAAATATTCCTCAGTAGGCTTAGCTTTTGAGCCTTTTCCCCGGAAACCGGCCAGTAGACTGGAGCCAGCCATGACACTCCATATCTCCTACCCCGCCGAGCTGCCGGTTTCCGAGCGCCGCGAGGACCTGATGGCCGCGATCGCCGCCAACCAGGTGACCATCATCGCCGGCGAGACCGGCTCCGGTAAGACCACCCAGATTCCGAAGATGTGCCTGGAACTGGGGCTGGCCGAAAAGGGCCTGATCGGACACACCCAGCCGCGGCGCCTCGCCGCGCGGACGGTGGCCGAACGCATCGCCGAGGAACTCGGAGTCGACATCGGCCAGGAGGTGGGCTTCCAGGTCCGCTTTACCGGCGAGGTCAGCCGGTCCACGAAGATCAAGCTGATGACCGACGGCATCCTGCTGGCGGAGATCCAGCGCGACAAGCTGCTGCGCAAGTACAGCGTGATCATCATCGATGAGGCGCACGAGCGCAGCCTCAACATCGACTTCATCCTCGGCTACCTGAAGCGCATCCTGCCGCAGCGGCCGGACCTGAAGGTCATCATCACCTCGGCCACCATCGACCCGGAGCGCTTCGCCAAACACTTCGGCGGCGAGGAGGAGCCGGCCCCGATCGTCGAGGTCTCGGGCCGCACCTTCCCGGTGGAGATCCGCTACCGTCCGCTGTCCGCCCCCGCCGGCGGTCCCGGCGCGGATGACGGAGACGGCGAGGGCACCGCCTCCGACGATGAGCTGGAGGAGGACCGGGACCCGCTGGACGCCGTCTGCGACGCCGTCGACGAACTCGCCCTCGAGGCCCCCGGGGACATCCTGATCTTCTTCTCCGGCGAGCGCGAGATCCGCGACGCCGCCGAGGCACTGAACGCCAGGATCCAGGCGAACCGGCGGCTGGCCGGCACCGAGGTGCTCCCCCTCTTCGCCCGGCTGAGCCTGCAGGAGCAGCACAAGGTCTTCCATCCGGGCAGCAAGCGCCGGATCGTCCTGGCCACCAACGTCGCCGAGACCTCGCTGACGGTGCCCGGCATCAAGTACGTCATCGACACCGGCACGGCCCGCATCTCGCGCTATTCGCACCGCACCAAGGTCCAGCGCCTGCCGATCGAGCGCGTCTCCCAGGCCTCGGCAAACCAGCGTTCGGGCCGTTGCGGGCGCGTCTCCGACGGCATCGCCATCCGGCTGTACTCGGAGGAGGACTTCGAATCCCGGCCGCAGTTCACCGACCCGGAGATCCTGCGCACCAACCTCGCCGCAGTCATCCTGCAGATGACCGCCATGGGCGTCGCACGCGGGCCCAAGGACGTGGAGAACTTCCCGTTCGTCGAACCGCCGGAATCCCGCGCGATCAACGACGGCGTCACCCTGCTCCGCGAACTCGGCGCCCTGAGCGCGGCCAAGACCGCGGACGCTCCCGACGGCGGCCGGCCCGACGGGCAGCCGGAAGGTGGCCAGCGCCGCGGTGGCCGCCGCCCGGCGGGTCCGGCCGCAACGGCAGCGGCCTCACCGCCGTCGGACAGCAACTCGCCCAGCTCCCGGTGGACCCGCGGCTGGGACGGATGATCGTGGAGTCCGGCAAGCGCGGCTGCGTCCGCGAGGTGATGATCCTCGCGGCGGCGCTGACCATTCAGGACCCGCGCGAGCGTCCCCAAGGGGACGGCTCAGGCAAGCAGCAGCTGGCCGCGGAGAAGCACGCGCGGTTCCGGGATGAGAACTCGGACTTCACCGGCTACCTCAACCTCTGGAACTACCTGCAGGAGAAGCAGCAGGAGCTCTCCTCGACCGCGTTCCGCCGGCTGTGCCGCGCCGAGTTCATCAACTACCTGCGGGTGCGCGAATGGCAGGACCTGTTCGCGCAGCTGCGGCAAATGGCCCGGCCGCTCGGGATCAGCCTGGACAACAAGCGCCTGACCGACCCGGTCGGCAACCACGAGGGCATCCACATCAGCCTGCTCTCGGGCCTGCTGAGCCACATCGGCATCCTGGACGAACGCAAGCGCGAATACGCCGGCGCCCGTGGTACCCGCTTCGCGATCTTCCCCGGCTCTGCACTGTTCAAGAAGTCGCCCACCTTCGTGATGGCCGCCGAGCTTGTGGAAACCAGCCGCCTCTGGGCACGGGTGGCCGCCAAATTCGATCCGCTCTGGGCCGAGCAGGTGGCCCCGGACCTGGTCAAGCGCAGCTACAGCGAGCCACACTGGTCCAAGAAGATGGGCTCGGTGATGGCCCACGAGAAGGTCACCCTGTACGGCGTGCCCATCATCCCCAACCGGCGGGTCAACTACGGCCGCGTGGACCCGGAGCTGTCCCGCGAACTTTTCATCCGGCACGCGCTGGTGGAGGGCGACTGGCAGACCCACCACAAGTTCTTCCACCGCAACCGGGCCCTGCTGCAGGAGATCGAGGAGCTGGAAGCCCGGATGCGCCGCCGGGACATCCTGGTGGACGACCAAACCCTGTTCGAGTTCTATGACGCCCGGGTGGGCAAGGACGTGGTCTCCGAGCGCCACTTCGACAAGTGGTGGAAAGAGGCCCGGCAGCAGGATCCGGCGCTGCTGGACTTCGAGAAGTCGCTGCTGATCAGCGAGGACGCGGATGAGCTCGACGATTCGGCGTACCCGAAGACCTGGTTGCACAAGGGCTTCGAGCTGCCGCTGAGCTACGAGTTCAGCCCCGTGGCCCCGGGGGCCGCGCCGAACCCCTCCGACGGCGTCACCGCCGAGGTGCCCGTGCTGTTCCTCAACCAGCTCGACGACGCCGCCTTCCGCTGGCTGATCCCGGGCCAACGCGTGGAACTGGTCACCGCCCTGATCAAGTCCCTGCCCAAGCAGGTGCGCAAGAACTTCGTCCCGGCGCCCGACGTCGCCCGCCAGGCGGTGGCCGCGCTGGAGGCCGACTTCGATCCCGCCACGGACGACCTCGAGCCGTCCCTGGAACTCGTGCTGCGCAGGCTCCGCGGGCAGGTCATCCCGCCGGGATCCTGGAACTGGGACGCCGTCCCGCCGCACCTGCGCGTCAGCTTCCGCGTGGTGGATACCCGCGGCAAGCTCCTCGACGAGGGAAAGGACCTCGCCGCGCTGCAGGAGAAGCTGGCGCCGGCCACGCGCCGGGCCATCGCCGAGTCACTGGGCGCAACTCCTTCGACAACGGCTCCGAAGAGGGGCGCCGCCCCCGCCGCCGCGGCAAAGGGCAACGCCGGCCAGGGCGGATCAGGCAGTGCACAGCAGGCCGGCTCCCCCGCCGGCTTCACCGAGCTGACCGGCCTCAAGGATTGGACCTTCGGCACCGTGCAGCGCCAGGTCCAGGGCATGGTCAAGGGCCACACCGTCACCGGCTACCCGGCGCTGGTGGACCAGGGCACCTCCGTGGCATTGCGGCTCTTCCAGACCGCGGGCGAACAGGAACAGGCGATGCGCGGCGGCGTGATCCGCTTGCTGGCCCTCAAGGTCCCGCCGCCGGACCGCTACGTCCTGGAGCACCTCAACAACACGGAGAAGCTGACCTTCAGCCAGAACCCGCACGGCTCGGTCTCGGCCCTCATCGCGGACTGCGCCTTGGCCGCGATCGACAAGCTCACGCCGGCCGCCCTCCCGTGGGACGAGCCATCCTTCAAGGCACTGTACGAGCAGGTCCGCGCCGAGCTGATCGACACGGTCTTTACCGTTACCGCCGTCGTCGAGCGCATCCTGGCCAGCACCCGGCGGATCGAGAAGCAGCTCCGCGGCACCACCAGCCTGGCGCTGGTCAGCGCCCTGAATGACATCAAGGCCCAGCTGGAGCAACTGGTCTTCCCCGGCTTCGTGGCACGCACGGGCTACGCCCAGTTGAGCCAGCTGCCGCGCTACCTCGCGGCGATCGAGAAGCGGCTGGAGAAGCTGCCCACCACCGTCCAGCGCGACGCCCAGCATATGGCCGTCGTCCAGGGGCTTGAGGACGACTACGACGACGCCGTCTCGGCCCTGCTCCCGGGCCGGCGCATCGGACCGGAGTTAACCCAGGTCCGCTGGATGATCGAGGAGCTGCGGGTGAGCCTGTTCGCCGTCGAACTCGGGACGGCCTATTCGGTCTCCGAGAAGCGGATCCGGACGGTGCTTAACAAGGCGCTGGCCCCGGCATAACGCCGGGGCCAGCGGGGATACGTCGCGGGGGCCTTTATGCGCCCGGCACGAACTCCCCGTAGCCCGCCGCGCGCAGCCCTTCCCGCAGCTTCTCCGCGTTGACGTCGAGGCGCTCCGGATCCGGGTTCTGGTCCACGGCGCCGAAGTCGTAGTCGGCCATGGAGTTGGACGGCCAGACGTGGACGTGCAGGTGGTTGATCTCGTACCCGGCGATGGTCAGGCCCGCGCGGGCGGAGTCGAAGACGTCCACCTGGGCGGCGCCGATTTTCCGCGCCACCTCCATGACGCGCGCCAGCGTCTCGGGCGACGCGTCGGTCCATCGGTCAACCTCCTCGACCGGCACCACCAGGGTGTGCCCGTCGGCGAGCGGGCCCACGGTCAGGAAAGCGACGACGTCGTCCTCGCGCCAGACGAAACGGCCGGGAATCTCGCCGTTGATGATCTTGGTGAACAGGGTGCTCATGCGTCCGCCTTCTCTGCCGGGGTACCGAGGGTGGAGGCGTCCAGGACGAAGCGGTACTTCACGTCGCCGGCCACCATCCGGTCATAGGCCTCATTGAGCTGGTCAGCGCCGACGAGTTCGATGTCGGAGACCACACCGTGCTCGGCGCAGAAGTCCAGCATTTCCTGGGTCTCCTTGATCCCGCCGATCAGCGATCCGGCGTAGGCGATCCGGCGGCGGATCAGCGAGCCGGGATTGACCGGCGGCATCGCTTCGGACGGCAGGCCGAGCTGGAAGAGCGCGCCGTCAACGCGCAGCGTGCGGAAGTACGGGTTGAGGTCGTGCGGGGCGGCGACGGTGTCGATGATGACGTCGAGGCTGCGGTCCGCCGCTTCCATGGCGGCCGGGTCGGTGGAGAGGACCACGTGGTCGGCGCCGAGTTCACGCGCGGCGGCGAACTTGCGCTCCGACGTCGTAAAGACGGTCACCTCCGCCCCCATCGCCTTGGCGATCTTGACGGCCATGTGGCCGAGGCCGCCGAGGCCCACGACGCCGACGGCGTCGCCCTCCTCGACCTCGAAGTGGTTCAGCGGGGAGAACGTGGTGATGCCGGCGCACAGCAGGGGCGCGGCGGCGGCCGGGTCCAGGCCCTCGGGGATGCGGAGCACATAGTTGCGGTCCACCACGATCGAAGTGGAGTAGCCGCCCTGGGTGACGGCGCCGTCGTTGCGGGCATCCTTGGCCCCGTAGGTGCCGGTCATGCCCTTTTCGCAGTACTGCTCGAGGCCGTCAAGGCAGCTCTCGCATTCGCGGCAGGAGTCGACCATGCAGCCCACGCCGACGCGCTCACCGACGGTGAAGTCGTCGACGGCAGAGCCCACACGGGTGACCCGACCCACGATTTCGTGGCCCGGAATCAGCGGGTAGGTGTTTCCACCCCATTCGCCGCGGCTCGCGTGGACGTCGGAGTGGCAGAGGCCGCAGAACTCGACGGCGATCTCGACGTCGTCGGCCTTCGGGGCCCGGCGGGCGACGGTCAGGGGCACGAGGCCGCTGTCCGGGGCGGTGGCGCCGTAAGCAGCGGCCAGGGTGGGGCCGGCGGCGTCGGTGAGGTCGGGAAGGGGCTTGGCGAGGGGCGGCGGTACGGGGCGTCCTGGAGTCATGGTTCGACGCTACCCCCGGCGTTGGTTTCCGTGCCACTTGGGGGACCTTGCTGGCGGCGCCGGACCCGGGCGGCCGGGTCCGTTGCCGTGTGGTTAAGGAGCGTCCGCAGCATCGGGTCATTGACCGGATCGCCGGGACGGTCCGGGTGGGCTTTGGGCTGAAGCTGGCGCTGGAACCCGGGCACTGACCGTTCAGTCCGTGAAGCCGACCGGCTTGCCCGCGGCCCGCGCATAGGCGATTTCGCCGGTCGTGGATTCGCCGATGTAACCGCCGGGGTTGACCACCAGGATGCGATCGGCAAGGTCGATCTTGCGGCGGTGGACTGCGCCGAGCGTTGATTTCTGCTCATCGGTCAGCGGTCCCGCTGCCTCCGCCGGCGCGAGGACGATGGCACCCGCGAGGGTTAACTCGACGTTGGCCGCGCGCATCTCCCGCACGAAGCTGGCTGAGCCGCAGAGGCAAACGATCTGAGGTCGATCTGGCACGGCCGTGTCCCTTCGCGTTAGTGGGGTGGGAGTCACTGTCGCTGCGCGCGACGGCGTTCGCTGACGAGACTACGTCACAGGCGTGCCGGTTCGATGTCAGACTCTCCCGGCCGTCACTTGGGGCGTGCACGGGCCCGGTCCGGTGGGCCTCGGCTGACACTTCCTTGGCTTCCCCACCCCGAGGACGCGCCACATTCCCGGGCAGCCTTCCCTCCATCCTTTAATGTCAGACCCCCGCGGTTGAATGGGTTCATGGAAGGCAGTCGGAAGCTTTTCGAGGATTCAGTCGCAGTAGCGGACCCAATGGTGGGGGACGCGGCGGCGATCATTGATGAGCTCCGCGCCCTCGAGGACAGGAAATCCGCGATCGCGGCCCGGCAGGCACGGTTGGCCGTGGCGTTGGACCTGGTTCGGCGGCGGGAACAAGCTGCTCTGGGCTTGCCCGCTGACCAGCTCGGTGCCGGGGTCGGGGCGGAGGTCGCATTGGCGCGGCGGGAATCCCCCGCCAAAGGCTCCCGCCTCCTGGGGCTGGCCCGGGCACTGGTGACCGAAATGCCGCACACGCTCGCCGCCCTCGACACCGGGCTCCTGAATGAATGGCGCGCCACGCTCCTGGTCCGCGAGACCGCCTGCCTGGACGCCGCCGACCGGGCCGCGGTGGACGAAGAACTCACCGCCGACACCGGCACCTTCGACGGCGCCGGAGACCGTGCCATCATCTCCGCAGCCAAAGCCGCCGCCTACCGGCACGACCCACGCTCCGTCACCCAACGCGCAGCGCACGCCGAAACCGAACGCAATGTCAGCCTCCGACCTGCGCCTGACACCATGTGCTACCTCACCGCCCTGCTCCCCGTCGCGGCAGGAGTCGCCGCCTACGCCGCGTTGACCCGCCACGCTGACACCGCCCACGCCACCGGTGACCCACGATCCCGGGTGCAGGTGATGGCGGACGCTCTGGTCGAGCGGGTCACCGGGACACCTGGCGGGATCACCGGCATCGAAGTCCAGCTCGTCATGACCGACCGGACCCTCCTCGCCGGAGATACTGAACCCGCCCGCCTCTCCGGCTACGGCATCGTCCCCGCAGGGTGGGCAAGGAAACTCGTGGCCGGCAAAGGCGACAACCCGGAATTCACAACCTGGACCCGGCGGCTTTACACCGCGCCCGGCACCGGTGAACTGATCGGGATGGACTCACGGGCCCGACTCTTCCCCGCCGGGCTGCGCCGCTTCATTGAAGCCCGCGACAACACCTGCCGCACCCCGTACTGCGACGCACCCATCCGGCACCTGGACCACATCATCCCCTGGCACCGCGGCGGAGAAACCACAGCAGCCAACGGCGCCGGACTCTGCGAAGCCTGCAACCACACCAAAGAAACCCAAGGCTGGGTCGTCCGACCGGTCAACGGACCACCGGCAGCGATCCGCCACACCCTTGAACTCAGCACTCCTACCGGCCACAGCCACACGTCCACGGCGCCACCGCTTCCCGGATGCGGTCCGGGGACAAACGTGTCCCAGCCCGAAGAGTCGGACTAAAGGAGGATAACCAGGAAACTCAGGCACCGGCAGCGATTGCGCCACCGGCGGGGAGTCCCCACGAGGGGTCAGCCGGATGAGCAGCTCATCGCCTGAGGTTGGGGTGTCGGCCGCGCGCCCACGGCGGCAAACGTGGCCGTCGTGCCCTTTCGTCGCAACGGACGACTGGCCTGTCAGTGCTGCCTGTGCTGTCAGTGTTGCCTGGGCAAACCGGTCAGTCCTTGGTGGCCGGGGACATGCCGTCCGGCTCGGCGCCGGTGACCACGAGATTTCCGGGGTTGTTGGACCATTCGGAGAAGGACCCCGGATACAGCGCCGCCCGGTACCCGGCGATCTCCAGCGCCGCCACCTCGTGGGCTGCCGTCACACCGGACCCGCAGTACACGGCAGTCTGAACGCCCTCGGTGACGCCGAGCTTCGAGAACCGCCGGCGCAGGGCGTCGGCCGGGAGGAACCGCCCGTCGGGGCCCAGGTTGTCCGAGGTCGGGGCGCTGACCGCACCCGGAATGTGTCCGGCCTGCGGATCCACCGGCTCGATCTCGCCCCGGTACCGCTCGCCGGCCCGCGCATCCAGCAACAGCCCCGACCCGGACCAGGCGCCGGCTCCGGCGGCATCGACCACGGGCATTCCCCCGTCGGTCAGCACGACGTCGCCGGGTTCCGCAGCCACATCCCCGCTTTCGACGTCGAATCCCGCCTCCAGCCAGGCGGCCAGGCCGCCGTCGAGCAGGCGGACCGGGGAAACGCCCGCGTTGCGCAGCATCCACCAAGCCCGGGCGGCAGCCATGTTGCCGGTGTTGTCGTAGGCGACCACGATGTCGCCCTCGCGGATTCCCCACGCTCGGGCGGAAGACTGAAACTGCTCCAGCGGCGGCAGCGGGTGCCGTCCGCGGGTGGGGTCCTCGTGGGGGGCCGCCAGCTCGGTGGCGAGGTCGACGAAGACGGCGCCGGGCAGGTGCCCCTCCAGGTAGTGGTCCCGGCCGTGCGGGTCCCCCAGGGCCCAGCGCACGTCCAGGAGCACCGTCCGCGTGCCCGCATCCAACCGGTCCTTGAGTTCGGCAACAGTCATCAGAGTCTCCATCCCGCCACCCTATCCGGCACAGGGCCCCGGGTAGGCTGTAGCGGTGATCAACGCACGCCACCAAGACCGGGATTGGGCCGACGAGGCCATCCGCCGAATCAACGCGGAAAACAACCGGTCCGCCGACACCCACCTCTACTCGGTGCCCCTGCCCGAGCACTGGGGCGTCCGGCTCTACTTAAAGGACGAATCCACGCACCGCACCGGCAGCCTCAAGCACCGTCTGGCGCGGTCCCTGTTTCTCTTCGGCCTGGTCAACGGCTGGATCCGGGAGGGCACCACCATTGTCGAGGCTTCCAGCGGCAGCACCGCCGTCTCCGAGGCCTACTTCGCGCAGCTGCTCGGCCTGCCGTTCATCGCTGTGATGACCCGGACCACCAGCCGGGAGAAGATCGCGCTGATCGAACAGTTCGGCGGCACCTGCCACCTCGTGGACCACGCCTCGGAGGTCTATGCCGCGGCCGAGGAGCTGGCGGCCAGCACCGGCGGCCACTACATGGACCAATTCACCTACGCGGAGCGGGCCACCGACTGGCGTGGCAACAACAACATCGCCGAATCGATCTTCGGCCAGCTGGCCCTCGAGGAGCACCCGGTCCCCCGCTGGATCGTCGTGGGCGCCGGCACCGGCGGCACCAGCGCCACGATCGGCCGCTACCTGCGCTACCAGCGGCATGCGACCCGGCTCGCCGTCGTCGACCCGGAGAACTCCGCGTTCTTCACGGGCTGGCAGGAACACCGCGACGGCGGCAGCTGCGCGGACGTCACCGGCCTGCCCTCCCGGATCGAGGGCATCGGCCGGCCACGGCTGGAACCCAGCTTCGTCCCCGCCGTCATCGACCACATGATCCAGGTCCCGGACGCCGCCTCGGTCGCCGCCATGCGCCACCTCCGTGACATCGCCGGGCTCCACGCCGGCCCGTCCACCGGCACCAACCTCTGGGGCGTGTGGCAGCTGGTGGCGCAGATGATCGCCGACGGCGAGACGGGCAGCATCGTGTCCCTGATGTGCGACGGCGGCGACCGCTACTCCGGCAACTACTACGACGACGGCTGGCTGAAGGCGCAGGGCCTGGACCCCGCGCCGCACGAGGCCACGCTCCGGTCCTTCTTCGAGACCGGGAGCTGGCCCGCCTAGACCTCCACGGAATCGCCGCTGGACAGGTGCCGGTACTCGGTGCCGTAGCGGGCGCCGATCCGGGTCACATGCGCCTCGACCAGACCCACACCCATCTCGTTGAGCAGCCCGTCGTGGACCGGGAAAGCCCGGGGCGCCCGCACACTGATCACGAAGTCCACCACCTCGCCGATTTTGTTCCACGGCGCATGGATGGGCACCAGCAGCGTGCCGACCTCAATCCCGTCCGGCACCGCGAAGGAATCCCCCGGGTGGTACACATTCGCGTCGATCAGGTAGCCGATGTTGGCCACCACAGGAATCTGGGCATGGATCAGGGCATGCTGGCCGCCGAAGCAGCGCACCGCGAAGCCGGCTACCTCGAGCTCGTCGCCCTCGGCGGCGGTGTGGATCCTGGCGGACGCCGCCGGCGCTTTGTCCCGCAGCGTGGCGGCCACACCATCCGGTGCGTAGAGCTGCAGCTCATCGTCGGCCAGGAGGGCCGCGGTGACGGCGCCGACGTCGATGTGGTCGCCGTGTTCGTGGGTGATCAGCACCGCGTCGGCGCCGGCGAGCGCGACGTCGGTCTCGGAGAAGGTGCCGGGGTCCAGCACCAGGACCTTGCCGTCCTTCTCGATCCGGACACAGGCGTGCGTGAATTTCGTCAGCTTCATCCGGCCAGCCTAGGACCCCCGTCGGAGCGGTGTCCACGGCCCGGCTGGTAATCTGGAACCCCTCTCATCCGGCAGCACCCCCGAGCAGCGAAGCGAGTTCCCATGTCCCACGGCGCCACCACCGACGGCCGGGCGGCCGCCGCGCCGACCGGCGGCAAGGACCAGCCTGCGGGCAGGGAGCAGCGGGTGACCAAGCAGCGGCTCGCGGTCAGCGCCGCGCTGGACGAACTCGCCGACTTCGTCAGCACCCAGGAACTGCACCGCATCCTGCAGGAACGCGGCACCTCCGTCTCCCTCGCCACCTCCTACCGGATCCTGCAGTCACTCGCCGACGAGGGCCTGGTGGACGTGCTGCGGAACGCAGACGGCGAGGTGGTCTACCGCCGCTGCGCCGTCACCGGACACCACCACCACCTGCTCTGCCGGAACTGCGGCAAGGCCGTGGAGGTCGAGGCGCCCGCCGTCGAGGCGTGGGCCGCCCGGATCGCCGCCGAACACGGCTTCACGGCCGTCGAGCACACGGTCGAGATCTTCGGCCTGTGCCCGGAGTGCACAGCCCTGCAGGCCAACAGTTAGCCCGTCCCCATATCCACGACGAACCGGATCTGGCCGCGCGGGTTGGTGATCACCAGCTCTGCCGAATCCAGCTGGTAGACCGACGGTTCCCCGAAGAAGTCCCTTAACCAGGCGCGCTTGTCCGCATCCAGGCAATTCCCCACACCATCGGCCATCCCGGCTGGATCCGGGACCATGCCGAACCCGTCCACCTCCATCGGATCGGTCAGGTCCCCGCACGCGGTACCGAGCACCGCCGTCGTGCTTGCCCGCCGGTCGAAGCGCAGCTGCACTGGTGTGGCGGTGAGCCAGTACAGGTTCCGGCCGCGGGCCTGGGCCCACGACGAGCTGAACGACCGGCAGCTCAGGCTGTCGGCGCCATAGGGAGCGCCGGGGGCGGTGCCGCGACCGGTGGTGGCGGTGGGACAGCTCGACGGCTCGGCTGACGTCCCGGGCTGCGGGGTACTCGGAGTGGACCGGGGCCGGTTGGCGGGATCGATGATCTTCGCTTCCCCAGTCGGGGGATTCCTGGGCTCCCCGATCGCGAGGGACCAGCGGTCGCCGGTCCACGAGATGGCGAACCGGACGACGGGCTGCTGTCCATCGCGCCAGGCAGTGACATTCGACGTAGAGGGGAACTCGCTCCGGACGCCCAGGTGCCAGGTGCCCGGGCCCCAGCCGCGGGTGGCATCCACGAGTTGTTGGGCTTCCGGGCCGGCGTTGGTCATGGCGGGTCCGACGAGGGCGGCGACGTCGTCGGAATTGCCGCCGATGGCCGCCTCCATGACGCTGCGGGCGAAGGGTTCGCGGGCGGCAGGATCCGGCGGGTGCGACGTGGCCCCGAGACCGCACGATGTCACCGCCAACACCAGCGCGGCGGCAACCGCCGCCACGGGAACGCGAAAAATTCCGCGGAAGTCTCCGCGCACCACACCCTGATCCCCCATGCGAGCACCCTACGGCACGGATGCCCGGAAAACGCGCCGATTCCGCCTACGCGGCCACGGGACTGGTCCGGCCGTTGAGGCCGCGCCGGGCACGGACGCCGCCGATGATCCGGCAGACCACGTAGATCAGGAAGGACAGCGTGGTCACGTACGGGCTGATGGGAAGCCGGCCGCCCAGTGCCAGCAGGATCCCGCCGACCGTGGCGGACACGGCGAAGACCACGCTCAGCAGCACCACCAGGCGCGGCGAGGAGGTCACCCGCAGGGCGGCGGCCGCAGGCGTGATGAGCAGCGCCAGCACCAGCAGCGCCCCCACGATCTGGATGGACAGCGCCACGCTGACGCCCAGGAGCACCATGAACCCCAGGGCCAGCCCGCGCACCGGGACACCGCGGGCGGCGGCCACCTTGGGGTCGACGCTGGCGAAGGTGAGCGGCCGCCAGATGGCGACGAGCGCAAGCATCACCACGACGGCGGCGCCTGCGAGGACCTGCAGCTGGACCGTTCCCACCGAGACAATCTGCCCGGTGAGGAGGCCGAACTTGTTCGCGGCGCGGCCCTCGTACAGGGAGAGGAACAGGATGCCCAGGCCCAGGCCAAAGGGCATGAGCACGCCGATGGTCGAGTTCTTGTCCCGCGCCCGGACCCCCATCACGCCGAGGATCAGCGCCGCCACCACGGACCCGGCGAGCGAGCCGGCCACCACGTCCGCGCCAATCAGCAGCGCGAAGGCGGCGCCGGCGAAAGAGAGTTCCGAGATGCCATGCACGGCGAAGGCGAGGTCGCGCTTCATCACGAACGTTCCCACCAAGCCGCCCAGCAGGCCGAGGACCACCCCGGCCCAGAGCGAGTTCTGCACCAAGGCCAGCAGCTCGCCGTAGTTCTCGAAGTTGAAGATGGCGTGCAGTACGGAGTCGAAGTCCACTTAACCCACCTCTCCGGCCACGGCGTGCGCGTCCTCGTGGTGGTGGGTGGTGGCGTCCGGCAGGCCCACCACAATCAGCCGGCCGTTGGCGCGGATCACCTCGACGTGGCTGCCGTAGAGGTCGGAGAGCACCTCGGTGGTCATCACTTCCTCGGGCGTTCCCACCCGGAAGCGGCCGCCGGCCAGGTAGAGCACCCGGTCCACATAGTCCATGATCGGGTTGATTTCGTGGGTCACGAACACCACGGCGCTGTTCTGCTCGTGGCATTGCCGGTTGATCAGGGAGCTGACCGCCTGCTGGTGGTTCAGGTCCAGGGACAGCAGCGGCTCGTCGCAGAGCAGCACGCCCGGATCCGTGGCGAGGGCCTGGGCGACCCGCAGCCGCTGCTGCTCGCCGCCGGAGAGCTGGCCGACGGGCACCTTGGCGTAGTCCTGCGCGCCGACCTCCGCCAGCAGGTCATCGATCCGACGGTTCACCTTCCCGCCGCCGAGGCGGATGCCCCAACGGTGGCCGTCGACGCCGAGGCCCACCAGGTCGCGGGCCCGCAGCGGGGTGTCCGGGTCGAAGGACTCCTGCTGGGGCACATAGCCGATCCGACGGTTCCCGCGGGCAATCGGCTGCCCGTCGAGGGTGCCGGTGCCGGCGCTCAGTTTCTGCAGGCCCAGCAGCACCTTGAGGAAACTCGTCTTGCCGCTGCCGTTGGGCCCCAGAACGGCAAAGAACTCCCCCGGCATGATGTCCAGGTCCAGGTCCTGCCAGAGCACGCGGCTCCCGAACCGCAGGGAGGCGCCACGCAGGCTTACGACGGGTGTCAACTCGGGGATCCTCAATTTCTGTCGGGCCGAACGGCCGCGTCTGATGGGATGATTCTAGGTCCGCTAGCCCCGGCCGAGGGCCTTGGCGAGCGCGTCGATGTTGCCGGACATCCACTGGAGGTACGTTTTGCCCTCGGGCAGCGTCTCGCCGAAGTCCACCACCGGCACGCCGGCCGCGGTGGCGGCGTCCTTGAGCGCGATGGTCTGCGGCCCCTCGGTTTGGGGGTTGTACGCCAGCAGGCGGATGGAACCGGACTTCACGAGGTCGACAGCGGAGCGCAGCACGGCCGGGGGCACGTCGGCGCCGTCCTCGATCGCCGCGGTGTACTCCTCCGGCGTCCGGTTCTGCAGGCCGGCGGCTTCGAGCAGGTAGAGCGGCACGGGCTCGGTCACGGCGACGCCGGCGTTCCCGTCGGCGGCCTTCAGCGCGGCCAGCCGCGTATCCAGGCCGGAGAGGTCCTTCTTCAGGGCCGCCGCGTTGGCCTTGAAGGCGTCCGCGGAGGAGGGTTCCAGGGCCGCCAGCTTGTCGGCCAGGGCGTCGGCGAAGGCGCTCATGCCGGACATGCTGTACCAGACGTGCTCGTTGAAGGACGCGGCGTCCCCGGTCTTGAGGCCCGAGGCGTCGGAGGCGTTCAGCAGGTTCTTCTCCCCCAGACCGGCGTCCCCGGCCAGCTTGTGCAGGAAGTCGTCGTAGCCGCCGCCGTTTTCCACCACCAGCTCGGCCTTCGAGACGGTCAGCTTGTCCTGGGTGGTGGCCTCATAGGAGTGCGGGTCCTGGCTGGTGCGGTTGATGATCGAGGTGACGCGCACCTTGTCCCCGCCCACGGAGCGGACCAGGTCCCCGTACACGCTGGTGGAGGCGACGACGTCGACCACGCCGTCGCCGGCACCCGCACGGTCCGCGGTTGGACCCGGGCCGCAGGCGGTCAGCAGCAGGCTGCTGATGCCTGCCAGGAGAAGGACAGTGGCGGAACGGCGCACGGGAAGCCTCGAATCGTTTATTGAGAAGCGTTAGCAATAGAACGAGTCTAACCCTAAATGGGAATCATTCCTATTTAGGGTCAGACCCGCCGCGCTGCTACTCCTGTCCGAGCCTCCGGTAGCCGGTGGCCTGGGTGGCGTCCCGGATCTCGCCGACGAGCAGTTCGATCACATCCTCGAGGAACAGCACACCCTGCGTGTGCCCGTCCGCGCCGATGACGCGGGCCAGGTGCGAACCCGTGCGCTGCATGACGGACATGGCCTTCTCGATCTCGTCCCCCACGGCCAGGTTCGCGAGGGACCGGATCCGGCTCTCCGCGATCGGGTGATGGTAGCGGGACTCCGGGATGGAGAGCACGTCCTTGATGTGCAGGTAGCCGGAGAGCATTCCCTCGTCATCCAGCATCGGGAAGCGGGAGAACCCGGTCCGGCTCACGGCCTTCTCGAACTCCTCGGGCGTGGTGGCCGCCTTGAGCATCACCAGCCGCTCCAGCGGCACCATGACCTCCGCCGCGGTGTGCTCGGAGAATTCCAGCGCACCGGTGATCAGCCCGGCGTCGTCCACCACCAGCCCGTGCCGGGTGGATTCCTGGACGATCGACTGGACCTCCTCCAGGGTGAAGGAGGAGCTCACCTCGTCCTTGGGCTCGATCCGCATGAGCTTCAGGATGTGGTTGGCGGACCAGTTCAGCGCCACGATCGCCGGCTTCACTCCGCGGGCGATCAGCATCAGCGGCGGCGCCAGCAGCAGGGCCGCCTTGTCCGCCACGGAGACGGAGATGTTCTTGGGAACCATCTCGCCGAAGGTCACGTGCAGGAACGTCACCGCCAGCAGTGCGATGGCGAAGGCGACGACGTCGGCCATCTCCACCGGGATGCCCACGCCCTCCAGCGGTACCGCCAGGAGGTGGTGGATGGCCGGCTCGGCCACCTGCAGGATCAGCAGGGAGCAGACCGTGATGCCCAGCTGCGCGCAGGCCAGCATGAGGGAGACGTTCTCCATGGCCCGCAACGTGGTCTGGGCACGCTTGGACCCGGCCTCGGCGAGCGGTTCGATCTGGCTGCGCCGGGCCGACATGATGGCGAATTCCGCCGCGACGAAGAAGGCGTTGCCGAGCAGCAGCACGGCCAGCCACAGGATTCCTGCCCAGTCGCTCATGCGGCACCGGCCTTCCCGGCGTCGATGCGCCCGTTGTCCGGGCCGCCGCCGTGCTCAGGCGGTGCAGGCTTGAAGCAGATCCGGTCGATCCGGCGTCCGTCCATGCGCGTGACGCTGAGGGTGCCGCCGACGACGTCGACCGTGTCACCCACCGAAGCGATCCGGCCCAGCTGGCTCATGACGTAGCCGCCCACTGTTTCGTAGGTTGACTCGTCCGGGACGGTGAGTCCGGGAATCTGCTCGGAGAGTTCGTCCGGGCGCAGCAGTCCGGGGAAGTACCAGTCGCCGGAGGCGCTTTGCAGCAGGCCGGGGCGGACCTTGTCGTGCTCGTCGGCCACCTCGCCCACGATTTCCTCGACGAGGTCCTCGAGCGTGGCGATGCCGGCGGTTCCACCGTATTCGTCCAGTACGACGGCCAGCTGCAGGTTGCCCTCGCGCAGTTCGGCCAGCAGTCCGTCCAGGTGGATGGTCTCGGGCACGCGGAGGACCTCTGTCATGATGGCTCCGGCCTCGAGGTTGGCGCGGCGGTCCGCCGGGACGGCGATCGCCTTCTTGATGTGCACCACGCCGCGGATGTCGTCGGAGGATTCACCGATCACCGGAAACCGGGAGTACCCGGTGCGCTTGGCGGCCTCGACAATGTCGGAGACCGGCTGGTGGCTGTCGATGGTTTCGACCCGGATGCGCGGGGTCATCACGTCGGCCGCGGTCCGCCCGGAGAAGTTCAGCGTCCGCGACACGAAGTTCGCGGTGCCCTCGTCCAGGGTGCCCATGGCGGCGGAGCGGCGGACCAGCGAGGCGAGCTCGGCGGGCGTCCGGGCCCCGGAGATTTCCTCCTTGGCCTCCAGGCCGAAGAGGTGCAGGACCTTGTTGGAGAAGCCGTTGAGCAGCACGATGGCCGGTTTGAAGATGGCGGTGAACACCAGCTGCGGCCGGGCGAGCGCCTTGCCGACCTGGAAGGACAGCGCAATGGCCGCGTTCTTGGGCACCAGCTCGCCGATCAGCATCGAGAGCAGGGTCGCCAGGATCATCGCCACGACCAGGGACACCGATGTCGCGGCGGCCTCCGCCAGGCCGAGGGCCGCGAGCGGGCCCTCCAGCAGGCGGCCCACCGAGGGCTCCATGACGTAGCCGGTCAGCAGGGTGGTCAGGGTGATGCCCAGCTGGCAGCTGGAGAGCTGGGTGGAGAGGGACTTCAGGCATTTGAGCAGCGGCGCGGCCGCCGTGTCGCCGTTGTCCACGGCGCGTTGCACCGTTGCCTGGTCGAGCGCGACCAGGGAGAACTCGACAGCCACGAAGAAACCGGTGCCGAGGATGAGCAGGAAACCTGCTCCAAGCAGTAGCCATTCCATTTAGCGGCCCGCTTCGCGGGGCTGGAGGAGGGACCGGGGGAAACGTCCCGGCGGAGGATGGTCAGCGGACGCCGACCCTGTTTCCTGGAAGACACTCCGGCCGGCAAAGGATGCGTGCCGGGCGGCGGGAGTGTGATGGGCGCGTGAACGGGGTTTGCCGGCTCTGTGGGTGGACTGGGCGGGAACGGCGTGCGTTCCCCGCTGACAGCCCCCAGGCCGGCACCTAGATTTACTGTCCATAAGACTTTCAGTCTACAGGAGCACCGTTCCCCGCCACCGGGGTGTTTCCCGCCGCCCGGGTGCCGTTACCAGCTCTGCGGGACCGGGCGGCCTTCCTCATACCCGGCGGCGGACTGCAGGCCCACCACCGCCCGCTCGCGGAAGGCGGCCAGGTCCGTGGCGCCGGCGTAGGTCATGGAGCTGCGCAGGCCGGCGGTGATCATGTCCAGCAGGTCTTCCACGCCCGGGCGCGCCGCGTCCAGGTACATCCGCGAGGTGGAGATGCCCTCCTCGAAGAGCGCCTTGCGGTCCTTGTCGAAGGCGCCCTCCCGCTGGTTGCGGTTCTGCACCGCCCGCGCCGAGGCCATGCCGAAGCTTTCCTTGTACTGGCGGCCGTTGGCGTCCAGCTGCAGGTCGCCAGGGCTCTCGTGGGTGCCTGCGAACCAGGAACCGATCATCACCTGGCTGGCCCCGGCGGCCAGGGCCAGGGCCACGTCCCGCGGGTAGCGGATGCCGCCGTCGGCCCAGACGCGGCCGCCCTCATCCCGGGCAGCCGCGGAGCATTCGAGGACGGCGGAGAACTGCGGACGCCCGACGGCGGTCATCATGCGGGTAGTGCACATGGCCCCGGGGCCGACACCCACCTTCACGATGTCCGCGCCGGCGGCAATCAGTTCGCGGGTCGCCTCGGCGGTGACCACGTTGCCGGCCACGACCGGGACGCCGGGGTTGAGGCCCTTGACGGCGGCCAGGGCGTCGAACATCTTCTGCTGGTGGCCGTGGGCGGTGTCCAGGACCAGGACGTCGACGCCGGCGGCGAGCAATTCGGCGGCGCGGCCGGCGACGTCCCCGTTGATGCCGACGGCGGCGGCCACCTTGAGGGCTCCCCCGGCGTCCAGCGACGGACGGTACAGCGTGGAACGCAGCGCGCCCTTGCGGGTCAGGACACCGGCCAGCACGCCGTCGCGCTGGACCGGGGCGAAGTCCGTGCCCGCGGCATCCATCGCCTCGAACGCCCGGCGCAGCGCCTGGCCTGAATCGTGCCCGGCGGCGTCAAAGTCGGCGGCGTCGAACACCAGCGGCTGGTGGCGCATCACGGACCCCAGCGACGCGAAGCGGTCCTGGCCCTCGAAGTCCGCGGCGCGGACCACCCCGGCGACAGCACCGGCGTCGTCCACCACGACGGCGGCGCCGTGCGGACGCTTCCCGATCAGGTGCAGGGCGTCGATTACGGTGTCCGTGGTGCTCAGCCGCACCGGCGTCTCGAAGACCGCGTGCCGGGACTTGACCCAGGACGCGACATCCCGCAGCACCTCCAGCGGGACGTCCTGCGGCAGCACGGCCAGGCCGCCGCGGCGGGCCATGGTCTCGGCCATCCGCTTTCCGGTCACGGCCGTCATGTTGGCCACCACCAGCGGAATCGTCGAGCCGGTGCCGTCGTCCGCGGCGAGATCGACATCCAGCCGGGACGTCACCTCCGACCGGGACGGGACCAGGAAGAGGTCCGAGTAGGTCAGGTCGGTGCTGGGCTCACTGAGGAAACGCACGGTTGCTCCTTGCCGGAAAAGGGGTTCTCCGAACGATTCTAGGCGAGCCCTGCGACACTCCGGCGGCCGCCCCGAACCCGCTATTCCCGGCCCGCTACGGCCCGGCAATGATTTGAGTCACGCTTATTGGCGGATTCGCGCGGGTCGTCACTAGACTGGCAAAGGTCTGGGTTCACTGGACGCGGAGAACTGGTTCGATTGACGTGCTGCGGCACCGTGGAAACCAGCGGGAATCAAACTCATGGAAGAGGCGTATTTCAAGTGCCAGAGCAGCCAAGCCACCGTCTACCCGAGGAATTTGGCGGAAACGAGTGGCTCGTTGACGAACTGTACGAGCGGTACCAGCAGGACAAGAACACGGTAGACGCCAAGTGGTGGCCCCTGTTCGAGTCTTTTGAAGCCAGCGACGGTTCCTCGACCAACGGCGCGACGGCTCCGGCCGCAGCCCACCCCACCACCCGCGAACTCCCTGTCGTGGCGCCCGCCGCCCCGGCCCAGGCAGCCCCTGCCGCTCCGGCCCAGGCAGCCCCTGCCGCTCCGGCCCCCGCGGCTCCTGCTGCCGCCCCGGCCCCCGCCGCCCCGAAGGCTCCGGCCACCGTGGCCCGCGACGGCGCGAAGACCGCAGAGCCCGGCGCCGGCACCCAGCCCATCCCGGCCCAGCTCCCTAAGAACGTCAAGGCACCGACCGCCCCCGAGGAAGACGTCGTCTCCGTCCTCCGCGGCCCGGCGAAGGCCATCGCCGCCAACATGGTCACCAGCCTCGAGATTCCCACCGCCACCAGCGTCCGCGCCATCCCGGCCAAGCTGCTGATCGACAACCGCGTCGTGATCAACTCCAACCTGGCCCGCGCCCGCGGCGGCAAGGTTTCCTTCACCCACCTGATCGGCTACGCCGTCATCCGGGCCCTCGCCCAGTTCCCCTCCATGAACGTCTACTACGACGTCGTCGACGGCAAGCCCTCCGCGGTGCAGCCGGCGCACGTGAACTTCGGCATCGCGATCGACATGCCCAAGCCGGACGGCACCCGCCTCCTCATGGTCCCGAACATCAAGAAGGCGGAAACGCTCAACTTCTCCGAGTTCTGGCACACCTACGAGGACCTGATCAAGCGCGCCCGCAACGGCAAGCTGACCGCCGACGACCACGCCGGCACCACGGTCTCGCTGACCAACCCGGGCGGCATCGGCACCGTGCACTCGGTCCCCCGCCTCTCCAAGGGCCAAGCCGCCATCATCGGCGTCGGGGCGCTCGACTACCCGGCCGAGTTCCAGGGCGCCAGCGAGAAGATCATCGCCCAGAACGCCATCAGCAAGGTCCTGACCCTGACCTCCACCTATGACCACCGCGTCATCCAGGGTGCCGGCAGTGGCGAGTTCCTGAAGCTGGTGCACCAGCTGCTCCTCGGCGCGCAGGGCTTCTACGACGAAATCTTCGAATCCCTCCGCATCCCCTACGAGCCCGTGCGCTGGAGCCCGGACCTGCAGGTGGACCCGGCCGACGAGATCAACAAGGTCGCCCGGATCCAGCAGCTGATCCACTCCTACCGTGTCCGCGGCCACCTGATGGCGGACACCGACCCGCTCGAGTACGTCCAGCGCAAGCACCCGGACCTCGACGTCCTCACCTACGGCCTGACCCTCTGGGACCTGGACCGCGAGTGGCCCACCGGCGGCTTCGGCGGCAAGCCGATGCTGAAGTTCCGCGACATCCTGGGCGTGCTCCGCGACGCCTACTGCCGCACCACCGGCATCGAGTACATGCACATCCAGGACCCGGCCGAGCGCAAGTGGTTCCAGGACCAGCTGGAGCACCCGTACTCCAAGCCGAGCCGCGACGAACAGCTCCGCATCGTCTCCCGGCTCAACGCCGCCGAGGCCTTCGAAACGTTCCTGCAGACCAAGTTCGTCGGCCAGAAGCGCTTCTCCCTTGAGGGCGGCGAGTCGCTGATCCCGCTGCTGGACGCCATCATCTCCGACGCCGCCGACGACGGCCTCGACGAGGTTGCGATCGGCATGGCCCACCGCGGCCGCCTGAACGTGCTGACCAACATCGCCGGCAAGACCTACGCCCAGGTCTTCCGCGAGTTCGAAGGCACCCAGGACCCCCGCTCCGTGCAGGGCTCAGGCGACGTGAAGTACCACCTCGGCACCGAGGGCACCTTCACCTCCGACAACGGCAAGCAGACCAAGGTCTACCTCGCCGCCAACCCCTCGCACCTCGAGGCCGTGGACTCCGTGCTCGAGGGCATCGTCCGCGCCAAGCAGGACCGGCTCGACCAGGGCGAGACCTTCCCCGTGCTGCCGATCATGGTTCACGGCGACGCGGCCTTCGCCGGCCAGGGCGTCGTCGCGGAGACCCTGAACCTCTCCCAGCTGCGCGGCTACCGTACCGGCGGCACCATCCATGTGGTGGTCAACAACCAGGTCGGCTTCACCACCGCGCCGTCGTCCTCGCGGTCGTCCACCTACTCCACCGACGTCGCCAAAATGATCCAGGCGCCGGTGTTCCACGTGAACGGTGACGACCCGGAGGCCGTGGTCCGCATCGGCCAACTGGCCTACGAGTTCCGCCAGCGGTTCCACAAGGACGTCGTCATCGACATGGTCTGCTACCGCCGTCGCGGCCACAACGAGGGCGACGACCCCTCGATGACCCAGCCGCTGATGTACAACCTCATCGAGGCCAAGCGCTCGGTCCGCAAGCTCTACACCGAGTCCCTGATCGGCCGCGGCGACATCACCGAGGAAGAAGCGGAGCAGCTGCTGCGCGACTACCAGGAACGCCTGGAGCGGGTCTTCGCCGAGACCCACGCCGCGCAGACCTCGCCGATTCCCGTCATCACCGCGGACACCGGCGCCGTCTCCGACCTGGAGCTCCCCTCGGCCCAGCAGTCCGACACCGGTTCCGGCGCACCCGAGTCCACCGCGATCTCCGCGGAGACCCTGGCCCGGATCGGCAAGGCCCACATCGAATACCCCGAGGGCTTCACCGTCCACGCCAAGCTCAAGCAGCTGCTGGAGAAGCGCGAAGTGATGTCCCGTGAGGGCGGCATCGACTGGGGCTTCGGCGAACTGGCCGCCTTCGGCTCGCTGACCATGGAGGGCGTCCCGGTCCGGCTCGCCGGCCAGGACTCCCGCCGCGGCACCTTCGTTCAGCGCCACGCCGTCTTCCACGACCGCGCCAACGGCGACGAGTGGACCCCGCTGGCCAACCTCACCGAGGACCAGGCCAAGCTCTGGATCTACGACTCCCTGCTCTCCGAATACGCGGCCATGGGCTTCGAATACGGTTACTCGGTGGAGCGCCCCGACGCACTCGTGCTCTGGGAGGCCCAGTTCGGCGACTTCGTCAACGGTGCGCAGACCATCATCGACGAGTTCATCTCCTCGGCCGAGCAGAAGTGGGGCCAGCGGTCCTCGCTGGTGCTGATGCTCCCGCACGGCTACGAGGGCCAGGGCCCGGACCATTCCTCCGCCCGGATCGAGCGCTTCCTGCAGCTCTGCGCCGAAGAGAACATGATCGTGGCCAACCCCACGACCCCGGCCTCGCACTTCCACCTGTTGCGCCGCCAGGCCTACAGCCGTCCGCGGAAGCCGCTGATCATCTTCACCCCGAAGCAGCTGCTGCGCCTCAAGGCGGCGGCCTCCTCGGTGGAGGACTTCACCTCGGGCGCCTTCCGCCCGGTCATCCCGGAGCACGAGCAGCTTCAGGCGGACGCCGTCGAGCGCGTGCTGCTGGTGTCCGGCCGGCTCTACTACGACCTGCTGTCCACGCGGCAGAAGACCGGGGACACCACGACGGCGATCGTCCGCGTCGAGCAGCTCTACCCGCTGCC
Source organism: Pseudarthrobacter sp. L19 (assembly GCF_050859435.1). Lineage (NCBI taxonomy): Bacteria > Bacillati > Actinomycetota > Actinomycetes > Micrococcales > Micrococcaceae > Pseudarthrobacter > Pseudarthrobacter sp. L19. Next base: position 2,451,115 of record NZ_CP193935.1, on the reverse strand, counting down.
CGCCGAGGAGATCGCGGCCGAACTGGCCAAGTACCCGAACGCCGAGGTTGTCTGGGGCCAGGACGAGCCCGCCAACCAGGGTCCGTGGCCGTTCATCGGCCTGAACCTGCCGGACGCCCTCGACCGCCGCGTGCGCCTCGTTTCCCGCCCCGCCTCCGCCTCCACGGCGGCCGGGTCGATGAAGCGCCACGCAGCCGAGCAGGACACTTTGCTCAAGCAGGCGTTCGCACGTAAGTAGTACCGGGCTGCCCGGCCGGAAGTGGAACACCACGAACCGGCCGGGCAGCGTCGTTCGAACCAGCAGCCGGGTACGTGGGCAGCGTCCCGGGACGGGGCGCAGGGAGTGAAGAGGTAGACGTGGAAGATCGTATGCTGCGGATCGCAGCCGTGGGAGATGAACTGCTGGCCGGCATGGGCGATCCCCGCGCCCTGGGCTGGCTGGGCCGGGTCCTGGCGCGCACGCCGCAGGACGGCCTCAGCCTCGAGAGCTACCCGCTGCCCTGCCCCCAGGAGGGCACCGAGGGCCTGGCCGATCGCTGGCTGGAGGAGGCCGGCCGCCGGTTCTCCCCGCAGAGCGAGAACCGCCTCGTCATCGGCCTCTCCGGACGGGACATCGAATTCGGCCTCTCCACCGCCCGCAGCCGGCTCAACCTCGCCAACATCCTGGACTCGGCCTCGCAGAACAAGATCGAAGTCTTCGTCGTGGGGCCGCCGCCCACCCTCGACCCGGCCCAGAACCGCCGGCTCGGTGAACTGAACACCGCCTTCGCCGACGTCACCACCCGCCGCAAGCACCTCTACGTGGACACCTTCTCCCCGCTGCTGAACCACGACCAGTGGCGCCAGGACCTGGCCGCGAACGGCGGGACCCCGGGGCAGGCCGGCTACGGCCTGATGGCCTGGCTGGTGCTGCACCGCGGCTGGTTCCAGTGGCTGGGCATCGCCACCCCGGAATAGAACGCGATATATCTTGACCCCGCCCTCCGGCGGCGGTAGCGTGGTGCCATCAACGCGATATATCGCATCCTGCAGCCGAAGAGGAACCATGGAAGAGAACTCATGGACCGTCACCGGTCCCCGGACCATCGACGTCGACGGCGTCCGCTCGCTCAAGCTCGGCATCGTCCGGGGCCGCTTCGACATCGTCAGCCATGACGAGGACGTGGCCCGGATCGAAGTATCCGCGATCGACGGCGACCCGCTGGCCATCAGCCTGACCGACGGCCGCCTGGAGATCCGGCACCAGCTGCACGGACCCCAGGGCTGGTTCAAGAACCTCATGGGCACGGTCAACAACAACTCCACTAACTCGGTGGTCATCAGCATCGCCTTGCCCGCCGGCGTTGCCGTCGAGGCGGGCACGGTCAGCGGGGACGGCATGGTCTCCGGGTTGACCGGCCACACCCGGCTCAACACCGTCTCGGGCTCCGTCCTGGCCGACGGTACCGAGGGCGAGCTTGGGGTCAACACGGTCAGCGGCGAGGTCATCGCCCGCAACCACCGTGGGGTCCTGACGGCCAAGAGCGTCTCCGGCGAGGTCACCGCCTCCGGCGACTTCAGCAACATCCGCGCCAATACCGTCAGCGGCGACCTCAGCTTCGACCTCTTCGGCTTCACCCAGGACTTCGGCGCCAACTCCGTCTCCGGCGACGTCACGGTCCGGCTCCCCCACGACGTCGGCGTGGACATCATCGCCAAGTCCGCCAGCGGCGCCGTCGTCATCGACGATCAGCAGTACACCCAGCCCGGTGGCAGTGTGCAGACCATCGCCGGCCCGGACGCGAAGCTGATGCTGGTGCGGACCAACTCGGTCTCCGGCAAGACCGCGCTCTTCCACCGCCAGCCGGAACCCGGCAGCGAAGCGGGCCTCTGATGCCGCCCGTCTTTGCGCACGGCGCGCTCCGGCTCTACCTGCTGGCCCTGCTCGAGTCGGGTCCCAAGCACGGCTACGAGCTGATCAAGGCCCTCAGTGACCGCTTTGGCGGCACCTACTCCCCCAGCGCCGGGACGATCTATCCCCGGCTCGGCAAACTCGAGGAGGAGGGGCTGGTGGCCACCAGCCCCGAGGGCCGGCGCACGAATTACAGCATCACCGACGCGGGCCGGGTGGAGTTGGACCGACGGCGGGACGAACTCGCCGCGGTGGAAAGCGACATCTCAGCCTCCGTCCGGCGCCTGGCCGACAAGCTGCGCGAGGACATCCGGAGCAACATGCAGGGCCTGCGGGCAGACCTGGCCGCGACCGCCGAAGCCGCCCGCGGCGCGGCGCGGGCCGGCGCAGCGGCGCGCTACTCCCGGGAGGGTGACCTCCGGCTGCGCGAGGCCGAGATGCTGGTGCAGTCCTTCCGCGACGACATCCGGGTGGAACTGCGGCGGCACGCGGGGCAGGAACCGGTCAGCCCGGTGACCCTGGAGACCGTCCGGACCGTCCTGGACCAGGCCCGGATCTCCATCCGGAATTCCCTGGACGGGTGACCTTCCGACCCTGGCGGCAACGCCCGTCCGGTTCGCGGCGGCCCCGCCAATGTGGGAGACTTGAGGGCAGCTCTTTTGAGTACCAAAAATTAAGGAGGCCAGCTATGAGCAAGCGTGCACGTAAACGTCGTGACCGTAAGCGTGGCGGCGCGAACCACGGTAAGCGCCCCAACACCTAAGCCACGGCTTGGATAGACAGCTTTAAAGCCGAAGACCCCGGAAACCATCTGGTTCCGGGGTCTTTTGCTGTCTCGGCCGGCCGTCGTGGCCGGTGGCCGGATCAGGCGTCGGCCGGCTTGTACGAATGGATGCGGTCGAGGATGGAGTTCTTGAGGTTCTCCGGGGCCGCCTCGGAGCAGGATCGCTTCACCATGACCCGGATGACACACTCCAGGTCATACTGCTCGTGGCATTCCGGGCACCCGTCGAGGTGGTCCTTGATCTCTGCAATGTCGTCGTGCGTCAGGGCGCCGTCGAGATACTCGTAGATGCGCTGCATCCGGGTGTCGTCGCAGTCGCCCAGTCCCTGGCAGTCGCTCATTTCCTGTTCTCCTGATTGTTGCCTTCGGCCGCGGCGGTCTCGCCTGCGGCCCTGAAACCCCGTTCGGCCGCGTAGTCGGCCAGCATGTCCCGCAACATGCGCCGGCCGCGGTGCAGCCGGGACATGACGGTCCCGATCGGGGTGTTCATGATGTCTGAAATTTCCTTGTACGCGAAGCCCTCGACGTCGGCGAAGTACACCGCCAGCCGGAACTCCTCCGGAATGGACTGCAGTGCCCGCTTCACGTCGGAGTCGGGCAGGTGGTCCAGTGCCTCCGCCTCTGCCGACCGCAGCCCCGTGGAGGTGTGCGATTCGGCTCGGGCCAGTTGCCAGTCCTCGATGGTGTCCGAGTTCGACTGCAGCGGCTCGCGCTGACGCTTGCGGTACAGGTTGATGTACGTGTTCGTCAGGATGCGGTACAGCCAGGCCTTGAGGTTGGTTCCCGGCTTGTACTGGTGGAAGGCGGAGAAGGCCTTGGTGTAGGCCTCCTGCACCAGGTCCTCAGCGTCCGCGGGGTTCCGGGCCATCCGCATCGCCGCCGAATACAGCTGGTCGACGTACTGCATGGCGTCACGTTCGAAGCGGATGCGCCGCTCCTCCGTGCTTTCGACGTCGGTATCCAGCGGCGTGCCGCTGCCGTCCACAGCGACGGTTTCGCTGGCGGCGCGCTCGGCCGCAACGTCCTCGACGGCGGTCTCCCGGTCCGACGGGGTGGCGGCGGCTTCGTTCCCGGCTGCCTGGTGCTTGGCCGCGACGGCCGGATCCATGGTGCTCATTGCCTTCAAGTCTACTGTCACCGCGGGCCTGCCACCGGTTTTGGTGGTTCCCGGCGGACCCGCGAAGGCACGGGCCCAGGGGTTGGCGACGTCCGTGTCGGTCCGTTCCGTGGTCTGAACCAGAGTCAAACTTCCACCTCTCCTCGCTATTGCGGCACTACCTGCACAACCCCCGTAAACAGGCAAATATTCCGCAAAAGTGCAAGACTAGAACCGGTTCCCCGCAGAACACCCGCGGTTCATCCACCCAGGAGGAAATTCATGTCGCCAGTCCGGTTCTTCGCCCGTCCCATGCTCGCCTCCAGTTTCGTGCTCGCAGGCATGGATAAGTTGCGGAACGCGGACGATACGGCCACCCAGCTGTCCCCCCTGCTGAGCCGCGCGGCCGACGCCCTCCCCTTCCAGACCTCCGAGAAGACCCTGGCCCGCGTGATCGGGGGCGCCCAGGTGGGCGCCGGCGCCTGCTTCGCCCTCGGCAAGTTCGCCCGCCTGTCCGCGACCGTCCTGGGCGTCATCTCCGCCCTCAACGCGTACGTCGAGTGGCGCTCCGCCGACATCTCCTCCAAGGAAGGACGCGAGAACCGGCGCAAGCAGCTGCTCAAGAACATCACCCTGACCGGCGGCGTGCTCCTGGCCTCGGTCGACACCAATGGCAAGCCGAGCCTGGCCTGGCGCGCCGAGCACCTCGCCGCCGACGCCCGCCGCTCCACCGCCCACCTGGCCGCCGACGCCCGCCACTCGACCGCCCACCTGGCTGCCGACGCGCGCAAGAGCACCGGCAAGAAGCTGAAGAAGGCCGACAAGGCGGTCCGCAAGGCCGTGGACAACGCCGTCGGAGCCTAGAGCGTCAATGACTGGTACTGCCCCCGCCGCAGCTGAATCCGTGCCCGCCGGCGGCGGCCCGCACTGGCCCGCGCCCTTCGCCGGCCACCCCATCGATGCCACCGTCACGGTCCCGGGCTCCAAGTCCCTCACCAACCGCTACCTGGTGCTCGCCGCCCTTGCCGACGGACCGTCCCGGCTGCGGGCGCCGCTGCATTCGCGTGACTCGGCCCTGATGATCGCGGCCCTGCGCCGGCTCGGGGCCACCATCACGGAGGTTCCCGGCGACGGCGCGTTCGGCCCCGATCTCGACGTGCTGCCGGCGCCCGCCGGGGCGGGCACGGGTCCGGCCGACATCGACTGCGGCCTGGCCGGCACCGTGATGCGGTTCGTGCCGCCGCTGGCCGCGCTCCGGCAGGGCCGGACGGTGTTCGACGGCGACCCGCACGCCCGGCTGCGGCCGATGGGCACCATCATCGAGGCCCTCACCGGCCTCGGCGTCGACGTCGCCGCGCCCGACGGCGGCCCCGCGACGGCCCTCCCCTTCGCCGTCGAGGGCACCGTCGAAGTCCGGGGCGGCCACCTGGTGATCGATGCCAGCGCGTCCTCCCAGTTCGTCTCAGCCCTGCTGTTGGCCGGCCCCCGCTTCACCGAGGGCCTGCACCTGGAACACCGCAGCGCCGCCAACCCCGGCCAGCCCGTCCCCAGCCTGGACCACATCGCGATGACCGTCACCACCCTCCGGGAGCTCGGCGTCACCGTCGATGACTCCCGCCCCAATCACTGGATCGTCTCCCCCGGCCCCATCCGAGCCTTCGACCGTCGAATCGAGCAGGACCTCTCCAACGCCGGACCGTTCCTCGCCGCGGCCCTCGCCACCCGCGGAACCGTCCGCATCCCCGACTGGCCCGTGGGCACCACGCAGGTCGGCGACCTCTGGCGCGGCATCCTTACCGCGATGGGCGCGACCGTCAGCCTCGAGGGCGGCACCCTGACCGTCACCGGCGGCCGGTCCATCAGCGGCGGCACCTTCGCCGACACTAGCGAGCTCGCCCCCACGGTCGCCGCGCTCTGCGCCCTGGCCGACGGCCCCTCCACCCTGACCGGCATCGCCCACCTGCGCGGCCACGAAACGGACCGGCTCGCCGCGCTCGTCACCGAGATCAACCGGCTGGGCGGCGACGCGGAGGAAACCGCCGACGGCCTCGTCATCCGGCCCGCGCCGCTTCACGGCGGGGTGGTCCGCAGTTACGCCGACCATCGGATGGCCACCGCCGGAGCCATCCTGGGCCTCGCCGTCCCCGGCGTCGAGGTCGAGGACATCGCCACCACGGCCAAGACCATGCCGGACTTCCCGCAGCTTTGGGCCGACATGCTCACCCCGGCCGAGGGCACCAGTGCAGACGAGACCCGTGCAGACAAGGACGCCGCCGGTGGCCCGCAGCACTGACTCCTGGGACGAATCCGACGTCAGGATCCGCCCCAACAAGAAGGGCTCCCGGCCGCGCACCAAGGACCGGCCCAGCCACGACGACGCCGTCACCGGCCGGATCATCACGGTGGACCGCGGCCGCTACACCGCCGTCGTCGCCGAGGGCACCGATACCGAGCGCACCGTGATCGCCGCGCGTGCCCGCGAGCTGCGCCGCAACCCGGTGGTGGCCGGCGACTTCGTCTCCCTGGTCGGCAACGTCAGCGGCGAACCGGATACCCTCGCCCGGCTGGTGAAGATCCAGGACCGGCGTACCCTGCTGCGCCGCAGCGCCGACGACACCGATCCGATCGAGCGAGCGGTGGTGGCCAATGCCGACCAGCTGGTGGTCGTCGTGGCCGCCGCCAATCCGGAGCCCCGCACCGGCTTCATCGACCGCGCGCTGGTCGCCGCCTACGACGCCGGGATCGAGCCGCTGCTGCTGATCACCAAGGCCGACATCAAGGACCCGGCGGAGCTGCTGGCGAACTACCGCCACCTCGACCTGCCCGTCATCATCTCCAAGACCGCCGACGCCTCCGCCTCCGGCATCGATGCGCGTTCCGACGACGGCCTCTCCGCCCGGCTCGACGGCCCCGCCGTCGCCGAACTGCACGGCCACCTCGACGGCAGGGTCACCGTCATGCTCGGCCACTCCGGCGTCGGCAAGTCCACCATGGTCAACGCCCTCACGGGGGCGGAGCGGGCCACCGGCGGTGTCAACGCCGTCACGGGCCGCGGCCGCCACACCTCCTCCTCCGCTTTGGCGCTGAAGGTCACGGACGCCCCGGCCGGCAGCTGGATCATCGACACCCCCGGCATCCGGTCCTTCGGGCTGGCCCACGTGGACCCGGACCGCATCCTGCGTTCCTTCCCCGATCTGGCCCCCGGCACCGAAGACTGCGAGCGCGGCTGCAAGCACGACGCCACCGCCGTCAATTGCGGCGTGGACGCGTGGGTGCAGGCCGGCCACGCGGGGCCCTCGGGCCCGGCCCGGCTGGCCTCTCTGCGCCGCCTGCTGGGCACCGACCCGCGGCACGAAGCCCAGGAGACCAAGGAACTGGGCACCGTCTCCTGACCGCTCGTCGCCTCTCCGCTGCTCTGCCGATCCGGCCGTCGGGGACGTGGCCTCCCCGGCCGGGGCGCGTTTAGACGGTAGTTTGGAAGCATGAGCCAACCCGCGTCGAGCTACAACGATGACCTGCGCCTTGCCCACGTCCTGGCGGACTCGGTCGATTCCCAGACCATGAGCCGCTTCAAGGCCCTTGACCTCAAAATCGAGACGAAGCCGGACCTGACGCCGGTCACCGACGCCGACAAGGCCGCCGAGGAAGCCATCCGCGGCCAGCTTTCCCGCTCCCGCCCCCGCGATGCCGTGTTGGGCGAGGAATTCGGCAGCTCGGGCCACGGCTCCCGCCGCTGGATCATCGACCCGATCGACGGCACCAAGAACTTCGTGCGCGGCGTCCCGGTCTGGGCCACCCTGATCGCCTTGGTGGACGAGGGCGAGCCGGTGGTCGGCGTCGTCAGCGCCCCTGCCCTCGGCAAGCGCTGGTGGGCCGCCAAGGGCGCCGGTGCCTACACGGGCCGCTCGCTGGCCGCCGCCACCCGGCTGCGGGTCTCCAACGTCTTGGACCTCTCGGACGCCTCCCTCTCCTACTCCAGCCTCGGCGGCTGGAAGCAGCGCGGCAACCTCGACGAATTCCTGGGCCTGACCGAGGAAGTCTGGCGCACCCGCGCCTACGGCGACTTCTGGTCCTACTGCCTGGTGGCCGAGGGCGCCGTCGACATCGCCTGCGAACCGGAGCTGAACCTCTACGACATGGCCGCCCTGGTCCCGATCGTCACTGAGGCCGGCGGCCGGTTCACCTCCCTCGAGGGCGAGGACGGCCCGTTCGGCGGCAACGCCCTGGCCACGAACTCGATCCTGCACTCCGAGGTCCTCAAGCGGCTCAACCCCAACCTCGACGACCTGCTCTAGAGCAGGGCCTTTTCTGGGGGCCGGTTCCGCGTAACACAGCGCTTCACATTGCCGCGCCCCTTTCCGGGGCGCGGCACTTGTGTCCTAGGCTCGAAACAGGTCACGAGTGCCAGCGCTAAACCCCGGTTTGCTGGCCGGCAACCCTCTTTCGCGGCGGGGTGCCCCGGGTGACGACCTGGCCGGTCCGGAGCGGACCCGGCAAGCGCGGATCCCCTGCACGCGGGGTCCTTTTCGAGCGAGGTCCCATGTCGACTGCCATTTTTTCGTCCCCAGCATCCACCCCCACGGCCGTATCTGCCGCCCGCGCCCCGCTGGCCGCCGTGACCGGCGCCGAGATCCAGGCTCCGCTGATCCAGGGCGGCCACGTCCGCTACGCCAATCTGGACTACGGCGCCTCGACCCCCGCCCTGTCCGTGGTCTCCGCCTACCTCAACGAGATCCTGCCCTACTACGCCAGCGTCCACCGCGGTGCCGGCTACGCCTCCCAGCTGAGTACCTCGGTCTACGAGAACGCGCGGACCATCGTGCGGGACTTCGTCGGCGGCCGGCCCGACGACGCGGTCATCTTCACCCGGAACACCACCGATTCGCTGAACCTCCTGGCCGGGTGCCTGCCCACCGCCGGCGGCCGGCACCTGGGCGAGGTCCTGTACCTGGACATCGAACACCACGCGAACCTGCTGCCGTGGCAGGGCGTTCCGCACCGCAGCGTCGTCGCCGCGCCCACCCTGGCCGGGACGCTGGCGCGGCTCCGGGCGGAGCTGGCCGCAGGCGGCATCAGCCTGCTCGCGGTCACGGGCGCGTCGAATGTCACCGGCGAGATCCTGCCCGTCCGGGAGCTGGCGGCGCTGGCGCACGAGCACGGGGCCCGGATTGTCGTCGACGCCGCGCAGCTGGCCCCGCACCGCCGGATCGACGTCGCGGCCGACGGCATCGACTACGTCGCCTTCTCGGGGCACAAGCTCTACGCCCCGTTCGGCGCGGGTGTCCTGGTGGGGCGGCCGGACTGGCTCGACGCCGGAACGCCGCACCTGGCAGGCGGCGGCGCCGTCCGCGACGCCCGGCTGGACGCCGTCAGCTGGACCACCGGACCGGCACGGCACGAGGGGGATCACCCAACGTCCTCGGCGCGGCCGCCCTGGCCCGCGCCACGCAGGCGGTCGCCGCCCTGGACGAAGCATCCTGGCACGGCCATGAGGATGCCATCCGGTCCTTCCTTGCCGACGGCCTGCGGGAGATCGACGGCGTGAGCGTGCACCACATCTTCGAGGAGACCGACCGCGGGGACGGCCACGGGACCATCGGCGTGGTGAACTTCTCGGTCGCGGGGTACGACGCCGGCCTCGTCGCCGCGTACCTGTCCGCCGAGCACGGGATCGGCGTGCGGGACGGCCGGTTCTGCGCGCATCCGCTGCTCAAGCGGCTGGGCCTTCCCGCCGGGTCGCTGCGCGCCAGCTTCGGCCTCGGCTCCCGGCTCGAGGACGCCGAGCGGCTGCTGGCCGCGCTGCGGACGCTACGACGGGACGGCCTGGGCTGGGACTACGTGGTGGATGCCGGGCGCTGGGTACCGGCGAACGACACCCGCAGCTACCCGCACTGGGCGCCCAACACCCCCGGCACCGCCGGGGCAGCCCCCTGCACCCTCGACGGCCCCGAATAGCCGGTTTACGGTAGATTCGACGGGTATCTTCCCGAGCTGCCGAAGGAGAGTTCACGTGGCAGGCGGCGGCCCCAAACTGCATCAGACCCGGCGGAAGGAGCTCGGAGCGAGCTTCCAGGACGGCGGGGAACACTATGACCGGGTGCGGCCCGGCTATCCCGCCGACTCCGCCGACTGGCTGATCCCCGCCGGAGCCCGGGACGCGGCCGACGTCGGTGCGGGCACCGGAAAGTTCACCGCCCTCCTCGTGGACCGCGGCCTGGCCACGGCCGCCGTCGACCCATCGGCGGACATGCTGGACCAGCTCCGCGCAATCCTCCCGGGCGTTCCGGCCACGGTGGGGACCGCCGAACACACCGGGCTCCCGGCGTCGGCGTTCGACCTGGTGACGGTGGCGCAGGCCTGGCACTGGTGCGAGCCGCTGCAGGCCAGCACCGAGGCCGCCCGCATCCTGCGGCCGCACGGGGTGCTCGGGCTGATCTGGAACCAGCTGGACACCTCCGTACCGTGGGTGCACCGGCTGTCCCGGATCATGCACGCCGGGGACGTCCACAAACCCTCGTTCCGCCCACCGGTCGGGCCCGAGTTCACCGGGCTGGAGAGCCACCTGACCCGGTGGGAGGACCCGGTGACGCCGGAGGAGATCCTGGAGCTGGCCAAGTCCCGCAGCTACTTCCTGCGGGCCGGGGAGGCCACCCGGGCCAAGGTGCTGGCCAACCTCCAGTGGTACCTGTACGAGCACCTCGGTCACGGTCCCGGCGAGACGCTGGCCCTGCCCTACCTCACCCAAAGCTGGCGCGTGGTCAAGGTCTGAGCCTATGATTTCGGTATGCCTAACTTTTTGTTCAGGCATACGGAAATCATTGGACCCATCAGCCGCAGGAGCCTGCAATGTTGCACCTCGCCGGACAGGATCCCGCCGCCGGCGGCCGGAGCCCGGTCCGTGGCAGGAAGGGGCACCGCCGCGCCCTGCTGGGGCTGCTGGGACCGGCCTTCGTCGCCGCGATCGCCTACGTGGACCCCGGCAATGTGGCGGCCAACCTTACCGCCGGCGCCCAGTTCGGCTACCTGCTGGTCTGGGTGCTGGTGGTGGCCAACGTCGTCGCCGTCCTGGTGCAGTACCAGTCCGCCAAGCTCGGCATCGTCACGGGCCGCAGCCTGCCGGAATTGCTCGGGGAACGCCTGCGTCCCGGCTGGCGGCGCGCCTTCTGGGTCCAGGCCGAGATCGTCGCGGCCGCCACTGACCTGGCCGAGGTGGTGGGCGGCGCCGTCGCCCTCTACCTGCTCTTCGGCCTCCCCCTCCCCTGGGCGCCGTCGTCGTCGGCGGCATCTCCATGGCGCTGCTGGCCATGCAAAGCCGGAACCGGCAGCGGCCCTTCGAGCTGGTGATCATGGGCCTGCTGGGCATCATCACGGTGGGCTTCCTGGCCGGGCTGTTCATCAGCCCGCCGGACCCGTCCGGGGTCCTCTCCGGACTGGTCCCCGGGTTCCGCGGCCCGGACACCGTGCTGCTGGCCGCCAGCATGCTGGGCGCAACCGTCATGCCGCACGCCATTTACGTCCACTCCGCGCTCTCCCGGGACCGGCACCGCCCGGACCGCCACCGGCACGTTCCGCAGCACGCGCTGGACCGGCTGGTCCGCGCCACCCGCTGGGACGTCATCGCGGCGCTGGCCGTGGCCGGGATCGTCAACATCGGCATGCTGCTGCTGGCCGCGTCGACCCTCGGCGGGGTGGAGGGCACGGACAGCATCGAGGGCGCCCACGCCGCCATCAGCGCCAGCCTGGGACCGGTGGTGGGTGTGGTTTTCGCGGTCGGACTGCTCGCCTCCGGCCTGGCTTCGACCTCGGTGGGCTGCTACGCCGGCGGAACCATCATGGAGGGGCTCCTGAAGATCAGGATTTCGCTGATGGTGCGCCGGCTCGTGACCCTGGTGCCCGCCGTGGTGCTGCTGGCGGTGGGCTTCGACCCGACCTGGGCGCTGGTGCTCAGCCAGGTGGTGCTGAGCTTCGGCATCCCGTTCATGCTGGTCCCGCTGGTGGTGCTGACCAGCAGTACCCCGCTGATGGGCGGCTTCGTCGACCGGTTGCCGCTGCGGATCGCGTCCGTGGTCAGCGTGCTGCTGGTGGTGGCCCTGAACCTGGCGCTGCTGTGGTTCACGTTCACCGGTGCGGCCGGACGGTAGGCTAGGGGCTGTGAAAACCAGCCCGCCTTCTTCCTCGATCGAGGACTACGTCAAGGTCATCTACACCTTCACGGAGTGGCAGGACAAGCCGATCACCTCCACGCAGCTGGCCCAGCGCCTCGGCGTCGCGAACTCCTCGGTTTCGGAGATGGTCCGCAAGCTCAAGGAGCAGGGTCTGGTGGACCACAAGCCCTACGGCGCCGTCACCCTTACCGCGGACGGTGAGCGGCTGGCCCTGTCCATGGTCCGGCGGCACCGCCTGATCGAGACGTTCCTGGTGCAGGAGCTCGGCTACCGCTGGGACGAGGTCCACGACGAGGCGGAGACCCTGGAGCACGCGGTCTCGGACACTTTCATCGACCGGATGGCCGCCAAGCTCGGCCACCCGGTCCGCGATCCTCACGGCGATCCCATCCCCGCGGCCGACGGCTCGGTCCTGATGCCCCTGGCCGTCCGGATGAGCGAATTGGCCGACGGCCAGGGCGGCCGCATCACGCGGATCAGCGACGAGAACCCGGACCTGTTGCGCTATCTGGCGACCGAACGGATCGAGCTGGACGCCGCCGTCGCGGTGCTGGGCCGGAAGCCGTTCGGCGGGCCCCTGATGGTGCGGATCGCCGGACCGGACGGATCCCGGGAGCTCGATCTCGCCGACGGGGTCGCGGACGCCCTGTGGGTGCACCCGGAGTCAACCGACGAGGAAGAACCCGGCAGCTGACCTGCCGCTAGTCTCCGCTAGCCCCGGAGACTCCCCCGCCGTCTGGCGCAGTCCCGTCTGCTGCAGTCCCGGCGGACGCCTCCGCGGGCTGCGGCGGATTCCGGATTCCGACGGCGGAGGCCAAGGCGCCGGCGACGAAGAGCGCGGCGGTGACCAGCGACGTCGCGTGCAACCCCGCGGTGGTGATCACCGGCCCGGTGATCAGCCCGGCGAAGGCGATGGTCACCAGCCCGGCGATGCGGGCGACGGCGTTGTTCACGGCCGAGCCGATCCCGGCCTCCTCCGGCGGGACCGCGCCGAGGATGGCCGAGGTCAGCGGCGCCACCGTCACGGCGAGGCCGATCCCGAAGACCACGACGCCGGGCAGGACCTGCCACGCATAGTCCAGGGGCAGGCCGATGCCGAGCATGAGCAGGAAGCCGGCCGCGCAGAGCAGCGGCCCGGCGGTCATGAACCAGCGGGGGCCAAAACGTCCGGAGAGCGCCCCCATCCGGGACGAGAGCAGCAGCAGGATCAGCGTGGAGGGCAGCAGCGCCAAACCGGCGGCGGTGGCGCCGAGCCCGGCCACCTGCTGGAGGTAGAGGCCCAGGACGAAGAAGCCCAGGTTCAGTGCCCCGTAGATGACCAGGGTGGCGGCGTTACCCCAGCCGAAGTTCCGCACCGTGTAGAGCCGCAGCGGCATCATTGGCGCGCGGGTCCGGCCCTCGTGCACCAGGAACGCTGCGAGTCCGGCGATGCCCACGGCCAGCGGCAGCCACACCTGCGGGGAGCCCCAGCCCTGGCTGCCGCGCTCGATGAAGCCATAGACGATCCCGCCCAAGCCGACGACAGCGAGGACCGTGCCGGCGACGTCGATGCTGCTGCCGGGAGGCCGCTCCAGGTCCTGGGCGCGCAACCGGCGCAGCGCCGGCCACACGGCGGCGGCGGGAACGATGTTCAGGAAGAAGATCACCCGCCAGGTGAAGACGTCCACGGAGATCCCGCCCAGCAGCGGGGCGGCGACGATCGCGCCGGAGGTCCACGCGGACCACTTGCCGATCGCGGCGGACTGGGCGGGGCCGCTGAAGATGGTGACGATCAGCGCCAGGGAGCTGGGCACCAGCAGCGCACCTGCCACACCCTGGAGGCCGCGGAAGATGATCAGCGACTCGCCGTTCCACGCCACCCCGCACAGGATGGACGTGGCGGTGAACCCCGCCAGCCCCCATTCGAGGACCCGGACGCGGCCGAACTGGTCGGAGAGGGATCCTGCCACCAGGATCAGCGCGCCGAGGGTCAGCAGGTAGGCGTCGACCACCCATTGCTGGACCACCAGTCCGCCGCCGAGTTCCCGGCTGATGGCCGGCAGGGCCAGGTTCACCACGGAGCCGTCCAGGAAGGCGATGAAGGAGGCCACGATCGCCACGTAGAGCACGCGCTTCTGCAGGCTTGTCATGGGTGCGGCGGGGGTGCCGGGCATGGTTCGTGCCTTCCTGATCCGGTGCCCTGAGCCTAGCACCGGGCGCCCCGCCGGGGGCCCGCGGGTATCCTGCACCGCCGTCGTCCGGGGCACTGCGGCGCCGCTTCTTCCACCGTCGCGTAAAATTGACGGATGATTACCCGCCGCGAAGCAGCCCAGGTCCTCGATATTCCGCTGGAAATGGCCAGCCGCCACGGCCTCCCCGCCCGGCTCTCCGACGCCGAACTCGCCGAACTGCTGGACAGCCCGCCGGCGTGGCTGCGCCAGTCCAAGGCCAACCGGACCGGCAAGCGGCCGGTGTGGGTCCAGCTCACCTGCACCGTCTGCGGCTACTCGGAGGCCGCGCGGCCGAAGAAGTGGTGGCCCGAGTTCAGCTGGGTGTGCTGCGAACGGCACTCCCCTTCGAGCTGCCGGAGCTGGCCCCCAACCACGTCCGGAGCGAGTACGAGGGCGTCGGAACCCGGTTTGTCGGCGTCGTGGACGTGGCCGTACCCGGGGCGTAGCCTGAACGAACGGGTTCATCCCGGGCCCGTTTCTGTTGAGGGAGTGCGCCATGCCTGATAAGTCGCCGCACCGGCACCAGAGCAAGAAGCCGGTCAAGACCATCAAGGAAAAACGGGCCGAGAAAAAGCCAAGCACATCGTCGATGAGCACACGGACCAGGTGTCCCACCTCAAGCGGCGTTAACGACGAAACGGCCGGAAGCAGAAGCTTCCGGCCGTTTCGCTGGGTTGGTGGAGATGGGGGGAATTGAACCCCCGTCCGATGTCGTGTTGTCAGGGCTTCTCCGGGCGCAGTTTGCGTCGGATTTTCTCGGCCCCAGCCATCCTGCAAACAGGTGGCTGATCCGGGCCCAGTCATCTAAGAGTCCCGTTTACCCCGATGACGGGGGTAAACAGCAGTGGCTATCTAAATGACGCCAGGATCCGGGGCAATAGCAACCTCGGGCTGACGGACTGTCTTACTGCTTAGGCAGCGAGAGCGAAGTCAGTGCGTTTTGATTCGGCACTTATTGGTTTGCAGACAGCGTTTACGAGATAATTCTGCATCCTCGGCCCGCTTCACCTGTCGCGACTAACATCGTCGAAACCGATCATCCCCGTGTTTAGTTATCAAACGTCCATAACCCGCCGTTCGGGACCTTGTGGATCCCTCACGGACACTCAATGATAACGCAGCCGCCACCGGAATCATTCCCGCGGCCGGCGGCCGGCGCGGCCCGGCCTTAGCGGCGGTTGCGTTCGCGCATGACGCGCAAGGCCTCGCGCTTGTCCTGCTGTTCGCGCAGGGTCTGGCGCTTGTCGTATTCCTTCTTGCCGCGCGCGACGCCGATCTCCACCTTTGCCCGACCGTCCACGAAGTAGAGCTGCAAAGGCACGATGGTGAAGCCCGACTCACGGACTTTGTGCTCGATCTTGGTCAGTTCCTCGCGGTGCAGGAGCAGCTTCCGACGGCGGCGGGCGGCGTGGTTGGTCCAGCTCCCCTGGTGGTACTCGGGGATGTGGATAGCTTCCATCCAGAGCTCGCCGTTGTAGAAGGTGCAGAACCCGTCCACCATGGACGCGTGGCCCTCGCGCAGGGACTTGACCTCGGTACCCATGAGCGCGATGCCTGCCTCGTAGGTATCCAGGATGTGGTAGTCGTGCCGGGCCTTGCGGTTGGTGGCCACTGCCTTCCGGCCACTTTCTTTGGGCACGGTGCTAACTCCTCAATCGATGGTGCAATTCACTCCAGTTTAGAGCAGGCCCATGGGGTCGACCGCCTGGCCGTTGACCCAGGTCTCGAAGTGGGCGTGGCAGCCGGTGGAGTTGCCGGTGGTGCCGGAGTAGGCGATGAGCTGTCCCTGGCTGACCTGCTGGCCGACCGAGACCACCACGGAGGTGTTGTGGTAGTAGACGGTGGTCAGTGAGTTGCCCTGGATGACGCCGTGGGAGATCTTTACCCGGTTGCCGCCGCCGTCGTTGCCCCAGCCGGCGGAGAACACGGTGCCCGCTGCCGCGGCGTAGACCGGGGTGCCGCAGGTGGCACCGAAGTCGATGCCGGTGTGCATGTAGCCGCCCTGGCCGTAGAAGTCGATGGTGCCCGGCGGCGTCGCCCGCCAGCCGAAGCCGGAGGTGATCGGAATGTTGGCCGCGAAGGGGTGCCGCAGCCCGAATGCCGAGATGGGACCCGGTGCGGGCGGAACGTAAGGTGCCTGGGGCGGCGGCGCCTGGCCCTGGGCCTTGGCTGCTGCGGCCGCTGCCGCCGCGGCGGCCTCGGCGATCCTGCGCTGTTCGGCCAGCCACGCCTCGCGGAGCTTGCGGTCCCGCTCTGCGATTTCGGCGGCCACGGCG
Organism: Pseudarthrobacter sp. L19; assembly: GCF_050859435.1. Taxonomy (NCBI): domain Bacteria; kingdom Bacillati; phylum Actinomycetota; class Actinomycetes; order Micrococcales; family Micrococcaceae; genus Pseudarthrobacter; species Pseudarthrobacter sp. L19. The sequence continues at coordinate 2,434,693 of NZ_CP193935.1, read as the reverse complement.
TCCTGCTGGGCCTTGACCTGGGCGAGCTGGTTCTGGATGCCAGGCTTGGCGGCCTGGAGTTCGGCGTTGATCCGGGTGGTGTCGGCGATGAGCTTGTCGACCTGGGCCTTCTTGGCCTCGGCCTCGTCCCGGGCCGCCTTTTCCCGCTCCAGCGCGGCGTCGGCCTTGGACTTGAGGTCCTTGATCTCGGCCTCCACCGCCTGCAGCCGCGCCTGGGAGTTCACGTTGGTGGCGTTCTGCTGGGTGAGCTTGTCCATCGCCGAGTTCTGGCTGCGCAGCGCCTGGTCGGCCAGGTCGATGGTGTCTGTGAGGCTGCCGCCCTGGTTCGAGCCGAAGAAGAGCGAGAGGTTGGAGGGAACGCCCCCGGACTTGTAGGCCTGGGTGGCGATCTGGCCGATCAGCTTCTTGGTCTCGGTGATCTTCTGCTGGTCGTTCTGGAGCTGCTGGGTGATCTTGGCCTTGTTCTGCTGGGCCAGGTCCACCCGCGCGGCGAGGGCGTCAACTTCCTTGACTGCCCCGGCCACCCTGCCCTGGGCCTCGAGGAGTGACTGCTGGGCCCCGGGCAGCTGGCCCTGGTACACCACCAGGTCGGCCGCGGCCTGGGAGATCTTCGCGTCGACGAATTCGAGGGAGTCCTGGACCCGGGCGGCCTGGTCCCGCAGGGCGGCCTGCTGGTCCTCGAGGTTGTCCGCCACGGCCAGCGGCGCGGGCGCGCCGAGGCTGGCGGCGAGGGCCAGCACGACGGCGGTGCTGACCAGCCGGCTGTGGCGGAGGGCCTTGCGGGCCGCTGCGGTGCGTCGTGCCTTCGGTGTCATGGGCAGTTCCTCTACGTTGCGCACGGCTAGACCCTGAGGTACCGGCGGAGGGTCAGGAGCGATGATATTCCGGCGAGCACGATGCCCAGCCCGATCAGGGCGGGGGCAAGGATCAGCGTCTGGCCCGGGGAGATGAAGGCGGTGTCCGGGTACTGCTTGGACAGGAAACCGTTGAGGAAGAAGTTTGCCACGGCCCAGAGCGTGCCGGAGGCCAGGGCCGCACCGATCACTGCGGCAATAACGCCCTCGAGGATGAAGGGCAGCTGGATGACGGTCTTGGAGGCGCCGACCAGCCGCATGATGCCCGTTTCCCGGCGGCGGCTGAAGGCCGAGAGCCGGATGGTGGTGGCGATCAGCAGGATGGCGCAGATGATCATGACGCCGGCGATGCTGACGGCCACGAGCGAGGCGGCGTTCATGGCCGAGAAGAGCCGTTCCAGCAGCTGGCGCTGGTCGATGACGGACTCCACGCCGGCCTGGGACGAGAAGTTCTCGCTGATGACCTGGTACTTCTCCGGGTCCTTGAGGTTGATCCGGAAGGAGGCCGGGAGCTGGTCCGGGGTGACCGAGTCGACGATCGGCGAGTTGGAGAACTGCTCCTTGAAGTGCTTGTACGCGTCGTCCTTGGATTCGTACTGGAAGTCGTTGACGTACTGGGCCACGGACGGGGACTGCAGGAGCTTGCGCAGGTTGTCCTGCTGCTCCTGGGTGGCCGGGCCGGAGGCGCAGCCGGGCGCCGTCGATCCGTCGCTGCAGAGGAAGATCGCCACCTGGACCTTGTCGTACCAGTAGCCCTTCATCTGGTTGATCTGCAGCTGGAGCATGCCGGCCGCGCCGACGAAGGTGAGCGAGACGAAGGTGACCAGGATGACCGAGACCACCATGGAGAGGTTGCGGCGCAGGCCGCTGCCGATTTCCCCGAGGATGAAGGCGAGCCTCACAGCTGGACCTCCCCGGCGTCGTCGGCCTTGGCCGTGGTGGTGCCGGCCGGGCCGCCGTCCGGTGTTCCTCCTCGTCCCGGACGCTTGCGTCGCGGCCCGGCGGGCCTGGCCCACCGTGGGGATCATCGAGGTGTAGAGGGCGCGGGCTTCGTCGCGGATGACCTTGCCGTTGCGGAGTTCGACGACGCGCTTGCGCATTTCGTTGACGATGTCGTCGTCGTGGGTGGCCATCACCACGGTGGTGCCGTTCTGGTTGATCTTGTCCAGGACGCCCATGATGCCCATGGAGGTGGTGGGGTCCAGGTTGCCGGTGGGTTCGTCGGCCAGCAGGATGCCGGGGCGGTTGACGACGGCGCGGGCGATTGCCACGCGCTGCTGCTCGCCGCCGGAAAGTTCGTGCGGGAGGCGGTTTTCCTTGCCCTCGAGGCCAACGGTCTTGAGGACCTCGGGCACGGTTTCGCGGATGACGCTGCGGCTGCGGCCGATGACCTGCATGGCGAAGGCGACGTTGGCGAAGACGGTCTTTTGCGGCAGCAGGCGGAAGTCCTGGAAGACGACGCCGATCCCCCGGCGAAGCCGCGGCACCCGCCAGCTGGAAATCCGGGCCACGTTCTGGCCGGCGACGTAGACCGCACCGGAGGAGGCCCGGTCCTCCTTGAGGACCAAGCGCAGGAAGGTGGACTTGCCGGAGCCAGAGGCCCCCACGAGGAAGGCGAACTCTCCCCGGTCGATCTCAAGGTTGATCGAATCCAGCGCCGGCCGCGCCTTCTGGTCGTAGACCTTGGTGACATTTTCGAAGCGGATCATGACCCTATGTACCCAGCAGGAGCCGGGCATCTTTCAGACCAGTTCTGCCGCCGGGGCGCGGGCTTTCTTTTGGGGGAAATAGGGCACCGGCCCTCCGACTATACGCACCGGCCCCGGCGCGCCGGCCGGAGGGCGGTGGCGTGTCGCGGGAATTTGGGCCGCTGGGCCGCGGGGTTTACTTCTCCGCGTTGCGGTTGTCGGTGCGCCAGCGGATGCCGGCGTCGATGAAGTCGTCGATCTCGCCGTCGAATACGGCCGAGGTGTTGCCCACCTCGTGTTCGGTGCGCAGGTCCTTGACCATCTGGTAGGGGTTGAGGACGTAGGAGCGCATCTGGTCGCCCCAGGAGGCCTTGACGTCGCCGGCGAAGGCTTTCTTTTCGGCATCCTCCTGCTCCTTCTTCAGCAGCAGCAGGCGGGACTGGAGGACGCGCATGGCGGCGGCGCGGTTTTGCAGCTGGGACTTCTCGTTCTGCATCGACACGACGGTGCCGGTGGGGATGTGGGTCAGGCGTACCGCGGAGTCGGTGGTGTTGACCGACTGGCCGCCGGGGCCGGAGGAGCGGAAGACGTCCACGCGGATCTCGTTGTCCGGGATCTCGATCGAGTCGGTGGATTCGATCAGCGGGATGACCTCGACGGCGGCGAAGGAGGTCTGGCGGCGGCCCTGGTTGTCGAAGGGGCTGATCCGGACCAGTCGGTGGGTGCCCGCCTCGACGCTGAGCGTGCCGAAGGCGTAGGGAGCCTTGACCTCGAAGGTGGCCGATTTCAGGCCGGCTTCTTCGGCGTAGGAGGTGTCCATGATGGTGGTCGGGTAGCCATGGCGTTCGGCCCAGCGCAGGTACATCCGCAGCAGCATCTCGGCGAAGTCCGCGGCGTCCACGCCGCCGGCGCCGGCCCGGATGGTCACCACGGCTTCGCGTTCGTCGAACTCACCGGAGAGCAGGGTGACCACTTCGAGGTCGGCGAGCGCCTTGCGGACGGATCTCGAGCTCCGCGGCGGCCTCCCCCATCGAATCCTCGTCGCCCTCGTCCTGGCCGAGCTCCACGAGCACCTCGAGATCATCGATGCGGGCCGCAAGCTTGTTGAGGCGCTCAAGTTCGGACTGCTTGTGGGAGAGCTTCGAGGTGATGACCTGCGCGGCGGAGGGATCGTCCCAGAGATTCGGCTCGCCGGCGCGCTCGCTCAGTTCAGCGATGTCTTCCTTGAGCGCCTCGACGTTGGAGACGTTCTCGATCGAGGCGTAGGTGGCGCGCAGGGCGCGGATTTCAGCGGGAAAATCAATGTTTGCCATGGTTTTTCAAGCCTACCCCGGTTGCGAGTCAGCGCGTCAGCCGGGACCGCGCCGTCGACGTCGCCTCGATCCTGATGCCATCGGGGACCAGGAAATTGACGATCGGCGGGTGCACCGCCGCGCTGAGGACCACGACGGCGGTAGCCCCGTCGGGGCTGCCGGTCGCCGGCGTGACGGCCAGGCCGTTGAAGCGGGCGTAGGCGCCGTCGCGGGTGAGGTAGTCGAGGGTGGTGCTGCGGACCCGCGGGCCGCTGAGGATGGCCGTCGGGGTACCGGAGCTGCCGTCGATCTGGCCCAGGGTAAAGCTGTCCGCCGCGGCGATCGAGGCGCCGTCGGCGAGGGAGAGCAGCTTCTTATGTTCGAGGTACACGCTGGAGGCCGCGGCAACCACGGTGACGATCAGCAGGGCGATCAGGACATAGCCGATGATCAGGACCATCAGCTGGCCGGCCTCGCGGGCGTCCTCCGGCTGTTGCGGCGCCGTCTTTCTACTTCCTGTCCGCGGCCCCATCAGCGGAACCGTCCGACGATCTGGGTGGCGGTGGCGCTCAGGTGTCCGGCGTCGAGCCGCAGCGCCTCGCCGAACGGCACGAACGGCAGCGGGACGGTGAGCCGGACCGTCACGGTGACGGCGGATCCGGCGGCGGTGCAGTCAGGGGAACTGCAGACGGTTTCCAGGGTGGCATTGCCCGCGGGCTGCCCGTAGTCGGCGAGCGCGAGTTGGACGGCCTGTTCCGCCGCGGCACGCCCCGCCCCGGCGTCGGTCTGGGCGACGAAGACCTTGGCCGCCTGGTCCGCGGCCCCGGCCACGGCAAACGACCCGCCCTGCAGTTGGCCGAGCGTGATGACGAAGTACACCACGGGGACCATCAGGAGCAGCGCGAGGAAGGTGAACTCGACGACGGCGCTCCCCTGTTCCGGGTTGGTCCCGGCTCCGTCAGGGTCCGGGACTGACGGGGATTCAGTGTCCGGGACAGCCACGGCTTCACGGCTGGAAGGCGGCATGGCCCTTCACCTCCAGCATCCCGGTCGGACCGATCAGGCCGATGACGGGCAGCGGGGCACGGACGGTCACCTCGAGGGTGCGGATTCCACCGTAGCTGGCCTCCCCCGTGCTGACATCGCGGGCGAAGTCAGAGGTCAGCGCCACGCCGATCAAGTGCGCTGTGCGTTCCCTCGCGTCGCCTGCGCCCCGGTCGGCGAGCGTGCCGTACCGCGCCCCGGAGGCAGCGGCGTCAATCAGGGTGTTCTGGACGTGCAGGACGAGCGCGAGCTGGACGATGGCCAGGAAGAACACGGTCGCAAGGGCGCCGACCATCACGAAGTCGACCACGGCGGAACCCCGCTCGGGGTGCTGGCTCTGGGCTGACTGGCCGTCGCGGCGCCGGATCGGGACGGACCGCACTGCTTTTCGCCGGGCCGGGCGGCGCGAGAGTCCTATCCGCCGGGCCCCGCGGTCCTCGTCCCTGTCGTTCCGGCTCCCCGTTCCCCTGCCACCGCCGTCGGGCGCCCGCGGCGGGTCACCTGCCGGTGCGTGTATCACCGCCTATTGCCCGACCTTTTGCATCGCCTGATTGAAGAGCCCTTCGAGAGCTGGCCCGGCGATGGCGAGGAGGGCGGCGACCAGGACGGCAGACATCAGCGTGATCATCACCCAGCCGGGGACGTCACCCCGCTCCCGGGGGTCGCCTCCAGCCCGCTTGCCCTTGTGGAGCTTCACGGGCGCCGCACCCGCGCACCAGAGGAGCGCGAAAAGCAGCCTGTTCATGACGCGAGCCGGATGTGTTTGTGTTGCCATGTGATTCCCCTTTTTCTTGTGCTGCTGATGTTCTTGATGTTCTTTCGATTCGTGGGCGGGCTCGCCCGTCAGAGGCCCAGGGTGATGGCCGCCAGGCCCGGGAAAACGGCGAAGACGACCGTCAGGGGCAACACGCCGAAGACGAGCGGAACCATCATGCCGATCTCCTTTTTGCCTGCAGATTCCATGAGGTCGCGCTTGGCGGCGTCTCGGACGTCCTGGGCCTGCGCCCGGAGGATTTCCGCCAGCGGTGTGCCCCGCTCGACCGCGACGATGAGTCCGTCGACGAAGCGGACCAGCGGGGCCAGATTGGTCCGGGCGGAGAATTCCTGCAGGGCTTCAACCAGCGCTGGCCCGCCCTAGTGGACGCGAGCACCAGGCCGAACTCCTTGGCCAGTTCCCCTTGGGTGCGGCGGCACACCCGGTCCAGCGCCCCGGTGGCGCTCTCGCCGGCGCTCACGGCCAGGGCCATCAGCTCGGCGACGCTCGGGAACTCCGCCATCATGCGGACCTCACGCTTCTTGATGCGGGCACCGAGCGCGTAGTCCCGGAGCATGAAGCCGGCCAGACCCGCGGCGACGACGATCAGGACCGCGAAGAGCGGGTTCAGCCGCACGGCCAGACCACTGATCAGGACTATGGCCACCGCACCCACGAATCCTCCGGCGGCCCAGAGCAGTTGTTCCGCGCGAAACTCGACGGCGGTCTTGTCACTCCCGGCGCGCACCAGCCTGCGGTTCAGGGCGGTCGTTCCAGGGTTGAGCCGGCCCAGAGCCCGCATCCAGTCGCCGAGGACGGGCCGAAGGATGCGTTCCAGGGGTCCGAAGGGAGTGAGATTCCGGGGTGCCTCGTGCAGGAGCCGGGATTGCACGCTGTAGGAGCGAAGCTGCGGGGCGATCCGTTCGGTAAAGCTGACCGGCCGCATGAACGGCAACCGCACCAGCACCAGCCACAGCGCGGCTCCGAGCACGGCACCGCACGCCGCCGCGGAGGCCAGCAGCGCGCTCATCGGAGCACCCGTTCGTCCTGAGGAAGGGCGCCGATCCGGAGCATCAGTGTGTAACAGACGAGCGAGACCACCAGGCCTCCGACCAGCACGGCGGCACCGGCAGCCGTGTTGTAGGCGGCGACCGCTTCGGGCCGGCTGGCGAGCAGAACGAGCACAATCCAGGGTGCGGCGACGGCGAGGCGGGCGGCGTTGACAGTCCAGGACTGGCGCGCCTCCAGTTCGCTGCGGGTACGGGCATTCTCACGCAGGAAGTCCGCGAGGGTACCGAGCAAGCGCCCAAGATCGGAGCCACCCACCTCGCGGGTGAGGCGCAGAGCTTCCACGATGCGGTCGGCGACGGGGTCGGCGAGCCGTTCCTTAAGCCGATTCAGGGCCGGGTCGAAGCGGCCACCGGACCGATAGTCGGCGCCAAAGTCCTGGAAGAGCGGACGCAGCTCGGAGGGCCCCTTGTCGCCGAGCTGGATCAGGGCCTCGGGGAGCGACAGCCCGGCGCGGATCGCCGACCGCAGGTGGTCGACGACGTCGGGCCACAGTTCACGGAGCACGGCCGTCCGTTTTCGTGCCCGCCACCTGACGGCGCCCAACGGCAGCCATCCTCCGAACAGCCCGAAGCAACAGGAGATGGGCCACGACCGGGTGCCGGCGAAGAAGAGCAAGGACACGAAACCTCCGACGCCGATGCAGGTGGCCAAGAGTCCGGCCCTGCTGACCTTTTCGATGCCGGCGGTGCGCAGCAGGTCATCCAGGCGGTTCACCTTCTGAGGCCGTGGTGCCCTGGCCGGTTGCTCCCAGGCGGACCACCAGATCAACAGCAGCCCCACTCCCCCGAGCAGCCCCAGCAGCGGCGCCATCAGTGCGACTCCAGCAGTGCCGCGACGTCGTATCCGGCCCGGGCGAATTTCTCGGCCGCCGGCATCGAGTTCGCCCGGGCTGCCAACTGGCCGCCGTCGAGCTCGAACACCATGGAGGACTCGATAACTCCGTTCTCGACCCTGCGGCCCAGCGCGAGGATTTCGGTTACCTGCCGGCGACCGTTCGCGTGGCGACTGCAGTGGACGACGAGGTCGATGCAGGACGCGACGGTGGGGACGACGAAGGCGCTGGAGATGTTCTCGCCCGCCAAAAGCGGCAGGGTGCAGATCTTCGTGACCGCGTCGTGGGCGGAGTTGGCGTGGACGGTGCACATCCCGGGAAGACCAGAATTCAGGGCGATGAGCATGTCAAGGCTTTCAGCCTCCCGGACCTCGCCGACCACTAGGCGGTCCGGGCGCATCCGGAGCGCCTCCTTTACCAGTCGGCGAAGTGGGATTTCGCCTTCGCCTTCGAGGTTCGGTTGCCGGCATTGGAGCCCGACGACGTCGCGGAGAGGGAACTTCAGTTCGAAGATCTCCTCTACCGTGACCACGCGCTCCCGAGTGCCGATGCTGGCGGCGAGACAGTTCAGCATGGTTGTCTTACCTGCCTGCGTAGCGCCCGAGACGAGTATGTTCAGCCCGCTGGCGACGGCCGCTCCAAGGAACCGGGCGGCCTGCGGCGTGAGGGTGCCGAGCTCGACGAGGTGCTCCAGCCTGCTGGCTTTCACGACGAACTTGCGGATATTGATGGCCCAGTGGCGCCGGGTCACGTCCGGGATGACGACGTGCAGCCTGGATCCGTCCGGGAGGGATGCATCGACGAAGGGCGACGAGAGGTCGAGACGGCGGCCGGAGCTTTTGAGCATGCGCTCGACCAGATCGTGGACCTGCTGCTCGGTGAGGGCGGCCGACGTCAGCTCCGACTCGCCGTTGCGGGCCACGAAAATCTCGTTCGGCGCGTTAAGCCAGATTTCCTCGATCGCCGGGTCATCCAGAAGGGGCTGCAGCGGGCCGAACCCGGCGACGGCGTCGAAGACAAAGCGGCGTGCCGTGTCCAAAGGTCCGATCGGTGGCAATGGGGCCAGGAGGGCCCGCTCGTCATAGTCCAGTACGGCCTCATCGACCAGACGGCGCACCTCGAGTGTCTGCCGCAGCGGATCCAGCCCGCGACGTCGGATCAGTTCCCGGACTTCGTCCTCGACGATGCGCACAGCTTCCACGGTGCCCCCAACATGACCGCTGCCCCTTCCCCTGGGGCAGTGCAACTGGGGTTAAACCTAGAGGAGGCTCTGCAATCCAACAAGGGTTCCGAAACTCCCTGTGGACAAATTACTCGGCGGCAGCGCCAGCCCTATCGGTCAGGGGCGCGTACCCGTGCGGGTTGTTACTTTGCCAGCGCCAGTGGTCCTCACACATTTGGGCGAGGCTACGTCGTGCGGACCAGCCCAGGTCTGCCAGCGCAGCGGAGGGGTCAGCGTAGCTGACCGCCGCGTCGCCCGGACGGCGGGGAGCGAACTCGAAAGGCACCGGACGGCCAACCGCCTGACCAAACGCCTCGATGACCTCAAGCACCGAGGACCCACGGCCGGTGCCAAGGTTCCACCGGAACACACCTTCTTTGCCGCTGATGTAGTCGAGGGCAGCCAAGTGGCCGCCGGCCAGGTCCATCACGTGAATGTAATCCCGCACGCCGGTTCCGTCCGGCGTCGGGTAGTCGTTGCCAAACACCATGACCTTCTCACGGCGGCCCACGGCAACCTGAGCCACGAAGGGAAGCAAATTGTTCGGAATCCCGCTGGGGTCCTCACCGATCAGGCCGGATTCGTGCGCGCCGACCGGATTGAAGTAACGGAGCAGGGCGATGCTCCAGCGCGCGTCCGCCGCTCCCAGATCGGACAGGATGTCTTCGATCTGTTCCTTGGTACGGCCATAGGGGTTTGTGGCGTCCAGCGGAGCCTTCTCAATCAGCGGGACTTCCTCCGAGGCACCGTATACGGTCGCTGAAGAGCTGAAGACCAGCCTGCGGACACCGGCCGCGTCCATACTGTGCAACAGGTTCAGGGTGCCCACCACGTTGTTCTGGTAGTACCAGAGCGGCTTCTGGACCGACTCCCCGACTGCCTTCAGACCGGCGAAGTGGATGACCGCGTCGAATCCGCCCTCGGCGAAGACGGCATCGACGGCGGCCGCATCGAGCAGGTCGACCTCGCGGAAGTCGACTTTTTGCCCACGAGTCGCTCCACGCGCCGCAGAGATTCGGGGTTCGAGTTCATCAGGTTGTCCAACACCACGACGTCGTGGCCCGCCTCGAGCAAGCAGAGCGTGGTGTGGGATCCGATGTAGCCGGCGCCGCCGGTGACCAGTACCTTCATGCGCTCCAGTCTAGGGTGGCCGCGCCCGGGAATCATGCCGGGCCCCGCGGCGGTCGATTGTGCCCGGCCAACGGCCAACATTTACCATGGGATCTGACGTCCGGAGTTTGGGTGCCGGCGGAGCCCTGGCCGTTCCGCGCCCGAACTGCCCTGAACCAGGAAGTACTTCATGCCGCCGATCACGGCTCAACGAACTGCCATCAGCACCCCGGTGCCCGCCGCCCGAGCGACAGCCCTGCGCAATGATATCCAAGGGCTGCGGGCCATCGCGGTGGTTTCGGTGTTGCTGTACCACATGGGCGTGCCCTTCATACCCGGCGGATTTGTCGGCGTCGACGTCTTCTTTGTCATTTCCGGGTTCCTCATTTCCGGCCTGATCATCCGTGAGCTGAAGCGGACGGGGACCTTTTCCTTCTCTGCTTTCTACGCGCGCCGGCTGAAGCGGCTCGCGCCGGTGTATCTGCTGGTGCTGATCACCTCCGGCATTGCCGTCATGACCCTGTTAACCCCGCTCCAGGCCGGGCGCTACGTCAAAGACCTAATTGCGGCCGCGCTCTACGCAGCGAATTTCAACTTCGCCATGCAGACGTCCGGCTACTTCGCCGACCCCGAGCCCTCACCCTTCGTGCACTTCTGGTCATTGGCGGTGGAGGAGCAGTTTTACTTCGTTTGGCCAATCCTGCTTTTCCTGGCATTCCGTCGCGGACGCGACGTACGAAGGACGCTCTGGTACCTGCTGGCCGGCGTCTTCGCCGTCTCCTTGGCGCTGAGCGTTGTCCTGTCCCACACCCAGCCGACGAGTTCGTACTACCTCTTGCACACCAGGGCGTGGGAACTGGCTGCCGGAGCGCTGGCCTACCTGGCATCGGCAAAACTTTCCGGGCTGGCACGCAGAGTGCGCGTCATCCTCTTGTCCGGTGGCGTACTGGCCGTCGTTGTCTCCGTGCTGCTGATCACGAAGGCCATGGAGTTCCCCGGCTGGGTGGCCGTTTTCCCGGTGCTGGGCACCGTGGCAATCATCCTGGCCGGCAGCGGGGGAATCATGCCGCCGGGGGCGGAGAGGCTGCTGGGCAACAAGCCCATGCTGTTCTTCGGCAATATTTCCTACTCGCTCTACCTTTGGCACTGGCCCCTCCTGGTCATCCCGCAATTGCTGGCGCCCGGCCAGTTGCGGCTTCGCGACAAAGCGGTGCTGGCGGTCGTCGCCATCGTGCTCGCCACGCTGACCTACTCCTTCGTCGAGAAGCCTTTTCAACGGCTTGGCGTAGGCGGCAGGAAGCGCCTGATCTACGTCGTCGCCCTAGGCACGACGGCGGCAATGGTGCTGGCGTTCGGAGGGTGGAGCTTCTTTCAACAGCGGGCCCTGCAGACCGCTCAGGCGTCGAGCAACCTGACCATCGGCGCGGACCGCGCGGGGACCGACCAGTCCACCTACGCCGACTCCGTGGTCGACGCCCAAGGGCATTGGCTCACGCAACCCAAGCTGACGCCCTCACTGGACACCGTCGACAAGGACCTGACGGAAATCTTCACGAACGGCTGCAACAACAACGGATCGGACTACAACACGACCGGATGCGTCTTCGGGAAGGCCGACTCCCCCGGACCGTGGTGCTGTTTGGCGACTCCCACGCAGGGCACTGGTTCCCGGCGCTCAAGAAGGCCGCTGACGTCCAGGGGTTCAAATTGATCACAATCACCAAGTCGGCCTGCCCTTCCGTCCAGTTGCCCATCACGGGCCACCCCGACATCAATGGTCCCTTCAACTGCGACAAGTTCCAGCGCGGGGGCTGGAGCGCATCCGTGAACTCAAGCCGGAGAGCGTCGTCATCTCCAACGCGGAACGCAGCTACCGTGCCTTCCCCGGCGTCGGCGCGGACTATGACAAGGAATGGTCGGCGGGGCTGTCCGCTCTGCTGGACGGACTGCCCAAGGGAACTAAACCGGTCATCATCGGCGACAACCCGAGCTGGCCGCAGAGTCCCAATGCCTGCGTATCCCAGCACCTGGGCGACCCCGACACCTGCGCCGTCAAGCGGACGGACTCCTTCAGCGCTCCCCTGCAGGGCATGGAACGGGACGCGATGAGTTCGCGGGGAGGCAGCTTCGTGGACACCGTCGACCTGCTCTGTGCCACGGACTCCTGCCCCGCCGTCTACCGGAGCGTCCTCATGTCCCGCGACGGAAACCATGTGACGACTCCTGCCGCGAGGGCACTCGCAGCGCCCATTGCGGCAGCGCTGCGCTAACCCTGCCCACGACTCACTTTTCCTTGCAGGAATCTGCGGCTGACTTCCCTTTCAACACAGCTAACACGCGTACCATAGGCCTCTGTAGTAACGTCCGCCCCACGGGTGTTACCTTGTGTCCATCATGCGGAGGCACCCGGCGTGAGTCGTCGGCCCTTATGCGCACCGAACTCCAGCGTCAGCGGAGGCGGTGAGACGGGAAGCCCACTTCCTCCAGGAGAACTAAAATGAGTCGAGCCCTGATCCCTTTCCCGGTTCCCGACGGTCGGCGTAGCCTGCACCGGGGGGTCGCGGCCCTGGCCGCCGTACTGCTCCTGTCCACTGGTGCCGCCGGCACCGCCACGGCCGCCCCGGCAGTCCAGTCGGTGCCCGCCACTCCAGACCCCGGCCGCCAAGCCGGCCATGCTCAGAAGCGATTTCCTCTCCACGATCGGCCCGAACGGGGCCAGCATGGGCGATGGCGTCCGGAAACATGAGGGAAAGTCCACGGCCCCGGGTGTCGCCTCCGCGGACGGCTCGGCCGCCGCGACATGGATGCCCCCGGGCGTCCAGGGTCTGGATGTCAGCAACTACCAGGCTGGCGTCGACTGGGGCGCTGAAGTCGGAAAGGGTGCAAAGTTTGCGTACGTCAAAGCCAGCGAAGGCAACTACTACCTGAATCCCGCCTTCAAGTCGCAGTTCAACAACTCATTCAACGCGGGCCTGGTCAGGGGTTCCTACCACTTCGCCATCCCCCACCCCGACGCCGGTACGGCCGCCGACCAGGCACGCTATTTCGTCGCCAACGGCGGCGTATGGTCGGGGACGGGATGACCCTCCCCCGCTTCTGGACATCGAGTACAACCCCTATGTCGGGTCCTACTTCGGAAACACCTGCTATGATCGCACGCCGGACCAGATCGTCTCCTGGGTCCGTGAGTTTTCCGATACGGTCTACTCGCTGACGAAGCGACTACCGGCCATCTACACCACCACAGACTGGTGGCGCACCTGTGCCGACAATAACGGCGGATTCTCCGGGAACCCGCTCCACATCGCCGCTTATGGCACGCAGCAGCCGGGAACACTGCCGAACGGCTGGATCGGCCAGGATATTTGGCAGTACAGTAGCACGGGCCCGTTCGCCGGCGACTCCAACGTCTGGCGCGGAACGCTGGCTCAACTGCAGTCCTTCGCCACCGGAGTTACGGTCAACACCAACGGTGCCATCGGCCAGGCCTGGATGGCCGCCGGCGGTGCGAATGGAAGCTGGGGCCGCGCCACCAGCCTCGAGAGCTGCAGTTCGTCGCTCTGCCTCGAGGTCTTCGAGCGAAGAATGGCCTACTGGACCCCTCAGCGAGGTGTCCTGTCGGTCGCCACCAGCGGGGGCATTGGTTCGGCCTGGCGGAGTTCCGGCGCGGCCGCCGGCGAATTTGGCCTGCCGGTGGCTAACGAGGCTTGCACCTCGGCATTCTGCGTCCAAAACTACGAAACCGGAGACCTATACTGGTCATCCTCGACCGGAGTGCAGTCGATCTACTCGGGCACTGACAACTCGACCATCGGCGCTTACTGGAAGCAGCTTGGCGGACCCAATAGCAAATATGGCCTGCCCACCACAGCCGAAACCTGCGGCGCCAACTACTGCGCCCAGTATTTCCAGTACGGCTCGATTTACTGGACCGCGGGAGCCGGAATACAGCCCGTCTTCACGAACGGGGACAACTCGACCGTGGGCGGGGCCTGGGTCAAACTCGGCGGCATCAATAGCAAGTACGGGTTCCCCACGTCCGCCGAGAAGTGCTACTCCACCTACTGCGAACAGCTCTTCCAGCGGGGCCGCGTCGTGTGGAGCTCAGCCGGCGGCGTCCAGCCCGTGTTCACCAACGGAGACAACTCCACCATCGGGGGCCTCTGGGTGACCTCGGGGGCCAGCACCAGCCGGTACGGCTTCCCCATCGGCCCGGAGACATGCGGCAGCACCTCCTGCCAGCAGCGTTTCCAGTTCGGCACCATCGTCTGGAGCAGTGCGGGCGGCATTCAACCGCTCTTCTACAGCAACGATAACTCCACGATTGGCGCCTACTACACCCTGAACCTGGGGGGAACGGGCGGCAAGTACGGCTTCCCGCTCAGTGCGGAAACATGCCAAAACGGTGCGTGCGTCCAGAAATTCCAGTACGGCAAGGTGTACTGGAGCAGCGCCGGTGGAATCCAGCCGGTGTGGACGAACGCGTCCACTGCCACGATCGGGGGTTACTACGAGTCCCTCGGCGGCGCAGCCAGCCCGCTTTCCTACCCGGCCAGTGCTGAACAGTGCAACACCAGTGTCTGCTACCAGCGGTTCCTCTCCGGCTACGTCACCTGGTCCTCCCCCACAGGGCTTCAGACGGTCAACACCACCCGCGACATTGGCCGGGCGTGGCTGGGCCAAGGGGGCATCACGGGCTCCCTGGGCGTGCCCAAGAGCAGCGAACAGTGCTCCGGGACTACGAGCTGCACCCAGGGTTTTGTCAACGGGACCATCCGGTGGAGTTCCACTGCGGGAATCGCCATCGTGAAGAACCCCTAGGCGGCACGACCGGCATCCGGCTGAGAGGGGCCGGGCCTACGAACCACGACCGGTTCATAGGCCCGGCCCTCGTGCTATGCAGGCACCGATCCCGTCGACACCCTCTGTCGCACACCCTGCCGCGACCCTAAATCTCCGCCGGGATCGGGCGCGCCCCACAGAAAAGCCCCGCAGCGGCACCCGTGGAAGGGCTGCCGCTGCGGGGCTTTTCTAGGGGGCTAGCGAACCTCGGCCTGGGCAGCGACCTCGGGCTTGGGCACCTCATCGATCGCGATGCGCCGCGCGAGCTTCGTCGTCGAAATCTCCATGTGACGGAAACGCTGGTAGGTGGTGGACATGAAGACCAGCACGGAAACGATGGTTCCGTAGAGCACCAGGTCCGTTCCACGGCCCACGCCGAAGAAGTTCGCCACGGTGGACAGCATCCCCGGGAAGAAGATGGACAGCACCGCCACGATGGCGAAGACAATGAGCATCATCCTGCGGATGGCCAGGTGGCGGGCGTTGGAACCTCCCCGCATCAACGCCACCGAGACGATGATGACGGCCAGGACGAGCGCGATTTGAACGAAAATCAGCATCTGGGCGGGCCTTTGCTACTTGAAGAAGAGTTCGAAGACGATGTTCACGGCATTCAGGAGCGACTGCCCCTTCGCCTTCGAGTAGTCGGTGTAAATGATTTCCACCGGATGCTCCACGTACCGCGGCTGCAGCTTTGCCAGCTGATGAACCAGTTCGGAGGCGTGCGCCATGCGGTTTTGGGTGAGGTGGATTTTGGCGGCCACCGTAGGGCTGATAGCCCGCAGCCCGTTGTGGGCATCCGTGAGGTCGAGTCCGGTCGCGAGGCGCGACTGGATCGCCGCCGTCTTGAGCACCACGCGCTTGGCCGGAGACAGTTTCGTCCTCTTATCAAGGAAGCGGGAACCGAGGACAATATCTGCCTCGCCCGCCCGGATCCGCTCCACCATGGCCTTGGCGTCCTCGATCCGGTGCTGGCCGTCGGCGTCAAAGGTCACGATGCAATCGAGCTCCGGGTCCTGAAGCGCGTATTCGAATCCGGTCTGCAGGGCAGCACCCTGGCCCAGGTTAATGGGGTGCTGGACGACGACGGCGCCTGCGGCCCGCGCAATGTCCTGGGAGCCGTCGGAGCTACCGTCGTCAACACAGACAACGTTGGGAAACTCCTTCCGGAGATCCGCTACGACCCCGCCTACGACGGTAGCCTCGTTGTACATCGGAATAACGAACCATGTGCGACTCACAAGAATCCAGTATTCCATAAGCCCGTCGGTCGTCCGCCCGGGCCGTCAGGGGCTGCCGGTATAGTGGTCTGCACTGTGACCCGGCGCATCGGGCCGTCGCCATTGCGGGGCCGGCGAGGTGTGCAGCCCCGAGAGAAAGCTCGCAACCACT
Organism: Pseudarthrobacter sp. L19; assembly: GCF_050859435.1. NCBI lineage: Bacteria > Bacillati > Actinomycetota > Actinomycetes > Micrococcales > Micrococcaceae > Pseudarthrobacter > Pseudarthrobacter sp. L19. Next base: position 2,418,592 of record NZ_CP193935.1, on the reverse strand, counting down.
TTGACCGTCCCTGTTTCTCCGGTCCCGGCCTCGGCCCACCACATCGCGTTCGTGGTCAACAACTATTTGCCGAGCGTGGGCGGCGTCGAGTTCCATGTGGCCGCGTTGGCCAAGCAGCTGGCAATCCTGGGTGCGCGCGTCACGATCTTCTGTCTCGATAATGAAACACCGTCGGAACTGGACGCCAACCCGCGGATCGTGCGCCTGCGCTGTTCCCCGGCCGTGGGAGGCGTTCTGGCGTGGCCGTGGCCAGGAACCACCCGCACAATCCGCAGGCTCCTGGGGTCGAGCCCGGTGACGGCCGTCTCGACCCACACCAGGTTCTTTCCCATGTCATTGATCGGGGTCCGGCTTGCCCGCGGGCTTCGAGTCCCGGCCATCCATACCGAACACGGTTCCGCCGCAGTTAAAGGTGTCTCCCCGCTCGTCGCCGTCGCCAGCGCTGCCGAGGACCGCACTTTGGGCAGGATGGTGCTTCGCGGTGCCACCCGGGTCCTCTGCATCTCCGACGGCGCCAAAGGGTTCGTCAAGGCTCTCTCGGGCGTTGACGGCGAAGTTTTTCACAATGCGATTGATACGACGGCGTTCACCCCGCCTGCGGTGACAGCGGGAAGCCGAACGCACCTCGTGTACGTCGGTCGGGTGGTTCCCGGAAAAGGCTGGGAACTTGCCCTGTCCACTGCGGAGAGGCTTGCCGCCAATCATCCCGACGTGGAGCTGCACATTGTGGGTGACGGCATCGACCGGGATACCCTGTCCGCCCGCGCCGCCGCCTCGCCCCTGGGCGAACGGGTAGTAATCCATGGGCAACAGCCGGCCGGCCGGATCGCCGAACTCCTCCAGGGAAGTGTCTTCCTGAACCCGACGGTGCTGTCAGAAGGCTTCCAAACCACATTGCTCGAGGCGGTGGCCGCGGGAGCCGCCGTCGTGAGCACCCCGTGGGCGCGGCACGCTACTTGCTGGACGCGGGCGCCGACGTGCGTTTGGCTGACGCGGCAGACGCCGACGCATGGCTGGCCCACGCCGAGGCCGCCCTGCTGTCCCCCGTCTCCGCCCCGTCGCCGTCGCTCATTGCATCCTTTGACTGGAAACAGCGGGCGGCCGAGTATCTGGCAGTCGTCAATAGCGTGCGGGTGTCCTGACCATGAGCAGGCTCCACTTCGTTGGCTCCTCTGTGCTCGGTGCCGCCGGCAGCGCTATGGTGCCGATCTCGGCCCTCCTGTTGTTCTCAACGGTGGATTACGGGGCGTTCTCAGTGCCCTACCTCATTTTCGCGCTCGGCTGGTCGATGACGCTGTCAGCCGTGTGCGATACCTGGGCCCGCGGGCGCTCCGAAGGCACGGGAAGGCGGGAGTGGGACAGCTATTCAGGGGCCCTCCTGACCGGCGCGGCCGCGGCCGCACTTGTCACCGTGGCCGTGACCGGGTTCGTGCTGGGCAACTGGATGAATGCGGTCGCCGCCGGCGCCGGTGTCGGAGCCAACATCTACCGTCTCGGCGCCAGGTTTTTCCACTCTGCCAGCAAGGGCCCGCAGGCTGTCCTTGCCTCCGACACGGCCGGAGTGGCGGTGTTTGTGCTGGCCGTGGCCGCCACCCTGGTCATGCATTTGCCGCCACTGGCCGGTGTCCTGACGGGGTGGGCCCTGGCAAGCCTGGCCTCAGCCCTGTTGTTTCCCCTGCCCCGACCCGGCCGCGGAACGGGCCTCGTCTCGTGGGTGCGCCAGCGGCGTGCCCGCATCGTCCCGCTGCTGGGGGAATCCCTGCTGATGGACGCGGGATCCATCGGCGCGCCCCTGGCCATGGCGCCCTTCCTCGGCACAGCCAATTTCGGCGCCTACCGGAGCATCTCGAGTGTCGCCATGCCCATCCAACTGACGCTGGACCCGATCCGACCGAACATCTCCCAGATGCCGCCGTCGGTTCTGCTGAGCCGCAAGGTCCTCGCTGTGGTGCTCGGCGTCGCGGCGCTGATGTCCGCGGCGTGCTTCGCCGTCCTGGGGTTGGTTCTGCCGCACCTCCACTTCGTCGCCGGTGCGCTGGCCACGTTGGCTCACTACGCGGTGGCCTGCACCGTTTACGTCGCGGTGGGGTTCCTTGGCCATTTTTACTACATCGTCTCGCGCGGAATTCTTGCCCACGGCAGCCTCGTTAGGGGCCGGGCCATCCAGACGGCCATGCACATCCTGTTCCCCTTTACCGGGCTGTTCCTCACCGGATTGGACGGAGCGATCTGGGGCTTTGTCGCCGCCAATGCGGCTGCCGCGTTAGTGTGGCCCGCATTCCTGCTCCGCCAGCACGGTGCCGTGGTGGGCGCCGCCGGGCGGGCCTAGGCACCGGCTTTGATAAAGTGGCCAGAGTTTCACTGTGATCACCCTAGGGAGTTTTGATGCGTACGCTCATGCCGATTTACGGCACCCGTCCGGAGGCCATCAAAATGGCTCCGATCGTCTCGGCGCTCCAGGACTCACCGGATTTCGACTGCGTCGTCACCGTCACCGGGCAGCACCGCCACATGCTCGACCAGGTCAACGAACTGTTCAATATCGTCCCGGATCACGACCTGAACATCATCCAGCCCCGGCAGACCCTGACCGGCATCATGACCCGCACCATCGAGGGCTTGGACAAGCTCTTCGCTGAAAAGAAACCGGACGCCGTCATCGTCCAGGGGGACACCACCACGTCGACCGCCGGGGCCATTGCCGCCTTCTACCACGGCATCCCGGTCGTCCATGTCGAGGCGGGACTGCGCAGCGGCAATCTGTATTCGCCTTTCCCCGAAGAGGCCAACCGTAAAATTACCTCACAGATCACGGCCCTGCACCTTGCGCCGACATCGGAGAGCCGCAGCAATCTGCTGGCCGAGGGAATCCCGGCCCGGGACATTGTAGTCACCGGAAACACCGTGATCGACGCCCTGCTGGCCACTGTCAGCAAACAGGTCCCGTTCACGGATCCGGCGCTTCAGGAACTTGCCGAATCCGGCCGGCGTATCCTTCTGGTCACGACGCACCGCCGCGAAAACCAGGGCGAGGCCATGCGGGGGTCGGCCGGGCGCTTGCGCGCATCGCCGAGGCCGAGCCGGACCTGACGATCGTGCTCCCGGCCCACAAGAATCCCGTGGTCCGGGAGGCCGTCCTCCCCTTCATCGAGCACCACCCGAACGTCGTCGTCACCGAGCCTCTCGCATACGGCGAATTCACCCGCATGCTTTCGCTGGCCGACGTCGTTCTCACGGACTCCGGCGGAGTCCAGGAGGAAGCACCCAGCCTCGGCAAGCCGGTTCTCGTCATGCGCGAGAACACCGAACGTCCCGAGGCGGTTCATGCCGGGACCGTCCTGCTGATCGGCACCGATGAGGACCGTGTGGTCGCCGAGGTTTCTACGCTGTTGCACGACCAGGAGCACTACGACGCCATGGCCCGCGCCGTCAATCCCTACGGCGATGGCCAGGCGGCGGCGCGTACCGTTGCCGCGCTTCAGGCGATGTTCGGCCTTGGCGAGCGGCTGCCGGACTTTGACCCCTCCGCGCCCCTGGCCGAGGCCGGGACGAACGGATGACGATCGCTTTCCTCCGCGCCACGCACGTTGCACCCGATCCCCGGGTGGAGAAGGAAGTCAACAGCGTCCTCAAGGAGCACAAGGACATCCTCATCCTCGGGTGGGACCGCGGCGGTGATCTGGCCCGCGACGAGGTCCTGACCTTCGAAAACGGCTCGGCCAGAATCCTGCGTGCAGGCATCAGGTCTGGATACGGAGCCAGCGTCGGCACACTGCTCGGCATGGCGTTGTTCCAGTTCTTCCTCATCCGGCAACTTTGGCGCCACCGCAAGGGCATCACGGCCATCCACGCAAGCGATCTCGGTACGGCGCTGAGCGGACTTGTCATGGCCCGGCTTCTCCGCGTGCCGCTGGTCTACGACATTTACGACTACTTCGTCGATTCCTTCTCGGTGCCACGCGCCGTGGCACCTTTGATCGAACGCATCGACACGTTTGTCATCAACCGCGCGGACGTGGTCATCATTGTCGGCGAAAACCGCGAATCGCAACTGTCCAAAGCCCGGCCCAAGAAGCTGGTTGTCATTCACAACAGCCCTCCCGCGACCGTCGTCAACGCAGTGCGTCCCGACGACCCGCGCAAGCGGTTCGTCTACGTTGGCATTCTCAGCGAAGGCCGGCTGCTGGCGGAGTTGCTGGAACTCTTCTCCAGGCGCCCGGACTGGCATCTGGATATCGGCGGTTTCGGTGCTCTCGAGGCCACGGCCCGTCGATTCGCAGCCGACAATGACAACATCACGTTCCACGGCCGGCTGCCCTACGCAGAGACGCTTCGGTTGGAGGCGGCGGCTGACTGCCTGCTGGCGGTCTATGACCCGGCGGTCCCGAATCACAAGTACTCCTCACCGAACAAGTTCTACGAGGCCCTTATGCTCGGCCTACCGATCATCGTCGCGGCCGAGACCGGCGTGGACCAACTGGTCAGCGAACACCGCGTCGGACTTGTGTGTGATTACTCCGCCGGCTCTTTTGAACTGGCCGCGGACAGACTCTTCGCCGACTCCGATGAGCTTGAAGAGATCCACCTCCGGGCCCGCAGCCTGTTCCAGACCACCTTCAGCTGGGAAATCATGGAGAAGAGACTTCTCTCGATTTACCGTTCACTTCTCTAAACTTCGCCCGAAAGACCACTGATGTTCCCTTGCGATGCGGTATGCCCGTGATTTACGCCGAATTGGCTCCCCTTGTTTGCGCCGCGATCGCCGTGCTGGCCGTCCCCGGCCTCCTTGTGTCCTGGGCGGCCGGTGCACGCGGCTGGACACTCGCCGGAGCAGCCGCTCCCGTGAGTGTGTCTGTCATTTCCGTCACCGCCGTGCTGACCGGATTCGTCGGGCTGCCGTGGGGCATGCTTGTTGTGACAGCGGTGGCCGTGGTCCTGGCGGCCGCCCTGTTCCTGTTGCGCCGCTTGTTTCCGCGAACGGTCACCAGCCAGGGCGTGGAAACCGCCGGGGCTCTACCGCGGCAACGGTCTAACGTGCGACGTCGTGAGCGGTGGAAGAGGAACGGCTCCGGCACGGAGATTATCGTTGGATGGCTCGCCGTCGGAGTGGTGTTCCTGCTTCTCTTCTGGCGTCTGGCGCACATCTTTGGCGGCGTCGACAACATCTCCCAAACCTTTGACAACGTCTTCCACTTGAACGCCGTGCGTTACATCGTGGACACCGGCAACGCATCATCGCTTCGCGTAAGCGGCTTCACCTCGTCCACGGGGATGGGCGGTTTCTATCCGGCCGCCTGGCACGATGTAGCGTCTCTCACGCAACAGCTGACCGGCAGCACTGTTCCCGCCGCCGTCAACGCGACCAACGTGGCTATCTCGGGCCTTGTGTGGCCTCTTTCGTGCCTCCTGCTCGCCACTTCCCTCTTCGGCCACCGGCGAATCGTGGTAGTCACCGCCGCAGCCATGAGCGCCGGCTTCAGTTCCTTCCCTTATCTGATGCTCGACTTCGGTGTCCTCTACCCCAACCTGCTCTCCATTGCCCTGTTGCCCGCAGCCATCGGCTTTGCGGCCATGGCGCTCCGCGCGGCCAAGGGTCTCGAAGTACCTACCCTCACCGCCTGGCTTCTCGCCGTGGGTGCGGTTCCCGGCGTAGCGCTGGCCCATCCGAGCACTCTGATGGCGTTGCTGGCCTGGACCCTGCCTGCGGTAGCGGCCGCCGGTTTGGCGCTGGTGCGGCGCTGGCGCGGACGCTGGGGTACGGCCAGGTCGACAGTTGCGGTGGCACTCGGGTTTGCCGCCTACACGGCCGTGCTCCTCGTCGCATGGAAGCTGGTGCGTCCGGACGAGGCACAGTCCACGTGGCAACCGATCCAGGGCCTGGCCCAGGCATTCGGCCAAGCACTCACCAGCGCCCCGCAGGGCCGACCCATCCCGTGGTTTATCTTCGCCGCCACGCTCGCCGGGATCTGGGCCATGCTCAGGCACCGCCGCCAGTTGTGGTTGTTGGCCATGTTTGCCATTTCCTGCATCATGTTCATCGTCGTGTCCGGCTACCCCTTCGGCCCCTTCCGAACCTGGTTCACGGGAGTCTGGTACAACGATCCCTTCCGGCTCGCGGCACTGTTGCCGGTCGCTGCGCTCCCCGTGGCGGCCCTCGGCGTTCTGTGGCTCGCGGACGACGTTATTCCTACCGTATGGAACCGGATCGGGGCTGCGGGCGACCGCGTCCGCGCTCTGAGGGTGTCCGCATCCCGCAGCAAAGCCGCGTCCGCGGCCGCCGCCCTCGTAGCCTTCGCAGGCGTCCTCCTCCTTACCCAAGGCGGAACAGTCTCCGCGGCAGTCGCCTCGGCGGCAGGCAGTTACGCGCTGACGCCTGCTTCGCGTCTGGTCGACAGTAACGAGATGAAACTCTTGGTCCGCGCCGGACAGGAAATCCCCGCCGACATCGTGGTGGTTTCCAGCCCCTGGACCGGGGCGTCCATGGTCTATGCGATCGCCGACCGCAAGTCCTTGACCCCGCATATCTTCAGCGAATTCGGCGCCGATACGAGCGCGATCCTCAACCGCTTGAATCAAGCCGGGACGGATCCCAAGATTTGCGACATTGTCAGGAAAATGAAGACCTACTACGTCTTGGATTTCGGAACCCGCGAAATACACGGTGCCGTCCACACGATGCCCGGCCTGGTCGGCATGGATACAAACCCCGAATTTTCCTTGGTGGACCACGAAGGCGAGGCCAAGCTTTATAAGGTCACAAGCTGCGGCCAGTAGCCACCTTCGCGCATTTTTTCCGCATTTTTTCCACGCAATCCGGGCGCCCGCTTTTCATTCCCCAAAGGTTTAGCGTGGCATTCTTCCGGCCGGCCGGGAAATTGCGGCTGCTGGTGTATCTTCAAAGCGGATACTGAAGCCGCGCGCCCGTTGACAGCGCGGCTTTCCCGGTCCATTCCCCGGCTGTACCACCACTGGAAGATTTGTCATGCCTTTTCACGCCCCCACTTCCCGGAATTTACTGCTGGCTGCCGCCATGAGCGGCCTGATGATTCTGGGCGCCTCCCCCGCCGTCGCTGTACCGGCTACACCCACTTCCCCAGCGACTCCACCAGCGACAACCTCGGCACAGCCTGCCGGCACGACGTCACCGACGCCGACTTCCAAGGCCGTACCGACGACGCCCTCAGCCGTTCCTCCCGGGCCTAGCTCGCCCAGCGCTCCCCCAGTCACTCCGGCGGCGCCGGTTCCAAACGAGCAAGTCACGGAACCTGCACCCGCACCGGCAGCCACCTCCGCGCCGGCCGCCCCCGCAGCGGCGGCGGCAGGGAAACAGCGCGGTACATCGTGAGGTATGCGGCCGGAACCGACGTGAAGTCCAAAGCCGACTCACTGAAGTCAAAAGGCGTAGGGGTCGAGAAGACCTTTTCCCACGCCATCAAGGGTGCCACCGTCACCGCTACCCCCGCGGAAGTTGAACAACTCAAGCAGACCCCCGGGGTCTCCGCCGTCCAGTTGGATCAGCGGGTATCCATCAGCCAGGACTATTCGCCATGGGGCCTGGACCGTTCGGACCAGCGTTCCCTTCCGCTGAACACCTATTACCAGCCGCTGTCCAGCGGATCCGGCGTCAAGGCCTACATTGTCGACACCGGCGTCCGGACCACCCATATCGATTTCACCGGTCGGGTGGCGACGGGCTTCACCGCCATCAACGACGGCGGGGGCGTGACTGACTGCAATGGCCACGGTACCCACGTGGCGGGAACTCTCGCCGGCACGAAATACGGCATGGCTAAGTCAGCCACGATCGTCCCGGTGCGGGTTCTGTACTGCGACGGATCCGGCTACACCTCTGACGTCATTGCCGGGCTGGACTGGGTCACAGCCGACCACCAGCCCGGGCAGCCTGCCGTGATCAACATGAGCATGGCCGGCTTCACCGACCCCGCCTTCGACGCCGCCGTCCAGGGTGCCATCGACGACGGCATCACCGTCGTCGCCGCCGCCGGCAACTACGGCGTCGACGCCTGCACCGGTTCTCCTGCAAGGGTGCCTGCCGCCCTCACGGTTGCCGCGACGGACAAGACCGACACCCAGCCTTCCTGGTCTAACTCGGGCAGCTGCGTGGACCTCTATGCACCGGGCGTCAGCATCACATCGGCCGGCAACGCATCCGATACCGCTGAGGCCATCAAGTCGGGCACGTCGATGGCGACGCCGCACGTCGCCGGAGCCGTTGCGGTGTTGCTGTCACAGAACCCTTCCATGACCCCGGCCCAGGTCAGCGCGGCCATCATCTCGAATGCAACAGTCGGGGCGGTCAACTCGGCGTCCCCCGGCACCCCCAACCGCCTCCTTTACATCCCAACGCCCCTGGCGCTCAAGGGCTTCCAACTGAACGGCGGATTCGGTGCTTCCCTGTCCGGGGAGACGTATGGCCTGACGGGGGGCGGCGGTTACCTGGCATACCAGCTCGGCGCCATCCACTGGACTCCGGGAACCGGAGCCCACACGACCACCGGCTCGATCCGGGCGCTCTGGGCCTCGCGGGGCTTCGAAACCGGCAGCCTCGGCTACCCGGTGACCGACGCGCTGCCCTACCCCAACGGCGGTCTCGCCCAGGTGTTTCAAGGGGTCTCTGTCTACTGGACGTCCGGTGGTGGTGCTCATACCACTGACGGTGCCATCCGCACCGCGTGGGCGGCTACCGGCTTCGAAAGCGGCCCGCTGGGCTACCCGGTGTCCGATCAACTGACTTATGCCAACGGCGGACTGGCGCAAGGCTTCCAGGGGGGCGCCGTCTACTGGACATCCGGCACCGGCGCCAGGGCCACGTTCGGTCCGATCAGGTCTGCCTGGGGCGCGCAAGGATTCGAGAGCGGCCCGCTGGGCTACCCCACCACCGATGTTCTCAGCTACGCCAACGGCGGACTCGCCCAGGGTTTCCAGGGCGGCGCGATCTACTGGACCGCCGCCACCGGGGCGCACGCCACCTCCGGGGACATCAGGACGGCATGGGGAGCCCTTGGGTTCGAGAGTGGCAAGCTGGGCTACCCCACTACCGATGTCCTTAGCTACGCCAACGGCGGACTCGCTCAGGCCTTCCAGGGCGGCACGATCTACTGGACGGCGGGAACGGGTGCACACGCAACCGCCGGACCGGTCCGGGCTGCGTGGGCGGCGCAAGGGTTTGAAACCGGCAAGCTCGGGTACCCCACCACGGACGAAACTGCCTCGGTGAACGGTGGCGTCTCGCAGGGATTCCAGGGCGGAGCCATCTACTGGACGCCTACGACCGGTGCCCATGCCAGCGCCGGAAAGCTCCGGACGGCGTGGGGCGCGCTCGGCTATGAAAACGGCAAACTGGGATATCCCACAACCGACGAGCTGAGCTACCCCAACGGTAGTCTCGCGCAGGCTTTCCAGGGCGGTTCCATCTATTGGACGTCCGCTACGGGAGCGCACGCGACCAGTGGTCCGATCCGCTCGGCATGGGCCTCGCTCGGCTTCGAGGGCGGCAAGCTCGGATACCCCACGACGGACGAGATGAATTACAGCAATGGGGGTGTCGCCCAGGCCTTCCAGGGCGGTGCGATCTACTGGACGTCCGCCACCGGCGCTCACGCCACCAGCGGTCCGATCCGTACGGCGTGGGCAGCGCTCGGCTTCGAAACCGGTACGCTCGGCTACCCCACCAGCGACGAAATGAGCTACCCTCTCGGGGGTTCCGCCCAAGCCTTCCAAGGTGGATCCATCTATTGGACCGCAACCGGCGGGGCCCATGCAACGGCCGGACCGATTCGGTCAGCATGGGCAGCGTTAGGGTATGAGGGCGGAAAGCTTGGCTACCCTGTGAGCGACGAGATGAACTATCCCAACGGGGGACGTGCGCAGGCTTACCAGGGAGGGTCGATTTACTGGACTTCCGCTACCGGTGCCCACGCCACGTCCGGTCCCATCCGGGCGGCGTGGGCAGCACAGGGATTTGAATCTGGCCGTCTGGGCTACCCAACGTCAGACGAGTACACGTCGGCAGACGGTTTGATTCAAAGGTTCCAAGGCGGAACAATCTCTTGGACACCCGCCGGTGGGGCGGCGATAAAGTAGTGATTTAGGAAGTGCCGCTAAACACTGATGGTCGGTGCGCACCGCACACGGCGCGCACCGACCATCTTCGTTAGATTCAGCCCAGTGATCAGAGGGCGATGGGCACGTGGATCAGCGCGAGCTTTCCGTCCGAAGCCGGGCGACAGCCTCGTGAATCGGACCGTCGAACACCACGTTGCCGTGCTGCAGCACCACTCCCCTGTCACAGATCCGGGAAACCAGTTCGAGGTCGTGGCTTACCACCACGAGGGTCTTCCCGGCAGCGGACAGTTCCTTGATTTTGTCCAGGCACTTGCGCTGGAAAGGCTCGTCGCCGACGGCGAGGATCTCGTCGACGAGGAATACCTCCGGGTCGGTGTGGACTGCCACCGAGAACGCCAGGCGCAGGTACATACCGGATGAGTAGAACCGCACCTCAGTATCGATAAACTCGCCAATTTCAGCGAAGTCGACGATGGAATCGAACTGCTCGTCGATTTGCGCCTCGGTCATCCCGAGAATCGCGCCGTTCAGGTACACGTTGTCCCGTCCGGACAGATCATGGTGGAAGCCCGCCCCCACCTCGATGAGTCCCGCAACCTTGCCCCGGGTCCGCACCGACCCCGTGTCCGGCAACATCACGCCGGAGATGTGCTTGAGCAGAGTGGACTTTCCCGAGCCGTTGAGGCCCAGCAGAGCCACGGTTTCACCCTGCTGGACCTCGAGGTCGACGTCGTGCAGGGCGTGGAACTTCTTCGACAGATCGCCCTTGCGACCCGTGAAGAGCCAGACAATGGTCTCCTTGAGGGAACGGGTGTGACGCAGCACGAACTGCTTGTTGATTTTCTTTACTTCGATTGCCACCGGCATGCTAGAGCTCCTGCGCGAATCGGCCCTCAAGCCTACGGAACGTCCACTGGCCCACGAACAGCAGAGCAAAGGACACGACTAGTCCGACCGGAAGCCACAGCGAGAGCAGGTTCGGCGGGATCGGCGCCGACCCGTCAGTGGTCGGCAGCCAGAAGGCGTAGTGGAAAGCCTCGACGCCGATGGTGATGGGGTTCACCTGATAGACCGAATACCAGCCCTCGCCGAGCTTGTCCCGCACCATCGTCCACGCGTACATGACCGGTGACGCCCACGTTGCGACCATCAGCAGCATGTCAACAATGTTTTCGAAGTCGCGGAAATAGACATTCGCCGACCCGAAAAGCAGGCCCAGGCCCGTAGCCAGCATGGCCACGATGATGAAGCCTGCGGCTGCGGCCAAGAGCTGGAGCAACGAGGGCTGCCAGCCGACCACGAGGCAGGCGGCGACCAGCACCGCCAGCTGGGGTACAAAGTGCACCGCCGAGACCCAGACGGAAGCCACCGGGAAAAGCTCCCGGGGCAGGTAGATCTTCTTGATCAGGCCGCCGTTGCTGACAATCGACCTCGCGGCATTGCTGAGCGCCTCGGTGAAGAAGTTGATCAGCACGATGCCGGAGAAAAGGTAGATGGCATAGTTGGCCAGGCCGTTCGGGTTCCTGGGGCTGCGCTCGAGGCCCAGGAAGACTCCTAGCGCGATGTAGAAGACGAAGAACTGCACCCCGGGCTTGACGTAGGACCAAAGGAGACCCAGGACCGACCCGCGGTAGCGGATCTGCAGCTCCTTGCGAACCAGCAGCTTGAGCAGGAAGCGCTGTCTGAAGACTTCGGCGAGCCCGCCGCCCACGCCCGGGCGGACGAGGGCGTCGGGGCCGCCGCTGGAAACGGCTGAGGTCACTTCGACTCCGGGGTCTGCGCCGAGGGCTTCTCCGTCATGGCCTCGAAGGTCTGCTTCCAAGTGTTGGGGGAAGTGAACTCCGGCAAAGCCTCGGAATACATCGTGGACAGCTTGTCCCAGTCACGCAGGAGCTGCTGGTGCAGCTTAACGCTCCGGGCCATCATGGTCCGGAATTGCTCTGGTTGCCGCTTGTACCAGGAAGCACCGGAGCCGTCGGCCGAGGAAACGATCGCCGAATCCAGCTGCGACAGGCGCCACCAGCGGGCATCCATGGCCGGCACAAGTGCCTCCGGGTGCTCCAGAGCACCCGGGCGCACCCCTGGACCTGGCGGATGCCAGCCGTCGCGGCCGTTGCAAGTGCGTTCAGAAGAGACTTGGGTGCCCTCGGCTTCTTTCCGTGCCTCGGGGGCTTGACCCGCTTGACCGCCGGGAAGCCGGAAACCTCTTTGGTGATCCTCGCGTCGTCGAATTCAGCGCGACGGGCCCGAATCTCGGGCAGCTTGGTCTTGATCGTTTCGTGCAGGTGCGAAGGTCCCTTCAGGAGATCCTCCAAGGCGTCGAGGCGCAGCTCGACGGCTGAGTACTGCATTGAAAGCAGATGCTTGACGTCCACCATGAAACTCATCCGCGGCAGGATGCCGCCCTTTTTGTAGGGCGAGTAGACCAAGGCAGCAAGCCAGCGGTTGCGCTGGTGGAAGTAGGCCTGCCAGTCGATGGTGTCGTCCTTTTCGGTCCACGGCATGTGCCAGACGGCCGCACCCGGGAGGGTTACCGTCTGATAGCCGTGGCGCCGGGCGCGGATGCCGTACTCGGCGTCATCCCACTTGATAAAGACAGGAAGAGCCAGCCCGATTTCGCGGACAATGCTGGTGGGGATCAAGCACATCCACCAACCGTTGAAGTCGACGTCGATCCGACGGTGCATCCACGGAGTGGTCCGCAGGTTACTGGCCGAGAAATCATGTGCTTCGCGGGTGCTCTCCACCGCACCCCAGAAGAACTTGTACTCGTTCACTTCTTCGCCAAACGTGTGCATGACCGAGCGTTCGTAGAGATTGAACATGTGGCCGCCGACGATCGTCGGCTTGCGCGTGAAATCAGCGAAATTGATGGCCCTGAGGACACCCTCGGTTTCGATGATGACGTCGTCATCGAGCAGCAGGACGTACTTGCTGCGTCCGTCTTCCACCGTCTCGTGCATACCGCGGGCGAATCCGCCGGAGCCGCCAAGGTTTCCCTGTTCGATGATGCCGAACTTGTCGCCCAGCCGGGCCGCAGCTTCCTCGAAGCCCTCCTGGTCGCGCACCTTCTGCGTGCCCTGGTCGGTGATCAGCAGCCGGTCGAGTACCTCGAGAAGCTCCGGGGACTCCGCGAAGGTGGTCAGGTGCTTGACGCAGTAGTCAGGCCTGTTGAAGGTCGTCACAGCAACTGTGGCGGTCCCGGGGACGAAGCCCTCCGGCTTACGCACCGACCACTCGGCGCCGACCAGTTTGACCTGTTCCGAACCGGCGACGAGGTCGAACCAGTACCAGCCGCCGTCACCGAAGTTGGCGAGGGGAAGAACGACGTCGGCCGGTGAACCTGCGTCTACGCTGATGCTCTCCACCCGGTTGGACGTTCCCCGGGCGGTTGAGCGGGAAATAACTACCGTGGCAGGGGCGTCCACTTCAACGGTAAGCCGGACGCCGGAAACATCGGTGTGGGCCCGCCAGTAACTGGCCGGGAAGGCGTTGAAGTAGGTGCCGAACGATACCCGGCGGAAGGCCGGCAGGTGAAGCTGGCGGCGGTTTTCCAAGAAGTCCGTCCGGACCTTTGCGCCGGTCGAGGCCACAGCAGTGACACCCGCGCCGGACTTCGAGTTCTGTGAGTCCTCGGACACCACGCGCTGGGCGGCATTGAAGTCAAGGTAGAGCGGAAGGGTGTCGGTGTCTCCGTCGGTGGGGAAAACGACCCGGTGAACTGTCTGCCACTCTTTGTTCACGGGAGCGCGGGACCCTTCGTTCAGAATTTCAGTCGCAACGCTCATGCGTCCACTCCTCCGCTTTCAATCGTGGCGCCGGCCTCGAAGTGCGGGCGGATCTTGTTCTCGAACATGGTCAGGGCGGACCCGATAGCCATGTGCATGTCCAGGTACTTGTAGGTGCCGAGGCGCCCGCCGAAGAGGACGTCCTTCTCGGCCGCCGCGAGGTCGCGGTACTTCAGCAGCCGCCCGCGGTCCGCGGGGTGTTGATCGGGTAGTAGGGCTCGTCGCCCTTTTCTGCGGCGCGGGAGAATTCGCGCATGATGACGGTCTTTTCCGTCTGGTAGTCGCGCTCCGGGTGGAAGTGGCGCGGCTCGATGATGCGAGTGTAGGCGACGTCGTCGTCGTTGTAGTTGACCACAGAGGTGCCTTGGAAGTCGCCGACGTCAAGCACCTCTTCCTCGAAGTCAATGGTGCGCCAGGAAAGGTCGCCCTCAGCGTAGTCAAAGTAGCGGTCCACAGGACCGGTGTACACGACCGGGATGTTCCCCACGACCTTGTTCTTGGAGTATTCGTGCGACTCGTCGAAGAAGTCCGTGTTCAGCCGGACCTCGATGTTCGGGTGCTCCGCCATCTTTTCGATCCATGCGGTGTAACCGTTGGTCGGAAGGCCCTCGTACTTGTCGTTGAAGTACCGGTTGTCGTAGTTGTACCGCACCGGGAGCCGCGAGATGATGCCTGCGGGCAGGTCCTTGGGGTCTGTCTGCCATTGCTTGCCGGTGTAGTGCTTGATGAAGGCCTCATACAGCGGGCGGCCGATCAGCTGGATGCCCTTATCGTTGAGGTTCTGCGGATCGGTGCCCGCGAGCTCGCCGGCCTGTTCCTTGATCAGATCCTGAGCTTGGCCCGGCGTCAGGTTCGCCCGGAAGAACTGGTTGATGGTCGCCAGGTTGATCGGCAGGGAGTAGACCTCACCCTTGTGGACGCCGTAGACCTTGTGGACGTAGTTAGTGAATGTCGTGAACCGGTTCACGTACTCCCACACACGGTCGTTGGAGGTGTGGAAGAGGTGCGCACCGTAGCGGTGGACTTCGATTCCGGTCTGCTCTTCCTTTTCGCTGTAGGCATTGCCGCCGATATGGTGGCGGCGGTCGATAACGACGACCTTCAAGCCCAGCTCAGTGGCGGCCTGTTCTGCGATTGTCAGGCCGAAAAAGCCCGACCCTACGATGACGAGGTCAGCGGTCACAAAATCTCCTGGTTTGAATGCGGGCAGCACAGCGTTAGGCAATGTCTGCTGCTCTAGCGTACCCGAGTCGGGCCGTGAAACCGCGCCCCAGTTCGTCGGGGGACGCCTTCGCAGTACCCCCGGGTTGTCCACATACCGCTTGTTCGCCAGCCCCGCCCGGTCGGCAATCCCTACTCTGGATCCCGGAGGAAGGCGCGAAGGAAACTGCGCGATGATCTTGCACTGCACCTTGGCGGGCGGACCGGGGTCGGTGATCCTTTCGCCGGTGGAACTGGCCGTGGAACTGCCTGATGGCTGCGCCGGCAGCCGGCTCGAAGGGGCCCTCAGGGGAAAGTTCGCCACGTCCCTCCTGCGGGTGGCCGGGGTGCCCCTATCCGCTTTGTCGGCGGGCACTCTCCCGCTGGTCAACGGCGCGGTGCTTGTCGACGGACCTATGCCTGCGGCCGGAACCGTACTTCCCGCCAGCACCGAGCCGACGCTGACACTGGCCGTCCTTGGCGGTCCCGCCGCGGGAACACTCCTGCCCCTACGACGCGGCACCTACCGGCTGGGCCGAAGCGGCGTCGACCTCGTCATTCCGGATCCGGGACTCTCCCGCGAACACGCGAAGCTGAAAATCACACCTACGTCAGCCACCCTTGAGGACCTTGGAAGCGCTAACGGGACGTGGGTGGACGGCCGCCGGATTTCGCTGGCCCCGCTCACCACGGGTACTGAGATCCGGTGCGGTAACTCGACCTTGGGTCTGTTCGGCGGCTCGCCCGGAGATCAGTCTTTTGTAAACGACGAAGCCGGCGCCGACACCTCCGCACCCCTTCCGCTCCCGGCTCCGCCCTCTACTGGTCACCTCCCCACGCTCCTCATAACGTCCTTGCTCCCGCTGCTCGCCGGAATCGTCCTGACCCTTGTCACCGGGACGTGGATGTTCCTTGCCTTCACCGCCTTTTCTGCCCTTCCGGTGCTGGTCTCGGGGTTTAGCGGACGACGGCGCCGCCGGCAGTGGCACTCCAAAGTCGCCGCCGCCGCGCTGGCTGACGCAGATCGACGCCGTCGCGTCGCGCCGTCGATTTCCGCCCTGGTGACCGCCTCCGCAGCTTGGCCTCGGGGAGTCCCTCAAGAATCTGCCGGCGATAGCATCCGTGTAGCAGGGGGTCCTCACGATCGCCCCACTGCAGTAAATTCGGTGTGGCTACGGCTGGGATTGGCCGAGCAACTGGCCAACGTGCGGCCGCCGTCGGACACCGGTAGTTTCCGTCCTCCCAATAACGGAAGGTTGCCCGTCACCCTCGATCCCGGGATCGAGGCACGACTGTCGGGGCAAACTCAAGCGATGGAGGGACTGCTGCGCTCCTTCGTCATTCAGCTCGCCGCCTATCCCCGCGCGGCACTGACCCCGCTATATCTCATCGGCCCACCCGGGAGGCTTCTCCTCTCCGCGCGGTTCCTGCCGAGGGTCTTCGCTACCGCGGTGGAGGCAGACGCCGTCGCTGCACTGAGACGGACTCTGCCATCGGCGGCCGGTCCTCCCGGTGTCGTCATCTGTCTGCCCAGCTACCCCGCCTCGGAGGCGTTACGGGCGGAGATAGCTCGGTCGGGCTGGCAACTCATCACCTGCTGCCAGGATGGGCCCGCCGGGGAACGGTCGGGACAAACGGTGAGCCTCACGACCACCGCCGGCCGACTGACCACTCCCTCGTGGGTGACAGAATTCGTGGCAGACCTCGTCCCGGAGGCTGTCTTCGATAGTTTCTGTCGTCGCCGGGGCGGACAGCCAGCCGTGTCGCCAACGTCGGGCGGCATCCCTGCACGCTGCGAGCTGCAGGGAGCGCTACCGCTCACCAACGATTCGGTGAGGCGCCGTTGGGCCGCCACGTCGCTGCCTACGGCGCCACGGATGGGGCTCTCCGTGCCGGTGGGCCAGGGTGCCGCCGGGCCAGTGTTGATTGATTTGCAGCGTGATGGGCCACATCTACTCGTTGCCGGCACGACAGGCTCCGGAAAATCGGGGTTTCTCCGGACCCTCGTGCTCGCCCTCGCAGCCTCCCATGCGCCGAACGAGGTCAACTTCCTCCTCATCGATTTCAAGGGTGGCTCCGGCTTGGGCCCGCTGGCCGAGCTACCTCACTGCGTCGGCGTTCTCACCGACCTGGACGGCCACGAAATTGACCGTGTACTTGTCTCGCTCCGGGCGGAAGTACGCCGCCGCGAGCGACTCCTCGCCCGGGCGGCCGTTCCCGATCTCGCCAGCTACAGGTTCGGCGGCGACAGGCCGACAGCACTCCCACATCTCATTCTCGTGATCGACGAATTCCGAATGCTGGTCGATGAGGCACCGGCCGCACTGTCCGAACTCATGCGCATCGCCGCCATCGGCCGCTCCCTGGGCATCCACCTCGTCATGGCCACCCAGCGTCCCCAGGGAGCGCTCAACGCGGACATCCGCGCCAACGTCACCAGTTCTGTCGTCCTGCGCGTCCAGTCCGACGCCGAGTCGCTGGACGTTATGAATGCCAAGCTGGCCGCGACCATCCCCAACGACACTCCCGGCCGGGCCTACCTTCTTCGGGGCAACGCCCAGCCCGAAGAATTCCAGACGGCCACTCTCACTGGGGCGGAGCGCAACACCGGGGCGGGGCCGCAGGTCACGGTGATGACCGCCCAGGAGTTCCTCACGGCTCCCCCGTTGTCGGCAGCCCATCGCGCCGAACCACCGGACGATACGGCGGACGCCGCTGCACCTTTTATCGAACTGGCGCGCACGCTGTGGCTGGACGACGGCGGCGAACTTCAGCACCGGCCCGTCGCGCCACCCCTACCGACAAGAGTTTCCTTCCCGGGTCCGGCGTCCCTCATTCGCTCCACTGGTGATCCGGGCCCGGTACGGGGGCCTGGCTTCCGTCTGGGGATGAGCGACCTGCCGGAGCAGCAGCGTCAGAGCACCGTCGCTTGGTCGCCTCCTGATGACGGTCATCTGGCCTTGATCGGCGGACCTACCCAAGGGCGCGGCACCCTTTCCGCCGGCCTGGGGCTGCTGCTTGCCCAGTGGGGTGCGGACGCGACTAAGCCCGCGTACCTCCTCGACGCCGACGGTACTCTGGCAAGCGCCACCAACCACCCGATGGCGGGAGCCGTTGTCGGACCCGGGGAAACGCGGCGCGCCGCCCGACTCCTGGCCAGATTATGCGAGGAAACGGAACGCCGACACGCTGCACAGTCCGCTAAGGCGGCACCACTGCTGTTGGTCGTCCACGGCTGGGGAACCTGGGTTTCTGCGTTTCGTTCGGGCCTGTACGCCTGGGCCGAGGACCTCTTTCAGGACCTGATCCGGGGCGGCCCCGGAGCAGGGATCTCCGTCATCGTCACCGGGGAGCGGGAGCTGGTGACCGCCAGGTTCTTCGCTTCGCTGCCCAACCGGATCTACTTCCCCGCCACCGCGACCCCGGAGAGCCGGCTCCTCTGGCCGGCCCTGCCGAAAGTTCGGGCTATCCCGGGCCGGGTCATCGCGTCCGGGCCGTTCGTGGCAAGCTCGCCTCCCGACGCCGAACGCCCCGCGCCGGACTTCACGGCACCCAAGGATCGAGACGAGGGTGTTGGGACGGGACAGACGCGCTACCGGGGATCGACCGTCAGCGGGGACGACGACGGCCCGGACGACGAAGCCTCGGACAGCGGCACGTTGCGGGTGGCGCAACTCTTCGAACCGCCGTCGTGGGCCGGGCGGGCGATGAACGGTGAGTTCGTCGCCACAGACGCCCGGCTCGGCCTTCCCTTTCGGGTGGAGGCGCTCCCCGACCGGGTCACGGTGCGGGATGTGGCGTCCCGCCTCCTCGCGGGCGAGGCAGACGGAGGCACGGCCGAGAGGAACGGCCGGAACCATGGCCAACTCTGGATCGGTTTAGCCGGCGACGAACCGGGGCCTGCGGGCATCACACTCCCGACGTCAGGTGTCGCCGCCGTGCTGGGCGCGCCCGGGACGGGGAAGAGCACGCTCCTGGAAACCCTGGTCACTCTTAACCCCTCGATGAGCTGGCTGAAGCCGGATAAGCAAACACCGCAGGAGTACTGGACGGGCATCTGTCGGAAAGCCGACGCGGGAACCTTGGACCGGCAGGCGGTGGCGCTCGCCGACGATCTCGACCTCTCGACTCCGGAGGTCAACGCCGCGTTGCGGGACCTCAACGGCCGGGGTTGGAGGGTGGTCTTCACCGCCGGCTTCGGCCCCCTTCTCCAGCAACGGGTGCCGTTGGCGATGCAGGCCCGCGTCTTCGGCAGGGGCGTCCTGCTTCGGCCCCGCAGCCTGATGGAGGGCGACCTCTTCGGGGTACGGTTCGACCCCGAGCCGCATCAGCCCGCCGGACGGGCGGTCCTCATCGGCGACGGTGCGGCAACGTGGGTTCAGCTCGCCGTACCGGAGCCGTCAGCGTTGTCCAGGAGAGGTGCCAAAGGACAAACCTCTGAGATACAGCCGGAGGAGACCTCGAAATGATCCGAATCAGGCGACGGGAATGCCCCCGCGACAAACCAGGCAATTGCGCTTACAGCGCCGGCGGGGACCCACCGGCCCGAGAGGCATAGGCAATGACGCGCTTGTCGAACAACAGCACGATCGCGACGGCGGCGGGCACCAGCATCGCAAGCCCGGCCAGCGGGTACCCGCCCGTCAGCGTGGGGAAACCGATCGTGAGCGCGAACAGCTGGGCCACCAGCGCTCCCGCGCGCGGCCAACGATAGCCGCGGAACAGGAAATGGCCCACCGCGAACAGCCAGGCCGAGAAGGCCAGCAACAAGCCGAGGGTGAAGACCGCTCCCCAGAAGGAGAGCACCGGGGCTCCGGTCAGCAGCTGCAGCGCATACCAGCCGGCCGCCACCAACAGGGCCGCCGCCTCAAGGGCAGCGACGGCCGAGATGACGGCGATGCCGGCGGGGCGGGGAGGCCGGGCCGGGTCCGGGGCGCCGGCGGGTGATCCGCCCGGGTTATCGGGCTCAACCGGCCCCTGGGGATTCTCTGCGGGTCTTGACACACTGGCACCATACCCGACATAGTCAAAACCACTTGGGGGACCGCCGATGCATGTGATGCATCGCTCACGAATCGGCGGCATATGGACCGCTAAGACCCCTTGTTTACGCAGCGTTAACATGACACGCTTAATCCAGATGACCGAGGGGGCCCACTGGGCCCTTTCTTATGAAGCCTCTAGTGAATAATTTCACAAGAGGCCGAACGAATTCCCAGGAATGGAGTTACTGATCAGCATGGATTGGCGTAACCGCGCAGCGTGCCTCGACAAGGACCCGGAGCTGTTCTTCCCGGTAGGAAACACCGGACCTGCCCTCCTGCAGATTGAGGAAGCCAAGAGCGTCTGCCGCCGCTGCCCCGTCGTGGACACCTGCCTCCAGTGGGCTCTCGAGTCCGGCCAGGACGCCGGCGTCTGGGGCGGCATGAGCGAGGACGAGCGCCGGGCCCTCAAGCGCCGCGCGGCCCGCGCCCGCCGCGCCTCCTAGCTCGGACGCCGGGCTCCCCCGGAGCACTAAAGAATAACGACGAAAGCCCCGGACCACGCGGTCCGGGGCTTCTGTCGTTGTCAGCTATAAATCACCGCGAGGCCAGGCTGAGGACCACCTGCACGGCGGTGCCCCCGCCCTCCCGCGGTTTCCACTGGATACTGCCGCCCAGCTCGGACGTCACGAGGGTGCGGACAATCTGCAGCCCCAGCCCCTCGGTGTAGGACCCGGCAGGGAGCCCGACGCCGTCGTCCGCCACCGTCACGGTCAGCAACTCATCGCCGTCCTCGCTCTCCGAGCGGTCCGCGAGCAGCCATACCGTCCCGGCCCGGCCTTCAAGCCCGTGCTCGACGGCGTTGGTGACCAGTTCGTTGATGACCAGGGCCAGCGGGGTCGCGAAGTCGCTGGGCAGCTCGCCGAACATGCCGGAGCGCTGGGTGCTCACCTGCTGGGAGGGCGATGCGACCTCGGCGGAGAGCCGGAACTGACGGCCGATGAGCTCGTCGAAGTCCACGCTCTGGGTCAGGCCCTGCGACAGCGTCTCGTGCACCAGGGCGATCGTGGCCACCCGCCGCATCGCCTGTTCCAGGCCCTGCTTGGCCTCGTCGCTGACCATACGGCGCGACTGCATCCGCAGCAGCGCCGCCACCGTCTGCAGGTTGTTCTTCACCCGGTGGTGGATCTCGCGGATGGTGGCGTCCTTGGTGACGAGTTCCATTTCCCGCCGGCGAAGCTCGGAGACGTCGCGGCAGAGCACCAGGGCGCCGAACCGCTGCTGCTCGTCCCGCAGCGGGATCGCACGGAGGGACAGGCTTACGCCACGGGATTCGATCTCGCTCCGCCACGGCATGCGGCCGGTGACCACGAGCGGCAGCGTCTCATCCACCATCCGGCGGTCCTTGAGGAGCCCGGCGGTGACCTCGGCCAGGGAACGGCCCTCCAGGGATTCCCCGTCGCCGAGCCGGCGGAACGCGGAGACCCCGTTGGGGCTGGCGTACTGCACGATCCCCTCGGCATCCAGCCGGATCAGGCCGTCACCGACTCGCGGCGCACCGCGCCGGGATCCGGTCGGCGAGGCGAAATCGGGCCAGAGGCCGAGCGTGCCCATCCGCAGCAGGTCGTAGGCGCACTGCCGGTAGGTCAGCTCGAGCCGGGACGGCATCCGCGAGCTGGACAGGTCCATATGCGAGGTGACCACCGCGAGCGTCCGGCCGTTGCGCACCATGGGCACGGCCTCCACCCGCATAGCCATGTCGCTGCTCCAGTTGGTCTCATTGGAACGCTCAATGACGCGGCTTTCCCATGCCTTGTCGACCAGGCGTTTCAGGTCCGAGCGGATGCCCTCCCCCACGAAGTCAGCGTGGAACACCGTGTGCGAGGTGGAGGGCCGCACGTGCGCCAGCGCCACGTACCCCAGTTCGGGGTGCGGGAACCACAGCGCCAGGTCGGCGAAGGCCAGGTCGGCGACCATCTGCCAGTCCCCCACGAGCAGATGAAGCCACTCGGCGTCCCCCGGCCCGAAATCAGCGTGTTCCCTGATGGGGTCGGTAAAGATTGCCACAGCACCTCCATTTGCGACGCGGGGACCGGCAGGCTCCTAGCGTCGAACGATTGACCTCAAGAGCCTCAATGCTACCGACAGCGACGCCATGTCATCGGCCTCGAGCGCGTTGACCTCGTCAAACATGCTCTTGGCACGCTCGAGTTGCTCGACGTTCTTGCTCTCCCACGCCACCAGGCGTTCCTCGGCCGGCATCTCGGCCGGCGTCGCTTCGAGGACCGCGGTCGTCATGTCCGACACCGTCGAGTAGAGGTCGTCGCGGAGGGCCGCTCGGGCCAGCGCCTGCCAGCGGTCCTTGCGCGGAAGCTTGGTGATCCGCTCGAGCAGGGAGTCCGCGTGGAACCGGTCGAAGACCGTGTAGTACACATGCGCGATGTTCTCCACCGGTTCCGGGCTGGCGTGAACGATTTTGGCGATGTCCAGCAGCACGAAGCTCTCGAACAGCTCCGCCCAGCGGTGCGCCAAATCCTCCGGAAGTTCCCAGCCGCGGGCCTTCTCCAGCCACTGCTGCACCCGCTCGCGGTCACCGCCGCGCAGGTACTCCAGCAGGCGGGCACGCATCGGATCCAGCAGCGGCTTGAAGTCGGCGACGATCTCTTCGATCGGCCGCGCCGCGTTGCCCTGGCTGAGGACCCAGCGCACGGCCCGGTCCAGGAGCCGGCGGATGTCCAGGTGGACGGTGCTCCAGTGTTCGGTCGGGAACGACGCCGGCAGTTCGTTGAGCTCGCCGACCATGACGTCGAGTTCGTAGACCTCGCGGAGGGCGACGAACGCCTTGGCGACGGCGGCCTCCGTGGCGGAAGTTTCCTCCATGGCCCGGAACGGGAAGGTGATGCCGCCCATGTTGATCATGTCGTTGGCGACGACGGTCGCGATGATCTCCCGGCGCAGCGGGTGGGTGTCCAGCTCGGCGTCGAACCGTTCGCGCAGCTGCTTCGGGAAGTAGGAGCGCAGCGTGCGGCGGAACCACGGGTCCTCGGCGAGGTTGCTCTCGCGCAGTGCCGTGGCGAGCTCGATCTTGGCGTAGGCGGCCAGCACGGAGAGTTCCGGGGAGGTCAGGCCCTGGCCCTGGTCCAGGCGTTCGCGCAGCGTGGCGGTGGTGGGCAGCGCCTCCAGGTCACGCTTCAGGTCCGCGGACTTCTCCAGCCAGTCCATCAGCCGCTCGTAGCTGGGGCTCCATTCGGCCACGCGCATCCGGTCGTTGAGAAGCAGGATGTTCTGGTCGATATTGTCCTCGAGCACCAGGCGGCCGACCTCGTCGGTCATCGAGCCGAGGAACGCGGCCCGTTCCTCCGGGTCGAGCTTGCCCGCGGCCACCATCCGGTCGACGAAGATCTTGATGTTGACCTCGTGGTCGGAGCAGTCGACGCCGGCGGAGTTGTCGATCGCGTCGGTGTTCAGGATGACGCCCTGCAGGGCCGCCTCGATGCGGCCGCGCTGGGTCATGCCGAGGTTGCCGCCTTCGCCGACCACCTTCACGCGCAGCTCACGGCCGTCGACCCGGATGGAGTCGTTGGCCTTGTCGCCGACTTCGGCGTTGGTTTCGGTGCTTGCCTTGACGTAGGTGCCGATGCCGCCGTTGTAGAGCAGGTCGGCGGGTGCCAGCAGGATGGCCCGGAGCAGTTCCGGCGGGCTGAGCCGGGTGGTGCCTTCCGGCAGCCCCAGGGCCGCGCGGACCTGCGGGGAGACGGGGATGGACTTCGCCTGGCGCGGGTACACCCCGCCGCCCTCGCTGATCAGCGTCTTGTTGTAGTCGTCCCACGAGGAGCGGGGCAGGTCAAAGAGCCGCCGCCGTTCCTCGAAGGAGGACGCCTCGTCGGGGTTCGGATCGAGGAAGATGTGCCGGTGGTCGAACGCGGCGAGCAGGCGGATGTGCCTGGAGAGCAGCATGCCGTTGCCGAAGACGTCGCCGGACATGTCGCCGACGCCGACGACGGTGAAGGGCTCGGACTGGGTGTCGAGGTCCAGCTCGCTGAAGTGGCGCTTGACCGACTCCCAGGCGCCGCGGGCCGTGATGCCCATGGCCTTGTGGTCGTAGCCGACCGAGCCGCCGGAGGCGAAGGCGTCACCGAGCCAGAAGCCGTACTCGGCGGCGAGGCCGTTGGCGATGTCGGAGAAGGACGCCGTGCCCTTGTCCGCGGCGACGACGAGGTAGGAGTCGTCGCCGTCGTGCCGGACGACGTCGGCTGGCGGCACGAGGGCCTCACCCTCGGGGGTGGTCACGACGTTGTCGGTGATGTCGAGCAGGCCGCGGATAAAAGTCTTGTAGCTCTCGATCCCCTCGGCCATCCAGGCGCCGCGGTCGGCGGCCGGATCCGGGAGCTGCTTGGCGTAGAAACCGCCCTTGGCGCCGGTGGGCACAATGACGGCGTTCTTGACCGTCTGTGCCTTGACCAGGCCCAGGATCTCAGTGCGGAAGTCCTCCCGGCGGTCGGACCAGCGCAGGCCGCCGCGGGCGACCTTGCCGAACCGCAGGTGGACGCCCTCGACGCGGGGCGAGTACACCCAGATCTCGAACATCGGGCGCGGGAACGGCAGTCCGTCGATCCCGGCCGGGTCCAGCTTGAAGCTGACGTGGGTCTTGTTTTGGTAGAAGTTGGTCCGCAGCGTGGCCTGGATCAGGTTGGTGAAGGTGCGGAGCACGCGGTCGGCGTCGAGGGTGGCAACCTGTTCGATCGCCGTGTCGAGCGCGGCGCGGACCTCGGCCTGCCGGGCCTCACGGTCGCCGTCGTTTACGGCCGGATCGAACCGGGCGGCGAAGAGGGCGTTCAGGCCGCGGGCGACCTCCGGGTTGGCCAGGAGGGTGTCGGCCATGAACTCGAAGGAGTTGGTATTGCCCATCTGGCGCATGTACTTGGCGTAGGCGCGCAGCACCACGACCTGGCGGGGGTGCATTCCTTCGCGGAGCACCAGCCGGTCGAAGCTGTCCGATTCGACGGCGCCGGAGACGGCGGCGCCGAAGGATTCCGCGAGCAGGGTGCCCGTCGTGACGGGATCGACGCCGGCCGGGTATTTCAGGCCGAGGTCGTAGAGGAAGAAGTCGCGGTGGTCCGCGGTCTCGATTTCGAAGGGGCGCTCGTCCAGGACCTCGAGGCCGAGGTTGTGGAAGAAGGGCAGGATCTGGCTGAGGCTCTTGGGCTCGAGCATGTAGAGCTTGACGCGGGCGTCCTCTTCCAGGATTGCTCCGGCGCCTTCGGGCAGGTACACGTGGACGCCGGGCTGCTCGGCGGCGTGGTCTCCCCGCGTTCGGCGGCGGCACCGTACTTCTCGAACCGGGCGATGTCTTCGAGCGCGTCCTCGACCTCGTAGTCGACCCGGTAACTGGCCGGGAAGGCCTCGGCCCAGACCGCGGCGAGTTCCTTGGAGCCGTTGCCGCCGTCGGCCTCAGCCCGGGCGCGGAGGACCTCGGAGATACCCTCGCTCCAGGACCGGGCTGCGAGGACCAGCCGCTTCTCCAGGTCCTCGGTGTTGACGTTGGTGGTGTCGGCGTCCTTGGGGAGCCGGATCCGGAAGAACAACCGCGCCAGTGCCGACTCGGTCATCCGGGCCTCGTAGTCGATGGAGACGGCGTCGAAGGTTTCGCGCAGTTCCTTCTCGATCCGCAGGCGGACGTTGGTGGTGTACCGGTCGCGGGGCAGGTAGACCAGCGCCGACATGAAGCGGCCGTATACGTCCGGGCGGAGGAACAACCGCGTCCGCCGGCGTTCCTGCAGCCGCTGGATGCCGGTGGCGATGGCGGCGAGGTCCGGGATCTCGATCTGGAAGAGCTCGTCGCGCGGGTAGGTCTCGAGGATGCCGAGCAGGTCCTTGCCGGAGTGCGAGTCCGGCGGGAAGCCGGCGTCGCGCAGCACAGCGTCGACCTTTTCCCGCACCACCGGGATGTCGCGGACGGAGCCCGCGTAGGCGGTGGTGGCGAACAAGCCGATGAAGCGGCGTTCGCCATCGACGTTGCCGGCGGCGTCGAAGCTCTTGACGCCGATGTAGTCCAAGTAGGCGGACCGGTGCACGGTGGAGCGGGAGTTCGCCTTGGTGATGACCAGGGCGCTCTTCTCGCGGGCCTTCTTGCGGCCGGTTTCGGTGAGGTGCTGGATCTGGTGGCGGGTGTCGCTGCTGTCGCGCAGCAGCCCGAGGCCGCTCTCCTCGCGCAGTTCGAGGACGTCCTCGCCGGATTCGTTCCGCAGGTCGTATTCGCGGTAGCCCAGGAAGGTGAAGTTGCCGTCGTCGAGCCAGCGCAGGAGTTCCTGCGCCTGCCGCAGGCCGGCCACGTCGGCGGCGTTGGTGACCTTTTCGAGGCCGTCGGAGACCTCGTGGGCCTTGTTGCGCATCTTCGGCCAGTCCTCGACGGCGGCGCGCACGTCGCCGAGCACCCGGTTCAGGCCTTCGATCAATTCCGCCCGGCGGTCCTCGTTGACGCGGTCGATTTCGACGGCGATCCAGGATTCCATGTGGGAGGCGTTGTCGCCCTGGGCGATGAGGTGCGAGAGGTTGGGCATCGCGGCCGTGTCGCCGCTGGAGATGCCGAGGTGGGAGGGGACCCGCGCCACCTTGACCAGCCGGCCGGTTTCCCGGTTGCGGGTGACGACGAAGAGCGGGTGCATGACCAGGTGGATAGGGGACTTCTGCCGGACCAGTTCGGCGTTGACGGAGTCGACGAGGAAGGGCATGTCGTCGGTGACGATGTAGACGACGCTGGCATCCGCCTCATCGATGACCTCGATGTTGGCGTGGCCGGGCTGCCGGGCGGCGGCGGTCCGCAGGTGGGCCTGGGCGCGGGCCGAGAGCGTTTCCTGGCCGTAGCCCTTGGCATCCTCCTCGGCGAGGTGCTCGTAGTAGTCCGCGAAGAACCTCTCATCGGCTCCGATCGAAACGGGTTGATCCTCCACGCTGGACCCTGACGACATCGACAAACGCCTCCATTAAGAAAGTTCGCGGCCGCACCGTTGCAGCCCTCATGAGGAGCCTAGTCTTTAGCCCACCGGCTTGCTGTGGAAGAAAAGACAGAGGTTTTAGATTTTCGCTGGGCAGGTGCACAAACCAGATGTGCGATGGCGCTGCGGAGGGGCGAATCGGGGGCCGTCTCGTGCAGCAGCGAGCCTGCCAGCAGAGCGGCGTCGCAGGCCGCAGCGTCGGAGGGCAAGAAGGCGGTGACGGGCGCCGCCGGACCATAACGGGCCCACGCCTCCTTCAGTTGACGCTCCGGTGCCCGGCCGACGGCGGCGGGTCGAACCTTGTTGAGGACGACCCGCGGCAGCGCCTCGGGTACGGCGGCCGAGAGCTCCGCCAGGCCGCGGACCAGCCTCGGAACGCCGACGGGGTCTGCGGAGCCGACGGCGTAGACGGTGTCAGCCAACTGCAGGCTGCGCAGGGTGGAAGCGTTGCGGCGCGGTGCCATCGAGTCGAAGCTCAGCTCCTCGTCGGCTTCGAGGCAAAACCCGGTGTCGATGACGGTGACATCGGCGATCTCGCGCGCCCGGCGATAGACCAGGGCCAGGGCCGCCGCGCGGAGTTCGGTCCAGCGGTCCGCGCGGGTGATCCCCGTGAGGACCCGGAAGCTTCCCGCCTTTGTGGCCACCGGCAGGGCCAGACGAAGGAGGGCATCCCCATCGAGGGAACCCTGGTCCGCGAGACGGCACGCCTGGGCGAGACCGGCCGCCTCGTCGAGCAGGCCCAGGGCAGCGGCGACGCTGGCTCCGTAGCTGTCGGCGTCGACCAGCAGGACCGACCGGCCGTCCGCCGCCAGTTCGCCGGCCATGTTGACCGCGAGCGTGGTCCTCCCGGGTGCCCCCGCCGGCCCCCAGACCGCGATGATCTCTCCGGTGCCCGTCTGCATCCCGGAGGGCTCCCGCCGTCGGAACCCGCCACGTTCCCTGGTGTACGCGGCGCGACGGCGGCGGTAAAGGCGTCACTGCCGGCCTCCGGCCCGGCCGCGGAGAGTCCGGCCACCGCGGAGGCGATGACCGCCGCGAGCTCTTCGGCCGCCACATCGGTGGGGCGCGCCGTCACACCGATGCCGCGCAGCCGCGCCGCCTCTTCCGGACTGTCGGTCAGGGCGACGACGGCGACCCCCACGGCGGAGAGCCGGTCCACCAGCGAGGCCGTGAGCTCCCCCGCGTCCCCGGCCACGACGGCGGCCCGGGCCAGGCCACTCTGGCAGGCGGCGAGAAGTTCGGCCAGTTCTTCGCAGCGCCGGACCACCGAGACGGGGCCGTGGAGCCGCTCCAGGCTGCCGACCAGGAGTTCGGTGCCGTGCCCGACCGTGACGACGGGAATGCTCATTGGCCAGACCCGCCCGGATTCCACACCACCGAGATCCTGGCCTTGTTGGCCTGGGCGCCCAGCAACTTGGGCATCTGGCCGTCAGGGACCAGCACCATGACGACCGTGGAGCGCTGCGCCCCCAGGGCGTTGCTGCCCGGGGTCAGCTGTGCGATCTCGGCCCCGCGGAGCAGCAGGGCGGGTTCACTGAAGCCGTTGCGGTTGTCCGGCAGGGCGACCCACACGTCGACGCGGGAGCCGGCCACGGCCTGCGGCGGCAGTGCCTCGTCCACGGTGACGGCCACTGGTTTGCGGGCCAGCGCATCGGGCTGGCCAAAGCTCTCCCGCGGCAACAGCTGGTCCTTGCCGATCCGCTGGATGGCGACCAGGCCCTCGGAGAGTCCCGCCTCGGGGGTCAGGTAGCTCCCCTTGACGTCACCGAGGCGGACGTTGACCCGGTGCAGTTTCTCGGGAGTCAGCTTCTCCCCGACGGCGATCGGCTCGCTCGCAGCGAAGGCCTCGGTGGTCCGGTCCGCGGCGGCGACCAACGAGACGACCCCGGCCGTTGACGCCAGCACGAGCAGGACGCCGACCAGCAGCCTCGGGTCTTTCCACGACGGCTTCTTCAGCCTGGCCCCGCCGCCCTCTGTCTCCGCCATGCGCAGTTCCCCCATCTGTGCGTCCGCGCCGCCGGCGCCGGTTTCCCCATTGTCACGAATTGTGGGCCCTGCGGGAAGACCGGGAACCCGGGGGACTGCAAAGTGTGGATAACCGCATCAATGTCGACGCCCGGTGGCAAAATGGGAGCATGCCCCGATTCCTCACCCTCGCGGATGTCGCCGAACAGCTGCAGATCAACTCCCCCGCCGCCTACGCGCTGGTGCGGAGCGGTCAGCTCAAGGCCATCCAGGTCGGCGGCCGCGGTCAGTGGCGGGTGGAGGAAGCCATGCTGGAGCAATACATCCAGGAGCGGTACGCCGAGGCCAGCCGGATGATCGAGGAAGCCAAGGCCAAGGGCTCCTGAGCCCGTCGGGCTAGCTTCCTCCGCGCCCGGACCGGATGGCAGCGAGGGCGCCGAACGGCACCGTTGACACGGCCCGGACGTTGGCGGCGCGGCGTTCTTCGCCGGGTTCCGTCTCCGCGAGATCCAGGAAATCCCTCCCCACCCGATCGATAACCCCATGCAGGGCCGGGCCGCCCGCGGCGCCGATCAGCTGAACGGTCAGCCGGGATCGATCCCTGGCCAGTTCCCGCAGTGCACTCGCCAGGCCAAGGCGGCCCGACGGCTTCCCCGCCGGAACCGCCTGGAGCGCAAGACCGGTGAAGCGGACGGCGGCAGCGTGCGGAATCAGCACCTGATGCCGGCCTGTCGCCAGCACCAGCCATCCCAGGCCCACGTGGTCGAGCCGCCCTTCGCAGATGTCACCCGTTGTGAGGTGTACCGCGATCCCTTGTCCCACCGTGCCGCGAAGCCGGTCGGCCAATTCCACGCCGGTGGCGTCGACCCGGGCGCGTTCGTCCACCTCGGCGTCTAAATCGAGCCGCCGTTCGGCGGCGAGTTGCGCTTCGAGGTCCGAGAAGAGGGCGTCCCACCGCATGCGGGCCAGCGTAGGCGCCTCCCGCGGACGGGGTCAATGGGCCGCTCGCGCATGCATTCGCCCGCCTCCGGGCGGTATCGGCCGGTTATGCACAACCCGTCCCTTGCCCTAGACACCCGATCGCACACGGGTTCACACTATGAAAAGCGCATCAAACAGCACCAAAGTGCATCAAACTTTATCTAACCCACTTAAATCCCTGGGAGGCCGGGATGACGATTCGGCAGCATCTACCCGTCGGCACTTCCACCGGCCGCTCCGGCGATGCGGTGGTGGCGGCGCTCATCCTGCTCCTGGGCGGGCTGCTCACGGGGTCGGGCATGATCCTGGCCGCCCACCTGCGGACCGCCGCGGTGCGCAGGCAGGCCGTGGGTTTCGACACCAGCCTGGGCGTCACGGCCACCACGGCCGGGCTGATCGTGGTGGTCTGGTGGGTGCTCTCGTTCCTCCTCGCCTTTAGCTCGGCGTTGCTGGAGCGCGGCGGCCGCACCCGGGCTGCCGCCGCCACGGGGAAATTCAGCCCGGCGTTCATGCGCCGGCTGGCCCTGGCCGCCATCGGTCTGCAGCTGGTGACGGCTCCCCTGGCCCGAGCGGCAACCGTCCCCGACGGCGGGGACACAGGTACTTCCCTGCCGGCGGCCGTGGCGGCCGCCTGGGCCCCGCAAGGGAACGCCGCAACAGTCGGGCCGCGTGCACCGTCGCCGCCCCGGCCGGACCCGCGGTGGCTGCCCTCCCCGTCCCCGCCCCGCCGGGCGCCCTGATCCAGCCCCAGCTGAGACCGGAGCCGCCGGACACCGGCGGCCGGCAGGTGACGGTCAGAACCGGCGACTCGCTGTGGAGTCTCTGCGTCGCGGAGCTCGGGCCGTTGGCCTCCGACGTCGACATCGCGACCGCCTGGCCGGAGCTCTACCGGACCAACCGACCCGTTATCGGTCCCGACCCCGGGCTGCTTCGACCGGGCCAGGTCCTGGTCATCCCGCCGTCGCTTTCATCCAGCTCCCCGTCCGCCGAAGGAACCCCATGAGCCCGCTCGCTGAACCCCGTCCCGGCTACGCCGCCCCGCAGTCCCCCACCGCACTCCGCCCGGTCGACCCGGACCGCGACATCGAGGCGCTGTGCCGCTCCACGGTGCAGGCGGCCATCGAAGTGCTGGCCGGAACCCGGCCGGCGCAGCAACTCGCCCGGCGGCTGGATGAACGGTGCCTGACCGCCCTCCAGCACCGCGCCGCGCTGACCCGCCGGGTCGCCTCCGGCACGTCGCCAACGGCGGGGCGCCTGCACCGCAACCCGTGCGTGCGGTCGGTCCACGCCTGCCGGATCTCCGAGGACGTGTACGAGGCCAGCGCCGTGGTGTCCGACGAACTCCGGGTCCGGGCCGTAGCCCTGCGGCTGGAACGGAGCCGGCTCGTCTGGCGGGTCACCGTGCTGGAAATCGGCTGAACCCGCAACCCAGGCTCACGCCCCAAAGGAAACACCGCGGGTCCGGAACACTACGTTCCGGACCCGCGGTGCAGGTGGTTGGACCTGTTGCCTAGCGGCGCTTCTTCTTGCTGGCGCGGCGCGGGGACTCCTGGGCCGCGGCCTTCGCCGGGTTGCCGGAGCGTCCGGAGGACTTGGCCTCGACGCGGGTCTGCGCCGTGCCGTCCTCGCTCGGGGCCGTGTACTGCAGCTGCGCCGGCTTTTCCGGAGCCTCCAGGCCGGCGGCGTGGATGTGCGGTTCCTGGTGTTCGGTGTGCTGGCCGGACTCGTCGGCGACCACCACGTCCTGGGCCGGGGTGACCTCGACCTCAAGGTTGTACAGGAAGCCGACGCTCTCCTCCCGGATGGCCTCCATCATGGCCTGGAACATGGTGAAGCCCTCGCGCTGGTACTCCACGAGCGGGTCACGCTGGGCCATGGCCCGGAGGCCGATGCCCTCCTTGAGGTAGTCCATCTCGTAGAGGTGTTCCTGCCACTTACGGCCAATCACGGAGAGGACCACACGGCGCTCGAGTTCGCGCATGCTCTCGGAACCGATCTGCTCCTCCCGGGCCTGGTAGACCAGGCGCGCGTCGGAGAGGATTTCCTCCTTGAGGAATTCGACCGTGATCCGGGACTTCCCACCGGCCTCGTCGATGACGTCGCGGGGCGTGAAGCTGACCGGGTACAGGGTCTTGAGGTTGGACCAGAGCAGGTTGAAGTCCCAGTCGTCGCCGGTGCCTTCGGCCGTGGCGGCGTCGATGAACGCGTTGATCGTGTCCTCGATGAAGTACTGGACCTTCTCGTGCAGGTCGTCGCCTTCGAGGATGCGGCGGCGGTCGCCGTAGATGGCCTCGCGCTGGCGGTTCAGGACGTCGTCGTACTTGAGGACGTTCTTGCGCTGTTCGGCGTTGCGGCCTTCCACCTGGCCCTGGGCCGAGGCGATGGCACGGGAGACGAGCTTCGATTCGAGGGCAACGTCGTCCGGGACGGAGCTGCTCATCAGGCGCTCGGCGGCGCCGGAGTTGAAGAGCCGCATCAGGTCATCGGTCAGCGACAGGTAGAAGCGGGACTCGCCCGGGTCGCCCTGGCGGCCGGAGCGGCCGCGGAGCTGGTTGTCGATGCGGCGGGATTCGTGCCGCTCGGTGCCCAGCACGTAGAGACCGCCCAGGTTCAGGACCTCCTCGTGCTCGTCCTTGACGGACTGCTTGGCTGCCTCGAGGGCGGCGGGCCAGGCGGCCTCGTACTCCTCCGAGTTCTCCTGCGGGTCCAGACCACGCTTGGCGAGCTCGGCGACGGCGGTGAACTCGGCGTTGCCGCCGAGCATGATGTCGGTACCGCGGCCGGCCATGTTGGTGGCCACGGTGACGGCGCCCTTGCGGCCGGCCTGCGCGACGATCGAGGCCTCACGGGCGTGGTTCTTGGCGTTGAGGACCTCGTGCCGGACGCCCTCCTTGGCCAGGAGGCGGGAGAGGTATTCGCTCTTCTCGACGCTGGTGGTGCCGACCAGGACCGGCTGGCCCTTCTCGTGCCGCTCGGCGATGTCCTTGACGACGGCGTCAAACTTCACGGTCTCGTTCTTGTAGACGAGGTCCGGCTGGTCGATGCGCTGCATGTCCCGGTTAGTCGGGATGGCGACGACGCCGAGCTTGTAGGTGCTCATGAACTCGGCGGCTTCGGTCTCGGCGGTACCGGTCATGCCCGCGAGCTTGTCGTACATGCGGAAGTAGTTCTGCAGCGTGACCGTGGCGAGAGTCTGGTTCTCGGCCTTGATCTCGACGCCTTCCTTGGCCTCGATCGCCTGGTGCATGCCCTCGTTGTAGCGGCGGCCGGCGAGGATACGGCCGGTGTGCTCGTCGACGATCAGGACCTCGCCGTCGAGGATGACGTAGTCCTTGTCGCGCTTGAAAAGTTCCTTGGCCTTGATGGCGTTATTCAGGAAGCCAATCAGCGGGGTGTTGGCGGACTCGTAGAGGTTGTGGATGCCGAGGTAGTCCTCGACCTTTTCGATGCCGGCCTCGAGGACGCCGACGGTGCGCTTCTTCTCGTCAACCTCGTAGTCGGTGTCGGGCTGGAGGCGCAGGACCACCTTGGCGAACTCGCTGTACCAGCGGTTCGTGTCGCCCTGGGCCGGGCCGGAGATGATCAGCGGGGTACGGGCCTCATCGATGAGGATGGAGTCCACCTCATCGACGACAGCGAAGTTGTGGCCGCGCTGGACCAGCTCGGACTTGTCCCAGGCCATATTGTCGCGCAGGTAGTCGAAGCCGAATTCGTTGTTCGTGCCGTAGGTGATGTCCGCGGCGTACTGCTCGCGCCGGTGGGCGGGGTCCTGGTTGGCCAGGATGCAACCGCTGGTCAGGCCCAGGAAGCGGTACACGCGGCCCATCAGGTCGGACTGGTACTCGGCGAGGTAGTCGTTGACCGTGACCACGTGAACGCCCTTGCCGGCGAGGGCGTTCAGGTAGGCCGGAGCGGTGGCCACCAGAGTCTTGCCTTCACCGGTCTTCATTTCGGCGATGTTGCCCAGGTGCAGGGCGGCGCCGCCCATCAGCTGGACGTCGAAGTGGCGCATACCGAGGGTGCGTGAGGAGGCCTCGCGGACGGCGGCGAAGGCCTCGGGCAGCAGGTCGTCGAGCTTCTCGCCGTCGGCGTGCCGGGCCCGCAGCCGGTCGGTCTCTTCGCGCAGCTCGGCGTCGGTGAAGGTCTGGAAGGAGCTTTCCAGGGCATTGATGGAGTCGGCGTAGTTCCGAAGTTGCCGCAGGGTCTTTTTGTCACCCGTGCGGAGAAGTTTTTCGATCAGTGATGCCACGTGAAATTGCTCCCAGTCTCAAGCT
Source organism: Pseudarthrobacter sp. L19 (assembly GCF_050859435.1). Taxonomy (NCBI): domain Bacteria; kingdom Bacillati; phylum Actinomycetota; class Actinomycetes; order Micrococcales; family Micrococcaceae; genus Pseudarthrobacter; species Pseudarthrobacter sp. L19. Next base: position 2,384,321 of record NZ_CP193935.1, on the reverse strand, counting down.
GCCGAATTCCGGCGTGTTTAGTCTACGGGAGGGACACAGCGCGGACCGCGCCTGTTCCCTCAAAGCGGATGCAGGCCAGCCACCGCCTGTGCGAGCGCCGGCGCCAGATCGCCCACGGGGGCCACGATAATCCGGTCCAGCTCCAACCACTCTGCCATGAGCTGCAGTTCTGCCGCGAGTTCGACGGCGGTGTCCCCCGGCGCGTCCGGCTCCGCGAAACTGCCGCGGACCAGCAAGCTGCCGGCGGCTCGGTCCGCTTTGAGATCGACGCGGGCGACGATGCCGTCGCGGAGCAGGAAGGGAAGGACGTAGTAGCCGAAGCGGCGCTTGGGCTCCGGCGTATAGATTTCCAGCCGGTAGTGGAAGCCGAAGAGTTCCTCGAGCCGCCGTCGTTCGAAAACCAGGGAGTCGAACGGGCTCAGCAGGGCCCGGCCGGTGGCGGTGCGGGGCAACCGCGCCTCCACGTGCCGGTAGACGGGCCGGTCCCAGCCGGCCACGGTCACCGGTTCCAGCCGTCCGGCGTCGACGAGGTCGGCGAGCGCCTCGGCGGCGGCCCGCTGCGGGGTGCGGAAGTAGTCGGCGAAGCAGCGCAGGGTGCCGATCCCGTGGGCCTGCGCCGCTGCGTCGATCAGGCGGAGCATGGCGGCGCCGGCGTCGGGCCGGCCGCCGCGCTGCTCTTCGCCTGCCGGTCCTGTGCTTTCCGGTCCTGGGATTGCCAGTCCTGCGGCTGCGGCCACGGCGGTGGACGGCAGGACCCGGGAGGTGAGGGTGTAGCGGCGTTCGAAGCTGCCCGTCCGCGACGCCGCCGTCACCGTCCCCTCCTCGAAGAGGTGCTCGAGGACCCGTTTGACGGTGTTCCAGTTCCAGCCCCAGTTGTCCGTGCTCCGGGTTTCCACGTGTCCCAGCCGGGCGGTGAGTTCGGCGGCGGTCAGCGGCGGCCCCGCGGCCAGCTCGGACAGGATCCGCCCGGCAACGTCGCCGCGTTCCTCCGGGTCCATGGCGTGGGCGCCGACCCACTTCCGGTTCTGCCACAGCCTCAGGTCCTCGAAGTGCTCGGGCCGGATGAAGCTGGCCTCATGCGCCCAGTACTCCATCATCCGGCGCGGATGCACCCCGGAGAGGCGTTCCAGGATGCTCCGGTCGTAGTTCCCGAGCCGGGAGAAGAACGGCAGGTAGTGGCTGCGAGCCAGCACGTTGACCGAATCGATCTGGACCAGCTGCAAGCGGGCAAGGTCCGGCCCACCGCCCGTGAACTTACCGGGGCGGCGGGCCGGACCTTGTCCAATCCCTGGGCTGCCAGTGCGATCCGCCGTGCCTGCTTGAGGCTCAGCGTTGCGGGCACATCTTTCCCTTCGTCGGTTGGCCCCGCCTAGGCGGTGGCGGGCTCTCCTTCAGAACGATAGGCGATGATCTTTTCCTCCAGGGGAGCCTCGCCCGGGGCGCAGGTCTGGTCGAGGCTGATCACGCCGTAGGTCCAGCCTTCGCGGCGGTACACGACGGAGGGAGCCTTCGTTTCCTTGTCCACGAACAGGTAGAAGTCGTGGCCGACCAGTTCCATGTTGTCGACGGCTTCGTCGAGCGTGAGGGACGCCGCGGGGAAGACCTTGCGGCGGATGAGGACCGGCGAGTCCCCGGCGGGGAGATCGTTCTCCACCTCGTAGGGGGATTTCTCCTCCGGCTTCGCCTCGGACCAGTGGGCCGCCTCCTCGTAGATCGGTTCGCGGGTGCTCGCCGGTTCCAGGGAGGCCGTCGCCTCGGTCACGGATTTGGGGGTGTGCCGGCCGTGGTGGACCTTCTTGCGGTCCTTGGCCCGGCGCAGCCGCTCCAGAAGCTTGTTATAGGCCAGATCGAAGGCGGCGAATTTGTCCGCCGCGCTGGCTTCGGCACGGATCACCGGGCCGCGGCCCAGGACTGTCAGCTCAACCGTGAGCAGCTCTGCAATCTGCCGGACTTTGGTTTCCTTGGTGACCTTTGCATCCACCCTCTGGACCTTGTCGCCGAGGGAATTGATCTTCGAGATCTTCTCCTCCGCGTACTCGCGGAACCGGTCGGAGACCGTCAAATTGCGACCGCTGATCATGAACTCCATGGTGCCCTCCAAATGACTTCGGTGACACGACGGCGGCACTTCGGGGGGCTCATCTGACGGACAGTCGAGCCCCTTTCCGAGCCGCTATCGACAGGTACATCTGTTCTTGGTACCCATGTTCGACGTTAGTTCATCGCCACCTGTTCTTCACCCTTTTGTGGTTTATTTTTTCCATTGCGGCCCCGTCCGGCGTCCTGCCGCGGGTCTCGGGTTCCGACATATGGGAGGCGGGCGGGCGTGTCGCGGCGAGCACGACCGCTCCCCTGACGTCGGCTCCCGCTGACCGCAGAACCCGGGCCGCTTCCGCCAGCGTGGCGCCGGTGGTGAGGACGTCATCGACGAGGAGACAGGGGCGTCCGGCCAGCGCCGGCCCGGTCAGCCCGCGGCGGATCCGCATCGACCCGCGCAGCCGCCGGGTCCGCCCGGCGCGGTCCAGACCCTTTTGAGACGTCCCGCCCTTCCGAGAGGTCCCGCCCTTCTGAGTAGTCCCGCTCTGCCGGGTGGTCCCGTTCCACGCAACCGCAAGGTTTCGGGTCTTGCGTAGTATGTCGGCGGTTTCCGTCCCGGGCGGCAGGCGCCCGCGGGCCCGGGCGAGGGAGAGAACCAGGTGGACCGGGCTGAAGCCCCGACGTCGGAAGGCGGCGGACGTCGTGGGCACAGGGACGAGCAGGGTGCCCGGGGGCGGTCCGGCGGCCACGAGCGCGGCGCCCAGACACCGGACGAGGTCCTCGGCCACCGCCCGCTGGCCGTGTTTCTTGAACGACAGCAGGGCTTGGGCGAGCTCGGCGCGGTAGACCCCGGCCGCGACCACCGGCAGCAGGACCGAACCGTCCATGTCCATCAAGGCGGGGGCGCGCGACTCGGCCCGGAACGGCCTGCGGGTCAGCTGCCGGAGCCTTCGGCCGCAGGCCGGGCACAGGACCCGGTCCTCCGCCCCGCAGCAGACGCATTCCGCGGGGAGGACGAGCGTCAACAGTTCGGCTGCGGCGGCTGCCACGGCGTCGGCCAGGCGGGCCGACCACGATCGGTAGCGGCCGCGGTGCCCAGCAGCCTCGGGCGCCGGGAGGAGGTCCGGGTCCGCGCCCCGCGCCGGTCGGCGGTGCTGCGGTCGTTCGTACCCGGCGGACGTCATGGCCGTGGCCCGTCCCGGCAGGGGTTGTCGGAGTGGCAGCGTCCCGGGACCAGGCGGCCCCGAGGCCGACGGTTGCCGGGACGGCAGCGCCCCGGGACCGGGCGGTCCCGGGGCGGGAAACAGTGGACGGGGCGGTCCGGGAGCGGGCGGCGGGGCACCGGGTTGAGTCATGGTTCCAGCCTGCACCGCCCCCGTGGCCGCGCCCGCGTCAGGATGCGGCTATGTGGACAACCGGCCCGGCTCCCCGCAGGCTCCTACCCCGGGAAGGCCGGGTCGATGGCGCCCTTGAGTTGCAGGGACCAGCCGTTGCCGAGCCGCTGGAAGATGCCGTCCGCCGATTGGCCGTAGATCTCCGCCGTGCCGTTGCCGGCACTGAGCCCGGTGAGCCCGGCCCATGGGGCCAGCTCCTGCGGGGCGGTGCCGGTCATCGACAGCAGCTCCGGGGTGACGTTTTCCGTCGCGGTCCCCTTCATCACGGCCACCGTCAGGTCGTTGACCCACACCCCTGGTCCGGGTCATGCGCGGTGAGCAGGGTCACGGGGGCGGTGAGATCCTTGGGCGTGCCGTCCGCGTTGCGGATGATGCCGGTGAGCTGCACGCGGGTTTTGCCGTTCAGCGACGAAATCACCATCGCGCGCGTCCCGTCCCGGGCCACCCGGAATTCCTTCACCACGGCTCCGGCGAGCCAGGCGCCGGTGAGCGTCACCGTCGGAACGGTGCCGCCCTCGGCCACCCCGGTGGGCCGGTAGGCGGCGACCTCGGTGGCACCGTTCGCCCCGGGACCGGCGCTCCAGACCCAGTCGAAACGGTCGAACGAGGGCCGGGACAGCGTGCCCCGGTTCGCCAGGGCCCGGGCGGGCTGCCCGGGAATGATCGAGTACAGCGTGGTGCGGCCGGCGTTCAGGAACGCCGCCGCCTGGCTGGCCGGAGACTCGGCGGGGAACCGCGGGCCCAGGGCGCTGACGGACGCGATGTCCGGGAGCGGCCCGATCTTGTTGTTCTCCACCCGGACCAGGTCGTTGTTGCTGACGGCGATCTGCCGCGCCGGCACGTCCTTGTCGCGGATCGGGGGCAGCACGGAGCCGTTGTCGTCCACCCGAACCAGGTCCTGGTTGGCGCGCAGCTCGACGTTGATCACGTCGGGCTGGCTGCGGAAGGTGAGCGCCAGCTGGGTCTGCATCCTGAGCCGGTCCTCGTTGGAGGCGTCGGTGAGGTCCTTGGCCGTCAGATCCACCTGGGCGGCGCCGGAGACCACGGGCACGGATTCCCGGGCCAGTTTGATGCCGGCCGGGAAAGCGCTGACCGCCGCGCCCTTCAGGTACGGGGCGGGTCCGCCCAGCAGGGCGCTGGTCATGGCCTTGACGGTCTTCTTCTTGATGAACCAGCGCACGTCCGGGACCGCGTACGTGAATGTCGGGTCGTAGAAGTAGATCGGGTACGCGCCGTAGATGACCTTGAAGGTCTCCTCCGGGATGGCGGTGCCGTCGGGGATGTCCGCAATCCGCCACTCGCCGTCGACCTTGGTCAGCGTCGCGGGGACGTTCTCGGTGGTGCCCTCCGGCAACTGGGTGGCGATCCCGTCGGCGTCGACCGTGTACGCCAAATCAAGCCGGTAGTTGTAGACGTTCTCGACGGCGGTGGGCACCACCTGCGCCGAGCGGTAGACCAGTACCCGCTGGTCCGGTTTCCACTTCACCGAGGACGCCTGGGTCAGGTACTGCCGCGCCACCGCGTAGTCGTCCTCGTAGCCGCTGCCGGCCAGGTAGAAGTCCTCGATCACGGATTCGGGTCCGGCGCCGGGGCGTGGCGCGACGGGGAAGAATACCGGGGCGTTGTTTGGCTTGCCGGCGCTCTCATCGCTGCTCTTGCCCACCGGGCCGGAGCGGGGAATCTGCGCGCAGGCGCCCAGCAGCAGCACCATCGCCAGCAGGGCCGCCGCGAAGCGGACCAGCCTCCCGGCCCGCGTGCCGGCCGAACGTCCCGTGGTGGTCCTCATGCCTGGTCCTCCCCTGCGGCGGGGCTGTTCGCCGGGCCGCCTGATGTCCCGCCCGCGCCCGTGCCGGGGACCGCAGCCGCACCCGTGCCCGGAACTGTTCCGGGGCCGGCATCCGGGGCGGCGTGGTTCAGAAGCACCATCTGATTGCCGGCGCCGCCGTCGAGTCCGACGTCGGCCGGCTCGAGCTGCAGCGGCGACCGGCCGATGCTCTCGCCCTGGCGCAACGGGAGGGTGAGCCGGAAGTTCGAGCCGCTGCCCTTCTTGCCCCAGGCCTGCAGCCAGCCGTTGTGCAGCTTGGTGTCCTCGGTGGCGATCGAAAGGCCCAGGCCGCTGCCGCCGGTGGTGCGGGCCCGGGCAGGGTCGGCACGCCAGAACCGGTCGAAGACGCGCGCTGCCTCGGCCTGGGTCATGCCGATGCCGTGGTCCCGGACGGCGACGGCGACGGCGGTGTCGTTCGCGGCGACGGAAACGTTGACGGGCCGGCCTTCGCCGTGTTCGAGCGCGTTGAGGATGAGGTTGCGCAGGATCCGGTCGATCCGACGGTCGTCCATTTCGACGATGATGCTGCCCTCGGGCGCGTGCAGGGTCACCTCGGAGCCGTATTCGGCGGCCACGGGGGCGACGCCCTCGAGGACGTGGTCCACCAGCTGCAAGATGTCCGTGGGTTCGGCGTCGAGCATGGCCACGCCGGCGTCGAAGCGGGAGATCTCCAGCAGGTCCGCCAACAGCGACTGGAAGCGTTCCACCTGGTGATAGAGGAGCTCGGCGGACCGCTTGTTGATCGGGTCGAAGTCCTCGCGGGCGTCGTAGAGGACCTCGGCGGCCATCCGGACGGTGGTCAGCGGCGTCCGGAGCTCGTGCGAGACGTCCGAGACGAAGCGCTGCTGCATCTGGGACAGGGTGGCGAGCTGGGTGATCTGTTCCTGCAGGCTGGCGGCCATGTGGTTGAAGGAGGCACCCAGACGGGCCACCTCGTCCTCGCCCTTGACCACCATGCGTTCCTGCAGCTGGCCGGCGGCGAGCTTTTCGGAGACGACGGCGGCGTGGCTGACCGGGCTGACGACGTTGCGCGTGACGTACCAGGCGACGGCGCCGATCAGCAGCACCAGCACGGCCGCGCCGACCAGCAGGACATTCTGGATCTCGTCCAGGGTTTTCTGCGCCGTGTTCAGGTCGTAGATGAGATAGAGCTCGTACACGGTGCCGTTGAACGTCACCTTGTTGCCGACGGCGATGCCTGGCCGGTCCTCGGTGCCCACCGGGAACTCGGTGGAGGCCCAGAACTGGTCCTTGCCCGACTGCTGCACGGCCTTGCGCAGGTCCGGCGGGATGACGGCGATGGTGAGCTGGTCCGAGGCCCGGGATTCCACCCAGCGGTTGCGCGGCTTGGTCTGCTCCGGCATCGCCTCGAAGACGTACCGGCGCTGGATGACCGAGCCGCGGCCCTCGACGGCGTTCAGGGTGTCGTAGACCAGGGTGATGACGCTGGACTGGTCCGTGACCTGGGCGCCGTCGAAGGTGTCCTGGACCTGCTTGACGTTGTAGCGGGTCTCCGATTCGGCCTGCGCCAGCCGCTCCTGGAAGAGGTTGTTGGCGATCTGGTTGGAGAGGTAGGCGCCGACGACGGCGAAGGACCCGATGGCCAAAAGCAGGGTGGTCAGCACGGTCCGGAACTGCAGCGACCGGCGCCAGCGGCGCTGCAGGGCGCGCAGCAGGTAGCGGGTGGCAGGCAGGGTACGGGAGGCGCCGATGAGCACCAGGCGGAGCACGCGGACGGCGACGATCCGGGCGCGGCGGGCCCAGATGCCGGCGCGGAACACCATGGACCGGCCGCGGCGGGTGGTCAGGGCTTCATTCTCCGGCCGCTCCGAAGCGGGCTCGGAGGAAGCGGGCTCGGGGGTCGCCAGCGACGGAGCCTCCGGCCCGGACGTGGCCGGTGCGGGATGGGCCGGTGCGGGGGTACCGCTGCCGGGCTCAGGACCCTGCTTTGTAGCCGACACCACGGACCGTCAAGACAACTTCGGGGGCTTCGGGGTCGCGTTCGATCTTCGAGCGCAGCCGCTGGACGTGGACGTTCACCAGGCGGGTGTCAGCCGCGTGGCGGTAACCCCAGACCTGCTCCAGCAGCAGTTCCCGGGTGAAGACCTGCCACGGCTTGCGGGCCAGGGCCACCAGCAGGTCGAACTCCAGCGGCGTCAGCGAGATCCGCTCGCTGTCGCGGCTGACCACGTGGCCGGCGACGTCGATCGTGACGTCGGCGATGCGCAGGGTCTCGGGGGCCTTCTGGTCGCCCGGGCGGAGGCGGGCGCGGACGCGGGCCACGAGCTCGGCGGGCTTGAACGGCTTGGGGACGTAGTCGTCGGCGCCGGATTCCAGACCCCGGACCACGTCGGAGGTGTCCGCCTTCGCGGTGAGCATCACGATCGGCACGTCGGATTCGGCGCGGATCTGGCGGCAGACCTCGATGCCGTCGATCCCCGGCAGCATCAGGTCCAGCAGGACCAGGTCCGGCTTGGCGGAGCGGAAGACCTCGAGGGCCTGCCCGCCGTCCGCGCAGAAGACGGGGTCGAAGCCGTCGTTGCGCAGCACAATGCCGATCATCTCGGCCAGGGCCTCGTCGTCGTCCACTACCAAAATCCGTGCCTTCATACGTTATATATTCCCTTATTGAAATGGCTTTGTCGTATTCGTGCGGCTCCCGGCATGGCGCGGACCGCCGGCCGGGGCGGGTAGATTCGTCTCAGGGCCGGCGGGCGGCCCGCAGTCCGAGGAGGATGCCGTGAACCGTGTGGACCCCATCTACCGGCTGGGCCTGGGCGGGGACTTCGCCCGGCTGCAGCCCGAACTCCAGGACTATTTCTCCCTCGCCCAGGGCTCCGGCCACTACGGGGTGGGCGAGGGCGTGTTCGACGTCGTGGGCTGCCGGCAGCGCTGGCTGCGACCCTTCATGCGGGCCGTCACCGGTGAGCAGGCGTTCTTCCCCGAGTACGGCGAGGGCATCCGGTTTCGGATCGAAAACCACGCCCACCTGGACCCCTTCGGCCGGCCCAGCCTGACGGCACGGCGCGAGATCTTCTTCCCGGGCGTCACCCGGGTCTTCTCCGACACCACCAGCTGGGACACGACCGGCGGCCGGCACCGGCTGGTGGACTATGTGGGCCGGTACCGCCGGCTGGCCACGGACCTGTTCCTCAGTGTCACCCCGGAAGGCCGGCTCCGCGGTATCTCGGAGGCCTCCCGGTTGCTGCTGGGGCCGCTGCGGCTGCCGCTCCCGGGCCCGCTGGACGCCAAGGCCTACGCCGAACAGTGGTGGGACGCAGCGGAGGGCAAGCACCGGATCCAGGTCAAGGCCATCCAACCGCAGGTCGGCCTGGTGCTGGTCTACGCCGGCCGCTTCGACTACCGGCTGGAACCGTACCCGGACGGGACCGGAGCCCCCGGCTACCTGCCCGCGCACGCCCGGCCGGACCGCTGGGAGTCCCGGGTCTGAGGCGGGGGCTCCGGGCCGCTAGCCCAGGGCGATCTGGTTCAGCGCGTCGGCCGCGTGGGTCAGCCGTGCCAGCACCCTGGTGGCCGACGTCGGCGAGTGGCCGGCCAGTCCCCCGGCGGGGGTGAGCCGGACGGCGCCGAGCGAGGAGGCCGGCAACCCGAGCTGGCGCCAGGGCCGCCAGAGCGCCTCGGCCAGGGTCCGGGCGGGCGGCGGCTCCGCCGCGGGGTCCTCCACCGGCAGCACCCCGGCCCAAATCTTCCGTCCGGACTCCACCGCCCCGGCGAGGAGTTCCCACTGACGGGAGGTCAGGGCGCGCAGCGGCACGGCGATGCCGTCGGCGCCGGCGGCGAGGATCCTCTCAAGCGGTGCCTCCACCTCGGGGACGGCGATAACGACCTCGTCCGCGCCGGCGGCGTGCAGGGCGTCCACCACCAGGCGCCAGGATCCGGTGACCTCGGAGCCGGCCACGGCCCGCAGGGTCCGGTAGCCGCTGGCGGTGGGAATCGTCCCGGCCAGGACGGCGGCGGCGTCGGGCTCCTCCAGCTGGACCACCAGCCGGGCGCCCGGTACGGCGGCGGCCACGGCGCGCAGGTGGGCGCCGACGCCGGCGGCGAGGGACTCGGCGAGGTCCCGCCGCGCGCCGTGGTCCAGCAGTGCCCGCTCCCCGCTGTGCAGGTGCAGGCCGGCGGCGAGGCTGAGCGGTCCGCGGAGCTGGATTTTCAGGGCGTCGGCGGACACCGTCTCGGTGCCGGCGACGTCTGCGAGGACGTTGATGTCGGTGGCCAGCGCGGACCGGGCCCGGCGGGCGTCCTGGCCTGGACGGTCCACCAGCCGCCAGCCGTGCGGCTGCACGTCGACGGCGAGGCCCTCCAGGAGCGCGGCGGTCCGGCCCAGGGCGTCCGAGCCGACGCCGCGGGCGGGCAGTTCCGCCAGGAACGGCAGGTGCGGCCCGCCGAGTTCGCCGCGGATGATCCGGGCGGCTTCCAGCGGGTCCGTCCCCGGCCAGGGCCCGTGGGCGGTGGCGGTGACCTTGCCGGCGGCCCCGGAGTCGGCGCCGCTCACGCCTGAGTGGAGACGGCGGTCCCGGCGGCGTCCGCCCGGCCCGCGGCCTGGTGGTCCTCGGCGATGGCCTCGTGGTGGCGGATGACCTCGCCGATGATGAAGGTCAGGAATTTTTCCGCGAAGGCGGGATCCAGGTGCGCCTCGGCGGCGAGCCGCCGGAGCCGGGCGATCTGGGCGGTTTCGCGGCCCGGGTCCCCCGCCGGCAGCTGGTGCCTGGCCTTGAGGTGGCCCACCTTCTGCGTGGCCTTGAACCGCTCGGCCAGGAGGTAGACCAGGGTCGCATCGATGTTGTCGATGCTGGACCGGATGGAGAGCAGCTCTGCCATCACCGCGGGATCGACCTGGCCGGCCAGGGAACTGGCGGCGGGGTCGTAGTCGTCATCGGCGTCGTGGTGGAGGCTGTGGCTCTGCTCGGTCATTGCTCCAGTCTAGGGGCTGGCCGCCCGATGACCCGGGTGTTAAGCGGCGCTGCCCGCCGTCCGGTGCGGACGGCGGGCAGCGCTGTGATGCTGGGTGCGGGCGCGGGCGTCAGCTGCCCAGGACGGCGCGGAACTGCTCCCGGCGCCGGGCCTGCTCCTCCGGGTCGGGGACCGGGAGGGAAGCGATGAGCTTCTTCGTGTAGTCGTGCTGCGGGTTGCCCATGACCTGGCTTCCCAGCCCCTGCTCGACCATCCGGCCCTTGTAGAGGACGCCCACCCAGTGCGAGAGGATGTCCACCACGGCGAGGTCGTGGCTGATGAACAGGCAGGCGAAGCCGAACTCGGCCTGGATGTCCTTGAACAGCTCCAGGACCTTGGCCTGCACCGACACGTCCAGCGCCGACGTCGGTTCGTCGGCGATCAGCAGTTTCGGGTTCAGGATCAGGGCCCGGGCCAGGGAGGCGCGCTGCCGCTGGCCGCCGGAGAGTTCGTGAGGGTACCGGTCGGCGTAGGCCGCGGGAAGCTGCACGGACTCCAGCAGCTCGCGGGTCCGCTGCCGGGCCTGCGCCGGCGTCGGCTTGGAGTGGATGACCAGGGGCTCGGCGATGCACTCCCCGATGGTCAGCTGCGGGTTGAACGACGCCGCCGGGTCCTGGAACACGAAACCGATCTGCTTGCGCAGCGGTTTGAAGGTGCGCTCCTTGAGGTTGAGCATCTCGTAGTCGAGAACCTTGAGGCTGCCGCCGGTGGTCTTGTTCAGGCCCGCGATGGCCCGGCCGATGGTGGTCTTGCCGGAGCCGGACTCGCCCACCAGGCCAAAGACCTCGCCCTCCGAGAGGGTGAAGTTCACCCGGTCGACGGCCTTGAATGCCGGGCTGCCGAGGCGGCCCGGGTATTCGATGGTGAGGTCCCTGGCCTCGACCAGCACCTTCCCGCCCTGGTGGGCGCGTTCGGTCATCCCCGCCGAGGCGGAGTTGCGGCCCAGGTGCGGGACGGCGGCGAGGAGCTTCTTCGTGTAGTCCTGCTTCGGCTCCGCGAACAGCACCCGGGAGGTGGCCTCCTCGACGACGTCGCCCTGGTACATCACGACGACGCGGTCGGCGAGGTCGGCCACGACGCCCATGTTGTGGGTGATCAGCACGATCGAGGTGCCGTACTGGTCCCGGAGGTCACGGAGCAGTTCGAGGATCTCGGCCTGCACGGTCACATCCAGTGCGGTGGTGGGCTCGTCCGCGACGATCAGTCCCGGGTTCAGGGCCAGCGCGGCGGCGATAACGACGCGCTGTTTCTGGCCGCCGGAGAACTGGTGCGGGTAGTAGTTGACGCGGGTCTCCGGGTCCGGGATGCCCACCTTGCGGAGGGCTTCGACGGCGCGGGCCTTGGCGTCCTTGGCGCTGACCTTGCCGCCGTTGCGGCCGGCGTGCGCGCGGATGCCTTCGGCGATCTGCCAGCCCACCGTGAACACGGGGTTCAGGGCGGTGGAGGGTTCCTGGAAGACCATGGCGACGTCGCGGCCGCGGATTTCCCGCAGCTTGGAGGCGCTGACGCTGATGACGTTGTTGCCGTTGATCAGCACCGCACCGGAGCTGATGGCCGTCTCCGGCAGCAGGCCCAGGATGGTCTTGGCGGTGACGGTCTTGCCGGAGCCGGATTCGCCGACGATCGCGACGACCTCCCCCGGGTTGACCTCGAGGCTGACGTCCTTCACGGCGTAGACGTCCCCGGCGTCCGTGGCGAAGGTGACCTTGAGGTGGTCGATGTCCAGCACGGGGCCGGCGCCGCGGCCGTGCTGGTCGGCTGCGTGGCCGATATTGGTGGTCATGACGTGCTCACTTCTGCTGTTGGTGCTGCCGTGGCCGGGCCGGGTCCGGCTTTGCCGGAAGCCGCCTTCTTGCGGCCGCGCAGCCGGGGGTCGTTGAGATCGTTGATGCTCTCGCCCACCAGGGTCAGGCCGACGACGGTCAGGACGATGGCCAGGCCGGGGAAGACGCCGGTCCACCAGATCCCGGAGGTGGTGTCGGAGAGGGCCTTGTTCAGGTCGAAGCCCCACTCGGCGGCAGACGTCGGTTCGATGCCGAAGCCCAGGAAGCCCAGGCCCGCGAGGGTCAGGATGGCCTCCGAGGCGTTGAGCGTGAAGATCAGCGGCAGGGTCCGGGTGGCGTTGCGGTAGATGTGCCGGGTCATGATGCGCACGTTGGAGGCGCCCACCACCTTGGCCGACTCGACGAACGGTTCGGCCTTGAGCCGGATGGTCTCGGCGCGGATAACCCGGAAGTACTGCGGGATGAACACCACGGTGATGGAGATCGCCGCGGCGAGGATGCCGCCCCAGAGGCTGGAGCGGCCGCCGCTGATCACGATCGCCATGACGATGGCCACCAGCAGGGACGGGAAGGCGTAGACGGCGTCGGCGATGACCACCAGGATCCGGTCCAGCCAGCCGCCGATGTAGCCGCTGACCAGGCCGAGGATCACGCCGATGAAGATCGACATGATGACGGCGACGACGATCACCATGGCGGCGGTCTGGGCGCCCCAGACGACGCGGGAGAACACGTCGTAGCCGCCGACGGTGGTGCCGAGCAGGTGCTTGCCGCCGGGTGCCTGCTGGGCGGGGAACCCGCCGTCGGCGTCGGAGATCTGCGCGAAGCCGTATGGCGCGATCAGCGGGGCGAAGACGGCGGTGAGCAGGAAGATGGCGGTCAGGATCAGGCCGGTGACCAGCATGCCGCGCTGCAGGCCGACGCTCTTGTTGAAGTGGGACACGACCGGCAGGCGCCGGAACCACGGTTCCCTGCGGTTTTCCGCGGCGATGGTGGATTCAGTGCTCATGTCAGTACCTCACGCGGGGGTCGATCAGCGCGGCGACGATGTCCACGATGAAGTTGGTTACGGCCACGATCACGGCCAGCAGCACCACGATGCCCTGGACGGCCACGAAGTCGCGGGCCGTCAGGTAGGTCGCGAGCTGGAAGCCCAGGCCTTTCCATTCGAAGGTGGTCTCGGTCAGCACGGCGCCGCCGAGCATGACCGCGATCTGCAGGCCCATGACCGTGATGATCGGGATCAGCGCGGGCTTGTAGGCGTGCTTGGTCACCAGGCGGTATTCGCTGACGCCGCGGGAACGCCCGGCCTCGACGTAGTCCTTGCCGAGGGTGCCGATGACGTTGGTGCGCACGAGGCGCAGGAAGATGCCGGCGGTGAGCAGGCCGAGGGCGACGGCGGGCAGCACCGCGTGCGCGGTGACGTCGCCGAGCGCGGCCATGTTGCCGCTGCGCAGCGAGTCCAGCCAGTAGATTCCGGTCGGTGCGGACAGCGCGGTGAGGGCCAGTTCCGTGGAGGTCTTGGCCCGCCCGGCGACCGGCAGCCAGCCCAGCCACACGGAGAAGGTCAGCTTCAGCAGCATGCCGGCGAAGAACACCGGGGTGGCGTAGCAGAGGATCGCGAAGATGCGCAGGACGGCGTCGGGGGCCTTGTCGCGGCGGTGCGCGGCCAGCATGCCCAGCGGAATACCTACCACCAGGGCCACCAGCAGGGCGTTGATGGACAGCTCGAGGGTCGCGGCGCCGTAGGTGGTGAGCATCTCGGAGACCTGGCGGTTGTCCGAGAGCGTGGTGCCGAAGTTGCCGGTGATCAGCTGGCCCAGGTACTCGAAGTACTGGACGAAGATGGGCCGGTCATAGCCGGCGGCGTGGATCCGCTCGGTCAGCTGCTCGGGAGGGAGCCGGCCGCCGAGGGCGGCCGTGATCGGATCGCCCGTGATGCGCATCAGGAAGAACACGAGCGTCACGAGGATCAGGATGGTCGGAAAGATCAGCAGGAACCTGATCAGGATGTATTGGCCCAGTCCCCCGCCGGACGACTTCTTCTTGGTCGGCATCAGGCCGTCGGCATCGCTGGGCGGTGCCTCGATAAGTGTTGTCATTGGTACCTAAATGTGTGTTTCCGTCGGCTTCGTGGGCCTTGGGAATCGGTTGTCCTGCCCTCAGCACGGAGGCGGGACGCCGCGCGGGCGCCCCGCCTCTGTGGCTGGTCAGGACCGGATGGGGATGGGACCTACTTGGAAATTACGCCAAGCCGGGTCTTGAAGGATGCGTCGAGGGTCTTGTCGACGCCCTGGACGTCCTTGCCGGCAACCATGAGCTGGGCGCCCTGGAGCAGCGGCAGGGAGGGCAGGTCCTTGGCGACGGCCGTCTGGGCGTCACCGAGCACCTTTTCGCGCTCACCCTTGTCAACGGTGGTGAGCTGCTTCTTGATCAGGTCCGTCACGGCCGGGTTCTCGTAGTGGTTCTTGAGGAAGTTACCCGGGATGAAGAACGGGGTCAGGTAGTTGTCGGCGTCGGAGTAGTCCGGGAACCAGCCGAGCTGGTAGACGGGGTAGACGTCCTTGGTGCGGTCCTTGGAGTAGGTGACCCACTCGGTGGACTGCAGGTCGACCTTGAAGAGGCCGGACTTCTCCAGCTGTTCCTTGATCATGGCGTACTCGTCGCCGGAGGACTTGCCGTAGTGGTCCGGGTTGTACTGCAGCTTCAGCGTGACCGGGCCGGTGACGCCGGCGTCGCTGAAGGCCTGCTTGGCCTTGTCCAGGCTGGGCTTGCCGTTGCCGTCGCCGTACATGTCCTTCATCGGCTTGATGGCGCCGACGAAGCCGTCCGGAACGACGGAGTACGCGGGCAGGTAGGTGCCCTTGTAGACCTGGGAGGCGATCGCGTCGCGGTCGACGATGTCGGCCATGGCCTGGCGGACGGCCAGGGCCTTCTTCGGGTCGGCCTCGGGGGTCTTGGCGCCGAAGGGCATGGTGTCGAAGTTGAAGACGATGTAGCGCAGCTCGCCGCCCGGGCCCTTGTGGACCTTGACCTTGGAGTCCTTCTCGAGGTCGGCGGCGTCGGTCGCGGTCAGGCTGCGGCCGGCGACGTCGATGTTGCCCTGCTGGACATCGAGCTTGAGGTTGTTGGAGTCGGCGTAGTACTTGATGGTGGCGCTGTCGTTCGCCGGCTTGCCCAGGAGGCCCTTGTAGTCGGGGTTGGCCTTGAGGCTGATCAGTTCGTTCTTCTTGTAGCTCTCGATCGTGTACTGGCCGGCGAAGGGCTTGGCCTTGACGATGTCGTCGTCGCTCATCAGCTTGTCGGCCGGGAAGACTTCTTCGTCCACAATCGGGCCGGCGTTGGCGGCGAGCACGCCCGGGAAGACCTGGTCGTTGCCCTGCTTGAGCTTGAAGACGACCGTGGTGTCGTCCTTGGCGGTGACCGAGTCGAGGTTGCCCAGCAGCGATGCGGGGCCGTTGTCATCGTTGATCTTGACGACGCGGTCGATCGAGAACTTCACGTCCGAGGAGGTCAGGGCGTGGCCGTTGGCGAACTTGAGCCCGGACTTGAGCTTGACGGTGTACTCGGTGGGGCTGGTGAAGGAAGCAGACTCGGCAATGTCCGGGCTGGAGTCGGCCGTGCCCGGCTTGGAGTTGAGCAGGAACGGGTAGATCTGGTTCATCACCATGAACGAACCGGCGTCGTAGGAACCTGCCGGGTCGAGGGTGACCACCTTGTCGGTGGTGCCGTACGTAATGGCGCCGCCGGAGGCCGAGCCACCGGAGGACGTTCCGCCGCCGGAGGGGCCGGTGCAGGCCGTCAATGCAAAGGCGGAAACCCCGGCCAGCGCGATGGCGCTCTGCAGGGCCTTTTTGTTCATTGCCATCTGTGAACTTTCTGTTCGATGAGTGCTCGTGGGCCGCCGAAAAGCTCGACTCGGGGCGGCGCACGGTCCTGATTTTCTGATTCAACCAGAACACCGCAGGGTGTACCGCTAAATCTTGTGAGTTGAGACACAAAATTTACACCACGCGGGGCATCTCATCGTTTCCTTCAGGTTTCGGGCCGGTTTCCGGCCCTCCGGAAGGAAGGCAGCGGCGGCTAGAGGGCCGCCCTCTGCAGGGAGCGGGCGGCGTCGATCGTCGCCTGCCCCAGGACCCGGCTGCCCTGGTAGAGCACCACGGTCTGGCCCGGGGCGACGCCGCGCAGCGGCTCGGCCAGCGTGACCACCAGCTCGCCGGATCCGGCGTCGTGCTCCATCCGGGCCGACGCGGGCACGGGGTCGCCGTGGGCGCGGACCTGGGCGTGGCAGTCGAAGTCGGCGCCGGTGGCGATCTCGGCGATCGGCAGGCCGGCCCAGGAGACCTTGATGCCGCGGATCTCGTCGATGGCCAGGAGCGCCTCGGGGCCCACCACCACCTTGTTCTCCTTTGGGCGGATCTCCAGGACGAAGCGGGGCTTGCCGTCGGCGGCGGGCGTGCCGAGCTTGAGGCCGCGACGCTGGCCGACGGTGAATGCGTTCGCGCCGGGGTGTTCGCCCACCTTGGCGCCGGTCTCGTCCACGATGTCGCCGCCGGTCATCTCGATCTTCTCGGCGAGCCAGCCGGCGGTGTCGCCGTCGGGGATGAAGCAGATGTCGTGGCTGTCGGGCTTGTTCGCCACGGACAGGCCGCGGCGTTCGGCCTCGGCGCGGACCTCGGCCTTGGAGGGGGTGTCCGCGAGCGGGAACATCGAGTGCTTGAGCTGTTCGTGGGTGAGCACGCCCAGGACGTAGCTCTGGTCCTTGGCCCAGTCCGCGGCGCGGTGCAGCTCAGGGTTGCCGTCCGCATCGGTGATGACCTTGGCGTAGTGGCCGGTGCAGACGGCGTCGAAGCCGAGTGCGATTGCCTTCTCCAGCAGCGCGGCGAACTTGATCCGCTCGTTGCAGCGCATGCACGGGTTGGGCGTGCGGCCGGCAGCGTATTCGTCGATGAAGTCCTGGACCACGTCCTCCTTGAACCGCTCGGAGAAGTCCCAGACGTAGTACGGGATGCCCAGCACGTCGCAGGCCCGCCACGCGTCCCGGGAGTCCTCGATGGTGCAGCAGCCGCGGCTGCCGGTGCGCAGCGTTCCCGGCATGCGGGAGAGCGCCAGGTGGACCCCGACGACGTCGTGCCCGGCTTCGACCGCGCGGGCTGCTGCGACGGCCGAATCGACGCCGCCGCTCATGGCTGCAAGAACTCGCATACTGGCTTTCTCTGGGGATTGGGAGGAGGGCGCCGGAATAACACACCGCCCAGCCCCGATTCTACCGCCGCGCCGGAGGCTGCCCCAAAAACCGCCCGGACCGACGTCGGCGGTGTACCAGCCGGCGGCGCCGTCGGGAGGCCTAGCCCGAAGCGTTGCGGCGGGCCAGGGTGCCCGCGGTCTGGATGCTGGATTCGTGGCCGGCCATGCCGGCCTGCCGGGCCCGGGCGTACGCGCCGGGCAGGGCGGCCAGCAGCGCGTCGACGTCGGCGTCGGTGGAGGCGTGGCCCAGGCTGAAGCGCTGGGCGCCGCGGGCGGTGTCCTCCTCCAGCCCCATGGCCAGCAGCACATGGGAGGGACGCGGGACCCCGGCGGTGCAGGCGGAACCGGTGGAGGACTCCACTCCGGCGAGGTCGAGGAGGAACAGCAGCGAGTCGCCCTCGCAGCCGGGGAAGGTGAAGTGGGCGTTGCCGGGCAGCCGGCCCTCCCCCGGGGCGCCGCGCAGCACCGCCTCGGGCACGGCGGCGCGGACGCCGTCGATGAGCCGGTCCCGCAACGCCGCGATCCGGGCGGTCTCCTCCCCAGCCGGGCCGTGGCCGCCTCGCCGGCGGCGGCGAACGCCGCGATCGAGGCGGTGTCCAGCGTGCCGGAGCGCACGTCACGCTCCTGCCCGCCGCCGTGCTGGACCGGGGTGAGGGTGACGGCGCGGCCCAGGACCAGGGCCCCGACGCCCACCGGGCCGCCGATCTTGTGGCCGGAGATGGACATGGCGTCCAGGCCGCTGGCGCGGAAGTCCACCGGCAGGGATCCGAAGGCCTGCACGGCGTCCGAATGGACCGGCACGCCGGCGGCATGGGCAAGCCGCACGGCCTCGGCCACGGGCTGGATGCTGCCGACCTCGTTATTGGCCCACATCAGCGTGAGCAGGGCGATCGATTCCGGATCCCGCTCCAGCTCGGCCGCGAGCGCGGCCAGGTCCAGCACCCCGTCGGAGTCCACGGGCAGCCAGGCCACCTCGGCGCCCTCGTGCCGTTCCA
This sequence comes from Pseudarthrobacter sp. L19, assembly GCF_050859435.1. Lineage (NCBI taxonomy): Bacteria > Bacillati > Actinomycetota > Actinomycetes > Micrococcales > Micrococcaceae > Pseudarthrobacter > Pseudarthrobacter sp. L19. The sequence continues at coordinate 2,366,065 of NZ_CP193935.1, read as the reverse complement.
GCCACTCGACCGTGTCCAGCACGGCGTGGTGTTCAATCGTGGAGCACAGGATCCGGGTGCGGCGGGAATCCTGGCCGCGACGGGCCCAGTACAGGCCCTTGACGGCCAGGTTGTCCGCCTCGGTGCCGCCGGAGGTGAAGATGATCTCGGAGGGGTGCGCCCCCGCAGCGGCGGCGAGCGCCTCGCGGGCATCCTCGACGGCGCGGCGGGCCCGGCGGCCGGAGCCGTGCAGCGATGAGGGGTTGCCGGTGCGGGCAAGCTCCCTGGTCAGGGCGGCGAGCGCCTCCGCGGCGAGCGGGGTGGTGGCGGCGTGGTCGAGGTAGGCAGGCACCCTCCAATTCTATCGGCGGCGCCCGGCACGCCGGCGGGGGCCGAAGAAGGGTTGCGGAACGACGTCGAAACGGTTGCCAATCCGGTCCCCGCGCTGGTGTACATTCAAGCGGTGAAAGCGCCCCTGTACCTGGTCCTGGCTACCTTGTTCTGGTCCGGCAACTTCGTCGTCGGGCAGGCCGCCGTGGCGTCCATGTCGCCGCTGGACCTGACCTTCTGGCGCTGGACCCTGGCCGCCCTGCCGCTGCTGGCCCTGGCCCACTTCGTGGAGAAGCCGGACTGGCGCGCGGTGTTGCGCCGCTGGCCGGTGCTGCTGCTGCTCAGCGCGTTGGGGATGAGCGGCTACACCCTGCTGCTGTACGGGGCATTGGGCTTCACCTCCGCGGTGAACGCCTCCCTCATCACCGCGGCGAACCCGGCCCTGATCGTGGTGCTGGCGGTGCTGTTCCTGGGCGAGCGCACCACCCGGCTGGGCTGGCTGGGCATCGGCCTGGGACTGCTGGGGGTGCTCCTGGTCCTGACCCAGGGCCAACTGGAGCGGATCCTGAGCCTGTCCATCAACACCGGTGAGCTGCTGATGATCGGCGCGATCGTGGTCTGGGGCTGCTACACGATCATCGCCCGCCGGCTGGCGTTGCCGCCGATCGCCGCCACGGCGGTGCAGGTGGCCATGGCCTCCGTGACCCTGGCCCCGCTGGCGCTGGCCTTCCACGCCCGGCTGCCGGACACCCCTGCGGAGGCCTGGTCGCTGGCCTACATCGCCGTGTTCCCCTCGCTCGGCGCCTACCTGTTCTGGAACCTGGCCCTGCGGACCACTCCGCCCGGGACGGCCGGGAACTACCTGAACCTGATGGTGGTGTTCACCGCCGCGATCACCGTAACGCTGGGCACGCCGCTGACGGTGGTGCAGATCGTCGGCGGGATCCTGGTCATCGCCGGAGTCCTGCTGACCGGGTTGCGGGGCCAGCCCCGGGCCCTGCCGCTCACAGCGGCCCCGGCTACGGCGTCTTCGGCGTCGTCCCCGGCGCGTCAGGATGACGGCGGCAGCACGGCCAGGCGGGCGGCGACGTCGGCGCGGGCCGCGGCCAGCGAGCCCCGGTCCGGGCACGCCACGGACACGTAGACGGACGAGCCTGCCTTCGCGAACATCCGGGCGTAACTGACCGCTGCCCGCGTGCCGGTCGCGCCGCCGTAGTACACCAGTACCTCCACCCGCGGGCCGGGCTTGTCCGCGTCCCCGCCCCACCGGAGGGTGTCGGTGGCGAGGTAGCCGGGCAGGATGCTGGGGTCCAGGTAGTGGAACAGCGCCTCGGTGGAGGCCTTGTCGTTCCCGGGAACAGACAGCGGCCCCTGGTTGGTGCTGACCCGGGCCGCCACCTGGCAGCCGTCGGCCTTCTTATAGATGCTGGCCCCGGCGGTGCCTTGGCCCGCGGCGGACCAGCCGGGGGCGTCCTTGAGCCCGTCCGAGAGTTGGACGGGGACCCCGGCGGCGAGGCTCTCCCCGCACTGAACGGCAGGTCGCGGGCGGCGACGGCGTCCGCGTCGTGGCCCGGGGTGACGGTAGGGGTGGCGGGGGCCGGCACGCCGGTGGAGGTGGCGGGCGCCGGGACGGCCGGGTCGGGGACGCCGACGCTGCACCCGGACACGGCCAGCAGCAGGACGCCCAGTAAGGACAGGGCCGCAGCCGGGGCGCGGCGGAACGAGCGGGCGGGCATCGGACTCCTAGGCCAGCACCCGGAGGGCCCCGGGCACCACGTCGATGGTCAGGGGCAGCGGTCCCAGCCGCTCGCCGTCCGCGTAGGCGACGACGCCGTCGGCCTCGAGCACCACCCGGCGCACCCGGCGCAGTTCCACGGCGGGGTGGCCGACGTGCCGGCCGGTGAAGACCTTGGGAAAGACCGCCAGGAGCGCGGCACGGGAGAGCGGGTGCACCACGAACAGGTCCAAAAGACCGTCCTCCAGGCTCGCCTCCGGCGCGATCGCCATGCCGCCGCCCATGGAGCGGCCGTTGGCGACCGAGACCAGCATGGCGCCCTGCCGGCGGCGCTCGCCGTCGACGGTCAGGGTGTAGTCGATGGCGGTGAATCCGGCCAGCTCGCGGAGCATGGCCAGGTTGTAGCGGGACTGGCCCCGCGGCCAGCGCCAGGCGTTGGCGCGTTCGTTGACGGCGGCGTCGAAGCCCGCGGAGAGGACGCCGGCGAACCAGTGCGTCCGGCCGGCGGAGACCGCCCGTCCGGCATCGATCCGCCGGCCGCCGGAGCCGAGGGCGGCGAGGACGCGTTCCACCGCGGCCGGAATGTCGTGCCGCGGCAACTCCAGCATCCGGGCCAGGTCGTTGCCCGTGCCGGTGGGGATGATACCCAGCGGGGTCCCGGCGGCAGTCCCTGCAGCGGCTGAGGGGCGCGGCCGTCGGCCCCGGCGACGGCGGGCACGGCGGCGAGCGCGTTGACGCCCAGGTGGACCATCCCGTCGCCGCCGACCACCACCAGGGCGTCCACTCCGCCGGCGACGGCGTCGGCCACCCGCGCCGCGAGGGCGGCGTAGCTGTCCTCGCAGAGAAGCTCCACCTCCGCACCGGACGCCCGGAAACACTCCGCCGCTGCCCCGCCCGCGTGCCGGCCGCGGCCGAACGAGGCGCGGGGGTTCACGGCGAGGGCGATCTTCATGGCCTGAATTATGCCAGCCGCGGGGGAACCTTCCACGGCTCCGCGCTCGTTGTTCCCCTCAAGCCGGTTAAACTGGCGACGCCGGGGCCGCCGGCGGGAAGTCCCCTCGAGGCAAAGGAACGGTGCGTGACGCAGGGCAGCAGTTCGCATTACCAGGTCCTTCGGATTCCGGTCACGGCGACGGAGAAGGACATCAAGGTGGCGTACCGGAAGGCCGCACGCACCGCCCACCCGGACCACGGCGGGGACCCGGCCACCTTCCGTCGCGTCACCCTGGCCTACGAGACCCTCATCGACGCCCGCCGCCGGGCCGACTACGACCGTTCCTACGGCAGCGGAACCTCGGCCGCCAGCAGGATTCCGCCGGAAGACGAGGGCGCGCACTTCGACGCCCCGGCCGCCGGCAGCCGCGCCTCGGCCCACGTGCGCCGGCCCAACACACCGCGCAGTACAGCCGCCGACGCCCCGGTATATGTCCCCTCCTTCGAGGAGCTTGCGGCGGCCGGCGAGGTGCCGCTGATCCCTGCGTCGACGGCGCGCCAGCAGGTCCACGGGATGCCCCGCCGCCGGGGCATCTTCGGTGCCGAGGCCCGGATCCAGCGGGAACTGCGCACGGTGCAACTGCTCTCCCGCCAGGTCCTCCCCGGCATCCCGGCCGCCCGGCTGATCAACGGGCTGCAGTCCCCGGCGGACAACAGCCACATCGACCACGTGCTGCTCTCCGGCTACCGGATGGCCATCATCGGGTCCATGCTGCTGCCCCCGGGCGCGTACGCCTGGGACGGTCGCACCCTGAACCACGGCGGCCGCTCGGTGGCGCCGCCGCAACTGGCCCACGTGGTCCGGCGGATGCAGGACATCTTCCCCGAACTCAACGTCACCGGCTGGACCGTGGTCCACAGCACCGACGGCAACCTGCACGAGCCGGTGATCGACCGGCCCGGACGCCGGCGGGGCGGGGAGGACGCCCTGGAGACCGTCCAGGTGGTCAACGCCGCCGGCCTGGCGCGGGGACTGAAACAGTTCCTCGGCTCGGGTCCGGCCCCTAACACGGTCCTGGTGCCGGTCCTGGCCCGGCTGCTGCGCGGGATGCACTAGCGGCCGGGGCCGCTGGCTAGGATGGGAACGTGTTCCGCATCCTCTTCGACAGCCCCGAAATTCCCGGTAATACCGGCAACGCCATCCGCCTCGCGGCCATCACCGGGGCCCAGCTGCACCTGGTGGAGCCGCTGGGCTTCGACTTCTCCGACGCCAAGCTCCGCCGCGCCGGCCTGGACTACCACGACCTCGCCGTCGTGACCGTGCACCCGGATCTGGCCACGGCGTGGGAGGCCCTGCAACCGGAACGGGTCTTCGCCTTCACCTCCGACGGCGACACCTCCTACACGGACATCGCCTACCGCCCCGGGGACGTCCTGATGTTCGGCAGGGAATCCGTGGGCCTCTCCGAGGAGGCCAAGCACGACCCGCACGTCACCGCCCGGGTTCGGCTGCCCATGCTGCCGGCGCTACGTTCGCTGAACCTGGCCAATGCCGCCTCGATCGCCGTCTACGAGGCGTGGCGGCAGAACGGTTTCGCCGGCGCCAAGCTCTGAACGGCCCCGTTTAAGTCCCTCCCATCCAACTCCGGCGCGGCGCCGAATCCTTCATGGACACCACATATGCCAGCCAAGGGAAGGAGCGAGGAGCGGCCGGTGAGCACACTCCAGGTACACAGGTCCGGCGGACCGCACCGAACGGGGCACCCCCTGCGGGCCCGGCCTGACCTCCGCGCGGGCAGCGGCGCCCTATGCTTGAAGGTGATGGAAACTCCGAACGCCCCGAACCGCGAGGCCGCTCCCCCGTCGAGCCCCGCCGATGTGAACCACCGGCTCGGTGTGCTGCTCGAACAGATCGCCGGCGGCAGCCAGGCCGCCTTTGCCGAGTTCTATGAGCTCACATCCCGCCGTGTCTTCGGCATGGCCCGCAGGGTCCTGATCGATCCCGAACTCAGCGAGGACACCACGCAGGAGGTCTTCCTCCAGGTCTGGCAGAACGCGGCCAAGTTCGACGCCGCCGCCGGCAGCCCGCTGGCCTGGCTGATGACCATCTCGCACCGGCGCGCCGTGGACAAGGTCCGCTCGACCCAGTCCGCCAGCGACCGGGAGGCCCGCTACGGTGCCAGCAGCCAGGACATCGACCACGACTCCGTCTCCGACGAGGTCGGCAGCCGGCTCGAAGCCGAGGCGGTGGTCCGGTGCCTGGAAACGCTGACGGACACCCAGCAGGAATCCGTCAGGCTCGCATACTACGGTGGCCTGACCTACCGTGAGGTGGCAGAGAAACTGAACGCCGCCGTGCCCACCATCAAGTCCCGCATCCGCGACGGCCTGATCCGACTGAAGAACTGCCTGGGGGTGAGTTGAGATGAACGACATTAATCCGCTGAACGGCGGGCGACCCGCCGGCGGTTTCTCCGCCGACATCGCCACCGATCTCGCCTCCGGCCGCGCCGTGGACTTAGCCGAGGTGTACGCGCTGCACGCCCTCGACGACGGCGAACGCGACGCCGTCGACCGCTACGTGTCCTCCGCCCCCGCCGCCGAGCGGGCCGAGTTCGAGGAGCGCGTCCGTCAGGCCCGGGAGACTCTGGCCATGAGCTTCACCGCCGAGGAGGAACCCCCGCCGGGCTCTTCGACAAGATCTCCGCCGCGCTGCCCGCCGCCACTTCGGCGTCGACCCCTGCGACCCCGGAGTCAGGGACCCTGGAGTCCGGTGCACCCGTCGTTGCCCTCCCCGGTGCCACCGCCCCGGTGGTCGCCCGGCCCGTCCGGGACGCCGCCCAGGCGTCCGGCACCGATGACCTCGCCGCGGCCCGGCAGCGCCGGGAGCAGCGCCGCCGCCCGCAGGGCATGCGTACCTGGCTGATCGGTGTCGCAGCGGCGGCCGCCGTCGCCGTCGGCGGGGTGGGCGTTGGGGCCTACATCGCCAACCAGAACGACCCGATGGCCCAGGTGCTGCAGGCCGGTGACGTGAAGAAGGAAACCATCGACGTCATCGGCGGCGGCACGGCGTCGCTGACGCTGTCCTCCTCGAAGGACGCCGTCGTGGTCAAGATGAACGGCGTGCCCGCTCCCCCGTCCGGCAAGGTCTACCAGATGTGGCTGATCCCCAAGGACGGGTCGGCCCCGATATCCAAGGGCCTGATGGACGCCGAGGCGCTGTCCAAGCCCGCCGTGGTCACCGGCATCGGCTCGGCCGCGGCGCTGGGCATCACGGTGGAACCGGTGGGCGGGTCCAAGACACCCACCATGCCCACGGTGGCGGCGGCCTCGCTGGGCGCCTAAGCGGCCACGCGGACATACCTCGACAACGACAAAAGCCGCGCCGGCCCCGGAATTCCGGGACCGGCGCGGCTTTGTCGTATCAGTCGAACGGCGCTAAATCACCAGCGACAGCAGCATCACGAAGCCGAAGCCCACCACGGAGATCAGCGTCTCCATCACGGACCATGTCTTGAAGGTCTGCCCCACGCTGAGGCCGAACAGTTCCTTGACCAGCCAGAAGCCGGCGTCGTTGACGTGCGAGAGGAACAGCGAGCCGGCACCGATCGCCAGGGCCAGCAGGGCCGCGTGGGTGGGGGTCAGCGAACTGGCCAGCGGACCCACGATGCCGGCCGCGGTCACCGTGGCCACGGTTGCCGAGCCGGTGGCGAGGCGCAGCGCTACGGCCACGATGAAGCCCAGAACCAGGACGGACATGTTGGCGCCCTCGGCCCACTTCTTGACCGCGTCGCCGACGCCGGCGCCGATCAGGGTCTGCTTGAAGCCGCCGCCGGCGCCCACGATCAGCAGGATCGCAGCAATCGGGCCAAGGCTCGCGCCGATCTTGGTGGTGATCTTGTTGCCGGTGAAGCCGACGGCGTAGCCGAAGGTCACGATGGCCAGCAGTACCGCCAGGGTCATTGCCACGAGCGGCTGGCCGACGAAGTCAAAGAAGACCCGTGCCGCGGGGGCGGTCTTGGGATCCGGCCAGACGATGTCCACGACGGCCTTGAGCAGCATCAGGACCACCGGGAAGATGATGGTCAGCAGGGTCACCAAGAAGCTGGGCTGGCGCTTGACGCCCTCCAGATCGGCCCCGTGACGGGTGTCGATGCCGCCGGCAACCTCGGGGGCACCCACCGGCACCCAGCGGGCCGCGAGCCGGGCAAACAGCGGCCCGCAGATGATAACGGTGGGGACGGCCACAAGCAGGCCCAGGGCCAGGGTGGTGCCTAGTTCGGCCTTGACGGCGCTGATCGCGATCAGGGGTCCGGGGTGCGGCGGCACCAGGCCGTGCAGCACGGACAGGCCCGCCAGGGCGGGGATGGCGATGCGCATCAGCGGCATCTTGGACCGCTGGGTGACCAGGACAATCACGGGCAGCAGCAGCACCAGGCCGATTTCAAAGAACATCGGCAGGCCGATGATGACGGCCACCAGGGTGATGGACCAGACCACGCGGTTGCCGGTGGCCTTGGCCAGCAGCGTGTCCACCACGCGGTTGGCTCCGCCGGAGTCGGCCAGCAGCTTGCCGAGCATGGCGCCGAGGGCGATCAGCAGGCCGACTTCCTTGAGGACGCCCCCAACGCCGTCCTCGAAGTTGCTGATGATCTTGGCCAGTTCGACGCCGGAGGCCAGGCCCACGAACGCGGAGCCGAGGACCAAGGCCAGGAACGGGTGGAGCTTGAATTTGGCGATCAGGACGACGATGAGCGCGATGCCCACGGCGGCGACCACCAGGAGTTGGGTGTCGTGGCCGGACCAGGCCTCGACGGCAGCGGGAAGCTGCAGGGCAAGTGTTTTCACAGGGTATTCCTAAAGGGAGGGGGTGGCCTGAAAGGTCAGAGCGCGGCGGTGCCGGCGGCCTCGAGGTGGAGCCGGTCGATGATTTCCTGGGCCTCTTCGGCGGGCGTCGCGCCGACCGAGAGGGTGATGGCGTTCTCGTCCGCGGCGGGCTTTTCCAGCGCGTCGAACTGGGAGTCCAGCAGCGCCGGCGGCATGAAATGTCCGTGCCGGGAGGCGAGCCGGTCCGAGATGCGGTCCTTGCTGCCCTCGAGGAAGACGAAGGTGACGCCCTCCCCGCGGAGCACGTCGCGGTACCGTTTCTTCAGGGCCGAGCAGGTCACGACGCCGGGCCGGCCGGAGTCGGTGTGGTCCCGGATCCATTCCGCGATGCGTTCGAGCCAGGGCCACCGGTCCTCATCGGTCAGTGGCTGGCCCGAGTGCATCTTGGCGACGTTGGACTCCGGGTGCAGGTCATCGCCCTCGGCCAGATCCCAGCCGAGACGTCCGGCCAGCAGGCCCGCGACGGTGGATTTACCGGATCCGGAGACGCCCATGATGACAAGGACAGGGTGCTGCGCAGTCTTCGCCATTAAAGTCTGCCTTCCATAAATATGATTTAAACATGGTCAGCATATGGCAGTGGAGGCGGGCAAACAAACACTAGAACCCTGCGATGGTCTCCGGCCCGTTGACCGCCACGACGTGGAACGCCTCGGCGCTGCGGCCAGCCGGCAGTCCGCCGCGCTGCGCGGTGGACTGCAGGAGCCCCCGGACGGTGCGGTCCATCGCGTCGACGTCGGGGTGCTGGCTGACGTGGACGTGGATGGCGGCGAGCTTCTGCTCCACCTGGCCGGTGACATCGACGAAGTGGTTCTCGCGCTCCTCCGGACCGGCGATGAGCCACAGCCAGGGCAGCTTATAGGCCTCCAGGCCGGCGGCGGCCAGCTCCGGGTAGGCGAACGGGTTCTCCACGGCCGGGTAGACCGCCCGGGTGACGGCCTCCCCACGGCCAAGTGGTCCGGGTGGCTCTTTTGAATCCGGGTCCAGTTCCGTTCCGGGTGCATGGCAAGCACGACGTCGGGCCGGATCGTGCGGATCAGCCGGACCACGTCCCGGATCACCTCGTGGGTGGGTTCGAGGTAGCCATCGCGCTGGTGCAGGTAGTGGATGTCGGTGACCCCGACGAGGCCGGCGGCGCGCTGCTGCTCCTCGATCCGCTGCCGCACGATTTCCTCCCGCGCGTCCGGGTCGAAGCCGCCGGCGTCGCCGTCGGTCATGATGCAGTAGCTGACCTCCACCCCGGCCGCGGTCCAGGCCGCGATGGTCCCGGCGGCGCCGAAGTCAATGTCGTCCGGGTGCGCGGTGAAACAAAGCACCCGCCCGATCCGGTGCTGCGCCGGGTCGAACGGGCTTTGTGCCGATGTGGCGGTGGTATCCAAATGCCTAGCCCTTGCGTTTGTTGATCTCTTCGGTGGCCTGCGGCAGGACCTGGAACAGGTCTCCGACGATGCCGAAGTCGGCGATCTCGAACACCGGCGATTCGGCGTCCTTGTTCACCGCCACGATCACCTGGGCGGTCTGCATGCCGGCCTTCTGTTGGATGGCGCCGGAGATCCCGGCAGAGATGTAGAGCTGCGGGGAGACGGTCTTGCCGGTCTGCCCGATCTGGGCGTCGTGGCCGATCCAGCCTGCGTCCGTGGCGGCGCGGGAGGCGCCGACGGCTCCACCCAGGGCGTCCGCGAGGTCCTCGAGCGGGCCGAAGTTCCCCTCGACGCCGCGTCCGCCGGCCACGACCACCCGGGCCTCGGTCAGGTCGGGACGGCCGCTGGCGGCCTTGGCGCTGCGGGAGACCACGCGGGCCGCGGCGCCGGCGTCGGCCGGTACCTCGACGGTGGCGGTCTGCGGCACGGTGGCCTCGGCGGCGGGTTCGGCGGTGATGCTGTTGGCCTTGACGGTCAGCAGCGCCACGGCGGTGGTGGCGCGGGCCGTGGTGGTGTAGGACCCGGCGAGGACCGGCTTGTGGGCGGTGCCGTCCGGATCGACGGCGACGACGTCGGTGATGACCCCTGCCTCAAGCTTGATCCCGGCGCGGGCCGCGATCTCGCGGCTTTCGGCGGTGTTGTCCAGCATCACGGTGGTGGCCCCGCTCTCCCGGACGGCTGCGGCCAGGAAGGCGGCCTTCGGGGCGATGAGGTAGTCCTCCAGGTCCGCGGCGGAGGGTCGGTAAAGGGCGTGGACGCCGTAGTCGCCGAGCATGGCGGCGGCGCCGTCGTGAAGCTCGCCGGTGACGGCGGCGGAGGCCTCGCCCAGGCTCCGGGCGAGGGTGAGCAGTTCCAGGCTGGATTTCTTCAGCGCCTCGCCCGGGTTGTCAATGAAAACCAGTACGTGTGCCATGGATGATCCCCTTAGAGCAGCTTCTGGGCGGCGAGGAAGTCGACCAGCCGGATGCCGGCGTCGCCCTCGTCGGTGATGATGGTCCCGGCGGTGCGGGGCGGGCGGGCCTCGGCGGTCTCGACGGCGGTCCACGAGCCGGCGCGTCCCACCTGTGCCGGGTCGACGCCGATGTCCGCGAGCGACAGGGTGGTGATGGTCTTTTTCTTCGCCGCCATGATGCCCTTGAAGTTCGGGTAGCGGGGGTCGTTGATCTGGTCCGTGACCGAGACGACGGCGGGAAGGTCCGCCTCGACGGTGAGCGCGGAGGTGTCCCCTCGCGGCGGGCGGTGAGGGTGCCGCCCTCGATCTCCAGGCTGGCCGCGAACGTGACCTGCGGCAGTCCCAGCCGTTCGGCCAGCTGCGCGGGGACCAGCGAGGTCTCCCCGTCGGTGGAGGCCATGCCGGTGATGATGAGATCCGCGGGCGCGTCGGCGCCGAGGTGGCGGACGGCGGCGGCGAGGGCCAGGGAGGTGGCGGCCGCGTCGGAGCCGGCGAGGGCGTCGTCGGAGAGGTGCACGCCCTCGGAGGCGCCGATCTGGAGGGATTTCTTGATGGCGTTGACGGCCCCCGCGGGTCCCATGCTGAGCGCGATGACCTTGTTCCCGGCGGCCTCGCCGCCGCGGGCCTCGATCAGCTGCAAGGCCGCCTCGAGGGCGTACTCGTCCAGCTCCGAGAGGATGCTTTCGGACCGGTCCAGGGTGTTGTCCGGGCCGCTGAGGTGGCGGTCGAACTGGGCGTCCGGTACGTGCTTGACCAGCACAATGATCTTCAAGGGTTCTTCCACTGTGTCTACAGCAGCCTTCCGTGCGGGGGCAGCCAGCCGGGTGGGTGGTGGCCTGGGAGCGGTTCCCGGCGCGGCCGGGTCTTCCTAGCTAACCATATAGCGGCGGCCACTTCCGGCCGGGGTTAGCCGGATGTCGGGAAGGGGCCGCCCGGGTACCTTGCGGTCCCGGGCGGCCCCTTCCTGGTGCGGGTTCCGGCCGTGGCTGCGGCCGGGCTGGTGCCAGTGTTACTGGGCGGCTGCTGTTACTGGTCGGCTGCGGCGCCCAGCGTGACGTCCACCTGCTTCTCCTGGCCGCCGCGGAGGACGGTGACCTTGACGGTGGCGCCGGCGGCCTGTTCGCGAACGGCTGCGGTGAGCTGGTTGGGGTCGCTGATGACCAGGTCCTGGAACTTGGTCACGACGTCGCCGACCTTGATGCCGGCCTTGTCCGCGGCGGAACCGGGCTCCACCGTGGCGACGTCCGCGCCCACCGAGAAGCCGGAGGCGGAGGAGCCGGAGGGCTTGGCCTTGACGCTGACGCCCAGCTGGCCGTGGCTGGCCTTGCCGTTGCTGATGATCTCCTGGGCCACGCGCTTGGCGTTGTTGATCGGGATGCTGAACCCGACGCCGATGTTGCCATTGCTGCTGCCGCTGCTGGAGTCACCACCGGCCGAGGCGATGGCCACGTTGACGCCGATGATCTCACCCTTGCTGTTGACCAGGGCGCCGCCGGAGTTACCCGGGTTGATGGCCGCGTCCGTCTGGATCACGTTGATCGAGATGCTGCCCTGGTTGCTGGTGCTGGGCGCCTGGCCACCGCCGGGAGGGGCGAACTGAAAGCCCTGGTCACCACCCTGGGAGTTGTCCGCGCCGTCCTTGGGGGCGGCGGAGGACGCGACGCTGATGGTGCGGTTCAGGGTGGAGACGATGCCGTCCGTCACGGTTCCGGTCAGGCCCAGCGGGGAGCCGATCGCGACGGCGGTGTCACCGACGTTCAGCTTGCTGGAGTCGCCCAGGCTGGCCGGGACCAGGCCGCTGGCGTTGTCCACCTTGATCACGGCGAGGTCCGAGAGCGGATCCGTGCCGACGATCTTCGCGCTGTAGACCTTGCCGTCGTTGAGGCGGACCTCGACGGCGGCCTTGGCGGTCTTGCCGTCCAGGGTAACGACGTGGGTGTTGGTAAGGATGTGGCCCTCGCCGTCGAGGATGATGCCGGAGCCGGTGCCGCCCTCGGAGCCGCTGGTGGCCTTGATGGTCACCACGCTGGGCGAGGCCTTCTGTGCCGCGGCGGTGATGGCGTTGACGTCGTCCTTGTTATTGACGATCACCGTGCCGGGCTGGGTGCTGCTGCCGGTGGAGGAGACCTGCCGGCCGCCGATCAGGGCGCTGCTGCCGGCCACGACGCCGCCGCCCACCAGGCCGGCCGCCAGCATGCTGGCGATCAGGACCGGGACGCCGAAGCCGGCCTTGCGCCGCGGCGCGTTGTTCGGGTGGTTGAACGAGGAACCGGGAGCGTGCTGGGCCTGGCTCTGGTGGGCCTGCTGGCCGTTCCAGCCGGCGAAGTGACCCTGCTGGTTGGGTTGCTGGCCGTGCTGGTGCTGGCTGTGCTGGTGCTCCCCGTAGGGACCCGACGGCTGTCCCGGAGCGCCGAACTGCTGCGTCTGCGGGGACGGGTTCTGGGCTGACGGGTTCTGGCTGTACGCCGGTTGGTGCTGCGGGTAGACCGGGCGCGGGGCGTCCTGCCCCGGCTGGTCAATCCGCATCGTGGGGTTCTCCTGGCCGGAACCCTGCGCCGGTGCGCCGTACCGGTCCGTGCCCTCGCCCGGCTCCCGCTCCGGCTGTGCTGGATCCGGCGAGCCGCCCTGCAGTGGGTTCTCAGTCATGGAACTTCCTTTCATCCGTGTCTGCCATTAACTATGGTCGCTCAGACTGATACAACTGCGGACATTCGCTGGGAGGTTCCTGAACGCCCCGGCTTTTCGCTGGTGGCATATTCCCGGCGATGGACTGCCCCCGGGGGCACCATAGAATCAAATGGAATTGCCACAGCGACCTGCGGCTTCACACCTGCGTGGGGGCGCTGCCGCAGTTCTGGGACGACCGGCACGGACCGTGCCGGCCACCGATGCGCTGAAGGGTTTGCAGATGCGGTCAATGATGAAACGTTTCCTCGCGGGGGTTGGGGTCGCCGGACTGCTGGTCCTGCCCGCCGCCCCGGCCCTGGCCGAGGACCCGGTCACCATCCCCTCCGGCCAGAACGTCGTGGACAACGCCAACGTGCTGGGAAGCCGCAAGGGTGAGGTCCAGGACGCGGTCCAGAAACTGCTCAAGGACCACAAGTACAACCTGTACGTCGTGACCGTGAAGACCTTCGAAAATCCCTCGGACCCTGAGGGTTGGGCGCAGGCGGTTGCAACGAAAAAGGGCATGGGCCGCGCGGACGTCATCCTCACCATGTCCGACGACGGCAAGTACTACTTCTCGCCGAACTCGGCCAGCGCCATCTACTCCAAGAAGAGCACCATCACCCAGAACGCCATCGCCGCCAACCTCGGTGCCGGCAAGCGCGACTTCGCCCAGGCGGCCATCGACACCGCGGCGGCCGTGGGCGACGCGGCCGGCGGCGGCAGCGGCACCGTGCCCTCCGGCGCGGGAGCCGGCTCCGGCGTGCTGGTGGGCGTCGGCGTCGTCGCGCTCGGTGGCGCGGGAACCTACCTCTACCTGCGCAACCGCCGCAAGAAGGCCGTCACGGCAGGCACCGCCGGGGAGGGCCAGCAGGCCGAACTCGATCCGCTGGCCGGCCTCAGCGTGGACGAGCTGCGCCGCAAGAGCGGCTCGCTGCTGATCGAGGCGGACGACGCGATCAAGTCCAGCGAACAGGAACTCGGCTTCGCCCAGGCCCAGTTCGGCGACGCCGCCGTCGGCAACTTCACCAAGGCGCTGCAGGACGCCAAGGCGCACATGACCGAATCCTTCAAGCTCCAGCAGCAGCTCGATGACCACATCCCCGACACCGAAGCGCAGCAGCGCTCCTGGTACGGCGAGATCATCCGCCGCTCGGAGGCCGCCCTCGCGTCCCTGCAGGAGCAGAAGGCCGACTTCGACTCCCTGCGTGAGCTGGAGAAGAACGCACCCCAGGCCCTTGCCGCCGTCGGAACCGGGGCCCGCGAGGCCGAGACGAAAATCGCCGCGGCCGACCAGTCGCTCACGGACCTGCGCGCCCGGTACGCGGACAGCGCCCTCACCGCCGTGACGGACAACATCACCCAGGCCAAGGAGCGGCTGGCCTTCGTCCAGAACGCCTCCTCCACGGCGCAGGACAAGCTCGACGCCGGAGACACCAGCATGGCCGCGGTGGCGGTCCGGGCCGCAGAGGAAAGCCTGCACCAGACGAACGTCCTCCTCGGCGCCATCACCAAGGTGGCCGCCAACCTCGACGAGGCCCGTAACGGGCTGGAAACCGCCGTCGTGGACACCTCCCAGGACCTCGCCCAGGCCCGCGCCATGATCCAGTCCGGCGCACACCCTGAACTCGCCGGCCCCGTGGCCGGGGTCGAGGCGGCGCTGGCCCAGGTCAATGCCGAGATCCAGGCCGGCAAGATCGATCCGATCGCCACCCTGGAAAGGGTCGAGGCCGCCCACCAGAGCCTGGACACCGCCCTGACCGGCATCCGCGACCAGCAGGAACAGACCCGCCGGGCCCAGGCCTCGCTGCAGCAGAGCATCATGTCCGCCCAGGCCCAGATCAGCGCCACCTCGGACTACATCACGGCCCGCCGCGGCGGCGTCGGCACCGAGGCGCGGACCCGGCTGGCGGAGGCCCAGCGCAACCTCGACTACGCCCTGTCCATCTCCCGGACGGACGCGGTCACGGCCCTGCAGTACGCCCAGCAGGCCCACGCCCTCGCGGCGCAGGCCGCCCAGCAGGCCCAGGCCGACGTCGACCAGTTCGGCGGCTACGCCAACCAGGGTTACGGCCGGGGCGGCATGTTTGGCGGCGGCGGTGGAGGCGGCGGTCTGGGCGGCGCCATCCTCGGCGGCATCCTGATCAACTCCATCCTGCACGGCGGCGGCGGAGGCGGCTGGGGTGGCGGAGGCGGCGGCTGGGGCGGCGGTGACTCCGGCGGAGGCTGGGGTGGCGGCGGCGACTTCGGTGGCGGCGGCGATTTCGGCGGCGGCGACTCGGGCAGCTTCTGACCCGACGGGAGCAGGCTCACAGAGACTAGCGCCGGCGGACCCGGTCCGGCCGGCGGGTAGAGGCAGTACATCCACAGATCACCGATTCCAGTGACCCCACTGGAGAGGACGAGAGGTAGCACCATGAGTTAAGCAGTCCATTTTCGGCCGCATGGCACAGCTGGCGAAGGCGAACATCAACTCGCTGCTGGACCAGGCCGAGGATCCGCAGAAGATGCTGGACCAGATGGTCCGCGACTACACCAACAACATCGCCGAGGCGGAGTCCGCCGTCGCCCAGACCATCGGCAACCTGCGGATGCTGCAGGATGACTACAACGAGGACCTCAAGAACGCCCAGGACTGGGGCAACAAGGCCCTCGCCGCCTCCCGCAAGGCCGACGAATACCGGGCCAAGGGCGACTCCGTGGACGCCGAGAAGTTCGACAACCTGGCCAAGGTGGCGCTGCAGCGCCAGATCACCGCGGAAAACGAGGCCAAGTCCGCCGAGCCGAGCATCGCCTCCCAGACCGAGGTAGTGGACAAGCTCAAGCAGGGCCTGGACCAGATGAAGAACAAGCTCAACGAGCTGACCAGCAAGCGCAACGAACTGGTGGCCCGGTCCAAGACGGCCGCCGCGCAGAGCCAGGTCCACGACGCGCTCAAGAGCATCGACATCATGGACCCGACCTCCGAGGTGGGCCGTTTCGAAGAGAAGATCCGCCGCGAGGAGGCCAAGGTCCGCGGCCAGCAGGAGCTCGCCGCCTCCAGCCTGGACGCCCAGTTCAACGCCCTCGAGGACCTCGGCGAGCAGACCGAGATCGAGGCCCGGCTGGCCGCGCTGAAGTCCGGCGGCAGCCAGCAGGCCCTCGGCACCGGCAACGGCTCCCACACCGGCTCCACCGTGGACGAGGCCGACTTCGACAAGCTCTGATCAAGGTCCCCGGCAGCGTGTGACGCGCCGCCGGACGACGACGGCGAGGGCCGGGTTCCGCCGCGGAACCCGGCCTTTGCCGTACCCGCGCGTTTCGTGCCCTGTGCTTCCTGCGGGACCTTGTGCCCTGTGCTTTCCGCCCTGCGCTTCCGGCCCTGCGCTTTCTGCGGGGCGGCATCCAGTAGCGTTGAGCCATGTCTTCGACTTTGGTTTGGCTTCGCGACGATCTGCGCCTGGATGACAATCCGGCCCTGACGGAGGGGGCCGCAGCCGACGGGCCGCTGACGGTGGTCTACGTCCTGGACGAGGAGTCCCCCGGCATCCGGCCCCTGGGCGGCGCCACGAAATGGTGGCTGCACCATTCGCTGGAGTCCCTGGCCGCGGACCTCAAGGAGGCCGGCAACCGGCTGGTGCTGCGCCGCGGCCGCGCGGACCGGATCATCCGCGACCTGGTCAAGGAAACCGGCGCGGCCCGCGTGCTGTGGAACCGCCGCTACGGTGGCCCGGAGCGGGCCGTCGACGCGGGCCTCAAGGACTGGGCCGCCAAGGAGGGCCTCGAGGCCGAGAGCTTCCAGGCCAACCTGCTGTTCGAGCCGTGGACCGTCCGGAACGGCTCCGGCGGCCCCTACAAGGTCTTCACCCCGTTCTGGAAGGCCTGCCTCGACTCCCACGACCCCCGGCAGCCGCTGGACCCCCCGCAGCAGCTCCCGGCCCCCGCCAAGACCGGTGAGCGACAGTTGCCGGCCACCGACACCCTCACCGACTGGGAGCTGCTCCCCCAGCGGCCGGACTGGAGCGAGGGCCTGGCCAAGGAATGGACCCCCGGCGAGGCGGGCGCCCACGAGCGGCTGGAGACCTTCCTGGACGGCCCCGTGACCGAGTACGGGACCGGGCGCGACCGGCCCGGCGTCGAGGGCACCAGCAGGCTCTCCCCGCACCTGCGCTTCGGCGAGATCAGCCCGTTCCGGGTCTGGCACGCCTTGCGCGCCCGCTTCCCGCACCACGCCGCCGCCGACGTCGGCGTGTTCCGCTCCGAGATCGGCTGGCGGGAGTTCTGCTGGCAGCTGCTGTTCGAGAACCCGCAGCTGGCCACCCGCAACTTCCGGCCCGAGTTCGACGACTTCGCTTGGGAAAAGCCCTCCGCGGCGGACCTCCGGGCCTGGCAGCAGGGCCGGACCGGGTACCCGCTGGTGGACGCCGGCATGCGGCAGCTCTGGCAGACCGGCTGGATGCACAACCGGGTCCGAATGGCGGCTGCCTCGTTCCTGGTGAAGAACCTGCTGGCGGACTGGCGCACGGGTGAGGAATGGTTCTGGGACACCTTGGTGGACGCGGATTCCGCCTCCAACCCCGCCAACTGGCAGTGGGTGGCCGGCTCCGGCGCGGACGCCTCCCCTATTTCCGGATCTTCAATCCGGTGACGCAGAGCAAGAAGTTCGACGCCGCGGGCCGCTACCTGCGCGCCTACCTCCCGGAGCTGGCTGACCTGGACGACAAGGCCATCCACGAGCCCTGGAAGGCCGCGGACGGCGCCGGGGACTACCCGGAGCCGGTGGTGGGGCTGCCCGAGTCCCGCGCCCGGGCCCTGGACACGTACCAGAAGCTCAAGGACGGCTAAACGAACCCGCCCCGGCCTGGGCCCCTTGTGCCGGGGCAGGTTAGACCCTGCGCCGCCCGGGACGGCGAGCCCAACCCCGGGAACGTGAAAGGCCCGGATCCTCAATGGATCCGGGCCTTTCCTTTGTTGCGGGGACAGGATTTGAACCTGTGACCTCTGGGTTATGAGCCCAGCGAGCTACCGAACTGCTCCACCCCGCGTCGCATGATCAAGCCTACCCTACGTTTGGCCTGGCCCCGACCACCGGCCCCAGACGGCCCCGAGAGAGGCCCCGCAACGCCGGTTAAGCGAGAAGTCCGGAACATTTCTGTTCCGGACTTCTTTCCAGTTGCGGGGACAGGATTTGAACCTGTGACCTCTGGGTTATGAGCCCAGCGAGCTACCGAACTGCTCCACCCCGCGTCGCACCAACAACATTACCTGCCGGTGAACGCGGGGCCAAATCGTAGCGGCGTGATCTGCATCGCACCGCCCCTAGCCGGAGGTGGCCGGCGCCCCGTCACGGGGTGCCGGCCACCGGGCCCACGCGGCTACTTGGTGGGCGAGGGTGAGGCTGTCGCCGTCGGGGACGCCGTAGGCGAGGGGCTGCCGCCGCTGGCCGGCGGGGTCAGCTTCCCCTCGGCGTCGATCGCCCGCTGCAGGGCGGCGGAGAGCTTCTTCTGCTGATCGCCGTACGCGGCGAAGTCGCCCTTGGCCAAGGCTTCCTGGCCGGCCTTGATGGCGCTGTTCGCATCATCAAGTGCCGCCTCGAGATCGGCGTTGGCGTTCGAGCCGCCGGTGGGCGGGGTGGTCCCGGTGCCTGGGCCCGGCGTCGCCGGTGTCTGGCCGTTATTCGCCGCGTCGCCCGCGGTGGCGCCGGAGCTGCCGCCGAAGAGCTGGTTCAGCGCCTCGTCCAGGGTCGGGGCGAAGCCGATCTTGTCGCCGAAGGCCACCAGCACGCGCTGCAGCGTCGGGTAGGAGGTCTCCCCGTCGACTTCAGGTAGACCGGCTGGACGTAGAGCAGGCCGCCGCCCACGGGCAGCGTCAGCAGGTTGCCGTTGAGCACCGCGGACGCGCCCTGCCGGAGCAGGTTCAGCGCCTGGGACACCGTGGGGTCCGAGTTGAACTTGTTCTGCGCCTGGCCCGGGCCGGGGACGTTGGCCTCCGGCGGGATCTGCAGCAGCCTCAGCTGGCCGTAGCTGTCCGCCTTCACGCCCTTCTGGTTGCCGGCGTCGGAGTCCGCGGCGAGGAAGCCGTAGAGAACGTTCCGGGCGTTGCCGTTGACCACCTGCGGGATGAACGAGGAGGTCAGCTGGAAGGCCGGCTTGTCCTGGTCCGGCATCTGCAGCGACATGTAGAACGGAGGCTGCTTGACGCCGTCGTCCTTCACCGTGGGGTCGTTCGGGACGCTCCACGCGTCGTTGTTGGTGAAGAAGTTGTCCGGGTTGGTCACGTGGTACCGGCCCAGCAGCTCACGCTGGACCTTGAAGAGGTCCTCCGGGTACCGGACGTGGCTCATCAGCGCACCCGACATCTCCGAGAACGGCTTCAGCGTGGACGGGAAGATGCTCTGCCAGGCTTTCAGGACCGGGTCCTGGTCATCCCAGGCGTAGAGGGTGACGGAGCCGTCGTAGGCGTCCACGGTGGCCTTGACCGAGTTCCGGATGTAGTTCACCGAGCTGCTGGGCAGCGCGGCGGTCCGGCCCGCGGAGGTCTGTGAGTCCCGGGTGGCGTCTGAAAGCTGTTCCTGCTGCGAGTACGGGAAGTACGGGCTGGTGGTGTAGCCGTCCACGATCCACTTCACGCGGCCGTCGACGACGGCGGGGTAGGCGTTGCCGTCGACCGTCAGGTACGGGGCCACCTTCTCCACGCGGTCCTTGGGGCTTCGGTCGTAGAGGATCTGCGAATCGGCGTTGACGCCGTCGGAGAGCAGGAGGTCCGAGGATTGGAACTTCACCGCGTACAGGATCTTGTTGAAGAAGCTGCCCACGTTCGGGCCGCCGTTGCCGGTGAAGGTGTACTGCGTGCCGGCGTCGCCCTCCTTGGCGGCGGGGCGGTCCTGCTCACGGTGCGGCGCGCCGTCCGGGGCGCCGACGATCGAGTAGTCCGGGGAGTTTTCGCCGAAGTAGATCCGCGGCTGGTAGGTGGTGTCGGTGCCGAGGACACCGGTCGACGGGATGCCGGACTGCAGGAAGTCGGGCTTGCCGTCAGCGGTGAACTTGTTGCCCTTGGCCGCGACGACACCGTAGCCGTGGGTGTAGACGACGTGCTTGTTCAGCCAGGACTGCTGGTTGCTGGCGAGGCCGCTGGGGTTCAGCTCGCGCACCGCGATCACGGTGTCCTGGATCTTGCCGTTGACCTCGTACCGGTCCACGTTCAGGGTGCTGGGGAACTGGTAGTACGGACGGTACTGCTCGAGCTGCGAGAACGCGTCGGAGATCAGGTTCGGGTCCAGCAGGCGGATGTTCGCCGTCGTCTGGGCGTCCGGGGCCAGCGCGCCGGTGGTGGCGTTGGTGGTGGCCTCGTAGCGCTTCTCCTGGATCTTATCCAGTCCGTAGGCGGCACGGGTCATGGCGATGTTGCGCTCGATGTAGGTCTTTTCCAGGGTCTGCTCGGAGGGGCGGACCTGGAACTGCTGGATGACCCACGGGTAGACGCCGCCGGCCAGGATGGAGGTGATGACCAGCATGGCGGTGCCGATGACGGGGAGCCGCCACTTGCCGATCACGGCCGCGACGATGAAGAGCACGGCCACCAGCGCGGCGGCGACGGCGAGGATCGCCTTGGTGGGGATCACGGCGTTGACGTCCGTGTAGAGGGCGCCGGCCCAGCGGCCGCTGTTGTTCAGCACGGCCGAGTAGCGGTCCAGCCAGAAGTTCACGCCGAGCAGCAGCAGGAAGGCCGCGCCGGTGACGGCCAGGTGGATCTGGGCCGCGCGGCTGGTGAAGACGCCGCGTTCCATCAGGCGGATGCTGCCGTAGAGGTAGTGGGTGAGGATTCCCGCGATGCCGGCGACGACGGCAACGCTGATCAGGAAGCCGGTGACGAAGCCCAGGAACGGCAGGGTCATCATGTAGAAGCTGATGTCCAGGTTGAACTGCGGATCATTCTGGCCGAACGGCTTCTGGTGCAGGAACAGCAGCACCTTCTGCCACTGGCTGGCGGCCGCGCTGCCGGCGAAGAGGCCGAACAGGACGGGCAGTCCGATCATGACCACGCGGCGGATCGGCTCAAGCTGGGCCTGGTACCGGTTGAGGTTGTCCCGGATTTCGGAGTCCGGGGCGTAGACCGGCCGGGCGGTGTAGGCGATGCGGATCGCGAAGAACATGGCCGCGAACATCACCGCGAAGCCGGCCAGGAAGATCAGGATCCTGGACACGTTCTCGGTCACGAAGACTTCGAAGTAGCCCAGCTGCTGGTACCAGAGGACGTCCGTCCACACATTGGCGAAGAAGATGAAGCCCACGACGAGCAGGGCCACGACAATCAGCGTGGGCGTCAGGGCGCCTCGCCGCTGCTGTTGCCTTCCGGGTGGGACGGTGCTGGGACGGGACAAACTCGATACCTCATAGCTGGTCGTCGGTGCTGCTGTTTTTCAGTTGTCTCTTGTGCCACGAGCGGCACGGAGGCTTAGTTCCGGGGTCAGTCTAGTTCCTGGTGCAAGCGGGAAGCTCGGCCGTGTCGCCGCCTGACGCGGAGAGCTCGACGGCGTGCCGTGCCTCGGCCAGGGTCTCGACCTTCACCACCTGCAGGCCGGCCGGGATGTGGCCGACGACTTCGTCGCAGTTGGCCGCGGGCGCGAGGAACAGGGTGGCCCCGCCGGAGCGGGCGCCGACCATCTTCTGGTCGATGCCGCCGATGGGCCCGACGGCGCCGTCGGGGGTGATGGTTCCGGTGCCCGCGATGTGCTTGCCGCCGGTGAGGTCGCCCGGGGTCACGGTGTCCACGATCCCGAGGGCGAACATCATGCCGGCGCTCGGGCCGCCCACCTTGTCCAGGGAGATCTTCACGTCGAAGGGGAAGGTGAACTTGTACTGCAGCACCACGCCGAGGAGGTAGCGGCCGTTCTCGGACTTGGCCGGGGTGATGGTGAGCGTCTGCTGGCTGCCACCCCGGTCCACCACCACGGGGACGGGTTTGCCGTTGCCGGCGGCGAGCTCGGACTGGATGACGCTCAGCGCGGAGATCGGCTTGCCGCCGATGGAGACCAGCAGGTCGCCCTCCTGGATCTTGCCCTTGGAGGCGGAGTCGTCGGGGATGCTGGCAACCTGGAGCTTCTGCCCGAACGGGATGCCGAGTTCCTTCAGGGCGGCCGCGACGGCGTTCTCCTGCGAGGTGGTCATGGCCACGGCGCTTTCCTGCTGCGACTGTTCCTTGGTGACGCCGGTGGGGAAGATCAGTTCCTGCGGGTAGACGGCCTTGGCGGGGTTCAGCCAGGCGGTGAGGGCCTCGAAGACGCTCACGGGTCCGTTGGGGCCGCCGTCGACGTACACCGTGGTGAGGTCCAGGTTGCCCCTGGCCGGGTAGGACTCGTGCCCGGAGACGGTGATGACCGGCTTGCCGTTGTCCGTGCCCAGGGTGTTGAAGGTGGGTCCCGGCGATTCGATCACGTAGGGAACGGGCAAGCTGAGCGCGGCGACGCCGAGTCCGATCGAGAGCAGGCCGGAGACCACCATGGCGGAGGGGCGGCGGCCTCCTCCCCCAGGGCCGCCCCGCCGGCCGGCACCCGCTCCACGGCGCGGCCAGAGGCCCGCGTGGTCGGCGCCGTCGCCGTCGGCCGCGGGGCTTTCGACCGTGCCGTTGGCGGTGCTGTTGGCCAAGGGGCCGTTACCGGGCTGCCCGTCCTGGGTAAACGTCACTGAAGGACCTCTCGTGCCGGCGTCCGGCACCCCTGCCGGGGTGGTCCGGGCGCTGGGCCGGCGCCCGGAAACGGCGCGTCAGCCATGCAAATATTCCAGAGCCCCACACTACGGGCTCGCGGGGTGCCCGAGTGCTTTGCCGACAGCGAACGGCGCCGGTTTCTGCAAGACAGCCGCTGAGCGGGAGGGGTAGCGTGAAGTTGAGTACCAGTCACACCGACGATCGGCGGGATCATGACCTCTAACCCACACCAACCGTCCAACGGGGACGACGAGCCCAAGGATCCGCTGGCGGAAATGCTGCAGAACCTGATGGGCGGCAAGGGCATGGGGAACATCGATCCGGCCGAACTGGCCAAGGCCGCGGGCCTGCCCGATGACCCCAACCTGCTGGCACAGATGTTCTCGCAGGTCCAGGCCATGATGAGCTCCTCCTCCGACGGGCCCGTCAACTGGCAGCTGGCGCACGAGAACGCCCGCCGGGTCGCGGCCAGCGGCTCCGACCCCTCCGTCACCGCCGCCCAGTCCCGCGAGGTGGACGAGGCGCTCCGGCTGGCCGAGCTGTGGCTGGACCAGGTCACCGAGCTGCCCTCCACGGGCCTGATCGGCCGTGCCTGGTCCCGGGCCGAGTGGGTCGAGGAAACCCTGGGCACCTGGAAGCGGCTGACCGAACCGGTGGCCAACAGCATCGCCAACGCGCTCTCCACCGCGATGACCGAACAGATGCCCGAGGAAATGAAGTCCATGATGGGCGGCGCCTCCTCGATGCTGCAGAACATGGGCGGCGCGATCTTCGGCATGCAGCTGGGCCAGGCGATCGGCGCCCTCTCCGCCGAGGTGGTCAGCTCCACCGACATCGGCGTCCCGCTGGCCGACCTGGAGATGGCGCTCCTGCCCGCCAACGTGGCCAAGTTCGGTGAGGGCCTCAGCCTTCCCGAGAACGACATCCGGCTCTTCCTGGCCGTCCGCGAGGCAGCCCACGCCCGGCTCTTCGTCCAGGTCCCCTGGCTGCGCGGCCACCTGCTGGGCGCCATCGAGGCCTACGCCCGGGGCATCCACATCGACACCTCCAAGATCGAGGACCTCGCCCGGGAGCTGGACCCCAGCAACCCCGAGGGCATCCAGGAGGCACTCTCCCAGGGTGTCTTCATGCCGCAGCGCACCCCCGCCCAGGACCAGGCACTGGAGAAGCTCGAGACCGCTCTGGCCCTGGTGGAGGGCTGGGTGGACGAGCTGACCGCCGCCGCTACCGAGAAGCTGCTGCCGTCCGCGGCGGCCCTTCGCGAGACGGTCCGCCGCCGACGCGCCACCGGCGGACCGGCCGAACACGCTTTCTCCTCCCTGGTGGGCCTGGAGCTGCGGCCGCGCCGGCTGCGCGAAGCCGCCACCCTCTGGGCCCAGTTGAAAGAGGAACGCGGCGTGGAGGGCCGGGACGCCATCTGGCAGCACCCCGACCTGCTGCCCACCGCCGAGGACCTTGATGACCCGAAGGGCTTCAGCGAACGCCGCAAGCTGGCGGAGGCCTCCGACACCGAGGTCGACGACGCGTTGCAGAAGCTGCTCAGCGGCGGCTTCGACGAGGCGCCCGAGCCCGGCACCGGTGACAGCACCGGTGACGGCGGGAGCG
Source organism: Pseudarthrobacter sp. L19 (assembly GCF_050859435.1). Lineage (NCBI taxonomy): Bacteria > Bacillati > Actinomycetota > Actinomycetes > Micrococcales > Micrococcaceae > Pseudarthrobacter > Pseudarthrobacter sp. L19. Next base: position 2,341,872 of record NZ_CP193935.1, on the reverse strand, counting down.
ACGAGGGTGACGGCGGCGCAAAGGGAGACGGCGGCGCCTCCGACGGGGACTCCCCCAAGGCCTAGCCCGCCGAGCGGCGTCCGGGCCTGACCGGCCCGGGCTGCCCCGCGGTCCAGCCGCCCGGCGCCTGCGTCCGGGCTTGGCCCGCAGCGCTTAGCTGGCGGCGCTTAGACCGCGGACTTAGCCGACCGGGGCTTCCTCGACATCGTCCTCGTCGGCGGGGAGCCCGCGGGCGGTGGCGAAGGAGACGCCCTCGAGGAAGGCCTTGGCCCGCTCCGTCTCCGGGTAGGCCGACAGCAGCCGCCAGAACGCGGCGTTGTGGGCCGCGACCAGCAGGTGCGCGAGTTCGTGAAGCAGTACATAGTCGATGACCCACTGCGGCATCTGCTGCAGCTTGTGCGAGAGCCGGATGGTGCCCTCCGACGGCGTCGCCGAGCCCCAGCGGGAGTTTTGGTTGGTCACCCAGCGGACCGACACGGGCTCGGCCCGGCCGCCCAGGTAGGTGGCGGAGAGCTCGGCAGCCCGGGATGCCAAGGCCGCGTCGCTGCCCGGCCGGCGCCGGCCGCTCCCGTTCTGGCCCCGGCTTCCCTGGGCGCGGAGCTTGGCCAGCATCCGTTCCACCCATTCGCGTTCCTGGGCTCCGCTGAAGTGCGCGGGGATGGCCACGACGGCGGTGCCGTTCTCCCAGAATGCCGCCACCGTGCGGCGGCGGCGGGCCGAGCGCCGCACCTCCACCGGCGCGCCGTCCGCCGTCGTCGTCGGCGTTTCCGCAACCTTGCCCGGCATCAGGCGGTGGTGCTTTCCGCGAGGATGGCCAGGACCGCCTCGCCGTACTTCTCCAGTTTGGACGCGCCGACGCCGGGCAACGTCGCGAGCTCCTGGAGGGTCGCCGGGCGGGCCTCGGCGATGGCCGTCAGGGTGGCGTCGGTGAAGACCACGAACGCCGGGACGTCCGATTCCAGCGCCGTGGCCTTCCGCCACTGGCGCAGCGCGTCAAAGGTCTGCTCCTCGTAGCTGGGCGGGCACTGGTTGCAGCGGCCCACCTTGCGTTCGGCGCCGCTGCTGAGCATGCTGCCGCACACCCGGCACGACGCCGGCGCGGCGGCCTTGCGGCGCGGGGCCGAGCCCTTGCCGCGGGCGCTGGAGGACGCGACGGAATCCGGCCGCAGGCCGTCCAGGAAAGCGGGAGGGCTTGCGGTTCGCGCGGCCGCCGGGGGTCCTTGCGGTGGACCAGGAGAGGTACAGGTGTTCCTTGGCGCGGGTGATGCCGACGTAGAGGAGCCGGCGCTCCTCGTCGACGGCTTCCGGGGTGTCGGCGAACGAAATCGGCATCAGGCCCTCGCTCAGGCCCACCAGGAACACCGCCTCCCATTCCAGGCCCTTGGCCGCGTGCAGCGAGGCGAGGGTGACGCCCTGGACCGTCGGGGCGTGCTGGGCGAGGGAGCGTTCCTGGAGTTCGTTGACGAACTCGGCGAGGCCGAACTGCGGCCCCCGGGCTGCCACGAGCTCATCCGCCAAGGCCACGAGGGCGGCCAGGGATTCCCAGCGTTCCCGCAGGGCGCCGCCGTTGTGCGGCGCCTCCTCGGTGTAGCCGAGCGAGGACACGATGTCCCGGACCAGCTGGCCCAGCGGTTCCGGCCCGTCCGCGCCGTCGATGGCCCGGGTGGCGGCCCGCAGCTGCAGGATGGCGTCCCGGACTTCCTTCCGGGCGAAGAACCGTTCCCCACCGCGGAGCTGGTAGCCGATGCCGGCCGAGGCGAGGGCCTGCTCGTACGCCTCCGACTGGCCGTTGGTGCGGAAGAGCACGGCGATCTGGCTGGCCGGCGTGCCCGCCTCCAGCAGTGCCTTGATGTTCTGGGCGGCCGTGGCGGCCTCCGCCTCGTCGTCGGAGCACTCGGTGAAGTGCGGCACGGGTCCGGCGGGGCGTTGCGCGACGAGCTGCAGCGGCGTCGCCCAGGCCGCGTCCGCGACGGGGCCGCCGCTGCGCCGGCCGGCGAGCAGGTCGTTGGCGAGCCGGACCACCTGCGGGGTGGACCGGTAGTCGCGGACCAGCTTGACCACGGTGGCTTCCGGGTACTGCGCCTTGAAGCCCAGCAGGTGCTTGGGGGAAGCGCCGGTGAACGAGTAGATGGTCTGGCTCGCGTCGCCCACGACGCAGAGATCGTCACGGCCGCCCAGCCAGAGTTCGAGGAGCCGCTGCTGCAGCGGCGAGACGTCCTGGTATTCGTCCACCACGAAGTGCCGGTACTGCTCCCGGACGGTGGCGGCGACCTTCGGGTCCTCCTGAAGGATGCCGACGGTGATCAGCAGGACGTCCTCGAAGTCGATGACGTTGCGGTCCGTCTTGACGTCCTCGTAGGACTGGAAGACGCGGGCGACGGCGGTCAGGTCGAACCCGCCGGGGGTGCCACGGGCCTGGGCCTTCTCCAGGTAGTTGGCCGGGGTGAGCATGGAGACCTTGGCCCATTCGATCTCGGAGGCGAGGTCGCGGATGGAGGCCCGGTCGGTGCTGAGCCGCAGCCGGCGGGCGGCCTCGGCGATCATCTGGGCCTTGTGGTCCAGCAGGTTCGGCAGGGCACCGCCGATTGCCTGGGGCCAGAAGAACTGCAGCTGGCGGAGGGCGGCGGCGTGGAAGGTGCGGGCCTGGACGTTGCCGACGCCGAGGTCACGGAGCCGGCTGCGCATTTCCGCCGCGGCCCGGGCGGTGAACGTGACGGCCAGCAGCCGCTGCGGGCTGTAGACGCCGGAGTGCACGCCGTAGGCGATGCGGTGAGTGATGGCGCGGGTCTTGCCGGTGCCGGCGCCGGCGAGGACGCACATGGGCCCAGTGAGGTTGCTGGCCACCTCGCGCTGTTCGGCGTCGAGGCCGCCGAGGATGCGGTCCTCGAGGGAACGCTCATCCGCGGCGGGAAGCCCTTCTGCCGGCGGGGTGCCGGGAAATGACCCGGCGGAGAAAAGATCTGTGTTCACGTCTGCTGCTCAAATATCGGAGGGTCAGGGGGTGACGGGAGCGTCGTGGATGACGCCGCCGTACCAGTGTTCAATCAGGGCCCGGGCTATGGAGAGCCGGCTGGAGATGGTGATCTCTCCATTGGAGACCGCTTCCTGCAGTTCCTCCCGGCTGAACCAACGGGCTCGGGTGACCTCGACGCCGTCGGGCCGGGCCTCGGTGTCCTCGGTGGTGGCGGTGAAGCCGAGCATCAGCGATGCCGGGAACGGCCAGGACTGCGACCCCAGGTACTGGGACGCGGTCACCCGCACGCCGACCTCCTCGCCGATCTCACGGACGACGGCCTGTTCGAGTGATTCGCCCGGTTCGACGAAGCCTGCCAGCGTGGAATAGTTCTTCGCGTCCAGCGGTCCGCCGCCGCCGAGCAGGAGCCGGCCGTCCGGGCCGACCACCGTGACGATGATCGCGGGATCGGTGCGGGGGTAGTGCTCGGAGTTGTCCGCCGGGCACCGCCGCACCCAGCCGCCGGCTTCGGTGGTTGTGGCGGTCCCGCAGCGCGGGCAGTGGGTGTGGGTGGCGTGCCAGTTGGCGATGGCGCTGGCTTCGATGAACAGTGCAGTGTCCGGGGCGTCGAGACGTCCCGCCACCTCGCGGAACCCGGCCCATTGCGTCCCGGCAGGGATCCCGTCGACGTGCTGCTCGAACGGCTCGGCGCGGACCTCGAACTGCTCCGGCAGGATGAACAGCACGAACTCGCTGCCGGGCGTGGACGCCGGGGCCGGGTTCCCGTTGCCCTCGTCGAGGGAAGCCCCGAGGTAGACGACGTGGAGGGGTTCGAAATCGGTGCCCTTGAGCCGGCCCGCGAGCGCCTTGGCGTCGAGGAACACTATGCCGTCCCCGCCCACCAGCGCCTGGCGGCGGGAGAGCACCATGGCCTGCACGCCGTCGGTGTCCAGGAGTTCCTCGAGCATCCCGGGGCGCATGCGTGCGGCGGAGCGCCGGTCGATGAGGGCGGGTCGGACCGGAAGGACGGTCTCCCTGAGGTGGTTGGCCGGCTGTCCGGTCCCGCCCTGCCGGGACGCGGCAGGAGTCGTGGTGGTGGACGCGGACGGCTCCGGAAGACTCATATCTCCACCGTACCCACCCCCGCTGACAATTGACATTTGCCCGGAAGGCCGGCGGCGGCCTCGCGGGGACCGTGTCCGCCGGGTCCGGAGGGCGTTTTCGGGCCGAACTTTCAGACTCGCCGCCCTGCCTCGCCGTGTTGGGCGCCGGTCAATCTACCGTGGGAACGTGAGAAGAAACCCAATCGAACTGGCAGCGGTAGCGACGGCAGCAGTCCCCGGACTGACCCCTACGGCCGTGTGCTCCGCGCCCGACGATGCGGCTGACTTCGACTCCGCCCTGCTGCTGGATTCCGAGGGGAAGCGCTGGCGCGTCCGGTCGCCGCGGCATGCGGAGGCCAGCGCACGGCTGGAGACCGAGTTCCTGGTGCTGCGGGCCTTCACCCCCGGGATCCGTGCCGAACTGCCGTTCCTGATGCCCACCGTGGCCGGAACCGTGCGGCAGGGTGAGTTGAGCACTTTTGTGTACGCCCACCTCGCGGGACGCACCCGTACCGTGGAGGAGCTGGGCGCCGGGACGCCCGCGCTGGCCCGGGAGGTGGGTGCCGCCCTCGCCGCGATCCACGACCTTCCGCATTCGCTGGTCAGCAACGCCGACCTGCCCACCTACACCCCTAACGAGTTCCGCCAGCGTCGGCTCAACGAGCTTGACCAGGCCGCCACGACCGGGAAGATCCCGCCGCTGTTGCTGCGCCGCTGGGAACACGCGCTGGAGGACGTCACCCTGTGGCGCTTCAACCCCAGCGTGGTGCACGGGGACCTGCATGAGGACAACATCATGGTCGACGGGGAGCGGGTCACCGCCGTGACCGGTTGGACCGACCTGCGGATCGGCGACCCCGCCGACGACATGGCCTGGCTGGTCGCCTCCAATGACCAGGACTTTGTGGACAGCGTCCTGGCCGCGTACTCCTCCGCCCGCCGGGACACCCCCGATGCGCACCTGTTGCGCCGGGCTGCCCTTTCCGCGGAGTTCGCCCTGGCCCAGTACCTGGTCCGTGGTTTGGCTGCCGGGGACACCGCGATGGTCGCGGAGGGCGAGTCGATGCTGGCGCTGCTGGCCGACGACGTCGCGGCCCACGGCGGCCAGCCGATCAGCGTCGAACCGCTGCCCGCTCCGGCGCCCACACAGGCACCGGCGGTCACGGTGCAACCGATCGAGCCCGGGGCCGAGACTCCCGGGATGGCCGCGCCTGAGGCGGCCACGGGGCAGCCCGCCCCGCTCGCCGCGGCTCCCGCCGTCCACGTCACCCCGATCCCCGACACCCCGGCGGCCGACGAGGAATCTTCGGACGGTGTCCCCTCGGACGCGAAGGGCGAGGACGCCGGAGAGGACAACGCCGAGGACAACGCCGATGACACCGCCGACGATGGCGCCCAGGCCGACGCCGCACCTTCCCGCCCCACCACGGAGGACCGCTCCCCCGCGGACGGCAGCGAAACGGACTCCGACAGCCCTGACGTTGCCGGAAGCCCTGCTCCGGCCAGCAGCGAGGACACGTCCACGACGGCACTGACCGTCGTGCCGCTCCACCGCCACTAGCCCGTCCTACCTGCTGGGGCTGCCCACCGGCCTGCCGAGCGCGCCGGCGACGATCCGTTCGAGTTCCGCGGCGCTGCCCAGGTCATGCGGGCGCACCACGGCGTCGTCGGCCACGTAGTAGAAGGCCGCCCGGACGTCCTCGAGCGGCACGCCCTTCAGCCGTGACCAGGCGAGCCGGTACACGGCCAGCTGGACCGCCTTCGTGGTGAGCTGCCGCGCCGAGGGCCGTCGGCCGGTCTTCCAGTCCACCAGGTCCCAGCCGCCGTCGGCGTCGCGGAAGACGGCGTCGATGCGGCCGCGCACCACCACGTCGCCGATTCGGGTCTCCACCGGAACCTCCACGTGCGCCGGAGCCCGGTCCGCCCACTCGGAGCGCCGGAAGGTCTCGACCATGGCCTCCAGGCCGTAGGCCTCATCGATGTGCCCGTCCGAGCCGGGGGCCTCCCCCAGGTCCAGCATCCCGGCTGTGCCGAAGTACTCCTCTACCCAGGAGTGGAACGCGGTGCCCTTGCGGGCGGACATCCCGGGCTCGCGCGGCACGGGCCGCCGCAGCCGGGCCACCACGGCGCCGGGGTCCTCGTCCAGGTCCACCAGGGTGGAGGCGGAGATGTGTCCGGGCAGGTGCACCTCGTGGACGGTGGTGCGCCGGTTGCGGCGGTCCAACAGGGTGGCAGCCTCCTGGGCCCAGCCGCCGGCGGGCCGCGCAGCGGCTGCCCCGGCGGCGCGGGCGCGGGCAGGTGCCCGGCCCCGGACCGCTGCAGGTGGTCCAGGACCAGGGCGGCCGCGGAGTCCATGGCCGCACGGCGCCCCGGCCGCAGGCGCAGCCGCGCCCCGGTGCGGGGGTTGACCGGGCCCTCCAGCGGGTCGTAGGGCCACCCGGCCAGCTCGAGTTCCGAGTTCAGCGGGCTTTCCTCCGGCAGGGCGTCCTCGGTGACCGAGAGCGGGTGGACCGCGGCACTCCCCGGCCCACCAGGGTCTCCAGTTCGGCCAGGAACGGAGACATGTCGGCGATGCCGGCCCGGGAGCCCACCCACGCGGCGCTGGAGACCCAGAGCACGTGCTTGGCCCGGGTGTAGGCCACGTAGGCCAGACGGCGCTCTTCGGCCTCGCCGTGGGCCTGGACGTCGGCCTTGAAGTCCTTTTCGGCGTCGAGCCAGCCCTTCTGGTCCGGGTGCTCGAGGTCCCATTGCGGCAGGTCCGCGCGGTCGCCGCGCAGGGGCCACGGCAGGGCCGCGGAGCCGCTGCTCCAGCGGGAGTCGCGGCTGCTCGGGAACGCGCCGGCGTTCAGGCCGGGGACGAACACCACGTCCCACTCCAGGCCCTTGGAGGCGTGCACCGTGAGCAGCTGGACGGCCTCGTGGTTGGCCTCGGGCGCGGCGGCGTCGAGGCCGTTCTCCTCGGCTGCGGCCGCCTCAAGCCAGGCAAGGAAAGCCAGGACGTCGACGCGCTGCGAGGTGTGCAGGAAACCCGCGGCCGCGTCCTGGAAGGCGTCCAGGTTGCGGCGGGCCTGGTGGATGCTGATGCCGGGCCGGGCTGCCACCTCGATGTCGAGCAGCATGGACCGTTCCACCTCGCCCAGCAGGGTGGTCAGGTCGTCGCCCATGAAGCTGCGCAGCTGGCGGAGTTCGGCCGAGAGCCGCTGCAGCCGGCCGAGGGCCTCGGCCCCGAGCTGCCGTCCGTGGGCCGAGGTCCAGCCGGGCCGGGGCAGCCAGTCCAGCGCCTCGACCAGGCTGGCGCCGTCGGTGAGGTCCGTTTCGATGACGGCCGCGTCGGCGTCGTCGTCGAGGTCGTCGCCGGCCCCGGGCGCCCCGCGCCGCCGGGCCAGGAAGCTGGACCAGTCGCGGAAGGCCATCAGGTCCGCGGGTCCGATCCGCCAGCGGGCGCCGGCCAGCAGCCGCATCAGCGAGTCCGACCGGCCCGGATCCGCCAGGACGCGGAGGGTGGCGACGAGGTCGACGATTTCCGGGGTGTCCAGCAGACCCCCGAGGCCGACGATCTCATACGGGATGCCGCGGAGCTCGAATTCCTTGCGGATGCACTCCATCTGGGCGCGGCGCCGGCAGAGTACGGCCATCGCGGGCGGTTCGAAGTCCCCGGTGCCGGCGTTGCCGCTGAAGTCGGTCCGGCGGTAGGTCAGGATGTCGCCGGCGATGGCGGCGGCTTCCTCCTCGTCGGTGCCGAACCGGCCCATCACCACGCGGCCCTCCACCGCGGCGGGGCTGGGTTGCAACGGCGGAACCTCGACGGCGGGGGCGGTGTCCCGGGCGCCGGCGGGCCCGGCTTCCCCGGCGGCGCGGCTGAGGGGTGCCGAGATGACGTTGGCGGCGTCGAGGATGGTGCGGCCGTTGCGCCAGGCCGTGGTCAGGTACGACGTCGGCGCCACGGCGAAGCGGCAGGCCCCGCCCTCGTCGCCGCCGTTGCCGCCGGCATCGGAGCCGGCTTCTCCGACCAGGACCGGGAACTCCCGCACGAAGTGGAAGAGCTGCCCCGCGGAGGCGCCGCGGAAGCCGTAGATGGACTGGTTGGGGTCCCCCACCGCGGTGACGGCGTGGCCGCCGCCGAAGAGCCGGGAAAACAGCACCAGCTGGGCGTGCGAGGTGTCCTGGAATTCGTCCAGGAGCACCACCTTGTAGCGCTGGCGTTCGGTCTGCGCGGCCAGCGGGATCTCGCTGGCAACGCGGGCGGCCAGGGCCACGAGGTCGCCGAAGTCGAGGGCGCCGCGGGCCCGCTTGGCCTCCGCGTACCGGCCCACCATGTCCGCCACGCTGGCGCGGGTCCGGAACAGGGCGCTGAGCTCGGCCGCGGCCTGGGTGGGGTTCTTCTTGGCGGTGGCCAGGTACGGCAGGGACTCGAATTCCTGGACCCGGTCCAGCAGCCAGGCACGGACCCCGGCCGGCTCCTGCAGGTGTTCGGCGCACTCCCCGCGAGCTGGATGACTGCCTTGACCAAGGTGGATTTAGCGGCGCGGAAGTGCTCGTAGTCGCCGTCGTAGGCTTCGACCACCTCGCTGGCGAGCTGGAAGGACTGCGCGGCGCCCAGGAGCACCACGTCGCGTTCGACGCCGAGCCGGAGGCCGTAGTCGGAGACGATCCCGCTGGCGTAGGAGTGGTAGGTGGAGACCTTCGGCTCCAGTGCCTCGGTGCTGAGCAGGCCGGCGGGGAAGACCGAGTGGTCCCGGTCCTCGGCGGCGATCCGGGCCAGGGCGGTGAGCTTGGCCCGGATCCGGGTGGCCAGCTCGCCCGCAGCCTTGCGGGTGAAAGTCACGCCGAGGACTTCTTCGGGGCTGACCCAGCCGTTGGCGACCAGCCAGACCACCCGGTCCGCCATGGTGGCGGTCTTCCCGGAGCCGGCGCCGGCGATGACCAGCCGGGGTGCCAGCGGCGAGGAGATGATCAGGGACTGCTCCTCCGTGGGGCGGTTCTTTTCCCCGAGCATGGCCGAGAGCTCCTCGGGACTGAACCGTGGTTCCGGGAGGCTCATTCGGTGACCTGCTTTCCTCGGGCGCAGAGCGGGCAGACCTCGGGTAGGCGGCACCCGTGTCCGCCGTGGCCGCCCTTGGCCGGGTCGTGACGGGCCTCGAACGTGCTGCCGGACATGACCCGGGCGGAGTCGTTCACCAGGTCCAGGGCCCAGTTGGCGTCGGGATCCAGCGGCGGCTGGTGTTGCACGCCCGGGCTCTTGGTGGTGGTGCCCAGCTGGGCGAGGACGGCGCCGCCGGGCCGGGGCGGCGGCCCGTCGTCGGGGCCGGCGAACCCTCCGGCGAGGACGGCCGCCTGGTAGGCGCCGAGCTGCGGGTGGCGTTCCAGCTCGGCCTTGCCGGGCTGGCGTTTACCGGTCTTCAAATCCACGATCACCAGCCGGCCCTCGCCGTCGATCTCCAGCCGGTCCACCTGGCCGCGGAGCACCGCCGCGCGCGCGGGCCAGCCGTCGCCGTCGTCTGCCGCTCCGGCGGGGACCACGTCGGCCAGCTTGACCTCGAAATCCTGCTCGACCCCGAGCAGGCTGCGGCCCTCGCTGCGCATCACCAGGACGTACTGGGCGAGCTTGCGCACCATGCCCTCGGCCCGCTGAAAGTCCAGCTTGCCCTCCCAGTTGTCCTTCATGCCCAGGGTGGGCCAGCGCTTGACCAGCTCGGCCACGTATTCGCCGCCGGAGGCCTCGGGAAGGTCCTGGGCGATGGCATGGACGAGGGTGCCGAGGCTGCGGGCGAAGTCGGTGGCGGCCTCCCCGCCGGCGGCCTGGACGAACCAGTCCAGCGGCGACTTCTGCACCGTCTCGACCTTGGAGGGCGAGACGAAGACCGTGCCGCCGGGCGGCACCACCGGCTCCGCCGAGGACAGCGGGGCCAGACCCCACCACTGGTCCGGATGGGCGCCGGGCACGGGCGGTTCGGCGGCGGCGAGCGCGCCGAGGACGGCTGCGGCCTCCTCGCCCTCGGCGGTCCCGGCCTGGGCGTGCTGGCGCAGTTCCGAGACCAGGGCCCTCAATGTCAGCGGCCGTTCCACCGGCGTGTAGCCCCGCCGGTCCTGGCCCGGGGACAGCGGCGCTGCGTAGTCGAGGAAGGACGAGGGCTGCTCGTCCTCGGACGACACGGCGGTGCAGATCAGCACCTCGCGGGCGCGGGAAACGGCAGTGGAGAAACTGCGCAGTTCGTCGTAGCGGATGTCCCGGAGCCGGCTGAGCGGATCGAGTCGCAGGGCGTAGTCCACCCCGTGCTCCACCGCGTCCGCGAACAGCGTGCTGCCCAGCAGCTCGCCGCGCAGCCGCGTGTTGGGCCAGACGCCCTCCTGCAGTCCGGGCACGATGACGACGGGCCATTCCCGCCCGGCCGCGCTGGCCGGGGTCATCAGCTCCACCGCATCCTCCAACTGGGCGCGGGCGGCCAGCGTGTCCATCGGCAGTTCCTGGCTGAGCAGATACTCGAGGAACTGCTCCGGCCCGGACCCGGGCAGCTGGTCCACGTAGCGTTCGGCGGTGTGGAACAGGGCCATCATGGCGTCCAGGTCCCGGTCCGCCCGGGCGCCCGCGGCACCCCCGGCCAGGGCGGCCTCGGTCCACCGCTTCGCCAGGCCGGTGGCGTTCCACAGCGCCCACAGCACGGTCTCGGCGTTGGCGCCCGGCGCCGCCGCGGCCTCGCGTCCGGCGTAGATCATCCGGGCGATCCGCCGCGCCGAGCGTCCTCCACGCCGGTCGCGGCGAGCGCGCCCGGTTCCAGCAACGCCTCGACCAGCAGGGCATCGCTGGCGCGCCCGCCGCCGCCGAGCAGCTCGTCCTGCCGCAGCGTCTGGCGCAGCCGCCGCAGCTCGATGGAGCTGGCCCCGCCGATGCGGGAGGTCAACAGCGACACCGCGGCTTCGGCGGTGAGGGCCTCCGGGTCCAGGGCGACGGCGTAGGCGTCCAGCAGCGGCCGCACCGCAACCTCGTCCCGGACGGCGGCCTCGGCCACGGGAACCCGCACGGGAATGCCCTGCCCGGCCAGGTGCCGTTGCAGCTGGCTGAGCTGACCGCCGTTGCGGACAATCACGGCGATGTCGCCCAGGGCGCGGCCGTCGTTCAGCTGCGCCTCGAGGATCCGCTGGGCGACGTAACGCAATTCGTGGACCGGTGAGGGCAACAGGTGTCCCTCCACGGTGCCGGACACTGGCGGGTTTGGGGCGGCGGGGTTTGGGGCAGCGGGGTCCGGTGCCGCGGGTGCCGGGTAGTCGAGCCGACGGGCGGTGGCGCCGCCGGAGCGGAGCGAGATCCGTTCGGCGACGGCCTGCCAGGCCTGCCCGACGGCGGGGGCTTGACGGTGCGCCGTCCAGAGCGGCCGTTCCAGCACACCGCCGCCCGGGGCGAGCAGCCGGGGCAGCTCCGCCACCAGGTCCGGCCGGGCACCGCGGAAGCCCTGGACGACGGTGTCCGGGCAGTAGGTCACCAGGGCGTCCTTGCCGGAGGCGATGTCGGCCAGCAGCTCGAAGACCGCCGGGTTCGCCTCCTGGATGTCGTCCACCAGGATCAGTTGCAGGCGGTCCCGTTCGGCGGCCAGGAACTCCGGCGCGTCCTGGAAGATCTGGCGGGCGGCGGTGATGATGCCGGCGGGGTCAGAGGATTCCGGCATCCGCAAGTCCAGCACGTCGCGGTACTCGGCGTAGAGCGCCGCGGCCGCCTCCCAGTCCGGCCGCCCGCAACGGCGGCCCAGGGCGGCGAGGTCCTCGGCGGTGCGCCCGGATTCGATGATCCGGTCGAAGAGCTGCCGCACCTCCTGCCGGAAGCCGCGGGTGGGCAGGGCGGCGCCAAGATCCTCCGGCCACGGCAGCTCGAAACCCGGACGCGCGTGGCCCTCGAGGAGTTCCTTGATGATCAGGTCCTGTTCCGGACCGGAGAGCAGCTTCGGCGCCCGCGGCAGCGGCAGGACCCCCTCGGCTTTAGCCCGCCGGATCAGATCGAAGGCGTAGGACGCCCAGGTGCGTGCCGGCGTCGTGCTCAGACTGCGGTCCAGCCTCGCGGTGAAACGGTCCCGCAACGCGTCGGCGGCGAGCCGGCCCGGGGCCAGGATGAGCATCCGTTCGGGGTCCAGGCCGTCCCGCCGGGCCCGGTGCACCGCGGCCTCCACCAGCACCGTGGACTTCCCCGTGCCGGGCGCGCCGGGTACCAGGACCGGACCGCTCCCGCGCGCGGGTTCGACGGCGGCGCGCTGGTCCGCGGACAACTCCGGGGCCTGCGCGTGCCGGGTCCGCGGCGGCAGCAGCGTCAGCCCGGGCACGGTGGGATTAGGCACAGTGGAGGCCGGGGTGGGGCTGGCTACGGTGTCACTTAAGGCGGCGGGGCGGTGGCTGGGGCTACTCACACAAACATTTCATCATCGGGCACCGACAGTTTCCGGCTGGCGGGCTCCAGCCGCTCCGCCACGGCGTCGATCGCGGCGAATTCCTCGTCGGTGGGCGCCCAACGGGCAGCCGCAAGGTCCACCCGCCACCGGCCCTCGCCGCTGCGCTGGAAGTCCCGGACATCACCGCGCAGGGGTGTCCCCTCGGTCAGGTAGTGGGCGAGCGCGTCCCGCTCGTGGCCCGGCGGTGCCTCGCCGCTGGCCCGGATGATGCGCCACCAGGGAATCGAGCTGCCGTGGTGGCTGAGCACCGCACCGACCTGCCGGGGGCCGCCGGAACCCAGCAGCTCCGACACGTCGCCATAGGCGACGGCGGACCCGGCAGGCACCATCGCACCGAGCTCCAGCACCGCCTCCACGTACTCCATCCGCATGCCATCAAGGGTACCGTCGCCGCCTCCGCGCCCCGGCCGCAGGTCGCTGCCCAAGACTGTCCGTGGCAGCAGGTAGCGTAATTGCATGAGCACCTGGCACACCCTCCCCGCGCAGCATTCGACCTCGAAACCACCGGCCGGAATTCCCGCGCGGCCCGGATCGTGACGGCGTCGGTGACCGTGGTCGACGGGGACGGCGCCGTCATCAAGGAGCACGAGTGGCTCGCCGATCCCGGCGTCGAGATCCCCACCGAGGCCAGCGACATCCACGGCGTCACCACGGAGCGTGCCCGCAGCGAGGGACGCCCCGCCGCTGAGGTGGTCCGGGAACTCGCCGGGGTGCTGCAGGAACTGTTCGACGCCGGGGTGCCCGTGATCGCCTTCAACGCCAGCTACGACTTCACGGTCCTCGCGGCGGAATCCGCGCGCTACGGGGTGCCCCAGCTGCACCGTTACCCGGTCCTGGACCCGTACATCATGAACAAGCAGGTGGACCGCTACCGCAAGGGCAAGCGCACGCTGACGGCCCTCTGCGAGGAATACGGCGTGGACCTGGACAACGCCCACACCTCTGCCGCCGACGCGCTCGCCACCCTGCGGGTCCTGGACGCGATGGCCGGAAAGTTCCCGAAGCTTCGGATGCCGGCGGCCAACCTGCACCAGCTGCAGGTGGAATGGGCCACCGCCCAGGCAGCGGACTTCCAGAGCTACCTGCGGAAGACCAAGCCGGCCGCAGTGATCGAGGGTGACTGGCCCGTCCTGCCGCCCGAGGACGCCAGCGGCGGCGGCTTCTAGCCGCACCGCGGAAGCCGGGCTGTGGCGTCATAAATCGACACGTCCCGCTCGGAAGAGCGCCCGGAACCCTGCTTTTGGGCGTCTGATCGGCAGAATGAGACGGACCACACACAGCTTCCACACAGCCCGGACGCCTCACCACACCGGACGGGATTCTGTGCATTGTTCGGTGGCCGCCGCTCTCAAGCCACACAGCCCACATGACACGCGCGTTGTTCGCTCGCACCCTGTCACAGCGCCCGGAAATTCGATTTGATCCGGCCCAACGCCCCGGTGACACAATTATCTTTTGCGGTGCCGCCCTGGTGCGGCATGCCCTCCGGCGGCCGGACCTGCTGTCCCGCCGCCGCCCCAGGACTTCAGACGAAAGTGATTGCGTGATGAAAAGCAAAGCCTTGAAGTGGCTCACCGCCCTTCCGGTGGCCGTGGCCCTGTCGGTCTCCCTCGCCGCGTGCGGCGGCGGGTCCGCCCAGAGCTCGGGCTCCCCGACTGATGCCCTCCAGGGCAGCGACCAGACCTCCCTGGACAAGTACACCACCAAGGATGTCCCGGCCCTGGACAAGATCGACAAGTCCAAGCTCGGCCTCATCAGCGACGGCACCCTGCGCGTGGGCACCCTCTCCGACGCCCCGCCGAACATCTTCATCGATCCCTCCGGCAAGTTCACCGGCTACGACAACGAGCTGCTGCGGGCCATCGGCGCGAAGCTGGGCCTGAAGGTGGAGTTCGCCTCCACCGACTTCTCCGCCCTGCTCTCCCAGGTCAAGAACAAGCAGTTCGACGTCGGATCCTCCTCGATCTCCACCACGGACAAGCGCCGCGAAACCGTGGGCTTCACCAACGGCTACGACTTCGGCTACATGGCCGTCGTGACCAAGAGCGACTCCAAGATCAAGGGCTTCGCGGACCTCAAGGACGGCGTCCGCATCGGCGTCGTCCAGGGCACCGTCCAGGACGACTACGTCACCAACACCCTCAAGCTCGAGCCGGTCCGCTTCCCGGACTACAACACCGTCTACGCGAACGTGAAGTCCGGCCAGGTTGACGCCTGGGTGGCCCCGTCGCAGCAGGCCACCGGCCAGGTCAAGGACGGCGACAACACCAAGATCGCCGAAAAGGTTGTCAACACCCAGAACTTCACTGCCTACGCCGTGAACAAGGACAACCAGCCGCTGATCGACGCGCTGAACGCCGGCCTCGATGCCGTGATCGCCGACGGCACCTGGACCAAGCTGACCGCCCAGTGGTACACGGACCGCCCCACTGCCAAGGAACAGACCCCGCAGGGCTGGAAGCCGGGCAGCAAGGCCGTCCAGGTCCCCGCAAAGTAGCGGAGGCGCTCCATGGATATCCTCAAACTGCTCTCCGAAACATTCTTTGACTGGAATGCCATCTGGGCCGTCGTACCCAAGATGTTCGCCGTCGGACTGCCGAACACCCTGGTGCTGGCCATCTCGTCCGGCGTCATCGGAACAGTCCTCGGCATGCTCCTTGCCCTGATGGGGATCTCCCGGAACGCTGCCGCCCGCTGGGTGGCCCGCATCTACACCGATGTGTTCCGCGGCCTGCCGCCCATCCTCACCATCCTGGCCATCGGGCTGGGGTTCGGGCCGATCTACCGGCAGCTGACCGGGTCGACCAGCCCCTACCCGATGGCCATCGCGGCGCTGTCCCTGATGTCCGCGGCCTACATCGGCGAGATCTTCCGTTCCGGCATCCAGAGCGTGGACAAGGGCCAGCTCGAGGCCACCCGGGCCTTGGGCTTCGGCTACGGCCCGGCGATGCGCCTGGTGGTGGTACCCCAGGGCGTCCGCCGGGTGCTGCCCGCGCTGGTCAACCAGTTCATCGCGCTGATTAAGGAGTCCTCCCTGGTCTTCATGCTCGGCCTCATTGCCAGCGAGCGGGAGATCTTCCAGATCGGCAAGGACGCGGCCAGCAACAGCGGCAACCTCTCGCCGTACGTGGCGGCCGCGGTGTTCTACCTGGCCATGACCGTCCCGCTGACGCACTTCGTCAACTGGATCGACCGCCGGCTGCGTTCCGGCCGGCCGGAAAAGAAGCAACCGGACGAGGCTGCCGCCGTCGTCGGAAAGGGAGCCCAGGCATGAGCGAATTCGCGTCCGGATCACTGACGGCGAAGAACATCCACCTGTCCTTCGGGTCGAACCACGTCCTGCGCGGCATCGACCTGCACGTCGAGAAGGGCACCACGGCCTCCGTGATCGGCCCCTCCGGCTCCGGCAAGTCGACGCTGTTGCGGGTGATGAACCGGCTGATCGAACCGGACCAGGGCGACATCCTGCTCGACGGCCGGTCCGTGCTCAAGGACAACCCGGATGAGCTGCGCCGCCGCATCGGTATGGTCTTCCAGCAGTTCAACCTCTTCCCGCACAAGACCGTGGAGGAGAACGTCTCCCTGGCCCTGCGCAAGCTCCGCGGCATGTCCAAGGAGCAGGCCCGCGAGGAGGCCCTGGCGCAGCTGGATCTGGTGGGCCTGAAGCACAAGGCCGATTCCCGGCCCGCGAACCTCTCCGGCGGCCAGCAGCAGCGCGTGGCGATCGCCCGGGCGCTGGCCATGAAGCCCGAGGTGATGTTCTTCGACGAGGCCACCTCGGCGCTGGACCCGGAGCTGGTCAAGGGCGTCCTGGCACTCATGGCCGACCTGGCCAAGGGCGGCATGACCATGGTGGTGGTGACCCACGAGATGGGCTTCTCCCGCAACGTCTCGGACACCGTGACGTTCATGGACGCCGGCAAGGTGGTGGAGTCCGGCGCCCCGGAGCAGGTCTTCACCGCCCCGCGGACCGAACGGCTCCGCGGCTTCCTGGCGGACGTCCTCTAGCAGCACCTCCTTAAACGACTGAAGGCACCCGCCGCGGCGGGTGCCTTCAGTCGTTTAGGCGCCGGTCAGGCGGTGGCGGCCGCGGCGGCCTTAGCGGCGGCCGGGAGCGCGTCGAAGATCCGGTTCATGGCGGCGTCGTCGTGCGCGGCGGACAGGAACCAGGCCTCGAAGACCGACGGCGGCAGGTACACCCCGGAGTCCAGCATGGAGTGGAAGAACGGCGCGTACCGGAAAACTTCCTGGCCCTGGGCGTCGTCGTAGTTGTGCACGCCGCGGGCGGAGGTCCCGAAGGCCACGGAGAACAGGTTCCCGGCCCGCTGGATGGAGTGGTCGACGCCGGCGGCGTCCAGCGCCTCGGACAGGGCGCCGGAGAGTTCCAGGGAGCGGGCGTCGACGAAGTCGTAGACCTCCGCGGTGGCGTGCGTGAGGGTCGCGACGCCGGCGGCCATGGCTACCGGGTTACCGGAGAGCGTGCCGGCCTGGTAGACCGGGCCCACGGGGGCGAGGTAGTCCATCACGTCCGCGCGGCCGCCCAGGGCCGCCGTCGGCATGCCGCCGCCGATCACCTTGCCGAAGGTCAGCAGGTCCGGAGCCCACGGTTCGGCGGCGTCGGCCGCGCCCCCGGTGAGGCCCCAGTAGCCGGCGTAGCCGGTGCGGAAGCCGGTGAGGACCTCGTCCAGGATCAGCAGCGCGCCGTGCTCCCGGGTGATCCGGGACAGGCCCGCGTTGAAGCCCTCCCCCGGGGTCACGACGCCCATGTTCGCGGGTGCGGCCTCCGTGATGACGGCTGCGATGTTGGGCCCGTGCGCGGCGAAGGCGGCCTCGACGGCGGCGAGGTCGTTGTAGGGCAGCACGAGGGTTTCCGCGGCGGTGGCGGCGGTGACGCCCGCGGAGCCCGGAAGCGCCAGGGTGGCCAAGCCGGAACCGGCGGCGGCGAGCAGGCCGTCGAGGTGGCCGTGGTAGCAGCCGGCGAACTTGATGACCAGGTTGCGGCCGGTGTAGCCGCGGGCCAGCCGGATGGCGGTCATGGTGGCCTCGGTGCCGGTGGAGACCATCCGGACCCGTTCCGCGGCGGGGACGCGTTCGCGGACCAGCGCGGCGAGGTTCGCCTCGTCCGGGGTGGAGGCGCCGAAGGACAGGCCCCTGTCGACGGCCTGGTGGACGGCGGTGAGCACGGCCGGGTGGGCGTGGCCCAGCAGCGCCGGACCCCAGGAGCAGACCAAGTCCACGTACTGGTCGCCGTCGGCGTCGGTCAGGTAGGCGCCCTTGGCGGAGACCATGAACCGCGGCGTACCGCCCACCGAGCCGAAGGCCCGGACCGGGGAGTTCACGCCGCCGGGCATCAGCCCGCGGGCTCGGTCGAACAGTTCCTCATTGCGGTGGTGGCTGGAAGTCATGAATCCTATTCTTTCAGTTCCGGGAGCCGGGGGTCCGGCTGCCCGTCTCGGTCTCCCCGGCCAGCAGGACGGCGACGCGCGGGGCCACGTCGGTGCCGAACAGCTCGATGGAGCGCATCATGGCGGCGTGCGGCAGGGTGCCGTTGCTGTACTTGAGGTCGAAGCGGTCTGCGCCCAGGTTCCGCTTGAGCAGGGCAATCTTCGCTGCCACCGTCTCCGGCGAACCGACGTAGAGCGCCCCCTCGGGACTGCACAGCTGGTCGAACTCGGCCCGGCTGCCCGGACCCCAGCCGCGTTCGGAACCAAGCTGGTTCCGCTGCGCCAGCCAGTGCGGGAAGAACTCCTCCCGCGCCTCCTCGTCGGTGGCGGCGACGTGCCCTGGCGAGTGGGTGGCGACCTGCTGCAGGGGGTGGCCGTACTTTTCCATCGCCTCCCGGTACAGCCCCGCCAGCGGCCCGAAGGCCCGGGGCGCCCCGCCGATGATGGCGAAGATGATCGGGTAGCCGTACTGGGCGCAGCGGAGCACGGACTCGGGGGTGCCGCCGACGCCGATCCAGGCCGGCAGCAGGTGGTGCTCCAGCGGCGGGTAGACGCTCAGCCCGTTGATGGGTGCCCGGGTGCGGCCCTCCCATTTGATGGGTTTCTGCGCCCGGACCTTGTCGAAGAGTTCGAGCTTTTCTTCGAACAGGACCTCGTAGTCGGCCAGGTCCAGGCCGAAGAGCGGGAAGGACTCGATGAAGGAGCCGCGGCCCAGCATGACCTCGGCGCGGCCGTTGGCGATCGCGTCCACGGTGGCGAAGCGCTGGAACACCCGGATGGGGTCATCGGAGCTGAGCACGGTGACGGCTGAGCCGAGCCGGATTCTCTTGGTGCGGGCGGCCGCGGCGGCGAGGAAGACCTCGGGCGCCGAGACGGCGAAGTCGCGGCGGTGGTGCTCCCCCACGCCGAAGGCGTGCAGCCCCACCTCGTCGGCGAGTTCCGCCTGCTCCAGCAGCTGGCGCAGCACCTGGGCGTGCGGGACGGGCTGGCCGTCCGGGAAAACTCCGACGTCGCCGAAGGTGTTCAGGCCGAGCAGGATGGTGTCCGGGCCTACCGGCGCGGTGGGGTTCGCGGCGGACGCGGGGTCCGGCTGCACTGCGTGGCTCACCGGGTCTCCTTCAGCCAGCCGGCGAGCTCGGTGGCCCAGTAGGTCAGGACCATGTTGGCGCCGGCGCGCTTGATGCCCAGCACGGACTCGGTGATGGCGGCGCGGCGGTCGATCCAGCCGTTCGCGGCGGCGGCCTCGATCATCGAGTACTCGCCGGAGATCTGGTAGGCGGCCACGGGGACGGGGCTCATGGCGGCGACGTCGGCGAGGATGTCCAGGTAGCTCATGGCGGGCTTCACCATCACCATGTCGGCGCCCTCCTCGAGGTCCAGTTCCACTTCCAGGATGGCCTCGCGCCTGTTGGCGGCGTCCATCTGGTAGGTGCGGCGGTCGCCGGTGAGCTGGGAGTCAACGGCCTCGCGGAACGGGCCGTAGAACGCGGAGGCGTACTTGGCGGCGTAGGCCACGACGGCGGTGTTGGCGTGGCCGGCCTGTTCCAGGGCCTGGCGGATGACGGCGATCTGGCCGTCCATCATGCCGGAGGGTCCGAGGACATGGGCGCCGGCCTCGGCCTGGGCCACCGCCATCTGTCCGTAGATCTCCAGGGTGGCGTCGTTGTCGACGTAGCCGTTGCCGTCCAGGACACCGCAGTGGCCGTGGTCGGTGAACTCGTCGAGGCAGACGTCGCTCATCACCACCAGCTCATCGCCCACCTCAGCCCGGACGTCGCGGATGGCCTTGTTCAGCACGCCCTCGGGATCCAGGGAGGCGGTGCCGCGGGCGTCCCGCTCGGCGGGGATGCCGAAGAGCATGATGCCGCCCACGCCCAGCTCCACGGCCTCGGCGGCGGCGCGCTTGAGCGAATCGGTGGTGTGCTGCTGCACCCCGGGCATCGACGCGATCGGGTTGGGCTCGGTGAGGCCCTCACGGATGAAGGCGGGAAGGATCAGTTCGGCCGCGTTGAGCCGGTGTTCTGCCGTCAGGCGGCGCATCGCGGGGGTGGTGCGGAGCCGGCGGGGGCGGTGGGTCGGGAAGCTCATGGCTGGTCCTTCACTGTGGTGGGCGGTCGGGGAAAGTGTGCGGGCGGTCCGGAACCAGGGCGTGGACGACGGCAGCCACCAGCCCGGAGGCGGTGGGCTCCTCGGCGACGGCGGCGACCTCCAGGCCGAGCGCCGCGGCCTGGGCCGCCGTCGAACGGCCGATCGCCACGAGCCGGCACTCCCCCAGCGGGGTGAGCCCGGAGTGGATCCGCCGGGCGGCGCTCGGGGAGGCGGCGACGACGGCGTGCAGGGTGCCGGCGTCCACCGCATCCCGGGCCTGCGCCGGGGTCAGGACGGGGGCGCCGTGTCCGGGCTCCCGGTCGGCGGATCCATCGGTGGTGGCGGTAGTGGTGATGCGCCGGCGCGGGTCGGCCGGGTAGTCCACCGTGCGGTAGGCGGTGACCGCCTGGACGGCGGCGCCCCGGGCGGCGAGGCCGCGGCGCAGCGCCGGATCAGCGATGTCTGCCTGGGGCAGGAAGACGCTGCCGGCACGGGCGGGCCAGATGTCCAGCAGGCCCGCTCCTGACTGTTGCCCGGCCGGGGACAGGTCGACGGGGATGTCCAGGGCTTCGAGGACGCGGCGGGTGGCCGGGCCGATCGCGGCGATCTGCAGGCTGCCGGGAAGCCAGGCGTTGAGCGCGGAGCCACGCTCGGCGGCCAGTTCCTGGAGGACCTGGACCGTGGTGACGCTGCTGACCACCAGCCAGGTGTAGGCGCCGGCGCCGAGGGCGTCGAACGCCACGCCCAGGGAGTGCTGGTCGGCGGCCTGTTCGAAGTCAATCAGCGGCAGCAGTAGCGGCTCGGCGCCGGTGGCGCGCAACGCGGACACCAGCGCGCCGGCCCGGTCGGGGCTGCGGGTCACCAGCACGCGGGCGCCATCCAGCGGCCGCGGCACGGCGGTGCCGTCCGCCCCGGAAGTGGCGCTGCGGCGTCCCATCAGGCTGGTGGTCCTCCTCAGGAAGCGGTCAGGTCGGCGATGTCCGCCGCGCCGGCCGCGAGCAGTGCCTCGGCGAGCTCGATGCCGAGCAGGGTGGCGCCCACCTCGGTCAGCCCGTCAGTGGCCTTCTTGTCCCGGACGCTGGCGGTGCCGTCGACGGCGCAGACGACGGCGTCCAGGTGCAGCATGCTGCCCTTGCGGTAGGCATAGGCACCCACCGGGGCGGCGCAGCCGGCCTCGAGCCGGGCCAGCAGGGCCCGCTCGGCGGTGACGGCCAGGCGGGTGTCCGGGTCATCCAGCGCCGCGAGGGCCTGGGCAAGGACGCCCTGGGAGCCCTCGGTGGACCCGGCCTTGCGCGGGGCATCGGGGGTGCGGCACTCGATGGCCAGCGAGCCCTGCCCGGCGGCGGGGAGCATCACGTCGGGGTCGAGGTATTCGCTCACGGCGTCCAGCCGGCCGATGCGGTGCAGTCCGGCGGCGGCGAGCACGACGGCGTCGAGGTCGCAAGACTTGCCCGGCACCACGGCGTCGGTGGCGTTCCCCGGCAGCCCGGGCACGCGGCCCAAGCGGGTGTCCACGTTGCCGCGGATGTCGCGGATGTCCAGGTCCGGGCGGGCGGCGCGCAGCTGGGCGGCGCGCCGCGGCGAGCCGGTGCCCACCGTGGCGCCGGCCGGCAGCTGGGCCAGGGTGAGCCCGTCCCGGGCGCAGAGCACGTCCCGGACGTCCACGCGCTTCGGGGTCGCGGCCAGGCTCAGGCCGAGGGCCGGGCCGACGGGCAGGTCCTTGAGCGAATGCACGGCCACATCGCAGGCGTCCTGGAGCAGGGCGTCGCGGAGGGCGGCGACGAAGACGCCGGTGCCGCCCATCTGGGACAGCGGGCCGGTGAGGACGTCACCGTCGGTGCGGATGTGCACCAGCTCCACGGGGAACCCGCCGACGGCCGCCAACTGGTCCGCGGTCTGCTGGGTCTGGGTGAGGGCGAGCTTGCTGGCCCTCGTGCCGATCCGGACGGTCACGGCGCGGCGTGCCCGGTCGCTTTGCCAGCCTCGGCGGCGTCCGGGTAGGGATCGTGGCCCGTGCCGACAGTGGTGTCGGCGCCGGAGATCGTCGGCTTCTCACCGCGGAAGTTGGCGCAGCAGCCGGGGCGGCAGACGTCGTACCACGGGCCGAGCTTGGTCAGGTGCGGACGCTCGGTGATGGTGTTGGAGCTGGTCCGTTCGGAGATCAGGTCCACGATGCCGGCGACGAACTTGCGGTGCGTACCCGGGGTGGGGACGCGGGTGGCGGCGACGCCGAGCTTTTCGCAGGTCTCGAGGGCCTCGGTGTCCAGGTCCCAGACGACTTCCATGTGGTCGCTGACGAAGCCGAGCGGCACGATCACGACGCCCTTGACGCCCTGGCCGGCCAGGTCCTCGATGGCGTCGTTGATGTCCGGCTCCAGCCACGGCACGTGCGGGGCGCCGGAGCGGGACTGGTAGACGAGGGACCACGGGGCGGTGTCACCGGTCTGGGCCTCGACGCGGCGGATGACCTCGCCGCCGGTGGCGAGGTGCTGCGCGGCGTAGGCGGAGTCCTGTTCGAACCGGCGCGGTTCGCCCTCGGAGCGGCCGGACGCCTCGGCGTCGCGAGTGGGGATGGAGTGGGTGGCGAAGAGGATGTGCACCGGGGCGTCCGGCGTTCCGGCGGTGGCCAGCTGGGCGCGGACCTCGGCCAGGCCGGCGGCGGTGCCCTCGACGAACGGTTCGACGAAGCCGGGGTGGTCGAAGTACTGGCGGACCTTGTCCACCTCGAGCTTGCCGTCCAGGCCGGTCTCGGTCAGGGCCATGCCGATGTCCTCGCGGTACTGGCGGCAGCTGGAGTAGCAGGAGTAGGCGCTGGTGGTGATCATCAGGACCTTGCGGTGCCCGGCGTCGTAGATCTCCTGCAGGGTCTGCGGGATGTAGGGGTCCCAGTTGCGGTTGCCCCAGAACACCGGCAGTTCGATGCCGCGCTTGGCCAGCTCGGCCTCCATGGCGGCCTTGAGCTCGCGGTTCTGGGCGTTGATGGGGCTGATGCCGCCGTTGGCGCGGTAGTGGTGCGAGACCTCTTCGAGGCGCTCGTCCGGGATGCCGCGGCCGCGGGTGACGTTGCGCAGGAACGGGATGACGTCGTCCTGGCCCTCGGGGCCTCCGAAGGAGGCGAGGAGCACGGCGTCGTAGTCCTTGGGGGCCATGCGGCCCGCCTCGGTGACGGGGTTGACGGAGGTCAGGTCGTTCTCAGCGGTCACGTTGCTCTCCAGCGTCATTGCGGTTTCCTTGGGATCGAGCGGGCTCATGCGAGGACTTCCGCGACCTCGGCGGCGCTGACGCGGCGGCCGGTGTAGAACGGAACTTCCTCGCGGACGTGGTGGCGGGCTTCGGTGGCCCGCAGGTGGCGCATCAGGTCCACGAGGTCCACCAGTTCCGGAGCTTCCAGGCCGAGGATCCATTCCCAGTCGCCGAGGGCGAAGGAGGACACGGTGTTGGAGATGACCTGGGGGAAGTCGCGGCCCAGGAGGCCGTGGTCGCGGAGCATGGCGCCGCGCTCGGCCTCGGGCAGCAGGTACCACTCGTAGGAGCGGACGAAGGGGTAGACGCAGAGCCACTCGGCCGGTTCCACGTTCCGGGAGAAGGCCGGGGTGTGGTTCTTGGCGAATTCTGCCTCGCGGTGGACGCCCATGGCGGACCAGGCGATCTCGGTGCCGGCGAAGAGCTTACTCCGGCGGATGTCCCGGATCGCGCGCTGCAGGGCCTCGGGCTGCGGGCCGTGCAGCCAGACCATGATGTCCGCGTCAGCGCGCATGGCGGAGACGTCGTAGCTGCCGCGGTGGATCACGCCGTCCTCGGCAAGCCGGCCGAGGAGCGCCTCGAAATCCTCGGCCGCGTCGCCGCTGCGGAGGACGTCGGAGGAGCGCTTGAAGACTGTCCAGAGCGTAAAGAACTGCTCGGCTGATTCTTCGGTTTTGGTGACAGATTCGGCAGAAGTGTGGCTCATATGTACCAGTCTGCCCCCTCCCCGAGATGAAGTCGAAACAGGGAACTTCTACAGGCCGTAGAAGTGATCAACATCACACGTGTGGCCTCTGGGCCGGGCGTGTCAGGCCCGTCGCATCCGGAGGTAGACGGCGCCGGCGCCGAGGGAGACGGCCACCAGGCAGATGCCCCAGCCCACCAGGGCGGATCCGCCGAAGGGCTGCACATCGGAGGCGGCCTGCATGCTGTCGCCGGACCGGGCTCCAGCTGCCGGGGCGGCCGTCGCGGCGGCCCGGGTGCTGGCCGACGTCGGGCTGCCCGCGGGCGTGGGCGTCCCGGCGGCGCCGGGGGTCGCTGTCGCCGTGGCGGTGCCCGGCGCGGCGGGGGCTTCGCTGAAAGCCGGCACCGGTGCGATGCCCGCCCCGGCCGCCGGGGAGGCGGGGACAGCGGGAACCGCGGGGGCCGGGACAGCCGGTGCCACGGTTCCGGGAGCGGCGGGAGCCGGGGTTCCGGGTCTGGCGGGAGCGGGTGCCGACGGTGAGGAGGGCCGGCTGGGGGTGCCGCTGGGCGCGGGCGAGGAGGACGTCGGCGGCGCGGTGCTCCGGGTAGGGGTGGGGGTGGGGCTGGACTCGTCGTCGGCGGTGGGCGTCGGCGACGGGCTCCACGAGCCGCTCAATCCGTCGATGAGGCCGCCGAGCCCCACGGAGACGGACGCGGTGGGGGCATCGGGGCTCGGTGTGGGCGTTGCAGCCTGGGTGGCGGGGACTCCCGCCGTAAGGACCAGCACCGCTCCGAGCGCCGCTGCTGCCGTGCCGCGCCGGAGTCCCCCATGGCCGGTCGGCGAACTACAATCTTCGGACCTGTGCGTAACCATGGTCATCGACTGTAGCGGCCGGTCAGTGGGCGGGGAAAATTTGCCGAACCGTTATTTTCCCGCTAGCGGAGGCACGTCCGGAGCCGCCACGGGAGGCCGCGGGGCCGGGTTCAGGGTGCGGAATTCCGGGCGTCGGCGTGCAGCAGCGGGGCGATCTGGCGGGGGTGTCCGCGACGATCGCGGCGAGACCGTTGCCGGCCACCCAGCCGCCGACGACGGCGAGGTCCCCCTCCGCGGCGCAGAGTTCCCGGACCCGGGCCACGCGTTGTTTGTGGCCCAGGGACGCGAACGGCAGGGCACCCGCCCAGCGCACCACATCCCACCCGACGAGGTCGTCGCGGGAGAGGCCAACGCCCAGCAGCGTGGAGGCGTCCCGGAGGGCCGCCTCCAGCAGGTCCGCCTCGGTGTCGGGTTCGGGCCTTGCGCCGGCGGGTGCGCTCTCCGGGGCACCCGTCGTGGCGCCCCGGCCGTAGGAGAGCCGGAGGACGTGCAGGCCCGGGGCGGTGGATTCGTCCAGCCAGGCCCATTTGGCGGTGGCGTGGGTGAGGGCTTTGGCCTGGATGCCGGGGCTTTGCGGGGCCACCAGCACCCCGGTGCCGCGCGGGGCGGTGTCCAGCTCGGGCCGGTCCAGCACCAGGGTGACCAGCTTGACGTCCGGGCCGGCAGCGGGACGCAGGGCGGTGATTTCCGGTAGGACACCGGAGAGCAGGCCGACGGCGGCCGGGCCCTCGACGGCGACGACCAGCCGTTCGGCGTCGTACTCCTCTCCCCGGCGGTGACCTGCCAGCCGGTGAGGGTCCGCCGGACCGCGGCGCCAGGGGTCCCGCCGCGGAGCGTGACGCCCAGGTCCGTGAGTTCGGCCAGCAGCGCGGTGACCAGCGTGTACATGCCGCCGCGGAGGCCGGCCACGGCGGAGCCCGCCTTCTGCAGGGCGGCGCTCCCTCCGGGCCCGCAGGGGTGGCGGGGGTGGACGCCCGGCGCTGGGCCTTGACCGCAGCGGCGAGGGATCCGTGGGTGCGCAGCCCGGCCCGCAGGCCGGGTGCCACCATGTCCACGTCGAGCAGTGCCGGGTCCGCCGAGTGCACGCCGCCCACCACCGGCGAGACCAGCCGGTCCAGGACGCGGCGGCCCATCCGGGCGCGGACCAGGGCGGCAACGCTGGTGGCGGCGCCCCCGGTCCCCACGGACGCCGGCAGGAGCGTGTCGACCCAGGCGCGGAGCGAGCCGGCCAGGCCCAGGGTGCGGCGGACCTCGGGGTCCCAGGGGTTCGCCGGGATGCCCAGCACGCCGGTTTTGGGCAGTTCGCGCGGGCCTTCGGGCAACTGCACCCAGGCCCCGCCCGGGTTCGGGGCGACGATCTGCGGCCCCAGGCCCAGTTCACGGGCCAGCGCGGCGACGGCGTCGGAGCGGGTGGCGAAGGATTCGGCGCCGCTGTCCAGGGTCAGGCCGGCGACGACGTGGCTGCCGACGCAGCCGCCCCAGGTTCCTGTGGCCTCGAGCACCGTGGTGCGGACGCCGGCCCCGGCCAGTTGGCGGGCAGCCAGCAGTCCGGAGATGCCGCCGCCCACCACCACCGCGGTGGCGGCGTGGGTGGCGTGGGCGTCGTCGGGGGCCACGGGGCTCACTCGGGGGCGATGGAGTGGATGAGTTGCACCACGCGGGTCAAAACGTCCGGGTCGGTTTCCGGCGGGACGCCGTGGCCCAGGTTGAGCACGTGGCCGGGGGCGGCGGCACCGGCAGCGATGACCTCGCGGACGTGAGCCTCAAGCACCTCCCACGGGGCGGCCAGCAGGGCCGGGTCGATGTTGCCCTGCAGCGGCACGGTGCCGCCCAGGCGGCGGTTGGCCTCGTCCAGCGGCAGGCGGTAGTCGACGCCGACGACGTCCACGCCCACGTCGCGCATGGCGACCAGCAGTTCCGAGGTTCCGGTGCCGAAGTGGATCAGCGGGGCGCCGAGGTGGCGGACGTGGTCCAGGGCCCGGGCCGAGGCGGGGGCTACAAAGCGGGTGTAGTCGTTCAGGCCGAGGGAGCCGGCCCAGGAGTCGAAGAGCTGGGCGGCGGAGGCGCCGGCCTCGAGCTGGGCCCGCAGGAACATGCCGGAGGCGTCGGCGGCCCAGTTGGCCAGCGCGGTCCAGGTTTCCGGGTCAGCGTGCATCATGGTGCGCGGGCCCAGGTGGTCGCGGGAGGGACGGCCCTCCACCATGTAGGCGGCCAGCGTGAAGGGGCCCCGGCGAAGCCGATCAGCGGGGTGGTGCCGAGCTCGGCGACGGTCAGCCGGACGGCCTCGCGGATCGGTTCCAGCGCCTCCCAGGTCAGGGTGGGCAGGGCCGCGACGTCGGCGGCGGTGCGGACCGGGGCGTCCAGGACGGGTCCGACGCCGGGGACGATGTCGACGCCGACGCCGGCCAGCTTGAGCGGGATGACGATGTCGGAGAAGAAGATCGCCGCATCGACGTCGTGCCGGCGGACCGGCTGCAGGGTGATTTCGGAGGCCAGCTCGGGGCGGAGGCAGGAATCCAGCATGGCCACGCCCTCGCGGACCTTGAGGTATTCAGGCAGCGAACGGCCGGCCTGGCGCATGAACCAGACGGGACGGCGGGAGGGGGTGCCGCCGCGGTAGGCGGTGATCAGCGGCGACCCGGAGGTGCGGCCGTCCATCAGGGGGTGGCCGGCGTCGAGCCCGCCCTGGGCGCCGGGGGTGCCGTCCGTTCCGTCCAGTGTCGAGTCGTGGGGTGCCGCCGCGCGTGAAGTCATGCCTTTGATTCTGCCCAAAACCGGCCCCAAAAGATAACGACAGGCTGTCAAACGGCGGCCGCGGGCGGCCGATGTGCTGCGGCTCACAGCCGGGAGTGCCCAGTCCCACGTCCGGAAACTCTTCTACCGGAGCACGAAAAAGCTATGATGGTCGTGCTGTGGTTCTTTTCTCATTGGTGGCTACACACGCCGACATCGATCTCGAGACCGTTGCTCAATTGAGCACCGGTGCCTCCGGCCTTGCCACTTCAGCCCTCGCAGAATCCCCCGCCGTCGCCGGCGCCGTGGTGCTCTCCACCTGCAACCGGTTCGAAATTTACGGCGAGGCACCGAACCCCGACGACGTCGAGGCGGCCCGCGCCGCCCTGATCTCCCGGATCAGCGACACCAGCGGCCTGAACAAGCAGCTCGTCTCCCGCGCCTTCAACACCCGCACCGGCGCCGACGTCAGCCGGCACCTCTTCGCCGTCAGCTCCGGCCTGGACTCCGCCGTTGTCGGCGAACGCGAAATCGCCGGCCAGGTGCGCCGCGCCCTGATCTCCGCCCAGCACGAGGGAACCGCCAGCTCCGGCCTCGTCCGGCTCTTCCAGGCTGCGTCGAAGACCGCCAAGGATGTGGGCGCGCAGACCGCCCTCGGCTCCCGCGGCCTCTCGATCGTCTCGGTCGCCCTCGACCTGGCCACCGATCTCTCCGAGAGCAACGACTGGGCCAGCAAGAAGGTCGTGGTCTTTGGCACCGGCGCCTACGCCGGCGCCACCATGTCCCTGCTGCGGGAACGCGGCTGCACCGACATCTCCGTCTTCTCCTCCTCCGGCCGCGCCGCCGGCTTCGTCGCCACCCGCGGCGGGACCGCCCTGGACAGCGACTCCCTGCCGGGCGCCGTCGCCGCGGCGGACGTCATGATCGGCTGCAGCGGCTCGGACAGCCGGGTCGAGGCCGATGAGCTGGCCCGCATCCGCTCGGCCTCGCCGCAGCCGCTGATCGCCATCGACCTGGCGCTCACCCACGACTTCGATCCCGCGGTGGCCGAGCTCGACGGCGTCGAACTCCTCACCCTCGAATCTGTCCGCCTCGCCGCGCCGCAGGAGCAGGCCGAGTCCCTGACCCAGGCCAGCGGCATCGTGGCCGGGGCCGCCACCGCCTTCGAGCAGGAGCGCGAGGCGCGGTCCGTGGACTCCGCCATCGTGGCCCTGCGCCGGCACACCATGGACGTCCTCGACGCCGAGATGGAGAAGGTCCGCGCCCGGCACGGCTGTACCGCCGCCGCCGAGGAGGTCGAGTTCGCCCTCCGACGCATGGTCAAGCAGCTGCTGCACGTCCCGACGGTCCGCGCCCGTGAGCTGGCGGCCAACGGCCAGCAGGCCGACTACGTCGCCGGCCTGGAGGCCGTCTACGGGATCACCGTCGAACAGCCCGCCCAGCCTGCCGCCGGCAAGGCACCGCGCGCCGCGGAGGCCGGCTGCCCGGTGGACCGAAGCGAATCCGCCTGACCGGACCCCAGCCTGGCCTTTTCGCCTGACCGGACCCCGGCTGACCCTCCCTGCCTGGCCTTCCCGCGAACGCCGCCTACGCGAACGCGTTGATCCCGGTCAATTCCGCCGACTTCTGCCACAGCTTTTCCGCCGCCCCGCGGTCGATCGCGTGGGCATCAACGCCGCGGACCCTGGCCTCCGGGGAGCCCGGAACGGTGGGCTCCGCGATGTCGCAGTCCTCGCAGTAGACCCCGCCCATTCCCGTCAGCCGCGGAGAGGTGGCGGCCCAGACCGAGGTTGCCGCGCCCTGCTCCGGGTTCTTGAAGCGTTCGTTGACGTTCCCGGCCTCGTCCATCCAGCCGGAGGCAATCATTTCCTCGCGGGGCAGGTGGCGCTGCAGTTCGGTCATGATGCCGCCGGGGTGCACGGCGAAGGCACGCACCCCGGCGGATTTGCCCAGGGCGTCGAGTTCGACGGCGAAGAGCGCATTGGCCGTCTTGGCCTGGCCGTAGGCCTGCCACTTGTCGTAGCCGGAGTCGAAGTTCAGATCCTCGAACCGGACCGGCGAGAGCTTGTGGCCGGTGGAGGACAACGCCACCACCCGGGCCCCGTCCCCGGCGGACAGGGCGGGCCACAGGAGGTTGGCCAGGGCATAGTGGCCCAGGTGGTTGGTGGCGAACTGCGCTTCCCAGCCGGGCCCGACGCGGGTCTCCGGGCTGGCCATGATGGCCGCGTTGTTGATCAGGATGTCCAGGCTGCCGGCGTCGCCGAGGAAACCGGAGGCGAGGAAGTCCGCCGCGAAGCTCCTGACGCTGTCCAGGTCGGATAGGTCCAGTGCGGCCACGGCCACGCCGTCGAGGCCGGCCTGATCCAGCACCTCGCGGGCGTGATCGGGCCGGCGCGCCGGGACCATGACCTTGGCGCCGGCGGAGGCCAGGGCCCGGACCGTTTCGAGGCCCAGCCCGGAATAGCCTCCGGTGACGACGGCGGTCCTGCCGTGCAGGTCGATTCCCGCTACCGCTTCGGCCGCCGTCGTGCGGGGCCCGAATCCGGAGCCGAGGGGGTGCTGCGGGGTGGTGCCGTTGTCCGTGACCATGGAGTTGCCTTTCAGTAGACGGGTTTGCCGGGCTCGACGTCCCGGACCCAGGCGAGGATGCCGCCCTCGAGGTGGCTGACGCGCTCGTATCCTGCGGCGCGGGCGGCGGCCAGGACGGCCGCGGACCGGGTGCCGGCCTTGCAGTGGAACACGATGTCCGTGTCCTGTGGCAGCTCGGCCCACGCCTCGCCGGCGAGGATCCGGCCCTGCGGGATGAGCCGGGCGCCCTCGATCCGGACGATGTCGTACTCGCCGCTCTCCCGGACGTCCACCAGCTCGAACTGCCGAAGCCCCGCGTTGCGGGAGGCGAGCATGGTGGCCAGCTGGGTGGCGGTGACCGTGTGTTCGGTGCCGGCGTCGGCGGCCGGAGTGATCCCGCAGAACGCCTCGTAGTCGGTCAGTTCGGTGACCCGGGGCGCGTCCGGGTCGCGGGAGACCTTGATTTCGCGCCAGCTGCCGCCCAGGGCGTCGAAGAGCGCCACCCGGCCCAGCAGGGAACGGCCGACGCCGGTGATGAGTTTGACCGCCTCGGAAACCATCAGAGAGCCGACGGCGGCGCACAGCATCCCGAAGACGCCGCCCTCGCCGCAGGAGGGGACGGACCCGGCTGGGGGCGCCTCGGGGTACAGGTCGCGGTAGGTGGGACCGTGCTGCTCCCAGAACACGCTGACCTGGCCGTCGAAGCGGAAGATCGACCCCCAGACGTAAGGCTTGCCCAGGATGGCAGCCGCGTCGTTGACCAGGTAGCGGGTGGCGAAGTTGTCCGCCCCGTCGATAATCAGGTCGTATCCCGCGAAAAGCTCCAGGGCGTTGGACGCGTCGAGCCGGACGTTGTGCAGGCGGACGTCAACGAGGGGGTTCAGCGCGGCGATTGCGTCCCGCGCCGACTCGGTCTTGGGCCGGCCGACGTCGGCGACGCTGTGGATCACCTGGCGCTGCAGGTTGCTCAGGTCGACGTCGTCGTCGTCGATGATCCCGAGCGTCCCGACGCCTGCGGCCGCCAGGTACAGCAGCGTGGGCGAGCCGAGGCCGCCGGCGCCGATCACCAGGACCTTGGCGTTCTTCAGGCGGCGTTGGCCCAGGGATCCGATCTCCGGAATGATGAGGTGGCGGGAATACCGTTCCACCTCCGCCGGGGTGAGGTCGGCGGCCGGTTCCACCAGCGGGCCGGGAGCCTGGCCGGCTGCGGCGGGAGTGCTGTTCTCGGTCAACTTCGAAGCCATACTTCAATCTATGCCCGAAGTTGCCGCCAGTCATATTACCCCCGCGTATTGTGGAACCAACAGCGAGGAAAGAAGGCCCAGAGTGGTTCATCAGGCACCGGTTGATCGGGGACAGACCGGAAAGCCGGCGGCGCAGCCGCGCACCGGCGGGCAGCGTTCCGCACGCCTGCCCCGCGATGAACGCCGGGCCCAGCTGCTGGCCGCCGCGCAGGAGGTCTTCGTCGCGAACGGCTACCACGGTGCCGCCATGGATGAGATCGCCGAGACCGCCCACGTGAGCAAGCCGGTCCTCTACCAGCACTTCCCTCCAAGCGTGAGCTGTACCTGGCGCTGCTGGACAGCCACCTCTCCACCCTCACCGCGCTGCTGCTGGGGGCATTGAACTCCACGACCGACAACGACGAACGCGTCCAGGCGGTCATGCGGGCCTACTTCAGGTTCATCGCCCACGATGACCAGGCGCACCGGCTGGTGTTCGAATCCGACCTGGTGAACGACGCCGACGTCGCCCGCCGGCTGGAAACCTTCAACAAGACGTTCGCCGACGCGATCGCCAAGGTCATCGCCGAGGACACCAAACTTCCGTTGCTGGAGGCCCAGCTGCTGGGCCGCGGCCTGTCCGGCATGGCCCAGGTCAGCGCCCGGTACTGGCTGGAAACGGACGGCAACCTGGACCTCGATGTGGCCAGCGACCTGATCTACCGTTTAGCTTGGCGCGGAATCAGCCGCTTCCCGAAAGAGTCCTAGACTACAAATAGAAAACCCCCTTTAGGGGAACGTGAACACTTTGATTGGCTGGGAGGCCTTGCTGTGGAAGTAAAGATCGGCATTCAGAACATCGGCCGCGAAATCGCCCTGGAGTCCGGCCAGGACGCCGACGCCGTGGCGGCGCTGGTCAGCGAGGCCATCGCCAAGGGCACCGAGCTGCGCCTCACCGACGAGAAGGGCCGCCAGGTCATCGTGCCGGCCAACGTCCTCGGCTATGTCGAGATCGGCGCCGAAGAGGTCCGCCGCGTCGGCTTCGGCGCCCTCTAGGACCCGCTGTGCTCTCCCTCATCGTGGTGGCGATGGTGGCCGTGGCCGCCGGCTTCGTCGTCTGGGCCAATGACAAGCGGCATGCCAAGTACGGCATCGCCGTACCCGCCGGCGTCGCCCTCACGGTGGGGATGCTCAGCTGGATCATCTTCCAGGCAGCGGGCCTCGGCTACCAGCCGGGCCTGACCTGGATGCCGTGGATCCTGCCGCTGCTGCTTGCCGCGGCCGCCGCGGTTGCCGCCGTCGTGCTCCTGGGCCGGTCCCGCACCGCCCAGGACACGGAGCGGCTGAACGCGATCCTGCGCTCCTAGGCTCCTACAGCGCCTGCTGCAGCACCCAGCGGTTGCCGTCCGGATCGCTGACGTGGGCGAACAGGACGCCGCCCATATCCTCGATTTCGCTGACCTCCGCCCCGCGGCCCACCAGCTCCGCGCGCGTCGCGGCCAGGTCCGGCGTGACCAGTTGCAGCCCCTCCAGGCTGCCGGCCTTCATGCCGGTCATGCCCGTTCCAATCACGATCGACGCCGCGGAGCCGGGCGGCGTCAGCTGGACCACCCGCATGCCCGGGATGTGTTCGACGTCGTGGTCCAGCACGAACCCCAGCCGTTCGGAATAGAACTCCTTGGCCGCGTCGACGTCGGCCACCGGAACCTGGATCACTTCAAGGCGCATCTGCATGCGCCTAGGCTACCCCGCTCCCCCGTCCGGCTCGTCGCCCGTCCCTAGAGGAACTCGGCGCGGCCTTCCATGCCGGAGGATGCCAGCGCGTGCTCGCGGCGCGGGATGCGGCCGGCCAACCGGGCCAGGCGGCCTGCGGCGACGGCGTGCTTGAACGCCTCCCCCATCAGCACCGGGTTCTGTGCCCGGGTCACCGCGGTGGCCAGCAGCACGGCATCGCAACCCAGCTCCATGGCCAGCGCCGCATCCGAGGCCGTGCCGATGCCGGCGTCGAGGACCACGGGCACCGAGGCCCGGGAGACGATCAGTTCGATGTTGTGCGGGTTCAGGATGCCCAGGCCGGTGCCGATCGGCGCGCCCAGCGGCATGACGGCCGTGGCGCCGAGGTGCTCCAGGCGCAGCGCCAGGACCGGATCGTCGTTCGTGTAGGCGAAGACCTTGAACCCGCGCGCCACCAGCTGCTCGGTGGCGTCGGCCAGTTCCAGGGCGTCCGGAAGCAGCGTCTGTTCGTCGGCGATCACCTCGAGCTTCACCCAGTCCGTCTCCAGCGCCTCGCGGGCCAGTTCGGCGGTGAGCACCGCGTCACGGGCGGTGAAGCACCCTGCGGTGTTGGGCAGCACCCGGATGTTGCGGTCGGCCAGCAGCTGGAACAGTGATCCGCTCTCCGCCGGGGAGTAGCGGCGCATCGCCACGGTGGTCAGCTCCGTGCCGGAGGCTTCCAATGCGGCGCCGAGGCCGTCGAGGCTGGGCGCGCCGCCGGTGCCCATGATCAGCCGGGAGCCCAGCTCCACGCCGTCGAAGGTTACCGGGTCGCGGTGCGCCGTGGCCTTCACTGCGGGCTCCTGCGCGGTGTCTGCTTCGTTCATGCCGTTCATCCTCC
This sequence comes from Pseudarthrobacter sp. L19, assembly GCF_050859435.1. Classification (NCBI taxonomy): domain Bacteria; kingdom Bacillati; phylum Actinomycetota; class Actinomycetes; order Micrococcales; family Micrococcaceae; genus Pseudarthrobacter; species Pseudarthrobacter sp. L19. Next base: position 2,307,913 of record NZ_CP193935.1, on the reverse strand, counting down.
CTGTACCGCGGTGACGAGTTCGACGTCGTCGCCCTCGATAAGTTCTGTGGCGTGCCACCTGCTGCGGGGCACGACCTCGGCGTTGCGTGCGACGGCGACGCCGAGTTTGCGTCCGTCCGTGGCCTGGCCGTTGTCCGCCAGGGGCCGTCCGGTGATGCCGCTGACGAGGGCGCCAACCGTGGCGTTGTCCGGGAGCGCGTGCGGCTTTCCGTTTAGCGTGATGTTCATGCGGTTGTCCTGTGGGTCGCGGGGTGGAGAGCGTTGGTTGGGCTGTGCGCCTGGCTGCGCTCAGCGTCGGTGTGCGGGTGGTCGAAGCGGTCCGGGAGGAACCCGTCCCAGCGCGGGTCCGGGGTGCCGTCCAGCAGTTCCCGGCAGATGGCCGCGGCGGCCGGGGTCAGCAGCACCCCGTGCCGGAAGAATCCGGTGGCGATCACCAGGCCCGGGACGTGGCCGCCGCCGGCGGAGGTACGGACCCGGCCCAGCAGCGGGGCGTTGTCGGGGGTGCCGGGGCGGGCCCTGGCCGTGGCCTCGACGAGTTCCAGCTCGGCGACGGCCGGGACCAGCTGCTGGGCATCGCGCAGCAGCTGGTAGACCCCGCCGGCGGAGACGGCCCGGTCATAAGCCTGGTCCTCGCGCTGGGTGGCGCCAACCACCACGGTGCCGTCCCCGCGTGGAACGATGTAGACCGGAATGCCGCGGACCAGCCCGCGGACGGTGGAACTCAGCAGGGGACGCAGCCGCTCGGGCACCCGGAGCCGGAGGATGTCACCATGGACCGGCCGCAGCGGCAGGGTGAGCCCGGCCGGGAGGTCCTGTAGGGCGGCGGCGCCCAGTCCGTTGGCCACGATGGTTTCGGCCGCCCGGACCTCCCCTCCCCGCTGAGCCGGACGCCGGTGACCCGGCCGTCCGCTTGGATCAGGCTCTCGGCGCGTTGCGGGACGGCCCGGAATCCGGTGTCGGCGGCCAGCAGGGCTCTGATCCGGGTTATCAGGCGGCGCGGGTCCACCTGGTGGTCGGCGGGGATCTCGAAGGCACAGGAGATGGCCGGGCTGAGCAGCGGTTCGCGGCGGCGGGCCTCCCGCACGGTGAGGGGTTCGACGGACAGGCCGGAGGCCAGTTGGAGGGCGCGCAGGTCCGCGAGCGCCTGGCGGTCCGCGGCGTCGGCACCCACGGCGAGGGTCGGCGTCGGCAGGTAGCCGGTGCCCGCTCCCCCGTCGCCGTCGTCGGCGAGGCTGCCGGCGAAGGCGGGCCAGAGCCGGGAGGACTCCAGCATCAGGGGCAGGAGCCCCTCCTCCTGGTAGTGGAGTTCGCTCACGGGGGCCAGCATGCCGGCGGCGGCCCAGCTGGCCCCGTCCCCGGGGGCGTCGTCGACCAGCGCCACGGTCCGCCCGGAGCGCCGGAGTTCCCAGGCGATGCCGTGGCCGATCACGCCCCCGCCAATCACGACGGCGTCGAGGGGGCCGTCAGGCCGGGCACCGGGGTCCTCAGGCCGGGCAGCGGGGCCGGGGGTGGTGTTCATGGGTTCCTTCCCTACGCCGGTACTAGCCGGATCAGGTCAAGCGGTCGGCTCTGACGCCCTCTCAGCCCTGCGCCGTCGACGGCGTGCGGGGCTCCCGCGGTATGCGCCCAGTTTAGAGGAACTACGCTTGGGGCATGAGCCAGGATGTCCACAGCACCGCCCGTTTGTACCTCTGCACCGATGCCCGCAAGGACCGCGGAGACTTTGAAACCTTCGTCGACGCCGCGTTTACCGGGGGCGTGGACATCATCCAGCTCCGGGACAAGACCATCGAAGCCGCGGAGGAACTCGAACTCCTGGAGGTCCTGCACACGGTCGCGGCGCGCCACGGCCGGCTCTGGGCGGTCAACGACCGGGCGGACCTGGCCTCGTTGGCCGGCGCCCCGGTGTTCCACATCGGGCAGAAGGACATTCCGTTCCGTGCGGCCCGGGACTTCCTCGGCAAGGACACCGTGATCGGCCTGTCCACCCACTCCCCGGAGCAGGTGGACGCCGCCATCGCCGCCGCGCCTGGCCGCAGCGGGCTGGACTACTTCTGCGTGGGCCCGGTCTGGGCCACCCCCACCAAGCCCGGCCGTGCCGCCGTTGGCCTGGACCTGGTCCGCTACGCCGCCGACGCGATTGAGCGCGCCGAGGCCGCGGGCGACGGCGGAAAGGTGGCCGGCGTCGTGCCGTGGTTCGCAATCGGCGGCATCGACCTGACGAACGTGGAGCAGGTCCTCGACGCCGGGGCCCGGCGGATCGTGGTGGTCCGGGCGATCACCGAGGCCGACGACCCCGCTGCTGCGGCGCAGGCGCTGCTCTCCGCCCTCGACGCCCGGGCGTAAGCCCTGCCGGTTGCCCCGGGCGGGTGCAGGCTCTCTACCCGGCGAGGCCCAGCATGGTCATCCGGCGCGAGTGTGCCGTGGCCAGCGAGGTCAGCAGCGCCCGGACCGGATCCGTGCCCGCCGGGACGCCGTTGGATGGGGAGCCATTGCCCGTTGCCCCTGTGCCCGCTGCGTCCGAACCCTGGACGCCAAGGAAGGCGTGGTCGGCCGCGACCCGCTGCGCCTGGGTCAGCGCCTCGCCGAGGAGCCGCCGTGCCCACAGCGCCAGCCGGGAGGCCAGCCGTGGATCGTCGGCCAGGGCCTGTTTGAGCCGTTCGCGCAGCACCTCGGTGGCCTCTTCGGAGGCCTGGACCTGCTCCACCAGTGCCGCGGTGGCGGGATCCAGCCGCGGAATCAGGGAGCGGTAGAAGTCGGCGGAGACGGTGTCGATGACGTACGCCTTCATCAGCGACTCGAACCAGTCGGCTGGCCGCGTCCGCTCATGGAAGTGGTCAACCGAGCGCTGGAACGGCACCATGGCCCCCTCCACGTCCTCGCCCATCTCCTGCAGCCGGGCGCACACCAGTTCATAGTGCTCGAACTCCCGCACCGCCAGCCGGCCCAGCACGGCCCGGTCCCGGAGGGTGGGCGCATAGCGGGCGTCGGAGGAAAGCCGTTCAAAGGCGGAGAGTTCGCTGTAGGCCATCACGCCGAGCAGGTCCGTGAGAAAGCGGTGATCGCGGGCGGAATCCGGCGTCGGAGTGCTCATCGTTCAAGACTAGCGGCGGATTTCGGGCTACCCTGACTTTCGTGTCTCACCATCGCCTGACGCCGAGCGTCCGCCAGCAGCAAAACCAGCTAGCCAAGGCGCTGAAGGCCCTGCGCACCCTCCTGGAACTGCCCGGGCCGTTCCCCGAAGAGGCGCTGCGCGACGCCGAGGCGGCGGTGGCCGGGCACGAACTCCCCGGCCTGGACCTGACGCACGTGGAGTTCGTGACGATCGACCCGGCGTCGTCCACGGATCTGGACCAGGCACTGTTCATTGACCGCTCCGGGGACGGATACAAGGTTTTCTACGCGATCGCCGATGTCCCCTCCTTCGTGGCCCCCGGCGGACCCCTCGACGCCGAGACGCGCCGCCGCGGGCAGACGTTCTACACGCCCGAGGGCCGCATTCCGCTGCACCCCGAGGTCATCAGCGAGGCCGCAGGCAGCCTCCTCGCCGGCCAGCTCTGCGCGGCCTTCGTCTGGGAGTTCGAGCTCGACGCCGCCGCCGAGGTGTCCTCGGTCCTGGTGCGCCGCGCACGCGTCATCAGCCGCGCCAAGCTCAGTTACGCCGGGGTGCAGGCGGACCTCGACGCCGGCACGGCGGCCCCCGTCCTGGAACTGCTGAAAGAGGTCGGCGGCAAGCGGGTGGAGCTCGAGCGGCAGCGCGGCGGAGCGAGCCTGAACATGCCGGACCAGGAAATCGAACAGCTCCCCGACGGCGGCTACCGGATCGTCGCGGCTCCCCCGCTGCCGGTGGAGGACTGGAACGCGCAGATTTCGCTGATGACCGGGATGGCCGCCGCGGGACTGATGCTCGAGGGCAAGGTGGGCATCCTGCGGACCATGCCCGCGCCGGACGAACGCTCCCTGCGCCACTTCCGCCGGCAGACCGGGGCGCTGGGCAAGCCGTGGGACGGGGAGACCAGCTACGGGGAATACCTGCGGACGCTGGACCCCACGGATCCCAAGCAGCTGGCGATCCTGCACTCGGCCGGGATGTTGTTCCGCGGCGCCGGGTACACCCCCTTCGACGGCAGCGTCCCGGACGACGCCATCCAATCCGCCATCGGCGCGTCCTACGCGCACTCCACCGCCCCGCTGCGGCGCCTGATCGACCGGTTCGTCCTGGTCATCTGCGAGGCGCTCTCAAACGGCGGCGAGGTTCCGGCCTGGGCCCGGGAGGCGCTGCCGTCCCTGCCCGCGATCATGGCCGCTTCGGACCAGCTCGCCGGAAAGCTGGAGCGGATGTCGCTGGACACGGTCGAGGCGGCGCTGCTGGTCAACCACGTCGGCCAGGAGTTCGACGCCGTCGTCATCTCCGGGTCGAAGCCCGCCAACGGTGACGGCGCGGGGGCCGGCAACGGTGCCGGCGCAGCCCAGGGCACCAACGGCAAGGGAAACGGCAACGGGAACGGGACAAAAGCCAACGGCAACGGAAACGGTCCGTCCGGAATCGTGCAGATCGCGGAGCCTGCCGTGACCGCCCGCTGCCCGGGTGAGATGGAGTCGGGCAGCCTGGTCCGGGTGCGCGTCGTCTCGGCCGACATCGCCGCCCGGGAGGTGCGGCTGGAGCTGGTCGGCTAAGACCGCACCGCGCCGCACCGCGCCGCAACGGCCGCGCCGTCGGGGACGAAGGGGCCGAACGGCTGAGACTGGAAGGGTAGTAATGGATGCCCGGTCGTTGATTTCCTCGTAATTTCGAATCAACAAGCCCGCCCCTACGCGATCTTGAGACACACCCGCTGGTCCCAGTGCCAGCACCTAGATAGCCCGCGATCGGCTCCACTGGACTTGCTTGCGCCTATCGAGCGTGCTCCGGAACGGCCCTCCGCCGCCCCGTCGAGCAGGCAGCGCAACCCAAATGAATAAGGAAACTCCCCGTGAGTGAATTGCACACGCATCAGCTTCTGACCGACGAATCCGGCACGGAATCGATCGAACCGGAAGAAACCATCAGCTCCGACGAGGCGCCCCACGCCCTTCCGGAAAAAACGTTCGCCGACTTCAACGTCCGCGCCGACATCGTCGAGTCCCTGGCCGACGCGGGGATCACCCACCCCTTCCCCATCCAGGCCATGACCCTGCCGGTGGCCCTGGGCGGCCACGACATCATCGGTCAGGCCAAGACGGGCACCGGCAAGACCCTCGGCTTCGGTATCCCCGCGCTGCAGCGGGTCATCGGCCGCGACGACGCCGGCTACGACGCCCTCCCGACACCGGGCGCCCCGCAGGCCCTCGTGATCGTCCCCACCCGGGAGCTCGCCGTCCAGGTCGCCAACGACCTGCAGAACGCCGCCCGCAAGCGCAACGCCCGGATCGCCACCATCTACGGCGGCCGCGCGTACGAGCCGCAGGTCGATGCGCTGCAGAAGGGCGTGGAGGTCGTCGTCGGCACCCCCGGACGCCTCATCGACCTGTTCAAGCAGAAGCACCTGGTGCTCAAGAACGTCAAGATGGTCATCCTCGACGAGGCCGACGAGATGCTGGACCTGGGCTTCCTGCCCGACGTCGAGACGCTGATCGCCGCCACCCCGGCCGTGCGCCAGACCCTGCTGTTCTCCGCCACCATGCCCGGCCCGGTCATCGCCATGGCCCGCCGCTACATGAGCCAGCCCACCCACATCCGCGCCGCGGACCCCGAGGACGAGGGCCTCACCAAGCGGGACATCCGCCAGCTGATCTACCGCGCCCACAGCATGGACAAGGTCGAGGTGGTGGCCCGGATCCTGCAGGCCCGCGGCCGCGGCCGGACCATCATCTTCACCAAGACCAAGCGCACCGCCGCGAAGGTCGCCGAGGAACTCGTGGACCGCGGGTTCGCGGCCGCCGCCATCCACGGTGACCTCGGCCAGGGCGCCCGCGAACAGGCGCTGCGCGCCTTCCGCAACAACAAGGTGGACGTCCTCGTCGCTACCGACGTCGCCGCCCGCGGCATCGACGTCGACGACGTCACGCACGTGATCAACTACCAGTGCGTCGAAGACGAGAAGATCTACCTGCACCGCGTGGGCCGCACCGGCCGCGCCGGCAACAAGGGCACCGCCGTCACCTTCGTGGACTGGGACGACATGCCGCGCTGGGGCCTGATCAACAAGGCCCTCGGCCTGAGCGTTCCGGAACCCATCGAAACCTACTCCTCCTCCCCGCACCTGTTCGAGGACCTCGATATCCCCGAGGGCACCAAGGGGCGCCTGCCGCGCGACAAGCGCGTCCTGGCCGGCGTGGACGCCGAGGAACTCGAGGACCTGGGCGAGACCGGCAAGAAAAACACGCGCAGCAGCGCAGGCACCGGCTCCCGCGACGGCGGACGCTCCGGCTCCCGCGACGGCGGACGCTCCGGCTCCCGCGACGGCGGACGCTCCGGCTCCCGTGAGGGCGGACGCTCCGGCAACCGCGAGGGTTCGCGGGCCGGTTCGTCCGAAGGCGGCCGCGAAGGTGGCCGTTCCGGTTCCCGCTCCGGTTCGCGTGAGGGTTCGCGCGAAGGCACCCGCGACGGCTCACGCCGTCGTCGGACCGCACCCGAGCAGGAGACGACCGCAGCGCCCGTGGAGGCCACCGGGCGCGCCGCTGCCGCGACGTCCGCCACCGAGGTTGACCGGGCCACCCGTGCCCGCCGCCGCACCCGGACCCGCCGTCACAACGGCGAAGTGGTTTCCGGCGAGGCCCAGGGCGGTACCGCGACGCGCAGCGCCGAGGCCTAATTTCCACCATGCCTGATTCCGTCTGGGCGCCGGACGGCAGCAACCTGGTGGTACACGCGGACAACGCGCAGTACCTCCAGACGCTGCCGGACGGCGCCTTCACCCTCATCTACGTGGACCCGCCCTTCAACACTGGCCGGGTCCAGAAGCGCCAGGAAACGAAGATGGTGCTCAACGCCGACGGCGTGGGCGACCGGGTGGGTTTCAAGGGCCGCTCCTACGACACGATCAAGGGCGCCCTGCACAGCTACGACGACGCTTTCAGCGACTACTGGTCCTTCCTGGAACCGCGGCTGGTCGAGGCGTGGCGGCTGCTGGCGGATGACGGCACGCTCTACCTGCACCTGGATTACCGCGAGGTGCACTACGCCAAGGTGATGCTGGACGCGATCTTCGGCCGCGAGTGCTTCCTCAACGAGATCATCTGGGCCTACGACTACGGCGCCCGCGCGAAGTTCCGCTGGCCCACCAAGCACGACAACATCCTCGTGTACGTCAAGAACCCGGCGAAGTACCACTTCGACAGCGCCGAGGTGGACCGGGAGCCGTACATGGCGCCGGGCCTGGTCACGCCGGCCAAGCGGGAGCTCGGCAAGCTGCCCACCGATGTCTGGTGGCACACCATCGTCTCCCCCACCGGCCGGGAGAAGACCGGCTACCCGACCCAGAAGCCCGAGGGGCTGATCCGCCGCGTGGTGGCAGCCTCCAGCCGGCCCGGGGACTGGTGCCTGGACTTCTTCGCCGGGTCCGGGACACTCGGTGCCGTGGCCTCAAAGCTGGGCCGCAAATTCGTCTGCGTGGACCAGAACCAGGCGGCCATCGACGTCATGGCCAAGCGCCTGTCGAGCGCCGCCGAGTTCACCGCGTACCCGGCCACTCCGCTTGCCTGAGAATCCGGCCTGAGCGCTACAGCCAGCTCTTCACGAAGGAGTGCACGGCGTCGGCGATCATCTGCACGGCGATCGCCGAAAGCAGCAGGCCGGCGATCCGGGTGACCAGCTCGACGCCGTTCTCCCCCAGCGCCCGCTGCACCAGCCCGGCGAACCGCATCGCCAGGTACAGGGACGCCAGCGTTACGGCGATGCCCACCCCCACCGCAAGGTACTGCTGCACCGTCGAGGACCGCTGGACGAACACCATCACCGCGACGATCGCGCCCGGTCCGGCCATCAGCGGTGTGCCCAGCGGGACGAACGCCACGTTCTTGTACTTCGCAGCGCTCTCCTCCCCGCCGGTGGACCCGGTCAGCAGCTGCAGTGCGATCAGCACCAGCAGCAATCCACCGGCGCCCTGCAGGGCCGCCAGCGAGATGTGCATGTAGTTCAGGATGGACTGGCCGAAGATCGCGAAGGTGACAATCACGCCGGTGGCCACCACGAGCGCCTGCAGGGCCGAAAGGTTGCGTTCCTTCGCGTTCATCTGCGCCGTCAGGGACATGAAGATGGGCACAGTGCCCGGCGGGTCCATGATCACGAAGAGCGTCACGATCACCGAGGCCAGCAGCTGCATGGTCGATCCAGTCCATCAGCGCACCACCGCGGTGCCGCTGGCGAGTTCCTCGATGCGTGCCAGCACCTCCGGGGCGGTCGTGTTCTCGCCCAGCAGGTTCGGCTTCCCGGCGCCGTGGTAGTCAGAAGATCCGGTCACCAGCAGGTCGTGCTCCGCGGCCAGGCGGCGCAGGAAGGCCCGGCCCTGTTCCGGGTTGTCCCGGTGGTTGACCTCCAGGCCGGCCAGCCCGGCGTCGATCATCTCCCGGTAGGTGTGCTCGCCGACGATCCGGCCGCGGGAGGACGCCACCGGGTGGGCAAAGACCGGGACCCCGCCGGCAGCACGGACGAGTTCGACGGCGGCTGCCGGATCCGGGGCGTAGTGCTGCACCCAGTAGCGGGACCGGGAGGTCAGGATCGTCTCGAAGGCCTCGCTCCGGTCCTCGACGACGCCGGCGGCTACGAGCGCGTCGGCGATGTGCGGGCGGCCCAGGGTGGCGCCGGGGGCGACGTGGTGGATCACGTCGTCCCAGCTGAGCGGGTAGTCCTCTGCCAGCAGGCTGACCATCCGTTCGGCCCGGGTGAAGCGGGCGTCCTTGGATTTCGTGATCTCCTCCAGCAACCCGGGGTGGGCGGGGTCGTGCAGGTAGCTGAGCAGGTGCACGCTGATGCCCTCGCGGGTCCGGCACGAGACCTCCATGCCCGGGACCAGGGTCACCCCCGCTTCAAGGCCGCGGCAGAGGCCTCCGCCCAGCCGTCCGTGGTGTCGTGATCGGTCAGGGCCACCACGTCGAGTCCGGCCTCCGCGGCGGCGGCGATCAGCTCCGCCGGCGGCTGGGTTCCATCGGAAACATTCGAGTGGGCATGCAGGTCTATCCTCACCTGTCCAGCCTAGTAGATCGGGGTGCCTCCGGGCCCCGGGCGGCCTGTTGGCCTAAGCCGCGCCGCTGGTGAGACGATGGGGACGTGAACGATGCAGATAACACCCAGATCTCCGCTTCCCAGCCCCTCGAAGAGCGCGTCAACAACCGCTCCCAGCGCCCCGCTTCCGAGGCCTTCAAGGCCTTCATGGCCAGCAACTGGGCTTCCGCCACGGCAGAGCTGCCGGAACGGGACGCCGTCGCCGGCCACGCCGCCTCCCGCCGCAAGGCCATCTCCGAGCAGTTCAAGGGTGAACGCCTGGTGATCCCGGCCGGCCCGCTGAAGGTCCGCTCCAACGACTGCGACTACCGCTTCCGCCCGCACTCGGGGTTCGCGCACCTGACCGGTCTCGGCCTGGACCACGAACCCGACGCCGTCCTGATCCTCGAGCCCACGGACGAGGGCAAGGGCGACGACGGCAGCCACCACCACGCGACGCTGTACTTCCGTCCCCTCGCCGGCCGCGATACCGAACAGTTCTACGCCGACTCCCGCTCCGGTGAATTCTGGATCGGCGCCCGCCCCACCCTCGCCGAGTTCAAGGCCCGCCTGGGCCTGGCGACCGCCGACCTGGCCGAACTCGAACTGGCCATCACCAAGGACGTCGGCGCGCCCGAGATCGGCGGGATCTCCATCCGCCTGGTCCGCAAGGTCGACGAGAACATCGACGCGCTCGTGGACACCGCCCGCTACAACACCGCCAAGGACCCGGAAAACCTGGACCTCGGCGTGCTGGACGCCCTCGACGAGAAGCTCAGCGAGGCCCTCTCCGAACTCCGTTTGATCAAGGACGAGTGGGAGATCGAGCAGATGAAGATCGCCGTCGCCGCGACGGTGGAAGGTTTCACCGAGGTGGTCAAGGCCCTGCCGCGGGCGCTCACCCACCACCGCGGCGAGCGTGTGGTCGAGGGCGCGTTCTTCGCCCGCGCCCGTGAAGAAGGCAACGAACTCGGCTACGACACCATCGCCGCGTCCGGCAACAACGCCACCGTGCTGCACTGGACCCGGAACACCGGCAAGGTCAACGCAGGCGAACTGCTCCTGCTGGATGCCGGCGTCGAGGCCGACTCGCTGTACACCGCCGACGTCACCCGCACCCTGCCGGCCAACGGCACCTTCTCCGAGATCCAGCGCAAGGTGTACGAGGCCGTCCTGGACGCCGCCGACGCCGGTTTCGCCGCCGCCCAGCCCGGCACCAAGTTCCGCGACATCCACACGGCCGCCACCACAGTCCTGGCCGAGCGCCTGTCCGAGTGGGGCCTCCTGCCGGTCTCCGTTGAGGAGGCCATCAGCGTCGACGGCCAGCAGCACCGGCGCTGGATGCCGCACGGCACCAGCCACCACCTGGGCCTGGACGTGCACGACTGCGCGCAGGCCAAGCGGGAGCTGTACCTGGACGGCGTCCTCACCCCCGGCATGGTTTTCACCATCGAACCGGGCCTGTACTTCAAGGACGAGGACCTGGCCATCCCGGCCGAGTACCGCGGCATCGGCGTCCGGATCGAGGACGACATCCTGATGACCGAGGACGGCCCGGTCAACCTCAGCGCCGCCCTGCCGCGCAAGGCCGACGACGTCGAGTCCTGGATGGCGGGCATATACCAGGAAGTCGACGCCCAGTAGGCGACAGACCCCACCAACGAGAGAGGACCCCCGGCGCAGCGCCGGGGGTCCTCTTTTGTCTCGTGGGTTCAGCTACTGCTGAGGCTGGCCGCCCTCGGGCTGCTGGCCATCCTGCTTCGGCGCATCGCCGACGCGGATGCCGTACTGCGGGCGTCCGTCCGGCAAGTCCGGGTAACGGACGGCGGAGGGGCGGGCGGGCTGCTGGTTCTGCTCGCTGGCCGGGGCAACGTACTGGCCCTGCTGGGGTCCGGACTGCTGCTGGCCGGGCTGCTGGCCGGCTTCCGGGGAGCGCTGGCCGTAGGGGTCGGTCCAGCCGGCCGGACGCTGCGGGCCCTCCGGCTGGCCCTGCTGGCCACCGTACTGGGGACCGTTCTGCTGGTGGCCGCCCCAGGGCTGCTGGCCCTGCTGCGGGGTGTGCTGCTGGTAGCCAGCCGCGTCGGAGCGGTTCATCGGCAGCTGCTGGAGCAGGCGGCGCGCCTCGTGGGACGCCTCGAAGGCCACCACCACGTCGTAGTTGGTGGCCACCACCTGGCTGGTGGAGGTGAAGTCACGCTTGCCGCGCTGCATGGCGTAGGTGACGATGCCGAACAGCATGAAGAAGGCGGCGCCCATCAGCACGGAGGTCATGATGGAGAAGTAGCCGTCCGAGGTGGAGAAGAAGGAGAGCATGACGCCGACGAACAGGCCGAACCACATGCCGCTGAGCGCGCCGGAGAGCGCAACCCGGGGGTAGGTCAGCCGCCCGGTGACCCGCTCCACCATCTTCAGCTCGTTGCCCACGATCGAGACCAGCTGCACGGGGAACTGCTGGTCCGCGAGGTAGTCCACGGCCTTCTGGGCGTCCAGGTAGGAACTGTAGGAACCGACCGTGTCACCCTTGGGGACGGCGCGGGCATCGTCCGCCCCGCCCGGAACGTTGGCCTTCGGACCACCAAAAATGTTTGACATAGGCCCATTCTCACCCATCGAGCTGGTGGCTGCCTGCAAATTCAGCTAAAAGAGAGCAGACTCGGTAGCCTGTAGGAGTGAGCACCACACTTTCGCGGGTATTTGTCGCGCGCCTCCTCGGACTGGACGTCTTCGACCCCCTGGGCGACCGTCTGGGCCGGTTGCGCGATGTCGTCGTGCTCTCCCGCGGCAACCGCAGCGCACCCCACGTGGTGGGCATCGTCGTCGAGGTCCCGGGCAAAAAGCGAGTCTTCGTGCCGATGACCCGCATCACCTCGATCGACCAGACCCAAGTGATCTGCACCGGGCTGGTAAACCTGCGCCGCTTCGAACAGCGCGGCGCCGAAACCCTGGTGGTCGCCGAGATGTTCGACCGCCGCGTCACCCTGGCCGACGGCAGCGGCGACGCCACCATCGAGGACATCGCGATGGACCGCCACCGCTCCGGCGACTGGTTCGTCAGCAAGCTCTTCGTCCGCCGCGGCCACTCGCTCTCGCCGCTGAGCCGGCTGCGCCGCAACGAGACCCTCATCATCGACTGGGCCGACGCCCAGCAGGGCGCCCGCACCGAACCGCAGGCCGCCACCCAGTTCGTCGCCACCCACGAGGACCTCAAGCCGGCCGACTTCGCCGAGGCCCTGCAGGAGATGAGCGACAAGCGCCGCTTCGAGGTGGCCAGCGAGCTCCAGGACGAACGCCTCGCCGACGTGCTCCAGGAGATGCCCGAGGGTGACCAGGTGGAGATCCTGTCCGCCCTCGACGTCGAACGCGCCGCCGACGTACTGGAAGAGATGGACCCGGACGACGCCGCCGACCTCCTCGCCGAGCTCCCCTCCGCCCAGGCCGAGGAACTCCTGCAGCTGATGGAGCCGGAGGGCGCCGAGGACGTCCGGCGCCTGCTCGAGTACGACGAGGACACCGCCGGCGGCCTGATGACCCCGGTCCCGGTGATCCTCCCGCCCGAGGCGACCGTGGCCGAGGCCCTTGCGCACGTCCGGCGCGAGGAGCTCTCCCCCGCCCTGGCGTCGTCGATCTTCATCGCCCGTCCGCCGCTGGAGACCCCCACCGGGCGGTTCCTCGGCGTCGTCCACATCCAGCAGCTGCTGCGCTACCCTCCGCCGGAACCCCTGGGCAACCTGGTGGACAAGAATCTGGAGCCCGTCTCCGACCAGGCGCACATCAGCGAGGTGGCCCGCACCCTGGCCACCTACAACCTCAACTCGCTTCCCGTGGTCAACGACGACGGCCGGCTTGTCGGGGCGGTGACTGTTGACGACGTGCTTGATCATCTGTTGCCCGACGACTGGCGCGCCCACGAGGATGACGCCCCGATAAGGAAGCTTGGAGGCCGCATTGGCTGAACTCAGCACCCCCGGAACTCCAACGTCCGTCCCGGCACCCGCTCCGCCGGCACCCTCGACACCCCGCTGAGCGGCCGGCAACGCATCCTTCCGAAGCTCTCGCCGAACCCGGACGCCTTCGGCCACGCCACCGAGGGCTTCGCCCGCTTCATGGGAACGCCGCAGTTCCTGGTCTACATGACCGTGTTCTGTGTCTTCTGGCTGGCCTGGAACACCTGGGCACCCACCGACTGGCAGTTCGACTCCAAGGACCTCGGCTTCACGCTGCTCACCCTGATGCTCTCGCTTCAGGCCTCCTACGCCGCTCCCCTGCTGCTGCTGGCCCAAAACCGCCAGGATGACCGGGACCGCGTCTCGCTGCAGCAGGACCGGCAGCGCGCCGAGCGGAACCTCTCGGACACCGAATACCTGACCCGGGAACTGGCGTCCCTCCGCATCGCGCTGCGCGAGGTCGCCACCCGCGACTACGTACGCGCCGAACTGCGCAGCCTGCTGGAGGACATGCTGGAGGCGCAGGAGGAGCTCCGCAACCAGGAAGAGCCCGGCGCCGGTCCGGACAACCCGCGGGACAAGGTCAAGGAACACCTCCGGGAACGCCGGGACAAGCAGCGCGGTCCGCGCACCCAGCAGATCCCCCGCGTCCGCGCCGACGGCGGCGCCGAGACCCAGGGCCGCCGCTCCGTCCCCGAAAGCTGACATCCGTGAACACCCTGCAGGATCACTCCGGCGCGCCCGGACTGGAACCGGCGGTCCGCGCCGCGCTGGCCACCGTCATTGACCCGGAGCTGCGACGCCCCATCACCGAACTCGGGATGGTCGACGCGGTGGAGATCGACGACGGCGGCCGGGTGAAGATCAGCGTGCTGCTGACCATCGCCGGCTGCCCGCTGCGCGGCACCATCACCGCCGACTGCGAGGCGGCGCTGGCCGCCGTCCCGGGCGTCACCGCCGTCGACGTCGAACTGAAGGTGATGACGCAGGACCAGCGGGACGCGCTCAAGGAGATGCTCCGCGGTCCGGGCGGTGCCCGCGGCATCCCGTTCAACCAGCCCGGCTCCCTCACCAAGGTCTACGCCGTGGCCAGCGGCAAGGGCGGGGTGGGCAAGTCCTCCGTCACGGTCAACCTCGCCTCCGCGCTGGCCGCGAAAGGCCTGCGGGTCGGGATCGTCGACGCCGACGTGCACGGCTTCTCCGTGCCGGCGCTGATGGGCATCACCGCCGCCCCCACCCGGGTGGACGACATGATCCTGCCGCCGGTGGCGCACGGCGTGAAGGTCATCTCCATCGGCATGTTCGTCGCCGGGAACCAGCCGGTGGCGTGGCGCGGGCCCATGCTGCACCGGGCGCTGGAGCAGTTCCTGACAGACGTCTACTTCGGGGACCTCGACGTGTTGTTCCTGGACCTGCCGCCGGGCACCGGGGACATCGCCATCTCGGTGGCGCAGCTGCTGCCCGGTGCGGAGCTCCTGGTGGTCACCACCCCGCAGGCCGCGGCCGCGGACGTCGCCGAACGTGCCGGCACCATCGCCGCGCAGACCGGGCAGACGGTGGCGGGCGTCGTGGAGAACATGTCCTACCTGCAGCTGCCCGACGGCGGCCGGATGGAGCTGTTCGGCAGCGGCGGCGGCAAGGTCCTCACCGAGCGGCTCTCCGCCACGGTCGGCGCCGACGTGCCGCTCCTGGGCCAGATTCCGCTGGAGATCCTGCTGCGCGAGGGCGGCGACGCCGGCACCCCGCTGGTGCTCGCGCACCCGGAAACCCCGGCCGCGGCGGCACTGGAAGCCATCGCTGGCCGGCTCGCCTCCGCCCCGCGGAATCTCGCCGGCCGCCCGCTGGGACTCCAGCCCCGCTGACGGGCTTCCTCATCAGCTCCGGGGCCTTCACCGCCACTCTTGCGGCAAGCCACGTCGAAATGCCCGGCCTCCAGCCGCAGGTTGAAGCAGGGTCTCGATTGCTGTCGATTATGCTGGTGCGATGTCACCCCAGAGGCTCGGCATCTTTCTTATGTGCGTAGGTGCACTCGATGCACCCATCGGGGCCATGCTGGCTATCCAGGTCTCGGCGGAGCGGCTGGGCGCTTCGCCATACATCATCATTCTTTGTGGCCTCGTCCTGATGCTTGCCGGATACTACACAGGGAAGCGAAAGGCATAAGCCAAAGGATGTCGATCCGCAGAGGATAGACCGGAAGGCTTCCTGACGATTCGCTTTTGGTCTGTCTTTAGTCCGCCCGGTCATGGGACGGTTTACGGACGGTCGTCACAGGCAGGGGGCTGAGTGCCTGGGTGGAGTATCGCTGGGACCAGACCGTTGGCTATGGGGCCCGTCATCCGCGTTGACGACCCGCGTGTTCGCTGCCCTAGGTGGCTTCGGTGTCGAAGGGGGCCGGCACGCCCTCGGGCAGCCGTTCCACCACCCGGGCGGGCTTCCGCTCCTCCGCGGCAGCCACGGCCGCAGGAGCACCGGCGCTGACCGGCTTGGTGTCATCCTCCAGCAGGGCCTCGCGGATGATCCGGCGGGGGTCGTACTGGCGGGGATCGTACTTCTTCCAGTCCACATCGTCGATGTCGATGCCGACTTCTTCCTTGATCTGTTCCCGCGCGCCGGACGCCATCCGCCGGACTTCCTTGACGATGTTCGCCAGTTTCTGGGTGTATTCGGGGAGCCGGCTGGGACCGATCACCAGGAGGCCGATGATCAGCAGCAGAATGAACTCCGGGCCGTTGATTCCAAACACTCTAGGAAGATTACCCTCTCGTCCCGGGAGCCGACGATTCGGCGCCGGAACGTCCCCCGGCACTCCGTGTGCCGGCGAAAATGCGGGCGCTCATCGGGCCAGCAGCTCGACGACGCGCTGCAGGCCTCGGCCCAGCCGGGTCTGCAGGGACTCCGCTGCCGGGGCACCGGCGGCGTCGGCCCCGGGGCCTGCGGTGGCGGGCTGGGCGGACTGCAGCGCCGCGGCGACGCCGTCGTCCGTCCCGGCCGGCGGAGCCTCGGCGACCACGGTGAAGGTCGCGCGTTCGGTCCGGTAGATGGCCCGGTAGGGCGGCTGGCGGTTGACCCAGAGGACACCGGGTGTCCCGTGCCCTGAAGCCTCGGGAGTCGCTGGGTGCAGAGTGACGGGCACGAAGCCGTCGGCCGGGGCCGGGTGGCCGGTGAGGACGTTGACGGGCACGCCGCCCCCAGTGCCAGAGGGAGTGCCGGCAGAATCCGGGTGTTGTTCCAGCACCGTGGCGAAGGACTGCCCGTCGGTCAGGCGCAGCTCCAGGACGTCCTTTCCGTCCGCGGCGCCCGCACGCGCCCAGGCGAGGTGGTAGCCGAGGTCACGGAACTCGGGGCAGGCCCAGCCGCGGGTCTGCAGCGCGGAGAGTTGCTCGGCGCTGAGGGATTCGGCCGGCGCGATGTCCGGTTCCCCGCTCAACCGCCAGCCGGAGACGGATGCCATTTGGGCGGAAACGAAGCGGCCCGTGCCGGGCGGGGTGAGCGAATCGGTGAAGGCGGGGGCACCGGCGGCAGCCCCGGTTTCCTCACCGAGGACGTACGCGGTCCCCGCTGTCAGGCAGGTGGCAGCGGCCACGCCTCCGGTCACGGCGGCGGCCAGCCGGATCCGCGCGTTGCGGGCCGGCGGGGAAGGCACGGTCGGGGCGGCACGCGTTTCAGCTTCAGGGCGCGCGGTTTCGGGCTGTGCGGTACCCGTGCGCGTGGCTCCGGGCTGTTGCGCCATCTCACTGGTCCGTGCCAGCAGCCGGGCGGTCAGGTCGCCGCTGGCCTCCGGGACGGTGGCGTTGCGGAGCCGCTGCAGGTATTGCCTCTCGTGGGCCTGGCGCCGCCGGCAGCCGGCACAACGCTGCAGGTGCCGTTGCAGGCGGCGCTCGGCGGCCGCACTGGGAAGCACCCCGGCGGTCCGATGACGCCGGGCCTGCCGGGCGAGGAACTTACACGCCAGGCCCCCCAGGAGAACTCTCAGCTGTGCCATTGTCCCGTCAGAGCAAACCGGCGATGCGCGGCATCTTCAGGCGGGGCTTCAGGGCGGCCTTGGGCTGAGGACGGGGGTCGCGGTGCGCAAGCTTCTCGCGCAGCAGGGTCCGGCCGCGGTGGATGCGGGAGCGGACAGTGCCGAGCTTGACGTCCAGGGCGGCGGCGACCTCGTCGTAGGAGAGGCCCTCCAGGTCGCAGAGGACGACGGCGGCCCGGAAGTCCGGCGGCAGCTCCTCGAGGGCGGCCTGCACGTCCAGGTCCAGGTTGTTCAGCTCGAAGCTCTGCTCCGGGCCCGGTTCCCGGCCGGGGATCCGGGATTCGGCATCCTCGGCCAGCGCGTCGAAGCGGATCCGGCTCTTGCGGCGTGCCTGGTCCAGGAAGAGGTTGGTGGTGATGCGGTGCAGCCAGCCGTCGAGGGTGCCGGGCTTGAAGTTCTCCAGCGACCGGAAGACGCGGACGAAGACCTCCTGCGTGAGGTCCTCGGCGTCGTACTTGTTGCCCGTCAGCCGGTAGGCGAGGCGGTAGACCTTGGCGGAGTGGTTCGTAACCACTTCCTCCCACGTCGGCCGGACCCATTCGGCCTCGGCGGCGGGCTGGGCGTGATCACTGACTGGGACATTTGCCAGAACCGACATTGTCCACTCCCCTCGCAGATGGTGTTTACGTCTCCGTGGCGCCTGCTCCTGCAGGCTCCTGCACCACTGGTTCGACGCCGATCACCGTGGGGATGAGCGGATAGCCATCATTTCAAAAATTTCTGGGAAATTCCTGACCCGCCCGGGGACTTCCGCCATCGGCGGAATGCCGCGCCGGTTCGCGGGTCCGGACCCAGTACGCTGGAGGGAACACTCCCCTCCTGCCCGGAAAGCGATACCCATGAGCGCCGATAAGTCCACAAGCTGGTCCTACGCAGAAGATCTGCCTGCCGAGGACGAGGTCTTGCTGCACGCGCGTGAGCGGTCGTTCCAACTGGGTGTGACGCCGGTAGGTCCGGGAGTGGGCGCCGTGCTGACTGTGCTGGCCGCCGCGTCCAAGGCCCAGACCGCCGTCGAGATCGGCACCGGGGCCGGCGTCTCCGGTGTCTGCATCCTCCGCGGCCTGGGCCCGCAGGCGGTCCTGACCACCATCGACGTCGACGTCGAACACCTGCGCGCGGCGCGGGAATCCTTCCAGGAGGCCGGGAACCCGGCCAACCGCACCCGCACCATCTCCGGACGCGCCGGCGACGTGCTCCCCGGCTGACCGACAGCGCGTACGACCTGGTTTTCATCGACGCGGACAAGCCGAACTACCCCCGCTACGTGGAGCAGGCCATCCGGCTGCTCAAGCGCGGCGGCCTGCTGATCGTCAATGACGCCCTCGACCAGGAC
Organism: Pseudarthrobacter sp. L19; assembly: GCF_050859435.1. Classification (NCBI taxonomy): domain Bacteria; kingdom Bacillati; phylum Actinomycetota; class Actinomycetes; order Micrococcales; family Micrococcaceae; genus Pseudarthrobacter; species Pseudarthrobacter sp. L19. Next base: position 2,289,431 of record NZ_CP193935.1, on the reverse strand, counting down.
CGGGTGGCCAACCCCGCGGCCCGGGAGGCCACCACCGTGGTACTGCGCCAGATCGGCAAGGCCATCCGCGACGACGAACGGCTGGCGTCGGCCATGTTGCCCACCGGCGACGGACTCCTGGTGGCTGTCAAGAAGTAGTCCCCGACAAACGCAGAGGGGACCGGCTGCCTCGCGGCAACCGGTCCCTTTCTTCTTGTCCTGCCAGCCGTGCCGGCCGCGCCCTATTCGGTGACGCCGACCAGGCATTCCCTGAGGTTCGAGGCCTCAGCGGCGTTAAGTTCGACCACCAGCCGGCCCCCGCCCTCCAGCGGGACCCGCATGATCAGGCTGCGACCCTCTTTGGTCACTTCCATCGGTCCGTCGCCGGTGCGCGGTTTCATAGCAGCCATGCGGAATATCCCCTCCAAATTGTCCCGTGACTTTCCAGCCCGGCCGGGCTGTGTCCGCTTGGTCCTTTAAGCTGCCCGCCGGCCGCGAGCGGACGCCGGGGTTTGACACTCAATTTTCCTTAGCTTGGGCACCATTATCCCGTAATTACCTGAGCGTAGCTAATCGATGGAGATTATTCGGCGCGGCAGATCAGGGCGGATAGTCCCCGCCGCCGGGCAGTTGGGCCCAGGCCCAGAGCCACACAACCCACACCAGCTGGAGCAGCAAAAACATGACAACAACGGCGCCGCGGTAGGCCCGGGAGCGGGAAATCCAGGCCGCGCTGAGGGCCAGCGGGAAGAGCGGCAGGAGCATCCGGAAGGTGCTGCTTTGAGGGTGCAGGAACACCAGCAGGTACCCCACGTAACAAACGCACCAGAGGCGCAATTCGGTCCCCAGCCGTACCGCGGGCTTGGACATCATCAGGAGCGCAAACAGGGCCACGAACACAAACGGGGCCAGCAGCCCCAGGACGGGACCGAACAACTGGACACCGGTATCGAACCACGGCTTGAAGGGCACCAGGTCGTGGCCCCGCCATACCGTCTCGGTCCGCGTGTAGGCCTGGATGTCCCCGGTGACCGCCCATGCGATCGCGGGCCAGAGCAGGGCACCGACGCCCGCGACGGCGGTCAGGGCAGCCAGCGTCCAGAGCCCGGCGGGCGTATCGTCCGCGGAACCGCCGGCGGGCGCCTGGCCGGACAGGCGGCGGCCGCGCCCGACGCTGACGCGGCCGTACAGGCGGTACAGGAACAGCAGCCCGAGCATCGCTGCGAACGGGACGCCGGTGGGCCGGGACAGGTCCATCAGCAGCACCACCGGCATGGCCCACAGGTACCGCCGCTCCAGCACCAGCAACAGCGCCGCCCCCAGCAGGAGCAGGTTCAGCGACTCGGCGTAGGGCACCTGGAGGATGGGAGCCACGGGGAACGTCGCCACGAACACGGAACCCCACAGCGCGGTGCAGTGACCGGCCTTGAACCGGAACAGCCGGTAGACCACCAGGGCAGCACCCAGTCCCGCTAACGAGGCGATCAGGGTGAGCGAGGTTGCCGGGGCCAGGCCGGTCAGGCCGCTAAGCACCCGGCCCAGCAGCGGGAAGAGCGGGTAAAACGCCCAGGCGTTCTCTTTGACGTTGCCGGCCGCGTCCACCGGGAGTTCGGACGGATAGCCGTTCCGCAGCGCCTCGCCGTACCAGCGGGCATCCCAGATGTTGATGAAGTTCCAGTAATCGGGCTTCGGAGGGAACCAGGGGTTGACGCCCTGCTGCAGGGCGGCACCGGCGAAGATGCACGCGCTGACCAGACGGGCGGCAACGTACAGCGCCGAGATCTGAAGCCACCACGGCCACAGGGCGGCGCGGACGCCCACGGCGGTAATCAACCGCCACAGGGCGCCGTTCACGCCCTCCGGCGCGGCCGGGCCGGAGGAATGGACCTCGACGGCGGGGCCCGCCTCGCGGACGGGGCGCGGCTCGTTCACGGTGCCGGATGCGTGGCCGGTGCCGGGTGCGTGGCCGGGGCGGGATGTGGGGCCGTGGCGGAACGCGCGGAGTGGCCCGGGTCCGCGGCGGGCGCCGTCGCGGTCTCCCCGCCGGCCCGGGACCTCAGGTCCTCCAGTTCCCGGTCCTTGCGGGTGATCTGCGCCTTCAGCTCGTCCAGGACCTGGTCCACCTGGTCCATCCGGTAGCCGCGGACTCCCACGGCGAACCGGATCCGGTCGATATCCGCCGTCGTCGCGTCCTCGGGCAGCAGGACGGGCGGCAGCGACGCCACGGGCTCATCGAAGCCGTCGTCGAACGCACGGCCCACCCCGCGGCCGCGGCGAAACAGCCGCGGTACCAGGTCCGTAACGAGGAAAATGGCGACGGCTGCCAGCACGACCGCCAGGAAGACGAGGAAAAACTCACAGCTCCATGGTGCCAGAGAAGCCGGTGCGCGGCCGGTCAGGCGTTCGGCGCGGTCTCCCCGCCGGGCGCCGCGCCGGGGTTGTTGCCGCTGGGGTTGTGGTGCCGGGCAGCCCCCTCGACGATGAGTTCGACGGCGAGCGCCGGATCGTCGACCACCTGAACGAGGTCCAGGTCCTGCTCGGCCACCATGCCCTCGGCGACCAGCGTGGTCTGGATCCACTCGAGCATCGGGCTCCAGAACGCGGTGCCGATCAGCACGATCGGGAAGGACGTCACCTTGCCGGTCTGCACCAGGACCATGGCCTCGAACAGCTCGTCCAGGGTCCCCAGGCCGCCCGGCAGCACGATGAAGCCCTGTGCGTACTTGACGAACATGGTCTTGCGGGCGAAGAAGTAGCGGAAGTTGATACCCAGGTCCACCCACTGGTTCAGGCCCTGCTCGAATGGCAGCTCGATGCCCAGGCCCACGGAGACTCCGTTGCCCTGGACGGCGCCCTTGTTCGCGGCTTCCATGGATCCGGGGCCGCCGCCGGTGATCACGGCGAGTCCGGCCTCGGCCAGCTTCCGGCCCACCTCGACGCCGAGTTCGTAGTTCAGGCTGCCGGGCTGGGTCCGGGCGGAGCCGAAGACGCTGACCGCCGGGCCCAGGTCCGCCAGCGCGCCGAAGCCTTCGACGAATTCGCTCTGGATCCGCAGCACCCGCCAGGGATCCGTGTGCACGAACTGCCCGGGGCCCTTGGTGTCCAGCAGCGTCTGGTCGGACATCGTGACCTTCGCCGCCCGACGCCGCAGTTCCAAGGGGCCCTTGTGCCGGATGCCGTTGGCCGGCGGGTTCTCCCGCCGCCCGGCTCCCCCGTTACCGCCGGCGGCGCTGCCGCCGGGGGACGCGGGCGGCTCGGGCACGGGCTGCGGTTCGCTTTTCATGCCCCAAGGCTAGCCCCCGAGGCGGCACCGGATGTCCCAGGCCCGCCGGGCGCGCCCCGGGGTGCCAGGTGACGGGTATCTCTTGTGTCACGATGTGGACGAACTGGGAGTGATTGGCGTCATAAGGGGCTAATCTTCGCTAGATTCTTTCTATGACTACTCAAGTACCCGGCGATGCCCTCGTCTCCCTGAAGGCCGTGAATAAGCACTACGGCCAGTTGCATGTCCTCAAGGACATCAATCTGAACGTCCGCAAGGGAGAGGTCGTTGTTGTCATCGGCCCCTCGGGCTCGGGCAAGTCAACGCTGTGCCGCACCATCAACCGGCTGGAAACGATCGACGACGGCGTCATCACCATCGACGGCAAGGAACTTCCCGCAGAGGGCAAGGGCCTGGCCAAGCTGCGGGCCGACGTCGGCATGGTGTTCCAGTCCTTCAACCTGTTCGCCCACAAGACGATCCTGGAGAACGTCACGCTGGGTCCGATCAAGGTCAAGGGTGCCTCCAAGGCCGAGGCCGAAAAGGACGCCATGGCGCTGCTGGAGCGCGTCGGCGTCGGCCAGCAGGCGCCGAAGCTGCCCGCACAGCTCTCCGGCGGCCAGCAGCAGCGCGTGGCAATTGCGCGGGCCCTGGCGATGAAGCCCAAGGTCATGCTGTTTGACGAGCCCACGTCCGCGCTGGACCCCGAGATGATCAACGAGGTCCTCGACGTCATGGTCCAGCTCGCCAAGGAAGGCATGACCATGATCGTGGTTACCCACGAGATGGGCTTCGCCCGCAAGGCCGCGGACCGGGTGGTCTTCATGGCCGACGGCCAGATCGTCGAAGACGAGACGCCCGAGGAGTTCTTCACGAACCCGAAGAGCAGCCGCGCCAAGGACTTCCTCTCCAAGCTCCTGACCCACTAAGCACACCGCATCTCTCTCGGCCGCCGCCAGGCGGCCGTCCAATGAAAGGTATCCGATGAAGAAATTCTTTAACGGGAAGAAGCCCCTGTTCGTCGCGGCCACCGCGGCTCTGGCTCTCTCCCCAGCGCCTGCGGCGGCTCCGGCAGCACCGGCGGCGCTGCTCCGGCCGGCGGCGGGGACCAGGCACCGTACAAGGTTGCCGACAACGTCTCGCTGACCGGCAGCCCGACCTACGACGCGATCAAGTCCAGCGGCAAGATCCGCATCGGTGTCAAGCAGGACCAGCCCGGCCTCGGCTTCAAGGATGCAGCCACCGGCGAGTACTCCGGCTTCGACATCGAGATCGCCAAGTGGGTTGCCGCGTCCCTGGGCATGAGCAAGGACAAGATCGAGTTCAAGCCGATCCCGTCCGCCAACCGTGAGTCCGCCATCACCAACGGCGACATCGACTACTACGTCGGCACCTACTCCATCACGGACAAGCGCAAGCAGCTGATCGACTTCGCCGGACCGTACTTCGTCACCGGCCAGGGCATCCTGGTCAAGAAGGACAACTCCAGCATCAACAGCGAGAAGGACCTCTCCGGCAAGAACGTTTGCTCGGCCACCGGTTCCACCCCGATCCAGAACATCAAGGCCAACTTCCCGGGCACCAAGACCACCGAGTTCGACACCTACTCGCAGTGTGTTGAGGCCCTCAAGAGCGGCCAGGTTGACGCTGTCACCACCGACCAGGCCATCCTGCTCGGCTACGCCGCCCAGGAGCCGGACAGCCTGAAGGTTGTCGGCCAGCCGTTCACCACCGAGAAGTACGGTGTCGGCCTGAAGAAGGGCGACACCGCCCTGCGCCAGTTCATCAACAAGACCTTCACCGACGGCGGTTCCGTCTGGCAGAAGATCTACGACCAGACGCTCGGCCAGTCCGGCACGAAGGTCCAGCAGCCCGCAGTAGAGAACTACTAAAACCTGCGTTGAGGGGCGGCCTCCGGGCCGCCCCTCTTCCACTGTCGAAAGCGACGATTCTGTGAATACGCTGCTGAATAACTCGGACCTCTTCATTACGGGGTTCCGAAACACGCTCATCCTCTTTTTCTTCTCGGCGATCTTCGCCCTGATCCTCGGCACCGTCGTCGCCGCCCTGCGGGTGTCCCCCGTCCCCGCCATGCGTGCGACCGCGACGCTCTACGTCAACGTGGTGCGCAATACCCCGCTGACCCTGGTGCTGTTCTTCTTCGCTTTGGATTACCCGAAGCTGGGCCTGGTGCCGATCGACTTCACCACCGCCGCGATCATCGGCCTGAGCCTCTACACCGCCACCTACGTGGCCGAGGCTGTCCGCTCCGGTATCAACACCGTGCCGGTGGGCCAGGCCGAAGCCGCCCGCGCCATCGGCCTGCCGTTCACGCAGACCCTCACTCTGGTGATCCTGCCGCAGGCGTTCCGCGCCGTGATCCCGCCGATGTTCAGCGTCTTCATCGCCCTGCTCAAGAACACCACGGTGGCCGCGGGCTTCTCGGTCTTCGAGGCCGGCGCCATCCGCGCCAACCTCTCCGAGCGCGGCGAACCGGCCCTGACCGGCCTGCTCTGGGTGGCCCTGGTGTTCATCATCCTTGTCTTCATCCTTTCCGCCCTGCAGCGAAAGCTTGAACAGAAGTGGAAGGTTGCCCGATGAGTTCCGTCCTCTTTGACGCCCCCGGCCCCAAGTCCCGCGCCCGCTACCGGATCCTCGGCGTCGTCACCGCCCTGGTGATCCTGCTGATCATCGGCTTCGTCCTGCTCCGGTTCGCCGAAAGCGGCCAGTTCGAGGCGAAGAAGTGGCAGCTGTTCACCTTCCCGCTGGTGCAGCAGACCATCGCCCAGTCCGTCGGCGCCACGCTGTCGGCCTTCGGCACCGCGGCGGTCCTGAGCCTGATCCTCGGCATCCTGCTGGCCTTCGGCCGGCTCTCGGACCGCCGCTGGATCAGCGCCCCGTGCTACGGCTTCACGGAGCTGTTCCGTGCCGTCCCGCTGCTGATCCTGATGATGATCTTCTACTACGGCCTCCCCACCGTCGGCGTCCAGGGCATCACGCCCTTCACCGCCGTCGTGGCCGGCCTGGTGCTGTACAACGGCTCGGTCCTGGCCGAGGTGTTCCGCGCCGGCATCGAGTCGCTGCCGCGCGGCCAGAGCGAGGCCGGCTACGCGATCGGACTGCCCAAGAGCAAGGTCATGACCAGCATCCTGCTCCCGCAGGCGGTCCGGTCCATGCTGCCGGTCATCATCTCCCAGCTGGTAGTCATCCTGAAGGACACCGCCCTCGGGTTCATCGTGACCTACAACGAGATCCTGTTCCAGGCGAAGTACTTCGGCAGCCAGATCCAGTACGGCTCCCCGATCATCCCGGCCGCCATGGTGGCTGCCGTGCTGTACGTGGGCATGTGCCTGATCCTGGCCGCGATCGCCAAGTGGCTGGAACGCCGGCTCTCCCGCAAGCCGGGTGTGGCGGTGGCCCCGGCGGCCAGCGTCCCCGCCGACGCCTAGCCACACCAGCAACGCAGCTTCAACGCAGAACGGCCCGGAACCCCAGGTTCCGGGCCGTTCTGCGTTCCGGGCCGTTCTGTGTTTCGGGCGTGTGAGGGCCTGTGCTGCCCTACTCGGCGCCGGGCAGACCCAGCCAGGACCGCAGCGCGCGCAGGCACTCGCGGATGGCCGCGGCGTCGACGTGTTCGTTGTCCTTGTGCGCCAGCAGCGCATCCCCCGGGCCGAAGTTCACGGCGGGGACGCCCAGTTCGCTGAAGCGGGCGACGTCGGTCCAGCCGTACTTGGGCTTCGGCTCGGCCCCGACGGCGGCCACGAAGGACGCGGCGGCCGGGTGGTTCAGGCCCGGCCGGGCACCGGCGGCGCCGTCGGTGCGGACCAGGTCGAAGCCGGCCAGCAGCTCGCGCACGTGCGCCTCGGCCTGCGCCATCGTCTTGTCGGGAGCGAAACGGTAATTGATCTCCACCACGCAGCGGTCGGGAATGACGTTGCCGGCCGTCCCGCCGTGGACGCGTACGGCGTTCAGGCTCTCCCGGTAGTCCAGGCCGTCGACGGCGACCGTCTTCGGCTCGTACGCCGCCAGCCGTTCCAGGATGGGTGCCGCGGCGTGGATGGCGTTGCTGCCCATCCAGGCCCGCGCGGAGTGAGCCGCCTCGCCGACGGTGGTGGCCTCGAAGCGGATGGTGCCGTTGCAGCCGCCCTCGACGGTCCCGTCCGTGGGTTCGAGCAGGATCGCGAAGTCGCCCTCGAGGAGGTCTCCGTGGTTGCGCACCAGCCGGCCCAGGCCGCTCTTGACGCCCTCGACCTCCTCGTGGTCGTAGAAGACGAAGGTGACGTCCTTGTCCGGTGCCGCGCCGCCGTCGAACATCCCGGCCGCCAGGGCCAGCTGCACGGCGACGCCGCTCTTCATGTCGGTGGCGCCGCGGCCGTAGAGGATGCCCTCCCCGGTGCGCCGGAGGCCCAGTAGGAGGGAACGGTGCCGAGGGAGCCCTCGGTGGTGGGCAGCGGCACCGTGTCCAGGTGCCCGGCCAGGATGACCCGCTCGGCCCGGCCCAGCGAGGTGCGGGCGACGATCGCGTCGCCGTCGCGGGTCAGCTCCAGCTGCGGGATGGCCCGGAGCGCGTGCTCGACGGCGTCCGCCAGCCGGCGCTCCTCCCCCGAAACGCTGAAGATGTCGATGATGTCTGCGGTCAGGAGGGCCACGTCCTGGTGCAGATCCAGGCGGGCGGGGGCGCTTTGCTCAGTCACCGTCCCACTGTAGCGTCCGCGCACCGTCACCGTTTTAGAAGACGGCGGGGCCCGTCGATAGACTTGGGCGCATGACTGACAACGCTTCCTCCGCCGCGCCCGCCGACTCCCGCTCCGCCTACGGTTTCGGGGTGGCCACCATCGCCACCCGCGACGGGGAAGCCACCGTGCTGGACGCCTGGTTCCCGGCCCCGGCGCTCGGAACCGCCGCGGAGAGCCTGCGGGACGTCGCCAACGCGGACCAGGCGCTGCAGGACATCGCGGCGGCGGGCGACGATGCCGACCGCGGCACCGAGCAGAAGGTCATCTTCGCCCAGATCAACCTGGATGAGGCCCCCGCGGACACCGCCGATGCGTACCTGCGCCTGCACCTGCTCTCGCACCGCCTGGTCAAGCCCAACAGCATCAACCTCGACGGCATCTTCGGCAAGCTGCCCAACGTCGTCTGGACCAACTTCGGCCCTGCCCCGGTGGAGGGCTTCGAAATGACCCGCGCCCGGCTCCGCCGCCGCGGCGCCGTCACCGTCTACGGCGTGGACAAGTTCCCCCGCATGGTGGACTACGTCCTCCCCTCCGGCGTCCGGATCGCCGACGCCGACCGGGTCCGCCTCGGCGCGCACCTGGCCGAGGGCACCACGGTCATGCACGAGGGCTTCGTGAACTTCAACGCCGGCACGCTCGGCACTTCCATGGTCGAGGGCCGGATCTCCGCCGGTGTCGTCGCTGGCAACGGCACCGACGTCGGCGGCGGCGCCTCGATCATGGGCACCCTCTCCGGCGGCGGCAAGGAACAGATCTCGCTCGGCGAGCGGGTCCTCCTCGGTGCCAACTCCGGCGTCGGGATCAGCATCGGCGACGACTCCGTGGTGGAGGCCGGCCTGTACGTCACCGCCGGTACCCGAGTCAGCGTGGTGGGCCCGAAGGACGCCGACGGCGAGGACACCACCCGGATCGTGAAGGCCGTGGAACTCTCCGGCGTCCCGAACCTGCTGTTCCGCCGCAACTCCACCAGCGGCCAGGTGGAAGTACTGCCGCGCAAGGGACAGACCGTGGAGCTCAACGAGGCTCTGCACGCCAACTAGGCACCGGCCGAGAGCCTGACGGCTCAGGATTCGACCGGCCCCGCGGGGCCCGAGGGAGTATTTACGTGGCACGCAGACGTGGCTGGCGCCGCAGGATCGTGCTGTTGCTGGTCCTGGCGATGGTGGGCGGCGCCGTATACACCGCCGTCGCCTTCCTGCAGCGCTCCGAGACACTGGTGACCGAGGGCTGCAAGGTCCCCGGCGCCGACGAGGACCTCGCCACCGACCAGGCCGGGTACGCCGCCCTGATCAGCGCGGTCGCGGTGCGACGCGGACTGCCCGCCCGCGCCGCCAGCATTGCCCTGGCCACCTCGCTGCAGGAATCCAAGCTCCGCAACATCGGCCACGGGGACGAGGCCGGACCGGACTCGCGCGGGCTCTTCCAGCAGCGGCCCTCGCAGGGCTGGGGCACCGAGGCCGAGGTGATGGACCCGTACCATGCCACCAATGCCTTCTACGATGCGCTGGTCAAGATTCCCGGCTACGAGTCGCTGCCCATCACCGCCGCCGCGCAGGAGGTCCAGCGTTCGGCCTACCCGGGCGCCTACGCCCAGCACGAACCAACGGCACGGGCCTTCGCCTCCGCCCTGACCGGGCAGTCGCCGCAGTCGCTGGACTGCACGCTGCGCGCCCCCGACGCCGCCGGTGACCCGGCTGCCGTGCAGCAGCGGCTGACGTCGGCATTCGGAGCGCTCGACGCCGGCACGGAGGGGCGCACGCTCACCGTACAGGCGCGGGACACCCGGGCGTGGGCCGTGGCCCAGTGGGCGGTGACGAACGCGAAGTCGCTGTCCATCACCGCGGTAGCCGTCGACGGCCAGACCTGGACCCGGTCCGACCATAAGGGCTGGCAGCCCGGGGACGCCCCGGCCGGCCAGGTCAGCATCACGGTCGCGGCGGAACCGGCCAAGTAGCCGGGACCGTCATGCCGCAAAGACCTGCTGGCGCAGAAGATGGGCGGGCGATCAGGCCAACAGTTCGATGACCGGCTGGACGTAGCTGCGGAACAACTCCGGGTCCGCGGCCAGCGCCGAGCTCATGATGATCTTGTCCGGCTCCAGGTACCAGGCCCGCGGCTCGGCCAGCGGCAGCTCAATGATGGTCAGCTCAAAGTCGCGGGCATCCCGGCCGGCCTCCAGCAGGCGGTCCTCCACCATATCGGCCAGGATCGAGGCGGCGCCGTTGGCATCCCGTTCAGCCTCGAGTGCGCGGTACTCCCCTGGCGCTCCCTGGCCCAGCTGAGCGCTGCGCCGAAGTGTGCCTGCAGCACGCGCCGCAGGGCCGGGGAGTTGCCGAAGGCACGGAAGCCGGGCGGCCCCAGCTCGGGCTCCATCTCCGGGTGCGCCTTGAGCAGCTGCGACCACCAGGCCTCCCACTCTGTCTTCAGCGCCGGCATCCCGCCCACCTCGTTGATCAGGTGGGAATGGTTCGACGGATGGATCTTGGGAACGACCGGGCAGAGGACCGGATGACCCACGGTCTCCAGGCCGGCCGCGTCCCGTACATACAGCGCGATCAGCATGGGACCCGAGGTGTCCATGGTGATCCGCCAGCCGGGCCCGCCTGTGTGGTGCATCCGATGTGCCTCCCTTGGCAAGACGTACTTTTTCAGTGTATTCCCGTTGGCCGCACAGGTTAATGGCGGGCACGGGTTAGTGGCGGTGCAGGTGATGGTCCCCGGCGGTCAGGCAGGGACCGGGTGCCGCCGGTCCAGGGTCGAAAGGTGCGCCTCAAGGACGTCGCGGCACACCTGTGCCGTCATCCATTCCGGCTGCAGCAACGCGTGCAGGACCAGCCCGTCGAGGGTTGCCAGGAGTCGCTCGGCCTCGGTGACAAGTTGTTGCTGGTCCGGCTCCGCCCCGTCTCCGGCGAGGCTAAGCACGAGGCGGCCGACGACGGCGGCCACCGCCCGGTGGCTGCGGTCCGCCTCCGGGACCAGGAAAGGGCGGGTGCGGGCGGCGGCCTTGAAGGCCATCCAGACGCAGGCGTCCACGGCCCGCTCCTCATCGAGCGGCAGCAGTTCCTCCAGCAGCGCCAGCACGGCGGTCCGGTGGCCGGGGGTGCCGGGGCTGCCGCGGCGAGGTGCTCCTCGGCGGCGAGCAGCCGGCCGGTGATGCTGTCAACGGCGACGCTGAAGGAGTGGATGAGCAGCTCGTCGCTGCTGGCGAAGTAGTGCCGCACGGAGCCGACGGCCAGGCCGGCCTCGTCGGCCACCTCACGCAGGGACGCCCGTTCCAGGCCGTCGGTGGCGATAATGCGGAACACCGCGTCGACAATTTCCTGGCGCCGCAAAACAGCGTCGACAAATTTGGGCATTGCTCCTTTTTAGCACGCATGTGCCCCGTCCGCGGCGAACCACGCCGTCCCACCCGTCACTCTCGTACCAGCTACGGGTGCTCCCGGCACGGAAAACGGCGGCGGCCGCGCCCCGGAAGGGTGCGCGGCCGCCGCCGTCAGGCTGTGCACAATGGTGCGGTGCCGTCGGATGGGTCCTAGACGGCCGGGTAGTTCCGTTCCGGCTCTCCCGTGTACAGCTGGCGCGGGCGGCCAATCTTAGTGTTCGGGTCGCTGATCATCTCGCGCCACTGGGCGATCCAGCCGGGGAGGCGGCCGATCGCGAAGAGCACGGTGAACATCTTCTCCGGGAAGCCCATGGCCTTGTAGATCAGGCCGGTGTAGAAGTCCACGTTCGGGTAGAGCTTGCGCTCGATGAAGTAGTCGTCCTGCAGCGCCTTCTCTTCGAGGCGCAGGGCGATCTCGAGCAGTTCGTCGTTGCCGCCGAGCTTGCTGAGGATCTCGTGGGCGGTGGCCTTGACGATCTTGGCGCGCGGGTCGTAGTTCTTGTAGACCCGGTGGCCGAAGCCCATCAGGCGGACGCCGTCTTCCTTGTTCTTAACCTTCTCCATGTAGTCCTCGGGCTTGATGCCGTCGGCCTGGATCTGGCGGAGCATCTTGAGGACGGCCTCGTTGGCGCCGCCGTGGGCGGGGCCGAAGAGGGCGTTGATGCCGGCGGAGACGGAAGCGAAGAGGTTGGCGTTGGAGGAGCCCACCAGGCGGACCGTGGAGGTGGAGCAGTTCTGCTCGTGGTCCGCGTGCAGGATGAGCAGCAGGTCCAGGGCCTTGGCGACGACCGGGTCCACCTCGTACTGCTCGGCGGGGAGGCCGAAGCTCAGGCGCAGGAAGTTCTCCACCAGGTTCATGGAGTTGTCCGGGTACAGCATCGGCTGGCCGATGGACTTCTTCAGCGCGTAGGCGGCGATGACCGGCATCTTGGCCAGCAGGCGGTAGGTGGAGACCTCGACGTGCTCGGCGTTGAACGGGTCCAGCGAGTCCTGGTAGAAGGTGGACAGCGCGGAGACGGCGGAGGACAGCACCGGCATCGGGTGCGCGTCGCGCGGGAAGCCACTGAAGAAGCCCTTGAGCTCCTCGTGCAGCAGGGTGTGGTGGCGGATCCGCTGGTCGAAGGCGTCCAGCTCGGCCGGCGTCGGCAGGTTGCCGTAGATCAGCAGGTAGGACACCTCGAGGAAGCTCGAGTGCTCGGCCAGCTGCTCGATCGGGTAGCCCCGGTAGCGCAGGATGCCGGCGTCGCCGTCAATGTAGGTGATGGCCGAGGTGGTGGCCGCGGTGTTCATGAAACCGGGGTCAAAGGCAACGGCGCCGGTCTGCTTCAGCAGCTTGGAAACGTCGTAGCCTTCGTTTCCTTCAACAACCTTGATGCGCGGGAGCTCAAGCTCGCCGCCTGCATGACGCAGGGTTGCGCTGGTGGTCTCAGTCATGGATTCTCCTCATGAGGCCCTGGGCCCCTGTTGAAAGCTTGATCCAACATCTGGTGAAGCCGCCCACGGAATCCGCATCTGCATGCCGGTTCCAACGGCCGCGCTGCCTTCTTGTGGAAAGCCACCATTGATCGTCAGTTAAAAAGTACCGGGAGTTCGCGGGTGGCACTAATCCGCGTGGCCTTCAAGGCGGCGAATCCGCGCTTTGTGTGCCCCGCGTCACAGCATCGTTACGGTCCCGTAGCCAGACGCTCCGCGGCGGCGGCGATCCGCTCGTCGCTGGCCGTCAGCGCCACCCGCACGAAGCCGTTGCCGGCGTCGCCGTAGAACACCCCTGGGCCGACGACGATCCCGCGGTCCGCCAGCCGCCCCACCGTGTCCCAGGTCGGCTCGCCCGCGGTGGCCCACAGGTAGAGGCCGGCGCGGGACTCGTGGATGGTGAGCCCGAAGGCCTCCAGGGCGGGAACGATCCGCTCGCGGCGGCCGCGGTACAGGTCCTTCTGCGCGGTGACGTGGGCGTCGTCGCCGAGCGCCACGCGCATGGCCTCCTGGACCGGGTAGGGCACAATCATCCCGGCGTGCTTGCGGCTGTTGACCAGGTTGGCCATCAGGGCCCCGTCGCCGGCGACGAAGGCGGCCCGGTAGCCGGCCAGGTTGGACTGCTTGCTCAGCGAGTAGACCGCCAGCAGCCCCTCGTGGGAGCCGCCTGCCACCCGCGGGTCGAGGATGCTGGGTACGGGTTCGCCGCCACGCTGGACGTCCCATTCGCCCCAGCCGAGTTCGGCGTAGCACTCGTCGGAGGCGACGACGGCGCCCAGCTCACGTGCCTGCGCCACGATCCGGCGCAGGGACTCGGCGTTGCGGACGCTGCCGGTGGGGTTGGCCGGAGAGTTGACCCAGACGAGCCGGACGCGCGAGCGCGTGCCGGCGTCGAGTTCATCGAGGTCGTCGGCGGCGACGTGCTCGGCGCCGGCGAAGGTGGCCCCGATGTCGTAGGTGGGGTACGCGACGGTGGGCCGGACAACGACGTCGCCGGGCTTGAGGCCTAGCAGGAACGGCAGCCAGGCCACCAGTTCCTTGGACCCGACGGTGGGCATGACGTTCTGCGGGTCGAGGCCGGGGACGCCGCGGCGGCGCTCGAACCAGGCGGCGATGGCCTCGCGGAGGGCGGGGGTGCCGTGCACGGTCGGGTAGCCGGGGGCGTTGGCCGCGGCCCGGAGGGCGTCCTGGACCAGGGCGGGCGTGTCATCCACCGGGGTGCCGATGGACAGGTTGGCCACTCCCCCGGGGTGCCCGGCGGCGCGGGCGCTGTAGGGCGCCATCGCCTCCCACGGGTAGTCGGGCAGGCTGAGGCCGAAGCTGCGCACCGCAGAAGTCACCGTGGATCCGTCCTAGTGGTCTTGGTTCTGCGGCGGCAGGGCGGCGATCATCGGGTGGTCGGTGTGGGTGTTGCCGATCTTGGCGGCGCCGCCCGGGGAACCCAGCACGTCGAAGAACTCGACGTTGGCCTTGTAGTAGTCCGCCCACTCTTCGGGGGTGTCGTCCTCGTAGTAGATCGCCTCGACGGGGCAAACCGGCTCGCAGGCACCGCAGTCCACGCACTCGTCCGGGTGGATGTACAGGGAACGCTCGCCCTCGTAGATGCAGTCGACGGGGCACTCCTCAATACATGCCTTGTCCTTAACATCTACACACGGCTGCGCGATTACGTACGTCACGACCCTGGCCTCTCCACGTTGGCTCCGGCTTCCGCCGGGCGTTCTGCCCCGGCCTGAGCGCCGGGCTGCTGACTTCCGAGCCTATTATCCCCCAGCCCGCTCCCGCCAACCTACCCGGCCGTCACAGACGCACGCGGCAGGCGGTCCGCCCCCGGGACCTAGGATGGTCCCGTGAGCGTTTCCCCTTCCCGGCCCCGTGACTTCCTGGCCTCCGCCGCGCCGGGCACCCGGGTGGTGGTCCGGTACCGGATCGACGGCGGCCTGACCGACGCGCTGGGCGAGCTGCTGGGCTGCGACGGTACCGAGTGCACGGTGCGCACGCGCCGGGAGGACACCGTGATCACGCTGGCGTCCGTGGTGGCGGCCAAGGCCGTGCCGCCGCCTCCGCCCCGCCGGGCGCCGCGGGTGAGGCCGAGCTCTATTGAGCCGGAGAAATCCCCGGACCCGGCCGGCCCGGAGGAAGCCTAGGACGCGGGTTCCTCGACGCTGTCCGGGAGCTTCCGCATGGACATCAGCGGCGAGAACAGCACCGGCGCCACGGAGAGCAGGCTCAGTGCGGCACCCAGCCACATGGCCGGCACCATCCCGATGGATTCGCCGAGGAAACCGCCGATCAGGGCCGCCACCGGCATGACGCCCCAGACGACGCAGCGGACGGAGGCGTTCATCCGGCCGAGCAGCCGCGGCGGGCAGACCCGCTGCCGCATGGTCAGCTGCATGATGTTGTAGACCAGCGCGCCGAAGGTGGTGCCGAACTCGGAGATGGTCAGCAGCACCAGGGCGTTGCCGGGTTCGGTCTGCAGGGCGGCCACCGGCACCAGCACCAGCGCCAGCGACCCCAGCAGTGCCCCCGCCGGGATGACCCGGCCCTCGCCGATCCGGCGGGCAAGCCACGGACCGGACACCGCGCCCAGCAGGCCGCCCGCGGCGCCGACGGACATGATGATGCCCATGCCCTGGGGGCCAAGCCCGAGCTGCCGGAGCACCAGCACCGGCAGCAGCGTGAACACCAGCATGCTGGCGAAGTTCATGCCGGCGGTGCAGAGCACCACGCGGCGGATTAGTTCGTGCCGCGCCACGAAGGAGAGGCCCTCGCGGATCTCGGTGCCCAGCGAACCGTGCTCCCTGGCCGGGCGGGGTTCCTCCCGGTCGCGGGTGCGGCTCAGGAACAGGGCGGAGAGCAGGTATCCCACGGACTGGCCGACGAAGAGCACCGGCGCCGTCACCACGGCCAGGAGCGCTCCGCCGGCGGCCGGGCCGCCGATCCGGGCGATCTGGGCCGTGGCCTCAAGTTTGGAGTTAGCCTCGCCCACGTGGCGGGCGGGCACCAGCAGCGGGACGAAGCTCTGGTAGGAGACGTCGAAGAACACGGTGGCGACGCCGACGACGGCGGAGATGACATAGAGGTGCCAGACCTGCAACGCACCGGCCCACCAGAGTAGGGGCACGGCGCTGATCGCGACCACCCGGACCAGGTCCGCGAGGATCATGGTGCGGCGCTTGAGCCAGCGGTCCACCCAGGCGCCGGCGGGCAGTCCGACCAGCAGGAAAGCGGCGAGTCCGGCGGCATTGAGGATGCCCACCTCGAACTCGGTGGCGCGCAGCAGGGTCACGGCCAGGACGGGGAACGCGAGCTGCCCGAGCTGGGCGCCGAGCTGGGAGAGGGACTGGGCGGTCCAGAAGACTCCGAAGTTGGCGTCCCGCCAGAGCGAGGCCTCCCGGGCAGTGTCCTCCGGGGCCTCAGCGTCCCCGCCGACGTCGGAATCCGCGGCGTAGTCGGCGGGTTTCTGGGCTGTCACCGGGTCAGCTTTGCAGTAGAGGTGACAGCTGTCAATCACTTCGCGGCGCGGCGGGGCGGCGGTGTGCCGCACCGGCGCAGGCAGGACCGGGAGGGCCGAGTTGATCGGCGCTGCCGCCGGGCGGCGGTTGGACCGCCTGCCCCGACGGCAGTTCGTGGTGGCGCTGGATGCACCGGTGCCCTGGCGGGCTGGACCCTAGGCCTTGGCGCGGGCGCGGTTGGCCTTGGCACGCTCGTTGGAGTCCAGGATCAGCTTGCGGATACGGATATCCTCCGGGGTGACCTCGACGCACTCGTCCTCGCGGGCGAATTCGAGGGATTCCTCGAGGGTCAGCTCGCGCGGCGGGGTCAGGTTCTCGAAGGAGTCCGAGGAAGCGGCACGCATGTTGGTGAGCTTCTTTTCCTTGGTGATGTTGACGTCCATGTCATCGGCGCGGGAGTTCTCGCCGACGATCATGCCCTCGTAGACCTCGGAGGTGGGCTTGACGAAGAAGGAGCCACGCTCCTGCAGGTTGATCATCGCGAACGGGGTCACGACGCCGGCGCGGTCGGCGATCATCGAACCGTTGGTGCGGTATTCGATCGGGCCGGCCCACGGCTCGTAGCCCTCGGAGATGGAGGCGGCGATGCCGGCGCCGCGGGTGTCCGTGAGGAACCGGGTGCGGAAGCCGATCAGGCCACGGGCGGGAACGATGAACTCCATGCGGCACCAGCCGGTGCCGTGGTTGGCCATGTTGGTCATGCGGCCCTTGCGGGCGGCCATCAGCTGCGTCACGGCGCCGAGATACTCCTCGGGCACATCGATGGTCATGTGTTCCATCGGCTCGTGGACCTTGCCGTCGATGGTCTTGGTGACAACCTGCGGCTTGCCGACGGTCAGCTCGAAGCCTTCGCGGCGCATCTGCTCGACCAGGATGGCGAGGGCGAGCTCGCCACGGCCCTGGACTTCCCAGGCGTCGGGACGCTCGGTCGGGAGGACCTTGATGGAGACGTTACCGATCAGTTCCTTGTCGAGGCGGTCCTTGACCTGGCGTGCGGTGACCTTGGCGCCCTTGACCTTGCCGGCCAGCGGCGAGGTGTTGATACCGATGGTCATCGAGATGGCCGGGTCGTCAACGGTGATGAGCGGCAGCGGCTGCGGGTTCTCGGCGTCGGTCAGGGTCTCACCAATGGTGATCTCCTCGATACCGGCGACGGCGACAATCTCGCCCGGTCCGGCGGACTCGGCCGGGACGCGGTCCAGGGCCTTGGTGGCCAGCAGTTCGGTGATCTTGACGTTCTTGAGCTCACCGTTGGCGCGGGCCCAGGCCACGGTCTGGCCCTTGCGCAGGGTGCCGTTGTAGATGCGGAGCAGCGCGAGGCGGCCGAGGAACGGGGAGGCGTCCAGGTTGGTGACGTGTGCCTGCAGCACACCCTCCGGGTTGTAGGTCGGGGCCGGGATGTGCTCAATGATGGTCTTGAAAAGCGGTTCCAGGTCCTCGTTCTCCGGAGCGGTGCCGTCGGCGGGCTGCTCGAGGGAGGCGCGGCCAACCTTGGCGGCGGCGTAGACGACGGGAACTTCGAGGATCTTGTCCAGGTCCAGGTCCGGAACTTCGTCCGCGAGGTCGGAGGCCAGGCCAAGGAGCAGGTCCATGGACTCGTGCACGACCTCCTCGATGCGGGCATCGGGACGGTCGGTCTTGTTGACCAGCAGGATCACCGGCAGGTGCGCGGCGAGGGCCTTGCGCAGCACGAAGCGGGTCTGCGGCAGCGGGCCTTCGGAGGCGTCCACGAGGAGGACGACGCCGTCGACCATGGACAGGCCGCGCTCGACCTCGCCACCGAAGTCGGCGTGGCCGGGGGTGTCGATGACGTTGATGGTGATGGTCTCGCCGTTGGAGGACGGACCGTTGTAGGCCACCGTGGTGTTCTTGGCCAGGATGGTGATGCCCTTTTCGCGTTCCAGGTCACCGGAGTCCATGACGCGGTCTTCGAGGTGGTTGTGCTCGGCAAAGGAGTTGGTCTGCTTGAGCATGGCGTCGACCAGGGTGGTCTTGCCGTGGTCAACGTGGGCCACAATCGCGACGTTGCGCAGGTCACTGCGCAATGCAGTGGCTACCGCAGTGTTGGTGGTGGTTTCAGACATGCGTTATTGCTCGATTCAGTGGTGAAGTCAGCTGTTGTATCGCGACATTTCCGACCGGAACGCACGACAGGAATGGCCCGTTCGCACAGGGCACCTGCATCCATTCTAGCGGCACGGGCATTTATTGGCCTAAATCGCCCGCCGGCCCGGGGATCTTCGGGAACCGTGTCCCCCGCCCGACGACGGCGGCAGGGGCGCGCAGGCGTCGTGTCCCCGTGAGGAATGTCACTGGCTTTTGAGAGCGAAGTACCGCATTATTGCCGTGGTAAAGAAAAACAAAGCCCGGAGACCCCAGATGCGAATCGCCTCGGCTCTGACCCGCTACGCCGCACCTGTGATCGCCACCGGCGTTCTCCTGGCCGGCTGCGGGCAGGCACCCACCACTACCTCGTCCGGCCCGGACTCACCGGCCAGCGCCAGCGCCCCTGCCTCCGGCGTACCCGGCAAGTCGGCTGCCCGTGCGGGCGCCGGCGTGTCCGGCGAACCCGTCGCGGCCGGCGGCCAGAAGTCACTGCTGGCACCCCTGCCCAACCCGGCCACCATGGCCCCGGGCACGGTCTACCGCAACCCGGCCAACGGCCGGGACGAGGTCATCGTGGCCAACATCAACCGGACCGCGCTCCTGATCGGCGACTCCCAGTCCGAACCGACCAACGGGTGGCCCCGGCAGGGCCTCTCCGCGGCCGGCTACGACGTCTTCTTCTGCGGCCTGGGCGGCACTGGCTATGTCGCGGCAAACGGAAAGACCGGCAACTACATCGACGCCCTGCAGCGCGGGGACTGGAAGCTGCCCTACGGCGCGCCCGCCCTGGTCGTGATGGAAGGGGGCGGCAACGATGCCACCCGCGGGGCCACCGACGCCCAGATCGTGGCCAACGCCGAGCGGCTGATCGGCTCCCTCAAGCAGCGCTATCCCGCCGCCCGGCTGGCGATGATCGGCACCCTGGCCCGCGGGGCGAACTACGGCGGCGGCCGCCGGACGCAGGTGGATTCGCTGCTGGGCGGCCTCGCGGCCCGGCATTCCATCCCGTTCATCAGCACCGGCGACTGGCTGACCAAGTACAACCTGACCTCGCAGATGGCCGACGGCGTGCACATGAACAGCACCGGACACGCCGCTCTGGGCACGATCCTGGCCGGCAAGCTCAAGGATCTGGGCCTCGAACTGCCGCCGCCCGGGCCCGTGACGACCGAGCCCGGCAACTAGGCAGCGGTACGCCAGGACCGGGAAAAGTAACAAAGGGAGCCGGTGACCACCCCGCGGGGTGGTCACCGGCTCCCTTTGTTAGTGAGGGCCCGGAGGGGCGTCCTGCCTGGAGGTCAGGCGACGTCCGGCGGAAGCATCAGCTTGGCGCCGGGGATGGCGTTCAGCAGGGCCTTCGTGTAGTCCATCTGCGGCGCGTCGAAGACGTCGTCGGTCGAACCGGTCTCCACCAGCTTGCCCTTTTCCATCACGCAGACGTGGTCCGCGATCTGCCGGACCACGGCCAGGTCGTGGGTGATAAAGAGGTAGGTCAGGCCCAGCCGCGACTGCAGGTCCGCGAGCAGGTTGAGCACCTGCGCCTGGACCAGCACGTCGAGGGCGGAGACGGCCTCGTCACAGATGATGACCTCGGGATCGAGGGCCAGGGCACGGGCAATCGCGACGCGCTGGCGCTGGCCGCCGGAGAGCTCGTTCGGGTAGCGCTGCATGGTGGACTGCGGCAGGGCCACCTGGTCCAGCAGTTCGCGTACCTTCTTTTCCCGGCTGGCCTTGGTCCCGATCTTGTGGGTCCGCAGCGGTTCCTCGATGGTCCGGAAGATGTTGTACATCGGATCGAGGGAACCGTAGGGGTCCTGGAAGATCGGCTGGACGCGGCGGCGGAACGCGAAGATTTCCTTGGCGTTCAGCGTCGAGGTGTCCACTCCGTCGAACACGATCTTGCCGGAGGTCGGCTGGAGCAGGTTCAGCACCATCTGGGCCACCGTGGACTTGCCGGAGCCCGACTCCCCACGATCGCCGTCGTCGTTCCGCGCTTGACGCTGAAGGACACGTCGTCCACCGCGGTGAAGTCGGTGGACCGGCCCAGGCCGGAGCGGAGCTTGAAGACCTTGCGGAGGTTCTCGATCTTGAGCACCTCGTCCGGCTTCGCGGCCTCGACCACGCCCTCCTCGGCGGGGGCGAGCAGG
Source organism: Pseudarthrobacter sp. L19 (assembly GCF_050859435.1). Classification (NCBI taxonomy): domain Bacteria; kingdom Bacillati; phylum Actinomycetota; class Actinomycetes; order Micrococcales; family Micrococcaceae; genus Pseudarthrobacter; species Pseudarthrobacter sp. L19. The sequence goes on along the minus strand of NZ_CP193935.1, from coordinate 2,268,828 downwards.
TCCTCGGACTCGACGCCCTGCTCCTTGGCTGCCTGGATCCGGCGGGACGCCAGCGACGGCGCGGAGGAGACCAGGCGCTGGGTGTACGGGTGCTGCGGGTTGCGCAGCAGCTCCAGCGACGGACCCGATTCCACCACCTGGCCGCGGTACATCACGACCACCTTGTCGGCACGTTCGGCGGCGAGGCCAAGGTCGTGGGTGATCAGCAGCACGGCGGTGCCGAGCTCGGTGGTCATCTTGTCCAGGTGGTCAAGAATCTGACGCTGCACGGTCACGTCCAGGGCCGACGTCGGCTCATCGGCGATGAGCAGGCGCGGCTGGCAGGACAGGCCGATGGCGATCAGCGCACGCTGGCGCATGCCGCCGGAGAACTCGTGCGGGTACTGCTTGGCGCGCCGGGCGGCGTCGGGCAGGCCCGCCTCCGAGAGGACCTTGGCGACGTCGTCGGGACCGTCGGGCAGCCCGTTGGCCTTGAGCGTCTCGCGGACCTGCTGGCCGATCTTCCAGACCGGGTTGAGGTTGGACATCGGGTCCTGCGGGACCATGCCGATGCTGTTGCCGCGCAGTTCGATCATGCGCTTCTCGCTGGCGTTGGAGATGTCCTCGCCGTCGAACAGGATCTGGCCGCCGGAGACCCGGCCGTTGGTGGGCAGCAGGCCGATCGCGGCCAGCGCGGTCGTCGACTTGCCCGACCCGGACTCGCCCACGATCGCGACCGTTTCGCCCGGCATCACGGTGAGGTGGGCGTTGCGGACGGCGTTGACGTCGCCGCCGCCGGTCTTGAAGGTGATCGCCAGGTCCCGGATTTCCAGGAGCGGACGCACGGCGGCCGTTCCCTCTTCACGGATTTCAACAGGGGTGTTCATGGCTTCCCCTTTCATCGCTTGCGCGCTTTGGGATCGAGAGCATCACGGAGGGCGTCGCCCAGCATGATGAAGCTCAGAACGGTGATGGAGAGGGCGATGGCCGGGTAGAGCAGCGGCATCGGGTTCGAGCGCAGCGAGGCCTGCGCTGCCTGGATGTCGTTGCCCCAGGACATCACGCTGGGCGGGAGGCCGATGCCCAGGAAGGACAGCGTGGATTCCGCCACGATGAAGGTGCCCAGGGAGATGGTGGCCACGACGATGATCGGGGCCAGCGAGTTCGGCATGACGTGACGCATGAGGGCGCCGAACTTGGACACGCCCAGGGAGCGCGCGGCGGTGACGAAGTCGGCATTGCGGACCTCGATCACGGCGCCGCGGGTGATGCGGGCGATCTGCGGCCAGCCGAACGCCATCAGGATCAGTACCAGGGTCCACGCGGTGCGGTTGGAGCGGAACATCGGCAGCTGCATGACGACGATTGCGCCGAGGATCAGCGGGAGCGCGAAGAAGATGTCGTTGATCCGGGCCAGGACCGCGTCAACCCAGCCGCCGTAGTAGCCGGCCAGGGCGCCCATGATGCCGCCGATGACCAGCACACCGATGGTGGTGAACAGGCCGACGGTCACCGAGGAGCGCGTGCCGTAGATGACGCGGGCGTAGACGTCGCAGCCCTGCTGGGTGAAGCCCAGCGGGTGGCCGCCAGTGGGTCCACCGTCGGAGTTGGCCAGCTGGCAGGCCTCGGAGGTGGGGTCGATGCCGGAGAACAGTCCCGGGAAGAGGGACACGGCCACGACCACCAGGATCAGGAACGCGGAGATCAGGAACAGCGGCTGCTTGCGCAGGTTGCGCCAGGCCTCGGCCCAGAGGCTCAGGGGTGCCTGATCCTCCTTGACCTTGTCCGTGGCCTGCAGCGGGGTCTCGGAGAAGTCGGCGACGAAGTGCTCGATGTGGCGCGGGGCGGGCATCGGAGCGTCCTGCCGTGCGGGATTGGTTTCAGGAGTCATAGCGGATCCTCGGGTCAAGCCAGGCGTAGAGCAGGTCAACGAGCAGGTTGGAGAGGCAGTAGATCAGCACCAGGACGGTGACGATCGAGACCACCGTGGGTCCCTCGCCGGAGAGCACGGCCCGGTAGAGCCGGTTGCCGACGCCGGGCACGTTGAAGATGCCTTCGGTGACGATCGCGCCGCCCATCAGGCTGCCCAGGTCCGCGCCCAGGAAGGTGATGACGGGGATCAGGGAGTTACGCAGGATGTGCACGCGGACCACGCGGAACCGTGACAGGCCCTTGGCGGTGGCGGTGCGCACGTAGTCGGCGTTCATGTTCTCGATCACGGAGGTGCGGGTCAGGCGCAGCACGTACGCGAAGGAGCCCAGGCCCAGCACGATCGCCGGCAGGATCAGGTCCTGCACCGTGGCCGCGGAGCTGACCGTCGGCTTGGCCCAGCCGAGCTGGACGCCGATGGTGAACTGCAGCAGGAAGCCGAGCACGAAGATCGGGATGCCGATGACGATCAGGGACGCCACGAGGACGGTCGCGTCGAAGAGCTTGCCCTTCCGCAGGCCGGCGATCAGGCCGAAAATGATGCCGAAGAAGGCCTCGAAGATCAGCGCCATGATGGCCAGGCGGGCGGTAACGGGGAACACCTCGCCCAGCACGGCGGCGATGGGACGGCCGGAGAAGTCCTGGCCGAGGTCGAAGGTGAAGATGCTCTTGAGGTAGAGCAGGTATTGGATCCAGAAGGGCTGGTCCAGGTGGTACTGCGCGCGGAGCTTCGCGGCGACGGCCTCGTTGACCGGCTTGTCGCCGAAGAGGGCGACGATCGGGTCACCGGGGAGGCTGAAGACCAGGAAGTAGACCAGCAGCGTTGCGCCCAGGAAGACGGGGATCAGTTGGAGAAAACGCTTGAGGATGTAAGTCGCCATCAGCGAAGCACACCCTTGTCAGCAGGCATCCGGTCCAGGGATGCGGCGGAGTTGTTCATCGAAGAACCTTTTCACTATGGACTGCAGCCCGGCGCCGGGTCGGTCACGGAGGACGGGCTGCAGAGTTCACCCGAGGCGGTGGCCGTCAGGGCGGACTGTCAGGGAGAACTTTCGGGGATCTGTCCGGGAAAACAGAGTGGAAGCAGAACAACGGCGGAGGCCCCAATCCAGGCAGCCCCCGCCGTCGTTCAGTTATTTACTTGCCGCTGATGTTGTAGTACAGCGGGACGCCGTCCCAGCCGTAGTCAACGTTGGTGACCTTGTCGCTCCAGCCGCCCTGGGCAACCTGGTACCACAGGGGATGGCCGGAAGGTCGGTCAGGAGGATTTCCTGGGCCTTGTTCATGGCCTTGTTGCCGTCGGCGACGGTGGGGGCGTTCAGGCCGTCGGAGATGGCCTTGTCGAACGTCGGGTTCGCGTACTTCGCGTCGTTGGAACCGGCACCGGTCTTGTAGATCGGGCCGAGGAAGTTGTACAGCGACGGGTAGTCTGCCTGCCAGCCGGCGCGGATGGCACCGGTCAGGGTCTTGGCGGTGGCGTCGTTGCGGGCTTCCTTGAACGTGGCGTACGGCTTGCCCTCAACCTTGATGCCGAGGGTGTTCTTCAGCTGGTTCACGACAGCCTCAACCCATGCCTTGTGGCCGCCCTTGTCGGCGTTGTAGGCGATGGTGAAGGTCTTGTCAGCGTCCCACTTCTGGATCGCGTCGGCCTTGGCCCAGGCGTCCTTGGCCTTGGTGGCGTCGAACTTCAGGTTGTCCGAACCCGGGATCGAGTCGCTGTAGCCGTCCAGCACGGGGGCGGTGAAGTCCTTGGCGGGCTGGCGCGCACCGTTGAAGATGACCTTGGTGATCTCATCGCGGTTGATGGCCATGGAGATGGCCTGGCGGCGCAGCTTGCCGGCCTCGCCGCTCCACTCCGGCAGGTATTCCGGGATGGCGATGGTCTGGTTGCCGGCGTACGGCTTGTTGATGGTGCGGTCACCCAGGTCGGACTTGTAGTTCTTCAGGGCGCTCGTCGGGATGGTCTGCAGGATGTCCAGGTTGTTGGACAGCAGGTCCTGGTACGCGGCGTCGTCGTTCTGGTAGATCTTGAACGTCACGCCGGCGTTCTTGGCCTTGCGCGGGCCGTTGTAGTCCGGGTTCGGGACCAGCTGGATCTGCACGTTGTGCTGCCAGCCGCCGTCGGCCATCTTGTACGGGCCGTTGCCGACCGGCTTCTCGCCGAAGCCCTTCGGGTCCTTCAGGGCACCGGACGGGACCGGCACGAAGGCGGTGTAGCCCAGGCGCAGCGGCCAGTCGGATTCCGGCTGGGAGAGTTCAACGGTGAAGGTCTGGTCGTCAACGACCTTCAGGCCGGACATGGTCTCGACCGTGGAGCCTTCCTTGCTGGCCTCGTCGTAGCCCTTGATGGACTCGAAGAAGCCACCGCTGAGCTGTGCGTTCTTCGCGGCGGCACCGAAGTTCCAGGAGTCAACGAAGGTCTTGGCCGTGATGGCCTCGCCGTTGGTGAACTTCTGGTCCTTCTTGATCTTGATCGTGAAGTGCTGGCCGTCCTTGCCTTCGATGGACTCGGCCAGTTCGTTCACGGGCTTGCCGTTGGGGTCGTAGCTGACCAGACCGGAGAACATCAGGTCGATGACCTTGCCGCCGCCAACCTCGTTGGTGTCGGCGGGCATCAGCGGACGCTGGGGCTCGGAACCGTCAGCAATGATGACCTTGCTGGTGTCGCCACCGGTGCTGCCGCCGGCGGTGTTGGAACCGCCGCCGCCGCAACCGGTCAGGGTCATGGCAGCGATCGCCACCAGGCCCAGTGCTTTGGAAGTGCGCGAAAAACGCATTCCTCCTCCTAAGAGTTGTGGGAGTTCTGCGGGAGAGACTTGTGCTTCCCGGCAGGCGCAGGCACAGGGATATCCCTGTGACGTGGCCTACATATGGAAGTAGCCTAACCGCAAGATGTCCAGATCATGGAACTCCGTTGCCAAACCGTGACTCGACAGCACTGTGACGGCTAGCGTCACGCGCAACGTATTTCAAGTCACAGATTACTCGCTGGTAGGATTCGTGCCCCGCCTTTTCGGTTCCTCCTGGATTCCCTCCCCGTTGCCCCTCTTTTAGCCGCTCTCCTAACCGCTCTCTTAGCTGGCGCCCGAGAGCAGCTGGGCACGCAACTCCCGCCGTTCCCGCTGCTTCTCCGGATCCGGCAGGGGTACGGCCGCCAGCAGGCGCTGGGTGTACGGTTCCTGCGGGTTGCGCAGGATCTGGTCGCGGCTGCCCTGCTCGACGATCCGGCCCCGCTGCATCACGCAGATGCGGTCGGCGAGGACGTCGACGACGGCGAGGTCGTGGGTGACGAAGAGGCAGGCGAAGCCAAGTTCCTTCTGCAGGTTCTGGAACAGCTCCAGCACCTTGGCCTGGACCGAGACGTCCAGCGCGGAGGTGGGCTCGTCGGCCACCATCAGCTTCGGCTTCAGCGACAGCGCCCGGGCGATGCCGACGCGCTGCTTCTGCCCGCCGGAGAGTTCGTGCGGGTAGCGGTTGCGGTAGTTGCGCGGCAGTTCCACCTGGTCCAGCAGCGCCTCGATCCGGGACTGCAGCTCGGCGCCCTTCGCCACGCCGGCCAGGAACATCGGCTCGCCGATGCTCTCGCCGATCGGCAGGCGGGGGTTCAGCGAGGAGGACGGGTCCTGGAAGACCATGCCCACGTGGCGGCGCATCTCGTGCAGCTGCCGGCCGTTGCGTTTGGCGGCGGAGATGTCCTGGCCCACCACCTTCATGGTGCCGGCCGCGACGGGCAGCAGGCCGACGGCGGCGCGGCCGATGGTGGTCTTGCCGGAGCCGGACTCCCCCACCAGGCCGACGACCTGGCCCGGGTAAATCGCCAGGTTGGCGCCCTCGACGGCGCGGAACGCCGGCACCCGGCCCTGCTTGGGGTATTCGATGGCGACGTCGGTCAGTTCCAGGACCGGATCGCCCTGCGGCTTGGCGGCCTCCGCGGCGGCGGCGAGGGCCGCGGCGTTCGCCCGCTCCCGGCGGAGGAGCTCCTCGTGCGGGATGGCCTCAAGGTCGGCCTGGGTGGCGGCGGCGAGGGCCGCGGTAACGTCGACGTCGCCGTCGGCCTCCCCGCCCTGGCCCAGGTGCGGGACGGCGTCCAGCAGCGCCTTGGTGTACTCGTGCTGCGGGTTGTGGAAGATCTCCGCCGCCGTGCCGGTCTCCACAATCACACCGCGGCGCATGACCGCGATCCGGTCCGCGAGGTCGGCGACGACGCCCATGTCGTGGGTGATTAGGACAATCGCGCTGTCGAGCTTGTTGCGGAGGTTGCGCATCAGGTCCAGGATTTCGGCCTGGACGGTGACGTCGAGGGCCGTGGTGGGCTCGTCGGCGATCAGCAGCTTGGGGTCGCAGGAGAGCGACTGGGCGATCATGGCGCGCTGCCGCTGGCCGCCGGAGAGCTGGTGCGGGTAGGAGCGGAAGGCCTTCTCCGGATCCGGCAGCTCCACCAGCTCGAGCATCCGGACGGCCCGTTCCCTGGCCTGGTCCGGGGAGACCTCGTTGTGTAGCCGGATGGTCTCCACGATCTGCGACCCGACGGTGTAGACCGGGTTCAGCGCGGTCATCGGCTCCTGGAAGATCACGGCGACGTCCTTGCCGCGGACGGCCCTGATGTTGGCCTCGCTGCCGCCGAGGAGTTCCTTGCCGGCCAGCTTGACGCTGCCGCTGACGCGGCTGTTGCTCGGCAGCAGGCCCAGAAGCGCCATGGAGCTGGCGCTCTTGCCCGAGCCGGACTCGCCGACGATCGCCAGGACCTCACCGGCCCGGACCTCGTAGTTCAGCCGGATGGCGGCCGGGACCCATTTCTTGTCCACGCCGAAGTCGACGCTGAGGTCGCGGACCTCCAGGACGACGTCGCCCTTGCCGGGGGCGGAGGGCTGCGCCGGGTCCACGGTGATGAAGTCAGTCATGATGGGGTGTTCCTTCCGCCGGGCCGCCGCACCGGGAATTTAGTGCGCACGGCCGGAATGCTGAAATATGGGGGGCATGAGCACAGTGCCCGATGCCGGAAACGTCGAAATCTTCAAGGCCCGGACAAACAAATGGTTCGCCGGCCTGGCCTGGGGTGTGGGGCTGCTGGGCCTCGTCGTGACGGTGGCCTCGGCCGGTCCCGCGGGGCTGCTGGGCACCGCTCCCCTGCTGCTGGTGGCCTTCCTGGGCTGGCAGTTCTTCTGGCTCCCCGCCGTCGTGGTGCACGACGGCGGGGTCACCCTGGAGAACCCGTTCCGGTCCGTCGAGGTGCCGTGGGCGGCGCTGGTGCACGTGGACACCCGCTACGCCCTGACGCTCGTGACGGCACAAAAGAGCTACGCCGCGTGGGCAGCCCCCGCGCCGGGCATCTGGGGCGGCCGCAACGCCCGTCCCGAGGACCTGCGCGGGCTGCCGGACACCAGCTACGGCCCGGGCAACTCGGTGCGCCCGGGCGATTTGAAGACCACCGACTCGGGCCAGGCCGCCCGGCTGGTGCGCGGCCGCTGGCAGGCCCTCGTGGAGAGTGGCGCCCTGGCCGCCGGCGAGGCCGCCACCACCGCGGTGGCCGTGACCCCGCGGTGGGCGGCGATCGCCGTCGCCGTGCTGCTGCTGGCGGCCAGCGCCTGGACCGTCGCAGCCGTCTAGCCGGAGGCCCGGGTTCGGGGCTGTCATCTTAGTCGTCCTTGGTGCCGTCGAAGGCGGTGACCGCGGACTTTTCCGCGGCCGGCGAGGCACCCGCCCCGGCGGAAGCACCCGCCGGGGCACCCGCGGCGGCGTCGGCCTCGCGGGCCTTCTTGGCGTTGAACTTCTTCTGCCGCGGGTCGAAGGCGTCCCGCAGCCCGTCGCCGATGAAGTTGATGCTCAGGCAGATCAGCACGATGAACAGGCCGGGGAACCAGAACAGCCAGGGCCGGGTGGCGAAGGCCTGCTGGTTCTGCGAGATGAGCAGGCCCAGGGACGTGTCCGGGGCCTTGACGCCGACGCCCAGGAAGCTCAGCGCGGTCTCGGTGAGGATGGCCGCGGACATGGTGAGGGTGACGTTGACAATCAGGACGCCGACGGCGTTGGGCAGGATGTGCTTGAAAATGATCCGGGCGTTGCTGGCACCGGAGATCCGGGCGGCGTCGACGAATTCGCGTTCCCGCAGGGACAGGAACTCGCCGCGCATGAGCCGGGCGAGGCTGACCCAGCTGATCAGGCCGAGGAAGATGCCCAGGGCCAGGACGCCGTTGGTGCTGGCGAAGGAGGCGAACCAACTGCCGGAGTCGCGCCGGCCGGCCATCTGCGCCATGACCGCTGCGAGGAGCAGTGCCGGGATGATGATGATGACGTCGGTGAGGCGCATCAGGACGGCCTCGGCCCAGCCGCGGAAGTAGCCGGAGATGGCTCCGACCAGGACGCCGAGCAGGCCGGCAATCACGCCGATGACCACCATGACGGTGATGGACTGCTGCGCGCCGCGCATGGTCATGGCGAACAGGTCACGGCCGATCCGGTCCTGGCCGAAGGGGTGCTCGCCCCAGGCCAGCGGCCACAGCGAGGAGGTGGGGGCGCCGTCGTTGACCAGTGCGGAGACCTGCTCGTGGTTGTACTTCCACCAGCCCGGGATGCCGAGGTAGCCCACTGAGGTGAAGGCCATCAGGAAGATGATGGCGAAGACCACCAGGCCGATGATCGCGCCGGTATGGCCGAGGAAGCGCTTGCGCACGATCTGGCCCTGGCTTAGGCCCTTGGCCTCGAGGACGGGTTCGATGCCGGCCGCGGGGGCACCCTTGAGGGCCGCGTCCTCGGCCATGATTTCGTCTTGCTGGCTTGGCTGGCTCATGCTTTTACCCTTACGCGCGGATCAAGTGCGGAGTAGGCGAGGTCCGCAATGAGGTTGAAACCCATGGCCGTTATGGCCACACAGACGAAGACGCCCATGACCGGGTTGGGGTCGGTGTGGGAGATGCCGTCCAGGAACAGGAAGCCCATGCCGCGCACCGAGAACACGGATTCGGTGATGACGGCGCCGCCGATCAGGCCGCCGATGTCGAAGGCCACGATCGTGGCGATGGGAATCAGGGCGTTCCGGAAGGCGTGCCGCATGACCACGGTCCGTTCCGAGACGCCCTTGGCGCGGGCGGTGCGGATGTAGTCCATGTTCATAATTTCCAGCATCGAGGCCCGGGTGAAGCGGGTGTAGCTGGCCAGCGAGATGAGGATCAGGGCCATGGTGGGCAGGATCAGGTGGGTGAACGAGTCCAGCCCGAGGATCCAGAAGTCGCCCTCGATGTTGGGGGTGCCGGCGCCGATCGTGGCGATCGGGCGGCCGCGGACGCGGCTGTTGTCGAAGTAGCTCGGCCAGGCCTGCATGAACCGGTCCAGCAGGATCATTCCGCCGACCAGGAACGAGGTGATCGCTGCGGCGCGCATGGACTGGCCGCGGTCGTAGCCGCCCATCAGGTAGCCGATGCCCAGGCCCACCAGGACGGCGGCGATGGCCAGCAGCACGATCATCAGGAAGGTCGCCTGGTTCAGCAGGGGCTGGACCACGAAGTAGAGGACGACGCCGACGGCGACGGCGATCAGCGAGGACTGCAGCGCCTTGCGATTCTTCAGGCCCGCGGAGAGCAGGGTGACGGCGAAGGCGATGCCGACGCCGGCGATCGCAATCACCACCGGGCCGAGGCCCGGGTTCTTGAACCAGAGGGTGGCGGAGAAGTAGATCAGGACGGCGCTGACGAAGGCAAAGACGACGGCGCCGACGGTGAGCCGTCGTCGCGGTGCGCCGCCGGCGGCGACGGCGACGATCACGCCGAGCACCAGCCCGATGGCCAAAGCCACGGGGAGCGGGACGTCGGGGTCCCTCAGGAAGTTGTTAAAGCCGATGGCGCCGAATTCCTTGAGCAGGACGGCGACCCAGAAGATCGGCAGCGAGAAGAACAGGAACGCCATGAAGGTGACGCCGTAGTCCAGGGCGCTGTACTGGCGCAGCGCGGTGATGATGCCGAGCGTGATGCCGATCAGGATGGCCAGGATGGTGGCGCCGGTGACCAGCGTCAGGGTCTGGATCAGGGCGTGGCCGAGGGCGTCCGTGACGGGCTGCCCGGCGATGTTCTTGCCCAGGTCGCAGGAGTTGGCGAACGGCACCAGGCACTGGGCCGCTCCGCCGAGCCAGCGGAAGTAGCGCACCGGGGCGGGGACGTCGAGCTGCAGCAGCTGCGTCCGGGCGTCCATCAGGGCCTGCTTCTGCGGGGAGTTATTGACCCGGAATTCCTCCAGGGGGTCTCCGGACGCCGCTGTCAGGAGATAGACCAGGAAGGAAGCGCCGAGAAGGATGAGGGCGGCCGTCATGAGCCGCCGGACTACGTAAGTCACCATGGGAGTACAACCTCGGTATTCAGGCCCTGGGATTGCCGGGACCGGTTGCTGGGTTCACGCCGGCCGCGGGGATACGGCGGGGCCAAACCTCTGTGGGGTGCCGCTAGAAAGGCGTCGGGACCGTGGAGCCTTGGTCCCGACGCCTTTCGCCAGCACGTGTTACTTGCGGTCGTCGGCTACTTCTGAGCCCACTCCCAGAAGTTCCACCAGACGCCGGTCTGGTTCGGCATGTACTTCACACCGGTGATGCGGTCGGAGTAGGCGTCAACGCCCACTGCCTGGAACAGCGGCAGACCGTACGCGGAATCCCAGATCTTCTTGTCGATCTGCTGGATCAGGCCGTCCTGCTTGCTCTTGTCGGTGGTGACGATCAGCTCGTCCATCAACTTGTCAGCATCCTTGTCGGAGAACTGGTTGAAGTTGGAGTCGTTGCCGGTCTTGAAGATCTGCGGGACGCCGGAGACACCGACGCCCGGGTTGATCCAGCCGAAGATGGTGGCGTCGTAGCCACCCTTGCCCAGGGCCTTGCCCCAGTCGGACTTGCCGAGGCCGCCGTCGACGATCTTGAAGCCTGCCTTGGCGGCGGACTCGCGGATCAGGGAGAAGGCGTCAACACGGTTGGGGTTGTCCTTGTTGTACATGATGCGGACTTCGGGGGTGGCACCGTTGAGCAGCTTCTTGGCGCCGTCGATGTCGACATCCTGGTACGCGGAGGAGCCGTTGTTCTTGACCGAATCGGCGTAGGCGGCCTGGTCCGGGACGAACAGCTGGGAGTCCAGCGGCGCAGCCTTCGGGTCAAGCTTCTTGACGATCTTGTCGACGATGTCCTTGCGCGGGACGGTCTTCATGAACGCCTCGCGGACGTTCTTGTCCGCGAACGGCCCGGTGTAGTTCAGGTCGATGTGGTCGTAGGAGAGCTGGTTGCCCTGGTCGACCGTGACGCCCTGGCTCTCGAGTGCCTTGAGCTGGTCCACCGTGTCGGCGGAGGCCTGCGGGGCGATGATGTCGGCTTCGCCGTTCTTCAGCGCCTGGACCTGGGCGGCGGAGTCGCCGATGTAGCGAACGGTGATTTCGTCCAGCTTGGCGTCCGGGCCCCAGTTGTAGTCCTTGTTCTTGACCATGGTCAGGGACTGGTCCTGGTTGATGGTCTTGACGACGTACGGGCCGTTGGAGAGGAAGAGCTCCGGATCGGCCGGGAGGGTCTTGGTGTCGAAGCCGGTGTTCCAGAGGTCGGACATGGCCTTCAGCTGCGCGTTGGCAGGCTTCGGAGCCTTGGAGTCGCCGCGTGGCATGCCCTTGAGCATGGAGACGAACGCCTTGGCATCGGCCAGGCCGGCCTTCTTGGCCAGGACGTGCGCGGGGATGTCGACGCCGGGGCCGCCGAGGGCGATTTCCCAGTCGGCGAACGGCTTGGAGTACTTGATGGTCATCGACTTGCCGTCGTCGCTCATCTCCGGGAAGTCGGTGAGCGCCAGGCCGGTGGGGTCACCGGCGTAGGAGAAGTACGAGGTACCTGTCTTCGCGTCGGCATCGGCGTCGTTGTAGTAGCCGGAGAAGGCGGCCCACTGCAGCAGGAGGTCGGCGGCGGTGACGGGCGTGCCGTCGGACCACTTCACGCCGTCGTTGATGGTGTATTTCACCGTCAGCGGGTTATCGGAGGTCTTTTCCATCTTGCCGAACTTTTCGTTGCGGACAACGTTCAGCTTGTTATCGATGTAGTAGAAACCCGAGTGGGTGGCGTAGCTGACCTTGGAGTTGATGTCAGTGTTGCCGTCGGCGGTGTTCGGGTTGAACGTGTTGAACGCGTTAACCTCGACGACCGTTGCCGATCCGCCGGTTTTGCCTGCCGCGGCCGACGACGACGGGGTTGACCCGCCGCTATTGCCGGCGCAGGCGCTGAGTGCGAGGGCAGCTGCCGCTGCCACCCCCACCGCTTTGGAAATACGACCGAAGCGCATTCCGCCTCCTTGTTTCTGTGGTGTGGATGAGACCTGCGCCAACGGCACCGGCCAGACGCCCACACTCCCCCAGCGGCAGTGTGGTTCGTCTCACATGGCATGAACTGTAAACCCGGGATGGCGCGGAATGGTGGGAAATTTGGACAGCACTATCGTTCGTTATCGAGCTGTAACAAACTTTCATTCGGCTGTGTAAATTTTGTGAAAATTCGTTGACGGATCCGTTACCGGGGGCTATTGACGGTGCGGCAGAAATGCGCTTGCCGAAGCTTTGCTGAGGTTTCCCAGTTAAGCCGTAATTACCGGGCTCCCGTTGCGGTGAGCCGGTTCCCCGGCCGGCCGGCCGCCAGGAGGACTTCAGCGCGGTTCCGGTGGCGGGCGCGCGTCTCCGGATCCATCCCGTCCAGCAACGAGACGACCATCCGCGACCGCGGGTTCGCGGCAAACACCTCCCGGTGGTCCGCGATGAATGTCCAGTACAGCCCGTCCCAGTCCGCGGTCCACTGCCCCGGCGGGAGGTCCGACATCTTCTTCAGGTAATTGCTGCCGGAGACGTAGGGCTTGGTGGTGATGGCATCCCCGGCCGCGAACTGGCTCATGGCGTAGACGTTGGGGACCATCACCCAGTCGTAGGCGTCTATGAACAGTTCCATGAACCACTCATAGACGGCGTCCGGGTGAATGCGCAGCAGGGACATGGCGTTGCCGAGGACCATCAGCCGTTCGATGTGGTGGGCGTAGCCGGTGGCCAGGACGCGGGAGACCACCAGGTCTACAGGCGCCAGGCCGGTGCCCGCGTCCCACCAGCCCTCACCCAGTTCATTCCGATGCCCCAGCCGGTTGGCACTGCGCAGGGCACGGCCACCCGTCAGGTACGTGGCGCGCATGTATTCGCGCCAGCCGATAACCTGCCGGATGAAGCCCTCCACCGAGGCCAGGGGCGTGGCCTCATCCGCCCCGTCCAGGACGGCGTCGACCACCTCCCGCGGATCCAGCAGGCCGACGTTCAGGGCCGGGGTGAGCAAGCCGTGCGCGATGAACGGGTGCCCGGCGGAGATCGCGTCCTCGTAGGGTCCGAAGTCGTTCAGCCGGTCCCGGACGAATTCACGCAGATGGTCCCGGGCCTCCCCGGCGCTGGTGGGCCAGGCGAAAAGCGTCGGGTCCCCCGGGGCGTCCGGGAACTCCCTGGCCACCCAGTCGATGGCGTCGGCGACGTCGCGGTGCTGGCCGGCCTGCGGCCCGCCGTCGGGCTGTTCCGCCGCGGCTCCGTCCAGACCCGTCAGGTCGAAGCTGCCCTGCGGCTCGACGGCGGGATGACCGGCGAACCGGCCTACGGTGGCTGGGGTATAGCCGCGCGGCAGTTTCTTGCGGTTCTCCGCGTCGAAGGACCATTTGCCGCCCACGGGCCGGCCGCCCTCCATCAGGAGGTCCAGCCTGCGGCGCTGCCACACGTAGAAGTCGTGCATGCGTGCGGTTTTCCCGGCGAACCAGTCGTCGATCTCCCGGCGGCTGGTGAGGAAGTTCGGGGTCTCCAGCACGTCGGCCTCGCGCGGCCGGTAGCCGCCGTCGTTCAGCGCGGCGTCCAGGTCCCGCTCCAGCCAGTCGTCGACGACGTCGAACCACGTGACCCGGGACGGGCGGCGGCCGCGGACCAGCGCGGCCAGCTGTTCGCCGGAGGGCCGCCCGGCGTCGCTGGCCAGGACCTCCACCTCGAAGCCGCGGCCGCGCAGCCGGCGGGCGAAGCGGGTCATCGTGGCCCGGTGCAGGACCAGCTTCTGGGCGTGGAACGAGTACTGGCGGAACATCAGGTCGTGCTCGATCAGCACGAACACGGTGCCGGCGGCCGCGTCCAGGTGCTGGTCGAACAGCTGGTGCGGTAGGACGAGGCGCAGTTCCGGGCCGGGGCTCATGACCCTACGATAGAGGACTCCGCGCGGCGGTCCCCGGGCCTCAGCCCTGTGTCAGCCCAGGTCCAGGGCCTTGAGGACGCGGGCGACGCGGGCCCGCTGCTCCGTGTCCAGCCCCCGGATGGGCAGCGGAAGGCTTGGCCCCTGGACGAGGCCCAGCTGTTCGGCCACCGCCGCAACCACGCGGAGGCTGCCGCCGAACTCCTGGAAGAGTTCCCACAGCGGGCCGAGCCGCGCGGACTCCGCCGCCGCGTCCGCGGCCTTTCCCTCCTGGACGGCCCGCGTGATGGTGAGCGCAGGCCCGGGCAGCGTCCCGGCGATCACGGAGTACCAGGCGTCGCAGCCCGCTGTTAGCCCGGCCGCGGCGGACGCATCCCCGGAGATGCCGATGGTGACGTGGGCGGGGATGACGGCGCGGATCTCCGCTACCCGTGCGCGGGCCTCCGCCGGGCCGGCGGGGACGGGCGGGATCTTGATCGAGGCGATCCCCGGGAGCGCCGCGATGCCCGAGTACAGGTCGGGGGTGAAGGTGAAGTGTGTGGTCCCGGGATTGTCGTAGACAATGACGGGCAGCCCGGTGTGCCCCGCGACCGTCTCGAAGAGTCCAAAGACGTCGTCCGCGGTGAGTGGCTGGTAGGTGATCGGGGCGAGCAGGACTCCTGCGGTGCCGGCGCGTTCGGCGGCGTCGATATGGCGGAGGACGTCGGAGGTGCGGAGCGCGCCCACCCCGACGAACACCGGCACGTCGCCGGCGTTGGCGACGGCCAGGCGTGCGACACGGGCCCGCTCCTCCGGGCTGAGGTAGGCGTAGGAGCCGGTGGATCCGAGGGCCGTGATCGAGTCGACGCCTGCCGCGGCCAGGCGCCGGACGAGGCCGCCGAACGCCTCCTCATCCACCGCGTCGCGTGTCAGCGGTGTGAGGGGGAAGGCACTCAGGCCGGTAAAGCTGGGGTTCACTGGTTGCTCCTTGCCGTGGCGGCCGCCTGCGTGGGCCGGCCCGAAGGGCAGCGGCCGGCCCTTGCGCCTAGAATACTGACATGCCCACACGTGTTCACGAGTTTGACTGGCCAGACCGGGTGGTCGTCGGCACCATCGGCGTTCCGGGGGCGCGGACGTTCTACCTCCAGGTGAACGCCGGGTCGCAGACGGTGAGCATCGCCCTCGAGAAGCAGCAGTCGGCCCAGTTGGCGGAGAAGATCGACGAGATCCTCGATCAGCTCTTCACAGTCGACGGCAATCCCTTCAGCGTGCCCACCAGCACACCGATCGAACTGGTCGACAACGATCCGCTGGCGCCCGTCCAGGAGCAGTTCCGCGCCGGTGCCATGACGCTCGGCTGGGACCCGACGACGGCCCAGATCATCATCGAGGCGTACCCGATCACCGACGTCGACGCCGATGAGGACGACGATTCGTTCGACGACGACGCGGACGATCGCGAAATGCTCCTGGTGCGCATCCCGGTGGGAACCGCGCGGGCCTTCGCCAAGCGCACCCGGGAAGTCGTGGGAGCCGGGCGTCCGACCTGCCCGCTCTGCGGCTATCCGATGGACCCCGACGGTCACACCTGCACCCTTCCGGGCATGTGATTTCCCCCTAGGCGAACCAGGTTCTTCCGGCCCCTCGGGTCTTCAGGGGGTCAGGACCCGGCGCCCGCGAAAGCCGTGCTGGGAAGATCCTTCTCGCCGTCGATAATAGCGGTGATGATCCGGGCGGCCACCGCGTCCGGGTCAAGGGCCGCGCCAAACTTCGGCGCCCGCCCGGCGATCGGATGCTCGGACAGCGCGGTGCCGGTATGGCCCGGCCTCGCATCCAGGATCCGGATCCCGGCGCGGCGGAACTCGCGGCCGGCGGCCACCGCGAAGGCTGCGAGCGCAGCCTTCGACGCCGAATAGGTCGCCAGCCCGGCGACGGGCGCCTCGGCGACAACCCCGCTCAGGGTGACTACGAACGGCTCCCGGCCCGCCCTCGCCGACTCCGCCAGGTGCGGCTGTGCCCCGGCGATCAGCTCCATGACGCTGGTCGTGTTCACGGCGAAGAGTTCGTCCACCGTCGCCGGGTCCAGGTCCGCCGCGGCGCCGAAGGCGACCACCCCGGCCGCCACCACCACTCCGTCCAGTCGGCTGTGCTGGGCCATCACGCCTTCAAGCACTTCCCTGACCGCGGCGGGCGAGCGCAGATCCTGTCCGCCGGAGCGCGAGGACCGGACCACCGTGGCTCCGCCGTCTTCCAGTCGGGCGGCTATGCGTGACCCGAGCCCTCCCGTGGCACCCAGCACCAGAACAACTGAACCCTCAAGCGTCGTCATGGCTCGATCCTAGGGCAGGGCCGCCGGGCTGCCCAGAGCAGCAAATTTGAAGAGACCTTCTTTTCCTGACAAACTGTCGGCAAGATGCTGACACCACGTCAGCATCTCTCCCACTTCCCCTCCAACCTAGGACCGCCAATGTTCCTCGCACTCCGCGAATTGATCTTCGCGCGCGGCCGCTTCAGCCTGATGGGCGGTGTCATCGCCCTCATCGCCGTGCTGATGGTGATGCTCTCCGGCCTCTCCTCCGGCCTCGTCAACGACGGGGTGTCCGGCCTCAAATCGATGCCGGTCACCGCTTTCGCCTTCGACCAGGGCACCAAGACCGACAATGCCTTCTCCCGCTCCGTCGTCGACCGCCGGCAGCTGGACGCCTGGCGCGGCGCCGACGGCGTGGCCGCCGCCGGACTGATGGGCGTCGGCATGGCCAACGCCACCACCGACGCCGGCAAGCAGGTGGACCTCACCCTCTTCGGCGTCGAACCCGGTTCCTTCCTTGAGCCGCCGCGCTCGGCCGGCAACGCGCTGAGCGCCCCGGACGGCATCGTCGTATCCTCGACGGCTAAGAGCGAGGGCATCAGCCTTGGCACCGTCGTCACCCTCGACCGGATCGGCACCAAGCTCACGGTTGTCGGCTTTACCGACGGCCAGGCAACCTTCGGGCACGTGGACGTCGCCTATCTGCCCTTGAAGACCTGGCAGCTGGTCGCCTCCGGCCAGGCCGCCGCCGGAGCACCGACTGAGGCGCAGCTGTCCGCGCTCAGCTTCGATACCGCCAGCGTCGTCGCGCTTCAGGCGAAGCCGGGCGCCACCCTGGATCTTGCCGCCGGCGACTCCGCCGCCGGGACATCCGCCAAGTCCCTGTCGGCTGCGTTCAACTCCTCCCCCGGGTACGAAGCCGAAACCATGACCCTGAGCATGATCCAGGTCTTCCTCTACGCGATCTGCGCACTGGTGGTGGGGGCGTTCTTCACCGTGTGGACCATCCAGCGCAAGCACGAAATCTCGGTACTGCGGGCCATCGGCGCCTCTACCGGCTACCTGCTGCGCGACGGCCTGGCCCAGGCTGCCGTCCTGCTGGTGGGCTTCACCGCCCTCGGGGTCGCCGCGGGGCTTGGCCTCGGCGCGGCGATGCCGGAGGCCATGCCGTTCTCGCTGGAGCCGGCCCCCATCGCCACAGCCACGGCACTCACCATCGGCCTCGGCCTGATCGGTGCGGCCGTGGCCGTGATCCGTATTTCCCGGATTGATCCGCTCAATGCCCTTGGAGGACAACGATGAGCACACAGCTGTTCCCCGCCGCCGGCCCCGGCCGTCCGGTCGCTTCACCCGCCGCCGGGCTGTCCATCCGTCACGCTGTCATGAGCCTGGGCGACGGCGACACCAAGGTCACGGCCCTGGACCACGTCAGCCTGGACGTCGCCCCCGGGGAGTTCCTCGCCGTCGTCGGGCCGTCCGGTTCGGGCAAATCCTCTCTGCTCGCCGTCGCCGGTGCCCTCGCCTCCCCCGACGCCGGAACCGTCAGCGTCAACGGGCAGGACCTTGGCGCCATGAGCCAGGGCCGGCGTGCCGCATTCCGGTTGGCGAACGTCGGCTTTGTCTTCCAGTCCGGCAACCTCATCCCCGCCCTGACCGCGGCGGACCAGCTGCGGCTGGTCAACCGGCTCGCCGGCGGCCCGCGGACGTTCGATCCCGTGGCCCTGCTGGAGAGCGTCGGCATGGCCCACCGCGCCGGCAACCGTCCGGCGCAGCTGTCCGGCGGTGAACGCCAGCGCATCGGGATCGCCCGGGCCCTGGTCACCGGGGCGAAACTGCTGCTCGTCGACGAACCGACGGCCTCGCTGGACCGGGCTCGCAGCCGCGAGGTAGTGGAGTTTCTCGCCCGGCAGAGCCATGACCACGGCGTCGCAACGGTGATGGTCACGCACGACCACGACGTCCTCGGGTACTGCGACCGCGTCCTCGAAATGGTGGACGGGCGGCTCGGGGCTCCCTCCCCGGTCCACTAAGGCCCCCGGGTGCGGGGCGGCGGCCCTATCGCGCCGCCGTCCCGCGCTTTCTTTGCGCGTCACCGCTGAGCCGGGACGTACCCTTGTGGGTAGGCCAGTCAGCGTCAAAGGATCGAGTCATGCCCAGAATCAGTGCCGCCACCGTTGCAGAGCACCGTGCCGCCCAGGAGCGCGCACTGCTGGACGCTGCCCACGAGATTCTGCGGGAGACCTCCGAGGCGCCGACCATGGCGGAGGTGGCCGCGCGCGCGGGGCTGTCCCGGCCAAGCGTCTACCAGTACTTCGACTCGCGGCAGGACCTGCTGCAGGCCTTGGTCCGCGATATCTTCCCGCGCTGGACCGAGCGGGTCACCGGCGCCATGGCCGACGCCCCGACCGAAGCCGACAGGGTGCTCGCCTACGCCACCGCGAATGTGGATCTGGTGGCCGAGGGCGCCCACGCCGTCGGCGCGGCACTGGCTGCGCTGGCCCCGGGGGCCGAACTCGACGAACAGGCCACGCGGATGCACCGGCAGCTTCAGGAACCGCTGATCGCCACGCTCACTGACCTCGGCGTGGCCGATCCCGTGTCACTCGCGGAGCTGATCAACTCGGTGGTCCACGCCGGCACGCGCCTGCTGGAGGCGGGCCAGCCCGTCGCGCAGGTCCACGTGCACCTGCAGACCCTGTTGGGGCCGTTCGTGGCGGCCCACAGGAATGCCGCGGGCGGCACCGACCCTGAAGGGCACCGCCCGCGGCACTAGCGTCCCTAGCGGGACCGGGCTTTAGTCGTCCCCGCCTGCAGGCCCCTGCCGCTCCTCCTCGATGCCCGGACGCTCAGGGCTACGACCGCCGCCGCGACCACGGCCCCTGCGACGGCCAGCAGCACCGTTTTTTTCGATGCCGGCGGGGTGGAGGCGTTCGCCCCGGCAGTAGTGCTGCGGCCCGCGGCCTCGGGCACGTTCCAGTCCGAAGCCGAGGGGAAGATGCCCGGCGGCAATTTCTCTGCACGGAGTTCGCGGCGCTTCTCCAGACGCTCCCTGACCTGCTCATTCGGCGCGGAGACGGCGTCGTCCGCTG
This sequence comes from Pseudarthrobacter sp. L19, assembly GCF_050859435.1. NCBI lineage: Bacteria > Bacillati > Actinomycetota > Actinomycetes > Micrococcales > Micrococcaceae > Pseudarthrobacter > Pseudarthrobacter sp. L19. The sequence goes on along the minus strand of NZ_CP193935.1, from coordinate 2,249,354 downwards.
CCAGCGCCGTCGGGAAGTCGATGATGTACGGCTCGCCGTAGTACGCCGAGGATGCCACGGACTCGAGCCAGGTGTAGGGCGGTTCATCCACGCCGTGGTCTGCGAAAGCCGCCCGCAGCCGCGTGATGATCTCATCGAGGCTCCGACCCTTGGAGTCCTTGCTGACCTCGAAGATTGCCAGCTGGAGCTGCAGTTTCGCCTCGGCATCCGGGTCAGTCGCGGCCGGGTCCTGACCGGTCGGGTCCTCGACCGGCAGTTTGGCGTTCACGTCGGCGGACTTGCTGTGGTCAGGATTCATGGGTTTCCTTTCGTCGTGCGTCTTCGCCGTATGCCCCGCTGCCAGAGCCGGAGACGTTCGACGACGACGGCGCGCTTGTCATCGCGGACTACGCAGCCACGGTGTGGCTCCTACCGGGATTATCCCCCACAATACCGACAGCAAACTTAGTATCGCGTGGGATTTCCCACCGCCTCTCGCGCGGCGGCGGGGAGGGTAACGGTTCGGAATGTCGGGCAGAATGCTGGTCAGGCGCTCTTGATGACGCTCGGCGGGTCCTGCCCCGGCCCGGGATCGGGCCCCTGTCCGGGTCTTGGACGGGCACCGTCCAGGAGTTGCTGCTCTCCGTGCACTACCTGATTGACGTATCCCGTGAGACGGTCCGCCTCGGCGCGGTAGTTGTCGGGGTCGGTCAGCGACATCGTCGCCTGGACAAACAAGGTCCCGTTCTTCGCTGCCACACGGAGGAAATGGGCTGGCGGCCGGCCTTCGATGATGATGGTGGCTATCACGGCAAAGCTTTGGTCAGCATCGGTGAACGCCGAGGCCCGCTGGTACGTGGCGGTGAACGACTGATCCTCCAGGGTCATGGTGGCCGGGGAACAGTCCGGCAGCTTGGTTATGGAGCGGAAGGCCAACGCCAACGCAGCATCCCGGTCCGCGCTGACGGCGATGAACACGGGCTCGGCATGGGTTCCGCTGAACGTTCCGGCGGACGGTATCCCCTCCGCCATCAGCGTGGCCCAACCGATAACGTCTGCGCACTCGGCCGGGATGACCTGTGCCGAACCGGCACCGAAATGCAGGGACTGGTTGGTATCCCACAGCCGTTCGCCGGTAAGAACCTCCCCCGTCGCTCCTCCCGGCCCGGCCACTATGCCTGCCAACGTCTCGACGTCGGCCTGTGAAAAGAGCCGTGTCCCTTTGGCGGTGACCGCGGAGTCTTTCGGGGCGGCGGTACTGGTCGCGGAGCTTGGGGTACCGGAATCCGCGCCGGGTTCGGCCGGAACGGAGGCGGCCAGGAGGATCGTCACGAGTGCTGCCGCCGCGAGACTGTGAAGAATTTTCGCCCTCGACATCATGGTTCCCCCAACCTTGCCCGGATGTGAAGTCATCCTATGCGACCCTGGCGGCATCGTTCCCTCCGCCCTCGTCAGGAATTCAGCCGATCCGCCCATGAGATTTGTTGTGCCCGCAGGCCCGCCCCTCACTGCAACGCGTTCGCCCCGATCCCGTCCACTAAAGTGCGACCTCTCCCTTGCCGTCTCCGTGACACCAAAGCGACAGGAGAGACGTGAGTGACAATTGCCGCAATGGGTGCGAAACTCTGTCACGACGTGATGACAGGTTTTGTCAACACGGATCTTGGTGATCCTCAGGGAGATTTCGTGAAGAAAATTCTTAGTGTCTCAGGGACTTTGCTCCTCTTGGTGGGTGCGCTCTCAGCGGCCGCCCCGGCGGCCGTCGCCCAGCCGGCTCCGAACGCCAACTGGCATGCGCAGAGGGTCTGCGCCGACGTCCTCAGCGGTTTTGCATCGTGCTTTGCGCTGAAAATTGTCGACGACTCGGCGACGGCAAACGCGGGCAAGGGTGGAAACGTCCAGCCGGCGGCCACCACACCGCCGGCCACCGGCAAGACTCCGACCGATATTCAGGGCGCCTACAACATCGCGGGCCTCAACCCGGGCGGGCGCACCGTGGCAATCGTGGACGCCTACGGTTATCCGAATCTTGAGCGCGACCTCGGCGTGTACCGTGCCCAGTTTGGTCTGCCGGCATGCACGGTCAGCAATGGGTGCCTCACCATCATGGACCAAAACGGCGGCAGCAAGCTTCCGCGCTTTGACTCTGGCTGGGCCGACGAAACGGCGTTGGACGTCGACGCCGTCTCCGCCGCGTGCCCGGGCTGCAAGATCCTCGTCGTCCAGGCGTCGACTCCCAGCATGGCCAATCTCGGCACGGCGGTAGCCACCGCAGCCAAGCAGCCGGGAGTCGTAGCGATTTCCAACAGCTACGGCGGCGGCGACTCCGCCGACTCCAGCTACGGCGCCTACTACAACCACCCCGGTATTGCCGTTACGGCATCCACCGGGGACAACGGCTACACCGGATCGTCCTACCCGTCGTCATCGAGTTATGTCACGGCGGTGGGTGGCACGTCCCTGGTCAAGGACACGAGTGCCCGCGGGTGGAGCGAGTCTGCATGGTCCGGCTCGGGATCCGGATGCTCCACCGTCAATGCGGCACTCGCGGCAGCGGCCTCATTCGGCACGGGGTGCAGTAAGCGGGCCTCCGCAGACGTCTCCGCAGTCGCAGATCCGCAGACCGGATTGTCCGTCTATGCGCCCACCAGCAGCACCGCGTCGTCCTGGGCGCAGTATGGCGGCACCAGCCTCTCCTCGCCCCTGATCGCCGCCATGTATGCGCTTTCGGGGAACACCGGCAACTCGTCCACGCTGGCCAACTCGCTCCCGTATTCACACACCGGCAACTTCAACGATGTCACCTCAGGTTCCGCGGGCAGCTGCCCTGTAACGCAGTGGTGCCTCGCCGGCACTGGCTGGGACGGACCCACCGGCGTCGGCACGCCGAACGGCGTCGCGGGTCTCTGACCGCAATCCCTAAGCGACCCGGTGATGGCCGGCAGCCCACGGCTGCCGGCCATCACTGCATTCTTGGCCATCTCAGGAGTCCTGGAAATCGAGGCCTACGTTCGAGTCGGAAATCTGCTACGTTCCGTCCCGGAGTAACGCGTTGATGCTCGCCCGCTCACGCCTTTCTACTCACCCTCGACGTCCACCCAATGTTGCCGAGACTCTGTCAACCGATGATGTAGGCAAATCCGCGTCCGTCTGAGGCAGAGGCGCTGACGAAGACTTTCGCTCGATCAAGGAAAGCGTTGGCATAGGCGACCTCGGACTCCAGCGAGAGGGCGGACGAGCCACCCACAAGGCCGATCACTGTGCGTGGATCAGCAAGTGCTTTCGCCGCCTGATCACTGTCAAATGCGTAGGCGTAGTACCGGATTCCCATGGCTGGTTCTCCAACGACGTCGCAGCGGGCTGGAAGGCCGGCCGCAACGACCCGCCCACGACATATTCGAACCGTCCACCATGGGACGCAGCCGGCTCCAGCAGCAGCGCCATCTCACGGCCCTCGCCCGGCGGCGTCACTGACGGGGGCGCCGAAATGGGTCAGGCCACCACCAGTGATGTCGCGATTGGCGCTCAGCCCTGCGTCGAGCAGTGTCCAGATAATCGTCACGCGCCGGGGCAAAGACCGACTCAGGTAGACTCAGCGGCGCGCGGTTCAACTCACATCCTGCCAGCAGATCGCTGATTGCCCTCGGCACCAGCCGCATCCCCCGGTACCTTTCACGGACCGCCGGAGCTGTCCGCCTTGCTCCGTGAGTCGCATCCCCCAGGATGAGTCGAGCTCAGCAAGGCCGGAGCCGACCAGGATCGATATTGCCGTCTCGATCTGTTCCCTTGAAGGCACGTCGGCCTGCAGCATGTCCCATCCTGACAGCAACCCACGTAAAGATGAGGGGTGCTTCCCACGACGCAGCAGGGTCATCAGCGTTGCGGCGTCCTCCACGTCTCTACGGTCCATGACGTTCAGGCTAACGCGCATCGAGCCTCCTACCGAGTCGTAAACAGTCACGGAGGGGCGTGGCGTTCCCATCGGCCGATGCAGCAAAGCCAGGAAGGCCCGGGATGCAATCAGCATCCCGGGCCTTCCTCGAGCTATTGGTCGAAACCTAGACGTTGAAGCGGAACTCCACCACGTCGCCGTCGGCCATGACGTATTCCTTACCTTCGATCCGGACCTTGCCGCGGGACTTGGCCTCGGCCATGGAACCGGCGTCGATCAGGTCGTCGAAGGAGACCACTTCGGCCTTGATGAAGCCACGCTGGAAGTCCGAGTGGATGACGCCGGCGGCCTGCGGAGCGGTGTCCCCCTGGTGGATGGTCCACGCGCGGGTCTCTTTGGGACCTGCGGTGAGGTAGGTCTGGAGCCCCAGGGTGTGGAAGCCGACGCGGGCCAGCTGGTCCAGGCCGGACTCTTCCTGGCCGTTCATTTCCAGCATCTCGCGGGCCTCGGCCTCGTCGAGTTCGACGAGGTCGGACTCGAGCTTGGCGTCCAGGAAGATGCAGTCGGCGGGAGCCACGAGGGCGCGCAGCTCATCCTGCTTCTCGGGGCTGCCGAGGATGCCTTCGTCGGCGTTGAACACGTAGATAAAGGGCTTGGCCGTCAGCAGGCCCAGCTCCTTCAGGTGTTCCATTTCCAGCTTGTCGCTCTTGATCGAGGAGAAGATGGTGTCGCCGCGCTCCAAGACGGCCTGGGCGGCCTTGACGGCGGCCAGCTCGGCAGCCTCACGCTTCTTGATCTTGACTTCTTTTTCGATCCGCGGGATGGCCTTCTCGATGGTCTGCAGGTCCGCGAGGATCAGCTCGGTGTTGATCGTTTCCATGTCCGAGCGGGGATCGACCTTGCCGTCGACGTGGATGACATCGGGGTCGTCGAATACGCGCACCACCTGGGCGATCGCCTCGGCCTCACGGATGTTGGCGAGGAACTGGTTGCCCAGGCCTTCACCCTCGGACGCGCCCTTGACGATGCCGGCAATGTCAACGAAGGACACTGCGGCCGGCAGGATGCGCTGGGAGCCGAAAATCCCGGCCAGCTTCTCCAGCCGCGGGTCCGGCAGGTTCACGACGCCGACATTGGGCTCGATGGTGGCGAACGGGTAGTTCGCCGCGAGCACCTGGTTGCGGGTCAGTGCGTTGAAAAGAGTTGATTTGCCGACGTTGGGCAGTCCGACGATGCCAATAGTAAGAGCCACGAGGATTGATTCTACCGGTAAACGGCTCCCCGGCGTCGCTGGCTAAAACTGTCAGGGGTGCGTGCCAGAGTGAAGCCATGGACGCTTTCGCACTCATTCTTGCCCTCCTGATGCTGCTCATCGGGGCCGTCGCCGGCGGCGGCTTCACCTTCGTCGTTCTCCGTCGCCGCGCGGTTGGCCTCGAGCAGGACTTCGACGGCCTTTCCGCCCGGCTTTCCGAGACCACGGCTCAGCTCGCCGCGGCCGACGCCGAACGCCGTCTCCTCGCAGCCCAGAACCGCGAGCTGGGTGACGCACGGTCGCAGGACGGCAGTGTGCTGCGCGCCCTGGCGCCCGTCGCGGAGAAGCTTTCCGCCGTGCAGCAGCAGGTTTCCCTGCTGGAGCGGGACCGCCTGGAGCAGTACGGCCAGCTCGCCCAGCAGCTGCAGGAAGCCAGGCTCTCGGATGAGCAGCTGCTGCGCTCCACCCACGCCCTGGAATCCGCGCTCCGGTCGAACAGCGCGCGCGGTCAGTGGGGCGAGGTGCAGCTGCGCCGCGTCGTCGAGGCAGCCGGCATGCTGCGGCACGTTGACTTCCACGAGCAGGTGCACAGCACGGGGTCGGACTCCGCCGTCCGACCGGACCTGGTGGTCCAGTTGCCCGGCGCGAAGCAGCTCGTGGTGGACGCCAAGGTCCCGCTCACCGCGTACCTTGAGGCGCAGGAACTCGGTGCGTCCGGCCGGGCCGGCCACGCCGCCGTGGGGACCACAGGGCAGGGCCCTTTGCTGGCGGCACATGCCAAGGCGCTCAAGGCGCATGTCGATGCGCTGAGCGGCAAGAAGTACTGGGACATCCCCGGAAACGCCCCGGAACTGGTGATCTGCTTCCTGCCGGCCGAATCCATTCTGGCCGCGGCTCTGACGGCGGACCCTGCCTTGCTGGACTACGCCCTGTCCCGGAATGTGGTGCTGGCCTCCCCGGCACGCTGCTGGCCGTCCTCAAGTCCGTGGCATTCACGTGGCGGCAGGACGTGCTGACAGACAGCGCCCGGGAATTGTTTGAATTGGCCCAGCAGCTCTACGAGCGGATGGGCACCCTGGGTGAGAACGTCTCCAAGCTAGGCTCCTCGCTGAAGACGTCCGTGGACCGCTACAACTCGATGGTGGGAACCCTTGAGGCCCGGGTGCTGCCAACCGCGCGCAAGCTCAACGCCATGGATGCCGCCGGTCTCACCGCGCCGGTCACCGTCGAGGTGACGCCGCGGTCAGTGGCCGCCCCGGAACTCCAGTACGAGGCCCCCTCCCTTGCCGCAACCGGACCGGCTGAAGAGGGAGAGTCCGCCGCCTGAGGCTTTCCTGGAAGGCCGGGAGCCCTAGGAGCCGGCGGGGCGTGCCCCGCGGCCGCCCAGGGCGCGGGAAACATCGCCGGCCTGCTTGAGGGTGGCCCGCAGTTCCTTCGGCAACGAGAACAGCAGATCCTCCTCCGCGGTGACGACTTCCTCCACGGTGCCGTAGCCGTAGTCGGCCAGCAGCCGGAGCACCTCCTGGACCAGGACCTCGGGCACGGAGGCGCCGGAGGTGACGCCGACGGTGGCAACGCCCTCGAACCAGGACTCGTCGACCTCGTTGGCGAAGTCCACCCGGTAGGAAGCCTTCGCCCCGTACTCCAGTGCCACCTCCACCAGCCGGACGGAGTTGGAGGAGTTGGCCGAACCCACCACGATCACCAGCTCTGCCTGCGGCGAGATCTTCTTGATCGCCACCTGCCGGTTGGTGGTGGCGTAGCAGATGTCGTCGCTGGGCGGATCCTGCAGGGTCGGGAAGCGTTCCTTCAGCAGCCGGACCGTCTCCATGGTCTCGTCAACGCTGAGCGTGGTCTGCGAGAGCCAGATGACCTTCTCCGGGTCCCGGACGGTGACCTTGTCCACCTCGTGCGGGCCGTTGATGATCTGGATGTGTTCGGGGGCCTCACCGGCGGTGCCCTCGACCTCCTCGTGGCCGTCGTGGCCGATCAGCAGGATGTCGAAATCGTCCTTGGCGAAGCGGACGGCCTCGCGGTGGACCTTGGTCACCAGCGGGCAGGTCGCATCAATGGTGCGCAGGCCACGGTCCTCGGCGGACTGCACCACGGAGGGAGCCACCCCGTGCGCGGAGAAGATCACCAAGGCGCCCTCGGGGACCTCGTCGGTTTCGTCGACGAAGATGGCACCCTTCTCCTCCAGCGAGCTGACCACGTGGACGTTGTGGACGATCTGCTTCCGCACGTAGACCGGCGGCCCGTAGTGCTCGAGCGCCTTTTCCACGGCGATCACGGCGCGGTCAACGCCGGCGCAGTAACCGCGCGGGGCCGCCAGCAGCACGCGCTTGGGCCCGGAAACGGGGGCCGCGGCCAGGATTTCCTCCGGCGAACGCCGCCGGCGCGGAACGGAGGGCATCGGAATGGAAACAGCGGTGGACGTCATGTCCCCCATGCTACCGGTGTTCGCTAGGGCCGGGCCGTGGGCCGCCTGTGCGGGGCGACGACGCGGAGTACGATGCCGGCCACCAGCAGCGCACCGCCGGCCACCAAGGCGGCGATGATCCACTGTCCGAAGTTTGCGGTGGCGGCGTCCACGAATTCGCGCTTGAAGATGCCCGCGACGTCGTTGCCGCCCGAGGTCGCCAGGACAGCCTTCCCGGCCAGGTCCGAGCCGAACTTCCACACCGCGGCCAGCACGAGCGCGCCCAGGCCCATACCGGCCAGAACGGTCCACTTGCGGCGGGCAGCGACAAAGGCCAGGAGGAAAGCGATGCCGGCCCCCACGGCCACGGGCGTTCCCATCGGCGCATAGGCGGACACGCGTTCGATCATCTGGCGCTGACTTGATTGCCCGATGTTGATCCGGACCGTGTCGGGGGCCTTCAGCGACAGGGGCAGCGGGGAAGCCTCGGTGATCCGTTTCACCACCAGACCCACCAAGGGTGCGACGTCGAGGGTCAGGGAGGTAGCGCCGTCGGTTTCCGGGGGCAGGGTCGACGGGTCCGCAAAGCTCAGCCGGTGACTGCGGCGGAGAGTCTCCGCCCAGGCGTCCGCGTAGCCCGGAGCGGTGGTGAGGGACTTCGCCGCGTCGGTCAGGATCGGTTTGATCAGGTTGGCCAGTGCGTCCGGGAGCTGCTGCTGGCCGGTGCCGATGCCGTTCACCGCCGCCGTCGCCAGGCCCTGCTGGAAGGCGGGATCCTTGCCCAGCGGAGCGGTCAGGGCAACAAAACCGTCTTCCTGGACGATGTTGCGGTCCACCCAGAGGGCGGGGACGGCGACCGCGGACAGGGCGAGGCCGATCAGCACGGCGATGGCCGAGACAAAAGTGCGCACGAAAGTCTCCTGATGGGTTGGGAGTGAAGCCATCCTACGGGTGAGCCCGGGCGGACGAGTTAAACCACCGCGCTCCCGGCCCCCAAGAGGCCTGCCGTTATAACGTCGGATGCCGCTGGTATTGCTATGGATAGAGTTGAAGCCGGCCCCGCCGCCGGAATCGTTCCGCGACCACCACAGAAGGACCCCGCAACCATGCACCTGGCACCCCGCGTCGACAGCCGCCGGCATGTCTGAGGAAACCGCCGAGGCCTCCACCCTGCCAGTCACCGCGGCCGGAACCAGCCCGGATAACCCGTGGCCGCTGCAGCTGCTCTCCCAGAAGCTGAAAGGCTACATCGATCGGGCACCGTCGGCGTGGGTGGAGGGGCAGGTCATCGAACTGAACCGCCGCGGCTCCAACGCCTACCTGACCCTGCGGGACATCGACGCGGAGATCTCCCTGCCGGCGTCCGTGTGGAGCAGCGTCCTGGACCGGCAGGCGACCCCGCTCGAACGCGGCTCACGCGTCGTGGCCCTGATCAAGGCCGAGTTCTGGCTGAAGACAGGCCGGCTGAACATGTCGGTCAAGGACATCCGCCCGGTGGGGCTCGGTGACCTGCTGGCCCGCATCGAACGGCTCCGCCAGGCGCTGGCCGCCGAGGGGCTCTTTGCCGAATCCCGCAAGAAACGACTGCCGCTCCTGCCCCACCGGATCGGGCTGATCACCGGCCGGGACTCGGACGCCAAGAAAGATGTGCTCCGCAACGCGGCGTTGCGCTGGCCCGCCGTCGAGTTTGAAATCCGTGAGGTCGCCGTCCAGGGCAACACCGCCGTCGCGCAGGTCCTCGGCGCTCTCCGCGAGCTCGACGCCCATCCGGGGGTGGACGTCATCGTCATCGCCCGCGGCGGCGGCTCCTCGAGGATCTCCTGCCGTTCAGCAGCGAGGAGCTCATCCGCGCCGTCTCCGCGGCGTCCACCCCGGTGGTCAGCGCGATCGGCCACGAGGCGGACCGACCCATCCTCGACGACGTCGCCGACCTGCGCGCCTCCACCCCCACCGACGCGGCCAAGCGGATCGTGCCCGACGTGGCCGAGGAACTCGCCCGGGTCCGGCAGGCCCGCGACCACCTGCGCCGCGGCGTCGGCCGGCTGGTCGACCGGGAAACGGACCGGCTGGCGTCGCTCCGGTCCCGGCCCGTCCTCTCCGCCCCCGAGGGGATGATCACCACCCGCCACGACGACGTCGAGCGGCTCAAGAACCGCTCGCACGCCGCGATCACTACGGCGGTGGTCCGCGCCGCGGACCAGCTGGTGCACCTCAAGGCGCAAATCCGGGCCCTGTCCCCGCAGAAAACCCTGGACCGCGGCTATGCCGTGGTCCAGTTGGACGACGGAATCGTCGAACCCGGGACCCGGCACGAGGTCATCCGCTCCCCCGACGAGGCCCCGGACGGCACCGCCCTGGCCATCCGGGTGGCCGGCGGAAAATTCACCGCCCGGTCCACCGGCGGCGCCGAACCCACCGACGACTAACCCAACAGACCACCAGGAGAACCACCATGGCAGCGGACAACGCGGCAACGCCCACCACCCACACGGACCTCGACGCCCTCAGCTACGAGGAAGCCCGCGAACAGCTCGTCGCGGTCGTCGGCAAACTGGAGGCCGGCGGGGTCAGCCTCGAAGACTCACTCGCCCTGTGGGAACGCGGCGAGGCACTGGCGAAGCGCTGCGAGCAGTGGCTGGAGGGTGCCCGGAAGCGCCTGGCCGCCGCAAAGGAGCACGCGGCCGACGAGGGCTAGGAGCGCCGGACCAGCTCCCGCTCCATGTCCAGGTCGATCTCCGGGGCGGGCCACTGCAGGGCCAGGGACTCCAGTGCGTCCAGCAGCAGCTGCTGCACGGCGATCCGGGCGTACCACTTCTTGTTCGCCGGCACCACGTGCCAGGGCGCGTGCTCGGTGCTGGTCCGCTCGAAGGCAGCCTGGTAGGCGTCCATATAGTCGTCCCAGAACGCCCGCTCCTTGAGGTCGTTGCCGCTGTACTTCCAGTGCTTGGCCGGATCGTCCAGGCGGGCGAGCAAACGCTCCTGCTGCTCGTCCCGGCTGATGTGCAGCATCACCTTGACGATCTTGGTGCCTGCCGCGGCCTGCCTGGCCTCAAATTCGTTGATGGCCCGGTAGCGGCGGTCCAGTTCATCGGCGTCGGCCCAGCGGTGCACCCGGTGGATCAGGACGTCCTCGTAGTGGGAACGGTCGAAGACGCCGACCATTCCGGCCGCCGGCACCTCCTTCTCGATCCGCCACAAAAAATCGTAGGACTGCTCCTCGGCCGTGGGTGCCTTGAAGGATTTGAGCTGCACGCCCTGCGGGTTCATCTGGCCCATGACATGGTTGACGATCCCGCCCTTGCCGGCGGTGTCCATCGCCTGCAGGACCAGCAGCACCCGTTTCTTGCCACCGGCGCGCGACTCCGCGAAGAGCTGTTCCTGGAGCCGGGTCAGCTTGCCGTCCAGTTCGCCGAGCAGGGTCTCGCCCGCGGCCTTGTCGCCGCTGTACCCGGGGGTGGCGCCGGGGTCCACATCGCCCAGGCTGAACTTCTTGCCCGCCCTCAGCAACTCGGCGGGATGTTCCTCAAAGTTCACGGCGTCTGCCATTACAGCCTCATTCCGGTCCGGGCAGCCGGCCGCCGCGACGGGTGTCCGGCGGCGCTGCTGACCCGAATCCTAGTTGCCCTTGTAGCGGCTGAGGAAGTCCGCCATGCGGTTGATGGCTTCCTCCAGGTCCTTGACGTTGGGCAGCGTGACCATGCGGAAGTGGTCCGGCCGCACCCAGTTGAAGGCCCGGCCATGGGAGACCAGGATCTTCTGCTGCCGGAGCAGGTCCAGCACAAACTTCTCGTCATCCCGGATGTGATAGACCTCGGGGTCCAGTCTGGGGAACAGGTACATGGCACCGCGGGCCTGCTGGGTGCTCACGCCGGGAATGGCGTTAAGCATGTCGTAGGCCTTGTTGCGCTGTTCCAGCAACCGGCCGCCGGGCAGGATGAGATCGTTGATGCTCTGGTACCCGCCGAGTGCGGTCTGGATGGCGTGCTGGGCCGGGACGTTGGCGCAGAGCCGCATGTTCGCCAGCAGGTTGATGCCCTCGAGGTAGTCCGCGGCGTTCTTCTTCGGCCCGGAGATGGCCATCCAGCCGGCCCGGAACCCGCAGACCCGGTAGGCCTTGGACAGTCCGCTGAAGGTCAGGCAGAGCACGTCGTCGCCGGTGAGGCTCGCCATGTTCACGTGGACGGCGTCTTCGTAGAGGATCTTCTCGTAGATCTCGTCGGCGAAGAGCACCAGGCCGTGCTTCTCGGCCAGGGCCACGATCTTCTTCAGCGTCTCCTCGGGGTAGACGGCACCCGTGGGGTTGTTGGGGTTGATCACCACGATGCCCTTGGTGCGCGGGCTGATCTTGGCTTCCAGGTCCTCCAGGTCCGGCTGCCAGCCGGACTCCTCGTCGCAGAGATAGTGGACGGGCTTGCCGCCGGCGAGGGCGACGGAGGCGGTCCACAGCGGGTAGTCCGGCGTCGGGATCAGCACCTCGTCGCCGGCGTCGAGCAGGGCCATCAGGGACATGGTAATCAGTTCGCTGACGCCGTTGCCGAGGTAGATGTCGTCGACGTGGATGTTCTGGATGCCGCGGGTCTGGTAGTACTGCGAGACGGCGGTGCGGGCGGAGAAGATGCCGCGGGAATCGCTGTAGCCCTGGGCGTGCGGCAGGTGGCGGATCATGTCCACCAGGATCGCGTCCGGCGCTTCGAAACCAAACGGGGCCGGGTTTCCGATGTTCAATTTGAGGATGCGGTGACCCTCTGCCTCCATCTGCTGGGCGGCCTGAAGAATCGGTCCACGGATGTCGTAGAGGACATTATGAAGCTTGGTGGACTGCTGGATTTCTGCCATCCATCAAATATGCCATAAGGGTGATGGACTTCCCCTGAGACTTGCCTCACAGACCGTCACGCCCACACGGACCAACGGCAACGGCCGCCGGGACCCGGTGATCCGGGTCCCGGCGGCCGCCGTCGTCAGGAGGTGGCGCCGTCTACTTGACGATGCCCTTGTCCTTCAGCCACGCCGCGGCGGCGTCCTTCGGGTTCTGCTTCTGGCTGCCGCTGACCGCCCGGTTGAGGTTGATCAGGTCGTCAGTGGTGAGCTGCTTGGAGACGGCGTTCAGCGCTTCCTTGGCCTTGTCCGTCATCTTCGCCTTGTTGTACAGCGGCAGGACCTGCTGGGCGATGAAGTTGTTCTTCGGGTCCTCCAGCACCACCAGGTCGTTATCCGCGATTGCGGGGGTGGTGGTGTAGATATCGGCTACCTGGACCTGGTCGGAGAGCAGGGCCTTGACCGTCAGGGGGCCGCCGCCGTCGCTGAACGGTTCCAGCTTCTTGGGCTCGCAGTTGTAGTTCTTCTTCAGGCCCGGGAGGCCGTAGGCGCGCTCGGCGAACGTCGCGGGGGCGCCGACGACGATCTCGTTGCAAACCTTGGCCAGATCCTCGATGGACTTCAGCTTGTACTTCTCCGCGGTGGCCTTCGTGACCACCATGGCGTCCTTGTCCTCGGCCTTGGACGCATCCAGCACTGCCAGGCCGTCGGGCAGCTTGCCGGGCAGTGCCTTGGCGATGTCGTCCGCGGAAACCTCGGTGGCTTCCTTGTTTACGTACAGCAGGAGGTTGCCGGTGTAGTCCGGAACCACGTCCACCGAGCCGTCCTGGACGGCTTTGAAATACACCTCGCGGGAGCCGATGTTCGGCTTGGTGGTGGCGGTGACGCCGGCCGCATTCAGGGCACCGGCGTACAGCTCGGCGATGATCTGGCTCTCGGTGAAGTCGGCCGAGCCGATCACCAGGGACCCGCCGGCGCCGCCGGTGGAACCGCCGCTGGCGGGCGCGGAGGACAGCGGGTTGGACGAGCCACCGCAGGCGGACAGCGCCAGGGCCAGGCCGACACCGGTGGCCAGGGCGCCGAATGCGCGCCTGCCGAGGGCTCGTTGGCGGTTTTCCTTCATGATGTACCTCCTTGAAGAACAGGCTCCGCGGTCGCGGGGTCTGTGAGATCAACCGTGGCCTGCTGGCCCCGGTTTGGTGTGCGGGCGGCGCCCCGGACGAGGAAGAGCCGCTGGAACAGGGCGAGGACGAGGTCGACGGCGATCGCCAGCACGGCGATCAGCAGCGAACCGCCGAGCATCTGGGGGAAGTCGGAGAGCACCAGCCCGTCGAAGAGGTAGCGCCCCAGGCCGCCGAGGTTGATGTACGCGACCACCGAGACGGTGGCGATGACCTGCAGCACGCCGGTGCGGAACCCGCCAAACATGACGGGCAGGGCATTGGGGAACTCGGCCCGGAACAGCACCTGGAGTTCGGTCATGCCCATCGCGCGGGCGGCGTCCACCACGTTCCGGTCCACGCTGGAGATGCCGGCATAGGTGCCGGCCAGCAGGGGCGGGACGGTCAGGATCACGAGGGCCCAGACCGGGGGCATCAGCCCGATTCCGGCGAGCAAAACAAAGAGCGTCAGCAGGCCCAGGGTGGGCAGGGCCCGCAGCGCGCCGGCGAGGGCGACGACGGCCACCCGGCCGCGGCCGGTGTGTCCGACGTACAGGCCCACCGGCACGGCGATGGCCACGGCGATCAGCATGACCAGGCCGGTGTACTGCAGGTGCTCGGCCAGGCGTACGGGTATCCCGGTGCTGCCGGACCAGTGGTCCGGGTCGGCCAGCCAGGCGAAAGTATCGGAGAAGACGTTGCTCATGCGCCGGCCTCCACGGTGGCCGCGCTGCCGCGGGTGGCCCGCTCCGAGCCGGCCGGGGTGGCGCCCGCGGCGCGGGCCCACGGGGTCAGGAGGCGTTCGAGGACCACGAGGATTGCGTCCATCACGAGGGCGAGGATCAGGATGGCGATGATGCCCACCATCACCTCGGTGACGAAGTCGCGCTGCAGTCCGGAGGTGAACAGCATGCCGAGGTTTCCGATGCCCAGCAGCGCCGCGACGCTGACCAGCGAGATGTTACTGACCGAGACCACCCGGAGGCCGGCGAACATCACGGGCAGGGACAGCGGCAGGTCGATCTGCAGGAAGCGGGCCAGCGGCCTGAAGCCCATGGCGACGGCGGCCTGCTGCAGGTCATCGTCCACCGAATCGAAGGCGTCGAGGGCGGCACGGACCAGGAGCGCCACCGCATAGATGGTCAGCGCGACGACCACGTTGAGGGGGTCCAGGATCCGGGTGCCGATCACGGTGGGCAGGATGATGAACAGCGCGAGGGAGGGAATGGTGTAGAGCAGGGACGAGGCCGTGAGGACCACGGCTCGGAGGGTGCTGCTGCGTCGCGCCAGCTGGGCGAGCGGGATCGCGATCAGCAGGCCCAGGACCATCGGAATCACCGCGAGGACCAGGTGCTGGCCCGCGAGGGTGAAGACGGTTCCGCTGTTGGCCAGGAACCATTCCATCAGAGTCGTCCCTGCCTGGCCCGCCGGTCCGCGTCGATGATGGCGAGCACCTCGTCGGCCTTGAGAATCCCGGCGACGCGGCCGTCGTCGTCGACGGCGACTCCCAGGCCCGAGGGCGAGGACAGCGCCGCATCCAGGGCGCGGCGGAGGGTCTCGCCCTTGCGGAAGAGGGAGCCGCCGGGGACGGTGGCCGCTCCTGCCCCGGGACCGCTCCAGCCCAGGGGACGGCCCTCGTCATCGACCACCAGCTGCCAGTCTCCGGCCCCGTTGCCGGTGCCGAGCTCGTGGAGCCGGACGGTCTGCGCTGCGTGGATGCGGACGCCGTCGGACGGGCTGAAGGCCAGGTGCCGGAAGCCGCGGTCCCGGCCCACGAAGGCCGCCACGAACTCATTCGCGGGAGCGCGCAGGATTTCCTCCGGCGCGGCGTACTGGGCGAGCTTTCCACCGGTAGCGAAGACGGCAACCTTGTCCCCCAGGACGGTGGCCTCGTCGATGTCGTGGGTGACGAACACGATGGTCTTGGCGAGGTCCCGCTGCAGGCGCAGGAGTTCCTTTTGCAGCTCGTCGCGGACCAGGGGGTCCACGGCGCTGAACGGCTCGTCCATGAGCAGCACGGGCGGGTCCGCGGCGAGCGCCCGGGCCACGCCGACGCGCTGCTGCTGGCCGCCGGAGAGCTGGGAGGGGTAGCGCTTCCCGAGGGTGGAGGCGAGCCCGACGACGTCGAGCAGCTCCTCGGCGCGCTTGCGGGATTCGGCCTTGGAGACGCCGTTGAGCCGCGGGACGGTGGCGATGTTGTCCAGGACTGTGCGGTGCGGCATGAGGCCGGAGGACTGCATGACGTAGCCCATGGAGCGGCGCAGCTGGGGTGCGGGGACGCTGGTGACGTCCCGGCCGTCCACGGTCAGGGTGCCCGACGTCGGTTCCACCATCCGGTTGATCATCCGCAGGGAGGTGGTCTTACCGCAACCGGACGGGCCGACGAAAACCGTGATCGCGCCCTTGTCGATGGACATGCTCAGATCGTCGACGGCGGCCTGGCCACCCTGGTACGTCTTCGTGACGCTCTGGAACTCGATCATGGCCTCTGCCATTACGGGCTTACCTAACTGTTGGCGGCAACATGGGACGGTCCAGCCAACTGATCATATGCATGCTTATTTTTTACTGTAAAGCGAGTAGGAGCCCAGCGTAACGGGCGCCGCAGACAGGTTGATCAAACGAGTCGAAAAAGTGATCAAACCGTCCCACGGCGCCCGCGTCTCCCGCAGCGACGGCGGACCGCCTCCGCGGGGAGAGCGAAACTCTCCCCGCGGAGACTTCGGCACCGTCGACCGGACGGATGGGCGTAACTTTCCGTTAGCGGCCGCGCCGCCCGGCCTTGTTACCCCTGCTGGCGCCCCTGCCGCTGCCGGGTTCCCCGGAGCCGGCGGCCCGTTTGGCCCCGTACCCCTCACCCAGGCGTTCCGCCGCCCGTTTGGCCCCGTACCCCTCACCCAGGCGTTCCGCCGCCCGCTGGCCGCGGCTGGCCGCGGACACTTTCTGGTACCATTCCCGCTGGTAGGCCCGGCGCGCGGCCGCGTCGTGCCGGCGGCCCAGGGCGGCGAGCTCGCGCTCCATCTTCTGGTAGCTGGTCCAGCGGCGGGCCTCCAGGGTGCCGTCGGCGAGCGCCGACTGAACGGCGCAGCCCGGTTCGCGGTCGTGGGCGCAGTCGGCGAACCGGCAGGCGGCAAACAGCTCCTCGAGGTCACCGAACATCTCTCCCATGCCGTCCTCGGCGTCGTACAGACCGAAGCCGCGCACCCCCGGGGTATCCATCAGGACGGCGCCGCCCGGCAGCGGCACCAGCTCGCGGACGGTGGTGGTGTGGCGGCCCTTGCCGTCACCGGCCCGGACGGGGCCGGTGTCCTGGACGTCGGCCCCGGCGAGCGCATTGATCAGCGTGGACTTCCCGGCTCCGGAGGGTCCCAGCAGCATGATGGTGCCTCCCGGGGTCAGGTGTGCGAGCAGTTCCTCGAGCCCGTCGCCCTGCTGCGCTGACGTGGTGACCACCGCGGCGCCGGCGGCCTGGTGGAGGACGGTGGCGACGACGTCGTCCGCCACGCCCGCCAGGTCCGCCTTCGTGATGACCACCAGGGGTGTGGCGCCGGAATCCCAGGCGGCCACAAGGGTGCGCTCCAGGCGGTTATGGGTGAGGGGCCGGTCCACCGGCACCACCACCCCTACGAGGTCCATGTTGGCGCCAAGCACCTGGGCCTCCGAGGAGGCGTCGAAGGCCTGTTTGCGGGTCAGGGCGGTCCGGCGGGGCAGGACGTCGATGATGACCGTCTCCCCCGCGCTGTCGGGGCCGAGCCACACCCAGTCGCCGGTGGCGGGCAGGCCGCGGTGGCGGGGATAAGGGAGGTGGAGCGGACCGTCGTGGGCGGCGACCACGACGCGGGTGCGGTCGACGCGGGCCACGCGGCCGGCACCGGTTCCTCCGGACACGGGATGGCCGGCAAACAGGTCCCGGACAGAATCGGTGAAACCGTACGCTTCCGGGCCCTGGAGGCCGTGGTGGTGGTGAAGAGATGGTGCAGAGTGCGCGTTCAAATGAGCGTTCAATGGGAACCCTTTGTACTGGGCCCCGGGACATGTCGCCCGCTGCGGTCGGAATGGACCGGTGGATACCCGCCCGGCAGGGGGTGCCGGGGTCGGGTCAGGAAGCGCGGACGGCCGGGGCAGAACGTGTGCTGTGGCTGCTGATGGTGCGCTGCGCGCACTGGTCCGTTGCAATCATCACGTTCACCTCCCCCGCAGTAACTTTCGCATTTCCCCGCTGCCGTTCACGGCGCGGTGTCTTCAGGGTAGCCGCCCCCGCGGCCGCTGGCTAGGGTCCGTTCGGGGAGAGTCTGCCGTCCAGCGGCCGTTCCCGGTAGAGCCTCAACGCCACGTCCACCAGCGAGACCCGGTTCAGTCCTGCTACCTCGGCCAGCGGGATCCATGCCGCGTGCGTGGTGCTGCCGCCGACCTCATGGCGCAACTCTCCCCCGGTGATCTCCGCTTCGTAGACGAGCCGGAGGGACTGGAAGTCCCGGTGGCCGCCGTCGAGCCGGGACTCGGCGGGCCAGTACCCGACGTCGACGCCAAGCAGGGCGCCGACAGCGGCGTCGTAGCCGGTCTCTTCGAAGATCTCCCGCCGGCAGCCGTCCACGGGGTGTTCGGCCAGGTCCAGTCCCCCGCCGGGCAGCGTCCAGCCCTCGCGGCCGCCCTGCTTCCAGTACGCGAGGAGGAGGCTGTCGTCGCGGATGACGACGCCGTAGGCGGCCGGGCGGGTGTCGAATGGCAGGGTCATCGTCCCAGCGTAACCGCGCACCGCCGGCCCTGCCGGATCCAGCGGCCGGGCCCTAGAGTTTGAGGGTGACCAACCTCGAAGTCCTGCCGCCCGAAGAAGTCTGCCCCGCCGCGCACAGCGTGGCTGGAACCGCCAGCGGTCCGTGCCTCCAGCTCTGGCCGGCCCGCGAGGTCCCGCTCGGCGGGGTCCGGGCCATGAACGTCTCCCGCACCCTCCCGCAGCGCGGCCTGCCGACCGTGGGCGCGTGGTGCTTCCTGGACAGCTTCGGCCCCGACCGGGTCGCGATGTCCGTTCTTCCGCACCCGCACACGGGCCTGCAGACCGTCACGTGGCCGCTGGCGGGAACCATCCGGCACCGCGACAGCGTGGGCAGCGACGTGATTGTGCGGCCCGGGGAGCTCAACATCATGACCGCCGGCCGGGGCGTCTCCCACTCCGAGTTCGCGGTGCTGCCCGGCGGCCCAGATGCCGAAATGCCGCTGCAGCGCGGCCTGCAGCTGTGGGTGGCGCTCCCGGACAGCGACCGGCACCGCGCCCCGGCGTTCGAACAGCACCGGGACCTGCCCGTGGTCCGCGGCGAGGGCTTCGCGGCGACGGTCATGGTGGGAAGCCTGGCCGGGACGACGTCGCCCGCCACCACCTTCACGCCGATCCTTGGGGCCGACATCAGTTGCGACGGGCCGCTGGACCTGCCCCTGGACCCGGACTTCGAGCACGCCGTCCTGGTGCTCGACGGCAGCGTGGAACTGGACGGCCAGCAGGTGCCGCCGGGACCGCTGGGCTACCTCGGCACCGGCCGGGACCGACTGAAACTGGTGGCCGCTCCCGGGACCCGGTTCGTGCTGCTCGGCGGGGAACCGTTCGAGGAGGAACTGCTGATGTGGTGGAACTTCGTCGGCCGCAGCCACGAGGAGGTGGCCAAGGCGAGGGCGGACTGGGAGGCGCAGGCCGGAATCACGGACGCGGACGCCGCGTCGGCCCGCTTCGGGCTGGTGCCCGGCCACGGGCCCGACGCCGGCCCGGAAGCCGGGCGGATCCCCGCGCCGCCGCTGCCCGGGGTTCCGTTGCGTCCGCGCCGGCGGCTCTAACGACGACGGAGGGGTGGCCCGCCGGGCCCGGGTAGGCCGGCTCAGTCCTGTTCGGCGACGAGCTGCAGGACCCCGAACACCGGCTCCTGCTGCAGCACCCGGACATCGGTGATGCCCTCGGCGGCGAGCGTGGCGCGGAACGCATCCTGCAGGCGCACCACGTTCATACCGAGGCCGCTGCCCAGGATCACCGGCCCGGCGATGCCGAGCTGCCGGAGGGTCTGCGCGGCAAGGTCGGCCAGGTCGCGCCCGGCCTGTCCGATCAGAGCCTGGCTGGCGGGGTGTCCGGCGTCGGCGGCCTCGACCACCAGACGCGCCTGCTGGGCCCAGAAGCGCCGGCCGGTGGCCGGCGAGTGGAAGAGGGCAATGAGCTTGTTGGGGTGGTCCGTGCCGCAGGAGGACAGTAGCGCCCGGGTCAGTTCGTCGGGTTCCAGTCCCTGGTTCATCCGGCGCAGGCTGTGCCGGACAGCTTCCCGGCCCAGCCAATAGCCGCTGCCCTCGTCGCCGAGCAGGTAACCCCAGCCTCCGGCCCGCGCCTCGGCGCCGTCCTCGTTGCGCCCCCAGGCGGCCGAACCGGTGCCGGCGATGACGGCCACTCCTGTGGCGGCTCCCCCGGCCGCCAGCAACAACCGGGAATCATGCACCACGGTGACCCGGGCACCCGGGGCTTGCGGGGCGATCAGCGCGGCGAGCGCGGCGGCGTCCTCGTCCGTGTCGATGCCGCCGGCGCCGGCATAGACGCGGGCGATCGTGCCGCCGCCGATCCGCGCAAACAGCTCCGCCAGGTTCCTGGCCGCTTCCTCGGGAGTGACGTTTTGGACGTTGGCGCTGCCGACGGACTCGTCGGCCACGGGCACGCCGGCTTCGAAGCGGACACCACGGGTCTTCGTCCCGCCGATGTCCAGGCCGATCACGGCCCCGCCCGGGCTCGGGACGGCGGCCGGGGAAACGGAGGGAGTGTCAGAATGGGTCACCGGACAAGCCTACTGACAACGGCCGCCGAAAATCCCGTCAGGAGTACCCATGCCGCACCCGATAGCACCCATGCCGCACCCGATGTTTGGCACCAGCGTCTTCGCAGCGCCGATGGCGGGCGGGACGTCGACGCCGTCGTTCGTCACCGCCGTGCACCAGGCCGGCGGGCTGGGCTTCCTCGCCGCCGGCTACAAGGACCCCGCCGCCATGGCGGCCGAGATCCGCTCCGTGCGCGCCACGGGCGCCAGGTTCGGGATGAACGTCTTCGTCCCCGACCCGGCCCAGCTGCCGCCGGGCCCCGCCGTGATGGCGGCGCTGGAGGCGTACCGCCAGGAGCTGATCCCCGAGGCGGAGCGCTACGGCATTGAGCTCCCGGCGCCGCGGCTGGACGATGACGACAGCTGGCAGGAGAAGATCGAGCTGCTGCTTGCCGACCCCGTGGAACTGGTCAGCTTCACCTTCGGCCTGCCCGGGACGGACACGGTGCGTCGCCTGCAGCAGAAAGGTTCCCTGGTCCTGGCCACGGTGACCGGGGTGGCCGAGGCGAGGCTTGCGGAGGAACGCGGCGTGGACGCCGTGGTGGTGCAGCACTCCTGCGCTGGCGGGCACAGCGGGGCCTTCCTGCCGGGATCGGCCGGGCCTGCGGAGGGAACGACGGCGGACCTGGTGCGGGCCGTCCACGCCGCCGTCGGACTCCCCCTGGTGGCTGCTGGCGGCATCATGGACGCGTCCGGCGTGGCCGGCGTCCTCGCCGCGGGGGCCGGCGCCGCACAGGTAGGGACGGCCCTGCTGCGCACCGCGGAAAGCGGAACCCGCCAGCTGCACAAGGACGCACTGGCCAACCCGCGCTTCACCGGAACGGCCATGACCCGGGCGTTCACGGGACGCTCCGCCCGGGCCCTGGTGAACGAGTTCGTCGCCGCACACCCCGACGCGCCGGAAGCCTACCCCGCGGTCCATCACCTGACGGCCCCGCTGCGGGCCGCCGCAGCCGCCGCCGGCGATCCGGAACGGCTGAACCTCTGGGCGGGCACCGGATGGCGGGAGGCGCAGCCCGGGCCGGTCGCCGGGGTGCTGGCACGACTCCTGGGCTAGCCGGGCTTAACGCGCCGGCGCAGCGCACCGGCCGCCGGAGACGACCAGTCAGTGCCCGGAGCGGCCACGGACGAAGCCTGCCAGCAGGGAGGGGCCCTCGCTGAGCACCAGCTCCCGGAACAGCCGTACCGGGTCCGGTTCGGCGTCGGCCCCGCCGCGCTGTTCCCGCCAGGCGAGGCCGATCTCACGGAAGGCCAGGTCCGACTCCAGCGCCAGCTCCACCCAGCCCAGTTCCGGCGGCTGCCCGGGCTGGTGCCGGTCCAGGGACGGCCCCGCCGGCGGAAGGATGCTGACGCCCAGCCCGGCCGAGACCAGGCCCCGGGCCGTATGGGAGTCCTGGCTTTCGAAGGCAATCCGCGGCCGGAACCCGGCCTCCCGGAACAGGGCATCGGAGAGGGAGCGCAGCCCGTACCCGGAGCCCATCGCCACGAACGGTTCGGCCCGCACTTCGGCCAGCGGCACGCTTGCCCGGCCCGCCAGACGGTGACTGTGGTGGACCACCAACCGCAGCGGTTCACGGTAGAGGGCGGCGGAGGAAATTCCCCGGGTGGGGGCGGCGACGGGGGCGGTCAACGCCAGGTCCGCCTCGCCCGCGGCAAGCTCGGCCAGGCATCCGTCGCGGGAGCCCTGGCTGAGCTGGAAGGCCGGCTGCGGGTGCCGCCGGTGGAAGGCGCTGATCAGCAGGGGCAGCATCGCCTCGCCGAAGGTGTGCTGAAAGGACACCGCGATCCTGCCGCGGACCACCTCCGATTCGTGCCGGACCACGTCCAGTCCCGCTTGAAACTGGGAAAGGGCCGCCTCGATGTGCGGCAGCAGCGCCTCCGCCGCAGGGGTGAGCCGGACACCCCGGCCGTCACGGAGCAGCAGTTCCGTACCGATGAGGCGGCCTGCCCGCGCTATGCCGCGGCTGACCGTGGATTGCGGCACGCCCAGGGCCTCGGCCGCCGCGGTGACGTGCCGGGTCCGGCCCAGCTCGGCCAGGACCGGCAGCAGCGGCAGCAGCTGGACAAGGTGTTTGTGCTCCACATCCACGCGGGACCTCCTCGGCACTGGACCTCCCGACGGGCCGGGAGAAGTGTTCCTTTGTGGCTATGAATCTGATGGCAATGATGCATTGGAAGCATACCCGGCCGACGTCTACGCTGGGCAGATGCCCCGCCACCCCGTCTCCAGCCCCGCCACCGGCCGGCCCTCCCCCACGGTTCCGCCCGTCCCCGGCACTGAAGTCCCGGGGCACAACGGGCACCGGGAACCCCAGGCAGCGTGGGCCGGCCACCGCAAGGGCTCCGCGGGGTACCGCAGGATCCTCGCCGGCCTGGCCTTCGCCGGCGTCGCCACGTTCGCGCAGCTGTACTCCACCCAGGCCGTCCTGCCGCTGATTGCGCGCGGGATGCAGGTCACCGCGGCGGAGGCCGCCCTGACGATCTCCCTCGCCACGGTCGGGCTGGCCCTCACGGTCCTGCCGTGGTCCTTTATTGCGGACCGGGTGGGACGGGTCCGGGCCATGGCCTGGGCGATCTCGGCGGCAACCGTGTTCGGCCTGCTGGCGCCGCTGGCGCCGACATTCCCGGTGCTGCTCGCCCTGCGGGCACTGGAGGGTATGGCACTCGGCGGGATTCCGGCGATCGCGGTGGCCTACCTGAATGAGGAGATCACGAAGGCCCAGGCCGCACTGGCCGCCGGGACCTACGTTGCCGGCACCACCCTGGGCGGGCTGGCCGGCCGGTTGCTCGCCGGACCCGTCGGCGAACTCTGGGGCTGGCGCGCCGCCGTCCTGTGCGTCTCCGCCATGGCCGCGGTGGCGGCGGTCCTGTTCCTGGTCCTAGTCCCGCCGGCCCGGAACTTCACCCCATCCCCCGCCGGGGGCTTGCGCGGCGCGCTGGCCACCCTGGGACGCCACAGCCGGAACCCCCGACTGCTGGCCATCTACCTGCAGGCCTTCCTGCTGATGGGCGGCTTCGTGGCCGTCTACAACTATCTGGGTTTCCGGCTCTCCGCCGCACCGTTCGGCCTGCCGGCCACCCTGATCAGCCTGATCTTCCTGGCCTATCTCTCGGGCACGGTCTCGGCCCGTTGGGCCGCCGGGCTGACGGCGAGGCATGGCCGGCGGAACGTCCTGATCGCCGGCACGGTGCTGATGGTGGGCGGCCTGGCCTTGACGCTTACCGCCCAGCTTGTCCTGATCCTGGCCGGGCTCCTGATCTTCACCGGCGGTTTCTTCGCCGCCCACAGCATCGGCTCCGGCTGGACCGGGGTGATCGCCAGCGGCGGCCGGGCCCAGGCCGCGTCGCTCTACAACCTCGCGTATTACCTGGGCTCCAGCGTCCTGGGCTGGGCGGGGGCCTGCTGTTCCAGTCGCTGGGCTGGACGGCGCTGGCCCTGGGGGTGATGGCACTGGCGGCGACGACGGCGGCCGTCACCGCCGTCGTCCATCCGGCCGGGGTGCCCGGCGCCGCGCAGGCCTAGCGCGTGGCTTCCAGGGCCTGGACCAGGTCCGCGATGATGTCCGCCGGGTCCTCGAGGCCCACCGAGACCCGCAACAGCTCGGCGTGTGGCCTCGCCTCGGCCGCAACGGGCCGGTGTGTCAAGCCGGCGGGATGCTGGATAAGGGAGTCGATGCCGCCCAGGGA
This sequence comes from Pseudarthrobacter sp. L19, assembly GCF_050859435.1. Lineage (NCBI taxonomy): Bacteria > Bacillati > Actinomycetota > Actinomycetes > Micrococcales > Micrococcaceae > Pseudarthrobacter > Pseudarthrobacter sp. L19. The sequence continues at coordinate 2,225,311 of NZ_CP193935.1, read as the reverse complement.
GACCGCGTGGGTGAGCAGCCGGACGGCGCCCGGAAGCCGCTCGGCATGGTCCGCGCTGCCCAGCTCGAAGGCCAGCAGCGATCCCGGTCCGGCCATCTGGGTTCCCACCAGCCCCTGCGGATCGCAGTCCGGCAGTCCCGGGTAGAAGACGCGGCGGACCAGCCCATGGCCAGCCAGGGCGACGGCCACCTTGTGCGCGCCGGCCTGCTGGGCCCGGACCCGGACCGGAAGTGTGGCCAGTCCGCGGTGCAGGAGGTAGGCCGGCCAGGGCGTCAGGATGCCGCCGGTGATGGCCCGCACCCGCCGCAGCCGGGCGGCCCACTCGCCGTCGGCCGCGATGACCCCGCCCATCGCGTCCCCGTGGCCGCCGATGAATTTGGTGGCACTGTGCAGCACCATGGCCGCCCCGTGGCGTGCCGGCTGCTGCAGCACCGGGGTGGCGAAGGTGTTGTCGACCAGCACCGGGACTCCGTCGGCGGCGGCCACGACGGCGGCGATGTCCACCAGGTCCAGGCTGGGGTTCGCCGGTGTCTCCAGGATGACCAGGCCGGTGTCCGGCCGCAGCGCACCGCGCACGCCGTCGGCCGTGGTGAAGGTGACCTCGGTGCCCAGCGCGCCGGTGGCCAGCAGGTGGTCGCTGCCGCCGTAGAGCGGCCGGACGGCGACGACGTGCTTGCGGCCCGTCGCCACGAGGGCCAGCAGTGCGGCACTCAGCGCCGCCATGCCGCTGGCGAAGCCCACGGCCTCGGGCATCGCCTCGAGGAGGGCCACGCCCTCTTCAAAGCGTGCCACCGTCGGATTCCAGAGCCGCTGATAGACCGTGCTTTGGCCTTCCTCCGGGGTGCCGCCCGTGGCCAGCTGCTCGTACGCGAGGCCGCCGTCGTGGACGGAGGGAAGCGGGGCGGTGGTGGACAGGTCAATCGGGACGGCATGCAGGCCCTGGTCCGTGAGGCCCTGACGGCCGGCGTGGACGGCCTGGGAGTCGAAGGAAAGCACGATTCTCCTTGTGAATATTCGCCATTGAATAGGGAAAGTATCCGGCAGATATTCGGAAGGAGACAGGTGTTTCGAATGGAACCGGCGGATATGGCCGCCTATGATGAACCTAAACCAGATCGAGGAGGACCCGTGAGCAGTGCCGCGAAGAATGTTCGGACCGGAGCGGGGGCCGGCGAACCGCTGGACGCGATCGACGAGCGTCTGCTGGCGGCGCTGGTGGCGGACGCCCGCATCTCCAACAAGCAGCTGGCCGAGCTGGTGGGCATCGCGCCCTCCACCGCCCTGATGCGCACCCGGGCGCTCTCCGACCGTGGCATCATCCAGGGCTTTGAGGCCAAGCTCAGCCTCCCCGCCGTCGGCCGGTCCGTGCAGGCCCTGATCGCCGTGCGCCTGCGGGCCCACGACCGCGAACAAATCGACCGGTTCACCGCGCGCGTGCCCAAGCTGCCCGCCGTGCTGTCGACCTTCCACACCTCTGGCTCGGTGGACTACCTGCTGCACATTGCCGTGGCCACCACCGAGGACCTGCGCGACTGGGTGCTGGACAACCTGGCCACGGACCCGGTGGTGGGCCACACGGAAACCACGCTGGTCTTCGACCACATCCAGGGCAACCACGGGCCGCTGCCGGACTGAGGCGCGGGACCGTCGAAGCCCGCGGGCTTCGAGGGACTAGGCGCGCAGCGCCTGCCGCAGCGACACCGCCGCGAGGACCAGGCCCAGCGCGGCACAGAGCACCACGAAGCCGGCCACCGCGGTCTGCAGCCCGACGGCGCCGGCGGCCAGGCCGAGGCCGATCACCGGGAAGGCGCTGCCGAGGTAGGTGATCACGTACACCGTGCTGATGATCTGAGCGTGGCGGGCCGCCTCGACCTTGCCGGCGACGGTGTTGAAGACGGTCCGGAACGCCACGCCCTGGCCCAGGCCCGCGGTGACGCTGGCCGCGACCAGCAGCCAGGGGCTGCTCCAGGCGGCAGCGGCGGCGATCAACAGCACCGACACGGAGAGCAGCACGAGCCCCACCGGCACCACGAAGCGTCCCCGCACGGCCAGCAGCTGGCTCAGGGCGGACGCGGCGAGGGTGAGCCCGGCCAGCACACCGATCAGCGGCCGCGAGTCGGCGTGGACGATCTGCGCGAAGTAGCCCGGGGCCAGGGAGAGGCAGAAACCGAACACGGCGAAGCTGAGGAAGCCCACCGACGAGGCGATCCAGAAGGCGCCCCGTGCCTCGCTGGAGACGGAGGGCCGGCGCGGGGCGAGGACCTTCAGCGGCTGCTGCCCGGCGGTGGAGGTGATCGCCGGGCGGGCTTTGAGCAGGTACAGCGGGACCAGCAGCGCCGCCAGGACCAGCGAGTGCAGGTAATACGGCGTCGACGTCGGACCCGGGAACACCGAGAGCAGCCCGCCGATCGCCGGCCCGGCCGCCACCCCGCCGGCCGAGGCGAGCAGCGTGAACCGGGAGGCCCATTCGGGCCGGCTGGGCAGCAGTTCACGCAGCGCCGCGGAGCTCGCACCGGTGGCCAGCGCCACCGCCGCGCCCTGCAGGGCGCGGCCCGCGCAGAGCGCCGCCAGGCTGTCGGCCGAGGCAAAGACCAGCCCGCCGGCCAGGCCGGTCAGGACGGCCAGCACCAGGGCCGCACGCCGGCCGATGTGATCGGACCAGTGCCCCGCAAGGATCAGGGTGGCCACGAGGGCCAGGACGTAGGCGGAGAACGCCACGGTCACGTCCAGCGCCGAGATGCCCAGCCGGGCCTGCAGCAGCGGGTAGAGCGGGGTCGCGAGATTGGCTCCGACGAGGAGCGTGAAGATGACGACGCCGGCCATCACCAGCCGGGCGGTGACGGAGGCATCCCAACCCCAGCGGGCGGCGGTGGCCGGGCGCATGCGGAGTTCACTGAAGACGGTCATGACGGTGTCCCTGCACATCGGGGTGCCGCGCGTGTTCCCGGTGGGGAGGCCGCGGACCCGGTAAAGAAATGGATGCCTCCAGAATGCGGCACTCATGAGCGTTCACATCTCTTTTCATGCCAAAATTGATCAAAACCATCAATGATGCCCCGCGCGGATGAACCGGAGTGATGATTTGAACAGCCTCGACCCCACCGATCTGCGGATCCTGCTGGAACTGGTCAAAGATCCCCGGGTCCAGATCGGTGAACTCAGCGACGCCCTGGGCATCGCGCGGAACACGGCGCAGACCAGGGTCCGGCGGATGCTGCGTTCGGGGATCCTGCACGACGGTGGCCGCGAGATCGACCTGGAAGCGGTGGGATACGACGTCGTCGCGTTCGTCACGATCGAAGTGAACCACCGGGAGCTCGACGGCGTGGTCGCCGCGCTGCGCCTCATCCCCCAGGTCCTGGAGGTGCACGAAATCTCGGGCCGGGGCGACGTCTGGTGCCGGCTGGTCGCCACGGACACGCACAATCTCCAGACGGCCCTGCGCTCCATCCTCCGGATCAAGGGCGTCATCCGGACCGAGACGGTGCTCGCCCTGCACACCCACATCCCCTACCGCACCGAGCCGCTGATCAGCCGGCTGGCCCAGGGCGCCGCCGGAACCGCTGCGCGGCCAGCGCGCCGGGCCGTTGCGCCCGGTGACGGCACCGACGCTGGATAATGGCCCGGTGACTATCATCGACAACGCCGTCTACGTGGACGGCGTCCGCCGGGCCGAACCCGAGAGCCTGGAACAGACCTTTGAGACCCTGAACCGCCACGGCGGCATGGCGTGGATCGGCCTGTACCGTCCCACCACCGAGGAAATGGCCGCCGTCGCCGCCGAATTCGGGCTCCACGGCCTCGCCGTGGAGGACGCCGTCTCCGCCCACCAGCGCCCCAAGCTGGAGCGCTACGACGACAACCTCTTCACCGTGCTCCGGCCCGCCCGCTACCTGGACGACTCCGAGACCGTGGAGTTCGGCGAACTGCACGTCTTCACCGGCCGCAACTTCGTGGTGACGGTGCGGCACGCCGAGACCGCCGGCGTCGGCCAGGTGCGGCGCCGCCTGGAACTGCGCCCGGACCTGCTCTGCCACGGTCCCGAGGCCGTGCTCTACGCCCTGATGGACCAGGTGGTGGACGACTACGGGCCCGTGGTTGCCGGGCTGGAAAACGACATCGACGAGATCGAGGACCAGCTCTTCAGTGGCGACCCCCTGGTCTCCCGGCGCATCTATGAGCTCGCCCGCGAGGTGATCCACTTCCAGCGGGCCATCCACCCGTTGCCGGCCATGATGCAGCACCTGCGCAGCGGCTTCGAGAAGTACCGCGTGGATTCGGAACTGCAGCACAACCTCCGCGACGTCGAGGACCACGTGGAGCGGCTGATCTCCCGCGCGGACTCCTTCCGGGACCTGCTGCAGAACGCGCTGACCCTGGACGGCACGCTGACCGCCAACCGCCAGAACGAGGCGAGCGCCGAACAGAACGAGCAGGTCAAGAAGATCTCCTCCTGGGCCGCGATCTTCTTCGCCCCGTCCTTCGTGGCCGGGGTGTACGGCATGAACTTCGAGAACATGCCGGAGTTGCACTGGGCGTTCGGGTATCCGATGGCGATAGGTCTGATGGCCGCCACGGCGACGCTGATGTACGCCATCTTCAAGCGGAAGGGCTGGCTCTGACCGGAGCCCGCTGACGCCGGTGCCTCTGACGGGAGAGCCGTCCCTACCGCCCCGTGTCCCGCGCCCCCGTGTACTCTGGCCGCATGAGCGCGCGGCGGGAGCGGTTCCGGCACATCGTGGAGACCCTGGGCAGGCACGGGCTGGGGTTCGCGGCGGGCGGGCTGCACCTGGAGCGGCTGCATCTTCCCGGCCGGCCCGCCGGCACGCCCGGCGCCCGGATGCCTGCCCCGGAGCGGGTGCGCCTGGCCCTGGAGGAACTCGGGACAGTGTTCATCAAGTTCGGCCAGATCGTCTCCACCCGGACCGACATCCTTCCCCCGGACTACGCAGCGGAGCTCGCCACCCTGCAGGACGCCTCCCCCGCCATCCCGGCCGCACAGATCCGCGGGGTCATCGCCGAGGAGCTCGGGCTGGCCGCGGACCAGCTGCTGGCCGGGCTGCGGGACACCCCGCTCGCGACCGGTTCCATTGGTCAGGCCCACGAGGCAATCCTCGCTGCCGGCGGCGGGGCGGCCGACGGCGGCGCCCTGGCCGACGTCGTGGTCAAGGTGCGCCGACCCGGCGTCGTCGAGGAGGTCAACGAGGACCTGGAAATCATGGCCGAACTGGCCAAACGCGCCGAACAGGCATCCGCGGCCGTGGCCGGCTGGCGGGTCGCGGCACTGGTGGACGAGTTCGCCCAGACCCTCCGGGCGGAACTGGACTACCTGCAGGAGGCGCGCCACGCCGAGCAGTTCGCGGCGAACTTCGCCGGCGACCCGCGCGTACACATCCCCCGGGTCTTCTGGGACGCCACCACCACGCGGGTGCTGACCCTGGAGCGGCTGCGCGGCATCAAGATCAGCGACGTCGGCGCGTTGCGGGCGGCGGGAATCGACACCGGGGCCCTCGCCGTCCGCGCCTGCACCGTACTGCTGAAGATGGTCTTCGAGGACGGGTTCTTCCACGCCGACCCGCACCCGGGAAACTTCTTCGTCGAACCCGACGGCCGGCTGGGCATCATCGACTTCGGCATGGTGGGCAGGATCGACGACGGCGCCCGCTGGAACCTGGTGCGGGTACTCCTGGCGGTGGTGGACAAGGACCCCCGGAGCCTGACAACCGCGGTGGTGCGGCTCTGCGGAGGCGCCGACGGCGACTACGGCACCCTGCAGGCGGCGCTGGGCCGGCTGTTGGACCGCTACGCCGACCGGCCGCTGGCGGAGGTGCCGCTGGTGCCGGTGCTGGCCGAGCTGGCGGGCCTGCTGCGGACCAGCCGGCTCCGCCTGCCGCGGGAGACGGCCCTGATGGTCAAGATGCTGGTCATGGCCGACGGGCTGGGCAAACAGCTGGACCCCGGCTTCGAGCTGACCGAACAGCTGGGGCCCTTCACCCGCGGCGTGGTGCTCTCCTCGCTCACCCCGGAGGCGGTGGCGGAACGGCTGAAGAAGCTCGGGTGGGAGGCGCTGAGGTTCGGCATCGAGGCCCCGGAACTGGCCCGGAGGCTGCTGGAGGTGCTGGAGCGCGGCGGGGTGGACGTGCACTTCCGGGCCGGTGAACTCCAGGCGCTGATGGACCGGGCGGAGAAGACCGGCAACCGGATCGTCGCGGGCCTGATCGTCGCCGCGCTGATCGGCGCCGTCGGGGAACTCGTGTCCTTCCAGCCTGACCGGTGGAAACGGTGGCCCAAGGCCCTGTTCACCGCCGGGCTGGGCGGGGTGGGCGCGCTCGGCGGCTACCTGGCACTCGGCTCGAGGCCGCACCGGCGGCGCGGGACCGGCTAGGGCCGCCCGCTTCAATCCAGCAGGTTTAGCGGGCCTGCCTCAGGGTGTGGGGCGTCGATGCCGTGCCTGCGCCACCAGCCGGGCAAAGGCCAGGACGAATACCGCCTCGATCGCCGCCATCAGCGCGAGCCAGAGCCACTCCCGGTGGCCGATGAAGTAGACCACCCCCGCCCCCACCAGGATGCTGCCAAGAACCAGCGCGTACACCGCGAAGCCGACGGCCACCTTCGCGCTGCGGACCCCCGTGCGGAAGCCGAAGCCGTTGGGCTCGCCGCCCGGCTGTCCGTGCACACGGTCCTGCCGTGCCGGGCCAAGCCGGTCGAATTCCTCCCACGGATCGGGTCCCTGGTCCGGATGTTGGTCCGGAGGTAGGTCCGGAGGTTGTTCCGCCATTGCCCCATTTTAGTCGCCGCCGTCAGCCGCGCAGATCAGGCGGCGCGCTGCTCCACCTGGCCGGGGGCGGCGCCGTCGGCCCCGAAGACCAGCAACCGCGTGGCGATCTTGTCCGTGAAGAACCGGTCGTGGCTGACCACCACGACGGCACCCGGGAAGTGCAGCAGGGCCCGTTCCATCACCTGCGTACTGGAGAGGTCCAGGTGGTTGGTGGGTTCGTCGAGGAGCAGCACGGACGCCCCCGAGAGCAGGCACTGGGCCATGGCGACGCGGGCCTTCTGGCCGCCGGAGAGGTTGCCGATCTTTTGCTTGAGGTCCGCCTCGGAGAACTGGAACATCGCGAGGAAGCGGTTGACCGACTTCCGGGTGGCGGCCAGGGCCAGGCTGTCCGGGAGGGCGTTGACGGCGTGCGAGACGGTGTCGCCGTCGTCGAGCGCCGCCAGCATGGCGTTGTAGGAGACGTACCCCGGACCCTTGGCCCAGGCGACCGTGCCGGCGTCGGGGGCCTCCTCGCCGGTGAGGACCCGGAGGAGGGTGGATTTGCCGCTGCCGTTGGCGCCCAGGACGGCGATCCGGTGGCCCTTGCGGATCTCGAACCCCAGGCCCGTGAACAGCGTCCTGCCGTCGTAGGACTTTTCCAGCCCCTCGACCCGGCAGAGGACGTCCTTGACGTGCAGGCCGCCGTAGATCTCGGTGACGATCTGGTCCACCGGCCGGGGGTGCGGGACTTCTTGATCTTGGCCAGCTTGTTCTCCAGACCGCGGCTGGCGGCCTTGGCGGCCTCGCGCCGGTCGGCAATGCCCTCCGCCTCGAAGGCGAGCAGCTCGGCCTCATGGACGAACTGCTGTTCCAGGGTCTTGAGCCGAAACTGCTTCTGGACCACATATTCGGCGAAATTTCCCGGATACTCGTGCAGGTGGTAGTTCTCCACTTCGACGATCCGCGTGACCACGGCGTCCAGGAACATGCGGTCGTGCGAGACGATGACGGCGGCGCCCTTGAAGTCGCGGAACCAGTTCTCCAGCCACAGCACCCCGGCGACGTCGAGGAAGTTGGTCGGCTCGTCCAGCAGCAACACGTCCGGGCTTTCCAGCAGGATCTTCGCCAGCGCGGCGCGGTTGCGCCAGCCGCCGGACAGCTCGTCGATGGCGCAGTGCCGGTGGGCGTCCTCGAAGCCGAGGGTGGTCAGCACGGTGTCGATCCGGCGCGGGTAGTCCCACCCGTCCAGCCGTTCCATCTCCTCGAAGAGGGCGGCCTGCCGGGTGATCAAGCGGTCCAGTTCCTCTGCGCCGGGGTCGGCGGCGATGGCGGCGTCAATGCCGGCCAGTTCCGCCTCGACGGCCTTCACCGGGCCGAACAGTCCGTTGAGGACCTCCGTGATGGTGGAGGCGCCGTTGAGTTCGGAGAACTGGGAGAAGTAGCCCACGCGGACGCCGGGATCGACGCTGACCGTACCGCTGTCCGGGACGACCTGATCCAGGAGCAGCTTCAGGACGGTGGTCTTGCCGGAGCCGTTCTTGCCGATCAGCCCCACCCGGTCGCCGGGCTCGAGCCGGAAGAAGACCTCACGGAGGACCGGCATGTTCTCGAAGCGGACGCTGACGTCGTTCAGGCGGATCAGGCTCATGGGGGTCCTTTCGGGGCGCCCGTGCCCGACGGCGGACCGTACGGTGGGCGGCCCGGCCGCTGTGGGAAGCGGGAGTGGAAGTCCGGGTGGCGCAGGGAACCCGTGGTTTCCAGAATATCCCGGCATGCGAAGAGCCCCGCACCGCGGCTGCGGTACGGGGCTCTTGGGGTGCCGGACCCTTAGGGTGTGCGGTCCGCTAGCGGCCGGACTTCCCGTGGCCGGCAGCGGGAGCCGCTGCCTGGGCCGGCGCGGGAGCCGGGGCGTGCTCGGCTTCGTGGGCCGGGCCGTTGCCGTAGCTGGGGACGGCGGGGGTGGCAGCGTGCTCGTCGCGGTGCTGCTCGGCGTTGGCCTCGCCGGCGGCACGGTGCGCTTCGGCGTTCGCGTGGGCCCAGGCGCTGTTGCCCGGTTCAGCAGGAGCGGACTTCTCCGGTTCGCTGTCCTTCGTTTCCGTGGACTCGGCCGGCTCCGTGGCCTCGCCGGTTTCGGTCGGGGCCGCGGACGGGGTATCGGTGGCCGTGGGGGCCGGGGCGGGCTCCGTCGGTTCAGCCGTTTCCGTCGGCTCCGCGGATGCGGTAGCGGCCGGGGCCGGTTCCGTCGGCTCGGCCGTCTCGGTCGGCGCCGCCGACGGGGAGTCGGTAGCGGTCGCCGTGGCGGTGACGGCCGGCGTCGGATCCGCGGTGATCTCGCTGACCGTGGCGGCCATCGCCGCCCCTGCTCCGCCGGTGACGACGACGGCGGCCACGGCTGTTGCCTTGCCTGCAGTGCCAAGGGCACCGAGCCACGCAAAAACTCCTGCCAAGGGGTGTTCCTTCCAGAGTTCCAAAGAGGTGTCCGGCAGGCCCTGTCACCAAGCCAACCGGGGAAAACATTACTCAGACTGGGACGGCACTCAGACTGGGACGGCGCGACGGCGGGGAACGGGATTCCTGCGGATTTCTTTGGGATAAACAGTGGTGCGGGGCGTCGGCGCGGGCTCAGGGACCCCTGGGCGCGAACATGATCACGGCCACGCCCACCAGGCAGACCACCGACCCGATGATGTCCCAGCGGTCCGGCCGGAATCCGTCCACCGCCATGCCCCAGGCCAGGGACCCGGCCACGAAGACGCCTCCGTAGGCGGCCAGGATCCGGCCGAAGTGGGCGTCCGGCTGAAGCGTCGCGACGAAGCCGTAGAGCCCGAGGGCAACGATTCCGATCCCGGCCCACCACCAGGCACGGCCCTCGCGGACGGCCTGCCAGATCATCCAGGCCCCGCCAATTTCGGCCACGGCGGCCAGGGCAAAGAGCAAAACGGTGCGCGCAATGGTCATGGCACCATCTTTGCGCACCCCGGCCCTTGCCCCCGGCGGCGTTGGCGGGTATGAGGGAAGCATGCAGACCGGACAGGGGCTCCTCCGGGGGCGGGTAGCGGTGGTGACCGGTTCGTCCCGTGGCCTGGGCTTTGCGATGGCCGAGCTGCTGGGCGCCGAGGGGGCCGCCGTCGTCCTCGCGTCCCGGTCGGCCGCCGATGCCGAGGCGGCCGCCGCCCGGCTCCGGGCGGAGGGAATCACCGCGTCGGGACTGCGCTGCGACACCGCGGAGCTGGCCGACGTCGAGTCCCTGCGCGACGAGGCCCTGCGCCTCGGCGGGCTGGACATCTGGGTGAACAACGCGGGGGTCTCGGGTGTGTACGGGCCGACGGCCTCCACGCCGGTGGACGACTTCACGCGAGTGGTCCGGACCAACATCCTGGGCACGTTCCACGGTTCCCGGGTGGCCCTGCCGGTGATGCTCGGTCAGGGCCACGGCGACCTGGTCAACCTCTACGGTCAGGGCGATGGCGGACCGGTGCCGCTACAGAACGCCTATGCCTCCAGCAAGCGGTGGGTGCGCCAGTTCACCGAGACGCTGCGCCGGGAAACACGCGGCACCGGGGTGCGGGTCCACGGGATGAACCCCGGCCTGGTGGAAACCGACCTGCTGCGGCACACCCGGTCCCAGTCCGGCTACGAGAAGCGCCTTTCCGCCCTGCAAGTGGTCGTGGGACTCTGGGGTCAGGACCCGGAGGCCGCCGCGAAGCCCCTGCTGGGGCTGGTCACGTCGGATGCCGCGGCGTACCGGGACCTCACCCCGACGCGGCTGCTGTCCAGGGGCGCCCGGAGCGTCCTGGCCGGCCGGCTCCGTAGGAGTCACCGGATGCCGCTGGATATCACCGTGGTGGAACCGGAACGCTGAACGGCGGAAGCGCCGCCGCGTCTACCTGATGGGCCGCGGCTACCTGATGGTCAGCGCCGGGTTGACGGGCGCCTTGCCGGCGTTGACCTGCAGCCCGACCGTGACCTTTTGCCCGGCGGCGAGCTTCGCCGTCCAGTCCGAGCCGGTGCAGGTGACGGACGTCTTCGGGACCACGGTGCACTTCATCCCCCAGGAGTTGGCGACCGAGGTCACCATGGGGTCGTTCCAGGACACGGACCACGACGGCACCGCGCGCAGCGCCGTAAGGTCCAGGTTCGCCACGTAGCCGCCGGGCCAGGAACTGGTCAACCGCCAGGTGGCCGTCAGGGCATCCCCGCCGGCCGGTCCCGGGCTCGCGCTCGGCGAAGGCGACGGCGACGGACTGGTGGTCGGTGCCGGAGTGGGAGCCGTGGGCGCGCTTGTCGGCGTCGGGGTCGGGGACGTGCCCGGGGGTTGGTCAGGATCGGGGCCAGCGCATCCAGCTTGGCGCGTTCCGGCGTGCGCCAGTCGGATTGGACCAGACCGCCTGTCCCGGCCGAGTTGGGGTTGAACGCCCAGTAGGCAAAGGACATGCCGTTGGTCTTGAGGTAGCTGACAAGGGAGGTCATCCAGGCCTTGTCGGAGGCGGTGGCCAGGGCGGTGCCGAACTCCCCAGCAGCACCGGGGCGATCCCCTGCTTTTGCAGGTATCCCCAGTTGCGGTCCCAGACGGCGGGAAGGTTGGCCGGGTAGGCGGGGTCGCTGAACCATTTCTGGGCGAACATGGACGCCGGGTAGTCGTGCGGCGAGTAGACCACCCGGTGCGGCACGGCGAGGGTCACCGGCTTCGCACCGGCGTCGGCCAGGCCGCCACCCCACCAGGTGCCTCCCGCAGTCGCCTGGTTCTCGATCCCCTCGACGAGGATCAGGAGGTTCGGGTTGGCGGCCAGGACGGCGTTGCCTCCCCGCGTAGCCGCCGCCTGCCAGTCGGTCGCGGCGGGTCCGCCCCAGGTGGCCGACCCCGCGGGCTCGTTGTGCAGGTCGGCCCCGATCACGGTCGGATCGTTCCTGTAACGGGTCGCCAGCATCTGCCAGTCCGAGATCCACCGGGACTCGGGGACGGCGGCGGTGTACCAGAGGGGCGACTGGCTTGCCGAGGAGGGGCGGTGCCGGTCCAGGATGACCTGCAGGCCGTTGGCCTTAGCCCGGGCGATGACCGTGTCCATCACATCCAGCGGGCGTTTGCCTTCCAGGTTGTAGGCCCGGTTGGCCCAATAGTTGACGCTGCCCTTGATGGTCGTGGCGGCCAGGCACTCGTTGGAGAACGGCAGCCGGACGGTGTTGAACCCCATGGATTTTATGTTGGCCAGGGCTTCGTCGATGGTCAGGGTGCCCCAGAGTCCGTGCGGGACGCAGTCGGGGGTCTCGAGCCCGAACCAGGAGGCCGCCTTGATGATGTACGCGGCGTTGTTCGAGTCCCGGATGGTGCCGCCGTCCGTGTGCAGCCATCCCGTGGCCGCGGGCGTGGTGTCCGCGAGCCGCTCAAGGCCGGCACCGGACGCCGCGGGCCCGGCGCAGCCCGCCACCGCCAGCAGGGCGGCGACTCCCGCGGCGACGACGCCCAGCGTCCGGGCAGGACGACGGCGGGCAGGGCTCTGTTCGGTGGGGCGGCCTGATGACACATGTCCTCCAAGATTCCGGGCCAGGCAGGCCCACTGTGCCTCACCGTACCCACCCCGGGTGCCGCCCCTTCGGCGACGCTCTGGGTGGTCGGAATATTTCCTGGTTCTGGGCCGCGGCAGACGGCGACTAACCCTCGCGGCGCACGTGGCCGGGGCTGGGGTTTGGCTGGGACTTGGCCCCGGATGCGGCGCTCCTACTTGCGCGATAGATCATAAGCAGGCTTAGGATAGAGATATGGCCGTATCGAGCGGCCGCCAACCAGAGGAGGAAACACCATGGGACTGGGCGACAAGATCGAGAACGCTGCCGAGAAGATGACCGGCAAGGGTAAGGAAGCCGCCGGCGACGCGACGGGCAACGACCGCCTCCGCGCCGAGGGCCAGGCCGACCAGGCCAAGGGCGACCTCAAGCAGGCCGGCGAGAAGGTCAAGGACGCCTTCAAGAAGGACTGATCCTGGACAACTGCCAAGGGCGCTTCCCGTCACGGGGGGCGCCCTTTGCTGTGCCACCACACTTCCCACGGCGAACCGACGCGCCTGGAAGCGGTGGATCCTAGAACTTGCCGTACTTGGCCCGGGCCATCGAATACACCCCGTAGCAGACCAGTCCGGCGGCGGTGGCGGCGAGCAGCACCACGCCGAACGGCTGGGACCCCAGGGTCTTGAGGCCGCCGTCCAGGCCCGAGGACTTGGAGGGGTCCGCCGTCGCCGCCGCCACGATGATGAGTATGCCGACCACGGCCAGCACCACGCCCTTGGCGGCGTACCCGATGGTGCCAAGCCATTCCACGGCGGTGCGGGTGTTCCCGGGAACGCTGAGGTCCTCCATGAACTTCCGGGTGACGCCCCGGTAAACGTAGTAGGCCCCGCCGCCGATGATCGCTGCGCCGATGACGATCAGCAGGAGGACGCCGGCGGGTGCGCCGAGAATCTTTGCGGTGAAGTCGCTGGCCGACTGGCTGGAGCTCTTGGAACCGCCGGCGGCGAAGACGGCAAAGGTGATGGCCAGGAAGCCGAAGATGACGGCTTTTCCGGCCGCCGACGCCGTTTCCTTGACCTTGTCCTTCGCCTCGCCCTGCGCGCGGGCGGCGAGGACGGCCTCGCTCACCATCCACAGGGCCAAGGCCGCACAGGCGGCGAACCCCACCCACAAGAGGATTGCTCCGCCTGGCTTGGACGCCAGGGAGCCGATGGCCCCGGACTGGTCGGCCTCGCCGCCCTGCCCGCGGTCGATCTGGAGGGCGATGGCCCCGATCAGGATATGGACCAGGCCGATGAAGACGTAGCCGGCCCGGGCGAGGTTCCGGAGTACCGGTCCTCTGGCAGCGGAGCTGGCCTCCGAAACGGCCCGGTTGGCTTTTTGCGAGGCTTCACCCACGGCGTGATCCTTCACTGGTCATCAAGCGGCTGAACTGGTCCGCTCAGCATAGCCAGCGTGAGGGTGGAGGGGAATGATGGCGCCGCGCGGGGAACCTGCGGCGGGGAGGCAATGTGGAGCTAAGGAGATTCGAACTCCTGACCTCTTCGATGCGAACGAAGCGCTCTACCAACTGAGCTATAGCCCCGTGACAACGCCGCTCCCGAAAGGGAACGGCGTCACCAAACGTTCTTAGGCTACAAAGTATCTGCCCGCAACGCCAACCGACGCACCGGCGCGGGCAACAACCTCACCCGGAAAAGCCAGAAAGCCCCGGATTCACCGTGGTGGTGGATCCGGGGCCTCCTGCGTGGACTCAGGCTCGGCGCCGCTGGAGGACGTCGTCGAGGTTGCTCAGTGCGCTCTGGCCCTTGCCCTGGGGCTTGGCCTCGGCAGCCTCCTCGGCGCCGCGCACGGAGGCCTGCTTCAGAGACGGCTTGCCGACGGCCTTCGGTGCGGCTGGGAGGTCGAGGGGTTCCGGGGCCGCACGTTCGGCCTTGGGTGCCTCGACGTAGGTCGGCTTGGGCACCTGGACCGGTTCCCAACTGGCGCCCTCGGGGGATGCGGGGTCGCCGACCTGGTGGATGGAGGTGTCACCGGACGCGGCGGCCTCGGCCAAGGCAGCCTGCCGCAGCTCGGCGACGGTCAGCGCTGCGGGACGAACCGGCCCGGCGTCGGCTTCGGCGTCGAACAGGGGCTGTCCTTTGCCGGCGCATCGGAGGGGCAGCAGCGGGCTGCTCGGCAGGCGCGGGCCGGGCCGGGCGGGCCGGCGCCATGGCCGACCGGAACGCGCGCTCAACCTTACGGCGACGGTCACGGACAGCGAGGGAACGAAGGACCACGACGGCGGCCACCGCCGCCAGCAGGGTCAGGACCGGCAACCATCCAGAGCCCAGGCCGAAGAGGCGGAGCACGCCGGACACGACACCGGTCAGGAGGGACACCACCGCCAGCAATGCCAGCGACAGGCGGCCATACCGGATGCGGAACGCGGAGTTCGCCGGAAGGCTCGCGGGCCGGGCGGACTTCATCGACGTAGGGGCGGCCGACGGCGCTGCCGCAGACGAGGGCGCTGCCGCGGACGACGGCGCAGCCGCGTCGGGCGTCGAAGGGGCGGAGGCGGGGCGCTGCGTACTGGTCATCGGTTTCTCCTGCGGTGACGTCATGGCCATGACGTTTCCGGCTTGGGGGTCGGCTCGTTCCACGTCCGCGGCGTCCATCAGGAAGTCTCCAGCCGGCCGAAGCTGGCGGCTGTTCCGGAGCATGTAGGGAGCCACCCATACGATCCAGAGCGCAACAGCGACGACAAGGATCACTGAGCTGCTGAGAGGGAAGTCCACACTCAAAACCGTAAGAGCTTGAGGGCGTGGCGGACCGCATTAGCGGCGGTGTGTCGCGGCGCGGCCGGAGAAACTGTCCGACGTGACGAAAACGCAGGTCAGGACGGCGTTTCCCGTTGGCGTACCGGGCCCTCCCGGAGCCAACGGCCCAGCAGGCCCTCGGGGACTTCCTCGGCCGTCAGCGCAAAGCTGCGGTGGTCCGCCCAGCGGCCGTTGATGTGCAGGTACCGGGGCCGGTACCCCTCATCCCGGAAGCCGAGTTTCTCGACCACCCGCAGGCTGGGACCGTTCTCCGGCCGGATGTTGATTTCCATCCGGTGCAGCCCGAGGGTGCGGAAGCAGTGGTCCGTGGCCATGGCCACCGCGGTGGGGGCGATGCCCTGCCCGGCCCGGTCCTGGTCCACCCAGTACCCCAGCGTGGCCATCATGGCTGAGCCCCACACAATAGAGGAAACGGTCAGTTGCCCCACTATGACGGGTTCCCGGTGTCCCGGTGTCCAGGCGGCGATCACGAACGGCAGGGCCGTCGCCTGCGCCGCCTGGGCCTTCAGCGAACTCACCATCTGCCGGTAGTTGGGCAGGCCACCCCCGGGGGCCGGGTTGGACGCCTCCCAGGGCGCCAGCCACTGCTCGTTCCGGGCGCGGAGGGCGCTCCACTCGCGGCGGTCACGGCACCGGATCGGCCGCAGGACCAGGTCGCCGCTCTCCAGCGTGACCGGCCACGTGAAGCTGCCCCCACGGGACTAGTGCGTCAGGCCGGCGGTGAAGCCCGGCAGCCACTCCCGCAGGCCCGGGCCCAGGTCTTCGCTGTCGCAGGCCAGCTGCACGCAGGCCTTCAGGTAGCTCAGCTTGTCGCCGGTGTCGTAGCGGCGGCCGCGGAAGACGACGCCGTACACGCCGTAGCCCTCACCCTCGCCGGCGGCGAGTTCCTGCAGGGCGTCGGTGAGCTGGATTTCGCCGCCGCGGCCGGGTTCGGTGCGCTCCAGCACGTCGAAGACGGCCGGGTGCAGGACGTAACGGCCGATGATCGCCAGGTTGGAGGGCGCGTCTTCGACGTCGGGCTTCTCCACGAGGTGGTTGATGCGCACGTAGTCTTCGCCGTCGACGGCCTCGACGTCGGCGCAGCCGTAGGCGCTGATCTGGGACGGATCAACTTCGATCAGGGCCACGACCGAGCCGCCGGTCTTGGCCTGCACCTCGATCATGGTGCTCAGCAGTTCGTCGCGGGCGTCGATCAGGTCATCACCGAGCAGGACGGCGAACGGCTCGTAGCCGACGTGCTGCTTGGCACGCAGCACAGCGTGGCCGAGGCCCATCGGGTCACCCTGGCGGACGTAGTGGATGTCGCCGAGGTTGCTGGCGGCCTGGATGGACTCGAGCTTGGCGGTGTCGCCCTTCGCTTCGAGGGTCGCCTCCAGGGTGGGGACCCGGTCGAAGTGGTCTTCAAGGGCCCGCTTGCTGCGCCCCGTGATCATCAGGACGTCGTTGAGGCCCACCTTGACGGCTTCCTCGACCACGTACTGGATGGCCGGCTTATCGACGACGGGCAGCATCTCCTTCGGCATCGCCTTGGTGGCGGGAAGGAAGCGGGTGCCGAGGCCCGCAGCGGGGATGACGGCCTTGCGGACGGAGGCGTTAGGTGTCTTCACCCGACTAATCTAACCGAGGGGGCAAACATCAGGTAATTGCCAGTACAGTGCGGCCGTGGCGTTTTTGCCCGGCCGGCGAGGCGAAGGAGCCACCGCATGGACACGCACGACAAGGACACCAAGGAAGCGATCCGCAGCCGGCATCGGCAGCGTCGGGCGGCAATGACTCCGTTGGCGCGTTCGGCGGCCGGTGCAGGCCTGGCGGTGCATGGCGCCGCGTGGGCGGCTTCGCTGACCGACGGCGGAACGGGCACCTTCGCGGCCTACCTGGGGGTCGGTTCGGAGCCGCCGACTCTCCCCTGCTGGAGGCCCTGCACGACGCCGGGCACAGGGTGTTGCTTCCCGTCTGCGAGCCGGACCTGGAACTGAGCTGGGTGGTGTGGACGCCGCAGAGCGAATACGCGCGGAGCCGGTACGCGCCGCTTCAGGAACCGGTCGGTGAACGGCTCGGCACCGATGCCGTGGCGGGGGCCGCCGGAATCTTCGTTCCCGCCACCGCGGTGGACCTCGACGGAAACCGGATCGGCCAGGGCGGCGGCTACTACGACAAGTTCCTCGCCGCCCTCTCGGCCCTCCCCGGGGACAATGGCAGCCACCCGGTGCCGACTGCCGGCGTCGTCTACGCAGATGAAGTGCTGCCCGCGGGCACCATCCCCGTCGAAGTCTTCGACAGGAAGGTCGGCGCCGCGCTCACGCCCGCGGGCCTTGTTCCGACCAGCGCCGGCCGCTGACGCCGCGTATTCTTCCGCCTGTTCGCGCGGTGATAGAATTAGCACTCAGGCCCTGTGACTGCTAATCTCCTGGCTCCCCGAGCCAGCCGCCCCTCGTGGAGCGGACGGGAGGGATGCACTACGGGACCTGCTCGTTTGTCCTAGAGGAGGAACCCAGTGCCCACGTACGCCTACGCTTGCAAGGACTGCAACCACGCCTTCGAGACCGTGCAGTCGTTCTCCGATGAATCGCTGACGACCTGCCCGGAGTGCCAGGGAACGTTGCGCAAGAAGTTCAACAGCGTCGGAGTCGTCTTCAAGGGCTCCGGCTTCTACCGGACCGATTCCCGCGATTCCAAGGGCAGCTCGGTGGCGCCCGCCGCACCGGCTGCCACCCCGGCCGCGGCTCCGACCGCCGCCGCCAACTAGGGCACCTGCAGCTTCCCGCTGCAGCTTGTCCACATAGCCCGACCCGGGGCTAAGCCCGCCGCGTTCAGGCTCCTAGCGTGGAGCCATGGCACCAGCAAGGCTTCCCTTCTCCCGGCCCGGGTCTGCCGGGGGCCCGCCCGTTGCGGGCCGGCCCGCGGGAGGACGCTCCCTTCCCTCCCGCAGGTCCGCACCGCGTCGCCTCCGTCGATGGGTGGGGCGCAACCGCAGGCTGATCGCCGCCCTTCTGCTGTGCCTGGCCGCCGGGCTCGCAGTCCAGCAGCTTACTCCCGCTCCCCCGCCGACGGTCACGGCCTGGGCCGCGGCCGGGGACCTTCCGGCGGGGCGGCTCCTCGCCGCGGGGGATCTCATGGCCGTCCAGGTTCCGCCAGGGGTCTTACCTGACGCGGCCGTTGACCCGTCGACAGCCGAGGGGCAGCAACTGGGCGTCGCGTTGAGCCGGGGGCAGTTGCTGAGTTCATCGTTCTTTGTCGGACCCGGCCTGTTGACCGGCACCCCACCCGGTTCCGCCGCCGTGCCGTTGCGCATGGCTGATCCCGCCTCGATCCAGCTGGTCTCCCCGGTCAACTGGTCAACATCGTGCTGACCGGCGGCAACGGGTTTGAGCAGGCGGCGACGTCGCAGATTCTCGCCGCGCGCGTCCCGGTGCTCTGGACCTCCGCCCGGGGCGGCAAATCCGGGCAATGGCTCGGCGCCGGCGATACGGACGGGCTGATGGTGGTCGCGGCCGACCCGGAGCAGTCCAGAAAGCTTGCCGGCGCATCGACGCAGGGAAAGTTGTTTTTCGTCTTGGTTGGCCCCGGCGGGCCGTAGTCACGCTGCGGGCGTGCTGTGGCCCACCGTGCTGCGCAGGCCCCGGCCCCCTGGCGTCAGCCCCAGTGCGGTGGCTTCTGTTCCTGCAGCCAGGCGTCGTGGTCATACCCGCCGGGCTCGTCGCCCCAGCGTCGGGGATCATCCTCCGCGGCCTTGGTGGGAAGAATCCCCGCCGGGGACGCGCTGTGTGCAGCGGCGCCTTCGGCCCGGGACGGCTGACCGGAAGCACGGGCTGCAGTCCGGTCCGCGTCCTGATCCGGGGAGCCGGCACTCCGGCCGACTCCGGCCCGGGCTTCGCTGTCGGTATCCATGCTGGCCGCCGTGGCGGGTTCCTTGTATGCCTCGCTCGGCTGGTTCGGGTTGTCGTTTGCGGCGCTGTGCTGACTGGTCACGTCCGCCTCCTTAGTACTGCTCGTAAATTCCTGCTGGTGCGCCGCCGCGGCCCAGGCTGTGGGCGCCTGGCCGGAGGCTGCATACGCGTCCCGGGAGCTCTCGAGCCCGAAACTTTCCATGTCGTCCGAGAAGCCCGGCGCGGTCCCGATCCGGGAGGACACCACCGGCTTCTCCAATCCAAGGTACCCGCCAATCCGGTCCGCGCACACGGAGGGATCGGTGAAGACCTCGATGGTCCACAGCGGCATGTAACGCCAGCCCAGGCGTTCCAGCAGCTGCGGCCGGAGCCGGCTTCGTTCGCGGACGGTCATCCGCCGGTAACGCTCGGTTCCGTCGGACTCGATGGCCACCGGACGCGGGATGTCGGCGTCGTCCTGTCCAATCGTGTGCAGTGGATCCGCGGCTGCCACCATGTCCAGGGCCCCGTCGTACTGGTGCCAGACGCGGGCGCCGCGGGCGCGGAGCCTGTCGCCGAGGTCCGTGACCAACGGGTCGGCACCGAGGGCCTGCTCGCTGGCGGCAGCCCGGGAGGCGGGGCTGCCCAGGTCCGAGTTGCCGGCAATCTCCCGGTCGATCAGCTCGTAGAAGTCGACGGCCCCGTGGCTCAGCCGGGAGCTGTCCAGATCCTCGGGCCGGAAGCAGGTCAGCACGTGGAGGGAGCGCCGGGCACGGGTCATCGCCAGGGCGAACTTGGCGCGGCCGCCGTCGACGGACAGGGGACCCAGGCTGTGCAGCGCACGGCCGTGCGGCGTGCGGCCGTACCCGGGCGAGAAGATCACGCGGTCGCGGACCAGGCCCTGCGCACGTTCGAGGTCGACGACGCGGAACGATTCGGTGCCCGCGGTGAAGAAGCCCGCCAGGAGCGGGTAGTTCGGCAGCTGCAGACGGATGGCCTCGCCGATCCGGGCGGCGTGCCGCAGGCTGCCGGTGACGACGGCGAGGGAGGTCCTCGGACGCAGCCTCGCGTGATCGAAGACGAGTTCCACGACACGGTTCACCTCGGCCAGGACAGACTCGACGCCGTCCTGGTCGGCGCTCGGCAGACCCGTTCCGTCCGGCAGGTACTCGACCGTGAGGGCGCGGTCCAGGCCGGTCGCGGACTGCCCCTCCGGCAGCCGCCGGAGTTCGCCGTCGTAAAAGTTCTTGCTCAGCTGCCGGACCAGATCCTCGTCCACGGCACGGTAGACGGTCCGGAGCCTGCGCACCGGCAACACCGCCGCCAGGCACTGGTAGGCGCTGTCGACGCGGTGGTGGGAGCTCTCTCCCGCCGCCAGCCGCTCGACACCCACGGTAAAGGTCCGCGGGCTGGCGATCCTGTCGTCGCCAAAGGCAATGACCTGGCGGGACCGCGCAACCGCGGGGAGCACAGCCTGCAGGGAGGTCGCCTCGGCATCGAGGATCACCACCGCGTCGAAGTGCTGTTCGGCGGGCAGCAGGCTGGTCATCAGGTACGGACTGATGGACCAGACGGGCACGAGCATGGGGATGAGTTCGGCCGACTGGGCGGTGAGCGCCGCCGGCGTGACCCGGCCGTCCTTAAGCAGGCTCCGAAGGAGTTCGGCTTGCCGCGGGTGCTCGGCCAGCGCCGCCCGCCAACGCTCTGCGAGCTTCCATCGCAGCCGGGCCGCGCCGCTGGCGATGTGGGCGTTGTCCGCGAGACGGTATTCCGCCTCCAGCTGCCGGAGGGCGTCGCCGTCGGACATGGCGAGGTAGTCGTCCCCGCTGATCATCGCCTCCAGCGCGGACTGCCACCAGGCGAGCTCGAGTTCGGCGGCGACGGAGTCCGCGGAGACCTCACGCTCGGCGAGGTCCGCCAGCAGCTCACCCAGGCCGTGCTCGCGCATGTTCTCAATCAGCAGCGTGCGTTCGGGCAGGGTTTCGAGGGTCCCGGTGTCCGCCACGAGACGGGTCAGCCGGTCCAGCAGCTCCGGGTACGGCGTGTTCTGCACGTCGCCGCCATCGCGGGTGTACCTGACGGCCTCGCCGAGGTCCTTGAGCTCGGCGTCCAGCTCCCGATACAGCGCCGACAGTTCGCCCAAACCGGACGGCACCGCGGGGTGCCGCTGCGTGGTGGCGTACCCCGACCACGCCGCCCGCTGCTCCTGCACCAGGACCAGCGAACTGTGCAGGTCGGCAATGTGGACGCCCGGCCGGACGTACTCCTTCGCGACCCGCCGCAACCGCGACCGCTGCATCGAGGGCATATCAATGCTGCGCTCCCGCCGCCACGAGGAGGATGCGGTGGCCGAGATGAGGTCGTGGACCGGACGGTCGAAGATGTCCGGCGTGAATTTGTCCAGGCTTCCCCGCACGGCGACCAGCAGGTCGATCTGGTCGCCCCACTCGGCAAAGGTGTCCCCCAGCCGGATTTCGGCGTGCTCGGCGACCTCGTTCATGCGGTCGCGGAGCCGCGGCAGCTTCTCCGCGACAGAACGCGCCACCTGCTGCGCTTCCTGGGTTTCCTTGCGGGTCAGCAGACGGGCGCCGTGCCACGGGCTCAGGGTCGATGCCCGGCTGAAGCTGCCCAGTTCCGCGGCGCGCCGCAGCCGCTCGGCCAGTTCCGCGCGGTCGCGGATATTGTCCAGGACGCTTCGCTTGAGCCTGACGGTGGTCGCCGGGGCGGGATGGATCGCGGTCAGGGCCGCGAGCGACTGCATCGCCTCGTAGGGCGAGCAGCCCCAGCGCTCCCGTACGTTGTGCAGGGAGGCCACGTGGTCCATCAGGGCGTGCCGGTGCTCGGTCAGGGTGGCGTGCAGGTTCTTCAACTGCGGCTCGAGGGACTTCTCGTTGCGCACGATCGCGCGCACCAGCTGGCCTTTGAGCTGGAGCGGGGTGGTGCCCCCGGCCAGCTGCACCAGCATCGAGTCCAGGCCCAGGGCTTCGAGCTGCGCGGAGACCTCGCCCAGGCTGGCGCGGCGGTCCCCCACTACCAGCACGCTTTTGCCCTCGTCGACGAGGGCGCCGATGGTGTTGATCGCGGTCTGGGTCTGCCCGGTTCCCGGAGGGGCGCTGACCACCAGGGAGTCGCCGGCGCGGACCGCGTCCACCACGTACTGCTGGTCGGCGTCCGCGTCGAGGAGCAGCAGCTCATCGGCGGGGTCGCGCTCATCCGTGCTGGCGAAGCGGCCGTCCTTGAGCTCGGGGACCTCCACGGAGTCGCCGGCCGCGACGCGCCCAAGGGCGGCCACGAGCTTGTTCTCCGGGTTGATCCACGGGTCGTCGAGGTTGCCGGAGAGATCGGCGAAGGTGGAGACGAGGAGGTTGTGCTCCACCTCGGCGCCGTGGATCGGCTGGATCAGGGTCGCGAGCCGGTCCAGGACGGGGAGCGGGTCGAAGCGTGCGGTGCTGTAGGCCATCCGCGTCACGGCGTTGACGTCGAAAACGATGCCGTGGATGCTCTTCAGGTGACGGACCAAGGCCGGATTGATCCGGGCCTGCTCGGTCAGTTGCAGTTCGTAGTCGTCTTCGCCGGGACGGACCGTGAGGGACACGGCGGTGAGCATGACCGGAGCGGAGACACGCTGCGGTTTCCCGCCGACGGCCGAGGTCCATACGACGGTGCCGGCCGAGAGGTACCCCGCGTCGATGCCCCGGTCGTTGGCCAGCTCAAAGATCTTCGAGCGCAGGTTCCGCGAGGCCCGCGCCGCCACGACGTACTGCTGGCGGTCACGGATGAGGGTGGACAGCCGCGTGCGCCGCCCGGCCATCAACTGCGCCAGGCCCGACGGGTGGGCGTGCGTCAGGTCGATGGAACCCTCGGGAGTCTTGGTGAAGCGCAGCATCGTGTCGGGGCCCGTGACGGGCTTCAGTCCCGACAGCCATTTCCTGAACTCCTCGGAGCCTTCGGGGTGGCCTTGACCAACTGACACTTCTGCCTTCTTTTCTGTGCTCACGGTTTCTGTGTT
Organism: Pseudarthrobacter sp. L19; assembly: GCF_050859435.1. Taxonomy (NCBI): domain Bacteria; kingdom Bacillati; phylum Actinomycetota; class Actinomycetes; order Micrococcales; family Micrococcaceae; genus Pseudarthrobacter; species Pseudarthrobacter sp. L19. The sequence continues at coordinate 2,202,358 of NZ_CP193935.1, read as the reverse complement.
CGCGCGGAACGCCCTGGACCATACCGGCATGCCTTCGAGCGTAGCCCGGATCGGTCCGCCGGGAGGGGCCGCAACACTGGCGGGGGCCAAAATAGTGCGGTCGATTCCTCTCCGCCGGCCGGAGGATTAAACGCCAAGGGCCGGCCTCCGGGGAGGCCGGCCCTTCACAAGGCTATTCCCACTCGATGGTTCCCGGCGGCTTGCTGGTCACATCCAGCACCACCCGGTTCACGCCGTCGACCTCGTTGGTGATCCGGTTCGAAATCCGGGCCAGCAGGTCGTACGGGAGTCGTGACCAGTCGGCGGTCATGGCGTCCTCGGAGGAGACCGGACGCAGGACGATCGGGTGGCCGTAGGTGCGGCCGTCGCCCTGCACGCCGACGCTGCGGACATCGGCCAGCAGTACCACGGGCATCTGCCAGACCTCATTGTCGAGGCCGGCGGCGGTCAGCTCGGCGCGGGCGATCGCGTCGGCCTTGCGCAGCAGGTCGAGGCGTTCCTTCGTGACTTCGCCGACGATGCGGATGCCGAGGCCGGGGCCCGGGAAGGGCTGGCGGCCGACGATTTCCTGCGGCAGGCCGAGCTGGGCGCCCACGGCGCGCACCTCGTCCTTGAACAGGGCGCGCAGCGGTTCGACGAGCTCGAACTGCAGGTCCTCGGGCAGGCCGCCGACGTTGTGGTGGCTCTTGATGTTGGCCGCACCCTCGCCGCCGCCGGATTCGACGACGTCCGGGTACAGCGTGCCCTGGACCAGGAACTTGATCTTGTCGCCGTGCGCTGCCGCCTCCGCGATGATCGCCCGCTCGGCCTCTTCGAAGGCACGGATGAACTCGCGGCCGATGATCTTGCGCTTGGTTTCGGGGTCGCTGACGCCGGCCAGGGCGGTCTGGAAGCGTTCCTGTTCGTTGGCGACGTAGAGCTTGACGCCGGTGGCGGCTACGAAGTCGCGCTCCACCTGTTCGGCTTCGCCTTCGCGCAGCAGGCCGTGGTCGACGAAGACACAGGTGAGCTGGTCACCGACGGCCCGCTGGACCAGTGCGGCTGCGACGGCGGAATCCACGCCGCCGGAGAGGCCGCAGATGACCCGGGCGTCGCCGACCTGCTCGCGGATGCGGGCGACCTGCTCTTCGAGGATGTTGCCGGTGGTCCAGTTCGGTTCCAGCTTGGCGCCCTTGAAGAGGAAGTTCTCCAGGACCTGCTGGCCGTAGGCGGAGTGCTTGACCTCGGGGTGCCACTGCACGCCGTAGAGGCACTTCTCCTCGTTGGCGAAGGCGGCGACGTCGGCGCCGGCGGTCGTGGCCAGGACCTCAAAGCCCTCCGGCGCATCGTGCACGGAGTCACCGTGGCTCATCCAGGTGCTCTGGTGCTGCGGCATGCCTTCAAGGATGGAGCGGCCCTCACCCAGGACGGTGGTCTCCGTGGCGCCGTACTCGCGCAGGCCGGTGCGGGCCACCTTGCCGCCCAGGGCGTTTGCCATGGCCTGGAAGCCGTAGCAGATGCCGAAGACCGGGACACCGGCGTCGAACAGGTCCGCGCCGACGCCGGGGGCGCCCTCGGCGTAAACGCTGGACGGGCCACCGGAGAGGATGATCGCGGCAGGGTTCTTGGCCAGCAGCTGCTCGGTGCTGTAGGTATGCGGAACGACTTCCGAATACACATTCGCTTCCCGGACGCGGCGGGCAATCAGCTGCGCGTACTGGGCACCGTAGTCAACAACCAGGACCGGCCTTTGGGACGTCTGGGATGCAGTGGGTGTGGTCACCCCTCTAGCCTACTTTGCGCCCCCGCTCCCCCGCACATTCGCGGTGCGGCGGGTGCGCGAACTCACAGCGCTCAGTAACGCTGGGGTGCCTGCGGGTTGGCGGCCAGTTCGGCTTCGACCTCGGCGTGGAACTTCTTCTCCACGAAGAACGAGAGGAACGGCACGACGCCGCCGAGGGCCAGGATGATCATTTTGCCGAAGGGCCAGCGCATCAGGGACCAGAGGCGGAAGTTGGACATCAGGTAGACCACGTACATCCAGCCGTGCACGATCAGCACCGTGACCGAGACGTTGACGCCGCCGATCACCCCGGCCGGGTCGGCGTCGGCGAACCCGAAGCCGAACGGCTGCCCGGTGACCGCGTTGGTGCCGCCGGCGAAGAGGTACTGGCCGAAAACGTAGCGGGCGATCAGCTCGGCGCACAACAGCAGCAGCATGGAACCGGTGAGGTAGGCCAGCACCTTGTAGAACTTCAGCGCGGAGCGGATCTGGGCCTCGGTTCCGCCGAAGCGGCGCTTCTTGCCGGCGGGACGTCCCGGTCCGGCGGGCTGCTGCGGGTCGATGGCCGGTTTGGGCTCAATCATGATTGCACTCTCGGGTCGGTGGTGGTGTGGGTGGACGTGGTGTCGGTGTCCGGGTCCTGGCGTTCGGCTTCCTCGCGTTCCTGCTCGTCGAGGGCGTCCTCGAGGTCCCGGCGGTAGTCGTCCTTGACCAGCCGCCACCAGATGAACAGGGCGAACCCGGCAAACACCACCCATTCGGCGGCGTAGAAGAGGTTCAGCCAATTGATGCTCTGTTGCGGCGGCTGCGGACCGATGTCCAGGGCCTTCGCCGGCGCGGCAACGGCGACGTCGGCCCCGCCGGAGCGCTCGGCGCTGGCGGCAACGAAGCCGGGGTAGCTGCTGACATTCCAGACGTTGATCAGCTCGGCCGTGGAGACGGCGGTCGCCCGGCCGGGACCCGGGTCCGTGTTGGGGACGGGTGCCTCGGACGGTATCAGCCGCCCGGTCAGGGAGATGGTGCCCGAGGGCGGCGCGGCCGCGTCCGCGGGATCGGCAACCCAGCCTCGGGCAACGGCCAGCCAGGTTTCGGGGCTCCCGCCGGCACCCGTCAGCACGGGGGCTCCCTGGACGGCGAACCCGGTGACAATCCAGTACCCCTTGGCGCCGTCCTTGACCCGTCCGGGGACCAGGACCTGCTTCTGAGGGTCATAGTGACCGGTGGCGGTGACCACTTGGTCTGCCGCGGTACCGGGGAAGAACTCGCCGGGTTTGAGGACGGCGGTTAACGGTTTCGGGTCTTCGGTGGCGGTGGAAACCGGAGCCTCGGACCGCGTGGAGCGGCCGAACTGCCACTGGCTCAGCAGCACGAAGACCCCCGAGATCACCAGCGCAAAGACCAGGCCGGCAATCCAGCGGGGTTTGAGGGCGGTTTTCAACACCCCTTAACCGTACTTCGTCCGCCTGTAGAAGACCGAAACGGGCCTGAGAGTGCCGGCCACGAGAGCAGGGCAGCAGGGTCCCTGCGTGGCGACGAAGTCGACACGAAAGGGCCTGCCCCAATCTTAGTGGTCGAAGAACACCAGGGAAGAGTTGATCAGCTCGGCAATGACTTCCGGGTCATAGGCCCGGCGCAGGGACTCACGGAAGGATTCCTTCGACAGCGAGCGGGCCAGCGTCGCGAGCACCTCGAGGTGGTCGGAGAACGAACTCGCCGGCGTCGCGATCAGCAGCACCACGGTGGCTGGACCGTCGGCGGCGCCGAAGTCGAGCGCCTTGCCGTACTTGGTGATGCCTACGGCGATCGAGGTGCGGGAAACAAACTCGCTGCGGGCGTGCGGCAACCCCACACCACCGGGCAGGCCGGTGGCCATCTGGTGCTCCCGGGCGTTGACGTGGGAGAGGAAGCCCTCCAGGTCCGAAATCCGGCCCGCCTCGAACATCCGTTGCGCCAGCTGGGCGGAGGCGTCGTACTTGTCGGCGGCGTCCAGCTCCAGGATGACCATCTGCGGCGTCGTGAGGTCGGCATCGTACCGGTCCAGTGGTTCCGCCAAGAGCTGTCCCTTCGGTTTGGCTTCGTGCACGCCGGCCGGCTGGGGCCGTTCCCGCCCGGGTCAGCGCAGCGGGACGATGTCCTCCACACCCAGCCGTGCGGCGTCGGCGGATTCGTCGTCCGGCTGCTCCTGGCTGAGCCGTTCGGCGTCCACCCGGGCCAGGTAGTGCTTGATTTCGCTCTCGCGCTGCGCATCGCTCCAGCCGAGAACTTCACCCATGAGTTTAGCGACTACCGGCGCGGCTGACACACCGCGGTCCCAGGCCTCAATCGAGATCCGGGTCCGTCGGGTCAGGACATCCTGCACGTGCCGGGCGCCCTCGAACTTGGCAGCATAGACCGCCTCGGCGCCCAGGTAGTCGTCGGCTCCGGGCAGCGGCTCGGCAAGCTCGGGATTCTCGGCGATGAGGGCCAGGACTTCCGGGGCCATCGACCCGTACCGATTGAGCAGGTGTTCGACCCGTGCCACGTGCACCCCGGTCTCCTCGGCCATCCGGCTTCGCTTGTTCCACGCCGCCTTGAAGCCGCTGGCGCCCAGCAGCGGGATGGACTCCGTGCAGGACGGCGGGACGCGTTCGTCCATGGTGCGGGTAGCCTCGTCCACGGCGTCCTTGGCCATCACGCGGTAGGTGGTCCACTTGCCACCGGCGACGACGACGAGGCCGGGTACCGGGTGCGCCACGATGTGTTCCCGGGAGAGCTTGGCGGTGGAGTCACTCTCCCCCGCCAGCAGGGGCCGCAGGCCGGCGTAGACGCCCTCGACGTCCTCCCGGGTCAGCGGGCGCTTCAGCACCTTGTTGACGTGCTCGAGGATGTAGTCGATGTCCTTGCTGGAGGCCGCAGGATGCGCCTTGTCCAGGTTCCAGTCGGTGTCGGTGGTGCCGATGATCCAGTGCCGGCCCCAGGGAATGACGAACAGCACCGATTTCTCGGTCCGCAGGATCAACCCGACGGTGGACTGGAACCGGTCGCGGGGCACCACCAGGTGGATGCCCTTGGACGCCCGGACCTTGAGCTGGCCGCGGTCCGTGACCATGGCCTGGGTCTCGTCGGTCCACACCCCGGTGGCGTTGATGACCTGCTTGGCGCGGATGTTGAAGCTGGAGCCGTCCTCGTGGTCGACCACCTTGGCGCCGACCACCCGCTCGCCCTCCCGGAGGAAGTCCACCACGGCCATCTGGTTCACCGCGTGCGCGCCGTAGTAGGCGGCGGTCCGGATCAGGTTCGCGACGTACTTGGCGTCGTCGACCTGGCCGTCGTAGTAGCGGATGGAGCCGACGAAGGCGTCGTTCTTCAGACTGGGGGCGGCACGCAGCGTTCCCCGCCGGCTCAGGTGCTTGTGGAATGGGACGCCGCGGCTGTGCCCGCCGGTGATGGACATGGCGTCGTACAGGGCGATGCCGGAGCCGACGTAGGGACGTTCGACGAAGCGCTTGGTCAGCGGATACAGGAACGGGACCGGCCGGGCCAGGTGCGGGGCCAGGACCGAGAGGATCAGGCCACGCTCGTGCAGCGCCTCCTTGACCAGGGCGAAGTCGAGCATCTCCAAATAGCGCAGGCCACCGTGGATGAGTTTCGAGGACCGGCTGGAGGTGCCTGCGGCCCAGTCGTTGGCCTCCACGATGGCGACGCTCAGCCCGCGGGTGACCGCGTCCAGCGCGGCCCCGGCGCCGACGATGCCGCCGCCGACGATGAGGATGTCGAGTTCCTTGCCGGGCTCCGCGGTTGCCCGCAGCGCGGCCAGGGAAGCTTCGCGCTCGTCGGGTCCGAGCGCGCCTCCGGCCTTGGGAGCACCACCGGGAAAACTGTTCATCTCACGCCTCCATCCGGATCAAACCTCGTAGTGCACCACACTACGTCCAAGTTCGGCGGATGGGCAGGGGCAGGACGGCGGACCGAGTTACCCCCGGCGCCGGCTCAGTTCCCGGCGTAGGGCGAGACGACGACGTCGACGCGCTGGAATTCCTTCAGGTCCGAGTAACCGGTGGTCGCCATCGACCGGCGCAGGGCGCCGACCAGGTTGGAGGTGCCGTCGGTGTGGTGGCCGGGTCCGAAGAGGACCTCCTCGAGCGGGCCGACGGTGCCGACGTTGACCCGGTCGCCGCGCGGCAGTTCCAGGTGGTGGGCCTCCTGGCCCCAGTGCCAGCCGCGGCCGGGGGCTTCCTCGGCGCGGGCGAGGGCACTGCCGAGCATGACGGCGTCGGCGCCCATGGCGATGGCCTTGACGATGTCGCCCGAGGTGCCCATGCCGCCGTCGGCGATCACGTGGACGTAGCGCCCGCCGGATTCGTCCATGTAGTCGCGGCGGGCGGCCGCGACGTCGGAGATGGCGGAGGCCATCGGCGAGTGGATGCCCAGGGCGCGCCGCGTGGTGGTGGTGGCGCCGCCACCGAAGCCGACCAGGACGCCCGCTGCGCCGGTGCGCATCAGGTGCAGGGCCGGGGTGTAGCCGGCGGCCCCGCCGACAATCACGGGCACGTCGAGCTCGTAGATGAACTGCTTGAGATTCAGCGGCTCGTGGTCCTTGGAGACGTGCTCGGCGGAGACCGTGGTGCCGCGGATGACGAAGATGTCGACACCGGCGGCCAGCACGGTCTTGTAGTGCTCCTGGGTCCGCTGCGGGGTCAGGGAGCCGGCTACGGTGACGCCGGCGGCGCGGATCTCGGCCAGCCGGGAGGTGATGAGTTCGGGCTGGATCGGCGCCTGGTACAGCTCCTGCATGCGGCGGGTGACGGCCGTGGAGTTCTCCTCCGCTTCGAGGGCCGCCAGCTGGTCCAGCACCGGCTGCGGATCCTCGTACCGGGTCCACAGGCCTTCGAGGTCCAGGACGCCGAGGCCGCCGAGACGGCCCAGGTCGATGGCGGTTTCCGGCGACATGGCCGAATCCATGGGTGCGGCGATCACCGGCATGTCGAACTTGTAGGCATCGATCTGCCAGGAAACGGAGACGTCCTTGGGGTCACGCGTGCGGCGGTTGGGGACGATCGCAATGTCATCCAGGGAGTAGGCACGACGCCCACGCTTGCCTCGGCCAATCTCAATCTCGTAAGTCACTGCTCTAGGTTATCCCAGGCCCGGCCCGGGATGCCTGCGGCCAGCCGCCATGGGTAGCGCTGCCCATGGCGGCCCCGCGGGCCTGTCCCCTACGCTGGGGTCACACCAGCCCCACTTCATCCCTTCCTGGAGGACCATCCATGGCCCCTGGCCTTTACGGCGCCGACGTCGAACAGTTGCGGTCCTTGTCAAAGTCCATGGGGCTCTCCGGGTCGCGGCTCTCTGACACGGAACGCCGGATCAACTCCCTGGTGGCGGGAGCCGCCTGGCAGGGCGCCGATGCCGGCCGGTTCCGCAGCGAGTGGAGCGGCACCCTGAAGCCGCTCCTCAGCAGGGCCTCGCAGTCGCTGGCGGAGGCCTCGAAGCTCCTCCTCACCCAAGCCAACGAGCAGGAGGCGGCCAGCGCGCAGGGTGGAACCGCGGGAACCCCCGGTACCGGAGGCACCTCCCGCCCGGGGACTCCTGCCGGCAGGCCCTCCGGCAGTACCGGCGGCACCGGGCAGGAAACCGGCCTCGAGGCGATCGTCGCCGGGGCCGGCGGGGCACCGTGGCTGGCAGGGAACGCTGCCGTCACCACCGCCGGGCTCTACGCGGACAAACTCTTGGACACCATGGCCAAGGGCGGGCTGGTCACGAAGCTGACCAACTGGCCCATGCTCAGCGCCCAGTACGGCCAGGCTGCCGAAGCCGGCTACGTCCGCGGCACCCAACTCCTCAACGGCACCTCCATGCTGGGGCGGCTGTCCGGCGGTCTGGGCATCGTCACCGGCGGTCTGCAACTAGCGCAGGGAATTGCGACGAACAACACCGGGATGGAGATCGACGGCGGCATCTCCACCATCCTCGCCGCGGGCAGCTTCGTTCCGGTGGCGGGGCCCTTCTTTGCCGTCGCCGGGGTTGCCTGGGGCGGGGCGGGCCTGCTCGCCAGCAAATTGGGCTACGGCTCGGCCTCGGAAATGATCGGCGACAGCGCCACGCATGTCGCCGATGCCGTGGCCGACGGCGCCAAAAGGTGTGGGGCTGGCTCACCTGAGCCGCCCACCGCCCCTTCTCCCTAGACTGGGACCAGAGACCGAGACCCGCACCACCACCCAACCCCCAGACCCGTCGCCCGAAAGGCAGTCATGACCGCGCAAGACGACGCACCCCTGCTTATCACCGAGCACGAACTGATCGCCCTGGTCGCCTTGGCGGGAACCGACGCGGCCCTGAAATGCCAGCGCTTATTCCGGCTGGACCACGCCGCCGGAGCGCCGCTGGAACAGGCAGGGGTCAGCACGCTCCTGGAACGGGGGCTGATGACCGTCGAGGCCGATGCCCTGGTGCCGGTCGGGCAGGCCGCCAGCGTGGCGGCCGCGCTGGCCGGTGCCGACACCTGGCTGGAAATCGCACTGGTTACTCCCCAGGCCGACCACGTGTACTTCCTCTTCGGCTCCGCCGAGGGCGCCCTGATCCTCAGCCTGAGCAAATACGGAGTGCACGAACTGCGACCGCTCACCGATGCCGAGGGCATGATCGTTACAGCCGTCGAGATGGTCAATTTCTACCTGGGCGCGGCCCCGGACGGGCGGCCCGCCGCGGCCACCCTCCGGCGCCACCTCCCGGACGGCGCCTCCCACGCCGTGCACGTGAAGGCGGACCCGGACGGGTCCCTCGAGCTCCGTGCCGGCGACGACGGCAGCGAGGCAGTCCCCCTCCGTCCCGAGGACCTGGACTCCAGCCTCCGCAAGGGCCTCGGCCTGCAGCCGGCATGACCGACCCGTCAACGTTCGCCCGGGACCGGTCCGCGCATCCCCTGGACCACTGGGCCTCGCCGGAGCTGGCCCGGGTCAGCCCGCCGAACGCCCCCTCCCGCCTGCGCCAGTTAGCCGACGCGCAGGCGGCCCGAGCCGCGGCATGGAGCGCTGCCATCGCCGCCGGCCCCGTGCTGCTGCTGGCGGGAGCCTTCATCTCGGCCTTGTCCGGAAACCCCGCCTGGGTCCTGGCCCTCGGCGTGGCCGGAGTGCTGTTGGCGGTGCCGGGCATCGTGGCCTGGAAACGGGTCCGCGTAACGCTGCCGCCCGACGGCGCCAGCCTGGTCACCCGCGGCCCGGGGTCGGCGCGCGGCGGCATCATGATGGTCGCCGTGCTGGCCGTAATCCTCGGGGCCATCCTGGGGTTCGTCTCCCCCGGCATCGCTGCCCGGGGCGGCTCAACGCTGGCGGCGGTAGCCGGCGCCTATGTCCTGCTGGTCGCGCTCCTGGTGGCCTGCATCCTGGTCCCCGCCGTGGTCCTGGGCCGCGGCCGGCAATCCTTCCGCCGCAGGATCGGCACGGACCCGCGCCTCCGTGCCGCGGTGGAAGCAGACCTTGCAACCTGGCGTGACCCCCGCGGTTCCGCTGGCTACGGACCCCTCTGACCATGGCCGGGCACTAATCATGGCCGAGCGCTGGATCTTTGACGGACACATCGCCGGGATTGGCGCCGCATCCGGTTTCCGGGCGGTGGTCGGCATCTGGCATTCCTCCCCCTTGGGCGCCTTCGCCGACGTGATGGTCCAGGAGGCCACCGGACGGCGACTGCTGCTTGCCCCCTCCGCGGCGGTGGCTGAGTTTGTCGCCGCCACTTACCAGTTCGACGAGGTACGGATTGTGGGAGTGGACGCCGGGCTCGACGGCGGCCGGCTCACCGTCGCCGCCGGTCCCCTGGCGATCGAGGCAGGCATCGGCACCCGCACGGTGACCGGCGTCGGGCTCCGGGCGGTCCCGCGCCGCCTGGCCGTCCACCCTGCCTGGCTGACCGCAATCAACCCCCTCGCCGCCCTGTTCAGCCCGGGCGCCCGGACGGCCGGCACCGCCGGGAACGGCAGGCGGGAGTTCTACGGCGTTACGGACCTGCACCGGATCACCGACGCCCGGGTCAGCTGGGACGGCGAAGACCAGGGCGCGCTGGTGCCGATCCGGCCGGCGGTGACCTTCGGTTTCAGCAGCGTCCCGGCCCGGCCCGCCGTGGCGACGGTCCGCACCACGATCCTTTCCGAGCACTGAGCTTCCGGTGAGGCAGCCTGCCGACGGTCAGACGGCGTCGTCCATGCCCAGCTGCGATTCGAACATCCGGAAGTAGCGGCCGCGCAGGGCAACGAGGTCCTTGTGGGTACCCTGCTCCACCACGCGGCCGTCCTCGAGCATGTACACCACGTCGGCCTTCTCGATCGTGGCGAGACGGTGGCTGATGGCGATGATGGTGCTGCTCCGGTCCGCGAACAGCCGGGTGAAGATCCGGTGCTCGGCGAGCGCGTCGATCGCCGACGTCGGTTCGTCCATCACCATGAAGGCGGCGTCCCGGTAGAAGTTCCGGGCCATGGCCAGCCGCTGCCACTGGCCGCCGGAGAGGCCGCTGCCCTTGCGCCCGCGGGGTCCTCCATCCAGTTGCTGACGTGGTTGTCCAGGCCGTTGGGGAGTTTGAGGATGAAGTCCAGCGCCTCGGCGTCGGCCGCTGCCCGGCGGATCCGTGCGTCATCCAGCGGGGCGTCGACGTCGCCGAAGCGGATGTTCTCCGCCGCGGTGGCGAACTCGTACTTCAGGAACTCCTGGCTGAGTACTGCCAGGTGGCGGTGCCAGGAGGTGACGTCGACGGCGGCCAGGTCGACGCCGTCGAGCAGCACCTGGCCCGAGTCGGGACGGTAGAGCCCGGCGAGAATCCGGATCAGGGTGGACTTGCCGGCGCCGTTCTCCCCCACGATGGCGACGTGCTGGCCCTGCCGGATGGTCAGCGAGATGCCCTTGATAACTTCCAGGTCGCTGCCGGTATAGGTGAAGCGGATGTCCCGCAGTTCCTCGGTGCGGGGTGCCTGCAGCAGCGGCGGCGCGTGCTCGGCGTGCACGGGCAGCGCCATGAACAGCTCGTAGTCCTTGAGGTTGGCGAGGTCCTCGTCGATGGAGCTCAGCGAGGAGACCAGGTTGTTCGCCGTGGATAGGGCGCGGCTGACGATCTGCTGGACGTAGAGGAACTGGCCGACGGGCTGGGCCCGGGCGATGATCTGCCCCACCACCCAGATCAGCGCCACCACCTCGGCGCCGTACTGGAGCGCGTCGGCCGCGAGCTGGCGGGGGATGTAACGCTTCTGGAAGTCCAGCCGGCGCTTCTCGTCGGCGTCGCGGAGCCGTGACCGGAGCCCCATCAGGTAGCCGACGATCCCGTAGAGCCGCATCTCGGCGATATGCTGCGGCCGCAGCAGGTTGGTTTCGATCATCCGCCGCTGCCGGCGCGAATCCACCTGGGTGTTCCAATGGGCGATCTGCTCCCGGGAGAGCTTGAACTGCAGGTAGACGCTGGGGACAATCGCCACCAAAACGATCACGGCGATCCACCAGCTGACCAGCCAGAGGGCGCCGATCGCCAGCACCACGGAGACCAGCTGCGTGAAAATCGCGGCGATCCTGTCCAGGACCCGGGCGTAGGAGTCGGAGAAGCGCTTGGCCCGGTCGTACAAGTCCACGGTCTCCTTGTCGTCGTAGCGCCAGAACTCCAGGGCCAGGAACCGCTCGTACATCAGGTCGCCCACGATCGCGCCGACCCGGAAGCTCATCAGCTGTTGAATGTAGCGGTCCACGCTGCTGAACGCGCCCCAGAACAGCCCCAGCGCGGCGGTGACGACGACGTAGACGATCGCCTGCTGCCCGGCGGCGGCATTGCCCGCGTAGGCGGCGGCCAGCGCCGTCGTCGTCAGCGCGGCGAAGTAGGTGGTGACCAGCGGCAACAGCGCCGAGATCAGCGAGCCGGCCACCTTCATGATGACGGCGGCGGGCGAGGCGCGGAAACTGACCCGCAGCACCTGCGCCACGGCCCGGGCGTAGGGCCGCAACGCGAGCTTCCGTGCCGGTTCGCGCGCGGGCAGCAGTTCGGACATAGCTTCAGCCTAGGTCACGCGCCCAGCGCCGCGGACACGCGGAAGGGGCCGTTCTGAGTGATCAGAACGACCCCTTCCGTGTGTCCGTCGGGCGACGGGTTCGGGTCAGCGTGCGCCGTAGTTGGGCGCTTCGACGGTCATCTGGATGTCGTGCGGGTGCGATTCCTTCAGCCCGGCCGGGGTGATCCGGACGAACTTGCCACGGGCCTTCAGCTCGGGGACCGTCGGGGCTCCGGTGTAGAACATGGTCTGGCGGAGCCCGCCGACCAGCTGGTACGCCACGGAGGCGAGCGGGCCGCGGTAGGCCACCCGGCCCTCGATGCCTTCGGGGATGAGCTTGTCGTCGCCGGAGACGTCGGCCTGGAAGTACCGGTCCTTGGAGTAGGAGGTGTTCTTGCCGCGGGTCTGCATCGCGCCGAGGGATCCCATGCCGCGGTAGAGCTTGAACTGCTTGCCGTTGACGAAGATCAGGTCACCCGGGGACTCGTCGCAGCCGGCCAGCAGGGAGCCGAGCATGACAGTGTCGGCGCCGGCCACCAGGGCCTTGCCGATGTCACCGGAATACTGCAGGCCGCCGTCGGCGATCAGCGGCACGCCGGCGGGAATCGCGGCCTTGGCGGATTCGTAGATGGCGGTGATCTGCGGGACACCGACGCCGGCCACGACGCGGGTGGTGCAGATGGAACCGGGACCCACGCCGACCTTGATGCCGTCGGCACCGGCGTCGATGAGGGCCTGAGCACCCTCACGGGTGGCGGCCTGGCCGCCGATGATGTCCACGTGCGCGGCGACCGGGTCCGACTTGAGGCGGCGGATCATGTCCAGCACGCCCTGCGAGTGGCCGTTGGCGGTGTCCACGAACAGGGCGTCGACGCCGGCGTCGATCAGGGCCATGGCGCGTTCCCAGCCGTCGCCGAAGAAGCCGATCGCGGCGCCGACGCGGAGGCGGCCCTCGTCGTCCTTGGTGGCCAGCGGGTACTGCTCGGCCTTGGTGAAGTCCTTGGTGGTGATCAGGCCCTTGAGCCTGCCCTGGTCGTCGACCAGCGGGAGCTTCTCGATCTTGTTGGTGGCCAGCTTGTGGGAGGCTTCCTCGCGGCTGATGCCCACGTGGCCGGTGACCAGCGGCATCTTGGTCATGACGTCGCTGACCAGGCGGATCGCGAAGTCGGCCTCGGGAACGAAGCGGGTGTCGCGGTTGGTGACGATGCCGAGCAGGCGCATCCCCTCGTCCACGACGGGCAGGCCGGAGACGCGATAGTGGGAGCAGATCTCGTCGAGCTCGGCCAGGGTGGCCTCGGGGCCAATGGTCAGCGGGTTGGTGATCATGCCGGATTCGCTGCGCTTGACCCGGTCCACCTGGTCCGCCTGGTCGGCGATCGAGAGGTTGCGGTGGACGACGCCGAGGCCGCCCTGGCGGGCCATGGCGATCGCCATGCGGGACTCGGTGACAGTGTCCATCGCGGCCGAGAGCAGCGGGGTCTTCACGGAGATGCGCTTGGAAATCCGGGAGGAGGTGTCGGCGTCGGAGGGGATGACGTTGGTGTGCCCCGGCAGGAGCAGAACGTCGTCGTAGGTCAGGCCGACGAAGCCAAAGGGGTCGTGTTCGGGCTGGGTCATGAGTGCGCCTCTTACCTTGGGTTTCTGGGGTTCACGGGTAGGGGTTGCAGCAGATGACCAGCCCGTCATTACGGGCATGGCCTGTGCAGAAGTGTTGAATAAATACTAGAACCTTGGCGCCGATCCCCATATTCCGGGCGGCGGGTGTGAGCCACTTCATCCGGGGCGCCCGGACGGCACGCAGGCTCCGCTCAACTCCAGCCCGTTGCCGCGAGCAGCCGCTCCTCGAACATCGGCATCATGGTCTGCACGTAGGTCTTGGTCAGGTGGTTGTCGTCCTTGTAGACGTAGACGTTGCCCACCACGGCGGGGCAGGTGCCGTTGGCGCAGATGAAGTCGCTCATGTCCATCAGGTGCAGCCGGGGCACCTTGCCGCGGTAGTCATCCAGCGGCGAGGCGGCGGCCAGGGACTCCTGGAGCGGGACGTTGCATGCGGCGGCGTCGGCGCCCTTCTTCTGGACGCATTCGGGCATGTTCTGGGTGAAGCGGGGGTTGTCCCGGATCCCGACGACGTCGATCCCGGCGTCGGTGAAGGGTTCGATGCCCTCGAGGTACTGCGGAACCTCGGTCTCGTAGGGAGCATCCTTGTGGGTCAGGGAGGCGACGGTGAAGACCGCATCCGGCTTATGCTCCAGGACGTACTCGGCGCTGGCCTTGTTGAAGGCGTTGCAGTCGGCGTCTCGCTGGTCCGACTGGCCGCCGAACCGGCAGTTGCCCTTGAGCAGGGTGACCACCTCCCAGCCGTGGCTCTTGGCGACCGGGCCGAGGGCGGCCATGTACTGCTGGGCGTGGGAGTCGCCGAGCACCACGATCCGCTTGGTCACGTGCTCGGGGCGGGTGTTCTGCAGGCAGCCCTGCAGCAGCGGGTTGCTGGGCACGTTCGCGTCCGTGCAGAGGCCGTCGATGTCCGCCCATTCGTTTTTCATCGCCTGCGGCGCGGGGATGATCTTCGCCTCCGGCGTGGGCTTGCCGGCGTTTTCCGGCGCCAGAACGGCGGCTCCCGGGGTGAGGTCCCGCGGCTGTGCGGCGGCGGCGGCCTCATCCGCGCTGATGCGTCCCTGCCAGAGCGTGATCGGGGCGGCCAGCAGGGCACCGCAGGCGGCGATCACGACGGCGGAGCGCCAGGCCCGGCTCTGCGGCCAGTGCCATTGGCGCAGCGGCTTCTCCACGTAGCGGGTGGTCAGCAGGGCCAGCGCGATGGAGACGGCGACGATCGCCAGGCCCTGCCAGAGGTTCGGGGCGGTGATCCCCAACCCGGCGAGGGCCAGCACCAGCAGCGGCCAGTGCCAGAGGTACAGGGCGTAGGAGTTGTCGCCGAGGGCAACCAGCGGTCGCCAGGTCAGGAGCCGGTCCACGCCGAACCGGCTGCCGCTCTGCCCGGCGACGATGATGGCGGCGGCGGCCAGCGTAGGCCAGAGGGCGATGAAGCCGGGGAAGGACCGGTCGACGGTCAGGAGCAGCCCGCAGGAAAGCATCGCCACGAGGCCGGTCCAGCCCAGCACCACGCGCAGCGCCTTGCCCGGCTTCAGGTGCGGCAGGGCCAGTGCGAGCAGCGAGCCCAGGGCGAACTCCCAGAGCCGGGCCCGGGTGTCGAAGTACGCGTAGGCCTGGTTGCTGGCGGTCTGGTCGATGGAATAGACGAGTGACGCGGCGAAGACTGCGCCGAAGGCCACCGCGAGCAACAGCGGGTAGCTGACGCCTTTCTTCCCCAGCGGCGTCCAGCGGTTCAGTGCCCGGCGGAGCAGCGCCGTTCCGGCGAAGATCAGCGGCCACAGCAGGAAGACCTGGCCCTGGATGGAGAGGGACCAGAAGTGCTGCAGCGGGCTTGCACCCGAGTGGTCCTGGGCGTAATAGTCCACGGCGGTGTCCGCGAGCAGCCAGTTCTGCCGGTACAAGAGGGACGCCCAGGCCTGGCTCAGCACGTCGGGCCAGCGGCTGGCGGGGAGGATCACCCAGGTCCCGGCGAGCACGGCCAGCACCACCACGACGACGGCGGGCAGCAGCCGCTTCAGCAGGTGGAGCCAGTGGTGCACGAGGCGCAACGGCTTCCCGGCCTCGACCTTGCGGGCGAAGCTCAGGGTCATGAGGAAGGCCGAGATGAGCAGGAAGATGTCCACGCCTCCCGAGACCCGGCCCAGCCAGACGTGGTAGGTCACGACCATGACGACGGCCAGGGCGCGCAGTCCCTGAACCTCGGGGCGGTAGCCCGTTTTCCGGCTCGCCGGAGACCCGGCCGGCGTAGGCGGCCGGGTGGGACTGGTTCGCAGCTCTGGCACGCGGGACCCCTCGGGGTGATTCATCGACACAGTGGGCAGGATTCCGAACCATCAATGTTACCGAACCGTAATTTCGTTCGCTAATCGCCAGAGTGCTTACTAATCGCCGCCGTTCCGGGGGCTGCGCTGCTCAAGGCCGCGCGGCTGGGTCGCCCGCCGCCTTCGCCCGGCTACTCTGAACGGGTCGAAGGAGGCCGCCGGTGATTGTCACGGTGCGAATAAGCGTTCCGGCGGAGCTGACCTCCGCCGTCGTCGAGTGTTGCTCGGATGCGGAGGGCGTGGCGGAGGTGGCGCTGCACCCGGGCACCTCGCTGGTGCCCAAGGGCGACGTGCTGCAGGTGATGATCGCCCGGGAAGCCGTCGAACCGCTGCTGGAAAGGCTTCAGGGCCTGGGCGTGCAGCGGGCGGGCTCCATCTCCGTGACCACCCCCGAACTCCTGCTGTCCGACCGGGCGGACCGCGCCGTCGCTGAGGCGCCGGGCGAGGGCGCGGACGCGATGATCTGGGACGAGGTCTCGCGGCAGACCGGGGATGACGCCAAACTGACCTGGAGTTTCCTGGCCTTCCTGGTTCTCGCCACCCAGCTCGCGGCCATCGGTATCGTCACCGACTCCACCATCGCCATCGTCGGCGCGATGGCCGTCGGTCCGGAATTCGGGCCGCTCGCGGCGCTGGCGGTGGCGCTGGTGCGGCGGCAGTGGCGGCTCGGCCGCAGCGCAGCCCTGGCCCTCGGCGTCGGATTCCCGGTCGCGATGCTCGCGGCCGCCTTCACCGCGTGGCTGTCCGTTCCGCTGGGACTCTTTCCCACGTCCGCACTGGACACCGGCTCCGCCGTCGAGTTCATCTACCACCCGGGACCGTATTCGCTTATCGTGGCACTGCTGGCCGGGGTTGCCGGCATGCTATCGGTCATCAGCCGCCGCTCCACCGCCCTGGTGGGAGTGTTCATCTCGGTGACCACCGTGCCGGCGGCGGGGTTCGTCGCGGTGGCGCTGGTGCTGGGCGAGTATCAGAAGGCGGCCGGCTCTGCCGCCCAGCTGTTCATCAACCTCGCCGGGCTGGTGGTCGCGGCGGTCGCCGTGCTCCTTTTCTACCGGGTGGTGACCCGGAAGCACCCCCGCGGCACGCGACCCCGCCAGGGACGGAGCAGCACTACTCCCAGCCGGTAGCGGAAAGCAACCGGTCCTTGACCATCGGCGCCATGCTCGCCGAATAGGTGCGGCTGAGGTGGTTGTTGTCCAGGTAGACGAAGGTGTTGCCCACAACGCCGGGGCAGTCGTTTTCACGGCAGATGAGGTCGGTCATATCCAGTGTGATGACGTTCGGGGCCCTGTCCGCCAGGGTGTCGAGCGGGTTATCTGCGGCGAAGAGTCCACTCTTGGCCGGCAGGCACGCCTTATCGTCCTTTCCCTTGGTCACGACACAATCAGCCATGTCAAAGCCGAACCGTGGGTTGTCCCGCAGCAGGACCACCTGAATTCCGAGTCCTGTCCACGTGTCGAGGCTGGACTGAAGACCGGGGATCAGCGTTTCACCGGATGACGAGGGCGACGCCGCGGTGCCCACCACCACGATTGCATTCGGGGGGTTGCGCTTGACCTCCGCGGTGACGGCGGCGTTGAACTTGTCGCAGTCAGCATTGGCGTTCTGCGCAGTCGTGCCGGGCTTGCAGCCGCCCATCAGCATGGCGTAGAGCCGCCATCCCTTCTCATCACTCACCGGTTCAAGGGCCGGGAGCCACTGTTCTGCGTGTGAGTCGCCGAGGACGAGGACCCTCTTCGCCGAATCCCCGTTCTGGGTGTTTTCGTTGCACACTCCGCGGAGTGTGGCGTCCTGGGGCTCCAGTGTGCCGCTGCACGGCTGCGGCAAACTGGCCCAGTCCTTACCTAGGTTCTCCGGCGCGGGAAGGAGCGCCGCGTCGGCGTCGGCCTGCTCTGTGAAGTCCGGCAGCAGCGCACGGGCACCGGGATTATTCCGCGCGGCCTTAGCCAGGATGCCCTGATTCTCGAAGTACAACGCCAGCTGAAGCCCGACCAGTGGGACGGCTGCGACCGTCAGGGCGGCCACGATCGCGAGTGAGGCCCGGCGCCGCTTTACCTCCGGCCACTTCCACTGCCGCCACGGGCGCTCCACGAACCGGGTGGTCAGGTAGGCCAGCGCGATGGCGGCCACGATGATCGCCGAGCCCGTGACTGGACCGGCGTGGCCGCGCTGCTGGACGGCAAGCGCAACGACCAGGAGCGGCCAGTGCCAGAGGTACATCGCGTAGGACGTGTCCCCGAGGCGGACCAACGGCCGGGAACTGAGGATCCGATCCACCCCAAACCGGCTGCCGGTCTGACCGGCGACGATCACGCAAGCGGCGGCAAGGGTGGGCCACAGCGCGATGCTGCCAGGGAAGGACGCCTGGACGTCCAGCAGGAAGCCGCAACTCAGCATCGCGGCGATACCAAGCCACCCAAGGCGCACCCGCCATGGGACCGGAATCCGGAGGATCGGAAGGCCCAACGCCACGAGCGATCCGAGGGCAAATTCCCACAGGCGGGCACCGGTGTCGAAATAGGCTTCGGTCTGGTTGGAAGCTGTGAACACGATGGAGTAGGTCAAGGAGACTGCGAAGACGAGCCCGAAAACGTAGGCCAGCAGCGCCCGGAACTTGAGGCGGAAGCGCTTGGCGAGGAACCCGGCACCCACGAAGATCAGGGGCCAGAGGATGAACACCTGCCCCTGGATGGACAGCGACCAAAAATGCTGGAAGGGGCTGGCCGAGGAGTGGTCCGACGCGTAGTAGTCGGTGGCCTGGGCCTGCAGCAGCCAGTTTTCGGAATACACCAGGGACGCCCAGGCCTGGCCGACGATGTCCAGCCACCGGGTCCGGGGAAGGAACAAGATCGTCGCCGCCAGCGTGGCGACCACCACGACGACGGCCGCCGGGATGAGGCGGCGGAAGAGGTGCAGCCAGTGTTTGACCAGGGCGGTCGGACGCCCGTCCTCGAAGCGTCCCACGAACTGCAAGGTCATGAGGAACGCCGAAACCAGCAGGAAAACGTCCACACCGCCGGAGACCCGGCCAAACCAGATGTGGTACGTCATCACCATCAGGACAGCCAGCGACCGCAGCCCCTGGATCTCGGGCCGGTAGCCGGGTTTCCGGTTGGGACGGGCCGGAATGCCCGTTAGGGCGGCTTCCTGGAGCCCCGCCTGCTGCGTCATCAAAATTCCTCACCACGGACGGCCCGCATCGGGCCGCCGAAACCTAAGTGTTCCACTTTACGGAAGGTGCGCCGGGGGTGCCAGCCGCCGTTATGCACCCAGCGAGTTAAGCAGGGCGGACTGTGAGGAGCTTGTGAACCGGCCATGCGGTTCCAGGCCGCACCGCGGCAAAACAGGCGCGCCATGAGACGAAAGAACGCCCCGGCGCGATGCCGGGGCGTTCTTTCTGGATGCACATGGTGCAGCCGGAACTACACATTGACCTTAGTGCTGGTGGCCGGCGTGCTCGTCCTCGTCGGCCGGCTTCTCCGCCACCAGGGTCTCGGTGGTGAGAACCAGTGCGGCGATGGAGGCAGCGTTCCGCAGGGCGGCGCGGGTGACCTTGACGGGGTCGATCACACCGGCGGCGATCAGGTCCTCGTACTCACCGGTCTTCGCGTTGAAGCCCTGGTTGACGGCCGAGTCCGCCACCCGTGCGGCGACGACGTAGCCGTCGAAGCCGGCGTTCTGGGCGATCCAGCGCAGCGGCTGGGTCAGCGCCCGGCGGACGATGCCCACGGCTGCTGCCGCGTCGCCGTCGAGTGCCTTGACCGTCGGGTCCTCGTCGAGGGCCTTGAGGGCGTGGACCAGGGCCGAGCCGCCGCCCGCGACGATGCCTTCTTCCAGCGCGGCACGCGTGGAGGAAACGGCATCTTCGATGCGGTGCTTCTTTTCCTTCAGCTCGACCTCGGTGGCTGCGCCGACCTTGATCACGCCGATGCCGCCGGCCAGCTTGGCCAGGCGTTCCTGCAGCTTTTCCTTGTCCCAGTCCGAGTCGGTGCGGGTCAGCTCGGAGCGCAGCTGCGCGACGCGGGCCGCAACGTCCTCGGCCGAACCGGCACCGTCGACGATCGTGGTGTTGTCCTTGGTGACGGTGATACGCCGCGCGGTGCCGAGGACCTCCAGCCCCACGGTGTCCAGGCTGAGGCCCAGTTCCGGGGAGACGACCTGCGCGCCGGTCAGTGTCGCGATGTCCTGCAGCATGGCCTTGCGGCGGTCACCGAAGCCGGGAGCCTTGACGGCGACGACGTTCAGGGTGCCGCGGATGCGGTTGACGATCAGCGTGGACAGGGCCTCGCCGTCGACGTCCTCGGCAATGATGAACAGCGGCTTGGAGGCCTGCAGGGCCTTCTCCAGCAGCGGCAGGAAGTCCTGCAGCGAGGAGATCTTGCCCTGGTTGATCAGGATGAGAGCGTCCTCGAGGACGGCTTCCTGCCGGTCCGCGTCGGTGATGAAGTACGGGGACAGGTAGCCCTTGTCGAACTGCATGCCCTCGGTCAGGACGAGTTCGGTCTGCGTGGTGGAGGACTCCTCGATGGTGATCACACCATCCTTGCCGACCTTGCCGAACGCCTCGGCCAGCAGTTCGCCGACCTCGTCGCTCTGCGCGGAGATGGCAGCAACGTTCGCCACCTGGGTCCCCTCAACCGGACGGGCGTTCTCCAGCAGGCGGGCAGCGATGGCCTCGACGGAGACCTCGATGCCGCGCTTGATCTGGCCCGGGGCGGCGCCGGCGGCAACGTTGCGCAGGCCCTCCTTGACCAGGGCCTGCGCCAGCACCGTCGCGGTGGTGGTGCCGTCACCGGCGACGTCGTTGGTCTTGGTGGCGACCTCCTTGGCCAGCTGCGCGCCCAGGTTCTCGTACGGGTCGTCCAACTCAACCTCGCGGGCAATGGTCACGCCGTCGTTGGTGATCGTGGGGGCGCCCCACTTCTTGTCCAGAACGACGTTGCGGCCGCGGGGGCCGAGCGTCACCTTGACGGTGTTGGCGAGCTTATCGATACCGGCCTCGAGGGACCGGCGGGCAGCGTCGTTAAACGCGAGCTGCTTTGCCATGGTGTTGTCCTTTCACGAAAGAACCCCGCGCAGCCGTTCCGTTCATTGCTGACGGTCCGGCGGCGCGGGGATCCAAGAGAGTTACTTTACGACGATCGCCAGAACGTCGCGGGCGGACAGTACGAGGTACTCGACACCGCCGGTCTTGACTTCGGTTCCGCCGTACTTGGAGTAGATGACGACGTCGCCAACGGCAACGTCGACGGGAACGCGGTTGCCGTTGTCATCGAAGCGGCCGGGGCCTACCGCGACAACTTCGCCTTCCTGCGGCTTCTCCTGTGCGGAGTCCGGGATAACCAGGCCGGAGGCCGTGGTCTGCTCGGCTTCGAGCGGGCGGACAACAATACGATCCTCAAGAGGCTTAATAGAGACCGACACTCGGACCTCTCCTTTTCGTCAGCAAATTCATGGACTTCAAAGCGGTGGTGCCATGCGTACAGACCGTCGTCGCGGTGCCGGCAGCAGCCTGGCAGCTGATGCTTTGGTATTAGCACCCGCCTAGGGGGAGTGCTAATGACGACTCTATGTAAGGAGTTAGCACTCGGTCAAGGTGAGTGCCAGAAGTTCATCTGGCGAACGGCCGTCTGGAAGAGCGGACGGGCGAGCGGCCCGGCTA
Source organism: Pseudarthrobacter sp. L19 (assembly GCF_050859435.1). Taxonomy (NCBI): domain Bacteria; kingdom Bacillati; phylum Actinomycetota; class Actinomycetes; order Micrococcales; family Micrococcaceae; genus Pseudarthrobacter; species Pseudarthrobacter sp. L19. Next base: position 2,181,005 of record NZ_CP193935.1, on the reverse strand, counting down.
CTCCCCCGCCAGGTCGTCGTAGTCCCACTCCAGTCCGTCGTCGTCCTCCTCCACCCGGGGCACGTCGTTGCGCGTCCGGTAGAGCAGGAACCCGCCGGCCAGGGCCGCGATGACGCCGGCGACGAGGAAGATGATGCTGCCGATCCGGACCCCGGCGTAGGTGTCGCGGATGGCCCGGGCCTCGTCGGTGGCGTCCGCGACGTCCTTGCCGTCCACCGAGTAAACCGTTGCGTTGAAGGTGTCGAGGAGGAAGATGATCACGAGCAGCGCGACACAGACGACGGCGACCACGATGCCGGCGATCAAAGCCGGGCGGGCGTAACGCGCCAATCCCCGGCGGCCCGGAGCCTCCCCCGCTGCCGTTCCATCGGTTTCCGTGTTCCTGTCGTTCATGCCGTCAAGCCTAGTGGGCGCCGCGGGGTTCCCGGGCCTGAACTACGATCGATGGCATGGCTGAGACACCGCAGGACCAGATCGCACCACTGCTCAATCCGGCGGGGTGGGAACTGTTGTCCTCGCTGGGCCCGTACCGCGAGGAGGAGGCGTTCCAGCTCAACGCGGCGCTCCGCAAGGCAGGTCACCCGGCGGATCTGGTCTCCGCGGCCTTGACGCAGTCCCGGCTGCGGACCAAGGCGGAGGCCAAGTTCGGCGAATTCGCCCGGCAGATGATCTTCACCCGTGCCGGCCTGGAGCAGGCCACGCGGCTCACGGTCGCTGCCCGGCACGCCCAGCGCTTCGCGGAGGCGGGGGTCACCCACGTCGCGGACCTGGGCTGCGGCCTCGGCGCCGATGCGATGGCCCTGGCGTCCCTGGACCTGAGGGTGACCGCGGTGGAGCTGGATGAGACCACCGCTGCCTGCGCCACGATGAACCTGATCCCGTTCCGGAACGCCACCGTGGTCCACGCCGACGCGGAATCCGTGCCCCTGGACGGGATCGACGGGGTTTGGCTGGATCCGGCCCGCCGGACCACGTCCACCTCGGGCACTACCAGGCTCTGGGACCCGGAGGACTTCTCCCCGCCCCTGTCCTTTGTCGAGTCGCTGGCCGCCTCCGGCCGCGCCGTCGGCGTGAAGATGGGCCCCGGGATCCCCCACCCCGCGATCCCCGCGGACTGCGAGGCACAGTGGGTTTCGGTGGGCGGCGACGTCACCGAGGTGGCCCTGTGGTTCAACGCCGTCCGCCGCCCGGGCATCCGCCGCGCCGCTCTGGTGCTCGGCCCGCGGGGGGCGGCGGAGCTCACCAGCGCCGAGGACTTCGACGGCGGCCCGGCGGCCCCCGTAGGCCCGGTGTCCGGGTACCTCTACGAACCCGACGGGGCCGTGATCCGCGCCGGACTCGTGGCCGACGTCGCGCTCCGGCTCGGCGGACACCTGGTGGACGAGCACATCGCCTACATCTGCGCCCCCGAACTGCAGGACACCCCGTTCGCACGGGCCTACGAGGTCCTCGAGGTGATGCCGCTCAACGTCAAGGCCCTCAAGGCCTGGGTCAGGGAAAACGGAATCGGGGTACTCGAGATCAAGAAGCGCGGCGTGGCCGTGACCCCGGAGGAACTGCGCCGGCAACTGCTGCCGGGCGGCCGGGCCGCGAAGCAGGCCAAGAACAAAGCCACCCTGGTCCTCACCCGGATCGGCGAGGAACGGGTTGCCGTCGCGGTACGGCCGGTCGCCCCGTAGCGCTCTGTAGCGCCGGCGGCGCCGTTACTGGGCGCGCATGAACTCCTCGGCGGCCCGTACCTGCTCCACGCTGGGCCGGATGCCGGTGTACAGGACGAACTGTTCCAGCGCCTGGATGGTGGCCACCTCGGCGCCGGTGATGACCTTCTTCCCGGCGACCCGCGCGGCCTTGATCAGCGGCGTCTCGGCGGGAAGGGCGACGACGTCGAACACCACCTCGGCCGCCTCCACCGCCCACTGCGGGTAGGCCAGGGCGTCCGCCTCGGCGCCGCCCGCCATGCCGATGGGCGTGACATTGATCAGCAGCGCGGCGGGGTCCACCCCGTCACCCTGGGCCGGAACGTCGGCGCGCCAGGCGAAACCGTAGAGGTCGGCGAGTGCCCGGCCGGCGTCCTCGTTGCGGGCAATGATGGTGACGTCCCGGAACCCGGCGTCGCGCAGCGCTGCCGCCGTTGCCTTCGCCATGCCGCCGGCACCGCGGAGCCAGACGGAGTAGTCCACCGGCACGGCGTTGCGCTGCAGGAGCTGTTCGATGGCGGTGTAGTCGGTGTTGTAGGCCGTGAGGGTGCCGCCGTCGTTGACGATCGTGTTGACCGAGTCGATGGCCTTCGCGGACGGGTCCATGACGTCCACCAAGGCGATCACGTCCTCCTTGTACGGCATCGACACGGCACAGCCGCGGATCCCCAGCCCGCGGACCCCGGCGATCGCCTGGCCCAGGTCCGTGGGGGCGAAGGCCTTGTAGATCCAGTTCAGGCCGAGCTGCTCGTACAGGCGGTTGTGGAAGCGCGTCCCGTTATTGCTCGGGCGGGCCGAGAGCGAGATACACAGCGTCATGTCTTTGTTCAGGATAGGCACCGCTCCATTAAACGCCACTGGGCCGGACGGTACCGGGCGTAGGGACTGCTGCAGGGTCCAGCCGCTCATCCAGCGGCTGTACAGCCCCTGCGTGAAGCGCCTATTTGCAGCCGGCCCCCGGGCCCTGCGCGCCCACGGCCACCGGGAGTTTCCCCGGCGCCGTTGCCTTGCCGGCCAACACCGCCGCTAGGGCTTCGAAGGCCTCCTGACTCCGGCCGTAGAGGGCGATTTTGGCCGGGGCAGCGGACTTTTCCAGCGGCCAGGGCGCGTCGAGGGCCACCGCGACGTCGGCGGTCACGGGGCCCTCGCCGTAGCCGATGAGCGCCACCACCGGGCCGGCCCCGACGCCGATGCCGGCCTGCCGGGCGGCGGCGGCGAAGCGGGCCCGGTCCTGCTCCGTCCCGCCGGTCACCGGACGCTCGCGGGCACGATCGGACCCTTGCACGGCCCGGACAGCACCGTGATGGCTTCCTGGGAGACCTTCTCGGAAAGGGCCGAGCCGCTGCCGGGCGCCGAGGCATGGGACGGCTGGCTGCGTCCGCGCCAGAGCTGCATGGTCACGACGCGGCGCGCGGCCTCGTCCAGGCGTGCCGCCGGCAGGCTGCCGTTGCGGACGGCGGAGACGATGGCGGCGTGCGCGGTGTCCACCGAGGCGGGCATCAGGATCAGGTCCGCCCCCGCCGCGAGTGCCAGGGGCGCGGCCGAATCGTTGGGGAACTGCTCCGTTATGGCGCCCATATTCATGGCGTCGGTGATTGCCACGCCCTTGAACCCCATGCGGCGCAGTTCGGCATAGGAGGCTGCCGAGACGGAGGCGGGGACTCCGGGCTGGAGGGCGGGCACCGCGATGTGGCCGGTCATGACCATGGGCAGACCCGCGTCGATCGCGGCCTGGAACGGCTTGAGGTCACGGGCCCGGAGCTGGTCCAGGCTGGCGCCCTGGACGGGGAGGCCTTGGTGCGAGTTGACGCTGACGGAGCCGTGGCCGGGAAAGTGCTTGGCCGCGGGCAGCACGCCGGCATCCAGCATGCCCTTGGAGAACGCGGTGCCGACGGCGGCCGCCGTATCCGGGCTGCCGGAGAACGAGCGGGCCCCGATCGTGGGATCCGCCGGTCCCATGGTCACGTCCGCCGCCGGGGCGAAGTCGACGTTGAAGCCCACCCCTGCCAATTCGGCCGAGAGGGCCCGCCCGGCATCGGCGGCCAGCGGGTCGCTGCCGGCGGCGCCGTAGCTCATGGGGGCCGGCCATTCGGTCAGCGGGGCGCGCAGGCGGGCCACCAGCCCGCCCTCCTGGTCGACGCCGATCAGGCCGGGCCAAATACGGCCGTCGGCACGGGCCGCCCGCTGCAGCCGGTCGGTGGCAGCGCGCATGGCGCTGGTGTCCACCTGGCCGGTCGCCGTCGCGGGAACGTTGTCGCCCATCACGATCGACCCGGCCAGGTGCAGCCGTTCCACCGTCTTGGCGTGCGCCTCGACGTCGAGCCCGGCGAAGGAGGCCAGCAGGACCTGGCCCGCCTTCTGCTCCAGGGACATTCCCGCCACCGCCTTGGCGGCGGCGTCGGCGTCGGCCTGCTCGGGTCCCCAGCCGAGGGGCTGTGCGGACGGGGCCGTGGGGTGCCCGGCTGGCCCCGGTGTGCCGGCGTCGGGAGTGGCAGGAGAGGAACATCCGGCAGCCGGGAGCACGAGCCCCGCCAGCAGCGCCGCGGTCACGGGCAACAGGTTCCGGTTGTGAAGACTCTCACGCATCAGCTGTAACTTGACCACCAGCTCGATGCTACCCCTGCACTAGACTTGGGACATTGTTGCCATACCCCCGCTCGCCGCCCCGGCTGCGGTGACGGCGCACATAACCACCGGCGAGCGCCGCCACTACAGCGAAGGGACCGCATGAAGATCGAGTTCGCTTCATCCAGGCAGTCAACACTCGGCGTCGAATGGGAGCTGGCCCTCGTCGACGCCGAGACCGGCGAGCTTGCCTCGGTGGCCAAGGAAGTGCTGCGCGGCGTCGCCGCCCGGCACCCGGAACTCAACGAGGACGACGAGCACCCGCACATCAAGCAGGAGCTGTTGCTCAACACGGTGGAGCTCGTCACGGGGATCTGCACCACGGTGGCCGAGGCCAAGGCGGACCTGGCGGGTTCCCTCGCCGCGCTCCGTGAGGTCACGGATCCGATGGGCGTGGAGGTCTTCTGCGCCGGCTCCCATCCGTTCAGCCCGCCGCAGCTGCAGCCGGTGACGGACAAGGAACGCTACGCGAAGCTGATCGACCGCACCCAGTGGTGGGGCCGGCAGATGGTGATTTATGGCGTCCACGTCCACGTCGGCCTGGACAGCCGCGACAAGGTCCTGCCCGTGCTGGACGGCCTGGTCAACTACTTCCCGCACTTCCAGGCCCTCTCCGCCTCCAGCCCGTTCTGGGGCGGCGAGGACACCGGCTACGCCTCGCACCGGGCCCTGATGTTCCAGCAACTGCCCACCGCGGGCCTGCCGTTCCAGTTCGGCAGCTGGGAGGACTACGAGTCCTACGTCCAGGACATGTTCACCACCGGAGTGATTGACGCCCTCTCCGAGATCCGCTGGGACATCCGGCCCGTGCCCAACCTCGGCACCATCGAGATGCGCATCTGCGACGGCCTGGCCACCCTGGAGGAGGTCGGCGCTATCGCGGCCCTGACCCAGTGCCTGGTCCACGAGTTCTCCACCATCCTGGACAACGGCGGGACCATCCCCACCATGCCGCCGTGGCACGTGCAGGAAAACAAGTGGCGGGCCGCCCGGTACGGCCTGGACGCGATCATCATCCTCGACGCCGAGGGGAACGAACAGCTCGTCACGGACCACCTTCGGGAAACCCTGGACCGGCTCGCCCCGATCGCCGAGCAGCTGGGCTGCGCCGCCGAACTGGGCGACGTCGCGAAAATCATCGACCGCGGGGCCGGCTACCAGCGGCAGCGTCGCATCGCCGCCGAGCACGGCGGCGACCTGCGCGCCGTCGTCCTGGACCTGGTCAAGCAGATGCGGCAGGGCCCGGCGGCCTGACGCCTCCCGCCCGACGGAGTGGGGCAGATGCGGCAGGGCCCGGCGGCCTGACGCCTCCCGCCCGACGGAGTGGTCCGGCCGGAATTCCGGCGAGACCCGCCGCCTCGACCCCTCCGCCGGGTCAGACCGAGACGGACGTGACCGGCATCGACGAGTCCGGCGCAAAGCCGATCCCGCTGGGGGCAGTTCCGGCCATCACCAGTTGCGCCCCGAGGGCGGCCACCATGGCACCGTTGTCCGTGCAGAGGCTCAGCGGCGGCACGGTCAGCCGGATTCCGGCCGAGGTGCAGCGCTGCTCGGTGAGTTGCCGAAGCCGGGAATTGGCCGCCACTCCCCCGCCCAGCAGCAGCTCCGTGATGCCGTGTTCGCGGCAAGCGAGCACCGCCTTGGCCGTGATGACGTCCACCACCGCCTCCTGGAAAGCTGCGGCGATATCGGCCACCGGCACCTCATCGCCGCGGGCCTCGAACTGTTCGACGCAGCGGGCGACGGCGGTTTTCAGGCCGCTGAAAGACCAGTCGTAACGGTGCGGGCCGGGCTCCTCCGCGGTCCCCATGTACTTGGGCTGGCTGAGCCCGCGGGGGAAACGGATGGCCTTGGGGTTGCCCGTGCGCGCCAGCTTGTCGATGGCCGGGCCCCCGGGGTAGCCCAGGCCCAGCAGGCGGGCCACCTTGTCGTAGGCCTCACCGGCGGCGTCGTCGATCGTCGATCCGAGCAGTTCCACGTCGTCGGTGATGCTGCGGATGCGCAGGATCTCGGTGTGTCCGCCGGAGACCAGGAGGGCACCGAGGTTGTCGGGCAGGGCTGCCGGCTGGCCGGGACCGCCGGCGCCGTCAGTGTCCAGCAGCCCGACGCCGACGTGCGCCACCAGGTGGTTGATCGCGTAGAGCGGCTTCCCGGTGGCCACGGCCAGCGCCTTGGCCGCGCAGACCCCCACCATCAGGGCCCCGGCCAGGCCGGGTCCGGAGGTCACGGCGATCGCGTCGATGTCGTCCAGGGCCACGTCCGCGGCGGAGAGCGCCTCGGTCAGCGTGGGAACGAAGGCGTCGAGGTGGGCGCGGGAGGCGATCTCGGGGATGACGCCGCCGAAGCGGACGTGTTCCTCCATCGAGGAGGACACGGTGTTGGCCAGCAGGCGGGTGCCGCGGACAATGCCGACGCCGGTCTCGTCGCAGGAGGATTCGATGCCGAGCACCAGCGGCTGCTGGCTGTGCGGAGCGTTGTTCATGCCTGGCCTGTCTCCTCAGGGTAATCGTCCGGCGTGTGGCCCGGGGTTTCCGGGCCGGTCAGCGTCAGCCGCATGATCAGGGCGTCGACGCCGTCGCGGTAGTAGCGCGGCCGGATGTGGATCTGTTCGAAGCCGAAGCGCCGGTAGAGCTGCTGGGCGCGCGGGTTATCGGCCCGGACCTCGAGCAGCACGTCAGCGGCGCGGCGCCGGCGGCTCTCGGCGATCAGCCGGGTCAGCAGGGCCGAGCCGATCCCGCGGCCCTCCTGCTCGGGGACGACGGCGATGGTCTGGACGTCCGCGATGGGCTCGATGCACATCAGTCCGGCGTAGCCCACGATCCCGCCGTCGGCCTCGGCCACGAGGTAATGGCGGGTGTCGGTCTGCGAGAGCTCGTCGCTGAACATCTGCAACGGCCACGCGTCCACGGGGAAAAGCCGGACCTCCAGGGCGTGGACGGCCGGGATGTCCGCGGCCGTCATGGGCCGCAGGGTCACGCCCCCGGGGGCGGGTCCGGACCCGGCGGCAGCTGCCCCGGCGGTCACAGTGTGCGCTTCCGCGGGCCGGGCACCTGGGCGTCGGATTCGCGCAGGTAGAGGGGCGTGGTGTCGGGCAGTTGTTCCCCGGCGGCCAGGCGTGCGAGGGCGAACTGGCCCAGGGACACCGCCTCGGGCTGTCGTTCGGCGAAACCGGCGACGGCGCGCACCTGGTCGGCGTACAGCCCGGCACCGGCACCGTAGACCGGCAGGTCCGGCAACTCGGAGGCGAAGCCGACATGGGGTCCGTCCGCGAGCTTGGGCAGCTGCCCGGCGGCCAGGGTGTAGCGGGCCCAGTACACCTCGCGGCGCCGGGCGTCGGTGGCCACCAGGAACTCGGCGGCGCTGTCGATGGACTCGGCCACCTCGAGGGCGATCGCATCCAGGCTCATCATGCCGTACAGGGGTTTGCCCCAGACGTTCGCGAGGGTCCGGGCGGTGACGATCCCCGAGCGGAGGCCGGTGAAAGGTCCGGGGCCGACGCCGGCGACCACCGCGTCGAGGTCGGCGCCGGTGAGGCCGGCCCCGGTCAGGAGCCTCGCGATGCCGGGGGCGAGGACCTCGGCGTGGCTGCGGGTGTCCTCGGTGGCGAAGCAGCCCACCACGGACTCGAGGGAATCGTCGGAGACGAGGGCCGCGCTGGCAACCGCCGAGGTGTCGATGGCGAGAATCAGCATCTAGTCCTCTTCCTGGTTGCGCGTTGCGGCCGGGCCGCCCATCAGGGCCGCGGGAGGTTCGGTCCAGCGCGGGCCGTAGCCGCGGAAGACCACGGTGCGGGGTTCGTCGTCGTCCTCGTCTTCGAAGTCGAGCACGCCCTCCGGGGCGGTGTCCGTTTGAGGGGCGGGCTCGTGGCCTCCGCCGGGGCCGCTTCCCAGCCGGCGGTGCAGGTCGATTTCCAGGCGGCTCTCGCTCAGGTGTTCCACCCGATCCCGGCCCCACTCCACCACGGTCACCGCGGAGTCCATGGTGTTTTCAAGGTCGATGTCGTCGATCTCGGCGGCGGACTCCAGCCGGTAGGCGTCCACGTGGACCAGGTCCGGACCGCCGGGGCGCGGTCCGTCCGGCAGGTTGGGGTGGATCCGGACCAGCACGAACGTCGGGGAGATGATGCCGGCGCGCACGCCGAGCCCCTCACCCAGGCCCTGAGTAAAGGTGGTCTTGCCGGCGCCGAGTTCCCCGGTGAGCACCAGGAGGTCCCCCGCCCGCAGTTCGGCGCCGAGGGCGGCGGCCAGCGCCTGTGTCTGGGCGGCGGTGGCGACCTCGACGCTGCGCTCCCACACCGGCGCGCTCACAGCGACTCCCCGCCGTCGGCATCGGGGGCCTCGTTGATGTAGCGGCGCGGCACCCGGGTGCTGATCCGCGTGACGATCTCATAGTTGTTGGTGCCGGCGGCGCGGGCCCAGTCCTCGGCGGTGGGGCCGCCGTCAGCGCCGTCGCCGAACAGGACGGCTTCCTCGCCCAGCAACGACGTGCCGCCCGCCGAGACGTCCAGCGGCCCGAGGTCGATCACCATCTGGTCCATTGCGATGCGGCCCACCACCGGGTAGGTCCTCTCCGCCACCCGGACGGGTCCGCCCGTAGCCACCCGCGGGACGCCGTCGGCGTAGCCCAACGGGATGAGGCCCAGGGTGCTGGGCCCGGCGGTGCGGTAGTTCAGGCCGTAGGAGACGCCCTGGCCGGCGGGGACGTCCTTGCAGTGGGCCACCACGGTGCGCAGGGTCATGGCGGGGCGGAGGCCCACGTCCTCGGCGCCCTGGTCCTCGAAGGGCGAGAGGCCGTAGATGCCCAGCCCCACCCGGACCAGGTCGAAGTGCGTGTCCGGCCGGGACAGGGTGGCAGGGGTGTTCGCAAGGTGGCGGACCTCGGGGTCGACGCCGGCATCCTGGGCCATGGCCAGGATGTCGCGGAAGGCGGCGAGCTGCGCGTCGGTTTCCGGCCGATCGGGCTCGTCCGCGACGGCCAAGTGGGAGAAGATCCCGACCACGCGCAGCAGGCCCTGGTCCTGGTACTCGAGGGCCTCCCCGAGCAGCGAATCCCACGCCGCGAGGGTCACACCATTGCGGCCCAGGCCGGTGTCCACCTTGAGATGAACCCGGGCGGGGCGTTCCTGTTCGCGGGCCGCCGCGACTATCCGGCCCAGCTCCCAGCCGGAGCAGCCGATGTCGATCCCGGCGGCGACCGCGGCGGCAAAGTTGCTGTCCGGGGTGTGCAGCCAGGCCAGCAGCGGCGCGTCGATGCCAGCGGCGCGGAGGGCGAGTGCCTCGGAGATGTGGGCCACGCCCAGCCAGCTGGCGCCGGCGCTGAGCGCGGCGCGGGCCACCGGGATGGCGCCGTGACCGTAGGCATCCGCCTTGACCACGGCCATCACCTTCGCCGGGGAGGCGACGGCGGCGAGCCGCCGGACGTTGTGCCGGACCGCGGCGAGGTCGATGACCGCCGACCGTTCCTCCGCGCGGGCCGGCGCGGCGTCCTCGGACGGCTGGGACTCACCTGATGCTGCTGGGGATATCACCTAACGATTCTACGGGTGGCCCCGGACGCGGCTGAATTCGGGGGCCGGGCTCCCGGCCTGGGTCCCGGCCGTCCTACGTGACCCAGCCGTCCTACGCGTCCGAAAGGTGCGCGATGGTCGCCGCGGCCCGGCGCCGCGCCGCCGGCGGGACGTCGCGCACAATTTCCTCGAGGAAGCGGTAGCGGCGCAGCCACTGGCTGCCCTGCCGTTCCTTCCGGGCGTTGGCCCGCTGCCACCAGTCGGCCACGTCACCCCAGCCCGGCGCGGCGAGGGAACCTCCCACGTGCTGCACGGCCAGGGCGGCGCAGAGATTGGCGAAGCGCAGCCGGTCCCCCAACGGCCAGCCAGCCAGGCAGCCCACGATGAACGCCGCGGCAAAACAGTCGCCGGCGCCGGTGGGATCGAAGGCGGTGACGGGCAACGACGGCACCCATTCCTCCTCGCCGCTCTCCGAGTCCACCGCCATGGCACCCTGCGCGCCAAGGGTCACCACGGCCACCGGCACCCGGTCCGCGAGCGCGTAGAGCGCCGCCCACGGGTTGTCCTTGCCGGTGAAGGCCATCGCCTCCTCCTGATTGGGCAGGAAAGCGTGGAAGTAGCGCAGGTTCTCCAGCCGCGCCCGCGCCCAGGTTTCCGTGGGGTCCCAGCCGACGTCGCCGAAGAGCCGGACGCCGGCCCGGTGGGCGGCCACCGCCCACGGTTCCATCTCCTCGGAGAGGTCGGCGACGGCGGCGAGGGCGAGCGGCGGTGACCCGATCAGTTCTGTGGCGGACACGGGCGCCGGGTGGCCGTGGGTAATCATGGACCGGTCCTTTTCCACGCTGAGGGACACGGTGACGGGCGAGTGCCAGCCGGGAATACGGCGGGACAGCGAGAGGTCCACATGCTCCTGCCCGGCCAGGATCTTCCAGTTCTCCTCGCCGTATCCGTCGTCGCCGAAGGCCGCGGCGAGTCCCGTCCTCAAGCCCAGCCGGGCCGCGGCGATGGCCTGGTTCGCCACTCCGCCCGGGCAGCTGCCCATGCCCTCGCTCCAGATCTCGGTGCCCGGCCGCGGAGCGTGCGGGAGTCCGGTGAAAATGATGTCCTGGAACACGGTGCCCGTCATCAGCACGTCGAATCCCAGGGCCGCCGGGGCACGGACGGTGGCAAGCGGGTCAAAACGCGGCGCTGGAATCGCGTCCATACACCGCAGGGTACGCCGGCCGGCCCGCTCCCGGTAGCGTCTTTCGGCCGGCCCTCCCCTGCCACCGGCGGACGGGCCTACACTGCTGGCATGCGGCTCATGGTTGCCGGCGGCGGCGGGTTCCGGGTGCCGCTCATTTACCGGGCGCTCTGCACCGGCCCGTACGCCGGGCTGGTGGACGAGTGCGTGCTGTACGACGTCGATGCGCACCGGCTGGAGGTCATCGGGGCGGTGCTGGCCTCCTTCCGTGCCCAGCTTCCGGGCTCTGCGCAGGTCCCTGCCGTGCGGACGTCCACGTCCCTGGAGGTGGCCCTCGCCGGGGCGGACATGGTCTTCGCGGCCATCCGCCCCGGCGGAACCGCAGGTCGGGTGGCGGACGAACGGGTGGCCCAGGGCCTGGGGCTGCTGGGACAGGAAACCACCGGCGCGGGCGGCATCTCCTACGCGTTGCGGAGCATCCCTCCGATGCTTGAGCTCGCCGAGGCCATGCGCCGGCTGTGCCCCGGGGCCTGGCTGGTCAACTTCACGAACCCTGCCGGGATGGTGACGGAGGCCCTCGTGCCGGTCCTGGGCCCGAAGGTGGTGGGGATCTGCGATTCCGCCGGCGGCCTGGCCCATCGGGCGGCGCGCGCGGCCGGGGCAGCGCTGCCGGACGGCGTTCTGGCGGGGGTGGGCTATTACGGGCTGAACCATCTCGGCTGGCTGTACCGGCTTGAGGCCGGCGGCCGGGACCACCTGCCGGAGTTGCTGGCGAATCCGCGGGCTCTGGCCGGGTTCGAGGAGGGGCGCCTGTTTTCCCCGGAGCTTCTGGCCGGGCTGGGCTGCCTGCCCAACGAGTACCTCTTTTACTACTACGCCACGGAGCAGGCCGCCGCCGCGATGCGGTCCGCGACGGAGACCCGCGGCGAGTCCATCCACCGGCAGCAGGCCGGGCTGTACCCGCGGCTGGCTGCGGCGGGGGCAGAGGCCTATGCGCTGTGGGACGCAGCGCGCCGGTCCCGTGAGGAGGGCTACCTCGCCGAGGCCCGGCCCGGCGGCGAACAGCGGGACGAGGAGGATCTCGCCGGGGGCGGGTACGAGCGGGTGGCGCTGGCCCTGATGCGGGCGCTCTCCGGCGGCCCGGCGACGGAGTTGATCCTCAACGTCCCCAACACCCTGCCGGATGCCGGGAGCGGGGGTGCCGCGATTCCGGGCCTGCCGGGGGACGCCGTCGTCGAGGTGCCGTGCCGGGTCGGCGCCGACGGCGTCGTGCCCATGGCCCAGGACCGGCCGGCCCCGGCGCAGCTGGACCTGATGCGCCGGGTGAAAGAGGTCGAGCGGCTGGTGGTCCGGGCCACGACGCCGGGGCCGGGCTCAGGGAAGGGCATTCCGGCAAGCAACGACACCGGCGGCGCGGGCGGGGACGGCGGTCCCGGCGCCAGCTCCGGATCGGCACGTAGGGAAGCGGCGCTGGCGGCCTTCGCCCGCCATCCGCTGGTCGACTCCGAGGAGCTGGCCGCGAGGCTACTGGCCGGATACGAGGCGGCCTTCCCCGGCTCCACGCGCTATGGCAGGACGGCGCGGGCAGCTAGACGGAATTGCCGGACAAGCGGGAAAGCCTGCGTGGGAGCGGACCTGCCTACAGCATCCGGTGCATCACGTGCAGACCCACGAACCCGCGCTCCGGGTGCTGGAAGGCTTCCGGAATGGTGGCCAGAACGATGAAGCCCATGCCCTGCCAGGCGGCGACCGCCCTGACGTTGGTCTCCACCACAGCGTTGAGCTGCATGGCCCGGAAGCCTTCCCGGCGGGCGGCGTCGAGGGAGTAGGCGCAGAGCGCGCGGGCCAGGCCACGGCCGCCAAACCCGGCCCGCACCATGTAGCCCGCGTTCGCCACGTGGCTCCCGCCGCCGCCCTGGTTGGCGTGCAGTTCCCCCGTGCCCAGCACGACGCCGTCGCGCTCCGCAGTGCCCACGGCCACGAAGGTCCGGCCCGGCGCCGTCTTGACCCACTTGGCCCGCGCAACGTCCTCGGTGGTGTCCCGGTCCCAGGTGAAAGTCTCACCGGCACGGATCACCGGCTCCAGGATTTCCCAGATGCCGGGCCAGTCGTGGTCCGTGGCGTCCCTGATGATCCAGTCGGCGGTTTCCTGCGGGGCCTTGTCAACGGTGCTCACAGCGGCCACCGTACCAGCGCCGGCGCCGCGGTGGGACCGGTGAGCACGGCGGTGCCGGCATCGGCGAGCGCACCGGCGGCGAGCTGCCGGGTCGGGAACCCGGGGCCCCGCAGGAGTAGTGTTTTACCGAATCCACGTCCCCGGAACGCCGGGAACCAAACCCTGAGAGGAAGGACACCACGATGCCCCTGGTCCGTCGGGTCGCATTCCTCTCGCTGCACACCTCCCCCATGGAACAGCCCGGGTCCGGGGACGCCGGCGGCATGAACGTCTACATCCGGGCCCTGGCCGCCGCCCTGGCCGAATCCGGCGTCGAGGTGGAGATTTTCACCCGCTCCACCGCAGCGGACCAGCCCGCCGTCGAGCACCCCTCCCCCGGGGTGTGCGTGCACAACGTCTTCGCCGGGCCCCCGCGGAAGGTTCCCAAGGAGGAACTGCCCGCGCTGCTGCACACGATGGTCGCGGAGATTGACCGGATCAAGGCCGACCAGCCGCGGGGCCGCTACGACCTAATCCACTCGCACTACTGGGTCTCCGGGGTTGCGGGGCTGGAGCTCTCGGAGCTTTGGGGCGTGCCGCTGGTGCACACCATGCACACCATGGCCAAGGTCAAGAACCTGCTGCTGGAGTCAGGGGAAAAGCCGGAGCCGCGGCGCCGCGAAGAGGGCGAGCACCGGATCGTCGACGGCGCCACCCGCCTGATCGCGAACACCGCGGCGGAGGCGGCCGAACTGGTCTCGCACTACGACGCGGACCCGGACCGGATCGACGTCGCCCCGCCCGGGGTGGACCTCGATGTCTTCACTCCGGCGTTCCGGGCCAAGGCGCGCAGTGACCACGGCGTCCCGCCGGGCCGGTTCCACCTGCTCTTCGCTGGCCGGATCCAACGCCTGAAAGGCCCGCAGATCCTGATCAAGGCCGCGGCCCTGCTGCGGGCCCGGCGCCCCGATATCGACCTGCAGGTCACCATCCTCGGCGCCGTGAGCGGCGCGAAGGACTTCGACCTCAAGGCCCTGATCACCGCCGCCGGAATGGACGACGTCGTCACCCACCACCCGCCCGTCAGCGCGCCGAAGCTGGCCGGCTGGTACCGCTCGGCCGACGTCGTCGTGATGCCCTCCTACAGCGAATCCTTCGGGCTGGTGGCGCTGGAGGCCCAGGCCTGCGGCACCCCCGTGGTCGCCACGCGGGTGGGCGGCCTCTCCCGCGCCATCTTCGACGGCCGGACCGGGCTGCTGGTGGAGGGGCACAGGGCCTCGGACTGGGCGGACGCGCTCGAATCCCTGCACGACGACCCGCTGACCCGCGAGGACATGGGCCGCGCGGCGTCGGTGCACGCCCAGGGATTCGGCTGGCACCACACGGCCGCGCTGACGCTGGAGAGCTATCAGGGCGCGCTGGTCCAGTATTTTGGAACACGAAGCACCACGGCGGTGCCCGCTCCCTGACCGGGAGCCCCGCCGGACGCTTGGCCGGGACCGCCGGCACAGCGAATCCACGCCACGAGCCGAAGGACGCCGATGTCAGCCCCCACCTCCCCCGCCGCGCCCGTTCCCAGCGACCTCGAGATCGCCCGGCGCGCCACCATGCGGCCCATCGACGACGTCGCGGCGGCCGCCGGGATCAACCCCGAGGCGCTGGAACACTACGGCCGGTACAAAGCCAAGATCGATCCCGCCCGGCTCACCGGCGCCGCCACTCCGGCCCGCGGCAAGGTGGTGCTCGTTTCGGCCATGTCGCCGACCCCGGCCGGAGAGGGCAAGTCCACCACCACGGTGGGCCTGGCCGACTCCCTGGCCCGCGCCGGCCACCGGGTGATGATTGCGCTGCGCGAGCCCTCGCTGGGCCCGATCCTCGGGATGAAGGGCGGCGCCACCGGCGGCGGCTACTCGCAGGTGCTGCCGATGGACGAGATCAACCTGCACTTCACCGGCGACTTCCATGCCATCACCTCGGCCAACAACGCGCTGATGGCGCTGGTGGACAACCACATCTACCAGGGCAACGCGCTGAACATCGACCCCCGCCGGATGACGTTCAAGCGGGTCCTGGACATGAACGACCGGGCACTGCGCGAAGTGGTCATCGGCCTCGGCGGCCCCACCCAGGGTGTGCCGCGGCAGGACGGGTTCGACATCACCGTCGCCTCCGAGATCATGGCCGTCTTCTGCCTCGCCACGGACCTGGACGATCTTCGCTCCCGGTTGGGCCGGATCACCTTCGGCTACACCTACGACCGGGAGCCGGTTACCGTTGCCGACCTCGGCGTCGAAGGCGCGCTGACCATGCTGCTCAAGGACGCGATCAAGCCCAACCTCGTGCAGACCATCGCCGGCACGCCGGCCCTGGTCCACGGCGGCCCCTTCGCCAACATCGCCCACGGCTGCAACTCCCTGATCGCCACGCAGACGGCCCGTTCCCTGGCGGACATCATAGTCACCGAGGCCGGGTTCGGCGCGGACCTGGGCGCGGAGAAGTACATGGACATCAAGTCGCGGGTGGGCGACGTGGCACCGTCCGCCGTCGTCGTGGTCGCCACCGTCCGCGCCCTCAAGATGCACGGCGGGGTGGCCAAGGACCGGCTCCAGGAGCCCGACGTCGACGCCCTCGCCGCCGGCGTCGTAAACCTGCAGCGGCACGTCCGCAACATCGGCAAGTTCGGCATCACCCCGGTGGTGGCAATTAACAAGTTCGGCACCGACAGCCAGGAGGAACTCGACTGGCTGCTGGCCTGGTGCAAGACGGAGGGCGTCGAGGCCGCCGTCGCCGACGTCTGGGGCCGGGGCGGCGGGGGCGACGGCGGCGACGAGCTCGCCGCGAAGGTTGCCGCCGCGATCGAGGCCCCGCACGGGTTCTCCCCGCTGTACCCGCTGGAACTGTCGGTGGAGGACAAGATCCGCACCATCGTCCAGGAAATCTACGGCGCCGACGGCGTGGAGTTCTCCGTGCCGGCGCTGAAGCGGCTGGCGGACATCGAGAAGAATGGCTGGTCCTCGATGCCGGTGTGCATGGCCAAGACGCAGTACTCGTTCAGCGACGACGCCACCAAGCTGGGGGCGCCGAAGGGCTTCACCGTGCACGTCCGGGACTTGATCCCCAAGACCGGCGCGGGCTTCATCGTGGCCCTCACCGGCGCCGTGATGACCATGCCCGGGCTGCCCAAGGTCCCGGCCGCGATGCGGATGGACGTCGACGCCGACGGCAACCCGGTGGGCCTCTTCTAA
This sequence comes from Pseudarthrobacter sp. L19, assembly GCF_050859435.1. Taxonomy (NCBI): domain Bacteria; kingdom Bacillati; phylum Actinomycetota; class Actinomycetes; order Micrococcales; family Micrococcaceae; genus Pseudarthrobacter; species Pseudarthrobacter sp. L19. Next base: position 2,164,594 of record NZ_CP193935.1, on the reverse strand, counting down.
CCCCTCCCTCACGTCCGGCACTCCCAAACCCGAACCCTCCCTCACGTCCGGCACCGATCGACGAAACCCTCCCTCAGGTCCGGCACCGATCGACAAAACGCTCCCTCACGTCCGGCGGCTTCTTGGACCGCTGTGGATAACTCCTCCGAGGCTTGTCCAAGTCGTCCACAATGCCAGCATGAGCGCACGAAGAGAGTTGCCGGAGTCGTTGGAGGCTGGACCGTTCACCCTCACGGCCGCGATGTCGTTGGGAGTAACGAGAGCCAGGTTGCGGCAGCCGGATGTCCGGCACGTCAGTCGGGGGCTCTACCGGCCCGCAGGTTGGAGCTTCGAGTTGGAGTCGGCCGCCCGCGCGTTGTCCGAGGCCTCCCCGGGGCGTGGATCTCGCACGTCACGGCCGCTCGGCTTCGCGGCCAACTCTTGCCCCCGCGGCTCTCCGATTCCGAGGAGTTACACCTAAGCAAGCCCCGCGCGCTCCCGGAAGTCCGTCGGAAAGGGATTGTTGGACACACGGTTGTTGCGTTCGACGGCGAGGTCGAGACCGTTGATGACATCCGGATCAGTACGCGCTCCCGGACGTGGCTCGACTTGGCCAGGGTCCTGAACGTGCCTGAGCTGGTCTGCATGGGGGACGAGCTCGTTCGTGTCCCCCGGTTGAACCTGGAGGGCCGGAGCGAGCCGTTCGCGACCCTCGCCGGATTGCGTTTGATGCTGGGTCGCCACCCGAACCTTCAGGGAATCGTCCGGGCCCGAACAGCTTTGGAGTTAATGCGCGTCGGAGCAGACTCAGGACCTGAGACCCTCCTGCGCCTCGCAATGTGCGACGCCGGGCTTCCTGAACCGGAGCTTCAAATAGAACTGCGCCCGGGCAGTCCAGCAACCCCGACGGCCGACCTCGGGTACCGGCGTCGGCGCCTCGCCATCCAGTACGACGGCGGTCATCACCTGGAGCCCGCCCAAATCTTCAGCGATCGACGCCGAGATAAGGCCTTTGAAGCGGCCGGCTGGGCAGTGATCCTTTTGACTAAACAAGACCTCGCCGACGGTTTCGTTGCCGCGACGTCCAGAATCAAACGTGTCCTTCGCAACGCCTACGTTAGCCCGTCAAGCGCCGCAGGCTTTTGATGTCGATTTGAGGGAGCGTCCCAACGGAACCCGCCAATCGTGAGGGAGCGTCCCAACGAAACCCTCCAATCCTGAGGGAGCGTGCGGACAGGAACGTCCCTCCGGCAGGAAAACACAACGCTCCCGCACCGGAAGTGCGGGAGCGTCGTGGTGAAACGTTCCGGATCTGAGGGAGCGTCCGGAGGCGAAGAAGTGCTTTAGCGCTCCAAGTCTCCGCGGATGAAGGCCTCGACCTTTTCACGGCCGAGGTCGTCGTTGAACTGCTCCGGCGGGGACTTCATGAAGTAGCTGGAGGCGGAGAGCAGCGGGCCGCCGATGCCGCGGTCCAGGCCGATCTTGGCGGCGCGGACGGCGTCGATGATCACGCCGGCGGAGTTGGGCGAGTCCCAGACCTCCAGCTTGTACTCCAGCGACACCGGGGCGTCGCCGAAGTTGCGGCCCTCGAGGCGGACGAAGGCCCACTTGCGGTCGTCCAGCCACTGCACGTAGTCGGACGGGCCGATGTGCACGTCGCGGGCGGCGAGGTCGGCCTCGACGTTGGAGGTGACGGCCTGGGTCTTGGAGATCTTCTTGGACTCGAGCCGGTCGCGTTCCAGCATGTTCTTGAAGTCCATGTTGCCGCCGACGTTCAGCTGGTAGGTGCGGTCCAGGGTGACGCCGCGGTCCTCGAACAGCTTGGCCATCACGCGGTGGGTGATGGTGGCACCGATCTGGCTCTTGATGTCGTCGCCCACGATCGGGACGCCGGCCTCAGTGAACTTGTCCGCCCACTTCTTGGTCCCGGCGATGAAGACCGGCAGGGCGTTGACGAAGGCGACGCCGGCGTCGATGGCGCACTGGGCGTAGAACTCGGCCGCTTCCTGCGAGCCGACGGGCAGGTAGCAGACCATGACGTCCACCTGGGCGTCCTTGAGGGCCTGGACGACGTCGACCGGCTCCTCCGGGGACTGCTCGATGGTCTCGAGGTAGTACTTGCCGAGGCCGTCGAGGGTGGGGCCGCGCTGGACGGTGACACCGGTCGGCGGGACGTCCGCGATCTTGATGGTGTTGTTTTCGCTGGCGAGGATGGCGGCGGAGAGGTCCTGGCCCACCTTCTTGCCGTCGACGTCGAACGCCGCCACGAACTGCACGTCGTTGACGTGGTACTTGCCGAACTGGACGTGCATCAGACCCGGGATCGTGGCCTCGGGATCGGCGTCCCGGTAGTACTCGACACCCTGGACCAGCGAGGTGGCGCAGTTACCCACGCCCACGATTGCAACACGAATCGGATTTGCAGACACGAAACTCCCTTAGAGAACCAACAGGTGCCCGGCGAGGCCGTTCCGCGAAGGGGACGGCGAAGAAGCGGGCACGACGCCGTGCGGCGTCCTTGCATTCTAGTCAACGGTGCCACGGGCGGGGTTTGTTCCCGTCCGCGGCACCGTTTCGATAACGGACCGGTTACTTCTGGGCCCAGAGGTTGATGTCGGACTCGACGGCGAACTCGTCGATGGCGTCCAGTTCCTCGGCGCTGAAGTCCAGCTTGTTAATCGCGGCGAGGCTGTCCTCGAGCTGCCGGACGCTGGAGGCCCCGACGAGCGCGGAGGTGACCGGGGCGCCCTTGCGCTGGTCGCGCAGGATCCAGGCGATGGCCATCTGGGCCAGGGTCTGGCCGCGGCCCTCGGCGATCCGGCTGAGCCCGCGGACGCGGTCCAGGTTCTCCTCGCTGATCATGTCCGTGTCCAGCGACTTGTGCTGGGCGGCGCGGGAGTCCTCGGGAACCCCGTTGAGGTAGCGGTCGGTGAGCATGCCCTGGGCCAGGGGTGAGAACGCGATGGACCCGGCCCCCACCTGCTCCAGCGCCTCGTGCAGGCTCGGGCTGCCGTTCTCGGTCCAGCGGTTCAGCATCGAGTAGCTGGGCTGGTGGATCAGCAGGGGCGTACCGAGGTCCTTCAGGATGCGGGCCGCCTCCAGGGTCTGTTCCGGGGTGTAGGAGGAGATGCCGGCGTAAAGGGCCTTCCCGGAGCGGACCGCCTGGTCCAGGGCGCCCATGGTTTCCTCCAGCGGGGTCTCCGGGTCCGGGCGGTGGCTGTAGAAGATGTCCACGTAGTCCAGGCCCATCCGTCCCAGGGACTGGTCCAGGCTGGCCAGCAGGTATTTGCGGGAGCCCCAGTTGCCGTAGGGGCCGGGCCACATGTCGTAGCCGGCCTTGCTGGAGATGATCAGCTCGTCGCGGTACGGGGCGAAGTCGTCGCGGAAGTGCCGGCCGAAGTTGGTTTCGGCGCTGCCGTAGGGCGGGCCGTAGTTGTTGGCCAGGTCGAAGTGCGTGACGCCCAGGTCGAAGGCGCGGCGCAGGATGGCCCGCTGCACCTCGAAGGGCTTGTCGTCGCCGAAGTTGTGCCACAGGCCCAGTGAGATGGCCGGCAGTTTCAGGCCGCTGCGCCCGACCCGGCGGTAGGGCATCGTGTCGTAGCGGTTTTCCGCTGCGGTGTAGGTCATGGGCTTCCTTCCGTTCTGACGTTAGGACCGGGACGCGAGGATGCCGGCGCTGTGGCCGGGCAGGCTCAACGTCCCGCCTTCGAGGGCGACGGCGTCGTCCGTGGCGAGCCGCAGAGATGACCCGGCGACCGGCACGGTCCGGGCCTCGGCGGAGAAGTTCAGGGCGACCTCGGTACCGCCGCGGCGCAGCAGCAGCCAGCCTTCGTCCTCGCTGAAGTCGACGGCGGTGTCCGCGAACCCGCCGTCGGTGAGGTCCGGCGTCGAGCGTCGCAGGGCGATGAGTTCCCGGTAGAGGGCCAGGAGCCGGGCGTGGTCTCCCTCGGAGGCCTCGGCCCAGTTCAGCTTGGAGCGGGTGAACGTCTCCGGGTCCTGGGGGTCGGGGACGACGTCGGGGTCCCAGCCCATGCGTTCGAATTCCTTGATCCGGCCCTCGGCGGTGGCCTTGCCCAGTTCCGGTTCCGGGTGGGAGGTGAAGAACTGCCAGGGCGTGCTGGCGCCGTATTCCTCGCCCATGAACAGCATCGGGGTGAACGGGCCGGTGAGGGTGGCGACGGCGGCCAGGGCCAGCTGCCCGTAGCCCAGGGTCTGGGAGAGCCTGTCGCCGGTGGCCCGGTTGCCGATCTGGTCGTGGTTCTGGTTGCAGACCACTAGCGCGGCGGGGTGGACCAGGCCGGTGTTGATCGGCCGGCCGTGGTGCCGTTCGCGGAAGCTGGAGTAACTGCCGTCGTGGAAGAAGCCCTTCTCCAGCACCTTCGCCAGTGCGCCCAGGGAGCCGAAGTCCTCGTAGTAGCCGGTGGTTTCGCCGCTGACGTTGACGTGCACGGCGTGGTGGAAGTCGTCGCTCCACTGACCGGCCAGGCCGTAGCCGTTCGCGTCCCGGGGGTACAGCAGGCGCGGGTTGTTCAGGTCGGACTCGGCGATCATGGTGGCGGGCCGGCCGGTTTCGGCGGCGACGGCGTCGGCGAGCGCGCCGAAGTCCTCCAGCAAATGGACGGCGCGTTCGTCCTTGAAGGCGTGCACGGCGTCGAGCCGGAGGCCGTCGACGTGGTAGTCGCGCAGCCACATGGCGGCGTTGTCCAGGATGTAGGAGCGGACGACGTCGGAGCCGGGGCCGTCGAGGTTGACCGAATCGCCCCAGGTGTTGCCCTCGCCGGACTTCAGGTACGGGCCGAACCGGGGCAGGTAGTTGCCGCTGGGGCCGAGGTGGTTGTAGACCACGTCCTGGATGACGCCCAGTCCGGCGGCGTGGGCGTCATCGACGAAGCGCTGGTAGGCGGCGGGCCCGCCGTAGCCCTCGTGCACGGTGTACCAGAGGACGCCGTCGTAGCCCCAGTTGTGGGTGCCGTTGAAGCCGTTGACCGGCAGCAGTTCGACGAAGTCCACGCCGAGGTCGGCGAGGTAATCCAGTTTTCCGGCGGCGGCGTCGAGGGTTCCCTCGGGGGTGAAGGTGCCCAGGTGCAGCTCATAAATGACACTGCCCTGCAGTTTCCGGCCGGACCAGCCGGCGTCGGCCCACCGGTGGGCGCGGGGGTTGAAAGTCCGGGACAGGGAATGCACGCCCTCGGGCTGCCGGCGGGAGCGCGGGTCCGGCAGCGGGCTGTCGTCGCCGTCGAGGAGGTAGCCGTAGTCGACGTCGTCGCCGGCGGGCGCGTCCGCCGCCGTCCACCAGCCCTCGGGGCCGGAGGTCGCCTGGGTCATGGGGTAGCGCTGGCCGTCGGCGAGCAGGACGACGTCCTTCGCCTCCGGCGCCCAGATGTCGAAGCGCGCGGATCCGCCTGTGGGCAGTGTCATTGTAGTTCCCCCTGGGTTGGCGTCGGTCTGTGAAGGGCTCATGCGGTCGGGGCGAGGAGGGCCACCGGGAAGTGGCGGAGGAGGTCCCCCACCGCCACGGAGCCCGGCTCGAAGAACCGGCCGGTGAGCTGGTCGGTCATCGCCACGGCGAGCTCGAGGGCCGTGTCCTGCCAGCCGCCGCGCTGCTCCAGCCCGTGGGGCAGTCGGGTCGCGACGGTGACGGCGCCCGGGGCGTCCTGTCCGCGGTCGAAGGCGACGACGTGGCCGGCGGCGTGACCGGTGGCCTGCAACGGCGTGTAACCGGTGAAGAGGTCCTGCCGGTCGCGGCGCAGGCGCAGGGCCCGGGAGGTGACCAGGAGTTTGGCGTCGTCGTCGCGGTAGGAGTCCGGCAGTTCCCCGGCGTCCAGCCGCGCCAGGGCGGCCCGGCGGGCGCCGAAGTCGAACGGACGCCGGTTGTCCGGGTCGGTCAGCGACCGGTCCCAGAACTCGGTGCCCTGGTACACGTCCGGGACGCCGGGCATGGTGAGCTGGACGAGCTTTGCGCCGAGCGCGTTGACCGCGCCCCGCGGGTCCAGCCATTCGACCAGTGAGTCCAGCTCGGCGCGGACGGCCGGGTTGTCGAAGGCGGCGTCGACGGCGGCGGTCAGCTTAACCTCGAACTCCTCGTTCGGGTCCAGCCAGTCGGTGGAGTTCCCCGCTTCCCGGGCGGCCTTCTGCGCGTAGGACTGCAACCGGTCCCGGTCCGCCGGCCAGACTCCGGCGATGGCCTGCCAGAGCAGGTTCGCCAGCGGGCCATCGGGCAGCGGGGCGAGCTGCTGCAGCCGTCCCAGGGACGCGCTCCATTCGGCGGGGCACTCGGCGAGCACCGTGATCCGGGCGCGGGTGTCCTCGCTGCGCTTGGTGTCGTGGGTGCTGAGAGTCGTCATGGAGAGCGGCAGGCGCTCCTGCCGGCGCGTCATCCGGGTGTGGAAGTCGTCCACGGAGATTGCGAATTCGGTGGGGTCCGCACCGACCTCGGTGAGGGTGCCCAGGCGGGTGTAGCGGAAGAAGGCCGTGTCCTCGACGCCCTTCGCCATCACCATGCCGGAGGTCTGCTGGAAGCGGCGGCCCAGTTCCTCACCGGCGTCGGGGCCGGCCTTCAGGAGCAGCGGCAGCAGGGTGCGGACGGCGTCCTTGAGCTCCGGGCGGCGCTCGACGGCGAGATCGCACGCTTCCTTCAGCACGTCCTCCCCCTCGGGCAGGTAGCTGCGGTAGACCGGGAAGGCGGCAATGATCTCGGAAAGTGCGTCCGCCGCGGCGTCGACTCCCAGGCCCGCGTCCGACGGGACCAGCCGGGCGAGGCGGAGCATCTCGGAGTGCAGGATGCCGTCGGTGATCCGCCGCTTGGTGCCGCGGATCATGTCTTCGTAGTCGGGGACCCGGCCGTCGCGCAGGGACGCGTCCAGTGCGTCCAGGCGGGCCTGGCCGGCCGGGTCGACGAAGAGACGGTCCACGTCGGCGAGTGCGTCGTAGCCGGTGGTCCCCTCGGCTTCGAACCCGGCGGGCAGTTCCTCGCCCGGCTCAAGGATCTTTTCGATCAGCAGGTACGCCCCGCCGGTGGCCTCGCGGAGCCGGTGCAGGTAGCCGCCCGGGTCGGCCAGGCCGTCCGGGTGGTCGATGCGGAGGCCGTCCACCAGGTCCTCGCGGAACCAGCGGACAATCTCCTCGTGCGCCTCATCGAAGACCTTCGGGTCCTCGACCTTGATTCCGGCGAGGGTGTTGACCGCGAAGAACCGGCGGTAGTTCAGCTCGTTGTCGGCGCGGCGCCAGCCCACCAGTTCGTAGTGCTGCCGGTCGTGCACCGCGCGGGGGTCATCGCCCTCTGTGTAGGTGCCTTCGGCGAGGGGGAACCGGTGGTCGTAGTACCGGAGTTCGCCGTCGCGGACCTCCAGGGCGTCGACGTCGGTGTCCTCACCGAGGACGGGGATGCGGATGCGTCCGCCGCCGAAGTCCCAGTCGACGTCGAACGCCGGGGCGTACGGCGACTGGCGGCCTTCCTTGAGCAGGGACCACCACCACGGGTTCTGGACCGGGGTGGCAACGCCGACGTGGTTGGGCACGATGTCCACCAGCACGCCCACGCCGGCCTCGCGGGCGGCGCGGGAGACAGCGGCGAGGCCCTCGGGTCCGCCGCGGTCGGGGTCGACGCTGGAGGGGTCGGTGACGTCGTACCCGTGGTCCGATCCCTTCTCCGCGGTCAGGATGGGTGAGAGGTAGATCCAGTCGACGCCGAGTGACGTCAGGTACGGGACCTGGGCGGCGGCGTCCTGCAGGGTGAAGCCGGACCGGATTTGCAGCCGGTACGTGGAAATCGGTGTTTTCATGCCTGGGTGGCCTTCGCTTCGCTCTCGTCGGCGGCCTTGGTCTGGGCCTGAACCATCTCTTCCTGGGCTTCCTCGTCGGCGGCGCGGGCGGCCAGCGACGCGGCGGCGGAGTAGTCGACCTCCACCTCGGGGCCGGAGTAGGCACGCAGCACCACCATGGACTTGGCGGCGAGGGTCAGGGTGGTCCCGGCCTTCAGCGGCTCGTAGTCGTCGGCCTGGGCTGCGGTGTCGATGAGGACCTCCCAGTTCGGGGAGTACTCGTCCGGCGGCAGGACGAAGTCGACGCCGTCGTCGTGGGCGTTGAAGGCCATGAGGAAGCTGTCGTCCGTGATGCGCCGGCCGCGGGAGTCCTGTTCCTGGATGCCGTGGCCGTTGAGGAACACACCGATGGTCCGGCCGAAGCCGCTCCCCCAGTCCTCCGGGAGCATGCCCGTGCCGTCGGTCTTGAGCCAGACGATGTCCGGCAGCTTCTCACCCTCACCGCGGACCACCGGGCGGCCGTCAAAGAAGCGGCTGCGGCGGAAGGTCGGGTGGTCGTGGCGGAGCTTGTTCACGAAGGCGGTGAATTCCACCAGCGGCTGGTCCATCGCCTCCCAGTGGACCCAGCTGAGCTCGGAGTCCTGGCAGTAGGTGTTGTTGTTGCCCTGCTGGGTGCGGCCGAGTTCGTCGCCGTGCAACAGCATGGGGACGCCTTGGGAGAGCAGCAGGGTGGCGATGAAGTTGCGCTGCTGGCGGGCGCGCAGTGCCAGTACGGTCTCGTCGTCGGTGTCACCCTCGATGCCGCAGTTCCAGGAGCGGTTGTGGGACTCGCCGTCGTTGTTGCCCTCGCCGTTGGCCTCGTTGTGCTTCTCGTTGTAGGACACGAGGTCCCGCATGGTGAAGCCGTCGTGGGCGGTGACGAAGTTGATGGAGGCCACCGGCCGGCGGGCGGAGCTCTCGTAGAGGTCCGCGGAGCCGGTCAGCCGGGACGCGAATTCGCCCAGCGTGGAGGGTTCGCCACGCCAGAAGTCGCGCACGGTGTCCCGGTATTTGCCGTTCCATTCGGTCCACTGCGGCGGGAAGTTGCCCACCTGGTAGCCGCCGGGGCCGACGTCCCAGGGCTCGGCGATGAGCTTAACCTGCGAGACGATTGGGTCCTGCTGGATGAGTTCGAAGAAGGTGGAGAGCTTGTCGACGTCATAGAACTCGCGGGCCAGGGTGGAGGCGAGGTCGAAGCGGAAGCCGTCGACGTGCATCTCGGTGACCCAATAGCGCAGCGAGTCCATCAGCAGCTGCAGCGAGTGCGGGTGTCGGACGTTCAAGGAGTTACCGGTGCCGGTGTAGTCCATGTAGTGCTTGAGGTCGCCATCAACCAGGCGGTAGTAGGCCTGGTTGTCGATGCCCTTGAAGGACAGCGTGGGGCCCAGGTGGTTGCCTTCAGCGGTGTGGTTGTAGACCACGTCGAGGATGACCTCGATGCCGGCGCGGTGCAGGTCCCGGACCATGGCCTTGAATTCCTGGACCTGGTGCCCGCTGTCGCCGGCGGAGCTGTAGGTGTTCTGCGGGGCGAAGAAGCCGATGGTGTTGTAGCCCCAGTAGTTGTTCAGGCCCTTCTCCACCAGCGTGCCGTCGTTGACGAACTGGTGAACGGGCATGAGCTCGATGGCGGTCACGCCGAGCTTCTTGAGGTGTTCGACGACGGCGGGGTGCGCCACGCCGGCGTAGGTGCCGCGCTGCTCCTCGGGGATCTCCGGGTGGAGCTCCGTCAGGCCCTTCACGTGCGCCTCATAGATGACCGACTCGTGGTACGGCACGCGCAGCTGGCGGTCGCCGTCCCATTCGAAGTAGGGGTTGATGACGACGCCGTGCATGGTGTGCGGCGCGGAGTCGGCGTCATTGGTGGAATCCGGGTCGCCGAATTCGTAGGAGAAAAGGGCCGGTTCCCAGTCGATCTGGCCCTTGATGGCCTTGGCGTAGGGGTCCAGGAGGAGTTTGTTCGGGTTGAACCGGTTGCCGTTGGCCGGGTCGTAGGGGCCGTGGACGCGGAAACCGTAGCGCTGGCCCGGCTGGACCATGGGCAGGTAGCAGTGCCAGACGTAGCCGTCCACCTCGGTGAGTTCGATCCGCGTCTCGGTGAGGTCGTCGGCCAGAAGGCAGAGCTCCACCCGCTCAGCCTGTTCGCTGAACAGTGCAAAATTGGTGCCGGTGCCGTCGAACGTGGCACCCAACGGGTATGCCGTACCGGGCCAAACTTCCATGTGTACTCCTCGTGCGATGCGGACTATCTCTAGACAGACTACTTGTAAGCAGGGTTACTAAATTACCAAGGCGCGGCGGGGTCGGTTGTGTTACAGCGCGGCCATGACCTCCGGGAGCGTGCGGGCGATATCGGTGGCCGTAATGGGGCCTCCGCGGCTGGCGAGTGTCCCGGCCCGGCCGTGCAGGCTTGCGGCCATGGCGCCGACGGCGGCCCAGCGGTCCGCGGCCGGGATTCCGGCGGCCGCGAAGTGGCCCGGATCGTCAGCCAGCTGGGCCATCAAGGCGCCCAGGATGCCGCCCAGCACATCGCCGCTGCCCGCCGTGGCCATCCAGGGGTGGCCTCGGCCTGGCTGAATACCGCGCCGGACGGGGCCGCCACCAGCGTGGTCGCCCCTTGAGCAGCACCGTCGCGCCTGTCAGGGACACGGCGTGCCGTGCGCTGGCCAGCGGCGCGGCCTCGACAGCGGTGCGTTCCCCGTCGGCGCCGTAGCGGGTCAGGAGGGTGGCCAGTTCGCCGGCGTGGGGTGTCAGCACCGTCTGCCCGGTCAGCTCATGGGGCAGGACGGGAAGGGCCCCGGCGTCGGCCACGACCGGCAGCCCGGCGGCGGCCGCGGCCCGGACCCGGTCAAGCTGCTCCCCGGCGCCGTCGTCGAGTCCCGAGCCGAGGAGCCAGGCCTGGACCCGCACGTCGGTGTCCTGGCCGCAGACCACCTCGGGGCAGGCCTGCCGGACCAGGTCGGCGACCGCCGGCGGCCCGACGTAGCGGACCATGCCGACGCCGGCGGCGAGGGCGCCGCGGCAGGCGAGAACGGCGGCTCCGGGGTACCGCTCCGAGCCCGCGACCACGCCGAGGACGCCGCGGGAGTATTTCTGTGCCCGGCGGGTCGGGTGCGGCAGGAGCGCCGCCAGGTCGGGGCCCTGGAGCCGGCGCAGCGCCGGGGCACCGAGGCCGTGCTCAACGCCGATGGGTATGGTCACGATCCGGCCGACGTGGTCCGCGCCGGGGTCGGCCAGGAGACCGGCCTTGGCGGCGCCGAACGTCACGGTCAGGTGGGCGGACAGGACTGTGCCGTGCGCTTCGCCCGTGTCCGCGTCGATGCCGCTGGGGATGTCGCAGGCGACCACGAGGGCTCCGGTGCCGGGCGCCAGCCTCCGGTCCCGCTGGTTCCTGATCTCACCGGCCAGCAGCTCGAGGAAGCGCGCCGTCGGACCCTGCAGGCCGCCGCGGGCGCCGGTGCCGAGGATGGCGTCGATGACGATGTCCGAACCGGCGGCCCGGCGCGCCAGCCCGGCGGCTGCCCCGCCGGAGTCCGGCTGGGCGATGGACCGGCCGCCGGCGGCGTGGAAGGCGGACAGGCCCTCCGGGTGGGCGTCGCCGGCGGTGAGTACCGCCGTCGTCCTCATGCCGCGGCGGGCCAACAGTGCCGCGGCGAAGAGACCGTCCCCGCCGTTGTTGCCCTTGCCCGTGAGGACGGTGACACTGGCCCCGTAGAGGCGGCGCCCGCGGCCCCGCAGCTCCCGCACCACAGCGTTGGCCAATCCGTAGGCGGCCCTATGCATGAGAACAGCGCCCATACCAGGGTCCGCAGCTGCGTCCAGGAACCGCCTTTCGACGTCCCGGATGTGCGTTCCGGTATAGGCGCTGATCATGGCTTAGCCTTCGGCGATCACCGTGGCGGTGGCGATCCCGCCGTCGTGGCTGATGGACAGGTGCCAGCGCTTGACGCCCTTGGACTGGGCCACGGCCAGCACGGTGCCCTTGACCTGCACCGTGGGGCCGTTCTGGTCCAGGCCGATCCAGCAGTCCTGCCAGTTCATGCCGGCCGGGGCGCCCAGGACCTTGGCAACGGCTTCCTTGGCGGCAAAACGGGCCGCCAGGGAGCGGGTATTGAGCTCACGCTCGGCCGGGACAAACAGCCTGTCCCGCAACCCGGGAGTGCGCTCCAGTTGCCGTCCGAACCGCTCGATGTCTACGACGTCTACGCCAATGCCTACGATCATGCGGCTATTCTACGGTCACGCTCTTGGCGAGGTTCCGCGGCTGGTCCACGTCGTAGCCCTTGGCGCTGGCGAGGGCCAGGGCGAAGATCTGCAGCGGGACGGTGGTCAGCAGCGGTGCCAGCAGGGTGGGGCTTTCCGGGATGTAGATGACGTGCTCGGCGAAGGCCTTGACCGCTTCGTCGCCCTCTTCGGCGATGACGATCGTCTTCGCACCGCGGGCACGGACTTCCTGGATGTTGGAGACCACCTTGGCGTGCAGGGAGTCGCGGCCGCGCGGGGACGGGACCACCACGAACACCGGCTGACCCTCTTCGATCAGGGCGATCGGGCCGTGCTTGAGCTCGCCGGCGGCGAAGCCCTCGGCGTGGATGTAGGCAAGCTCCTTGAGCTTGAGGGCACCCTCCATGGCGACAGGGAACCCGACGTGGCGGCCCAGGAACAGCACGGACTTGGCATCCGCCATGGATTCGCCAAGCTCCTTGATCTGCGCGTCATTGTCGAGGATGGACTGGACTTTCTCCGGGATCTTGCCCAGGTCGGAGAGGATGTCCTTGATCTCGCCCTGGAACTTGTTACCGCGCAGCTGGGCGAGGTAGAGGCCCAGCAGGTAGGCGGCGGTGATCTGGGCGAGGAAGGCCTTCGTGGAGGCGACGGCGATTTCCGGGCCGGCGTGCGTGTAGAGCACGGCGTCGGATTCGCGCGGGATGGTGGAGCCGTTGGTGTTGCAGATGGCAACCGTCTTGGCGCCCTGTTCCTTGGCGTAGCGGACCGCCATGAGGGTGTCCATGGTCTCGCCGGACTGGGAGATCGAGACGATCAGGGTCTGGGCGTCCACGATCGGGTCGCGGTAGCGGAACTCGTGCGAGAGTTCGACCTCCGTGGGGATCCGGCACCAGCGCTCAATGGCGTACTTGGCGACCTGGCCGGCGTAAGCGGACGTACCGCAGGCGAGCACGATGATCTTGTCGACGCTCTTGAGCAGCTCGGGGTCGATGCGCAGCTCGTCGAGGGTCAGCTTGCCGTCGACGTCGGAGCGGCCCAGCAGGGTCTGCAGCACGGCGTCGGGCTGATCGTGGATTTCCTTCTCCATGAAGGACGGGAAGCCGCCCTTCTCCGCGGAGGCCGGGTCCCAGTTGACGTGGTATTCCTTGCCCTCGGCGGGGGCACCGTAGAAGTCGGTGATCTCCACGGAGTCGGCGGTGATGGTGACGATCTGGTCCTGGCCGAGTTCCACCGCGCGGCGGGTGTAGTCGATGAAGCCGGAGACGTCGGAACCGAGGAAGTTCTCGCCCTCGCCCAGGCCTACCACCAGCGGGGAGTTGCGCCGGGCGGCCACGACGACGTCGGGCTGGTCGGCGTGGATGGCGAGCAGCGTGAACGCGCCCTCGAGCCGCTGGCAGGCGAGCTGCATGGCCTTGGTCAGGCCGCCGTTGGCGTTGTCGCCCCCGAGCTGGTTGCGGTAGATGTCGCCGAGCAGGGCGGCCGCGACCTCAGTGTCCGTCTCGGACTGGAAGGTCACGCCCTTTTCCAGCAGTTCCTGCTTGAGTTCGGCGAAGTTCTCGATAATGCCGTTGTGGATCAGCGCCAGCTTGCCGCCGTCGGAGAGGTGCGGGTGGGCGTTCTGGTCGGTCGGACCGCCGTGCGTGGCCCACCGGGTGTGGCCAATGCCGGTGGTCGCATCCGGCAGCGGGTTGGCCTCGAGTTCGGCGATGAGGTTGCTGAGCTTGCCGGACTTCTTCCGCGAGGAGATCGCGCCATCGGCGACCACCGCGATGCCCGCGGAGTCGTATCCGCGGTACTCCAGCCGGCGCAGGCCTTCGAGGACAACGTCCAGGGCCTGGTGCTCAGTACTTGTCTGGCCACCCGGGCGGCCTACATATCCAACGATTCCACACATGCACCCAAGCCTATCTGGTTTTGGCGCTGCGTTATGGATCGCTACGTCCGGAAGGCCCGCCGCCACGGCGCGCGCATTTCGCTCTGGGCGCCTGCGAGGGCAGAATCTCTAGGGTGACTTCGCAACGCAACGATGCGAACGGCGAGGGCGTCTCCCCGTTCGTGGAGCTGGACCGGCAAACCTGGTCCCGGCTCGCTGCCCAAATGGAGCAGCCCCTCAACGAAGAGGACGTCCTCCGGCTCCGCGGCCTCGGCGACCCGCTGGACATGCGGGAAGTCCGCGAGGTGTACCTCCCGCTTTCCCGGCTGCTGCACCTCTATGTTGAGGCCGCCAATCAGCTGCACGCGGCCACCACCACGTTTCTGGGTGAGACGACCCGCCGCACCCCCTTCGTGATCGGCGTCGCCGGCTCGGTGGCCGTGGGCAAGTCCACCATTGCCCGTGTGCTGCGGGAAATGCTGCGCCGCTGGCCCGGCACGCCCAATGTGGAACTCATCACGACGGACGGCTTCCTCTATCCCCTTGCCGAGCTAAAGCGGCGACAACTGCTGGACCGCAAGGGATTCCCGGAGTCCTACGACCGCCGCGGCCTCCTGCGTTTTGTCAGCGAGGTCAAGGGCGGAGCGGAGGAAGTCCGGGCCCCGTGGTACTCGCACGTCACCTACGACATCGTCCCCGGCAAGGAAGTGGTGGTCCGCCGGCCGGACGTGCTGATCGTGGAGGGCCTGAACGTCCTCGCCCCCGCCCGCCCGCGCTATGACGGCCGCCAGGGCCTGGCACTGAGCGACTTCTTCGACTTCTCGATCTACGTGGACGCCAAGACCTCCTACATCGAGGAATGGTACGTGGACCGGTTCCGCAAGCTGCGCACCACCGCGTTCGCCCAGCCGGAGTCCTACTTCCACCGGTACGCCACGCTCTCCGACGCCGAGGCCGAGGAGACGGCCCGTGGGATCTGGAAGCGGATCAACGAGCCGAACCTGGTGGAAAACGTCCTCCCGACCCGGGGCCGGGCACAGCTGGTGCTCACGAAGGATGCTGACCACTCGATCCGCCGCATGTTGCTCCGCAAGGTCTAGCACGGGTGGGCTATATACCGGGCGAAGATGGGCTTGAGGGGCTTTTCAGCCGCCGGCGCTTCGGCGGCCTTCTGGCTGCGGCTGCCGTCCCAGTAACCGCCGCCGCCCTGACAGCCTGCGAGCCCTCCGTCCGATCCTCGCCGTCGGCGTCCGGCACGGGCGTGCCATCAACACCGGCTACCACCCCGGTCAGCTCCTCCCCGGAAACGACGCCGACGGCGACGCCCTCGGCAAGTCCGGAGCCCACCACACCGTCGGCGACCGCCCCGGCACCATCGTCGCCTGCGGCTTCCGCGCCCGGGCCGCAGCACTCCCTGACAGATCCCGCCAGCCCGTGGGTGGTGGTCAACAAGCACCGGCCGCTCTCCCCCGCGACCTTCATCCCGCCGGATCTGGTTCAGCCCGCGGTCCGCTTGGCGGTGTCCGGCGAGGCCGCCCTCCTGAACAGCACGACGGCGGCTGCAGCGGAGCGGATGTTCGCCGCGGCCGCAACGGCCGGCGTGGTGATGACCCTGGCCAGCGGGTACCGATCCTTTGTCACCCAGACCTCGACCTACAACGGCTACGTCGCGACCCGGGGACAAGCGGAGGCGGACACCGCATCGGCCCGGCCGGGCTTCTCCGAGCACCAGACGGGCTGGTCGTTTGATATTGGCGACGGCGGGGGCGCCTGCAGCTTCCAGCCGTGCTTCGCAGAGCAACCCGCGGCCGTCTGGGCGAAGGCCAACGCCCACCGCTTCGGCTTCATCGTTCGATATCCATGGATGTACCACGAGACCACCGGCTACTACTACGAGTCCTGGCACCTGCGCTACATCGGAGTGGAGGCCGCCGGCGACATGGCCGCCAGGGGTGTCCCCACGTTGGAGGAATACTTCGGCCTGGAAGCCGCGCCGGCCTACCTCTGATCGAGGCAGGCCGACGAAATCTGCTCCGCGTGGTCGTTAGTCGCCGGCCAGCGCCAGTGCGAGCTCGGTCCGAACCACCTCGGCCAATTCCCCGGCCACCCGTTCTGCGGTTTCATGGTCCCCTGCTTCGACCATGACGCGAACCACCGGCTCGGTACCCGAGGGACGCAGCAGCACCCGGCCCGTGTCGCCCAGCGCGGCCTCGGCAGCTTCCACGGCAGCGGCGACGGCCGCGTCGCCATTGACCCGGCTGCGGTCGACGTCGCGGACGTTGATCAGCACCTGGGGAAGCTTGGTCATGACCGTGGCGAGGTCCTTGAGTGGACGCCCCGTCAAGGCCACCTGCGCGGCAAGTTGGAGGCCGGTGAGGACACCGTCGCCCGTGGTGGCGTGATCGGCGAAAATGACGTGGCCGGACTGTTCACCACCCAGGCTGAACCCGCCGTCGCGCATGGCTTCAAGGACGTACCGGTCCCCCACACCCGTTTCCTTCAGCTCGATGCCGGCGCCGCGGAGGGCCAGCTTGAGGCCGAGGTTGCTCATGACCGTGGCCACCAGGACATCGTCCTTGAGTTTCCCGGCGTCCTTGAGGGCCAGGGCGAGGATCGCCATGATCTGGTCGCCGTCGACTTCGGTGCCCTCATGGTCAACGGCCAGGCAGCGGTCCGCGTCGCCGTCGTGCGCGATGCCGAGGTCTGCCCCGTGCGCCACGACGGCAGCCTTGAGCGGGGAGAGGTGGGTGGATCCGACGCCGTCGTTGATGTTGATGCCGTCCGGCTCAGCGCCGATGGTGATGACTTCGGCGCCGGCGGTCTTGAACACCTCGGGTGAGCAGCCGCTGGCCGCGCCATGGGCGCAGTCCACGACAACCTTGAGTCCCTCGAGGCGGTGCGGAAGCGTGCCGAGCAGGTGAACGATGTAGCGGTCCTCGGCGTCGGAGAAGCGCTGGATACGGCCTACGTCGGCGCCCACCGGACGGAGCGGCTCTTCGGAGAGTCGGGCTTCGATCGCGTCCTCGACGTCGTCGGGGAGCTTCTGGCCGCCGCGGGCGAAGAACTTGATGCCGTTATCCGGCGCCGGATTGTGCGACGCGGAAATCATTACGCCGAAGTCGGCGTTGAGGTCCGCCACCAGATAGGCGGCCGCCGGGGTTGGGAGGACACCGGCGTCGTAAACGTCGATGCCGGAGCTGGACAGCCCCGCCTCCACGGCGGCGGCGATGAACTCGCCGCTGGCCCGCGGGTCACGTGCCACGACGGCGCGCGGCCGCCCCTGGCCCGTGTTGCGGTCGTGCCCGAGCACGACGGCGGCGGCCTGTGCCAGCTGCATCGCCAGTTCCGCGGTCAACAGGCCATTGGCAAGGCCCCGGACACCATCTGTTCCAAATAATCTAGACATCGTGTCTGAGTTTAGTCGATGGGCCGGGACCGTGCCGCCCCCGTCCGGAGCCAACAACGACGGAAGCCCGCCCCGCGCGTGCGGGACGGGCTTCCAAAGCAGGCGCCGTTTAGCGCTTGGAGTACTGCTGAGCCTTACGGGCCTTCTTGAGACCGGCCTTCTTACGCTCGATGACGCGGGCATCACGGGTGAGGTAGCCAGCCTTCTTCAGGGTGGCGCGGTTGTTCTCGACGTCGATCTCGTTCAGCGAACGGGCGATGCCGAGGCGCAGTGCACCGGCCTGGCCGGAGGGGCCACCGCCGTGGATGCGGGCGATGACGTCGTAGGCGCCTTCGAGATCGAGGATCTTGAAGGGCTCGTTGACGTCCTGCTGGTGCAGCTTGTTCGGGAAGTAGTTCGACAGCTCGCGGCCGTTGATGGTCCACTTGCCGGAGCCCGGCACGACGCGAACGCGTGCAACGGCTTCCTTGCGGCGGCCAACAGCTGCGCCAGCGACGGTCAGTGCCGGACGTTCCTTCTTCGGAGCGGCTGCATCAGCAGCGCCGCTCTCCGAGGTGTAGCTGGTCAGGTTTTCCTCAGCCTCGACGGCTTCGGTGGTCTCTTCGTTCTGAGCCACGGTTCTCCTTGTATTAATAAGTTGTTTGGTGGCCAGGACTACTGGGCGACCTGGGTAATTTCGAAAGTCTTGGGCTGCTGGGCGGCGTGCGGGTGCTCCGCACCGCGGTAAACCTTCAGCTTGCCCAGCTGCTGAGCAGCAAGGGAGTTCTTCGGGAGCATGCCCTTGATGGCCTTCTCCACGGCGCGGACCGGGTTGGTCTCCAGCAGCTCCGCGTAGTTGACGGAGGTCAGGCCGCCCGGGTAGCCGGAGTGGCGGTAAGCGCGCTTCTGCTCCAGCTTGGCGCCGGTCAGGGCAACCTTCTCAGCGTTGATGATGATGACGAAGTCGCCCATGTCCATGTGGGACGCAAAGGTGGCCTTGTGCTTGCCGCGCAGCAGGATTGCGGTCTGGCTGGCAAGACGACCAAGGACAACGTCGGTGGCGTCAATGACGTGCCACTGGCGGTTGATATCGCCGGGCTTCGGGGTGTACGTACGCACGGTGTTTGCCTCGTTCTTGTTCTGGCGTTCTTGTTTTAGGCGTCACGCGGGGTGAACCTACTATCTATGCGCTACCGGAACAGAGGTGAGGGCTCTATGTAACCAGTCATCCTGTGGTCTCGAATGTGCACGCGGAGTAGTTATCCTGCAACCGGATTCTCAGCGGGCACGCACCATCGAGATAGGACACGCACAACGACTACTTAGATTAGCGGAAGCCGTGGGCATGGGTCAAAATGAACTGTCCGCCGCCCGCAGGCCTGCAGTGGCGCAGAACCGGGCGGCACCAGCGCCGCACTTGATACCAGGAGGCCCCGTGACCGCTCCCACCCTGGCCGGGGCGGAAGACCTCCCGGCGGCCGGCGCGGCACTCTTTATCCTGGCGATCGCCGTTGCGGGTGTCGCGCTCGACTTCGCAGCCCGGGCCGCCTCCAGACGCGCACTTCCGCAGTACGCCGCTTCGTCACCGCGCCGGGCCTGGCCGGCGACGGCCGCAGGGCTGCTCTGCGGCGCACTGGCCTGGCATTTCGGCCCCGCACCGGAATTACCCGCCTATCTTTTTCTGGCAATTGCCGCGGTGGAATTGACGCGAATTGATTTTACTTTCCATATCCTTCCCAACCGACTTGTGGGCCCACTCCTGGGCATCGGCCTTGTGCTTCTGACAGGCGCAGCGACTAGCTCCGGCGAGTGGCAGGCA
This sequence comes from Pseudarthrobacter sp. L19, assembly GCF_050859435.1. Taxonomy (NCBI): domain Bacteria; kingdom Bacillati; phylum Actinomycetota; class Actinomycetes; order Micrococcales; family Micrococcaceae; genus Pseudarthrobacter; species Pseudarthrobacter sp. L19. The sequence goes on along the minus strand of NZ_CP193935.1, from coordinate 2,145,515 downwards.
TTGCTCCGGGGCCTCATCGGCCTCGTCATCCTCTTCGTTTGCTACTTCATCTTGGCTCTCACCAGTCCCAACGGCATCGGAATGGGCGACGTAAAGCTGTCTGCGCCCCTCGGGCTGTACTTGGGATACCTAGGCTGGCCCCAGTTGTTCTACGGGGGCGCCCTGGGCTTTGTCGCCGGCGGGGTTGCCGCGGCGCTTCTCGTGGCCCGGAACCGCGAAAACAAGCCGAAGGAAGTCGCCTTCGGGCCATCCATGCTCGCGGCCGCCCTGGCCGTCATCCTTTTCCCCGCCTGAGTCGCCGGCGCCCTCCGAACATTCGCCTGATAAGTAAGCGAACTTATCAAACCAAGTAGTCGCCGCTTCGGGCCGAACACGACTGAGTACAGATCGCCTGCCACCCGCGTAATAACGCTCTTTTACCGCGGGAAGTCGAGTAGTTGAAATCATTGCCGGGCCGATATTTGCCGTGCCATTGTGGTCGCATCGACGCTCCACCGAATAGCAAATGGGGGATTTTGCCGGAGCTTCGTCAATATCAAAAACTCTGGAAAAGGATTAAAACAATGACTGGTCTCATGGTCTCAATGCTCTCCCTCATCGCCGGCGTCAAGAACAAGTTCGAATCCGAAAAGGGTGCCACCGCGACGGAATACTCGCTCCTCATTGCGTTCGTAGCCTTCGCGATCATCGTCGGCGCCACGCTCTTCGGCGGCGCCCTGAGCGCCTGGTTCGGCCGCCTCGCCACCCAGGTTGCCGGCTGGGCCACCCACCCCTAGCGCACTCGGTCCCAGCACCATCTCCTGTGCCGCGTCCGCGCCACGCGGGCGCGGCACAGTCCACATCTTCCGCTGCATCTATCCCTGGGGGATCCTATGAAGCGCAGCAACCAGCCTTCGCATGCCTCGAAGCCGTCCGTACGCGAACGCGGGGCCGCCGCCGTCGAGTTCGCCCTCGTCGCGCCGATCCTGCTGACCCTGGTCGGCGGGATCGTGGAGTTCTCCTACACCTATAACCTCCAGATCTCCGTTACGCAGGCGGCCCGCGAGGCGGCCCGGACCATGGCGATCTTCAATGACCCTGCCCGCGCTCAGACGGCGGCCGTGGCCGGAGCCCCAGGTCTCAACCCTGCGGGTTTCAGCTACACCTTTACGGGGGCATGCCCCACCGGCGGGACCGGAAATGCCCAGGTGGCCTTGAGTTACACCGCCAACTCCCTGACCGGAATCTTCGGAGGTTCCGTCACTGTCCGTGGGACGGGGGCCATGCGATGCCACGGTTGAGGACGCCTCCACCACAGGGCGGGAATCGGGAGCGCGGGGCCGCCGGCGTCATGGTGGCCCTGTTGATGCTGGTCCTGATCGGCGCAGGCTCCCTGGCCGTCGACACCGGGGAAATCTATGCCGAGCGGGCCCAGTTGCAGAACGCGGCAGACGCTGGCGCGCTCGCCGTCGCACAGCGCTGCCACGCCGCCGGATCCTGCTCCGTCAGCCAGGCTCTGACCTGGGCGCGGGAGCTCGCCGGCCCAAACGCGAACGACGGGGTCTCCGCCGTAGATTCCGTCGACCTCTCCGTGGCGGGTCAGGTCACGGTGGTCACTTCTACGCTGGGAACGGACGGGGCGGGCTACCTAACGAAGATGTTTGCTAGCGCCCTCAACGCCGGGCCGGCAACTGTCCGGGCGGCCGCTACCGCATCCTGGGCGCCGATGACGAGCGGCTCCGGATTTCCGCTCGCAATTTCCAACAGTTGCTTCAACCTCTCCACTGCCGTTGCAACCGGAGAGGTACAGAAGATTTCCTACAAGCCCGGCGGAACGTGCACCGGCCCCTCCGGCACCCAGATTCCCGGCGGATGGGGATGGCTCGACCGGAGCACACCATGCGTCGCCGTCACTACCACCGGCAGCAACCGGGCGGGATCCGATCCGGGAAACAATCCGCCGACTGACTGCGACTCCGTGCTTGGCGGCTGGATAACCACCATCCTCGCGGGCGGCGACGTCAAAGTAGCTTTTCCTGTCTTCGACGATGTGGGTAACCAGGGGCAGAACGGCTACTTCCACGTGATCGGCTACGCCACTTTCAAGATGTGGGGCTGGAAATTCGGCAACAACCACAACTACGAATTCAGAAACGACGCGGGCGACCCGAACATGACGAGTGCCCTTGCCTGCAGCGGCGGCAACAACCGCTGCATCATCGGCCAATTTGTGAAGTTCGAAACTATCGATTCATCCGGCGCAATTTCCGGCGGCGGAGCTGACTTGGGAACCGTCGACATAAAACTCATTCGATAAAAATTTTTAAGGAGTTAAAATGAGAACACGCCTGCTGGGGGGCATTGCGGCTCTACTCGTTGCCATCATTGGCACAATCCTTTTGGTCTCATATGTTCAGAATGCCGACAAACGCGCTATTGCCGGAACGGAAACAGAGTCCGTGTACGTCGTGCAAAAGCAATTCCCGCCGGAACCGCGGCGGACAAGGTCGCCGGCATGGTCGCCAAGAAAGACGTTCCGAAGCTGGCGGTGGCGGACAACACCATCACCGATCTCTCCTCCCTGGGGTCGAAAGTTACGGCCGTGACCCTGCAACCCGGAGAGCAGCTGCTGTCCAGCCGGATGGTGGACGAAACGTCGTTCCTCGGCCCGTCCCGGGTCCAGGTACCTGCCGGTCTGCAGGAGATCACTCTCAAGCTGCCCATCGAACGCGTGGCGGGCGGCATCCTGAAGGCCGGCGACACGGTCGGTGTCTTCCTCTCACTGGATTCGACGGGCACGGGCACCGACGGCGCCGCCGGAGCCAAGCTGAGCCGCACCCAGCAGACCTTCCACAAGGTCCTGGTCACCGCGGCACAGTACAGCGACGGTGCGGCGACCCAGTCCGGGGCATCCGCGGACACGGGCGGCGCCAGCCAGGTCTCGTCGACGACGACGTCGAAGTCCTCCGGCGACGCCAGCTACCTCATCACCCTGGCGCGGAACAGCGCCGACGCTGAACGCATCGTCTTCGCGGCGGAGTTCGGCAAGATCTACCTGTCCAAGGAACCCTCGGATTCCCCGGACGCCGGAACCGGCACGGTGGATGCGGCAGGGCTGTTCAAATGAGCCGCTTCGTCCTGATCACCCCCAATTCGGAATTCGAACGCCTGGTCCGTCTGGCCGTCAGCGGAATGCACGGCGAGCTGCACGTCTTCAAGGCGGACTACCTGCCCGAGGGTCCGGCCGACATGCTGAAGCAGCTGGTCGGCGAACCACCGGAGGTTCTCATCCTGGGACCGGGCGTTCCGGTGCCGGACTCGCTGAAACTCGCGTCCGTGATGGATCTGCAGTACCCCGAGATCAGCGTCGTGCTGGCCTGCACGGCCGAACATGAGACCGTGGTCCAGGCCATGCGCGCCGGCGTCCGCGACCTCCTCGACCCCGACGCGGATCCGGACACCATCAGGGTCATGCTGGAGCGGGCAAGCCTCGCCGCCGCGGGCCGGCGCCGGGGGCTGGGACCGCAGGCCACGGAGCACGCAGACCACGGCCCCGGTCGCGTGATTGCCGTGATGTCGCCCAAGGGCGGCGTCGGCAAGACGACGGTGGCCACCAACCTCGCCGTCGGGCTGGGCAAGAGCGCCCCGATGAGCGTGGTGGTGGTTGACCTGGACCTCCAGTTCGGCGACGTGGCCAGCGGGTTGCTGCTGGAACCGGAGTTCACCATCACCGACGCCGTCGCGGGCGCGGCCAGCCAGGACTCCATGGTCCTCAAGACCTACCTCACGGTCCACCCGGCCGGAATCTACGCGCTCTGCGCCCCGCGGACGCCGATCGAGATGGACCGCATCACCGCGGCCCACGTCAGCCACCTGCTCGAGCAACTGCGGCAGGAATTCCGCTACATCGTGGTCGACACCGCGCCGGGCCTGGGCGAGCACGTACTGGCCACGTTGGAGCAGGCAACTGACGCAGTCTGGATCTGCGGGATGGACGTCCCCAGCATCCGGGGACTGCGGACCGGGTTCCAGATCCTCGACGAGTTGAACCTGGTGCCGGCCCACCGGCACATCGTCCTCAACATGGCAGACCGCCGCGCAGGTCTCTCACTCAAGGACGTCGAGGCAACCATCGGGGCACCCGTCGACGTCGTCCTCCCCCGCTCACGCACCCTGCCGTTCTCCACCAACAAGGGCGTCCCCATCCTCCAGGACAACAGCCGGGACGCGGCACTCAAGGGCCTTCGGCGCCTGGTCGACCGGTTCAAGCCGGACTGGGACGCCCGGCCGCACAAGCAACTCCACAGAAGGGCGGTAGTCCAGTGAGCCTCGCGGACCGGTACCAGCAACTGCGCGGGGGCCCCGAGCCCACCGAAGCGAACAAGCCAGACGACGACGTTTTCGCCGCCCGCAACGCGCCGGCCACCCTCGGCCGGATCCTCGAGGCCAAGACAGCCGCGGATGCGCAGCTCCCGTCCGAAGAGCTCCAGCAGACGGCGACGGTGGCCAGCGATGCGCTCAACGCGCTCAAGGAACGGGCCAGCGTGTCGCTCTTCGAACGGTTGGGCTCCCGCATCACGGATTCCTCGGTGGACGAGGCCGAGCTGCACCAGTCGGTCAAGGAAGAGCTCAAGGCCGTCGTCGAAGAGGAGCAAATTCCCCTCTCCGCAGCAGAACGCCAGCGGCTGATCCGGGACATCACCGACGACGTGCTGGGACATGGACCCATCCAGCGCTATCTGGACGACCCGACCGTCACCGAGGTGATGGTCAACCGGTTCGATCAGATCTACGTGGAACGCCAAGGACGCCTGCAGCTCACCGACGCGAAGTTCACTTCCGACGAGGCACTGCGCCGGGTGATCGAGCGGATCGTCTCCAACGTTGGCCGCCGCATCGATGAGTCGTCCCCCCTGGTGGATGCCCGCCTCTCCGACGGGTCACGTGTCAACGCCATCATCCCGCCCCTCGCGGTCAGCGGGCCGGCCCTGACAATCCGCAAGTTCGGCAGGGACCCCCTGACGGTGCACGACCTGGTCACCATGGGCAGCCTGTCGCCCGAGATGGCCGAACTGCTGCTAGCGTGCGTTCAGGCACGGCTGAACATCATCGTCTCCGGCGGTACCGGCACCGGCAAGACCACCCTGTTGAACGTGCTCTCTTCCTTCATCCCGAGCACGGACCGGATCGTCACTATCGAGGACGCTGTGGAACTGCAGCTGCAGCAGGACCACGTGGTCCGGCTGGAGAGTCGTCCGCCCAACATTGAGGGCAAGGGCGAGATCTCCATCCGAGACCTGGTCCGCAACTCGCTGCGCATGCGGCCGGACCGGATCGTGGTTGGCGAGGTCCGCGGCGGCGAATCACTGGACATGCTGCAGGCCATGAACACCGGCCACGACGGGTCCATCTCCACCGTCCACGCCAACTCGCCGCGGGACGCTATCGCCCGGCTGGAAACCCTCGTGCTGATGGCCGGGATGGACCTGCCACTGCGGGCCATCCGCGAACAGGTCGCCTCCGCGGTGAACCTGATCGTGCACATCACCCGCCTCCGTGACGGCTCGCGCCGGGTCACGCACATCACCGAGGTCCAGGGGATGGAGGGCGAGGTCGTCACACTCCAGGACGCCTTCGTCTTCGACTACGCTGCCGGGGTCGACGGCAACGGCCGCTTCCTGGGCCGGACCATCCCCACCGGCGTCCGCCCCCGCTTCACGGACCGCTTCGCCGAGCTGGGGATTCCGATCTCGCCAGCGGTCTTCGGCGCCGCAGCGATGAGGGGGCGGTAACGGTGCAACTCTCTCCCTTGGTGTTTGTCGGCGGCCTGCTCCTGGTATACGCCGCCCTGGCCATCGTGGTCGCCGTCGTGTTCGCGTCACCCACCGTCCCCCTGTCGCGGCGCCGTCCGGAGCTGCAGGCCAGCCAGCACACCTCAGGCCTCACAAAGCTGACCGATCATGCGGTGACTGCCCTCAACCAGCAGCTCCGCGACCGAGGCCCGGGGCTGCTCAGCCGGGAACGGCTGGACAGTGCGGGCCTGAAGAAGCAGCCCGGAGACTACCTACTTTTCGGCGGAGCTGCCGCCTTCGTGGCCGCGGCCATCGGATTCGTGCTGGGAGGGCTGGTGCCGGCCTTCCTGTTGCTGGTCACGACGCCGGTGGGGCTGGTTCTCCTCTTAAACGTCCTCGTCTCCCGGCGCCGCCGGAAGTTCGACGAGCAGGTACCGGATGCGCTGCAGATGCTCGCCGGGGGCCTGCGCGCCGGACACAGCCTCCTCCGGGCGGTGGACGCCGCCGCTGAGGAAAACGAGTCGCCCATGAAAGATGAACTCAGCCGGGTGGTCAACGAGACCCGGATCGGCCGGGACCTCGGGGAATCGCTGGCCGACGTGGCACGGCGGACCTCCAATGAGGACTTCGCCTCCATCACCCGCGCCATCGAGATCCACCGCGAGGTGGGCGGTGACCTTGCGGTGGTCCTGGACAACGTCGGCGAGACCATTCGGGACCGCACCCGGCTCCGTGGCCAGGTGAAGGCCCTGAGCGCGGAAGGACGGATGTCCGCCATGGTCCTGATGGCGCTGCCGATCCTCATGTTTACCGGCCTGGTCATGTTCAACCCGACCTACTCCAAGACATTCCTGACCACGATCCCGGGATTCCTGATGATCGCGGCCTCGGTGGTACTGCTCGCCGTCGGCGGTTTTTGGCTCAGCCGCCTCATCAAGCCGAAGTTCTGAGAGGGAGAAGACCATGAATCCCATCGCCTACGCCGCCATCCTGGCGGTCATCGCCCCGGCATCCGTCATGACCTGGCTTGCCGTCACCGGCGACCGCGCCGGCCTGCGGAACATCCAGGCCAACCTCGGGCGGCGGCCTGAGGCGGGCGCGTCCCCGCTGTCGGCCACGGGGCAGTTCGCCGCGGTGTCCCGGAGGATCACCCCTGCCGGCTACACGGGATGGCTGGACCGGCAGCTCGCCGGTGCGGGCCGACCCAAGGACTGGCCCCTGGGACGGGTCCTGATGATGAAGCCCCTCCTCGCCTTGGGCGGGGCAGTTACCGGGGCTCTCCTTATCGCGGGGAACCCCACACCCGCCAACATCCTGCTGGCAGTCGCGGCCTCCGGGCTGGCGTATGCCGTCCCGGACATCCTGATCCGGAACAATGCCCAGAAACGTCGGGAGCAGATCAAGCTGGAGCTGCCGGACACGCTGGACCAGATGCTGATCTCAGTTCAGGCCGGGCTCGGATTCGAAACTGCCATGGCGCGCGCTGGCCAGAATGGCAAGGGTCCGCTTGCCGACGAACTCATTCGGACGCTGCAAGACATCCAGGTGGGACGGTCCCGGAAGGAGGCGTACCTGGCCATGGCGCAGCGCGTCGGCGTCCCAGACCTGCGGAGCTTCGTCCGCGCCGTCGTCCAAGCGGACAGCTACGGCATCGCCATAGCCGGCGTGCTGCACGCACAAGCCAAGGACATGAGGGTGAAGCGGCGCCAGCGCGCCGAGGAACATGCCATGAAGATGCCGGTCAAGATGCTCTTCCCGCTGATCTTCACCATCCTGCCCACGCTCTTCATCGTTCTGCTGGGGCCGACCGTGATGAGCACCATCGCGGTGTTCAGCGGTTCCCGCTGACGACGGCGGAACGCCTCACAGGCGCCTACAGACCGGACCCCCTCGGACCAGAGCCGAGGGGGTCCTCCGCTGTGATGGCCAGCCGTAAGGAATTTCCGGCGCAGTATCGGCGCAGGTAAAGAGCAGGAAAGGGACAGTTCGGCAAGCCTTCACACAGGAAGTTGGAAAGTCGGGTTGAGGGCGTGTCGGTGGTTGCTAAGTTCCTCTCAGTGCTGGTGCAGGGCCAGCCGCCCACCTCGCTCAGGAGTCACTCATGCGTTCCTTCTTCGCCACCATCGCAAGCCGCCTTCGCCGCGACCAGCGCGGCGCCACCGCCGTCGAGTACGGCATCATGGTCGCCCTCATCGCCGTCGCCATCATTGTGGCCGTCACGTTCCTCGGCACCAACCTGACCAAGACTTTCCACGACGTTGGCTGCAAGATCACCAACAGCACGACCGGCGATTGCGCTGCCCCGGCCGCACCGGCTGCTGGGTAGTCGGCCCTCAATACCCCGAAATGCGATGTGTGGCGGCGGCAACAGCCGCCGCCACTCATCTGTAACCGGCCCTCATGAGACCAGGAAGGCGGTACCCATGTCCAGGACAGGCGAACGGGGTGCCGTCGCCGTGGAGTTCGCGTTGTTGGCACCGGTCCTGGTCATGCTGCTGCTGGGGATCATGGAATTCGGCCGAGCATACAACGTCCAGGTCTCGCTTTCGAGCGCCGCCCGGGAGGGCGTCCGCGTGATGGCCATCAATAACAACCCCTCCGCCGCCCGCACCGCGGTCAAAAATGCGGCGACTCAGTTGCAGCCGGCCTTGACCGACGCCAACATCACGGTCGCCCCGTCACAATGTACCGCGGGCTCGCAGGTCACCGTCACCATCAGCTACACCTTGTCCACCATGACCGGCATCGCCGGGCCCTTTCCCATGTCCGGCAAGGGAGTCATGCTGTGCGGCGGCTAGCCTGCCCCGCATCCGACCGCGACGGCGAGCACGGCGCCATCGCTGTGATCGTCGCGGTCCTCATGGTCGCCTTGCTGGGATTTGCGGCCATCGCCGTGGACGTCGGCATGCTCTATGCCGAACGCACCCAGCTGAGCAACGGGGCGGACGCGGGGGCGTTCGCCATCGCGCAGAAGTGCGCCAAGAATGTCAACGATCCCAACTGCTCCGCTACGTCGTCGCTGCCCGGCATCCTCGCCAACGGCAACACCGGCGATGGCTTGAGCAATATCCAGTCCGTCGCACTGGACACGACGAACCGCACCGTCACAGTTACAGCAGGCGCCCAGGAAGCCGGCAAGGCCCCCAACAAGGTATCGCTGTTCTTCGCAAGGGTTCTCGGCATCAAGGACGCCTCGGTGACAGCGGCTGCCACCGTGCAGTGGGGCAGCCCCGTGGCGGGGCCCACCGCCTTTCCAATCGCCTTTTCTGTCTGCCAAGTCAACGACCATATAGGCGCTGGAGCCCAACTCCTGGTGAGCCACGGCAGCAAAGCTGAGACGTCCTGCAAATATGTACCGTCCGGGCAGGTCGTCCCCGGCGGCTTCGGCTGGCTGAAGCGCCCCGACGGCGGTTGCGCGGGGAATGTCAGCGCCTCAGGCTGGGCCGACGGCGACCCGGGCAACAGCTACCCCAATATCTGTAACAATCAGCTGATTTCCTGGGCCTCGGACATCCAGGCTGGCAAGGACGTCATCGTGCTCCTGCCGATTTTCGACCAGGTCACCGGCACGGGGACAAGCGTCTCGTACCATCTGACGTCGTTCGCCGCTTTCAAAGTCCAGGGCTGGAGCTTCAACGGCAACAAGTTTCCCATCACCTTCCGCAACGCCCCGCCCGACGTATCCCCCGCATTGTCTTGCACCGGCAGCTGTGTGGGCGTGATCGGCAGCTTCATCCGGTACGTCTCGCTGGACAACGCCTACACGCTGGGAACGCCGCCCGATTTCGGTGCCGGCGTCATCAAACTTACGCAATAGCCGTCCAGGCCTTCCCGTCCATCCACATCAGGAGCAGTTTTTTGAAGTCACGCTTATTGGCAGGCGTAGCGGCAATTGTCCTCGCCGTCGTCGGCGCCATCCTCGTCGTCAGCTACGCCCAGGGTGCGGACAGCCGGGCCGTCGAGGACCTCAACCCCGTCAGTGTCTTGGTGGTCCAGAAGGCCATCCCCGCGGGCACCCCGACGGCGAGCCTTCAGGCCTTCCTGACAACTGAGGAGCTCCCCGGCACTGCTGTTTCCAAGTCGGCTTTGAAGAACCTGGACGGTCAGGGCGGCAAAGTAACCTCCGTGGAGTTGCTGCCGGGCGAACAGTTGGTGGCCGAACGGCTGATCCAGCCCGAGGAACTGAAGACCAGCGGCGCCGTCGAGATCCCCAAGGGACTCCAGGAGGTCTCCTTCCAGCTCGAGCCCCAGCGTGTCGTCGGCGGACGTATCTCCGCCGGGGATCACGTCGGCGTCTTCATCAACCTGAAGAACGGGGGCCTGGACGCCAAGCCGGAGAAGGAAACCACCCAGCTGAGCATCCACAAGGTGCTGGTGACCTCCGTGCAGCGGGCGCCCACGGCCACGCCGAGCCCGGCGCCGTCAGCCAACGGCTCAACTGGCCCTGCACAAGACACCTCACTTCCCACCGGTTCCTTCCTCATCACCGTCGCCGTAAACGAGCCAGATGCGACCAAGATCGTCTATGCCTCCAACTTCGGAGAGGTCGCCAGCATTTGGCTCAGTAAGGAACCCTTGGACGCCACAGAAGCCCCCCGCCCCGGAATCATGACCCGCCCGGAGGTATACAAGTGAGCCGCTTCGTCCTCATCTCCCCCAACACCGACTTCGACGCGCGGCTCCGGCGGGCGGTGGGCGGCGGATTGACGGGCGGCGTCCAGACCTTCGCCGCCGTCGATCCCGCAAATCCGGGCGAGCTCTTCGCCAAGCTGGATCAGGAACGCCCCGAGGTGCTGATCATCGGACCCGACGTCCCCGCCGAGGACGCGCTCCGCCTGGCGACAGTCTTCGACGTGCAGCTGCCCGAGCTCAGCGTGATCCTGGTCGGGGAGACGGACCCCGACGTCGTCCTGCTCGCAATGCGCGCCGGGATCCGGGACATCCTCAGCCCTGCCTCGGACCCTGCACAGATCCGGGTGCTGCTGGAGCGGGCCTGCCAGTCCTACGCCAGCCGCAACCGCACCGCCGCGATCCAGAACCCTGACGCCCCGCGCGGCCTGGTGATCGGGGTCTTCTCCCCCAAGGGCGGCGTCGGGAAAACGACCATCGCCACGAACATCGCCATCGGTCTGGGCAAGGTCGCGCCGATGAGCGTCGTCGTGGTGGACCTGGACCTGCAGTTCGGCGACATCGCCTCCGGGCTCTACCTCAACCCTGAACACACCGTCACGGACGCCGTCTCCGCCTCCGCCAGCCAGGACTCCCTGGTCCTCAAGGCATTCCTCACCGTGCATCCGAGCAGCATTTACGCGCTGTGTGCGCCGCGGACCCCGGTTGAGGCGGACAGCATCACCCCGCAGCAGGTCAGCCGCCTCATCGCCCAGCTGGCCGAGCAGTTCCAGTACGTCGTCATCGACACGGCGCCCGGGCTGCCGGAGGTGGGGCTGGCCGCGCTGGAGCAGTGCACCGACGTGGTCTGGGTCAGTGCCATGGACGTCCCCAGCATCCGCGGCCTCCGGTCCGGACTGGACATCCTCCGCCGGCTGGACCTGCTTCCCGAGACCCGGCACGTCGTGCTGAACATGGCCGATGCCAAGTCCGGCCTCAGCGTCCAGGACGTGGAGGCCACCATCGGCGCCCCGGTGGACGTCAGCATCCCCCGGTCCAAGGCCGTGGCCTACTCCACCAACCGCGGCATTCCCGTCCTCCAGGCCGCGAGGAGGGACCCTGCCGTGAAGGGGTTGCGGCAACTCGTCGCCCGGTTCGATCCGGCCTGGCGTGCCAAGGCCCAGAAGAAGCTGCACCGAAGGGTGGTCGTCTAAATGAAACTCTCCGAACGCCTGTCCGTGGCAGAGGGCGGCCACGTCCCGTCACCCCCGCAGCCGGCTCCCCCGCGCCACACCCGTCCCCCATCCCGGGTGGTCCCCTCCCAACCGAAATCGGTGCACAGGCCGTCCCGGCGCACGCCACCGCCCCGCAGGGTCCGTCCCGCCTGGCCGCGGCGGCGCCGTCGCACGCCCTCGGCGAACACCACGACGGCGGCCGCGGAGCCCAGCCGGTGGATGCCTTCGCCGCACTCAAGGAACGCGCCGCCACGGCCTTGTTCGAGCGGATGGGCACCCGTTTCAGCGACTCCGCACTAAAGGAAGACGAGCTGCGGGCTACCGCCCGGGACGAACTGATCCGCATCGTCGACGCCGAACAGGTTCCGCTCTCCGCCGAGGAACGCGGCCGGCTGGTCCGCGACGTCGCCGACGACGTTCTCGGCTACGGACCGCTCCAACGGCTTTTGGACGACCCCGCCGTCACCGAAATCATGGTCAACCGGATGGACCAGATCTACGTGGAACGCAAGGGCCAGCTCACTCTCACGGAATCCCGGTTCAGCTCCGAGGAGCACCTGCGCAAGGTGATCGAGCGGATCGTTTCCAAGGTTGGCCGCCGCATCGACGAGTCCTCGCCCCTGGTGGACGCCCGCCTCGAGGACGGCTCCCGCGTCAACGCCGTCATCCCGCCGCTGGCCGTCGGCGGCTCCTCACTCACCATCCGTAAATTCAGCAAGATCCCCCTCACCGTGCAGAACCTGATCGAGTTCGGCACCCTGACCCCAGAGATGGCAGAGCTGCTCAACGCCTGCGTCCGGGCCAAGCTGAACATCATCGTCTCCGGCGGCACCGGTACCGGCAAGACCACCCTCCTGAACGTCCTGTCCTCGTTCCTGCCGCACGACGAGCGGATCGTCACCATCGAGGACGCAGTGGAACTGCAGATCCAGCAGGAACACGTGGTGCGGCTGGAGAGCCGACCGCCGAACACCGAGGGCAAGGGCGAGGTCACCATCCGCGACCTGCTCCGCAACTCCCTGCGTATGCGGCCCGACCGGATCGTGGTCGGCGAGGTCCGCGGCGGCGAGTCCCTGGACATGCTCCAGGCCATGAACACCGGCCACGACGGATCGCTGTCCACCGTCCACTCCAACTCCCCCAGGGACGCGGTCGCCCGCCTGGAGACGCTGGTCCTGATGGCCGGGATGGACCTGCCCCTGCGCGCCATCCGGGAACAGATCGCCTCCGCGGTGAACCTGATCGTGCAGATCTCCAGGCTCCGTGACGGCTCCCGGCGCATCACCCATGTCACCGAGGTCCAAGGCATGGAAGGGGACATCGTCACCCTCCAGGACGCATTCGTCTTCGACTACTCCGCCGGTGTCGACGGCAGCGGACGCTTCATGGGCAAACCGGTGGCCACCGGCATCCGCCCCCGCTTCATCGACCGCTTCGAAGACCTTGGAATCTTTGTCTCCCCGAGCGTGTTCGCGACGCCGCTGGCACCCGCCGGGCGGGGTGACCCGGACCGTGATTCTGTACACCGGCGTCGCCCTCCTGGTCGCCGCCATCCTGCTCCTCGCCGTCGCCGTCGTAGCCCCCGGCGCGTCCCGGGTACCCCTTGACCGACGGCGGCCGGTACAGGCCGCCGCGGAGTCCTCCCTCAGCCGCTTCGCCGGCTCCGCCGCAGGCCTGGCCGAGGGTTTCTTCGCCCGTCGCAAGATCCGGCTCTTCAACCGGGAAGCCCTCGAGCAGGCCGGTCTTCGCCTGGGACAGGGGGACTTCTACGTGCTGCTGCTCTCCGGCGCACTCGTCGGAGCCCTGGCCGGCCTCCTGGTGGGCGGCCCCCTCCTGGCGGTACCCCTGGTCCTCCTCGCTCCGGTGGCCGGTCACCTGGTCCTCACCTTCCTCGCCGGCCGCCGCCGTTCCCGGTTCGATGACCAGCTCGGTGACACCCTGCAGCTGCTCTCCGGCGGCCTGCGCGCCGGGCACAGCATCCTGCGGGCCATCGACGCGGCCGGCAACGAATCGCAGAGCCCCACCGCCGAAGAGATGCGCCGGATCATCACGGAAACCTCGCTGGGCCGTGACCTACTCGACTCCCTGACCGACACCGCGGACCGAATGCAGAACGAGGACTTCGTCTGGATCGCCCAGGCCATCCAGATCAACCGCGAGGTCGGCGGCAACCTGGCCGAAGTCCTGGACCAGGTCAACGAGACCATCCGCGAGCGCAGCGAGATCAAGGGCCACATCAAGTCCCTCGCCGCCGAAGGCAAGTTCTCCGCCTACATCCTGATGGCCATGCCCGTGGGCATCGTACTCATGCTGATGCTGGTCAACCCCGGCTACATGAACGTCATGTTCACCAACCCGCTGGGCTGGGGCATGATCGTCGCCTCTATCATCCTGATGACCATCGGCGGTCTGTGGATGCGCAAGATTATCGACCTGAAGTTCTGAGGCAGCCGTGAACCCCATCCTCCTCGCCGGGCTGCTGCTGATCTGCCTGCCGCTGTGCTACCTGTCCTGGTCCGTGCTCTCGGTGGACCGGAAGTCCCAGCGCGCCATCCGCCAGATGCTCGCCCTCGGCACCGCACCCGTAGAGGCCACCGAGACGCGCAAGCGTGACGTGCTGGAGCGGCTGGGACGCCGCCTCACTCCCCCGGCCTACGTCCGCAAGCTCGACCACCTGCTGGCCCTCGCCGGCAGGCCGGCGTCGCTGCCCCTGGGCCGGGTGCTCGCCGCGAAGCCGCTGCTCGGCGCCGTCGGGGCCCTGCTGGGGTTGTGGTTCGCCAGCACCCCCGCGCCCATGCTCAAGCTCGTGGGGCTCTTCGTAATACTGCTGGGCTACTTCATCCCCGACCTTTTGCTGTACAGCAAGGGCCAGGAGCGCCAGAAGGCCATGCAGCTGGAGCTGCCGAACACCCTGGACCAGATGCTCATCTCGGTGGAGGCGGGCCTGGGCTTTGAGGGCGCCATGGCCCGGGCCGGCGAAAACGGCAAGGGCCCCCTCGCGGAGGAACTGGTCCGCACCCTGCAGGACATGCAGGTGGGACGGAGCCGCCGCGAGTCGTACCAGGCCCTCTCCGAGCGCACCAGCATCCCCGAACTCCGCAGCTTCGTCCAGGCCGTGGTGCAGGCGGACACCTACGGCATCGCGATCAGCCGGGTCCTCCGGATCCAGGCGAAGGTCATGCGCGTCAAGCGCCGGCAACGGGCCGAGGAGAAGGCCATGAAACTGCCCGTGACCATCCTGTTCCCCCTTTTGTTCTTTATCTTTCCGGTGCTGTTCATCGCCATCCTGGGCCCCGCGGTCATCAACGCGATCAACACCTTCAGCGGCCACTGACGCCGCGTGTGGCGGGTGCCTTCGGGCCCGAGAAGGTTCCCCGCAGGGTTTGCGCAGGATCATCGGGCGCCCGGACGGGCACCGGGCCAAGCGGGTACCGTAGTGCCATGTCTCTTTCAGCTGCCAGCCCCGAAATCCCTGCATCGGGGGCCGCGACCACAGCCGTCACTCCCGACGACGGCGGGCGGCCGGGGCCCGCGGCGGCGCCCCTGATGGACCCGGGCGCCCTCCAGGACCTGGGTGAACAGGTGAACAGCGCGACGGTCGCGCGGGGATTTGCCCGCGACTACGCCCAGATGTGGGAGCAGCGCTACGCCTCCTGGCTGTTTCCCTCGAGCGCCGCGACGCGACGGCGGCCCTCGACGCCGTGCTGAGCGTGAAGACCTCGTCCTCGATGGTCGGCGGCCTGCGCCTGGCAGCCCTGGCCACGGAACTGGAAGTCCTGGTCCGGGAGGGCCTGCTGGCGGAGGCCGAGGCCAGGCTCGGCGAGGTCGCCGCCCGGGGCCGGGAAACCGTCCAGGAATTGCAGTTCAGCTACATCTTGATGGAGTGCTAGGGCTGCGCAGGCGCGAGCCGGTAGCCCACACCGCGTACCGTCTGCAGCCAGCGGGGCTGCACGGCATCCTCGCCCAGTTTCCGGCGCAGGTTGCCGATGTGAACCTCGACGGCGCGCTCGTCGGAGTCGCTGATGTACGCGTCGGCCCGGTAGTACTCCCCCGGACCACACGGACCAGGTCCGTCTTAGACCGGACCGCGCCTGCGCCCTTAAGAAGCGCATGCAGCAGGTCGAATTCGCTGCGGGTCAGGGAAAGCGGCTCGCCGTCAACCGTCACAGAGCGCATGTCCGGATTCAGCGACAGCCCGTTATGGCGCAGCACGTTGTCCGGCGCCGGTGCAGGCGCGGCCACAGCTCCGCCGTTGTCCCGGCGTGGGCGGCGCATCATGGCCGCCACGCGGGCGCGGAGTTCGCGCGGCCGGAAGGGCTTGGTGAGGAAGTCGTCCGCTCCGGTGTGGAGCGCGGTCAGGGTGTCGAGTTCGTCGGTGCGGGCCGTGAGCATGACGACGTACGCGTCGCTGAACTGGCGGATCCGGCGCAGGACCTCGAAACCGTCAATGTCCGGCAGTCCCACATCCAGGGTGACCACCTGGGCATCCTCGCGGCGGACGACGTCCACGCCCTCGCGGCCCTCCGAGGCGGAATGCACCTCGAAGCCCGCCTGCCGCAGCACAGCCTCGACGAGGTTCCGCACATCGGCGTCGTCTTCCACGACCACGGCCACGCCCAGGTCTGTCATGCCACCCTCACATCCGCTGCAGTTCCGCTTCCACCGCCGCCATCGGCCCGGGGCGCCACCGCCAGGCGGGGCACCGCCGCACCAAAGACCCGCAGCACGTCCTGCCACCATACCCAGCCCGGGACCGAATCCCGGGCTCCGGCACATTTTTGTTCAGCAATCTTCGTATGTTTTATGTCAATTTATTTTGACACGACTGTAAACTCAAGCTTCGTGAGAGGAGCGTTGGTCTTTGGGTGAGTGGCGGCTGGTTCATGACGTGCGGGTGCCCCGCCGCCCGACCACCCTGCACACCCGGCTTCGCGTCCTGACCTCCCAGCTTCCCCTCACCCTGCTGCTGACCGCTGGCCTCGCCGCGGCCCCCTCGGCTTGGGACCTGCACCTCTACAGCGGCTGGGGCCAGGCCGCCGTCGCCGCCCACGCCGCCCTCTTCCTTGCCTGCCTGGTGGTCCCCTGGGAGCGGCTCCCGCCCCTGGCAACGCTGTGGATTCCGGTGCTCGATCTCGCCGCCATCGGTCTGAGCCGGGCCGCCGCGGCCGAGGAGTTGCAGGGCCTCGGGGTGCTGTCAGTCCTGCCGGTGGTCTGGCTCGCCTCCTCCCGGCTCTCCCCCGCCGTCACCGCCGCCCTGAGCTTTTTCGGACCGCTGCTGGCCGGACTCCCGTGGTTCTTCGACGCCGGCCCCGACGACAGCCCCGGCCGGATCGCCACCGTCGCCCTGCTGTCGCTGACCACCCTTGCCGTGGCTGTGGCCATGGAGTTCGTCAAGGGACAGCTGGCCCGCCAGCAGCGCCGCGTGGACTCGAAGGAGGCGCAGCTGCAGGCGCTGCTGGCCGAGAGCCGCGAGCGGGAGCGGCTGCTGAACACCATCCTGGACACGGTGGACGTGGGGATCGTCGCCGTGGACGCCGAGGGGCGGCGCCTGCTCACCAACAGCTGGCAGAGCCGGCTCGAGGCGGGCGCCGCGCCGCACGGGGCCAGCACCGCCGTGCACCGCGGCTGGGAGGACCACCTGCTGCTGACCGGGCCGGACCAGCGGACCCCGCTCCAGCCCGAACGGCGGCCCATCCGGCGTGCCATGGCGGGGGAATCCTTTGCGGACCACCTGGTCTGCTTCGGCGGCGCCCCCGGCGGCCGGGTAGTCTCCACCGGCGCCCGGCCGCTGCGCGACGACGACGGCCGCTTCGGCGGCGCCGTCGTGGTCTACAACGAGGTCACGGGACTGGTGAATGCCCTGGCCGCCAAGGACGACGTCGTCGCCACCGTTTCGCACGAGTTCCGGACGCCCCTGACCTCCATCATCGGCAACCTGGACCTTGTCCTCGGCGAGGAGCTGCCGCCGTCCGTGCTGCGCCGCATTGAGGTGGCCCAGCGCAATGCCGAGCGGCTGCTGGCCCTGGTTTCCGACCTGCTCGTCACCGCCAGCGCCGCCGTCCAGCTGCAGCCCCGCCGGACCGACCTCGCCGGGCTGGTGGAGGCCAGCATCGGCTCTGCCCAGGCGCACGCGCACGCGGCCCGGGTGTCCCTGTCGATGGAGGCCCGGGAGCCGTTGTGGGCGAACGTCGATCCGCTGCGCATCAGCCAGGCCCTCGACAACCTCGTCTCCAACGCCATCAAGTACTCGCCCGACGGCGGGTCCGTGACGGTCTCCGGCTGCGCCGCGGAAGGCCGCGTGGTCCTCCAGGTGCGGGATACCGGGATCGGGATGACCGCCGCCGACGCCGACAGGGTGTTCACCCGCTTCTTCCGCAGCCCGGCGGTGCGCGACGGCGCCATCCCCGGGGCGGGGCTGGGCTTGTCCATCACCAAGGCGATCGTGGAGGGACACGGCGGGTCCATCACCTGCCGCACCCGCCCTGGCCACGGCAGCACCTTTACTGTCGAGTTGCCAGCGGACGGGCCGCCGCGCTCCTTCTAGCCGCGCCCTGCCAACCGAAGATCACGGGTGGGCGGCGAAGAGTTGCTACTCGCGCCGGGCGCGGGTCAGCTCCGCCCGGGCCAGCAGCCCTTCCGCCGAGGGGTACGCCACCTCTTCCAGGATCAGCGGATGCGGCGGGGCCAGGACGGAGCGGGCGTCCCGCTGCCGGGCCAGCAGCCGTTCGTACAGCCACCCCGGGGCTGCTCGCCGGCGCCGACGAACAACGCCGCGCCAATGAGGGCCCGGACCTGGTTGTGGCAGAACGCGTCCGCCTGGATGGTGGCGACAATGACGCCATCGGCCCCGCGGCTGAAGTCGAAGCGCTGCAGCTCACGGATGGTGGTGGCCCCCTCCCGCGGCTTGCAGTAGGAACGGAAGTCCTGCAGCCCCAACAGCGGCGCGGCGCCCTCGTTCAACAGGTCGGTGTCCAGGTCGGTCTTGTGCCAGAGCGTGGCGTGCCGGGTGACCGGGTCCCACCGGGGTGTGCCGTCGGCGATCCGGTAGCTGTAGCGGCGCCAGAGGGCGCTGAACCGGGCGTCAAAGCCTTCCGGCGCCAGCGCGGCGCGGTGTACCTCGACAGCACCGGCGAGGTCCCCCATGCCCCGGCGGAGGGCGCCGCGTAGCCGGCGCAGCAACGCGGCGGCCGGGTCCAGCCCGGCGCCGCGGGGAAGCCCGGCCCATTCGGCGGCGGCCATGTCGAAGTGCACCACCTGGCCGCGCGCGTGCACACCGGCGTCGGTGCGTCCGGCCACGGTGACCCGGGCCGGCCGGCGCAGCAACAGGGCCAGGGCTTCTTCCAGGACTCCCTGGACGGTGCGCCTACCGGGCTGGAGCGCCCAGCCGCTGAACGGCGCCCCGTCGTAGGAGAGGTCCAGCCGGATACGCAAAAACCCGCCGTCCCCGGTAAGGGGGACAGCGGGTTCGTGCTCGTTCATAGACCTAAGTCTATAAGAAGGCGGTCAGCGAATTACTTCGCTTCCTTCTCGGTCTCGGCGGGAGCTTCCTCGGCGGCCGGAGCCTCTTCGGTTGCTGCTGCCTCGGCCTCGGGGGCCTCTTCGGTCTCAGCGGCTTCGGTCTCGGCAACCGGAGCAGCCTCGTCCTTCTTGTCCGAGTCCTTCTTTTCAGCGTCCCGCTGGGCGGCGGTGGTGGCCTCGGCAACCACGGCTTGCTTGGCGGAAACCGGCTCCAGGACCAGCTCGATGACAGCCATGGGGGCGTTGTCGCCCTTGCGGTTGCCGATCTTGGTGATGCGGGTGTAGCCGCCGTCGCGGTTCTCCATCGCCTGGGCGATGTCGGTGAACAGCTCGTGGACGACACCCTTGTTGCTGATCAGGCCCAGCACGCGACGGCGGGAAGCCAGGTCGCCGCGCTTGGCGAAGGTCACCAAACGCTCGGCGTACGGCTTCAGGCGCTTGGCCTTGGTCACCGTGGTGGTGATGCGCTTGTGCTCGAACAGTGCGGCAGAGAGGTTCGCGAGCATGAGGCGCTCGTGAGCCGGGCCGCCTCCGAGGCGCGGACCCTTAGTGGGGGTAGGCATAACTATTTCTCCTCATATGGAAGCCTGCGGACCGTGCACGCTGCGGTGCGTCCGGTCCGCCGGCCAAGATCTGTTTTAGAGCTCGTCGTCGCTGAACGCGGCGTCGTCCTCTTCGATGGCTGCGGCGCGGGCTGCAAGGTCGAAACCGGGAGGGGAGTCCTTGAGGGACAGACCCAGCTCAACAAGCTTTGCCTTGACCTCGTCGATGGACTTCGCACCGAAGTTACGGATGTCCATCAGGTCAGCCTCGGAGCGGGCAACGAGTTCACCCACGGTGTGGATGCCCTCACGCTTGAGGCAGTTGTAGGAACGGACGGTGAGGTCCAGATCCTCGATCGGCAGTGCCATGTCCGCGGCCAGGGCAGCGTCCGTCGGCGACGGGCCGATCTCGATACCTTCAGCTGCGGTGTTCAGCTCGCGGGCCAGACCGAACAGTTCCACCAGGGTGGTACCGGCCGAAGCAACGGCATCGCGCGGGGCGATGGCCGGCTTGGTCTCGACGTCGACAATCAGCTTGTCGAAGTCGGTGCGCTGCTCGACACGAGTAGCTTCCACGCGGAAGGTCACCTTCAGCACCGGCGAGTAGATCGAGTCGACCGGGATGCGGCCGATCTCGGAGTCGCCGGACTTGTTCTGAGCTGCCGACACGTAGCCGCGGCCGCGCTCGATGGTCAGTTCGAGTTCGAACTTGCCCTTCGAGTTCAGCGTGGCGATGTGCAGATCCGGGTTGTGGAATTCGACACCGGCCGGCGGAGCGATGTCCGCGGCGGTGACGACTCCCGGGCCCTGCTTGCGCAGGTAAGCGACAACCGGCTCGTCGTGCTCGGAGGAAACCGACAGGTTCTTGATGTTCAGGATGATCTCGGTGACATCTTCCTTGACACCCGGAACCGTGGTGAACTCGTGCAGCACGCCATCGATCCGGATGCTCGTGACAGAGGCACCGGGGATGGAGGAGAGCAGGGTACGGCGGAGGGAGTTACCGAGGGTGTAGCCGAAGCCCGGTTCCAGCGGTTCAATGATGAAGCGGGAACGGTTTTCGGAGACGACCTCTTCGGAGAGGGTGGGGCGCTGTGCAATGAGCACTTAGGTTTCCTTTCGGCGAGCATCCGCTATATGACGCAACACAGGTGGTGGAAAGATCGGTCTAATGGCTTAACGCCGCGGCGCTTGCCCGGACCGGCGACGGTCCGGGCAAGCACGGCAGAGCATTAGACGCGGCGGCGCTTCGGCGGGCGGCAGCCGTTGTGGGCGCTGGGGGTGACGTCCTGGATGGAGCCAACCTCGAGGCCAGCGGCCTGCAGCGAACGGATGGCGGTCTCGCGTCCCGAGCCCGGTCCCTTGACGAAAACGTCAACCTTGCGCATGCCGTGCTCCTGGGCGCGCTTGGCAGCGGCCTCGGCGGCCATCTGAGCGGCGAACGGAGTGGACTTACGCGAGCCCTTGAATCCAACCTCACCGGACGAGGCCCAGGAGATGACAGCACCGGACGGGTCCGTGATGGACACGATGGTGTTGTTGAACGTGCTCTTGATGTGCGCCTGGCCAAGCGCGATATTCTTCTTGTCCTTCTTACGCGGCTTGCGAACCGCGCCACGAGTCTTCGGGGGCATTATTTCTCCTACAGAAAGTTATTTGGGGGAAGCGAACGCTGTCGGCCCACAAATGCCTGGTTCCCTGCAATCGCGAAGCGATCTCAGGGGGCACTTGGGTTTTAGCGTCCGGCCTTCTTCTTGCCGGCGACGGTGCGCTTCGGACCCTTGCGGGTACGAGCGTTGGTCTTCGTACGCTGACCGCGTACGGGCAGGCCCTTGCGGTGACGCAGGCCTTCGTAGCTGCCGATCTCGACCTTGCGGCGGATGTCGGCGGCTACCTCGCGGCGAAGGTCACCCTCAACCTTGTAGTTGCCTTCGATGTAGTCACGCAGCTGAACCAGCTCGGCGTCGGTCAGGTCCTTGACCCGAACGTCGGCGCTGATGCCGGTGGCAGCCAGGGTTTCGTGTGCACGGGTCTTGCCCACGCCGTAGATGTAAGTAAGCGCAATTTCCAGCCGCTTTTCGCGGGGAATGTCTACGCCAGCGAGACGAGCCATAGTGGCGGTACTCCTTGAATAAACCGGAGGTCGTAGGCAGTACACCCGCACGGTGTGTGCGGCCCCAGCCTCCGACCGGGGGTTAGCTGTCCGGACTCGTTGATGCTCAATGTCCCAGATCAGCTTGTGCTGCCTTTTATTTACTTGCGTGGGTTAGCAACCCGGGGTTCTCCGAAGGGGAGAATTAGCCCTGGCGCTGCTTGTGGCGCGGGTTCTCGCAGATCACCATGACCCGGCCATTACGGCGGATCACTTTGCACTTTTCGCAGATCTGCTTGACGCTCGGCTTGACCTTCATGGCGTTCCTTTGCGTGTTGCAGTGGTCAGCTGGCCCGGACCCTGGCTGATGCCACGGCCGTCCAGTGGTTATTTGTAGCGGTAGACGATACGACCACGTGTCAGGTCGTAAGGGCTCAGTTCCACCACTACGCGGTCCTCGGGGAGGATCCGAATGTAGTGCTGTCGCATCTTTCCAGAGATGTGTGCCAGAACGATGTGCTTGTTGGTGAGCTCAACGCGAAACATCGCGTTGGGCAGCGCCTCGGTCACAACGCCCTCGATCTCAATGACCCCGTCCTTCTTGGCCATACCCTCCGCTAACTGTTGTTGCCGCGGCACCCCGGTTTGCACCGGATGCGGCCGCGAACGTTTGTGATTTCTTGCTTGCCTCCCGGCTACCGCTCCCCAAAAGGGCACAGCAGGGCAGACAACCAACAGTCAACATTACGGCATCGAAGGCCGAATGTTAAATCCAGTCATGCTAGCGCACTCAGCGGCGGTATGCACGAAACCGGCCCGCCGGGGTGGTCTCGTCACCCGCGGCGTCGACCCCGTCCAGGATCGCCAGCCGCACGGCGTCGGCCGCCGCGCTCTGCAGCGCGATCAGGCTCAGCTGCCGCGCCGCGTCGGTGTCGCGGTCCAGCGCGAGCGCGCCCGTGGCGAGGCAAAAGACCGTGTCCCCGTCGGCCAGGGTGTGGCTCGGGTTCAGCGCCCGCGCCAGTCCGGCGTGGGCCGCTGATGCCGTCCTTTTGCACTCGGCCTTGTCCAGGATGGCGTTCGTGGCGACGACGACGAGGGTCGTGTTGAGCGGCGGCAGCTGCGGCGCTTGCGCGCCCTCCGCCCCGTGGCCGGCTTCCGCCGGCGCAGCCGCAACCCTCTGCGTGCTCGCTCGTTCCTCGCTTAGACGCACGCTGCCGGGTTCCGCCTGCTCCGGCGATGTGCCAAAGGGTAGTCCCAGCGCGTTGACTACTGCTATTGCTCCAACCACCACCGGCCCGTCTTTGGAGATGTTCTCCAGGGTGATTGATGCGGTACCGACACCGCCCTTGAACTGGCCCCGGCCGATCAGGGCTCCGGTGCCGGCGCCGGTGCTGCCGCGTTCGACGTTGTGGCCCTCCGGGCGGGAGGCGGCGTCAGCCGTGGCGTCGTAGCCCATGGCCGCGTCCGGGCGGGCGCCGAAGTCGCCGCCCCGGCCCAGGTCGAAGATCGCCGCGGCGGGCACGATCGGAACCACCCCGCCGGGGACTGCGAACCCCCTCCCTGCTCCTCGCACCACCTCTGCGCCCCGTGGGCGGCGGCGAGTCCGAACGCGCTGCCGCCGGTGAGGACGACGGCGTCGACCGTGGCCGTGAGGGTGGTGGGGTCCAGGGCGTCGGTCTCGTGGGTGCCGGGTCCGCCGCCGCGGACGTCGACCGAGCCGGCGGTCCCCGGCGGCGGCAGCACCACCGTCACCCCGCTCAGCCAGCCCCCGCTGCGGCGGCCGGCATGGCCCACCCTGATCCCCGGTACATCCGTGATCCCCGTCATGGCTCCATTGTGCGCCGGTGCGGGCCGAATTGGAGCCCGATCCGCCTTTCCCCGCATCCCTGACCACAGGCGAACGGTGTGGAATACTGCAACCAACAGTAGGTAAACGGGCAAGGAAGCCTGGCATAACAAAGCTCTGACGGGGCCTTGTGCGGGGTTCCACCCACCAAGTGTGTGATGAAGTGTATGTTGATCCCCCGCCCGAACGCCTGCCAGTGGCAGGCCTGGATCCGTTAGAGACGCACCATGACAAGACAATTGACTGACAGGCCTGCGGCTACCGCCGCGGCCGTCGCACCGGCCCGGCGCAGGGGACGCTGGTCCGCCAGGACCCGCCGGGACTTCTTCGTATTTCTCGCGCTGGCGTTGCCCAACCTGGCCCTGATCGCGGTGTTCACCTACCTGCCGCTGATCAACAACATCTACTACTCGACGCTGGACTGGACGCTCGGCTCCGCCTCCGCGACCGTCGTCGGCCTCGACAACTACATCAACTTCTTCACCAGCGCCGATGCACCCAACGTGCTCGGCACCACGGCGGTCTTCACCGTCGTGACCGTCGGCGGTTCGATGATCCTGGGGCTGCTGGTGGCCCTGGCCCTGAACGCCAAGGTCCGCGGCACCACCTTCGCCCGCTCCGCCGTCTTCGCCCCCTACGTCCTCAGCGGCGTCGGCGTCGGCCTGGTCTGGCTGTTCATCTTCGACCCGGGCTACGGCGTCCTCTCCTGGCTCCTGCGCAGCATCGGCCAGCAGAGCCCGCAGTGGATCAACGACCCGCAGCTCTCGCTGGTCATGGTCATCATCGTCTACATCTGGAAGAACCTCGGCTACTGCGCCGTGGTGTACCTCGCCGGGCTGCAGTCGCTGCCCAAGGACGTCATGGAGGCAGCGTCCCTCGACGGCGCCAATGGCTTCCGCCGCTTCATCAGCATGGCCGTTCCGCTGCTCTCCCCCACCACGTTCTTCCTCCTGATCACCACGCTGCTCAGCTCCCTGCAGGCGTTCGACCTGATCCGGATCATGACCCCGCTGGGCAACGGCACCTCAACGCTGATTTACGAGGCCTACCTGCAGGCCTTCGGCGCCTACAACCGGGCCGGCTACTCCGCGTCCATCTCCGTGATCCTCTTCGCGATCCTGCTCATCATCACCGTGCTGCAGGTGCGGTTCGTCGAACGTAAGGTGCACTACTCATGAGCACGCTCTCCCCCGTCAGTCCCGATCCGGCGGCCGGGGCCGCCCCCGCGGCAGGCGCGAACCAGGACCTCCCGCCGCAGCGGAACCGCCCATTCTCCCGTGCCAACCTGGTCCAGACAATCGTCGGCGGCTACGTGCCGCTGATCCTGGCCACCCTGGTCGTCGTCGTCCCGCTGCTGTGGATGCTGCTCAGCTCGCTTAAGACGCCGGGCGAGATCGTGACCACGGACCTGAAGATCCTGCCGCAGAGCTTCAACCTGGAGAACTACAAGGTGGCCATGACCACCGTGCCGTTCGGCCAGTTCTTCATCAACAGCCTGATCGTCACCACGGTCGGTTCCACGGTGAAGGTCATCCTGGCCATCCTCACCGCCTACGCCCTGGTGTTCGTCCGGTTCCCGTTCAAGAACGTCATCTTCATCGTGATCCTCGTGGCCCTGATGGTGCCGCCGCAGGTGTCCATCCTGCCGAACTACATCCTGATCGCCGGGATCGGCGGGAAGAACACCCTCTGGGGCATCATCCTCCCCGGCCTGGGCACGGCGTTCGGTACGTTCCTGCTGCGCCAGCACTTCCTGACCCTCCCGGCGTCCATTCTTGAGGCCGCGGAGATCGACGGCGCCGGCCACTGGCGCCGCCTCTGGCAGGTCGTCGCCCCGGTGTCCCTGCCCTCGATCGCCACCGTGGCGCTCGTGACCGTCGTCAGCGAGTGGAACGACTACATCTGGCCGCTGATCATCACCGACCGGCCCGAGACCATGACGCTGCCGGTGGGCCTGACCCTGCTGCAGAACTCCGAGGGCAACGGCGCGGGCTGGGGCATCCTGATGGCCGGCGCCATGTTGGTGATCGTCCCCATCCTGCTGGTGTTCGCGGCGCTGCAGCGGTACATCGTCGCCGGCCTCACCCAGGGCAGCGTCACCGGGTAGCCGCCCGGCCTGCCCTCCGCCCACACCCGATTTCCCCGTTCCACCACGCTTCAATCGAGTCAACCTTTCCCGAGAGGATCCATCATGGCCCCCACACTTGATCGACGTAACTTCCTTGGCCTCGCCGGCGCCAGCGCCGGTGCCGCGGCCCTGGCCGCCTGCGGCGGACCGTCCACCAGCGGCGGAGGCGCCACCACCGACGCGTCCGACATCGACTTCACCGGCGTCAAGCCGGCCGGCTCCTTCGACTTCTGGACCAGCCACCCGGGCAAGTCCCAGGACGTCGAGAAGGCCATCATCGACAAGTTCCAGGCCAAGTACCCGGACATCAAGGTCAACCTGATCACCGCCGGCGCGAACTACGAAGAGATCGCCCAGAAGTTCCAGACCTCCCAGGCGGCCAAGTCCGCCCTGCCCGGCCTGGTGGTCCTCTCCGACGTCTGGTGGTTCCGTTACTACACCAACGGCAACATCATCCCGCTCGACGGCCTGATCAAGCAGCTGGACTTCAAGATGGACGATTTCCAGAAGTCGCTGGTTGACGACTACAAGTACAACGACAAGCAGTGGGCCCTCCCCTACGGCCGGTCCACCCCGCTGTTCTACTACAACAAGGACCACTTCAAGGCCGCGGGCCTGCCAGACCGGGCACCGAAGACCTGGCAGGAATTCGGCGAGTGGGCCCCGAAGCTGAAGGCCGCCTCCGGCGCCAGCTACTCCTACATGTACCTGGCCCTGGCCGGCTACGCCGGCTGGACGCTGCAGAACAACCTCTGGGGCTGGGGCGGCAGCTGGTCCAACGGCTGGGACCTCAACTGCGACTCCGCCGAGTCCGTAGCCGCCCTGCAGTGGGCCCAGGACTCCGTCTACAAGGACAAGTGGGCCGGCGTCTCGTCCAAGAACGCCGCCGACGACTTCGCCGCCGGCATCGCCTCGGCCACGATCTCCTCCACCGGTGACCTGCTGGGCGTCCTGCAGTCCGCCAAGTTCAACGTGGGCGTCGGCTTCCTGCCGGGCGGCCCGAAGAAGGACACGGGCGTCTGCCCCACCGGCGGCGCCGGTCTGGGCATCCCGAGCGGTGTCAGCAAGGAAGTCCAGATGGCAGCCGCGACGTTCCTGAAGTTCATGACGGAGCCGGAGAGCACGGCGGCCTTCTCCGCCGCCACCGGTTACATGCCGATCCGCAAGTCTGCGGACATGGCCGCGGTGCTCGCCAAGACCCCGCAGATCAAGACCGCCATGGACCAGTTGGCCGTGACTCACGTCCAGGACAACGCCCGCGTGTTCCTGCCCGGCGCGGACCAGGAGATGGCCAAGGCCGCTGCCAAGATCCTCACCCAGCAGGGCGATGTCAAGGCCACCATGACGGACCTGAAGACCACCCTCGACGGGATCTACACCAAGGACGTCAAGCCGAAGCTGAAGAGCTAGCACCGGCCGGCGATACGCAAAGCCCTGGCGCAGCGGGAATTCCCGCAGCGCCAGGGCTTTTCTGTGTCACCGGGGACGCAGGGCGCCACCGTCCCTGGGTGGCCGGATGTTAGGGAATCGGCACGGGCACGACGCCGAGCGGGGCGAGCTTCGCGGCGCCGCCGTCGGGTGCGGAGAGGACCCAGATGCCCTTCTCGTGCACGGCCACGGAGTGCTCCCACTGGCAGGAGCGGGCGCCGTCGGTGGTGATGACGGTCCAGTCGTCCTCCAGCACGGCCGTGTCGATGCTGCCGCGCACCAGCATGGGCTCGATCGCCAGGCACAGTCCGGGACGGATCTTGGGCCCGCGGTGGCTGGTGCGGTAGTTCAGCACGTCCGGGGGCATGTGCATGGCGGAGCCGATGCCGTGGCCCACGTAGTCCTCGAGGATGCCCAGCGGCTTGCCCGGGACCGAGGAGACGTAGTCGTCGACGGCGTTGCCGATGTCGCCGACGAACTTGCCCTTCGCCAGGGCAGCGATCCCCCGCCACATGGCTTCCTCGGTGACGTCGGAGAGGCGCTGGTCCTCGGGGTCTGCGGTGCCGACGATCACGGTGCGGGCCGAGTCCGAGTGCCAGCCGTCAACGATCGCGCCGCCGTCGATCGAGATGATGTCGCCGTCGTTCAGCACCCGGTCCCCGGGGATGCCATGCACAACTTCCTCGTTGACCGAGGTGCAGATGGTGGCGGGGAACCCGTGGTAGCCGAGGAAGTTCGACGTGGCCCCGGCCTCCTTGAGGACGCCGGCGAAGACGGCGTCGAGGTCCTTGGTGGTGACGCCGGGGACGGCCGCGGCGACGGCGGCGTCGAGCGCCCGGCTCAGCACCAGGCCGGCATCGTGCATGGTCCGCATCTGGGCGTTGGTCTTGTATTCAATGCGCGTCTGGCCGAATGCCATACTCTGCGTCCTCTCGGTGGTGCCGCCGCCCCTGGCGGGATGGCGGACAAATGCCTGAGGCTCCTCCCGGCAGTGCGGGAGGAGCCTCAACGGTTTGCGGCGGGTCCTAGGCGGACTGTGCTGCCTTGATGGCCTGCATGACGCGGTCGGTGACCTCGTCGATGCCGCCGATGCCGTCCACGCGGGTCAGGATGCCGCGTTCGGCGTACTTGTTGACGACCGCCTCGGTCTGGCCGTGGTACAGGTCCAGCCGGTGGCGGATGACGGCTTCGTTGTCGTCGCTGCGGCCGGTTTCCTTGGCGCGGCCCAGGAGCCGGGTAACGAGCTCCTCGTCGTCGGCGGTGAGCTGGAGGACGACGTCGAGCTTCTGGTCGTTATCGGCCAGGATCCCGTCGAGGTAGTCCACCTGGGCGGTGGTGCGGGGGTAGCCGTCCAGCAGGAACCCTGCCTCGACGTCGCCCTCG
The DNA here is from genome assembly GCF_050859435.1 of Pseudarthrobacter sp. L19. Lineage (NCBI taxonomy): Bacteria > Bacillati > Actinomycetota > Actinomycetes > Micrococcales > Micrococcaceae > Pseudarthrobacter > Pseudarthrobacter sp. L19. The sequence continues at coordinate 2,116,964 of NZ_CP193935.1, read as the reverse complement.
GAGAGACGGTCGCGGACCATCTTGTTGGTCACGCTGTCCGGGACGAAGTCGCCGGCGTCCATGTACTTCTTGGCTTCGAGCCCGAGGGGCGTCTCACCCTTGACGTTGGCCCGGAAGATGTCGCCGGTGGAGATCGCAATGACGCCGAGGCGCTCCGAAATGCGTTCCGCCTGCGTTCCCTTGCCGGAGCCGGGAGGTCCGATAATCAACATTCTCGTCATCGCAAAAGCCCTTCGTAGTGACGCTGCTGTAGCTGCGCATCAATCTGCTTGACGGTCTCCAAGCCAACGCCCACCATGATCAGGATCGAGGTGCCACCGAACGGGAAGTTCTGGTTGGCGTTGATCAGGACCAGGGCGATGAGCGGGATCAGGGCAACGAAGCCCAAGTAGATCGCGCCGGGCAAGGTGATCCGGGAAAGCACGTACTGCAGGTAGTCCGCGGTCGGCTTGCCGGCACGGATGCCCGGAATGAAGCCGCCGTACTTCTTCATGTTGTCAGAAACTTCTTCAGGGTTGAAAGTGATCGCAACATAGAAGTACGTGAAGAACACAATCAGGGCGAAGTACAGCGCCATGTAGATCGGGTGGTCGCCCTTGGTCAGGTTGTTGTTGATCCACTCAACCCAGGGGGCCATCTGCTCGCCCGGCTTGGGCGCGTTGAACTGTGCGATCAGGCCCGGCAGGTACAGCATCGACGAGGCGAAGATGACGGGCACGACGCCGGCCATGTTCACCTTGATCGGGATGTAGGTGCTGGTGCCGCCCACGGTGCGGCGGCCGATCATGCGCTTGGCGTACTGCACCGGGATGCGGCGCTGAGACTGCTCGACGAAGACCACCAGGGCCACGGTCAGCAGGCCGATCAGCAGCACCAGGAAGAACGTGCCGGGGCCCTGGGCCTTCCAGATGGCGCCGAGGGACGTCGGGAAGCCGGCGGCGATCGAGGTGAAGATGAGCAGCGACATGCCGTTGCCCACGCCCTTCTCGGTCACGAGCTCGCCCATCCACATGATCAGGCCGGTACCGGCCGTCAGGGTGATGACGATCAGGATGGTGGTGATGATGCTCGAGTCCGGGATGATCGGCAGCTGGCAGTTCGGCAGCAGCTGGCCGGAGCGCGCCAGCGACACCAGCGTCGTGGCGTTCAACAGGCCGAGGGCGATCGTCAGGTAGCGGGTGTACTGGGTCAGCTTGGACTGGCCCGAGGCACCCTCTTCGTAGAGCTGCTGGAACCGCGGGATAACCACGCGGAGCAGCTGCACGATGATGCTGGAGGTGATGTAGGGCATGATCCCCAGGGCAAAGATGGAGACCTGGAGCAGTGCACCGCCGCTGAACAGGTTGACGAGCTGGTAGATCCCGCCCGAGGTCTGACCGTTCTGCAAGCATTGCTGGACATTCTGGTAGCTCACACCGGGCGAGGGGATGAAGGCACCCAAGCGGAAGATGGTGATGATTCCCAGCGTGAACAACAACTTGCGTCGCAGATCAGGCGTGCGAAAGGCCCGGCCAAATGCGCTAAGCAAGCGTCCTCCTGTGTAATAAGTAAAATCGTGTGAGATAGGTCAAACAAACCCAACAACCGAGTCTAGCGGTTGGAAGCTCCCTGCGAACAATCGACAGGGGGTCCGGGTGTGAAAAACTCCCGGCACCCGGAGGCGTGAGCCCCAGGGTGCCGGGAGTTTTATGCAACGGGCATCAGCCCCGCCGCCTCCTTAGAGGGCGGTGGTGCTTCCGCCGGCAGCGGCAATCTTTTCCGCGGCGCTGGCCGAGAATGCGTGGGCGGTGACGTCAACCTTGACGGTGATGTCGCCGGTGCCCAGCACCTTGACGGGCTGGTTCTTGCGAACGGCGCCCTTTTCGACCAGGTTCTCCACGGTGACAGTGCCACCTTCCGGGAACAGCTCGTTGAGCTTGTCCAGGTTTACAACCTGGAACTCAACCCGGAACGGGTTCTTGAAGCCGCGCAGCTTCGGCAGGCGCATGTGCAGCGGCAGCTGGCCGCCGGCAAAGCCAGCCTTGACCTGGTAGCGGGCTGCAGTGCCCTTGGTGCCACGACCGGCGGTCTTACCCTTGGAGCCTTCACCACGACCAACACGGGTCTTGGCGGTCTTGGCACCCGGGGCGGGACGCAGGTGGTGCACCTTCAGCGCGTTCTGCTTCTCAGCAGCGCCCTGTGCCTTCTCGGCGGTGTTCTTCTCGGCCATTTACTTCGCCTCCTCTACCTTTACCAGGTGCGGAACCGTGTTCAGCATGCCAACGGTCACGGCGTCGGCGGTGCGGACAACGGTGTGTCCGATCCGCTTCAGGCCGAGGGACCGAAGGGTGTCGCGCTGGTTCTGCTTGCCGCCAATGGCGGACTTGATCTGGGTGATCTCCAACTGAGCGTCGGACGGAATCAGGTTCTTCGCCATGACTCAGACACCTGCCTTCTGGTTCATGATCGCCTTCACCATTGCCGGCGTCGCGATCTCGTCGAGGGGCAGACCGCGGCGTGCTGCCACTGCTGCCGGCTCTTCGAGGCGCTTCAGCGCGTCAACGGTCGCGTGAACGATGTTGATGGCGTTGGAGGAACCGAGCGACTTGGAGAGGATGTCGTGGATGCCCACGCACTCCAGGACCGCGCGGACCGGACCACCGGCGATAACACCGGTACCAGCCGACGCCGGGCGCAGCATGACGACGCCTGCGGCGGCCTCACCCTGAACGCGGTGCGGGATGGTGCTGCCGATGCGGGGAACGCGGAAGAAGGACTTCTTGGCCTCTTCAACGCCCTTCGCGATGGCGGCGGGAACTTCCTTGGCCTTGCCGTAGCCGACGCCGACCATACCGTTGCCGTCACCGACGACGACGAGGGCGGTGAAGCTGAAGCGCCGACCACCCTTGACGACCTTGGAAACACGGTTGATGGTTACGACGCGCTCTACGAACTGGCTCTTCTCCGCTTCGCGGCCGCCGTCGCGGCCACCACGGCCACCACGGTCGCCACGGCCCTGGCCGCGGTCGCCACGCTCGCCACGACGGGCACCGCCACGGCGGTCGTCGGTGGTAGCAGGCGCAGCGGTCTCGGTTGCCGGAGCAGCTACAGCTTCAGTCACCTGAGTGTCCTTTTCGTTATTTTCGGTCACAGTGCCAGCCCACCTTCACGTGCGCCGTCAGCGACGGCGGCGATCCGGCCGTGGTACTTGTTACCACCGCGGTCGAAGACGACAGCTTCGATGCCGGCAGCCTTGGCACGCTCGGCAACGAGCTCGCCGACGCGCTTGGCCTTGGCGGTCTTGTCGCCGTCGAACGCGCGCAGGTCGGCTTCCAGGGTGGAGGCGCTTGCCACGGTCAGGCCCTTGGTGTCATCGACAACCTGGACGAATACGTGGCGGGCCGAACGGTTGACGACCATGCGGGGACGTACAGCCGTACCGGAAATGCGCTTGCGGATACGAAGCTGGCGGCGGCTGCGCTGGGCAGACTTGCTCTTGTTCGTACGCTTCTTGTTAATTGCGATGGCCATGGTTACTTACCAGCCTTTCCGACCTTGCGGCGGATGACCTCGCCGGCGTAGCGGATACCCTTGCCCTTGTACGGGTCGGGCTTCCGCAGCTTGCGAATGTTGGCAGCAACTTCGCCGACCTGCTGCTTGGAGATACCTGAAACAGAGAGCTTCGTCGGAGTCTCAACTGCAAAGGTGATGCCGTTCGGAGCCGAGACGTTGACCGGGTGGCTGTAGCCCAGAGCGAACTCCAGGTCAGAACCCTTGGCCTGGACGCGGTAACCGGTACCGACAATCTCAAGCTTCTTCTCGTAGCCTGCGGTGACACCCTGGATCATGTTGGCGATCAGGGTGCGGGTCAGGCCGTGCAGCGAACGGGAGGCGCGCTCGTCGTTCGGGCGGCTGACGGTCAGGGTGCCATCTTCCAGGGCGACCTCGATCGGGCTGGGCACGGTGTGGCTCAGCTCTCCCTTGGAACCCTTGACGGAGACGACAGAGCCGTCAACCTTGACCTCAACGCCGGCAGGAACGGTGATGGGGAGACGTCCAATACGTGACATTATTCTCTTCCTTTCCCGTTACCAGACGTACGCGAGGACTTCGCCGCCCACGCCCTTCTTGCCGGCCTGCTTATCAGTCAGGAGGCCGGAAGAGGTGGACAGGATTGCGATACCCAGGCCACCCAGCACGTGCGGCAGGTTGGTGGACTTCGCGTAAACGCGGAGACCCGGCTTGGAGATACGGCGAACACCGGCGATGGAACGCTCGCGGTTCGGACCGAACTTGAGCTCGAGGGTCAGCTTCTTGCCGACCTCCGCGTCTTCTTCCTTCCAGCCGGCGATGAAGCCTTCTGCCTTAAGGATGTCGGCGACGCGAGCCTTGAGCTTGCTGTAAGGCATAGACACGGAATCGTGGTATGCCGAGTTTGCGTTGCGCAGACGCGTAAGCATATCTGCGACAGGATCTGTCATAGTCATGGTGGGCTCTTGCCCTTCCTCATAACGGTTTCCGCTGCCGGCCTAGTGACTGGCGTGCGGACCTTTTATGTAGCTGGATTAGTCTTCGGTCTTGAACGGGAAGCCCAGCGCCTTGAGCAGCGCGCGGCCTTCGTCGTCGGTCTTGGCAGTGGTCACGACGGTGATGTCCATACCGCGAACGCGGTCGATGGAATCCTGGTCGATCTCGTGGAACATAACCTGCTCGGTCAGACCGAAGGTGTAGTTGCCGTTGCCATCAAACTGCTTGCCGCTGAGGCCACGGAAGTCCCGGATACGCGGCAGAGCCAGCGTGACAAGGCGGTCCAGGAATTCCCACATGCGGTCGCCACGGAGGGTGGCGTGCGCACCAATCGGCATGCCTTCGCGCAGCTTGAACTGTGCGATCGACTTGCGGGCCTTGGTGACCTGCGGCTTCTGGCCGGTGATCAGGGTGAGGTCGCGGACGGCGCCATCGATCAGCTTGGAGTCCTTGGCGGCATCTCCAACACCCATGTTCACAACGACCTTCACCAGGCGGGGAACCTGGTTGACGTTGGCGTACTTGAATTCCTCAACGAGCGCGCTCTTGATGGAATCGGCGTACTTGGTCTTCAGACGAGGAACGATCTTGCTAGCCGGAGTCTCGAGAGTCTCAGTCATTAGATGTCCTTCCCTGAGCTCTTGGCCACGCGGACGCGCACTTCGCGCTTCACGCCATCGCGCTCAACGGTCTCGGTGCGGAAACCGACGCGCGTGGGCTTCTTGGTGGAGGGGTCAACCAGGGCCACGTTGGAGATGTGGATCGGGGCCTCAACGACCTCGATGCCACCGGTCTTGGTGCCGCGCTGCGACTGACCGACCTTGGTGTGCTTGGTGACGCGGTTGATGCCTTCGACCAGCACGCGGTTGGTCTCGGGGAACACGCGCAGGACCTTGCCCTGCTTGCCGCGGTCGCCGCCGCGCTCAGCCTTGGCGCCAGTGATGACCTGAACGAGGTCACCCTTCTTGATCTTAGCCATGGACTAGAGCACCTCCGGAGCCAGAGAAACGATCTTCATGAACTTCTTGTCGCGCAGTTCACGACCAACCGGTCCGAAGATACGGGTACCGCGGGGGTCACCGTCGTTCTTCAGGATCACAGCTGCGTTCTCGTCAAACTTGATGTAGGAACCATCCGCACGGCGGCGTTCCTTCTTGGTGCGGACGATGACAGCCTTGACGACATCGCCCTTCTTTACGTTGCCGCCCGGGATTGCATCCTTGACGGTGGCGACGATGACGTCGCCGATGCCTGCGTAGCGACGACCGGATCCACCGAGAACGCGAATGGTAAGGATTTCCTTAGCACCCGTGTTGTCGGCGACCTTGAGTCGCGACTCCTGCTGAATCACTATTTACTCCTTGCGTCGCGCCGGTTCTCAGGCCGTGGTCTTGCTACGGAATGAGCCTTGCGGAACGGTTGATCGGGGTGTCTCTTGACCTGCCTGGATTTTGCCAGACCAGGCCTAAACGCCCGTGCCAAAAGCAGTTGCATCCCGTGCGCCCTGGGGCGCGGGCATGCACTATGCCGTGGCACGATTGTTTACGAGGTTGACGATGGCACACGAAAGGCGCCATACAAACTCAATATCTTAGCACGGCCGGGGCCCTGGCAGAGAATCGCCCATTACCACAGACCCTCCCCGGATCCGGCGGCCACTCCCCGGGAACGGCGAAACCCCCGCTCCCAGAAGGGAACGGGGGTTTCCTAGCCGATTCCCCTGAGGGGGAAGCAGTAGATGCTACTTGGCCTTTTCGAGGATCTCGACCAGGCGCCACCGCTTGGTAGCGGAGAGCGGGCGGGTCTCGGCGAGGAGGACCAGGTCGCCGATGCCGGCGCTGTTCTCTTCGTCGTGAGCCTTGATCTTGGTGTTGCGCCGCATGACCTTGCCGTAGAGCGCGTGCTTCACGCGGTCTTCGACCTGGACAACGATGGTCTTTTCCATCTTGTCCGAGACGACGTAGCCGCGCTTCGTCTTGCGGTAACCGCGCTCGTCAGCCTTGGCAGCGTCGGAAACAGTTTCCGTCACGTTCTCGTCCTTTTCACTCACTTGGCGTCCTCCTCGGTCTCAACCTCGTCGGCCTTGTCAGCCTTCTTGGTTGCAGCCTTCTTGGACTTCTTTTCTTCCTTGGCTTCCACAACCGGTGCGGCAACCTCGGCACGAATGCCCAGCTCGCGTTCGCGGAGAACGGTGTAGATGCGTGCGATGTCCTTCTTGACCGCACGCAGACGACCGTGGTTCTCCAGCTGTCCGGTGGCGGACTGGAAACGCAGGTTGAACAGCTCTTCCTTCGCCTTGCGGAGTTCCTCAACGAGACGCTCGTTGTCGAAACCGTCCAGCTGCTTGGGTGCGAGTTCCTTCGACCCTACTGCCATTTCTATTCACCACCTTCGCGACGCACAATGCGTGCCTTCAACGGCAGCTTGTGGATTGCCAGGCGCAGGGCCTCGCGAGCTACCTCTTCATTGACACCGGAGAGTTCGAAGAGAACCCGGCCCGGCTTGACGTTGGAGACCCACCATTCCGGCGAACCCTTACCGGAACCCATGCGGGTTTCGGCCGGCTTCTTGGTCAGCGGACGGTCCGGGTAGATGTTGATCCAGACCTTGCCGCCACGCTTGATGTGGCGGGTCATCGCGATACGGGCGGATTCGATCTGACGGTTGGTGACGTATGCCGGGCTCAGAGCCTGGATACCCCACTCACCGAACGAAACCTCGGTGCCACCCGTGGCAGCGCCGGAACGACCCGGGTGGTGCTGCTTACGGTGCTTGACTCGACGTGGGATAAGCATTTCAAGCCTGTCCTCCTTCTGCAGCGGCCGGAGCCGCCTCTGCCGGAGCCTCGGCAGCAGGAGCTGCGTCGGCGGCCGGACGGTCGTTACGACGACGGCGGTCACCACGGTCGGCGCCACCGGGACGGCCCGGACGGTCGCCGGCGCGGCCGCGGGACGGGGCAGCAGCAGCCTGCTGGGCCAGTTCCTTGGCAGTGACGTCACCCTTGTAGATCCAGACCTTCACGCCGATGCGGCCGAAGGTGGTCTTGGCCTCGTAGAAGCCGTAGTCGATGTTCGCGCGGAGGGTGTGCAGGGGCACACGGCCTTCGCGGTAGAACTCCGAGCGGGACATTTCAGCGCCACCCAGTCGACCCGAGCAAGCGATACGGATGCCCTTGGCACCGGCACGCTGCGCGGACTGCATGGCCTTCTTCATCGCGCGGCGGAAAGCCACGCGGGAAGTCAGCTGCTCTGCAACGCCCTGGGCAACAAGCTGGGCTTCCATCTCGGGGTTCTTGACCTCGAGGATGTTCAGCTGGACCTGCTTGCCGGTCAGCTTTTCGAGCTCGCCGCGGATGCGGTCTGCTTCGGCGCCGCGGCGGCCGATCACGATACCCGGACGAGCCGTGTGGATATCCACGCGGACACGGTCGCGGGTGCGCTCGATCTCAACCTTGGCAATACCGGCGCGCTCCATGCCCGTGGACATGAGCTGGCGGATGCGGATGTCTTCGCGGACGAAGTCCTTGTACCGCTGGCCGGACTTGGTGCTGTCGGCGAACCAGTGCGATACGTGATCGGTGGTGATGCCGAGTCGGAACCCGTGCGGGTTTACTTTCTGTCCCACTTAGCGAGCCTCCTCTTTCTCCGGGGTAGCGACTACCACGGTGATGTGGCTCGTGCGCTTCTTGATCTGAAATGCACGACCCTGGGCGCGCGGCTGGAACCGCTTCATGGTCGGGCCTTCATCAACAAACGCTTCGCTGATGATGAGGTCACCTTCGTCAAACGCCACGCCGTCGCGGTCCGCGAGGACCCGGGCGTTGGAGATTGCCGACTGAACTACCTTGAATACCGGCTCAGAAGCTGCCTGCGGGGCAAACTTCAGAATTGCCAGAGCCTCGTTCGCTTGCTTCCCACGAACAAGGTTGACGACGCGCCGGGCCTTCATAGGCGTTACGCGGATGTGACGCGCAATTGCCTTGGCTTCCATTGCTTTCCTTCTCTCGTCTTTGACGTAAGTGCAGGCGCCTAGCGGCGCTTGCCCTTACGGTCGTCCTTGACATGGCCGCGGAAAGTCCGCGTGGGAGCGAATTCGCCGAGCTTGTGCCCGACCATCGACTCAGTGACAAACACCGGGATGTGCTTGCGTCCGTCGTGCACGGCGATCGTGTGGCCGAGCATGTCGGGGACGATCATCGAACGGCGGGACCAGGTCTTGATGACGTTCTTGGTGCCCTTTTCGTTTTCCCTGGCTACCTTCACAAAGAGGTGCTGGTCAACGAAAGGACCTTTTTTCAGGCTGCGTGGCATGTGTCCAGGCTCCTATCGCTTGTTCTTGCCAGTACGACGGCGACGAACAATAAGCTTGTCGCTCTCTTTGTTGGGACGGCGGGTGCGGCCTTCGCGCTTACCGTTGGGGTTGACGGGGTTACGACCACCGGAGGTCTTACCCTCACCACCACCGTGCGGGTGGTCAACCGGGTTCATGGCGACACCACGGACGGTCGGGCGGACGCCCTTCCAGCGCATACGGCCGGCCTTGCCCCAGTTGATGTTCGACTGCTCGGCGTTGCCGACCTCGCCGACGGTGGCGCGGCAGCGCACGTCAACGTTGCGGATTTCACCGGAGGGCAGACGCAGCTGGGCGTAACGGCCTTCCTTGGCGACGAGCTGGATCGATGCGCCGGCGGAGCGGCCCATCTTGGCGCCGCCACCCGGACGCAGTTCAACTGCGTGGATCACGGTACCGACCGGGATGTTGCGCAGCGGCAGGTTGTTGCCGGGCTTGATGTCAGCGTCGGCACCTGCTTCCACGGTGTCACCCTGGGCCAGCTTGTTCGGGGCGATGATGTAACGCTTGGTGCCATCAACGTAGTGCAGGAGGGCGATGCGAGCCGTGCGGTTCGGATCGTACTCGATTTCGGCAACGCGGGCGTTGACGCCGTCCTTGTCGTGGCGACGGAAGTCGATCAGACGGTACTGACGCTTGTGTCCACCACCCTTGTGACGGGTCGTGATCTTACCGGTGTTGTTACGTCCACCCTTTTTCGGGAGGGGACGAACCAGCGACTTTTCCGGCGTCGACCGCGTGATTTCGGTGAAGTCCGCTACGCTCGAGCCACGACGGCCCGGGGTAGTCGGCTTGTATTTACGGATTCCCATAATTTATTTCCTCGTTAAAGTGGTCTCCGCTACGAGAGCGGACCGCCGAAGATGTCGATAGTGCCTTCTTTGAGGCTGACAATCGCACGCTTGGTGCTCTTGCGGGTGCCCCATCCGAATTTGGTCCGCTTGCGCTTACCGGCACGGTTGATGGTGTTGATCGAGTCGACCTTGACGGAGAAGATCTTCTCCACGGCCAGCTTGATCTCGGTCTTGCTCGAGCGGGGGTCCACCAGGAAGGTGTACTTGCCCTCGTCGATCAGGCCGTAGCTCTTTTCCGAGACGACGGGCGCCAGGACGACGTCGCGCGGGTCTTTGATGGTGGCTGCGCTCACTTGGCATCCTCCTCGGTCTTTGCAGCCTTGTCCGCAACGAATGCGTCGTAGGCGGCCTTGGTGAAGACTACGTCGTCAGAAACGAGCACGTCGTAGGTGTTCAGCTGGTCTGCGTACAGAACGTGAACGTCCTGGAGGTTGCGCACGGAGAGTGCAGCAACATCGTTGGCGCGGTCGATGACGACGAGCAGGTTCTTGCGCTCGGAGACGCCACGCAGCGTTGCCAGTGCTTCACGGGAGGACGGCTTGGAGCCGGCAACCAGTTCAGCGACGACGTGGACGCGGCCGTTGCGGGCGCGGTCAGAGAGAGCGCCGCGCAGTGCAGCAGCAATCATCTTCTTGGGGGTGCGCTGGCTGTAGTCACGCGGCGTCGGGCCGTGGACAACGCCACCACCGGTCATGTGAGGAGCACGGATGGAACCCTGACGGGCGCGGCCGGTGCCCTTCTGCTTGAACGGCTTGCGACCGGCCCCGGAAACCTCGGCGCGGGTCTTGGTCTTGTGGGTACCCTGGCGAGCAGCAGCGAGCTGTGCGACGACGACCTGGTGCAACAGCGGCACGTTGGTCTGAACGTCGAAGATCTCTGCAGGCAGGTCAACCTTGACAGTGCTAGTCATTGAACTAGGCTCCCTTCACGGCGGTGCGTACGAGGACGACCTGGCCGCGGGCGCCGGGAACGGCACCCTTGATAAGGAGCAGCGACTTCTCGACGTCAACCGCGTGGACCGTGAGGTTCAGCGTGGTGTGACGAACGGCGCCCATGCGGCCGGCCATTTTCATGCCCTTGAAGACGCGGCTCGGGGTGGATGCGCCACCGATTGAACCGGGCTTACGGTGGTTCTTGTGAGCACCGTGGGAGGCTCCAACGCCGTGGAAGCCGTGACGCTTCATAACACCGGCGAAGCCCTTACCCTTGGTGGTGCCGACGACGTCGATCTTCTGGCCGGCTTCGAAGAGCTCAACAGGAAGCTCCTGGCCCAGCTCGTAAGAGTCGGCATCTGCAGTGCGCAGTTCGACGACGTGGCGGCGAGGCGTGACGCCTGCCTTTTCAAAGTGACCAGCCAGCGGCTTGGTGACCTTGCGGGGGTCGATCTGGCCGTAGCCGATCTGAACGGCGACGTAGCCATCAGCCTCTGCGTTGCGCAGCTGGGTGACGACGTTCGAGTCTGCCTGGACCACAGTGACGGGGATGAGCTTATTGTTCTCGTCCCAGACCTGGGTCATGCCGAGCTTCGTGCCCAGCAGGCCCTTTACGTTACGGGTTGCGGTCATAGTCTCTCAGCACCTCCCTACAGCTTGATTTCGATGTTCACGTCGGCCGGCAGGTCGAGACGCATGAGCGAGTCAACAGCCTTGGGCGTGGGGTCGATGATGTCGATAAGACGCTTGTGCGTGCGCATTTCGAAGTGCTCGCGGCTGTCCTTGTACTTGTGCGGAGAGCGGATAACGCAGTACACGTTCTTCTCCGTCGGCAGCGGCACGGGGCCAACTACAGTTGCGCCTGCGCGCGTGACCGTCTCAACGATCTTCCGTGCTGAAACGTCAATGACCTCGTGGTCGTATGACTTCAGCCGGATGCGGATTTTTTGTCCCGCCATGTCGCCTGACTCTCTTTCAGTCTGTGCTTCCCCTGGTTAGGGCTGCCCTGTTCACTTACGTGTTGTGCGGCTGCCGAAGCATTTGAGGTCGTAACCACCACCCGCCGCACAAGCTGAATCCGGATGAATCCGGGTTCCTCAACCTGCCGGCGTAACCGACCCCCGCGGTCGGGCGTGTCGCGCTGTGCACGCGTACTCGTCCGCAAATCCTTGGAGAGTGGGTTATGTTTGGGCTCTTACCTGGACCCTGACACCCGGCATTATCCGGATCGGGACGCGAAAGAGCGCTTGAACAACTCATCTAGTATGCCGGAAATATCAGGCAGACGCCAATTGGCGGGATTTTCGGCCGCCGATCCGTTGCCTTCGGCGCCCGCGCGGACGAGGATGTGGTGATGACCGTGCAGGACTCCGCCGCCGTCCGCGACCTCGCCGAACGCCTCCCCGGAGGCTTCCTCCTGGGTGTGGCCTCCGCGGCCTTCCAGATCGAGGGTGCATTGTCCGCCGGCGGCCGCGGCCCCTCCGGCTGGGATGCCTTCGCCGAGAAGCCCGGGACCATCCAGGACGGCCACTCCCCGCGGTCGCGTGCGACCACTACCACCGCATGGACGGGGACGTGGACCTCATGCGGGATCTCGGTGTCGACTCCTACCGCTTCTCGCTCTCCTGGCCGCGGATCCAGCCGGACGGGACAGGCCCGGTCAATCCGGCCGGCCTGGACTTCTATGACCGGCTGATCGACCGGCTGCTGGCCGCCGGCATCACCCCCATGGCCACCCTCTACCACTGGGACACTCCCCTGCCCCTGGAGCACCGCGGCGGCTGGATGAACCGGGATACCGCCCTGCGCTTCGGCGAGTACGCCGCCGCGGCGGCCGACCGGTTTGGCGACCGCGTCTCCCACTGGGTGACGCTGAACGAACCGGCCTCGGTGACCCTGAACGGCTATGCCCTCGGCGTGCACGCCCCCGGCCGCGACCTGCTGTTCAATGCCCTGCCCTCCGTCCACCACCAGCTGCTGGCGCACGGCCTGGCGGTGCAGGCCCTCCGCGCCGCCGGCATCCCCGGGGCGGTGGGCGTCACCAACCTGCACTCACCCGTGCATCCGGCCAGCGGCTCGTTCCTGGACCGGCTGATGGCCACGGTCTTCGATCTCGCCCTCAACCGGATCTACGCCGACCCGATCCTGCTGGGCCGGTACCCTACGCCTCCGCTGGCGGCCCGGCCCTGGTTCCGCCACCTGTCCCGGGTGTCCGACGCGGATCTGGACACCATCCACCAGCCGCTGGATTTTTACGGGCTGAACTACTACTACCCCGTGCGCGCCGCCGCCGGGCGGGGTCCGGCGGAGAGTCCCGCCGGGACCACGGAAGCGATGGCACGGCTGCCGTTCCACCTGGCCGCTTTCCCCGAGTACCCAACCACCGGCTTCGGCTGGCCGGTGGCGCCTGAGCACCTGGGCACCCTGCTGCGCGGGCTCAAGGACCGGTACGGCGCCGCGCTCCCGCCGCTCTTCATCACCGAGAGCGGCGCCAGCTTCCCGGAGCCGGACCATGTCGACGGGACACTGCCCGACCCGAGCCGCATCGCCTATCTCGAGGGCCACCTGGGCCAGGCACTGGCGGCGACCGCTCCCGGCGGCATCGCCCACGACGTCGAGCTCCTCGGATACTACGTCTGGACGCTGATGGACAACTTCGAATGGGCCGCCGGCTATTCGCAGCGCTTCGGCCTGGTCCACGTGGACTTCGAGACCCTGGAGCGGACGCCCAAGGAATCCTACTACTGGTACCGCGCGCTCAGCCAGGCCCGCCGCCGGGGTACCTGACAGCGCGCGGCCTCTCTTAAAGCAAACAGCCCCGCTGCAGTGCAGCGGGGCTGTTGTGATCGTGGCGGCTCCGGGGAGCCGTTCCGATCGTGCTAGGCCATCAAATTACTTGATGATCTTGGTGACACGTCCCGAACCAACGGTGCGGCCGCCTTCACGGATAGCGAAGCCGAGGCCCTCTTCCATTGCGATCGGCTGGATGAGCGCAACGGTCATCTCAGTGTTGTCGCCGGGCATAACCATTTCCGTGCCTTCCGGCAGGGTGATGACGCCGGTAACGTCCGTCGTACGGAAGTAGAACTGCGGGCGGTAGTTCGAGTAGAACGGGTTGTGGCGTCCGCCTTCGTCCTTGGAGAGGATGTAGACGTTGGCCTCGAAGTCGGTGTGCGGGGTGATGGAACCCGGCTTGACGACAACCTGGCCACGCTCGACATCGTCGCGCTTGAGGCCACGGAGCAGCAGGCCACAGTTCTCGCCGGCCCATGCTTCGTCGAGCTGCTTGTGGAACATCTCGATACCGGTAACCGTGGTCTTCTGGACCGGGCGGATGCCGACGATCTCGACCTCGGAGTTGATGGCGAGGGTGCCACGCTCGGCGCGGCCCGTAACAACGGTGCCACGGCCGGTGATGGTGAAGACGTCTTCGATCGGCATCAGGAACGGCTTGTCGCGGTCACGAACCGGGTCCGGAACGGACTCGTCGACGGCTGCCATCAGGTCCTCAACGGACTTGACCCACTCCGGGTCGCCTTCCAGAGCCTTGAGGCCGGAAACGCGAACGACCGGGGCGTTGTCGCCATCGAAGCCCTGCGAGCTCAGGAGCTCACGAACTTCCATTTCGACGAGGTCGAGGAGCTCTTCGTCGTCAACCATGTCAGCCTTGTTCAGGGCGACCAGCAGGTAGGGAACACCAACCTGGCGGGCGAGCAGAACGTGCTCGCGGGTCTGAGCCATCGGGCCGTCGGTAGCGGCAACCACGAGGATTGCGCCGTCCATCTGGGCAGCACCGGTGATCATGTTCTTGATGTAGTCAGCGTGACCGGGGGCGTCAACGTGTGCGTAGTGACGCTTCTCGGTCTGGTACTCAACGTGGGAGATGTTGATGGTAATGCCGCGCTGACGCTCTTCGGGAGCAGAGTCAATCGAGGCGAAGTCACGCTTCTCGTTGAGAGTCGGGTACTTGTCGTACAGCACCTTGGAAATGGCGGCCGTCAGCGTCGTCTTACCGTGGTCAACGTGACCAATGGTACCGATGTTAACGTGCGGCTTAGTCCGCTCGAACTTTGCCTTTGCCACAGGTTCCTCCTAGAACGTTTTCAAATGACTTACCCTTCGCCCGCGCTTGTCGCGGCCGAAACTCCAGTAAGTCTACTTGGGGGCTTTGGATTGGTGAAATTGCAGATTCAGGAACTAATACTAGTGCCTCGAGCCTGTTCGTGCTGGCGGCCGGACCGGGTCCGGCCGCCGGCACAAGGTGAATCTCCCCTGGAGGAAACGCACCCGAGTTTTTGTCGCAGCTGCGTGCAGTCCGGAGACTACTCGCCGCGGCTCTTCTGGATGATCTCGTCGGCAACTGCCTTCGGGACCTCCGCGTAGCTGTTGAACGTCATGGAGTACACAGCGCGGCCCTGGGTCTTCGAACGCAGGTCACCGATGTAGCCGAACATGCCGGACAGCGGAACGTGTGCGCGAATGACCTTGACGCCCTGGGCATCCTCCATGGACTGCATCTGGCCACGGCGGGAGTTGAGGTCACCGATAACTTCACCCATGTATTCCTCAGGGGTGCGGACCTCGACATCCATCAGCGGTTCAAGCAGGACAGGGTTCGCCTTGCGGGCGGCTTCCTTGAAAGCCATCCGGCCGGCGATCTTGAACGCCATTTCCGAGGAGTCAACATCGTGGTAAGCGCCGTCAATCAGCGTGGCCTTGATGCCGACAACCGGGTAACTCGGCCAGGACGCCGTCGTTCAGTGCATCCTGGATACCGGCGTCAACCGAAGGAATGTATTCGCGCGGAACGCGGCCACCGGTGACCTTGTTCTCGAACTCGTACATCTCGCCCTCGGCGGTGTCCAGCGGCTCGATCGCGATCTGGATCTTTGCGAACTGGCCCGAACCACCGGTCTGCTTCTTGTGCGTGTAGTCGTGACGCTCCACAGCACGCTTGATGGTTTCGCGGTAGGCGACCTGGGGCTTGCCCACGTTTGCCTCGACCTTGAATTCGCGGCGCATGCGGTCCACCAGGATGTCCAGGTGGAGCTCGCCCATGCCGGCGATGATGGTCTGGCCGGTGTCTTCGTTGAGGGAGACCTGGAAGGTCGGGTCCTCAGCGGAGAGCTTCTGGATGGCCGTGGAGAGCTTCTCCTGGTCACCCTTGGTGTTCGGCTCGATGGCAACCGAGATCACGGGCTCCGGGAAGCTCATGGACTCGAGGACGATCTGGTTGGACGCGTCGCACAGGGTGTCGCCCGTGGTGGTGTCCTTCAGGCCGATCGCTGCATAGATGTGGCCAGCGGTAGCGCCGTCAACCGGCATTTCCTTGTTGGCGTGCATCTGGAACAGCTTGCCGATGCGCTCCTTCTTGCCCTTGGTGGAGTTGACCACCTGGGCGCCGGCCTCAACGTGACCGGAGTACACGCGGATGAAGGTCAGCTGACCGAAGAAGGGGTGTGCGGCGATCTTGAACGCCAGAGCGGAGAACGGCTCGTCAGCGGAAGGCTTACGGGTCAGTTCCTTCTCCTCGTCGCGCGGGTCGTGACCGACCATCGGCGGGACGTCAAGCGGGTTCGGCAGGTAGTCCACGACGGCGTCGAGCATCGGCTGGACGCCGCGGTTCTTGAACGCGGAGCCACAGAAGACCGGGTAGAGCTCGGAGTTGATCGTCATCTTGCGGATGCCGGCCTTGAGCTCGTCGATGGTGATTTCTTCGCCCTCGAGGTACTTCTCCATGAGCTCTTCGGAGGACTCGGCAACGGTCTCAACGAGGGCGTTGCGGTACTCCTCGGCCTTTTCCTTGAGGTCAGCCGGGATCTCCTGGATCTCGTACTTGGCACCCATGGTCACGTCGCCCTTGGCATCGCCGGGCCACACCAGGGAGCGCATGTAGAGCAGGTCCACGACGCCGATGAAGTCGTTCTCGGCACCGATCGGCAGCTGCATGACCAGCGGCTTGGCGCCGAGGCGGCTGACGATGGTGTCAACGGTGAAGTAGAAGTCAGCGCCCAGCTTGTCCATCTTGTTGACGAAGCAGATACGCGGAACGTTGTACTTGTCAGCCTGGCGCCAGACAGTCTCGGACTGCGGCTCCACGCCTTCCTTGCCATCGAACACGGCGACGGCACCGTCGAGGACGCGCAGGGAGCGCTCAACCTCAACCGTGAAGTCCACGTGGCCGGGGGTGTCGATGATGTTGATCTGGTTGTTTTCCCAGAAGCAGGTCACGGCGGCAGACGTGATGGTGATGCCGCGTTCCTTTTCCTGTTCCATCCAGTCGGTGGTCGACGCGCCGTCGTGGGTCTCGCCGATCTTGTGGTTCACACCCGTGTAGAACAGGATGCGCTCGGTAGTAGTGGTCTTGCCGGCATCAATGTGGGCCATGATGCCGATGTTGCGGACCTTGCTAAGGTCGGTAAGCACGTCCTGTGCCACGGTGTCTCCCTTTCGGATGGACTGCACGTTCGCCGCCGGCCCGGTTGAGCCGGCGGCGTCCGGGAAGTATTACCAGCGGTAGTGTGCGAAGGCCTTGTTGGACTCGGCCATCTTGTGGGTGTCTTCGCGACGCTTTACAGCGGCTCCGAGACCGTTCGAGGCATCCAGGATTTCGTTCTGGAGGCGCTCGGTCATCGTCTTCTCGCGGCGGGCCTTGGAGTAACCGACCAGCCAGCGGAGGGCCAGGGCCGTGGAACGGCCCGGCTTGACCTCAACGGGGACCTGGTAGGTTGCGCCACCGACACGGCGGGAGCGGACCTCGAGGGAAGGCTTGACGTTGTCCATGGCCTTCTTGAGGGCTGCAACGGGGTCGCCGCCGGACTTGGCGCGGGCGCCTTCGAGGGCACCGTAAACGATGCGCTCTGCGGTGGACTTCTTGCCGTCAACCAGCACCTTGTTGATCAGCTGAGTGACCAGCGGGGAGCCGTAAACGGGATCTAGTACTAGCGGCCGCTTGGGGGCCGGACCCTTGCGAGGCATATTACTTCTTCTCCATCTTTGCGCCGTAGCGGCTGCGGGCCTGCTTACGGTTCTTCACGCCCTGGGTATCGAGGGCGCCACGGACGATCTTGTAGCGGACACCCGGGAGGTCCTTCACACGGCCGCCGCGGACGAGCACAATGGAGTGCTCCTGCAGGTTGTGGCCAACACCGGGGATGTAAGCGGTGACTTCAACGCCACCGTTGAGGCGCACACGGGCAACCTTACGCAGAGCCGAGTTCGGCTTCTTCGGGGTGGTCGTGTAGACGCGGGTGCAAACACCGCGGCGCATCGGGCTGCCCTTAAGCGCGGGAGCCTTGGTCTTCGAGACCTTAGGCGTGCGGCCCTTGCGGACCAGCTGGTTAATCGTAGGCACTCTCGTGTTCTCCGTTTTATCCGGAACGGCCGTTGGCGGCCGCTCTCTTGTCGCTGCGCCCCGCCGCTCGAGCTTTGAAGTGATCTCCAGAGCAGCTGAGGCGAAGCCTTAATAGTCGGACCGCACACCGGGGCCGGCGGACTCACGTCCGGAACTGCCCCTAGGCATGCGAAAATGTGGCATACGTTGCACAAGAACCCTGCAAACCGGAAACGTCGTCTCGGTTCATCCTCAGCCTGAAGCTGTTTCCTGAACCGGCGCACTCATCCACTGCCACAATAACAATTAGTCTCCAGTCTACCACGGGCGGTCCCCAGCCCTTAATCGGCGCGGAAACCGGGCCCCTCGGACCATCGGAAGACGGCGTAAGGCGCTTAAAGGGAACGGTCCCCCACCGTGAGGTGGAGGACCGTTCCAGAGACCTGTTACCGGGGCGGCGGACCGCCCGGCAGGTTAGCGGAAGTCGCTGCCCAGGTCGTAGTCATCCAGCGGGATGGCGTGGAACTCAGGAGCTCCGTCGCCGCCCAGGGAATCGTAGGAGAAGTCACTGAACGCGCTCGGGCCGGTGAAGAGGTTGGCCTTCGCTTCCTCGGTCGGTTCGACCGTGACCTCGGTGTAGCGCGGGAGACCCGTGCCGGCCGGGATCAGCTTACCGATGATGACGTTCTCCTTGAGGCCCAGCAGCGGATCGCTCTTGCCTTCCATGGCCGCCTGCGTCAGGACGCGGGTGGTCTCCTGGAACGAAGCTGCGGACAGCCAGGACTCGGTGGCCAGGGAGGCCTTGGTGATACCCATGAGCTCGGGACGGCCGGAGGCCGGCGTCTTGCCCTCGGAGACCACGCGGCGGTTCGCGTCCTCGAACCGGCTGCGCTCGGCGAGCTCGCCGGGCAGCAGGTCGGATTCACCGGACTCGATGACCGTGACGCGGCGCAGCATCTGGCGGACGATAACCTCGACGTGCTTGTCGTGGATACCGATGCCCTGGCTGCGGTACACGCCCTGGACCTCGTCCACCAGGAACTTCTGCGCGGCACGGGGACCCATGATGCGCAGAACCTGCTTGGGGTCGACCGGACCGTTGATCAGCTTCTGGCCGACGCTGACGTGGTCGCCGTCTTCGATCAGGAGACGGGAACGGCGCAGCACCGGGTAGGCGATTTCTTCGGAACCGTCATCCGGGGTGATGACCAGACGCATCTGGCGCTCGGACTCTTCGATGGTGATGCGACCGGCTGCCTCGGCAATCGGTGCGACACCCTTCGGGGTACGGGCTTCGAAGAGCTCCTGGATACGGGGCAGACCCTGGGTGATGTCGTCGCCGCCGCCGGCGGACACAGCACCACCGGTGTGGAACGTACGCATGGTCAGCTGGGTACCGGGCTCACCAATGGACTGTGCGGCGATGATGCCGACGGCCTCGCCGATGTCCACGGTCTTGCCGGTGGCCAGCGAACGGCCGTAGCACAGGGCGCAGGTACCGACGCTGGACTCACAGGTGAGTACGGAGCGGACCTTGACCTCGGTGATGCCGGCCGCGAACAGCTCAGCGATGACCACGTCGCCGCAGTCGGTGCCGGCAGCCGCCAGGACCTTGCCCGAGGAATCAACGACGTCCACGGCCAGGGTGCGGGCGTAGGCGCTGTTCTCCACGTTCTCGTCCAGGACCAGCTCGCCGTTGGCGTCAGCCACGGCAATCGGGGTGACGAGGCCGCGTTCGGTGCCGCAGTCCTCTTCACGGACGATGACGTCCTGCGAGACGTCCACCAGACGACGGGTCAGGTAACCCGAGTTGGCGGTACGCAGTGCGGTATCGGCCAGACCCTTACGGGCACCGTGCGTGGCGATGAAGTATTCCAGCACCGACAGGCCCTCGCGGTAGGAGGACTTGATCGGACGCGGGATGATCTCACCCTTAGGGTTGGCCACCAGGCCACGGATACCCGCGATCTGACGGACCTGCATCCAGTTACCACGGGCACCGGAGGACACCATGCGGTTGATGGTGTTCATCGGCGACAGGCTGTCACGCATCGCCTGGGCGATCTCGTTCGTGGCCTTGTTCCAGATCTCGATCAGTTCCTGGCGACGCTCGTCGTCGTCGATCAGGCCCTTGTCGTACTGGCCCTGGATCTTCGCGGCCATGGTCTCGTAACCGGCCAGCAGCTCCGGCTTGGAGGCCGGAACCTCGATGTCGGAGATGGCGACGGTAACGCCCGAGCGGGTGGCCCAGTAGAAACCGGCATCCTTCAGGTTGTCCAGCGTTGCCGCGGTGACGACCTTCGGGTAGCGCTCGGCGAGGTCGTTGACGATCCGGGACAGCTCGCCCTTGTCGGCAACAGCCTCAACCCACGGGTAGTCCGCGGGCAGCGTCTGGTTGAAGATGACCTGGCCCAGGGAGGTCTCGACCAGTGCGGTCTGACCCTGCTCCCAGCCCTCCGGGGCTTCCCAGCCGGCGTAGGGCACGAAGCCGTCAAGACGGATCTTGATCTTGGAGTTCAGGTGCAGCTCGTGCAGGTCGAACGCCATGATGGCCTCGGAGATCGAGGAGAAGATCCGGCCTTCGCCCGCCGAACCCACACGCTTGGTGGTCAGGTGGTAGAGGCCGATGATCATATCCTGCGACGGCAGGGTCACCGGGCGGCCGTCGGACGGCTTCAGGATGTTGTTCGAGGACAGCATCAGGATCCGGGCTTCGGCCTGGGCTTCGGGGCTCAGCGGCAGGTGCACTGCCATCTGGTCGCCGTCGAAGTCGGCGTTGAAGGCGCCACAAACCAGCGGGTGAAGCTGGATGGCCTTGCCTTCGACGAGCTGCGGTTCGAACGCCTGGATGCCGAGGCGGTGCAGGGTAGGTGCACGGTTCAGCAGCACCGGGTGCTCGGTGATGATCTCTTCGAGAACGTCCCAGACCTGCGGACGGTAACGCTCGACCATGCGCTTGGCCGACTTGATGTTCTGGGCGTGGTTGAGGTCAACCAGGCGCTTCATCACGAACGGCTTGAAGAGCTCCAGAGCCATCTGCTTGGGCAGGCCGCACTGGTGCAGCTTCAGCTGCGGGCCGACGACGATGACCGAACGGCCGGAGTAGTCGACGCGCTTGCCGAGGAGGTTCTGGCGGAAACGACCCTGCTTGCCCTTGAGCATGTCGCTCAGGGACTTCAGCGGGCGGTTGCCCGGTCCGGTGACCGGACGGCCGCGGCGGCCGTTGTCGAACAGGCTGTCGACGGCTTCCTGAAGCATGCGCTTCTCGTTGTTGACGATGATCTCGGGGGCACCGAGGTCCAGAAGCCGCTTGAGGCGGTTGTTGCGGTTGATCACGCGGCGGTACAGGTCGTTGAGGTCGGAGGTCGCGAAGCGGCCACCGTCCAGCTGGACCATCGGGCGCAGTTCCGGCGGGATCACCGGGACGGCGTCCAGCACCATGCCCAGGGGGCTGTTGTTGGTGGTCAGGAACGCGTTGACGACCTTGAGGCGCTTGAGGGCACGGGTCTTGCGCTGGCCCTTGCCGTTGGCGATGATGTCGCGCAGCAGGTCGGACTCGGCCTGCATGTCGAAGCTCTCGAGGCGCTTCTTGATGGCTTCGGCACCCATGGAGCCCTCGAAGAACATGCCGTAGCGGTCACGCAGTTCGCGGTACAGGCCCTCGTCACCTTCGAGGTCGGCGACCTTGAGGTTCTTGAACCGGTCCCAGACCTGCTCGAGGCGCTCGATGTCGGCGTCGGCACGCTTGCGCACGTTCGCCATCTGGCGGTCGGCGGAGTCGCGGGCCTTCTTCTTGTCGGCAGCCTTCGCGCCTTCGCCCTCGAGGCGTGCGATTTCGCCTTCGAGGTCGCGGGCGATCGCGGCGATGTCGGCGTCGCGGTTGTCGATCAGCTGCTTCTTCTCGATGTCGTGCTCAACCTGCAGGTTGGGCAGTTCCTCGTGGCGGGCATCGGTGTCGACGCTGGTGATCATGTAGGCGGCGAAGTAGATGACCTTTTCGAGGTCCTTCGGAGCCAGGTCAAGGAGGTAGCCCAGACGGGACGGAACACCCTTGAAGTACCAGATGTGCGTGACCGGGGCGGCCAGCTCAATGTGGCCCATGCGCTCACGGCGGACCTTGGCGCGGGTGACCTCAACGCCACACCGCTCGCAGATGATGCCCTTGAAGCGCACGCGCTTGTACTTACCGCAGTAGCACTCCCAGTCGCGGGACGGGCCGAAGATCTTCTCGCAGAAGAGGCCGTCCTTCTCGGGCTTGAGCGTGCGGTAGTTGATGGTTTCCGGCTTCTTAACCTCGCCGTAAGACCAGCCGCGGATGTCTTCCGCGGTGGCGAGGCCGATCTGCATGAGGCCGAAGGAGGATTCGCTGGACATATGGTCCCTGTTCTCTCTTGTTCTCTAAATTCTGAAGTCTTGGGTTACGGGAAGAGGGAGGTCGTCCACGACGGCGGGCGGCAAGCCCGCCGTCGTGGACTCCCTGCTAGACCTCTTCTACGGAACTGGGCTCTGCACGAGACAGATCGATGCCCAGTTCTTCCGCAGCCGTGAAGACTGCGTCATCAGAGTCACGCATTTCAATTGTGGTTCCGTCCGTGGAAAGAACTTCCACGTTCAGGCACAGCGACTGCATTTCCTTGATCAAGACCTTGAAGGACTCAGGAACGCCCGGCTCGGGGATGTTCTCGCCCTTGACGATCGCTTCGTAGACCTTCACACGACCGTGGATGTCATCGGACTTGATCGTGAGGAGTTCCTGGAGCGTGTAGGCGGCGCCATAAGCTTCGAGCGCCCACACTTCCATCTCACCGAAGCGCTGGCCGCCGAACTGTGCCTTACCACCCAGCGGCTGCTGCGTGATCATGGAGTACGGGCCGGTGGAGCGCGCGTGGATCTTGTCGTCCACCAGGTGGTGGAGCTTCAGGATGTACATGTAGCCGACCGAGATCGGATCCGGGAACGGCTCGCCGGAGCGGCCGTCGAACAGGCGGGTCTTGCCGGAGGAGTTGATCAGGCGGTCACCGTCGCGGGTCACATTGGTGGAGTCCAGCAGACCGGTGATTTCCTCTTCGCGGGCACCGTCGAAGACCGGCGTCGCGACGGTGGTGGAACCACTCTCGCGCGGCAGGTTCGGCAGGTTCTTGACCCACTCGGGCTCGCCTTCGATCTTCCAGCCGGTCTTGGCAACCCAGCCCAGGTGCGTTTCCAACACCTGGCCGACGTTCATACGGCCCGGAACACCCAGCGGGTTCAGGACGATGTCGACGGGGGTGCCGTCGGCAAGGAAGGGCATGTCCTCGATCGGAAGGATCTTGGAGATAACACCCTTGTTGCCGTGACGGCCGGCGAGCTTGTCACCGTCGGTGATCTTGCGCTTGGCGGCCACGTAGACGCGCACCAGCTGGTTCACGCCCGGGGGCAGCTCGTCGTCGTTGTCGCGGTCGAAGACGCGGACGCCGATGACGGTGCCGGACTCGCCGTGGGGCACCTTCAGGGAGGTGTCGCGCACTTCGCGGGACTTCTCACCGAAGATGGCGCGCAGCAGGCGCTCTTCCGGGGTCAGTTCGGTCTCGCCCTTGGGCGTGACCTTGCCGACCAGGATGTCACCGGCTTCGACCTCGGCACCGATGTGGATGATGCCGCGCTCGTCCAGGCCTGCCAGGACTTCCTCGGACACGTTCGGGATGTCACGGGTGATTTCCTCGGCACCAAGCTTGGTGTCGCGGGCATCGATCTCGTGCTCCTCGATGTGGATCGAGGACAGGACGTCCTCGGCAACGATCCGCTGCGAGAGGATGATGGCGTCCTCGAAGTTGTGGCCTTCCCAGGACATGAATGCCACGAGGAGGTTCTTACCGAGGGCGAGTTCACCTTGGTCCGTTGCCGGGCCGTCGGCGATGATGCCGCCGACCTCGAGGCGCTGGCCTTCGTTGACCAGGACACGGTGGTTGTAGCAGTTGCCCTGGTTGGAGCGGGCGAACTTGTTGATCCGGTAGTTCGTCTCGGTGCCGTCGTCGTTGAGCATGATGACGAGCTCGGCGGAGACCTCGGTGACCACACCGGCCTTCTTCGCGATGACAACGTCACCGGCGTCGACGGCGGCGGCGCGCTCCATGCCGGTGCCGACAAACGGCGCCTCGGAGCGGACCAGCGGCACAGCCTGGCGCTGCATGTTGGCACCCATGAGTGCACGGTTGGCATCGTCATGCTCGAGGAACGGGATCAGGGCGGTAGCCACGGACACCATCTGGCGCGGGGAAACGTCCATGAACTCGACGTCGGCGGCGGGAACCAGCACGGGCTCGCCTCCACCACCACGGGCACGGACAAGGACGGTGTCCTCGGCGAACTTCTTGTTCTCGTCCAGCGGCGCGTTGGCCTGGGCGATCAGCACTTCGGCCTCGTCGTCGGCGGTCAGGTACTGGACGTCGTCGGAAACGACGCCGTCCTTGACCAGGCGGTACGGGGTCTCGATGAAACCGAACGGGTTGATGCGGCCGTAGGACGCCAGCGAACCGATCAGACCAATGTTCGGGCCTTCAGGGGTTTCGATGGGGCACATACGTCCGTAGTGGGACGGGTGCACGTCACGGACTTCCATGCCGGCACGGTCACGGGACAGACCGCCGGGGCCCAGCGCGGACAGGCGGCGCTTGTGGGTCAGGCCCGAGAGCGGGTTGTTCTGGTCCATGAACTGCGAGAGCTGGGAGGTTCCGAAGAACTCCTTGATCGCGGCAACGACCGGGCGGATGTTGATCAGGGTCTGCGGCGTGATCGCCTCGACGTCCTGGGTGGTCATCCGCTCGCGGACAACGCGCTCCATGCGGGACAGGCCGGTGCGGACCTGGTTCTCGATGAGCTCGCCGACGGCGCGGATGCGGCGGTTGCCGAAGTGGTCGATGTCGTCGATCTCGACGCGCAGCTCGTGGTCCTGGCCATCGCGCTTGCCCATGATGGTCTTCTCGCCGGCGTGCAGCGCGACGAGGAACTTGATCATGGCGACGATGTCTTCAACGTGCAGGACCGAGGCTTCCTTGTCGCCAAGGGAACGGTCGATGCCCAGCTTGCGGTTGATCTTGTAGCGGCCAACCTTGGCCAGATCGTAGCGCTTGGAGTTGAAGTACAGGTTGTCCAGCAGCGACTGGGCAGCCTCGACGGTGGGCGGCTCGCCCGGTCGCAGCTTCCGGTAGATGTCCAGCAACGCGTCTTCGCGGGTTTCGGTGGCGTCCTTCTCCAGCGTGGCACGCATGGAGTCGTACTGTCCGAACTCCTCGAGGATCTGGCCTTCGGTCCAGCCGAGGGCCTTCAGCAGCACCGTGACGGACTGCTTGCGCTTGCGGTCGAGGCGGACGCCGACCTGGTCGCGCTTGTCGATCTCGAGTTCGAACCAGGCGCCGCGGGACGGGATGATCTTCGCGGTGAAGATGTCCTTGTCGCTGGTCTTGTCGGCGGTGCGCTCGAAGTAGGCGCCCGGCGAACGGACCAGCTGGGAGACGACGACACGCTCGGTGCCGTTAACGACGAAGGTGCCCTTCTCGGTCATCAGCGGGAAGTCACCCATGAACACGGTCTGCTGCTTGATTTCGCCCGTGTTGTTGTTCATGAACTCGGCCTTGACGTACAGCGGAGCCGAGTACGTTGCGTCCCGGTCCTTGCACTCGGCCATGGTGTACTTGGGGTCAGCGAACTCCGGCTCGGAGAAGCTCAGGGACATGGTGCCCTGGAAGTCCTCGATCGGGGAGATCTCTTCGAAGATGTCGGACAGACCGGACGTCGTTGCGACGCTCAGGTCACCTTCTTCGACTGCCTTCGCTACGCGTGCCTGCCAGCGTTCGTTGCCGACGAGCCAGTCAAAGCTGTCGGTTTGCAGGGCAAGCAGATTCGGAACATCCAGCGGTTCGTGAATCTTAGCGAAGGAGAGCCGGCGGGTGGCACCATCGGTGCTGTCGGCATTAATAGCGGCGTTGTTTTCATTAGAGGTGCTCGAGGCGACCAAGAGGGATCCTTCCACAGACCTTCAGGCGTTTTCAGATCTCCCCCGTCATGCAGTCTGCGGAGTGACTCCGCAGTGCTACCAATCCGGTTCCGCTATATGACCCGGGACCCATACTGCCCATGCTGGTGCACGTTGTAGACGGCACATTGATGGAGCAGCTGTCAGGCTAAGCCCACCGCTATATGAAGGCTGAAGGTAAACAGGGAAGACGCAAATATCTACGATACGGCAAAGCAACCTACTTGTCTACCCCACTTGCGCCGTGATTGCAAACACCGGCCCTCCCCGGGCGGCGGGGTTGGAAGAGAGGTGTGCGGCAGGGCGGCCACCGGTGTGGCGGCCCTGTGGGCGGCCGGGCAGGTTCCCCAGATAGCCCCGTGATGGGGCTCACGATAACCTTGGGCTATCCCCAGAGATCGGAAAAGACCATCATGAACAACTCGCCGGACAACAACGATGTTGTCATCCTCGCCGCCGCCCGCACCCCGCAGGGCCGGCTGAACGGACAGCTGTCCAGCTTCACCGCCGTCGAGCTCGGCACCCACGCCATCCGCGCGGCCCTCGCCGCCAGCGGTGTCGCCACCGACCAGGTGGACGCCGTGATCATGGGCCAGGTCCTGCAGGCCGGCGCCGGGCAGAACCCCGCCCGCCAGAGCGCCATCGGCGCCGGTGTGGGCTGGAACGTCCCCACCGTCACCATCAACAAGGTCTGCCTCTCCGGCCTGACGGCCGTGATCGACGCCGCCCGGATGATCCGCAGCGGCGACGCCACCGTGGTGGTGGCCGGCGGCCAGGAGTCGATGAGCCGCGCGCCGCACCTGCTGCCGGGCTCCCGCCAGGGCTGGACCTACGGCTCCATCCAGGCCCTCGACGCCGCCGCGCACGACGGCCTGACGGATGCGTTCGACGGCCAGTCCATGGGCCTCTCCACCGAGAGCAAGAACGTCACCCTTGGCATCGACCGGACCGCGCAGGACGAGGTGGCCGCCGCGTCGCACCAGAGGGCCGCCGCCGCCGGCAAGGACGGCGTGTTCGACGGCGAGATCGCGCCGATCAGCGTGAAGCAGCGCAAGGGTGAACCGGTGACGGTCAGCACAGACGAGGGGTCCGGCCGGACACCTCCGTGGCGTCCCTCAGCGGGCTCCGCGCCGCCTTCGCCACCGACGGCACGATCACCGCCGGCAACTCCTCCCCGCTCTCCGACGGCGCAGCCGCCCTGGTGCTGACGTCCCGGGCCTACGCCGAGGAGCACGGCCTGGAGTACCTTGCGGTCGTGGGCGCGCCGGGCCAGGTGGCCGGGCCGGACAACTCTCTGCACTCCCAGCCCTCCA
This sequence comes from Pseudarthrobacter sp. L19, assembly GCF_050859435.1. Taxonomy (NCBI): domain Bacteria; kingdom Bacillati; phylum Actinomycetota; class Actinomycetes; order Micrococcales; family Micrococcaceae; genus Pseudarthrobacter; species Pseudarthrobacter sp. L19. The sequence goes on along the minus strand of NZ_CP193935.1, from coordinate 2,089,665 downwards.
ACGCCATCAAGAAAGCCCTGCAGCGGGCCGGGTGGACGACCGCGGACCTGGACTTCATCGAGATCAATGAGGCGTTCGGCTCCGTGGCGGTGCAGTCCCTCAAGGATCTGGACTACCCGCTGGAGCAGTGCAACATCCACGGCGGCGCCATCGCGCTCGGCCACCCGATCGGTGCCTCCGGCGCACGGCTGGCCCTGCACGCGGCGCACGAACTGAAGCGGCGCGGCTCCGGCAAGGCGGCGGTGTCCCTCTGCGGCGGCGGCGGACAGGGCGAGGCCCTGCTGCTGTACCGCGACTGATGACCGGTCCGGAGGAGGTCCCGGCGCCCGGCCTGGGCGCCGGGAACGGCCCCGTCGGCGGCGCCGGGCGCCGGCGGTTCCTGGCCGACGCCGCGGCCCGGGGCCTCAGTGTGGAGCTGGTGGAGCGGCAGGCGGCGCGCAGCCTCGAGGAGGCGGCCGCCATCCTGGGGATCACCCCCGCTGACATCGTCAAGTCGCTGGTGGTCAAGCACAAGGACGGCACGTTCCTCTTTGCACTGGTCCCGGGCGACCGGCAGATCTCCTGGCCCAAGCTCCGCCAGGCAGTCGGGGTCAACAAACTCTCGCTGCCCAGTGCCGACGTCGCCCTCGACGCCACCGGCTACGAACGCGGCACCATCACTCCCCTGGGCAGCACCACGGCGTGGCCGGTCTACGCGGACAGCACGGTCGCCGGCCGGCGGATTTCGATGGGGGCCGGGGAGCACGGCTACAGCGCCTTCGTCGACGCCGACGCGCTGCTGGCCGCACTTGGCGCCGTCGTCACGGACATCACCGACCCGATGTCCTAGCAGCGCCGGGCGAAGTAGCCGGCCCGGGTTAAGACGGGAAAGGGGCCCCGGCGGCCCGCCCCAGGTCGGGGGCGGGCCGCCGGGGCCCGCGTTGTCCGTGGTCCCTAGGCCCGGGGGCGGACCGCCGAAGCGACCGTCAGGCGGTGACCGTCAGGGGCTGGTCGTTGACGGTCAGGCGCCAGTTCGACTGGCTGAAGACCGCGGCGTCCAGGGTTCCCTGCGCCACCACGTAGTCGATGATCCGCTGCCGGATCTCCTGCTGGCTGTTCGAGAGCACCGGGGCGGTCTTGACCGCCGGGAAGTTGCCGCCGCCGCTCTGCCGGTAGTTGTTGATCGCCATGGCGAACTCCTTGCCCGCGGGCAGGGGTACGCCGTCGTAGCTGAGGTTGCGGATCCGGTCCCCCACCGGCCGGGCGAGGTCGATCTCGTAGTTCAGCGGTGCGTCCAGGCCGTAGACGACGTCGTAGTTGTAGTCCGGGGTGCCGTTGGGGGCCAGTGCGGTGGCCGCGTTGGTGATTTGGTCCGCCCGCACACTGGTACCGCTGGCCGGCTTGAAGTACTGGGCGGACCACTCCAGGTAGTCCTTGACCTGCGCGCCGGTGACCTTGATGGAGAGCAGGGTGTTGTCGAAGATGTACAGCCCGGCCACGTCCCGGATGGTCAGCGGACCGGCCTTGACATCCACCGACCGGGAGAACGCCGCGGCGATGGAGAGCACCGGGAGGCCGGCGGAGGGGCCGTTGGCGAGCTCGGCCTTGATGGTGCTGGCCTGGACGTAGTTGATGGCGTCGATCGCCGCGGAATCGGACCAGCAGGCCGTCGCGGTGCTCAGCGGCGCGGTGCACGTGCCGATCACCTGGTTGACGTATTTGACGGTGGCGTCGTGGCCGGCCTGGACGGCGCCGACGACGGCGGGATCGGCGTCGACGGTCTTGGCGTCCAGAAGGTGGGCGTGCGCCGCGGCGACGCTCCACCGACCCTGCTCCTTGCTCAGCTGCAGGTCAATCACGGCGACGCGCATGCCCCATTTGAGCGGCTCGGTCAGCAGCACCTGGCGGCCGGTGGCCTTGTTGGTGACGAAGCGCTCCGGGATCTCCAGGTGGGCGTGGCCGACCAGGATCGCGTCGATGCCCGGGACCTCCTCGGCCAGCTGGGTGGAGGCGTTCTCCGGGAACGGGAGGGCGTCACCGTAGGAGGAGCCCGGGGTGGCGCCCGAGTGGCTGGAGACGATGACGACGTCGGCGCCTGCGGCCTTCATCTCGGGGATGACGGTCCTGGCTTCCTCGACGATGCCATTGAAGTCCAGCTTGCCGTGGACGTTGTCGCGGTCCCAGAGCGCACAGCCGGGCGTGACGAAGCCGACCAGGCCCACGGTGACCCAGCCGCTCTCGGTTTTGACGCGCTTGAGCACGTAGGGCGTGAACGCGCGGCTTCCGCTGACGGCGTCGTGGACGTTGGCGCCCAGGAGCGGGAAGTCCAGCTGCTTCTCCCAGGTCCGCAGCAGGGGGATGCCGTAGTTGAATTCGTGGTTGCCGAGGGCGACGGCGTCGTAGCCGACGGCGTTCATGGCCAGCGCCATGGGGTGCTTCACCTCGGTGGAGATCGGGTTGACCTTGGCGAAGTAGTAGGCCAGCGGGGTGCCCTGGATGGTGTCGCCCGAGTCGATGGTCAGCGTATTGGCGGCCCCGCGCTCGGCGCGTACCGCCTTGATGAGGGTGGCGGCCTGGGCGATGCCGATCTTGTTCCCGGCGGTGTCCGCGTAGGGGGCGTTCTTGAAGTAGTCCCAGTTGAAGACGTTATTGTGCAGGTCGGTGGTGCCCAGGACGGTCAGGGTGAACTGCTTCTTCGCAGCCCCCTGGCCGCCGGCGTCGGCCTGTGCGGCCGGGGCTCCGGCGACGGCGGCCGCCGCGGCGCTGCCTCCGACGAAGGCTGCCGCGAGCATGGCGCGGCGGGACACGTGGGGGTTCGGATCGGTCATGGATGGACTCCTCGGGGTTGGCGGCCGGTTGGCACAATGCCACAGTCTAGGCCGCCGGCTCCCGGCTGAAAAGGAGAGGAGACGATCATTTTCCGAGCGTTTACCAGATGTTTTCTGCCCCGGAACGCAGGAAACCCCGCCCACCGGAGTGGACGGGGTTTCCCGGAGCTGAAAGGCGTGAAGCCTTCCGAAGAGCCGGTCGTTACTTGACGGTAACGGTGGCGCCGGCAGCCTCGAGCTGCTCCTTGGCCTTCTCGGCAGCTTCCTTGTTGGCGCCTTCGAGGACGGCCTTCGGGGCGCTGTCAACCAGGTCCTTGGCTTCCTTGAGGCCCAGGGAGGTGATGGCGCGAACTTCCTTGATCACTGCGATCTTCTTGTCGCCAGCAGCCTCGAGGATGACGTCGAAGTCAGTCTTCTCTTCGGCTTCCTCAGCGGCACCGCCACCGGCGGGGCCGGCGACAGCAACAGCAGCTGCGGTAACTTCGAAGGTCTCTTCGAAGAGCTTGACGAACTCGGAGAGCTCGATGATGGTCAGTTCCTTGAAAGCTTCAATGAGCTCTTCGTTGCTGAGCTTCGCCATGGTTTGGCGTCCTTCCTATAGTGGTGCTTGGCGGGCTTGGCCGTGCCGTCACACCGGAGTCTTGGGTGAGAGAGAGTTAGTTCTCTTCGGCGGCTGCGGCTTCGGCCGGAGCCTCGGCTTCTGCTGCGGGGGCTTCTTCAGCGGCGGGTGCTTCGGCTGCTGCCGGGGCACCGTTCTCTTCTTCAAGCTTGAGGCGCAGAGCGTCGATGATACGAGCGGCTGCGGCAGCAGGGGCCTTGAGGACGCCTGCGACCTTGGCGAGCTGAAGCTCGCGGGACTCGAGTGCTGCCAGGGCAGCAACTTCGGTGGCGTTCAGTGCCTTGCCCTCGAAGTAACCGGTCTTGATGACCAGCTGCTTGTTGGCCTTGGCAAAATCCGTCAGGCTCTTTGCAGCGGCAACTGCGTCACCCTTGATGAACGCGATTGCAGTGGGGCCGGCAAGCTGGCCGTCGAATGCTTCGACACCGGCTTCCTTGGCTGCAATGGCGGTCAGGGTGTTCTTGACGACCGAGAACTTGGTTTCCTGGCCGAGAGAAACACGCAGCTGCTTGAGCTGTGCAACGGTGAGCCCACGGTATTCGGTCAGGACAGCGGCGGTCGATTCCTTGAAATCGTTAGTGATCTCAGCTACTGCTGAAACCTTGCTAGGCGTTGCCATAACCCTCCTTCCGGGGATAAATGCCGGTGTGTCCGGGTCCCCTCAGGATCGCTAAAACTAAAAACGCCCCGCGCAGATGCACGGGGCTTGTCTCGACGCGGCGTGCCGCGGAGCTTTGCTTCGTTCACCTGCGCCGGCCGCCCTGCGTTGAGGGGCCTTCGTCCGGAAACCAACTTGAATCCCCCGCACACAACTGCAGAAGTGAGCAATGCTCAGGAGAGTGGATTTCCAACAACCGACGGTCTTTGGTTCTTCTAGGGTACGGGATAGGAGCGGGCCCCACCAAATCGGGTCAGCTGGTGCTGGGCCGCAGGTCCGGAAGCTCCTTCTGCCACAACCCGGTGACACCGGCCGTGGTGAAACCGAGCTTCTGGTTCACCGTGAGGAGATAGCGGTTTTCCGGGGCGTTCCAGGTGTAGAGCACCCGCGCGTCCGGGAACTGTTCCGAAAGCCGTTCCATGTTGGCCAGTTTGATCAGCAGGCCCAGTTTGTTGCCGCGGTGTTCGGCCAGGACCACGGTATCGTCCTGGAAGACGACGTCGGGGCGCTGTCCCAGGACACTGATGGTGGTCAGCCCCACCAGCGCGCCGCTGGCGATCTCCTCGACGGCGGTGACCACGGTCCGGCGGCCCTGGGCGATGGCGACGTCCTCGGTCTCGCGCAGGAGTTCGCTGTCGAACACCAGCGCGTCCTCGTCCTCCTCCGGCACGCCGCCCTCGCCCGCCCGGTTCTCCAGCAGTGCGACGGCCTCCAGCCAGCGGTCGGGGCACCGGTCGGTCCAGTGGTGCAACCGGTATCGTCCGGCATTGGCCTCCTCCGCCTCGGCCTGCAGGTCCGCCACCAGCTGGCTGTCCAGCGGTAGGGTGCAGGCGCTGAACTGTTCGATGTGCTGCAGCGTGTAGCCGGTGAGCCGGGCGAACTCCACCTCGCGGCTGTTCAGCGGGACGTACCCCAGACCCGCCCCGGGGATCAGCTGGCCGGCCGACTGGTCGGCGAGGGTGACGCCGGGGTGGTTGGTGTCGATCAGGATGATCCGCCGGCCCTCGTCGCGGGCCAGGTGCTCGGCGGTTTCGAGTAGCTGACGCCCCACCCCGCGGCCCTGGAAGTCAGGGAGAATGTCCAGGGTGAACTCGGCCAGTTCCAGATTGTCCGCGAGCGGCAGGGCGATGTCCACGGTCCCCACGATCCGTCCGTCGACCTTGGCCACCAGGATGATCTGGCGTTCGTACGGATCCGCCATCTCCAGCAGTTTCTCCTGCGGAGCATAGGCCAGGTCATCGGTGCCCCAGGTCGCCATCCGGACCTTGCGTCCCACCTCGACGGCGGCGATGAAGTCCGCCGCGTCCTCCCCTCCAACGAATCCGGGATCCAGAGCTGCTCGATCCGTACATCGCCTGCCTGAGCGGTCATGTTCCCAGCCATTCTGCCGCCTTAGCCTGGCCCCGCTGGTGCCAGGCTTTGAGCGTCAGCATATGCCCGAAACCCCTTGCGTTCCATGCCCCGCCACGGGGATTTTTAGCAGCGCGTCGCACCGCGGGCGGCGCGGGCTACTCCCCGCCAGGTCCGGCCCCGCGACGCGTTGCCACTCGCCATCCCACCCCGCGGGCCGGAAGCCCAGCGCCTCGTTGATGGCGAGCATGTAGCCGTTTTCGGCCGCGTTGAAGGTGGTGACGCGTTCGGCGGCGGGGGCGGCCAAGGCGAGGCGGCGGAGGTTCGCGATCTTCACCAGCATGCCCAGGCGGTGTCCGCGGTGCGAGGCGGCGACGAGGGTGTCGTCCTGCTCGGCCAGCCAGGGTTTACCGGCCGGGAGTTCCAGCACCGAGTAGGCGGCGAGGTCCCCGGTGACCCGGTGCCGTGCGGCGGCCACCAGCGAGGTGTTCCCGGCTTCCTGCCAGGTTTTCTCCACGTGCCGAACCCGCGCCGCGTCCCAGTGTTCCTCCTCGTAGCTGATGCCGCCGCTGGGGGCGTCGGAGCTCATCCGGGACATCAGGATGGCCAGCTGCGGCAACAGCGCCTCCGGGCAGTGGTCCGTCCAGGTGAGGATGTCGTAGCCGCCGGCCTTCGCCAGCGCCTCGGATTCCAGCCGGTCCAACTCCGGGGCCGATGCCGCCACGTCCAGGCTGCTGTACCGCTCCACCTGTTCGAGCCGGTAGCCGGCGGCGGCGGCGAAGCGGACGCTGCGCGCCCCCGCCGGGAGGGCCCCGGTCCCGGTGGCGGGACGGACCACGGCGCCGCCGTCGACGTCGAAATCCGCACGGTGCTGAGTGGAGCCGAGGAACACGGTCCGGTCCTCGGCGGCCGCGGCGGCTTCGGCGTGGGCCAGCAGGGCCCGTCCGATGCCCCGCCCGGTGTGGGCCTGCACCACCGCGACCAGGATCCCGGCGCGGTCAAGGTTTTCCGTCAGGCCCAGCCGGACGCTGGCGCGGGCCACCATCCGGCCTTCGGACCGGACGACGAAGAGCCGGGTCCGGCCGTACCCGCTCTCCTGCCAGAAGCGCAGGCGGGACCGGGCCGCCGTCGTCCGGTCGTGGTTGCCCCACGATTCGAGCGCCAGCGCGTCACAGAGTTCATTGAACTCCCGGAACTCCGTGGCGCCGTCGGCGTCGTCATCGAGCGAGGCGGGCAGGCGCAGTTCGTCGATGCGGTGGGGTGCTGGATTCACCCGCACAGCCTAGCCGGGGCGCCGACAGCAGAAAAGACCGCCCCGCGGGTGCGGGACGGTCTTCACTGGCGCCTGCCGCCGAAAGGCGGCGCGGGCGCGGGGTCCGGAAGCTTACGCTTCGGTCAGGACCTTGGTGACGTTCGGGTCAACCGAGATGCCGGGGCCGAAGGTGGTGGCCACGGTGGCCTTCTGGATGTACCGGCCCTTGGAAGCGGACGGCTTGAGGCGCAGGACCTCTTCCAGTGCGGCGGCGTAGTTCTCGGCCAGCTTGACGGCATCGAAGGAAACCTTGCCGATGATGAAGTGCAGGTTCGAGTGCTTGTCGACGCGGAAGTCGATCTTGCCGCCCTTGATGTCGTTGACAGCCTTGGTGACGTCAGCGGTCACGGTGCCGGTCTTCGGGTTCGGCATCAGGTTACGCGGACCCAGGACCTTACCCAGACGGCCAACCTTGCCCATGAGGTCAGGGGTGGCGACGGCGGCGTCGAAGTCGGTCCAGCCGCCGGAGATCTTCTCGATCAGGTCGTCGGAGCCAACGAAGTCGGCGCCGGCTGCGATCGCGGCCTCGGCCTTGTCGCCGGTCGCGAAGACCAGGACGCGGGCGGTCTTACCGGTGCCGTGCGGCAGGTTGACCGTGCCGCGGACCATCTGGTCGGCCTTACGGGGATCAACGCCGAGGCGGAACGCGACCTCAACGGTGGCGTCGAACTTGGACGGGTTGGTGTCCTTGGCGAGGGTCACTGCCTCGAACGGCGCGTAGAACTTCTCCGCGTCGATCTTGGCGGCGGCTGCCTCATATGCTTTGCTGCGCTTTGCCATGCTGCTGTTTCTCCTTGTGCAGTTGTGGTCTGCGGACCGCGCTGGGCCCTGCCACAGTCGGATATTCGGACGGCGTGTCCGGGGTTCCGATCTTTCGATAATTAGGGGGTGCCGGTTGCCCGACGGGTGCTGGTCGCTGCCGTTCGCGGTGTTCCGCGGCGGTGTTCTCCCAGCGGGTGGGGACTAGCCCTCGACGGTGATACCCATGGAGCGGGCGGTGCCGGCGATGATCTTCGCTGCGCCTTCGAGGCTGGTGGCGTTGAGGTCTTCCATCTTGGTGGAGGCGATCTCGTTGACCTGGGCCTGGGTCAGCTTGGCAACCTTGACGGTGTGCGGGGTAGCCGAACCCTTGGCGACGCCTGCAGCCTTCTTGATCAGCTCGGCGGCCGGCGGGGTCTTGGTGATGAACGTGAACGAGCGGTCCTCGTAAACGGTGATTTCAACCGGGATGACGTTGCCGCGCTGGGCTTCCGTTGCAGCGTTGTACGCCTTGCAGAATTCCATGATGTTGACACCGTGCTGGCCGAGCGCAGGACCGATCGGCGGGGCCGGGTTAGCGGCACCTGCCTGGATCTGCAGCTTGATGAGGCCGGTGACCTTCTTCTTGGGAGCCAATGTAGGGTCCTTCTCTCAATTTCGTCCTGGGACACAGGAGCGTGTCTCAGGTGGTTGGCCGCCATGGCGAGGCGGCCGGCCGCTCCGGGGCCGCAAAGCGGGCAGCCTGGAGCGAATTCTGTAATCGGTGCTAGATCTTGCTGACCTGGTTGAACGCCAGGGTGACCGGGGTCTCGCGCTCGAAGATGGAGACGAGGACGACCAGGGTCTGGGATTCGGGCTTGATCTCCGAGATCGTGGCAGGCAGGGTCTCGAACGGGCCCTCCTTGACGATGACGGACTCGCCAACCTCGAAGTCCACGGCAACCGGGGTCTGGTTCTGCTTGTTGACCGGCTTGCCCTTCTCGGCCTGCTCGCCCTCGAAGACGGGGGCCAGCATGGAGAAGACCTCGTCCAGGCGCAGCGGCACCGGGTTGTGGGCGTTGCCCACGAAGCCGGTCACGCCGGGGGTGTGGCGGACGGCGCCCCAGGAGGCGTCGGTCAGGTCCATGCGCACCAGCACGTAGCCGGGGATCCGGACGCGGTTGATGATCTTGCGCTGGGCGTTCTTGATCTCGACGACTTCTTCCATCGGGACCTGGATTTCGAAGATGTAATCTTCCATGTCCAGGGTCTGGATGCGGGTCTCGAGGTTGGCCTTCACGCGGTTCTCGTAGCCGGCGTAGGAGTGGATGACGTACCAGTCACCTTCCTGGCGGCGCAGCTTGGCCTTGAACTCCTCGGCGGGGTCGGCTTCGGCCGCGGCGGCAGCGGCTGCCAGGGCATCGCCTTCTTCCGCCTCGCCCTCGTCCTCGGAGCCGGCGGAAGCCTCGTCCACGGCGTCGTTCGCGTCAGCGTCGGCGGCGTCGTCGAATTCGGGCGCAGCAGCCGGGGCCTCGGACTCCTCCACGGCGTCCTGGCTCTTCTCCAGCTCAGTCTCAGTTACCTCGAGCTCCTGCTCAGACACTTGGTCTCCTGCTTCCTCATTGCCTAACATGCCTATTTCAAATGACTCAATTCCGCACACCCCGTTACTGCCCCGATTTCCCGGGGCGGCACGCGGCCTGCGGACGGTCGCCTTAGCGGTCCGTGGGACCCGTTCCGCCGAAGACCCAGCCGACGCCGGTCCCGAAGGCCAGGTCCAGCAGGGTGACGACGACCATCATGATGACCACGAACACCAGCACCACGAGCGTGTAGTTGACCAATTCCTTGCGGGTGGGCGCGACGACCTTCTTCAGTTCGCCGATGACCTGGCGGAAGAAGAGTGCGATCCGGGCGAAGAAGCCTGACTTGGGGGCCTTCTTGGCGGGGCGGCCTTTGGAGCTGCTGGCAGCTGTTTCGGTCACCTGACCCTCACTCATCCTCGCGATGTCGGATACCCGGCTCCGGACTGAACCATGGTTGCTGCGCTGGTTCCGGTGCATTCCGGAACAGCTTGCGCAGGGCAGACAGGACTCGAACCTGCAACCTGCGGTTTTGGAGACCGCTGCGCTACCAATTGCGCCACTACCCTATGGATTAAAAACCGTGCCGGCGGCGAACTGAACAGGTTTCCCTGAGGCGCACGCCATCATCGTGTTTTCAACACCGGAGAACCATTCTACGCATGAACTACGTCCACGTCGAACCGGCCCTCCCGGCATCCCGGAGGATCCGGTGAACAGCATAGAGTAGATTCCGTCGAATCCCACATCCAGCCCCGTGCTGACGCGAAGAACGGACCCGCGATGCCTGCCGCCCGCATTTCCAAGCGCATTTCCGCCATAGCCGAATCCGCCACCCTGGCCGTCGATGCCAAGGCGAAGGCACTGAAGGCGGCTGGACGTCCGGTCATCGGGTTCGGTGCCGGCGAGCCCGACTTCCCGACTCCGGGCTACATCGTGGATGCCGCCATCGAGGCCGCCCGCCAGCCGAAGTACCACCGCTACTCCCCCGCCGGCGGCCTCCCCGAGCTGAAGCAGGCCATCGCGGAGAAGACGTTCCGGGACTCCGGATACCGGTGCGAGGCGTCGCAGGTCCTGGTAACCAACGGCGGCAAGCAGGCCGTCTACAACACCTTCGCCACCCTGCTGGATCCGGGCGATGAGGTCATTGTCCCGGCACCGTTCTGGACCACTTACCCGGAGGCCATCCGGCTGGCCGGCGGCGTGCCGGTGGAGGTCTTCGCCGGGCCGGAGCAGGGTTACCTGGTGACCGTCGAGCAGCTCGAGGCCGCCGTCACGGACCGGACCAAGATCCTGCTGTTCGTCTCCCCCTCGAACCCCACGGGCGCCGTCTACTCCCCCGAGCAAGTCACGGCGATCGGCGAGTGGGCCGCGGCCAAGGGCCTGTGGGTGGTCACCGATGAGATCTACGAGCACCTGACCTACGACGGCGTTCCGTTCACCTCGATCGCCACGGCTGTCCCCGCCCTCGGGGACAAGGTGGTCATCCTCAACGGCGTCGCCAAGACCTACGCCATGACCGGCTGGCGGGTGGGATGGATGATCGGCCCGGCCGACGTCATCAAGGCCGCCACCAACCTGCAGTCCCACGCGACCTCCAACGTCTCCAACGTTCCGCAGATCGCGGCACTGGCAGCCGTCTCCGGCCCGCTGACCGCCGTCGAGGAAATGAAGGTGGCCTTCGACCGCCGCCGCAAGGCGATCGTCGCGGGGCTGAACGCGATCGAGGGCGTCGACTGCCCCACCCCCAAGGGCGCGTTCTACGTCTACGCGGACGTCCGCGCACTGCTGGGCAAGGAGTTCCCGACGGCGAACGGGCCGGTGGCGCCGTCGACGTCGGCCGAGCTCGCCGCGCTGATCCTCGACGAGGTAGAGGTGGCCGTGGTGCCTGGTGAGGCGTTCGGCCCCTCGGGCTACCTGCGCCTGTCCTACGCCCTCGGCGACGAGGACCTGGCCACCGGCGTCGGACGCCTGCAGGAATTCCTGGGCAAGGCCAAGTAGCCGACGCTCCCTCACGTTCGGCAGCCAATCGAGCGACGCTCCCTCACATCCTTCCGGGACGTGAGGGAGCGTCCGCTCTAACCCTGCCTAACGTGAGGGGGCGTCCGCTTTAACCCGGCCGTACCTGAGGGGGCGACGGGTTTCATGTCACCGGATCTGAGGGAGGGTTATAGCAGGCGGCGTTCGGCGGCCCAGCGGGTCAGTTCGTGGCGGCTGGAGAGCTGGAGCTTGCGGAGCACTGCCGAGACGTGGGTCTCCACGGTCTTGATGGAGATGAACAGTTCCTTGGCCACCTCCTTGTAGCTGTACCCGCGCGCGATCAGCCGCATCACCTCGAGTTCGCGGGCCGAAAGCCGGTCCAGTTCGTCGTCGGCAATGTCCGAGGGTGAGGTCCCGAAGGCGTCCAGCACGAAGCCGGCGAGCCGCGGGGAGAAGACCGCGTCCCCGCCCGCGACGCGGCGCACGGCGTTGCTGATTTCGGCGCCCGAGATGGACTTGGTGACGTAGCCGCGGGCGCCGGCGCGGATCACGGAGACGACGTCCTCGGCGGCGTCGGAGACGCTCAGGGCCAGGAATCGGGTGGTGCCCAGCAGCGCGGCGCAGCCGGCCAGGACGTCCCGGCCGCCGCCGCCGGTCCCGCCCGGCAGGTGCACGTCGAGCAGCACCACGTCCGGCCGGGCCTCGCCGATGACGCGCACCGCGTCTTCGACGGTGGCGGCCTCCCCGACGACGGCGATCCCGGCGTCGAGGTCCGCCTTCAGGCCGGAACGGAAGATGGCGTGGTCGTCCACAATCACCACCCGGGTGGCGGGGACGGGGGATCCCGCGGGCAGGGGGCTGTCGGGCTGGCTGGTCATGGCGTGTCCTTCATGGTGCTGCCGACGGGTGTGGGCCGGAGTGGTTCGGGAGGCGTGGTGGTGGACGGCGGCGGTGCGGCCGCGGCCGCGTCGGGGACCAGGGGCAGGCTGAGCCGGACCTCGGTGCCGTCCGGGTTGCTGACGATCACGGCCGTTCCGCCGTGCCGCCGCATCCGGCCGATGATGGATTCGCGCACGCCCAGCCGGTCCGCGGGGATGGCGGCCGGGTCGAACCCCGGGCCGCGGTCCTTGACGAAGATTTCCGCGGCCGCGCCGGTGGCTTCGAGGTATACGGAGACGGGACCGCCTCCGTGCCGGGCGGCGTTGAGCATGGCCTCCCGCGCGGCCATGACAAGGGCCTCCAGCCGTCCGGTCATGGCGCAGTCCCCGACGCTGACGACGTCGACGGGCTGGCCCAGAGCGTCCTCCACCTCCGCGGCGGCGGCCAGGAGGGCGTCCGAGAGCTGCCCCTCGTCCCGTTCCGCGTTGCGGTACAGCCAGCCGCGGAGTTCGCGCTCCTGGGCCCGGGCGAGGCGGATGACGTCCTGTTCGTTCCCGGCCCGGCGCTGGATCAGCGCGAGGGTCTGCAGCACCGAGTCGTGCAGGTGGGCGGCGATCTCGGCCCGTTCCGTGGCGCGGACCCGGCCTTCCCGCTCGGTCTCGAGGTCGCGCCAGAACTTCAGCCCCCAGGGCAGCAGCACCAGAGCAACGCCGCCCAGGACCGCCACCGAGGCCAGGAGCGCCAGCCAGGTCTGCTGCCACGATCCGGAGCCGGAGACCATCACCAGGACCCCGGCCACCACCAACGCCAGGCCGGCCGCGAGCCGTGCCCAGCCGCCGGCCTGGTTTGCTTTGGCCTTGTCCATGATCCCGGTGCGGCGGGTCTCATCCAGCTGCATCCAGGCGATGGCCGCGCCGCCGAGGATCGCGGCCACGGGAATCAGGGTGCCCAGCGGGACGTCCAGCCCCAGGAGCCGCGCCACCAGGATCCCGGCGGCCAGCAGCAACCCGACGCCCAGGAGGATCTCTTTCCCGTAGGGCATCCCGGCGAGCCGGAAGCGCCACGGCTCCCCGGCGGTGGCCGTGTTTCCTTGGGCCTCCGGGGACTCCACGGGGGCGCTCACGGCCGGGGCGATGGGCGACGCCGGACGCCGGGCGTTGCGGCGGGCGCTCTCGTCCGCCGTCGGCACCATGATCCACAGCCAGGCGTAGAACGCGACGCCGGCGCCGCCGGCGAACGCGGCAACCACCATCCCGGCGCGGACCATCTGCATGGGCCAGCCCAGGTGGCGGGCAAGCCCCGCGCAGACACCGGCAATCATGCGGTCGCCGCCGCGGGTCAGCGGTGGGCGGAGGGGCGCGGTGGTCATGGATCCATCCAAGCACGGCAGGGGCCTTCCGGAGGCGGTTCACGGCCCGAACCGGGGGCCGGTCAGGGACCGGTCAGGGGTTTCCCCAGTAGAGCGGACGGTCCCGCCGGCGGGAGGATCGAACTATGAACACGCACCCTGACCCCGATGAGGTCCCGGCCGCCGGCAGCCAGCCGGACGGCCGTCCCGCCACTGACCCGGCGGACAGCACGGCGGTCCCCTCCGCACCGTCGCCTTCCGGCCCGTCGCCTTCCGTCCCGTCGCAGGCCTCCTCGGCGGAACCGGACGGCGCGCCGCGGTATGCGCCGCCGTCGTACACCCCGCCGCCCTACACCCCTCCGCCCGGTGGCACCCCGCCATACACGCCTCCCCCGGGGCCGCCTTACTCCGGCGACCGCCGGCCGGCCGGGTCCCAGCAGAACTTCTTCGACTGGATCCGCAGCCACGGCATCCACCGGGGCCGCGAGCGCTGGGTGGCCGGTGTGGCCAGCGGCATCGCCCAGCGGCTGGGCGTCGATCCCCTGATTGTGCGCGGGATCCTGATTGTCCTGACGGTCTTCGCCGGCGTCGGCGTCCTGCTGTACGGGCTGGCCTGGGCCCTCCTGCCCGAACCCGACGGCCGGATCCACGTCCAGGAGGCGGCCGCCGGACGGTGGAGCACCGGTATGACCGGCGCGCTGATCACCACGCTGATCGGCTTCCCGAGCCTGGGCAACGGGGTCTGGGGCTGGGACCGGTACGGTTTCGGAGCCGTCGTGTGGACTGTCTTCTGGGTGGGCGGGGCGATCTACGCCTTCTATTACTTCTCCCAGCGGGGCAGGACGCGCCGGCCAGCCGACCCCCACGGCGGCGCGTTCACGCAGCAGGATCCGGCGGCAACCGGCCCGGCCCCTGCCAGAACGGCGCCGCCCGCGACCGGCACCCCGGCGGGTTTCCCGTCGGGTGGCACCCCGCCCATGGGCGCCTATCCGGCCGCCTCGTATCCCACCACGACCTACCCCACCGGGCCCGACTACACGGCGGCGCCCGCTGCCCCCGCGCCGGGCCGTAGCGCAGACCCGTCAGCATATGCGCCGGTGCCCGCTCCGAAGGTCCGGGCCACCGGTCCCGGCGCCCCCGCCGTCGCGGTCACGACCGGCCTCGCACTCCTGGCGGGTGGCGGGCTCAAGGCACTCGACGCCGTCCACGCAATCAACCTCGGACCGGCCGGCAACGCGGTGGTCTGGGCGGTAGGAGCCGCCGTCCTGGGCCTCGGCATCCTGGTCTGCGGCCTGCGCGGCCGCGGCGCCGGCATCCTCAGCTTCTTCGCCGTGGTGGCGCTGGTCACCGGGGCGGTCTACGGCCTTATCCCGAACGCGGACCGGGCACGGTTCCAGAACGTCGACTGGGCGCCCACCACCATCGGGCAGGCCGCCGACGGCTTCGACATCACCGGCGGCAGCGGCACGGTGGACCTGACCCGGCTGGACCTGAACGCACCGCTGAGCTCCGACGTCGTGGTGCCCCTGGACGCGACCGCCAGCAACATCACCGTGCTGATTCCGCGTAATATCCCCGTGCAGATCCGGGCGGACCTGACGATGGGAAACCTCAACGACTCCAACGGCAACCACGGCGGCATGACCAGCCAGCAGAGCGACTACAACACGGACGTCGCCGGATCCCGCCTGGTCATCAAGGTCTCCGGCACCCTGAGCAACATCACCGTGAAGGAAGGGAACTGACATGAGCAGCTACGACCCGGGAACCACCCCGGACGGCACCCCGTTGGTCACGGAGAACGCACCCGCCAGTGAGGGCGCCCGGGTGGGGACGGTGGTGTGGGGGTTGATCGTGCTGGCCCTCGCCGCGCTGATCATCATTTCCCGTCTGGGCCTGGTGGTCCTGAACGGGACCTACGTCCTGATCGGCCTGATGATCGGGGCCGGCGCGGCCCTCGTGATCGGCGGACTGGTCTCCGCCCGCAAGCGTGACAAAGCCACTACTACAAGGAAGTCTTAATCCATGGAAAAGTTCTTCAGCATTGTCCGGGGCCTCGGCCTGCGCCGGGGACCGCAGCGGTGGCTCGGCGGTGTCTGCGGCGGCATCGCGGCCAGGCTCAACGTGGACGTCGCCTACGTCCGGATCGCGTTCCTCCTCTTCGCCCTGCTGCCGGGCCCGGCCTTCGTGTTCTATCTGGCCGCCTGGGCCCTCCTCCCGGACCAGCAGAACGCCATCATCGCCCAGACGTTCCTGGAGCGCCGCGCGAACCGCCCCTGACCCCGGCTCATGACTGACGCTGCCCCCGCCACTGCCTGTGGCGGGGGCAGCGTGCGTCCGGGCCCCCGGGACCGGTTTGTGTCCTGCCCCACATCCCCGGCTAAACTTCTTGGTGAGCTCAGCGTGGCGCTCTGCCCGTATACCTTCAAACCAGGATTTGAGCCCAGATATGAAAATTGGAATCCTCACCAGCGGCGGCGACTGCCCCGGACTGAACGCCGTCATCCGTGGCGCCGTTCTCAAGGGCATCGCGGTCCACGGCCACGAGTTCGTGGGATTCCTGGACGGCTGGCGCGGCGTCGTCGAGGGCGACATCATCGAGATTCCCCGGACCATGGTCCGCGGCATCGCCAAGCAGGGCGGCACCATCCTGGGCACCTCCCGCACCAACCCGTTTGAAAACAACGGCGGCCCCGACGTCATCAAGGCCCACATGGACCGGCTGGGCATCGACGCCATCATCGCGATCGGCGGCGAGGGCACCCTCGCGGCCGCCAAGCGCCTCACCGACGCCGGCCTCAAGATCGTCGGCGTCCCCAAGACCGTCGACAACGACCTCGACGCCACGGACTACACCTTCGGCTTCGACACCGCCGTCGAGATCGCCACCGAGGCGATCGACCGGCTGCGGACCACCGGTGAATCGCACCACCGCACCATGATCGCCGAAGTCATGGGCCGGCACGTGGGCTGGATCGCCCTGCACGCCGGCATGGCCTCCGGCGCCCACGCCATCCTCATCCCCGAGCAGCAGGCCTCCATGGAGCAGATCACCGAATGGGTGGTCTCCGCCCATGAGCGCGGCCGCGCACCCCTGGTGGTCGTCGCGGAGGGCTTCGTCCCCGAGGGCCAGGAATCGCCGCACTCCGAGCGCGGGCTGGACACCTTCGGCCGGCCCCGGCTGGGCGGTATCGCCGAACTGCTGGCCCCCGAGCTCGAGGCCCGCACCGGCATCGAAACCCGCGCCACGGTCCTCGGCCACATCCAGCGCGGCGGCGTCCCCACTGCTTTCGACCGGGTCCTCGCCACCCGCCTCGGCATGGCGGCCATCGACTCTGTGGTGGAGGAGCGCTGGGGCACCATGGTCTCGCTCAACGGCACGGACATCGTCCACGTCGGTTTCGAGGCGGCCCTGGGCAACCTCAAGAGCGTCCCGCAGCACCGCTACGAGGAAGCCGCCGTCCTCTTCGGCTAAGCCGCCGCAGCCGCGCCCGGCCGATGCCCGCTACGGGTCTGGGTAGGGTTGAACCATGACACTCACGCCCGGCTCCGCCGACATCATCCAGCTCGCGTGGGCCCGCCGCTTGGGGCTCGACGACGGCGCGTTCGCGGCCTCCGGCGGGCAGCGGATCACCCGCGTCGTCGACGATGCCCGGGCGCTTCAGTTCGTTCGGCTGTTCGGCGGCTCGGCCCTGGTGGGACCGGGTTGGGCGTTGGAAGCCGCCGAGGCCTACTCCGACGAGGAGCTGGCCCAACACGTGACGCTCCTGACGATCACCCGTGCCCGGGGCGGCCACGGCCTCGGGGCCGCTGCCCTTTTCTTCGCCGATGACCTGCCCCTGCGGCAGCCTGCCGAAGAGCTCACCGTCTCCCACGGCAACCCCGAGGCCATCGAACTCGAGGGCCTGTGCCCGCCGGATGATGTCAACGAGGTGGGCCTGGCGGACCTGGAAAACCGGTTCACCATCATGCACGTCGAGGACGGCCACCGCTCCCCCGTGGCCTGCGGCGCCTACAGCGAGTGGGAGGGGATCCTGGCGCACCTTGGTGTCCTGGTGGCCCCCGAGTGGAGGCGGCGCGGGCTCGGGACGCTCGCAGCCTCGATCGCCGCCCACGAGGCCCTCGCCTCCGGGTTGACCCTGCAGTGGCGTGCCGATGTCAGCAACAAGGGCTCGCTGGCCCTGGCCCGGAGCCTGGGCTTCACCGCCGGCGGGATCCAGACCAGCGTCCTGCTGGGCTAGAGCTGCCTCTGCGGCCCCGGCCCCTCAGGGCCGCTCGACGGGGCATCCCATCGAGCGGCCCGGGCGTATCGCCTTAGACCTGCCGGGCTTCCACGCCCTCGGCCACGGCGTCGCGGGCCTCCTTAGCGGGCTCCGCCATCGCAGACTCCGACGTCGGCTTGGATTCCGTTGCCGGTGCCGTCCACGGCTGGGTGACCTGGGGCTTGGCGAAGAACAGCGCCACGGCAGCGCCGAGCAGGATGACGACGGCGGGCAGCAGGATGGACTGGCCCATCGCCGTCGAGAACCCCTCATGCAGCTGCGGCGGCAGCGCGCCGCCAAACGCCATGGGGCTGGCCTTGCCGGCCGATCCCGGCGCCGCGGGAAGCTCTGCGGCCAGCCGGGACTGGATCAGCACGGCGATCGCGGCGCTGCCCAGGACCGCGCCGATCTGGCGGGTGGTGTTGTAAACGCCCGAGCCGGCGCCGGCCTGCCGCGGCGGCAGGTTCCGCGTGGCGGTGGAACTCAGCGGAGCCCAGATCCCGGCGTTGGCGAAACCGAGGACGGTGCTGGGCAGCAGGAACAGCCAGATGGGCGTGTCCGGGTGCATCAGCGTGGAGTTCCAGAACAGGGCCACGGACATCAGGACCAGACCCGTAGCGGTGATGTACTTCGGGTTGACCCGGTCGATGATACGGCCGACCACCGGGGCCAGACCGCCGGAGATAACGGCCATGGGCACCATCATCAGCGCCGACTGCGTGGGCGTGAGGCCGCGGACCACCTGGTAGTAGAAGATCAGGGGCAGACCGAACCCGGTGACCGTGAAGCCAACCGAAGTGATGGCGATATTGGCCAGCGAGAAGTTGCGGTCCTTGAACAGGCCCAGCGGCAGGAGCGGCTCACCCTTGTTGAAGTGCTGCCAGAGGACGAAGCCCACGAGCACGATGATGCCGGCAATGATCAGGCCCCACACGGTGATCGGGCCGCTGATGGTGCCCCAGTTGTAGGTCTCACCCTCCTGGATGCCGAACACCAGCAGGAACAGGCCGACGGCGCTCAGCAGCACGCCGGGGATGTCGAACTTGTGCGGGTGGGTGCCCAGCGCCGGGACGAAGCGGGAGGCCAGCACGAAGCCGACGATCCCGACCGGAATGTTGATGAAGAAGATCCATTCCCAGCCAAGCCCGTCCACCAGGACGCCGCCGAGGATAGGGCCCACCAGGGTTGCGACGCCGGCGGTGGCGCCCCAGATGCCCATGGCGGCACCGCGGCGGTCCGGCGGGAAAATCCTGGTGATGACGGCCATGGTCTGCGGCGTCATCAGCGCGGCGCCGAGGCCCTGCAGCACGCGGGCTGCGATCAAGGTCTGGATGTCGCCGGAGAGCCCGCACCAGAGTGAGGCAAGGGTGAAGACCACCAGGCCGGTGAGGTAGAGCCGCTTCGGACCGAATCGGTCGCCAAGGCGTCCGGTGATCAGCAGCGGAACCGCGTAGGCCAGCAGGTAGGCACTGGTCACCCAGATCACCGAGTTGATGTCGGCGTTGAGTCCTTCCATGATCTTCGGGTTGGCCACCGAGACGATGGTGGTGTCGATCAGGATCATGAAGAACCCAATCACCAGGGACCAGAGGGCCGCCCAGGGCCGCGCTACGTTTTCCATCGGTTCTTCCTTTAGGTGCTTACTGCCGGGGTGAAGGTGGAGCGTTGAGACTACAGCCGGGGTGGGACAGCCACTTCAGCGCAGCAGTGCGAGGATCTCACTGCGCGCGAACATGGTGGCCGCGTCCCGGGCGGTGGGGCTGCCAGCGTCGGGGTCTGCGCCGGCGTCAACCAGCGCCTCGACCACGTCGCGGTAGCCCTTGAAGACGGCGCCGGCCAGCGGGGTCTGGCCGCGGTCGTTGGCGGTGTTGACGTCCCCGCCGTGGCTCAGGATCAGCCGCACCGTCTCCGCGTGGCCGTGATAGGCGGCCAGCATCAGGAGGGAATCGCCGGAGGCGGTGCTCAGCGTCGCGGGGGCGCCGGCGGAGAGGTATGCCGCCAGAAGCGCCGTGTCGCCCTCCCGTGCGGCGTCGAAAAGCCGGTGCGCGAGGTCGACGGCGTCCGCGTCCGGGGCCTGCGTGGCTGAATGCTGTTCGCCGGTCATCGGGGGCTCCTGAGGAATCCGGTCTGCCGGCCGACGACCTGGCCCGCGTCGGGCGCGACCACGAGTTCCTGGGCCGCGGGGTACGTCTCGGTGCCGTCGGCGACGGTCAGGACCTGCGCCGGATCGGCGGAGCGCTTGATCACCGCGAGGGCCACCGGGCCCATTTCGTAGTGCTGGCCCACCGAAGTCACAGTGCCGACCTTCTTGTCCCCGGCGAGCACGTCACTGCCGACGGCGGGCAGCGTGTGCTGGGACCCGTCGAGCTGGAGGAACACCAGACGGCGGGGCGGGTGGCCAAGGTTGTGGACGCGGGCGACGGTTTCCTGGCCCTTGTAGCAGCCCTTGGCCAGGTGGACGGCCGTGCGCAGCAGGTCCAGTTCGTGCGGGATGGTCTTCTCGTCGGTCTCCGCACCCCAGCGCGGACGCCAGGCGGCGATGCGCAGCGCCTCGGCGGCGAGGGTACCGGCGAGGGGGCGCTCCCCTACTGTGGCTTCAAGCTCCGCTGCGGGGACCAGGTATTCGAACCACGGCCGCTCCAGCCCGGGGTGCTCCTGCTCGGCCACGACGGCGTAGGAGTACCCTCCGGCGCCGACGTGCGGCCAGGGATCCTCCCAGACGGTCAGGCGGTCCCATTCGGGGACAGCCCGGGTGCTGCCCAGCACGGCCCAGTCCGCGGACACGTCGGCGATCTCCACACGGAGCATGAACTTCATCCGGTTCAACCACTCTGCCAACGGGGCGGCCTCCGCGGCCTCGACGATCAGCCAGGTGGTGGCGCCGTCGTCGACGACGCGGGCATCGAACTCAATCCGGCCCTGCACGCTGAGCAGCAGCAGCTCGGTGGACTGGCCCGGGGGCAGTGCCGTGACCTGCTGCGAGGAGAGGGTATTGAGCCAGCTCAGGCGGTCGGGTCCGGTGACCGTGACCACCCCGCGGTGGGATAGGTCGACGACGGCGGTGCCGGCCGCCAGGGCGCGCTGCTCACGCAGGGGCTCGCCGTAGTGGGCGGCGACGCCAGCGTCGGGTCCGGCGGCTTCCACGGCTCCGGGGCGCGACAGCAAAGGGCTCTTGGTGCTCATATGAAGTAGAAGTCCTCTGCCCTCAGCGGTATTCCGGATTTTCGAAGTCAAAACGGGTGCCCGATTTCCAAGCCTCGGGCAGGTTGCCGTAGGCGGGGATACCACCGGCGTCCTTGAGCATCCGGGCCAGGTGCAAAAGGTTCCAGGTCATGAAGGTGGCGTTGCGGTTGGTGAAGTCGTTCTCCGGGCCGCCGGAGTCCTCGTCGAGGTAGCTGGGACCGGGTCCCACGGCGCCGATCCAGCCGGCGTCGGCCTGGGGCGGGATGGTGAACCCGATGTGCTGCAGGCTGTAGAGCACGTTCATGGCGCAGTGCTTGATGCCGTCTTCGTTGCCGGTGATGAGGCACCCGCCGACCTTGGGGTAGAACGCCCACTGGCCACGGGAGTTCAGTTCGCCGGAGTGGGCGTAGAGGCGTTCGATGAGTTTTTGGTCTGCGAGCTGTTGTCGCCCAGCCAGATGGGGCCGGCGACGACGACGATGTCCGCGTCCCGCACCGCCGGGTACAGCTCCGGCCACGCGTCGCTGGACCAGCCGTGCTCGCGCATGTCCGGGTACACACCGCTGGCGATGTCGTGGTCCACGGTCCGAATGACCCGGGTGGCGACGCCCTGCTTCTCCATGATCCGGCGGCTGACCTCGATCAGCCCGTCCGTGTTGGAGGTTTCCGGAGACTTCTTCAGTGTGCCGTTGAAGAAGACGGCGGAAAGGTCGTCGTAGCGGCGCTTGCCGGCTTCGCTGGTCTGCGGATCCTTCATGGCTCTGCTCCCTGATTTATATGCGGACTTGTGGAAAGCCGGCGGCGGGGAGCGGTCCCGGGCAGCTGCGCTGTCAGCCGACCTTGCTGAGGATGGCGGAGGCGTGGGCCTCCAGGCCGCTGCCGCCGTCGGTAGCCTGGCTCTTTCCGGCTGCAACGTCCCACCTCCAGAGGAGGTTCCCGTCCACCAGTCCGAAGATGCGGGTGGCCGCGGTGTAGTCCTTGGAGTGGCTGCCGCGCATCACCAGGTCCGTGCTGAGCTGGATCTGCGGCCCCTTGATCTGGCCGTAGTACAGCTCGGAGATGCCGCCCGGGTGGGCGATGGAGACGGAGATGTCGAACCCGCCGTCGGCGTTGCGGAGCTCCTCGACCTCTTCGGCGCTCTTGAAGACGGGGACGATGTCGGCCGGGATCAGGCCGGGACCGCCGTCCTCCTCGCGCTGTTTCCGGTCGAGGGCCCAGAAGCCGGTCTCCACCGTCAGCGGGCGCAGCTTGGTGCCCTCGTCATCCGTCAGCCACGATTCGGCCCGGTACTGCAGGTAGGGCAGGCCGTTGTGGGTGAAGGAGACGTGCTGCAGGAAGTGCTCGGAATCCTCGTCGCCGGCGCCGAGCCGGCCGCGGCCCTCCCACTCACCAATGAGCCAGGACAGCGGAACGATTTCGGGCGTCAGATCGGTTGGGATCTCAATGGGCACGGCGATGACCTCTAAAGCGACGGTTTCCGGGCGGTTGCGGGGTGGTGGTTACTTCTGGCCCTTGAAGAGGCGGTAGACCACGAATCCGGCGAACCAGGCCATGGACAGACCGGCCACGGCAAGCAGGACAAGGAAGAAGATTTCAAATGCAAGTACGGACATGATGACATCCTAACGCGTTAGTGGATGAGGAGTTTATCGATGAAGTAGGCCAGGGATCCGACGGCTGAGACGGGTCCCAGCCCCATTCCAAGGACCGCGGCGAGGTTTAGGGTTTCGCCGCGGATGATCACGAGGCGGCGGAAGCTGACCAGCACGGCGCCGACCACTATTCCAACCAAGGCCGCGGGCACCACGGCGATGTTCGAGATCGCCAAACCCGCCAGCGGTCCGGCCAGCCCGGCCCCCACAATGCCCAGCGGCGCCACCACGCGGTCCGGCCAGCGGATCAGGCCGGCCGCCAGCGCGATCGCCGCGCTGATGGCGGCGATGAGCAGCATCTCCTTGACTCCGTTGAACCGCGAGCAGGCGATCCAGCCTGCGCCGAGGCAGGAGAGCAGGACGCCGGCGCAGGAGCCCAGGGTGGATTCGAGCCGCTGCGCCTGGCCGGTCCCGCGGATCAGCTGCATGACGAACACCGCCATCACGCCGGCGGCGATGAAGGCCGGGGTCCAGGCGAGGAATGCCGGGCCTGGCAGGTAGGTTGCGGCCACCGCGGATCCGATCCCCGGCAGCCCGATCAGCGCGGCAAGGGTCTTTTTGGCCGGGATGCCCAGGAAGTGCGGCCATCCGAAGCCCACGAGGGCTGCGGTCAGCACGGCGACGGCCAGCAGGACCTCCGGGGTGGAGTAGGCTCCGGCGACGATTGCGGCGAGCCCGGCCAGGCCGATAACACCGACGCTCCAGGACTTCATGCGCTTCTTCCCAATGCGGTTCTCCCCCGTGCGGCTCTGTTGACTGCCGTGTTGGCTGCTCTGT
Source organism: Pseudarthrobacter sp. L19 (assembly GCF_050859435.1). NCBI lineage: Bacteria > Bacillati > Actinomycetota > Actinomycetes > Micrococcales > Micrococcaceae > Pseudarthrobacter > Pseudarthrobacter sp. L19. The sequence goes on along the minus strand of NZ_CP193935.1, from coordinate 2,066,518 downwards.
GGACTGCGGTTCTTTCCGCGGCGGTTCTCCGGTCAATCCTGCCCTATATGAACGTTGTGTGTCGCAGCAGCGGGCGCGGCAAGCCGCGAAACCGTGCCCGTTGGAGGGCGTTTGGGTATACTCAGAGCCTCAGCTACGCTCCCCCGGCCGGCCCCACCCAGGGCTGCACCAGACTTCAAGCAGGGCTCCGCACACCGGAGTCCGGACCGGGAGTCCAGTACCGGCCGGTGAAAGCCCGGCACAAACGCCCAACGATGCGCGGACACCCCTTGGAGGAACCATGTCGCACATCCTGTTATTGACGAACAGCACCGGCTCATCGGTGGACGTCCTGCCTGCGCTTGAGTTGCTCAACCACCGGGTCCACATCCTGCCGGCGGAGCCCACGGCACTGCTCGAGACCGACCCCTGCGACATCGTCCTGCTCGACGCCCGCAAGGACCTGGTGGGCGCCCGCTCCCTGACCCAGCTCCTGAAGGCCACCGGCCTCAGCGCCCCGCTCATGCTGATCCTCACCGAGGGCGGCATGGCCGCCGTTTCCTCCGCCTGGGCCGTTGACGACATCCTGCTCGAGTCCGCCGGACCGGCCGAGGTGGAGGCCAGGATCCGGCTCGGCATCGCCCGCGCCATGCCGGACCAGGACGACACCCCCACCGAGATCCGCGCGGCCGGCGTCGTGATTGACGAGGCCAGCTACACCGCCCGGGTCAACGGCGCCGTGCTGAACCTGACGTTCAAGGAATTCGAACTGCTGAAGTACCTGGCCCAGCACCCCGGACGGGTGTTCACCCGCCAGCAGCTGCTCACCGAGGTCTGGGGCTATGACTACTACGGCGGCACCCGCACCGTGGATGTGCACGTCCGGCGGCTGCGCGCCAAGCTGGGAGCGGACCACGAGAACCTGATCAGCACCGTACGCAACGTCGGCTACCGGCTCACCCTGGCCCGGCAGCCGGACGAGGAACTCTCCGAGGCGTAGCCCCTCGGCGCGGCTGTAAACTCCGCGACAGAACGCCGGACCATAGCCAGAAACAGCAAAGGCCCCGGACCATCAGGTCCGGGGCCTTTCCTGTGCACCTTCGGGCGCTTTCGTGGAGGACATACGGGTCGAACGTATCGAGGCCACCCCACTGGTGGATCCCCCTCACATTCCAAAACAGCGATCTGATCGATCAATCCCTGCGCCGGATGAGTTACCGACTATACGCATCCGGCGGCGATGCATCAAATCCGGCGGATACCCCGTTCCCGGGCCCGGGGACGTATAGCCTTGCACCATGAGTCCCGCGCACCCGGAAAACTGGCCCGTACTCACCCTGGAGGGAGCTGTGGATGAGCAGCTGCTGCGTGATGTCAGGACGCTGGTGGCCGCCGCGGAGGAATCCGACGGCAACCCGCCCCTGTCCGAGCAGACGCTGGTCACCCTGCGGGCGGCGGACGCCGGCCCGCAGTCGGTGATGACCCTGGCGCTCTACTCCCCCGACTATTCCGGCAAGGCCGCGGATGAAGACGTTCCGCAGGCTTCCGACGCTCCCGCCGGTCCGCACGGCAACGACCTGGCCGGCGTCGCCGTCGTGATCGGGGAGCCGGACGGCGGCGCGGTGCTGGAGGTGGCGGTGCACCCCAGCTACCGCAACCAGGGCGTGGCGGACCGTCTGGTCAGCGAACTGCAGCGCGTGCGTGGCCTCGACGGCCTGAAGGCGTGGTCGCACGGCAACCATGAGGCCGCGGCGGACCTTGCGGCCCGGTACGGGTACGTGCCGGTCCGGGAACTGTGGAAGATGCGGCTGGCCACGGCAGCCTCGGACCTGCCGGACGTGCCGCTGCCGGAGGGCGTGACGCTGCGCAGCTTCGAGCCGGGACGGGACGAGGAGCCTTGGCTGGCGGTGAATCGTGCCGCGTTCGCCCACCACCCCGAACAGGGCGCCATGACCCGCGCCGACCTGGACGCCCGGATGGCCGAGGACTGGTTCAGCCCCGAGGGATTCCTGCTTGCCGAGGACGCCTCCGGCCGGCTGCTCGGCTTCCACTGGACCAAGATCCACCCCCGGCACGGCGACCACCCCGCGATCGGCGAGGTCTACGTCGTCGGCGTCGCCCCGGAGGCCCAGGGCACCGGACTCGGCAAGGCCCTCACCGTCGCCGGGATCCGGCACCTCCAGCGGCAGGGCCTGCACGCGGTGATGCTGTACGTCGACGGCGACAACATCCCCGCCGTCGCGCTCTACCGCCGGCTCGGCTTCACCCGCTGGGACATGGACGTCATGTACGCCCCGCGGACCGCCGGCTAGGGCGCACCACGGCCGCCGGACCGGGCGTCAAACGGGCTCGCCGGGGTGCGAATCCTTGTAAGGTTGAAGCTACATCGCGCCAGCATTAGGAGAGACCATGCAACGGGAACACGCCGGGACGGCCACGTCTGAAGCCGGAACGCAGAACACCTCCTCCCGGCCGGCGCGGGCCCGGTTCGGCTCCTCCGAAGTTCCCGCCTCGCGCGCCACCCAGGACCGGATCGACATCCCGGAGTTCGCCCCGAACCTCGAACCGGAGGGCGACATCAGCCCGGACCGGTTCCTGGACCGCGAGCTGAGCTGGCTGGCCTTCAACGCCCGCGTCCTGGAACTTGCCGAGGATCCGAACCTGCACCTGCTGGAACGGGTCAGCTTCCTGTCCATCTTCGCTTCCAACCTGGACGAGTTCTTCATGGTCCGGGTGGCCGGCCTCAAGCGCCGCATCGCCACCGGACTCGCCGTGCCGTCCCCGGCAGGGCTGAGCCCCATGCAGGTCCTGGAACAGATCGGCGAGGAGGCGCACCGGCTGCAGCAGCGCCACGCCCGTGTCTGGGCCGAGCAGATCCGCCCGGCCCTGGCCTACGAGCACATCCACCTGATGCACTGGGACGAGCTGGATGACCAGGCCAAGGACCAGCTCAGCGCCATGTTTGCCGAGAAGGTCTTCCCGATCCTGACGCCGCTGGCCGTGGACCCCGCGCACCCGTTCCCTTACATTTCCGGCCTCTCCCTGAACCTCGCCGTCGTGGTCCGCAACCCGGTCAGCGACAAGGAACTCTTCGCCCGCGTCAAGGTCCCCGACCAGCTGCCGCGGCTGATCTCCATCGACGGCCCGCGCGCCGGGTCCGTGCCCGGCCGGGTGGCCCGCTTCATCGCGCTCGAGGAAGTCATCGCCGTCCACCTGGACCAGCTGTTCGCCGGCATGGAGGTGCTGGAGCACCACACCTTCCGCGTGACCCGCAACGAGGACGTCGAGGTCGAAGAGGACGACGCCGAGAACCTGCTGCAGGCGCTGGAGAAGGAACTGCTGCGCCGCCGGTTTGGCCCGCCCGTCCGGCTGGAACTTACCAACGACATCAACCCCAACATCCGGGCGCTGCTGATCCGTGAGCTGGGCGTCGAGGAGTCCGAGGTGTACTCCGTGCCCGCGCCACTGGACCTCCGCGGCCTCTCCGTCGTCGCCGGGATCGACCGGGCGGACCTGCACTACCCCAAGCACGTCCCCCACACCTCCCGCTACCTGAACGAATCGGAGACCTCGAAGGCGGCCAACGTCTTCGCGGCGATGCGCCGCCGGGACATCCTGCTGCACCACCCCTACGACTCGTTCTCCACCTCGGTCCAGGCCTTCCTGGAGCAGGCCGCCGCGGACCCCAAGGTCCAGGCCATCAAGCAGACCCTGTACCGCACCTCCGGTGACTCACCGATCGTCGACGCCCTGATCGACGCGGCCGAGGCCGGCAAGCAGGTCCTGGCCCTGGTCGAGATCAAGGCCCGCTTCGATGAGCAGGCCAACATCTCCTGGGCCCGGAAGCTGGAGCAGGCCGGCGTGCACGTGGTCTACGGCATCGTGGGCCTGAAGACGCACTGCAAGCTCTCCCTGGTGGTGCGCCAGGAAGTGGACGGGCTGCGCCGCTACTGCCACATCGGCACGGGCAACTACCACCCCCGCACCGCCCGCTACTACGAGGACCTGGGCTTGCTGACCGCCAACGAGCAGGTGGGCGAGGATCTGTCCCGGCTGTTCAACCAGCTCTCCGGCTACGCGCCCAAGTCCACGTTCAAGCGGCTGCTCGTGGCGCCGCGGTCCGTCCGGTCCGGCCTGATCGACCGGATCGAAACCGAGATCCGCAATGCCCGCGCCGGCATCGCCTCCCGGGTGCAGATCAAGGTCAACTCCATGGTCGACGAGGCCATCATCGACTCCCTCTACCGGGCCTCGCAGGCCGGCGTGAAGGTGGACGTGATCGTCCGCGGCATCTGCTCGCTGCGGCCGGGTGTGCCGGGCCTGAGCGAGAACATCACGGTCCGCTCCATCCTGGGCCGGTTCCTGGAACACTCGCGCGTCTTCGCCTTCGCCAACGCCGGGGACCCCGTGGTCTACATCGGTTCCGCGGACATGATGCACCGCAACCTGGACCGCCGGGTCGAGGCCCTGGTCCAGCTCTCCAGCAGCGACGACGTCACCTACGTGCTGGACATGCTGCGCCGGTACATGGACCCCGCGACGGCCAGCTGGCACCTGGACCGCAGCGGCGAATGGTCCCGCCACCACCTCGCCGAGGACGGCACCGAACTGCAGGACGTCCAGTCCTGGCTGCTCGCCTCCCGTTCCCGGCAGCGCCCGGCGAGCCTGCGCTAGGGCCGCCGCTAGTGAACAGCGACGCGCTGGCAGCGGACCAGACCGAGCATGCCGGCGAACCGATCGCCGTCGTCGCCGCCGGGGCCCTGCCCTGGCGGGTGAAGAAGGACACGCTGGAGGTCCTGCTGATCCACCGGCCCCGCTACGACGACTGGTCCTGGCCCAAGGGCAAACTGGATCCGGGCGAGACGGTTCCCGAGTGCGCGGCCCGGGAGGTCTCCGAAGAGATCGGCCTGCGGGCGCCGCTGGGCATCCCCCTGCCGCCGATCCACTACCGGGTCAACGCCGGGCTGAAGGTGGTGCACTACTGGGCGGTCGACGTCGACGGCGCTCCCCTGCACCCGGACGGCAAGGAAGTGGACAGCGTGCTGTGGTGCGCGCCGGAGAAGGCAGCCCGCCTGCTCACCAATCCCTCCGACCGCGCGCCGCTGGACGCGCTCGTGGCCGCCCACGAGCGGCACGAGCTGGAGACCTGGCCCCTTGTGGTGATCCGGCACGCCAAGGCCAAGCCCCGCTCCTCCTGGTCCAAGGCCGAGGGTGACCGGCCGCTGGCGGCCACCGGAACCCGCCAGGCCCAGGCCGTGGGGAGGCTGCTGCAGGCATGGAGCCCCTCCCGCGTGGTCACCAGCCCGTGGCTGCGCTGCGTCGCGACGGTCGCGCCCTATGCCAAGGCCGTGGACGCCAAGGTCAAGTTGCACGATTCACTCACCGAACACCTGCACAGCCGCAGCCCCCACAAGACAGCCAACGTGGTGGAGGGGCTCTTCGACAAGGAACGGCCGGTGGCGCTGTGCACGCACAGGCCGGCGCTCCCCACCGTGTTCGCGCAGCTGGGCAAGCACATGAACTCCAGGCTCCGCGCCCTGCTGCCGGAGTCGGATCCGTATCTTGCGCCGGGCGAACTCGTGGTCTGCCACGTCTCGCGGGCCAAGGGCAAGGTTATCGCCGTGGAGCAGTTCCGCCCGTTCGACGACTAGATCCTTGACCCCCGTGTCCCGCCGGGCTAGTTTGTATCAAATGCTTGATACAAAATAGGCGGATCATTGGGGGATCTTATGCCGGGCCTTCTGTACGTGCCATCGATGCTGGTGGTGGGGCTCTCGCTGGGCGCCATGGTGGTGTACATCGTGCTCCGCTAGGTGAGCCGCGACCCCGCCACCGGAACATCGGCCGCGTCGCTGTCCAATCATGCGCTGTGGGTGGGGATCATCGGCTGGTTTGCCAGCTCGCTTCAGGGCGCGATGAACCTCGGCATCATCCCGGCCAATCCCTCGGGGGCGCCCTATGCCAGGACCACAGACGCCGTCGCTCTCGCCCTGGCCTGGCCGGTCCTGGGCTGCCTCGCGGTGCACGCCGTGGGACAGCTCAGCTACCCCGGGCCCCAGCAGGCCCGACGTCGGACGGTGCTCTCCGTACGGCGGATCCGGGATTTCCTGCCGCGCCGCCTGGCGCTGGTGACGGGCGGGATTTTCGCAGCGGCCGGTGCGTTGATCGCCGTCGTTGCGACGCTGCCGGGCTTCGACGCCGTCCCGGCCGTTACCGTGAACGACGGATCCGTCCCCCTGATCCTGGGAGGCCGCGACGGGCGCATCCCCGGACTGGAACTGGCCGCCTGGCTCGGCGGGGCGCTGGTGGTCCTGGCCGGCGGCACTGTGCTGGTGCTCCTTCTCATCGCCGGCCGCCGTCAGCTGGAGGCCCTCGACGCCGCGGACAATGCGACCCTGCGCAGCATCGCCATGAACCGCCTGCTGAGGACCGTCGCCACCATCGCCGCGGGCCTGGGCGTCATCGCAGGCAACTTCGCGACGCACCCGGGTCCGGCCGCCGTTTCCACGGGGTGGGTCAATCCGGCCGGACTGGCCGGCATGGCGGTGTTGCTGGTGATGTTCTGCTGGCGGCCGCCCACGCTGGCGGCGTCGCTGCTCGGACCCGATAACCGTCCGGTTGAGGGGCTGCGATCCGGCCAGCATCCGGCGGCACGACTGCTGTCCTCGCTTGGGCCGCTCCACGCCGCTGCTGCCGGGTTGCCGGTGGTGGTGGGGGCATTCGTCCTCTCCGGTCCGGCTGCCGAAACCTTCGAGCTGGGCTGGGCCGTCTTCGCCACCGTCGCCGCGGTTGCCTCATCAGCCGTCCTGGCCGCCGGGGAGCTGGTGCTCCAGCACAACTACGGCGACGCCGGAGTCCCCCGCGGCCAGCCACGCAGGACCGTCGGCCCGGCGATGCTGACCACGGCCATCCTGGCGCTCGTCGCATTCCTGCTGGCCTTGGCCATCACGGCCGTCGGTCAGAGTTCACTCGGTGGCGCGGCGGACTGGCTGCCCATCGCGGGGCTGGCGGCTGTCGGCGCGGCCGCCTCCCTGCCGGTCGCACTGCTCTCCCAGTTCCGGCGAAGCGTCCTCAACGGGCCGGACACAGCGCTCCGGACCGTCACCGTGCACCGGGCCGTGCGGACCCTGTCGTCGCTCCTGGCCGCGTTGACCGCCGCCTTGCTCATGACCCAAACCCCGGCATGGGCTGCGGTCTTCGCGCCGGCCGGGACCGGAGTGCCTTTCGGGTACTCCGTCGGTGAGTGGTGGCCCGCTTCCGCGGCGGGCGCCGTCTTCGTTGCTGCCGCCATCGTCATCGCCATCGTGCCCGTCCGTCTTCCGCACGGAGGTTTCGTACGGTCCAGCCCGCAGCCGGCCGCATGACCGCAGGACTTTCCATCGATCTCCGCTCGGCAGTGCCCCCGTTCGAACAAATCCGGGCCCAGATTGCGGCGTTGATCTCAGCCGGCGCCCTTGAGCCGGGGGCACAGCTCCCGACCGTGCGGCGGCTGGCGGCAGACCTGGGCATCGCCACGGGTACGGTCGCCCGGGCGTACCGGGAGTTGGAGCACGCCGGTTTGGTCGAGACGGGCCGCCGGAAGGGGACGACGGTGGCAACCTCACTGCCGCCGAAGGCCAGCCCGGGAGGCGCCGGCGTCGAGGTGGCGCAGGCTGCCGACCGCCTCATCGCCGCTGCCCGCTCTGCCCATCTGGACGATGCGGCGGTCCTCGAACTGCTCAGGGTGCGGCTGTCCCGCACCTACGACTAGGACCGGCCGCCGAACACCGCCTCCGGGTTCCGGTCAGTAGGTCAGTAGACTGGTGGGGTGAGCATCCCAACGCCCTACGAAGACCTGCTTCGCGACGTCCTGGAGCACGGCACCCACAAATCCGACCGCACGGGAACGGGCACCAGCAGCGTCTTCGGCCGCCAGCTGCGCTTCGACCTGGCCGACAGCTTCCCGCTGATCACCACCAAGCGGGTGCACTTCAAGTCGATCGCCGCCGAACTGCTCTGGTTCCTGCGCGGCGACAGCAACGTGAAGTGGCTGCAGGAGCAGGGCGTCACCATCTGGAATGAATGGGCCGACGCCGACGGCGAGCTGGGCCCGGTTTACGGCGTGCAGTGGCGGTCCTGGCCCACGCCCGACGGCGGCCACATCGACCAGATCGCCGAGCTCATCGAGAACCTCAAGAGCAACCCGGACTCCCGCCGGCACATCGTCTCGGCCTGGAACGTCTCCGAACTCAAGAACATGGCACTGCCGCCCTGCCACGCGTTCTTCCAGTTCTACGTGGCCGACGGCAAGCTCTCCTGCCAGCTGTACCAGCGTTCGGCTGACCTCTTCCTCGGTGTCCCGTTCAACATCGCCTCCTACGCCCTGCTGACCCTGATGGTCGCCCAACAGACCGGGCTGGAACCCGGTGAGTTCGTCTGGACCGGCGGGGACGTGCACATCTACGACAACCACGTGGACCAGGTCCGCACCCAGCTGGAACGCGAACCATACGAGTACCCGGCGCTGAAGCTCACCCGAACCCCGGCGTCGATCTTCGACTACACCCTTGAGGACTTCGAGGTGGTCGGCTACCGGCACCACCCCACGATCAAAGCCCCGATCGCCGTATGAGCACCGAACCCCAGCAGGGCAACACGGCGGCCGCCCCGGCAGAGCCCGGCGGCTTCACCGACCAGTTGCACGGCAGCCTCACCGGCCTGGGCCTGGTGTGGGCACAGACAAGCACCGGAGTGATCGGCCAGGGCGGCACCATGCCGTGGGAGCTGCCCGAGGACATGCGGCACTTTAGCCGGCTCACCGCCGGACACCCGGTCATCATGGGACGGAAGACCTGGCAGTCCTTCCCCGCGAAGTTCCGCCCCCTTCCCGGCCGGGCCAACATCGTCATCACCCGGCAGGACGGCTGGGGCGACACCCCCGAGGCGGAGGGCGCCCTGGCCGTGGCATCCCTCGATGAGGCGCTCCTGGAGTCGCAGTTCGCGCCCGGCCCGGAGATGGTCTGGGTGATTGGCGGCGGGGAGATCTACGCGCAGGCCCTGGACCTGGCCGACGTCGCCGTCGTCACCACTATCGATACCGCTGCCGAAGGCGACACCTTCGCCCCCGAGCTCGGCTACGAGTGGCGCACCGATGCCACGTACCCGGCCGACGGCTGGCTCACCGCCGCCAACGGCACCCGCTACCGGATCACCCTCTGGCGCCGTACGGAGGCCAAATAATGCTACGTAAACCCGAAACCCTGTTCGTCCTGGGCTACATGCTCCTGCCCCTGCTGGCGCTGCTGTCCGCGATCGTGGGACTGACCATGATCCTGGGCGGCAACAAGATCGCCGGGGCGATCGTGCTGGTGATCGTCACCCAGGTGTTCGCCTTCGGCGCCATGTTCGCGCTGCGGCGGCGCAAGAGCGCCCTGCTGGCCGACGACGGCGAGTAGCGGCCGACGTCTCCTGCGGGACCCGGATGGGGAGAGCACCCCATCGCGGGCTGCCGGCAACCGGGTTAGATTGGGGCGGTCCGGTTCACGGGTCCCCTCGCTGAGGTGGACGCCTGCCGGTGGAATACGTGGGAGTGCGGCAGCGGCACAGTAGGCTGGTGCCCGACAAAGGGGATGGACATCGTGACAGGTCACGTGTGGGGCGCCGACGTCGCCCAGCTGCGCATGCTGGCGCAAAGCTTCGGGCAAACCTCGGAGACACTGCTGCAGCAGTCGACGGCCCTGACGGCGGCGATCAACAACAACACGTCGTGGAAGGGTGCGGACAGCGCGCGCTTCACCTCGGAGTGGAACGGCAGCCACCGCGCCCTGATCCAGCAGACCGCCCGGGCGCTCAAGCAGCAGTCCAAGCAGCTTCTGACGCAGGCTGACGAGCAGGAGAAGGCCAGTAACGCCAAGGCCGGGTCCGGCGGCGGGCCGCTGGGTCCGCTCGGCCATGGCGCCGGCGCATGGGCTGTGGTAGGCGGCGGCGCGGCCGCCGGGGGCGTTGCCACCATCAGGTCCATCATGGGGATCCATAAGAACATCAAGGCTCCCTTCACTCTGGCGAAACACCTCGGGCAGTATGGCTGGGTGCTCAAGAACGAGCGGGATGCACTGTCCAAGGCGTTCTTTACCAGCGGTCGTCACCGGGTGGGCGGCCCCGGATTCACCGCCCGCAACCTTTTGCGAAGTGACCCTCTCAAGAAGCTGCTCACGAAATCGACGGAGTCAAGCAAGACGATCGGCCTGATCGACAAGGCCTCGGACATCGCATCGCTCAAGGACCTTAACAAACACCTCCCCGGGCTGTCACGATTGGCGCCGCTGCTGGAAGAGCGGCAACTCTTTGGGGCTGGCAAAAGCTGGGACTGGCTAGGGAAATCCGGTCTGTCCCGAACTCTCGGCTGGGCCGGGGTCGGATTCAATGCCGTGGACACGGTCAAGAACTTCTCGGAAGGCAAACTCCTGGACGGCGCCGCCAGCCTGGGCAAAACGATGCTCGGTGTCGGATGCTTCATGCCACCACCTGCGGGGACCATCTGCCAAGTGGCCAGCGTGGGCGTAGCCATTTACGAGAATTGGGACACCATTACCAGCGTGGGAAAGAACGTCGGCGAAGGCATCGCCAATGCCGTCAAGGATCCCGGGAAGTTCGTCAGCGATGCCGCTGACAGGGTCACAGATGCTGGCAAGTCCGTGGCACACTTCTTCGGCTTTTAGATTAGGAGAACTACATGACAGTCCAGGACGAAACCGCCTACGAGCCCCGGCTCGGCGTCGATGTCGTCGGGTTCGGCGTTGGCGAAATCGCCTACCTGCTTGACGTTTTCGAGGGACCGGCCCGTGACCGTTCCGTCAGCGTCTTCCGGGCTGAAGAGATGGTGGACGACGTCACTCTGGCGACCGCCGGCGCCTCCTCACTGCTGGCACGGGATATGGCCACGGTCGATGAAGAGGGAGACCTCGGCGTGACCGGTGTCGCCGCCGCCGTCGCGGCTGCCTTTGGCCAGGCGACCCGCTGGACGGAGGTGTCCCTCCTGGCACCCGAGTCGATGGACAACGTGCTGCTCATCGAGGCCCCCGACATCGCGCTGATGCTCCAGCCCCGGCTGCTGGGCACATGGTTCGCGTTCGCGCAGGACCCGGCCATCACTTCTGCGGAAGCGACACTGCGCTTGGTCCGGCAACACGCTCAGGACAACCCCGGAGGCTCCGCCTATTTCGTTTTCAAGACCCTTGAGGATGAAACCCACCTGCTGGTGCGCAGGGAGGGCGACTTCTGGACGACCGGCGTTCCCGACTTCGCCACTGATCAGGTCGAGGAAACTGAAGGCCTGGACGATGTCGCTCTGTTGCGGGCCATCGAGGAGTGCCGTGGCGAGGCGTAGCAGGGACGTCCCGCAGGATCCGGGATATGTTCCGCCCGAGCCTCCGGAGAACCGGGTTCGGCACCGGCTGGGAGATAACGGTGAGGTTGTCGCTTACACCGACGAAGAATACGGCGTACGCAAAGACGACGGGCTGGGCGTCATCAAGCCGGTCAATAGCGCCAACGGCATTCTTTTCCTGGCTATCCTGCTGACGATCGGAATGGGTGGGCTGGTCTACTTCGTCGTCCAGGTCATCAGGCAGGACGCCTGGCACATCGCTGGCGAGGTCTGGTGGGTCTTTCCCGCGTGCATCTTCCCGTTCACCGCTGCCTGGTTCAACTACTTTAAGGAACGCAAAGCCGAAAGGCTTCGCAAGGCCCGTAACCTGCCCCGGCCAGTGGAATAGCGTGACGGAGGAGCCGCATGCGCGTCTGTTGCTGTCCCGAAACGTTGACAATGCGGCCGAAAGCGAGGAAGCACACCTAAAACACTTCGCGACCGAAAACGGCGAGATCGTCGCCTACACCGACGAGGCAAAGGCTGTGGCGTAACCGACTGCGGCTCCGGCGGCGTGAAGTCTAAACTGGCCCAATGACTACAGCAGCTTCCCCGACCGTCGGACTGGTCGGATGGCGCGGCATGGTCGGCTCCGTCCTGATGCAGCGCATGCAGGACGAGGGCGACTTCGCCGCCATCAACCCGGTCTTCTTCTCCACCTCCAACGCGGGCGGTGCAGCCCCGGACATCGCCGGTGCAGCGTCCGGCGCGGCCGGGAAGCTGGAGGACGCCTACGACGTCGAGACCCTCGCGAAGCTGCCGATCATCGTCACCGCCCAGGGTGGTGACTACACCAAGCAGGTCCACGGCGAACTGCGCAGCCGCGGCTGGGACGGCCTCTGGATCGACGCCGCCTCCACCCTGCGGATGAGCGAAGACTCAATCATCGTTTTGGACCCGATCAACCGCGACGTCATCGACGCCGGCCTGGACGGCGGGGTCAAGGACTTCATCGGCGGAAACTGCACCGTCTCCTGCATGCTCATGGGCCTGGGCGGCCTGTTCACCAACGGCCTGGTCGAGTGGGGAACCTCCATGACCTACCAGGCGGCCTCCGGCGGTGGCGCCCGGCACATGCGCGAACTGCTCAGCCAGTTCGGCACGCTCAATGCCGAGGTCAGCACGGAACTGGACGACCCGGCGTCGGCCATCCTCGAGATCGACCGCAAGGTCCTCGCCCACCAGCGCACCGACATCGACGCTACCCAGTTCGGCGTGCCGCTGGCCGGCTCGTTGATCCCGTGGATCGACGCGGACCTGGGCAACGGCCAGTCCAAGGAAGAGTGGAAGGCCGGCGTGGAGACCAACAAGATCCTTGGCACCTCCGCCGCGGACCGGGTGATCATGGACGGCCTCTGTGTCCGGATCGGCGCCATGCGCTCCCACTCGCAGGCCCTGACCCTGAAGCTCCGCGAGGATCTCTCCGTTGCGGAGATCGAGAAGCTGCTGGACGCGGACAACGAGTGGGCCACCGTGGTGCCCAACACCAAGGAAGCGTCCATGGCTGACCTGACCCCCGTGGCGGCGTCCGGCACATTGAACATCCCTGTGGGACGGATCCGCAAGCTGGAGATGGGCCCCGAATACATCAGCGCCTTCACCGTGGGTGACCAGCTCCTCTGGGGCGCGGCCGAGCCGCTGCGCCGCATGCTCAAGATCGCCACCGGCACGCTCTGACGCCCGGGGCTACAGCCCCAGGAACCGCCGGTACTCCGCGGCCCGCAGCTCGAACGAATGTCGGGCGGCGGGCCGCAGTCCGTCCCGGCCCTCGAAGGGTTCTGCGACGACGACGACGCCCTGGTTCCCGCCGGCGCCCTGGTTCCCGCCGGCGACGGCCCGGCCGCGGCGCGCCGTGGCGCTCCACGTCCCGACCACCTGCCCGCCGGCGACGATGGTCTTCTTGAAGACGCCGTTACCGCCCGGCACGATCTTGTCAGCGTGGTCGGCCGGGAGGACGACGGACCGGTCCGTGTAGCCGAGGACGAACTCGTCGAACCCCGGCAGTGCCAGTACGGAGCGGCCGCCGGGCACACCCTCGGCCAGCAGCGCCGCGGTTTCCGGGGCCAGCCAGTAGCGGTTCCCCTCGAACTCCAGCTCCGCCAGTTGGTCCCTGATCTGCGCCAGCGCGGCGCGGGTCTCGGTGAGCGGAATCCCGGACCACCAGGCGAAGTCCCGTTCGGTGGCCGGGCCGTGGCTGAGCAGGTAGCGCAGCAGCCATTCGGCCGTCCCCTCCGCCCGATCCAGGGTCCGCGACGCCGTGATCCAGTCATCGAAGGCGACCACCAGCTGCTGGTTGCCCGCAAGCGGACCCAGGACCAGCAGGCCCAGCTGGCAGAGGGCCGCGAGCAGGTGGATACCGCGCTGCCCTGCCGGGGATTGCCCCGCATGGTCAAATGCCTCGAACAGCTCCGCCCGGCTGACTGCTGCACCGCCGGCCACCCGTTGCAGCGCGGCGTCCGCGGCGGCGTCGATGTCCGCGCTGGTGATGTCCAGTTGCCGGTGCCGTGCGCCCAGGCTCCGGAGGAGCCGGCCGGAGGTGATCTGCAGGATCCAGCCCAAGTCCTCGGGAGCGAGCAGGTGAAGAGTCCCGCGCATCGGCCAGGACCGGACCACTTCGCCGCGGTCCAAGGCGTCGCGCACGTCGGCCAGGGCAGCCCCGGGGACCCGCACGCCCACGGCCCAGAGTGCGGCCGGCAGGTCCTGGGCCTGCATCGCCGTCATGGTCCGTACCGCCTCCGGAACCGACGCGAAGCCCGCCCCGACCAGTCCCTGCGACACGAGCCGGAGCCGCCCCAGCAAAGGACGGGTCAGGCGCGGACCGGTGCGTTCCATGGCACCATCCTAGGACCGCCTTCCGGCCGCCCGCGGGAACCCGCGGAACCCCCGGATCCCTCCCAGCGTCCGCCCAGCCGGAGTCCTTTAAACTGGATCAATGACATTGGGAGACGTGTGGCCCCGGCTGCGGCCGCTGTGCCGGAGGCTGGCCCTGCTGGGCTGGGTCGCCAGCGCGGTGGGCATGGCCGCGGGACTCGCCGTCGCCATCGCCAGCGGCACCCGCCTCTCCCCCTGATGACGACGTTCCAGACCGTCTCCGTGGCCGCCATGGCCGTCGCCGTCGTAAGCTTCGCGACCGCCGCCACCCTGCAGCCCCGGCGGACCCCCAGGGAGCAGGAGCGCCGGGACCTGGAGCTGGACCCGGGCGCCGCGTTCCCTGCCACGGTGCAGAGCCTGCTGCTGGGGTCCCTGGCCCTGCTGGCCGGAGCGGTGGCCTTCGCATGCGCCGGGCTGATGCTGCGCAGCGGCCCGAGCGTGCAGTCCGTGGCCTTCTGCCAGGTGTTCCTTCTGGGCGCGGCCGCCTCCGGCTTCACGTTCATGCTCTTCACCAAGGTGGTCCCGCGGCGGGGACGCAACTAGTCCGCTGCTGACGTGGCCCGGCCCCTCCCGTAGGCTGGCACGATGACTGTGGGGAGTTTACTTGGCGGGGTGGGACGCGCCCGCCTCTGGTGGCTGTCGCTGGCGAGCCTTGCCGTCGCCGCAGGAACCGCCGCGACGGCGGGAGCCCTGGGCCAGGAGGCGACCGGCCGCGACCCGGAGCCCTATCTCATCTGGGGAATCCTGGGGTTGGCCGGCGGGTACGCCTCACTCTCGGCCGGAGGCCAGGCTGTCACTGCGGCGCCCGGGAAGGTCAGGCTGCTGCGCGGCTGGCGTGAGCATCCCGGATCGGTCCGGGTGCTGGTGGTGCTGACCGCCCTGGGCACGGCGGCATCCATCACAGCCATGGCGCTGGGTCTGAACCATGTTTTCGGCGGGATACGGGCGAGCACACTTTCCGCGGCCGTCTATTACCCCACCATGGCGCTGGCGGGCTGGGCGCACGCGCTGGCGGCGTCGGCTCTGAAGACCCGCGCACGGCAGGAAGACCCCGCCCCGGATACCCTCCGCTAGAGTTCGACGCCGATTAGCAGTGGTTCTGGGTGCAGCTCGATGCCGAACCGGTCGGCGACCCCCGGCGCACCTCGCGGGCGATGGCCAGCACATCATCGGTGCTGGCGCCGCCGCGGTTGGTGATGGCGAGGGTGTGCTTAGTGGACAGGGATGCCCTGCCGCCGGACACGCTGCCCGGTTCCAGGCCGAACCCCTTGCCGAAGCCGGCCCGGTCGATCAGCCACGCTGCGGAAAGCTTGACCATGCCTTCGGCGCCCGCGGGGAACCGGGGCGCATCGGCCGGCAGCCGGTCAGCGGTCCCGGCCGGCACGATCGGGTTGGTGAAGAAGGACCCGGTGGAATAGGTATCGCGGTCCTCGGCGTCCCAGACCATGCCCTTGGAGGAACGCAACCGCAACACCTCGCGGCGGACATCGTTGGAATAAGCCCGCTGGCCGACCTCCACGCCGAGGGCCCGGGCCAGCTCGGCGTAGCGGATGGGGGCGCTCATGCGTCCCAACGGAAGCTGGAATTCGACCGTGAGGACCACGTAGCGGGGCGAACCAGCGACGGTGGTCTGCTTCAGGATCGAGTCGCGGTAGCCGAACTTCAGTTCGGAATTGGTGAAGGTCTGCACGGCGTTCCGCTGCCGGTCCCAAGTGCGGACCGTAGCGATGGTCTGGGACACGTCAGCCCCGTAGGCGCCGACATTCTGGACCGGGGTGCCGCCGGTGGCGCCGGGGATGCCGGAGAGCGCCTCGATGCCCGACCACGCGTGCCTGACGGCGTGTTCCACCATCGCGTCCCAGTTGTGACCGGCCTGGACCACGACGGCGACGCCGCCGCAGGAGTCCTCGGCGTTGACGGTGAACCCTTGGGAAGCGATCTTCACCACCGTGCCGGCGAACCCGGCGTCGGCAACCAGGAGGTTCGAGCCGCCGCCGAGGATCAGCACCGGCTCCCCCGCGGCGTCGGCGGTGCGGACGGCGTCGATAATCTCCGCCTCGGTCCGGGCCTCCACATAGCGGGCGGCGGGACCGCCGACGCCGGCGGTGGTCAGGGAGGAAAGCAGAGTCTGGGTCACCCCTCCAGCCTAGCCGCGTTCGGCGGCGCCTCCGAAAGCGTGGGCGGCCGCCGGGGAAGGCAGGCCGGCACCCGGGTGGGTATGCGGCCTGGCACCGGACAACGGACCATCGTCAGGCGGTCTTGCGCGCCACCGGCGAGAGCAGGAAACTGACCACCAGCATCACCATCACGGCCAGCAAGGAGTGCAGGATTCCCACGTGCTCGGCCAGCAGTCCCAGCAGCGGCGGTCCGCAGAGGAACGCGCCGTAGCCGATGGTGGACACCACGGAAACCCGGGCCGCGGCGCGCACGGGATCGTCGGCCGCGGCGGACATCCCCACCGGGAAGCCCAGGGACGCGCCGAGTCCCCAAAACGCGAGGGCCACATAGGCCAGCCACGGCACCGGGGCGAAGACGAACAGGGCGAGGCCGCCGACGGCCAGCGCGGCGCACCAGCGCATCACCGGGACCCTGCCGAAGCGGTCCAGCGCCACGGTTCCGGCGAACCGGCCCACGGTCATGAAGGTGACGAACAATCCGTACCCGGCGGCCCCGGCGGCCTGGGTCTGGCCGTGGCCGTCGGCCAGCGCCAGTGCCACCCAGTCCCCCGCAGCCCCTTCGGCGAGGGCCAGGCCGAGGACCAGCACGCCCAGCAGCAGGGTCCTGCGGTCGCGCCAGGCCTGCGCGATCTGGCGTTTGTTGTCCAGGGGTATGGCCTGATCCTGGGTGGCCTGGCTGATCACGGGGATGGGCCCGGTGGACGGGTCCTCGAAGGTATCGGGGCCGGAGGGGGTGAAGGGTTCCTCGGCGGCCACCGGGGTGACGTCGGCGCGGAACCAGGTGGCGGCCGTGGCCACGGATCCGGCGACGACGGCGCCGACGACGGCCAGGTGCCAGGCGACCGGGATCCCGGCGCCGGCGGCCCACGCTCCGGCGCCTGCCCCGGCGACGGTTCCGAGGCTGAAGGCGCCGTGCAGGCGCGGCATGATGTGCCGGCGCACCGCCCGCTCGACGGCGGCCCCCTCGACGTTGGAGGCGGTGTTCCAGCTGGCAGTACCCAGGCCCACCACCACTAGCCCGGCCGCGACCGCGAGCGGGTTGACCAAAACGGAGGTGCCGATCCCGGCGATCACCAGCCCGATGCCGACCATGATGCTGCCGATCCGGATGGTCTGCTTGGACCCGAAGTGCAGCACGATCAGCCCGGACGCGGACACGGAGACGAAGGACCCCAGCGTCATGCAGAGCAAGAGCAGGCCCACGGTGCCCGGGGTCAGGTCCAGCCCGTCACGGATGGCGGGGATGCGGGACACCCAGCTGGCGAAGGCGACGCCGCTGAAGGCGTAGGCCGCGACTACTGCGTTGCGCCACCGGGTGATCTCGGTGGCCTGCGGGGTTCCGACCGTCACGGCAGCGCCATCGGGTCAGGCCACCTTGACGACGGCCTGGGCCTTCATCAGGACCTTCTGGCCGCCCGAGACGACGGTGAGGTCCACGCGTGCGGTGCCCGCGTCGGCGTCGAGCGCGCCGATGACGGCACCGACCTCGATCACGGCGCCGGCGTCGGGCGTTCCGGTGGTGTCCGCAACGGGGACCGGCTTGCTGAAGCGGGTCTGGAAGTCGACGACGGCGGCGGGGTCGCCGGCCCAGTCGGTGACGAGCTGGACGACTGCGCCCATGGTGAACATGCCGTGCGCGATAACGCCGGGCAGCCCGACGCCGGTGGCGAAGGCCTCGTTCCAGTGGATGGGATTGAAGTCTCCGGAGGCGCCGGCGTACTTGACCAGGTCCGTGCGGGTGACCTCGATGGTGCGGCTGCCGAGGTCCTGGCCGACGGTGAGTTCTGTGAAGGTGGGGCTCATGGTTACTGTCCCTCTCCGCGGACCAGGATGGACGAGGTGGTGGTGGCGACCGGGACGCGCTGTCCGGCGTCGGCTCCGGCGTCGCCGCCGGTGACGGCGAAGATTTCGGCGCGGGTGGTGATCATGGCCCCTCCGCCCATGGCGCGGACGCCGTCGACGTGCAGTTCGGCGACGAGCCGGTCCCCTGCGGTGATGGGGCGGTGGTGGACGAAGCGCTGGTCCGCGTGGACCACGCGGGAAAAGTCGATGCCGGAAGCCGGGTCCGCGATCAGCTGGGCGTCGGCGCGCTGGGCGACGATGATGGCGAAGGTGGGCGGTGCCACCAGGTCCGCGTGGCCCAGCGACCGTGCGGCCTCGACGTCGAAGTGGGCGGGGTGGGTGGCCTTGACGGCGCGCGCGAATTCGCGGATCTTTTCCCGGCCGACGTCGTACACCTCTGCGGCAGGGTAGCTGCGGCCCTGCAGGTCCGGATTAATAGTCATGAGTCCAGCCTCAGCGGCCGCTAACGCTGGAGTTTTTGCGGATCGCCTGGCCGCGGACCACCATGCCGGCGATGTGCAGGATGAGGCCGGCGCCGATCACGCCGAGGGCGGTGAACGACAGCGGCTGGTTGCCGGTGGAGTTGCCGATCAGGGTGAGGATGATGCCGGCGGCGATCAGTCCCATGGCTCCGAATACGAGCACCTTGTAGCGGGTCGGCGCGGTGGCCCAGAATTCGTTCAGCACCCTGCCATTCTACGGGGCCGGTCCGGGCGGCCCGCGCCGGCGTGGAAGCCCCGGCTTGGAAGCTCGGCCCGGAAGAGCGCCTCCTGGACCGCCGGCACCTCGGAGTGGTGCTCTCCGGTTTCCAGCCGGCGTCCCTTCAGGTCTCCGAGGTTGATGACGAACTCCGGCCCGCTGTCCGTCAGGCAGGCCAGGGCGATGCCGCCGCTCAGGGACCGGATGGTGAAGCCGTGGGCGTCGGCGGCGAGGGGGTGCGGGTACGGGTGCCGGGGGCTGTGGCGGCAGGCCAGGTCCGCCAGCGCCGGCCGGGTCCAGGGTTCGTCCACCACTTCGTACCCGTCGCCGCCGGCCACACTCAGCAGCGTCCTGGCCCGTTGAGCTGCCTCGGCGTTGCGGGCATCGATCTCCGCCGCGGGGCGCGGGGCGGCCTGGCCTGCGGCCTTGGCGGCGGACCGGATCTGCTGGGGCAGGCCGGCGTCCCGGGTGATCAGGTCCTCGAGCAGCCGGACGATCCGGCCGTCGTCTGCCCGGGCAATGTACCGTGCCGCCACCGCGCCCTGTTCGGCGAGCCGGTGCCATTTCCGCAGCGCGGAGGCCGTGCCCACCTTGGTGACGCCGTGGGCGAAGGTGGCGACGTAGAGCCAGTGCGGCTGCATCAGGTAGGCCCGCAGGCCGGGCGGGACGCGGCCGCCGCGGTGGAAGTCGTGGATCAGGCGGGAATCGTCCGCGCCGAAGCAGGGGCCGCACTGGTTCCCGCGTTCGGCGTGGGCGTTCCGTGGGCAGGGGATGTGGTCCCGCTCGGCCGGGCCGTGCACCCGGTGGTGGCCCAGACAGTGTTTGCCGGGGACGGAGATCCGGAACCCGAGCCGGGTTCCGGCGTCGAGCCCCACGTCCCGGAAGCCGCCCGTGCCGTCCTGGACGCGCAGGGCGGCGCGGGGGTTCTGCGGTTGATCCCAAAGACCCCGTGAACCAGCTCGTTGGCATGGTTCACGGGGTCTCCTGACGGGTCGGGCGCGGCTACAGGGCCGGCTGCACCCCAAAGGCTACCGCGAGCTTCATGATCTTCTCGGCGCGGCCCAGGCGCGGCAGGTCGGAACCGTCGCGGATGACGCGGCCGTTGGCCTCGAAGTCGGCCATGAAGTCGGTGGCCCAGGCGACGTCCGACGGCGTCGGGCTGATGACCTCGTTGATGACGTGGGTCTGGTCGATGGCCAGGCAGAGCTTGCCGGTCATGCCCATCATCACGGTGATGCCGGTCTGCTCGCGAAGGATCGGGTGGTTGGTGCCCACCGTAGGGCCGTCGATGGGGCCGGGCAGGTTGCCGACGCGGCTGGCGACGACGAGCTTGGCGCGCGGGTAGGCCATGGCCTCCGGGGTGGCGGCCATGCCGGTGTCGCGGCGGAAGTCACCGGAGCCGAAGGCGAGGCGGAACGCGCCCTGGGCCTTGGCGATGTGGTTGGCTTCCTCGATGCCGACGGCGGATTCAACCAGCGGGATGACGGGGGTCTTGCCGTCCATGCGGTGGAAGCTCTCGGTGACCTGGTCTGCGGACTCGGTCTTGGCCAGCATCACGCCGAGCAGGCCGGGGGTGCCGCGGAGGCCGGCGAGGTCGTCGGCCCAGAACGGGCTGGTGGCGTCGTTGATCCGGACCCAGGCGTTGCCGCCCGCGGTCAGCCAGTCGACGACATGCTGCCGGGCCTGGTCCTTCTGGGAGGGGTCCACCGCATCTTCGATGTCCAGGATGATCGCGTCGGCGCGGGACTCCGAGGATTCGGTGAACAGCTCCGGCTTCATGGCGTTGACCAGCAGCCAGGAGCGGGCGATCTCGGCCGGGACATTGCGTTGGGGCCGGACAATCCCGGCGGTGGTCGTAGAGGTCATGCCTCTACGCTAGCCGCCCGGAACGTCCGGCCGCCAAGTAATACCCCGGTTCCGGGCGACCATTACGACCAAAATCACGTTCCGTTCGCCCGCGGGCCGGCAGGTGGGGCCTATAACGGCCTCGCCTGCCGGCCCGGTGGGGTCGGTTAGGGGATGTTGCTGCCGCGGGCGGTGATCCAGAGCCGGTACCACTCCGGCCGGGTCATGGCCGCGGCCACGTCCGCCGCACCGGCGCAGGCGCGGATTCGCTCCGGGTTGGCACTGCCGATCACCGGGGAGATGCCGGCCGGATGCTTCATCAGCCAGCCGAGCACCACGGCTTCGCCGGTGGTGTCCTTCTCCGCCGCCATCGCGGCGACGAGGTCCGCCGTCGCGCCTGCGGCGGCATCCCCACCACCCGCCGCCCCGGTATACCGGCCCTGGGCAAGCGCCCCGTAGGCCTGCAGCCCGATGCCACGACGGACGCAGTGCTCCACGGTGCCGTGCGGGAAGCTGTAGTCCGCCCCGTCGGCATGGTTCACCAGGACCGTGCTCTCCAGCCAGGCCCGGGCCGCCAGGCTCATCTCCAACTGGTTGGCCACGACGGGCACTTCCAGGCGGTCCTGCAGCAGGTCGATCTGCGCTGCGGACATGTTGGACACGCCAACCGCGCGGACCTTACCCTCGACCATGAGCCGGCCGACGGCGGAGGCCACCTCGGCCGGATCCAGCAGGGGATCCGGCCGGTGCAGCATCAGCACGTCCACGTAGTCCGTCTTGAGCCGGGCCAGGCTGCCGTTGACCCGGTCCAGGATGGACTCGCCGCTCAGGTCGTAGTAGGCGTCGAGTCCGTTCTCGCCCAGCCGGATCCCGCACTTGGTCTGCAGGCGGATTCGTTCGCGCAGGCCCGGCGTCCGCGCCAGCACTTCGCCGAACACCGCCTCGGCCTTGCCGCTGCGGTAGATGTCGGCATGGTCGAACAGGGTGATGCCGGCCTCCAGGGCGGCACCAACCGCGGCCGCCGCCTGATCGACATCGGCTGCCGTGTACGGCTCCGCCGACCAGCTGCCGCCCAGGCCCATGCAGCCATAAATCAGTTCCTGGACGGGCTTCAGTTCCCGGACGGGGCTCAGTTCCTGGACGGAGAGCAATTCTTCGGCACTCACCGCAGCCAGACGGTGGTGTTGCCAGGCAGCCGACCGCCGTCGAGGGGTCCGCTGCTGATCAGCACCTCACCGGCGGGCAGGTCGACGGCGTCGGAGCCGAAGTTCGTCACCGACTGCCAGCCGTCGTGCCGGCGGAAGTGCAGGACACCCGCGGCGGCGTTCTCCACCCATTCCAGGTTCTCGGAGGCCTGCAGCTCGCGGCGGAGCTTGAGGGCCTTGCGGTAGAACTCCAGGGTCGAGCCCTCCTGGCCGTCCTGGGCGGCGACGGCGTAGCGGCCGAACCATTCGGGCTGGGGCAGGTGGGCGGGGCCGGCGCCGAAGCCGAAGGAGCTTCCCTCGGTTTCCCAGGGCAGCGGGACGCGGCAGCCGTCGCGGCCGATCTCGACGCCCTTGTTGCGGAAGAACGTGGGGTCCTGACGCTCGGAGTCCGGGATTTCGCCGACTTCCTGGAGGCCCAGTTCCTCACCCTGGTACAGGTAGGCGGAGCCGGGGAGCGCCAGCATCAGCAGCGTGGCGGCCCGGGCACGGCGCAGGCCGAGTTCGATGTCGAGCTCCTCGGCGGGGGCGCCGGCGAGGAGCCAGCCCTTGCCGTCCTGGCCCTTGGCGTGCCTGCCGCCTCCCTGCGGGAGGCCGTAGCGGGTGGCGTGCCGGACGACGTCGTGGTTGGAGAACACCCACGTGGACGAGGCACCCGACTCGGTGGCCTCGGCGAGGTTGCGGGTGATGATCTCCCGGAACTCGTCAGCGTGGAAGTCGGCCTGCAGCAGGTCGAAGTTGAACGCCTGGCCCAGGCCCTGCGGGCTGGCGTAGCGGGCGCGGCGGCTCGCGTGGACCCAGGCCTCGGCGACCGCGGTGCGCGGCGGGTTGTATTCGTTGAAGACCTCGCGCCACTCGACGTAGATCTCGTGCACCTCATCGCGGTCCCAGAACGGGTGCGAACCGTCGATGAAGCCGTCGGTGCCGGTGTTGGCCTCGCTGAGCTCCAGCTTGGAGAGCAGCGGCTCGGTCAGGTCCTTGGTCAGGGCGTGCGCGACGTCGACGCGGAAGCCGTCCACGCCACGGTCGGACCAGAAGCGCAGGGTCTTGAGGAAGTCGTCCCGGATCTCGCGGTTGGACCAGTTCAGGTCCGGCTGCTCCTTGGCGAAGATGTGCATGTACCACTGGCCCGGGGTGCCGTCGGTCTCGGTGATGCGCTCCCAGGCGGGGCCGCCGAACACGGACTCCCAGTCCGAGGGCGGGATCTCGCCGTTCTCACCCTTGCCATCGCGGAAGATGTAGCGTTCGCGGGCGTCCGAGCCGCGCGGGGAGGCGAGTGCCTCCTTGAACCATTCGTGCCGGTTGGACGAGTGGTTGGGGACGATGTCGGCGATCAGCTTGATCCCGGCGGCGTGCAGCGCGGCGGACATCTCGTCGAAGTCGGCGAGGGTCCCCAGCTTGGGGTCGACGTCGCGGTAGTCGTCGACGTCGTAGCCGCCGTCGGCGAGGGCGGACGGGTAGAACGGGGAGAGCCAGACGGCGTCGATGCCGAGGGCCTTCAGGTACGGGACCTTGGCAGTGATGCCCTTGATGTCACCGATGCCGTCGCCGTTGGAGTCGGAGAAGCTGCGCGGGTAGATCTGGTAGACGGACGCCTGGCGCCACCAGTTCGGGTCGGCGGCGGCGTCGGATCCGGACAGGGTGGCCAGCGTGGCGGTGTTCGACAAGTGAAGTCCTTTTGAGAGCCGGGTCTGATACTTTGGACAGCATATTTTAGATAGAAACTAAATCTATTACCGCTCAATTATGGGTGCCGCGTCACAGGGAGGTCAAGATTCCGCAGTCGCACGCCGCCGGGACGCCGCAGTCCCTCCGCCGGGTCAACGCCCAGGCGGTGCTCGCCGCCGCCCGGACCACGGACGTGGCCACCGGCACCGGGCTGATGGCAGCCACAGGACTCACCCGCGCCACCGTGATCGCCGTCTGTGAGGATCTGGTCCGGAGCGGCTGGCTGAGGGAACTGGACGCCCCGGCACGCGACGGCGCCTCCACCTCCAATGCCGCCGGCAAGCCGCGGAAGGGCCGGCCCGCGCGGCGCTTCGAGCTGAATGCCCGCGCCGGCGTCGTCCTCGGCGTCGACATCGGCGCGGGGACCACGACGGCGGCCGTCGCGGACCTGCGCGGCACCGTCCTCGGCCGGGCCAGTGCGGCCTTCCGGGCCACGGATATCCCGGCGGAGGAGCGCGTCAGCGTGGTGGACCGGGCCTGCCTGGATGCGCTCCGCGAGGCTGGCGAGACCCCGGAGAAGGTGCTGGCGGTGACGGCCGGCATCGCTGCGCCCGTCGACCGGGAGGGTACCGTCCTCGCCGCCCAGCACTTCTGGACCCTGTTCGACGTCGGGCTCCGCTCCGCCCTCCACGAACGCCACGGCTGGCCGGTGCGGCTCGAGAATGACGCCAATCTCGCTGCCCTCGGCGAACGCTGGCGCGGAACCGGTGCCGGGGTCTCGGACCTAGTGGTGCTGCTGGCCAGTGAACGCCTCGGCGCGGGGGTGCTGGAATCGGGCCGGCTGCTGCATGGCCGGGCGGGCGGCGCCGGCGAGATGGGGTTCCTCTCGCTGGTGGAGGGCGTGGGCTCCAGCGCGGGCATCGCGAGTCTGGCCCGGACGTGGCAGGCGGAGGCCGGGGGGCCCACCGGCGGAGGTCAGGCAGGCGCCCGGCGGGTGTTCGCCGATGCAGCGGCCGGGGATGCCGCGGCGCTGGAGATCCTTGAGCGCCTCGCCGAGCGGATGGCGCGGGTGATCGCCGCGATTGCCAGCTTCATCAACCCCGAGCAGGTGGTGATCGGCGGTGCCGTCGCCGATTCCGCGGGCGCACTGCTGCCCGGCATCACCGCCGCCCTGCCGGCCCTGACCGCTACTCCCCGCGCGTGACCGTGTCCACGCTGGGGGATGCGATCGTGACGGTCGGCGCCGTCCGGCACGCCCTGGACTACGTCGAGGCGAACGCATTGGACCTGCGGCTGACGCCGTAGGGGCCGCTACTCCGGCATGGTCATGGTGCGCAGGTCCAGCTGCCGCAGCACGCGGTCCGCCACCTCGGGGTCCATGTCCGGTTCGCTCCGGGCGGCCACGACCTCCTGGCGGGCCGCGTCCAGGGCGATGGTCTGAACCGCGATCGCCAGCTCCCGGCCGCGCTTGCGCTTGTCCCCCAGGCTCTCGTTGCGCAGGCTGCCGTCGAGTAGCTCGGCGTGCAGGCGGGTCATCTTCTCTTTGACCAGGGCCACCTTCTCCGGCGGCAGTTCCTTCATCAGCTGGTGGTCCTTCAGTGCGGCGACGGCGGCCTGCTGGGCGCGGGCGGCCAGCAGGCGGGCGGCATCCCGCTCCACGGACCCGTCCTCGGAGGCCTTCAGCACGCGCATCAGCCAGGGCAGCGTCAGCCCCGGAAGCACCAGGGTGGCCAGCAGCACGGCGCAGGCGATGACCAGCAGCTCGCTGCGGGCCGGGAACGGTGAGCCGTCCTCCAGGGTCAGCGGCAGCGCGAGCGCCAGGGCCAGGGTGGCCAGCCCGCGCATGCCGCACCAGGTGAGGATCAGCACCTCCTTGGCGGAAGTGGGCCGGAGCGTGTTCTTGCTGCTGCGGGCCAGCCCGGACATCAGCGCCAGCCAGCCGAAGCGGACGGCGAAGACCAGGACGCAGATGACCGCCGCGGTCCCCACCATGCCGAGGACGGCAGAGCCCTCGTCATGGATGACCTGCCGGATTTCCAGGCCCACTAGCCCGAACGCCAGGCCCGTGACAAGCAGTTCCACCACATCCCAGAACGCGGTGCGGGTGATCCGCTCGGCGGCGTCCTGCGGCCGAGCGTGGCGCTGCACCTCGAGGGCGGTGACGACGACGGCGATGACGCCCGAAGCGTGCAGTTCCTCGGCGAGGATGTAGGCGGCGAACGGCACCACGAGGGTGACGGCGCTGCGGGCCACCATGGACTGCACCAGCCGGGTGATGAGGCCGGTGAGCCAGCCCATGGCGATCCCGACGCCCACGGCCAGGGCCGCGCCGAGCGCGAACTGGAGGACGACGTCGGGTCCCAGCTTGGTGCCCGAAACGGACGCGGCGACGGCGGCTTGGAAGATGACGATGGCCGCCGCGTCGTTGAACAGGCCCTCGCTTTGCAGCACGGTGATCAGCCGGCGGGGCATGTGGACCCGGCCGGCGATGGAATCCACGGCCACGGGGTCCGGGGGTGCCACCATGGCCCCGAGGGCGATGGCGGCGGGGATGCCGATGCTCGGAATCATCAGCCACGCGGCACCGGCCACGACGGCGGTGGAAACCACAACCAAGGCGACGGCGAGCATCAGCAGCGTGCGCCAGCGGACCCTGAACACGGCCCAGGAACTGCGTTGCGCGGTGGCGAACAGCAGCGGCGGGAGGAAGACCGGCAGGATCAGCTCCGGGGTGATGTCCACCTCCGGGAAGCCGGGGATGAAGGTCAGCCCCACCGCCAGGATCAGCATCAGCACCGGGTAGGGCAGCCGGAGCCGGTCCCCCAGACCCACGGCCACGACGGTGGCCAGCAGTAGTCCAATAATGAGGGCCAAAAGGTCCATGTGCTCACTTTCCCCGGGGTGATTGCTGCCAGCCCCTCGGCGGAATCGCCGTTTCGGGGCGGCCGGGAGCCCCTACCACCCTACCCGGGGGCGCGCCTGCGCCCCCGGGACCGGGGATTGAGAGGGCCTAGACCAGGGACTTCACGGCGTCCGCTACGGGAGTCGACCCGTCACGGAATTCGATGGTGTGCCCCGCGGTCTTCGGCTCGGCCAGCACGGCAGCTGCGACCAGCGCGACGTTGGCGCGGGCGGTGTCGGTGCCCTCCGAGGTGTCGGCCGGGTTGGTCTCGATCAGGCCGTTGCCCTCGCCGTCGGTCAACGAGCCCGGACCCAGGATGGTCCAGTCCAGGCCGCTCTGGCGCAGGTGGGCGTCGGCCGCCGCCTTGGCCTCGGCGTAGGCGTGGAAGCTGTTGTCCTCCGGCACGCCATGGTCGGGCCCGGCGCCGAGGTACGAAACCATGACGTAGCGGCGCACGCCGGCCTGGTCTGCGGCGTCCATGGAACGGATGGCCGCGTCACGGTCGACGGCGTAGGTGCGTTCCGGGCTTCCGCCGCCGGCTCCGGCAGACCAGACGACGGCGTCGTGGCCGTCCAGCGCCGCGGCGATCTCCGCCGTCGTCGAGTTTTCCACGTCCAGCACCAGCGGGCTGGCGCCGGTAGCGGCGACGTCGTCACGGTGCTCGGGGTTGCGGATGACCGAGGTCACCTCGGCCCCGTCCTTGGTGAGGATGCTGGATAGTTTCAAGGCCACTTTGCCGTGGCCGCCGATGATCGCAATTTTCGTCATCGTTCCATTCTGTCCCACCCCGGCGGCCACCGCACCCGTTGCGCTATCACTTCGGGCAGCTAACCGGCCCGGATAGGCCCCGGAAGTGATGGCGCAACGCCCGGAGGCGGGAAACAGAAAACCCCCGGATGCTTTCGCAGTTCCGGGGGTTTTTCTGTAGCGGTGGGGAGGCTCGATCTCCCGACCTCACGATTATGAGTCGTGCGCTCTAACCAACTGAGCTACACCGCCACGAATGAGAAAACCTGCGTCAAGCCGGTCAAAACCGCCTTGACGCAGGCCCTCATTCAGAGCCCCCACCGGAATCGATCCGGTGACCTCGTTCTTACCAAGAACGCGCTCTACCACTGAGCTAGGGGGGCAACGAGTAAATACTCTACCGGAAGATTCCGCTCCCAACAAATCGGCGCAGCCAGGGGCCCACTACCCCCAAAATCCGCGCCAGGACGGGGATGTGGCGGCACCGGAGGCCCCCGAAATGACGACGGCGAGCCCCTCCCGGCCCGGATGTGACGAAGGCTACGTCGCGCCCGGACCCGGTCCAAGTGGAGGGACAAAGGACGGGCCGGCTCGCGATGAGCCGGCCCGTCCGGGTGGTGCTTAGCTCCAGGTGGTTACCACTTGTTGCGGGGCTTGAAGCCGCCCTCGGTCCGCGGCTTGCGGTCGCCGAAGCTGCGCTCGGAACGGTCGCTGTAGGAGCGGCCGCCGCGGTCAGCGGAGGAACGCTCGCCGCCGTCGTTCTTGCGGAACTCGCGCTTGAAGCCGCCGCTGCCCTTGAAGTTGCCGCTGCCGCCGGAGTAGCCGCCACGGCCGCCGTGGCCGGCGCCGCGGTCCCCGGAGGGCTTCCGGCCGTTGTCCAGCTCCAGGTGGATCAGCTCGCCGCCGATCCGGGTGCGGGACAGGGCCTTCAGCTGCTCGGGGCTAAGGTCCGCCGGGAGCTCCACGAGGGAGTGGTCCGAGCGGATGTCGATGCCGCCGATCTGGGCCGAGGAGATGCCGCCCTCGTTGGCGATGGCACCCACGATGGAGCCGGGCATGACGCGCTGGCGGCGTCCGACGGCGATCCGGTAGGTGGCGTTGCCCTCGGTCAGCGCGCGGGTCGGGCCGCGGGAGCCGAAGCCGTCCTTGGCGCGTTCGCGCTTCTGGTACTCGGGAGCGGCCGGGAGTTCCTTGACAAGCAGCGGCTGTCCACCCTGGGCCATGACGGCCAGGGCGGCGGCGATCTCCGCGGCGGGCACGCCGTGCTCTTCCTCGTAGGAGGCGATCAAGTCACGGAACGCGGCGACGTCCTCGGACTCGAGGGTCTCGGTGATCTTGTCCGCGAACTTGCCCAGACGGAGGGTGTTGACCGTCTCGGCGGTGGGCAGGTGCATCTGCTCCACCGGCTGGCGGGTGGCCTTCTCGATCGACCGCAGCAGGTACTTCTCGCGCGGCGTCATGAACAGGATTGCCTCGCCGGAGCGGCCGGCGCGGCCGGTACGGCCAATCCGGTGCACGTAAGACTCAGTGTCGTGCGGGATGTCGTAGTTGATGACGTGGCTGATGCGCTCGACGTCGAGACCGCGGGCGGCGACGTCGGTGGCGACCAGGATGTCGATCCGGCCTTCCTTGAGCGCGTCGACGGTGCGTTCGCGCTGCTGCTGCGGGATGTCGCCGTTGATGGCGGCAGCCTGGAAGCCGCGGGCGCGGAGCTTGTCGGCGAGGTCCTCGGTGGCCATCTTGGTGCGCACGAAGGCGATGACGCCGTCGAACTCTTCGACCTCGAGGATGCGGGTCATGGCGTCGAGCTTGTGCGGGCCCATGACCTGCAGGTAGCGCTGGCGGGTGTTGGCGCCGGTGGTGGTCTTGGACTTGACCTGCACCTCGGCCGGGTTGTTCAGGTACTGCTTGGACATCCGGCGGATCTGGCCGGGCATCGTGGCGGAGAACAGGGCAACCTGGCGGCCCTCAGGGGTCTGCTGGAAGATCTGCTCCACGTCATCGGCGAAGCCCATGCGCAGCATCTCGTCGGCCTCGTCCAGCACCAGGTACTGGAGTTCGGACAGGTCCAGGGAGCCCTTGGCGATGTGGTCGATCACGCGGCCGGGGGTACCGACAACAACCTGGGCGCCGCGGCGCAGGCCGGCCAGCTGCGGGCCGTAGGCGGAGCCGCCGTAGACGGGGAGGACGGTGAAGTCGTCGATGTGCTTGGCGTAGGAGGTGAAAGCCTCGGCAACCTGAAGTGCGAGCTCGCGGGTCGGGGCAAGCACCAGGGCCTGGGTCTTGCGGGACGGGCCGTTCAGGTCGTGCAGTTCGGCGAGCCGGGACAGTGCCGGCACCGCGAAGGCTGCGGTCTTGCCGGTACCCGTCTGGGCGAGGCCCACGACGTCGCGGCCCTCGAGCAGCAGCGGGATGGTGGCCGCCTGGATCGGGGACGGCTTCTCGTAGCCGACGTCCTGCAGGGCTGCGAGGACGCGGCCGTCGATGCCGAGGTCGACGAACTTGACGCCCTCTTCTTCCTGGCCGGCGTTCTCAGCGGGCTGCTCGGCCGGAGTCTCGGCGGCAGCGGCTTCGGTGGTCTCGACGTCGTTCATACCGGTCGCGGTGGCGGTCTCGGTGTCGACGGAGTGGTCCTGATTTTCGGGCATAGGTGATTCTTCCTCATCCATAGGGGCCAAGCGGCACAACCCGAGGTGAGCGGAGCCGCAGAACGCGTGACGCGTTAACGCCGGGCATCCTTTGACCGGCCGGTCACAGAAGTCCGGCGCTTTCGCAATCCCTGGCAGGACTTCACGCTGCATCTCTTGGCTGCTATCCCAGCAGTCTGTACAGCGTTTTCTTTAGCCGGCTCTCCCTATGAAAATGCCCGCTCACAATGGCGGGCCCCAACACTTACCAGTCCTGCCTCAAAAATTGGGCAGGAATTAGGGATTTCCGGAGTGGGGGATGTTTCAAGTGTAGGTCATGGCACCGCATGGGCGCCAACGTAGAACGGCGACGACGGCGGTGAGCTTGCGCACACCGGCCGGCGCGGCCAGGGCTGAGGCGTATTCAGGCACGGCGCAGGGGTACGGCCCGGTTCAGGCCAGGCGGCCGGCCTGCAGCTTCTCGAACATGCGGTGGTATTCGGGCTGCAGCCGGATGGAGCCGTCGGCCTCGGCGTCGCGCAGGGCATCCGCGTCCTCCACGGTGGGGTCGGCAAACCACTTGCCGACCGTGACGCCGTGCGCCGGGACGTAGAGCCGGTGGATGTGGTCGCCGGCCTGGATGGTGCCGGGCTTGACCACGCGCAGGTACGTCCCCACCCGGCCGGCCTCGGTGAAGCGCTTGACCCAGTGAGCCTCCCCCACCCGGCGCTGGAACGTGCTGCACGGAACGCGCGGCGAGGTGACCTCCACCTCCAGGTCCAGCCCGATCCGCCAGCGTTCGCCGATCACCGCGTTCGTCGCGGACAGGCCCGCCACCCGCAGGTTCTCGCCGAAGTACCCCGGCGGGATGTCCCGCCCCAGTTCCTCAGTCCAGTAGTCGGCGTCGTCCTGCGAGTAGGCATAGAGCGCCTGGTCCTCGCCGCCGTGGTCCAGCCGGTCAGCCTGCACGTCGCCGCGCAGTCCCAGCCGGTGGACCTTGACCGGGCCCTGGACCGGGCGCTTGTCGATGGCGGTGACGCCCAGCCGTCCCTCATCGCTGAGCAACTGGTGTACCACGCAGACGGCGAGCACGGATGCGGTTTCCATGGCACCAGTGTAGGCCGGTGCGGGGACAGAGCGGCCGGGTTTTTGGGCGGTCTAATCCGCTGCGGACCGGCCGTTTGCCGGTTAGGCTGGCTTTCAGAATTCCGCGGGGCCGCCGGAGTGCCGGGCCGTCCCGGCCGGCGCAAGGCCGCCATTCGGAGAAGCA
The DNA here is from genome assembly GCF_050859435.1 of Pseudarthrobacter sp. L19. Taxonomy (NCBI): domain Bacteria; kingdom Bacillati; phylum Actinomycetota; class Actinomycetes; order Micrococcales; family Micrococcaceae; genus Pseudarthrobacter; species Pseudarthrobacter sp. L19. Next base: position 2,035,285 of record NZ_CP193935.1, on the reverse strand, counting down.
ACCACGCAGGGGGAAGCATGGACACGCACGACGGCGGGCGCAGCGCCGCGGACCAGCCCGGGGAACCGGCCGGCGACCAGCCCGCCGACAAGGCTGACGGTCAGGGCGACGCGACCAAGCCCGGGAGGGGTCCCAAGCCGCCACCCTGGCAGGTACCCCAGCCCGAACTCCGGCCCGAGCTGCTGGATCAGGCCGCCACCGCCCCGAGCCCCGGGCCAGGACCGGCGGAGGCCGGCCCCACCGCCGTGTTTGATCCGTTCGAGCGGGACCGCGAACGCGCCGCAGCGGCGCGAAAGAAGCGCTCCCAGCGCCGCACCGTCGTCGTCGGCCTCGGTGTCACCGCGTTGCTCGCCGGCACCATCACCGCCATGGTCTCCAGCGGCGGCGACGACGCCGACTACGCCCAGGTCTGCTTCAACGACGAGACCGGCGAACGCGTTGACGACTCCCAGTGCGGTAACAGCAGCACCGCCGGCCGCAGCTCGGGCGTCTACGCCTGGTACTTCTACTCCCGCGGCGCCAGCGTCCCCGGCATCGGCCAGAACCGCTCCGCCTACCCCAGCTACAGCAAGACCGTCCCCTCCGGCGCGAAGGCCTCCACCGGGTACAGCTCCAAGGGCGGAACTGTCAGCCGCGGCGGCTTCGGCGGCAGCGCCAAGGGCGGAAGCACGGGAGGCTAGGGATGAAACGGCTGCACTCCACACCGCGCCCGGACTGGAAGGCGCGGATCGAATCCCAGGGGCTGGTGTTCTCCACCACCGAGCTTCCCGACGGGAAAACCCTCGAGTACTGGCATGAGGACGCCTACTACGAATTCACCATGGACGAGGTGGAGACGCTGGAGGCGACCGCCGAACAGATGCACCTCATGTGCCTGGAGGCGGCAAAGTTCCTGGCCACCGGGGAGATGGGCGGGATCGGCATCGGCCCGCAGGCACTGGAGCTAGCGGCCGAATCGCTGCAAGCCGGCGACGTGGATATCTACGGCCGCTTCGACTTTGTCTACGACGGGCGCGGGGGGCCGGCGAAGATGCTGGAGTACAACGCGGACACCCCCACCGGCCTGATCGAGGCCGCCGTCGCCCAATGGTTCTGGCTGCAGGACGTCCACCCGGAAAAGGACCAGTGGAACGGCATCCACGAGGCCCTGATCCGGCAATGGCGGAAGCTCCAGTACCGGACCGGGATGAGCACCCTGCACGTGGCCCACGCCGAGGAGGAGGAATCCGGCGAGGACTGGATGACCGCCGCGTATATGCGCGACGTGGCCGAGCAGGCCGGCTGGAGCACCATCGGGATCAACATGTCCGACATCGGCTGGGACCCCAACCTCAACCGGTTCGTGGACCTGGACAACTACCTGATCAGCACCATGTTCAAGCTCTACCCCTGGGAGCTGATGATCAAGGAACCGTTCGGCCAGCGGCTCTTCCAGCGGGCCTCCAATCCCCGCTGGGTGGAACCGGCGTGGAAGATGCTGCTCTCCAACAAGGCACTCCTTGCCGCGCTGTGGCACCTGTACCCGGACCACCCCAACCTGCTGCCGGCCTACCTGGACGGCCCGGGCCCGCTGCGGGAATGGGTCGCCAAACCGCTGCACGGCCGCGAGGGGGACAACATCCGGATCCACGCCGACGGCCTCAGCCTGGAACAGCCCGGAGACTACGGCCGGGAGGGCTGGTGCTACCAGCAGTTCCACGCCCTGCCGGACTTCGACGGCAACCGGCCGGTGCTGGGGCTGTGGGTGGTCGACGGCGAATCGGTCGGCTGCGGCATCCGCGAATCCGACGGCCCGGTCACCGACTACTTCTGCCGCTTCGTCCCCAACACTATCGACGCCCCGGCCCCCGCTCCCCCGGCCGGCCGCAACCAGAATTCAGCCAAGGCAGGTATCGCGCTATGACCATCCCCTCCACGGCGGCGCCCGGAGCCGCGGACGCCGTCCCGGCCAAGGGCCTGCGCGCCGGCATCCTGGACCTGGGCGACTCCGTCATGCTGGGCCTGGCCTCCACGGCCCCGGTGTACTCCCTCGCCGCCACGCTGGGCCTGATCGTGGCCGTGAACGGGAATGCGACGCCGCTGATCCTGCTGCTGGGCTTCGTTCCGGTCCTCTTCATCGCGTACGCCTTCCGCGAGCTCAACAGCGCCATGCCCGACTGCGGCACCACCTTTACCTGGGCCCGCAGTGCCTTCGGCCCGTGGGCCGGCTGGCTGGGCGGCTGGGGCGTGGCGCTGGCCGGGATCGTGGTGCTGGCCAACCTCGCCCAGGTCGCCGGCCAGTACCTCTGGCTGCTGATCGGCGACGGGTCCCTCGCCGGCAACCCGCTGGTGGTGACCGCCACCGGCGTCGTCTTCATCGTGTTCATGACCCTGGTGAATTACCGCGGGATCAGGCTGGGCGAGCACGTCCAGCGCACCCTGACCTACGTCCAGTACGTGTCCCTCGGCATCTTCGCCGTGGCCCTGATCGTCCAGATCGCCGCCGGCAGCCCGGCAGCCTCGGGCCAGCCGTTCGACCCGGCCTGGTTCAACCCGGCGGCGCTGGTCACCGATCCGGGCGCCGCGGTGCACGGGGTGCTGCTGGCCCTGTTCATCTACTGGGGCTGGGACACCTGCCTGGCGGTCAACGAGGAGACCGAGCACCCGGCCACCACGCCCGGCCGAGGCGCGGTGCTCTCCGCGGTGATCCTGGTGGCGATCTATGTCTCGGTGGCCCTGCTGGTAATGATGTATGCCTCGGTGGGTACGGACGGGATCGGCCTGGGCAACGAGGCCAACCGCAGCGACGTCTTCCTGGCGATGAAGGACACCGTGCTCGGCCCCTGGGGCTGGCTGATCGTGGTCGCGGTCCTTGCCTCGGTGCTGTCCTCGACCCAGACCACCATCCTCCCGACGGCCCGCGGCACACTCTCGATGGGCGTGCACGGTGCCCTCCCCCGGCGCTTCGCCCACGTGCACCCGCGCAACCAGACCCCCGGGTTCTCCACTCAGGTGATGGGCGCCGCGGCGGTGGGCTACTACGTGCTGATGAGCGTCCTGAGCCAGAACCTGCTGGCCGATTCGATCAGCTCGATCAGCCTCTTCATCGCCTTCTACTACGCCCTGACCGGGTTCGCCTGCGTTTGGTACTTCCGTGGGACCCTGCGCGCCTCGGCCCGGAACCTGTGGTTCCGCGGGGTCCTGCCCGCCGTCGGGGCCGTGGCGCTGACGGCGGCGTTCGTGGTCTCCGCGGTGCAGATGTGGGACCCGGGCTACGGCAACACCACCATCTTCGGCGTCGGCGGGGCCTTCGTCAGCGGGGTGGTGCTGCTGGCGCTGGGCGTGGTCCTCGCCGCCGCCTGCCGCTTCGCCCCCGCCACCCGGAACTATTTCGTCCGGCCCGCGCGGACGGAGGCCGCGGTCGACGGCGCCCGGCCGTAGGATGGCCGCATGAGCCGACCCGCTGAAGTGTCCGACGTCTCCGACGTCCTCGCCATCGATTCCCTGCTCAGCTTTGAGGAGCTGGCCGTCCGGGAGAAGGTCCGAGACTTCACCCGGCAACGGATCCGGCCCGGCATCGCCGAGTGGTTCGACGAGGGTGTGTTCCCCTTGGACCTGGCCCCGGAGCTCGGCGAGCTGGGCGTGCTCGGCATGCAGCTGGAGGGCTACGGCTGCCCGGGGCGCTCCGCCGTCGAATACGGCCTGGCCGCGATGGAACTGGAGGCCGGGGACTCCGGCATCCGCACCTTCGTCTCGGTTCAGGGTTCGCTGGCCATGACCGCCATCCACCTGTGGGGCTCCCAGGATCAGAAGCAGCAGTGGCTGCCGCGCATGGCCGCGGGCGAGGCGATCGGCTGCTTCGCCCTGACCGAACCCACCGCAGGCTCGGACCCCGCGGCCATGCAGACCTTCGCCCGCCGGGACGGCAGCGGCGAGGACGCCGGCTGGATCCTGGACGGCGCCAAGCGCTGGATCGGTCTGGCGTCCGTGGCGGACATCATGGTGGTCTGGGCCATGACCGACGACGGCGTGCGCGGCTTCCTGGTTCCGGCCGGCACCGCCGGGGTCACGGCCGCGCCGATCCGGCAGAAGCTCTCGATGCGCGCCTCGATCCAGTGCGACATCACCTTCGACGGCGTCCGGCTGGGCCCCGAGGCGCTGCTCCCGGCCGCCCGTGGACTGCGCGGCCCGTTCAGCTGCCTGAACGAGGCGCGCTACGGGATCGCCTGGGGCGCCATGGGCGCGGCCAGGGACTCCTACGAGGCGGCGCTCCGCTACGCGCAGGAGCGCCTGCAGTTCAGCAAACCGCTGGCCGGCTACCAGCTGACGCAGGAGAAGCTGGTGAACATGCTGCTGGAGATCCAGAAGGGGACGCTGCTGGCCCTCCAGCTGGGCAGGCTCAAAGACGCCGGGCAGCTGCGGCCCGAGCAGATTTCCCTCGGCAAGCTCAACAACGTCCGGGAAGCCATCGCGATCGCCCGGGAGGCCCGGACCATCCTGGGCGGCAACGGCATCACCCTGGACTACTCACCGCTGCGGCACGCGGCCAACCTCGAATCGGTGCGCACCTACGAGGGCACCGACGAGGTACACACCCTGGTGTTGGGCCAGCACATCACCGGTCTCGCGGCCTTCCGCTAGCGGTTCGGGACCGGGCTCCGGGACGTCAGGCGGAGAAACCGCCGTCGGCCTTGACCAGCTGGCCGGAGATCCAGCGGCCCTCGGACGAGAGCAGGAACGCCACCGTCCCGGCAACGTCCGCGGGGGTGCCGAGCCGTCCGCCGGGTTGCCGCCCGGCCAGGTCCTGGCGCAGCTGCGCATCCATCCAGCCGGTGTCCACCGGGCCGGGGTTGAGCGCGTTGGCGCTGATTCCCTGCGGTCCCAGCTCCCGCGCCGCGGCTATCACGATCCGGTCCAGGGCGCCCTTGGACGCCCCGTAGGGCAGGTTGAAGGCGGTGTGGTCGCTGGTGAGCGCCACGATCGCGCCGCCCTCGGCCGGAGCCTGGCGGGCAAACGCCGCGATCAGTTGCCAGCTGGCGCGGGTATTGACGGCGAAGTGCCGCTCAAAGCTGGCCAGCGACGTATCCAGGATGCCGGAGTCCACGGATTCCGCGTGGCTGAGCACCATTCCGTGCAGGGTGCCGGCCTCCTCCGCCACCGTGGCCATCAGCACGTCGACGGCCTGCGGATCCTGGAAGTCGGCGGGTACCGTCACCACCGCCGCCCCGGTGGCCTGCAATTCGGCCGTGAGGCGTTCGACGTCGTCCGGCTGGACGCCCCAGGGCATCCTGGCGTCGTAGTCCTGCCAGTAGGTGAGCACCAGGTCCCAGCCGTCGGCGGCCAGCCGCCGCGCGATGCCGGCCCCGAGGCCCGCGAGGCGTCCGACGCCGGTCACCATGGCCGTCCTGCGCTGTACCGGGGCAGTGTCGGCGGCGGCGGGAGTCGGAGTCATGTGATTCAGCCTAGCGCGGCCCGCGCGGCCGCCGGTTCGCGGGCCGGCGTTGGCGCGGTGTGCACGTCGAAGGCGTGGGCCAAAGACCCGCGGCGCAAGGCCAACCGCCAGCACAGCAGCAGAGCGACGGCGCAGAAGACCCCCGCACTGGAGGCCATGATCCAGAGCCCCGGCGTCTGGACGTCGAGGTTCTGCGCGCCGAGGGCCGTGCCGATCGTCTTCGGCGAGAAGCAGAACACCAGGACGGAGATGCCCAGCACCGCGCCCATCAGCCAGCGCGTCCCCCGGTAGAGGTACGGCGTTTCACGCAAGGTCCAGGCGAAGGCAGGCAGGACGAGGGCGACCCAAACCCAGTGGTGGGACCAAGAGACGGGGCTGATCAAAAGCATGGTGAGGGCGGTCGTGGAGATGGCGACCACCCGGGCACCCTGTTCGCTCGCCGACTTGATGATTCCGGCCGCAAGCGCCACCACGAGCAGGCTCAGCACCAGCCAGGGCACAGTCACGGCGTCCTCGGGAACTCCAAAGTGCAACAGCGCGCCCTTGAGTGAGAGGTTGTCCACGTAGCCCGCCCCGCCGATCCGCGAGGTGTCCGGCAGGATCCGGAACCAGAACTCCACGGACTCGGCCGGGCGCAGCAGCGCTCCGAGCAGGACGGTGGTGAGGAATCCCGCACCCATGTTCAGCAGGCCGCGCCAGTCGCTTGCGAACCAGGAAGTAGAGCCCGAAGACCAGCGGCGTCAGCTTGATGCCCGCGGCGACCCCCACCAGGAACCCGCTGCCGGGGACAACGTGGGCCTGGCGGGGGTTCCGTGCCAGCAGGTCCGCCGCCATCAGGCCCATCAGCAGGATGTTGATTTGCCCGAAGGCCAGGGTCTCGCGCCAGGGGCCGAGGTTGAGCACGGCCAGGACCAGCACGGCCGCGGCCCATTGGTTGCCCAGGGACCGGAAAACGGCCCTCCAGTCGGCTTTTGCTGTCCAGTACCGGAGGGCCCGGACCGCGACCCAGAGCGCTGTAAGGACGCCGGCGTTGTTGAACAGGTTCAGGGCGAGCTTCTGCGGCAGCAGGGCCAGCAGGCTGAAGAGGAGGGCGGCGAAGGGCGGGTAGGTGAACGGCAGGCCGGGCCCGCCGGCCCAGTCCACATTGCCCCGATAGAGCTCCGACGCCGCCGGGCCGGCGTCGTTGAGGATCTTCCCGCCGTACCAGTAGACGCTGAAGTCGAGCCCCTGCTCACCCCAGCCGGACAGCCAGTGCCACACCGCGAGGGCGACGGCGGCGAGGCCCAGCGGAAGCAGGGCGGCGGCGAAGGCAACGCCGAGGCGTCGGTGGCGGCCCGAAACCCTGGGCGGCGTCTCCCGGGGTGCGGACGGCGGGGCGTGCGGATAGTCGACGTCGAGCAATGGCATGTGTGGATCCCCCAATAGATGCTGCAGCGGGACGAGGGCGCAGCGCGCCGGCGGCATCTGTGCCCGTCCCCGCCGTTCATCCTACCGAGAGCTCAGGCCGGCACCGCGACCTTGGCGTCGCGCCCGGCGTCCTTGCGGATGGTGGCGCTGATGACCGCCGCGATGGTGCACATGGCGGCTGCCGCGAACCAGGCGTAGGTGTACTGGCCGGTGGCGTCCCGGACGGCCCCGGCGGCCAGCGCGGCCGTTGCTGCGCCCAGCTGATGGGCGGCGAACACCCAGCCGAAGACGACCCCGCCGTCGGCGCCGAACACCTGACGGCAGATGGCGGCGGTGGGCGGGACGGTGGCCACCCAGTCGAGGCCGTAGATGACGACGAAGACGATCATGCTGGGCTGGACCTCGGCGCCGAGGAGAAGCGGGAGCACCAGCAGCCCGATGCCGCGGAACTGGTAGTACACGGCGAGCAGCACCCGCGGATTGAAGCGGTCCGTGAGCCAGCCGGAGGCGATGGTGCCGACGATGTCGAAGATCCCGACGACGGCCAGGAGTCCGGCCGCTGTGGTCTCCGGCATGCCGTGATCGTGCGCGGAGGGAATGAAGTGGGTGCCGATGAGCCCGTTGGTGGTGGCACCGCAGCTGGCGAAGCCTGCCACGAGTGCCCAGAAGGTGCGGACCCTGCTGGCGCGGCGAAGCACCCGGAGGGCCCGGACGGCGGCGTTGACGCGCGGGGCGGGCTCTGCTGCCGGCTCCGTCGCGTGCGGCCCGCCAACACGCTCCGCCGGGGCGGGTGCCGCGGCGGCGGGACGCGTGCCGGCGTCGGGCACTTCCGGGGTTTCGGCACCGTAGGGCAGGACGCCGGCGTCGGCCGGGGAATTCTTCAGGAACTTCAGCACCAGCGGGACCACGGCCAGGGCTCCGGCGGCGATCAGCAGGGAGGCCTGCCGCCAGCCGGGGTGCTGGGCCAGCGCCGCGATGAAGGGCAGGAACACCAGCTGCCCGGCGGCGCTCCCGGCGGTGAGGATGCCGGTCACCAGGCCCCGCCTCGTGGCGAACCAGGTGTTGGCGATGGTGGCCGCGAAGACCAGCGCCATGGAGCCGGTGCCAAGCCCGATCAGCAGCCCCCACGTGAGGAGGATCTGCCAGGACTGGTTCACCAGGACGGTGAGGGCGCTGCCGGCGCCGATCAGCCCCAGGGCGACGGCGGTGACGGACCGGATGCCGAAGCGCTCCATCAGGGCCGCGGCGAAGGGGGCGGTGAGGCCGAACAGGACCAGGTTGATGCTGACCGCGGCGGAGAGGACCGTGGTGGACCAGCCGAACTCCTGCTGCAGCGGGACCATCAGCACGCCGGGAGCTGCCCTGAAGCCTGCCGCGCCGACGAGGGCCAGGAACGCGACGGCCGCCACCGTCCATGCGGGGTGGATCCGGTGCCGGCGGCCCGACGGCGGCCGGGTCGACGCGGCGACGTCGGGGGAACCGGCGGCCCGGGCGCTCATGCCGCGGCGCCGTTCCGCGGGGCGGTGGCCAGCGGGACGGGCTGGTCTGTCCGGGTGAGGCTGTGCCAGCTGGTATTGCCGGCGGTCAGCCGCTCGCCGCAGCCGGTGCAGGTGTCGGCGGAGCTGGTCCGCTGCCCGCAGCCGGTGTGGACCACGAACATGTGCGCCTCCGGGGTGGGGGCCGGCAGGTGTTTTTCGGCCCAGATGACGACGGCGTTGAGCACCGGGAGGGCGTCCTGGCCCTTGGCGGTGAGCACGTATTCCTCCCGGCTCCGGCCGCCGTCGTCGTAGGGGCGCCGGGTGAGCAGTCCGGCGTCGACGAGCGCCGCGAGCCGCCGGGTCAGCACCGAGTCGGAGGCGCCCAGCCGGTCCTTGATCGCATCGAACCGGCCGTTGCCGAAGAAGATCTCGCGGAGGACCAGGACGCCCCAGGGGTCGCCGAGGATGTCCAGGCCACGGGCCATGCTGCAGGTGCGTTCGGACCAGTCGGATCTCAGTGCCATACCGGCAGGCTAGCTGACTTCTTTCAAGAAAGCCAGAGTCGGTGAGGTATTAGTCCCCGGAACGCAGTGCGGCGCGGGACGGCCGGTACGCCAGCGCCCAGTAGGCCAGCATCGCGATGCCGCACAGCACGCCCAGGCTGGCGAGGGTGAGCTGCCACTGGGTGTGCGGCCCCTTGCCCCACTCGTGCGCCCCGGCCAGGACGGCCAGGTACTTGGGCGTCAGGTAGAACGCCGCGGCGGTGGCGGCCAGGATGACCCATCCGGTGACCCGCATCCTGCCGTTCCGGGAGGGCACACGGTGGATGGCGAAGCCCAGGCAGGGCAGCGCGACGGCCATCCAGACCCAGTGGTGGGACCAGGAGACGGGGCTGACCAACAGCATCAGCACGGCGGTGGCGGAGACGGCCACGAAGTTCTCTTCGGCGGCCAGCGCCCAGCGGATGACCAGCGCGGCCACGGAGGCCAGCGCCAGCGACAGCACCAGCCAGAGCAGGGTGGTGGAGGTGGCGTCCGGCAGGCCCAGGTGCAGCAGCAGGCCCTTGACCGAGAGGTTGTCCACGTAGCCCGGGCCGCCGATGCGGCCGGTGTCCGGGAGGATCTTGGTCCAGAAGGTGACCGAGGCGGCGGGCAGCAGCGCCCAGGCCAGGGCAATCGAGCCGAAGAAGCCGGCCGCCATCCAGGCCAGGGCCTTGAAGTCCCGGCGGACCAGGAAGTACAGCCCGAACGCCAGCGGGGTCAGCTTGATGCCTGCGGCAATGCCGATCAGCAGCCCCGCGGGCCAGCGCAGCTCCCCGGCGCGGGACTTTCCGTACAGGGCGAAGTCGGCCAGGATCAGGCCCATCAGGATGATGTTGATCTGGCCGAAGTCGAAGGTGTCCCGCCAGGGCCCCAGCAGCAGCACCGCGGCGGTCCCGGCCAGGGTCACGGAGCGGAACCGCCAGTCAGCGGCCGCGTCCCGCCACCGGCCCAGTCCGAAGTAGTGCCGGGTCAGCCAGGCGGAGACCACGAGGGCGCCCAGGAGCGCCGTCGCCGTGAAGACCGTGCTGCCGCCGGCGGACCCCAGCAGGGCCATCGCGGCGAAGACCAGGGCCGCGAACGGCGGGTAGGTGAACGGCAGCCCTTCCCGGGGTGCGTAGAGTTCGTTCACCCCGGTCTCGCCGGTCTGCAGCACGCGGTTGCCGCCGTAGAAGTAGACCTCGAAGTCGTTCATGAGCGGCTCGTACGCCGTGTAGAGGACCACCAGCGCGACGACGACGGCGGCCGCACCAGCCGCCGTCGCGAGCCAGCCGCGCAGCGGGGTGCGGGCCCGCGTGGAGAGAACGGACACCGGCGTTAGCTGCCCGGCTGGAGCCGGGAGAAGGCCTGCTCGAGGTCCGCGATCAGGTCCTCCACGTCCTCGATGCCGCAGGAGAGCCGGAGCAGGTTCTCCGGGACGGCCAGCTCGGTGCCCTTGACGGAGGCGTGCGTCATCTCGGAGGGGTAGTTCATCAGCGACTCGATGCCGCCGAGGGATTCGGCCAGCGTGAACACGGACGTGGATTCCGCCACCGTCCGGGCCGCCGCTTCGCCGCCCTTGAACTGGACGGAGACCATGCCGCCGAACTTCTTCATCTGCTTCTTCGCCAGCTCGTGGCCGGGGTGCGAGGGAAGGCCCGGGTAGAGCACGGCCTCCACCTCGGGCCGCTGCAGCAGCCATTCGGCCACGGCCTGGGCGTTGTCGCTGTGCCGGTCCATCCGCACGCCGAGGGTCTTCAGCCCGCGGGTGGTCAGGAAGGCGTCCATCGGGCCGGACACGGCGCCGACGGCGAACTGCACGAAGCCGATCTTCTCGGCCAGCTCCGGGTCGTTGACCACGATCGCGCCGCCGACGACGTCGGAGTGGCCGCCGATGTACTTGGTGGTGGAGTGCACGACGACGTCGGCCCCCAGCGCCAGCGGGTTCTGCAGGTACGGGGACGCGAAGGTGTTGTCCACGACCAGGAGGGCCCCGGCGTCGTGCGCCACGGTGGCGAGCGCGGCGATGTCGGTGATCTTCATCATCGGGTTGGACGGGGTCTCCACCCAGACCAGCCGGGTCGGGTTGGCGGCGACCGCGGCGGCGACGGCGTCCAGGTCGGACATGTCCACCGGGGTGTTGCCGATCCCCCACTCGCCGAGGACACGGCTGATCAGGCGGTAGGTTCCGCCGTAGGCGTCGTTGCCGAGAACGATGTGGTCCCCGGGCCGGGTCAGGGCGCGGATCATCGAGTCCTCGGCGGCCAGGCCGGAACCGAAGGAGTAGGCGTGCGATCCGCCCTCGAGGGCGGCGAGCTGCTCCTGCAGCGCGTCCCGGGTGGGGTTGCCGCCGCGGCCGTACTCGTAGCCGGAGCGGAGTCCGCCGATGCCGTCCTGGGCATAGGTGGAGGAGAAGTGCAGCGGCGGGACCACGGCGCCGGTGCGCGGCTCGAAGGCCTGGCCGGCGTGGACGGCGCGGGTGTTGAAGCCTGCGGGGGTGCTGTCAGACGAGGACATGGGACTCCTTGGAGGTGTCAGTTGCTGAGGTAGGCGAGGAGGTCGTGGCGGGTGAGGATGCCCACCGGCGCGCCGACGAAGGTCACCATCAGGGTGTCCGCGTCGGAGAGGAGTTCGCGGGCGGTCGAGATCGATTCGAGCGAACCGATCACCGGCAGGCGGGGCTCCATGTGTTCGGAGATCTTGTCCGTGAGGGCGGCCTCGCCGCGGAACAGCTTGGCGGTCAGCGTGCGTTCGTCGACGGAGCCGAGGACCTCGCCCATCACCACCGGCGGTTCCTGCGAGAGGACCGGGATGTGCGAGACGCCGTACTCGTTCATGATGTTGATGACGTCGCGGACGGACTCGTTCGGGTGGATGTGCACCAGGTCGGGCAGTTCCCCGGTCTTGGCCTTGAGCACCTCTTCCACGGAGGCCTCGTCGCCGCTGGCGAGGAAGCCGTAGGAGCGCATCCACTGGTCGTTGAAGATCTTGGCCAGGTAGCCGCGGCCGGAGTCGGGCAGGATGACCACCACGACGGCGTCGGCCGGAAGCTCCTTGGCGGCCCGCAGCGCGGCGACCACGGCCATGCCGGAGGAACCGCCCACCAGCAGGCCCTCTTCGCGGGCCAGGCGGCGGGTCATGGCGAAGGAGTCGGCGTCGGTGACGGCAATGACCTCGTCCGGGACGCCCTTGTCGTAGTTGCCGGGCCACATGTCCTCGCCGACGCCCTCGACGAAGTAGGGACGGCCGGTGCCGCCGGAGTAGACCGAGCCGGCAGGGTCGGCGCCGATGATCTTCACGACGCCGCCGTCGGCCTCGGGACGGTCCGCGGAGACTTCCTTGAGGTAGCGGCCGGTGCCGGTGATGGTGCCGCCGGTGCCCGCGCCGATCACGCAGTGGGTGATCCGCCCGTCGGTGTCCCGCCAGATTTCCGGGCCGGTGGTCTCGTAGTGGCTGCCGGGGGCGGCGGGGTTGGAGAACTGGTCCGGCTTGTACGCGCCGGGGATTTCCCGGACCAGCCGGTCCGAGACGCCGTAGTAGCTGTGCGGGCTGTCCGGGGCGACGGCGGTGGGGGTGACGACCACCTCGGCGCCGTAGGCCTGCAGCACGGAGCGCTTGTCCTCGCCGACCTTGTCCGGGACCACGAAGATGCAGCGGTAGCCCTTCTGCTGGGCCACCAGGGCCAGGCCGACGCCGGTGTTGCCGGAGGTCGGTTCCACGATGGTGCCGCCGGGCTTGAGTTTGCCGCTGCGCTCGGCCTCGTCGATCATCTTCGCCGCGATGCGGTCCTTGATGGACCCGCCGGGGTTCAGGTATTCCACCTTCACCAGGACCGTGGCGGCGATGCCTTCGGTGACGTGGTTGAGCTTGACGAGGGGCGTGTTGCCAATGAGGTCCAGGACGGACGGCGCGTACTTCATGACTACCAAGTTACCGTCTTCGCGCCGCCGGGCCGCTCCCGTGCCGTGCGGGGCCCGCACGGGTGCGAGGATTAGCCGGTGAAGCGAAATTCCTGGCTGCCTGCGCTGCGCAGCTACGCGGTTCCCGGCGGCATGCTGCTGGCCGGTGTCCTGGCGCTGGCGGTGGGCCTGCTGCCGCTGCCGGCGTTCGGCGAACTGGCCGACCGCACCGTGCCCGTGCTGGCGTTCGTGGTGGCCATGTCATTGGTGACCGAACTGGTGGACGATGCCGGCCTCTTCCGGGCTGTGACGGACCGGCTGGCGGCGTGGGGACGGGGCCGGGTCCTGCTGCTCTGGCTGCTGGTGATCGGCCTGTCCACGGTGTCCACCATCTTCCTGTCGCTGGATACGACGGCGGTGCTGGTCACGCCCGTCGTCGTCCTCCTGGCGGTGCACGCGCGCATCCCTCCCCTGCCGTTCGCCCTGACCACCATCTGGCTGGCCAACACGGCCTCGCTGCTGCTGCCGGTCTCGAACCTGACCAACCTGCTGGCCCAGTCCCGACTGGGCCTGAGCCCCGCCGGGTTCGCGGGCCTGGTCTGGGCTCCCTCGCTGGTGGGCATATTGCTGCCGCTGGTGCTGCTGTGGCTGGCATTCCGCAAGGACCTGCGTGGCGGGTACGGCCACCAGGCCCCGCACGGGGTCCGGGACAAGGTGCTGCTCTACGCGTCATCGGGCGTCATGATTCTGTTGCTGCCGGCGCTGGTCTCCGGCCTGCCGGTCTACATCCCTGCCGGCATCGCGGCCGCGGCGCTGCTGGTGTTGTTCCTCTGGCGCCGCCGCTCCTCGCTGCGCTGGTCCATGGTTCCCTGGCGCCCGCTGGTGCTCACGGTGGGGCTCTTCATGGTGGTGGAGACCCTGCACGCCAACGGCCTGACCCGTGCGCTGGCGGGAATAGCCGGTACCGGGGACAGCCTGCCGGCGCTGCTGCAGTTGGCGGGCCTCGGAGCGGGGGCGGCCAACGTGGTCAACAACCTCCCCGCCTACCTGGCGCTCGAGCCGGTGGGCGGCTCGCCCGTGCGGCTGGCGGCCCTGCTGATCGGCGTGAACCTGGGTCCGCTGGTGACCCCGTGGGCCTCCCTGGCCACCTTGCTCTGGCACGAGCGGCTGCGGGCCCTGAACGTGGAGATCCGCTGGGGCGGCTTCGCCCTGGCCGGCCTCGCCGCCGTCGTCCTCACGCTGCCGCTGGCGGTCGTGGCGCTCTGGCTGACCAGCGGGATGCACTGACCCTGTCCTGTTACTGACCGCTGCCCTAACCGCCGGCGGCATCCCCGGCGGGTGCGGCGTTCTGCCACAGTCCCACCACGTTTCCCTCGGTGTCCGTGAAGTAGGCGTTCCAGCCGGAGCCCGGTACCTCCATCTTGCCGCGCAGGACGGCGCCGCCGCGGGCGGCGATGTCGCGGAGGGCGGCGTCGATGTCCTCGACGTCGATGGTGACCACGGGCGCGCGCAGCTCGCCGCGGCGGAAGATCCCGCCGTTGATAGACCCCGTCACCGCCGGCCGGCCGTGCTCGTCCATGGGCGTGGTCAGCGCCAGGCTGTACTCCATTTCCGGCATCACCTGAAAGGTCCAGCCGAACACCGCCTTGTAGAAACCGCGGGCCCGGTCCTCGTCGTCCGCGGGAAGTTCAAAGTGCACCACGCCGCCGCCCATGAGCCGCTCCTGTCCCTCCGGGGTCCGCGCATTCGGCCCGGACCAGCTTCTCCTGGTGGGATTGTAGGGCCGGGATGACGCCGCCGGTCAGGGCCGTTCGACTCGGCGTCGGAGCTCCGTGGGAACATGGAAGCATGACCACCGCAGAACTGTCCGCCGGCGCGTCCGCGTCCGCGGATGCCTCGCTGCGCTGGCGTCCGGGCGGCCCGTTCGATCTGCTGCAGACCATCAGCCCGCTGCGCCGTGGCCACGGAGATCCGGCCGTCAAGGTCGCTGCCGACGGCGTGTGGCTGGCCTTTACCACTGCGGCCGGTCCGGCCAGCCTGCGCCTGGTGTCCCAGGGACCGGCGTCGGATCCTGTGGTCGATGCCCGGGCCTGGGGTCCCGGCGCGGAGGAGGCCGTCGCGGCCGTTCCCCGGCTGCTGGGCGGCGACGACGACTGGACGGACTTTGACGAGCCGTCCTTCCACGCCACGCTCCCCCGCATGGTCCGGGACGCCCGCCACCGGAACCCTGCCGTCCGGCTGCCCGCCACCGGTCGCATGGTCGACGCCCTGGTCCCGACCATCATGGAACAAAAGGTCACCGTGATCGAGGCCCGCCGCGGCTACCGCTACTTGGTCTACCGCTTCGGGACACCGGCGCCGGGTGCGGGCACCGTGGCCCCGGCCACCCTGATGGTCCAGCCCACGCCCCGGCAGTGGCTCGCCATTCCGTCGTGGGAGTGGCACAAGGCGGGCGTCGGACCGCAGCGCTCGGACACGGCCATGCGCGTCCTCCGCTCCGCCGCGGCCCTCGAACGGCTGGCCGGGCTGCCCTCGGCCGAGGCCGCCACCAAACTGCAGACCCTCCCGGGGGTCGGGATCTGGACCGCGGCCGAGGTGGTGCAGCGGACCCACGGCTGTCCCGATTCGATCGCGCTGGGCGACTACCACCTCGCCGCCTACGTGGGCGCGGCCCTCACCGGCCGGCGCACCGACGACGCCGGGATGATCCGGCTGCTGGCGCCCTGGGCCGGGCACCGCCAGCGGGTGGTCCGGATGATCGGGCTCAGCGGGTTCCGGAAACCCGTTTTTGGCCCGCGGATGACCA
Source organism: Pseudarthrobacter sp. L19 (assembly GCF_050859435.1). Classification (NCBI taxonomy): domain Bacteria; kingdom Bacillati; phylum Actinomycetota; class Actinomycetes; order Micrococcales; family Micrococcaceae; genus Pseudarthrobacter; species Pseudarthrobacter sp. L19. The sequence goes on along the minus strand of NZ_CP193935.1, from coordinate 2,019,746 downwards.
TCCAGGACCACCGGCACCATTAGGACCCGCCGGCGGGGACCCGGGTCAGAGGCCCAGGCGCGCCACGGCCTCCTGCCGCATGTCGACCTTCCGGATCTTGCCGGACACGGTCATCGGGAAACTGTCGCGGACCTCCACGTACCGGGGGATCTTGTAGTGCGCCAGCTTGCCGCGGCAGAAGCCGGCCAGGGACTCGGCGTCCATCGGGCCGGCCTCCGGCTTGAGGACCACGCAGGCCATCAGTTCCTCCCCGTAGGTGGCATCGGGAACGCCGATCACCTGCACGTCCTGGATGTCCGGGTGGGTGTAGAGGAACTCCTCGATCTCGCGCGGGTAGATGTTCTCGCCGCCGCGGATCACCATGTCCTTGATCCGGCCCTCCACCACGATGTACCCGTCCTCGTCCATCCGGGCGAGGTCGCCGGTGTGCATCCAGCCCTCGGGGTCGATTGCCTCGGCGGTCTTCTCCGGCTGGTTCCAGTACCCCTGCATCACCGAGTAGCCGCGGGTGCACAGTTCGCCGATCTCGCCGCGCTGCAGCACCTCGCCGGTGACGGGATCGATGATGCGGCTCTCCAGCTGCGGCATGGTCCGGCCCACGGTCTGGGTCCGCTGCTCCATGGTGTCCACGCTGCGGGTCATGGTGGACACCGGCGAGGTCTCCGTCATGCCGTAGCAGATGGCCACATCGCGCATGTTCATCTCCGCGATCACCCGGTTCATCACCTCGATGGGGCACAGGGAACCGGCCATCACCCCGGTGCGGAGGGTGGAGAGGTCGTAGGAGGCGAAGTCCGGCAGCGCCAGCTCCGCGATGAACATCGTGGGGACCCCGTAAAGCGAGGTGCCGCCGAAGTCCTGGACCGCTTCCAGGGCGGCGGCCGGGGAGAAGCCGCGGCCGGGGATGATGGTGGCCGCGCCATGGCTGAGCGCCGCCAGGTTGCCGATCACCATCCCGAAGCAGTGGTAGAACGGCACCGGCAGGACCACCCTGTCGTGTTCGGTGTAGTCCAGCAGCTCACCGATCGAGTAGCCGTTGTTGAGCAGGTTGTAGTGGGTCAGCGTGGCGCCCTTGGGGAAACCCGTGGTGCCGGAGGTGTACTGCAGGTTGATGGCGTCATGCGCGTCCAGTCCCGCCATCCGGTCCTTGAGCGCGGCATAGGGGACGTCGTCAGCGCGCCGGAGCAGCTCGGCGTAGCTCTGCTCGGCGTCGCTCTCCGGCTCCGCGCCGGTGAGCCCGGGCTGGCCGGCGGGCAGGAAGACGAGTTCCTTCAGCTCCGGGCATTCCGCCAGGGCCTGCCGTGCCATGGCGGTGTAGTCGCTGTTCTTGTCCGACGGCGCAGTGACCAGCATCCGCATGCCGTTCTGCTTCACCACGAACTCGAGTTCGTGGCTGCGGTAGGCGGGGTTGACGTTGACCAGGATGGCGCCGATTTTGGCGGTGGCGTACTGCAGCAGGGTCCACTCGGCGCAGTTCGGGCTCCAGATGCCCACCCGCTCCCCTTGTCGACGCCGAGGGCGAGCAGCGCGCGGGCCAGCCGGTCGACGTCGTCGTTCATTTTGGCGTAGCTCCAGCGCCGGGCTTCACCGCCCGGGACGGCGGCGGCCTCGATGAGGGCGTCATGGTAGGGGAACCGGGCGGCGATCCGCTCAAAGTTCGCGCCAATGGTTTCATCGATCAGCGGGACGTCAGTGTCTCCGGCGGTGTACGCAAGCATGATGTGACGCTACCAACACGCCGTCGGCAAGAGAAGAGGAAAGCGTGGATGTCCTAGGAAATCTTTCGGTCGCCCGGGGCGTCGCGCGGGGACGCCAGCTAGGCTGGAGGACATGAGCGAACCCATTGATCTGCGAGCCACTTTCATCCCCAACGACGGCGAATTCTTCCGCGTGAAGCTTGCCCTCGAGATTGCGATCGACGAGGTGGTCAACGAACCCGGCTGCCTGCGCTATGAACTGACCGAGGCCACGGAAGAGCGGCTGGTCCTGACCGAGCAGTGGGCCAGCCAGGAGGACCTGGACCGCCACGCGAAGGGCAGCGCCCTTCAGGACCTGAACGAGTCCATGAGCGCCCTGCTGGCCGAGCCGGTGAAGGTGGAGCGGGTCTAGCCGCCCCACCCGGCGGGGCAGCCCACCGCCCCTAAACGACGCAACGCGGGGCCGCTCCAGGCTCGCCATCCTTGAAAGGATGGGCCTGGGGCAGCCCCGCGTTGGTTATAACGCCGGCCGTGGGGACTAGGCGTCGGGGATCTGCGTGCCGTCCTGCTTGGTGGCGGCTTCGGCCTGCGAGCGGGCCACGTGGGCGTGGACTTCCTCCATGTCGAGTGCCTTGACGGCGTCCACTACCTGTTCCAGCTGCTGGGCGTTCAGGGCGCCGGGCTGGGAGAAGACCAGGACCTTCTCGCGGAACGCCATCAGGGTGGGGATCGAGGTGATGCCGGCCTCGGCGGCCAGCTGCTGCTCGGCCTCGGTGTCCACCTTGGAGAACACCACGTCGGGGTGCTTCTCCGAAACGGCGGCGTAGGTGGGGCCGAACTGCTTGCACGGGCCGCACCATTCGGCCCAGAAATCTACCAGGACAATATCGTTGTCCTCTACGGTCGCTGCGAACTGTTCACCTGTAATGTCTACGGTTGCCATTTCTCAACGGTACGCGAGACGGGCCGGAAAGTCGCCGGTGTTTCGCTCTTGGCTCATCCGGCCGGCCGCCGTGCGCGCATGCCCGAACAGGGCCCCGGCGGGCGCGGAAGTGGGTTCGGCCGGTCAGCCCCAGAGGTGCGGCGCCGGGCGGCGGGCACCCGGAAGGGCGTTGGTTTCCCGCCAGGAGTGCAGCCATTCGGGCAGTTCGAGGCCGGCGGGCGGCTCGCCGAATTCGCGCAGGATGTCCTCCTGGCTGACCGGCTTGCCCTTGCTGACCAGCCGGGTGGCGATGTGCGCGCGGGCGTAGATCTCGCCGTCGACCACCATCCGTTGCTCGAAGTAGATGGCCTTGGAGTCCAGGCCGATCACCTTGGTTTCGATGGTGTACTGCTGCCAGAGCTGCAGCGAGCGGCGGAACGCGATGGTCTCGCCGGCCACCACGGGGTCCAGCCGCGCCGGCGCATGGCCTTCCAAGTGCCGCTGCGCGCCATCAGGTCGAACCGCCCAAGGTCCATGAGCGAGAAGTACATGCCGTTGTTGACATGCATCGCGATGTCGATGTCCGTGGGCAGGACCCGGAGCGGGAGGCTCGCGGCGTCCCAAATGCCCAGCTTCGGGCGCCGGGACGCGTTCATCAGGAGGAAGAGGGTGCGGAGCAGCAGGTGCATGCCAGCCATGTTACCCGTGAGTAACTATGGTGCCAATGATGACGCCGCGCGGCGGAGCGCGCGCCTAGCCGGCCGTCAGCACCGCCACCGTTGCCTTGGTGCCGGAACGGCGGATGGACCAGCAGTGTCCGGCCCCAAGGACCTGCAGGTCCTCGAGGTCCTGGTGCCGCAGCACCAGTGCGGTGTTTTCATCGATCGCCATCACCCGCTCCGCGAGTCCCCCGGTGACGACGGCCACGGCGCGGCTCAGGGTGCCCGCCTGCGCGGCATGGACGTCGACGGCGAAGGGCACCAGGCCCAGCCCGTCGCGGATCTCGAGCTCTTCGAGGCCCTCGGAGCATTCTTCCTCGCAGACGTCGACGCCGTGGAGGCGGTACCCGCCGATGAGGGCCCGCTGCGGGACGATCATGGCGCCTGCCGAAAATCCCAGATAAGGCACGCCGTCTGCCACCGCCGCACGGATGGCCCCCGCAGAGTCAAACAGTCCGCGCAGGTACTCCGGCGTCGGGCCGCCGCCCACGACGATGCCGTCGACGTCGGCGAAGACCGCCGGCTCTGGGCGTTCGCCGGTCCGTACCGGGACGGGGATGATCCGGCATTCCGCACGGTCCCGGAGCGGTGTCTCGTAGGCCGGGAGAAAGTAGTCCCAGCTGCCTTCCCGATCGAACAGCGCCACGGCCACCCGCGGCGGCCGGGTTCCCCCGGCGCGGCGCCGCAGCTCGTCGGCGAACCGGTCAAAGATGGCGGAGGTGGTGACCGTGTCGGGACCGCCGCCCACCAGCAGAATGCTCATGGGCCACACGCTACCGCGGCGGCCGCCCGGCGGGCACTCCAGCCGCCAGCCCGCCGCCGTCTTCCGCTCATACGCTCAGTACAGCAGCCGCTGGAACAGCAGGTGGTCCTGCCAGCGCCCGGCGATGTTCAGGTACTGCGGAGCGACGCCGATCTCCTGGAAGCCGGTGCGCCGCAGCACCTTCTGCGAGGCGTCGTTGTGGAGCAGGGTGGCCGCCTGGATCCGATGCAGTCCCAGGGTGGTGGATGAGGCTTTGAGGACGTGGGCGACGGCGGCCGAACAGATGCCCCGGCCGTTCAGGTCCTGGTCCACCCAGTAGCCCAGGTTGGCGCTGAGGAACGGGCCCCGCACGATGCCGCTCAGGGTCATTCCGCCGACCACCCGGCGTCCGGAAAGCAGGATCCAGGGCACACCGGTTCCGGCCTCAAACATCCCCAGTTTGCCGCGGGTGTTCGCGAGCTGGCCGGCTTCGGTGAGGAACTCCTCGCCGCGGACCGGTTCCCAGGGTGCGAGGTGGGCGCTGTTGCGGCGGTAGGCATCGGCGAGCTCACCGGCGTCGTCCTCCCGGACGATTCGCATAACAACGCCGCCATGCAGGTCGGCCGCCAGGGATTCAGGAAGGGGCATCCCCTTATCCTTCCACCGCATCGGCTCCGGCTGCGGCCAAGGCCAGGATCATGCGCTCCATCCGGGCGACCCCGGCGAACCGGCCCGCGTTGTCCGTGACGAGGAGGGCCTCGTAGCGCTGCTCCCTGGGCCGGGTCATGGACCGCGCCAGGGCCTGGTCCAGCGGGGTGTCCAGATTGACTCGGATGCCCTGGCTGACCACGCCCATGGCCGCCGCCCCGGGATCCAGGATTGCTACGGGCCGCAGGTTCTCCCCGAGGAGGACCACATCCTCCAGGGTCGGATTGGCTCCGAAGGCATCCGCTGCCGCGGCGACTGTCGGGACGGCCGGAGCCGCCTCCACGATGTCCCGGATAACCGTCTTGTCCGCCACCGTGCGCGAGCTGGCCAGCCGGTGCGCGACGTCAAGCTCGATTCCGGCCCAGGGCGGCCCGGGCCGGGCAAGGTAGTAGCCCTGCACCAGGGGAACGCCCAGGGCCACCAGCGCATCAAGTTCCTCGGACCGCTCTACGCCCTCGGCCAGGATCCAGGCGTCGACGCGGCTGGCGAAGGCACCCATCATCTCGATCAGTGCCCGCTTCGCCTCGTCCCGGTCGACGTCCTGGATCAGCTCGCGGTCGATCTTGATCATCGAGGGCCGCAGCGCCAGCAGGTGGCGCAGGCCCGCGTACCCCGCACCGGCGTCGTCGACGGCGATCAGGGCGCCGGCCGAGCGCAGCTGGTTCAGGTCGGGCTCGAGGCCGACGTAGGAATCAATCGGGGTCTGCTCGGTGAGCTCAACAATCAGGCCGCCCAGCCGCCCCTCGTCCCGCCAGACGGAACGGATGCATTCGGAGGTCAGCAGCTCCGGGGAGATATTGACGGTCAGGAAGCAGTTGGCCGGCAGTGCCGCCCTCGCCCGGAGGGCTGTACGCAGTGCGGCGGCCTCCAGTTCGGCGGCTTTGCCGTGGGAGCGCGCCGCGGCAAACCAGACCTCAGGGTTCTTTTCTGTGTAGCCGGGGAATCGCGCGAGCGCCTCATACCCGACGACGGACCCGCGGGAGGTGTCCACGATCGGCTGATACGCCGTCGCCAGACCCTCACCGCGGCAGGCGGCGGCGAGCAGGGCGTCCCAGTCCGGCGGCGTTGAAGTGCCGGCTTCCGGGCCCGACCTGCCCGCCCCGTGACTCAACTGACCGGACGGATGGACTTCTGCACCGACGAGACCAGCTCGTGCGGCAGTTCGGTCAGGCCATGGACGGACGCGGCGTGCGCACCGACCTGGACCAGGATTTCATCTTCAGTGCTGCAGACCCAGCGTGCTTCACAGCCCGGGACCACGTCACCACATGCAAACGACTTCACTTCAGCTCCTATGCTTCAACACGAATAACGGCACAACCCTACTTCCCGGTAGGGTCCGCCAACCGATTGCACGGAAGATGACTTTTTCGGCGCGCCGCGGGGCGAGGTGGGGCGCTACGGCGCCGGATCAAGTGGGATTTCCGGGCGCCACCCCGGGGGTGGATTCGTCGGAGGTTTGCGCCCGCGGCCGACGCTAGGCCGGGGTGGGTTCGACGGCGGTCGCGACAACGGGCTCTTGTCCGGCGGCACTGGGCCGTTCGAGCCCGTTCAGCCACGCCTCGGCGTCGCTGAGGTCGGTGAAGTACCGCTGGGGGCAGTCATTGCCGCGGCGCATCCACGCCGCCACCACACGGTCCACATTGGTGGCGCCCACGAGGGCGACGGCGCACACGAAGCGGCTCTCCAGGTAGTGGTTCCGCGCGCCGGCGCTGACATCAACGTCGCTGATGTCGATCAGCAAGGGCAGCATCCGGCCGGCGCTGACCTTGCCGACGGCCAGCACGGATTCCATGGCGTCAACGGCTTCCACGGAGGAACCCTTTGCCCAGCTCAGACGCAGAATGCCGCTCCGGTCGAGGGTGAGCGTACCCTTTCCCGCCGCCAGGCTGATCTCCATGTCGAATCCTTTCCAGCGCCAGAATAACCCCGGTCCGCCGGATCGGCGCGGTGGCCCGCGGTCCGCCGGATCGGCGCGGTGGCCCGCGGTCCGCGCGCGGATGTGACGCCGGGCAAAGAAAAACCTCCGGAACCGTGATGGTTCCGGAGGTTTTTCCGAGGGTGGCAGATGAGGGATTCGAACCCCCGTAGGCGTTGCCAGCTGATTTACAGTCAGCCCCCTTTGGCCGCTCGGGTAATCTGCCGAACTTCAAAAGAAGATCACTCGCGCCACCGTCCTGGTTCGTCCTGTTTCCAGGTCGTTCCGTGTCCGGCAACCGCGGGCAAGACAACTTTACAGAACTTCCGCCGAAGAATCGAATCGGCCCCGCCGCTCCCCGTGAAGGCCACTCAAGGGCCGGAACGACGGCGGCAGCACGCGGCGGACGCGGGCTGCGGGTGAGTGGGTTGCGGTCAGGACGCGCCGAGGATGCGTCCGGCCAGCTTGGCCTCGAACCGGGCCGCCTGCTCGGACGTGACCTGGTTCAGTTGGACGGCCCGGGCGAGGTCGGCATGGACGCCGTCGAGCCGGGCGATCGTCCCGGCGGCGGGGCTCAGGACCACCGAGGCAGCCAGGGCGGCCGCGGCCATGGAGGTGGCCGCCGTCGTCAGTGAACCGGCGGCCGCGGCGGTGGTGGCGGTGACGTAATGGATGGCTTTGCGGCTCATGGGCCCTGCCTTTCGTGAAACTCTTTCAACGCCTTCAACCCTGCCGGGCCAACCTTCGTTCCCACCCGCGTTTCGCTTTGAGCCGACTGTGAACGGGCCCGCTACGCCCGGGCCATCCGTATTAGGCTGGATGGCAGGAAGTACCGCCCTTTTCGGGGGCCGGCACAGTGAACCATCACCGACAAACAGCAGGAGGACAGTCATGGCAGGCGAATCCACATTCGACGTCGTCAGCAAGGTCGACAAGCAGGAAGTTGCCAACGCGCTGAACCAGGCCCAGAAGGAACTGGCCCAGCGGTACGACTTCAAGGGCGTCGGCGCCGAGGTCGACTTCAGCGGCGAGAAGATCCTGATGAAGGCCAACTCCGAGGAGCGCGTCCTGGCCGTCCTCGACGTCCTGCAGTCCAAGCTCATCCGCCGCGGCATCTCGCTGAAGTCCCTGGACACCGGCGAGCCCTACCCCTCCGGCAAGGAGTTCCGCCTGGAGGCGAGCATCAAGGAGGGCATCGCCCAGGATCTGGCGAAGAAGATCAACAAGCTGATCCGCGACGAGGCGCCCAAGTCCGTAAAATCCCAGATCCAGGGCGACGAGCTCCGCGTGACCTCGAAGTCCCGCGACGACCTGCAGGAGACCATGGCCCTGCTGAAGAACTTCGACGAGGCCGACCTGCAGTTCGTGAACTTCCGCAGCTAACCTCGCACGGTTTTCGACGCGCAAAGGCCTGTCGCTCCCGGTATACCGGCAGCGGCAGGCCTTTTCCGTGTCGCGGGGCGGCGCGAGGAAGGGCCCTAGCCCAGCCGCTGGCCCGCCATCCGTTCCAGCCGGTCGATCCGGTCGGCCATCGGCGGGTGGGTGGAGAACATCCGGGCCATGCCCCCGCCGCGGAACGGGTTGGCGATCATCAGGTGCGAGGCGTTGACCAGGCGCTGGTCCTGCGGCAGCGGCGCCAGCTGCACCCCTGTTCGATCTTGCGCAGGGCCGAGGCCAGCGCCAGCGGGTCCCCGGTCAGCGCGGAGCCGTCCTCGTCGGCGTCGTACTCGCGGGTGCGGGAGATCGCCATCTGGATCAGGGAGGCGGCGAACGGCGCCAGGATGGACATGGCAATCAGGGCGAGCGGGTTGGCGTTCCGTCGGTCGCCGCCGCCGAAGAAGATCAGCAGCTGCCCCACCGAGGTGATCACGCCGGCGACGGCGGCCGCGACCGAGGAGGTGAGGATGTCGCGGTTGTAGACGTGCATCAGCTCGTGCCCCAGGACGCCGCGGAGCTCCCGCAGGTCCAGCAGCTGCAGGATGCCCTGCGTGCAGCAGACGGCGGCGTGCTGCGGATCGCGGCCGGTGGCGAAAGCGTTGGGCGCCATGGTCGGGGAGATGTAGATCCGCGGCATCGGCTGGTTGGCCCGGGCCGAGAGCTCCCGGACGATCTGGTACAGCTGCGGCGCCTCGGCCTCCGTGACCGGGAAGGCCTGCATGGCCCGGATGGCGAGCTTGTCGCTGTTCCAGTAGCCGTAGAAGGTGGTGCCGACGCCGATCAGCGTCATGATCCACAGCGGCGCCGAGCTGCGGGTCCCGGACGCGATCAGGGCACCCAGTGCCAGCAGCACCGCCCAGAGGGCACCGAACAGGGCGGCCGTCTTCAGGCCGTTGTGATGGTTGTGCACAGATCCTCCCAAGCCGAACCGGAACCGTCCCCCGGCGCGGAAGCACCGGGCCCGTTCCACTCTAAAAACGAACCGCTACGGCACCGGGTTCCGGGCATCATAGCGCAGGAAGCCGGACTGCCACCGGGCCACCAACCAGGCCGCGACGGCGCACAGGACGCCCCCGGCCAGGAGCACCCAGCCCTCGCTCAGCAGCTTGGTCGTGCCGCCGGCCAACAGGTCCCCCACCCGCGGGCCGCCGGCGACGACCACGACGAACACGCCCTGCAGCCTGCCGCGGAGATGATCGGGTGCGGCGGACTGCAGGATGGTGGTCCGGAAGACGGCACTGACCGAGTCTGCGATGCCGGCGAGCGCGCAGCAGAGCGCGGCGGGAATCAGCCAGGCCGTCACACCCGCACCGCCGGAGCGCCCGGCCAGGACGACGACGAGCCCCAGCCCGGCAACCGAGGCGCCCCACCCCATCACGGACCAGACCACGGCGGCCCCCTGGGCGCGGACGCCGCCGAGCGGACCGGAGAACAGCCCGGCCAGGAAGGCGCCGACCGCAGTGGCGGCCAGCAGGATGCCGACCGTGGCCTCCCCGCCGCCGATCATCAGGGCGCCGATGGCCGGCAGCAGGGCCCTCGGCTGGGCGAGGATCATGGCGATCAGGTCGATCACGAAGGTCATCCGCAGGTTGGGCCGGGTGCCGAGGAAACGGAAGCCTTCCACCACCGAGCGCAGCCCGGCGCGGTGCGTCACCCGGTCCGGCGGCATGGCCGGCAGCTTGACCAGGGCCCAGACCACGAACGCGAAGCTGGCCACGTCGATGGTGTAGGTCCAGGCGAAGCCGATGGTGGCCACCAGGACGCCGGCCAGCAGCGGCCCGGCGGTCATGGACAGGCCCATGCTCATCATGGACAGAGCGTTCGCGGCCGGCAGCAGTTCCTTGCGCACCAGCACCGGGATGATGGCGCTGCGGGCCGGCTGGTTGATGGCCTGGGCGCCGCTCTGGACCGCCACCAGGGCGTAGAGCAGCCAGACGTTGCCCACCTGCAGCCAGGCCTGAAGCGCCAGGCAGCCGGTGGTCAGCCAGAGGACGGAGGAGGCCAGCAGGGCCACCCGGCGCCGGTCGTGGGCGTCGGCGATCGATCCGCCCAGCAGCCCGCCGAGAACCAGCGGGACCAGCGCGAAGATACTCAGCAGGCCGACGTAGAAGCTGTCCTGGGTGAGGCGGTACACCTCGAGGCTCACGGCCACGAGGGTGAGCTGGCTGCCGACGGCGGAGGCCGCGGTTCCCAGCCACAGGCGGCGGAACGCCGGGCTCTCGCGAAGCGGCGTGATGTCAGCCAGGAATTTCCCCACCCGGCAACTCTAATGGGACGGCAAGACTAACTAAGTCCCGCCTTATTGCGACTTGCTAAAAATAGATGCTTGAATGGGACCATGAAGGCTACCCCGGGCAGCAGCGACGCATGGGCCGAGGCCCTGCGCGCCCACGGCCGCCGGGTGACCAAGCAGCGGCTGGCCGTGCTCGACGCCGTCGAACGCCACCCGCACTCGCCGGCCGAGCGCATCCTGGCCGCCGCGCGGGAGGAACTCCCGGAGCTCACCGCCCAGTCGGTGTACGTGGTCCTTGGCGACCTCACCGAACTGCAGATGCTCCGCCGCTTCGAACCCCCGCACTCCCCCGCCCTGTACGAGACCCGGGTGGGCGACAACCACCACCACGCTGTCTGCATCGGGTGCGGGCGTGTGGAGGATGTCGAGTGCGCCGTCGGCCACGCCCCCTGCCTGACCCCGCACTGGGGCTCCGGGACCGCACCGATGACCATCCAGATCGCCGATGTCCTGTACCAGGGCATCTGTGAAGAGTGCCAGCGCACCCAAAACTGCCCGCCCACAGCAACTAGGTTCACAACAACAATTGAGGAGAACGATGACTCAGAACATTTCTGTGCCCGTGTCCACGACCCAGTCCGGAGCGCCGGTCACGTCGGACGCACACTCGCAGTCCGTCGGTGCCGACGGCGCCATCATCCTGACCGATCACTACCTGATCGAAAAGCTCGCCCAGTTCAACCGCGAGCGGGTTCCGGAGCGCGTCGTGCACGCCAAGGGCGGCGGTGCCTTCGGCACGTTCAAGACCACCGAGGATGTCTCGAAGTACACCAAGGCAGCCCTCTTCCAGCCGGGCACCGAGACGGACATGCTGATCCGCTTCTCCTCCGTCGCGGGCGAGGCCGGCTCGGCCGACACCCTGCGCGACCCGCGCGGCTTCGCGATTAAGTTCTACACCTCCGAGGGCAACTACGACCTCGTGGGCAACAACACCCCGGTGTTCTTCATCCGCGACGGCATCAAGTTCCCGGACTTTATCCACTCCCAGAAGCGCCTGCCGGGCTCGCACCTGCGCGACGCCGACATGCAGTGGGACTTCTGGACCCTCTCCCCCGAGTCCGCCCACCAGGTCACCTGGCTGATGGGTGACCGCGGCCTGCCCGCCACCTGGCGCGAGATGCAGGGCTACGGCTCGCACACCTACCAGTGGATCAACGCCGAGGGCGAGCGCTTCTGGGTCAAGTACCACTTCAAGTCCAACCAGGGCGTCAAGTCCCTGACCAACGACGAGGCGGCGGAACTGGCCGGCAACGACGCGGACTTCTACATCCGCGACCTGCGCGAAAACATCGACGCCGGGAACTTCCCCGCCTGGGACCTGCACGTCCAGGTCATGCCCTACGAGGACGCGAAGACCTACCGCTTCAACCCGTTCGACCTGACCAAGGTGTGGCCGCACAGCGACTACCCGCTGATCAAGGTCGGCACCATGGAGCTGAACAAGAACCCGGAGAACTACTTCGCGCAGATCGAGCAGGCCACCTTCGCGCCGTCGAACTTCGTGCCGGGCATCGCTGCCTCCCCGGACAAGATGCTGCAGGCCCGCATCTTCTCCTACGCGGACGCGCACCGCTACCGCGTGGGCACCAACCACGCCCAGCTGCCGGTCAACGCCCCGAAGAACGAGGTGAACAACTACAGCCAGGACGGCGCGGCCCGCTACCACTTCAACGCCCCGACCGTTCCGGTCTACGCACCGAACTCCTTGGGCGGCCCCGCCGCCGTCGAGCCGCAGAACCCGGCCGGCGGCTGGGAGAACGACGGCGCGCTCACCCTCTCCGCGCACTCCCTGCACGCCGAGGATGACGACTTCGGCCAGGCCGGCACGATGTACCGCGAGGTCTACGACGACGCCGCCAAGGCCCGGTTCCTGGAGACCATCACCGCCGCCGTGGGCGGCGTGAAGAACGCCGACATCAAGGAACGCGCCATCCAGTACTGGACCAACGTCGACGCCGAACTCGGCGCCAAGCTGCGCTCCAACCTCGGTGCCGCCAACCCGTCCGACGCCGAGGCCGCCAACAAGATGGCCTAAGCGTCCCTACGGACACAGCAGCGCCCCGCCGCGGAACTTCCGCGGCGGGGCGCTGCTGTGTGCGGGCAGTGTCGTGCCGGCCGTGTCAGGCAGGCCAGTCAGGCGGTTTTGGCCGCGCCGCCGGCCGGCGCGGGCTCCGCCGCGGCCGGGCGGTGGCCCTTCTTGGCCAGCTGGATCTGCTCGTACACGTGGTGCCGGAGCTCGGTGAACCGCGGCAGGGACCGGGTCTCCAGCTGGTCCCGCTCCACCGGCAGGTCGATCCGGATGTCCTCCTGGACCACCGTGGGCGAGCTGGAGAGGATGATGACCCGTTCGCCCAGGTAGACCGATTCGTCGATGTCGTGGGTGACGAAGAGGACGGTCACACCGAACTTCTTCCAGATCGTCCGGATCAGGTCTTCCAGGTCGGCGCGGGTCTGGGCGTCCACCGCTGCGAACGGCTCGTCCATCAGCAGCACCTCAGGCTGGTAGGCGATGGCCCGGGCGATCGCCACACGCTGCTGCATGCCGCCGGAGAGCTGCCAGGGGTAGGAGCGCGGCACGTGGGACAGGCCCACAGCCTCCAGCGCCTCGTCCACCAGCCGGTCGCGTTCGGCCTTCGGCACGCCCTGGTTCTTCAGCGGCAGCGCCACGTTGTCCCGGACCCGCATCCAGGGAAAGAGGGAGCGGCCGTACTCCTGGAAGACCACCGCCATCTTCTTCGGCGGACCGGAGACGCGCTTGCCGTCGAGCAGGACCTCTCCCTCGGTGGGCGCCATCAGGCCCGAGATGCACTTGAGCAGGGTGGTCTTGCCCGAGCCCGAGGGGCCCACCAGGCACGCCAGTTCCCCGGCGCGCAGGTCGAACGTGAGGTTGCGGACGGCCTCGATGTCGCCGCCGTCGGTCTGGTAGACCTTCTTCAGTCCGCGGACCGAGAGCATGGCCTCCGGCCGGATGGTCCCGGCCTCGGGTGTGGTGTCAGGCTGCATTTTCTACCTCTTTCTGGCCGTGGTACCAGCGCAGGATGTTCCGCTCGGCCCACTGGAAGATGAACGACATCGTCACGCCCAGCAGCCCCAGCACCACGATGCCGGACCACATTTCCGGGATGGCGAAAGAACGCTGGAACTGCACGATGGTGAAGCCAAGCCCGGAGGACGAGGCGAACATTTCGGAGATGACCATCAGGATCAGCCCGAGCGAGAGCGACTGGCGGACGCCGGCCAGGATCTGCGGGCTGGCCGAGGGCAGCACCAGGTACCGGACCCGGGCCCAGCCGGAGATTCCGTAGGTGTGGGCCGAGTCGGAGAGGACACCGTCGACGGCGCGGACGCCCTCGATGGTGTTCAGCAGCACCGGCCAGACGCAGCCGGAGATGATCACCGCGATTTTCATGGAGTCGGTGATGCCCATCAGCAGCATCAGGACCGGGACCAGCACCGGCGGCGGGATGGCCCGGAAGAACTCCAGGGTGGGTTCCAGCAGGGCGCGCAGCCACCGGACGGAGCCGATCACCACGCCGCCGACGACGCCGATCGCGATCGCCGCGACGACGCCCACCAGGAGCCTGCCAATGCTCGGCAGCACGTCGGAGAAGAACCGCGGGCCGAACCAGGTCTGGGCGAACTTCTGCACCAGCGCCGCCGGCGTCGGCACGAAGAAGTTCACCGCGCCCAGGGTGGAGGCCCACCAGAGCAGGACGAGCAGCACCGGCAGCGCCAGCACGTAGCCCAGGGTTTTCAGGGCCTTCATACAATCACCTCGGAGCGGACGGAGGAGTGCCAGGACAGCGTCTTCTTCTCGATCAGCCGCATCAGGGCGTTGATCACGACGCCGATCAGGCCGGTGGCCAGCACCAGGGCGTACATCCCGGAGATGGCGCCGCCGGACTGCGCCAGCGCGATCTCCCGGCCCAGGCCCGGGGAACCGATCACGAGCTCGGCCGTGATGGCGAGGACCAGTGCCACGGTGGCCGCCAGCCGCACGCCGGTCATCAGGTAGGGCAGCGCCGTCGGGAAGACGACGTAGCGGATCCGGGCCAGCGGCCCGAGCCCGTAGGTCTTGGCCGTGTTGTTGGCGACCATGTCGACGTCGGCCACGCCGTAGAGCACCTGGATCAGGACCTGCCAGAAGGCGGCGTAGGTGATCAGCATCAGCGAGGATTCCAGCTTCACGCCGAACAGCAGCACGGCCAGCGGAATCAGCGCCACCGACGGGATGGGCCGCAGGAACTCCACCGTGGAGTTGGTGGCCCGGCGGAGGAAGGTGCTGGACCCGATCACGAAGCCCAGCACGACGGCGAGGACGATCGCGAGGACCAGTCCCAGGAACCAGGCCTTCATGGTCTCCCCCACCGAAACCCAGAACGCGGTGAGGCCCAGGTCGCGGACCAGTGCCATCACCACCTCGCTGGCCGGCGGCAGGTACTTGGTGTCGATCAGGCCGAGCCGCGGAATCAGTTCCCAGGTGGCCAGGAAGCCGAGGATCCCGGCCAGGCCCAGCAGCCGCTGGCCGGGGAAGGCGCGTTTGCCCGTGCGGCGGCCGCGTCCCGCACGGGTCGAGCGGCCGCCGGTGGCGAGGGCGTCGGCGCTCACGGCAGCAGGTCGCCCGCGTTCGGGGCCTTGGAGAGGGTGCCGTACTTGGCGGCGGCGTCGCCCAGGGTCTTGAAGGCGTCCTTGTCGAAGTTGACCGTCCAGTGCGTGAGGGTCATCTTGGAGCGGGCGGCCTCGTCGATCTTGGTGTAGGTGCCCACGATGTCACGGACTTCCTGCGGGTGGGCCTGGGCGTACTCGAGGGACTTGTTCATGGCCCGGGTGAACTTCTGGGTCAGCTCCGGCTTGTTCTTGATGGTGTCGGCCTTGGTGAAGTACCCGGCGATGTCCAGCTTGGGGCTGACGTCCACGAAGTTCCAGGACACCACCGTGCCGCCGTCGGCCAGGGCCTTGGACATGAAGGGTTCGAGGATCCAGGCGGCGTCGACCTGCTTGTTGGCGATGGCTGCCGGCGCGTCCGGGAAGGCCACCTCGACAAACTTCACGGAGGAGGGGTCGCCGCCGTCCTTCTCGATCGCGGACTTGATGCTGGTGTCGCCGATGTTGGAGAGGTTGTTCACGGAGACGGTCTTGCCGGCCAGGTCCTTGGCGGACTTGATCGGGGAACCGGCCGGAACGACGACGCCGCCGACGTCCTTGCCCTTCTCACCGGTGGTGGAGGCGCCGTTGGCGACGAACTTCAGGTCGAGGCCCTTGTCCTTGGCGACCATCACGGAGATCAGGTTGGAGAAGGCGAAGTCGAAGCTGCCGCTGACGACGCCGGGGACGATCGCGGCGCCGCCGGTGGCGGTCTGGATGTCCAACTGGAGTCCCTCGTCCTTGAAGAAGCCCAGCTTGTTGCCCAGGTAGACCGGCGCGCAGTCGACGATCGGAATGACGCCGACGCTGACCTTGGTCAGGTCTCCCCGCCGGCGGCCCCGCCCTGGGCGGTGCCGCCCGTCGAGCTGGGCGATCCGCTGCCGCAGGCCGTAAGGGCCAGGACGGACGCGGCCGCCAGCAGGGAGAAGGTACGACGTAACATGTTCACTCCTTTGTGCACTGCGGCCCGGGAGTGACTCGCCCCCAACCACCGCCAATGTTCGCTTTTCGAACAAACGTTCAAATATCAAGTCTGGTCTAAGGCTACTGTGAGGTCAACCACATTCGGGGCATTGTTACGGCTCTGAGACAGGCGTCCGGGCACAGCAAAGCGGGGCCACTCCGGTCCGGTCCGGCGGTGCCGGACGGGACGGAATGACCCCGCTGTGCGGTGCTGCTGGAGGCTGCCCGCTAGGGGCGGGAGACTTCCTCGGAGGCGACGGTGCCGGGTTTATCAGTGGAGGGTTCGCCGGTGCCGGCAGCGGCCGGGCCGCTGACGGACGCCCGCGCCTCGGCGAACTTCTCGTTCAGCCGGGAGTGCCGGCGGCCGTAGGAGAAGTAGATGATGATGCCCACCACGAGCCAGAGGGCGAAGAAGATCCAGGTCTCCACGGCCAGGTTGGTCATCAGATAGAGGCAGAGCACGGCGGAGACCACCGGAACAACCTTGCCGAACGGCCGGCCGCTTCTTGCGCAGGACCAGGATGCCCAGGCTGACCATCACGAAGGCGGACAGTGTACCGATGTTGATCATTTCCTCCAGCAGGTCCACCTTGGTCAGGCCGGCCACCAGGGCCACGGCGGCACCGCAGATGATCTGCAGCCGGGCCGGGGTGGCGCGGATGGTGCTGGTCTTGGACAGGGAGCGCGGCAGCAGGCCGTCGCGGCTCATCGCAAGGACCACGCGGGAGAGGCCCATGAGCAGCACCATGATCACCGTGGTCAGGCCCACCAGCGAGCCGAAGGCGATCACCTTGGCGGCGTCGTTGTTGCCCACGGCCTCGAAGGCGGTGGTGAGCGTGGGGCTCTCCGCCTCCGCGAGCTTGCTGTAGGGGACCATGCCGGTCAGCGCGAGCGAAACCAGGATGTAGAGCACGGTGACGATCGCGAGACCGCCGAAGATGCCGCGCGGCAGGGTCTTCTGCGGGTTCTTGACCTCCTCGGCGGAGGTGGCGACGACGTCGAAGCCAATGAAGGCGAAGAAGACCAGCGCGGCACCGGCGAAGATGCCGAGGGTGCCGTACTGGGCGGGGGCCGCACCGGTGAGGAAGCCGAAGAAGGACTGCTTGAGCACGTCGGTGGTGCCGGTGCCGCCGGTGGGCTGGGAGGCCGGGACGAACGGGCTGTAGTTCTCAAACTTCACGTAGGTGAAGCCGACGACGATGACGAAGAGGACGACGGCGATCTTGATCAACGTGAAGACGTTGCCGACGCGGGCGGACAGCTTTGTCCCCAGCACCAGCAGCACGGTGAAGATGGCCACGATCAGGAAGGCGCCCCAGTAGAGGTCGATCCCGCCGAGGGAGATGGACGGCGGGACGTCGAGCCCCATCAGCGCAAAGACCTTGCTGAGGTAGATCCCCCAGTACTTGGCGATCACGGCGCCGGCGGTGAACAGTTCCAGGATCAGGTTCCAGCCGATGATCCAGGCCAGCACCTCGCCCATGGTGGCATAGGTGAAGACGTAGGCGGAGCCGGCCACGGGGATGGCGGTGGCGAACTCGGCGTAGCACATGATGGCCAGGGCACAGGTGACGGCTGCGATGGCGAAGGAGATGGTGACGGCGGGGCCGGCGAAGTTGGCGGCGGCCTTGGCGCCGACCGAGAAGATCCCGGCGCCGACGGCGACGGCGACGCCCATGATCATCAGGTCCCAGGTGCTGAGCGAGCGCTTGAGCTTGCGGCCGGGCTCTTCGGCGTCGGCCATCGACTGCTCGACGGACTTGGTCCGGAAAAGGTTCATAGGAAGGTCCACGGTCTCTATAGCAGGGGAAAACGGACCTATTAATAGTAGTGTCCATCCACTGGACGGCCGCTTTAATCCCACATGGTGAGACGCTGGTGAGGTCTTAAACCGGCCAGTCCATCAGCGTGGAGCGGATCAGGAAGCGCTTTCCCTCGGGTGCCTCGACCGAGAAGCCGCTCCCCCGGCCGGGCACGACGTCCACCGTGAGGTGGGTGTGGCTCCAGTAGTTGAACTGCTCGCGGGACATCCAGAACTCGATCGGCTGGGATGGTCCGGCGCCGGTGTCCGCGGCGATGTCGAAGCGTCCCAGCAGCACGTCGGAGCCGCCGGTGATGAACTCCCCGCCGGGTAGCACATGGGCGAGGAGCCGTCGCAGCAGCCGCCGGACTGGTGGAACATCAGCGGTCCGTGCTGGTCCCAGAGCTTGCGCAGCAGCTCCACGGCTGCGGGGGTGAGGGCCACCCTGGAGAAGTCCTCGCCGGGGAGGGTGGATGCCGCGTCGAGCACGGGCTGGGTCATGGCGGACTCCTGGGGTGTGGGAGGGGTGAACGGGGAGGCGGCGGGCCGGTCCCGGGTGGGGGCCGGCCCGCCGCTGCCGCGGCTTAGAAGAAGCCCAGCTTGTTCTCGTTGTAGCTGACCAGCAGGTTCTTGGTCTGCTGGTAGTGGTCGAGCATCATGGCGTGGTTCTCGCGGCCGATGCCGGAGGACTTGTAGCCGCCGAACGCCGCCCCCGCCGGGTAGGCGTGGTAGTTGTTCACCCAGACCCGGCCGGCCTGGATCTCGCGGCCGGCACGGTAGGCGACGTTGCCGTTGCGGGACCAGACGCCGGCGCCGAGGCCGTAGAGGGTGTCGTTGGCGATCCCCATGGCGTCGTTGTAGTCACTGAAACGGGTCACCGAGACCACCGGGCCGAAGATCTCCTCCTGGAAGATGCGCATCTTGTTGTGGCCCTCGAAGATGGTCGGCTGGACGTAGTAGCCGCCGGCCAGGTCGCCGTCGAGCTCCGCGCGGGCGCCGCCGGTGAGGGCCTTGGCGCCCTCCTGCTTTCCGATGTCGATGTAGGAGAGGATCTTCTCCAGCTGGTCGTTGGAGGCTTGGGCGCCCAGCTGGGTGTCGGTGTCCAGCGGGTTGCCCTGGATGATCTTCTGGGTCCGGGCCAGGGCGTCGGCCATGAACGAGTCGTAGATGCCTTCCTGCACCAGGGCGCGGGAGGGACAGGTGCAGACCTCGCCCTGGTTGAACGCGAAGAGCGTGAAACCCTCCAGGGCCTTGTCGTAGAACGCGTCGTTGCTGTCGGCGACGTCGTTGAAGAAGATGTTGGGGCTCTTGCCGCCGAGCTCCAGGGTGACCGGAATGAGGTTCGCGGAGGCGTACTGGCTGATCAGCCGGCCCGTGGTGGTCTCGCCGGTGAAGGCGATCTTGCGGATCCGCGGGCTGGAGGCGAGCGGCTTGCCGGCCTCGACGCCGAAGCCGTTGACCACGTTGACCACGCCGGCCGGGAGCAGATCGCTGATCAGTTCCATCAGGACCAGGATCGAGGAGGGGGTCTGCTCTGCGGGCTTGAGGACGACGGCGTTGCCGGCGGCGAGGGCGGGGGCCAGCTTCCAGACGGCCATCAGGATCGGGAAGTTCCAGGGGATGATCTGGCCGACGACGCCGAGCGGTTCGTGGAAGTGGTAAGCGGTGGTGTCGTCGTCGAGCTGGGAGAGCCGGCCCTCCTGGGCGCGGACGGCGGAGGCGAAGTAGCGGAAGTGGTCGGCCGCGAGAGGGATGTCCGCGTTGAGGGTTTCGCGGATCGGCTTGCCGTTGTCCCAGGTTTCGGCGACGGCCAGCAGCTCGGTGTTCTCATCGATCCGGTCCGCGATCTTGTTCAGGATGGCGGCGCGTTCGGCGACGGAGGTCTTGCCCCAGGAGGGTGCCGCCTTGTGCGCGGCGTCCAGGGCGAGCTCGATGTCTTCGGCGGTGCCGCGGGCCACCTCGCAGAAGGCCTTGCCGGTCACCGGGGTGATGTTCTCGAAGTACTGGCCCTTGACCGGGGCCACCCACTCCCCGCCGATCCAGTTCTCGTAGCGGTCCTTGAACTGGACCTTCGAACCGTCGGTACCGGGTTGTGCGTAAACAGTCATTGCTAGCTCCTTTGCTGTGCAAGGTCGGTGGCGGACGCGGCCGGGACATCACCGGCCGCCGCTGCACCCAGCGTAGGAGCGGGAAGGTTGCAGCCAGGTTGCATCGGCGTGACCCGGGTCACGTTCCGCGCAGCGGGCCCAGTGGCGGCCCCTGCCGCGGGGTCCGCGGGCCGGTCAGGCGCTGAGTTCGGCTTCCAGCCGTTCGAGTTCGGTGACGACGGCGGCCCGGCGCGGCGAACGCGCCGGGAGCAGGCGAAGGGCCGCGGCACGGACCTCGACGTCGTCCCGCGCCTCGGGCAGGGCGGCGTACTTCAGGAGGGCGTCGGCGCTGCCGTCGGTGAGGACGGCCTCGCGCAGCAGTGTCGCGACCCGGCCGCGCAGCTCGACGACGCCGGGCGCCTCCGAGCCGGGCAGGACGGCGCCGCGGTAGAGTTCCAGCGCGATCCGGTGCGCTCCGCGCTGCAGGCAGCCGAGTACCTGCCCGGTGTCCGGGACCAGGTCCACCGGCAGGCGGTATGGCCGCGAGTCGGGCACGGCGTCGGGGTTGAGTTGCTGGAGGACTTTCCGGAGCCGCACCATCTCGGCCCGCAGCGTGGTGGTGGAGCCGTCCCCCGGGTAGAGCAGGGCGGTGAGCCGCTCGGCGCTGAGGCCTTCCGGGTGGGAGCTGAGCAGCGCCAGGATCTCGCTGTGCCGGGCCGAGAGGGTGACGGTCCGGCCGTCGAGGGTGAGCACGGCCTGGTCCCGGCCCAGCAGCTGCAGCCCGTTGCGGTAGAGAGTGCCGCCGGCGTTTTCGGTGCGCCGCCCGGCGGCGCCCGCGGCGGATCCGCCGGCCGCCGGGCCGGTCCGGCGGCGACCTGCGGGGGTGGTGAGCCGGGCTGCGTCCCGCTGCAGGCGTTCCACCCGCAGGTGCGCCTGGGCGGCGGCGACGGTCGCCTCGACGAGGGAGAGGGTGTGCGGGGCGACGGCGTTCTCGGTGCCGGTGATGTCGACGACGCCGAGCAGGGCGCCGGAGTCCGGATCGTGGAACGGCACGGCCGTGCAGCTCCACGGGTGGACGGAGCGCTTGTAGTGTTCGGCGCCGGCAATCTGGATGCCGCGGCCCAGGGCCAGGGCGGTCCCCGGCGCACTGGTGCCCACGGTGGCCTCGGACCAGTCCGCCCCGGGGACAAACATCATGGACTCGGCCCGGCGTTGCAGGACCGGGCTGCCCTCCACCCAGAGCAGCCTGCCTACCTCGTCTCCCACCGCCACGAGCATGCCGCTGTCGTGACTGGGCAGGATGAGGAGCTTGTGGATGACCGGCATGATGGCGGCCAACGGGTGCTGCCGCCGGTATTCCTCGAGTTCCTCGCGGTCCATGGCCAGCGGGGCCTCGGGGTTGTCCGGGTTGGCGTGTGACCGGGCGGAGCGCTGCCACGATTCCTGGATCAGGCTGCGCAGGCCGGGGACCGGGCCGTCCGGGAGGGCGGCGGTGTCCCCTGAGGCGCCGAGGAGTTCGTGCCCGGCGCGGGCATACCGCTGCCTCAGCTCCGGGTCGGGTCCGGCGTAGGATCCGTGCGGGGCTGGCTGCTGGAGCGGATTCCTCATTGAACTCCCCTGGCCGGCATCGGCGTCGATGCACTGCAACTCGTCCCGTCGAGTCTACGGTCGCGGCAGGCCGCCCGCCAGAGGATGGACCGACGTCGTTCGGGGCCTGCGACACGGAAAATGCCCGCCGCCCCGGTTATTCCGGGAGCGGCGGGCATGATGCGCGTCGTCGGCGCAGGACCGCCTCAGGCGGCGTCAGTCGCGGGAGATCCGGATCATGTCCTCGCGCGGAACCACCTTGACGCGTTCGCGTTCGATTCCATCGGCCGGGTGGGCGGCGGTCCAGGCGGCGCCGAGTTCCTTCTCGTGGGCGTCGAGCTTGTTCCAGCCTTCCCAGGTGGTGTATTCGACGCCGCGTTCCTTGAGGAGGTCGATGATGGCCTGCGGGTCCGGGTTCTGCGCCGGGGGAAGCGTGAGCCGGTCCTCCAGCAGGAATCCGATGGTCTCGAGGGCGTCGCCCTTGGTGTGGCCAATCAGGCCCACCGGGCCGCGCTTGATCCAGCCGGTGGCGTAGATCCCGGGGACCGGGCTGCCGGCGGTGTCCAGCACGCGGCCGCCCTCGTTGGGGATGACGCCGCGGCGGGCGTCGTACTCCAGTTCGGCCAGGGGCGAGCCGTGGTAGCCGATGGCGCGGTATACGGCCTGGACCGGGTAGTCGACGAACTCGCCGGTGCCCTTGGCGTTGCCGGTGCCGTCGAGCTGCATGCGCTCGAAGGTCATGCCGGTGACCTTGCCCGGGTGGGCGGGGTCGTCGTGGATCTCGACCGGGCTGTGCAGGAAGTGCAGGTGCAGCCGGCGGGAAGCCGTGAGCTCGGAGAGGTCCTCGGGCTGCTCGGCGATCCAGTTCGTCAGCGTGCCCACCATGGTCTTGATCTGGTTGTTCGACTGGATCGCCTCATCCGAGGCCTCATCAAACTCGAAATCCTCCGCATAGAGG
Organism: Pseudarthrobacter sp. L19; assembly: GCF_050859435.1. Lineage (NCBI taxonomy): Bacteria > Bacillati > Actinomycetota > Actinomycetes > Micrococcales > Micrococcaceae > Pseudarthrobacter > Pseudarthrobacter sp. L19. The sequence goes on along the minus strand of NZ_CP193935.1, from coordinate 1,997,270 downwards.
ACGATGTCCACATCCTTGGAGTGCGAGAGTTCGCGCAGTTCCAGCGGGGTGAACTTCACCTGCGCCGGGCCGCGCCGGCCGAACACGTGCACGTCCGTGACGGGGAAGCCTTCAGCCCGGAGTAGACGTTCTCGGGGATCTCGGTGACCAGCAGGTCGTCGGCGTGCTTGGACAGGATCCGGGCCACGTCCAGGGCCACGTTGCCGTTGCCGATCACCGCGATTTCCTTGGCCTCCAGCGGCCACTCCCGCGGCACATCCGGGTGCCCGTCGTACCAGGAGACGAAGTCCGCGCCGCCGAAGGAACCCTCCAGGTCGATGCCGGGGATGTTCAGGTCCGCGTCCTTGATCGCACCGGTGGCGAAAATGACGGCGTCGTAGAAGGCCCGGAAGTCGCTGAGAGTAAGGTCGCGGCCGTAGGTGACGTTGCCGAAGAAGCGGATGTCGCCGCGGTCCAGGACCTTGTGCAGGGCGTTGACGATGCCCTTGATCCGGGGTGGTCCGGGGCCACCCCGTAGCGGATCAGGCCGTAGGGCGCCGGGTAGGCCTCGAAGAGGTCGATGCTGACCTCGAGGTCCCCGTCCTTGACCTGGTTCGACTTGGTCAGGATGTCCGCGGCGTAGACGCCGGCCGGTCCGGCGCCGATGATGGCGACGCGGAGGGGACGATTGGACGGTGATTCGGCCGAGTTGGACACCGGGAACCCTTCTGACTCTTGGCGGATGCGCCGGCACGATGCGGCGCGCAGTCTTCCATTCTAGATGCCCGCGCCCGCTCCCGGCCCGGAAAACGGGAGCGGGCGTGACGGACGTCGCAGTGCTTCGGCTCCCGGGCACGGCCCGGCGGGAGGAATAGGGTCCGCGAAGGTGATGTTATGTCTCCTGTGCCTACTTCCGACGGATCCTCCGCTCCCACCGCCCTGACCCCCTCGGGAGATGCTTCCCCCGCAGTGAACGGCGTCTCCCGCGGCAGCGGTCCCGGCCCGGCGGCAACGCCCCCGGCAACGCGCACGGCCGCTGACAAGGAAACGACGACGGGCATCCTCTTCGGCATCGGCGCATACGGGCTGTGGGGACTGCTCCCGCTCTACTTCTATGTGCTGAACCCGGCCGGCGCCGTCGAGATCGTCGCCAACCGCGTCGTCTGGTCGCTGCTGTTCTGTGCCCTGCTGATCACCGTGTCCCGCGCGTGGCCCGCCATCGGCGCCGCCTTCCGCAACCGCACCGTGTTCGGCACCCTGGCCCTCGCGGCCGGACTGATCGCGGTGAACTGGGTGACCTACACGTACGGTGTGACCACCGGCCAGGCCGTGGAGACCTCGCTGGGGTACTTCATCAACCCGCTGGTCTCGGTGCTGCTGGGCGTCTTCGTCCTGAAGGAGAAGCTGCGGCCGCTGCAGTGGGCGGCGGTGGCCGTGGGCTTCGTCGCCGTCGGCGTCCTGACCTACTCCTACGGCAAGCTGCCCTGGATCGCGCTGACCCTGGCCTTCAGCTTCGGCCTCTACGGCTTCGTGAAGAAGCGGGTGGGCCCGCGCGTTGACGCCCTCACCAGCCTCAGCGTGGAGACGTTCGTCCTTGCCCCGATCGCCGCGGTGGCGATGGTAGTCCTGGCGGTCACCGGTGCGGCCACCCTGACCAGCAACGGCTCCGGCCACTTCTGGCTGCTCGCCGCCTCGGGCGTGATCACCGCCGTGCCGCTGCTCTTCTTCGGCGCCTCCGCGCGGCGGCTGCCGATGACCACCATTGGCCTGCTGCAGTACTTCGCCCCCGTGCTGCAGTTCATCGTGGCGCTGGTCGTCTTCAAGGAGGCGATGACCCCGGAGCGCTGGGTGGGCTTCGGCGTCGTCTGGCTGGCGCTACTGCTGCTGACGGCGGACATGCTCCGGGCTGCCCGCAGGAATGCGGTGACCCGGAAGCGCGCCCGCGCCGCCGCCTAGCTAGCTAGATCCGAGCGCCTGCACCGAAATGCGATGCCTATGGAATTACCGTCGCCCGGTTACACCGACGCCGACTGCCGATATGCTAATCTAATGGGCCGCAAATTCTTGCGCGCAGGAATCTTTGTTCTGGCAATTGCCATGACCGCTTTGGTACTCGGTCTCGGCCAGCTGACGACAGCTTCGAGGAACAGCACGTGTCAAGTCTCCGGAAGCAAGGCCAGCCGGAGCGTAGAGGTAAGCCCAAGTGCTGATGAGGCAGGCGACGACTCTACTCAAATCCAGAAAGCGATCAACGCCGCGGCGCAAGAGGGCGGCGCGATCGTGAAACTTCCCCGCGGCACCCTGCACATCGACCGGCCGCTGGTGCTGCGGTCGAACGTGGAACTGAGAGGCGAGGGCAACGAAACAGTCCTGAAGGCTTCCCACTCGTTTCTCGACAGCAAGGGCCCCTATGGCGGTCACCCCTAATCACGACCGATGGTGCCTCCAACATAACTATTACCCGCCTGATGGCGGACCAGAGCGGCGACGCATTGGATGGCAATGTTCCTGGACGCCTCAACGAATACCTGGTCGATATACGGCACTCTACCAACGCAGTGGTGGAAGACATCACCACGAGGAACCCGTTCACCTACTCAATCGCGGTCGTGGCAAGCAAGGATTTCTGCGTACTCAACAACCGCACTGCTGTGCGATCTTCGGGAAGGTACAACCAGCTCGATGGGATCCACATCACCGATTCCCACTCCGGCTTGGTCGTGGGGAACCGGGTAGACCAAGGCCAGGGTAACGACGGAGACGACGGCCTCGTTGCGCAAACCATCGGGGAGCCTGTCTACGACGTCGAATTTCGAGACAACGATGTTCGGGGCGGCTCTCATGGGTCGGGAATGCAGATGGCTCTGGGCACCCACGAAATTCACGACCTCAAGGTCTCCGGGAACCGGTTTTGGGGCTCCCCGAACGGGATCCAAACCGGCCACTACGACGGTGCCGCGGCCCTCCGACAGGTTTCGATAACCAAGAACAACTTCGTAGACGTGGCCGGCCCGTCCGTAGTGTTCAATGGGGAATTGATCGGCATCACTGTCGCCGACAATTCCGAGTGCCGCAGCGGAGGGGTCCAAGTTGCGGAAGGGCGGTCCAACCGCGTCGATCAACCCACTCAGCGTTGCTAGGGTTCCTCAGGCAGGAAGGTAATACGTTTCTGGTGCCAGAGGAATGTGCCCCTGCGCGAACAGGGCGTCCACCTGGGTAGCGTACTTCCGGATCAGGTCTTGCTTCTCGACTATCCGGTCCTGCCACACCCATGGGGTGAGCTTCCGGGATTGAAGAAAACGATTATCGGGTCTCTGCTGTTGGTCATAGGGAAAGTCGGAGTAGTAAACAACCCGATCCGAAAATGCTTCGCCGAGCCTACGGGTAATCAGGTGGTCGACGTGGAGGCCCACCCCGACTGGGCAGAAAAGACGGTGGACTTGAAATTCATCAACTAGGCGGGCCACGGTGCCTTCCAGTTCCGAGATTAGCTGCCGGTCGCCGCGGGAAACACGTCCGCGAGCGATGTCGAACCGATAGCTGGGATAACGGTGTACCACTTCAGGTATCCTGCGCCCGAGGTAATTGGAGACCACCGTGGGCGTCTCGCGCTTTCGGAATAGAGCGTCTGTGGCTCCAAGGTGAAGACTACGAACCCCAAGCCGCTGAGCGCGGCCGCATCCTCCTGCCTTCTGGCCTCGAAGAGCTCCCTGGCAGACTGGGCTGAACACTGGCGCAGGAACGAAGAGGCAGCGCGGGTATGCGGTGGCTCCCCCGACTCCGTAAACACTGTCACCACCGCTACATCGCGAGTTCCCGACACTGACGCCATGAGCCCGCCGCAGGACAACACCGCGTCGTCGAGGTGCGCGGAAAGGAATAGCCAAGGCCCATCGATCGCCAACAAATCTGCAACACGCCGGGACGCGGGCGCCGTCACAATTGCCGCTCCTGCCGAGGCATACACACCACCTCTGCCAACGCCCCCGGCGTCTCGGCGACGGTAGCGAGATACTCCCCTTCTTGCAGCACTGCCAGCCGATCCCAATCGAAAGTGGCAGCGAATTTGCGTCCCTCCGCCCCGGCTGCAGCTAATTCCTCAATCGCACCGTACCTCTGGATAATCTCCCGGGCGAGGGCTTTAATTTCGAACGGCCGAACCAGCCACCCGCAGCCGTGCGGTAAGACTTCGTTGAACGACGGGATCGCGAAGGCAACCACCGGGGTGCTGCACGCCAGAGCTTCGAGCACCACAAGGCCGAACGTTTCCATTCTCGACGGAACAACGACCAATCGCGCTGAGTTAAGAAGTTCAAACTTGGCCGAGCCTGCGATCCAGCCGATGAAATGCACGCGGTGGGACACGCTGGATTCCTTTACTAAACGCCTGCACTTTTCCGCGTCTGGTCCGGACCCCGCTATCACCAAGTCCCCGTCGACGAACGGGGCAGCCTCTGCCCATGCCGCCAGGAGCAGGTCTATTCCTTTCCCGATGAATTCGAGGCGCCCGATACAAACGATGTCTTTCCCCGGACGGGGCGGAATCTCAAAGGCTTGACGGTCGACGCCATTGCCAATGACCCTAACCCGAGCGCCGGGGTTCATTTCCAGCAAGTTGTCCGCCGTGTCCTGCGAGACGGCTATGAGGCGCTGGTGCTGGCGAACTCCGACCCGTTGTATCAAGTGAAACGGCAGCTTATACTGCTTTGATTTTTCGACGGCGTGCAGCCACTGCACAACGCCAATGGTCGGCATTCTCGTCCACAGGGGTGACGCCACCGTGGAGAACGGCGCAAAGAAGTCCTCCACGACGAGGTCAGCCATCCGACGACGCTTCCAGGTTTCGACCGGCAGGCAGATGACATAGCCGAGAAGTCGTGTGAGACGTGATGCGCCCTTGCCGAACCCGATAGGCACGTAGAGCACGCCGTCCTGAATCCGCACAATCCACCCCGGATAACGTGTGGTCAGGACGGTCACCTCGTGTCCCCTCGCGGCCAGGCGCCTGTTGATTTCGTGCGTTCGGACAGAGCCGCCGCCGGCGCCGGGCATATGCGGGTCCTCAAATCCCAAGTGCAATATTCTTAGCACCTTGCCCGTCGCAGGCCCACCAAACGGTCTACGTTGGGCTGTCACTTTAGTGTCATGCATACGGCCTCGCATTGGATTTTTTCCCCCTAGCGTTCGGTCTCGTACGTTCCGGCAGGTGCTCCGATCCCTTCCTGGGCTGCTTTTTGGAGCGCGATCGGGTTGATCATCCATATCGTCGTAGCACCATTTGTCGGCCCGTCCGTCCTGAACACCGGCGTCGCATTGCTTGCCAGCCACCGCAGCATCCCCGGTTGGGCGTACCCGTAGCCCTGGCTGGTTGGAAGCGACTGCGTAAGCATGTAGCGGACGCCGTTGGCGTACATCAATGGGGCCGAGGGCCACACACCGAAACGTGGATCGTCGGAGAAAGCAAGTTCCCCAGTGCTGTTGGTAACGCTTACCCTCGCATCGGAGGGGAGATGACTCCGCACCCATTCGAGCGCTGTGGCGTAGCCGTTGTCGGTGATGCTTTCAGCCCGGATACCCAGCAGGAATGTAACCACGAGCAAAGCAATGCCAAAGGCATTGACCGGGCGGCGGTACCGCGGGTGTCGTTCCATGAATTCAGACGTCATGACCGCGACGACCAGCACAGAGGTCACGATGACGCCGTAGCCGTACTGCTCTTCAAAGGTGCCAAAAGCCGCACTATAGGCTCCGTAGAGACCGAGTACCAACCCGACCAGTCCCGTGAGTCTCCGCTCACGACGTGCACAGAAGCACGCAAAGGCCGCCGCAAGTGGACAAAGCCCTAACAAGACGTAGCTCGTGCCGAAGTGCTGCAACTGGTCGAGCAGGCGCGACATGAGGTCGGGAGATCCCGCAGCGTTGAAACCCGTGCTCTTATCCATGCCAACCAGACGCTGCGCTCCACTCGTTTTCGCGACAATCCAATCCATAGAAAACCCCTGGGCCCAGAGAACTACAAGATACGAGGCGTACGGAATAACGGTTCCAGCACCAAGTACCAGGGCTTCTCGGCGGCTGAGAGTCCGCTTCCAAAGAAAAGCCAGTCCCACGGGCAAAAGTGTGCTGAGGGCGAAGAAATCTTTTGTGAGAACTGAGTACCCCATTAGCAGCCCGGCGGCGGCGAACGAGGGGACACTATGCCTTCCGCGGGGCGCCTGAATCTGGATTACTACGAGAAGCAACGCCGCAAGTACGCAGGCCATCCCGGAAGATTCTAGGAAGAGGTGGCTATTGTTACGAAGGACAAAGGGATCGAAGGCAAGAACGACCGTGGCTCCCCATGCCGTGGCTGCGCTGCCAACCCTCCTGACCAAAAAGTATGCCAACGCCACTGAGATTGCGCCGGCCGCCGCGTTAAGCCACCGCAGCTCCATCACCACGTCGATTGCAGTCCCTGAGATCCCAAACACCCGATCAGCGGCACCCTCCAACAAGAAGAATCCTGGGGGTGAAGAAAGAAGGGACCATCCGGAAGATTAGGGAGCTGACCGTTGCTGACAGACAACCCGAGGCTGGCATAAAGCATTTCATCAGCCCATAACTCGAAGGACCGGGTCAGCCCTACGCCCCGGATGGCAAAGGCAACTCCCGCGATAGCTAAGAAGAGCGCGAGCGATGTCGTCTTGTTCATTGGCCGAAGCATGACGGCAGCGGACATTGTGGGCCGATGTTCCACCCCGAAAGCAGGCACACGTCTCGCACCCTCACACTTTGCATCTATTGCCCTGCTGGCCCTCGAAGACGCTGCAGGCCCTAGCCAGGAACCGGTCTTCCACCCGGCGGTCAAGCGTGGAGTCGGGAAGCCCGCCGGGCCTCGGGTGGCTTGAAATGAGGAAGCCAGGCGTCTTCCATAGGAGACGAGGCTCTGATGCCCGGAAATATTTCCGCGCTGATATAGGAGGACGCCAAGGCCTAGACCCGCGGCTAGTACGGACCACAGCAGCGGCCAGAGGCTCGCGAAGGCTAGAACCGAACCGATCGAGACAATTAATACTGCGCCCTTCAGGGCAGCCATCCCCTCCCCTACCGGGAGGAACGGCGACATCATTGTGGCAAGGACCGATCCAGCCAGTACCGAGCCGATCGCGCAACCTACTGCTATGCCGCTGACGTCGGCAAGCTGCCAGCCAAGCAGTATTCCCCCGGTCATAAGAGTAGAAGCGACGACGAGCCCCCATTTACAACGGCTGTAAGCCTTGAGGGCCAGCAGTACCGTGGCAAACACTGTGAGTGCGGCATACCCGATGCCCGCTAGCCCCAGCCATGGCAGCAGGTCGAGGGAGTCGTGGTAGCGTGCCGGGAAAATGATACCTACGAGTGAGTGCGGAGCGGTTGAAATGACTACAAAAGCTACTCCGGCCAGTTGAACAAAAGATCTCAAAGCTGATCGGAGCACTTCGCTGTCGGGAATCCGGGGTGCGCGCAGGAGGGGAAACGCAACGAGCGCCGTCCCGGCCGCAACATAGACGGGCCCCTTCGCGATAGTTGAAAGCGCTTGGAAACCAGCTGTTGCCGGTGACCCTCTGTCGAGGAACGCCACGATGACGACGTCCGCCCCCACCAGAACGGAAACGACGCACAAGGTTAGAGCAATATCGCCGGTCTCAGTCCACCGCCACCTGTGGTGGAGGACCTGGGGGGACCATTTCACATCCCGATAGAACCCGAGCGGGATTGCGAACAGAACGAGCGCCCCGACTGCGAAGCCGAGAATGCCCCCAACGGCACCCCAGGAGAAAACGGCCACACAAAAACTGAATAAGAAGCGTACGGCGACCTCTCCGATGGATATGACGGCGTACCGCATGAAATGGAGCTCTCCCTGCAACCATCCAGCAGGTGCGGCGACGGTAAAGAGCAACATCGCGGCGAAGGCGACAGCTCCAGCCATTGCAGGACCCGCAAAAGCCAGCGTCACACCGCTGGCCAGGATTGCCGAAAGAGTCCCCGCAATGACTGAGACAAAGAAAGCAAACGCAATACCCTCCCGGCGGCCCGTGGAACCTTGGGCGTGGGTGGCCACAATATGCGACAGGGGCAGTGGAACTAACGCGGAGGCGACAATTCCGACGATTCCCAAGAGCATTTGTGCCGCGGCGAACTGGCTGTATTCGCCCGCGCTGAGCATATTGGCAAGCAGCAATGTACAGCCGTAGCTGAGGAGCCCGACCACCGCTGCGGAGATCGATAACAGGCCGCTGTGGGCCGCGATCTTGTAGTCCCTGACCCTCCCAATATCGGCGATTGCGGCCGGGTCCTGGGCTCCAACGTCCGGGCTGCTATCCATTTTTAGCCTTTTTGGTCCAAGTCCGGCCGGGTCCAGAGACCAAAGCCACTCGAAGGACCGGCGAGCAGGTCGCAGCGACTGGCTGCCCACATCTCTGCCTGCGTCACGCCGAGTCGCCTTATGAGGGCCGAAGCCTCAAATTCATCGCGGCCTTTTAGTAAGGCCGACACGATTCCGCCACGCTCCGCCATCTCGTCAGTACCCCGCAATAGGCCACCTAAGTCTGCACCTTCGGGCCGCACGAACCGCGCAACTGTCGACATGTCGGACTGGATCCCTGAACGGTCGAGGGCAAACCTCCGTCGACCGGGCGCCCCTTGCTCGTCAAGAAGTACGCCCGCGAGCAGCTCCGCGCTCCGCTCCCAACTGAAGCACCTCGCCCAATCCTGGCACGCACTGGAGATGGAACTACGGACTCTTGCGTCGGATATCGCAGCCACCGCAGAAAGCAAACTTGCCCCTAGTTCCTTGGGTGAATCCACCAGCCAGCCGGTGCGTCCGTCGACTACGGAGTCGCGAATGCCCGCAACTCTGAGGGCAACGCAGGGAACGCCCCAAGCTGCCGCCTCGATGATGGAGCAGCCCCACCCCTCGGCGTCTGACGTACACACAGTCAGCCAGGCGCGGTTGAGGAGGGCATTCCTTACTTGGTCCGGCTGGTATCCGTGGAATGTCACGAGTGAAGCTAGGCCGAGATCCATTGACAGACGTTCCAGACGGGCATGCTCGGGGCCGCTGCCGACTATTTCAACCCGCAAGCGCGGGATGGCTGTTGCCGCAACCGCCACTTGGCCTAGCAAGATGTCGATGCGCTTGTGTGGCACGAGCCGGCTCACGACAGTAATAGTTGGATCGGGATTGCGGGGGCCGACCCTCCCCGGGACATCGATGGTTCCGTTGGGGACAATCTCGATGGGGCCCCGAACGCCAAGCCGACGAAGCTCGAGCCTGGTTGACGGGGAAACGGCAGCTATGGTTCGGGCCCCGTAAACGGCCTGCGACACAGTACCCTCCAGATAGCGTCCCAGCGCCGCCATTGGCCTCGAGAATCTGGTGTCGAATTGGTCCTGGTGTACATGGTGAACAAGTTGAACCACTGGTATGCCCTTGGGCACGAACAAGGGGAGAAAAAGGGATGCCATTCTGACAGTCCACAACTGCGTCGAATGTCCCTCTCATTCGCAGGATCCTCAGCGCAACCTGCGTGTAGACGGACAGCTGCCCGCCAGCGCGGTAAATGGCGACGCCGTCAATTGACTCTTTCGCTGGCTGGTTCAGCTCACGGCTCGTCAGCCAACTGACGTTCACCCCGGCTTCGACCCAACGCCGCGAAATTTGATGCATGAATTGCTCGGCTCCGCCCGCTTGGGAGTGATGGATGTCCCGCCAGTTGAGAACGAGGATATGCTTGCTGGCGAATCCGGAGAGGGACCTTGCTAAGGATTCTTGCGTCATGGTCGCTACCGATGCATTTGCACGACAGATGCGAAGCTCGCAATTCCGTCTCGAAGCGGATGAAAGGTGGACCCCGTGCCGTCGGTCCAAGCGACCGGAATCTCAACGATGCGGTCCCCATTGTGTTGAAGCCGTTGTAGAAGTTCGACGTCAAAGGCAAAACCCAATGTTCGGCATTGCACCAACGCGCGGGTGACTGCTCCCCGCTCAAAGAACTTAAAACCGCATTGAGTGTCCGTGACGCCATGGACCATGTCTCTCGTCAGCATTCGAAATGCTCCTCCGCCGAGGCGCCGTGTGAGGTGCTGCGGCCGCACGAACGTGGAACCTGCCGCATGGCGCGAAGCTATGACTGCGCCAGCCCCGTCTGCTAAGCACTTCATGACGATGTCGAGGGTCTCAACGGGAGTCGCTAGATCCGCATCGAAGAAGCCGGTGAATCTAGATGTGCCGCTAAGCAGCCCCCTCCTGACGGCGGCGCCTTTTCCAGGTGAAGAACAGCCCACCAGAACGACTGGTACCGGCCCCTGGCAATTGCGAGCGAAACTTCCGACCACCACACCGGTGTCGTCTACGCTGCCGTTGTCTACCACCACGATGCGGGAGCTCCAGGCTTGGAACTCCAAGAATTCCATGGTCTGACGGAGTGTTAGCGATATTCGGTTCGCCTCATTCAATGCGGGAATGACGATTTCCAAATCAACGGGCGACCGACGGAGGCTCGATGCTGGCGCGGCGGGCGGGCGAGACAGACTCAATTCGCGAATCGGACTACTGGGGCTAGGGTCCGATGAATGGGTGGCGGACGGCTGCATCTGTCCTAGTGGTACCCCCGAGGTTTGTTCAACGAAGTCAGCCGCCGGGGAAAACTCGTTCTTGAGAACCATTTTGCGCCTCCTACATAACGGGCTAGTGGCTCGACAACCAACCTACGACCCCGCCCTAGGTGTGACACGAGTGGTAATTACTCGAAAATACTGGGTATGTGAACGGAAAACTACGTGTTCTGAGAGAGATGTACCCGGTACGAAACAGCCTCATGGCTCCCCCGGCCCCAACAACCCGGGCAGCCAAGTGAATTCCATCTCTACATCGGTGGACGACTGCCCAGAACAGCGACAAATCTACGTGGTAGCTTCCAGAGCCTCCGAGTAGTTATTCCTGGTCCTGAGTCAGTCCTCCGGGCTGCTGTCGATCCGGACGTAGTCCCGCGGGACCACGACCATCGGAACCGGCAGGGCCCGCAGTACCTTGTTGGCCGTGCTGCCGAGGAACAGCTTGTTCTTCTCCGCCAGCCGAGAGGACCCGACGATCATGATTTCGGCATCGTCCCACTCGAGGTCGTCGATGGCTTCCTCGATCGTCCGGCCGTGGGCGACCTCGACGCTGACGTGGTGGCCTTCCGGCAGCCGTTCGGCGGCCGCCCGCAGGACCGTGTTGGCGTGGACGTGGGCCGCGTTGACGTTCTCGCCGCCGTCGCCCTCGGCGTCCAGTTCCACCAGGGAGACCAGCCGCAGCGGCACGCCGCGCCGTTCGGCCGATTCGATGGCGACGTCGATCGCCGCCTCCGCGCCGGTGCGCTGGCCCACCGCGAGGGTGAGGCGGCTGACCGGTTCGGTACGCCGGTAACCGCGGGGGCGAGCGCCACCGGAACCGGGGAGGCGTGCAGCAAGGCGTTGGCCACGCTGCCGATGCTGAACCGCTTGAACAGGCCGTTGCCCGCGGCGCCCACCACGATCAGGCCGGCCCGGTATTCCTTCGCGGCGTCGATCAGTCCGGCGGCGAAGGACTCCGCCTGCCGGACGTGGAAGCGGGCCTGCAGCCCCTCCGGGACAAGGGCCAGGCCCTGCCGCTCCGCCGTGAGCACCGACTGTTCCGCGGCGCTGACGCGGTTGCCCTGCGGGTTCAGCGCCACGTACGGGGTATTGCGGTCCACCACGTGGACCAGGTCCAGGTGGGCGCCCTGCGCCCGGGCCATGGCGGAGGCGAGGGCGACGGCGTCAGCGCCGCGGTCGTTGGGGGTGTAGCCGACGATGTATCGCATGTGTACCCCTTGTGGGTCCGGGCAGGACCGGGCATCCGCCCGGGATTCCGGGCCGCGCTGGCCGGCCTGCATTCCTGCAGTGTTGGCACGACTCTAGCCCAGCAATGCGCGGATGGGGGTGGTGACTTTGGACCCTCGGGCGGCGCGTCGTGGCGTAGGTACCCTGAAGTCGCAGAGGGGAGCCCATCATGGCCGGTATTGCATTCAAGGGGTTCGTGGCAGGGCGCACGGGTCTGGCGGCAGTGCTGCTGCTGGTAGCGGCCGCCGGGTGCTCCCCGTCCCCGCCGCAGCCTTCCGCCTCCGCCTCAGCCTCAGCGACCGGTTCCGGATCTGCCACGGCTGCCGGTTCCGCATCCGCGTCCTCCCCCGGGTCATCAGGCGCGGCCACAACGGCCCCGGCCGGCAACGGCTCATCCGCCGAGGCCACCCCGCCGGCGGACGCCGACGAAACGTCTCCAGCCGCCAACGGAGACCGGGTCATTTCCTCGACCGTCACGCACGACTGGGCCGTCCCTTCCGCCGACGCACCGTTCCGGACCGCCCATCAGAATCCGGTTCCGCTCGCGCCTCCGCCCGCAGAGCCGTTGCCCGCGCTCTTCACCATCGGAGCTGGCCAGCACCCCGCCGGCACGCCGCCCTACGACCAGCTGAGCTTCCGTTTCACCGGGGCGTTCCCTGGATACGAGATCTCCTTCGTTCCGGAACTGCGGGCCGATGGCAGCGGCAACCTCATCCCCATGCCAGGGACCGGGGCCATCCTTAAGGTCGTTTTCCGTGGCGCCCAGGCGCACACCGCGGACGGGACGGCGAGCACCATTACGGAGAGCCCGGCCCCCGCCATCGGCTACCGCGCCCTCACCAGCTACGCCGCCGCCGGGGACTTCGAGGGCGTCCTCAGTTATGGCCTCGGCGTGGGCCGGCCCGGGACGCCGGCCCCGCAGACCAAGGTACGGGTCTACGAAGTGGAGAAGATCGAGCAGGGACGCCATCTCTACGTGGTGGCCATCCAGCTCGACGCCGGTTCCCTGTAGTCCGGAGCGGGGAACCCGCCAATCCAGGCGGTGAGAACGCGGCGTGAAGCAGCGCTCACACGCGGCGAGGCCGCGGACCATGGGTCCGCGGCCTCGCCGTGTCCATCCCTGCGGGACGCCGGGGGTTAGCGCTCAGGCGTGGGCCTTGATGGCGGCCGCGAGGACCTCCAGACCGTCGGTGAGCAGTTCGTCGCTGATGACCAGCGGCGGGAGCAGGCGGATGACGTTGCCGTAGGTGCCACAGGTGAGGATGATGACGCCCTCCTTGAGGCAGGCGGCGGCGACGGCCTTGGTCAGCTCCGGGTTGGGCTCCTTGGAACCCTGCTGGACCAGTTCGACGGCGAGCATGGCGCCGCGGCCGCGGATGTCGCCGACCACGGACCCCTCGCCGAGTTCGGCGGCGAGCTCACGCAGCTTGCCGGTGGCGAGCTCCTCGATCCGGCGGGCGCGGGCGTTCAGGTCGTACTGCTCCATCGAGCCGATCGCGGCCAGTGCCGCGGCGCAGGCCACGGGGTTGCCGCCGTAGGTGCCGCCGAGGCCGCCCGGGTGGACGGCGTCGAGGAGGTCCGCGCGGCCGGTGATCGCGGAGAGCGGCATGCCGCCGGCGATGCCCTTGGCCATGGTGATGATGTCCGGAACGACACCCTCGTGGTTCACGGCGAACCATTCGCCGGTGCGGCAGAAGCCGGACTGGACCTCATCGGCGATGAAGACGATGCCCTTATCCTTGGCCCAGGCGGCCAGGGCCGGCAGGAAGCCCTCGGCGGGAACGATGAAGCCGCCCTCGCCCTGGATCGGCTCGATGATGATCGCGGCCACGGACTCGCCGCCGATCTGCTTCTCGATCATGGTGATAGCGCGCTTGGCGGCCTCGGCACCGGTGATCTGCGGGTTCTCCTCGCGGAACGGGTAGCTCATCGGCATCCGGTAGACCTCCGGCGCGAACGGGCCGAAGTTGGTCTTGTACGGCATGGCCTTGGCGGTCAGCGCCATGGTCAGGTTGGTGCGGCCGTGGTAGGCGTGGTCGAAGGCGACGACGGCGTCGCGGCCGGTGGCGAGGCGGGCCACCTTGACGGCATTCTCGACGGCTTCGGCGCCGGAGTTGAACAGCACGGTGCGCTTCTCGTGGTCGCCCGGGGTGAGCCGGTTCAGCTGCTCGGCGACGGCGACGTAGCCCTCGTAGGGGGTGACCATGAAGCAGGTGTGGGTGAAGTGCTCCACGGCCTCCTTCACGGCGCCGACGACGGCGGGATCGGACGCGCCCACGCTGGTGACGGCGATGCCGGAGCCGAGGTCGATGAAGGAGTTGCCGTCAACGTCCTGGATGATGCCGCCGTCGGCGTCTGCGACGTAGACCGGGACGCTGGACGCGACGCCGGAGGCGACGACGGCCTTGCGGCGCTCGGTCAGGGCGACGGACTTGGGACCGGGGAAGTCGGCCTGCACGCGGCGCTTCTGCTCCAGGCGGTAGGTGAGTTCGTTGGCGGTGGTGGTCATGGCGGGGCCTTTCTCAGGGTGAAGTGGTCGGCAGGAGCCTGCGTTATGCGACTGCGTTATGCATTGGCGTTATGCATTGGCGTTATGCATCAGCGTTATGCATCCAATGCACTCATCACGTGCTTGATCCGGGTGTAGTCCTCGACGCCGTACATCGAGAGGTCCTTGCCGTAGCCGGACTGCTTGAAGCCGCCGTGCGGCATCTCGGCGGTGAGCAGGATGTGGGTGTTGATCCAGACCGCGCCGAAGTCCAGGTCGCGGCTGACGCGCATCGCGGTGCCGTGGTCCGTGGTCCAGACGCTGGAGGCCAGGGCGTAGTCGACGTCGTTGGCCAGCTCGATCGCTTCGGCTTCGCTGCTGAACTTCTGCACGGTGATGACCGGGCCGAAGGTTTCCTTCTGCACGATGTCGTCGGTCTGCTTGGCACCGGTGATGATGGTGGGCTCGAAGAAGAAGCCCTTGTCACCGGCGCGGTGGCCGCCGGTTTCGATCCGGCAGTTCTCCGGCAGGTTCTCCACCACGGAGGTGACCGCGTTGAAGTGGTTGACGTTGTTCAGCGGGCCGAAGTAGTTGTCTTCGTCGTTCTGCGAGCCCGTGTGCAGGGTCTTGGTGTGCTCCACCATGGCAGCCACGACGTCGTCGTGGACGGAATCCTCGACCAGCACGCGGGTGATGGCGGTGCAGTCCTGGCCGGCGTTGAAGAAGGCGAACTCGGCGATCGCCGCGGCGCTCTTCTTGATGTCCGCGTCCTTGAAGACGATCGCGGGGGCCTTGCCGCCGAGTTCCAGGTGGGCGCGCTTGAGGCCCTTCGCGGCGCCCGAGGCGACGGCGATGCCGGCGCGGACGGAGCCGGTGATGGAGACCAGGCCCGGGACCTTGTGCTCAACCATCATGGCGCCGGTCTCGCCGGTGCCGAGGACCACGTTGAGCACCCCGGCGGGGAGGATTTCGCCGGCGAGGCGGGCCAGGACCAGGGTGGATTCCGGGGTGGTGTCGGAGGGCTTGAGCACCACGGTGTTGCCGGCGGCCAGGGCCGGGCCGATCTTCCAGATGGCCATCAGGAAGGGGTAGTTCCACGGGGCGACCTGGGCGACGACGCCGATCGGTTCGCGGCGGATGAAGGAGGTGTGGCCTTCCAGGTACTCACCGGCGGACTTGCCCTCGAGGAGACGGGCGGCCCCTGCGAAGAAGCGGAGCTGGTCCGCGCCGGCGGCGACTTCCTCTGCGGCGATCAGGGAGCGGACCTGGCCGGTGTTGCGGTGCTGGGCCTCGACGAGCTCGTCGCTGTTGGCCTCGACGGCGTCGGCGAGCTTGAGCAGCATCAGCTGGCGCTGGCCCGGGGTGACGTGCTTCCAGCTGGCGAAGGCGTCCTTCGCGGCGGTCATGGCGGCGTCGACGTCGGCCTCGACGGAGATCGGGGACTTCGCCACTACCTCGCCGGTGGCGGGGTTGACGATGTCCAGCAGGCCGGTGCCGGCGGGCGTGACGAACTCGCCGTTGATGAAGTTCTGCAAGGTTTGAACCACGGTGTACAACCTCTTTCGTGCTGGCCTGGGTCAGGCAGGGATGAGGGGATCGGTGACTGCTCCGAGCCTATGTCAGGGTCCTTGGGGGCGGAATAGGCAGCTGCACACCGGCCCGGCGGCGCTTTAGTGCGCCTGACCAGCACGCGGCTATCCTGAATCCATGGCAATTTCTCTCGCCGCACTGCTGGGGGTTCCGTCCCTGCGGCTGACGAAGGCCGGTCTGGCCGAGACCACCTGGCACCAGGACATCCACTGGGTGGCGGTAACCGAGCAGGAGGACCCGCAGCGCTTCCTCAACGGCGGGGAACTGGTCCTCACCACGGGGATGCGGCTCCGGTCCGCCCCGGAGCAGCGCCGCTTCGTGCGGCAGGTGCAGCGGGCCGGCGCGGTGGGGATCGGCTTCGGCGTCGGCCTCACCCACGAGACGGTGCCGCCGGCCCTGGTGGCAGAGGCCAACCGTTGGGGGCTTCCGGTGGTGGAGGTTCCCTACGAGACGCCGTTCATCGCCATCGGCAAGCTGGTGGCGGACGCCCAGTCCGCGGACCACTACGCCAAGCTGGAGCGGCTCATTGCCGGGCACCAGATCCTGGCCCGGGCGCTGCTCACCGGCGGCGGGCTGGGCGAACTCCTCAAGCACCTCGGGACGATGCTGCGCACCGACCTAATCCTGACCCAGTTCACCGCGGAACTGTACAACAGCGCCCCGGGCGGCTCCTCCCCCAGCACCGACGGCTGGGCGTCCTACCCGATCCCCACCGGGCGCCGGGATGCCTGCACCCTGTGGGTGAAGCAGCCCTTCGAGGACACCGGAATCATCGGCTACGCCCAGAACCTGATCAGCGTCGAACTGAACAACATGGTCAAGCAGCGGCAGGCGCAGCGGCCCTCGCCGGGCAGGTGCTGGAGGACGTCATCCACGGCACGCTCGAACCCACCGAGGCCGCCCGCCGGCTCGCCGGGATCGGCGTCGACAGCACCCGCAAGAACGTGGTGCTGCTGGCCGAATCGCCTGCCCACGCCAAGCAGCTGGGGAGTTCCTCGCTGCCCCAGCCGCTGCGCGCCGCCGTGACCGCCGTCGTGGGCAAGGACCTGGTGGTGGTGGTCGCCGACGACGGCAGCGGCGCCAGCGCCCTGGCCCGCAACCTCAGCGACCACCTGGCCGAGGCCGGCATCCACGCCACGATCGGACTGGGCGGGGCATACACCAAACCGAACGGGCTCCGCTGGAGCTACTTCGAGGCCCGCGAGGCTGCCAGCCACGGCCTTCCGGTCAACGAACCCGAACGGCTGAGCCTGACCTCGCTGCTGCTGGCCAGCGAGGATGTCCCGCTGGCGGACATGGCCAACGAATCGCTCAACCCGCTCCGTCAGTTCGACGCCGCGCACGGGGCGGAACTGATGACAACGCTGGAGAGCTACCTGAACAACAACGGCTCCGTGGCCGCGGTGGCCGAGGAGCTGACCCTGCACCGGAACACGGTGCGCTACCGCCTGGCCCAGATCACGGACCTGACGGGGTACGACCCGGCACAGACCGCGGACCGGGTCCAGCTCTGGCTGGCCCTGGCCGTGCAGCGGCTCAGCGCCCGCCACCCGCGCTAGGGCGTCCGCGGGCAACCCGCGCTCCCTCGCGGTGACTCCGGTGCCCGGGCTGTCCGCATCCCATCCGGCTCCATCACGGCTCCGAATATTCCTTTGACGCCACCATCTGGCGAGTGGAAACCATACGGATACGTAACTGGAGATGATCATCGTGAACAAATCCTTAAGACCACCACCCGCGTCGCAGCAGGCTCAGCCCTGGCGCTGACCGCCTTCGCCGCCGCATCCATGCCCGCCCAGGCGAGCGTGCCCGAAGCCGCCGCTGCGAGCCAACCGGTCATTTCCGGACCCGGCACCAGCTCCGGGTTGCTTCAGGACATCGGGATCCTCAACGGCGGCATCATCGATGGCCCCCTGATTACCGGTCCCCTGGTCAACGCCCCGGTCACCACCGGCGGAATCAGCACCGGCCCGGTGGGCCCGTTCCAGTTCGGCCAGTTCCAGTAACCCCTCCCACATCCTGATCTGTCGGCGGCCGCCCGCGGCCGCCGACAGCCCTTTTGCCTGAGCTCCCGGCGCGGGCCCTACTGGCGTGCCCCTGCATGTCTTCGCCCCGCAGACAACCCGAGAAGGAACATGTCCAAGACTCCCCTGACCACCACGTCCGATGATGCCAAGAACCGGCTCGAGCTGACCACGGCGCAGCGCGGGATCTGGTACGCGCAGCAATTGGCGCCGGAGAACCCCATGTTCCAGATCGGGCAGTTCGTTGAGATCCTCGGCGCCGTGGACGTGCCGGTCCTGGAGGAGGCGCTCAGGCTTGCCGTGTCCGAGACGGACGCCTTGAACATGGCCTTCGACGAGGACGACGCCGGACCCTACCAGCGTCCGCTGGTGCGCGACGGATCGTTGCTGGAGGTGACGGACCTCCGGGGCGCCGGGGACCCGGAGACCCAGGCGCGGATGCTGATGGACTCCGATCTGGGGCTTCCCCGGACCACCGACGGCGGGGATCTGCTGCACACCGAGCTCATCCGGCTCTCGGACGAGCGGTACTTCTTCTACCAGCGCGTCCACCACGTGGTGATGGACGGTTACTCCGCCGTCCTGGTCCTCCGGCGCGTGGCCGAGCTTTACAACGCGCTACTGGCGGGGAGCGGTCCCGGCGGCGCTGCGGACGAGGGCGGCTCACCCTTCGACGGGCTGCCGGAACTGATCGCGGCGGAGGCAGGCTACGCCGGTTCCGCGGCTGCCGACGGCGACCGTGAGTACTGGCGGGACGAGCTCGACGGCGTCCCGGCAGCCACCGGACTCGCGGGGCGTCCTTCCGGGACCGCCTCGGCCCTGGTTCGCGCGGCCTCAGCCCTGCCCGCGGCGACGGCTGCCGCGTTGCAGGCTGCCGCGGGATCTGCCCCGGCACTGGTGCTCACGGCTGCCGCACTCTACCTGCACCGGATCACCGGCGAACGCGAGGTTTCTGTCGCACTGCCTGTCACCGCCCGCCGGGGAAAGCTGGCCAAGTCCACGCCCTCGATGCTCTCGAACGTTCTTCCCCTCCGGCTCGCGGTCGACCCTTCCTCGACGGTGAAGGACGCGACGGCCGCGATGGGAACAAAACTGCGAGGCGCCCTGATCCACCAACGCCACCGCTTCGAGGACCGCGACGTGCAGGCGGGGTACCTTGGCCCCTCGGTCAACATCCTGCCCGTTCTTGAGGACATCCGCTTCGGGTCCGCCCGCGGCACCATGCACATCCTTTCCACCGGTCCCATCGACGACCTCTCGATCGTGGTCCACGGCCTGGACGGCGGGTCCTCCGGAGCCCCGGCCACCGTCCAGTTCGAGGCAAATGCTGACCTTTACAGCAGCGAACGGCTCCGCGAGCATCTGCGCCGCTTCCTTCGTCTGCTGGGAGAAGTCGCCTCCGGGCCGGACGCCCTGCTGGCTTCCCTCACGGTCACGACCGCCGAGGAAGAACGATCGCTCCTTGCTGCCGGCGAGGCCACGGGCAGCGCGCTGCCCGGCCACACGATCGTGGAGGAGTTCCGCAAGAACGCCCGGGAGCACGCCTCCCGCACCGCCGTCGTCGCGCCCGACGGCGAACTCAGCTTCGGCGAGTTGGAGGCCCGCTCCAACCAACTGGCCCGGTTCCTGTCCGGCCACGGAGCGGGCCCGGGGGAAACCGTGGCCGTGCGGCTGGACCGAAGCGTCATGGTGCCTGTTTCGCTCCTGGCCATCCTGAAAGCGGGTGCAGCCTACCTCCCCCTGGACCCTGAGTACCCGGCCGGCCGGGTGGAGGGCATGCTCGAAGACGCTTCCCCGGTGCGGCTGCTGACGAGCTCCGCCTTCACCGGCAACGATTCGGGCCATGCACCCATCTCCACCGAGGTGCCGGTCACGGTGCTGGATTCTGCCCTGGTGGAGTCCTGCCTCGACGGCAAGGACGCCGCGGCCACCCAACCCGCCGCCGGCCAGCAGGACCTCGCCTACGTCATCTTCACCTCGGGTTCCACCGGCCGTCCCAAGGGCGTCGGTGTTGAGCACCTGCCCCTGCTGAACCTGTTTAGCTCCCACCGGGAAAGCATCTTCGTCCCGGCCGAAGAGCGCCTGGGACGCAAGCTCAGGGTGGCGCATACGGCAGGCTTGTCCTTCGATGCCTCCTGGGATCCCATCCTCTGGCTGGTCGCCGGCCACGAACTGCACCTGGTGGACGACCAGACCCGCCGGGACCCGGAAGCCCTCAGCAGGTACCTCACCGTCTCCGGCATCGACTCGCTGGAGACCACGCCGTCCTTCGCCAAGGCACTGCTGGCCGAAGGCCTCTTCGACCGGACGGGTCATCCGTCAGTGGTGGCTCTGGGCGGAGAGGCCGTCGATCCGGCCCTGTGGGCCGCGCTCGGCAGTAAAGACGGCCTGACGGCATACAACTTCTACGGTCCTACCGAAACGACGGTGGACTCCCTCACTGCTGTCATGCAGGACGGCACCGACCCGACGCTCGGCGAATCCATCGCCAACACCCGGCACTACATTCTCGACTCGGCACTGAACCCGGTGCCGGTCAACGCCATCGGCGAACTTTACGTTGCCGGCGTGAACCTGGCCCGCGGCTACCTCGACAAGCCTGGCCTCAGTGCGGAGCGCTTCGTGGCCGATCCGTTCGTTCCGGACGGATCCCGGATGTACCGCACGGGCGACGTCGTCCGCCGTCTTCCGGATGGGACCCTGGAGTTCCGTGGACGCATGGACGCCCAGATCAAGATCCGCGGATTCCGGATCGAACTCGCCGAGATCGAGGAAGTCCTGCGCGGGCTCGACGGCGTGGAGCACGCCGCCGTGGCCGTCACCAAGAACCGCGCCGGCTATGACCAGCTCCAGGGCTAC
The DNA here is from genome assembly GCF_050859435.1 of Pseudarthrobacter sp. L19. Taxonomy (NCBI): domain Bacteria; kingdom Bacillati; phylum Actinomycetota; class Actinomycetes; order Micrococcales; family Micrococcaceae; genus Pseudarthrobacter; species Pseudarthrobacter sp. L19. The sequence continues at coordinate 1,976,465 of NZ_CP193935.1, read as the reverse complement.
GTCACCGCCAATAGCGAGCTCGACACCGCCGTCCTGCGGACGCAGTCCCGCCGGTTGCTGCCCGATTACATGGTCCCCACCGCCATCCAGCAGATCCCGGCGATCCCGCTGACCCCCAACGGCAAACTGGACTCCGCCGCGCTTCCGGCGCCGGAGAGGGATACCGCCGTCTCCGCACCCCGGAATGAGAAGGAACGGACCGTAGCCGCCGCCTTTCAGGAAATCCTGGGCCTGGACGCCGTGGGCCTGGAGGACGACTTCTTCGAGCTGGGCGGCCACTCGCTGCTGGCCACCCGGCTGGCGGCGCTTCTGCGCGACCGCACCGGAACCGCTCCTGCCCTGCGCACCATTTTCGAACAACCCACCGTCGCGGCCCTCGCCGCGGCGCTGGACGACGGGACTGCCTCCACACACCCGCTGGTCCCGGTTGCCCGGCCGGCAGCTGTGCCGCTCTCCTTTGCCCAGCGGCGGCTGTGGTTCCTGAACCGGCTCGACCCGGAATCCGCGGCCTACAACATCCCGGTGGTCCTTAACCTTCGGGGCGTCCTGGACGTGACGGCCCTGGAACGGGCCCTCAGCATGGTGGCCGACCGACATGAAACCCTTCGCACTGTCTTCCCCCTGGCTGACGGCGAACCGGTCCAGGACGTCCTCCCCGCGGGCGGACACCACGTCGACCTGTTGGCCGTGCAGTGCTCCGACGACAACCTCGCCGCTGCCCTTGGGGCGGAGACCGGCCGTGGCTTCGACGTCAGCCGGGAACTGCCGGTGCGTGCGGTGCTCTTCCAGCTGGCCCCGGACCGGCATGTCCTGGCCCTGACCCTGCATCACATCGCCGCGGACGGCTGGTCGCTGGCCCCTCTGGCGAACGACCTGTCTGCCGCCTACAACGATGTGCTCTCCGGCGATGGCGCCCGTCTGGAGCCGCTTCCGGTCCAATATGTGGATTACACGCTGTGGCAGCGCGACGAGCTCGGCAGCGAAGACGATCCCGCGAGCGCCATCTCCCGCCAGCTGGAGTTTTGGTCCCGTGAACTGCGCGGTGCTCCGGAAGAACTCACCCTGCCGTTCGACTCGGTCCGGGGCAGCAACAGTGCTTCGGCCGCTGCGGCGTCCGTGCCCGTCCGGATTCCGTCCGCGACGGCGGCCGGTCTCCACCGGCTGGCCCGCGACCACAACGCCAGCCTGTTCATGGTGCTGCAGGCGGCCTTCGCCGCCCTGCTGACCAAGTCCGGTGCCGGGGAAGACCTTCCGTTGGGTACGCCCGTGGCCGGCCGGACCGACACCCAGCTCGATGAGCTGGTGGGCTTCTTCGTCAACACCCTGGTGCTCAGGACCAACACGTCCGGGAACCCGAGCGCCGCGGAACTCGTCGAGAGTGTCCGCTACACGAACCTGCATGCCTACGCCAACCAGGACGCACCGTTCGAGCGGGTGGTGGAGCACCTCAACCCGGCCCGTTCGCAACACCGTCACCCGCTCTTCCAGGTGATGCTGACGCTGCAGGGCACGTCTGCCGCCGAGCTGTCCATGCGCGGCTTGGAGGCGAGCGCGGATCTCAGCCAGGAACCCGGCGGCGCCAAGTTCGACCTGTTGCTGGACCTGGCCGAAACGGCCGCCTCCTCCGCCCAGGAGGCCGGGGAACCGGGTGTCCCCGCGGAACCGGCGCCCGCCATCGCCGGTTCACTCGCGTATAACCCGGCACTGTTCGAGGCCGAAACCGCCCAGCGACTGGCCGACGGCTTACTCGCCGTACTCACCCAATTCGCCGCAGATCCGGAGATCACCCTGGACCGGCTCCGGATCCAGTCCGCGGGCGAGCACGCACAGGCACTGGCCCGGGGTCTTCGGACAATGACGGACGACGGCGGGGACGACGCGGGCACCGCCAGCGGGACCATCGTGGAGGCCTTCCGTGCCACCGTTGCCCGGACCCCCGACGCCCCGGCGGTATACGCCGGCTCCGGCCGCACCACCTTCTCCGCGCTTGGCCACCGGGTTGAGGATCTCGCGAAGGGGCTGATCGCTGCAGGCGTCGAACCCGGCGACCGGGTAGCCGTGGCGCTGCCGCGAAGCGGCGACGTTGCCGCGGCCGCGCTGGCCGTCCTCTCCGCGGGAGCGGTCTATCTTCCGGTGGACCTGTCCTACCCGCAGGAACGGATCCGCATCATCCTCGAAGACGGCGACCCCGCCGTCGTGATCTCTACCGCCGATGCCGCGACAACCGCCGGGGGCGGAGCCCGAGTGCTCACCGTCGACCAGTTGATCACCGCAGGAACCGGGACTTCCGACGCCCTGTCCAGCAGGCGCCCCACCGGAGACGATCTGGCCTACGTCCTCTACACCTCCGGCTCCACCGGCCGGCCCAAGGGCGTGAGCGTCACCCACGGCGCCCTCGCCAACCTGTACCGGCACCATCACCGGACGCTGTACGCCCCGCGGTTCGGGACCCAGGCGGGAGGGACGTCGGTGGCCCACATCGCCGGCCTGGGCTTCGACGCAGCGTGGGACCCCATGCTCTGGATGGTCGCCGGAGCGGAACTCCACATGGTCGATGACGCGGTCCGGACCGACCCCGAAGCGCTCGCCGCCTACTGCCGGGACCACGGAATCGACGTGCTCGAAACCACCCCCTCCTACGCCGACCAACTGGTGCATTACGGCCTGCTAACGGAACCGCGCAGCGAGCCCCTGCTTCTGGCACTGGGCGGCGAAGCGGTGTCCGCCAAGCTCTGGAACACCCTGGCCGCCGCGCCGGGCGTTATGGCCTACAACTTCTACGGACCCACCGAATTCACGGTTGATTCGGTGGTGGCTGAGGTTCGCGGGGACGTCCCGGTTATTGGCCGCGGCATCGCAGGCACGGACACACTGGTCCTGGACCAGTACCTCGCGGTTGTCCCGGCGGGAGTGCCGGGCGAACTGTATTTGGCCGGCGAGGGCATGGCCCGGGGTACGACGGCCGCCCGGCTGAGACGGCATCCAGGTTTGTGGCGAACCCCTACGCGGCCGACGGCAGCCGCATGTACCGCACCGGCGACCTGGTCCGCCGCCTGCCGGACGGTGACCTGCAGTTCCTGTCCCGTACGGACGAGCAGGTCAAGGTCCGCGGCTTCCGCGTCGAGCTCGGTGAGATCGAGGCCGTGCTCCGCTCTCACGCCGGGGTGGAACGGGCGGTGGCGATTGCCGACGGCGTCCCGGCCCACCGGATCGTGGCTTACTACACGGGTCACGCCGCGCCGGAGGAGCTGCGGGCGCTGGCCGGAGACCGCCTGCCCGATTACATGGTCCCCGCCGTCTTCATGCCCCTGCCGGCCATTCCACTGACGCCGCACGGCAAGCTGGACCGCAGGGCGCTCCCCGCGGCCACGGCCACCGCGGGTGCCGGGGAGGCGCCGGCGACGCCGGACGAACACACCATGTGCGGAATCTTCGGCGGTGTCCTGGGCGTGGACACGGTCTCCCTGGCCGATGACTTCTTTGCCCTCGGCGGCCACTCCCTCCTGGCGGTCGCCATGATGGGCGGCATCCGGGATGCTTTCGGCGTCGACTTGCCGCTGCGCACCCTGTTCAACGAACCGACTCCCGCCGGGTTGCTCTCCGCCGTCCACCGGCAGACCGGTGCGGTGGACGGCACCTCCGGACCGGCGGAGGGCACCGACGGCGGCCCGATGTCCGCGGGCCGGACGTCCCTGGCCGACTGGCTGTCGGGGCCGGATTCTGTCCGGCCCGAACGTCCCGCGCTGTCCCCCGCGCAGTCCCGGATGTGGTTCCTCAACCAGCTGGATCCGGGCTCGGCTGACTACAACATCTCGCTGGCGGTCCGGCTCACCGGCAGCCTCGACGAGGCAGCGCTGGATGCTGCCGTCCGCGCCCTCGTTGGCCGGCATGAGGTGCTCCGGACCGTCTACCCGGAAACCGGCGGGGTCGCTGAGCAGCATGTGCTGGCCCCCGACGGCCCGGCTGCGGCAGCCATGAGCCTCGAGGTGGTCGACGCCGGTTCCGACGCCGAGGTGGAAGCCCTCCTCGCCGCGGAGGCGGGCCGAGGCTTTGACGTCCGGTCCGACCTCCCGCTGCGGGCCCGGTTGATCCGCGTCGGCCCGGCCAGTGCCGACAGCAAGGACCGCACGTGGGTTCTTCACCTTGTGATGCACCATATCGCCAGCGACGGCGCCTCCCTGGCTCCGCTGGCCAGGGACCTCTCGGCCGGCTATGCGGCCGCCCTCGCCGGCACTCCCGCGGCGGAGCCTGCGCCATTGCCGCTGCAGTATGCCGACTACGCCCAATGGCAAGGCCAGCAACTCTCTGGTCCGGCCCTGCAGGCCAAGCTGGACCGCTGCCAGGAGGACCTTTCGGGCATACCGGCCGAGCTTGCTCTGCCGGCCGACCACCGCCGGCCGCGGGAAGCCCGGCAGCCCGGACGGCAGCTGTCCTTCCGGTTGTCTCCCGCCGCTACTGCTTCCATAAATGCGGTGGCGGCCGCGGCCAACGCCAGCCAGTTCATGGCTCTTCACGCCGTCCTGGCCGGCTTCCTGCACCGGTCCGGTGCCGGTGATGACCTGGTGATCGGGTCCCCTACTGCGGGGCGGACGGACCCTGCCCTGCGGGATCTGGTCGGGTTCTTCGTCAATACCCTCCCGCTGCGCGTGGACGCCTCCGGCGACCCCAGCCTGCGGACCATGGTGGCCCGCTCCAGGAAGAGCATCCTGGCCGCCTTTGACCGCGACGATGTCCCGTTCGAGCGGCTGGTCGAAGCGGTGAACCCGGAGCGTGAACTGGGCCGTCACCCGTTGTTCCAGACCATGCTGACGGTCGACAGCGAGGCGCCGTCCGTCCCTGAACTGCCCGGGCTGCGGGTCACCCCGGAGCCGGAGGCACCGACCGGTGAAGCCAAGTTCGATCTCTCCTTCACGTTCCGGCCAGCCCCCGGGGATGGACTCAACGCCACCCTCGACTACAACGCGGCCATGTTCGAGGAGGACACCGCCCGGCGCCTGGCGGATGCGTTCGTTCGCTTCGCGGAACTGGCAGGCGGGTCCCCGGATTCGCCGGTCGCCTTGTTGCCGCTGGTCAGCGACGATGAGGCCGGGCAACTGATGCGGGCCACCGCCGGTGCCGAGCATGACGCCGGCGCCGGGTTGGGAGTGCTGGCGGCCCTCGAGGCGACGGCCCGTTCGACCCCACAGTCAACGGCGCTCGTCGCCGACGGCCGGGCCTTGAGCTATGCCAGCCTCACTGCTTCCGCCACCCGCATCGGCGCCGCCCTGACCTCGGCGGGGGTCGACGTCGGGGACGTCGTGTCCGTGATGCTTCCGCGCTCTGCCGGGACCGTGGAGGGAATGTTCGGGGTGCTGGCCGCTGGCGCGATCTACAACCCGATCGACACCGATTACCCCGACGAAAGAGCCGCGGCCATCATCGAAGACGGTGCCCCGGCGGTCCTGCTGACCTCCCGTGGCGAAGCCGACCGGGTAGACCGGCTGCTGGCCGGCCTCCGGCGACGGCCTTCGGTGCTCCTGCTCGAGGATCTCGCCGAAGGGGATGTGGCCGGGGACCTCGACGACCTGTCGGCCTTCCGCGACGTGGGTCATGAGCAGACGGCCTACGTCATGTTCACCTCCGGCTCCACCGGCCGCCCCAAGGGCGTCGAGGTCAGCCACGGCGCACTCGCCGCCCTGCTGTCCTCGCACCGGGGCACGCTGATGTCGGGCGTCTCAGGCCGGCAGAAGGTCGCCCACACCACCGGCGTCGGCTTCGACGCTTCGTGGGACCCGATCCTGTGGATGGTGGCGGGCCACGAGCTGCACATGATCGACGACCCGACCCGGCGCGATCCGGAACAACTCGCGGGCTACTTCTCCGGCCACGGCGTCTCGGTGTGGGAGACCACCCCGGGCTACGTCCGGCAACTGCTGGCCGAACCGGCCTTCGCGGAATTGCTCGACAGCCACGCCACCCGGGGCGGCGTGTTCAGCCTGGCCCTCGGCGGCGAGGCCTTCGACGCCGACCTCTGGAGCACGCTCGCGGCGCACCCGGGGTCCGCGCGTGGAACCTCTACGGGCCCACCGAAGCCACCGTGGACACGGTGCTGGCCCGGGTCGGCGACTCCGCCGAGCCGCTGCTGGGCTCGCCCACCGCCGGAACCAGGCTGTACGTCCTGGACCACCGGCTGCAGCACGTCATGCCCGGCGCTTCCGGCGAACTGTATCTCGCGGGACCGCAGCTGGCCCGTGGCTACCGGGGGCGCCCGGACCTGACGGCGGAGCGTTTCGTCGCCGACCCCTTCACCGGCCGCGGCGAGCGCATGTACCGGACCGGCGACCTGGTCTTCCGCCACGCGGACGGACGACTGGTCTTCGGCGGCCGCAACGACGACCAGCTGAAGATTCGCGGGTTCCGCGTGGAGCCCGGCGAGGTCGAACGCGCCCTGGGCCACGCCCCCGGTATCGGCCAGGCTGTGGTCCGGGCCGTCGGGACCGGCGGTTCCGACACACGCCTGGTCGGCTACGTGGTCCCGGACGGTTCGGGCGCCGAGGCCTCGGAGCTCGCCTCAACTGCCCGCGCCTACGTCAAGGCGATCCTGCCGGACTACATGGTGCCGGCCGCCGTCGTCGTCATCGACCAAGTGCCCCTTACCGCGCACGGCAAGGTCGACACCGCCGCGCTGCCTGACCCCGGAACCAGCGTCCGGGCCGCCGGCCGCCCGGCGGGAACACCGCGGGAGAAAGCCGTCGCCGGCGTGTTCGCGGAGGTCCTCTCCCTTGACCGGGTGGGTGTCGACGAGTCGTTCTTCGAACTGGGCGGACACTCGTTCCTGGCCCGGCCGCTGATCACCAAGATTAACGCGGCGCTCGGCACGGATCTCCAGGTCCAGTCGCTGTTCCGGGCACCGACGGTCGAGGGTCTGCTGCGGGAGGCATCGAAGGGTGCCGCCGAGAGCACGGCCGAAAGCCTGCGCCAGCTCCTGCCCTTGCGGACCAGCGGGACCAAGCTGCCGCTCTTCGCCGTCCATCCGGCATCGGGCATCAGCTGGGGCTACGCCTCAATGCTGGGCCATCTCGACCCTGAACGGCCGTTGATCGGGCTGCAGATGCCCGGGATGGAGCCGGGACGGACACACCAGGTGGACGCCGGCAGCCTGACCGAGCTGGCGGATGACTACATCGCCCGGATCCGCTCGGTCCAGCCGGAGGGGCCGTATCACCTGATGGGCTGGTCGTTCGGCGGCCACTTGGTCCACCGCTTGGCCACCCGGCTGCAGGAGCTCGGCGATGAGGTAGCCTTCCTGGCGATCCTGGATGCCTTCCCGGGCAACGTGGAGAACAACGCCGACGTCGGGACAGGGCCGGCCCTTTGGGCCAGCTACCTGGACGCGCAGGGCTATGAGCTCTCGGATGAGGACCGTGCCGCCATGGACGGGCCGCGCGCACTCCAGATCCTCCGGGAGCACGACAACCCGCTGGGCACGGTGCCGCTGGAATCCGTCCAGGCGATGGTGGCGAATTTCCCGGAGCTGGCGCGGCTCATTCGGACCGGACGGCCCGGCGTGTTCGACGGTGACCTGCTCTTCTTTCGGGCCACCCGCGACATTCCTGCGGGGACCCCGGACAGCACGGCCTGGGCGCCCTTCATCACCGGGGACATCACCGAAGTGGAGGTGGATGACCGCCATTCACAGCTGTTAAGTGACCGGGCTCTCAGCGCCATCATGCCCGCCCTGGCAATCCACTTGGGCCCGCGAGCCGAATAACCAATGATGCCCCTGATGCAGTTGAGGGGCGGTCCGAACGACAGAACCGACAGGAAAGGTCGACGTGACGAACCCCTTCGATGACAAGTCCGCAACGTTCTCCGTGCTCGTGAACGAGTACCAGCAGCACTCCCTCTGGCCCGCCTTCGCGGCCGTACCGCAAGGCTGGGTGACCATGTTCGGCCCGGACAGCCGTGAGGCCTGCCTGGACTACGTGTCCCGGACGTGGACCGACATGGCACCGCGTAAAGTCGCCGAACTCGCCGCTTCGCAGTGATCCGGATCGAGAACGTCAGCAAGAGCTTCGGGAATTTCAAGGCCCTGGACGGACTCACCCTGCGGGCCGGGGAGGGAACGGTGCTTGGCCTGCTGGGACCGAATGGCTCCGGCAAGACCACCACCGTCAAGATCCTCACCACCCTTTTGAGCCCGGACAGCGGAGACGCACGGGTGGCCGGGTACTCGGTCGTCAAGGAACCGGGCAAGGTACGCCGTAACCTCGGCCTGTCCGGCCAGTACGCGGCGGTGGACGAAAAATTGACGGCCTTCGAAAACCTGCACATGGTGGGCCGGTTGTACGGGCTGAGTCATCGCTCGGCCTCGGCGCGGGCGCATGAGTTGCTGCTCAACTTCCGGCTTGACGACGTCGCGGGTAAACGTGCCGGGACGTTCTCGGGCGGAATGCGGCGCCGCCTGGACCTGGCCGGGGCCATCGTGGCCCGGCCCAAGGTCGTCGTCCTCGACGAACCCACCACCGGCCTCGACCCACGCGGCCGCCTCGACACCTGGGATGTGGTGTCCCGCCTCGTCGCGGACGGCACCACGGTCCTGCTAACAACCCAGTACCTCGAGGAAGCGGACCGCCTCGCGGACCATATTGCCGTGATCAACCACGGCAGCGTGATCGCCGAGGGCACGGCCTCCGAACTGAAGCAGCGCGCCGGAACGGAACGAATCGACGTCGTGCTGCGGAACGCCGGGGACCTCGAAGCTGCCGCCGCGGTACTGTCCCGCGCCGCCGGCGCCAAGGCCGAGGAAGACCCGCAGAACCTGCGGATCTCCGTCGCCGCCCCCGGCGGCCACCGCCTGCTGGTCCACGTTCTTTCCGAACTCGACGCCCAATCCGTGCACGTCGAGGAGGCAGCCCTGCGCCGGCCCACCCTGGACGATGTCTTCCTGCAGCTGACCGGGCAGGGACAGGCGGAGGGCGGGGTCTCCGCCACCGACCGGATTTCCGAGACGGCGGGGGTGTCCGCATGAGTGCCATCGCCGCTGCCGCCCGGGACAGCTCGGTTATCGCCCGGCGCAACCTGATCAACGTGCTGCGCACCCCGGGGGCGCTGGTCACCGGCATTGTGCAGCCCGTGATGTTCGTCCTGCTGCTGGGCTTCGTCTTTGGCGGGGCGCTTGGCGGAGACCAGTACCGCAGCTACCTGATCGGCGGAATCCTGGCCCAGACGCTGACGTTCAACGCGTCCTTCACGGCCGTCTACCTGGCCAAGGACCTGCAACTGGGTCTGATCGACAGGTTCCGCTCGTTGCCGATGTCCCGCGTGGCGGTCATCCTGGGGCGCACGTCCTCCGACCTCTCGACCAGCGTCCTCTCCGTTGCCGTGACGCTGCTGTGCGGGCTGGCGATCGGCTGGCGGATCACCACCGGCCCCGGTTCCGCCCTCGCGGCACTGGCCCTGCTCCTGCTGTTCGCTTTCGCGGTGTCGTGGATCGGCGCCGTCATCGCCCTCACCGCTCGGAGCGTCGAGGTCGCCCAAAGCCTGGGCCTGGTCTGGCTGTTCCCCGTGACGTTCGTTTCCGGCGCTTTCGTCCCTGTCAGCTCGCTTCCAGGACCCTTGCGCGCCATCGCCGAGTGGAACCCGGTGACCGCTGTGGCAACGGCCGCCCGCGAGCTCTTCGGAAACGCGGCCCCCGCAGGTTTTGCGGCGCCCGGCGGATGGGCCGCGGATAACGCGGTGCTCTACTCGGTCCTGTGCAGCCTGGCAATCATCGCCGTCTTCGCCCCGCTGGCGATCGCGCAGTACCGCCGGATCAGCAAGCGGTGACAATGCCCGACGGTGGCGCCGCGGGCCCCGTTTATCTCACGGCGGCCGCCGCCGCGGTCCAGGCGGCGGCGGAGCCGGCAGGCGGTTTGGAGACGTTCCTCTCCCCCGACGAACAGCGGTCAATGCTGCGCTTCAAACACGAAACTGACCGGTTGGATTACGCCGCATCGCATGCACTCTTTCGGCTCCTGGCTGCCAGGCAGTTGGGGTTAAGTCCGGGCGGGGCCGCAGGACTGCCGGTCAGTCGGCGTTGCGCCGGGTGCGGCAGTTCGGAACACGGCAAGCCGTCCATCGCCGGCGTGGAGCTGAGCCTGTCCCGAAGCCACGGCGTTGTCATGGCCGCGGCGGGACCCGCCGGGACGCAGCTGGGAGCGGACATTGAAAGAATCCCCTCTGACCTCTTTGCCGGCTTTGACGACTACGTCCTGGCGCCTGAGGAGCGGACCGGGCCGGGAATGGCGCAACCCCCGGAGAGTTCACTACACGGCGATGTCATCCGGCGCACAGCGCGGATAGCACTCTGGGTCGCGAAAGAGGCCGTGCTCAAGGCCGCCGGCCTGGGCCTCGCACTCGACCCGTCCACGGTGTCCTTGGTGGACGCCGGCGGTATTGAGGCGCCGGGCTCGGCTTCACGGTTGCAGGCCACGGGCACCGGGCATCCGTCCGTTGACGGCCTGCTCGCCGCCGCGGTTCCGGCTCCGGCCGGCTACCTCGCCGCCATTGCGGCGCGCGACGGTGTTCCGGGACACTCCCTACCGCTCTCCGCTCTCTTTTCCTGAGCCGCGGCCCCAAGCACGTCCGTCCTGCCGGCACAGCACGGCGGGGCCGGATCCGGTGCCGGGAAGGTTCCCGGGCCGGTTCCGACCCCGCCGTGGTGGTGCCGTGGAACGAACGTGCTGCTGAAGGACTAGGAGCGGCCCAGGCCCTTGAGGACGTTCTTCGGCCGCTGCATCTCGCCGTGCTTGGCGCCGAGGACAATGACCCACCCGGCGAAGACCGGGATGGCCCACTGCAGGATCTTCAGCTGCTGCTGTGCGGAGCGGAGTTCCTCGGAGGCGCCCGGCTTCGGTTCGGTGGCACCCTCGGCACCTTCGGCGGCGAGCTTCTCCACCTTGGCGCCCTGCATGCCGGCGTAGAGGGTGACGCCCGCACCGGCGGCGGTCACGATGGACTTGTAGATGCTCAGCCGGGTGACGCCGTCCTGCTTGGCCATCCGGCCCTTGTTCTCCCACATGATGGCCAGGCCGGAGAGGAAGTGCGCGCCGAAGGCCGCGGTCTGGTACGGGGCCCACTTCTTCCAGCCCAGGCTGGAGAGACGGGTACGCTCGGCCGGGTCCTTGGCCTCCGCGGTGGCACCGTTGAGTCCGATGGCGCCCATCAGCGAGCCGCCAAACCAGGCGCCTGCGGTCAAATCGTGAATGGAACGTGCAACGAGGTTTCCTGCCATGATGAGCTTCCTATCGTCTGTCTGCGGGTCCGGGCCGGCACGGCCAAGAATCAACCATGCCCCAGCACATAGTAAGCACACTTACCAACAAGTGTGAAGTCCGGGCTCACCGCCGGCTGGCCACTGGCGTCAACGTCCGGGACACACCCTCCCGGCGCGTAAACTCAGGCCCATGAAACGGCAGACGGACTGGGTGCGTGGCGGCGGCACGGCACCGGACGTCGACGGCGGACTCGACGACGCCGTTGACGCGGCCGAGGCCGCCTCCAACAGCCGGGCGCTCGACGTCGTCGCCCGCTGGGGATTCGCGGTGATGGCCCTGCTGCACATCGTCATCGGCGCGATCGCCGTCGCCTTGGTCCTGGGCGCGCCCGGCCAGGCCGAACCCACCGGCGCCATCGAGCAGCTTGCCGACAACCCGTGGGGCCCGGCCGTGATGTGGTCCGGGTTTATCGGCTGCGCGGGCCTCTCATTGTGGCAGCTCAGCGAGGCCACCCTACGGGCACGGCACCTGCCGCGCGGCGAGCGCCTAGGCAAGCTGGTCTCCTCAGGGTTCCTGGCCGTGGCCTACGGCAGCGTGGGCTGGACCTTTGCGAATTTCGCGATCGGGGTCCGGAGCGACTCGGGTGATTCCACGGCCGCCTTCAGCGAAGACGTGATGAGCCGCCCGCTCGGCGGCCCGCTGCTGATCGGTCTGGGCCTAACCGTCGGCGGGATCGGCGTATATTTCGTGGTCAAGGGGCTGGGGAAGAAGTTCAAGGAGGAGCTGCGGCACTTCGAGGGCACCCACCGCGGCCACCTGATCAGCGGTTTGGGCGTGGCCGGGCACGTCGCGAAGGGCGTGGCCCTGATCCTTACCGGCCTGCTGTTTGTCATGGCGGAGGTCACCGATGACCCCGCCTCCTCCACCGGCCTGGACGGGAGCCTGAAGGCCCTCCAGCATCACCCGTTCGGCCCGTTCCTGCTGCTGGCCATCGGCGCCGGCTTCATCGCCTACGGCCTGTTCGCCCTGATCCGGGCCCGCTTCGGGCGGATGTAGCCGGGCCCGGCGGCCCTGTTCCCGACTCCGCGGCGGGACTATCGTAGAGGCAGCCCCCGGACCCTTCCCTCCGCTCGGCCCGGCGGCGTGCGAGGTCCGCGATGAGTTATGTTCCCGTCAGCCGGCGCACCCTGCGGCGGCGCCGCGAATCCGAGCGGTCCACCAGACGCCTGGTGGCCGGACTGTCGTTCGCGGCCGCGGTGGTGTGGCTGCTCTCGGTTGGCGCCTCCACGGTCATCAGGGTGGGCGCCCCGGCGTACACCTTCGCCGTCGTCCTGCATGTCATGTCCCTGGTGGTCGCCTTCGGCGCAATCATCCTGGTCGACTGGCACGGCTTCCTCTGGCTGCTCGGCCGCCGGTCCCTCTCCGAGATCATCCGGCTCGACGGCGCCGCCACTCCGCTGATCTGGGGCGGCCTGGCCGGGATGCTGGTCACCGGGGCGTTTCTGAGCCCGCACCTGACGAGCCCCATGACGGACCTGAAACTCGCCGCCGTCTTGGTGCTGAGCCTCAACGGGATCATGCTCATTCCGCTGATGCGCCGCTTGGCGCACCTGCCCCCGGGCACCCGCTTCGGCGCCCTCACCACCGGCCAGCGGATTCACATGATGGCCTGCCTGGCCATCTCGCAGGCCTGCTGGTGGACAGCCATCGTGGTGGGGTTCATCAACGCCGAGTCCTGAGCCCCCGGAACCGGGCGCCCCCGCCAAGCGCGCTCAGCGCAGCGGCACCACGTTGCCCTCCTGGTAGAGCAGGGCGCGGATCTCCGACTCGGCCGAGTCCAGCCTCTTGGGGTCGATGGTCTCGCCCGCGGCGAAGTGGTCCAGCAGCCGCGGGTCGACATAGCTCTTGCGGGCGATCGAGGGCGTATTGCCGAGGACGGCGGAGGCGTCCACCATGGCCCGGCTCACCGCCCGCTTCCGTGCCGAGACCTTCGGCTGTGGACCGCTCTTGGCCAGGCTCACCGCGGCCGCGACGGTACCCCGGAGGGTCCGGAAGTCCTTAGCGGTGAAGTCCCCGCCGGTGCGCTCCTTGACGTACTCGTTGATCTCGGCGCTCGTCACGGGGTGCCAGCTGCGTCCATTCTTGTAGGCAAGCAGGCGGGCGTTGCCGCCGCGGCGCTTGAGTGATCGGACGACGGCGGCCAGGTCGGCGTCGTCGATGCGGGACTCCCAGGTCTTGCCGCTCTTGGCCGGGAAGGTCAGGCGCAGCTCGTCCTTGCGGACGGTGACGTGGGCGCAGAGCAGGGTGGCGAGGCCGTGGCTGCCGTTTTCGTTCGTATAGCGCTCCGAGCCAACCCGCAGCGAACCGCTGTCGAGCATCCGGAAGGCGGCCGCGAGCACCCGCTCCCGGGTGAGGCCCTCGGACCGGAGGTCCAGGGTGACCCCGCGCCGCGCGGAGGGCAGCGTCTCGGCGAGCTGGAGCGACCGGTCGAACTTCACCCGGTCCTTCCGCTCCCGCCAGGTCGGGTGGTAAATGTACTGCCGGCGGCCGACGGCATCCACACCCGTGGCCTGGATGTGCCCGTTCTCGTAGGGGGCGATCCAGACGTCCGTCCAGGCCGGCGGGATGCCGAGGCCTTCCAGCCGGTCCCGGAGCTCGCCGGGCGGAATGGTGGAACCGTCCAGGTCCTTGTAGCTGAACCCGGAACCGGAGGGCACGCGTCGGTAGCCGCGGCCGGAGGCGTTGCTGCGGCGGAGCCTCACCGGAGCGGCCCGAGCGTCGAGTGTGCGTTCATGACGGTAAGCCTACTGACTATCCGCCCGGAATGCCGCCACTTTGGACGCGCGGTGTTCCCCGGATTCGGTGTCCCCTAGACCTGTGCCGTCACCCCGCCTCGGGAGATCTCCACCATCTCGTCCCGGGGGACCACCTTGATGCGTTCGCGCCGGAGGCCCGCGTCCGCAGCGCGGCCGCCCAGGTCCCGCTCGTGGGCATCCAGGGCCAGCCATCCCTCCCAAGTGGTGAAATCGGTGCCGCGTTCCTCCAGCAGGGCGACGACGGCGTCCGAGGCAGGTGCGGGGGCAGCCGGCAGGGTTTCCCGGTCCTCCAGCAGGAGGGTAATGGTCTCCAGGGCGTCGCCCTTGGTGTGGCCGATCAGGCCCACCGGGCCGCGCTTGATCCAGCCGGTGGCGTAAAGGCCCGGCACGTGGGTGCCCCCGGCATCCAGCACCCGGCCGCCGTCGTTCGGGATCACTCCCTTGCTGTGATCGAAGTCCACCTCGGGGAGGGCGGAACCGAAGTAGCCGATGGCGCGGTAGACGGCCTGGACCGGGTAGTCGACGAACTCGCCGGTGCCGCGGGCGTTGCCGGTGCCGTCGAGTTCGGTCCGTTCAAAGCGAATCCCGGCTACCGTGCCCGGCGCCGACGCGTCGTCGTATACCTCAACCGGGCTGTGCAGGAAGTGCAGGTGCAGCCGGCGGGAAGCCGTGAGCTCGGACAGGTCCTCGGGCTGCTCGGCGATCCAGTTCGTGAGCGTGCCCACCATGGTCTTGATCTGGTTATTGGACTGAATCGCCTCATCCGAGGCCTCATCAAACTCGAAGTCCTCCGCATAGAGGACGATGTCCACGTCCTTCGAGTGCGAGAGTTCGCGCAGTTCCAGCGGGGTGAACTTCACCTGCGCCGGACCGCGTCGGCCGAACACGTGCACATCGGTGACCGGGGAGGCCTTGAGCCCGGCGTAGACGTTGTCCGGAATCTCGGTCACCAGCAGGTCATCGGCATGCTTGGACAGGATCCGGGCCACATCCAGGGCCACGTTGCCGTTACCGATCACCGCGATCTCCTTCGCCTCCAGCGGCCACTCCCGCGGCACGTCCGGGTGCCCGTCGTACCAGGACACAAAGTCCGCGCCGCCGAAGGAACCCGCCAGGTCGATGCCGGGGATGTTCAGGTCCGCGTCCTTGATCGCGCCCGTGGCGAAGATGACCGCGTCGTAGTGGGTGCGCAGGTCCGCGAGGGTGAGGTCCGTGCCGAAGTCGACGTTGCCGAAGAAGCGGATGTCGCCGCGGTCCAGGACCTTGTGCAGGGCGTTGACGATGCCCTTGATCCGGGGGTGGTCCGGGGCCACGCCGTAGCGGATTAGGCCGTAGGGTGCCGGGTACCGGTCGAAGAGGTCGATGCTAACGGTGAGCGCGCCGCTGGTGACGGCCTCGCTCTTGGTCAGGATGTCCGCGGCGTAGACGCCGGCCGGTCCGGCGCCGATCACGGCGACGCGGAGCGGACGGGCGGGGGTTCCTGCGGGGAGGGTTGCTGACACGGCTGTGTTCCTTTGGTTCGGGCGGGGGCTGGTTCCGGGCGTGCTTAGGGGGCGGGGACGCGCGGGGTGTTCGGGGAGGTGGTGCTGTAATCCGCGGTCTTGAAGTGGGGCGGGGCGTAGGGGCTGACCCGGACGACGTCGCCGATGACCACGACGGCGGGGTTCGCCACCCCGGCGGCCTCCGCCTGGTCCGCGATTGTCCCGAGCGTCCCGATCGTGACCCGCTGGTTCGGCAGGTAGCCGTTCTCCACGATGCCAACCGGCGTTGCCGCGAGCAGACCCGCCGCCGCGAGGGTGGCCGCGGAGTCGCGCAGCCGCCCGACGCCCATGAGCAGGACGACAGTGTGGTCGGCCCGGGCCGGCACCTCCGCGAGCTCCTCGTGGCCGGTGACCACGCTGAAGCCCCTGGCCAGGCCGCGGTGCGTGACGGGGATGCCGGCGGCGGCGGGGACGGACACTGCGGACGTCACGCCGGGGACGAGTTCGACGTCCACGCCGTGCTGCCGGCAGTACTCGGCCTCCTCGCCGCCCCGGCCCAGGACGTACGGGTCGCCGCCCTTGAGCCGGACCACGCGGTGGCCGGCCAAGGCCTCGGCCACGAGGATCCGGTTGATCTCGGCCTGCGGGACGGGGTGGTGGCCGGGGTCTTGCCGACTTCCACCACGCGGACGTCGGGGGCGAGTTCGTCGAGCAGTTGCCGGGGTCCCAGCCGGTCGGCGACGACGACGTCGGCCTGGCCCAGGAGGCGCCGGCCGCGGACGGTGATCAGGCCTGGGTCGCCGGGGCCGCCGCCCACCAGGGCGACGGAGCCGGTGCCAGCCCTGCCCCGGCGCAGCGGCAGGTCTCCGGTGTCCAAAGCGGTGGCGACGGCGTCGCGCAGCGCCATGGCCCGGCGCGGGTCTCCCCGGCGTTGATGGCGATCTTGACGTCGTCCACGACGGCGACGGCGGGCGTCCAGGCGGCGGACGCCTCGTGGTCGGAGGCGTTGACGCACCAGGTCCGCTGCGCCTCGGCGTCGGCGGCGACCTGTGCGTCCACGGCCGGGTCACCGGTGGCGGTCTGGATGAACCAGGCGCCGTCGGCATCGCCGGGGCGGTAGGGCCGGGCCTTCCAGGCCAGGAGTCCGGCGTCGGCCAGCTCCCGCACCCCGGCCCCGGCCTCGGGGGCGACGAGCGTGACCCGTGCGCCGGCGTCCAGCAGGCCCTTGGCGCGGCGGGCGGCGACGGCTCCTCCGCCCACCACGAGTACGGGGCGGCCGAGCAGGCGCAGTGCGGCGGGATAGATGTCCTGGATGGTCATGCGTCGAGGGTAGGTCCCGGCCGGGCGGGCCGACCAGCGGCCGGGAAACACCGGTTCACGCGAGGTCACGGGGCGTCATCTGGGCTGTCATCTCTCTGGTCCGCCGGGTCAGCGGGTGCTGCCGGCCAGGAGCCCGCGGCGGCGGAGCAGGTGCTTCTCCACCGGGGCGAAGACCAGCAGTTCCACCAGGATGCCGATGGCGAGGATGAGCAGGATCGCGGCGAGGACCACCGTCATGTCAACGAGATCGCGGCCCTGGTTGAGCAGGGAGCCCAGGCCGAAGCCCATGCTGCCGCCCACGGTGATGATTTCGGCGGCCATCAGCGAGCGCCAGGAGAAGGCCCAACCCTGCTTGAGTCCGCCCAGGTAGCCGGGGAGGGCGGCGGGCAGGATGATCCGGAGGGTCAGGGCCAGCCGGGAGGCGCCGAGGACGGAGCCGACGCGGCGGTACTGCGGGGGATCTGGTCGACGCCGGAGATCAGGCCGTTGATGATCGACGGGATGGCCCCCATCAGGACCACGAAGTAGACGGTGGCGTCGCTGAGGCCGAACCAGATGATGGCCGCCGGCACCCACGCCACCGAGGGCAGCACCTGCAGTCCGGAGATCAGCGGCCCGAAGGCGCGCCGGAGCGGTGCCACCTGGGCCAGCAGCAGGCCCAGCGGCGTCGCGATGAGCACGCTGATGACGAACCCTGCGGCGCCGCGCTGCAGGGAGGTGGCCACGGCCTGTTGCAGGGTGGCCTCACCCCAGAGGGCACCGAGCTGCCCGGCGACGTCGAGCGGACCGGGGACCAGGTCGCGGCGCTTGATGCCGAGCCAGACGTAGGCCTGCCAGGCCAGGAGGAGCACGGCCAGTGCGGCCACCGGCAGCAGCACCCGGGACCAGTCGATGCGGGCGGTCCGGGCAGCGGCGGACTGCAGCGAGTCGAGGCCGGCCTCCAGCTGGCGGAGGTCCTCGACGCCGGGACGAACTGTCTCCTCCCGGGCGGCGGAAGTGGGCGTGGCGGCTTCGGGGGCGGCGGCACGGGCGGCGGTGGGGCTAGTGGGCATGGCGGCGGATCTCCTCGCGTAGCCGGGCGGTGATGGCGCCGGAGAGCTGTCCGGCCAGTCCGGGGTCGGTGCGGTGTTCCGCGGTGACCTGCCATTCCTGGACCACCCGGCCCGGGCGGGAGGAGAGCAGCAGGACGCGCTGGCCCAGACGCACCGCCTCGGAGACGTTGTGGGTGACGAAGATGATGGTCCGGCCGGTTTCCTGCCAGACGCGTTCCAGTTCGTCGTGCAGCAGGTCCCGGGTGATGGCGTCGAGCGCGGCGAAGGGTTCGTCCATCAGCAGCAACGGCCGGTCCTGGGCCAGTGCCCGGGCCAGGGCCACCCGTTGGCGCATGCCGCCGGAGAGCTCGTGCGGGCGTTTGCCGCCCGCACCGGACAGGTGCACCAGGTCCAGCAGTTCCCCGGCCGTCCGGCGTCGTTCCGCCTTCCCCACTCCGCGGAGCGTGAGGGCCAGTTCGACGTTTTCCCGGGCGGTGAGCCAGGGAAAGAGGGCCGCGTCCTGGAACATGAACGCGGCGCCGTCGCTGGGCACCTCAAGGGCGCCGGCGGTGGGTGCCTCCAGCCCGGCGATGATGTTGAGCAGGGTGGATTTCCCGCAGCCCGAGGCGCCCAGCAGCGCCACGAACTCACCGGCGCCGATGCTTGCGTTCACGTCCTCCAGGACGGGCGCGCCGTCGTCGAAAGTCTTTCCGAGGTTTTCCAGCAGTACCGGCATGAGGAGGTCCTCCCTTGGTTGCGGTGGGGGCGGCGGGGCGGTCAGTCCTTGCCCAGGCCCCGGGCGGACACGTGGGTGGCGGAGACGGCGTTGAGGGCTGTCAGGTTGAAGATGCCGGTGATGTCCGCGGGTTTGGTGATGCCCGAGTCCGCCCCGTCCTGCAGCAGCTTCGGGTAGGTGCCGGCGAGGGGGTCGACGGTGAAGACAATGTTCTGCAGGGAGCGGTCCACGACGTCGGCGGGCAGCTCGGCACCGCCGGCGTCCTTGAGCGCGGCATTCAGGGTGCCGGCCTTCTCCGCGGCGGGGGCGTGCTGCAGCCAGTCCACGGCCTGGACGTGGGCCTTGAGCAAGGCCTTGACCGTGTCCGGGTGGGCCGCGGCGTAGGCCTTGTTGACGATCAGCACGGTGGTGGGGAACTGCCCCGGGGCTC
Organism: Pseudarthrobacter sp. L19; assembly: GCF_050859435.1. Lineage (NCBI taxonomy): Bacteria > Bacillati > Actinomycetota > Actinomycetes > Micrococcales > Micrococcaceae > Pseudarthrobacter > Pseudarthrobacter sp. L19. The sequence continues at coordinate 1,957,414 of NZ_CP193935.1, read as the reverse complement.
CGGACAGCGAGCCGTCCCAAAGGTCCTTCTCATCCACCAGGACCTTGGCACCGGCCTGCAGCACCAGCCGGGACGCCCAGGGTTCGGGCAGCCAGGCGCCGTCGAGCTTTCCGGCCTGGAAAAGCTTCAGGGTCTGGGCATTCTCGGTGGGGTTGATGGTGACGTCGCCGCCGCCGTCGGGGCTGACGTGGAAGCCCTGTTTGCCGAGCCAGGCCCGGAGCGCCACGTCCTGGGTGCCTCCCAGCTGCGGGGTGGCGAGCGTCCGTCCGCGTAGCTGCGCCGGTGTGCTGATCTCCGGCCGGACCACCAGTTGGGCGCCTCCGGAGGCGGCACCGGCGACGATGCTGATGGATTCGCCCTTGCTCTTGACGAAGGAGTTGATCGCCGGGCTGGGGCCAATGTAGGTGGCGTCGATGGCGCCGGCGTTGAGGGCCTCGATGGCGGCGGGGCCGGCGTTGAAGACCTGGGTGCTGAGCCTGGTCTGGCCGAGGCTCGCGGCGATGAAGCCCTTGCTGACGCCGATCAGGGCGGCACCGTGGGTGACGTTGCCGAAGTAGCCGAGTTTGAGTTCGGCCGCGGGGGTGCCCCCGGCCGTGCCGGCGTCCGGGCCCGGTGCCGGGCCGCGGCTGACGGTGGAGGCCACGGCGGCGCCCGCCCCGATGAGCAGGGCGAGTCCGACGGCGACGCCCACCTCGAGGCCGCGGCGGCGCCGGGACTTGTCGTTCCGGTTTTTGTGGTGCCGGGAGGGTCCCGGTTCACCGGCAACGATCCGGGTGGTCCGGGGCTGTGAGCTTGTCATGGCTTCACCCTAGGGAGCCGCCCGAACGGGGATCAACGGCCCGGAAACCGGGGGTCACGGGGGTTCACGCAGCGTCACACTGGGCGCCTCACCGGGCCCGGGTCAGCCCTCCGGCGGTGTCGGAAAGCGCGGTGAGTAGCGGGTCCAGAGGCCGAAGTAGCGGCGGCCGCTGCGGACCAGGGCGACGGCGAGGTACGCGACGGCGGCGACCGCGCCGAGCCCCACCGTAACGGGCGCCGGGGCGGCGAGGGTTCCGGCGACGGCGGCGGTCAGGAGGCCCGCGAGCGCGGCGTTGACGGAGACGATGAAGACCATGCTGCTGCCCAGGAACTGGCTGACGTGCCTCCGGTTGCGGAAGAAGAAGTAGGTCTGCTCGGAGCCGGGCCGGTCGTCGTGCGGGATCCGGGTCAGGACCTCCCTCTGGGTGGTACTTCGGGAGGCCAGCAGGCTCCAGTGTTCGGTGGCGAGCAGTTGCGCCCGCCCCGCGGGCGCCGCCTCCGCCGAAGCTCAGATCGAGGCTCACATCGCGGCTCAGATGCTGTAGCGCTCGTCCTCGTGGTCGCCCGGATGGTCCCGGACCAGGCCCGCGGCGAGGGTGTTGCCGTCCCGCGGGTCGATCACCAGGAACGCGCCGGTCCGCCTGTGGTGCTGGTAGTTCTCCAGCGGCAGCGCAGCGGCGAGCCGGAGCTGGGCGTGGCCGATGTCGTTCAGTTCCAGCGTGGTGGCCGGTTCCACCCGGAAGCTGCCGAGGTCCAGCCTGCCGGTCAAGTTCCGGACCAGGGCCTGAACCGTGCGGGTGCCGTGTTTGACCAGCACCTTGGCCCCCTCCCGCAGCGGCGTCGGCGAGAGCCAGCAGAGCGAGGCGTACAGGTCGGCGGTGGACTCGGAAACCGTTCCGGCGGCCGCGATCGTGTCGCCGCGGGCGACGTCGAACTCGTCCGCCAGCCTCAGCGCCACCGACTGCGGGGCCACGGCCTCCGTGAGCTGCCGGCCGGCGAAGTCGATCCCTGTGACCGTGGTGTTCCGCGGCGCCTGCCCGGGCGTCAGGACGGTGACCGGGTCGCCGAGCTTCACCGCGCCCTCGGTGATCTGGCCGGCGTAGGCCCGGTAGTCGCGGTACGCGCCGGGGTTGAGGCCGCGGGCGATCGCGTCGGCGGCCAGCGCCCCCTGCGGCCGGACCACCAGCTGGACCGGGAAGCGGAAGCTTTCCAGGTGGGTTTCGATTTCGTCCGCGGCCGGGAGGGTCTCGAGGATCTCCAGCAGCGCCGGGCCGCGGTACCAGGGGTGCGCGCGGACCGGTCGACGACGTTGTCGCCGTCGAGCGCGGACACCGGGACCACCAGCAGCCCGGAACCGTCCCCGTCCCCCAGCCCCAGTTCGCGGCCCACGTGCTGCACCTCGGCCTCGATGGCGCGGAACACGTCCTCGCTGAAGTCCACCAGGTCGATCTTGTTCACCGCCACGATCACGTGCGGCACCCGCAACAGGTGCAGCACGGACAGGTGCCGGCGGGTCTGTTCCAGGACGCCTTTGCGGGCGTCGATGAGGACGACGACGGCGTCCGCGGTGGAGGCTCCGGTCACCGTGTTCCGGGTGTACTGCACGTGCCCGGGGCAGTCGGCGAGGATGAAGCTGCGCCGGTCGGTGGCGAAGTAGCGGTAGGCGACGTCGATGGTGATGCCCTGTTCCCGCTCGGCGCGCAGCCCGTCGGTCAGCAGGGCGAGGTCGATCCGCTGCCCTCCGCCCTCCCCGTCCGCCGCGCCGAAGCCGCGGTCCGCGGAGGTACGGGCGACAGCGTCGAGCTGGTCGGCGAGGATGGCTTTCGAATCGTGCAGGAGCCGGCCCACCAGGGTGGACTTGCCGTCGTCGACCGAGCCGGCGGTGGCGAAGCGGAACAGCGAGGCGGAGGAGAGTCCCAGGCCTGCGGCGGCGGCATCATGGGTGGCGGGAATGGTGCTCATTAGAAATAGCCGTCTTTCTTGCGGTCTTCCATGGCGGCCTCGGAGATGCGGTCATCGGCCCGGGTGGCGCCACGTTCGGTGATGGTGGAGGCGGCAACTTCAATCACGACGTCGCGCACGGTGGCGGCGGCGGATTCGACGGCGCCGGTGCAGGACATGTCCCCAACGGTGCGGTAGCGGACCGTCTTGGTGATGACCTGCTCGTCAGTGCGGGGTTGCGAGACCTCGCCGACGGCGCGCCACATGCCGTCGCGGGCAAAGACCTCGCGCTCGTGGGCGTAGTAGAGGCCGGGCAGGTCGATGTTCTCGCGTTCGATGTAGCGCCAGACGTCCAGTTCGGTCCAGTTGCTGATCGGGAAGGCCCGGACGTGCTGGCCCACGGTGTGCCGGCCGTTGTACAGGTTCCAGAGTTCCGGGCGCTGGTTGCGCGGGTCCCACTGGCCGAATTCGTCGCGCAGGCTGAGGATGCGTTCCTTGGCCCGGGCCTTGTCCTCGTCCCGGCGGCCGCCGCCGAAGACGGCGTCGAACCGGTTGCGGCTGATCGCATCCAGCAAGGGGACGGTCTGCAGCGGGTTGCGGGTGCCGTCCGCGCGCTCGGCCAGCTCGCCGGAATCGATGAACTCCTGCACGGAGCCCACCACCAGCCTGAGCCCCAAGCGATCCACGGTCCGGTCCCGGAACTCGATCACCTCTGGGAAGTTGTGTCCGGTGTCCACGTGCAGCACCGGAAACGGCACCTTCCCGGGCCAGAACGCCTTGGTTGCCAGGTGCAGCATCACCACGGAGTCCTTGCCCCCGGAGAAGAGCAGCGCGGGCCGCTCAAACTCGGCCACGACCTCCCGGATGATGTGAATCGCCTCGGACTCGAGCGTGTCCAGGCTGGAAAGGCGGGCCGACCGCGGAGCCGCAGCCGCATCTGCTGTGGAGGCGTAGCCGGCCACGAAAGTCTCAACACTGCTCATACGTGTAGTCCGCATTCTGTCTTGTCGGTTCCGGCCCAGCGGCCGGCGCGGGGGTCCTCGCCGGGGGCGACCTGGCGGGTGCAGGGCTGGCAGCCGATGGAGGGGTAGCCCCGGGCGAGCAGCGGGTTGACCGGCAGGAGGTTCTCCTCCGAGTAGGCCACAAGCTGGTCGAAGGTCCAGGCCGCCACCGGGTTGATCTTGACCAGTCCGTTGGCTTCGTCCCAGGTCACCAGCGGGGTGTTGGTGCGGGTGGGAGCCTCGTCGCGGCGGACGCCGGTGAACCAGAGTTCGTAGCCGGCCAGGGTGCGGCGCAGCGGGGCGACCTTGCGCAACGCGCAGCACTGGGCGGCGTCGCGGGCGAAGAGGTCCTTGCCCAGCAGCCGGTCCTGCTGCTCCACGGTGGTCTCCGGCAGCACGTCCACGACGGTGACGCGCAGGTTCGCGGCCACCTCGTCGCGCGTGGCGTAGGTTTCCGGGAAGTGGTAGCCGGTGTCCAGGAAGAGGACGTCGACGCCGGGGATCCGTTCCGCGACGAGGGCGGGCAGGACGGCGTCGGCCATGGAGCAGGCGACGGCGACGGCGGGCCGTTCGAAGGTGCGCGCCACCCAGCCGATCACCTCGCCGGCCGGGGCGTCCCAGCCGAGCTCGGCGGCACCGGCGGCGGCGAGGGCCTTGAGATCCTCGCGGCTACGGAGGGAGGGCCCACGGCCACCGGGGTCCCCGGCCGAGGGCCCCGACTCGCGAGGGCCCCGGTCCGAGCTTGCGAGGACGGGGAGCGAGTTGGGACTTGCGAGGTTGGGGTGTGGCTGGGGAGCGGTCACTGCAGGTCCCCTTCGTCGGCGACGAAGGCCCATTCGGCGAAGCTCTGGCCATCGGCGCGGCTGGCGGCGAACTGTCGCACCACCCGCTCCACGTAGTCGGGCAGTTCGTCGGCGGTCACCTTGAGGCCCCGGACGGTGCGGCCCAGGCCCGCTTCCTCCCGGTCGGTGGAGGCGAGTCCGCCGCCGAGGTGGACCTGGAAGCCGGGGGTCGGGTCGCCGTCGGGCGTGGGAAGCATCATGCCTTTGAGGCCGATGTCCGCCGTCTGGATGCGGGCGCAGGAATTGGGGCAGCCGTTGATGTGCAGGGACAGCGACTCCGGCAGCTTTCCGGTGTCGACGAGGTCGGCGAGGCGCCGCTCCAGCTCGGCCACTGCCGTCGCCGCCGTCGCCTTCGTTTCGACGATCGCGAGCTTGCAGAATTCGATGCCGGTGCAGGCGATAGTGCCGCGGCGGAACACGGAGGGCCGGGCGGAGAGGCCCAGGGCGTCGAGCTCGGCGACGAGCGGTTCCACCTGGTCACCGGGGACATCGAGGACCACCAGCTTCTGGTGCGGGGTGGTCCGCAAGCGCCGAGAACCGCGGGATTCGAGGGTGTCGGCGAGGGCCACGAGCTGGCTGCCGGAGAGGCGGCCGGCTACCGGGGTGGCGCCGATGAAGAACCTGCCGTCCTTTTGTTCGTGGACGCCGATGTGGTCGCCGGGGGTGGCGGGCTTGGGCGCTGCGGGGCCGTCGCTGAGCGTGTAGCCGAGGTATTCGTCTTCGAGGACCCGGCGGAACTTCTCCGGGCCCCAGTCGGCCAGCAGGAACTTCAGTCGGGCCTTGGTGCGCATCCGCCGGTAGCCGTAGTCGCGGAAGATGCTGGTGACGCCGAGCCAGACGTCGGCTGCCTGGTCCGGGCGGACGAAGGCGCCGAGGCGCTTTCCGAGCATCGGGTTGGTGGAGAGCGCGCCGCCCACCCAGAGGTCGTAGCCGGCGCCGAGTTCGGGGTGGACCAGGCCCACCAGGGCGACGTCGTTGATCTCGTGGACCACGTCCTGGCTGGGGTGGCCGGTGATGGCCGTCTTAAACTTGCGCGGCAGGTTGGCCAGCTCCGGGTCGCCGATGAAGCGTTCGGCGAGCTCCCGGATCAGCGGGGTGGGGTCGATAATCTCGTCCTTGGCGATCCCGGCCACCGGGGAGCCCAGGATCACGCGGGGCACGTCGCCGCAGGCCTCCGTGGTGGACAGTCCCACCGCCTCGAGGCGGCGCCAGATCTCGGGGACGTCCTCGACCCGGATCCAGTGCAGCTGGATGTTCTGCCGGTCCGTGAGGTCGGCCGAGTTCCAGGCGAAGTCCACGGAGATCCCGCCGATGACGCGCAGCTGCTCGGTGGTGAGGGCGCCGCCGTCGATCCTGACCCGGAGCATGAAGTACTTGTCCTCGAGCTCGTGCGGCTCCAGGGTGGCGGTCTTGCCGCCGTCGATCCCGGGCTTGCGCTGCGTGTAGAGGCCCCACCAGCGGAACCGGCCGTGCAGGTCGGTGCCGTCGATCGAGTCGAAGCCGTGCTTGGCGTAGACCGATTCGATGCGCTCGCGCACGTTCAGGCCGTTGTCTTCCTGTTTCCAGGTTTCGTTGGCGTTCAGCGGCGCGGTGCCGTCCACCTTCCACTGCCCGTGGGGCTTGGCGGCGGGCCGGCCGGGCCTGGCGGCGCGGGCCGCACGGCCGCCGGCGGTCTGGTCCTGGGGCGCTCCGGCTAGAGCTGTATCAGTCATGGCTCGACTGTAGGGGCGGCCCGAATCGGCCGACAACGGGTCAGAAACGCGGGGTCACCGTGGGCAACAATTCGTCATCTGCGGCCCTTCAGGATCCGGCCACCGCCGCGTCGTAGCGGTTCAGGGCGATCCGGGCGAGGTGCGGGGAGGGCAGCAGCGGTGCGGTGACGAGATCCGCCCCGGCCTTGGCGAGCTGGTTGTGGAAGAACCCGGGCGCCAGCAGGTAGGACGCGATCACCACCCGGCCGCCGAGGTCGACGGCGCCGGCGGACGCCCCGGCCCCTGCTCCCCCGGCAGCCTCCTCGCGGAGCATCGCGACGGCCTCGGGAACGGACGGTTTCGCGGAGGCACCGTAGGCGGCGACGATCCGGTTCGAGCGTAGGTCCCGCAGCTGACCCACCAGTTCTTCGACGTTGTCCGCGGCGGTGGGGTCGGAGGAGCCCGCCGCGGCGACAATCACGGCGTCGTTGTCCGTCACCCCTGCCTCCCGCAGCCGCAGGTCCAGCAGGGCGGCGAGGCGGGGGTCCGGCCCCAGCGGCGCCGCCGCGGCCGTGCCGGGGCGGCTGCCCACCGCCCGGGCGATGTCCACCTTGACGTGGTAACTCGATGCTCAGCAGCAGCGGCACGACGACGGCGCTCCGACCGGCGGGGAGCCCCGCGACGACGTCGGGCAGGGCCGGCTCCTGGACGTCGACGTAGGCCTCAAGGACCTCCAGTCCGGGGCGGAGGGCGGCGATGGCGGCGCGCAGGGCGTTCACTTCGGCGGCGCCGTCCGGGTTGGCGGTTCCGTGGGCGCAGGCGATCAGGAGGGGGCTATCCATAGCCGTTAGCGTAACCTTGGAGCCGCCCCTCCGCCCCGCCGAAAAACCAGGACCGCCATGACCTTTTCCTTCAGCCTCGTCCTGGTGTGGTTGGACCTGGCAGGTGTCTTCTTCTTCGCGGTGTCCGGGTCGCTGCTGGCGGCGCGGAAGGAATTCGACATTGTCGGCTCCCTGCTGCTGGCCTCGGTGGTGAGCCTGGGCGGCGGCGTCATCCGGGACATCATCATCAACAATGGCTCCCCGGCGGCGTTCACCAACCCCGCCTACCTCGCTCCCCCGCTGCTGGCGACCGTCCTGGTGTATTTCCTCTACTCGAGCGTCCAGCGGTTCACCTCGCTGCTGGTGCTCTTCGACGCCGGCGGTCTGGCCCTGTTCTGCATCACGGGCAGCCTGAAGGCCCTCGCCGCGGGGATGCACCCGGTGGCCGCGGTGCTGCTGGGTGTGACGACGGCAGTGGGCGGCGGCCTGCTCCGCGACATCACGGCCAACGAGGTGCCGCAGCTCTTCGACCCGGGCGACCTGTACGCCCTGCCCGCGTTTGCCGGCGCCGGGTTGACGGTGGCGCTGTCCGTGACGGGCTCCTTCAACCCGGTCACCGGACCGGTGGTGGCGGCCCTGGTTTTCGCGTTCCGGGTCACCGCGTGGCGGCGTCGCTGGCGGGTTCCGCTGGCCGTACGCGGCTGGCACCGGCTGGGCCTGGGCCGGGCGGGGAGAGGGCCCTCGGATTAGCTAGGATATGAAGCATGACTGACATGTTCCTCGAGAAGTTCCGCGCGCTTGTTCCGAAATATCTCGAAGACGAATGGCAGGAAGCGGACGGCCTGTCCGAGCAGGAGCTGGACGAGGCCCTGGCCGAGCACCAGTTCACCATTCCCCTGGTCCTCCGCGAGTTCTACCTGGCCTTGGGTGGCTGCGAGGACCTGATGGAGGCGTACCACTACTTCTGGGATCCCGAGGAACTCGAAGTCGACGACGAGGGCTTCATGATGTTCCTCGAGGACGAGGAAGAGCAGTTCACCTGGGGCTTCCGCGTGGGCGACCTCAGCGTCCCGGACCCCATCGTGTACCGCCGCAACAACGCCCGCGGACAGTGGAAGAGCGAAGAGGGGACCTTCTCCGAGTTCGTCTTCGACATGTTCGAGTGGGCCTTCAACGACGACGACGACTAGCCTCCCGACGCCGGGGTCGGAGTCCCTCCGGGGGCACTTTGACACGAACACGCACAGGTGCCTGTGAACCCGTGCTCCGGCGTCGAACTGCACCCGCACCGCTGGGGATGCAGCCTCACGGATGGAACCCTCCCCTGCGCCAGAGATCAATGAGTGCCCTAACCTGGGTCACCATCCGCTCGGAGTGGTGCACGACATCGTCGTAGCCGAACCGAAGCACAAGGTAGCCACCGACAACGGCGGTATTGTTACGCCGCCGGTCCTTCTTGACCTGGAATGGTTCCAGGTGGGTTGCCCCGTCGGTCTCGACGATCACTAGGGCCTCCACGAGGAAATCAACCTCCCCGACGCCGGGTATCTCCACGTGCCTGCGGATATGGAGGCCGGCGCGTACGAAGGCGGCGTTGGCGAGGACCTCGAGCAGCGAATCCGCCCGGGGAATGATCAGATCCAGCACTGCCCGTGCCCGGGCGTTCCGGTTCCCGGCGAGGCGTCCGCGCAGGAAAGCCAGGCTGATGTCACCACGGCCGACCGCGCACTGAATCATCACCAGGGCTTCACGTTCCGGCAGGCAGCGCAAGGCGTGCAGCAGGACGTCAGCCAAGCCGACCATCGGCAGGGTCGGGTGCCTGGGATGAAGAATGCGGCCGTGTTGGATGACGCCGGGCGGGGCCAATCGGTGGCCTACGCAGACGTGAAGACGTGCAGCAGGCACGAGCGTCCACAAGCCGTAGCCGGGCGCAGCCGAAAGGCAGGTCAGCAGACCCCGGATCTCACGGGCGGCCCCATATTCACCGGCGTTCCCCGGCAGGGCATAGTGTCCGCGGCGGACCCTCACAACGACGCCCGACGCCACGCCTGCCGTGAGGCGGTGACGGGTAAACCCGGCCCGCTGCAGCGCCGCCGTCGTCGCCATTCCACCCCGCCCTGCCAAGAATGTGAAAAGCTCCATCAGCTCAATCTCACGGACACCATGCGCACGCGCACCTGTGCCGGTGCCGTATGTGGACAGCGTCGCCCTATCCCGTTCAGCCGGACGGGGGCACTTCGGCCCAGACACGCCGGCGTCTGAGCGGCTAAGTCAGGCAGAGGAGATTCAATGTGCCCCCGGACCGCCAGCAGCGAGCCCCGGCAAAAACCATGACAGCAAAATTACAGAAACCCTAGACAGCTTGACAGAGTTGTCATACGCTTATTCATGGGTTCACTAAACGCCTCCGGTGAATCTGATGCGAACGGAGAAATGGCCCCGGTTCCGCACAACGGACGACTCGAACGTTGTGAGGACCGGGGCCATTCCGCGTCCACAGGGGTGCCGGCCCTGACAAGGGCCGCGGCAGGAACCTAGCTGCTGCGCTCCACCACGGCGTGCGCAAAGCTGGTCAGCGAATCCTTGACCACTCCCTCGGGCAGCGGCTGGAGGGCGGCAATCGCCTCGGCCGCCCACTCCCGCGCCACGGCCCAGGACTGCGCGGTGACCGGGTGCTCACGCAGCCCGGCCACGGCGGCGGCCAGCGCCTCATCGGAGCTCAGGTCCCCGTCGATCAGGGTCAGCAGATCCACGGCGGACTGGTCGCCGTCGGCCGCGGCCTTCCGCAGCAGCAGCACGGGCAGCGTGGGCACGCCCTCACGTAGGTCGGTGCCCGGGGACTTGCCGCTCTTGACCTTGACGCCGGTCACGTCGATCACGTCGTCGGCCAGCTGGAAGGCCACGCCCACCTTCTCGCCGTACTCGACCAGCAGGGCCTCGTAGGACTCGTCGGCCCCGGAGAAGATCGCCCCGAGCTGGCCCGAGGCCGCCACAAGGGAACCGGTCTTGTCCGCGATCACGGACAGGTAGTGCTCCACGGGATCCTCGTCCGGCCGCGGCCCAACGGTCTCGTGCAGCTGACCGAGGCACAGCCGCTCGAAGGTGCGGGCCTGGATGCCCAGGGCACGCGAGCCCAGTTCGGAGACCAGGATCGAGGCGCGGGCGAAGATCAGGTCGCCGGTCAGGACGGCCACGGAGTTGCCCCAGACCTCGTGCGCAGTGGGGGCCCCGCGGCGGAACGGCGCGGAGTCCATGACGTCGTCGTGGTACAGCGTGGCCAGGTGCGTCAGCTCGACGACGACGGCGGCCTGCACCACGGCAGGCCGGGAGGCATCGCCCAGGTGCGCGCACAGCAGGGTCAGCAGCGGCCGGATGCGCTTGCCGCCGGCCTCCACCAGGTGGCGGGAGGTGGCATCGGCCAGCGGATCGGAGTTGGCGATCGCCTCGCGCAGCTTCTTCTCCACGCGCGCGAGGTTGGTGGTGATCGCGGGGCCCAGTTCGGCGTCGCCGGCGATCGCCGCAAACCCTGCCGGAAGCTGCAGCCCGGTGGCGATGGCGGTGGTGTTCAGGTCGGGCTCGGAGCCCTGCAGGCCGTGCCCGGCGTGCGTCCAGCTTTGGTCTGCGGAGTTGGTCACGGGTCAACCCTAACTTTTTGTTGCGGAAACCGCGGATTCGGGGCCGGAACGGTGCCGGTATTGGACGTCGCCGGGACCAGGGCCTCCAGGACCCGGATCATCCGGTCCTCGATGCCCCTGGCGGAGGGGTCGGTCAGGTTGGCCATCAGCCGGACCACGAACTTCATCAGCAGCGGCAGCGGCATGCCGGTCCGCAGCGCCAGCTTCATGACCGCCGGCTTGCCGATCACGGCGGCGAAGGCGCGGCCCAGGGTGAAGTGCGAGCCCCACTGGTCGCGGACGTAGCCGGCGTACCCGGACAGGTGCGCATCGGCGTCGTTCCGGTCCCAGCCGGCCGCCGCGGACCGGGAGGCGGTGTCGATCAGGTATTCGGCGGCGAAGCGGGCGGACTCCATCGCGTAGGAGATGCCCTCGCCGTTGAACGGGGAGACCATGCCGCCGGCGTCGCCGAGCAGCAACAGGCCCGGCGCGTAGTGCGGGGTGCGGTTGAAGCCCATCGGCAGCGCGGCGCCGCGGATCTCGCCCACCTGGTTCTCCGGGGTGAAGCCCCACTCCGGCGGCATCCCGGCAGTCCACTCGCGCAGGACCTGCTTGTAGTCGAGCTTGCCGAATTCCTTGGAGGAGTTCAGGATGCCCAGGCCCACGTTGGAAGTGCCGTCGCCGACGCCAAAGATCCAGCCGTAGCCGGGCAGCAGCTTGCCGTCGGCGCCGGGCAGTTCCAGCCAGCCCTCCATCCAGTCGTCCTCGTGGCGGGGGCTGGTGAAATAGGTGCGCACGGCGACGCCGAGGGGGCGGTCGTCGCGTTTGCGCAGGCCCAGGGACACGGCGGTGCGGGTGGAGTTGCCGTCAGCGGCAAGGACGACGTCGGCGGCGAAGTCCCGGGTCTCCCCGTCTTCCGGCCGGCGTCATCCAGCAGCGCGGCCCGGACGCCGGTGACCCGGCCGTCGTCGCCGCGGAGGGCCTCGGTGACGCTGTGGCGTTCGAGCACGACGGCGCCCGCGGACTGGGCGTGCCGGGCGAGTTCCTCGTCGAAGCCCAGACGGGTCCGGATCAGGCCGTACTGCGGGAAGTCGGAGACCTCGGGCCAGGGCAGTTCGATGGTGCGGCCGCCCGCGATCAGCCGGAGGCCCTTGTTCCGCCGCCAGCCCTCAGTCTCGGGGTGCGGCAGGCCGAGCTTCTGGATTTCCCGCACCGCGCGGGGCGTGAGGCCGTCGCCGCAGACCTTTTCGCGCGGGAAACTGGTCTTCTCCAGCACCGTGACCTCGAGGCCGGCCTGCGCCAGGTAGTACGCGGCGGTGGATCCGGCGGGACCCGCGCCGACGATCAGTACTTTCACGGCATCGCCGGGCTAGCGCCCGGGCCGGGTGATGTTGCGGCGCAGCTTCGCGACCGGGCCGGTGTGGTTGGCCAGGGCCTGCGCGCCGGCGGCCGGGCCCTCCGCGGGACCGGCCGGCTTCTGCGCCCGGTGCACGGCAACGATGCCGCCGCTGAGGTTGCGGTAGCTGACAGACTCCCAGCCGGCTTCCTGCAGCCAGGCCGCCAGGTGATCCTGGTCCGGCCAGGCGCGGATGGATTCGGCGAGGTAGACGTAGGCGTCCGGGTTCGAGGAGACCTTGACGGCGATCGCCGGCAGCGCGCGCATCAGGTACTCGGTGTACATGGTCCGCCAGAGCGGCACCACGGGCTGGGAGAACTCGGCAATGACCAGCCGGCCGCCGGGCTTGGTGACCCGGAGCATCTCGGCGAGGGCCTTCTTGGGCTCGTTGACGTTGCGCAGGCCGAAGGAGATGGTGCTGGCATCGAAGGTGTTATCCGCGAACGGCAGCCGGGTGGCGTCGCCGGCGATGAAGTCGATGTCCGGGCGGCGGCGCTTGCCCACCTTGAGCATGCCCAGGGAGAAGTCGCAGGCGACGACGTCGATCCCGGCGTCCGCGTACGGCTCGCTGGAAGTACCGGTTCCCGCGGCCAGGTCCAGCACCCGCTGGCCGGCCTTGACGTCCATGGCCTCGACGACGATCCGGCGCCAGCGCCGGGTCTGTCCCATCGACAGCACATCGTTGACGACGTCGTATTTAGGCGCGACGTCATCAAACATCGTGGCTACTTCGTCCGGACGCTTATCCAAGGATGCTCGGTTCACCTCGTCATTGTCTCAAAACTTCCACCCTCCCCTAACCGCCGGACCGGGCAGAGGGCGGGACACGCGGGAGTAGTGTTGTCTCATCATGACGAGCGCGCCCGGCACCAGACATATCAGGACCCTGACAGTCCCCCTCGATGCTGATTCGTTCCCCGGGGGCTGCCGTCATTTCTGGTCCGTGACGACGTGCTCTGCTGGACCCGCCGCGAAGCCGGCCTGGTGGGCTTCGGCGAGGTGGACCGGTTCACGGCCACGGGTCCGGAGCGGTTCCTGGAGGCCGACATCTGGTGGCGCCACCTGGTCCTCGAGGCCGACGTCACCGACGCGGTGGAGTGCCCCGGCACCGGCCCGGTGGCCTTCGGCTCCTTTGCCTTCTCCAAGGTTTCCGCGCACGAATCCCGGCTGATCATCCCCGAGGTCGTGGTGGGACTGCGCGACGGGACGGCCTGGCTGACCCAGATCACCGCCGACGACGTCGAACTCACCGAGGCGGGCGCGCGCGCCGCCCTGAACCGCTGGCTGGACACCGCCCCGGAGCGCGCGCCGCAGGGCGACCGTGAGGCCAAGCTCAGCACCGGGGCGCTCAACGAGACGGACTGGATGGCAGCCGTCGCCGCCGGCGTCGCCGAAATCCGCACCGGCGCCCTCGAGAAGCTGGTGCTGGCCCGGGACATCGTGGCCACCCTGCCCGACGGCGTGCACGCCGCCGCCATCCTCCGCGAACTGGCCGTCCGGTACCGCGAGTGCTGGACCTACGGCGTGGACGGGCTGGTGGGATCCACCCCGGAGATGCTGATCCAGGTGGAAGGCCGCACCGCCCAGGCCCGCGTGCTGGCAGGAACCCTGGACCGGCGCGACGCCGACGGCGTCGAGGGCAGCCCGCTGGACTTCGCCGAACGGGTCCTGGCCGGGTCCGAGAAGCAGCGCCACGAGCACGACATCGCCATCGCGTCGCTGACCACCCAGCTGGCGCCGTTCTCCGAGGCGATGAACGCCCACAGCGAGCCCTTCATCCTGGAACTGCCCAACGTCTGGCACCTCGCCTCCGACGTGAAAGCCGAACTGACCGAGGTAGAGGGGCACGTCCCCACCTGCCTGGCGCTGATCAACGCCCTGCACCCCACCGCGGCCGTCTGCGGCACCCCCACCACGGTGGCCGGCGCGCTCATCCGCAAGCTCGAGCACCTGGACCGCGGCCCCTACGCCGGACCGGTGGGCTGGCTGGACGCGGCCGGCAACGGCGAATGGGGCATCGCCTTACGCGGCGCGGTGGTCGAGGGCCCGGACACGGTCCGGCTCTACGCCGGCTGCGGCGTGGTGGAGGGCTCGGTTCCCGAGATGGAGCTGGCCGAGACGTGGGCGAAGTTCCGGCCGATGCTGGAGTCCCTCGGCATCGAAAGCTGAACCCCGGCTCTCCCCGCGCACACCGGCGTGCTCGCTGGCGGCGAAAAGCCGGCACACGGGCGCGCCCCGTCGCCCACGGAACGCCGGCGCATCGCCGTCGTACCCCTGTTACACAAGGCGGCCCGCCGCCGCGACACCGAATCCGGGATTCCAGACATCTCCCCGGCGGTAATGGTTGCAAAAGCGTTCACTATAGTTATCCAATAGTGAAACTTAGTTTTCTGTGACGTACATCTCTTGTTCGGCGATACACTATGAACCGATTTAGTTCCCGGCTCCCCTGCAACAAAAGGTAAGAAAAAATGCAGATCTCCCGTTCGCTCCTGAGCGCCTCCACGCTCAAGGCCGCCACCGTCCTCGCCGTCGGTGCCCTGGCACTGTCCGCCTGCACCAACGCCTCCGAGACCGGGTCCGGCGCCGGCAGCCCCGCAGCCTCCGGCGCGTCGAAAGCCAGCTTCGACCCCACGACGGTGCAGAAGGACGATTCCCTGGCAGCCATGGTCCCCGCGGCCATCAAGTCCAAGGGCACCCTGACCATCGGCGCCGACACCAGCTACGCCCCGGCCGAATTCCTCGGCCCGGACGGCCAGACCCCGGTGGGCTACGACGTCGACATCGCCAAGGCGATCGGCGCGACCCTGGGCCTCAAGGTCCAGGTCCAGACCGCGGAATTCACCGGCATCCTCCCGGCGCTCGGCCCGAAGTACGACCTGGGCATCTCCTCCTTCACCATCAACAAGGAGCGCCTCGGCGCGGTGAACATGGTCAGCTACTTCAACGCCGGCACCGCCTGGGCAGTGAAGAAGGGCAACCCGAAGGGCTTCTCGCTCGATGACGTCTGCGGCAAGGCCATCGGCGTCCAGACCGGCACCGTGCAGGAAGACCCGGACCTCGCCGACCGCAACAAGAAGTGCACCGCCGAGGGCAAGAAGCCGATCGAAATCGTGACGCTGAAGAACCAGACTGACGTCACCACCCGCCTGGTCAACGGCAGCATCGACGCGATGGCCGCCGACTCCCCGATCATCGGCTACGCCCTGACCCAGACCAACGGCCAGCTCGAGAAGCTCGGCGACGTCTACGACGCCGCTCCGCAGGGTATCGCCGTCGCCAAGTCGGACACGGCCCTCGCGGACCTCGTCCAGAAGACCATGACCAAGCTGATCGCTGACGGGTCCTACAAGAAGATCCTCGAGGGCTGGGGCAACGCCGAAGGCGCCATCACCAAGTCCGAGCTCAACCCGGCGGCGTCGTCTTGAGCCTAACCGGCCACTCGGATGCTGCAATGAAGGACCGGAATGACGAAGCACCGGTACTGAACAAATCGGTACCGGTGCGCCACCCCGGCCGCTGGATCAGCGCCATCATCATCGGTGGCGCCCTGATCCTGCTGCTGCAGAGCCTGGTGACCAACCCCAACTTCCGCTGGGACGTCGTCGCCACCTACATCCTGGACGTCAAGGTGGTCCAGGGCGTGGGCTGGACCCTGCTCCTGACCGTCACCTCGATGGTCCTGGCGATCGTCCTGGCCATCCTGCTGGCGGTCATGCGGCAGTCCGACAACCCGGTGCTGCGCTACACCAGCTGGCTCTGGGTCTGGTTCTTCCGCGGCACCCCGGTCTACACCCAGCTGGTGTTCTGGGGCCTGGTCACCGTGCTCTACCCGGCCATCACCCTGGGCATCCCGTTTGGGCCGGAGCTGTTCAGCTACGCGCTCTCGGATCCCAGCAAGGGCCTGATCCCCGCGATCCTGGGCCTGGGCCTGAACGAGTCCGCGTACCTGGCCGAGATCTTCCGGGCCGGCCTGAAGTCCGTGGACCGGGGCCAGACCGAGGCCGCCGAGGCGCTCGGCATGTCCAAGGGCAAGATCATGTGGCGGATCATCCTGCCGCAGGCCATGCGGATCATCGTCCCGCCCACGGGCAACGAGACCATCGGCATGCTCAAGACCACCTCCCTGGTCCTGGCCGTGCCGTTCACCCTGGACCTGACCTTCGCCACCAACGCCCTGGCCAACCGGATCTACCTGCCGATCCCGCTGCTGATCGTCGCGGCGTTCTGGTACCTGCTGGTCACCAGCATCCTGATGGTGGGCCAGCACTACCTTGAGGCGTACTACGGCAAGGGCGTGGACAACCTCGCACCCGCCGCGGTGAACCCCGCCGCCGCCAAGGCTGCCGCCGCCGGTACCCCCGGCGCCGACGCCCAGCGGTCACTGAAAACGGACTTCCCCGAGGAGAGTGCCCGATGACGGCCATCGCCGAGAAGCCACTGGTCGAAATCCAGGGGCTGCACAAGTACTACGGCCACCACCATGTGCTGCGCGGCATCGACCTGACCGTCAACCAGGGCGAAGTCTCCGTGGTGATCGGACCGTCCGGATCCGGCAAGTCCACCATGCTCCGCTGCGTGAACCTGCTGGAAACCATCAGCGCCGGACGGATCTCCGTCGGCGGATCGCTGATCGGCTACCGCGAGGTCAACGGCCGCCTGCACGATTTGAAGACCAAGGAGATCGCCGCCCAGCGCCGCGAGATCGGCATGGTCTTCCAGCGCTTCAACCTGTTCCCGCACAAGACGGCGCTGCAGAACGTGATGGAGGCTCCGGTGCAGGTCAAGGGCCAGCCGAAGGACATCGCCAAGAAGCGGGCGCTGGAGCTGCTGGACCGCGTTGGCCTGGCCGACCGCTCCGGGCACTACCCCTCGCAGCTCTCCGGCGGCCAGCAGCAGCGCGTGGCGATCGCCCGTGCGCTGGCCATGGATCCGGAACTGATGCTCTTCGACGAGCCCACCTCGGCGCTCGACCCCGAGCTGGTAGGCGACGTGCTGAACGTGATGAAGGACCTCGCCAAGTCCGGCATGACCATGATCGTGGTGACCCACGAGATCGGTTTCGCCCGGGAGGTCGGTGACCGGCTGACGTTCATGGACGGCGGCGTCGTCGTCGAATCCGGCGACCCGCGCGAGGTGCTGTCCAACCCGCAGCACGCGCGCACCAAGGAGTTCCTGAGCCGGGTGCTCTAGGGCCCCGCCGCGATTCCGCGCCGAAAAGGACAGCCGCTCCGTGGATCCACGGAGCGGCTGTCCTTTTCGTTGCGTAAATCATCTGTCGTAGCGGAAGTGCGGAGCTACCCGCCGAGGGTGCCGGCGACGGCGGCGGCCACCGCGGTGCGGATGCTGCCGTGCAGGGCCCGCAGGCGCCGCCGGTCGGTCCGGACCTCGATGATGCTGCGAACCTCCACCGGTTCGGCCAGCGCCGCGGCGAGCTCCGCCGTCGTGGTCACGGCCCGGTGCGGCACGCCGTAGGCCGTGGCGAGGGCGGACAGGTCCACGGTGTGCGGGGTGCCAAAGAGGCGTTCGACGGCGGTGCCGTAGCGGCCGGACTGGGCGATCCCGCCGTGTTCCAGCAACCCGAAGATCGCCCCGCCCGCGTCGTTGAGGACCACGAGCCGCAGCGCCGGGTCCTTCTCCCCCGCCCCGAGGAACAGTCCCCCGGCGTCGTGCAGGAAGGTCACGTCGCCCAGTAGGACCGTGGTCTCCTGCCGCCCGCCGACGGCGACGCCGGTGGCGGTGGCCAGGGTGCCGTCGATCCCGGCGAGGCCTCGGTTGGCGAAGACCGTGGCCCGCGGTTCCTGCGGCGGGACGCCGGCCAGGTCCACGTCGCGGATGCCGTTGGAGGAGCCCAGCACCAGCTGCCCGGAGGCGTGCTCCCACACCTGGGCGCCGACGGCGGGACCGGTGGCCTCGGCAGTGCCGGCGAGGACGGAGTCCAGGGCGTGCTGCGCGGCGGCACCGGCCAGCACCCAGGCGTCCAGCCAGGCGGCGGGTCCGCGGCCGGCGAACTCGGCCAGGTCCGCGAGGGTTTCCAACGGCAGCTCGGTCCGGCGGCCGGGTTCGTACCAGGCCACCGGCACCGGCTGGTAGAGGGCGGAGGGGACGTCGGCGCGGGCCAGCAACGCGGAGACCGGCCGGGACAGGGTGGGCCGGCCGAAGAGGACCACCCGTTCGATGGGCTGGGCCGCGTCCGGACCAAAGTGCTCCAGCAGTAGCCGGTAGGGGCCAACGGCGTTGGGACCGAACCGGGCATTGGAGGACGGTTCGGCCAGCAGCGGCAGTCCGTGGGCCCGGGCGAACGCCTCGGCGACGGGGCCGGCGTCGTGCCCGGCGAGGACCACGGTGCGCCGCTCCGGCAGGGCGGCGTCGGCGGCGGGGAAGTCCAGCGCGAGCGGGGTCCGCGGGGCGTGGTGGACCCGGCGGGCGGCGGGGTCACCCATGCTTTCCCCTCGGCGGGGACCAGCGGGTCCCGGAAGGCCAGGTTCAGCTGCACAGGGCCGGGCGGGATGTCCTCGAAGGCTCCGGTGGCGGCGCTGAGCGCGGTCTCCACCGCGCGGACGGGGTTGTCCCCGGCGGCCACGTCCACGGCGAAGCGGACGTGCTCGCCGAACAGGTCCGGCTGGATGGTGGTCTGGTTCGCGCCGGTGCCGCGCAGTTCGTCGGGCCGGTCGGCGGAGAGGACCACCAGCGGCACGGCGGCGTGGTTGGCCTCCATGACGGCCGGCAGCAGGTTGCCGACGGCGGTCCCGGAGGTGGTGAGGACGGCGGCGGGGGCGCCGGTGGCGAGGGCCAGGCCCAGGGCGGTGAAGCCTGCGTCGCGTTCGTCGATCCGGACCAGCAGCTCCACCCGGCCGGCGGTGTCCGCTTCGGCCAGCGCATACGCCATGGGCGCGGACCGGGAGCCGGGGGCGACGACGACGTAGCGGACGCCGGCCCCGAGCAGGGCGGCCACGGCCATCCGGGCGCTCTCGACGGCGCCCAGTCCCCCGCCCTGGCTCACATGTTCTCCGGCGTCTCGATGCCCAGCAGGTCCAGGCCCGCGCTCAGCCGGCGCAGCACCAGCCCGCAGAGGGCCAGCCGGGATTCCCGGACAGTGTCTTCGGCTTTCAGCACCGGGCACTGGTCGTAGAAGGAGGTGAAGAGCTGCGCGAGCTCGAACAGGTAGGCGCAGAGCCGGTGTGGTTCGAGCATCTCGGCGACCTTCCGCAGGGTGGCGTCGTACTCGAGCAGGTGCAGGGCCAAGGCGCGTTCGGCGGGCTCGACGATGGCGATGGTGGCCGCCGGGGCGGTCCCGGCCGCGGCCTCGTGCTGTTCCAGTGCCCCGGCCTTGCGGAGGATGGAGCGGATCCGGGCGGCCGCGTACTGGACGTAGGGGCCGGTGTTCCCGCTGAGGGCCAGCATCCGGTCGAAGTCGAAGACGTACTCGGTGTCGTGGCCGGTGGAGAGGTCGGCGTACTTGACCGCCCCAATCCCCACCTGGCGTGCGGTGACGGCGCGCTCCTCATCGCTGAGCTCGGGCCGGTTGGCGTCGATGACGGCGCGGGCCCGGTCCACGGCCTCCTGCAGCAGCGCCATCAGCTTGACCGGGTTGCCGGCGCGGGATTTGAGGATCTTGCCGTCCTCGCCCAGGACGTTGCCGATCTGGACGTGGGTGGCCTCGACGGTGTCCGGCAGCCAGCCGGCGTCGCGGGCGGTGGCCATGACCATGCGCAGGTGCACGTTCTGCGGCGCGCCAACGACGTACAGCACCCGGTCCGCCCGCAGCTCGCGGACCCGGTAGCGAATGGTGGCCAGGTCAGTGGTGCCGTAACCGTAGCCGCCGTCGGACTTGCGGATAATCAGCGGCAGCGGATCGCCCTCGCGGCCGGTGAAGCCGGCCGGGAAGGTGCAGAGCGCACCCTCGCTGATCCGGGCGATCCCGCGTTCCTCGAGTTCCTGGCACAACTGTGCCAGATGGGCGTCGTAGGAGCTTTCGCCGGCGATGTGGGCGTCGGTGAGGCTGATGCCCAGCATGGCGTAGATGGCGTTGAAGTAGCGCTTGGACTGGGCCACGAGGCGTTCCCAGACGGCGAAGGTTTCCGGGTCCCCGCCTTGCAGGGCCACCACGCGCAGGCGGGCGCGGGTGGCGAAGCCGTCCGGTTCCTCGGTGGAGGCGTCGAACTTGGCGCGGGCGGCCTGGTAGAAGGCGCTGGGGTCATCGACCAGCAGGGCGGCCTCGGGGGAATCCTCGCCCACCTCCAGCCAGTGTTCGATCAGCATGCCGAACGGGGTGCCCCAGTCGCCGATGTGGTTCTGCCGGATCACGGTGTGGCCGAGGGCCTCCATGACCCGGACCAGGCTGTCGCCCACCACGGTGGTGCGGAGGTGGCCGACGTGCATTTCCTTGGCGACGTTCGGGGAGGAGTAGTCGACGACGACGCGGTGCAGCGGGCCGTGCCCGTCGCCCCCGGCGGCCTGCGCGGTGGGGGCGTTGAGCAGTTCCTCGATCCAGGTGCCGTCGAAGGTGAGGTTGATGAAGCCGGGGCCGGAGATCTCGACCAAGCTGCAGACCCCGTCCAGGTCCAGCGCGTCGACGATCCGGGCGGCGGCGTCCCGCGGCGGCAGTCCGACCTTGCGGGCCAGGGCCAGGGCGGCGTTGATCTGGATGTCCGCGAACTGCGAGGGGCGGATCACCGGGTCCGTTCCGCGGAACTCGTCGCCGAATGCGGTGGCAATCGCTGCCTGGACTCTGGGGACAACCATTTCGGCCGGATTATTCACACTGTTCAAATTATCAGTTCCGCCCCGCTCCCCGGCCCTGCCGAGCGCGCCTACGGAGCGCGCCCGCAGGGCCGAGCCGCTGAGCGCGCCCACCGGGTGCGCGCCCGGAGCGCCCGCAGGGCCGGCCCGATGAGCCGGCCCCGCAGGCGCGGTATGGACGGCTAGTTGCCGCCGCGGAGGACCTGGACCACCGACGGGCGGGGAATCCGGGCCTGGCCGGGCTTCGGCGCCGCGCCGGCCGGCACGTAGTCGGGGAAGGCGGAGTGCTGGTCCGCGAAGGTGCCCTCCTCGCCCGGGTGCTGGACGGCAACGAAGACGCGGCGTTCGTCGTCGTGGATGACCGGCCCGCAGGTCTCCGCGTCCCGCGGCACCGCGAGGAACTGCTCCACCCGGCCGCGCTCGGGGCCGTCGAGGGTGACCTTGAACAGGCCGTCGGCGTAGCCGGTGCTGGAGGGGGCGCCGTCGGTGGAGATCCACAGGTTGCCCACCGAGTCGAAGGCCACGTTATCCGGGCAGGAGATCGGTGAGACCTGGCTGGCCGGGAAGCCGGCGAAGTACGCGGACGGGTTCCTGGCGGGATCGCCGCAGACCATCAGCAGGTTCCACGTGAAGGAGGTCGAGGCCTGGTCCCCGGTCTCGGAGATCTCGACAATGTGCCCGTCCCGGTTGATGGCGCGGGGGTTGACCTCGGTGGGGCCTTCCTTGCCGGCCTTTCCGCGGTCCGTGTTGTTCGTGCAGACCACGTAGACCTTGCCCGTGTGCAGGCTGGGCTGGACATCCTCGCAGCGGTCCATCTTGGTGGGCCCGACCTTGTCCGCGGCGAGCCGGGTGTAGACGAGGACCTCTTCCACGCTCATGCCGGGGACCTTGGACTGGCCGCCCACCACCAGCGGCAGCCAGTCACCGGCACCGTCGAAGGCGCCGTCGGCCGGCAGGGCCCCGGAGCCGTCGATCTCCGCCGCGGGCGAATCTCCGGAGAACCGGGCAACGTAGAGGTCGCCTTCGGTGAGCAGGGTCATGTTGTGCGCCCGGTCGCCCTCCCGGTAAGTGTCCCGGGAGACGAACTTGTACAGGTAGTCGAAGCGTTCGTCGTCGCCCATGTAGGCGACCACGTGGCCCGAGGCGGCGACGATAACGTTGGCCCCTTCGTGCTTGAAGCGGCCCATCGCGGAGTGCTTGCGCGGCGTCGATGTCGGGTCCAGCGGGTCCACCTCGACGATCCAGCCGAAGCGGTTGGCTTCGTTCTCGAACCCGGGGTTGCGGGTGTCGAAGCGCGGGTCATCGAGCTCCCACTGGCGGGCCGTGGGCTTGTTGGTCAGGCCGTAGCGCTTGTCCGCCGCGGACGTTCCCGCGGCGACGAAGTAGCCGTTGAAGTTCTCCTCGCCGGAGAGGATGGTCCCCCACGGGGTGGTGCCACCGGAGCAGTTGCCCACGGTTCCCCTGATGGTCCGCCCGGCGGGATCCGCGGCGGTGCGGACCAGGGCGGAGCCGGCGGCGGGTCCGGTCAATGCGTACGCCGTGTCGGTCAGGAAGCGGCGGTTCCGGGGCGCACCCTTGACGTAGGTCCACGGTTTCGTAGTGTTCTGGCGCTCGAGTTCGACGACGGTGAGGCCGTGCGCGGCGCGGCCGATCGCGCGGGCCTCGGCGGGGTCGAAACCGGCGGGGAGCATGATGTTTTCGTTGGTGTACTCGTGGTTGGTGAAGAGCACGGCCCGGCGGTTCTTGGCGTCGATGGGCAGGATGTCCGTGTAGTCGTTGTTGTAGCCGAACTGGCGGGCCTGGGCCGCGGCGCTTTGGCGGTCCACGTCGAAGTCCGGTGCATCGGCGAAGAGCGGATCACCCCACCGGATCACCGGCTGCCAGGTGAACCCGGCGGGGACGGTGAGGGCATCGACGGCGGCGTCCACCGGAGAGATCGCGGTGAACTGCAGTTTCGAGGGGCCGAAGCCTGCCTTCGCGGCGCCGGCGAGTCCGGCACCCTTGCCCTCCGTCCCGGTGGTGGCGGCGTTGCCGAAGACGACGGCGAGCGCACCGGCGGCGCCGAGTCCGAGCGCGGAGCGGCGGGACAGGGTGGCGGAGGCGATGTCGCGGAAGTAGGCGTTGGAGCTGGTGTTGCAGACTTCACCGGAGCACGCGTTGTCGCACTTCAGGGCGCAGGTGACGGGGCTTCGCTTGCCCTTGGTGTGGCCGAGCATCGGCAGCAGCGGGAAGGGGCGTCCGGGACGTTCAGGCATGGCGGACCTTTCGAGAGGGTGGGGTGCGGTACCGCCCACCCTGTCACCGGGACGCAACGCCCCGGCGGCCCGGCAGTGAAGTTCCGGTGAACTTCCTCAATGATTGCTGGGAGCCTACCGGGTGCGGGCCAGCTCCCCGTACACCCGGCGGAGGCGGTCCAGCCACCAGTCGCGGCGCCCGCGGCTAGGAGTCGGGCGTGCTCGCGGCGGCCAGGAGCCGTTGTCCGATGCCCTCGAGGAAGCCGGCCACGTCGGTGATGCTCTCCTGGGACGCGCCTTCCAATACGGCGGCGGCGGCCTCGGCAAAGTGCTCAGTGGCCCACTGCATGGCGTGGGTCCCGGCGGGGCTGAGGTGGAGAAAGACGCTGCGGCGGTCCGCCGGGTTGGGCTTGCGGATCATGAAACCCTTGGACTCAAGGCGGTCCACCATGGCCGTCACAGATCCGGTGGTGATGTTGAGTAACTGCCCGAGCGCCTTCGGCGTCATTCCGTCCACTTCGCCCACGAACGCCATGGCGTTGATGTCGATGGTCCCGATGTCCAGCTTCTCGGCCAGCCGGATTCGGAGCGCGTAGGTGCCGACGTCGACGCGACGCAAACCCTGCGTGATGCGCTGCAGCGCCTCCTTATCCCCCAAGGGTCCTTCCGCTTGGCCTGGCATGTCTAGCTCCTTGTAACCGCGCCCGCCTTTTGCGGGCACCTCATCATAAGCTCCCCGCCCTCATCACGCCCCGCCCTGACCTCCGGCGAAGCCTTTAGGAGTTACTTTATTATCAAGCTATGTCCTCTTAAGGCTCTAAAACAAGGGATTTCCGGACCCTAAAAATAGAAAGAAAGCCTGTTTGCTTGAATTTCAAGACAAATCTGTGTAGTTTTGCTTTTGCGGGGTCCGCTCAGGGGCCCCGCGCAGGTCTCAAAAGGGGCGGGGGCCCCACACACTCGCTAGGAGCATGACATGGCAAAGGTCTCAGCACGCACTGCCCGTTGGGCTAAATGGGCAGCGGTTCCGGCTGCGCTCCTGGTAAGCGGCGTGGCCGTCTCCCAGGCCTCGTATTCCGCGTTCAGCGCGACCACGCAGAGCTCGTCCAACAACTGGCAGGCCGGCACGGTCGCTCTCGACAACACCGACAAGTCCGCCTCGGCGACTTTCGCCGCTACCAATATGAAACCGGGCGACGTCGGAGCCAAATGCATCACCGTCACCTCCACCGGTTCCCTCGCCTCCGCGGTGAAGCTCTATGCCTCCGCTCCCGCTTCGTCCAGCAAAGCACTAGCTGACAACATCGACCTAAGTATCGTCGAGGGCACCGGCGGAGATGCTGCCTGCAAAAACTTCACCCCGGTTTCCCCGTCCAAGCCCTCCTACACAGGGACTCTGGCGTCATTTGGCACTACGGCCAGCAACTTCGCAACTGGTGTCGGCAGCTGGACCCCGACGGGCGCCTCGGCCGAAACCCGGACCTACAAGATCACCTATGGGCTGAAGTCCGACGCTCCAAGCACGACTATGGGCGGCACTGCTTCCCTGACCCTCACCTGGGAAGCCCAGAACAGCTAAGCCGATGCCCGGACCGAGCCGACAGCCCGCGACGTCCGGGCTTCGTACTGCCCGGACCCGCCGCGCTGCCGCCGCTCCGTCGTCGGAGATGACCGACAGCGGGGAGATCGTCCCGGAGGTCGCGGGTACCCGGCTCATCGTCAGCATCGCGGCCCGGGCGGTTCTCTTCGCCCTGCTCGGAATGCTCATGTGGGCCGTGCTGCCGCTGGCGATCGGTTGGCAGACCACCACCGTCATGACCGGTTCCATGGAGCCCAGGATTTCTGCCGGTGACGTGATCATCTCCCGGCCCGTTCCGCCTGGCGCCGCCGGCCTGGGCCATGTGCTGCTGGTCGACGATCCGGACCACGCCGGCAGGCTGCGGCTGCACCGCTACGTGGACAACGCCCCGGACGGCGCGCTGATCCTCCGAGGCGACGCGAACCCCGCCAATGACTCCTCCCCCGTCTCCCCCGCCGCCGTCCACGGCGTCGCCGTGCTCCGGGTTCCCTACGTGGGGCTCCCGGTGGTGTGGCTGGCCGAGAAGAACTGGACGGCCTTGGGCTCCGTAGCGGCCGGCGCCTTGCTGCTCACGGTGGCCGCCGCGGCTGGTTCGGGCGCGTTCCCGGACGACCGGCCGGCACCAAAGGCATCCGGTTCCTCCGACAAGGTCGGGGGACCCCGGAACGACGCCACACCCACACTCCCAGTCTCCGCCGGGCTGGCCGCCGAGCCACACGACGGACCGCCCGACGGCGGGCCGAGTCACCGCGCCGCAGCACCCACAGCGTGCGTGCCCTGCTGGTCCTGGCGTCCCTGCCGGTCCTGATCGCCCCCGAGCTCCTCTTGGCGACGCCGGCGCACGCGGCCTTCTCCGCGGTGGCCGCTCCCGGTACCGGTTCCTTCGCGGCCGCGGAAAACTACGACTGCCTGGACCCGACCGTGGGATTCGGGCCAACCCTGTTCTACCCTTTCAACGAGGCAGCGGGCGCCACCGCCGTCGACTTCTCCGGCAACCGCCGCAACGGCGTCCTGGGAGCGGGGGCGGCACGCGTCGTCGGATCCTGCGCTCCCGGCGACAGCCCGGCCCTGGACCTCAGCAGCCCCGGCGCCATGGTCGGTACCCCCCAGATCGTCGACGCCCCCACGACGTTCAGCCTCGCGGTCTGGTTCAGGGCCGTACCGGGCGCAACCCCGGGCGGACGGCTCCTGGGTTTCGGCGACGCCCAAACCGGCGCCTCCGCCCAGTCGGACCGTCACCTCTACATGACCAACACCGGCGGCATCGGTTTGGGCGTCATCACCCGGAACGGCCAGAGCGATCAGTACAAGGCGGAGAGCGTCGTCGCCGCAGGCCCCTTCAACGACGGCCGCTGGCACCTGGCCGTGGGCACTCTTGACCCCGTGCAGGGTGCTGCGCTGTACGTGGACGGGGTGCTGATGATGTCCGGCAAGAACATCGTTGCGGAGCGCCCGTACAAAGGCTTTTGGCGGGTGGGATACGACAGCATGGACGTCAACACCAAGAAGGACTGGCCGGGAGCACCCACTGACGTATCGTTCCGCGGCGCCGTGGACAACGCGGCCGTGTATGCCGCGGTCCTGTCGCCCGCGCAGGTTCAGTCCCTCTACACCGGCGGCCGCTGACACCCGGGCAGCCGGTCGCCTGGCGCTCAGGCGTTCAAGTAGCCGTAGACGCGGCGAAGGCGGTCCAGCCACCAGTCGCGGCGTTCCGGGGACGCGGCATGCTCCTCCAGGAGGGCCGGGTCCGCGCCCACGTCGCGGAGGGCGATCCCGCCGTCGTTAGGCACCAGGGAGTCCGTCGTGACGTCCGCGGCCAGCAGCGAGACGGTGCCCAGGCCGCAGGCGTAAGGCAGCTCCGGGAGGCTGGCAGCGAGCGCCAGCCCCGCGCGGATTCCCACGGAGGTGTCCAGGGCGGAGCTCACGACGGCGGGAAGCCCGGCGGCGGCGACGATCTCCAGGGCGCGGCGCACTCCCCGAGCGGGGCCACCTTCACCACGATCAGGTCCGCGGCGCCGGCCCGGGCCACCTTGAGCGGGTCCTCTTCCTTGCGGACACTCTCGTCGGCGGCGATCAGCACCGGCACGCCCGCCGCTCGGAGCCGGCGTCGCACCTCGGCGAGTCCGGCGATGCTGGGGACGGGCTGCTCGGCGTATTCGAGCCCGACGTCGGAGAGCCGGGTCAGGGCGGCCACCGCGGAGTCGACGTCCCAGCCGCCGTTGGCGTCGACCCGGACGGCGGCGTCCGGCAGGGCGGCGCGCACCGCGGCCAACCGGGCGGCGTCGTCCTCAAGCGTCTGCCCGGCTTCAGCGACCTTGATCTTGACGGCGTCCACGCGGCCGAAGCGGGCCAGGATCTCCGGGACCCGCTCCGCCGGGATGGCAGGAACCGTGGCGTTGACGGGGATGCTGGAACGCAGCGGCTCCGGGAAGCCGTGCCAGCCGGCTTCGAGGGCGGAGGCGAGCCAGCGGGACGACTCGGCGTCGCCGTACTCCGGGAAGGGGAGAACTCGGCCCAGCCGCCAGGTCCCTTAAGCAACAGGGCTTCCCGGGTGGTGATACCCCGGAACTTCACCCGCATGGGCAGGCTGACCACCCGGGCCACGGCGAGAAGCTCGTCGATCCCGCCGGGGTTGAGCGGACTGGGGGCAGGGGCCGGGAGGCTGGTGGGCATGGCTGTACTCTACCGGCGGCCCAGCGGACGCAAAGGGTTCTGTGGGAACCTGTATGACGATGAGTTTCCGGTACAAAAGCTTCAACAACGCGCTGACTGCAGCCCTTTTTGCTGTCGGCACGGTCGGCTGTGCGGTGGCCCTGGCGCTGACGTACCTGTTCTTCGTGCGCACCACTACGGGGCAGTTCATCGACGAATCGGCACTCGTGGAGGCGGTGCAGCTGTATGGCAGCGCGGGAAAGGCCTCCACACAGTTCCTGGATTGGCTGCCCGCTCTCTCCCTGCTGATCGCCACCGTCGTCGTGCTGGTGGTGACCGTGGTGAAGCGGCGCTGGGCGGCGGCGGGAATCGCCGTCGCCGCAGCGGTGGGCTCCAACCTGGCCACCCAGTTGATCAAGAACCTTGTCCCGGACCGCCCGTACCGCGGCATCGAGACGCTGGAGATGAATTCGCTGCCCTCCGGCCACACCACGCTGGCCGCCTCCGCCGCGGCGGCGGTTTTCCTGATGTCCTCGCCGCGCTGGCGGCCGCTCGCGGGTTTCCTCGGTGGCACCTTCGCCGTCGCCACCGGGGTCTCGACACTGATCAACCAGTGGCACCGGCCAGCCGACGTGGTGGCAGCTTTCCTGGTGGTGGGTATGTTTACGCTGCCGGCCGGCTGGCTGGTGATGCAGACTGGTCAGCACTGGAACGGGTGGGAAGGGTACAACCGGCACTGGGCCTCGATCCGGCTCTGGGTGGCCCTGCCCGTGCTCGCAGGCCTGGCCTCGGCGGCGGTGGCGGCCTACTCCCTGCTGAAGATTGCCCCCGGGCCCGGCCAGGAGGGCAGCACCACCAATTACTTTTGGGCGGGAACGGCGCTGATCGTCATCGCCGGCTACCTCGCCACGGTGGCCGGCGTGTGGCTGTTCGGCCACGCCGCTTTGCGCCTTCGCCCGCAACGCTGAGACGACGGCGGGTGCCGCACACCCAAGTAGCTCGCAGCTGAGGCCGTTATGGGCGCTCAAAACGGCCTCACCTGCCAGTCAGTTGGGGCGCCGGGGGTGCCTTCATTCCCGGCGGACACGGTGTGAATCAGCATGTTCTTTCCAGTGGGATTCACGCGCGCTTTACGGATGTGAAAGTACTTGGGATGTAGTACTCCCTTAGCTATTGGCGTGGCCGCGCCAAAACCACGTGTCGACTATCGCTTCGCTGAGTACAGCGCCCCGCCATAGGCCCCGGTGGCAGGTGTCGCCGCAGGTCAGGGCCGAATCCTGCACGCAGAAAGACGGGTAGCCGCCACCCGTGCCCCGGGTCCGTCCGGCGCCTAGATTTTTGTCCATGGGAAACGCCACCACGCCGGCAGGCACGCCGCACACCGAGACAGCGGCCACGGCTCCATACCTGCCAACGGACATTTCGGCTCTCGCCCACCCCCACCGAGAGCTGAGCTGACCATGGCCCAGGAACCGGCCGGCGGCCGGAAGGCGTACCGGGAAGCCGTCAGCATGGAGGTCCCGGAGCTGGTCCAGGCACTCTGCGAGCTGCTGGGAATGCGGCTGGTCGCCCAGATCGGCGCGGTTAAGGAAACCCGCGCCGTCCGGCAGTGGATCAGCCACGAACGCTCGCCGTCCGCACCGACCGTCCGGCGTCTTCGCGATACGTACCAGATCGCCCGAACCCTTTCCCAGGCCTGTAGCCAGGAGGTTGTCCAGGCCTGGTTCAACGCCATGAATCCGCTGCTGGGCGACTTCTCGCCGGCCCGGCTGCTGCGCGAGGGCGAGGGCGATGAGGCACCCCTGCGGGTGCTTGCCGCCGCCCGGGACTTCGCGTCCGGCTCCGGCTGAGCACATGCCCGGCACCCCCGGGCGCCCGGCTGAGCATCGCCGAAGCACCCGGCTAAGCGCCCGGCTCAGCGCCGTCGTCCCCTCCCCCACCCAGACCAGCACCGCCCGCACACTTTGCGGACCCGCCAGCAGGCGGGCCCGCCGACGCCCTATGCCGCCAGGAGGCAGCCTTGACCGAACTGCTCGAATCCCCCACCGGAAATCCGTACCTGACCGTCGCACCCCGCCGCACCCCTGAGGGAACCGCCCGGGCCACGATCGCCTGCGTGATTCCCGCCTACAACGAAGAGGACAGCATTGTGGAGGTCCTGCAGGCCCTGCTGCGGCAGAGCCGGCTCCCGGACGTCATCCACGTGGTCATCAACAACACCGACGACGACACGTTCTACCTGGCCCGGGAGTTCGCCGGGCCGCACGAACACACCTACCAGGACATCACCTACCGCACCGAGGTGTTCGTTCACGACATCGGCATCAACAAGGACAAGAAGGTCGGGGCCCTGAATTACGGCTTCGCCCAGGTCTGCGACGACTACGACTACTTCCTGGGCGTCGACGGCGACACGGTGGTGGACAAGACGGCCGTGGAGCTCCTCGAGGCGGAGATCATCAGCGACCCGCGTATCGGCGGTATCTCGGCCATCTACACGGTGTCCGAGGCCGCCGCGGAGGGCTTCACCGCCAAGTTCCTCACCGCAGGCCAGCGGGCGCAGTTCGCGGCCTTCAACATGGACAACCTGTTGCACGGCCGCAACATGGCGGTGCTCGGCGGGCAGTGCTCCATCCTGTCCATGGAGGCGCTCAAGAACGTCATGGTGGACAACCGCCAGGCGACACCGTGGGTCAAGGACTCGGAGGTGGAGGACTCGCTGCTCTCGCTGCAGATCAAGAGCCTGGGCTATGCCACAAAAATCTCGGCCAACGCCCGCGCCTCGGTGGGCGGCATGTCCACCATGCGTGCGCTGGACGGCCAGCAGGTGAAATGGAACTACGGCGCCATCGACCTGATGTGGCCCGGCCAGCGAAGCAACACCGCAGGCCAGCCGTTCCACCCGAACCTGCGGCTGCGCTGGAGCGAGAACATCTCGATGCTGTTCAACATCCTGACCCGGCTCTCCTTCATCATGCTGCTGGCGGCGTCGCTGAGTATCGGCGCCTACGTCTTCTACCCGGTGTGGCTGATCCCCCCGCTGGTGGCCGTGATCCTGAACCTCCGGATCGCCACCTCCATCCGGCGCAAGTCCGGCAAGGACATCGCCTTTGCCCTGCTGGTCATCCCGGCCGAGCTATACCTGTGGCTGCGGATGGGCCACTTCGTCCGGGCCTGGGCCAAGTTCTTCACCAGCACACAGACGGACAACTGGGCCGCCCAGGCCCGTGCCGAACGGGGAGCCGGCAGCGCCCACATCATGCCGGCTGTGGTGTTCGCCATCATCAGCGTGGGCCTGGTCGCGGCCTGGCTGCAGCAGTCCGTGGACGTGCAGTCCGCCATCCTGTCCGTGGGGTGGCCCGTCCTCTACATCACCACCATGGTCCAGACCGCATTCATGCTCCGCAAGGCCCTCCGCCGGCACCGGGGCTTCCAGGTCTGACCCTCTCCGGCACACCCAGCACACCAAGCACACCCCAGAACCTCCGGAAGAACAGGAACCGCCATGACTCCCCTCAACTCCGCTTTCGGCCTGCCGCCGCGGGGCCGCCACGCCCGCCCCACCCGGTGTCCCGCGCAGCAGCGGCGCCGCTACGGTATCGCCCTGATCGCCACGGCCGCAACGCTCTCGCTGGCAGGCTGCGCAATCCCGGGCCTGCCGGGCGCCACCGGAGCCCCCGACATCCAGCGGGTCGCGGCCACCGGGGCGCGGCCGGCGAACACGACGCCCACCGCGGGAGCGTCGGTCTCAGCGTCCGCCTCACCGTCACCAACGGCGGCACCAACAGCTGCGGCAACACCGGCAGCCACGACGACGGCGGCGGGCCCGGGTGCCGCCGTCGTCGCACCTCCCGCAGCGCCGGCCTGGGTCCCCGTAGCCAACGATCTCCGGACCGGGTCGGTGACGCACCGGGTGGATGCCGCGGCGCACACGCTCGTCATCGACTACTGGACCACCGAGGACCCCGCATCCTGGACTCCGGACAGCGCTCCCCTGATCAGGTTGAACGCCCACATCGACGGGCCCGACTACGGCAACGCCATCAAGGTGACCCGGTTCAATGTCCGGGCCGACAGCCTGGCGGCGGTGCTCGCCAACGACGCGGGAGAATTCACCGTTGCGCCGCCGTTCGCCTACTCCTCCGGGGTGGTGGTGCCGCCGAACCCGAAGGCGCACAGCACGCAGCTGCTGTTCACCTTCGACCTGCTCACCGAGACGGCCCCAGGGTCCGGAGTGTTCGCCCGCCAGACGGTCTTGGATACGCTGACCATCGGCTACGCGAAACCCGGATCCGCCGCCGGGGCTTCGGCCACGCCCTCACCCAACTGATTCCACCCCCAACTGACTCGCAGCTGAGGCCGTTATGAACGTTCATAACGGCCTCAGCTGCGAGCCAGTTGGGAGGGCGGCCCTTCAGTAGTTCCGGCGGTGCTTCAGCCGGGGAATGGTGATGGCGAAGACGACGGCGGCGGCGAAGCCCAGCACGCCCGTGGAGGCCACGCCGGCGCCGAGCGAGGCCAGGGCGGTGACGCCGGAAAGCAGCACGGGCCCGCCGGTGGAACCGGCGTCGGCCAGGAACCGCCAGATCCCCAGGAACTGGCCGCGGCCGTTGTCGGGCGAGAAGTCGGCGCCCAGGGTCATGTTCAGCCCGGAACTGATGCCGTTGCCGAAGCCGATCAGCAGCGAGGCCAGCAGCAACCCGACGAACCCGGCGCTCAGCGGGATCAACAGCATCGCCGTGCCCATGATGAGGGTGGACGGGATGGCCACCCACTGCCGGCCCTTGCGGTCCATGAGCTTGCCCGCCGGGTAGAACACCAGCATGTCGATCGCCCCGGAGATGCCGTAGATGAGCGACGCCTGCGTGGCATCGAGGCCCAGGTGCTCGGACCAGAGCGGGATCACCACCTGCCGGGAGGCCCGCAGCGCGCTGAGCAGCAGCACGCCCATGCCCACGCTGAGGAACACCCCGGCGTGGGAGGCCGCGACGCTGCGCATGGTGGCCGCCTGCGCGGGGGCGCCGCCGTCGTCCGCGGCTGGGACTTCGAGGTCGGGAATGGTCAGCGACAGGGCAGCCGCGGCGGCCATGCCGACGACGCCGGCCCAGTACGCGGCGGGGATGCCGCCGAACTGCATGACGGCGGCACCAATGAACGGTCCGATGAAGATGCCGATCCGGTTGACGCCGCCCAGGCTGGACAGGGCGCGGGCGCGGAGGACCACCGGGACGGCCTCGGTGAGGTACTTCTGCCGGGCCAGGCTGAAGACGCTGGCGGCCATGCCGACCACCACCATCGACGCGGCTAGCAGCCAGAGCCCGTGCGGCGCGAACGGGGCCAGGGCCGCCCCGACGAGGGCGACGGCGCTGGCGGCAGCGGCGCCGACGATCGCCCAGCGTTCGCCGAAGCGGAGGGTGATCACGGATGCCGGCAGGTTGAAGAACCAGGAGCCCAGCCCGATCAGCGTGACGATCAGCGCGGCGACGGCCACGGAGGCGCCAAGGTCGCGGGCGGAGAGGGCCACCACCGGCAGGATCGCCCCTCGCCAAAGCTGAACAGCAGGGCCGGCCCGAACGCGGGAACGGCGATGCTGCGGAGGCTGAAGGGGGCGGTTTCTGTGCTGGTCATCCCCTTCATCCTAGGTCCGAGGCGCCGGCCCTAAGGGTGTCCGCTCGTGTCCTTCGAAGCGAACAAAAGCGGATGAGTTAGATTCAGCTTGGTCTATAGCTGGAAAATTTGGGGGTAATTCGTGAATAGGTCCATGGTGTTCAGAATCATCGGAGTCTCACTGGCTTCGTCGGTTCTTCTCTCCGGAGCAATCGTTGCCGGGAACCCGGCGTCGGCGCTTCCGGCCGCAGCAGCAATTGAGACGTTGCCCGTGGTTGCCTATCAGGCCGAGAAGTCGGAGATTCTTGACCGGATCAATGCCTACCGGGTCGAGAATGGTCTCTCCCCTGTTGTCTTGAACCCCGCGCTGGGCACTGTTGCCCAGAACTGGTCAGACAAGATTGCCGCCGCCGGCGCCTTCAAACATAACCCTGACTTTTCTTCCCAGATACCTGTGGGTTGGTCCGCCTGCGCCGAGATTATCGCGGCCGACTCCGAGCCCGAGGCAATGGTGATCGGTTGGCAGAATTCCTCGAGCCATAACGAAATTCTGCGCGATCCAGTGCTCGCGGAAGTCGGCATCGGCTACGCCTATCAAGGTGACCCCAGGGGCGAATATCCGGGCAATTATTTCGCAACTGTGAATTTTGCCAGTTACGCACCGTTGGTCCCCACATACCCCGTACAGGCCGATCCGCCGGTATTCGGAGCTACGACGTACACCATTCCTTCATCCCCGTGGGTCCAGTACTTCGTGGACGGGGCGCCGAAGTCGGCAGGTACCTATGACGCCTCGGGACCAGTGACCATAACGGCGCAGGGTGTGGAAAGAACGGATGCCAACTTCGTTATCACGGGCACTGCCTCGTGGTCCAAAACTTACAACGTAGTCGTGACGCCGCCCGCAGCCATTCCTGTCACGGCGGCGGCGCCCGTGTTCCGCGTCACCAGCTATAACATCCCGGCCGTCCCAGGCGTCCAGTACACGGTCAACGGATCCGTCAAGGAACCGGGCAGCTACTCCGGCGCGGGAACGATCACCGTGACGGCGAAGGGTCTTCCCGGTTACGTGCTGACGGGCACAGCTTCGTGGCAGGGCGAGCTAGTGCTGCTGAGCGACGTCCCGGAGAAATCAGCTTTCCACGCTGAAATATATTGGCTTCTCGAGGCGGGAATCTCGACCGGCTGGGTGGAACCGGACGGAACGACAACATTTCGTCCCCTCCAGCCGGTAAAGAGGGATGCGATGGCTGCGTTCATGTACCGTCTGAGCGGGCGCCCTGATTTCACACCGCCGAGCGTCTCACCCTTCAGCGATATTTCCACCGGATCCCAGTTCTACAAGGAAATCACGTGGTTGGCCAGCAAAGGGATATCAACGGGATGGGAGGAACCCAACCAGACCAAGACCTTCCGGCCCCTCGAACCGGTGAACCGGGACGCCATGGCCGCATTTATGTACCGGCTGGCGAAGAGTCCGGGCTTCACCGCCCCCACTAGCTCTCCATTCAAGGACGTCGGGCAAGGGCAGTTCTACAAGGAGATCACCTGGCTGGCCTCCACCGGAATCACCACCGGGTGGACCGCTCCTGACCAAAGCAAAACCTTTGCGCCCCTCCAGCCTGTGAACCGCGACGCCATGGCGGCATTCATGTCCCGCTTCCACGCGAAATTCCTGTCGAGCTGAGCCCCCCGGCCACCGGCGAGGACCTGCCAACAATGTCAACTGCTGACCCGACGAAACGGGAACCATGATCACGCGCTTAAAGGCCGCACGGTTTGGCCTCGCCGCTCTTCTTGCCCTCATTCCGTTCTTTGCCGCACCGCCTGTCTTTGCTGCTGATCCAGCCACGGATTCAGAACCGAGTTCCACCGTCCGGACCGTGGAAGGTTCGGCTGCGGATGGAACGGCGGACTCGCAAGCCAGACGGCGCATCGCTGCTGAGGCTGTGGCAGCACAGGCCTGGGAAATTCCCTCAGGGAATGGCAGCATCTCAGGGACAATCACGGTCCCCGGCGCGAGTGCCGCCGACATCAGCCGGCTCAAGATCAGCGCGAACTATTCGTTCTTCGGGAAGTTTCAGGGCGGCTTGATCATCATGGGTGAAGCCGCCGTCACCAGCCCGGACAGCAAAGGCCGGTTTAGTCTGTCAGGTCTTGGCCCCGGGTTCTACAGCCTTGAGTTCCGGGACCCCACAGGCATGATTGCCCACGACGTCGCGTACGGCATGGAGAACATGATCGAAGTCGGTGAAGGGCAGGCATTATCCGGCAAAGACCTGGTGACGACCTTGGCCGGGTGGCTTGCGGGCAAAGTGAGTGTCCCTGCGGGCTATCCACTCGACAAGGTCCGCGTCGCACTCTACCGTGTCAATCGAACCCCGAATGAGTTCAACAGCAGGCTGTGGGAGGAAGACATCCCAGTAGGGACGGACGGCAGCTATCGGATCGGCGGGCTGCCTGCCGGGGCGTGGCTGCCGTTCTTCTCCGCCCCCTCCACCAACCTCATGCCCCTGTACTACAGAGACTCCCCGAGCAGCGCGGCCGCGACCGACGTTTTGCTCAAGGCCGGGCAGACCGCCGCGCTGGACACGGTCGCCCTGTCGAAGGGAGGGGCCATCAGCGGTCGGGTGGTCGGACGGGACGGCAGCCCCGCGGGGGCGGGAATCGACGTTTTGGCAGGCTTTTCGGAGCTTCCCGGCAGCAGCACCACGACCCGGGCCGACGGGACGTTCACACTTGAAGGGCTCGGCACCGGAACCTTCATCCTCAGCGTCATCGACTACACCAACGGGCTGGGGGCAGAGACTTACTCCGGCGACACCATGGACCTGGGTTCCGCGCTGAAGGCTACGTCACGGATCGGGCGGGACACCTACTATGGCGCCATCCGTCTGGGTGGCAGTGCCTCCTTCGCTGACGTCCCCCAGGGAACCCAGTTCTTCTCCGAGATTGGGTGGCTTGCCGGTAAAGGGGTCTCCACGGGCTGGGTCGAGCAGGGCAGGGCGCTCTTCAGGCCGGGACAGCCGGTCAACCGGGACGCAATGGCAGCGTTCATGTACCGTCTTGCCGGCAGCCCGGCGTTTGATCCGCCGGCCGTGTCCCCGTTCGCCGACGTCACCAGAGACACCCAGTTTTATAAGGAGATCACCTGGCTCGCTGCCCAGAAAATCTCCACCGGTTGGAACGAAGGCGGAGGACGTTGGACATACCGGCCCCTGCAACCAGTGAATCGTGACGCTATGGCGGCCTTCATGTACAGGTTCGCCGGAAGCCCGCCGTACACGGCCCCGCCAGCTGTGCTCGCTCCGTTCTCCGATGTGCCTGCGGGAACGCAGTTCTACAAGGAAATTGGCTGGCTTTCAGATAACCGGATTTCGACGGGCTGGGTCAACGGCTGGGACGCACAGTTCAAGCCGACCGCCGAGGTCAAGCGAGACGCCATGGCTGCCTTCATGTACCGGCTGGATCTAGCCTTCGGACGGCGGTGAAGCCGCTACTTCCGACGCAGGCGATCAGCAACCCGCCGGAAACGTCGGCGAACGAGGCTCACAAGGCTGGCATCGCTGACGGCAGCTTCTAACGCCTGGAGTCGCTCTTCGGTGTGCTTGGTTCGCTCCAGAATTTCCCGGAGCAGCCCCTCGGAGTAAGTCTGGCGGTGGTGGAAGTGGCCAATCTCCCCGTCCTGGTGTCTGGTCAGGTACAGCAGACCGCCCAGACCGGTCTCGGAGACATAACTGCGGAGATAACGTTCCCGAACGGCTCGGTCGAAAACGTGGTGGGCCTGGTCCGCGACGATGACGCTGTTACCCAGGTCTCCCGTGGACTCACGGCGCTGGCGCCAGAAAGCGAGCGGTTCCCCGTCGATGAAGCCGATTGAATTGTGCTGCAAGACGCGGAGGAGGAATTCCCAGTCGCCCACGACGTCGAGGGTCTCGTCGAAGTAGCCGACGGCGTCGTGAACCGAGCGCCGGTACAGCAGTGAAATGGGGACACAACGGTTGGACCGCAGCGTGTCGAAGAGTGAGATTGCCCTGATTCCAGGCTCAAAGATCTCACGACTGACTTCCTCTACGCCGCCGTCGACTAACCGTTCGAAGACGATTTCGGTCCGCACGCCGACGCCGGCGTCCTGGGTTGAGCGCAGGTACTCTACGGTCCGCTGCAGGAATTCGGGGTGCCAGGTATCGTCATCGTCGTGGACGGCGATGAACTCTGACGAACTTGCGGCGATGCCGGCGTTCGAGGCCGCTTCCATGCCCTTGCTGGACTCGTGGGTGAGGACGTGAACGCGGCCGGCGAGTTCCTGGCGGTGCCGGTCGATGACGGGATCAACTTCATGCGGATCCCCGCCGTCGTTGACAACCACCAGTGTCCAGTCCTGGAAGCTCTGGCCGATGACGTCACGAACAGCCCTGTCCAAGAGCAGGCTCCGGTTTTTCGTTCGCATGATGATGGCTACGGCCGTCGATGATGCCTCGCTCATTGGCGTACTTTCCCCCTGATGAAATTTCTCACGTTTACAAGTTTTCGGGTCAGCGCGAAGCTTCTGGAGTTCAACCAGCGCTCCAGGTGGTCCTGCGCCGCATCCCGGTCCCGGAGGGCTTGGTCCAGCCGGCCGGAGAGATGCTCCCGCTCGACCTGCAAATCCGTGGCCTCGGCAGACATCGGCAGGAAGATAGCGCCGCTCATGGCCGCCCGCTCGGTCCACGGCCGTCCGAACTCGAAACGGTTTTGCGGCTCCTCGGAAACACGCACTTCCGCGCCCAGTCCTTGGACCCGGGAAGTCTCGCCAGGTGCACCAAGGGTATCGGCAATCGCGTCCCACCATCTGACCGCACCGCTGTGAAGGCGGGGCCGCGCGGCGGCCAAGTGCTCTGCGATCTCTCCCCGGCGCGTCCAGCTTTCGTCGATGGATTCACCGGCCGTGCCGTCAAAGAGAGAGGGCAGCGGCAGCGCCAGCGGACCGAGTCCCCAGTTGCGGAGCGCCCCGTTCAGGCGGACGTAGCTGTAGTTTTCGCACGCGATCGCCACCACCGGGATGCCGGCGTCCAGGGCAAAAATCACCGGGTGGTAGCGGGACGTGATCACCATGGCGGCACCGGCAGTGAGGGCAGCGGTGTCCTCCGCCGACAGGATCGGCAACAAGGTGGCCTTACCGCGCATGGCGGCGGCAACCTCAGCGTGCATCGCTTCGTCGCCGTCCCCCGTTCCCGGCGTGGCCATATGCGGCAGGAACACGACGTGGCATCCGGATTTTGTTGCAGCCTCGTCGAGTAGGGCGGCAACCGCGCCGATGTAGTCACTTCGGTCTGCCGGACCGTAGCCGCCGGAAAACGTCGCCGCGATGTACGGTCCAGCGGGAATGGTACCGGCGAGCTCCTCGCTGACCGAGGCACCTGAGGCGAAGAAGGACGCGTCATCGAGGCAAGGGGTGACGGCGCCGGTACGGGCGCCCGGCAGGCTGCGACCGAGGTCCAGCGAGGACGGCTCCCGGGCGCCCACCAGGGACGCGCTCGCCACGAGCTCCGAGAGCACGTCGCGGTCCCGCCCATGCAGCGCGGGACCGAAGGTCTGTCCCGCCACGACCACGGTCAGGCCGAGCTTTTTCGCAATCAAGGCCGCCGCCGCACGTTCGTAAAGCAACCACCCGTAGAGGGAGTTCATGTTGCCTCCGCCCGCGAGCAGCAGTGCGTCGCAGGTGCCCAGCGCCGATATGAAGGCCCAGGCTGGGTCCTCCGGCGGCAGTGCACCGCGATCGCCGCCGGCAGCGCGAAGCACCATGTCCAGGTAGGCCGAACGCTCCTGAGGCGGCCAAGGGAAGGGAAGTGTCAGAGCAGCATCCCTGCCGAATCGGCGGCGGGAGTCCGCCTCATCCCTGGTCAGCACCAGCACGTCCCGGAGCCCCCGGCCGGCCAATTCCTCGATGCAGGCATGCGTCATCGCCTCATCCCCAACGTGGTACACGGGCTGGCCCACGTCCCCCAAAATCGCGATTCGCATGGGTTCAATTCTGCCGCATCGGGACTGCGGCCATGAACTTGGCCGTGCGCGGCAGCCGGGCAGGACGAAACGCCGCGCGGTGGTGGACGGATGCCGCAACCCGGCGTGGCATACTCTGGGAAGCCGCCCGGGGGCGGCGATCCTTAATTACTTCCCGTTCAGTGAACGGATGATCCGGGGGAAATGTGAATATCGCCATGGTGCGCGCCCACCAGACCACAGGCAGGGCCACTCGGCACCGCTCCACGAAGCTCGGCTCAACGCTCTTAGCGCTGGCGCTAGGCCTTGTGCCCGTCGTCGCTGGGAGCGGACCGGCGTCTGCCGCCCCTGCGGTAAGCGAGGCCACGGTCCAGGGTGTGTCGTTCGCCGACGTCGGTCCCTCCAGCCAATTTGCCACTGAGATCAGCTGGCTCGCGTCCAAAGGAATTTCCACCGGATATTCCGATGGAACTTTCCGGCCGGTCCAGGCCGTCAACCGCGATGCCATGGCTGCGTTCCTGTATCGTCTTGCCGGTTCACCCGACTACGCGGCGCCCGCCCAGTCGCCCTTCACGGACGTGACGCCCTCGACCCAGTTCTACAAAGAAATCACCTGGCTCGCCTCACGGGGAATCACCACCGGCTACCTTGACCGCTCCTACCGCCCCGTTCAGCCCGTAAATCGGGACGCCATGGCAGCGTTCCTATACCGGTTCCAGGCGAATCCACCCTTCACTGCGCCCACGAACTCCCCGTTCCGTGACGTTGGCGCCGGAACGCAGTTCTTTACGGAAATGAGTTGGCTTGCCGCCAAGGGCATTTCCACGGGGTGGGCTGAAGATAGCACCTACCGGCCCCTCCAGGCCGTGAACCGGGATGCCATGGCGGCCTTTATGTACCGGCTGAACACCAAACTGGCGCCCAACGGCCAGCCTGCCTATGGATCCACGGCTCAGCAGGTGCTTGAAACGCTCCCGGTCAAGGGCAGAGCACCTAAGACGGGCTACAGCCGCGATCAGTTCGGGCCGGCTTGGTTCGACGTTGACGGCAACGGATGCGACACCCGCAACGATGTCCTGCGTCAGCAGCTGACGTTCCGCAGTGAGAACGGCTGCCTCGTCGATACCGGGCACCTCGATGACCCCTACACGGGGACCGGGATCGACTTTGTACGGGGTGTCAGCACCAGCACGGCCGTCCAGATCGACCACGTCGTAGCGTTGTCGGATGCGTGGCAGAAGGGAGCCCAGGAGCTTTCCGCCGAGCAGCGGCTGGAGTTCGCCAACGATCCCCTGAATCTCCAGGCCACCGACGGACCTACCAACCAGCAGAAGAGCGACGGCGACGCCGCCACGTGGCTTCCCCCGAACTCCGCCTACCGTTGTGAGTATGTCGCCCGACAGATTTCGGTGAAGGCCGCATATGCTCTCTGGGTCACGCAGGCGGAGCATGATGCGATGGCATCCATCCTCGGCGCGTGCGCAGGTCAGCCCGCGCCCACACGGCAGCCTGCGCCCGTGGCGCTGACCCCCGCACCGGTTCCGCAGCCCTCCCCCGTTCCCGCGCCCCAGCCGGCTCCGGCGCCGGTCCCCGCCCCGGTACCGCAGCCCGGTCCGGTTGTGCCGGGAAACCCGGGTGATGTGGTGAACTGCTCCAGTTTCACCACTTGGCGGGATGCCCAGAACTGGTACAACACCTACTTCCCTTACTACGGCGACGTCGCGAAGCTGGACAGCGATAAGGACGGTACCGTCTGCGAATCGCTGCCGGGTCATCCCTGATTGAGGAATCCCACATATGGCACAGATGAGGGTGGCAATTGCCGCAGTTATTGCTGCCGGAATTCTGACGGTGGCGTCCCCCGCCGGGGCAGCTACGGTGGGGGCGGCATGGGCCACCCCCACCATTGCCGCCGGCTTGGCGGCCCAACCGCGCAACCTACCGTCTGTGACATCGCCCCCTCCGTTTGCCGACGTCCCGTCCGACGCTGCTTTTGCCGCTGAGATCCAGTGGCTTTCGGCACAGGGCATCAGCACCGGCTGGGTGGAACCCGATGGCAGCAGAACCTTTCGGCCGCTAAGCCCGGTTAACCGCGATGCCATGGCCGCCTTCATGTTCAGGTTTGCGGGGGCGCCGGATTTCTCGCCGCCGCCGGTATCCCCGTTGGTCGACGTGCAACCCACGGACATGTTTTTCAAGGCCATCATCTGGATTACCGCCCGACAGATATCCACCGGCTGGGATGAGGGCAATGGGGCCCGGTCCTACCGTCCTGGTCAGCCGGTGAACCGGGACGCCATGGCGGCCTTCATGTACCGTTTGGCGGATCGGCCCGCCTTCTCTCCGCCGGCTGCCTCGCCGTTTTCAGATGTCTCAACCGACAATATTTATTACCACGAGATCACCTGGCTGGCGGCCCAGGGCATTTCCACGGGGTGGGTGGAGGCGGACGGCTCCCGCACGTTCCGGCCGCTCCAGCCGGTCAACAGGGACGCGATGGCGGCGTTCATGTACAGGTTTAGTGCCCGCCCCGTCGGCGGCTGACTCTGCTGGCGCCGGAGCCTGAGGTTCTCCTGGGTCTTTGAGCACAAGGTCGTTGGACAAAAAGGCCCCGGGACGACGGAAGGACGTCCCGGGGCCTTCGCTGGAAGGGCCTTATCTGATTGCCGAATGGTTCAGATTGAAGCGATACATGAACGCGGCCATGGCATCGCGGTTGACCGGCTGAAGAGGCCTGAAGCTTTTGGTGCCATTCCCTTCATCCCAGCCTGTGCTGATTTTTTCAGCTGCCAGCCATCCGATCTCCTTGAAGAACTGGCCTGAGCTACTAACGTCTTGGAATGCTGGCGAGGCCTGGAAATCCGGCTTGCCAGCCAGACGGTAGAGGAAGGCGGCCATGGCATCGCGGTTCACCGGCTGGAGGGGACGGAAGGTGTGGTCCTCGGCCCATCCAGTCGAAATACCCCTGCTGGAAAGCCACGTGATTTCCTTGTAGAACTGGTTGTCCGTTGCCACGTCAGCAAACGGAGACACCGTCGGCGGGGTGAAAGCCGGGCTGCCGGCCAGCCGATACATAAAAGCCGCCATGGCGTCTCGGTTGACCGAGGTCAGGGGTCGGAACGATTTCGCCCCGCCCGGCTCTGTCCATCCAGTTGAAATGCCGACGTTCGCCATCCACATGATCTCGGAACTGAACTGCGTTCCGGCGGCGACGTCTGTGAAGGCCGGTGCAGGCGGCAGGTCAAAGTTCAGGCCGGAGGTCTCCTGAGCGTCCCTCACGGACACCGGCGTGGCCGACTCATACGATGCCGCGTTTTTGTACCAGAGACCGCGGCTGGTTCCAGCCCAGAACGTTAGTTTGTAGGTTCCGGCTGGAAGCGAGGAGAACTTGAATGTCCCGTCTGTCTGGACTCTCCCCCGCCCCCACCATGTTCGGTCCGCGTCGACGCCGTAGATATCAAAGGTGCCGCTGAGGTCTGCACCTTGGGGGCCGACGAGCCGCCCGCTGAGGGATCCAGCCTTAACCATCGTTGTGTCAATCCCGGAAACGGCTTGGCTTGTGGCAACCTTGAAAATTTTCGCGGTGGCCAGGTCGTCGGATCCCCCATACCAGTGAGCTAACGTGACGTTGGAATCGTCGTAGAAGTGCACTCTGTAGTCACCGGCAGGCACACCGGTGAACTTAAAGCTCCCATCGGGACCGAGCCGGACCTGATCAGAGTGTGGTGATGTCGTTTGGTCCGTGCTGGCGAGAGATACCGAGATTTTGGAGGCGTCGGCACCGGTGGGTACCGAGACGCGGCCGCTGACGGTGGCGAATTGCGCCAAGGTGATATTGACCCCGGTTGTGTCCTGTCCCAGCACCACATTGATGGGTGGGGCCGTTTCGAAGGAGTCGGCGCCTCCATTCCACTTTGTGATTACCGTCGTCTGCCACGAATTGCCACCGAATTTGAGCTTATAGGCCCCCGTGGCGAGTCCGGTTACTTCAAATGAGCCGTCCGCATTGGCATTGTTCAGACGATAAGCACTGTCGTAGTCCCCCGGCGTTGATCCCGCCTGAAAAGCCTGTACTGAAAGCTGGGATAGATCTGTTGTTGGGAGGTCGCTTCGGGGCGGCAACGTGAACCGTACCGGGTTTGATGCCGCTTCCTTTTTTGTGAAGGATGGCGATCATGCCCAAGCGATACCCCCAGGACCAGCGTGAGCGTGCCGTGCGGATGGTCCTGGACCACCTCAGTGAGTACGACTCCGTTTTCGCCGCCTGCTCCGCCATCGGACCCAAGCTCAATATCGGCAGGGAGTCCCTGCGCCGGTGGGTTCTCCAGGCCCAGATCGACGCCGACGAACGTCCCGGCGTCACCAGTGCCGAGCAGACCCGGATCAGGGAGCTGGAAAGTGAGAACCGGGAACTGCGGGAGGCCAACGAGATCCTGAAGAAAGCCTCGATTTTCTTCGCGAGGGAGCTCGACCCTCGCCGCCGCAAATAGCCGGATTCATCGACGAAATGCGTGCCGATGGCCACGGGGTCGAGCCGGCCTGCAAGGTCCTGCGTGAGCAGGGCGTGCAGGTCGCCCCGCGGACTTACCGGTCCTGGAAATCCAAAGCACCCGCTGCCCGGACTGTCACGGACGCTGCTATCGTCAACGCGCTGAAAGACACCGCAGAGAAACCCGAGTCCCTGTACGGACGGCGGAAAATGACAGCCTGGCTGCGCAGAGAGGGCCACGAAGTGGCCAGATGTACCGTCGACCGGCTCATGCGGGATGAAGCCATGAACGGCCTCGTCCGGGGCCGGAAACCCAGAGCCGGTGCGCCAGCGAAGGACTCCCAGCGGGCCCCGGATCTGCTGAACAGGGACTTCACCGCGGCCCGGCCGAACGCCGTGTGGGTCACCGACTTCACTTATGTCAGAACGTGGGCCGGCTTTGCGTACGTGGCCTTCGCGATTGATGTCTTCTCCCGGGCGATCGTGGGGTGGCACGGCTCGACGATCAAGGACACGGACATGGTGCTCACCACCTTGAAGATGGCGCTCTGGCGCCGGGATCAGGCCGGAACGCCGGTCCCTGCTGGCATGGTTCATCACAGTGACGCCGGCTCCCAGTACACCTCGATCCGGTTCGGAGAGGCACTGCTGCTTGAAGGCTTGGCGGCTTCCGTCGGCAGCGTCGGCGACGCGTACGACAACGCCCTCGCGGAATCCACGATCGGTCTGTACAAGAACGAACGCGTCCGCAAAGGCAGTCCCTTCATGACAGGCCCGCTAAAGCAGTTGGCGGATGTGGAGAAGGCGACCATGAACTGGGTCCACTGGTACAACACCAAGCGGCTTCACAGCACCTTGTCCATGATCCCGCCCGACGAGTTCGAGCAGAACTACTATGCTCAAATAGACGCCTCATCAGACGACGAGGCCACCAGCAAGAAGACGGCCTAAAACCCGGTACGGTTCAACGTCACCTTGCCGCGAATTTTTCCTCCGCTCTGGAGTACGACGTCGATTCCACGGACATCCTGGCCCGCAGCCAGGGTGATGGTCTTGGCCGCGGCAGCCGAACTAACGCCGTCGTACCATTGATCGGCCGCACCACTGCTTTGACCGTCGAAATGTAGCTTGTAAGAGCCGGCGGGGATGCCAGGAATCCAATACTCGTAGACGTTAGTCCCGTTGCCGCCAAAATTAATGTGTCCGTCCGGGACCTCGACACCCGTTTCAGCCGAAACGACAGCGAAACGGGTGCTCAGGAATTTGTCTCCTGAGCCCGGCGGCACCGTGAGTTGTCCACTGATGCTTGCTCCTCTAGCGAGGGTGGCATTGATCCCGGTAATGGCTTGTCCCGAGGTTACGTTGATTAGTTTCGACGACTCGACAGTTTCGCCTCCGTACCACGTAGTGATGCCTCCGCTGGAGCCTGTTTGGAACTTGACCCGGTAGTTCCCAGCCTTAACGTCAGCGAAACTAAATGCGCCGTCTCCGCTTGGAAGAGCGCTGAGAATATATGCACCCAAGTCGGCGT
This sequence comes from Pseudarthrobacter sp. L19, assembly GCF_050859435.1. Classification (NCBI taxonomy): domain Bacteria; kingdom Bacillati; phylum Actinomycetota; class Actinomycetes; order Micrococcales; family Micrococcaceae; genus Pseudarthrobacter; species Pseudarthrobacter sp. L19. The sequence goes on along the minus strand of NZ_CP193935.1, from coordinate 1,912,494 downwards.
CGTATAGTTCGATAGTGGACACTGCCGCGTTGACCCCGGGGGCGCCCAGCACCTTACCGCTGATACTTCCGCTTCCTGTCCCTGCGCTAGCTGAAACGGGAATGACAACGATCAGCAGCAGTGACGTCAACAAGGCCACGAGAGTTGAAACGAACCGCCTCCGGCGATCCGGTAATCCAGACATAGAATTCCCCCAAATCGAGATGTCCGCCCCATGCGGACAAACTGATAATAGGTCACCTTGAGGCGCTGCCGAATTTCTGCGAAGAAAGAGGCTCCGGCGCCGCTACTAACCGTCGAGTCGGCGGATTTCCTGCTGCAAAGCGGCCGCTTTGTCAGGCATCCCGCCGGCGGCATAGAGCCCAGTGAGCAATGTCAGAGCTCTCTTAGGCTGGGGAGTCAACGAACTGGACCGCTGAACGTCGACGATAGCCTCCGGGATTAGCCCGAGGTTCGCTTTCGCCAAACCGCGCAACAGATACAATTCGGAGGTCCACGGCGCGCGTCTAATCTGTTCGTCCAGGGCGGGAACGGCGTCCTCGGCACCACCGGACCCGATCATACCGATGGCAAGGGCCGAGGCCGCTTCTACCGACTCAGGGGTCTTCCCCATAGCGCGGTTCGCCCACGAAACTGCTGCTTCTCCTGCCATGCGGTCGCCTGTCACGGTTCTCTCAGCAAAGGCCTGGGCGGCCAGGCGGGGCACGTCGGAGTCCCACGGTCTCAGCGCGACAGCCCGCTGGAATGCGCGTTCGGCGGCAGCCGTTTGGCCTCGACCTGCAGCTTCATAACCGGACTTCAGCGGCAGCTCGGCCGCGGCTCCGAAAGCCACGAACGCCGCCGCGACCAAGGCCGCCACGCATGCCGCAGCGGTTCCGGCCGGGCGCCACCACTCCCGTGAAACCTGCGCAATCCCTCGGGTTTTGGCGCCCGTCGTCGTAAGGAGCGCTCCCGCCATGACACAAATCGCGGCCAAAGTGCCGGCTGAAGGGAAATGCGTCATGAAAACCATCCCCGCGGCTACGCAAGCCGCGAGCGACCCGGTCAGAAAGTCTCGAGGCGGACCAGCGTCCTGTCTTTTGACAGTTCTCACACCGTAATACAGCACACAGCCTGCGACGGCCGAAAAGGTCAACAGAAGGGGAAGCCCCCTGCCGCCAACAACTCGAGTGGCAGCATATGCGGGCTATCGGCCGGAAACTCGGTGCCCACTTGTCGCGCAAAAGAGTCGGATTGGTACCGGGGGAAAAGGTCTACAAAAAGCCCGGGCCCGACTCCCAGGACGAGGTGGTCAGTAATCAATTTCATCGACTGCTGCCACAGCAGCCATCGTCCACTGACGGTTTGAGCGGAGAACAGCCGGTGTGCAGTCGCGGGCACGGCGAAAACAACGACGACGCAGGCCCCCAGAAAGCCGAGCACGGCCGCTGCGGTAGCTCCGAGCCGCCGGATGCGGAATGACGCATAAAGTGTTTGGGCGGCCAGAATCAGGAGGGCAATAACCAGCGCAATGATAACGGCCCGCGAACCCGAACAAATGCTGCTCAGTGCCCCTGCGGCCGCTCCGAGGTTCATGAGCCAGTTCTTCGGGCGGATTGCCAAAGGTAACAAGGAAACGCAGCCCACCAAGGCTACAATCCCGAGATCGGTAGCGTTGCCCAGGGTGGCTCCGGGGCGGACGTCAACTGCCCCACCCAACGGACGAGCACCTAGGGCCTCTGACAATGCGAGCGGGGCCAGAGCGATCATGACCACAGACGTTCCTCGCGCCCACAGCAGTCGGGCGTCAGCGCCGCCGGCTCCGCCAAACACCCTGGCCCCACCAGCAACGAGGCCCGCATAAACCGTGGACAACAGTAGACCGTCATAGCGAGGCCATCGCCCCACAATGCCGAGCAAGGGGTTTCCGGAGAACAACGCCGCAACGAGAATGGCTGCCAAGACTCCGCCCAACAGCCATTTTGCTCTAAGCGACAGCGCTCCAGACGACGGGACGATTAGCGCCGCAGCCACAGCAAGACTCATCAGGAGGATTTTGGGAAGCTCAAACCGGTATAGACCGGAAGGTATCATCACCAGCGGCACGGCCAAAGTAAGTAAAACGAACGCCGCAGCCATCACTTGGCCTCTCGGAGCGCATTTTGCAATGACCGGCTTCTTAGGCACCACGAATCAACTTTCTTCCATGATTGGTGACGGAATGCGAGCTGTCCGCGAGTCCGGGAATCCAGGGCGTGGGCGACAGGCCCAGTACATCCCAAATCCAACATAATACTAGGTCAGGAAATCGACAGACGAGCACCCCGACCCATATACTTCGCAGGCTGGGGCGGATTCTGCCCCGGGTAACTTTGCGTATGGGGGAAATTTGAAAACAATGAGGGGGCCCGGAAAACTGGGCACCGCACTTGTGGCTCTTACAGTGAGCCTGGCGGCTTTGACCGTCGCGCCGCCGGCAATGGCAGCCGGAACGGCAAGTATCAGTGGAGTAGTAACCGTCCCCGCGGGGGCCGATCCGACAAATGTACTGGTTCAGGCTGTGGTACCTCCTGGTAGCCCGCTAACAGGCCCCACACCGGAAGCGAAGGTCGACTCCTCCGGCAAGTATATTTTGTCCGGCCTGGAGGCAGGGAGCTATAAGCTGCATTTCACCTACTGTTCTGAATGCTCCATGTTGAATTACGGGGTCAAGAGCGGTCCGGAGGTCGCAGCGATCTGGTCGGGCAATGGTGATAGCTTCGACCAAGGCACCCTAACAACCGTTACCGCCGGCCAGACCGTCACTGACGTTTCGGTCAATATGAACCTCGGTGCCACGATTTCCGGGAAAATCAGCTTCCCGGCCGACGTTGATCCGACCACCATCTCAGTAAACGCAACGACAACGACAACGTATTACAATTCTTACGGCTCTACCCGTCTTCTCAAGGACGGCACGTACAGCATCCCCGCTCTCCCATCCGGACAGTACCGGATCAGTTACACGTCCTTTGCGGCGAAGCCCGACATTGTTCGAGGTTTTTACGGCGGTCAAACTGAATCGTCGGCCACGACGGTTGACGTTCCGCGTCTAGGTAAAGTCACGGGCATTAATATGACGGCTCGCGCGGCCGGCTTCATCACTGGCACGGTTTCCGTCCCCACAGGCATGAGCCCGGCGGAGGTTACAGTCTCCGTATTTGCAGCAGGCGGTGATTATCGCAATTCCCTGGTTAATGCGTGGCCGAAAGACGATGGCACCTTTAGCATCGACGGACTAGCCGCAGGATCCTACAAACTACAATTCAACGGATCCTGGCTGAACATTCCCACGCTGTGGCTTGGTGCCGACTCGGCGGAAGCTTCGCAAACGGTAGCTGTCACAGAGGGGCATACGACGTCGGGGATCAACCAAGCCATGGAACGTGGTTCTACCATCAGCGGCAAGGTCAGCCTCCCGAAAGGAACTGCCCCCGTCGTGGCCGGCGGCGCATCGCTGCTTCGCGCAGACGGCTCGATTGTAAACATCAAGCCACTAGATGCGTCGGGCGGCTTTTCGTTTGCAGGGCTCCATTCGGGCAGTTACACGGTCGAGTTCAACCGCACCAGCGGCTACACCACGAACCTCGAGGCTCAGTTCTTCAAGGACGTCCCAGAATCCGCCGGAGCGGCGGCCGCAACCAAAGTCACCGTAGCGGCCGGCGAGACGAAGTCCGACTTGACCGCCAGCGCTCAGCTCGGAGGAACCTTAACCGGCACATTGGTAGATGCTGGCGGTAAGCCCATGGCCGCCCGCATTCGGGCCTACACCACGGACGGAAGCCTCGTCACTCGAGGTACTTCCTCTGCTCCGGACGGTACCTTCAAAATCACTGGCCTCACGACCGGCGAGTACTCCTTAACCGCTCTCGACGTCCAAAATGGTCAGCTCGTGGAAGCACCTGCGATAAAGGTGAAGACGACTGTTGGTCAGAACACGGACGTGGGAATGCTTAATTTCGGAGGCGCTCCGACTCCCACACCCACTCCGACTGCACCGGTGTTCAAGGACGTAGCCCCAGGCGCGCAGTTCTCTTCGGAGATCAGCTGGCTGGCCAGCCGCGGCATCAGCACAGGATGGGATGAGGGGAACGGAAACACCAGTTACCGCCCGCTGACTCCGGTGAACCGCGACGCTATGGCAGCATTCATGTATCGGCTGGCGAACAAGCCCGCCTTCACCGCACCGCCGGTCTCCCCGTTTGAGGACATGACCACCAGCACTCAGTTCTACAAGGAAGTCACTTGGCTGGCTGACCGGAAGATCAGCACCGGATGGACCAATGGAACCGTCAGTTCCTACCGCCCGGTGTCGTCAGTGAACCGCGATGCCATGGCCGCCTTCCTTTACCGCCTGGCTGGCAAGCCTGACTTCACGCCCCCGGCCACGTCACCGTTTACGGACGTGGCAACGGACAACCAGTTCTACAAAGAGATCACGTGGCTCGCCGCCCAGAAGATCTCGACGGGCTGGGACGAAGGGAACGGAAAAGCAACGTACCGTCCCCTTCAGTCAGTCAACCGTGACGCAATGGCCGCTTTCATGTTCAGGTGGAACAGCAAGTACGGCAATTAGCCCATCCGGTTCAATGTAGTTCTGAGGCCGGCCCGGTCAATCCGGGCCGGCCTCACCCTTGTCCCGCGCCAAGCGGCGGCCCAGGGCACACCCACGCAGAGGGGCCCTAGCCGTCGAAGTGGGTGTGGACCTCGTCGGAGGTGACGCTGCCGAGGATGTCCGCGGCGACCACGCGCAGTTTCTGGTTTCGGTTGCTGGAAACGCTGGTGAGGATCCGCATCGCCTCGTCCTGGGAGCAGCGGTTCTGCGCCATCACCACGCCGCAGGCCAGGTCGATGGTGGTGCGGTGCTCCATGGCGGCCTGCAGGTCCTCGGCCCGCCCCTGGGCGGTGCCGATCCGGACGGCCAGCCGCAGCGCCCGACCGGCAATGTCGGCCAACCCGGCGGCCTCGGAGACCACCTCGGTGGTGAAGACGCCCGTGGCGGGGGCGAAGAAGTTCAGAGCGGCGGTGGAGTCATCGCCGATTTCGAGCGGGACGCCCAGGCTGCTGCGGCAGCCGTGGGCCGCCAGCTGCTTCTGGTACGCCGGCCAGCGCGGGTCCGTCTCCACGTCGGCCAGCAGGATGACCTTCTTGGTCCGCAGCGCCTCAATGCAGGGTCCGTCGCCCAGGCTTTGCTCGATCTGGTCGAGGGCGACGGCGGTGCTGCTGGAGCCGGCCACGGTCATGGTTTTCCGGCGCCGCTGCAGCGTGACGCCGCATTCGATGTCGGTGCCGGCGAAATGTGTCAGTGTCGACGCGGCGAATTCCGAGAGGCCGTCCAGGAAGTCCTCGACGGTTTCGGTTCCTGCAACAAGCTCCTGCAGGTGTGCGGTGGCGTCGTCCCCGACGTAGTTGCTCATGGCCTAAATGTAGCGGCTAAACGTACCCGTCCACGATTGCGGCCGCAATCTCCCGGTACGCACGGCGGGTCTCGGGGCGCAGCGCGTCCAGGGTGACCAGGTCGCCGTCGGCCACGCCGCGGTCGTGCGGCACCGCGATCAGCTTCCGGCAGATGCCGGAGAGGTGGTCCTCGATGGCGTCCTTGTCCACGCGGGAGGACACCTCGTCCTTGTCCGTGATGACCACGACGGCGTTGCGCGCCAGGTCCTCGTAGCCGTGGTCAGCCAGCCAGTGAAGGGTGCTGCGGGCACGCTTGGCGCCAGAAACCGCGTAGCCGGCGGCGATGATGAGGTTATCCGCGGACTGCAGGATCCCGCTCATGGCGTTGTGGGTGACCCCGGTGCCGCAGTCGGTGAGGGCCACGGAGTAATAGCCGGAGATCAGCTTGCGGATCCGCAGGTATTCCTCGGCGGTGAGCGAATCCGAAACTTCCGGGTCCTGCTCGCCGGCGATCAGGTGCAACCGGCCGGCGTGGTGCATGTAGCGGGCCAGGGCGGTCAGCGAATCGATCGAGTCGACGTTGCGCAGCAGGTCGCTGATGGTCCGCGGGGTCTGCTGCTGGTAGATCCCTTCACCCAGTGCACGCTCCACCAGATCGCCGGAGTCCGGGTTGGCATCGATGGCACACGGCGGATCGCCCCGGTACTCGGCCAGGGTCAGCCCCACGCCCACGGTGGTGGAAGTCTTGCCGATGCCGCCCTTGAGGCTCAGCACTGCGGTGTTGTAGCTTCCCTGCAGCTGGCGGGAGATGCGACGGGCCAGCTCGTCCTCCTCGCGCTGCTTGGCGCTGGGGCCCAGGTTCAAGCTGCCACCGGTGAGCTTGTAGAGCGCACCGCGCAGGCCGCCGACAGGCCGGGGCTTCTGTTCGCGGACGAACAGTCCCGGGGAGCTGATGAAGTCCGGGGCGGGCGAGTCCGAGGCCGCCCGGAGACCGGAGCGGGTGGCGCGGGAAGGCTGCGGGGGCACGGCTCCGCGGGTGGGTTCGGTGCCGGCGTCGCTCACGGACGACGACGGCGGGCCGTCCGGCTGGCGTGGCGCGGTGGGCCTGGCGGCGGGCTGCTCTGGGGTCTCCTGCCGGGCCGCCGGGACCTCGCTGCTGGGGGCCTGCTGGATGACCGGGGTGGTACCGGTCGCGGGGTTGCCGAATCGTTCGTCGGCCGCTTCGGCAGCCTGGGCCCAGGAACTGCTGCGCACGGGGGCGGGGCGGGGCGGGGCATCGTCGGAGCCGTTGTTGGCCTCGATCACGGGGATGGTTCCGGTCCAGTCTGAACCGTCCCGCCGCCGGTCGCGGCGGCGCGGAAGTTCGGGCAGGTCTGCATCCGCGGCGGCCGCGTCCTGGTGTGCCGGTTCGGGCATGTTTGTTCCCCTTGGCTTCACAGCGCGGAACGCTGCAACGCTCGTCTGAATAGATCCAAACAGCCAGTCTAGGCGTTACCGCGTCGCGGGCGCGCCAAAAAGCGCCCTGACATGCCGTTTTGTCGTGGTGATCAGCGCTGCAGCGCCATGAGGACCACCACAAGGGTGATCACCGCGAGGGCCCCCAGCCCGGCGTAGGCAAGGACTTGGAGGCGCCGACGCCGGAATTCGCGCTTGGCGTCGTGTGAATAAAAGTTCCCGCTACTCATCCCCATGCGGTTGACCCTAGTGCACGGACCGCAAAAAAGGCAAGTCATGCGTTTATTTCTTTCGGGGCTGCCTGCGCCTAACGCTGTCGCCGGGCGCGAAAGGGCGCATTTAGCGGGACAGGGCCATCCAGACGACGACGCCGGCCGCGACGGCCAGGATTCCCAGCAGGACGTAGGCCTTCCAGCGGGCCTTGGTGCGGTGCGGATTGATATCGATGTACGGCATGCGCGAGTGACTCCAGTTTGCTCAGGGGGCCGCGGCGCTTTTCAGCATTGACGGAGTCACCGTGGGGGGAGATGAGACCTGCGGAAAGTGCGCTGCGAATGGTGGCCGCCGGTGAATCCCCATTCTGCGGGCGAGCCAGGGTGGGAACGGCGGCGGGAAACCCTTGCCGGACCCGTACCGAGGGTACTCAGGGCCTTCGGCCCTGTCCAATCACACGGGCCCGGCCAACGGCGTTCTCTAAGGGTCCGCCGCGGACCAGCCCTCAAGCGCCTAGTGGTGGGCGCGGGTCTCCTGCAGGCGGTTGATGAACCAGCGGGACTGCTCCGGACCGTAAGGGAGGATGGGGATGGCCTTGGTGGCGTCGTTTGGCGCTTCCCGGGTTGCCTGGGTGGCCTGCCGGACGGCGGTGGTCATGGTGTTTGCCATGGTTTTGACGAACTGGTCGCTGCATGGTTCGCCGTGGCCGGGGATCAGGAATTCGTAGCGGTGCCGCAGCGCGGAGAGGTGCCGGAGGGCGTCGGCCCATTCCTCCGGGTAGGAGTCTTCGAAGGAGGGGTGCGCGCCCTGCTCCACGAGGTCGCCGGCGTAGAGCGTGCTGCCTGTGCCCACCAGGAGGTCCCCGTCGGTGTGGCCGCGGCCCAGGTAAAAGAGGGTGACGGAGACGCCGCCCAGGTCCACCAGGACGGGTTGGTCCTTGACGATCGCGTTCGGAACCACCAGTTCCACGGCTTCGCCCTGTCCGGCCGCCATGTCAGGCTCGTCTTTGGCCACCAGGGGGCGCTGGGCGTCCCCGTTATCCTCGATCTCGGCTGCGCAGTTCTCGTGTGCCCAGAACTCCGTGACGCCGTCGTTGGCGAACACCGCGTTGCCGTAAAAGTGGTCGTAGTGGGCGTGGGTGTTGACCACCACCAGCGGCAGCTGGGTCTTTTGCCGGACGGCGTCGAGGATCTCGCGGCCCTGCCGCGGCCCTCCCCCGGTGTCAATCACCATGGCCCGCTCGGAACCCACCACTAAGCCCGTGTTGAGCTTGGATCCTTCGGTGGTCAACACGTAGTTGCCCGGGCCTGCTTCAAGCCATCGTGACATGAAATCTCCGTATCCCGGCCCTCCGCCGGCATGGTTGGTTCGATGTTCAGGTCTCGATTGTAGCCGCGCCGCCCGGACACACTCTGGAAGCCGAGGGATGCAATCCGCGGGCCGACGGATGGGGTCTAGTTCGCGTGGGCTAGGGCGAGATATACGACCAAAAAGGTGGCACTCGCCAGCATGGCCAGGCCGATAAGCTGTACCTGCCGCCAGGCACGCTGCCGCGAGATCCGCTGCATCTCACGAAGATGGGTGTTATAGCCAGAGTGCATCTGCTCTCCCCAGTTCGGTCCCAATACCGTCGGGATCGGAGGGAAACCTTCGCCCCGTCCACTCAGCTTGACCGGTGGACAGAAGGGGAAAAACAGTAGCGATTACTCGCTTTCCTCGCAGTGGCTACTTACCCTCGCATCAGAGATCCGCCAGCACGGACCCCGGGTTCTCGATCGCATCGGCGACGTAGCGCAGGAAACCGCCGGCGGTGCCGCCGTCGCAGACGCGGTGGTCGAAGGTGAGCGTGAGCTCGGTGACCTTGCGGACCGCGAGCTCCCCGTTGACCACCCACGGCTTGTCGATGATCCGGCCGACCCCGAGGATGCCCACCTCGGGGTGGTTGATGATCGCGGCGGAGCCGTCCACGCCGAAGACGCCGTAGTTGTTCAGCGTGAAGGTGCCTCTGCCCAGTTCCGCGGGGGTGGCCTTGCCCTCGCGAACGACGGCGGTGAGCCGGCGGATCTCGGCGTCCAGTTCGCGGGCGCTGAGCTTGTCGGCGTTCCGGACGGACGGGACCATCAGGCCGCGGTCCGTCTGCGCGGCGAACCCGAGGTTGACGCCGTCGAACGCCACGATCTCCTGGCCGGTTCCGCCGTCGGCGTCGCCAGTGGTGACGATCCGGGTGTTCAGCTCCGGGTATTTCCTGAGGCCGGCGGTGACAAACCGGGCGATGAAGGCGAGCAGGCCCGGGGTGTGATGCGGGTCGGACTTCTTGAGGCCGGCGCGCAGCTCGACCAGCGCGGTGGCGTCCACATCCACCCAGACGGTGGCCTCGGGGATTTCCGAGCGGCTGCGGCTCATGTTCGCGGCGACGGCCTTGCGCACGCCGCGCACCGGGGTCCGGCCGGTGATGCCGAGCCCGGTCCGCGAATCGGTGCCGCCGGCGGAGGAAGGTTCCGGTGCGGAGGCCGCTGCAGGCTGCGGTGCGGTCACGGCCTGCGAGGCGGCCGGCTCAGGCTTGATGGCCGCCTCGACGTCGCGCCGCATGATCATCCCGCTGGTCCCGGAACCTTGGAGTCCCCCCAAATCAACCCCATGGTCCCGGGCCATCCGCCGCACCAGCGGGGAAATCACTGCCCCCAGCTTCCCCGGCACCCGGGTCCGCATGAGGATCAGCTCATCGGCGGCCTTCTCGGCCTCCGACACCTGGACGGCCCCGGCATCGGCCCCGGAGGCCCGCTTAGGAGCCCGCGTCCGCCGGGCCACCCCATGCCCGCCCGGAGTCCCGTACCCAATGAGCACGTTCCCAGACCCGGCCTTCTCCTCCTCGCGGTAAGTCTCAGCCGCTTCAGCCGCCGGCGAGGACGGTGCCGCAGCTGGGGCACCCCCAGCCGATGGCGACGCAGAAGTAGACTCCGCAGCACCCACTGGAGTCACGGAAATCAGCGGCTTCCCGACGTCGAGCGTCTGGCCGGGCTCGCCGTGCAGCACGGCGACGGTGCCGGCGTACGGCGAGGGGACCTCGACCATGGACTTGGCGGTCTCCACCTCGGCGATGGGTTGGTCGACGCGGATTTCGTCACCGACGGCGACCAGCCAGTTGACCAGTTCGGCTTCGGTGAGGCCTTCGCCGAGGTCGGGCAGGAGAAATACTTTCGGTTCGCTCATGGTCAGTCTTCCCACTGGAGGTCGTCGACGGCGTCGAGGATGCGGTCCACGCCGGGCAGGTAGTAGTGCTCGAGTTTGGGCGCCGGGTAGGGCACGTCGAAGCCGGTAACGCGCCGGATCGGGGCGGCGAGGTGGTGGAAGCAGCGTTCCTGGACCCGGGCCACGATCTCGGAGGCGACGGAGGCGAAGCCGTGGGCCTCGGCGATGACGACGGCGCGGCCGGTCTTGCGGACGGACGCGGCGACGGTTTCGTCGTCGAACGGGACGATCGAGCGGACGTCGATCACCTCGAGGGAGCGGCCCTCCTCGGCGGCGGCCGCGGCGGCGGCGAGCGCTGTGGGGACCGAGGGGCCGTACGCGATCAGGGTGGCGTCGGTGCCGGGGCGGGCGACGGCGGCGCTGCCCTCGGAGGAGGTGCCCCGTGCGGCGTTGGCGTCGTGTTCGGCCCGGAGCGCGCCCAGGTCCACCTGGTCCTTGGACCAGTAGAGCTTCTTGGGCTCCATGAACATGACCGGGTCGTCGGAGTCGATGGCCTCGCGGAGCATCCGGTAGCCGTCGGCCACCGTGGCGGGGGTGTAGACCTTGAGGCCCGCGGTGTGGGCGTAGTAGGCCTCGGAGGAGTCGCAGTGGTGCTCCACTCCCCCGATGCCGCCGGCGTAGGGCACCCGGATGACCATGGGCAGCTTCAGGGCGCCCTTGGTGCGGTTGTGCATCTTGGCGACGTGGCTGACGATCTGTTCGAAGGCCGGGTAGGCGAAGGCGTCGAACTGCATCTCGATCACGGGACGCATGCCGTTCATCGCCATGCCGACGGCCATGCCGACGATCCCGGATTCGGCCAGCGGAGTGTCGAAGCAGCGGTTCTGCCCGAAGGTTGCCGTCAGCCCGTCGGTGATGCGGAAGACGCCGCCGAGCATGCCGACGTCTTCGCCGAAGACCAGGACGGAGTCGTCGGCGCGCATGGCGTCGGCCATCGCGGTGTTGAGGGCCTTGGCCAGGGTGAGGGGCTGGGGACCGGTCTGCTCGGCTTCGACGGCCGCCTTGGCGGCGGCTCGGGCCGTGGCTGCGCTGACGTTGCCGTTGGCCGCGGAGGAGGTGGTGACGGTGGGGCTCATCGTGCGGACTCCTCGGAGGTTGCTGCGGCGTCGCGGACCAGCTCGTCGGCGAGCTGCGCGGACTGTTCCTTCAGTTGCGGGGTGGGGCTGGAGAAGACGTAGGAGAAGAGGTCCTGCGGGTTCACCGGGACGTCCTCGCCCAGGCCCTCGCGGAGCTGGGCGGCGACCGCCTCGGCGCGGTCGGCGATCCGGGCGGCGCCGGCGTGGTCAAGCAGTTCGCGCTCCGTCAGGTAGGTCCGCATCCGGGTGAGCGGGTCCTTGGCCAGCCATTCGGCCACCTCGCTGTCCTGGCGGTAGCGGGTGGCGTCGTCGGCGTTGGTGTGGGCCTGCATGCGGTACGTGTGGGCCTCCACCAGCAGCGGGCCGGAGCCTTCGCGGGCCAGCTTCACGGCCCGGCCCAGCACGGCGAGCAGCGCCACCAGGTCGTTGCCGTCCACGCGTTCGCCGGCCATGCCGTAGCCCACGGCCTTGTGCGCGAGCGACGGCGCCACAGACTGGTGTGCCAGCGGCACGGAGATGGCGTACTGGTTGTTCTGGACGAAGAAGATCACCGGGAGGTGGAAGACGGCGGCGAAGTTCAGGGCCTCGTGGAAGTCCCCCTCGCTGGTGGCGCCGTCGCCGCACATGGCGAGGACCACGGTGTCCTCGCCGCGCAGCTTGGCCGCGTGGGCGACGCCGACGGCGTGCAGCAGCTGGGTGGTCAGCGGGGTGCACTGGATCCCGACCTTGTGCCTGGCTGGATCGTAGCCGCCGTGCCAGTCGCCGCGGAACAGCGTCATGGTCTGGACGGGGTCCACGCCGCGGGCCATCACGGCCACGGAGTCGCGGTAGGTGGGGAAGATCCAGTCGCCGTCGGCGAGGCAGAGGGCGGCGGCCACCTGGCAGGCTTCCTGGCCGTGGCTGGACGGGTAGACGGCCATTCGGCCCTGCCGGACCAGGGCGGAGTTCTGGTCGTTGACCCGGCGGCCGACGACGAGCTCTTCGTAGGCGGCGAGCAGTTCCGCGTCGCCGGGGAGTCCGTATTCGTGGCCGGGCTGGGCGCCCTGTTCGGTGTGCGCGTTGGGCGTCCCGTCCGGGCTCACCATCTGGATCGGGTGCCGGGCGGGCAGCATGTAATCCTCGACCGTGATCCCGAACTTGCGTACCGCCTCGCTGGCGGCGCTGCCCTGCCGGGTCTCGGATTCCTGTGCAGCGGAGTCCGCGGAGATCGTCATTGGTCCGTCCTTCTGTAGCCACTATTCGCACCAAGTATGCTTCCGCGGACGCTTTCGTATCCACACCCGGGGGAAATCGTGGAGACTTCATCCCAAACGGCTTACTCTTGAAGACAAATCGTAAGTGTGAGCTGGGTTACCGGCGGGAGTTGAAGACAAATGGCAGGAACCGAATCGGAGCAGGCGGTGCCGCTGGATGAGGTGGACCGGAGCATCATCGCCGAGTTGACCCGGGACGGGCGCATGTCCGTGACCCAGGTGGCGGAAAACGTGCACATTTCCCGCGCCCACGCCTATTCGCGCATCTCCCGCCTGACCGGCGAGGGCGTGCTGACAAAGTTCACGGCCCTGGTGGACCCCATCAAGGCCGGCTTGAAGTCCTCGGCCTACGTGACGCTCAAGGTGCGGCAGCACTCCTGGCGGGAGCTCCGCGAGCTGCTGCGGGCCATCCCGGAGGTGCACCACATCGCGTTGGTTGGCGGGGACTTCGACGTCATCCTGCTGGTGCGGGCCGTGGACAACGTGGATCTGCGCCGGGTGATCTTCGACCAGCTGCAGTCCATGCCGGGGGTGCTGGACACCCAGACGTTCCTGGTCTTCGAGGACCTGGACACGCGCTAGAACGGCTCGCAGGCAAGCTTCTCGACAGCCGCGGTCGAGGCGGAGAATCTCGATCAGCCCGCTAGTGGCGCAGTGTCGGCTCATCGCCAGCCAAGGTACGCTAGGAATGACTCAGTCATCACTAGCGGTTGGACATGCCCATAATCTCGGGCCCACCGAAAAGATTAGGGGATCTCGGTTTGGACCTGCTTCAGTATTTGCGAATTTTTCGACGCAATTGGGTGCTGATAGCGTCCATAACTTGTTTAGGTTTGCTAATCGGCGGTGCCGCGAGTTTGCTTTCTAAGCCTACATACACCGCCGAAACTCAACTTTTCGTAGCCATACAAGGTTCGGGTTCAGTCCAAGAGCTTCAGCAGGGGAACACTTTCAGCCAGGCGCGGGTCCAGTCGTACGTTAAGACGGTCAACACGCCAATAGTTCTGCAGCCGGTGATCGACCAGATGCGGCTTGACACCACTCCGTCAGAGCTCAGCAAAAGAGTTAAAGAGTACAACCGACTTAAATACCGTTTTGATTAATATCTCGGTCTCAGATTCCTCTCCCAGCGGAGCCGCCGAAACTGCTCGGGCGGTAGCTGATAGTCTCATAAAAGCCGTCGACCAGCTTGAGCAGCCGACTAAGGGGGCTCGTCGCCGGTAAGCCTTTCTGTCGTCACGCCGGCTACAGCCCCAGATCAGCCCTCGGCTCCCAACACCAAGATGAATATAGCGTTGGGCCTTTTGATAGGGCTTGTAGCAGGCTTTTCGACAGCTATCCTGAGAACAACTCTTGATACCAGAATCCGCGGCGAAGCAGATCTTCAGAGGGTGGCGCAGACGCCGCTGCTAGGTGGAATATCCTTCGATGCGGATGCGGCGAAGAACCCACTTCTAACTCAGAGTCCTTCTCAAAGCCCCCGCGCTGAGTCATTTCGGCAACTCAGGACTAACCTTCAGTTCGCTAATGTGGACGGTAAGGCTAGAATCGTATTAGTTACATCATCTATGCCAGGTGAGGGCAAAAGTTCGACGTCAATCAATTTGGCCATTGCTCTCGCGCAGGCTGGACAAAGTGTCTGCCTGGTGGACGCAGATCTACGGCGTCCCATGGTGCATGATTACCTGAGGCTTGACCATAACGCCGGTCTCACCACGGCCCTGACAGGAGTCGCCGACGTCAACGATCTCCTTCAGCCTTGGGGCGGAGATGAACTCTACGTCCTCACATCAGGACAGATACCTCCGAATCCGAGTGAGCTTCTAGGATCACGGGAAATGGCCGAGCTCCTTGAACGCCTGGAAGCGACTTTTGACACCGTGATTTTGGACGCTCCGCCGCTGCTTCCGGTTACGGACGCGGCTGTCTTAGCCCAGCACGTTGGCGGTATCGTAATGGTGGTCGACGCCTCAAAGACCCGGACGCAAGAGTTGTCCAAATCCATGGCGGCTCTCAAATTGGTGGGAGCCAATATCCTCGGAGCAGTTTTGAACCGTTTGCCCGCTAAGGGGCCAGACTCTTACGGAGGCGGCTACTACTCGTATAGCGCCGACGTCAAAAGTCCAGCGAAGCGGTTCAACCGCGCCAAATTCGAAGCTGAAGCCATTTCCGCGACATCAGGTGCCGAGCGCTGGGGATCCGAGTTTCACTTTGATGAAACTCTGACGGGCAAAACCAACTAAGCCATTGGCGCCGCCTTTGTTGAGCACTCGAGTGCCGGGCATGGCGGGAAATCAATAAGCTCATAGTAAGTTCGCTGTAGATTTTTAGACCGGCGGGTTTAATATGAGAAGATTCGGACTGAAATCGCCGCTCCCTTATTGAAGCAATCCAGCGGAGCCGTTTCATGCTCACTGATAATAGATGAAGGGTTGGAATATGAGTGGTGCCAACGCCCCGATTGCTGTAGTAATCCCAGCTAAGAATGCGCAATCGACCATAGGACGGGCAATCAAGTCGGTAGCCATGCAAGAAACCCGGCCTCAGGAAATTCTCGTAATCGATAACGGCTGCACAGACAACACTGTAAAAGAGGCGCAGCAAGCGGGACGTGACCTAAATCTTAGGGTAATCGAATGCAAAAACCAGGCAGCGGTGCGGCACGTAATGTCGGAATTTTGGCTTCCAAAGCAGATTACATCTCATTTCTAGACGCAGACGATCTCTGGTACCCGGATAAAGTGGGTAGCCAAATGGCGGTCGCTACCGGGCGAGACAGCACTTTTTCTGGTACGTTCATGCACTACCTTTCAGCTTCAGGACGCGTCCTAGGAGACAACATCCGGTACGCGAGCTCCGGGGATGCGAGCAAGGCCCTGAAAGAAGGGCGCGCAATGCCCGTCCCCCTCTCAAGTGTCATGGTTGGTAGAGGGGTTCTTGAGTCTGCGGGAATGTTCAACGAAGAATTCAGACGCGCTCAAGATTTCGAGTGGCTCAACCGGATATCAGTCAAATCCGAGCTTGTGATTCCTCGGGCCGCTCCTTTGGTGGGCTATGTCTTGCAGCCGGGCTCAAGTTCGGACAACTCCTACTTGGAACAAGGGCTGGCCGCAAAGGCTATCCGTGACGCCGTTAGCAATGGCACTCCACCTGACTACAGGCGTGATGTAGAACAGCCTCTCGCTCAGGGAAAGGTTCCTCGCAATTATAGGGCCGGCCAGCATTACAGGCGGGCCGGGGCACTGATAAGTGAACGGAAACCACTTCATGCCTCAGCCGAGATGGCGTGGTCAGTCGCCATTGATCCTCTGGGTACCCTGAAGAAGCTTTCATGGCAGTCTGTCGGAAGATCTAAGCATGCCGTCCCTGCCCAGGTAACTGGACTCTTTACAGACTATAAAGAATTGTAATGCAGCGTTTCGGCAGCTACGAGCGAGCGGTCATTCCTTTGCTCTACATTGCGCCGCCCCTCGGCGCTCTAATTAGTGCAACCGTTGATGGATCTGTTAAGACAAGAGACTTCGAGGGCTATCTTACTTGGTCATCCACATCAAACTATTCCTCGACGTTTACCAGCACCTTGGCATATGTATGCGTGGGGCTGGCACTTTTCGTAATATCCAAGGATCTGCTCAACGAGAGAAGGCTGCTTGCAGTACCGGCGCTCACGGTCCTACCCCCTTTCTGTGGCGGCCTGTTACTTAGTCCGCAGTAGCGGTTCCGAAGCTTTCAACTCGATTGGAGTGGCGATTGTACTTGCAGCGGTATCCGTCGCCGGGGTCAGACGCCAAGACGTTGCCGTAATAGGAAAGCTAGCCATCGTCGTGGCCGGAGCAACGGTGATTTTCGCCATAGCGAATCCGGAACGAGCTCTAATTCCTTGTCGGCCCGACAAATGTTCCCCATTGAATAGTCTGCTAACATCATTTTTCCCTCAGGAAAATGTTCTAGCAATTTTTATGATATTGAGCATCATTCCAGTCTTATTTGGGCTGAGTGGGCCTTTGAGGATATTTGGAACTCTGCTGCTGGTTTCACTAGTGACTCTCTCCGGAAGTCGAACCTCGATCGCCGCGGCTCTCGGAATTGTGGCTCTTTCCTTGCTGCTTACGAAGCTTCGAAAATCCTCGCTAGATGCCAAGTTTCGGAAAGTTTCTGCAATTTCTGTCCTAGTTCTCTTCTCTACATCAGCCCTGTTGTTCTTTCTTCCGCTCGATCCGCTGGCATTCACTGGAAGGGGTTTTATTTATGGACTCTTGCGCGCCTTTTGGTTAGAGCAACCCATAATCGGACCTGGTAGAGATGTTCTGAACTATGCATATAGTATTCGCATTTCCGCCAATTACGCGATTTCGCACGAGCATGGCGGCATGCCGTACATGCTTGTCAATGGCGGTATTTTAGGTGTTGCCTTTTTTACGGCATGGCTTACACGGGTGGTCTACAACAACTCAAAAAAGACTTCTACATGGATCAGCGGATTGGCATTAGCTTTCTCCGTAGCAGTCGCAATCGTTTCCCTCACCGAACCAGTATGGACCTATGACCTGAAGAGTCCAGCACTCTGGTCACTCGCACTTGTGAGTAGTAGTTTGTGCAGGCCGGAAGAAAAAAATTTCTTTGACGAAGATTCAAACATCACAGAAAAGCACGCATCTTGAGACTAGTCGCGGTAGTAACGGTAGACGAAGAAGAGACAACAGGAGCAGACTTTTTGCGCCTCCTAACTACTGGGGGCGATGAAGTCGATCAGTGGGTAGTAGTTCTCCGGAGTGAGAGTGCGGATGCCCTGGCTGCATGCAGGGCAGTGCTTGCGGAAAAAGATCTCCTGACGACGACGATCATAGCGAGTTGCGAGCCGTGCGGGGTTTCGCGCGCCCGAAACGTCGGATTGAATGCGCTTCTATCATCCGACAATAGTTCTGAAGAAGATGTCATATGTTTTCCGGATGACGACTGCTACTTTGATTCCGGTTTCGGTTCGGTCCTAAAGGGGCGCTTCTCCACTTCTCAGGCACAATTAGCAATCACTCCCTATGCCCCCTCAGTTGAGGAGATCAATAGGTCACGATGGCCACGAGTTCTTTCAACTCTCGGCCCGAAGGAGCTCCTTCAAATTACTTCCTCGGCTGGAATCTTCATCCGAGCATCGGAACTCCGCTGGCTTCAGGGGTTTGACGAAAGCTTCGGGGTGGGAACTCAACTCGCCGCGGCTGAGGACGTTGATTTTGTCTTGCGTGCATACCGACACGGCGTCAAAATCTGTTACTGGGGGGACATGTCAATGCTCCATCCCTACCGTTCGCAGCCGTCGAGTCGTCGCTTCGGAAATCTGGCGCTTTTGGTACATCACCGGGATATTCTGCCTGTTTCCTCGTTGATTCGTTCGTTCGCTGGGTGCCTCCTTAGATCGGAGTTCGGGTTAAGAACGTCAATGCGACGGGCTGCAGTTGCATTGCGTAGTAGCGAAGTTGCATTCAGCGCGGTCGACATTCGCCGACGTCGAAGCATCGCTGGTCTTCAGATAGACGCACAAGCTCCGGAAGAACTTGTCGATCGAGCCACCAAATACATATGTGCTCCGAAAGGGTCCCCCCGAACGGTAGTCGCTGGGCACATAACCGCAGTGAACTCCGCCGCCGACGAGCCCTTCCGAAGAGCATTCAACCGTTCGGACATCGCCATGGTCGACGGCATCTCGTTGTCACTGATCTCAGCTCTCACCCCAGGTGTGCGATTGCACAAGATGGCGACAACTGACTTTGCTCCGGCAGTATTCAGACGCGCTGCTAGAACCCTTGGCAGGCCCGTCAGGGTTGCCATCATTGGCGGGACGGAGGACGTTTCGAAGGGGGCAGCCGAGGCCCTAAATAGGGAGACACAAGTCAATGTTGTTTACTCAACGCACGGATATTGGCCTACCTTCACTGAACCCATCGAGCGGCTGAACCGGCTGGATCTGGATATCCTCATACTGGGTCTCGGAATGCCATTAGAGGCACACTGGCTTGCCGAGTACCAGACAGAGATTGACGTTCCTTTAGTAATAACTTGCGGCGGTTGGCTCAGGCTCTTGGCCGGAATTGAGCACAGAGCGCCGATTCTATTCCAAGTAATCCACCTCGAATGGCTGTGGCGCCTGACAACGGATCGTAAGCGAACGGCGAAGCGATACGGGACTGGCCTAGTTTCAGTCGCCAATGCCCTCGTAGGACACTGGAAATGGTGACCGCCACGACGACTTTCCGTAAGGTTGTTAGAAGCCCGTGGGGGCACACACTAGCCGCCTATGGGACTTCCCAGGGAGTCCTTGCTGCAGGAGCATTTGCTCGCATACCTCTATTGGTTTCGGCGGTTGCCGTCTCCGGCTACGGAAGTATCGTGGCTTTCAGCGGGCTCTGCGTCATCGTTATCGCAGTTGCCGACGGTCTAGCTCAGACAAGTAGAGTTATGGTCGCGGAAAGGGCCACGCCTAATTACGGACGGTATAACCGGTTGTTGAATTTGGCAAGATCTCTATCGGTGGCTATTTTCCTATTATTCGTAATTCTGGCGATCATTGCAGCATGTTACTCGCCCGATTTAGATAATCCGTGGGTGGCAGCGTTTTGCTGCCTGGCCTTTTCTTCGACCAGTCTTTTAGGTGGACCCGCGAAAGGCCTGCTGGAAGCAACAGGTAAAACTGCTCAGGTACATCTTCTTCAAACATCAACCACTCTTATAGGATTGCCACTTCTTTTGGCAGCCTTAGCACTCAGCAAAAGCCTTGTGGTCGCTTCTGCCGTGACAGGTCTAGGACTGGCTTTACCTTACCTCTGCTATCTTGTAGTAGCCCAGAGGATACTGAGAAGTAAAGACGTTAGGGTTCGAAAAGATTTTTACCTGTTTTCCCAGGCCCGACGAGTCAAGGAAATCAAACCAGTTCTAAACATGACGGTCTGGACGTGGGCAAACTCTCTCAATTACGCCTTCGACGCGGCAATTGTCGGTGTCGTAGCTGGCGCAACGGCGGCCGGGGAATTTGGGCTGGCGAGTCGCGTAATGACGCTAGCCATGTTGCTCTCTCTTGCGCTTAGTCCGCTCATAACCGCCCGCGTCAGCTCTTGGCGGACCGAGAGGAATTATTCCTATCTTATTAAGAAGGTGACCCGCTTGACGTTCGTTATAACCGTCGCATCGTTGATCCTTTCTGCGACGAGCGTTGCCGTAGGTCCTTGGCTTGAGGGCGTCCTGTCTCAGCACAAAATAGCCAGCCCGTTTACTTTATATGCAGCACTTGCGGTTTTTGCCACAGCTAGCGCCTCCACCGCTCCGCTTATGGCTCTCTTTGCAGGCGTCGGAGGTGCCCGATTTCGAGCACGGGCTGCTGCGGCTCTTGCGATCGTCAACATAACATTGTCTATTCTCTTCACGATTCTGTGGGGACCACCTGGTCCGGTCTTCGCATCCACTTTGACCCTTTTTGTACTCGCAGGCGTCCTCGTCATGAAGTTGCGATCGAATCCTTCCCTGATAATGGAGCGCTATTAATGGTGTCGTTCTTAAGGCCACTTTACCCGTCAGAAGCGGGGAGCCTGGGTGTAAGTTGGCCCTACTCCGTGGGCATCAGGGCGAATATTAATGCCGGACGCGAATTTTTGCTGTCAAACTCTGTCTTTCCTGCGCCCCATTTCCGGGAATTTAGAATTCATCGTCGATATAACTTAGGTAATCATCTCCGTCAGGTAGTCAATGCCGTCCGTTTTGCTGAACTACACCAAGTTCCTTCAGTGAGACTTCCTGCAGATTCTTTCTTCATGCCAGGCCAAGTTGGTGATGTTCGACTCCTAGAACATGGGACTGCGGATCAGGTCAGGCCGATTCTTGTGGGTGATTTTTTCTATTACGAGAAGCTTGGCGTTGATATTCAGAATCTCCAGCGTGCACGAGTCCTCAGGAATCTTAGACCGCTCGCTATCGATTTGCAGGCGACTGAACCAGTCGAGAAACTCGGAATACATCTCCGTGCAGGAGACGCATTTGAACCCAATCCTCATCCTTCTTATATGCCGCCGCCCTTGAGTTTCTTCCTCGAATCTATTCAAAAGTCGAACCGACGCATTGGAGGTGGAGTTCATCTAGTTTGTCAAGAACTAAGCCATCCCTACGTAGAACCGATTAAGGCGTTCTGCAAACTTGAGGGGATACGTCTTGAGATTAGCTCATCCTCTCTGAGTGAGGACTTTCGTCTTTTGGCCAGTTTTCGAGAATTGTGCTTGTCGCAAGGCACGCTAGGATTGGCTGCGGCTTGGCTATCAGCACACTGCCAACGAGTCTTTGCGTTCGAGAGAGAGTCAAACGAAATCAGCACAACTCTTGAGCTTGGTTTACAAGTAGACGAGGCCGCTTCAGCCGTCCCCTTCGGCGCCTGGCAAGCCTTGCCAGAGCAGATTGCCCGCTTGACTGATATATCCGCTTCGCCGCTAATCTGGCGACGTTAGTCGGCCTATGTCGAGGTCTTGTAGAATGGTTAGCGCCAAGTCTGCACCCAAACATTCCGAGGTCGGACTCATCACGGGGAAGCATCTGTGCATGTTTTCCAATGTGCGCTGCATCATAAGCAATAGGGGGATGGAAGTATGAAGAAAACTGCACTTATCACAGGCATAACGGGTCAGGATGGCTCCTATCTTGCGGAGCTGCTCTTGTCGAAAGGCTATCAAGTCCATGGTCTGATTCGACGAGCGTCCACTTTCAACACGTCCCGGGTTGACCACCTATATGTCGACCCGCACAATCCAGAGGCACGGCTGTTTCTTCACTATGGAGATCTCAGCGATGGCGCACGTCTGGTCACTCTCCTAGCGGAGATCAGGCCAGATGAGGTGTACAACCTCGCGGCTCAGTCCCATGTGCGTGTATCTTTCGACGAACCCGAGCACACCGCCGATACGACAGGCGTCGGGACCATCCGCTTACTGGAGGCGGTGCGCATGTCCGGCATCGAGACCAAGTTCTACCAGGCATCGTCCTCGGAGATGTTCGGAGCGACCCCTCCGCCGCAGAATGAGGAGACTCCGTTCTACCCCCGCTCCCCCTACGGCGCAGCGAAGGTCTACAGCTACTGGATCACCAAAAATTACCGTGAAGCGTACGGAATGTTTGCAGTGAACGGCATCCTCTTTAACCACGAGTCACCCCGCCGTGGTGAGACATTCGTAACCCGTAAGATCACCCGTGCCGTTGCCGCCATCAAGGCCGGCCAGCAGGACCTTCTCTACATGGGCAACCTCGACGCTGTGCGGGACTGGGGTTACGCAGCCGAGTACGTCGAAGGGATGTGGCGCATGCTGCAGGCCGACGAACCCGACGACTTTGTCTTGGCCACCGGCGGAAATTACACGGTTCGTGACTTTCTGCAGATCTCGTTCGAGCACGCTGGCCTCAACTGGGAAGACCACGTTCGCTTCGACGAACGCTACCTCCGTCCCACGGAAGTGGACGCCCTGGTGGGCGACGCCTCCAAGGCGCAGGAAAAGCTCGGATGGAAAGCTTCCGTCCACACGCCCGAACTGGCGCGGATCATGGTGGACGCCGACATCGAAGCCTTGAAGCACGCCGGACGGCCCTGGATCGATACCGTTTCGCTCGACAGCTGGAAGAACCAGTGACCACTGAACCCACTTTCGTACCCACAGAGCTGGACCGGGCCTCAACGTTCTACGTAGCCGGGCACCGCGGACTGGTGGGGTCAGCGATCTGGCGAAAGTTGGATTCCGAAGGCTTTACCAATCTCGTCGGCCGCAGCTCTGCGGAGCTCGATCTCAAGGACCGCGAAGCTGTCTTTGCCTTCTTCGCGGAAACCAAACCGCGTTACGTGGTGCTGGCGGCGGCGAAGGTGGGCGGCATCCTGGCCAACAACACTTACCCCGTGGACTTCCTCAGCGACAACCTCCGTATCCAGGTCAACGTCCTGGACGCGGCCGTAGAGCACGGCGTGGAGCGGCTGTTATTCCTCGGCTCGTCCTGCATTTACCCGAAATTTGCTGAACAGCCCATCCGAGAGGATTCGCTGCTAACGGGACACCTTGAGCCGACGAATGATGCCTACGCTATCGCCAAAATCGCCGGCATCATGCACGTCCAGGCGATCCGAAGGCAGCACGGTCTGCCCTGGATTTCCGCGATGCCCACGAATCTCTACGGGCCTGGCGACAATTTCTCGCCGGAGGGTTCACACGTCCTGCCGGCTTTGATCCGTCGCTATGACGAGGCCGCACGGTCCGGTGCAGAGGTCGTCACAAACTGGGGCACAGGGTCACCCCTTCGGGAATTCCTGCATGTGGATGACATGGCCGCAGCCTGTCTCCACCTGATGGAGCACTATGACGGTCCCGATCAGGTCAACGTCGGGACCGGCTCGGACGTCACCATCAAGGAGCTCGCCGAGATGGTGGCTGCTGCAGTTGGATACCGGGGCGAGATGCACTGGGACGAGTCAAAGCCTGACGGAACGCCGCGCAAGCTGTTGGATGTCTCTAAGCTGGCTGATGCGGGGTGGACGGCGACCATCGGCCTGAAAGACGGCATCCGGAGCACTGTTGAATGGTATCGGGATAACATCTCGTCCATTCGGGAGTAATTTCGGAGATCGCTCTGGCTGGAGTTTTTCGGGACAAATTAGCTCTGGCACGAACGTCAATGGGGGGAAATCTTAGTGAGTGCAAATGCGGACTGGCGCTCCAAGGCATCGCGCACCCTGCGGCTGCTTGACGCCTCCGTTGTCGGCTGGGCCGTCACCGGGGCCTACTTCCTGAGATTCGGCGTTGACCCGGACCTCCTAACGCCTCCCCAGCAGCCCGTGTATCTGTGGTGGTCCATTGCGCTTGCCGTCGCGTGGTGGCTGGCCTTGGGAGCTTGGAATAGCCGGCATAGTCGGATCCTCGGCGCAGGGCCCGAAGAGTACAAACGCGTTGCCGCCGCATCGCTGTGGCTCTTCGGCATGCTGGCCATCATGTCCTATCTCCTCAGGGCAGACTTTGCCCGCGGCTATGTCGCCATCGCCCTACCCGTAGGGCTCTTGGGGCTGCTGGCGGCGCGCTGGTTCATGCGGCAACACCTGAACGTGGACCGGCAAAGGGGTGGCAGTATGTCCCGGCTCCTGCTCATCGGCGGGGAGGCGGCCGTGGCTCACCTAGCGGCATCGTTGGAACGGGGCAGGCACGCCGGCTACCTCCCGGTGGCTGCCTATACGCCGGGTGCCTGGGAACGGACCGCCAGGGATGGCGAATCCGGAGAACCGCTCTTGGGCCCACGCATCGAGCCTGAGTCCGGGCTCCCCATCCTGGGCCACCGACCGGACACGGCAGCCATCCTCGAAGCCATCGAGTTGTGCAACGCCGATGCAGTTGCCCTGTCTGCGGGTGTGCAGCTGCATCCACAGCTGCTCCGCCACCTGGGCTGGGAACTGGCAGCGCGCAACATTGGCCTGATCATGGCACCGGCGTTGACGGACATCGCCGGGCCGCGGATCCATACCCAACAGGTAGCAGGTCTTCCCTTGATCCACGTCACTACACCCACACTGGACGGTGGGCAGCGCGTGGTGAAGAGGCTCTTCGACGTGGCGGCCTCTGCCTGCCTTCTCCTCATCCTCTCGCCGGTGCTGGCGGTGGTGGCCCTCATCATCAAGCTGGACAGCCGCGGCCCGATCTTCTTTGTTCAGGAGCGCGTGGGGGTGGAAGGTTCGCAGTTCCGGATGTTCAAGTTCCGGTCCATGGCCGTGGACGCCGAGGAGCGGTTAGCCGAGCTGGCCCACCGCAGCCAGGGCAACGGCGTGCTCTTCAAAATGAAGAACGACCCGCGGGTCACCAGGGTGGGCCGGGTCCTCCGCAAACTCAGCATCGATGAACTCCCCCAGCTGATCAACGTGCTGGACGGCTCCATGAGCCTGGTGGGGCCGCGGCCGCCCCTGCCTCAGGAAGTCGAAGCCTACGAACAGCACGTGCGGCGCCGGCTGCTCGTAAAGCCCGGACTGACCGGCCTCTGGCAGGTCAGCGGCCGCTCGAACCTCTCCTGGCAGGACTCCGTCCGTCTGGATCTTTACTACGTGGAAAACTGGTCCCTGGCCGGCGACCTCATCATCCTGCTACGCACCTTTCGTGCTGTCTTCCGCAGCACCGGCGCGTACTAAAGCTAAATTTTTCTACTTACGGCCCTTCGGGGGAAGGAACTTGAGAATGCGAATTTCCGTCATTGGTTGCGGCTACCTGGGCGCGGTCCACGCTGCCTGCATGGCGAAGCTTGGCCACGAGGTGGTGGGCATCGACGTCGACGAGCGGAAGGTGGCAGAGCTCGCCGCCGGCACCGCTCCGTTCTTCGAGCCCGAGCTCGACGGACTGCTGCAGGAAGTCCAAGAGACCGGGCGGCTGAGTTTCACCACGGACATGGCGGCCGCCGCCGGCAGCGACGTGCACTTTGTTTGCGTTGGCACCCCCAGAAAAAGGGTGAAAACGGGGCGGACATGCGCTACGTTGACGCCGCTGTAACGGCTCTCCTGCCAATTCTGCGACCGGGCAACTTGGTGGTGGGAAAGTCGACTGTCCCGGTCGGCACCGCCGCGCGGCTTGCCGACCTGATTGCGAGTGTGGCCGACCGTGTGGACCTGGTATGGAACCCGGAATTCCTCCGTGAGGGCCACGCCGTGGCAGATACCCTCCGCCCGGACCGGTTCGTCTACGGGGTGCCGGACGGCTCCGAGGAGCACCCCGCCGTCGCCGTTCTGGACGAGGTCTACGCCGCCTCGCTGGAGCTCGGCACCCCGCGGCTGGTCACCGACCACCCCACCGCCGAGTTGGTAAAGGCCGCCGCGAATTCTTTCCTGGCCACCAAAATCTCCTTCATCAATGCCATGGCAGAGGTGTGCGAGGCCACTGGCGCCGACGTCAGCCGGTTGGCCGACGCCATCGGTATGGACGACCGGATTGGCCGGAAGTTCCTCAACGCCGGCATCGGCTTCGGCGGAGGCTGCCTCCCCAAGGACATCCGGGCGTTCATGGCCAGGGCCGGTGAGCTGGGCGCGGACCAGGCGCTGACCTTTTTGCGCGAAGTGGACGCCATCAACATGCGGCGCCGCACCAGAGTGGTGGAACTGACCCGCGAGTTGTGTGACGGCAGCCTGATGGGGCGCCGCATCACCGTCCTGGGGGCAGCCTTCAAGCCTGAAAGTGACGACGTCCGGGACTCCCCCGCCCTCAGCATCGCGGCGCAGCTGCAGCTGCAGGGTGCCGTAGTAACGGTCACCGATCCCAAGGCCCTGGAGAACGCTGCCAGGCGCTTCCCGGAGCTCAGCTACGAGGAGGACCTGGACACCGCGTTGGGGCGCGCAGATGCCGTCCTGTTGCTGACCGAGTGGCGCGAATACCGGGATCTGGACCCCCACAATGCCGCGGCTCTCACAGGCTCCCGGCGCATCCTGGATGGCCGAAACGTCCTGGATGCCACCAAGTGGCGCGCCGCCGGATGGACCTACCGCGGACTCGGCCGGCCCTGACGCCACGCCGGGACCGCGGAGGGTTTCACAAAAATAGCATTTTCTTTGCTATGACACTCCTGTGCATGCTAAGTTTTCTCCGGGCCGGACAGAGGCTATGGCCCCGGGGGAACTACCGATATGAAACGCACGCTGGCCGCCATCGCTCTGGCCGGAACCTATACTCTTCTGGGCGCACTGCCCGCCATGGCCGTGGATACGGCCGAAAGCACCGATCCGCGTGGTAACTCCGCGGTGGCCGGGGGCGACCGCACCATCAACGTCGGCACCGTGGGAAGTCGGAGCGCCGTCGCTCCCGTGCTGTCCGGCTTCAATGACCCCGCTACCGCAACGGGCGTACTGCTCTGGTCCGCCGTCGGCGGGGTGCGCTTCTGGTGGGCGCCACCTCTGTGGTGCGGGTACGCCGGCAGGCACGGTCCGACCAGGCCTAGCGCCCGGCGTGCGCGCCGATACGACATAATCAATCCCATGGGGAGACATTGGCGGAAACGACGCACCGTGCTGGGCATCCCGCTGCCGCGGAGGCCGCACCTCCCGGTGATCCGGCGGCCCAGAATTCCCCGGCTACCGTTGCCACCCCAGATCCTTCCGTACGCCGCGTTGGCCGTCCTGGCGATCGTGTCCACCGGAGTGGCCTATCTGGCGCTGACGGGCACCTCCTGAAGGCAGCGGAGACCGTGCCCGATAAAAGGGTCTGGGCCTACGCCTTGGGCGCCTACTTCGGCTTGCTGGCGCTCATCGCGTTCTGGCCCAGTCCGGTGGACGCGCCCGTCCAGGGGCAGCTCGCCATCACCCTGCGCTGGCTACACGCCCACGGCGTCCCCCGCTGGGTCAACTACAGCTTCGTGGAGATGGCCGCCAACGTGGTCCTCTTCATCCCCGCCGGCCTCCTCGGCCAACTGACGCTCCCACGGCTGCCCTGGTGGCGCATCACCGCCGCCGGCATGCTCATCTCCGGGTGCATTGAGGCCGGCCAATATCTTTTCCTGCCTCACCGGTTCGCCAGCCTCACCGACGTGCTGACCAACACCGCAGGGGCACTCCTGGGCGCAGTGGCGGCCCGGAAGCTCGCGCCGGCCCTCCCCCGCCTTCTGGGACGGGTGGGCCGGCGCACCGTTCGCAGGCCTTAGCTGACGAACGCCTTCATCCAGACCTTCAGTTCCTCGCCGAACTCCACCCGCTCAGAGGCCATGGTGATCACGGCCTTGAGGTAGCTGAGCTTGTCTCCGGTGTCGTACCGGCGGCCCTTGAAGACCACGCCGTAGACGCCGGAGCCCTCGCCCTCCCCAGCGGCCAGCGTCTGCAGGGCGTCCGTCAGCTGGATCTCTCCGCCGCGGCCGGGCTCCGTGGTCTCCAGCACGCCGAATACCGACGGGTGGAGCACGTACCGGCCGATCACGGCCAGGTTGGACGGCGCCTCGCTGACGGAGGGCTTCTCCACCAGGCTCTTGACGCGGACGAAGTCCTCCCCGTCGATGGCACTGACGTCAGCGCAGCCGTAGGCGCTGATCTGGGCAGGATCCACCTCAATCAGGGCGATCACTGAGCCGCCGGTCTTCTGCTGCACCTCCATCATGGTGGTCAGCAGGTCCTCCGCTTCATCGATCAGGTCGTCGCCCAGCAGGACGGCGAACGGATCGTCACCCACGTGCTGGCTGGCGCACAGGACAGCGTGCCCCAAGCCCTTCGCCTCGCCTTGGCGGACGTAGTGGATGGGTCCCAGCTCGGAGGCCTCGTGGATGGCGGCCAGGCGCTCGGTGTCGCCCTTGAGTTCCAACGCACGTTCCAGTCCGGGTTCCCGGTCGAAGTGGTCCTCCAGCGCGCGCTTGCTGCGGCCCGTGATCATCAAGATGTCATCCAGGCCGGCCCGGGCGGCCTCTTCCACCACGTACTGGATGGCGGGCCGGTCTACCACCGGCAGCATTTCCTTCGGCATTGCCTTGGTGGCGGGCAGGAAGCGGGTTCCCATTCCGGCAGCAGGAATGACGGCTTTAGTTATTGATTTCCCCAATGTCATGGCCCGAGTTTATCGGTCAGCCCTTGAAGACCGGAGTTCGTTTCTCCTGGAAGGCCAGGAAGCCCTCGGCGTAGTCCTCGCTCTCGCAGAGCCGGGCCTGCTCGGAGTTCTCCTCCGCCATGGACTGCCAGAGGCCCAGCCGCTGATCGCGGATGTGGGCCACCAGTTCCTTGCTGGCGGTGAAGGCGCCGGTGGGGCCGGTGGCGACCTTGGCGACGATGCCGCGGGTGGTCTCCAGCAGCCCATCCGCCGGGAGCGCCCGGCTAAAGAGCCCCTCCGCCACCGCCTCGGTGCCGGAGATCAGCTCGGCGGTGTAGATCAGGTCCAGGGTGCGGTGCATCCCGAGACGTTCGGTGAAGTACCAGTGCCCGCCGGAGTCCAGGGTGGCGCCGAGCTTGGCAAACGGAGAGCCGAACTTCGCGTTCTCCGCCACGTACACGACGTCCGTGGCAAGCAGCAGTCCCAGTCCCACGCCCAGGCAGGCGCCCTGCGCGGCGGCGAAGGTGGGGGCCGGGAAGGCGCTCATCTTCTCCATCAGCGGCTGCACCAGCCCGCCGAGGTAGGCCTCGGCGTCGTCGTTCGCGGGGTGACGCCGGCGATGTCCCGGCCGGCGCAGAACGCCCGGCCCTCCCCGCGGAGCAGCAGCGCCCGCACCTCGCCGCGCGCGGCGGCGGCCGCGGCGTCGGCGTAGGCCCGGTCCAGGTCCCGCAGCGCCTGCTCGTCGAGAGAGTTCAGCTTCTGCGGGGCGTCCAGGACGATCTCGGCGACGCCGTCGGCGATGGTCAGGGAAATCATGCGGCTCCTCGTCGGGGAAAGGCAGTCGGAAAGGCGGTGGCGGGCTTAGACGTCGAAGTCGACGGTGACGCTGGGGGTGGTGGGGTGCGACTGGCAGGTCAGCACGTAGCCCTTGTCCAGTTCGTCCTGTTCCAGCGCGTAGTTCTCGTCCATCGTGACGGAGCCGGTGACCACCTTGGCCCGGCACGTGCCGCAGACGCCGCCGGCGCAGGCGAAGGGGACATCCGGGCGGACCCGGAGGGCTGCGTTGAGGATGGACTCGCGGGCGTGGGTGGGGCTGGCCACCTCGCCCTGCAGCCCGTCGAGGGTGAAGGTGATCTTGTAGCTTTCCTGGGATTCGTCGGCCACCACCGGCCGGCCGATGTTGCCCTCGGGACGGTCCGGCTTGCCGGAGGTGAACAGCTCGAAGCGGATGTGCTCGGGCTTGACCCCGCGGGCGGCGAGGGTGTCGCGGCACAGCTGGACCAGTTCGAACGGGCCGCAGAGGAACCATTCGTCCACGTCGTCGGCGTGGATGGCGGTACCCAGCAGCGCCTCGAGCTTCTCGGCGTCGATCCGGCCGCTGAGGAGCGGGGCGATCCGCTGCTCGCGGGAGAGCACGTGGTGCAGGGCCAGCCGGGACGGGTACTTGTCCTTGAGGTCCGCGAGTTCCTCGAGGAACATCACGTCCATGGCCGCCTTGTTGGCGTAGATCAGGTCGAAGCGGGTGTCCGGGTGCGCGGCCAGCAGGGTCCGGGCGATGGCGATCACGGGGGTGATGCCGGAGCCGGCGGCGATCGCCACGAAGTTCCCGGCCTCCCCGGCGAGCTGCTCCGGGTTGTTCATGGACGTCATGAGGTTTTGTTCCTGGCCGTCCCGGCCGTGCTTGGAGACGAACGCGCCCATCGGGCTCATCACGTCCAGCACGTCCCCGGCCTTGAGCTCGGCGTTGGCCCAGGTGGAGAACAGGCCGCCCAGGTCCTTCTTGATGGCCACGCGGATCTCGCTGCTGCCGTCCGCGAAGCTGCGCGGCTCCGCGCAGATCGAGTAGCTGCGGCGGATCTCGTGCGGTTCCCCGGCAGCGTCCGGCAGGGTGGTGCGCAGGGCGACGTACTGGCCCGGGAGGTAGTCGAACTGGCCGGCGAGTTCGGCCGGGACGGCGAAGGTGACCTCGATCGCATCGTCGGTGAGCCGGCGGACCTGGTCCACGGTCAGCGGGTGGAAGGACGCACGACGGCGGCCGGTGGCTGCCGCCGTCTCGGCGGCGGTCTGGCGGACAACGGTCATGGGGGCACCTGTTCCTTACAAGACTTTGAAGTAATCGAACGGTTCCTTGCAGTCCTGGCAGACGTAGAGCGCCTTGCAGGAGGTGGAACCGAAGCGGGTGAGTTCCTTGGTGTGCAGCGAGGAGCACTGCGGGCATTTCACGGCCAGGCTCAGCCGGACCGGGCCCGAGTGGCCGCCGGCACGGGAGTGGCCGGAGGGCGGGGCGATGCCGTACTGCTCCAGCTTGGCCTTGCCCTCCTCGCTCATCCAGTCGGTGGTCCAGGCCGGGGAGAGCACCAGGTCCACGTCGACGCGCGGGTAGCCGGCGGCGTGGAAAGCCGCGGTGAGGTCGTCGCGGATGGTGTCCATGGCGGGGCAGCCCGAGTAGGTGGGCGTGATGGTGACCCGTACCGCAGGGACCATGCCGCCGTCGTCCCTGTCCGGTTCCTTCGCCACCTCGACATCCCGGAGGATGCCGAGGTCGGCGATGGTCAGGACGGGGATTTCGGGGTCGCAGACCGTCGCGGCGAGGTCCCAGGCCTTCTGCTCCGCGGACTTCGGGCTGGGGGCAGCGTCAGCCGTCGGGTGGCTGAGGTACATCTCGGCCATGGTTACCAGCTCGCTCCGGGATGCTCGCGGGCCAGGACCTGCATCTCGGCGAGCAGGTAGCCCAGGTGTTCGGAGTGCAGGCCGCGGCGGCCGCCGCCGGGGGCGGGCTGGACCTTCGGCACCTCGAGTTCGGCCTCGGCCAGCACCTCGCCGGTCAGCCGGTCGAAGTCGGCGCGCAGGCTGGAGGGCTGGACGGCGACGCCGGCGTCGCTGAGCCGGCCGGTGAGCTCGTCGTCGCGGAACAGTTCGTCCACGTAGGGCCAGACCACGGCGAGGCCATGGATCATCCGGGCCCGGGATTCCTCCGTGCCGAGGGCCAGGCGCAGCACCCATTGGGCGCTGTGGTCCCGGTGGTAGTCGACTTCCTTGACCGCCTTCGCGGCGATGCCGGCGATCATGGCGTCGCTGGACTGGGCCAGCTGGCGGTAGAGCTCGAACTGGTAGTAGCTGACGGCGAACTGCCGGGCGATGGTGACGGCGAAGTCGCCATTGGGCTGTTCGAAGAGCTGCACGGAGCGGAACTCGTGCTCGCGGCGGAAATACGCCAGGTCGTCCTCGCTGCGGCCGTCCAGGCCGCCGGCGTAGGTCAGGAAGGAGCGGGCGTGGCCCAGCTGGTCCAGGGCGATGTTGCCCAGGGCGATGTCCTCTTCCAGCTCGGGGGCGCGGGAGATCCAGTGGCTCAGGCGCTGGGCGAGGACCAGGGCGTCGTCGCCCAGGCGCAGGGCCAGCTCGGCGGCGTCGGCGTCCGGTGTGGCGGTGCCGCGGCTGACGGCGAGGGCGATGTCTTCGGGGCGGAGGGCGTTGCCGGGGGTGATGCGGGTGGCGCTGGCCATGCCGTCGCCGCCCGCTCCCGCACCCGCGACGCCGACGGAGATATTTCCGTGGCCGCCGTCGTGGTCCGTTGCGTTGGTGGTGGCTGCTTCGGGGGTGCTCACAGGTGCTTCACGCCCTCGCTCTTGGTGTAGTAGGTGGCGTGCCGGTAGTCCTTGCCCTGGGGGGACTCGAAGAAGGAGCCCTTGGCGTCCGGATCGGAGGAGGCGATGGCCTCGGCCGGGACCACCCAGATGGAGACGCCCTCGTTGCGGCGGGTGTAGAGGTCGCGGGCGTTGCGCAGCGCCATTGCCGCGTCCGGGGCGTGCAGGGATCCGGCGTGGACGTGGGACAGGCCGCGGCTGGAGCGGACAAAGACTTCCCAGATCGGCCAGACGTTGCCGGCGTGGGGTTCGGGGGTGGTCATGCTGCGGCTTCCTTCTCTGCGTTCTTCTTGGCCTGCTTCTCGGCGTAGGCCGCTGCGGCCTCGCGCACCCAGGCGCCGTTCTGGTGGGCTTCGCGGCGCCGTTCCAGGCGCTGGGCGTTGCACTGGCCGCGGCCGGCGATGACCTCGTGGAATTCATCCCAGTCCAGCGGGCCGTGTTCCCATTTCTTCGTTTCCTCGTTGAAACGGATGTCCTCGTCCGGCAGGGTCAGACCCAGGACCTTGACCTGCTCCATCATCATGCCGACGAAGCGGTTGCGGAGCTCGTCGTTGCTGAAGCGCTTGATGTTCCAGGCCATGGACTGCTTGGAGTTGGGCGAATCGTCGTCCGGCGGCCCGAACATCATCAGGGCCGGGGCGTACCAGCGGTTCACGGCATCCTGGGCCATCTGCTTCTGCGCGGGGGTGCCGTGCGAAAGTTCCAGCAGGATCTCGAAGCCCTGGCGCTGGTGGAAGGACTCTTCCTTGCAGACCCGGACCATGGCGCGGCCGTAGGGTCCGTAGGAGGCACGGCAGAGCGGGACCTGGTTGGCGATTGCGGCGCCGTCGACCATCCAGCCGATCGCGCCCATGTCTGCCCAGGTGCGGGCGGGATAGTTGAAGATGGAGGAGTACTTGGCCTTGCCGTCCATCAGGTCCTGCATCATCTGGTCCCGCGGCTGGCCGAGGGTCTCCGCGGCGGAGTACAGGTAGAGCCCGTGGCCGGCCTCGTCCTGGACCTTGGCCATCAGGATGGACTTGCGCTTCAGGCTGGGGGCGCGGGTGATCCAGTTCGCCTCCGGCTGCATGCCGATGATTTCGGAGTGCGCGTGCTGGGAGATCTGCCGAACCAGGGTCTTGCGGTACGCCGCCGGCATCCAGTCCCGGGGCTCGACCCGGGAATCGTCCGCCATCACCTTGTCGAAATAGGCCTGGCCTTCGGCATCCCGGCGGGCCGCGTCCTCGGGGCTCATTTCGTGCCGGCTCTCGAGCCGTGAATCGTGCCGTGCCGGCGAGGGCTCGGCGGGCACTGACTGCAGGGTCTGCGATGCCATGGTTGCTCCTATGCGTTTCCGATAAATAATTACCGACCGTTCGTTCAGGATATGCGCAAGGTTCGGAGCGCGTCAAGCACCGGGTCGTGTCCTGCAAGGGTGTTGCGGGGTCACGACGGCGGGGCCGCGGGGCGCCTCCGGGGGTGTAGCGGGGACCCGTGTTAAGTTGAGGGCGCGGACCACGCGGGTACCGCCAGTTGTGAAAGAGTTTTTGTGGAAACGCACTCCCCCATTCGTATTCTCACCGTCTGCACCGGCAACATCTGCCGCTCCCCGTCGCCGAGCGGCTTCTCCAGGCGGGTCTCGACCAGGTGCAGCCGGGGGCCTTCGTGGTCCGCAGCGCGGGCACCCGGGCCATGGTGGGAGAGCCCATGCAGCCCCGGTCCGCGGAGATCGTCGGCACGTACGGTGGCACACCGGACGGGTTCGCGGCCCGGCAGCTGACCCGCGAGATCCTCCGCGAGTCCGACGTGGTCCTGACCATGGCCGCCTCGCACCGCGGCGAGGTCCTGCAACTGGACGCCTCCCTGCTCAAACGGACCTTTACCATCCGTGAGTTCGCGCGGATGCTGGGCCGGCTCCAGGAACGTGAAGGGGCCGCACCCGTTCCCGTGTCCCGGGGCGGGGGCGCCCCGCAGTGGCGTGACCTTCCCATCCGTGCTGCCTCCGTCCGGCACCTTGCGCTCGCGGCCGACGCCGCGGACAACGACGTCGTGGACCCTTACCGCCGCGGCCAGGACGTCTATGACCAGATGGAAGACCAGTTGGCGCCCGCCATCCTGGCCGTTCTGCGTTACGCGCGTCTCACCTGGCCTGCCTGAGGCCGGGCCTTCGGCACCCGCTCGGTAGACTGCGGGCAACGCTTCCAAACCCTGAGGACATCATGACCCACCCCCTGGACACCGCCCCCGCAGATTCTGAGGCGTCCCCGCCCGGGCCCGGCGCCAAAAATCCCGCGGCCGCAAGGTGCTGCTGGTGATCGGCATCCTGGTGGTGGTGGCCGCGGTGGTGGCCGGCGGCTACATCTTCAACCTGGCCCGGACCTTCGACTCGCAGAGCACCAAGATCGAGACGGCGTTCCCGCAGGAGTCCACCCGGCCGGAGAAGCCCCAGCCCACCCAAGGCGGCAACGGCAAGACCGCCGTCAACATCCTCCTGATGGGCAGCGACAGCCGGGGCGCCACCGAATCCCAGGCCGCCGAGGGCGCCTCGAGCGACCAGCGCGCGGACACGCTGATGCTGGTGCACATCCCGGCAGACCGCAAGAACATCTACACCATGTCCATCATGCGCGACCTGTGGGTGGACATCCCCGGGCACGGTCAGGCCAAGATTAACGCGGCCTTGTCCCTGGGCGGGACGCCGCTGATGGTGCAGACGGTCGAATCGATCTTCAAGCAGCGCATCGACCACGTGGCCATGATGGATTTCCAGAGCTTCAAGGGCCTGACCGATGCCTTGGGCGGCGTCACGGTCAACGTCACCACGCCGTTCAATTCCAGCCACCTCAAGGGCCACTATTTTGGGCTCGGTCCCAACACCATGAACGGGGACGAGGCGCTGGCGTTCGTCCGGGAGCGGTACGCCTACGCCGACGGCGACTACCAGCGGGTGCGCAACCAGCAGGCCTACCTCAAGGCGGTCCTCAAGAAATCGATCGACGCCCAGACGCTGTCCAACCCCGTGACGGTCAGCAACCTGGTGGGTGCCATGTCCCCCTACATCAGCGTGGACAAGTCCCTGGACGCCGCGACCATTGCCGGGCTCGCCGTCGACCTCAAGGACGTGCGGGCGCAGAACGTGGTCATGTTCACCCTGCCCACCTCCGGCACCGGCACCTCGGCCGACGGCCAGTCCATCGTCCTGCCGAACCCCGACGCGATCGCACACATCACCGACGCAATGACGAAGGACACGCTGACCTCCTACGTGGCCGAAAACCACTTCGAGAACGGCAACTAGGGCCAGCTAGGCACCGCACCTCGGCCCTGTTTCCGGCCGGATTTCCGTGGTAGCTTCCGCGGATGGGGAGCAGCGCTGACAGTCCCGGCACCGGGCCCGGCGGCCATGCCGGGGCAGGCGGCGGCGCCGGCCGGCCTTCTGCGCGGCGCCGCCGGGTGCTCTGGATTCTCGCCGCTGCCGTGGTTCTGGCCCTGGTGGCCACGGGCGTGCTGCTGGCCCGCCCGTGGCCGCAGGGCAGCGAACCTGCCACGCCGCCGTCGCCGTCGTTTCCGCCCAGCGCAGCCTCCCCCACACCAACGCCCGAACCGTCGGCCGCCGACCTCAACATCCTGATCATCGGCAGCGACAGCCGGGTCAATGCCCGGGCGGACGCGGTCGCGGGCGCGCCGTCGGACCAGCGTGGCGACGCCCTGATCTTCGTGCACCTGCCGGCGGACCGGCAGCACGTCTACGGCATCTCGATCATGCGCGACTTGTGGGTGGAGATCCCGGACCACGGCGAGGGCAAGGTCAACGCCGCCTTGGAACTCGGCGGCCTCGAGCTGCAGACGCGCACGATTGAGTCCCTGCTGCAGACCCGTATCGACCACACCGTGATGGCAGACTTCGAGGGGTTCGCGGCCCTGACCGACGCCCTGGGCGGCATCGAGGTCGACGTGCCCCTGCCGTTCACGTCCACGCTGGAATCCGGCCACGTCTTCACGCCCGGCATCAACCACCTCACCGGCGCCCAGGCCCTGGACTTCGTCCGCGAGCGCAAGGCGTTCGCGGACGGCGACTACCAGCGGGTCCGGGACCAGCAGGCCTTCCTCAAGGCAGTCCTGGCCAAGGCAGTGGGGGGCGGCGCACTGGCGGACCGGGCCACTGCCCGCGCGTTCGTCACCGGCGTCCTGCCGCACGTCTCAGTCACCCCGGGCCTCACCGTGGACACCCTGGAACGGCTCTCCTACAGCCTGCGCGGCACCCCCGCGGGGAACGGCGTCTTCTTCACCCTTCCGACGGCGGGGACCGGCACCAGCCCGGACGGACAGTCGATTGTGCTGCAGGATCCCGGCGCCACCGCGGAGGTGGCCACCGCCCTGGCAGCCGGTACCCTGCCTGCCTATATCACCGCGCACAACCTTCAGAACGGGAACTGACACCCGGCTTTCACGCCGCCTCAACGGCCGTCGAGTGGTCATTGAGCGCGGAATCGTTACGTGAAACCTGAGGCTCTTGCACCCTATGACAAGACCGGGCCCGCAGACTCGGTCATAATCGAGGAATGAATGACCTCAGCAGCCCCACCAGTCACTGGAGCCTTCAGGAGATACTGGATGCGGCAGCGGACGCCATGTACGGCGTGGACGCC
Organism: Pseudarthrobacter sp. L19; assembly: GCF_050859435.1. Classification (NCBI taxonomy): domain Bacteria; kingdom Bacillati; phylum Actinomycetota; class Actinomycetes; order Micrococcales; family Micrococcaceae; genus Pseudarthrobacter; species Pseudarthrobacter sp. L19. Next base: position 1,876,034 of record NZ_CP193935.1, on the reverse strand, counting down.
GAAGGCCGGATTTCCTTCGCTAACCGGGCGCTCCTGGAGTTGCTGGGCGTACGCCGCGAGGATCTGGTGGGGCAGGACCACCACCTCGCGCTGGGACACCCGGCTGGGCCCGGCAGCGCTGAGCGTGGCAGCGCCGAGCGTGGCAGCGCTGAGACCGGCAGCGCCGACGCCTGCGCGGCGTGCGACGCCATCGGCCCCGGCCGCCCTGCCCACGGCGAGCTGCTCCTCGACCGCCCCGGGAAGGCACCCCTGCCGGTCGCCTACGCCGCCCGCCCCGTCGGAACGGACGGGAGCCGCGGCGCCGTCGTAACCCTCCATGACCTGAGCGAGCGCCGTGCCCTGGAGGAACGCCAGCGCAAGGCCCAGGCAGAGGTAGGCCAGCTGGTGTCCGTGGTGGAGGCCAGCCCCAACCTGGTGGTGGTGGGCAGGTCCGACGGCCGGGTCCAGTGGCTCAACACCAGCGGCCGCACCTTGCTGGGGATCGGCGCGGACGAGGACGTCAGCAGCCTGGCCATCGAGGACATCTTCGAGCCGGAGGAGATGGCCCGGGTCTTCGCGGAGGACATGCCCGCGCTTCTCAGCGCCGGCCGCTGGCAGGGTGAGCGGGTCCTGCGCTCCCGGACCGGAGAAGCGATCCCGGTGGCCGTTGCGTCCCGGCTGCATCTGGACGAGACCTTCCCCGAGGGGTACTACGTCACCGAAATCATGCGGGACCTCCGGCCGCAGCTGGAGCAGGAACGGAACCTCAGGCTGAGCGAGAACCGCCTCTCCACCGCCGAGACCATCGCCGGGGTGGGCAGCTGGGAATGGGACCTGGAGAAAGAGCACGTCCACTGGTCACGCGGGCTGTACCAGCTCTATGGCATGACCGGTGACGGTGTGGAGACGCTGGAGACGTGGTTGGCCACGGTACATCCGGACGATCAGCGGCGGGTCGGGGAGATCTGCGCCCGGGCGGCCGAGGGCAAGGGCGGCCTGGACTTCATCTGCCGGTCCAGCCGGGCCGACGGTACGCAGATGGTGGTACACAGCCGCGGCGGGATCGTGGACGAGGTGGGCGCCCCGCGCGTCATTGTCGGCACCCTGCTGGATATCACCGAGCAGCACGCGGCCCTCGCGGCCGTCCAGCGGAGCCAGGAACTCACCCGCCGGATCCTACAATCCGCCGGCGACGCCTACGTGCAATTCTGCGCCGACGGCGTTGTGACCGAATGGAACGCCCAGGCCGAGAAGATTTTCGGACGGGACCGTGACGAGGCCCTGGGCCAGCCGCTGGTGTCCCTGGTCACCGGGACGGACCGGCGCGAGACCCTGGCGGCATTGCTGGGGCTGAGCGGTGGACCGGGTGCCGCCGGACTGCCCACCGAGCATTTTGAACAGCCGATGCTGCACCGCTCCGGCCGCGAGTTTCCCGCCGAGGTGACGGCGTGGACCACCGACGACGGCGAACAGCGCGTCCTCAGCTGCGTGATCCGCGATGTCAGCGAACGCCGCGCCGCGGAGCGGGCCAAGAACGAATTCGTCTCCGTGGTGGGCCATGAACTGCGGACACCCCTGACCTCAATCCACGGAGCCCTGGGCCTGCTGCGGGCCGGCTTGCTGGGGGAACTGAATCCCCGCGGCAAGCAGATGGTGGAGATCGCCGCCCACAACACGGACCGCCTGGTCCGGCTGATCAACGACATCCTGGACATCGAACGGCTCAATTCCGGGAAGGTGGACCTGACCCTGCAGGACTGCGACGTGGCAGTCCTGGCGGAGCGGTCCCTGGAGGTGATGCGGCCCATGGCCGACCGGGCCGGGGTGCGCCTCACCCTGGACGCCCCGCCCGCCCGGCACCGGGTAGACCCGGACCGGATCGAACAAACCCTCACCAACCTGCTGAGCAACGCCATCAAGTTCTCCCCCGCCGGTGCGGAGGTTGTGCTGTCCGTCCGGGAAGATGACACCGGGTTGACCATTCAGGTCCGGGACCAAGGCCGCGGCATCCCCGAGGCCGACCTGGAGCGGATCTTCGACCGATTCCAGCAGGTGGACGGCTCCGATGCGCGGGACAAGGGCGGCACCGGGCTGGGCCTGGCCATCTGCCGGACCATTGTCGAACAGCACGGCGGCAGGATCCGGGCCGAGAGCCCGCCGGGCGGCGGAGCTGTGCTGGCGCTGACCATCCCGGCCGCCCCTGCACCGTCACTCGCTGTAGCTGAGTCTCCGGTGACGCTGTCCCCCGCCGTGGCGGCGTCGTCCTCTCTGGACGCTGAGTCGGACGAGGAGGACGCACCGGCCGGACCCAGGGTCCTGGTCTGCAGCGACGTGGCCGCGGTCAGGGAACGGATCGCGGACGTGCTGCTCTCCCGCGGCTACGAACCGGTCGAGGTGGCCGGCGGGACGCTGCTGCTCGACGCGGCACTCCGCCACCGCCCCGCGGTGATTCTCTTCGAACAACGCACCCCGGCGGTGGCCAACTGGGAGGCGGTCATGGGGCTGCACGCCCAGGCGGAGACCCATGACGTGCCGGTGGTGTTCCTCAGCTTCGACGGCGACAGGGTGTTCGCCGAATCCGACGACCTCGCCGCGGCGGACGAGCCGATGGACCTGGGCGGCCTGGTGGAGGCCGTGCGGGCGGTCATCGACAGGCATGACGCGGGCCCGGAGCTCCTGCTCGTGGAAGATGACGACGGGCTGGCCGCCGTCCTGGCCGAACGGTTCCGCCGGCTCGGCATCCGCGTGCACCGGGCCGCCACCGCACGCCAGGCGGTGGACGCCTGCGCCCGGATCGTGCCGGACCTGGTGGTCCTGGACCTGCAGCTGCCGGACCAAGACGGATTCGCCGTTGTGGCACAGCTGCGCCAGGACCCGCGGCTGCGGGGCACCCCGCTGGCGGTCTACAGCGCCCGCGACGTGGACGAGCCGGACCGGAAGCGGCTGAGGCTTGGGAAGACCGGCTTCTTCACCAAGGGCCGGGTCAACCCGGACGAATTTGAACTGCATGTCATGGACCTCCTAGGCCACCTGACGAACACCTCAAAGGAGATCTCCCATGGCTAAGCGCCGGAGCATTTTGCTGATTGACGATGACCGGGGCATCCGGGAAGTGGCGTGCACCGCGCTCGAGATGGTGGGCGGCTACGACGTCAGCACCGCCGCTTCCGGCACGGAGGGCCTGGACAAGGCCCGGACCAGCCCGCCGGACGCGATCGTGCTGGATGTCATGATGCCCGGGCTGGACGGGCCGGAAACCTTCGCGCGGTTGCAGCAGCAGCCCGAGACGGCGGACGTTCCGGTGATCCTCCTGACGGCCAAGACCCAGGCCGCGGACCGGACCCGGTTCACGGCGCTGGGCGTTGCCGGGATGCTGGCGAAGCCCTTCGACCCGATGACGATCAGCAACGAGATCGCGGCCATCCTGGGGTGGGACCGGTGACCGGCGGCACGGCAGCGGCCGGCGTCGACTCCCCCGGAGCCGGCGACGCTGCGGCAATGATCCGGGTGATCTGGAACAACAACCGCGACGACGTCATGGACCGTGTCGCCTCGCTGGAGGACGCGGTAGCGTCGCTGATCGAGGGGAGCCTCTCCCCTGACACCCGCCTGGCCGCCGAACGCGATGCCCACAGGCTCGCCGGCGCGGCCGGGACGTTCGGGTTCCGCCGAGCCTCGGCGGCGGCCCGCGAACTCGAGAGCATTCTGGCCGGAGCGTATCCCATCCCCCTGGACCGGACCCTGGCGGCGGCCGACGAGGTGGTGGCCCTGCGCGACGACCTCGGCCGGGACCCGGATCTGGTTACCGCACCGAAAGCCGGTCAGGACGGGGCCGGTTCTCCGGCCAACGGCTCACCCTCCGGCCCGTCCGTGGTCATCGAAGTGACCAGCCGGAGACTGCGCCGGCAGCTGACATCCGCCGCCGAGGGCCTGGGACTGGTCCCGCTGGCACCCGACGCCGGGGGATCCTCCCGGAGGGATCGCAGCCCGCCGCGGCACTGGTGGAACTCACCTCCGGCAGCGGCAGCCTGGGGCTCATCAGCCGATTGGCAGCCCTCAACCCGCCCGTCCCTGCGCTGGCCCTGGCAGCCCCGGAGGCGGCCGGTGAGCGGGTCGCCGCCGTGCGCGCCGGAGCCCGCGGCTTCCTCAGTTCGGAGACGGCCGCCGGGGACATCCTCGCCGCGCTGCAGGGCTTGATGGCCCCGGCGAAGGATTCCGAAAGCACGGTGCTGATCCTGGACCAACTGCCCCGGGAGCTCTCCCCGGCAATCGGAGCCGTGCTCCAGGCCGGCCTGAGCGTCGAATCCGTGGCCGACTCCGCGCAGTTTTGGGTGCAGCTGGCAACCGTCGGCCCGGACCTGGTGATCCTCGGGACCTCTGCCGCCGGCGATGACGCGGCCGAATTGTGCCGGGCGCTCCGCAGCGACCCCACATGGGCGGCGCTGCCCGTCATCGTGCTCTCTGACGATCCCGACCCGGGAGCGGCGGCAGCCCTCTTCGACGCCGGGGCGGACGACGTCGTCGCAGGCACCCTCGACGCACCCGAACTGGCCGCGCGTGTCCGCAACCGCATCGCCCGTGCCCGGATGCTCGGCGCCGGGCCGCGCAACGGACAGGCGCACGATGTGGCCGTTAAGGCCCCGGCCCCCGGACCGGACGCCGGGGTATCCGGCGCGGGCGCAGCGCCCGGAGCCGATTATGACGTTGACGTTGTGGCGGTCGAGGACGACCCGCTCCTGGCGGACCTCCTGCGGCACGCAGTGACCACGCGCGGCTACCGCTTCCGCCACTTCGGCGACGGACAGGCGGCGGCCGATGAGCTGGCCGGGGCCAAACCCGCGCTGCGCTCGCGCGTGGTGCTCCTCGACGTCGACCTTCCCGTCCTCAATGGGTTCGGCCTGCTCCGGCAGCTTGCCGTCACAGGCCGCCTGTCCGAGACCCGGGTGATCATGCTGACCGCCCACTCCAGCGAAAAGGAAATCGTCAATGCCCTCACTCTGGGCGCGTTCGACCACGTCGCCAAGCCCTTCAGTGTGCCCGTGCTGATGCAGCGCGTTGACCGGGCCATGGGACTCTGACGTGCAACTCTACGACATGCTGGCAGCCGTCCTGCTCGCCGAGGGCGGGGTGCTGGGTGCCGGGCTGAGCGTGGTACTGGGCCACGCGGCATTTCAGCAGCTACGCACCGCCCGGCTGAGGTCCGGGCTGCGCACCGGCCGGCAGGTGGTTGCCCGCGTCCTGGCCGGCGCCACGGACCGCCCCGCCCTGGGCCGGCTCCCGGTGGACAAGGCGATCGAGGTGGTGGCCGACGCCACCCGCAGCGTCGACGCCGCCGGCCGCGCCCGGCTGGCCGAACTTCCCGTCTACGCAGCGCTCACCGAGCGGGCCGCCCGCTGGTGCGCCAGCCCGTCCTGGCCGCGCAGGCTTAAAGGCATCCGGCTGCTGGTGATCCTCGGCGGTGGCGAGAGTACCGTCCCGCCGCTGCTCGAAGACGCCCGTGCCGAGGTCCGCAGCGCCGCCGCCGCCTGGGCGGCGAACCACCCGAGCCCGGAGCTCGCATCACGGCTGGTCCGCATGCTCAGCGACGACGCCCTCGCCTGCCGGTTGACCGCCCACCGCACCCTGATCCGGATGGGCCTGCATGCGGTGCCCGCCCTCATCGACCACATGTCGGAGGAGACCCCGGCGTCGCTGGCCACGGCACTCCTCGTGGCCTCCCGCGTCCACGACTCCGCTTTGATGGGGCCGGCGCTGGCCCACCGCGGGAGCAGCGACCCCGACGTTCGCGCCGCCGTCGTCCAAGTGATCGCCTCCGGAGGCGGATCCGACGGCGTCGAAGGCCTGGAGGGCTTCCTCGACGACCCGGCACCCGCAGTCCGGGCCGCAGCCGCGGCAGGACTGGGCGGCCTGGGCCACTGGCCCAGCTCGCCCCGGCTGGCCGGGATGCTCAGCGACCCCGCCTGGGAGGTACGTCGTGCGGCCGGCCTGGCGCTGGACCGGCTGGGCGGCCCCGGCCAGCTGTACCTGCAGCGGGCGCTGGACAGCTCCGACCGGTTTGCCCAGGACATGGCCCGGCAGGTGCTGGACCGCGGCGGCCCCGCCCACTTTGCGGACAACGGGATCGCCCCGGACGCTTTCGTAACGAACGGTAAGGAGCGCGGATGATCGCCGACCTCGTCAGCACGATTCTGGTGGGTTTCGCCTGGGCGGTGTTCGCCTACTTCATCGTGGTCAACGGCTGCCAGACGGCCCTGCTGGTAAGCGCCTCCGCCGCCATGCGGCGGCACCGGCAGCGCACCTGGGAGGAAGACCGCGTGGGCCTGCTGGGATCCGCGGTTACCCCCACCATCAGCGCCCTGGCGCCGGCCTACAACGAGGAAGCCAACGTCGCCGAAAGCGTCCATGCGCTGCTGATGCTCCAGTACCCGGCGCTGGAGGTGGTGCTCATCAACGATGGTTCCAGCGACTCCACCCTGGACGTCCTCATCCGCACCTTCGAGCTCTACCCGATCCACCCGATCTTCCGGAACCAGGTGCAGTCCCAGCGCATCCGGGGCCTCTACCGCTCCCAGGTCCACCCGCAGCTGCTGGTGGTGGACAAGGAGAACGGCGGCAAAGCCGATGCCCTGAACGCGGGCTTGAACTGTGCCACCGGTGAGCTTGTCTGCGCCATCGACGCCGACACCCTGATCGAACCGGATGCGTTGCTGCGGATTGTCCGCCCCTTCCTGACCGATGAGAACGTGGTGGCCGCCGGGGGGACCATCCGGGTGGCCAACGGCTCGACAGTGGCCAACGGGCGGGTCATCGACGCCCGGGTCCCCCGCGGGCTGCTCGCCGGCTGCCAGGCGGTGGAGTACCTGCGCTCCTTCCTCTTCGGCCGGCTGGGCTGGAACAACCTGGGCGGCAACCTGATCATTTCCGGAGCCTTCGGCCTCTTCAACCGGGCTTCCGTGCTGGACGTGGGCGGGTACGTCCACGACACCGTCGGCGAGGACATGGAACTGATCGCGGACCTGCGGCGGCGGGGCCAGGAACGCGGGACGGCCAGCCGGGTGGACTTCGTGCCCGACCCGGTGGCCTGGACCGAGGTGCCCGAATCCCTGCGGGTCCTGGGGCGGCAGCGGGACCGCTGGCACCGCGGCCTGACCGACGTGCTGCGGCGGCACCGGCGCCTGCTGCTCAATCCGCGGTACCGGTCCCTGGGCCTGGTGGTCTACCCGTACTACGTTGTGGTGGAACTGCTGGGTCCCGTCGTCGAGGCACTCGGGGTCATCGCCGTCCCGCTGGGCCTGATGCTCGGGGCGGTGGACGTGACCTTTGCGTTGTTGTTCCTGGCCGTAGCCTATGGCTGGGGCGTCCTGCTGAACGTGGCCGTCATGGCGCTGGAGGAACTCTCTTACCGGCGCTACCACCGGTGGTCGGACCTGATGCTGCTGCTCCTCTGGAGCGTGGTGGAGGGCATCGGCTACCGGCAACTCACCGTGTACTGGCGGCTGACCGGGCTGGTGCGCTACGCCCGGGGCAGCAAGGACTGGGGCGTGATGAGCCGCAAGGGCTTCGGCACTCCGGCTCCCGCGCAGACCCTGCCGAACGGGAACTGACACCGGTCGCGGGTAGATTGGGTCCATGACTGAGACTCCCGCCGCCGGCAGCCCGTCCGCCCCCGATCAGGCCGCCTCGCGGCCGCCCGTCGCCCGGAAGGTTCCTACGCTCCGCACCCACCACGGGGATGTGTTCGAGGACAACTACGAGTGGCTGCGGGACAAGGAATCCGCCGAGGTCGTGGAGCTGCTGAAGGCCGAAAACGCCTACCAGGAGGCCGTCACCGCGCACCAGGAGCCGCTTCGTCAGGCCATCTTCGAGGAGATCAAGGGCCGAACCCAGGAGACGGACCTCTCGGTACCCAACCGCAAGGACGGCTGGTGGTACTACACCCGCTCGGTCGAGGGCAAGGAATACGGCATCCAGTGCCGCGTCCGCGCCCAGGACAGCGGTGACCCGGTGGCGGACTGGACGCCGCCCGCCGTCGAGGTCGGCGTCGGCATCCCCGGCGAGGAAATCCTGCTCGACGGCAACATCGAGGCCGAGGGCAAGCCGTTCTTCTCCATCGGCGGCGCCGCCGTGACCATCGACGGGAACCTCTACGCCTACGCCGTGGACAACGCCGGCGACGAACGCTTCACGCTGCGGATCAAGGACCTGCGGACCGGCGAACTGCTGCCGGACGTGATCGAGAACGTCTTCTACGGGCTCTCCTTCTCCCCCGATGGCACCCGGATCTTTTACACCGTGGTGGATGCCTCCTGGCGGCCCTACCAGGTCAAGGCCCACGTCCTCGGCACCCCCGTGGCCGAGGACGAGGTGATCTACCAGGAGGACGACGTCGCCATGTGGCTCGGCTTCGAGCTCTCCGCGGACCGCCGCCACCTGGTCCTGGGCATCGGCTGCTCCGAGTTCAGCGAGACCCGGCTGCTGCGCTTCGATGACCCCGGCGCCGGCCTCACCACCGTCATCTCCCGCGACGAACGCATCCTCTACGAGGCCGAGCCGTTCCAGCTCGCCGACGCTTCCGGCGCCCCGCGCGAGACCATCCTGCTGACCCACAACAAGGACGCCATCAACTCCATGGTGTCCCTGGTGGACCCGGCCGAGCTCGCCAAGCCGGTCGCGGAGCAGCACTGGCAGACCGTCGTCGCCCACTCCGACGATGTCCGCGTCAACGGCGCCGGCGTCACCGCCACCCACCTGGTGCTCTCGATCCGGAAGGACACCATCGAACGCGTCCAGGTGGTGCCGCTGGCCGGGCTCGGCACGCCGGACCAGGCGCCCGCCGTGGAACCGGCCTTCGACGAGGAGCTCTACACCGCCGGAGTCTCCGGCTCCGACTACGAGGCGCCGGTGATCCGGATGGGCTACACCTCCTACGTCACCCCCTCCCGCGTCTACGATTTCGTCCTGCCGACGCCCGAACGCTCCGCCGGCGAACTGCTCCTGCGCAAGGAAAGCCCGGTGCTGGGCGGCTACTCCGCCGCCGACTACGTCGCCACCCGGGAATGGGCGGAGGCCTCCGACGGCACCCGGATCCCGCTCTCGGTGCTGCGGCACGCCTCCGTGGCGAGGGATTCCAGCGCGGCCGGCCTGGTGTACGGCTACGGCTCCTACGAGATGAGCATGGACCCCGGCTTCGGGATCGCCCGGCTCTCGCTCCTGGACCGCGGGATCGTGTTCGTGATCGCGCACATCCGCGGCGGCGGCGAGCTGGGCCGGCACTGGTACGACGACGGCAAGAAGCTGCACAAGAAGAACACGTTCACGGACTTCATCGCGGCCACGGATTGGCTGGCCGGCTCCGGCTGGGTGGACCCGGCCCGGATCGCGGCGATGGGCGGATCGGCCGGCGGACTGCTGATGGGCGCCGTCGCGAACCTGGCGCCGGAAAAGTACGCCGCCATCGTCGCCGCCGTCCCGTTCGTGGATGCGCTGACCACCATCCTGGACCCTGAGCTGCCGCTCTCCGCCCTGGAGTGGGAGGAGTGGGGCAACCCGATCACGGACCCCGAGGTGTACGCGTACATGAAGTCATACACGCCGTATGAGAACGTCCGTGCCGCGGCGTACCCGAAAATCGCGGCCGTGACCTCGTTCAACGACACCCGGGTGCTCTACGTCGAGCCGGCCAAGTGGGTGCAGCGGCTTCGCGAGGTCAACACCGGCAGCGAGCCGATCGTGATGAAGATCGAGATGGACGGCGGCCACGGCGGCGCGTCCGGCCGGTACGTTCAGTGGAAAGAACGCGCCTGGGACTACGCCTTCGTGGCCGACTCCCTGGGCGCCACGGAACTGCTGCCGGGGGCCGGGCTGAAGTAGCCCGGCCGTCCACTCGCCCAACTGACTCGCAGGTGAGGCCGTTTTCAGCTCCCAAAACGGCCTCAGCTGCGAGTCAGTTGGGTCGGAAGCCGGGTTGCCGCTAATTAAGCGCGCGGGGTGGTGCGTTATTTGCTAACCATGCTTACTATTGAGCGTCGCTAGGCGCCTTGGGGGCGCTGCCCGCTGGGGGCAGCAGAACCGGCGCCGGAAACTGGAGCCACTCGTGAGCATGGAATCTGCCGCCAACGGACTGTCCGACGAAGAACTGATGGCCGAGGGTGCCACCCCGCTGCCGGACAAGGAAGTCGCCTCCGTCCTGGACCTCAATGCCGACCTCAACCTCGGCATCAGCGCCGCGGCCCCGATCGACCTCGGCGTCGCGGCCAACGCCAACGTCGCCGCCCCAATCGACGCCGCCGCCTCCGCCAACGTCCTCTCCTTCGGCTCCGAGTCCCAGGCGCTGGCCGATCAGGGCACCCTCATCAACCAGGGCATTACCGGCGACGCCACCGCGCATTCCGTCCAGGACAGCGGCATCGACCAGGGCACCGCAACCCCAACGGACGGCACGGGAACCACGCCGGCCACCACCGCCCCCGCGACCACGGATCCGACCGCGGCCGGCGCGGCGGCGACCGTCCCGGCCGGAACCACCGACGGTGTCCTCCCCGGCGGTGTCGTCCCGGCCGGAACCAACCCGGACCTCGGCGCCACCACCGCCGGAGCAGCCGGCGCCCTCAACGGCAACCTGCTCAACGTCAACGTCAACCTGGACGCTAACGCCGGCATCGCCGCACCGATCAACGGTGCGGTGGCTGCCAACGCCAACGTCGCCGCCCCGATCGACGCCGCCGTCGGCGCCAACATCGGCTCGATCGACAGCCAGGCCTTCGCCGTCGCGCACCAGGACGCCATCATCAACCAGGACATCCACGGCAACGCCACCTCCGGGGCCGAGCAGCAGTCCACCCTGAAGCAGTAACCAGTCAATGACTAGCGTGCAAGGCGGGCCGTCCACACAGGACGGCCCGCCGGCTACTGCCACCGGCCCCGCCGCTCCCACCGGCACTCTCCCGCCGCCGGCGTTGGCCGACGGGGTCCAGCTTCTGGGCGAGACCAAGGGCTCCGGCTACAAGCAGGCCCCCTCCCTGGTCCGGCGGGCCGACGGCCAGACCATCCAGCTCACGCGGCTGCTCTACCTGGTGCTCGAGGCCGCCGACGGCCGCCGCGGGCTGGAGGAGATCGCCCGGCACGCCGGTACGGCCTTCGGCAAGCAGGTCAGCGCCGCGAACGTGCGGACCTTGGTCGACCAGCAACTGCTGCCGCTGGGACTGTTGCGCCTGGCGGACGGCTCGCAGCCGGAGGTCCGCAAGGCCAACCCGCTGCTGGGCATGAAGTTCCGCTATTCGGTCACGGATCCCGAACGCACCCGGAAGATCACGGCACCGTTCGCCGCCCTGTTCAACCCGCTGATCGTCGTGGCGGTGACCGTTGCCTTCCTGGCGATCTGTTGGTGGGTCCTCATGGTCAAGGGCCTGGCCTCGGCCACGCACGAGGCCTTCGCCAACCCGGGGCTGGTGCTGCTGATCTTCGTGGTCACCGTCCTGTCCGCCGGCTTCCACGAGTTCGGCCACGCGGCCGCCGCCCGCCGCGGCGGCGCCACGCCCGGGGCCATGGGCACCGGGCTGTACCTGATGTGGCCGGCCTTCTACACGGACGTCACCGATTCCTACCGGCTGGGACGGGCCGGCCGGATCCGCACCGACCTCGGCGGCCTCTACTTCAACGCCATCGTCGCGGTGGCCATCATGGGCATCTGGTGGGCCACCGGCTTCGACGCCCTGCTCCTGGTGGTAGTCACCCAGATCCTGCAGATGGTCCGCCAGCTCATGCCCATGGTCCGCTTCGACGGCTATCACATCCTTGCGGACGCCACCGGCGTGCCGGACCTCTTCCAGCGGATCAAGCCCACCCTCCTGGCGCTGATTCCGTGGCGCAAGACCGACCCGCAGGCACAGCTGCTCAAGCCCTGGGCCCGCGCCGTCGTCACCATCTGGGTCCTGGTCACCGTGCCGTTGCTGCTCTTCAGCCTGGCCACCATGGTCCTCACGCTTCCCCGCGTCGTGGGCACCGCCTGGGACAACGGCAGCAAACAGCAGGCCGCCCTCGCCCACAGCCTGTCCACCGGCGACCTCACGGACGCCGCTGTGCGGGTCCTGGCCCTGATCTGCATCGCGCTGCCCGTGGCCGGCATCTTCTACATCCTGGTGCGGTTGGGGCGGCAGCTCGTCACCGGGCTGTGGCAGAAAACCCGGGGCAAGGCCTGGCAGCGCGGGGTTGCCCTCGCCGCGGTCGCCGCCCTCGGAGCGGGCCTCGCCTGGGCATGGTGGCCCGCCGGAGGGACCTACCGACCCGTCCAGCCGTACGAGCGCGGGACGCTGACCGACGCCACCACCGCCATCTTCCCCACCGCCGCCGGCCTCGACCTGAAGCAGGGCCAGGCGGGGCGGACCGTGGCGCTCTGGCCCCAGGGCGCCCGCAAGCCCACCCGGGAAGAGCCGCAACTGAGCATGGTGCTGGTCCCGCGGAATGCTGCGACGGCTCCCGGCTCCGGCCAGTCCGGGGCGGCGGCGCCGTCGTGGGTCTTCCCCTTCGATAAGCCGGCCGCCCCCGACGACGGCGGGAATCAGGCCCTCGCCGTGAACACCACGGACGGATCTGTCGTCTACGACGTCGCCTTCGCTTTGGTGTGGGCCGACGACGGCGCGGACGTCCTGAACACCAATGAGGCCTACGCGTTCGCGAGCTGTAAGGACTGCGCGGCCGTGGCGGTGGGATTCCAGGTGGTCCTGGTTGTGGGGCAGGCCGACGTCGTGGTGCCGCAGAACCTCTCCACCGCCGCGAACTACAACTGCGTCCGCTGCCTCACCTATGCCCTCGCAAACCAGTTGGTCCTGACCCTGGACGGACCGCTGAGCGCCGACGGCATGGCCAAACTGAACGCGCTCTGGCAGCAGATCGCCGACTATGGCCGGAACCTGCAGAACGTGCCGCTCTCGGAGATCCAGGGGACGCTGGAGGGGTTCAAGAAGCAGATCATGGACGTGGTCCAGTCCGACCCCAGCGCCAAGCCGCGCGGTGCAACGGCTACCAGTTCGGCGTCGTCGTCCGCCTCTCCCGGCGCCACGGCAACGCCCTCACCCACCGCGAGTACCGGCCCAGGGACGTCGGCGACAACCCCGGCAAGCGGTGAGACCGTTGCCCCTGCCGCTCCGACGGCATCCCCGACCGCGGACGGCGCTGTCGGCGCCTCCACGGACGGCTCCGGTCAGACAACCGGCACCCTCCCGGCGCCCGGCGCATCCGCGTCGGGTCCGGCCGTGGTAACACCCGCCCCGGCCCCAACCGGAACCGCGGCACCCATGCCTTAGGGAACCGCTGCGATCGGGCCCGTTTGCCAACAATGGCCGCTATGGAAGTCTCATAGCGGCCATTGTTGGCAAGTCGGCGGCGCGCGGCCAGCTAAGAAACGTCTGCTGACCTAGCGGGAAGCGGATACGACGGCGGCGGTCGCCTCGGCGATGGCGCGTTCCTCGTCCGTGGGGACTACCAGCACCGGGATGGCGGACTCCGGCGTCGAGATCACCCGCGGCTCCTTCGAGCGTTCCCGGTTCAGTGCGGTGTCCAGTTCGATGCCCAGCGCGCCGAGCCGTTCGGCTACGAGGTTCCGGAACTGGTGGGAGTTCTCTCCGATCCCGGCGGTGAAGACCAGCGCCTTCGCCCCGCCGACGGCCACGTGGTAGCCGCCGATGTACTTGGCCAGCCGGTAGGAGGCCACCGCCAGTGCCATGGCGGCCTTCGCGTCTCCGGCTTCCGCGGCCTCGACCACGGAGCGCATGTCGTTGTTCCCGGCCAGGCCCTTGAGGCCGGACTGTCGGTTGAGCATGGAGTCGATGTCCTCGGCGGACCAGCCGGCGCGGCCAAGGAAAACCAGGATCGAGGGGTCAAGGTCGCCTGAGCGGGTGCCCATCACCAGCCCCTCGAGCGGCGTGAACCCCATTGACGTGTCGATCGATTTTCCGCCGTGGATCGCGGTGACGGAAGCGCCGTTGCCCAGGTGGGCGATCACGGCGTCGAACTCCTCCACCGGCACGTCCAGCAGGGCCGCGGCCCGGTGCGCAACGTACTCGTGCGAGGTGCCGTGGAAGCCGTACCGCCGGATGCCGTGGTTGGTGTACAGCTCATCCGGTACCGCGTAGCGCCAGGCGTGCTCGGGCAGGGTGCGGTGGAAGGCGGTGTCGAACACGGCCACCTGCGGCAGGTCCGGCCACTTCTTGGCGATGGCCCGGATGCCCAGGACATTGGCCGGGTTGTGCAGCGGCGCCAGCGGGTTGAGCCGCTCGATGGCACGGGTGATCTCGTTGTTGATCAGCTCCGGCTCGGCGAACCGCTCGCCGCCGTGCACCACGCGGTGGCCCACGGCGTCCAGGGCCCGGTCCCCCAGCGCCTCGTGGATGGCACCGTCGACCAGTTCCAGCGCCTCGGCATGGTCCCGGGGGCCCTCGACGGCGCCGTCGCCGCCACCGCCGTTGCCCATGCCGATCCGTTCCACCAGCCCCTCGGCCAGGACACTGCCGGCCTCCACGTCACGGACCTGGTACTTCAGTGAGGACGAACCGGAGTTGATGACGAGCACGAGCACGGGGGCCTCCTAGGCCTGGGCGTCGATGGACGGAGCGGGCTGGGGCACTTCGTGTGGTGTGGCTGCCGGCACGGACTGGGCCTGGATGGCGGTGATCGCGACGGTGTTCAGGATGTCGTCCACCGTGCAGCCGCGCGAGAGATCGTTGACCGGTTTGCGCAGGCCCTGCAGGACGGGCCCGACGGCGACCGCCCCGGAGGACTGCTGCACCGCCTTGTACGTGTTGTTGCCGGTGTTCAGGTCCGGGAAGATGAACACCGTCGCCTGGCCGGCCACGGTGGAGTCCGGCATCTTCGAGGCCGCGATCGAGGCGTCGACGGCGGCGTCGTACTGGATGGGGCCTTCGACGGCCAGGTCCGGGCGGCGGGCGCGGACCAGCTCGGTGGCCTTGCGGACGGCCTCTACCGCCTCCCCGGAGCCGGAGCCGCCGGTGGAGTAGGACAGCATGGCCACCCGCGGTTCGACGCCGAACTGGGCGGCGGTCTCGGCCGAGGCGAGGGCAATGTCCGCGAGCTGTTCGACATTGGGTTCCGGGTTGACCGCGCAGTCGCCGTAGACCAGGACCCGGTCCGGCATCAGCATCAGGAACACCGAGGAGACGATCTTGACGCCCTCGCGGGTCTTCACGAACTCCAGCGCCGGCCGGATGGTGTGCGCCGTGGTGTGGGCGGCGCCGGAGACCATGCCATCAACCACGCCCAGCTGCACCATCATGGTGCCGAAGTAGCTTTCGTCCTGCATCACCTCCAGCGCCTTCGCCAGGTCCACTCCCTTGTGCGCGCGCAGCTCGGCGTACTTCTCCGCGAAGCCCTGGCGCAGCTCCGAGGTGGCCGGGTCCACGATGTTGATCCCGGCCAGGTCGATGCCCTGGGTGGCGGCGAGCTCGCGGACCTCGGCCTCGCGGCCCAGCACCGTCAGGTCGCAGACGTCGCGGCGGTGCAGGATCTCCGCGGCCCGCAGGATCCGCACGTCCTTGCCCTCGGGCAGCACGATGTGGCGGCGCTGGGAGCGGGCCCGCTCGATCAGGTCATGCAGGAACCGCAGCGGCGTCATCCGCTCCGGCCGGGGCAGGTGCAGCCGCTCCAGCAGCTCGGACTCGTCCACCTGCTTGGACCACAGGCCCAGCGCAGAGGCCACCTTCCGGCGGTGCCCGGACCAGATCTCGCTGCGGACCTCGGAGACGCGCTTGGCGGTCACATAGGTGTCATCCGGGGCGGCGAAAATCGGGAACGGCGCCTGCGCCAGCAGCGAGTAGATGGTGGGGTCGGGGGCCAGTCCGCCGGTGAGGATGAGCGCGGACGGGACCGGGAATTCCGGCGAGAAGGAGGACGCCAGGCAGGCAACCAGCACGTCGGCGCGGTCGCCCGGGACGATCACCAGGGCGCCGTCGTCGAGCACGTGCAGGAAGTTGGCCACGTTCATGGCCGCCACCTTGACCGAGTGCACGTCCCGCTCCAGGTCAGGCAGGCCCGCCACCTGGCCGATGCCGAGGGCGGAGGCCACCTCGCCGGTGGTGGGCCGGGCGATGTCCTCCAGTTCCGGGAAGACGTAGACCGGGCGGCCGGACGCGCCGGGCCGGACCGCGGCCGCGATCCCCTCCAGGTCCTCCGGTTCGGCGCGGTTGACCATGATCGCCAGCAGCGTGCAGCGCTCGGCGATGAGCTCCTTGCGGGCCACCTCGACGGCGTCGGCGGTCTCCGCGACGGTGCGGCCCTTGGCCCCCACGACGGCGACGACGGGTGCGGACAGGTTGTTGGCGAGCCGGGCATTCAGGTCGAATTCGACGGCGGCGTCCTGGCCGGTGAGGTCCGTGCCCTCGATGATGATCACGTCGCAGTGCCGGCCCATCTCGGCGAAGATTTCGACGCAGCGGGAGTCGATCTCCTCGCGCTTGCCCTCGGCGAGAAGGCTGCGGACCTCCTCGAACGTCAGCCCGCTCCGGCACCTGGCGTCGTCGAGGTCGAAGCGTGCCTTCATCAGCGACACCATGGGGTCGACGTCAGCGTGGCCGTGGACCACGGGTTTGAAGAAGCCGATGCGGTCCGCGTGCCGGTGCAGCGTGTCCGCGAGGCCCAGGGCGACGAGGGACTTGCCGGATCCCGGCGTGGTTGCGCTGACGTAGATTTCCTTGGCCATGTGTCCCAGCATACTTACACCCCTTGACAGCGGGGGCCGCGATGGGATTACCTAATGAACATTCGGTAAATAAAGCTGGAGGCAACGACGCATGGCTGAACTGACAATCCCGGGGAAGACCCACCCGCTCCTGAACAACGACTATGCCTCCGAGTGGATGGGCATTGAAGTCCTCGAACTCGCCGACGGCCACGCCACGCTGCGGATGCCGCTGCGTCAGGAAATGCTCAACGGTTTCGGGATGGCCCACGGCGGGATGATCTTCGCCTTCGGGGACACCGCCTTCGCCTTGGCCTGCAACCCCGCCGCACCCGCACCCGGCGGAGCCGGGGATGACACTGGGACCATGACGGTGGCCTCCGGCGTCGACATCAACTTCATCAAGTCCGCCTACCGCGGCCAGGTCCTCACCGCCGTCGCCAACCGCCGCGCCAGCACCGGCCGCAGCGGCATCTACGACGTCCAGATCTACGCCGCCGACCCCGACGCAGTCGACCTCACCGCAGAATCCCCCTCCACCCCCGCCGGCGCGGGAGAACTCATCGCCGAGTTCCGCGGCCGCAGCCGCACCATCTCCAAGAAATAGAAACGTAGGACGCAGATGACCACCCCCACCGCTGAATCCGCCCTCGCCACCAGCGACGCCGTCCTGGACCGCGAAGAAACCATCTCCCGCGACGAGCTCGAGGCCCTCCAGCTCTCCCGGCTCCAGCACACCGTGGCCTACGCCTACGACCGGGTCCCGCTGTACAAGCGGAAGTTCGACGAGTCCGGGGTGCACCCGACCGACCTGCGCGAGCTTTCGGACCTGGGGAAGTTCCCGTTCACCACGAAGGAAGACCTCCGCCTGGAGTACCCGTTCGGCATGTTCGCGGTGCCGCAGAACGAGGTGGCCCGGATCCACGCCAGCTCCGGCACCACCGGCCGCGCCACGGTGGTTGGCTACACCAAGCAGGACCTCGCCGACTGGGCCAAGCTCGTGGCCCGCTCGCTCCGCGCCTCCGGCGTCCGGCCGGGCATGAAGGTCCATAACGCCTACGGTTACGGCCTCTTCACCGGCGGCATGGGCGCCCACGCCGGCGCCGAGGCCCTGGGCTGCACGGTCATCCCGATCTCCGGCGGCCAGACCGAACGCCAGATCCAGCTCATCCAGGACTTCGAGCCGGACGCCATCCTCGCCACCCCCACCTACCTGCTGACGATCGCCGACGCCATGATCAAGCAGGGCATCGACCCGGCCTCCACCTCGCTGAAGTACGCGGTGCTCGGGGCCGAGCCGTGGACCGAGGAGATGCGGCACGAACTCGAGGTCACCATGAACCTCAAGGCCTGCGACATCTACGGCCTCTCCGAGGTCATGGGCCCCGGCGTCGCCGGCGAGGCCGTCGAGACCCAGGACGGCAGCCACATCTGGGAGGACCACTTCCGGCCCGAGATCATCGACCCGTTCAACCCGGCCGTCGGCGTCGAGTCCGTGCTGGGCGACGGCCAGCACGGCGAACTGGTGTTCACCTCGCTGACCAAGCAGGCCCTGCCGATCATCCGATACCGCACCAAGGACCTCACCCGGCTGCTGCCCGGCACGGCGCGCCCGGCGCACCGCCGCATGGGCCGGATCACCGGCCGCAGCGACGACATGATCATCCTGCGCGGCGTGAACCTCTTCCCCTCCCAGATTGAGGAAATCGCGCTGCGGATCCCTGAGCTCAGCCCGCACTTCCAGCTGGAACTGACCCGTCCCGAGGGCCAGCGGATGGACCAGCTGACGGTCAAGATCGAGCGGCGCGACGCCGTCTCGGTGGAGAGCAGCGCGACGGCGGCGAAGGTGCTGCAGCAGCAGATCAAAATCCACGTCGGCTCCTCCTGCGCCGTCGACGTCGTCGAGCCCGGCTCCCTGGAGCGCTCCAACGGCAAGCTCCGCCGGATCTACGACATGCGCCCCAAGGGCTGAGAACCGCCCGAACCGTTCCGGCCCGGCAGCCGCGTCGCACCCCGGCGCGGCTGCCGGGCCGACCCGTCATGAGAAACTAGCGAGTATGCCCACTTCAGCTACCACCAAGCGCGGCCGGCCCGGCTACGACCAGCAGTCCGTGCTGATGATCGCCGTCGACGTCTTCAATCGTCACGGCTACGACGCCACGTCGATGGGCATCCTCGCCGAGAACCTGGGCATCTCCAAGTCCGCGATCTACCACCACGTCCCCTCCAAGGGCGATCTGCTGAAGCTCGCGCTCGACCACGCCCTGGGCGGCCTCGAGGCCATCCTGGACCGGCCCGAGGCGCAGACCGGTTCCGCGGACGCCCGGCTGGAGTTCGTGCTCCGCGAGACCATCTCGGTGCTGGTGGAACGGCTGCCGTTCGTCACCCTCCTGCTGCGGCTGCGCGGCAACACCGAGATCGAACGGGACGCCCTGGCCCGCCGCCGCACCTTCGATCACAAGGTCGCCGCACTGATTTCCGCCGCCCGCGACGAGGGCTCGCTCCGCCAGGACATCGACCCGCGGACCGTCACCCGCCTGCTCTTCGGCACCATCAACTCGATCGTCGAGTGGTACAAACCCGGCGGCTCCCTCTCCCCGAGAAGCTCGCCGACGACGTCATCACCATGGCCTTCCACGGCCTCCACGTGCCGGACTAGCCCCTCGGCGGAGGCCCTAGCCGGGAACGATCCCCGGGAACCCGCGGACGGCCGCCACCCAGCCCATGTAGGCCAGCACCCCGGACAGCGGGATCACCGCCATGACCAGCACCACGGAGCGGTCCCTCGCCAGGACCAGTGCCGCAAGGTTGGTGAGCACGGCGACGGCCACGACGGCGGCCTGGAACACGCTGTTGGCAAACACCGCCCGGGGCGATTCGAAGAGGGTCCCGGCGCCGGCGAGGTACGTCACCAGATACCACGACGGGAACAGCCAGAGCGGAAATCCGAGCATCACGACGTCGACGGCGAGGGCCACCCTCCCGGTGCGCGTGGTTGGCCACCAAGTCCTCGGACGTCCGCCCGGCTTGGCCGCCGTCGTCACAGGACGGCTCCGCCCCGGGCGGTCACGATCCACCAGATGAGGCGCATCAAGGCCGCGGACAGGATCACGGTAAAGGCAGCGACCAGGAGGGACCGCTCCTTCGCCAGCAAGATGGCGGCCCAGAGCGCGGCCACGGAGCAGGCCAACATGGCGACCACCACGTCGTCGGAAGCTCCCGCCACGAACACAGCCTGACCCAAACCCACCAGAGTCCAGAAGGGCGACAGCACCGCGAGGTAAGCCAGCATCAGGGCCACCTTGCCGGTGCGGGTGGTGGGGACCAGACACGACGCCGGCTGCGGGAGTCGCCTGCCGGCCGGGGAGTCGACTGCGTCATGCGCGCACCACTCCCCGCCGTCCCGCCAGCGTTTGCCCGCACCGAAGTCGGCCCGCTCAGAGCTGGTAGTCGGCCGGGCCGGGCAGGTTCTCGTGGATGCAGAGAACGTTGTGCTCGGTGTCCATGAACCAGGCGCACTTCTCGGAGTCCGTGGTGCAGATGTGGTTCTCGGTTTTGAGTCCGGGCAGGTCGTAGTCCTGGAACGTGACGCCCCGGGCTTCCATGTCCTGAACCGTGCGTTCGATGCCGCTGACCTCAAAGCTCAGGGCCGTGTGCTCGGAGTGCTTTCCGTCCGTGACCGGCATGAGCTGCAGCAGCGGTCCGCCGTCCGAACCGAAGATTTCGCTTCCGTCCGCTGCCACGCCGCGGTGCGGGAGCCCGAGGGTGTCCGCGTAGAAGTGCCGGGCACGCGCCGCGTCATCGACGGGCAGGATGGTTGTGGCTTTGTTGAGTACCAGGGACATGACGCCACCTCCTACGGGCACGATGTTACGCCGGAGACGGGGCGGAGGGACGGGCACTTCGCCCCCTCCCCTCACCGCCGGGCGCCCCACGACGGACGCCCCCTCACATCGTGAGGGGGCGTCCGTTGGGAAGGCGTCACATCCGAGGGGGCGCCGACAGGGGTGGGGCTACTTCTCGACGAGGGTGAGGACGTCGTAGGTGGCCACGATCTCGTCGTTCTGGTTGGTCAGGACGGCGTCCCAGGCCACCTCGCCGTATTCGTCGGTCTCGCGCGGGGTGATCTTCTTGGCCGTGAGGGTGACCCGGATGGAGTCCCCGGCGGCCACCGGCGTGATGAAGCGCAGGTTCTCCAGGCCGTAGTTGGCCAGCACCGGGCCCGGGGCGGGTTCCACGAACAGCCCGGCACCCCAGGAGAGCAGCAGGTAACCGTGCGCCACGATGCCGGGGAAGAACGGGTTGGCTTCCGCCGCTTCCTGGTTGGTGTGGGCGTAGAACGTGTCGCCGGTGGAGTTGGCGAACTTCGTGATCTCCTCCAGCGTCACCTCTCGCAGCCCGGAACGGACCGCGTCGCCGATGCGCAGGGTGGCCAGCGGCTTGCGGAACGGGTGTAGTCCCTCGGTCTCGACCGTGAAGTTCCGGTCCGCGCCGGTGTGCCAGACGCCGGTGACGGCGGTGAGCATGTTGGGCGAGCCCTGGATGGCGGTGCGCTGCATGTGGTGCATGACCGAGCGGATGCCGCCGAGTTCCTCGCCGCCGCCGGCCCGGCCGGGGCCGCCGTGGACCAGGTGCGGGACCGGGGAACCGTGGCCGGTGGAGCTGCGGGCATCCTCGCGGTTGAGCATCAGGACACGGCCGTGGTGCGCGGCGATGCCGGTGACCAGTTCGCGGGCCACGTCGGGGTCGTTGGTGCAGACGGAGGCGACCAGGGAGCCGCCGCCGCGGGCGGCGAGGCGGACGGCGTCGGCGATATCGCTGTAACCGATCACGGACGAGACCGGGCCGAAGGCCTCCAGCGAGTGGATCTCCTCGGCCTCCGGGTCGGCCCAGCGCAGCAGCACCGGCGACATGAAGGCGCCCCCTTCGACGACGCCGACGCTCCCGTCCGCGCTGGTGACCTTCGGGGCATCGAGGGAGCCGTAGGCGAGCTCGCTGCCGGCGTCGAGCATGGACTGGACGGCGGCGCGCACGTCGGCGAGCTGCTCGAGGGAGGCGAGGGCACCCATGGTGACGCCCTCAGCACGCGGGTCGCCCAACACGACGCGTTCGTTGATCCGCTCCCCCACCGCGGCGGCGACGTCCGCGACAAGCTCCTGCGGCACGATCGCGCGGCGGATCGAGGTGCACTTCTGGCCGGCCTTGGCGGTCATCTCGGTGACCAGGGACTTGACGAAGGCATCGAATTCGGGCGTGCCCTTGACGGCGTCCGGGCCGAGGATGGCGGCGTTGAGCGAGTCCGTCTCGGAGGTGAAGCGGACGCCGCCCTTGACCACGTTGGGGTGGGACTTCAGCGTGTTGGCGGTGGACGCCGAGCCGGTGAAGGCGACCACGTCGCGGTAGTCGAGGTGGTCCAGCAGGGTGCGGACGGAGCCGGACACCAGCTGCAGCGAGCCCTCGGGCAGGATGCCTGACTCGTCGATCGCCTTCACCACGGCCGCGGCGACGTAGCCGGTGGGGGTCGCGGGCTTGACGATGGTGGGCACGCCGGCGATGAAGGCCGGGGCGAGCTTCTCCAGCATGCCCCAGACGGGGAAGTTGAAGGCGTTGATCTGGACCGCGACGCCGGGGATCCGCGTGTAGATGTGCTCGCCGGCGAAGGAGCCGTCCTTGGACAGGATCTCCATCGGCCCGTCGACCACCACCTGGGAGTTGGGCAGTTCGCGGCGGCCCTTGGAACCGAAGGTGAAGAGCACCCCGATGCCGCCGTCGATGTCGATCATGGAGTCGACCTTGGTGGCGCCGGTCTGGGCGGAGAGGGCGTAGAACTCGTCGCGGCGGCCGTTGAGGTACTGCGCGAGTTCCTTGAGTTTGAGGGCGCGCTGGTGGAAGGTCAGCTTGCCCAGTTCCGCCTGCCCGGTGGCGCGGCCGTAGTCGACGACGGCGGCGAGGTCCAGGCCCTCGGTGCTGACCCTGGCGAGCAGCTCCCCCGTGCTGGCGTCCAGGACCGGGGCGGCGGAGGCGGCGGCCGCTGCGGCCGGCGTCCACCAGGAACCCCGGACGAAGCTGGGGACGATTTCGGCGGTATCCACGGCGGATGCGGGGGCTGTTGCAGTGGTGGTCATCGTTGACGGGTCCTTCCAACGCGGGGCAAGAGCAGCACGTCCGGAACATTACTGACCGGCCGTTCGGTAATATGACCACAGTACATGACTGAGGCCTGCGGCACACTAGTACCGCGGGACCATTGCGGCCCCGCCCCGGTCCTGTTCCGGTTCCGCCCCACCCCGTCCCGACCCTGAGGAGACCCGATGACCACCCAGCCCGGCGCCAACGAGCCCTGGAAGATCACCCTCGGCGAGCTCGACGAGAAGATGGGCGTGAAGATCGTCGAGGAATCGGTTCAGCGCGTGGTGGCCACCATGCCCGTGGAGGGCAACCGGCAGTCGTTCGGGCTCCTGCACGGCGGCGCCTCGCTGGCCGTGGGCGAGGCCGTCGGTTCCTGGGCCGCGGTGAAGCACGCCAGCACGCTGGGCAAGACGGCCGTCGGCGTCGACGTCTCCGCCACCCACCACAAGTCCGCCCGGGAGGGCCTGGTCACCATCACCGCGACGCCGATCCACCTGGGCGGCACCGTCACCACCCACGCGGTGGTCATCAGCAACGCCGCCGGCGAGCGGCTCTGCACGCTGCGGATCACCAACCTGCTGCTGGACCGCAAGGTCTGAACCCGGCACCGTCCGGGGAACGGCCTAGAGGGCGGCCGGCTCCGTGCTGGCCCGGACCACCAGGCGTGCCGGGAAGATCAACGGCTCGCGGCCGGCCCCGGGGTTCTCGATGTCGGCCAGCAGCAGGCGCCCGGCCTGCGCGGCCATGTCCACGGTGGGCTGGTTGACCGTGGTCAGGGGCAGTTCCCCCGGCCCGGACAGGTGGTCGTCAAAGCCGACGACGGCGACGTCGCCGGGCACCGTGCGGCCGGCCGCCTGCAGGGCAGTGATGGCACCGCGGGCCATCAGGTCGGACGCGGCGAAGATACCGTCGATGCCGCCGTCGCGGGCCAGCAGCCGGGCGGCGGCCTCGGTGCCGCCGGCCGCCGTGAAGTCGCCCGGCTCCTCGGGCCCGGCCGGCAGCCCGGCATCCTTGAGGCCCGCCCGCCAGCCCTCGAGCCGGTCCGCAGCGGCGGTCATGTCCAGCGGACCGGTGATGGTGGCCAGCCGGCGGCGCCCGGTGGAGGCCAGGTGCAGCGCCGCCTGTCGGGCGCCCTCGAAGCTGTCCACGTCGACGTAGTGGATGCCCAGGCCGGTGTCCCAGGGCCGGCCGATGAAGACGGTGGGCAGCCCGGAGGCCGCCAGCTCCTCCGTCCAGCCGTCCGTCTTGTGGTGCGAGACGACGATGGCGCCGTCGACGTGGCCGCCGCGGAGGTAGCGGACCGTCCGGGACGGGTCCCCGCCCGCCCGGGACATCAGCAGGACCAGCTGCATGTCCGTCTCCCGCAGCGCCTCGGTCACCCCGGTGATGACCGCGGCAAAGAAGGGGTCCATCATGACCCTGGCATCGGGTTCGTTGATGACGAGCGCGATAGAGGACGTCCGGCGGGTGACCAGGCTGCGGGCCGCCCGGTTCGGGGTGTAGCCCAGGGAGATCACGGCGGCGTCCACGGCGGCCTTGGCCTCCGGGCTGACCCGGGACCCGCCGTTGATCGCCCGCGAGGCGGTGGAACGGGACACGCCCGCCGCCGTCGCCAGGTCTTCAAGCGTGGGAGTGGGACGGGCCGCTCCCGGCCGGGATCCGTGGTGGGTCTGTGCGCTCATCACCTTGAGAATACGGGATCCGGCCGGGGATGAGGCCTTGTCCGGGCCCCGGGCCGGTGTTACGCTTCCCCGACTGGGAGCGCTCCCACAACCTTCCGCATGGAGCCCCGCCACCCCCACAGAGAGCAGGCCGAGCAATGCCGCTAGCCCACTTCCCGTCCCGCCCGGCGTCCCCGCCGGGCCTCCGCACCTCCCCGCACGGCGCGGGCCGGCTGATCGTCGGGGGCGTCGTCGCCCTCGCCGCGGCCTTGGCAGGCAGCACCGCGGCCACCGCCGCCGTACCCGCCGGGACCGTCCCCGCGCCAGCCGCCGTCGTCGTCCCGGCAGCCCCCGCCACCCCTGCGGCGCAGCCCACTAGGGCGCAGTCCGCTCCTGCACAGACCGCTCCGGCGCAGCCCGCCGCGGTGGGCAAGCCGGCACCCGGCGCCGCGTCCGCGTTCGGCCCCAACGTCCGGGTCTTCGATCCGAGCATGCCGGTGGCGCAGATCCAGGCCACCGTCGACGCCATCGCCGCCCAGCAGGTCGACGACGAGATGGGCACGAACCGCTACTCGCTGCTCTTCAAGCCCGGCACCTACGGCACCGCGCAGACACCGCTGATCATCCAGGTGGGCTACTCCACCGAGGTGGCGGGTTTGGGCAACTCCCCCACCGATGTGACCATCAACGGCCACGTGGACACCTACAACCGCTGCCTGACCGCGGACAACTGCATCGCCCTGAACAACTTCTGGCGGTCGGTCTCCAACCTCACCATCAACGTCACCGGCCTGGATGGCTGCCGCGCCTCGGCCAACTTCTGGGCCGCATCGCAGGCCTCGCCGATGCGGCGGGTCAACGTCACCGGCGGAAACCTCACCCTGATGGATTACTGCACCGCCGGCCCGCAGTACGCCAGCGGCGGCTTCATCGCCGACTCCAAGACCGGGTCCGTGATCAACGGCTCCCAGCAGCAGTACTACGTCCGCGACAGCAGCCTCGGCGGCTGGTCCAACGCCGTCTGGAACCAGGTCTTCTCCGGCGTCAACGGCGCACCCGCGCAGTCCTTCCCGGACCCGCCGTACACCACACTGGCCAGCACCCCGGTCAGCCGCGAAAAGCCGTACCTGGCCATCGACGGCGCCGGCAGCTACAGCGTGTTCGTTCCCTCCGCGCGGCAGAACTCCTCCGGCACCACCTGGGAGAACGGTCCGACGGCGGGACGCAGCGTGCCGCTCTCCGACTTCTACGTGGCCACACCCGCCGATTCGGCCAAGGACATCAACGTCCAGCTGGCCCGCGGCAAGAACCTGCTCTTCACCCCGGGCGTGTACAACATCGACCGCACCCTCGAGGTCAAGCGTGCCGACACGGTAGTCCTCGGGCTCGGCATGACCACCCTGACCGCCGTCGGCGGCGCGGTTCCGCTGGAGGTCGCGGACGTCTCCGGCGTCCAGGTCGCCGGGCTCACCATCGACGCCGGCACCGTGAACTCCCCGGCGCTGGTGCGGCTGGGCAAGGCCAAGGGTAACGCCTCCCACACGGACGCCTCCGGCAAGCACGGCGACCCGGCCAACCCCACGGCCCTGCACGACGTGTTCTTCCGCATCGGCGGCCCGCACATGGGCAAGGCCTCCGTCAGCCTCGAGGTCAACAGCGACGGCGTGCTCCTGGACCACATCTGGGCCTGGCGCGCGGACCACGGCAACGGCGTGGGCTGGGACACCAACACGGCGGACAACGGCGTCACCATCAACGGCGACGACGTCACCGCCACCGGCCTGTTCGTGGAGCACTACCAAAAGTACAATGTGACCTGGAACGGCGAGCGCGGACGGACGGTCTTCTTCCAGAACGAACTGCCCTACGACGCGCCGAACCAGGCCGCCTGGCAGCACGACGGCGTCCTCGGCTGGGCCGGGTACAAGGTGGCCGATTCGGTCCGGTCGCACGAACTCTGGGGCGGCGGCAGCTACGTCTACACCAACGTGGATCCCTCGATCCACGCCACCCGCGGCTTCGAGGTCCCGGTTACCCCGGGCGTGAAGCTGCACGGGCTGCTGACCGTGAACCTGGGCGCGGGAACGTTGGACCACGTGGTCAACGACACCGGCGCCCCGGTGACCACCGGCGAGGTGGGCAAGCCAAGCTACGTCGCGAACTTCGGCTAAACGCAAAGCCCGGCCGGACCGGACCCTGGATGGTTTCCAATGGGCCCGTCCCGCCGGGCTTTGTTGTGTCCGATCTACCGGGCAGACTCCGGCGCCGCCGGCTTCCGGCGGCGGCCCAGGACCAGCATGCCGGTGCCCAGCAGGACCGCGGCCGCGGCGGCTCCGGCCGCGGGCAGCAGTCCGCCGGCGCCGGTGCTGGCGAGCACGGGCGTCCCGGTGGAACGGTCCGGGGACACGGCCGCGGCGGCGGCCGCGACCGGCGCGCTGATCGAGAACGTGGAGGACAGCGGCGCGGAGGCGATGCCGTCCAGGGACTGCGACACGGTCAGGGTGTGCTGTCCCGCCGCCAGCCACGTGGGGAACGGCACGGACCAGTGCCCGCCGGTGGCGAGGACTGCCAGGGCCAGCGACCCTGCGACGGCCTTGCCACCGACGCCGGGTCCGCTGCCCTGGCCGGCGTCCAGCGGGACGCCGTCGATGCTCACGCTGACCGAGGCGCCCTCCACCCCGGTGCCGGAGATGGTCTTGGGCAGCGCATCCTGCCGGAACGTGGCCCCGTCGAGGGACAGTGCCAGGGCGGGGACCGGTGGCTGGACCAGGTATACCGCAGTGGCCGCGGGACCGTCCTCGTGGCCCGGGGAGGTCTGCACCGCCGAGACGGCGAGCTTGCCGTACAGCGGGCCGCTCCCGAACGGGACGCTCCAGCGGCCGTCGGCGGCGACCGTGGCCGAGCCGGTGATGGCGCCGGTCACCGCGACGGTGTTGCCCGGCGTTCCGGTGCCCTCGATCACGGCGGGTGCCGAGGCTGTGGGGACCGCGGCGGGGGTGGTGATGGCGGGGGCGGTCAGTACCGAGGCCGTGAGGGCGAACGCGGTGGTCTCCGAGTGGCTGAAGCCGTTGACGGTGGCCGCGGTGTAGGCGTACTTCACTTCGGTGGCCGGCAGGGCGAAGGACCAGTTTCCATCCTTGTCCACCGGAAGGTCGACGCTGGAGCCGTCGCGGGTCAGGCGGACCGAGGAGCCGGCGGCGACGGCGGACGCGGGGGCGGCCGCGACACGGCCGTGGATCGTGGTGCCCGGCTGAAGGGTGGCGCCGCTGGCGGTCCCGTCGAGTTGCGGTGCGTTGAGGAACAACTGCAGCTGGACGTTGTCCTTGAGTGGGACCGTATCCATGGCGTCCTTTAGGGTGGCGGCGATGGCGCGCAGCTGGGTCCCGTTTTTGGGTCTCGGCCCCGGTGTGGGTGCCGACGGCGAAGTTGCCGCTGACCCAGGGGCCGCCGGAGTCGCCGCCGGCGGACTTCACCGTGGACGAGTCGAACGCACGGACAGCGCGCAGATCGTTGTCGTAGTTCGGCGCAAGGCTGGACCGGCCCGGGATGAGCATGATGCCCACGGTGTCGACAGTGCCGCACTTCCAACCGCTGGTCCGGCCCGAGTGGCAGACCGCCTGGCCCTGGACGGGGGCGAGTGTGCCGATGATCCTGACCGACGACGGCGCCGGGTTGGCCACGTTGTCCCAGGTGGTGGCAGCGGGCCGGGGCGTGACGCCGGCGGCGAGGCCCTGGATGACGGCGATGTCGGTGCCGATGTTGCCCGGGTTGTCCTGCGTTCCCGTGATGGCGGTGTTGCCAGGGCCGCCGAACTGGCTGAAGCCAAAGGTGCCCAGCGGGTCGCGGGTGGTCGGAAGGGGCGTGGTCGCCCCGCCCGCCGTTGATGCGGCGGGCGGCTCCACGGTGGTGGTCTTGCTGATGCCGTCTTCGGCGCAGTGGCCGGCGGTCAGGATCAGCGGGAGCCCGGTCGGATCATAGACGCCGAAGCCGGCGGAGCAGATGGTGCTCACATCCGTGACGTAGCCCTGGCCGCCGAAGTAATCGGTGCTGGCCTCGGTGGTGATCGGGGCGGACTTCTCCAGCTGGACGTTCTTGTAGCGGGCCACGAACGCCGCGGGGGAGATCTTGCCGGGCGCGGCGGTGGTCAGGGCCGGGCTTATGCCCGCCGGGACGTTCGTCGCTCCCGCGGTGGGAGCGGGCGTGGCCGTCGCCGCGGGAGCCGGGGCGGGGGTGGAGGAAGTTTCCTCGGCGGCGGTCACGCCGCCGGTGCGGATGACGAAGTGGCCGCCGGCGTACGCCACGGCCTGCAGTCCTGCGGGTCCGACGTCGCGGACGTAGGCGGCGAAGAGCTGGTCGGTGCTGGCAGCAATAAGGTCGGCGGCGCTCGGTGCCGGGGCCGGCGCTGCCGGGGCTGCGAGCGTGAACACGGCCGTGGGGCCGGCCGCGTTGAGGGCATCCACCCGGGCCTGCAGCTCGGCGCCCTGTCCGTCGACGATGATCCTGCCGTTGTTGATGCTGATCCCGACGTAGCCGGGCAGCCCGGACAGGGAGGGCAGCGCGTCAGCGGCGCGGCGGGCGAGCTCACCGGCGGCGTTGAACTGCTCAAGGGTCATGCCGAGGTCGCGGAGGGTCGCCTCGGCGAGGCCGTCCGCACTGATGCCCGGGGCCGGTTGCGTCGTGGGCGCGGTAGCCGTCGGCGAGGGAGAAGCAGGTGTGGGAGTAGCAGTCGCGGTAGAAGCCGTCACGGGCGACGTCGTCGGAGCCGCCGTCGCCCCGGCAGAGGCCGAAGGGCTGGAGGCGGCGGCGGGCGCCGGCTGGACGGAGCCCGTTTCGGCGAGCGCGGGAACGGCCAGGGACGCTCCGGCGAGCGCGACGGCCACGGCGGCCGTCATCCGCAGCGCAGGAACGCGTTTTGCTATCTTCACCCGGTCACTTTAGCGTCCGAGTTTGGCCCGAATGGCCGCCAGCTCCCCTTCCGTTACGCCATTGTGGCCCAAAAATGTGGAAGTCCTGAGGTTGCGCAGGAAACCAAGGAGGCTGGCCTGCCGGGTGGCGAGCAGCGGTGCCAGTTCGTCCTCGGTCAGGTAGCGCTCGTGCGGGTGCTTCACCAGGGAGACGCGGTGGTGTTCGTTGATACCACGCATGGCCCGTTCGTAGGCCAGCACGATGGCGTCCTCCCCCGCCCCGGCGAGGTCCTGGAGCATCGCAGCGATCATGCCGCTGCGGTCCCGGCCGGCGGAGCAGTGCAGCACGACGCCGGCGGGCGCGGCCGCGATGGCCCGGAACACCCGGACCATCCGGTCCGGGAAAAGCCGGGCATTGTCCGGGTAGGACGCGGGGTCGTTCAAGTAGGGCACGCAGAGGGCCCGGAATTCCTCGTTGGCGGGGTCCTCGGTGGGGGCGTGCACGACGTCGAACGGCGCCAGCGCCGTCTCCGGCACCCGTGGATCCGTCTCGCGGCGGTGGATCTCCTCCGGGTTGCGCAGGTCGATGACGGTGCGGATCCCGGCGTCGTACGCCTGCCGCCAGCCGGCCTCGGTGAGCCACTCGCGGCGGCCCATCCGGTACACCGCCCCGCCCACGTGCCAGGCGTTGACCGCCCCGTCCCAGGTGACCGCCCCACCCACGGCTCCGTCCGCGCTCATTGGGCCGGTTCCCTGCCGGGCCGCTGCCGGGCGAGGCGGTACTCCAGGTTGTTCCGGACCATGGGCCATTCGTGCTCCAGGATCGAGAACACCACGGTGTCCCGCAACGCGCCGTCGGCGCTCCTGGTGTGGCTGCGCAGCACCCCGTCCTGTTTGGCACCGAGCCGGGCGATCGCTTCGCGGGACTGGTGGTTGAGCCAGTGCGTGCGGAATTCGACGGCGGGGCAGCCCAGGGTCTCGAAGGCGTGCCGGAGCAGCAGCAGCTTGGAGTCGGGGTTGCTGCCGGTGCCGTGCGCGGACGCGGCGTTCCAGGTGGAGCCGATCTCCACCCGGGGCACGGCGGCGTCGATGTTCATGTAGGTGGTCATGCCGATGATCCGGCCGGGTTCGCCGGTGGCGGGATCGAGCAGCCGGGTGGTGAACGGCAGCATGGAGCCTGCCGCCTGCAGCGTCAGCCGCCGGTCGATCTCGGCACCCATGGCCTCCGGGGCGGGGACCGCGGTGTACCAGAGCTTCCACAGCTCCCCGTCCCGAACGGCGTCCACCAGCCCGTCGTGGTGGCTGTGGTCCAGGGGTTCGAGGGCGACGTAGCGGCCGGTCAGGGTGAGCGGCTGGAAGGGGTTCACGGCACCATCCTAGGCCCGCGGCCGCGGCGGACCCCGGCCGGGGCTGGACGCCGTGGGTAGGCTGGGCCCATGATCACAGTCACCGGCACGGTCCGCACCCCGCTGGAGGCCGGCAAGGCCTTCGCCTACCTCTCCGCCTTCGAGCACACGCCCGAGTGGGACCCCGGTACGCCGGTGGTCAAGAAGCTCACCGACGGCCCGGTCGCAGTGGGCCACCGCTACCATGCGGAGGCAGAGTTCCGCGGCAAGCGCCAGAGCCTGACCTACGAGGTGGTGAAGCTCTCCGGTTCCGAGATCGTGCTCCGCGGTGAGAACAAGAGCGTCATCTCGGTGGACACCATTGAGGTCCGGCCCGCCGGCTCCGGCAGCGAGGTCAACTACACCGCGGAATTCCAGCTCAAGGGCTGGATGAAGCTGGCCGAGCCGATCGCCCGGCCCATGTTCCAGAAGCTCGCGGACCCGGCCATGGACGGGATGAAGCGGACGCTGGACTCACTGGCCACGCACTCCAACTAGGCGCCGCGGCCTCCAAGGGGCCGGGAAGACGGCCTGCTGGGGCCGGTTCAGCTGTTCCAGTCGAAGAATCCCTTGCCGGTCTTCCGGCCGAGCTCGCCCCGGGCCACCTTGTCGCGCAGGATCTGCGGCGGCGCGAAACGCTCGCCCAGGGTCGAGGCGAGATACTCGGCGATGCGGAGGCGGACGTCCAGGCCCACGATGTCCGTGGTCCGGAGCGGGCCGGTGGGGTGCTTGTAACCCAGGACCATGGCGTTGTCGATGTCCTCGGCGGACGCGACGCCTTCCTCGACCATGCGCATCGCTTCCAGCGCGATCGCGACACCCAGCCGGGAGGATGCGAAGCCGGGGGCGTCATTGACGACGACGGCGGTCTTGCCGAGCGCCTCGACCCAGCCGCGCGCCGCGGCGGCCACAGCGTCCGAAGTCTGCTCGCCCAGGACCACCTCGATCAGGGTGGAAGCCGGCACCGGGTTGAAGAAGTGCAGGCCCAGGAAATTCTGCGGCCGGCCCAGTTCGCGCGCCAGCCCGTTTACGGAGAGCGAGGAGGTGTTGGAGGCGAGGTACGCGTCGTCGGCCAGGCGCTCCTCGATGCCGCGCAGCGAGGCGACCTTGAGGTCCCAGTCCTCGGGAACGGCCTCGACCACCAGCTGACGGTCCTTGAAGTCGTCGTAATCCACGGAGACGGCGAGGCGGGAGACCATCTCGTCGAGGTTGCCGTCGACGGCGCCGCGCTCGATGCTCTTGGCGGCGGCTGACTCAACCCGCTCGCGGGCGGCCTCGGCCGACTGCTCGTCGCGTTCGACCACCAGCACGTCCGAGCCCTTGATCAGGAAGGCGTGGGCGATGCCGGCGCCCATGCGGCCGCCGCCGAGCACCCCGACGAACCGGGGAAGAACGCCGTCGGACGTGGGGGCGGACTGTGCGGAATTGCTCATGGTTACTTCGTCCCGTCGTGCTGGTCTTGAGGTGTGGAAGTTGTTTTGGCGCTCTTCTTGTCGAGGAACGCCTGCATCCGGTCGAACTTGGCCTGGGATTCGAAGAGGATGCCCTGGGCCAGCTGGTCGATCAGCGGGTGCGCCTCGGCGGGGGCGTGGAAGACGGACTTGGTGATCCGCACCGCCAGCGGGTCCTGCCGGCCGATCCGGTCCGCGAGATCGTGGGCGGCATCAATGAGCCGGTCCGGGTCGTGGACTTCGGTGATGAGGCCGACGGCGAGGGCCCGGTCGGCGCGCAGGACGGTCCCGGCCAGCAGGATTTCCTTCGCCACGGGCTCGCCGACGAGTTCCTTGAGCCGCCAGCTGGCTCCGGCCGCGGCCAGGATGCCCAGGCCGGTTTCGGGGTTGCCGATCCGGACCCCGGGGGTGCCGATGCGGAAGTCGGCGGCGTAGGCCAGCTCCGCGCCGCCGCCGAGGCAGAAGCCGTCGAGGGCCGCGATGACCGGCATGGGCAGCTTGGCGATCCGGACGAAGATCGTCGAGTTGATGCCCTGCAGTGCGTCGTCGCGGCGGCGTTCGCGCAGCTGCGCGATGTCCGCGCCTGAGGCGAACACGCCATGGGTCCCGGCGATGATCAGCACCTTGGGGGCCTGTTCCAGGTAGGCGCAGACCCGGTGAAGCTCGTCGACCATCTGCTGGTCGATGGCGTTGCGGACCTCGGGCCGGTTGAGCAGCACTACCAGCCGGTCGGGGCGCTCCTCGATCAGGAGCGTGGCGAAGCCTGTGGTGTCCAAGCCGTCGGCGGCCATTAGACGCGCTCCAGCAGCATCGCGGTGCCCTGTCCGACGCCCACGCACATGGTGGCGAGGCCCACCTTGGCGTTCTCGCGCTCCATCCGGCCCAGCAGGGTGATGGCGATCCGCGAGCCGGAGGAGCCCAGCGGGTGGCCCAGGGAGATCGCGCCGCCGTCGCGGTTCACGATCTCCGGGTCCAGGTCCAGCCGGCGCATGCTGGCCAGCGACTGGGTGGCGAAGGCTTCGTTGAGTTCGACGGCGCCGAGGTCGCCGACGTCCAGCCCGGCAGCCGCGAGGGCCTTGCGGGTGGCCGGGACCGGGCCAATGCCCATGATCTCGGGCTCGCAGCCGGCGGAGGCGCCGGCGACGATGCGGGCCCGCGGGGTCAGGCCGAGCTTCCGGATGGCAGCCTCGGAGGCGACGATGATCGCGGAGGCGCCGTCGTTGAGGGTGGAGGAGTTGCCCGCGGTGACCACCGAGCCGCCCGCGACGACGGGGCGCAGCCCGGCGAGCACCTCTGCGGTGGTGCCGGGGCGGGGGCCCTCGTCGGTGTCCACCACGGTCTCGCCCTTGCGGGTCTTGACGGTGACGGGAACGATTTCGTCGGCGAACCGGCCTGCGGCGATCGCGGCGAGGGCCCGTTCGTGCGAGCGGACGGCGAACGCGTCGGCGTCGTCCCGGGTGATCCCGTCGACCCGGGCCACCTCCTCCGCGGTTTCCGGCATGGAGTAGGTCATCTTCCCGTCGCGGGAGAGCTCGCCCTTCTGGAACAGCGGGTTGGTGAAGCGCCAGCCGATGGAGGTGTCGAAGATCTCGCCGGGCTTGGCGAAGGCTGTCTGCGGCTTTTCCTGCACCCAGGGCGCGCGGCTCATGGACTCGACGCCGCCTGCGATCACGATGTCCGCGGCGCCGGCCTTGATCATGTGGCTGGCCATGATGATGGCGCTCAGGCCGGAGGCACAGAGCCGGTTGACGGTGATTCCGGGGATGTGCAGCGGGAGTCCGGCCAGCAATGTGGCCATCCGGGCGACGTTGCGGTTTTCCTCGCCGGCTCCGTTGGCGTTGCCGAGGATGACCTCCTCCACTGCGTCCGGATCGACGCCGGCGCGGGCGACGGCCTCACGGACCACCAGCGCCGCCAGGTCATCGGGACGGACCCCGGACAGGGCTCCCCCGTACCGGCCAACCGCGGTGCGGGCACCGCCAACGAGAAAAGCCTCGACCATGAGAACATCCTTCACCAGAGAGGGGGCCGGCAGCAGAATAAATTACCGACCGTTCGTTCTATAAAGATTACACGGCGGGTCAAGAGGGTCAACCGGGGACGCCTGCATGACGTTCCGGCAGATCCCCTACGGCTCAGGCGACGGTGATCCCCAGGTGCGCGGCCAGCAGCGGCGCGAGCAGGTCCAGCTGGCGCTCGTCAACCACCAGCCCGGCCACGCTGCCCAGGCCGCTGACCGCGCGGAATTCACTGCCGCGCAGGTCCACGTCCTTGAGCCGGGCGCCGGTGAAGTCCAGCGCTCCGATGGTGCAGTCCTTCAGGACCACCCGGGTGGCCGCGGCCGCGCCAAGGTCCAACTCCCCGATGATGCAGTCGCTGATCTGCACGTCCACCAGGGTGGCGCCGCGGAGGTTGACGTAGTCGAGCTTTCCGCCGTCGACCCGCACCGATTGCCAGCGCCCCTCGTAGAGTTCGGCGGAGCCCCAGCGCGGATTGCGGATCTCCACCTCCGTCAGCCCCGCCCGGGCGGCGGTAAGCACGGGCGCATTCGGGTCGGACAGGACGCAGTCCCGGAACCCGGCGCCGCGCAGCTGCGTCTCGTGGAAGGAGACCCCGGCGAACGAGCACTCGACGAAGTCCGTACCTGCAAGGTCCAGCCCGTCGGCCACGGCCTGCCGGTAGGCGCGGCCCTCGTAGCGCTCCCCGCGGCGGAAGTCAGGGTCCGCGTCCTCCTGGAGATCATCCAGCCGGAGGTCCGGGAGGCGCGGTGCGGTGATTCGGGGCTTACCGGGTTTCATGACGTCGAGCCTAGCGCTGACCGGAAAAGACTTGAACTAGTAAGCATGCTTTGCTTATGCTGGAACCGAAGCAGTCAACCGGAGAGAAGGGCGGTTCCCCATGGGTCTCGGCGACAAGATTCAGCACGAAGCGCAGCACCTTGGTGGCAAGGCCAAGGAGGCTGCCGGAACCGCCACCGGCAACGACCGCCTGAAGGCCGAAGGCCAGAAGGACCAGGTGGTCTCGGATGCCAAGAAGGTTGGCGAGAACGTCAAGGACGCGGTCCGGCGAGACTAGCCGTCCCGCCGCGATGACCGACGACGCCGGGCGCTCCTTTGGGGGCGTGCCCGGCGTCGTTTTTTATCCCTCACCCAGCCAGTACACCGCCCCGCACCGATGAACCGAGGAGCCCCCGTGGCCAGCACCGCCAACCGCCCCACCGCCGGCAGTACCGACCTGCGCAACGTCGACCTCGGCCCGGCCGGGCGGGACGGTTCCCCGAGGCTTCGGGGCTATTTGGCCACCCCGGACGGGGAAGGTCCCTTCCCGGCGGTGCTGATGATCCACGAGGTCTTCGGGCTGGACGACATCACCGTCCGCCACGCGGACCGGATGGCCGCCGCCGGCTACCTCACCCTGGCCGTGGACCTCTTCAGCGACGGGGCGCGCGCCGATGCCTGGTCTCCACCATGCGCTCCCTGGCCTCGGGCCAGGGCAAGGCGTTCGCCGACCTCGAGGCGGCCCGGCGGTGGCTTCTCGACTCGGGCCGGACCAACGGGAAGGTGGGCGTGATCGGCTTCTGCATGGGCGGCGGCTTTGCCCTGTTGCTGGCCAACGACGGCTTCGACGCGGCCGCGGTGAACTACGGCAAGCTGCCCTCCAACCCGGAACGGGAACTGGCCGGGGCGTGCCCGATCGTCGCCAACTACGGCGGCCGGGACCGGGGACTGCCGGGAGCCGCGGAGAAGCTCACCGACGTCCTGGAGCGGCTCAACGTCAGTCACGACGTGAAGGAGTTCCCGACGGCGGGGCACGCCTTCCTCAACGACGTCGAGGCCGGCCCGCGGCCGCTGCGCCCGCTGCTGCGCGTGATGGGAGTGGGCCCGGACCCGACGTCGGCTCCGGAGGCCTGGCGGCGCATCGAGGATCACTTCGCCCGGCACCTCAAGGGCTGACGGCGGCTTGAACGGCGACGGCGGCCACCCCGCCGCAGCGCGGGTGACCGCCGTCGTCCGTGTGTCCGAACCGTGCGTCCGAACGGGAGGAGCTAGCTGTAGAGCTCGCTCTTCGGGGCGTTGTGCTTGACCTTCTGCCAGCCCAGCCACAGCACCACTGCGAAGAACGGGATGGTGGCCAGCGTCCAGAGGCCCAGCTGGAAGACCTCGCCGGTCTTGCTGGTCATGGTGTCGAAGCCGATCAGCACGGTGATGGCCAGCAGCGCCACGAGGCCGGCCCAGCTGGTCCACGGGGAGCCCGGCATGGGCAGCGAGGAGGCGTCGTTGCCCTTGATCCTGCGCAGTGCGATCTGGCTGGCGAAGATCGATCCCCAGGTGAAGATGACGCCGATCGAGGCCGTGTTCAGGGCCAGGTCGAAGGCGTGCGAGCCGCCCAGCCAGATGTTCAGCAGGATGCCGACAAGGTAGACGGCGCCGATCGCCAGGATGGCGGCGTAGGGCACGTGGGTCTTGGACATCCGGGTCAGCCACTGCGGGGCGTGGCCGTTGTTGGCCATGGTGCGGAAGATCCGGCCGATCGAGTACAGGCCCGAGTTGCAGGAGGACAGCGCCGCGGTGATGACGATCATGTTCATCACGTCGCCCATCCAGGGCAGGCCCATCTGACCGAAGACGGTGACGAACGGAGAGGTCCCGGCCTTGTATTGGTCCGAGGGCAGCAGCATGGCCAGCAGGGTCACGGAGCCGACGTAAAAGACCACGATGCGGATGACGACGGCGCGGATGGCCTTGGGGACCTCCTTGGCCGGGTCCTCCATTTCACCGGCGGTGATGCCGACCAGTTCGATGGCGTTGTAGGCGAAGATCACGGCGTTGAGCACCAGAATCATCACCAGGGCGCCCTTGGGGAACATGCCGCCGTCGCCGGCGAAGAGGTTGGTGACGGAGGCGTGCCCCTCGCCCACCTTGGCGTTGGTGACCACCATGAAGGTGCCCACGGCCAGGAAGATCACAATGGCCCCGACCTTCAGGAC
Organism: Pseudarthrobacter sp. L19; assembly: GCF_050859435.1. Lineage (NCBI taxonomy): Bacteria > Bacillati > Actinomycetota > Actinomycetes > Micrococcales > Micrococcaceae > Pseudarthrobacter > Pseudarthrobacter sp. L19. The sequence goes on along the minus strand of NZ_CP193935.1, from coordinate 1,838,851 downwards.
GGAGGCCCAGAATTCGAACTCGCCGAACGCCTTCACGCTGAGCAGGTTGACGCCCACCAGGAGCAGCAGCGCGGCGACCGCGGTCAGTTCGACCGGGACGTTGGGGAAGAAGAACTGGAAGTAGAGGCCGATCGCGATCAGTTCGGCGATGCCGGTCATGGCCCAGTTGATGAAGTACATCCAGCCGGAGAGGTAGGCGCCCTTGCGGCCGAACATCTCACCGGCGTAGCTGACGAAGGAGCCGGAGGTCTGGCGGTACATGATGAGCTCGCCGAGGGCCCGCATCAGCAGGTAGGCGATGACGCCGGCGATGGCGTAGGAGAAAACCAGGGCGGGGCCGGTGGAGGCGAGGCGCCCGCCGGCTCCCATGAAGAGGCCGACGCCGATGGCGCCGCCCATGGCGATCATGGTGACCTGGCGGCCGCTCAGCGACTTCTTGTAACCCTCGGCGCTGAGGGAGGAGTCGACGGCGGTGGGGGCGGCCGCGGTTTGCTTGTCTGTGGAGGTACTTTGAGGCACAGCTGTTCCTTGCGGTTGGGGATCTGGCCGGGACAGGGCGGCGTTTTCCGGGCGTTCGGCAGCAGGGGCGGCCCGGCGAACGGGGCAGCCGGTGGTACCGGAGCCGGCTGCGGCTCGGCGTCGCGCGGCTCATCTATCGTACTAGCTCGGCCGGCCCCGCCGTGACGGGGGCAACACCGGGCCGCCGCCGGATAGTCTGTTTCCATGGGCACCGATCTCCGCCGCATCCCGGCACCGCGACCGGATTTCTATTTGTTTTCCCGGCTGGATTTCACCGCCGCGGGCATCTACGTGGCCGTGGCCGCGTTCTTTGCTACCGCCGCGGACCTGCTGACGCCGGTGGTGCTGCAGCTCTCCCCAACCCCGCCGCGGCGTCGTACGCGATCAACCTGGTCTTCTACGGCGTGATCGGCGCGCTGGCGCTGACCGCGGCACGCCGCGTGGTCCGGCGGGACCTGCAGGTCCTGGCCACCCGCCCCTGGTTCACCCTGCTGATGGTGCCGGCATCCGTGGTGGCCGCCATGATCCTGACCGCCGTCCTCGTGGCGCTGACCGGGCCCCCGCAGACCTCCGCCAACCAGGCCGGGCTGCAGGCGCTGATGCAGCAGGTGCCGGCCTGGCTGATGGTGCCGCTGCTGGTGGTGGTGGGCCCGTTCGTGGAGGAGTATATCTTCCGGCATCTGCTGATCGGCAAACTCAGCCGCAAGCTCAACATCTGGGTCTGCAGCGCAATTTCCGTGGTGCTCTTCGCGGGGCTGCACATCGTGGGCCAGGAGGCGCTGACGCTCCCGGTGCTGATGCCGTACATCGCGATGGGCGCCATCCTGGTGTTCGTGTACGTCTGGACTGGCCGGAACCTGATGTTCTCCTACTTCGTGCACGCGGCCAAGAACCTGCTGGCCGTCATCTTCATCTACGCGATCCCGCCGGACATCCTGGACCGGCTGCAGTAGCTGGCTGGTTGCCGGGCCGCGGCCTCTGGCGCCCCGCGGGCCGCCGTCGTAGGTTTCTGCCATGACACTGAACATCCAGATCGCCGTCGACTGCACTGACCCGCACGCCCTCGCCGACTGGTGGGCCGAGACCCTTGACTGGGCCGTGGAGCCGCAGGACGAGGACTTCATCCGGTCCATGATCGAGCAGGGCTTCGCAACCGAGGCGGACACCCTCCGCCACGGCGGGAAGCTGGTCTGGCGGACCGGCGCCGCCATCCGGCCGCCCGAGGACCTGGCCAGCAGGCCGGCCACGCGGAGGATCCTGTTCCAGACCGCCCCCGAACCCAAGACCGTCAAGAACCGGGTCCACTGGGACGTGAACCTGGCCGGTGGTGACAAGGACGAGGCGCGCGCCGCCCTCGAGGCCCGCGGCGCCACCTACCTCTGGACTGCCAACGAGGGACCGCATTCCTGGTACACGATGGCGGACCCCGAGGGGAACGAGTTCTGCATCAGCTGAGCCGATTACTAGACTCGGTCTGTGAGCAACGAAATCCCCGCCAAGGTATCCGACGTCTTCGACCCCTCCCGGTGGCGCACCGTGTCCGGTTTCGATCTGCAGGACATGACCTACCACCGGCAGGTGGAGCGCGCCGCGGACGGCACCGTGGTCCGGGACCTGCCCACCGTGCGGATCGCGTTCAACCGGCCTGAGGTGCGCAACGCGTTCCGTCCCGGCACCGTCGATGAGCTCTATCGCGTGATGGACCACGCCCGGATGACCCCGGATGTGGCCACGGTGCTGCTGACCGGCAACGGCCCCTCCCCCAAGGACGGCGGCCACTCGTTCTGCTCCGGCGGTGACCAGCGGATCCGGGGACGGGACGGGTACCGCTATGCCGATGGGGAGACGCAGGAGAGCATCGACCCGGCCCGCGCCGGCCGGCTGCACATCCTGGAGGTCCAGCGGCTGATGCGGACCATGCCCAAGGTGGTTATCGCCGTCGTCAACGGCTGGGCGGCCGGCGGCGGGCACTCCCTGCACGTCGTCTCCGACCTCACCATCGCCTCCCGCCAGCACGGCAAGTTCAAGCAGACCGACGCCACCGTCGGCAGCTTCGACGCCGGCTACGGTTCGGCGCTGCTGGCGCGCCAGATCGGGCAGAAGGCCGCCCGCGAGATCTTCTTCCTGGCCCGCGAATATTCCGCCGAGGACATGGTCCGGATGGGCGCCGTGAACGAGGCCGTGGACCACGAGCGGCTCGAAGAGGTGGCGCTTGAGTACGCGTCGGACATCGCCCGGCAGTCCCCGCAGGCCATCCGGATGCTCAAGTTCGCCTTCAACCTCGCCGACGACGGCCTGGCCGGACAGCAGGTGTTCGCCGGCGAGGCCACCCGTCTGGCGTACATGACCGACGAGGCGGTGGAGGGCAAGGAAGCCTTCCTGGAAAAGCGGGACCCGGACTGGTCCCAGTTCCCCTACTACTTCTAGGCCCGCCATGACTGCCGCCCCGCCAAACCTGGACCAGGTCCTGACCGCCCTCGCCGCCGCCCTCGGCGGGGAGGGCCCCGCCGTCGAGCTCTCGGCCGGCCCGGACGGCTCCCCCGTGGCCCGCTCCGTGGACGTCCCCGGAGTGGAGGGCGCCGCCGTCGTGGTCCGCACCTCCGGGTCCACCGGCACCCCCAAGGCCACCATCCTTACCGTCGATGCGCTCGCCGCCTCCTCGATGGCGACTGCGATCGCGCTCCGCGGCGAGGGCCAGTGGCTGCTGGCGCTGCCGGTGCAGTTCGTGGCCGGAGTGCAGGTGCTGGTCCGCTCGCTCTTCGCCGGCACCCGGCCCTGGGCCATGGACCTCTCCGACAAATTCACCCCCGAGGCGTTCACCGCAGCCGCCGGGGAGCTGACCGACACCCTCCGCTACACCTCCCTGGTGCCCACCCAGCTGCAGCGGCTGCTCGATGACCCGTCGGCCGAAACGCTGGCCGCGCTGCGTCGCTTCAACGCCGTCCTGCTTGGCGGCGCGCCGGCGTCGCCGGAGCTGCTGGCCACGGCCCGGGAGGCGGGCGTCCGCGTGGTCACCACCTACGGCTCGGCCGAAACCAGCGGCGGCTGCGTCTACGACGGCGTCCCGCTGGAGGGCGTCGAGGTGGCGGTCGACGCTGACGGGCGGATCCTGCTCGGCGGCGCCACGGTGGCCGCCGGGTACCTGGGCGAGCCCGACCTGACGGCGGCGGCCTTCGTCGAACGCGACGGCCTCCGCTGGTACCGCACCAACGACCTCGGCACCCTGGCCCCCGACGGAACCCTCACGGTGCAGGGCCGCGCGGACGACGTCGTCATCACCGGCGGCGTCAAGGTCTCGGCCGCGCACGTGCAGGCGGAACTCGAACGGCTCGACGGCGTCCGTGCGGCGTTCGTGACCGGCGTCCCCTCCGCCGAATGGGGGCAGGCACTGGCCGCGTACGTGGTCCTGACCGACGGATCCGACGAGGCTGCGGCGGACTTCCGCGCCCTTCTGGACTCCGGCCCGGCGGGTCCGCTGACGGGCGCGCTGGCGCCCAAGACCGTCCACATCGCCGACGAATTGCTGATGCTCCCCAACGGGAAACCGAACCGGCTGGGCATGGCCATTCGGCTGGACGCCCTGCATCAGGGAAAATAGTAAAAGCTTCCACCAGGCTTGTTCCCCAGCAGGCCGCCACCCCCCAAGCAACGAGGTACTGAACGTGGCCACAGCCGCACAATGGATCCAGGGCGCCCGTCCCCGCACCCTCCCGGCCGCGATCGCGCCGGTGCTGATCGGGTCGGCCGCCGCCTACGAGATGGACGCGTTCCGTCCGGTGAATGCCCTGCTGGCGGCCCTGGTGGCGCTGTTCCTGCAGATCGGCGTGAACTTCGCGAACGACTACTCCGATGGAATCCGCGGCACCGACGAGGACCGCGTGGGCCCGCTCCGGCTGGTGGGATCCGGCGCCGCGGAACCGGCCCTGGTGAAGCGGGCGGCCTTCGGGGCCTTCGGCCTGGCCATGCTGTTCGGGCTGGTGCTGGTCATCATCACGCAGGCGTGGTGGCTGATCCTGGTGGGCGTGGGCTGCGTCCTGGCCGCCTGGGGCTACACCGGTGGCAAGAACCCCTACGGGTACCTGGGCCTCGGCGACCTGTTCGTCTTCGTCTTCTTCGGCCTGGTGGCCACGCTCGGCACCACGTACACGCAGGCCGGTCAGGTCAGCCTCGCGGCGGTCATCGGTGCGATCGGCACCGGCCTGATCGCCTGCGCGCTGCTGATGGCCAACAACGTCCGGGACATCCCCACAGACACGGTGGCGGGCAAGAAGACCCTCGCCGTGCGCCTCGGCGACAAGCACGCCCGGGAAAGCTACGTGCTCATGCTGGCCGTCGCCATCCTGCTGGTGATCGTGCTGGCTCCGGCGAAGCCGTGGATGCTGATCGTGCTGCTGCTGATCCCGGCCAGCCTGATGCCGTCCTGGCTGATGATCGCCGGCCGGCGCCGCAAGAGCCTGATCCCGGTGCTGAAGCAGACCGGCCTGATCAACCTCGGCTACGCGGCGCTGTTCTCCATTGGACTGGTCCTCAGCCACGGTTTCTAGGCGGGGCTAGGCCGGGATCTAGTTCCGGCTAGGCCGGGCTCGGGGCCGCCGGCGCGCGCTGACCGGCGCCGGCGTACAGGCCAGCCGGTCCGCTCAGACCGTCTGAGGGGTCAGGCCGGACGGTCCGCACAGAATGCGACGGCCGGCTTCCGGCCTAGGACTCGTCGGAGTCCTTGCGGCGCTCGGTGCGGACCGTGACGTCCGGGTGGGCCTCGACCAGGCGGTCCTCGGCCTCGGCGTCGTCGACCTCGCCCGCGGTGCGCAACGGCTTCGCCTTGCCGGAGAACCGGTTGTGCAGCGAAGCGGTGGCCTGGTCGCGCTGCTTCTGGAAGAACAGGAAGCTGATCGCGAACGCCATCATCCCGGCGCAGAGCGCGGCCAGCAGCCAGCCCAGCTGCAGGTAGACGAAGAGCGCAAAGAGCGGCGCGAACAGCACCAGGCGGATCAGGGAGTATTTCAGGAAAGCCACGGTCCCAGTTTAGCCGTCCGGAACCCGCCGGGCCGCGGCCGAGTGTTATTGCTCCGTGCCCTGGCCCAGCCGCCGAACGGCCGGGCGGCGGCTAGACTGAAAGTATGCTCCGCGTGGTGGTACCAATCATTGTTTTGGTGGTCTTTGTCTACGGACTGATCGACCTGATCCGCACGGACGCGCGCGACGTGAAGGGCATTTCCAAGCCCGCGTGGATCGCGGTCCAGATCGTCCTGCCGGTGCTCGGTGCCGTGCTCTGGTTCCTGATCGGGCGTCCCCGCGGCAACGCCGGGCCGGCTCCCGCGACGTACCGCCACCCCACCGCCCCGGATGACGACCCCGAGTTCCTCCGCAACCTGGAGGTGCGCCGGCGCAACCAGGCGGAGGCTGACCGGCTGAAGAAACTCAAGGACGACCTCGAGGCCCGGGAACGGGACCTGCGCGGCGACTCCGGGTCCGGGGAGGCCCACGGCAGCGGAGATCCCGCCCCGGGCACCGACGAGGTCAAGTAGCCCCTCCCCGCTGGACATCCCACCCCTCCGTACCCCGCCCTTCGGATCCCCGCGCACGAACTTGCTGAGGTCCGCCAAGGCCACCTACTGCGGCCATTCGCCACAAACGGTCGCTAAAGCAGCTTCAGAACAGCCATCTCCGGCAAACCAGCGGCCCCGGTAACGTCTCCGGCATAGCGTCTCGGCCCGGATCCGCCGGTCCTGCGCCGGCTCGCCAAGGCCGGTCCGAGGTGGACCACTCCTCCCCCACACCCGGGGTTCCCTGTGGACAACGGACCTGTCCCGCTCAAACCGGCGCAGAATGGCCCCCATGCGCCACCCCAGCACGCTCCCGCCCCAGCTTCTGCACCGGCCCTTCAGCACGGCCGAAGCCCGGGCGGCGGCGGTCACCCGGGGCCGGACCCGTGCGCGGGATCTTGTCAGCCCCTGTCACGGCGTCCGAACGGACAGCACCGAACCGGACACGCTCCTCGGCCGGGCCCGCGCCCTGGCCACGGTTACCGACGCCGTCGTGAGCCATCTCTCGGCGGCACTCCTGTGGGGTTTCCCGCTGCCGTTAGCGTCCGCCGCCACCGCCGTCGTCCATCTGACGAGCCAGCCCGGGCACCGTGCCGTAAGGCGCAAAAACGTCGCGGGCCACCAACAACTCCTGGCCCCGGACGAGATTGTCTCCGGCGCGCACGTCCGCTGCACCTCTCCGCTCCGGACCTGGTTCGACCTCGCCGGCCTCTTAGGCCTCGATGACCTGGTGATCGCCGGGGACTTCCTGCTCAGGCGCCGCAACCCGCTGTCCACCCTGCAAGCCCTGGACGCGTACCTTCACGGACGGGCCGGGAAGGCCGGCTACCGAAAGGCCACCCGGGCGCGTGCGCTCATGCGCCCGGGCACGGACTCCCCCAAGGAGACCGAGCTCCGGCTCTTGCTGCTCCGCCATGGGCTGCCGGAGCCCGGGCACAACGTCCCGATGCTGGACGAGACGGGCGGCTGGATCCAGGACCCGGACATGTCCTACGAACGGGAGAAGGTGGCGGTGCAGTATGACGGCGGACATCATGCCGAACCGCGTCAACGCCGCAGCGACATCTTCCGGGACGAACGCGCCCGGGACGCCGGGTGGCGGGTGGTGGTGCTGACCCAGTGGGACCTGACGCCGTTCGCCCCGGGGCTGGAGCCGACGGCGGTCACCCGCGTGCGGGCGGCCCTGCTGGACCGCGGGTGGACCCCGGAACCCGCCCCGAGGAGCAGGGCACGTCCGCGGACAGACCACCCAGCGGACAGACCGCCCAGCTGACAGAAATGGCCGCTAAGCGCTGTGGCTTAGCGGCCATTCCTGGCAAACGGATAGATCAGCGGACCGGCCCGAGAGACCGGGACCAGCGCCCCGAGAGTGGAAGCGCCTACAGCCCCGAGTAGGAGTGCAGGCCGTTGAAGAACTGGTTCACGATGGTGAAGTTGAAGACCACGCACAGGTAGCCGACGATCGAGAGCCAGGCCGCACGGGTGCCGGTCCAGCCGCGGGTGGCGCGGGCGTGCAGGTATCCGGCGTAGACCACCCAGATCACGAAGGTCCAGACTTCCTTGGTATCCCAGCCCCAGAAGCGGCCCCAGGCCTTCTCGGCCCAGATCGCGCCGAACATGAGGGTGAAGGTCCAGCCGACGAAGGCGATGGCGTTGATCCGGTAGGAGAGGTTCTCCAGGCTCAGGGCGTTCGGTACCAGCCGCATGAAGCCCAGCTTGTCCTTGCCGCCGGCCGCCACGGTTTTCTGCCGGTGCGACTGCACCAGCTGCAGGGCGGACATCGCGAAGGTCAGGGTGAACAGCGCCGAGGACAGCACCGCGATGGAGACGTGGATCAGCAGCCAGTAGCTCTGCAGCGCCGGTACGAGGTGGCCCACGGGCGTCCAGAAGGCGACGGAGGCGGCCACCAGCATGATGATGGCCAGGCCGATCACGAAGGTACCCAGGAAGCGCAGGTCGCGGCGGATCAGCACCAGCAGGAAGACGGCCACGGCCACGAACGCACCGGTGGTGAGGAATTCGTACATGTTGCCCCACGGCACACGTCCGGCGCCGAAGCCTCGGGTGATGACGCCGGCGGCGTGGATGGCTGCACCCAGGACGGCGAGGGCGACGGCGACGCGGGCGGGCACCCGGCGCTCGGAGCCGTAGCGCATACCGCCGTCGGCCGTCAGACCGGCACCGTCGGCGGCGGAACCAGCGGCGGAGGAGGTCGGCCGCTCGGCCCGGTCGGCGGGACCGGCCAGCTCGGGACCGCCAGTGCTGCCACCGGCGGCGCCGACCCCGGCGCCCACAGGGACGCGGGCGGACTGGGCCGTTGAGCGCTCGGCTGCGGAGAGCTCCGCCGCCTTCTGGTCCACGGCGCGGAGCATCTTGCTGCTCTTGGCCAGGTCCCAGGCGAAGGCGATGAACGCGACCGTGTACGTACCGGCCGCCAGGAGCATGAAGAGCTCGCTGTACTGGCCCATGGTTTCGTTGATGGGGAACATTACTGATCCTTCTTTGACTCGGTAGAGCCGGGTGTGGGCTGGGTGGCGTCTGCGACGGCGTCCTCCGGGGCTGTTGCCTCCCCGGCGCCGGGCAGCGCGGTCTCCGCCCGGCCATTATCCGCCATGGTGCTGGGAGCGGGCTGGGAGGCCGGGCTCTGGGCCCCGCCGCCGGGAGCCTTTTCGGATTCGGATTCCTCGTCCAGCGGCCAGGCGGCGGCGAGCATGGCGCGGATGGCGGCGGCTTCACCGGCCAGCCGGTGGTCCTCGCCGCGGGCCAGGAGGCCGTATTCGATCATGGTCCGGCCGTCCGGGTGCGTACCGGTGCGGACCCAGGCCCGGCGCCGGTTGACGTAGAGGGAGGTCACCAGGCCGGCGACGGCGATCAGGGCGAACGCCAGGGCGGAGGCCTGACCGGGGTTGTGGTGGATGTCGACGCCGACGTAGCGCTTGACGCCGTCGAACGTGATGGAGCCCTTGCCGTCCGGGAGGGTCTGCGTGGCACCGGGGGTGAGCACGATGCCCTTGGTCGGCAGGTTTCGGGCGTTCAGCGGGGTCAGCTTCTTGACGTCGAGCTCGAAGACGTTCTGCGGGGCGCCGTCGTTCAGGCCCAGGTCGCCGTAGTAGGAGTTCAGCGTCAGCTGCGGGTTGAAGAGCTCAGGGTCCCCGCTGAAGGAGACGCCCTCGGGGGTGATGAAGGCGGTGGGCAGGAAGAACCCGGCGAACGCGAGCTGGTCCGGCTTGGCGTCCGGGACCTTGATGACCACGGAGGAGTAGTAGTTGTCGCCCTGCAGCTTGGCCACCACCGGGCCCTGCATGGCGACGTTGCCGGCGCCGTCGCGGACCGTGACCACAGGGGCGTAGCCGTTACCGGTGAGGTAGACGCTGGTGCCGCCGAGGCTGAGCGGGTCGTTGACCTTCAGCACTTCCTGCTTGGCCGGCGAGTCCGGGGTTTCCTTGGTGGTGACGTCGGCCTTGAAGTCGATCGGTTGGCCGAACTTGCCTTTGGATTCGCGGTCGAAGGTGATCTGGAACTTGTCCAGCTGGATCGAGTACGGCTGCAGCTGGCTGGACTGGAAGTTGGTGCCGGGGCTGAACTGGTCGTAACCCACGAGGGTGTTGACGAAGGTATCGCCCTCCACCAGGATCCGCTGGCCGCTGTAGCCGAAGAGGCCGCCGGCGGCGACGGAGACCAGCACGCCGATCAGGGCGGTGTGGAAGACCAGGTTGCCGACTTCCTTGAACAGGCCGCGTTCGGCACCGACGGAGGGCCGTTCGCCGTCGCGGTCCCTGACCTCCACGCGGTAGCCGCGCTTCTTCAGCAGCGCCGCGGCGTCTTCGATGGCGCGCGACGCCGGGATCCCGGCGTCAGCGGGGATGATCAGGGTGCCGTATTCGGGCAGCCGGGACAGTCGGGCCGGGGTGCGCGGGGGCTGTGACCGCATCGCCTTGTAGTGGACGATGGCGCGCGGCACCACGCAGCCGATCAGCGAGATGAACAGCAGCAGGTAGATCGCGGAGAACCACGCCGAGGAGTACACGTCGTAGAGCTGCATCGAGTCGAGCAGCTTGCCGTAATCCGGGTGGTCCTTGATGTACTGCGTGACGATCGCGGGGTTGGCCGGCCGTTGCGGGAAGAGGGACCCGGGGACGGCGGCGACGGCGAGGAGCAGCAGCAGGAACAGCGCGGTGCGCATGCTGGTCAGCTGGGTCCAGGCCCAGCGGAGCATGCCCAGCGGGCCCAGCGTGGGCAGCACCGCCTCGGACTTAACCGAGGAGACGGCCTTCTTCCGGGGCTTGGTGGTGGTGCCGCTTTTGCCGTCCGGCGTGGTTTTCGTTTGTTCGTTCACTCGCTCGCTCATCAGATCGGCAACTTCACATCGGTTTGGAACCAGTACTGCAGGCCGGACACCCAGGCGCCCCACACGCCGGTGGCCATCAGCAGCCCCAGCGCTATCAGGATGCCACCGCCGGTGCGTTGGATGGCGAGCCGGTGCTTGCGGAAAAGGACATGACGCCGACGCCGCGGCGCACGGCCAGGGCGATCAGCAGGAACGGGATGCCCAGGCCCAGGCTGTAGACGAAGGCCAGCAGGGCGCCCTTGGCGGCGGAGGAGCCGCCGGAGAGGCTCAGGAGCTGGACGGCGGAGTAGGTGGGGCCGATGCACGGCGCCCAGCCGAGGCCGAAGGTCACGCCCAGCAGCGGCGCTCCCCAGAGCCCGGCCGGCGGTTTGGCGTGGATCTTGGCGTCACGCTGCAGCCAGGAGAAGCCGCCCAGGAAGACCACGCCCATGATGATCACGAGGATGCCGAGCAGCTGGGTGATCCAGCCGTTCTGGGATCCGGTGATCAGCGTGCCGAGCTGGCCGAACGCCCCGCCGAGCAGGACGAAGATGACCGAAAAGCCCAGCACGAACAGCCCGATCCCGGCCAGCATCCGTCCGCGGCGCTGTTTCTGCAGGTCGACGCCGGTCAGTCCGGTCACGTAGCCGAGGTAGCCGGGCACCAGCGGCAGCACGCAGGGGGACAGAAAGGACACGAACCCGGCCAGCAGGGCCACCGGGATGGCCAGCAGGAGGGATCCGTTGAGGATGGCTTCGGCGAAGGGACTGTTCACGGCGGCAGCTACCGGCTCACTCGGCCACGGCTGCGGCGATGAGGGACTTCAGGGTGCCCTTCTCGATTTCGCCGAGCACGCGGGAGGCCACCCGGCCCTGCTTGTCGAGAACCAGGGTGGTGGGGACGGCGCCGGGCGGAACCAGGCCGGAGACGGCCAGAAGGACCGCCCCGTCCTTGTCGTTGAAGCTCGGGTAGGTCAGGTTGAAGGTCTTGTCGAACGCGTCCGCCGTCGCCTTCTCGTCGCGGAGGTTGACGCCGTAGAACTGCACGCCCTGGTCCTTGAACTCCTGGTGCAGGGCCTCCAGCGACGGGGCCTCCACCCGGCAGGGGGCGCAGGCGGCGAACCAGAAGTTCAGCACGGTGACCTTGCCCTGGAACTGCGCTGCGGTGACGGTGGTGCCGTCGAAGAGGGTGCCCTTGAGGTCCACCGGCTTCTTCCGGTCCGCGGCAGCGAATTCGGTGACGGAGCCGTCGCCGGCAACGTAGTTCTTGTTGTCCCCGGCCTTGGCCTGCTTGGCCAGGTCGTCTTCCTGGGCGCAGCCGGTCAGGCCCAGCACCGCGGCCAGGCCCGCACCGCCGGCGGCGAGGAGGCCGCGCCGGGTGACGCGGACGTTCGTCGTCTTCATGCTCAGGCTCCCGGTGTGCTGGACGCGCCCGGAAGCAGGGCGGCGGCGGGTTCGCTGTAGTCCACGCGCAGCAGCGTGCCGTCGTCATTGAACACCAAGGAGGTCACGGACGTCAGGGTGCATTCGCGCTTGCGGGGATCGTGCCACAGCCGGCGTCCTTCGGCGCTCAGGCGCGTGGCCCAGATGGGCAGCTGGTGGCTGACCAGGATGGCCTGGGCGTCGTCGCCGCCGAGCTCCACGGCCTTGAGCCGGGCGTCCTGGACGGCGGCGCGGACGCGGGTGGCCTGCTCCTCGTAGGGCTCTCCCCAGGAGGGTCGGAGCGGGTTGCGGAGCATGGGCCAGTGCCGGGGCTTGAGGATCTCGGAACGGGACACCTGCATCCCCTCGAAGTAGTTGGCCGCCTCGATGATGCGCTCCTCGGTGGCGATCGGCAGGCCCAGGGCCTCAGAGATGGGCTGCGCCGTCTCCTGCGCCCGGGTCAGGGGCGACGCCGCCAGGTGCACGATGTTGGCCCCTTCGGCGACGCGGCGGCTGAAGTGGTCCGCGACGGTCTGCGCCATCTCCCGGCCCAGCTCGGAGAGGTGGAATTCCGGGAGCCTGCCGTAGAGGACGCCGTCGGGATTATGGACCTCGCCATGGCGGAGCAGATGAACAGTCGCGTGGGGCATGTGTACCAGTTTCTCAAAGGGCAGGGGCAATGACGAAATCTTCTACGAGGAGTAGAACTCAAGTTTTTTCCGAAATGTTCCCCGCAGGTGGAATAAAAGATGCAAATGCATGTTTATACTGGGTGAAGCAGTTAGTTGAGACTTCAACCAATGAGGCCGCGACCGACGATCAGACAACGATCCGAATGAACCACCTACTCAAGGAGAACCACCATGGCACTTCCCGCTAACCTCACCGCCGGTACCTGGACCCTCGACAACTCGCACAGCGAGATCGGCTTCACCGTCCGCCACGCGGGCATCAGCAAGGTCCGCGGCCAGTTCAAGGAAGCCGACGCCACCCTCGACCTCTCCGAGAACGTCGCCGACTCCAAGGTCAACGCCACCATCAAGACCGCCAGCTTCGACTCCGGCGACGCCAACCGCGACGGCCACGTCCGCGGCGAAGATTTCTTCGACGTCGAGAAGTTCCCGGAGATCTCCTTCGTCTCCAACGGCATCGTCGAGAAGGGCGACGCCTACGAACTGCAGGGCGACCTGACCATCAAGGGCATCACCCGCCCCGTCACCCTCGAGACCGAGCTCAACGGCGTGGCCGTCGACCCCTTCGGCAACACCCGCGCCGGCCTGACCGCTGAGACCACCATCAGCCGCAAGGACTTCGGCCTGACCTGGAACGCCATGCTCGAAGCCGGTGGCGTGCTGGTCAGCGACAAGGTTGCCATCAACCTGGAACTGGCCTTCATCGCCCCCGCAGCCTAGTCTGCACGCCCCGGCAGCGCCGGGCACTTCCGGCCACCGCGGCCGGCCCTCGGATGCCCCGCACCTCTTCGGATGGTGCGGGGCATCCGCGCATTTAAGCGGCCCCCGGGTGGCGGCTCGAAACCGTCAGCGGGTCCGTCTACAGTGAAATTCATGAGCACCACCGGCGACCTTCCCGAGCCACCCAAGCCAGGCGCCAACCGGTTCGCGTGGCCCGCAGACCATCCCCAGAGCTTCCGTGAAGTTCTGCCGGTGGGCGGCTACGCGGGGATGTTCATGGTCCCGCCGATGCCCGTGCCGTTGAGGATTTCGTATTGGATTTGGGTGGCCGGCGGCCTCCTCGGGCTGCTGGCCGGCGTCGTCGGACTCTTCGGCGGGCTGGTCCTCTTCGTCGTCTCCCCGGCCCCGGCATCCTGTTGCTGCTGCTGGTCCTGATCGCCCTGGCCCTCGCGGCGGCCCAGGTCACGCTGGCCATGAAGATGAAGGAGGGCCGGGAATGGGCCCGCTATGCCCTGACCGTCGCCGCCGGTGTGAGCCTCCTGCTGGCCGCCGTCAGTACCGGGTTAGCCGGGGGCGGCAGCTGGCCCAGTTTCGTCATCTGCCTCGCAGCCACGGTGCTGATGTGGCTGCCGGCGGCCCAGGCCTGGTTCAATGCCGGCAAGTCCCGGCCCTGAGACTGCCGGACTTCACGGGAAAGTGCGCGGCATCCGTTCCCCCACAAGGGCGCGCGGGCGGGGTACGGTGGGACTATCCACGCTGGGGGCAGGGTCTAGGCGCTGATCCCGGCAGTTCGCCTTCGAATGCAGAGGACCGCCATGACCAACCCGCCAGTCGAGCCCTCCAGCCCTGACGGGCACGAGTCCGGCACACCCCAGTACGGACAGAACGCTCCGCAGTCCGGCCAGCCCCAATACGGGCAGAACGCTCCCCAGTACGGCCAGCAGGCACCGCAGTACGGGCAGCAGCCGCAGTACGGGCAAAATGCACCGCAATACGGGCAGAACGCACCTCAGTATGGCCAGCAGGCACCCCAGTTTGGGCAGAACGCGCCTCAGTATGGGCAGAACGCGCCGCAGTACGGGCAGCCCCAGTATGGCCAGCAACCCCCGGCGTACACCAACGGCACCTCGCCGTACGGGTACCCGTCCGAGCAGCCGCAGCAGTCCGCCGCGGGCCAGCCGCAGCTGCTCAACACCGCGTTCTGGCTGCTGGTGGCCTCCGGCGTCGTCTGGGTGATCTCTTTGCTCCTGGCGCTCGGTACCCTGGACAACCCCGCGATGCGCAGCACGGTCGAGCAGCAGATGGCCGCCGGCGGCGCGGACATCAGCTACGACAGCATCAAGGGCGCGGTGGTGGTCAGCATCATCGTCTTCGCCGTGATCAGCGCCGGCCTGTACGCCCTGGTGGCCCTGAACGTCCGGAAGGGCCGGAACTGGGCCCGCATCCTCGGCACCGTGTTGGCGGCCCTGTCGCTGCTGAGCCTGTTCCCGCTGAGCCTCGGCACGCTGGCCGTGGTCCTCGGCGTCGCCGGGATCGTGATCCTGTACATGCCCGCCGTCGCGCCGTACTTCAAGAAGCAGCAGCCGTTCGCCAACCCGTACGGCCAGAACCCGTACGGCCGCTAGCCTCACGCGCTGGGCGCGGGAGCCGGGGCCGCCGACTTAATCAGTCGGCGTCGTCCGGGTCCTGCGCCCTTTGTGCGTGGTAGGCGAGGATCTGCAGTTCGGTGGCCATGTCCACCTTCCGCAGGTTGACCCCGTCCGGGACCTGGAGCATCACCGGGGCGAAGCTGAGGATGCTGCGCACCCCGGCGGCCACCACCCGGTCGCAGACGCTCTGGGCGACGGCGGCGGGCAACGCCAGCACCACCATGTTGGCGCCGGTGCGGTGCACGACCGCTTCGAGGTCGGCGGCGTCGCTGACCCGCAGCCAGCCCACCTCGCTGCCGATCACCATCTGGTCGGCGTCGAGGATGGCGACGATGTCGAAGCCGCGGGATTCGAACCCGCCATACCGGGCCAAGGCCTTGCCCAGGTTGCCCGCGCCGACGATCGCGACTTTCCAGTCCCGGGTCAGTCCCAGGGCCGCGGCGATGTGCTGGTTCAGGTACTGCACCTCATAGCCGACGCCGCGGGTGCCGTAGGAGCCGACATAGGACAGGTCCTTGCGGAGGGTGGAGGAGCTGACCCCGGAGGCCTCGGCGAGCGATTCGGAGGAGACCCGGTCCACTCCCTCGGACAGGAGCGTGGTCAGGGCGCGCAGATAGAGTGTCAGCCGCGCCACGGCCGCGGGCGGGATCTGCTTGGCGGCTGCGCCGGCACCCGCGGCCAAGGCGCCGGGTGTGGGGTCCAGCGAGGTCACTATCTGCTCCATCGAGTTCTGTTGTGTTCCCACTCTAGGGCCGGGCGACTTCGGCCCACAAAGCAGCGGCGGCCGGACGGCTTATCGGTGCCAGGCCCAGTGACCTGATCAGTGGCCGTCTTAGTGGCTGGTGCCGAGCGCGCGGGTAAGGGTCCGCGTCAGCCGCGCCTCGTCGATCCGCCAGAAGTCACGCTGCACGCCGTCCACCAGCACCACCGGAATCTCCTCGGCAAAGCGCTCACGCAGGGCCGCGTCGTCGTCGATCGACCGCTCTGACCACTCCAAGCCCAGCTCGGCGGTCACACGGGTCACGGCCTCGCGCGCATCCTCGCACAGGTGGCAGTTGGGCTTGGTGATGAGGACGACGGCGGGACTGGGCGCGTTGTGCGGGTCGGTGGTGGCCATGGTTTAACGGTAGCCGGGGGCGGCCGCCGTCGTCGACGCAGCCCTGGTCCGGTCCCGACGAAGGCGTCGTGCCCTCTCCCAGGCCATGTTCGCAGGGCTTTTCGGCCCGGTCCTACGGTGCGGCGGACGGCTCCGATCATGGGGATGCCTGCCGCATTGACTAGACTCGTGGCATGCCCGAGGAGAAGATCGTCGCCGTCGCCGCGCGGACGGCAGCGTCACCGAAGCACGGCGAAGCTGCCTTCTTCGACGTCGACAACACGCTGATGCGCGGCGCCAGCCTCTTCCACGTGGCACGCAAAATGCACCAGCGCGGGGCGTTCACCCTTCGCCAGGCCGCCGGGTTTGGCTGGAAGCAGCTGATGTTCGTCTGCCGCGGTGAGAACCTCGAGGACGTCCACGCCGTCCGCGATACTGCCCTCAGCCTGGCTTCCGGCTTCACCGTTAAGGACATCGAGGCCCTCGGCGAAGAGGTCTACGACGAGATGATCGAGTCCCGGATCTGGCCCGGCACCAAGGCCCTCGCCGAACAGCACCTGCGGATGGACCGCCCGGTCTGGCTGGTCACAGCGACGCCGATCGAGGTGGCCACGGTGATCTCCACCCGGCTGGGCCTCACCGGGGCACTCGGCACCGTGGGCGAGATCCACGAGGGCTCCTACACCGGGCGGCTGGTGGGCGACATCCTGCACGGCCCGGCGAAGGCCGTCGCTGTCCGCCGAATCGCCGAGGAGCAGGGCCTGGACCTGTCCCGCTGCTGGGCCTACAGCGACTCGCACAACGACATTCCCCTGCTGAGCATGGTGGGCCACCCCGTGGCGATCAATCCGGACGCCCGGCTGCGCCGCCACGCCCGCGAGAACAACTGGCCGGTCTACGATTTCCGGTCCGGCCGCCGCGCAGCGACCCTGGGCCTCAAGGCGGCCACGGTCGGCGGCGCCATCTACGGCCTCTGGCGCAGCTACTCCCGCTTCCGCGGCCCCTCCGCCTAAGCTCCCTAGGCTCTCCCGCCCGTAAACCAGGGACGTCCCGCCCGTGCCTTAATCCGGGCAAAGAAAATGCCCGCTGCCGGAAGGCAACGGGCATTTCACGCTGAACGAAGTATCTCTACTTCTTGTTGCGGCGCTGGTGGCGGGTCTTGCGAAGCAGCTTGCGGTGCTTCTTCTTGGCCATACGCTTGCGACGCTTCTTAATAACTGAACCCACGAAAGTTCCTTACCGGCTAGATGCAGTACCTGCCCGTTGGGAAGTGTCCGCGGGCTTAGCAGCAGACTGAAACAACTGACAGGTTCTTACAATGACGTTAAACGTTCCTTAACAGGGTACCGCCTCTACGGCCCGCACCACGACCGCGGCCCGGGCAGGGGTGTATTGCGGCCCGGGCTGAACGGCGGCGGACTCAGGCTGTTTCGGTGTGCCCGTCGACCACAGCACCCTTGAGGTACTGTTCGACGGCGCTTTCCGGAACCCGGTAGGAGCGGCCAAAACGCACCGCCGGCATTTCACCGGAGTGCACCAGGCGATACACGGTCATCTTGGATACGCGCATGACCTCCGCGACCTCGGCCACAGTGAGAAAGCGCGCGTTGGAGAAGTTGGCCTCCGAAGACATTTCCCTTATTCCTTTTGCTCAAGCGAACGGCTGCCCCGTCTGAACGACATGGCGGTGTGCCGATGCTGAGCCATCAAACAACCATGTGCTAGATACTCTAGGGGTTTCTGGTGCCAATGTGAAAGAGTTCCTCGGGAATTGGGCAGGACTATTCCGCCGAAACCCGGTCCCGGCGGCCGCGGGCCGAAGCCGCCAGCTGGTCCAGCACGGACGCCGTGACGCCCCAGTCCATGCAGGCGTCCGTCACGCTCTGGCCGTAGGTCAGGTCGTCGGTCCCGGCGGCATGCGCCTCGACGTCGAGCGCCTGTGCCCCGCCCACCAGGAAGCTCTCCAGCATTACGCCGCCGATCGCCGCCGCGGACGCCCCGCCGCTCTCCAGCTGCGCTCCGACCTCCAGGGCCACCTCGGCCTGCCGGTGGTGGTTCTTGCCACTGTTGGCGTGGCTGGCATCCACGATCAGGCGCGGGTTCAGCTGCCGTCCGGCCAACTTGGCGGAGGCCTCCTCGACGTCGGCTGCGGCGTAGTTCGGGCCGCCGCTGCCGCCGCGCAGGATGACGTGCGTGTCCGGGTTGCCGGCGGTGCTGACCATGGCGGCCCGGCCGTCGCCGTCGATGCCGAGGAACGCCTGGGCGGCACCGGCCGCGCTGCACGCGTCGAGCGCCACCTGCAGGCCGCCGTCGGTGCCGTTCTTGAACCCGATCGGCATGGACAGGCCCGAGGCGAGCTGGCGGTGGATCTGGCTCTCGGTGGTGCGGGCGCCGATCGCGCCCCAGGACACCAGGTCGGCCATGTACTGCGGGCTGATCGGCTCCAGGAACTCGGTGGCGGTGGGCAGGCCCAGGGCGGTGACCTGGCGCAGGAATTGCCGCGCTGCCCGCAGGCCGCCCGCGATGTCGTGGCCGCCGTCGAGCCCCGGATCGTTGATCAGGCCCTTCCAGCCCACCGTCGTCCGCGGCTTCTCGAAGTAGGTCCGCATCACGATCAGCAGATCCCCGCGGTGCTTCTCGGCCTGGCTGACCAGCCGGCGGGCGTACTCAAGCCCGGCCTTGGGGTCGTGGATCGAGCAGGGGCCCACGATCACCAGGAGCCGGTCGTCGACACCGTCCATCACCGCGCGCACCTCGTCCCGGCCGCGGGCGACGACGTCGGCGCAGCGCTCGTCGAGCGGCAGGTCGGCAATCATCACCTGCGGGGTGGGCAGCGGGGTGAAGTAGTTGATCCGCAGGTCAGAGGTGGACTGCTGGCGGGCCGGGGCTGCTTCGATGCTCATGATGGGTCCTGTTCCGGATGGGGAGCGGGCCCTGATCAGAACCCGCCGGAGAAATGGCGAAGGGCAGAGAATGATCTCTGCCCTGTTGGCTCTGAAGGAAAGTTGGATGCGTGTCAGTTAGACGCGGGCCCCTCCAGAGCCAACGAAAAATACGCATACCAACGGTTAGTCATGGCAATGACCATAGCCCCGCAGCCGGACCCCCGCAAAAGCGGCCCGTAACATTCGCCCGGGTGGACGATGGTTGAACTGGGCGCCCCGCCGTCCTACAGTGTGGTTAGACCACACGATCCAGGGGCAGCTTCCCGCGATCCACGGACCATGGCATGCACCGAATTCCAAAGACCGACACCGCAATCCACAGCGTGAGAGACCCGGAGGCAGCAATGACGCAACCCGTAGGGACCACCAACCCCGAGGCGCCCACCACCCCGCAGGACACCGGAGCGGATGACGCTTCGGGCACCTTCGACGGCGGCGCCGGAGCGGGCACCGGCGCACGTGCCGCCCAGCCGGCGTCCCAGCAGACGGGCTCCCAGGCGGACGCCCAGGCGCACGCCCTGCCCGACGCCCTGCGGCGCAGGATCCCGAAGTACGCGGACCTGGCGCCGCTGATGCAGTTCAAGAAGCCGGAACTCGGCCGTGCCGCCCGCCTCCGCCGCGCCAGCACCATCTGGGACCTCCGCGCCATCGCCAAGCGGCGGACGCCCAAGGCCCCGTTCGACTACACGGACGGCGCCGCCGAGGCAGAGATCACCCTGAACCGCGCCCGGCAGGCCTTCCAGGACATCGAGTTCCGTCCGGGCGTGCTCCGCAACGTCTCCGCCGTCGACCTGGGCACGGACATCCTGGGCAAGCCCTCCCGGCTGCCGTTCGGCATCGCCCCCACCGGCTTCACCCGGATGATGCAGTCCGAGGGCGAGTACGCCGGTTCCCGGGCAGCCGCCGCGGCAGGCATCCCCTACACCCTCTCCACCATGGGCACAGCCTCCATCGAGGACGTCGCGGCCGCCGCACCGGAGGGCCGGAACTGGTTCCAGCTCTACCTCTGGACGGACCGGGACCGCTCGCTGGAACTGATCGAACGGGCCGCGAAGGCTGGGAACGACACCCTCATGGTCACCGTCGACACCGCCGTCGCCGGGGCCCGGCTGCGCGACGTCCGCAACGGCATGACCATCCCGCCGGCCCTGACGCTGAAGACGGTCCTGGACGCCTCCTACCGGCCGGAATGGTGGTTCAACTTCCTCACCCACGAACCGCTCACGTTCGCCTCACTCTCCCGGTACACCGGCACGGTGGCCGACCTGATCAACTCGATGTTCGACCCCACCCTGACCTTCGAGGACCTGGACTGGCTCCGCGAAACCTGGAAGGGCAAGCTGGTGGTCAAGGGCATCCAGACCGTCGACGACGCCCGCAAGGTCGTGGACCACGGGGCCGACGGCGTCGTGCTCTCCAACCACGGAGGCCGGCAACTGGACCGCGCCCCGATCCCCTTCCACCTCCTGCCGGAGGTCACGGCGGCGCTCCGTTCCGACAACAGCGACGCGGCCGTCATCCTGGACACCGGCATCATGAGCGGCGCGGACATCATCGCGGCACTGGCGATGGGGGCGGACTTCACGCTGATCGGACGGGCCTACCTGTACGGGCTGATGGCCGGCGGCCAGGCCGGCGTGGAGCGGGCCATCGAGATTCTGGCCACCGACATGCGCCGCACCATGGCGCTCCTGGGCGTGAGCCGCATCGCGGACCTGACCCCCGACCACGTGCACCTGCTGCAGCGGTAGGAGCCGCCCGCCCCAGAGGACACACAGATCAGGCCGCCATGAACATTCATGGCGGCCTGATGTGTGCGGTCAGAGTCGTGCGGTCAGAGTCGTGCGGTCGCGGATTACTTTTGCGGCCGAACTTCGGCAGGTTGGCCAGCAGGTCCGCGGCGCGGGTGGCGGCTCGGCCCACCGTCCGGCCGATCTGCTGCGGCCGCCGGTCCTCGGCCACGGCGCCCGGAGCAAGGGTTCCGTCGGGCAGGGTGCCGACGGGGAGCGCGACGGCGGGGCTCAGCGAGCTCTCCGCCGGAAGCTCGGTGGACTGGCCATTGCTGGACGGCGTTCCGGCGACGGCCTCGGCCAGGCTCCCGGGCGCCTCGGCCGGGGCGACATCGGCCGGCGCGCCATCAGCGGCTGGAGCGGGCGCGGGAATTGCGGCGGGAAAGGTGGCTGCAGGTCCGGCGGGAGCAACGCCGTCGAACGTGCCCAGCCAGGAGGCGACGTCGGCGAGCGGCCCGGGGTTCAGCGCGTAGTAGCGCTTCTGGCCCTGCGCCCGCATGCTGACCAGGTCCGCCTCGCGCAGGACCTTGAGGTGCTTGGAGATGGTGGGCTGGCTGGCCTCGAGTTCCTGCACCAGCTCCCCCACGGCCTTGTCCCCGTCGCGGAGGGCCATCAGGATCTCCCGGCGGGTGGACTCTGCAATGACGGCAAATACGTCGTCTGTCACCATGCCCTCCACCCTAGCGACATATACGCCGGATGGCATCCACTGGGCGGGGCCGGGTTCAGTCGAACCAGGGGTCCAGCCCGTAGAGCGGGAAAACTTCCTTGCGGGTGGCCATGACGGTGCGGTCCACGGCGTCGTTGGGATCGAAGCCGACCTCCCAGGAGCGCCACCAAAGATCGACGTCGTCGCCCATCACGGTGGGCGGTTCCACGCCGTACTTCGCCCCGTAGGTGTCCTTGACGTGCTGGCGCCAGTCCTCCGGCACGGCGGTGCGCAGCGGCACGGGCCGACCCGCGGCAATCGCCACCAGATGGCTCCAGGACCGCGGCACCACGGTGATGACGTTGTACCCGCCGCCGCCGGTGGCGATCCACCGGTTGTCGCAGTAGCGGGCGGCGAGGCCGGCGACGGCGGACGCCGCCTCCCGCTGGCCGTCCACGCTGATGTTCAGGTGTGTCAGCGGGTCCAGCTTGTGCGAGTCGCAGCCGTGCTGGCTGACGATGACCTCGGGTTCGAACGCCCCGACCAACTGCGGGACGACAGCGTGGAAGGCGCGCAGCCAGCCGGCGTCGCCGGTCCCGGCCGGGAGGGCCACGTTCACGGCGCTGCCCTGGGCGTTGGGGCCGCCGATCTCGTTGGCGAACCCGGTGCCGGGGAACAGCGTCAGCCCGGTCTCGTGCAGGGAAATGGTGAGCACCCGCGGGTCGTCCCAGAAGATGCTCTGCGTCCCGTCGCCGTGGTGGGCGTCGACGTCGATGTACGCCACCCGTTGCACTCCGCCGTCGAGCAGCCGCTGGATGGCGAGGGCGGCGTCGTTGTAGATGCAGAAGCCGCTGGCCCGCTCACGGGAGGCATGGTGCATGCCGCCGCCGAAGTTGACGGCGCGGACGGCGCTGCCGTCCAGGATGGCACCGGCCGCGAGCAGGGAGCCGCCGGCCAGCCGCGCGCTGGCTTCGTGCATCCCGGCGAAGGCGGGGTCGTCCTCGGTCCCGAGGCCCCGCTTCTCGTCCGGGGTCGCGGGATCGGCGCTGACGCGGCGGACGGCGGCGATGTAGTCCTCGCTGTGGACGGCGGCGAGTTCTGCGTCTGTGGCGACCTCCGGGGCGGCCACCGTGACGTGGTCGAGGTCCAGCAGGCCGAGGCTCCGGGACAGCCGGGCGGTCAGTTCCATCCGCTCCGGCGCCATGGGGTGGCTGTGGCCGAAGTTGTATGCCGTCATAGCGGAGTCCCACACCACCGTCGTTGGTAATGCGGCCTGGGCGAGTCCGGGCAGGAAAGTCATCCCTCACAGGCTACCGGAGCGGACACCGCCTCCCCGTCCTGCCGCGGAATATAGTGGTTTACTACTGTGGACGCCGTTTCAACCGAGGACAAACCGAACATGAAGCAAAGCCAGTCGAGGTCAACCCACCCGGCCAGCTGGCACCCCGGCCAGCCGGACCGGGAAGGTCTGTGGGTCCTCACCCGGCTGCGCGACTTCGTGGACGACATCGCGAACACGTCTCCGGCACGCCTGGCGGTCACCGCGTTCGCCGTCGTCGTCCTGGCCTTCACCGCCCTGCTGTCGCTGCCCGTGTCCTCCGCAACGGGCCAGGTCACGCCGCTGCACCAGGCTCTGTTCACCGCCGTGTCCGCGGTGTGCGTCACCGGCCTGACCGTGGTCTCCACCGCCGCGCACTGGTCCTTCTTCGGGCAACTCGTGATCCTGGTGGGAATCTTCGTGGGCGGCCTCGGCACCTTGACCCTGGCGTCCCTGCTGGCCCTGGTGGTGAGCAAGAAGCTCGGCGTCCGCGGCAAGCTCATCGCCCAGGAGGCCATGAACAACGCCGGCCGGCTCGGCGAGGTGGGCGCGCTGCTGCGGATCGTGATCGTCACCTCCGTGGTGATCGAGGCGGTGCTCGCCGCCGCACTGGTGCCGCGGTTCCTGTCCCTGGGCGAAAGCTTCGGCCAGTCCCTCTGGCACGGGATCTTCTACTCCATCTCCGCGTTCAACAACGCCGGGTTCACGCCGCATTCGGACGGGATCGTGCCCTACGAGACGGACCTGTGGATCCTGGTTCCGCTGATGGTGGGCGTCTTCCTGGGCAGCCTGGGCTTCCCGGTGGTGATGGTGCTGCAGCAGAACGGCCTGAACTGGAAGAAATGGAACCTGCACACCAAGCTGACCATCCAGGTCTCGCTGATCCTCCTGGCCGCCGGCGCCGTCCTGTGGGGCCTGCTGGAGTGGAACAACGTCCGCACCATCGGCAGCATGAGCGTGGGCGACAAGATCACGCACTCGCTGTTCGCCTCCGTCATGACCCGCTCCGGCGGCTTCAACCTGGTGGACCAGAACCACATGGACTCGGCCACCATGCTGCTCAGCGACGCCCTGATGTTCGCCGGCGGTGGCTCGGCGTCGACGGCGGGCGGCATCAAGGTCACCACCATCGCCGTGATGTTCCTGGCCATCGTGGCCGAGGCCCGCGGCGACGCCGACGTGAAGATTTACGGCCGCACCATCCCGGAGGGCACCATGCGGGTGGCCATCTCGGTGATCGTCGCCGGAGCAACCCTGGTGGCAGTGTCCGCGCTCCTGCTGCTGCAGATCAGCGGCGCCACCCTTGACCGGGTCCTGTTTGAAACAATTTCCGCCTTCGCCACGGTGGGCCTGAGCACCAACCTCAGCGCCGAACTGCCGCCGGCAGGCGTCTATGTCCTCACCGTGCTGATGTTCGCCGGCCGCGTCGGGACCGTCACGCTCGCGGCCGGACTGGCCCTGCGCCAGCGAAGCCAGCTGTACCACTACCCGGAAGAGAGACCGATCATTGGCTAGTTCCTCAGGCGCCGTCAACCGCCCCGCCCACAATGCCCCGGTCCTGGTGATCGGGCTGGGCCGCTTCGGCGCGTCCACCGCCGAACAGCTCGTCAAGCAGGGCCGCGAGGTGCTGGCGATCGAACGCGACCGCACCCTGGTGCAGAAGTGGTCCAGCGTCCTGACCCACGTGGTGGAGGCCGACGCCACCAACATCGATGCCCTCCGCCAGCTCGGCGCGCAGGAGTTCAGCTCCGCCGTCGTGGGCGTGGGCACCTCGATCGAATCGTCCGTGCTGATCACAGTCAACCTGGTGGATCTCGGGATCGAGCACCTCTGGGTCAAGGCGATCACGCCCTCGCACGGCAAGATCCTCACCCGGATTGGCGCCAACCACGTCATCTACCCCGAGGCCGACGCCGGCGTCCGCGCGGCGCATCTGGTCTCCGGCCGGATGCTGGACTTCATCGAGTTCGACGACGACTTCGCGATCGTCAAGATGTACCCGCCGCGGGAGACCGTGGGCTTCACCCTGGAGGAGTCCAAGGTCCGGTCCAAGTACGGCGTGACGATCGTGGGCGTGAAGTCCCCCGGCGAGGACTTCACCTACGCGCGGCCGGAGACCAAGGTTTCCGCCCGGGACATGCTGATCGTCTCCGGCCACGTGGACCTGCTGGAACGGTTCGCCGCCCGGCCGTAGGGGCCGACGGCGGACGACGTCGGGCGACCCGGACCCGCCGACGGCGGTCGGCTCGGGGCGCCGCCCCGCCCACGCCGACGTCGGCCCCGTCCGTCAGTCCGTGCTCTTGGCCGCCTTCGCCGCGGCCTTCGCGGCCTGCTTGCTGGCCCGAACCTTGACCAGGGAGTCCGGGTCGACGATGTCCGCCACGGACAGGTAGGCGTCCGCCTGGCCGTAGTGACCGGCGGCCTCGCGCCAGCCCTCGGCCTTGAGGCCGCACTGCTTGCCCAGCAGCGCCAGGAAGATCTTCGCCTTCTGTTCGCCGAATCCCGGGAGGGCCTTGAGCCGGCGCAGCACCTCGGCGCCGTCGGGCTCGCCCTGGGTCCAGATCGCGGTGGCGTCCCCGCCCCACTCCTTGTCCACGGTCTCGGCCAGCGCTTGGACCCGCCCTGCCATGGAGCCGGGGAACCGGTGCACGGCGGGCTTTTCCTTGAAGACCTCGACGAAACCCTGCGGGTCGTAGCCGGCGATGGTGCCGGGCTCCAGAGATCCGATCCTGGTGCGGATCTTCTCCGGCCCGGCGAAGGCCGACTCCATGGTCACCTGCTGGTCCAGCAGCATGCCGGTGAGCAGGGCGAAGGCGTCGTCGCTGAGCAGCTTGTCCGCGGCGTCGTCGCCGGTGATGTGCAGTTCCATGCGTGCTGTCCTGTCCGTGGGCGGGTGGGGTTGGATGTCAGCCCAGCTGTTTGGTGATCTCGGCGGCGCGCTCCGCGGCGGCCCGGGCGCCGGCGGCGATGATGCCGGGCAGCCCCTGCTCGTCGAAGGTGGCGATCGCGCGTTCGGTCGTACCGTTCGGGCTGGTCACCGCGATCCGCAGGGCGGTGGGGTCGGCGCCGGGTTCGGCGAGCATCAGGCCGGCGCCGGCCACGGTTTCCCGGGCCAGCAGCTTGGACAGCTCGGGGTCCAGGCCCAGCTCGACGCCGGCAGCGGCCATCGCCTCGGCAAGGTAGAAGGCGTACGCCGGGCCGGAGCCGCTGACGGCGGAGAGCGCGTCCACCTGGGATTCCGGGATCTCGACGACGGTGCCGACGGCGGCGAAGATGTCCTTGGCCTGCTGCAGCTGTTCCGCCGAGCAGTGGGTCCCGCCGGAGACGGAGACGACGCCGCGGCCCAGGCGGGCGGGCGTGTTGGGCATCGTGCGGATCACGGGCTGGCCGGCCGGCAGCGCTGCCTCCAGCTGTTCCAGGGACACGGCCGCGGCGACGCTGACCACCAGCGTGTCCGGGGAGAGGGCCCCGCTGATCTCCCGGGCCAGCGCGGCGGTTCCCACGGGCTTGACGCCGAGGATCACGACGTCGGCGCCGGTGGCAGCCTGCACGTTGTTCTCGGGTTCCTCTTCACCGGCGATCGCGGTGATACCGGCGTGCCGTTCCGCCAGTTCCGCGGCCCGCTCGGCCCTCCTCACGGTGGCGACGATGTCCGCGGGATCGGTCCCGCCGGCGATCAGTCCGCCCAGGATTGCCTCGTTCATTGACCCACAGCCCAGGAAGGCGATTCGGTTGCTCATGCCCCCATCATTGCAGTCGGCCCCGATTCACAGCCAGCTCACAACTTCGGGCCAGCTTGCTCCCATCCTCGGCCCCTACCGTAGTTAGTACCTCATCAAGAGGGTGCGAGTGATGCAGCAGGCATGCGGATGCCTGCCCCGGCACCGGTCGTCAGCAGCGGGTTTCCCCCATTTTCCCGCGAGCGACGGCCGGTGCTTTCGCGTTAAAGAATGCTTCGGAGCGGAGCCGACGACGACGGCCCGGTGCCCTCTCGGGCGGGGACAGCGCGGCTAGTGTTTCTTGTCCTTCTTGCCGTTGCCCTTTTTGTGGCCGTCCTTTTTATCGCCGTCGTGCTCCTTGTTCTTCTTGGCGGCATCCTTCTTGTCGTCGTCGTCCGAGTCGTCGTCGGAGTCGTCGTGCTCGTCGTCGTCCTTGTCGGCGGAGTTCTTGCCCTCGTCGTCCGGGGACTCGTCGTCGGGGGCCTGCAGCTCGGCGGGCTGGCTGGCCAGGGCTACATGGGGCGGCGGCTCCAGGGGCCCCTCGGTGACCAGCTGGTCCAGCCGGCGGAGGATCAGGCCTTCGCGGAGCGCCCAGGGGCAGATCTCCAGGCTGGGGAACTCGAACATCTCCAGGGCGGCCTCCGCCACGAGCGCGCCGGCCAGCAGCTGGGGTGCCCGGGCCTCTGAGACGGCGGGCAGGTGCAGGCGGTCCTCGATTTCCATGGCGGAGATGCGCTGAGCCCAGAGACCCAGGTCCGTGGCGTAGAGCTCGCGTTTGACGTAGGGGCCGGCGCCGCTCGGGGCCGCCCCGGCGATCCGGGCCAGCGACCGGAACGTCTTGGAGGTGCCGGCCACGTGGTTGGCCCGGCCCAGGCTCTGGAACTCCTTGACGACGGGTTTCAGGGTCTCCCGGATGTAGTTCCGCAGTTCTTTGACGCTCTTGGCGGAGGGCGGATCCTCGGTGAGCCAGTCGCGGGTGAGGCGGCTGGCGCCGAGCGGGACGGACATGGCCAGCTCCGGCAGCTCGTCCTCGCCGTAGGCCATTTCGAAGGAGCCGCCGCCGATGTCCAGGTTGAGCATAGGCCCGG
The DNA here is from genome assembly GCF_050859435.1 of Pseudarthrobacter sp. L19. Classification (NCBI taxonomy): domain Bacteria; kingdom Bacillati; phylum Actinomycetota; class Actinomycetes; order Micrococcales; family Micrococcaceae; genus Pseudarthrobacter; species Pseudarthrobacter sp. L19. Next base: position 1,811,375 of record NZ_CP193935.1, on the reverse strand, counting down.
CACCCCACCCGTACCAGCGGCGCACGGCGAAAAAGGTCATGGACGCTTCCTCGCTGCCGCTGAGTTCGCGCAGCGTCACGGTGGTCTCGTGCTTGACGCGTGCCAGCACCTCGCTGCCGTTGGTGGCCTCGCGGATAGCGGAGGTACAGAAGGCCAGCAGGTCCTCGGCCTTGTGCTTGGCGGCGAATTCCCAGGCCTCGAGGACGAACTCCACGAGCTCGTTCTGGCCCTCGTCGCTGATGTTGCCGTCACCGTCCAGGTGCTGGACCAGGGAGAGGGAGCGCTTATGCGAGGCGAAGGCCACCGGCCGGGCACCGGGATGGGCGTCCACGAGGAGAAGGTGGACGGTGTTGGACCCTATGTCGAGTACGCCTAGTCGCATAGGCACATTATTGCCCGGCGGGTACCGGCCGCCTAAAGAGCCGCGCCCGCGGACCACTGCCGGTCCGCGGGCGCTGGTGGGTGCCGGGTCTTAGGCCTCGGTGCCGGCCTCGTCCTCGTCGGCGGGCTTGAAATCGCGGCGGATGTTGGCCACACCCTCCGGGTCGATCTCGAAGCCGTAGGCGGCGCCGGGGTTGATGACCATCCCGAGCTCGTCGCCGAGGTTGCCGAGGATCGCGGCGCCCTGGGTTCCCAGGATGTTCGGCGCGGCGGCGAGGTACTGCTCCGTGACGCGGCTGGGGTGGGAGAAGACGGCCAGCACCGGATTGCCCGAGGCGTTGGCCAGCACCAGCGGCTCCACCTGCGAGTCGGGGCCCTCCAGGGTATCCGAGCTGACGATGTAGACCTCGTTGTTGAGGAAGGACAGGATGACATCCACCGGGTTGGCGTCCGGCTGTTCGCCCCTGGCGAGCTTCTCCTCGAGGTCGTTGAGCGGCTGTGAATCCATGGGTGTGGGCTGTTCAGTCATTGTCCCACTCGATCACTTTGCGGCCCGGGGCGCAATTCCCGACGACGGCGGCCGCGGCTCCGTCCGTCCCCGGCGAGGCCTGCTTCCGCTCGCAGGTTCGGCCCGCCGTCGCTGTTTCCAGACGGCGAGCCCGCACCGCACCCGCGAGCCGGACGGCCACGGACGCGAAGCCCCGAACCCCCGGACCTACTTCTTGGCCGCGGCCTTCCGGGCCGGTGCCTTGCGGGCTGCCGGCTTGCGCTTGACCGGGCCCTTGGCGCGCTTCTCGGCCAGAAGTTCCACGGCCTGTTCCCGGGTGAGCTCCTCGACGGAGGTGCTGCGCGGGACGGTGATGTTGGTGACGCCGTCGGTGATGTACGGGCCGAACCGGCCTTCCTTCACCACGATGTTCTTCTCCGAGACCGGGTCCGGGCCGAACTCGGCCAGCGGCGGCACCGCGGCACGGGCACCGCGCTGCTTGGGCTGGGAGTAGATCTCCAGCGCCTGCTCGAGGGTGATCGTGAAGATCTCCTCCTCGGAGCCGATCGAGCGGGAGTCCGTGCCCTTCTTCAGGTACGGGCCGAACCGGCCATTCTGCACCGTGATGGGGGTGCCTTCGGCGTCCTGGCCCACGACGCGCGGCAGGCTCATCAGCTGCAGGGCCTCGTCCAGGGTCACGGAGTCCACGGTCATCGAGGCGAAGAGGGAGCCGGTGCGCGGCTTGGCCTTGACCGGCTTCTTCGGCGGCTTCGGCTTGCCGTTCTTGTAGTACTCCACCGGCAGGCTGGCCAGCTGCTCCTCGGTCATCTCGGGGATGATCTCGGTGACGTAGGCGCCGTAGCGGCCGTTCTTGGCCACCACCGTGTGGCCGGTGTGCGGGTCCTCGCCGAGGACGCGCTCCTCGGGGGCGGCGGTCTCCATGAGCTCCACGGCCTTGGCGGCGGTGAGCTCGTCCGGGGCCAGGTCCTCGGGGACGTTGGCGCGGGCGGACTCGACGACCTCGCCGGTCTTCGGGTCCACGCTGGGAACGGAGCTCTCCAGATACGGCCCGAACTTGCCCACCCGCAGGGTGATGCCGTCCGTGATCGGGATCGAGTTGATCTCGCGGGCGTCAATCTCGCCCAGGTTGTTCACGATGCTCAGCAGGCCCGGCTTGGCGTCGGCGCCGAAGTAGAAGTGCTTCAACCAGGACGGGCCGGCCTCCTGGCCGTTGGCGATCTTGTCCAGGTCCGCTTCCATGTCGGCCGTGAAGTCGTAGTCCACGTAGTCGTGGAAGTGCTGTTCCAGCAGCCGGACCACGGAGAACGCGATCCAGCTCGGGACCAGCGCGGAGCCCTGCTTCCGGACGTAGCCGCGGTCCTGGATGGTCGAGATGGTGGAGGCGTAGGTCGACGGGCGGCCGATGCCCTTCTTCTCCAGCTCGGCGGTCAGCGACGCTTCGGTGAAGCGCGGCGGCGGCGAGGTCTCGTGGCCGACGGCGGTGATGTCCGCGGCGGTGAGGATGTCGTCCTTGGCCACGTTCGGCAGCCGGCGGGCCTCGTCGGAGTCGTCGTCGCCGCGGCTCTCGTCCTTGCCTTCCTCATAGGCGGCGAGGAAGCCCGGGAAGGTGATGACAGTGCCGGAGGCGGAGAATTCGGCGTCCCGGCCGTCGGTGGCGATCGCGCCGAGGCGGATGGTCGCCGTCGAACCCTTGGCGTCGGCCATCTGGGAGGAGACGGTGCGCTTCCAGATCAGCTCGTAGAGGCGGAACTCGTCGCCGGAGAGCTGCTTGGCCACCTGCGCCGGGGTGCGGAAGGAGTCCCCTGCGGGACGGATGGCCTCGTGCGCCTCCTGGGCGTTGGCGGCCTTGCCGCTGTACACGCGCGGCGAGGCCGGGACGTACTCGGGGCCGTACAGTTCGGACGCCTGGCGCCGCGCGGCCGTGATGGCCTCGTTGCTCAGCGCGTTCGAGTCGGTACGCATATAGGTGATGTAGCCGTTTTCGTACAGCCGCTGGGCCACCTGCATGGTGCTCTTCGAGGAGAAGCGCAGCTTGCGGCCGGCCTCCTGCTGCAGCGTGGAGGTGGTGAACGGCGCCGTGGGGCGGCGGGTGTAGGGCTTGGTGTCGACGGAGCGGACGCGGAATTCCGCCTCCTGCAGGCCGGAGGCCAGGGACAGGGCGAGTTCCTGGTTCAGGTGGACCACGCCGCGGGCGGTGAGCTCGCCGTCGTCGTTGAAGTCCCGGCCGCTGGCGACCTTGGAGCCGTCCACGGACGCCAATTTCGCTTTGAACGAGGACGCCGTGGCGGCGTCGGTGCCGAACTGGCCGGTCAGGTCCCAGTAGGAGGCGGCCTTGAAGGCCATCCGCTCGCGTTCCCGGTCCACCACCATGCGGGTCACGACGGACTGCACGCGGCCGGCGGAGAGCCCGCGGGCCACCTTGCGCCAGAGCACCGGGGAGATCTCGTAGCCGTAGAGCCGGTCCAGCACGCGGCGGGTTTCCTGGGCGTCCACCAGGTCCTGGTCCACGTCGCGCAGGTTGTCCATGGCGCGGTGGATGGCTTCCTTGGTGATTTCACCGAAGGTCATCCGGTACACCGGGACCTTCGGCTTGAGGACCTCCAGCAGGTGCCACGCAATGGCCTCGCCCTCGCGGTCCCCATCGGTTGCGAGGTAGAGCGCGTCGGCGCCCTTGAGCTGCGCCTTGAGTTCGGCGACCTTTTTCTTCTTGTCCGGGGACACCACGTAGTAGGGCTTGAAGTCGTGGTCGACGTCGACGGCGAACTTGCCCACCGAGGTCTTTTTCAGTTCCGCGGGGAGCTCCGAGGGCTGCGGGAGGTCACGGATGTGACCGATGGAGGCCTCGACAATGAAGCCCTCGCCCAGGTACTTGGCGATGGTCTTGCTCTTGGCCGGAGACTCCACAATCACGAGTTTCTTGCCGGTGGGGGCCTTGCTTGGCACGGTGCTCCTACAGAAAAAGGTTGCTCGGGCAGAACCGCCCATATCCGCCTAGTTCACCATATTTTGCGGAATACCGCGCATTGATGCACAAATGCGCGGCGGCTTCGGACCCGCGCCGCCGCCGCCGTGAGGCTAGGGCGCGATGCGGCCGAGGGTGTCCTTCAGCCGTGTCAGCAGGTGGCCCTGCCAGCCTCCGGACATGATGCGGTGGGCGACGGCGTGGCTGGGCTCCGCGGGGTTGAATCCCTCGTGGATCATGGACAACCGCGTCCCCGTTCCCTCCGGGGCAAGGGTCCAGGTTACGGTGCTTTGCAGGTCGTTGCCCGCCTCCGCGTCCCGCCAGGAGATCCGCAGCAGGCGCCCGTCCCGGAGCTCCAGGACGCGGCTGGCGACCAGGCCGCTGAAGCCGACGGCCGGGACCGGGGTCCCGCGCATGGTGTACTCGTGGCCGACGACGGGTTTGAAGTCGTTGTCCATGAGCCAGTCGGCAATCAGGGCCGGCTCGGTCAGGGCGCGCCAGACGGCCGCCGGCGGGTGCGGCAGGTATTCGTCGACGTGGATGGGGGCAAGCGGTGCAGTCACGGACACTCTTCCGGTCGTCGGGGGCTTTCAGAGGGCACCGGGCGGGGCGCCGGTCAGTCGGCCGCGGGGCCGCCGCGGTCGTCGGGAATCATCGACCACATGGTGGCCATCCGCACGGCCCCGTCCGGGATTGCGTCCGGCGCCTCGAGTTCGTAGTCGCGCAGCAGCCCGAAGATGCGGTCGGTCAGCTCGGCGCGCTGGTCGGGCGTGAGGTAGAGCAGGTTGCTGGCCAGCACCACCGAGGCGGGCGGTTCCCCGGTTTCGCCGCGCCGCCGCTGCTCATCCCGGGCCTCGGCGTGTGCCTTGACCCGTCGGCGGTAGGCGTCCAGTTCCAGGTCGAGGACGGCGAATTCCGGGCTGGCCGGTCCGCCGCCGGATTTGATGGTGAAGTCCGTTCCGGCGGCCTTCCAGCGGCGCTCGCGGGCGTCCCCGGCGGTGGCCGCCGGTACCACGATCCCCCACTTCTGCAGGGCGCGCAGGTGGTAGCTCATGGCGCTGGGGGTCAGGCCGGTCTGTGCCGCCAGCTCCGTGGCGGTGCGGCTGACCTGGGTGGAGTACAGCTCCGAGATCACTTCCAGCCGTGCGGCGTGGGCCAGGGCCCGGATGGCCTTGGGGTCGGTGATCTCCACCTTCTGTTCCGGGCGCGGCCTGCGCTTGCCGGCCGGCGCCTCGGCGGAATCCGCCGGCGGGTTCTCTGTCTTCACTCCCCCAGTCTAGCGACGGTTTCCAAACTATGAAAGGAATGCTTGACACCCGCACAGTGCGGACCTATCGTCCAGTTATGAAACAAACACTTCATAAGGCTCCCGCGCCGGCCGCCCCTTTGTGGCGCAACCACGACTTCCTGCTCGCCAGCGGCTCCGCTTCGTCGCCGCCGCCGGCATGGGCGCCGTCGTCGTCACCGTCATGCTGCGGCTCCAGGGGGAATCCGCGGGCAACGGTGCCGGCGCCGGGCCGTGGCTGGTGGCCGCCTACCTGGCCTGCTCCGCCCTGCCCCTGGTCCTCCTGGCCCCCTGGGCCGGGCGGCTGGCGGACACCCGGGATTCACGGACGCTGGCGACGGCGGCGTCCCTAGCCAGCGCCGCCGCGGTGGCGGGGATGGCCTTCGGCCTGCAGGACGGTGCCCTGAACCTGCCGCTGCTGTTTGCCATGACGTTCCTGCTGGACGCGGCCCAGGCCGTGGCGGGCCCCACCTGGCAGGCCCTGCTGCCCCGGATTGTCGGCGAGGAGCGCACCCCCAAGGCCGTGGGCACCATGCAGGCCACCACCATGATCGCCGGCATGGCGGGGCCGGCCGCGGGCGGACTGCTGACCGGCTGGGGCGGCCCCGGGCTGGTGGTGGCGGTGGCCGGCGGCTGCTACCTGGCAATGGGAGCCGGTGCCCTGCTGATCCGCACCCGGCGCGGCACGGCCGCCGAACGCGCGGGGCGGCCTGCCCCGGCGCTGCTCGACGGGTTGCGACTGCTCCGGCGGGACACCCTGGTGTGGGCGCTGGTGCTCGGCGCCATGTTCTTCATCGTCGCCGGCGAGGCCACCAACGTCCTCGAGGTGTTCCTGGCCCGCGGCGAACTGGGCGCCAGCGAGGCCGAGTACGGGCTGCTGGCCGCGGCCTTCGGGCTGGGCATGGCCACCGGCGCGGCTCTCGCCGGCCGGATCGGGAACGGACGGAACCGGCTCCGGGCGCTGCTGGCGGCGATGATTCTGACGTCCGCCCTGCTCGGGGCGACGGCGCTGGTGCCCACGGTGGCGTGGCTGTTTGCCGCCTACACCGCGACCGGCGCGGCCTGCGGCGTCCTCAACGCCTGCTTCGGGGCGATCACCATCCTCCGGATTCCCGAGACCGGGCGCGGCCAGGCGATGGCGATCCTTGGCGGGATGACGCGGGCGGTGTCGATCGCGGCGCTGGCCCTCGGCGGCCTCCTCGGTGCGGCGCTGCCGGTCCGCACCAGCTTCCTCGCCACCGGCACCGCGGGAGTGCTGGTCGCGGCGGCCGTGGCCGTGGTGGTCTTGCGCATCCCGGGCCCGGAACAGTCAGGCACGGACCATTCGGGTACGGACCAGCCAGGCAGGACCCGGTCAGGCGGGGAGCAGGAAGCCGTCCCGGACGAGGTTGGCGACGTCGTCCAGCAGCCCCTGCCGGAAGGCGCCGCTGTCGTGGCCCTCGTACCCGCCCAGGAGGGCATCGAGCGCCCCGGCGATCTGCCCGGCGGTGAGCTCGCCGTCGCACGCTGAGACGAAGCCGGCCAGCTCCGTGCTCAACAGGTTGGTGCGGCGTAGCCCGGCACCCTGACGCAGCAGGATCACGCCGGGGTGCTCGGCGCCCGGCCGCTGGTGCCGTTCCTCCGTGACGTCGTCGGCCACGAGCAGGTGCGCCGCCTCGACGTCGTGGCTGGCAAGCCAGTCGGCCCGTTCCACGGCCGCCCCGAGGTGCGGCCCCACGGGCTGCTCGATCGGGTAGGTGATCTCCTCGAAGCGCCGCAGCACCGGCCCGGCTCCCCCGGCGGGACGGCGCAGGAAGATCATGCCGAAGCCGATCGCGGTGACGCCGCGGGAGGCGAAGTCGTCCAGGTAGGCGGCGTAGGAACGGCGGTACAGGTCCCGGTCCCGGCCCTCGGAGGCGTCCTGCAGCCAGGTTTCGGCGTACTGCTCGGGACCCACTTGCTCGCGCTGGATGAACCACACGTCGGCGGCCTTCGGGGCCCACTGCTGCGGCCGGGCGGACCAGTCCTGGCCGGCCGGGATTTCCCAGTTGCCCAGCATCTGCGCTGTGCCGCCGGGTGCCAGGACGGAGGGGAGGTCGCGGACCAGGGCGGCGACGATCTCATCGCCGGGCAGGCCACCGTCGCGGTAGGTGAACTGGTCCGCCGTCGATTCCCCCGCGGTGCGCGGAGTGATCACAAACGGCGGGTTGGAGACCACCAGGTCGAATTCCTCCCCGGCGACCGGTTCCAGCAGCGACCCGCGCCGCAGGGTGACGCGGCTGCCGAGGTCCTTCGGGTCCAGGTGCAGCTCCCGGGCGTTGAGGACCAGGTTGAAGCGGGTGAAGGCCAGGGCGCGGTCCGAGATGTCCGTGGCGGTGACGTGCTCGGCGTGGTGGAGCAGGTGGAAGGTCTGGACGCCGCAGCCGGTGCCGAGGTCCAGGGCCCGGGCCACGTGCCGCCGGGCGGTGACCTGGACCAGGGTGGTGGATGCCTGGCCGATCCCGAGCACGTGGTCGCGGCGCAGCACGCCGGGGCTCTGGTGCGCGGCCAGGTCGCTGGCGACCCAGAGGTCGGCACCCCCGTTCGGCTGCCCTTCCTCATCCGTCGCCGGGTCCCAGCCGTAAGGCCGCAGGTCCACGCCGGCCCGGACCAGGCCGCCCTCCGCCGCCTCCACGAGGCCGAGTTCGGCGAGGCCGGCGGCGCGCACCGAGGGCAGGGCGGCGTCGAGGGCGGCAGCGGTCTGCGGTTCGGCCAGCAGCCAGAGGCGGACGACGGCGGCGAGCGCGGCGGCGGACGGGTCGGCAGCGACGGCGTCGTCGACGGCGATCAGGGCCGGGATGAGCTGGTCCCGGGCCAGGGCGGCGTGGGCGGCCTCACCGAGGAACGCGGCGACCCCGTCGACGGTGTAGCCGATGGCGAGCAGGTCGCGGGCGAGAGCCCCGGTCAGGTCCGGGAGGTCGCTGCGCGGGGCATCGGGGGTGTTGCCGGCGGTGAAAAGAGTCGAGGAGGTCACCGGTCAAGTTTAGGCGCGGTCCGGGACCCCCGGCTTAGCTCACCGGCCGGGCTAAGGCTGCCCCTCGACGAACACCCGGAGGGCATCCCGGACGAAGGCCGCGCCGGCAGCACCGCCGTAGTTCGCGGCAAACCGCGGATCCGCCACGTACAGCTCCCCCAGACCCAGGACGTAGGGCTTCAGCCCGTCGCCGCCGTCCGCCGCCGGGGTTCCGGGGATGGCGGCAAGCCAGCGGACGTGGCGGGCGGCCAATTCCCGGGCCGCCGGGCTGTCCGGGGCCGCACCGGACTCCGCCGCGGCCTGCCAGTCGGCGCTGAGCTGTTCCGCGGCCCGCTTCCAGGCGTCCTGGTCCGTGCCGCCCATCCCCCGCCACCAGGCGTCCGCCCGGGCGTAGGCCTCCTTGCCCCAGCGCTCCTCAACCTCGGTCTGGTGGCGGGTGTGATCGAATCCGTCAAACATTGCCTCTGCCATGATGTTCTCTCCTGTCTTCACTGCCTCGAGGGTGCGCCGGACCGAGGCGATCTGCCGGGCCAGGCGGTCCCGTTCCTGGACCAGCCAGCGCAGATGCCCGGCGAGCGCGCGTTCGGCCTGCTGTTCGTGGGCCAGCGCGTCGGCGATCGCCGGCAGACCGAGCCCCAGTTCCCGCAACAGCAGGATCCGTTGCAACCGGAGCAGCGCGGCGTGGTTGTAGTAGCGGTAGCCGTTACTTCCGGTGCGGCTGGGCTTGAGCAGGCCGACGGCGTCATAGTGCCGCAGCGTCCTGCTGGTGGTGCCGGCCAGCCTGGCCAGCTGCTGCACGGACCATTCCATCCCGGCTCCCTCCTTTTGGTCCCCTCCGCGGCCCTGCCGGGCCGTCTCTTCGAGGGTAAATCTTGACGCTGCGTCAAGGTCAAGGGTCCGGCCGGCGGCCATCGGCCCTGCCGCTGACCCGGTAAGTTGGAAGTATGCCCACTGCTTCCCCGATGCCCGTCCCGCGCCGCCTGCTCCGCGGGGCGTACGCCGCGGCGGCCGGCGCCGCCGTCGTCCTCGGCGCCTCCGCCTGCGCGCCCGTCACATCGGTGGAGTCAACGGATGCGAACGCATGGAAGGCCACGGCACTCCCCTCCGCCAGCGGGATCGTCCTGTCGGATGCGGGGAAGATCCTCAACCGCACCCCCGTGGTGAAGAGCGCCCCCTCGGGGCCGGCACCTACACCTTGACCATGAGCTGCGACGGCGGCGGCAAGGAATTCTTCGCCGTCAGCCTGGACGGCAAACAGCTTGCGGAGGCGGGAGCGGCCTGCAACGGCAGCCGGGAGACCGCAACGATCAAGGTGCCGGCCGCCGGGACCGTGGCGATCAGCGCCTCCAGCGTCGACGCGCCGCTGATCTACGCCTACCAGCTGACCCCCGCGGCCTGACCCGGGGGCTGGCCGCGCCTGACCCGGGCTGGCCGCGCCGGCCTGCCATGCTGGGGCCCGCACCGCTTGCGCGGGCCACGCCGGGGGAACCCGCGGCACCTCACGTCGGCTGCCGGCGGCTAAAATGGCCGCATGACGTTGGGGGGCGCGGCACCGGAGCCGCTGGTACACATTCAAGACTTCCGCATGGACTTTGGCGAGAAGACGGTCATCCGCGACCTGTCGTTCGACGTCCGGGCCGGGGAAACATTCGGCTTTCTGGGCAGCAACGGCAGCGGGAAGACCACCACGCTGCGGGCCCTGCTGGGCATCTACCAGCCCACCGCCGGCACCCTGCACATCGGCGGGAAACCCTTCAGCCCGCGCGACGGCGCCCGGCTGGGGTACCTGCCGGAGGAACGCGGCCTCTATAAGAAGGAATCCGTGCTGGACGTCATGGTGTACTTCGGCCGGCTCAAGGGCCTGGACAAGTCCCGCGCCAGGGCGTGGTCCCGGGAGTACCTGGACCGGGTGGACCTGGGCGACAAGGCCACCACCCGGCTGGACAAGCTCTCCGGCGGCCAGCAGCAGAAGGTCCAGCTGGGCGTCACTATCATGAACGACCCCGAGCTGCTGATCCTGGACGAACCCACCAAGGGCTTCGACCCGGTGAACCGGCGGCTGCTGATGGACATCATCGACGAACAGAAACTTTCCGGCGCCACCGTCATCATGGTCACCCACCAGATGGAGGAAGTGGAGCGGCTCTGCGACCGGGTCATCCTGCTCAAGGACGGCACGGCCCGCGCCTACGGCACCGTCTCCGAGGTCCAGGAACAGTTCGGCGGCACCCGCTACCGGCTCAGCTACTCCGGTACCCTGCCCGCGTCGGCCCGTTACGACGTCGTCAGCGACGCCGGCGGGAACGCCGAACTCTCGCCGCGCGGCGGGACGGACGAGGCGGCCGTGCTGCGCGAACTGATCGACCACGGAGTGGCGGTCCGCTCCTTCACCAGCGCCCGGACGTCCCTGGATGAGGTCTTCATCAAGGTCTACGGCGAACAGCACGAACTAGCGGAGGCCCGGACCCGATGACGCACCACAGCACCCTCCCCGAGGCGCCCGCCAAGGCCGCCCCCGCCCCGGTCCCGCCGCGCCGGCCGTTCGCCCGGCACAACCTGCGCACCGTGATCGCGTTCGAGTTCACCCGGACGCTGAAGAAGCGCGCCTTCTGGATCGCCACCCTGGCCATCCCGGTGGTTATCGCCATCGTGTTCGCCCTGGTCTACCTGAGCAACTCCTCCACCGAGGCCCGCTCCGACGCGCAGAAGACCGCGTCCTTCTCGTTCACCTACACCGATGACTCCCGGCTGGTCTCGGACACCATCGCCCGTGCCATCGGCGGCACGAAAGCTTCGGACCCGGAGACGGCCATCCGCGACGTGAAACAGGGACGCAGCGACGCCTACTTCGCGTTCCCTGCGGAACCGGCCACCCAGACGGTGAAGATCTACGGCGCGGACCGGGGGATCTTCGAGAACGGCAAGTACGACGCCGTCGCCAAGCAGCTGCTGACCGTCTCGGCGCAGGCCGCCGTCGGCTCCCCGCAGCTCACCGCGGCGGCCAGCGGCAACGTCAAAACCGAGGCGCAGACCTTCAAGGACGGCCGCCTGACCGGTGGCATCGGCTCCGCGATCCCGCCGCTGATTTTCCTGGTCATCTTCTACGTCTCGATCATCCTGCTCTCCAACCAGATGCTCAGCAGCACCCTGGAGGAGAAGGAAAACCGGGTCACGGAGATGATCCTGACCACCCTGAACCCCACCACCCTGATCATTGGCAAGGTGGCCGCGCTGTTCATGGTGGGCGCGGTGCAGATCCTGGTCCTGCTGACACCGGTGGCGGTGGGCTTCCTGTTCTTCCGCGACAAACTGGCGCTCCCGGCCCTGGACCTGTCCACCATCACCTTCGAACCCGGACCCATGGTGGTGGGGGCACTGCTGCTGCTGGGCGGCTTCACCGTCTTCACCGGCGTGCTGGTGGCCATCGGCGCCGTCATGCCCACCACCAAGGACGCCGGCACCATCTTCGGGCCGCTGATGGCGCTGATCTTCGTGCCGTTCTACGCGATCAGCCTGATCATCTCCGACCCGCAGGCACCGATCGTCCAGGTCTTCACCTACTTCCCGATGTCCGCCCCGGTCACGGGCCTGCTGCGGAACGCGTTCGGCACCCTCAGCCCGCTGGAGTCGGTGATCATCATCGTGGAGCTCCTGGTGGTGGGCGTCCTGATCCTGCGCCTGGCCGCACACCTGTTCCGGTACGGCTCCATCCAGTACTCCGGCAAGCTCTCCATCGCGGGCACGTTCCGGCGCCGCGGTCAGGCCCGCGGTCAGTCCGCCGCGAAGTAGCCCTCCGGGCCGGGGGCCGAAGCGTAGGATCGGGAGGTGAAACGACACTCCTGTGATTCCTGCGGCTCGGCCGTGTACGTCGAGAACGGGGAGTGCCTGCACTGCGGCGCCCGGCTGGCCTACTTCCGGCCCCGCGGCGCCGTCGTCACCGTCGATTCGGCGGGGGAATACCGGGACGACGCCGACACCGTCTGGTTCCCGTGCGCCGGCGCCGGGCTGGCGGCCTGCACCTGGCTGGCCGCAGAGCGCGGCGGCGAGTGCTTCAGCTGCGGGCTCACCCGCACCCGGCCCAACGACGACGACGCGAAGGGCCTCATACAGTTCGTTAAGGCGGAGCGGTCCAAACGCCAACTGGTAGCCGAACTCGACGCCCTGGGGTTGCCGATCGTGCCCCGGAGCGAGGATCCCGACGGTGGCCTGGCCTTCGACCTGCTCTCCAGCGCCCACGAGCACGTGGTGACCGGCCACGCCGACGGCGTCATCACCATCAACCTGGCCGAGAGCGACGACGGCTACCGCGAACGTATGCGGAACGAACTCGACGAGCCGTACCGGACCCTGCTGGGCCACTTCCGGCACGAGGTGGGCCATTACTTCGAGACCGTACTGGTCTTCGCCGACCCGGACACCACCGCGGTGGCCCGACGGCTGTTCGGCGACGACACGGAGGACTACCAGGCCGCCATCGACCGGCACTACAGCGAGGGCGCACCAAAGGACTGGAACGAGCGGTTCATCTCCCGCTACGCCACCATGCATCCCTACGAGGACTTCGCCGAGACCTTCGCCCACTTCCTGCATATCAGCGACACCCTGGACACTGCCCGCGAATATCGACTGATCCCCGCGGCCGACGGCAGGTCCTTCCGGGAAACGGTGGACACCGAGTGGCTGCCGCTCGCGATCGCCCTGAACCAGATCAACCGGAGCATGGGCGAGGAGGACCTGTACCCGTTCGTGCTGTCACCGACGGTGCTGGAGAAACTGGAGTTCATCGCCGGGGTGTGCTCCGCGACCGCCTCCCGGTAAGGTCCTCCGGGCGCGTCCTCCCGGGTGGCGTCCGGGCTCTGGCAGCCGGGCGTTCACGGGCCTAGAGTCGGACTATGCCCACCGCGCCGGCACCGACGCCGCGGCGCCCGCGTGGCCGCCCCGCCGCCGTCGCGCTCGCCGCGGTCCTGGCCTGCGGGCTGAGCGGCTGCGATTACCAGTACGACGACGGAAGCCGGACGACGGCGACCGGCCCCGCGACGCCCACCGGCGGCGCTATCAGCCGTGACCCGGCGTTGAACCGCCCGGTGATGGGGGCGGAGCTTGAGCAGTGGGCCCGGGATATCCTGCCGGCCACCACCGCGCAGATCTTCCAGTCCCGTGCCGGGCTGCTCGACGCCGGTGCGGACCGCACCGAGGCCACCGAGCGGCTCCCGGCCGGCACCTACGCCCTGTCGCTGGCGTGCCGGAGCACCCGCCGGGTGGCCTTCACCATCAGCGACAAGCAGAGCGCGCTCGTGGACCTGAGCCTGCGCTGCGGATCCTCGCGGGTTACCGTGGTGCAACTGGCCGCGGACTCGGTCCTGACGGTCAAGGTCGAGGCGCTCGCCCCGGCCAATTTCGCCTATCGGGTGGGGCGGCTGTGACGCCTGCTTAGTGGCGCCGGCGGCGTCGTCGTGCCCGTCGGCGTGGCGCTCTCGTCGTCGCCCATCGGTCAGGCGGGCCCGCCGTCAGGCGGGGCAGCCGTCCGGGCAGCGCAAGGTGGCCGGGTCCGAGGCGCAGTCCGCGCAGTACAGGGTCAGCGTGCGGCAGCTGGGGTTCGAGCAGTTCTCGAACTTGCTGGTGGGCGCCTCGCACCGTGCGCAGCGGCCGATGGTCTTCGCCTCGTCGCTGAATTCCAGGTGCATGCGCTTGTCGAAGACGTAGAGCGAGCCTTCCCAGAGGCCGCGGTCCTTGAACGCCTCCCCGTAGCGGACGATACCGCCGTCGAGCTGGTAGACCTCCTTGAAGCCGCGGTTCACCATCAGGCTGGAGAGCACCTCGCAGCGGATCCCGCCGGTGCAGTAGGTGACCACGGGCTTGTCCTTGAGCGCGTCGTACTTGCCGGAGTCCAGTTCGCGGATGAAGTCGTGGGTGGTGGCGACGTCGGGGACCACCGCGTCCTTGAAGCGGCCGATCTCCGCTTCGAAACCATTCCGGCCGTCGAAGAAGACCACATCCTCGCCGGCCTGTTTCTTCGCCTCCACGAGGGTGTGCAGCTCCTCCGGGGCCAGGTGCGTGCCGCCGCCGACGACGCCGTCCTCGTTCACCTCGAGTTCCCCGGGCGCGCCGAAGGAGACGATCTCGTCCCGGACCTTGACGCTGAGCCGGGGGAAGTCCTCGGCGCCGCCGTCGGACCACTTCACGTCAATGCCGCGGAAGCCCGGGTATTCGCGGGTTGTCTTGACGTACTGCTTGACCGCCCCGATCTCGCCGCCGACGGTGGCGTTGATGCCGTCCTTGGAGATCAGGATGCGGCCGGTGAGGCCGTGTTTTTCGCAGAGGGCGCGCTGCCAGAGGCGCACCGCTTCCGGATCGAGCACCGGGGTGAAGCCGTAAAAGAGGACGATTTTGTTCAAAGCCACGCCTTTAAGCGTACTGGGCTTTGCGGTGCGGCCACCCTGCGGGGCGGGGTCCATGCCCCTCGTGACGGGGGTCCTCGACTCTGGTGACGCGGGTCCGCAGCCCTCGTGACGGGGTCCCGGGGCCCGCGCGACAGGTAAGCCCGACCGGCGCGGGAGGGGGTCCTGGACCCGCGTGATCGACGAGCCCCATCCGCGTGGCAGGACGCCCGTGCCCGCGGCGGCCACGGCGCCGGACCGACACCCGGGTCACAATTGCGTAAGCAAGCACCCGCTCCCCGGCCGGACCCTGTTGCTGGCGGCGGGGCTGGAATACTCTCATCCCATGAGTCTGGACGCGATGGTTGAAGACACCACCCACCTCCTGGAGATCTGGGTCGCCGGCTGGGCCGGATGCCGCGGCTACGAGACCGGACGGGAGGGCCGTTTTCCGTCGGCCCTCCGGGCGGACTCGACCGGGGACTGGGAGTATTTCGCCCACGATCCCTCCGACAATGAGTTCTCCGCCTTGGCCGCCAAGACTGCCGAGGCGCCGGCCCGGATCCTCACCATCCTCACCAACGACGTGGACCGTTACACCGGGCTGGCCGCCCGGCACGGCCTGAACGTCACCTCGCAGTCGCAGACCATGATGATCGTGGACATGGAAACCCAGGACGCCGAGGACCCGTGGCTGCCCGACGACGACCTCCGCTGGGTTCCCACGACGGAGGGCGGTGTCCACCACGCCGTCGTCTACGCCGGTGACCGGGTCGCGGCCAGCGGGCGCATGTTCGTCGCCGACCACACCGCCGTCTTCGACAAGATCGTGACCGAACCCGGCTTCCAACGCCGCGGCCTGGGCAGCTTCGTGATGCGGGCCCTCGCCGCGCAGGCCTTTGAGCACGACGTAGAGGCCGGGCTGCTGCTGGCGTCCCTGGACGGCCAGCAGCTCTACTCGCATCTGGGGTGGACCACGGTCTGCCATGTCCTGATGCTCTCTTCGTCCGACGAAGGGGCCGACCTCTCGGTGGGGTGAGCCCCTTGTGAGCCCGGGACCCGATTTGAGCCCGGGTGAAACAATGTTGAAGTGAATCCGCACGAGTCCCTGATCCCGCTGCTGGGCCGCGGCGCGGACCCGGAACAGCTCCGGCACGTGCGGACCATCCCCGCCCGCGAGGCCGTCAACGAGCCGTGGCCGGCGTGGACGCACCCCGATCTGGTTGAGGCCTACGGCCGACTCGGCATCCACGAGCCGTACCGGCATCAGGTGCGGGCCGCCGACCTCGCCCACGGGGGCCGGCACGTGGTGATCGCCACCGGCACCGCCTCCGGGAAGTCGCTGGCGTACCAGCTCCCCGCCCTCGACGCCGTGCACCGGTCCGAGCTGCGGGTGCGCGCGGACCCCGGAAAGATCCATGACGACGGTGCCGTCGCCCTCTACCTCTCCCCCACGAAGGCGCTTGCCGCGGACCAGCTGGCCGCCATCCGGTCGCTGGGACTTCCCACCGTCCGGGCCGAGACCTATGACGGGGACACGGACCCGTCCTCCCGCCGCTGGATCCGGGACCACGCGAACGTGATCCTGGCCAACCCCGACATGCTTCATTTCGGAATCCTCCCCAACCACGCCTGGTGGGCGCGGTTCTTCCGCCGACTCCGCTACGTGATCGTGGACGAGGCTCACAGCTACCGCGGGGTCTTCGGCTCCCACGTCGCCAACCTGATGCGCCGGCTCCGCCGGATCTGTGCCTATTACAACTCCGGAGCGGAGGCCGGGACCGGCACAGGCCAGTCCTGGCCGGTGTTCATCGCCGCATCCGCCACCGCCTCGGACCCCGGGACCTCGTTCGGCCGGCTGATCGGTGCGCCGGTCGAAGCAGTCGCCGAGGACTGCTCGCCGCACGGGGCGACCACCGTGGCGTTCTGGGAACCGGCGCTGACGGAACAGCGCGGTGAGAACGGTGCCCCGGAACGGCGGACCGCCGTGGCTGAAACCTCCGACCTCCTGGCGAACCTGGTCTCCTCCCGGATCAGGACGATCGCGTTCATCAAGTCCCGGCGCGGTGCCGAAACCATCGCCTCCATCACCAGACGCCTCCTCGATGAAGTCGATCCCAGCCTGCCGCAGCGCGTGGCTGCCTACCGCTCCGGGTACCTCCCGGAGGAGCGGCGGGCCCTCGAGCGGTCCCTCCGGTCCGGCGAGCTGCTGGGCGTCTCGAGTACGTCCGCCCTGGAGCTCGGCATCGACATCTCCGGCCTGGATGCCGTCCTGGTGGCGGGCTGGCCCGGGACGAGGGCGTCGCTGTTCCAGCAGATCGGCCGGGCGGGCCGGGCCGGCCAGGATGCCGTCGCCGCGTTCGTGGCCAGCGATGACCCGCTCGATACCTACCTGGTGAACCATCCGGAGGCGATTTTCGACGTCTCAGTTGAGGCCACCGTCTTCGACCCGTCGAACCCCTACGTCCTGGGCCCGCATTTGTGCGCCGCCGCCGCGGAACTGCCCCTGGGACCGGCGGAGGTCCCGCTCTTCGGGCCGACGGCAGAGGGGCTCCTGGATCGGCTGGTGGCGCAGGGTTATCTGCGGAAACGTCCCGCCGGCTGGTTCTGGACGCACCCGCAGAGCGCGGCCGCCATGGTGAACCTGCGGGCCGACGGCGGCGGACCCGTGAGCATCGTGGATGCGGACACCGGCTCGCTGCTGGGCACCATGGATTCGCCGCAGACGCACTACCAGGCACATACGGGGGCGGTGTACGTCCATCAGGGCGAGAGCTACGTCGTCGAGGACCTGAATGAGGCCGAGCACTGCGTGGTGGTGCGCCGTGCGAACCCCGACTACTACACGACGGCCCGGGACATAACCCAGATCGAGGTGCTGGAGACCCAGCGGACCACGCGCTGGGGAGATGTCGAGGTGCATTTCGGCGATGTGAAGGTAACGACACAGGTGGTCTCCTTTCAACGGAAGGCCCTGATCTCGAATGAGGTGCTCGGCGAGGAACCCCTGGAACTCGGGGCCCGGGACCTGTTCACCAAGGCGGTCTGGTTTGTCATGGACAACCGCTCCCTGACCGGGGCCGGGCTCATCGAGCCGCAGTTCCCCGGGTCGCTGCATGCAGCGGAGCACGCAGCCATCGGGCTGCTGCCGCTGGTGGCTTCCAGCGACCGATGGGACATCGGCGGGGTCTCCACCGCAATCCATGCCGACACCGGAGTGCCGACCATCTTCGTCTACGACGGCCACCCGGGCGGCGCCGGCTTCGCCGAACGCGGCTACGAGAAGGCCCGCGTCTGGCTCACCGCCACCAAGGAGGCGATCGAGGCCTGCGAATGCGAGTCCGGATGTCCGTCCTGCGTGCAGTCGCCCAAATGCGGTAACAAGAACAACCCGCTCGACAAGGACGGCGCCGTTCGCCTGCTCGGCATGCTGCTGGCAGACGCCACCGACCAGATGGCCCCCGATACCGGGGGCAGCACTGCTCCGGCGGATCCGAACGGAACCCCGCAGGCGCCGGCCGTCCAGTAGCACCCGACTGGTGCCAAGGGCCGGCGCGCCAGTCGCCGCTGGTCGCTCATGGGGTGCCTTCCCCTGCGGGAGGGCCCGCTCGGGCCAGACCGGTCGCGGTCCCGAACGGTGACCGGGTGTGGAGTTCGGTGCCGACCTGGACCGTGTCGCCGCCCTCGATGCTGCAGGAGCTGATCCGGGCGTCGTTCCGGGCAGCGACCTCCGCGGCGACGGCGCAGGGCTCCCCCGGTGCCAGTCCGCGTGCGGCATCGGCGGCCGCGAGGGCGGCGAGGTCCGCCGCGGCGGCGGCCCGTGACGCGAGGACCCCCGCCTGGGCGAGCAACCCCACCGCCGTCCCCGCCACCAGCAGCACCAACACCAAGGCGAGCGCCAGAACGGTACCGGAGCCCCGCTCGGCCCCTTGGACGCGCGTCCGCGCCACGGCCACCACCGGACTAACACGGCGGACAGAGCGACCGTGTCCTTCGGAATCCCGGGGAGCGTCCCCTTCACGATGCCCACCGGCCGATCACAGCGGACAGCGCCGGCTAGGCCTTCGGAAGCCCGGATACGCATCACCGTCACGAAACCGACCGGCCACGCAGATCGGACATGGCAGGCCTCGCCCCCGTGAGCGGCCAGGGAGCCATGGGGCTGAGCGCTGTGTCGGGCCGCTGCCCGGTCGTCGGTGTCGATAGTGCCGCGCCGTCGCTGGTCTCCTGTCGGGCGGAGGCCCGGGCCGTCAATGTCCACGGCACGAGCCTGCCCGCGGCGCCCCGGACCGATCCGGTCACCGTGACGCTGAGCCACCCGCCGTCGGAGGCCACCGCCGCACTCGCCGAGTCTCCGGCCACCTGGCGGACCACGGCGGACACGGACACCTGGTCCTCACCGCGGGCCAACGCCCGGGCACCGGCCCTCGCGGCCTCCTCCAGCCTCAGTTGCGTCAGTCCCGCTGCGGCCCCGGCCAAAAGCAGCCCCAGCACCAGCAGCACTGCCGGCAACGCGACGGCAAATTCGGCAGTCACGGCACCACGTTCGCCGGGAGCAGCGGTTGGACCATGACGTTCCGGCAGTGCGGGCACCCTCCGATCCGTCGGGGCCCTGCCGTCCGGCCAGAGTGTCATGGCAGGGCCAGCGCGGCCCGAATCACGTTGAGCAGGAATCCCCGCACCTCGTCGCTGCGCATGATCAGGACCAGCAGTCCGGCGAAACCGACGGCGGCCAAGGTCGCGATCGCATATTCAGCGGTCGCCATTCCCGCCTCCGAACCGCGCCAGGAGCTTCTCCGGCTGCGGTGAGGCGAGACGCTCCGGACGGGAGGGGCCTGCCGTGCGCCGGGATAGATTTCCCGGACTTCTGCCGACGCAGCGTCAGCGGAGGCGTCCTTCGGGGCGCCGGGGATCTGTGGATGAAAGCTCATGGATAGTCCTCTCGGGTTGTCCGGCGCACCGGCCGGCTTCTTCCAATCTCTCCGCCGCGGCGCCCCCTCGACAGGCCGGCATGCGTCCAAGTGGATAACTCAGGCTGTGGAGGAACCGTCGCCCGGTGCCTGCTTCAGGGGCCCGAGGGAAGCATGGCCAGCAGTACCGGAACGATGCCCAGGCAGACGAAGGCCGGGAGGGAGCACAGACCCAGCGGCACCACCAACCGCACGCCGAGGGCGGCGGCGCGGCGCTCCGCGGCCCTGAACTGCTGCCGCCGCATCCGGGCCGCCTGCGCGTACAGCATGGCCGACGAAGGCGCCCCGGTGACCGCCGCGAACCGCAACGCCTCCCGCAGGGCCTCAAGCTCCTCCGGAATCCCCGGCGCGCCCCGCCAGGCCGTGTCCCAATCGGCACCGAGGGCCAGGGCCGCAGCAACCGGTCGCAAGTGGACGCGTAACTCAGGGTCGGCTCGGCCGGCCAGAAGCTCCAGGGACCGGCCGAGGCCTGCACCGGCGTCGAGCATGGCCCCCATCAGCTCCAACATCATGGCGGGATTCCGCAAACCGTCCGTCTGTTCCGGAGGCTGCCCGCCGCCCGGATCATGGCCGGACAGCGGATCTTCCACGGCTCCGTGCCGCGCCTGAAAGAGCCACCGCCGCGGCAGCATCGCCCGGTCCAGGAACAGGACCGTGGCGGCCATGGCGAGCAACAGGGCAACGCCAAGGCTCCCGGCGAGCGCGGTCACCAGCGGTGCCCCTCGGCGGAGCGGACCAGGCGGCCCGACCAGATCCTTCCGGCCGCTGCGAGGCCGGCACCGGCCGCCAGGCAGAGCAGGCCGAGCGGGGTTCCGAGCAATATCCCTGCCGCGTCGACTCCGAGCAGCATGGCGAGCGCGAGGCCTGCAAACGGCAGCCACGTCAGGATGGCAGCGGTTGCCTTGGGACCGGCCAGCGCGGTCCGCCGGGCGCCGGCAGCGTCCTCGCCGGCTTCGAGGTGTGCGGCGTAGCGGGTCAGGATGTCTGCCAGGGGGCATCCGCTGGCCTCGGCAATGTCGAAGCAGGCGGCCAGCTCCAGCCAGACGCCCCGCTCCGCAGACTGTCCCGCCCGTTGCCGGTGGCCTGCCGCGGTTCCCTCGTCGCGGGCCAGTCGTCGGCGGATGGCCCCGCCAACGGGAGCCCCTTGGCCGGCCGCGGCCCGGGCTGCGGACAGAAGCTCCAGCGATCCGGCGCTCAGCGTGGGCACCCCCGGGCGGCCTCCGGTCAGCGGGCGCACCCAGCGGCCGGGTGCGGGGCCAGGATGAGGGGCCGTCGGAACGGGCGCGTGGTCTGCGCCCGCGCCGGGGACGTCGTACCGCGCCCCGTGCAGGAGCCAGAGCTCGTCCCAGACCCGGCCGACGGACCGCCCGCCCTTGAGCAGGGCGGACAGTTGTTGCACCAGGACTGTCATGGAGGCCTCCTCGGCACCGGCGTCACGCCGTCGATGAAGGAGCCGAAGGGCGTTCCGGACTGGGCCACTTTCCGTACCGGGCGCAGTCGGTCGATGCCCCGGTACCGGCAGCGCCGATGGATCGGCGAGCGCCGCACGCATCCGCCGCCGGGAAGGGCGGACCGAACCACTCAAGACCCCGGCGGCCAGCACCAGGGCAACCCCCAGCAGCACGGTCACGGCGTCGTTCCCGGCTGGAAGAACCCCGGGCCCGGCGCCTCCGCACCCATAGTCCCCGACGGCGAGGGGCCAGTGACCGCCGTGACCGGCAGCCCGAGCCGGGCGGACAGTGCCGGCCAGGCCGGGCCGGCCCGCACGGCGCCGTCGGCCGATTCTAGGGCGGTGGCCACCACAAGTCCGGAACCGTCGTCCCGCATCAGCCCCACCGATGCCACCTGCCGTCCGTGACGGGTCCGGTCCAGGTGCACCACCGCGTCGAGGGCGCTGGCGGCCTGCAGGCGGACGGCGTCCGGGCCGAGTCCGGCGAGCGCCCCGAGCGCCGTGAGCCTGGCCGGCACGGCAGCGGCGGTATTCGCGTGGATAGTGCCGCCGGCTCCGGTGTGGCCCGTGTTCATGGCCGTGAGCAACTCCCGGACCTCCGCCCCGCGGCACTCTCCGACGATGAGCCGGTCGGGCCTCATCCGCAGCGCCTGCCGGACCAGTTCGCCCAGGTCCACGGCACCGCCGCCCTCGATGTTGGTATGCCGCGACTCCAGGCACACGACGTGCGGATGCACCGGGTTGAGTTCCGCGGCGTCCTCGATGAGCACCAGCCGCTCCCGGGGACTGCAGAGCCCCAGCAGGGTGGCCAGCAGCGTCGTTTTCCCGGAGCCCGTAGCGCCGCTGATCAGGAAGCTGAGCCGCCTCTCCACGATCCGCTCCAGCACGGTCCGCAGCAGCGGCCCGAACATGCCGGCCCGCCCCAGTTCGTCGAGGGAGAAGACAGCCGCGCGGCGGATCCGCACACTGAGCAGCGTTCCGGCGGTGGAAATGGGCGGTAATACCGCGTGCACCCGGAATCCACCCTCCAGGCGGACGTCGACGCACGGGGAACTGTCATCGAGTCGTCGCCCGCCGGCAGCCACCAGCCGAGCTGCCAGCGCACGGACCTGTGCCTCGCCAGTGAAGGTCACCGGTGCGCGTTCCAGGCCCCGGCCGCGGTCCAACCAGACGGAGGCCGGCCCGTTGACGAAGATGTCGGTCACCAGAGGGTCCCTCACCAACGGCTGCAGCGGGCCGAGCCCGGTCAGCTCCGCGCTGATGGTCTCCACGGCGGCGAGCGAGCCGGCGGTGCCCAGCAACCGTCCACTTGCCTGAACGGCGGCCGCCACCCGAGAGGCGGTGACCGGTCCGGCGTCGGCCAGGACGGAGGTCCGGACCGCATCGAGGAGCCCGGCGTCGGGGCCGGCGCTGAACTCCCGCTGCCACCGTCGCCCGGGGGTTGGCGCGTCCACCGGACCGGCCGCAGCGTGGGCGCTCACGGGACCGCCGCGCTCGCAGCATCCAGCGCAGCCGCGGCAAACCGCTGCACGCTGCGCCGGTTCCCTGTCTCCAACAGCCTGCCGAGCTCGGTGGCGGCGGCGGTCCCGCGGATTTCGGGCAGCACGCCCGCCACCGGCAGCCCAACGCATTCCGCCAACAGCTGCTCGTCGACGGCGACGCCGGGACGTTTGCGAACCACTAGGGAGGTCTCCACCGGCGGCAGCTCGGGAACGAGCCGGGCCGCGGCCACGGCGGCGCGCAGCTGGGCCGGCAGGACGACGAGGAGCCTGTCGCACTCCCAACCAAACGCCCGAAGCGCCTCCCGTCCGCGGCCGGTATCCACCACCACGAGCTCGTAGCCGCGCCGGGCCGCATCCAATACAACCGCCGCAGCGGCGGCCCCGAGCGCCGGTCCCTGTTGCCGGTTCCCGGGCCACGACAGGAAGGAGAAACCCCCAATGACCGGCAGGGCACTGTGCAGCGTGAGCGGGTCGATACTCCCGCTGGCATCCGTGAGGTCGGGCCAGCGGAGCCCGGGCTCCTCCTCGGCGGCCAACGCCAGCTCCAGGCCACCGCCCCAGGGGTCGCCGTCGACCAGCAGGACTCGGACGCCCTGGCGGGCGGCCTCCTGGGCCAGCCAGACCGCCGTCGTGGTCGCCCCCGCCCCGCCGCAGCCGCCAACGACGCCGAGGACGTGACCGCCCGGTTCTTCGCTCCCGGAACGGCTGAGGTACTCGGCCAGCCACGGGCTGCCTTCGGGAAGCACCGCGACGCGCTCGGCTCCCACGGCGGCCGCCAGGCGCCAGAGTCCGTCCCCGTCACCGCTCAATCCAACGACCACGGCGGGTGCCCGCCGCCGGTCGGGCAGCTCCGTGATGTCACCGCCCACCAACACGGCTCCGGCCGCGGCCCAGTAGGCGGCCGCCTCCTCGACTCCGGCGACGCAGGTCAGCTGCCGCCCGGTAACCGCCACGATGCGCTCGACCTCCAGGCGCAGCGGCTCGGACGCGGTGACCAGAAGGGTTTCGGTACCGCCGCCGGCCCCTTCGGTGTCCGGCAGCCACCGGTCCCCCGGACCCGCCCTCCTGCCGCCGGCGCCCGTGCCCTGCCAAGGCGGACCGGGAAACGGCGCCCCGGCCGTCGACCGCTCCGGAGGGACACTCGTCAGCTCATGCCTGTTCATGTGTTCACCATCCCCACCAGCGCGGCGGAAAGGGATCCCCCCGAGCTGCTATGTGGACAACCGGGTGCTATGTGGAGAACCGGCCAAACCACCGTGACCAGACGGGCCCCGACCACAGGGCAGAATTGATCACATGCATGTGCTGCTCGCCGCCCACCCCGACGGCGCAGCCCTCCAACGCCTTACCCCGGACGGCGCCCCGGATCCCGCCGCACCCGACATCCGCGTGGTACCCGCCGCCGACCTGGCCGGCGTCGTCCGCACCCTGGAACGGCAGCGGCCCCGCTGGATCTGGCTCCGCACCCAGGACTGGTACCCGTCCCTTCTCGCCGCCGGCGTCGACGTCGAACGCTGCTACGACCTGACCCTGTGCGGGGCCATCCTCGCCCACGCCGAATTCACCGCCGAGACGCCGTACGCGCGGACGGCCGAAAAACTCACCCAGGACGGGGACGAGCAGCAGCCGCCCCGGATGCTGCAACCCCCGCCCCCGCCGGCGGACCAGGGTGCCCTCTTCGATGACCTGCTGCCCGCCGCCTCACCCCGGCATTCCCCGAGCAGCTGCGGGTCGAATACGCCGCCCAGCAGGAAGCCCTGGCAGGCGCTCCGGACCGCGGCGACCGGCAGAAGCAGCGCCTGCAGCTCCTCCTCGCGGCCGAATCCGCCGCCGCCATGATCGCCGCGGAAATGCAGCACGCGGGGGTGCCCTGGCGCGAGGAACTGCACGAACAGATCCTCGCTGACTTCCTGGGTCCCCGTCCCGCCCCGGGACACCGGCCGGCCAAACTCGAGGCCCTGACCGTTGAACTGCGCGCCCTCCTGCAGTCGCCGGCCCTGAACCCTGACTCCCCGCAGGACCTCATGCGGGCCCTTCACCGCAACGGCATCGAGGTCAAGAGCACCCGCCAATGGGAACTGAAGGAGGCGAAGCACCCGGTGATCGGGCCCCTGCTGGACTACAAGAAGCTGGCCCGCCTGTACACGGCGAACGGCTGGGCCTGGCTGGACGCCTGGGTCTCCGGCAGCCGCTTCCGGCCCGAGTATGTGGTGGGCGGCGTCGTCTCCGGGCGCTGGGCCTCGCGCGGCGGCGGAGCGCTGCAGATCCCGCGGCAGATCCGCGGTGCCGTCCATGCTGACCCGGGCCACAAACTGATCGTCGCGGACGCCTCCCAGCTGGAACCGCGGGTGCTGGTGGCCCTCGCGCAGGACGCCCGGATGGCCGACGCCGCGCGGGACAAGGACCTGTACGCCGGCATCGCGGCGCAGGGATTCGGCGGCGACCGGGCCAAGGCGAAGGTGGCCCTGCTCGGCGCCATCTACGGGGCCACCTCCGGCGAATCGGGCCGGCTGATGCCGCAGCTGGCCCGTACCTACCCGCAGGCGGTGGGGTTCGTCGAACAGGCCGCCCGCGACGGAGAGGCAGGCCGGACCGTGACCACGCGCCTTGGCCGCAGCAGCCCGCCGCCATCCGAGCGGTGGCTGCGCAGCCAGCGCTCGGCCACCGCGGAGGAGCAGCGCCGCGCCGAGTCCCTGGCCCGTTCCCGCGGCCGGTTCACCCGCAACTTCGTCGTGCAGGGCTCGGCGGCGGACTGGGCAGCCTGCTGGCTGGCGGAACTACGACGGCGGCTGCGCACCATGCGCGCCGCCGGCGGACCCGTGGGGGAACTGGTCTTCTTCCTGCACGACGAGGTCATGGTGCACTGCCCCGACGACGCCGTCGAGGCCTGCACCCGTGCCATCGAGGAATCGGCCGCCGCGGCCAAGGACCTCTTGTTCGGTCCGATCCCGGTGGAATTCCCGGTCAGCGTCGCCGTCGTCGACTCCTACGACAACGCCAAGTAGCGACCGCACGCGAACGCCCCCGCTCCCCCGGGACCCGCGGCGTAACGTACCCGGCGGTAGCGTTGCAGCGCCGGTCGGGGCCTTGTTACGTTCACAAAGTCCCCCGTCAACACCCGGCCCTCCGGCCGGGCGGGCGGAAGGGACCACTTAGAGATGCAGGCAGGAAACGAGGGACAGCAACGTGGCTGGCACATTCGAAATCGCGGCGGCAGGGAACGAGTCGTACTACTTCAAGCTGACGGCGCCGGACGGCACCGTCGTCGCCGTCTCGCCGCTGTACAACAGCCTGCAGGGAGCCGCCGCCGGGATCACCGCGGTACGGGAAAACGCCGCCACCGGACTGGTGGTGGACAAGTCCGCGACGCCTGTTTAGGCGTCCACCCCGTGCAGGCGGGTCCGGTCCCACGGGACGGACCAGCCCAGCTGGTCGAAGAGCTGGTTCAGGATCATCCCGGTGAATCCCCAGACCACCACGCCGTTGACGGCGAAGGCGGGGCTCTTGAACGTCTGTCCGGCGCGGCTGACGGTGGCCATGATCCGGTTATCCGGATCCAGCAGGTCCCGCACGGGCACGCGGAACACCTGCGACGACTCGCCGTAGTCAACCACTCGCACCGGCGACGGCGACGCCCACCAGCCCAGGACCGGTGTGACCAGGAAATTCCCGCGCGGCAGGGCCAGCTCCGGCATGATGCCCAGGACCTCGACGCCGGCGGGATCCAGGCCCGTTTCCTCCTCGGCTTCCCGGAGCGCGGCTTCGGTCACCGTTTCGCCCGGATCGATGCCGCCGCCGGGGAAGGCCACCTGGCCGGGGTGGTCATCGAGGGTCTGGGCGCGCTGCAGCAGCAGGACGTCCAGGTCGGCGGGGGCCAGCAGTTTGACGGAGGCGGCCGGGACGTCGTCAAGGGAACCGAACAGCATCAGCACCGCGGCGCGCCGCACCCGCTCCCCCGGGGACACGGAGAGCTCGCGCCAGCGCGGGTCCGGCGGCGGCGCGGTTCCGGCCTCGACGGCGGCCACCAGATCGATCAGGTCCTGCCGGGCCGTCATGGCGTCCTCCGCTGCGATTCCATCCGGATTTCCGCGGCCCGGTGGGTTTCGGCGAGCAGCTTCCCCAGCAGCTCTTCCTGTCCGGGCGCCAGCTCGTACTTGAGGAGTTTTCGGGCCTTCTCCGGGTCCGTTTCGCCGGCACCGTAGCTGGGGCACCAGTTGGCCACCGCACAGGCACCGCATGCGGGTTTGCGGGAGTGGCAAACCCGCCGGCCGTGGAAGACGACGCGGTGCGACAGCATCGTCCAGTCGCGGGGTTCGAAGAGCTCGGCGACGTCGGATTCGACCTTGACGGGGTCGTCCGAGTCGGTCCACCCGAAGCGGCGGGCCAGGCGGCCGAAGTGGGTGTCCACGGTGATTCCGGGGATTCCGAAGGCGTTGCCGAGGACCACGTTGGCGGTTTTCCGGCCGACGCCGGGAAGCGTCACGAGGTCCTCGAGCCGGCCGGGCACCTCGCCGTCGAACTCGTCGACGAGCCTGGTGCCCAGCGCCATCAGGCTCCGCGCCTTGGCCCGGAAGAATCCGGTGGGCTTGATGATCGCTTCCAGTTCGGCCGGTTCCGCCTCGGCCAGGCTGCGCGCGTCCGGGTAGCGGGCGAACAGCAGCGGCGTGATCTGGTTGACGGTCACGTCCGTGGTCTGGGCGGAGAGCACCGTCGCGACCACGAGTTCGAACGGGCTGCGGAAGTCCAGTTCGGCGTGAGCGTAGGGGTACTGCTCGGCCAGCGCGCGGTTGATGCGGCGGGCCCGGCGCTTGAGCGCCAGCATGCTCTCGCCGGAGGCACCCCGCGGCGCACCGGCCGCGCCGGTGCCTGCCCCGGCCGCCGTCTGCTTCCCCGCCCTGCCGGCCATGGCGGGTCTAGCCGCGCTCGATGTTGCTGAGGTCCCGGAGCACTCCGACGCGTCCGTCCGTGTGCTGGACGAGGAATTCGTGGCCGCGGTCTTCGAGCGCCAGCACCCATCCGCCAGGCTCGACCACGAAGGACGGGGTCCCGGTGCGCTCGTCGACGGCGGTGCGTGGCTGGGCGACGGCGAACCAGAAGGCCTCGTAAGCGGGCTGGGCGCTTCCCTGCTCCGGACGGCTGGCCGGATCCACGGTGGCACCAATGGGTTCCTGCTGGCGGACCTGCGGCGTGAGGGCCGTCGGGGCGTCGTGACCGGCGGACGGGACTGGCGCCGCGGCGGCCTGGGTCTGCTCGGAGGCGGGGGCCGCGTCGGCCTGCTTGCCGGCGGGGGCCGCGGATTCAGCGGGTGCGGATGCGCCGGACCCGGCCGGTGCCGCCCCTGCCGCCGCGGTTGCGGCCGGGGCCGGGTGGGCTGCGGTGGCTTCCGCCGCTTGAGCCGCAGGCGCGTGGACCGCTTCGGGCCGGGCAGCGGCCGGCGCGACAACGCCGTGGGCCTGGGTGGCGGGCTCGGCGGACGGGCGGGCGGTCCGGGCCGCGTCGTGCGCTTCGTACCCGCGCGGAGCCGGTTCGGAAGCAGCGCTGGCTGCCGCGCCGCCGGAGGGGTGATCCGCTTGGCCCAGCCGGCCAGGGCGGCGCCCGGCTTCGTGGAAGGGCCTTCGGCGGCGGGCTTGGCGGCCTTAGGGGCGCGGGGGCGGCGGACGGGGCGGCGGCCGCGCGGGCGACGACGTGGGCTGGGGCCTCGGGGCGGTGCAGGAAATCACCGGCGAGCGCCGGGATCATGCGGGCCAGGACCGTGGCCGTGAAGAGGCCGAGCGCGCCGATGAGGCCGAGCAGCATGCTGGGAACGAAGGCGCCGGCGGCGGCCAGGAAGAAGAACGCCACGCTGAAGCTCGCGACGACGGACCCGAACTGATCCACGGAGAGCGAGCCGATCCGGAGCCTGGTGCCCGGGCTGACCCGGCGGGCGACGAAGAGCGCGGCGACAATCAGCGGCAGGAGGATCCCGAGGCCCAGGAAGAACAGGCTGCCCAGGTTCCAGAGGTTGTACCGGACCGCGAACATCGGGATCAGGGAGGCGACGAAGAGCACCAGGACGGATCCAAAGACGGTGAGGTCCCGGACGGTGAACGGGCCGGCAACAGCCTCGTTGTTCTTGATGTTCGGCTTGTCCACGGTGAAGCGCGGCTGCTCCGCCTTGCCGTGGGACGGTGCCTGCACGGAGGACTGCTGCTCCGCCGGTCCGTCGGTGCGGTTGGGCGCGCGGAGCTGCCCGTTGCCTTGCTCGTTCATTCTGTTCTCCTTAGCGTGGCCGCACCCTGGACAGTGCGGCCTAACGGCAGGCAAAAAGGGACCCTTAGCGGTCCCCTTTGCCCCCATCGGATGTCACGACTTCATCTCAGCCTAACCAAGTGCCGGACCGATCACTAGCTGACCGGCCGTCACTCCAGCACCAGATTGCGAAGTCTTTCTGGGTGCCTCCCAGGGCACGGCCGCCCCCGGCGGAGAGCGGAACCGGAGCGCCGCTCGGCGCTAAATAAACACCGTTCGCGGCGGTCGATGTGACGGGGCACACGTTCTGTCAGACCCGGGCGCTAGGGTGTATTTCGGAACAGCACACGAGGCACGTCCGTGACCGGCCGGTGCCCGGTGCCGCGCAGGCGGGACCGGGAGCGGTTGAGCATGGCGTCCGCGCAGCACGGATCGATGAATGATGAGGTTCACCATGTCCCAGCAGACCCCCGGGTCCACCGTCCCCGCCCGGCAGGGCGACGCCTTCGAAAACCTGTCGCAGGAAAACCGGAAGTTCGCCCCCTCGGCGGAGTTCGCGGCCAATGCCGTGGTCACCGAAGCCGAGTACGCGGAGGCCGACGCCGACCGGCCGGCATTTTGGGCCAAGCAGGCCCGCAGCCTGCTGAGCTGGAACAAGGACTTCACGCAGACGCTGGACTGGTCCGATCCGCCCTTTGCCAGGTGGTTCGTCGGCGGCGAGGTCAACGCCGCGTACAACGCCCTGGACCGGCACGTCGAGGCCGGCAACGGCGACCGTGTGGCGATCCACTTCGAGGGCGAGCCCGGCGACACCCGGACCTACACCTATGCCCAGCTCACCGAGGAAGTGAAGAAGGCCGCGAATGCCTTTGAGTCCCTCGGCATAGTTAAGGGCGACCGGGTCGCCGTCTACCTGCCGATGATCCCCGAGGCGGTCATCACGCTGCTGGCTTGCGCCCGGATCGGCGCCATCCACTCGGTGGTGTTCGGCGGCTTCTCGGCCGAGGCACTCCGCTCCCGAATTGACGACGCCGAGGCTAAACTCGTCGTCACCGCCGACGGTACCTACCGCCGCGGCAAGCCCAGCCCGCTCAAGGCCGCCGTCGACGAGGCCCTCGCCCACGAAGGTGACGGCACCGGCCACACGGTCCAGAACGTCGTCGTGGTCAAGCGCAACGGCCAGGACGTGGACTGGCACGAGGGCCGGGACCACTGGTGGTCGGACACCGTGGACGCCGCCTCGGCCGAGCACACCGCCGTCGGCCACGATTCCGAGCACCCGCTGTTCATCCTCTACACCTCCGGCACCACCGGGAAGCCCAAGGGCATACTGCACACCACCGGCGGCTACCTCACGCAGGCGGCCTACACCCACCGCGCCGTCTTCGACCTGCACCCCGAGACGGATGTCTACTGGTGCACGGCCGACGTCGGCTGGATCACCGGCCACTCCTATGTCGCCTACGCGCCGCTGATCAACGGCGCCACCCAGGTGATGTACGAGGGCACGCCGGACTCCCCGCACCAGGGCCGCTGGTGGGAGATCGTGGAAAAGTACAAGGTCTCCATCCTCTACACCGCCCCGACGGCCATCCGGACCTTCATGAAGTGGGGCAAGGACATCCCCGGCAAGTACGACCTCTCATCCATCCGGGTCCTCGGGTCCGTGGGCGAACCCATCAACCCCGAGGCGTGGATGTGGTACCGCGAGGTCATCGGCGCCAACGCCGGAGCCAACGGCGAGAAGAAGGACAATCCCGCACCGATCGTGGACACCTGGTGGCAGACCGAGACCGGCGCGCAGATGATCGCCCCGCTGCCCGGCGTCACGGCCACCAAGCCCGGCTCCGCGCAGGTCCCGCTCCCGGGCATCGCCGTGGACGTGGTGGATGAGGCGGGCGAGTCCGTCCCCAATGGTGCCGGCGGCTACCTGGTGATCCGCGAGCCGTGGCCCTCCATGCTGCGCGGCATCTGGGGCGACCCGGAGCGGTTCAAGGACACGTACTGGTCCCGGTTCGAGACGATGTACTTCGCCGGCGACGGCGCAAAGAAGGACGACGACGGCGACATCTGGCTGCTGGGCCGGGTGGACGACGTCATGAACATCTCCGGCCACCGGCTCTCGACGGCGGAGATCGAGTCCGCGCTGGTGTCCCACCCGGCGGTAGCCGAGGCCGCCGTCGTCGGCGCCGCGGATGAGACCACCGGCCAGGCCGTCGTGGCCTTCGTCATCCTGCGCGGCGACGCCGTGGATTCCGGCGATGCGATGGTGCAGGAACTCCGCAACCACGTGGGCAAGGAGATCGGTCCGATCGCCAAGCCCAAGACCATCCTGATCGTCCCGGAACTGCCGAAGACGCGGTCCGGCAAGATCATGCGGCGGTTGCTCAAGGATGTGGCGGAGGGCCGCGAGGTGGGAGACGCCACCACCCTGGCGGACAACACCGTGATGGCGCAGATTGCGGCCTCGCTGAAGAAGTGACCGGCCGGCGGCCCGGGAGAGGGCGGCCAGGGAGAGGGCGGACCGGGGCTGCTGCGCTGGTGGGCGGGAGACGGTGGAGCGTCTCCCGCCCCATCGCCGCGCCGGCCCCGGTGGTGTGGCGCCTGCTCACCGACATCCGGTTCTGGCTGCTTTGGGGCCCTTCGATCACCGGGGCGGAGCTGGAAGGGTCAGGCCCCGCCGGCGCGGAATACGTGCTCCGTGCCGGGAGCCGGGGCAAGGTCCGGACCGTGGCGGGCGTGAGCCTGCCGTTCGCCGTCACCTCCTTTGAGGAGGGCTCCGTCCAGGACGGCTCCCTTGAGGACAGCCGGGCCTGGTCCTGGGCGGTCGCCGGCGTGGCCGCTACCGGTCACGCCGTCGTCGCCGTTCCCGGCGGTTGCCGTGTCACCTTCACCGTTCCCTGGTGGGCTCCCCCATACCTGCTCGTCTGCGCCGTCGCCCTGCGCCGGATCGACCGACTGGCGGCGCAGCAGGCCCGCGACGCGCTAGATTGTCAACCATGAGCGAAGCGATCTCCCCGAGTCCAGCACCGACGGTGCCGCCACCGACACCGCCGCCGGACGCGGCACCATCCTGGTCCTCAACGGGCCCAACCTGAACATGCTGGGGACCCGGGAACCTGAGAAGTACGGCACGGCCACGCTCGCCGACGTCGAACGGCTCGCCGTCGAGGCCGGCGCCGCCCATGGCCTGGCAGTGGAGTGTTTCCAGTCCAACCACGAGGGCGCATTGGTTGACGCCATCCACGCCGCCCGCAGCAAGGCCATCGGCATCGTCCTGAACGCCGGTGCCTACACCCACACCTCGGTGGCCATCCGGGACGCGATCAGCGCGGTGCAGATCCCCACGGTGGAGGTCCACATCACGAATGTCCACGCCAGGGAACCGTTCCGGCACACGTCCTACCTCTCGGACATCAGCAAGGCGGTCATCGCGGGCGCAGGCGTCCTCGGTTACCGGTTCGCCGTGGACTACCTGGCGGCCCTGAACGCGGGCCGGGCCTGACATGACCCCGGCGGCAGGGGCCGGCGCCACGGCCGACTGGTACCGGCACTTCGGCGCCGTCGACGCTCCGGGCAACTCCCCTGCTACGCCGACTGGTCCCTGCAGATCGCCGAGGACCCCGCCCTGCTGGAACGCATCGACCGATGGCCGCACGCCAAGCGCCAGCCCCTGCTGCTGCTGGCGGCGGCGCGCTACGCCGGGGCCGTGACCGGGCCGTACCCGCAGTTCCGGGCCTTCCTGGACGCGCACTGGGACGAGGTGTCCCGGACGGTTCTGGCGCGCTCAACCCAGACCAATGAGGCGGGCCGCTGCGCCACCCTGCTGCCCTCCCTGGCCAGGATCGCCGAGGCTGAAGCCCGGCCCCTAGCCCTTCTGGAGGTCGGCGCCTCCGCCGGGCTGACCCTGTTTCCCGACCGGTACGGGTACGAATTCGTCGACGGCGGCGCCCTGAGGCGGCTGGACCCGCCGGACGCGGCGCCGGGCGGCTACCCGGTGCTGCGCTGTGACACCAAGGGTCCGGTCCCGTTGCCGCACAAAGTGCCGGAGGTGGTGTGGCGGGCGGGGATCGACCTGAACCCGTTGGACGTCAACAATCCCGACGACGTCGCGTGGCTGGAGGCGCTGGTCTGGCCCGAACAGGACTTCCGCCGTCAGCGGCTGCGGCAGGCGATCGCCATCGCCCGCGCCACCCCGCCGCGGCTGGTGGCCGGCGACCTGAATGACCGGCTGGTCAGCCTCGCGGACCAAGCCCCGCCGGAGGCCGCGCTGGTGGTCTTCCACAGCGCGGTGATGGCCTACCTGGACGCGGACGGCCGGGAGCGCTTCCGGGACACCATCGCCCTGCTCGCCGCGGACCGGGGCTGCCACTGGATCTCGAACGAGGGTCACATGGTCATCGTGCAGCCGGACGGGTCCAGTGTGGTTCCGGAGATGGACGAAGCGAGACTCCGGGGACGCTTCCTCGTGATGGAGGACGGCGTGCCCGTGGCCGCGGCCGGGCCCCACGGCCAGAGCCTGGAATGGCTCGAAGGCGCGGGCTAAGGCCTACTTCTTGATGCACTGCCCGGGCGAGACCGGGTCCCCCAGGCCGGAGGCCTTCGCCGCGACCGGTCCCAGGTCGTTCATCGTGATCGCGAACCCGAGGGAGTTCTCCGACGTCGACTTCGCGAAGACCACCCCGGCCACCTGGCCGTCCGTGGTCAGCAGCGGGCCGCCGGAGTTGCCCGGCTGGACGTCGCCCGCCAGCCGGTAGACGTCCTCCGGGGCGGCGTTGTTGCCATAGATGTTCGGCACCAGCACGGTGGCGATGTCCCGGATGGCGGCCGGCTTGGACTGGAACGGGCCGCCATGCGGGTAGCCCGCGAACGCGGCCCGGCTGCCGGCGGGCAGGTTGGAACTCAGCTGCAGCGGGGCGGACCGCAGACCGTCCACGGCCAGGACCGCCAGGTCGTGCTGGCTGTCGAAGTAGACCACCCGGCCGGGCAGCGCGCCCCGCCGGGAACCTCGACGACCGGCTCGGGCACGCCGGCAACGACGTGCGCGTTGGTCACCACGCGCCCGGCGGAGACCACGAACCCGGTCCCGGTCTGGTTCTGGCCGCACTGGTAGGCGGTACCCGCAATCTTCAGGACCGACGCCGAGGCGCGGTTCAGCGCGGGCGTGTCGGTGCTGGCGTCCGGAACGGGGACCGGCTGGCCGCCGATCCCCTCGAACAGGGTGGGGATGCCGTCGCCGATGACGGCGGAGCGTAGCTGGGCGAGGGACGCCTTGAGGGGTGTGGGGGTAACGCCGTCGATGAAGCCGATCACCTTGGAGTCGGCCAACTGCTGCGACACCATCGGGACGCCGAGGGCGCTGATGCTGAAGGCCAGTATGGACATCACAAGGGCAGAAACGGCGACGTTGACGCCACCGCCCACCACCCGGTCCGCGAACCGCAGCGGGCTGGGTTTGACGACGCTGCGGATGCGGCGGCCGATCATGGTTCCGAGCCCGTGGCCCAGCATCATCAACGCCACCGTGGCGGCGATGATCGCGGTGAGCCGCCACCCAGGGTCGCCGACAAGGTCGCTGACGATGGGGACCGCGAAGAACGCGGCCACGGCTCCGGCCGCGAAGCCGGCGATACCGCCGAGGGTCACCAGGAACCCGTTGCGCAGGCCGTAGATCAGGTAGGACAACAACGTCAGGATCAACGCGAGGTCCAGGATGGTCAAGCCAAACAACGGGGCTCCTTAGGGGCTGGTAGGAGGCTCATTCTACCGGTGCACCCTGACAGTTCGCGGGGCACGGGCCGCCGCCGGAACGGCACCGGAGCGGCTGCGCTGCACCCGCCGGGCCTGCCGCCGCCGCGTCTTCTGGCGCGTCCCGGTGCCAAGTACGTCACAGAAGCCGCAAAATTCTGAAACAATGGCTGAAGCGCCCCAGCCGACACAGTTAGTCAGGAGTTTTCATGGATATCGAGGTACTGCGCCGCGCACCCCTTTTGCCACGCTCGACGACGAGGCGTTCCGTCTGCTGACGGACGAGCTCACCGAGGTGGACCTTTCCCGCGGAGCCTCGGTCTTCCGGGAAGGCGACCAGGGCGACCAGCTCTACTTCATCGTCTCCGGCAAGGTGAAGCTCGGCCGCACCTCCCCGACGGCCGCGAATCGCTTTTGGCGATCCTCGGACCGGGCGAACTGTTCGGTGAGATGGCCCTCTTCGACCCGAGCCCCCGCACCGCCACCGCGACGGCCGTGTCCGAGACCCGCCTCGCTGGCCTGAAGAACGAGAGCCTGAACGCCCTGCTCCGCAGCCGCCCCGAGGTCTCCGCCCAGCTGCTGCAGGCACTGGCCCGCCGCCTGCGCCGCACCAACGACTCCCTCTCGGACCTGGTCTTCTCCGACGTTCCGGGCCGCGTGGCGAAGGCCCTGCTGGACCTCGCCGACCGCTTCGGCCGCCCGGCGACAGACGGCGTGCTGGTCGCCCACGAACTGACCCAGGAAGAGCTCGCGCAGCTGGTCGGCGCCTCCCGCGAGACGGTCAACAAGGCCCTGGCAGAGTTCGTCCAGCGCGGCTGGCTGCGGCTCGAAGCCCGCGCCGTCGTCATCCTCGACATGCAGCGCCTCCGCCAGCGCTCCCGCTAAACACACCCCAGCAGCAACCGCGAAAGGGCCGGCTCCGAGTTATCGGAGCCGGCCCTTTCGCGTAGGCGGGTGGCCCTAGCGTTCGCGCTGGGGCTCGTTGGCGACGGTTTTGGCGGCCTCGACCTCGAGCATGAGCACGCCGTCCTCCTCCACCAGCTTCGGCTGGTAGACGTGGGCGCTGCGCTTGTAGCTGAGGTAGGCGATGCAGCCGTTGGCGCTGGCCATCTTCTCGAGCATGATCTCCGAGCCGGGGACAAGGAGCTGGCCCAGACGGAGACCCACGGTGTTCGGCTGGCCCACCTCGTCGCCCAGTGCGGTGGTGTCGCGCTCGGCGATGACCTTGCGGACGCAGACCCAGCGCGCCCACACCCCTTGCTGGCCAGCATGGACGGCTGCTGGTTCATCGGCACGGTGGCGGCGAAGTAGCGGGTATTGAAGCGCCGGTGCGAGAAGTCGGGGCTGAGCCAGTTGACCAGCGGCTTGAGCAGGTCCGTGCGGACGGAGAGGCCGCGTTTGGCCAGTACGTCGGTAAAGGATTTCTCCTGCTCCGCGACGGCCTCCCGGGCCCGCATCCACTCCGGGGAGGTGTTGTTCTCCACCGTGGAGGAAAGGTCCGGACCGGCGAGGAGGATGCCCGTTTCTTCGAACAGCTCGCGGATCGCTCCGATCACGTGCCGGCGGGCGAGGCCGACGTCGGCCGTTCCCATCCGCTCCGCCCAGTATGAGGGCGGCGGCCCGAGCCAGCCGACGGCGTCGTCGTCGGAGGACTCCAGCGAGCCGCCCGGGAAGGCGAGCACGCCCAGCGGTGATGTGCCCGGCCGGTAGCCGAGCCAGGTCTCCAAACCCGTGGGCGAATCCCGGAGCAGCACCACCGAGGAGGCGAAACGCGGGGCGCGCGGAGTGCGCTCCCCGTGCTCCAGCCAGCTGCGGGCCGCTCCCTCGAGGTCCGGGGGAAGATCAAACAAACGTCGTGCGAGGTGTGGCAAGGAAAGCGACCGGCCTTAGGCGAATTCTGCGATCAGTTCGACTTCCACCGGGGAATCGAGCGGCAGGACGGAGACACCGACGGCGGAGCGGGCGTGCTGCCCGGCGTCGCCAAGGACCCTGCCCAGCAGCTCGGAGGCGCCGTTGATGACGCCGGGCTGGCCGGTGAAGGACGGGTCGGAGGAGACGAAGCCGACCACCTTGACGATCCGGGTGATCCGGTCCAGGTCGCCGATGACGCTCTTGACCGCGGCGAGGGCGTTCACGGCGCAGATCGCGGCGAAGCGCTGGGCGTCCTCCGGGGACACGGTGGCCTCGTCGGAGGCACCCTCGGCGCCCGAGGAGACCTTGCCGGTCTCTTCCAGGCGGCCGTCGACGAACGGCAGCTGGCCGGAGGTATAGACGTGGTTGCCGGAGACGACGGCGGGGACGTAGGCGGCCACGGGCGCGGCCACCTCGGGGAGCGTCATGCCGAGTTCGGCGAGGCGCTGTTCGACGGCGGACGTCGCACCCGCGGAGGCTGCCGGCGTCGTGGCTTCGGACGTGCTCATGGTTACTGCTTCTCCCGCTTCAGGTAGGCCACCAGGCCGTTGCCGTCGGGGCCCGGAACTACCTGCACCAGCTCCCAGCCGTCGTCACCCCACTGATCAAGAATCTGCTTGGTGGCGTGAATAATGAGCGGAATCGTGGCGTACTCCCATTTGGTCATGAAGGAAAGCCTAGTGCTTGCCGCTAAAGTGGAAAACATGGCGACTGGTAAGAACCCTGTATTCGACACTGCCACCACCCTCGGAAAGCTCATCCTTTTCCTTGGCGTGAGCGTTGTCTGTGGCGTGCTCGTTGCGGGGCTGCTCGTTCCCGCGGCGGCCCTCTCCGGCAACACGGCCAGCGGGTCGATCAAATTCTTTGAGGCTCTCCCGGCGGAGCTCCAGGTGGACCCGCCGAGCCAGGCGACCACCATCCTCGCCTCCGATGGCAGCGTTATCGCCAGCGTCTACTCGGAGAACCGCACCCGCGTCTCCCTGGACCAGATGTCCCCTTACGTCAAGGACGCCGTGGTCGCGATCGAGGACAGCCGCTTCTACGAGCATGGCGGCGTGGACACCACCGGTATCCTCCGCGCGCTCGTGGCGACCGCCCGCGGCAACAAGCAGGGCGCCTCCACCATCACGCAGCAGTACGTGAACAACGTCATCAACTCCTCCCTGGAGATGGAGGGCAAGAGCGACCAGGTACTACTCAACGGCGTCAATAAGAGCATTGGCGACAAGCTCCGCGAGATGAAGCTCTCGATCGCCCTGGAGAAAAAGTTCTCCAAGGAACAGATCCTCGAGGGCTACCTGAACATCGTCTTCTTCAACCGCGACGCCTACGGCATCGAGGCTGCCTCGAAGTTCTTCTTCAGCACCTCGGCCAAGGACCTGACGCTGCCCCAGGCCGCGCTG
Organism: Pseudarthrobacter sp. L19; assembly: GCF_050859435.1. Classification (NCBI taxonomy): domain Bacteria; kingdom Bacillati; phylum Actinomycetota; class Actinomycetes; order Micrococcales; family Micrococcaceae; genus Pseudarthrobacter; species Pseudarthrobacter sp. L19. Next base: position 1,773,658 of record NZ_CP193935.1, on the reverse strand, counting down.
CTTGCGGGTCTGGTCAACAGCCCGTCCTTCTACGACCCGATCACGCACCCGGACAATGCCAAGGTCCGCCGTGACCTGGTCCTCAAGGCCATGCTGACCCAGGGCAAGATCAAGCAGGCCGACTACGACGCCGCTGTGGCCACCCCGGTGGAAACCAAAGTCACGCAGCCCCAGCAGGGCTGCCAGAACGCCGCGATGGCGCCGTACTTCTGCGACTACGTCATGCACCTGCTGCAGAACAACCCCGCGTACGGCGCCGACGCCGACGCCCGGGAGCGCAAGATCTTCCGCGGCGGCCTGACCATCAAAACCACCCTTGATCCGAAGGCCCAGGCCGTGGCCCAGGAACAGGTCAACGCCACCGCCGGGGCGAACCCGGACAAGTGGGGCGCCTCGCTGGTTTCCGTCCAGCCCGGCACCGGCAAGATCATCGACATGGCCCAGAACACCTCGTTCCTGGCCGGCGACGGCAAATTCAACACCCAGCTGAACTTCAACGTCGACGCCTACGACAGCAAAGGCCAGGACCTCAACGGCGTGGGCGGTATGCAGCCCGGCTCGACCATGAAGCCCTTCACGTTCGCGGAGTGGCTGAACGAAGGCAAGTCGATGAACACCATCGTCGACGGCTCCGTCCGGAAATATCCGCTCAACTTCAAGTGGAAGAACTCCTGCGGCGTGACCACCGGCGCGTACAACACCGCCGAAAAGGCGCTGGGTGCTGCGGACGACCTCCAGAACGCCGAGGATGGCTACTACAAGCCGATGACGGTCCTCAAGGGGCTCTATAACTCCATCAACACGGTGACCTTCGCGTCCGCCGCGCAGCTGGACTTCTGCGGCATCCAGAAGATGGTGGATTCGGTGGGTCTGCACTCCGGCCTCCCCGAGAAGGACAAAGACCAGAAGATCATTCTTGATGCCAACGGCAACATTGCGAACCCGAACCCCAAGATCGACATGTTCACCACGGCCAACCTCCTGGGCTCCACCCAGACCTCGCCGCTGGCCATGGCCAGCGCCTTCGCGACCTTCGCCAACGACGGCAAGTACTGTGAGCCGATCGCCATCACCTCGGTGACCGATGCCACCGGCGCGCAACTGCCGGCCCAGAACACCAATTGCCGTGACGCGGTCAAGCCCGAGGTGGCCCGTGGCGTGAACTACGCGCTACAGGAAGTCCTGAACCAGGGTTCCGGCTCGCTGATCCGCCCCCGGATCTCCACCCGGACCGACTTCCCGATTGGCGCAAAGACCGGTACCTCCAACAACAACGGCTCCACCTGGGTGGTGGGTCACACCACCGGCCTGGCCACCGCCTCCTGGTTTGGCGATCCGCTGGGGAACCAGTTCCGCCCGGGCCAGAACGTCACCATCAACGGCCAGTTCTACACGGGCATCGACGGCTACATGCTCGCCGGTCCGCAGTTCTCCAAATTCATGGCTGCCGTCGCCCCGGGCTACGGCACAAACCCCTTCCCGGCTCCGCCGTCGAACCTGGTCAACGGCTACACGCCCGTCCCGGTGCCCAACACCCGGCAGAACACCCAAGCGACGCCGGCGCCGAACAACCCGGCCCCCAACAACCCGGCACCTGCTCCCAGCAGCCCGGCTGCACCGGCTCCCGCGCCGAGCTCGGCGGCACCGGCGCCGACCAACCCCGGCACTGGCAAGCCGTGACCCCCTCCATGAGCACGCTGGCGAGCCGCGTCCGAAGCATCGGGCGCGGCATTGCCGTCACCACCGCCGTCGGAGCCGCGGCCGGCGCCGCCGCAACCGGCTACGGTCTCTGGGAGAAGAACCAGTTCGTGCTCCGCGAGGAATCCTTGGCGATCCTGCCTCCGGGCTACGGCCCGCTGCGCGTGCTGCACCTCAGCGACATCCACTTCGTACCCGGCCAGCGCAAGAAGGCCGACTGGCTGGCTTCCCTGGCCGCGCTGGAGCCGGACCTGGTGGTCAACACCGGCGACAACGTCAGCCACGTCAACGCCATCGACCCCGTCCTGGAGGCCCTCCGGCCGTTGCTCCAGTTCCCGGGTGTCTTCGTGCCGGGCTCCAATGACTACTACGCGCCCCGGTTCAAGAACCCCGCGTCCTACTTCACCGGGCCCTCCTCCACCCCCAAGACCCCCGTGGCCCTCGACTGGCCCAGGCTGCGCACCGGCTTCGGCATGTCCGGCTGGGTGGACCTGACCAACCGCTGCCAGTCCCTGGTGGTCGACGGCCTCCGGCTGGACTTCTCCGGCGTCGACGACCCGCACCTGCGACTGGAAAAGTACGCCGGCTGGCCCCGCGGCACCCGCAACCAGGACACGAAACCTCACCTGCGGATTGCCGTCGCGCACGCCCCCTACCAGCGCGTCCTGGACCACTTCACCGAGGACGCCGCGGACCTGATCCTCGCGGGGCACACCCATGGCGGCCAGATCTGCGTCCCCGGCTACGGCGCCCTCGTGGCCAACTGTGATCTGCCCACCTGGCGAGCCAAGGGCCTACACGACTGGACAAGCAACGGGCTGACGACGCCGGTCAACGTCTCGGGCGGCATCGGTACCTCACGCTTCGCCCCGGTCCGCATCGCCTGCAAGCCCGAGGCCGTGCTGCTGACCCTCACCGCGAAGGCCTAGACGCGCCGACTGACCCGGAGCGGTCATTACGGAACATAATTTCTGCGCCAGATTGGCAGGGGCCGCAGAATGCTGTGAACGTGGTCACGCCATGGCCTAGGGTAGTTGCTACCGGAAACTACATTCAGTTGCGTAAACCCTTTCGCAGTTGCAGTTAAGAAGCAGGCATGGCTACACAGACCCCGTTCTTCTCTTCCATCAACCGCCTCTATCCCCACGTCCGGCCGATCCTGCCGCGCCTGATCCTGGGCCTGCTCAGCGCCCTGATGGCCAGTATCGTCGCCCTGGCCATCCCGCAGGTATTGCGGGTCCTGATCAACGATTCGCTCAAGCCCGGCGGCAGCGGCCAGGCCGTCTGGATCTCCGCCGGGATCGTCCTGCTGCTGGGCATCGCGGAGGCGGGGCTGGTGGCCCTCCGGCGGCAGTTCGTCATCAACCCGGCCACCACGGTGGAAACCCGGATGCGGGTCTCGCTCTACGACCACCTGCAGGACCTCGCCGTGGCCTTCCACGACCGGTGGGGATCCGGGCAGCTGCTCTCCCGGGCCATGACCGACCTGAACTTCCTCCGCCGCTGGATGGCCTTCGGCGCCATCATGCTGGTGGTCACCACCCTGACCGTGCTGATCGGCGTCGTGGTCATGTTCGCCATGAGCTGGCAGCTGGCCCTGATCTTCCTCGCCGCGGCCGTGCCGATCATGATCTACGGCTTCCGTTTCCGGACCCGGTACTCCAAAGTGGCACGCCGCAGTCAGGACCAGGCCGGTGACCTGGCCACCACGGTGGAGGAATCGGTCCACGGCATCCGCGTGCTCAAGGCGTTCGGCCGCAGCCGCGAGGCCCTGGAGAACTTCAACGAACAGGCCGAGGAACTGCGCCAGACCGAGATCGACAAGGCCAAGCACCTGGCCACCTTCAGCCTGGTGGTCACGCTGCTGCCCGAACTCGCGCTCGGCGCGGGCCTCGTCGCCGGCGTCCTGCTCGCCGCCGACGGCCAGCTCAGCATCGGCGCCCTGGTGGCCTTCTTCGCCACCGCCGCCGTCATCGCCGCCCCCGTGGAAGTCTGCGGCATGCTCCTGGCCATGGCACTCACGGCCAAGACCGCCATCGACCGGCACTTCGAGGTGATGGACGCGGTGAACACCATCACCAGCCCGGACCACCCCCGCAGCCCGGCCGACCTGAAGGGCGCACTGTCCTTCCGGCACGCCACCTTCGCCTTTGAGGACGCTCCGGACAAGCCCATCCTCAAGGACATCACCCTGGACATCAGGCCCGGCGAGACCATGGCGCTGGTGGGCATTACCGGCAGCGGCAAGAGCGCCCTGCTGCAACTGGTCCCCCGCCTGTTCGACGTGACCGCCGGGTCGGTGGAGATCGACGGCGTCGACGTGCGCGAGTTCGACGTCGCGGGGCTGCGCAGCGCCGTGGCCGTCGCCTTCGAGGACACCACCCTGTTCTCCAACTCCGTCCGGGACAACGTCCTCCTCGGCGTCGCGGACACCGTGCCGGCCGAGCGCCGCGAGGAGATCCTGGCCGAGGCCCTGGACACCGCCCAGGCCCACTTCGCCTATTCCCTGCCCGAGGGACTCGACACCCTGATCGGCGAGGAGGGCCTCAGCCTCTCCGGCGGCCAGCGCCAGCGCATCGCCCTGGCCCGCGCCGTCGCCGCCGACCCCACGGTCCTGGTCCTCGACGACCCGCTCTCGGCCCTGGACGTCAACACCGAGGAACTGGTGGAAACCCGGCTCCGCGAGGTCCTCGCGGACACAACCACCCTGGTGGTGGCGCACCGGCCCTCGACCGTGGCCCTCGCGGACCGGGTGGCCCTGCTGCAGGACGGCCGGATCACTGCGGTGGGCACCCACACCGAACTGCTCGCGGAGAACAGCCACTACCGCTACGTCATCGCCAGCCTGGACCCGGAACCGCGGGACCTGGACTCCGAACTCTCCGCCCTCGAGGCCGAGGAGGTTTCGCCATGAGCACCGCCACCTTCGGCACCGCCAACGAGGACAACGCCCACCTCTCCAAGGCCGAGAGCCGGGCCGTGCGGCGCCGCTCTTTGGCCCTGCTGGGCTCGCTGATCCGGCCCGTCCGGCGGCGCTTCTGGCTCACCATCGCCGCCGTCGTGCTGTCGCAGGCCGCCCGCGTGGCCGGGCCCGCCCTGATCGCCTTCGGCATTGACCGGGCGCTGCCCGCGCTGCGCTCCGGGGACAGCTTCCCGCTGGTTTTCGCCGGCGCGGCCTACCTGGCGGCGGCGATCGCGACGGCGGGACTGACCGCCCTCTACGTGACGTCCACTGCCCGGCTGAGCCAGTCCATGCTGCTGGACCTGCGGGTCAGGGTCTTCCGGCAGACGCAGCGGCTGAGCCTTGAATTCCACGAGAAGTACACCTCGGGCCGGATCATCGCCCGGCAGACCTCAGACCTGGAGGCGCTGCGCGAACTCCTGGACTCCGGGGTCTCGTCTCTCGCGTCCGGGCTGCTGTTCATGATCTTCACGGCCATCACCATCTTCGCCCTGGACTGGCGCAGCGGTCTGCTGGTCCTGGCCGCCGGCGTCCCGATGTACTTCCTGTCCCGCTGGTACCAGAAGCACTCGCAGATCGCGTTCCGGGAGTCCCGCGTGGTCTCGGCGCGGCTGATCGTGCACTTCGTGGAGACCATGACCGGCATCCGCGCCGTGAAGGCCTTCCGCAAGGAGCGGCAGAACGCCGAACGCTACGCCGAGTTGTCGGAGGAGTACCGGCTGGTCACGGTCCGTTCGATCAACCTCAACGGCGTCTTCCAGCCCGGCCTGGTGCTGATCGGCAACATCTGCGTCGCCGTCGTCCTGCTCGTAGGCGGCTTCCGGGTGCTCGACGGCGGCCTGGCCGTCGGCGTGCTGCTGGCTCTGATCCTCTCCACCAAGCGCTTCTTCCAGCCGGTGGACCAGATGGCGATGTTCTACAACTCCTTCCAGAGCGCCCAGGCGGCCCTCGAGAAGGTCTCCGGCCTCCTCGAGGAGGTACCCACCGTCCGGCCGCCGGAACACCCGGTGGCCCTCCCCGCGCCACCGGCCGGATCGACTTCAACCAGGTGGAATTCCGCTACGGTGACGGCCCGGTCATCATCCCAACCCTGGACCTGCACATCCCGGCCGGCCAGACGGTCGCACTCGTGGGCCAGACCGGCGCGGGCAAGTCCACGCTGGCCAAGCTGATCGCCCGGTTCTACGACGTCTCGGCCGGGTCGTTGACGCTCGACGGCGTCGACCTCCGGCAACTCGCGACGGCGGACCTGCGCCGCAACGTCGTCATGGTCACCAGGAGGCCTTCCTGTTCAGCGGGACCGTGGCGGACAACATCGCCCTGGGCCGGCCGGACGCGAGCCGCCAGGAGATCGAGGCGGCCGCCAAGGCCGTCGGCGCGCACGGGTTCATCACCGAGCTGCCGGACGGCTACGACACCGACGTGAACAAGCGCGGCGGCCGCGTCTCCGCGGGCCAGCGGCAGCTGATCAGCTTCGCCCGCGCCTTCCTGGCCCGGCCCGCGGTGCTGATCCTGGACGAGGCCACCTCCTCCCTGGACATCCCGTCCGAGCGCATGGTCCAGGCCGGACTGGCCAGCCTGCTCCGCGGCAACGGCGGGGCAGGGGATGGCGGCCCCCAGAACGCCGACGCCGGCAGCCGCACCGCGCTGATCATCGCGCACCGCCTCTCCACCGTGGAGACCGCGGACCGGGTGCTGGTGGTCCACGACGGCAAGGTAGTGGAGGACGGGTCGCCCGCAGAGCTGATCGGCGGCGGCGGCCGGTTCGCCACCCTGCATGGGGCCTGGAAGGACTCGCTGGTCTGAGCCGGAGCCGCCGGCACCCGCCCGGACGGTTGAAGCGCCGCCGAGGGAGGACGTTTGGGCGGTCCCGATTTCGCATCCGGGGCCGGTATCGGATACTCTTGTGAAGTTGCTTTTGCAGCAACGGATCGGGATGTGGCGCAGCTTGGTAGCGCGCGTCGTTCGGGACGACGAGGTCGCAGGTTCAAATCCTGTCATCCCGACCAGTCAAAAGAGGGCCTTCCATTGGAAGGCCCTCTTTTTGTATCCGCTCCCGGGGGATGTACCTTCGCGGTCGCCGAATCGAATCGACGGCGGACACAGCACGGCCCCGGCATCGTGTGATGCCGGGGCCGTGGAGTCTGCCGGTCAGTAATGAGATCGAGTCAGGGATTACATCGGGTCGGGCCAGTTGCCGACGTTGGTGGAGTAGGTCATCGGGTCCGGCCAGTTGCCGACGGCGGAGGCGACGCGCATCGGGTCGGGCCAGTTGCCGACGGCGGTTACCTGCGTGGAATCGGAGCTGGAGCCGGCGGCGATGATGCCGGGAGCCGCCGCGGAGAAGGCCAAGGCCCCTGCGAGTGCCAGGCCTGCTGCAATCTTCTTCACCATGGTGATCCTCAAATCTTGAGTCGGAGTCGTTACCAAGACTGTAGTTCCCTTGTTGACATACATTGTAAAATTTCTTCCACAGAGGCTGTCAAGCATTTAGTACATCGATTGTCCGGAATGAGGTGGGATCCGTGGGGAACGGATTTGGCGAAAAACTCCGCGCGGAGCGGCTGGACCGCGGGCTCACGCAGGCTGAATTGGGCAGGGACTTGTACTCGCCCAGCTACATCTCCCTGCTTGAGACCGGGCGCCGCGAACCCACTGCCGACGTGATCGAGGAACTGGCCCGCCGCCTGGACCTGGCCCCGAAGGCCTTGGAGGCGTGGAGCCAGCCGGTCTCCATCAGCGACGCCGAGTACGTGCTGGCCGGCCTTTACGCCCGCCAGGCCTGGGACCTGCGGGATTACCCGCTGGCCGCGCAGCACGCCGCGACCGCCGCACAGATCGCCCTGGAGTCCAAGAACACCAGCGCCTGGTGGAACATGACCTACATGCAGGCCGAGTGCCTGATCAAGCAGGGCCTCTGGGCCGAGTGCCGGGCCATGGTCCAGCGCCTGCTGGACCACCCGCTGGCCGCCGAATCGGCGGGCCTGGGTGTCCGGGCCCGTCAGATGCTCGCCGCCGCCGCACAGGGCCAGGGCCAGCTGAAGGACGCCGTCGACTACGCCCAGGAGGCTGTCCGGCTCTGCGCCCAGCTGCCGAAGGGCTCCACCATGATCATCGGCGCCCTGCGCGCCCTGATTGGCGCCCTGGCCGAGAGCGGCCGCCTCGACGAGGCCTGGAAGTACTGCCAGGACATGAACGCGGAGATGGAAGGCCAGTCACTGCCCCAGCTGGCCGGCGAGGTGGCCTGGGTGGTGGGCAACGTCGCCTTCATGCGCCATGACTACGCGGAGGGCATCAAGTACCACGAGGAGGCCGGCAAGCTCCTCTCCCCCGCCTACGACATCGACCTCTGGGCCCGGTTCAACAAGGCCTCCGCCGCGGTGCGGCTCTCCTCCGGCATCGTCGAACCGGAAACCCTGTCCGCGATCGAACGTGCTGAGCTGGCCCTCTCGATCGTCGGCGGCACGGACACTGACCGGCTGGAGGTCGCGTTCATCCGCGCCCGGTGGCTCTACCTCACCGGGGACATCATGGGCGCAGTGCAGAAACTGCGCGAGATCCATGCCGAGCGCTCACTCCTGGCACGGCACACGGCCGGCGAGGTGTCGCTGCTGCTGGGCAAGGCGCTCAAGGCCGCCGGCGAGGTTGAGGAGGCCCTGGTCTACCTGGACGAGGCGCAGAAGGACTTCAGCGCCGCCGGGGCCTCGGACCGCGTCCAGCAGGCGCTGGACGCCGTCCTGGAGATCAAGCTGGCCCAGCGCCGCGCCGAGGCGGCATCGGCCGGCAGCCAGCAGCCCGCCACCAGCTAACTGAGGCCCTCAGCTAACGAGGGCCACCAGCTAGCGGCCGGCGGCGCCTCAGGCGAAGGTGCGGCCGGTCAGCAGCTCGTAGGCCTCCAAGTAGCGGCTCCGGGTGCGGGCGACGACGTCGTCCGGCAGCGCCGGCGGCGGCGTGTCGGAGGACTTGTCCCAGCCCGACGCGGCCGAGGTCAGCCAGTCGCGGACATACTGCTTGTCGTAGGAGGGCTGCGCCTTGCCCGGCTCGTAGGTGGCGGCGTCCCAGAACCGTGACGAGTCGGGCGTCAGGACCTCGTCGCCGAGGGTGATCACACCGGTGGCGGCGTCCACGCCGAACTCCACCTTGGTGTCCGCGAGGATGATCCCGCGGCCCCGGGCGATGCCCTCGGCCTTGGTGTAGATCTCCAGGGTCAGGTCCCGCAGCCGCGCGGCGGTATCGGCGCCGACCAGATCCACGACGGCGTCGTAGGTAATGTTCTCGTCGTGCTCGCCCACCTCGGCCTTCGCGGAGGGAGTGAAGATGGCCTGCTCCAGCCGGGAGCCGTCCACCAGCCCGGGCGGCAGCGGGATGCTGCAGACCGTGCCGGAGTCCCGGTATTCGACCAGGCCGGAGCCGGTGAGGTAGCCGCGGGCGATGCATTCGACCGGGAACATGTCCAGCTTCTTGCAGATCATGGCCCGGCCCTCCACCTCTGCCGGGACGCCGTCGGCGGCCATGGCGGCGAGGACGTGGTGCTCGACGCCGAGCTGCTCGAACCACCACAGGCTCAGCTGGGTCAGGATGCGGCCCTTGTCCGGGATCTCGCTGGCCAGCACGTGGTCATAGGCGCTGATCCGGTCGCTGGCCACCACCAGGACGCAGTCCTGGCCCATCCGCTCCGTGATGGCGGGGTCCGCCGGCGCGTAGAGGTCGCGGACCTTGCCCGAGTAGATGTGCTTCCAGCCCGGCAGCTCGGGGGCTTGGGTCTGGAGACCGCCGGCGAGGGGTTCGTGTGCGTTCATGGTCAGGACTTCGCTTTCGTCGCGGCGGCGGGGCCGGCCACGGTGATCGCACCGCGGGCGGCCTTGGCACCGATGTCGGTGCGGTACTGGGATCCCTCCAGCTGGATCAGCTCGACGCCGTCGTACGCCCGTTCCCGGGCCTCCACCAGATCCGTTCCAAGCGCGACGACGGCGAGGACGCGGCCGCCGGCCGAGACCACCTTGCCGTCGTCGTCGAGCCGGGTGCCGGCGTGGATGACGTGGACGCCATCCAGGGCCTCGGCCTTCTTGAGCCCGCGGATCCTGTCACCGGTGCGCGGGGTGCCGGGGTAGTTTTCGGCGGCGACGACGACGGCCACCGCAGTGTCCCTGGACCAGCGCAGCGGCTGGGCCTCGGCGAGTTCGCCCTTCGCGGCCGCCATCAGCAGGCCGCCCAGCGGGGTCTTCAGCCGGGCCAGCACCGCCTGCGTTTCCGGGTCACCGAAGCGGACGTTGAACTCGATCACCCGGGTGCCGCGCGAGGTGAGCGCCAGGCCGATGAAGAGCACGCCGACGAACGGGGTGCCGCGGTGGGCCATCTGGCTGACGGTGGGCTGAGCCACCCGTTCCAGGACCTCGTCCACGAGGCCTTCCGGCGCCCATTCCAGCGGGGTGTACGCGCCCATGCCGCCGGTGTTGGGGCCCTCGTCATTGTCGAAGATGCGCTTGAAGTCCTGCGCCGGGGAGAGCGCCACCGTGGTGCTGCCGTCACAGAGGACGAACAGCGACACCTCTGGCCCGTCGAGGAACTCCTCGATGACCACGGTACCGCCGGCGTCGAAGCAGCTCTGCGCGTGGGCCAGCGCCTCGTCCCGGTCGTTGGTGACCACGACGCCCTTGCCCGCGGCGAGCCCGTCGTCCTTGACGACGTACGGGGCGCCGAAGGTGTCGAGGGCGTCGGCGGCTTCCTCGGCGTTGGAGGCCACACGGGCCATGGCCGTCGGCACGCCGGCTTCGGCCATGATGTCCTTGGCGAAGGCCTTGGAGGCCTCGAGCTGGGCGGCGGCCTTGCTGGGGCCGAAGACCGGGATCCCGGCTTCACGGACCGCGTCCGACACACCGGCGGCGAGCGGCGCCTCGGGGCCGACGACCACCAGGTCGACGGCCAGCCGGGTCGCGAGGGCGGCGACGGCGTCGGGATCGTTGGCGTCGATGGCGTAGGTGGGGACCAGGGTGCTGATGCCGGCGTTCCCCGGGGCCGCGTGGACCTCGGAGACATTCGGATCGGCGAGCAGGGAACGGACAATGGCGTGTTCGCGGCCGCCGGGGCCGATGACAAGTACCTTCACAGTTCCCTAGGGTACTTTGTGCACGCGGCAGGCTCCTAAGCTGTGTCGGGCCGGCAATCCCCGGGGCAGCGGCTCCGAATAAGGGATATGACATCGTCCAGCAGCACTCAGCCCGGCACCACCGCGCGGCCGCGGAAGCGTTTCCTGCCCTCGGGGCCCACAGTCATGGCTGCCCTGGCCGGGGTGGTGTCCGCCGGCGTCGTCCTGGCCGTCGCGGAACTCGTGGGGGCCTTTTTCACGGCCCGCGCCACCCCGCTGATCGCCCTCGGTTCGACCTTCATTGACTTCACCCCGCCGTGGATGAAGGACTTTGCGATCGCCACGTTCGGCACCAATGACAAGGCCGCCCTCTTTGCGGGGATGGGCCTGACCATCTTCCTCCTCGCCTGCGTGCTCGGCATCGTCGCCTACCGGCGTTGGTCGCTCGGCGTCGCCGGGGTGCTGCTGATGGGCGCCGTGATCGTCGCCAGCGTCGTGACGCGTGCCAGCGTCAAGCCGCTGGATGCGATCCCGTCGTTGATTGGCACCGTGGCTGGCCTGGTGGTCCTGCGGTTCCTGATCGGGAAACTCCTGGCGGATGCGGTCCTGGCCCGACGCCGAAGTCGGGCGCAGCGCCAAGGAACCGGACCGGCCGGCCACCAGCCGCCGCGCCTTCTTCGCCGCGACCGGCATCACCGCCGTCGGCGCTGCCGTGGCCGCCACAGGTGGCCGGCTGCTCAGCGCCGCCCGCAGCAACGTGGCCAAGGCCCGTGAGAGCCTGACCCTTCCCGCGCCGGCCAAGGCTGCAGCCCCTGTTCCCGCCGGGGTGCAGTCCAAGGTGCCCGGTGTTACGCCGTGGCTGACCCCGAACAAGGACTTCTACCGCATCGACACCGCCCTCAGCGTGCCCGAGGTCAACGCCCAGGACTGGGAACTGCGGGTCCACGGCATGGTGGAGCAGGAGGTCCGGCTCAGCTTCCAGGACCTGCTGGACGCGAAGTTGATCGAGTCGCACGTGTCGCTGACCTGCGTCTCCAACCCGGTGGGCGGCAACCTGGCCGGCAACGCCAAATGGCTCGGCATGCCCATCCGCGACGTCCTCGCGATGGCCCGGCCCAAGGACGGCGCCGACATGGTGCTCTCCACGTCTGTGGACGGCTTCAGCGCCTCCACCCCCATCGAGGTGCTGCGGGATGACCGCGACGCGATGCTGGCCATCGGCATGAACGGCGAGGCGCTGCCGCTGGAACACGGCTACCCGGTGCGGATGGTGGTCCCGGGCCTGTACGGCTTCGTCTCCGCCACCAAGTGGGTGGTTGACCTGGAGGTGACCCGGTTCGCGGACGCCAAGGCCTACTGGACCCAGCGTGGCTGGTCCGAGCGCGGACCGATCAAGACCATGGCCCGGGTGGAAGTGCCCAAGTCCTTCGCCAAGGTCCCCGCCGGCAAGGTAGCGGTGGGCGGCACCGCGTGGGCGCAGACCCGCGGCATCACCAAGGTGGAGATCCAGATCGACAACGGCCCCTGGACCCCGGTGGAACTGTCCACCGAGGCGTCCCTGGTGACGTGGCGGCAGTGGTCCTACGAGTGGGACGCCACCCCCGGACCGCACTACCTCAAGGTCCGCGCCACCGACGGAACCGGCGAGGTCCAGACGGACAAGCGGGCCGATCCGGTCCCCGACGGCGCCTCAGGCTGGCAGTCCGTCATGGTCACCGTGGAGTAACCGGGTGACAGCGGCCCGGGCACCTAGACTGGCAGCATGCCTCTGAACCCGCATGCCACCTTCTCCGTCGAGTCCGCCGTCGAATTGGCGGTGGTGGAGCGCAGCGGTTTCATCGAATCACGGCACATCGGGGCCGCCGTCGTGCTTTCCGCCGATGGCCAGGTGGTCACCGAACTGGGCGACATCACCGCCCCGGTGTTCGCCCGCTCCACCCTGAAACCGTTGCAGGCCCTCGCCGCGATGCAGGCGGGCGTCCCCCTGAGGGGCGCCCAGGTGGCCATCGCCTGCGGCAGCCACGTCGGGTCCCTGGACCACATGGACGTGGTTGAGGGCATGCTCAAGGCCGCCAGCGTGACCGAGGACCAGCTGCAGTGCCCCGCCGACTGGCCGGCCGACGAGACCGCCCGGACCTGGCTGGTGCAGACTGAGCGCGGCAAGTCCCGGCTGGCCTTCAACTGCTCCGGCAAGCACGCCGCGTTCCTGTGGGCCTGCACGGAGAACGGCTGGGACACCCACAGCTACCTCGAGCCGAACCACCCGCTGCAGCAGCGGGTCCGCTCCGTCATCGAGGAATACTGCGGGGAACGGATCGCCCACCTGGGCATCGACGGCTGCGGCGCCCCCGTGGCCGCCGTCTCCCTCACCGGACTGGCGCGGGCCTACTCGCAGCTGGCCAAGGCCCCCGGCGACCACCACTCCAACGCCCGGGCCGCCACCATCGCCACCTCCATGCTGGACTACCCCTGGGCGGTCCAGGGCCGGGGCGAGGCTAACACCATCGTGATGAACGACCTCGGCATCATCGCCAAGATCGGGGCTGAAGGCGTCCTGGCCATGGCCACCCCGCAGGGCGTCGCCGTGGCCATCAAGGTCCTCGACGGGAACATCCGGGCCACCACCCTGGTAGGGCTGACCCTGCTGGCCGCCGCCGGTGCCGTGGACATTCCCGAAGTTTCCAGCGTGCTCGAAAAAGTCATCGACCCGGTGCTGGGAGGTGGCCGGCCGGTGGGCAAGATCCGCCTCGGCCACGCCGTCTCGGCGCTGCTGGACTAGGGCCATGGCAGTGGCACGGCGCCGGATCCCGGTGGACGAAGGACGCGCGGCCCTGGCCGCCTGGCGCGCAGCCACGGACGGGGCGGTCCCCGTGCCACCGTGGCCACCGCCGTCCGCTACACCCTGGAGGAAGTCACGGCCCGGGCGCCCGGAAACTCCGTGGAAGTCCGGGTCCCCCCGTTCGGGGTCACCCAGTGCGTGGAGGGCCCCCGGCACACCCGCGGCACACCCCCGAACGTGATCGAGTGCGACGCCGCCACCTGGCTCGCCGTGGTCACCGGCTCCCTGGCCTGGGCGGACGCGGTCGACGCCGGCAAGGTGGCCGCCTCGGGCCTCCGGGCGGACCTGTCCCGGCTGCTTCCGCTCTAGTCCCGCCACGGGCCGGGGCCACTTAGCTACTGCGGGAGTGCCGCTGCGCAGCCCGCTTAGCTCACCCGCGGCCGATGAAGGGCATGCCGGCGGCGGTGATGACCACCGATCCCACGCTGGCGGCGGCCGGCATCCCGGCCATCATCAGCACCGCCCTGGCCGCATCCTCCACCGGGAAGGTCGGTTCCACCCGGCGGCTGCCGTCCGCCTGCAAAGCCCCGTCGCCCACGCCGATCGTGTCCATCAGCCCGGTGGCGGCGTTCCCGATGTCGATCTGGCCGCAGGTGATGCCGAAGCCCCGGCCGTCCAGCTCGATGCTTTTGGTCAGCCCGGTGATCGCGTGCTTCGTCACGGTGTAGGCCACCGACCGGGGCCGGGGCGAATGGGCGGAGATGGAGCCGTTGTTGATGATCCGGCCGCCCTGCGGCATCTGCGCCTTCATTGCCCGGACCGCGGCACCGGCACAGAGCAGGGACCCGGAAATGTTCACCGCCGCCGTCGCCTCCCAGTCCTCGGGGCTGAGCTCGTCCACGGCCGCCGACGGACCAAACGTGCCGGCGTTGTTGAACAGAACGTCGACCCGGCCCCAACGCTCCAGCGTCGCCGCGAAGAGGCGTTCGACGTCGTCGGGCCGGGTGATGTCGCACCGTACGGTGAGCGCCAGGGCGTGCCCGGCCCCGGTTTCCAACAGCTTTTCTTCCCGCCTTCCGGCCAGGACCACGCGGTAGCCCTCGGCCAGCATGAGCCGGGCCACCGCCCGTCCGATGCCGGATCCCGCTCCGGTGACGACGGCGACCGGGCCGGCGTGGTGGTGTGTCATGGGGTCTCCTGGGGCGTGGCGGCGGGTGCGGTCCAGCCCAGCCTATGCCGGGCGGGGCCGGTCGCTAAAGACGTACAGTGAAGCGTGGCATCCACCGCGGGAGACGTCGTGCTGGCCTACCTGGCCGGGCAGGTGACCGAGGTGCGCCGCCTGGCGCCCGGCGCCGGAGCGGGCCGGGCCGAGGATATCCACCAAATGCGGGTCGCCGTCCGGCGGCTCCGTTCGGTCCTCGCTTCCTGCCGGACCCTGTTCGTCAGCGGTGCCGTGGAACCGCTGCGCGACGAGCTGCGCTGGCTCTCGGGGGTGCTGGGCGCGGCCCGGGACCCCGGCGTGGTGCGGGACCGGCTCCTGGAGGCGGCGGCCACGGAGCCTGCGGCCCTGCTCTGGGCAGTCGACCCCGCGGCGGCCCTCATCGGCACACGGCTGGATACCGACACGGCGGCCGGGCTCGCCGCGGCCGCCGACGCCCTCACAGGTGCCCGCTACGCCGGGTTGCTGGCAGCCATCGATACTTTCCTCGCCGACCCGCCCTCGGCCCCTGCCGCCGGGGAGCCGGCGCGCCAGGTCTACCGGGCCGTGCGCCGGGACGGCCGGCGCCTGGTCCGGGCCGCCGCGGCCCTGAATGACGACACGGCGGGCGCGGACCCGGGCGCCGGGCCGGGCAGGGAGTCCGGCGCGGATCACGACGTCGCGCTACACACGGTGCGCAAGGCCGCCAAGCGGCTGCGGTACTCCGCCGAGCTGATGCTTGAGGCCGTGCCGGGCGGACCGGCGAAGCGCCTGAAGCACGCGCGCCGGGCGGCCAAGGGGGCCCGGTCAGTCCAACAGGTTTTGGGCCTGCACCAGGACAGCGTCATGGCGCGGGCGGTTCTCGTGGAGCTGGCCCGGCGTCCCGGTGCGGAGGGCGAAGCCGGCGGCGGGTCCGCCGTCGGCTTCGGCCTCGGCCGGCTGCACGCCGCGGAGGACGTTCGTGCAGCCGCGGCCGAGAAGGCGTTCCGTAAGTCCTGGCGGAAGCTGCGGCGCCGGCTGTAAGGCCGGCGGCTGCTGTAAGCCCGGCGGCAGCCTAGGGTTTCAGGACCACCTTGATGCAGCCGTCCTGCTTCTTCTGGAACATCTCGTACATGGCCGGGGCCTCGCTCAGGCTGGCCTCGTGGGTGACAAGGTCCATGACGCCCAGCGGGTCGGCGTCGTCCTCCACCAGCGGCAGCAGGTCCTCGGTCCAGCGGCGGACGTTGCACTGGCCCATCCGCAGCTGGATCTGCTTGTCGAACATGGACATCAGCGGCATCGGCGAGGCCTCGCCGCCGTAGACGCCGCTCAGGGAGACGGTGCCGCCGCGGCGGACCGCGTCGAGGGCTGTGTGCAGGGCCGAGAGCCGGTCCACCCCGGCGCTTTCGAACGTCTTCTGCGCCAGCTTGTCCGGGAGCAGCCCGGCCGCGTGCTGCATGAAGGAGGCCACCGGCGAATCGTGCGCTTCCATGCCGACCGCGTCAACCACCGAGTCGGCGCCGCGGCCCCGGGTCATGGAGCGCAGCTCATCGGCCACGTCCTTGGAGAAGTCGAGAGTTTCCACCCCGTGCCGCTCGGCCATGGCGCGGCGCTCAGGGACGGGATCCACGGCGATGACCCGGAGTCCCAGGTGGCGCCCGATGCGGGAGGCGAACTGCCCCACGGGTCCCAGCCCCATCACTGCCAGGGTCCCGCCCTCGGGGACGTCAGCGTATTTCACGCCCTGCCACGCGGTGGGCAGGATGTCCGAGAGGAACAGGTAGCGCTGGTCGGGAAGTTCAGTGCCCACTTTGATCGGACCATAATCTGCGTGCGGGACCCGCAGGTATTCGGCCTGGCCGCCGGGCACCGAGCCGTATAGCTCGGAGAAGCCGAACAGTGAGGCGCCGGAGCCCTTCTCCTTGACCTGGGTGGTCTCGCACTGGGACTGCAGCCCCATGCTGCACATGTAGCAGCTGCCGCAGGAGATATTGAAGGGAATGACCACGCGGTCGCCAATCGCCAGGTTGGTGACCGCGCTCCCAACTTCGACGACGACGCCCATCGGTTCGTGACCGATCACGTCACCCTTGTGCATGTACGGGCCGAGGACCTCGTACAGGTGCAGGTCGGAGCCGCAGATGGCGGACGAGGTGATTTTCACAATTGCGTCCGTCGGTTCCTGAATGACCGGATCCGGGACCTCTTCCACGCTCACGGATCGTTTGCCCTGCCATGTGAGTGCCTGCATGCGCATTCCTCTTTCTTGGGTCGAATCTGTCGGTGAAAAACTATGGGATCTGCTGATGGGGAAGGTGGGGCCGCCGGCGCGGGGCGCAGAAGCACCGACGCATCCTGTGAGGGCGGCCAACGCCGAAAGCCAAAGCCCGTCAGCGGCTGCGCGCGGCGAGTTTCCCGATGACGCTGCCGGCGAGGTTGGCCAGCAGGGCGCGCGGGTTTTCGTAGACCTCGGCCGCGCCGGCGTCGCGCAGTTCGGCCTCGCTGGTGCCGCCGCAGGTCACGGCGACGGTGGGAATGCCGAGTTTGGCGGCGGCCTCGATGTCCCAGACGGAATCGCCGACGTAGACCGCGTTGTCGGCGGCAACGCCCACGGCTTCCAGCGCGGCGACCAGGATGTCCGGCTGCGGTTTGCTCTCCTCCGCGTCGGCCGAGCTGGTGGCCGCGTGCAGGTAGGCGTCGGCGTCAATCGCGGCGCGCAACATCTCCAGGTCCCGCCCGTGGGCGGAGGAGGCGAGAGCGACGGCGAGGCCGACGTCGTGGCACTGGACCAGGAGTTCGCGGGCGCCATCGGTGCGGCGCAGTGAAGTCCAATAGGTGGCGAAGACGGCGGCCTGCGAGGCGGTGAGGGCGTCGTCGTCGTCACGGTCCCGTTCCGGCAGCAGGTGGTCCAGCAGCTTGTCCCCACCCATGCCGACCGAGCGGTGAATGCTCGCCATCGGCACGTCGAGACCGGCCTGGCGGAAGGACTGCCACCACGCCAGGGTGTGAAGGTAGGAGGAGTCGACCAGCGTGCCGTCGACGTCGAAGAGGACGGCCGCGCGCGGGTGGTCAGTGATGGGCACGGGTTCGCTTCGTCGCAGCCAACGTGCCGCCAGTGAGGGATGATCCACGCCCCGCACCTGCCGTCCGCCGCTTGGCCATCGATGCCATGATCGCGGTCTGACCGTCGCCGCTGCGGTCCCGCACCAGTCCGGTGCCTGCGATCTCGCGGGCCTGGGCGATCCCGGCCACCGCCGCCCGCTTGGTCGGGAAGGTCACGGAGACCGCCATCAGGTCTCCTGCGGCGTCAATCATCCGGATCCGGTACCCGCCGTCGGGTGCGTCTACGAGCTCAAAGTATCCTGCCATCGCCAACTCCTTCAGTGCTGTTCCCCTCGTGGGGGACGTTAGTAAGTATACTTATCTAAGCTCTGGAGGAAAGTCCCCGGCGTGATTCCGGGGACTGCTGCCGGCGGCGCGCCAGTGCGGCCGGAGCGGCTAGTCGCCGCGTTCCCCCTTCTCCGGTTCCAACTGCAGCGCGGTGCGGATCAGGGCGAAGTGGCTGAAGGCCTGCGGGGTGTTGCCCAGCTGCCGGGCCTCCTCGACGCCCCATTCCTCGCTCAGCAGGCCGACGTCGTTGCGCAGCGCCAGGAGCCGCTTGAACAGCTCCTCGCCCTCGCGGCGCCGCCCGGCCCCGAGCAGGGCCTCCACCAGCCAGAACGAGCAGGCCAGGAAGACGCCCTCTCCGCCGGCGACGCCGTCGTCGCTCTGCTCCACCCGGTAGCGCAGCACGAAACCGTCGTGCGTCAGTTCCCGCTGGATGGCCTCGATGGTGCCGATCACCCGCGGATCGTCCGGCGGCAGGAACCCCACCCGCGGGATGAGCAGCAGGCTGGCGTCCAGTTCCGGCCGGCCGTACGACTGGACGAAGGTGTTGCGTTCGGCGTCGAACCCGTTGGCCATGACGTCTGCGTGGATCCGGTCCCGGAGGTCTTCCCAGCGGTCCGCCGGGCCGGGCAGGTGGAAGTCACGCACGCCCTTGACCATTCGGTCCGCCGCCACCCAGGCCATCACCTTGGAGTGGGTGAAGTGCCGGCGGGGTCCGCGCATTTCCCAGAGTCCGTTGTCCGGCTGGTTCCAGGCCGTCTCCAGGTGCTCCATCAGGGCCACCTGGACGTCCCAGGACTCGTCGGGATGCTGCAGCAGGGCCGAGCGGGTCAGCGCCAGCCCGTCCAGCACCTCGCCCCAGACGTCCAGCTGCAGCTGCCCTGCGGCTGCGTTGCCGACCCGGACCGGCGTCGATTTCTCGTAGCCGGCCAGCCAGTCGAGGGTCAGTTCCGGCAGCCGGCGTTCCCCGTGCAGGCCGTACATGATCTGCAGGTCCGCCGGGTCTCCGGCGACGGCCCGCAGCAGCCAGTCCCGCCACGCGCCGGCCTCCTCGGAGTACCCGGACGCCAGCAGCGCCTGGAGTGTCAGGGTCGCGTCCCGCAGCCAGCAGTACCGGTAGTCCCAGTTGCGTTCGCCGCCGAGTTCCTCCGGCAGGGACGTGGTCACCGCGGCGACGATCCCGCCGGTCGGGGCGAAGGTGAGGGCCTTGAGCGTGATCAGCGAGCGCAGCACGGGCTCCCGGTACGGGCCGGTGATCCGGCACCGGTCCGCCCACTGCAGCCAGAAAGATTCGGTGGCCTCCAGCACCGCCTCCGGGTCCACCTTCCGCGGCCGGCCAAGGTGGCTCGGGGACCACGTGAGGACGAACGGTATCCGCTGGCCGGCCTTCACCGTGAAGTCGGAGACGGTCTGCAGGTGCTCGCCGCGCAGCGGGGCGTCGGTGACGAGGTAGGCGGCGTCGGGCCCGGCGATCGCGTGGATGCCGTGCTCGTCGTGGCGGACCCACGGGATGATGTTGCCGTAGTCGAAGCGGAGCGCCAGCTGGCCGCGCATCCGGACGCTGCCGCGGATGCCCACCACGATCCGGACGATGTCCGCGGCGCCGTCGCGCGGGGACATGAAGTCGATGACCTTGGCCTTGCCCTCCGGGGTCTCCCACTCGGTCTCGAGGATGAGGGTGTTCCTGCGGTACTTCCGGCGGGTGCATTCGCCGCCCCCGGCCGGGGCGAGCAGCCAGCGGCCGGCCTCCGGTGTGTCCAGCAGGGCGCTGAAGCAGGCCGGCGAGTCGAACTGCGGCAGGCAGAGCCAGTCGATCGAACCCTCGGTGCTGATCAGCGCGGCGGTGTGCAGGTCGCCGACCATTGCGTAATCCTCGATGCGTGCCATGGCTCTTAGCGTGCCATACGGGCCTGGGCTAGGATCCCTCCCATGCCGGAGGATCAGCCAGGGCAGGCGCGGCCGCCGCGCGGGACGGCCCACATCGGGACCAGCGGCTGGAGCTATGACCACTGGGCGGGCGTGTTCTACCCGCCGGGGCTGCCCGCGGCCAGGCGGCTGGCCTACTACGCCGCCCGGCTTGGCACGGTTGAGCTGAACGCGAGCTTCTACCACTGGCCGCGGGAGGGCTCGTTTGCCGGCTGGCGGGAGCGGCTCCCGGAGGGGTTCGTGCTGTCCGTCAAGGCGCCGCGGGGCCTGACCCACGGCAGGAAGCTCTACAGCCCGGAGGCGTGGGTGGAGCGGATTGTCCACGGCTGGCACGAGCTGGGCGACCGGCGGGGTGTGCTGCTGGTCCAGTTGCCGCCGGACCTGGAGCGGGACGATGCGCGGCTGGAGTACTTCCTTGCTGCGCTGCCCCGCTGGATCCGGGTGAGCGTGGAGTTCCGGCACCCCAGCTGGGATAACCCGGAGGTGTACGCCCTGCTGGAGCGCCACGCCGCGGCGTACTGCGTGATGAGCGGCGCCGGGCTGCCCTGCATCCTGCGCGCCACCGCGCCGTTCGTCTATGTCCGGCTGCACGGCCCGGACCCGGACCGGCTGTACGCCGGCTCCTACCCGGACGACGACCTCCGCTGGTGGGCGGCGCGGATTGGCGAGTGGCTGGACGCCGGGCGGGACGTCTATGCCTACTTCAACAACGACGGCGGCGGGCACGCGGTGCGCAACGCCCTGACCCTGCGGGATCTGCTGGGGCCGCACTGACGCTGTGGGAGAGTGGTGTCATGGAAATGGCGTCCCAACAACCCGCCCCCAGGTCCGCCCCGTCAGCCAGCCAGGCGCTGCGGCTCGCGCACCTGGTCTCGGACTCGGTGAACCACCTGCGCCTGAAGGCGGCGCGCAGCTGGAAGTTCTCCCCGCAGACCATTGCCTACCAGGGGTACGGTTCCACCGAATGGGTCCGCGTCCTGGCCCGGGTGCTGCTGACCAGCAAACCGGCGCCCGGCAGCCGGGCCGAGCAGGTGGCGCTCAACGGGAACCAGAACATCCGCGGCTGGCGCGCGTTCACCTCGGTGCCGATCCAGTTCGTCGAGGTGGAGATCGAGATCGGCGGCATCACGACGACTGTCCATGCCGACCGCGGCGGGATCGTGGACACCGTGATCCCCGTGCGTCTCGAACCGGGCTGGCACACTGCCACCATCCACGCCGAGGGCACCGAGCCCGCCGAGGCCTGGATTTATGTCATTTCCCCGGACACCACGCTGGGCATCGTCTCCGACATAGACGACACCATCATGGTCACCGCCCTCCCCCGCCCGTTCCTGGCGCTGTGGAACACCTTCGTGCTGAACGAACGCGCCCGGATGGCCACCCCGGGCATGGCCGTGCTGATGGACCGGCTGATGGTGGAGTACCCGGAGGCGCCGGTGATCTACCTGTCCACCGGGCCGTGGAACGCGGCCCCCACCCTGGCCCGGTTCATGACCCGCAATCTCTACCCCCAGGGGACGCTGTTGCTGACCGACTGGGGCCTCACCCACGACCGCTGGTTCCGCAGCGGCCAGGACCACAAGCGCCGGAACCTGGAACTGCTGGCCACCGAGTTCCCGAACATGCGCTGGCTGCTCTTCGGCGACAACGGCCAGCACGACGAGGAGATCTACTCCGACTTCGTGAAGGAGCACGCCAGCCAGGTGGCGGCGATCGGGATCCGGCAGCTATCCGCCGGCGAGGCGGTGCTGGCCGGCGGCCACTCGGGCAGCGGCGACCACAGCGCGTCCGGGGTGCCCTGGATCTACTCCCCGACGGCGCCGGCATGGTCAAGCGCCTGCAGGAGCTGGACCTGCTCTAGCCGGCCGCCGGCGCTGTTTCCTCCGGGGTGGCCTCGGCCGCCGCGGATTCCTTCGGGCTGGTTTCGGTCGGGGATTCCGCCGCCGACCGCCGAGCGGCCATGACCTCGCGGAGCCAGTGGAACGAGGCCTTGGGCGTGCGCTCCATGGTGTCCCGGTCCACGTGCAGCAGGCCGAACTGCTGGTGGTAGCCCGCGGACCATTCGAAGTTATCCAGCAGGGACCACACGTAGTAGCCGCGCAGGTCAATCGATTCCGCCGAACCGCCCGGGGAGGTCGCCTCGATGGCCGCCTCGATGTGCTCGGCGAGGTAGCGCACGCGGCGCTCGTCCGGGACGATCAGCCGGCCCTCGGCGTCGTGGATTTCCAGGTCCTGGAAGCTGGCGCCGCCCTCGGTGATGTAAACGGGCGGCAGGTTGGGGTAGCGCTCGGCCATCTCGGCCAGCGCCACGGCCATGTAGTCGGGCTTGATCGGCCAGCCGTAGGCGGTGAGCTCGGTGTCCGGGAAACTCTCGACGTGGAACGGCGTCGCTCCCCCGCCGCCGTTCAGGTCGTTGCCCATGGCCTCCGCCATGCCCTCGGGCACGGTGCCTTCGCCGGGGCCGGCCGCGACGCGGGTGGGCATGTAGTAGTTCAGTCCGTAGAAGTCCAGGGGCTGCGAGATCAGCTCCATGTCCTCCTTGGAGGGGCTGAAGGAGGAGAAGAACGTGGCGGCACGGATGGCATCCGGGTACTTGCCCAGCAGGACGGGATCGGCGTAGAGCCGGTTCTGGCCCATGTCCATGATGCCGGCGCTGACCTTGTCCAGGGGTTGATGGACGCCGGGACCATCGGCGAATAGACGTTGGTCATGCCGATCCCGCCGGGGACCTTGGCGGCCCGGAGCGCCTGCATTGCCAGGCCGTGGCCGAGGAGCTGGTGGTGGACGCTGGGCAGGGCCTTGAGCATGTGCGATTCGCCGGGGGCGTGGACGCCCAGCATGTACCCGTTGGCGC
The DNA here is from genome assembly GCF_050859435.1 of Pseudarthrobacter sp. L19. Classification (NCBI taxonomy): domain Bacteria; kingdom Bacillati; phylum Actinomycetota; class Actinomycetes; order Micrococcales; family Micrococcaceae; genus Pseudarthrobacter; species Pseudarthrobacter sp. L19. The sequence continues at coordinate 1,750,787 of NZ_CP193935.1, read as the reverse complement.
TGACCGTGGCGGGTTCATTGATGGTGACCCACCGGGCCACGCGGTCGCCGTACGCCGCCGCCGCGATCTCGGCGAACTCGCCCAGGCGGTACGCGGTGTCCCGGTTCATCCAGCCGCCGGCCTCGTCCAGCTCCAGCGGCGTGTCCCAGTGGTAGAGGGTGGCCATCGGGGCGATTCCGTTGGCCAGCAGCAGATCGATCAGCCGGTCATAGAAGTCCAGGCCCTTGGGGTTGACCGGGCCGCTGCCGCCGGGCTGGATGCGCGGCCAAGAGAGCGAAAACCGGTAGGAGTCGATGCCCAGGTCCTTCATCAGCGCGACGTCTTCGGGCATCCGGTGGTAGTGGTCGCAGGCCATCACCGGGCTGTGGTCGTCCACGATCGCGCCCGGCACCGCGGCGAAGACATCCCAGCCGGATTTGCCCCGGCCGTCCTCGTCCAGCGCGCCTTCGATCTGGAACGCGGCAGTGGCCACGCCCATGGTGAACCCTGCGGGCAGGATGGCGGCCAGATCGCGGGCGGAAGCTTTCATCGGTGGTTCCCCTATGCAGTTGCGCTGGTGATTGATTGATCTTAGGCCCGGAGCGGGGCGCTTCCTAAACCCCGGCCCGCGCCGCCGTGCCGCGGCCGGCCGCCGCCCGGAGTGCAGGTTCAGTAGTGCACGCCGTCGGGGCCGAACAGGAACTCCTTCGCGTGCGCCACGGCCTTCTTGAACGCGTCATTGCGCAGGGTGAGCAGCTGCTCGGCGTCGTCCGCCGCGGGCTCCAGGTAGGCGGTGAAGCCGGGGCGCAGGACCCAGATGTCGCCCGCCGGGGGCAGGTAGAAGACCCCGAACGAGCGGTGCTGGCTGTCCTCGGCGGCCCAGATTGGCACCACGGCCAGCGCCGCCCCGGTGTCGACGTTGATCCACTGGGCGCGCGGCAGCGGAAGTTCGTGCGCCTCCGGGTCAAGGAACGGTGCCGTGCCCTCGCCCCAGCGTTCCTCGAAGCGTTCGTGGAAGGCGGGGATCAGGTGTGAATCGTATTGCCGCCATGCGCTCATGGCTGCCCTCCTCTTATCCAGCTGCGGTGGTGGGTGCCGGGGCCCGGCGGCCGCGCATCACCACGGCCCCCGTTCCCAGCGCACCGGCGTGACCCGGACCAGCGGCTGCGTAGCCCGGCGCCGCACCGGGATGTCCCGGCCGGCACTATCGAAGCCTTCACTCCGTCCGTAGGCGGGGTCGTAGCGGGCCCGGGATTCCAGGTGGCGGAGGACGGCGAAGGCCTCAAGGACCCGGCGCACGTCCTTCCCGCCTGCCGCCCCCACGTCGGGGTGCAGGCTACGCAACAGCGCCCGGTACCGGCGCCGGATGTCAGCACCGGTAGCATCCGGCCCGACGCCCAGCGCGGCATACAGGCCCCGCGGGTCACGGTTCACGGCCCCGCCACTCCTTTCGGACGGCCCCTTGTGGACGGCTCCTTTTGGAATGCTCCTTTTGGACGGCGGGGACCCGGCGCCGGAGGGCACCGGATCCCGCGCCAAACCGGCAGAAATGCCGCCGGTGCTACTTGGCGATCTCGTGCATGCTGTCCTGGCTGTGCGTGATCTCGATCTTGCGCGCCTTGGCCTTTTCCAGGACCGGAATGCGCAGGGTCAGCACGCCGTCGGTATAGCCGGCCTTGATCTTTTCCGTGTCCAGCGAATCGCCCAGGATCAGTTGCCGGCTGAAGACGCCGCGGGGCCGCTCCGAGGCGATCATCTCGACGTTCGGCTGGGTCGGGTCACGGCGTTCGGCCCGGACGGTCAGGACGTTCCGTTCGATGTCGAGGTCCACCGAATCGACGTTGACGCCGGGGAGGTCGAAAGCGGCAACGAATTCGCCGTCCTCCTGCCAGGCGTCCATCGGCATCGCGGCAGGCCGCGCCGTGGTTCCGAAGACCTGCTGGGTCAGCCGGTCAAGCTCACGGAACGGGTCCGTACGCATCAACATCATTTCCCACTCCTTCATCCGAGAGTCCTTCAGGTTTTCGGGTTATCCGCCGCCTCTCCCTTCTACGAATTATCTATGGTGGCCGATATAGTTTTTATAGCACCGGCATCAAACTGGTGCAAGAGGATTTTGCGGCGCCGCGGCGGCGTCGACCCGAAGGAGGGCAGCATGGCGCAACGGGGGGACGACGTGGGGGTCTACGCGATTTCAGTGGTGGCCGAGCTGGTGGGCACGGGGCAGCAAAACATCCGGCTGTACGAGCGCAAGGGCCTGTTGACGCCCGACCGCACGGCGGGCGGCACCCGGCAATACAGCGAGACGGATCTGGCGGTGTTGCGGCGGATCGGTGAGCTGCTGGCGGATGGCCTGAACCTGGCCGGCGTCGCCAAGGTGCTGGAGCTGGAGACCGCCAACGCGGGGCTTCGCCGGGAGCTGGAGCGGCGCAAGGAGGCGCAGCGGCGCGGGACCCGCTAGAGGAGCGGCGGGGCGCGAGAGTCCGCGCGGCCCGCCGAACGGCTACTCCGCGGCGGATTCCTCTTTGGAGAGCTTGCCGGTGACCGGCTCCCCCTCGATACGGACGGTCCGCCAGGTGTCGAGCAGCATGACCGCGCCAAGGATCACCAAGGAGATGGACAGCGAGGCCAGCGCGTCGGTGGTCCAGTGGTACCCCAGGTACAGCCGGCTCAGCGCGGCGAAGACAATGCCGATGCCGGCGACGGTGAAGCCGACGACGGCGGCGCGCGGGTTCCGGCGCCGCGAGAAGACCAGGAACGTGGTGACCAGCAGGAAGTCGCAGGCGCCCAGGACGTGGCCGGAGGGGAAGGAGAAGGTGGCGTCGGCTCCGAAGAGCATCAGGTCCACCGGAGGGCGGTGGCGTTCGACGGCGTGGCCGATCAGCTGGGCGAGGATAACGCCGGTCAGCATGGCGCCGGCCAGCACCATGGGACGCCACGCGTGCTTGGCCAACAGGCCCCAGGCGACGGTCACCACCAGAATGATGATGGGCAGGCCGATCGGGCCGAAGACGATCGCCAGGATGATCATGATGGTGGTGGCGGGCTCGCCGCGCAGGGCCACCAGGCCGGATCGGATCGGTTCGTCCACCACACTGATGCCGGTGTGGGTCAGGACGCTGATCAGGATGAAGGTGAACAGCGCGGCGCCGAGAACCATCAGGATGGCGCCCGTGCGGTAGAGCCTGCGGCGGTCCTCGGCCTCCATATACCGCTCTTCAACGACGAACTTGTCGTGGAAGACCCGCCACCAGCCCGAGCGTTCTCCTGATTGGTCTTCCGCCATTGCCCGCGTCCGCCTCTGCCCTGTGTTCGTGGTCCCCGTGCTCTTACGCCCGGGACGTGGCCACCGCGTGGTGGCCGGCGGCCGGGCCGCCCGTATTGACCGTGTGCTTACTAATGTTCAGGAAGATTATCCCGGTTTGCTGTGAGGCCGGGCACCGGCGGCTCCGGACACACCGGAAATGAACCGGCGCGCCGCCCGCGTGGTGATTTGACTCACATTTAACTCAAAGGCTAATCTCACTTCAGCCGTGGTCCGCACGGCGTCACAGCGGGGTGAAGTGGAGCGCAGGGGGCGCTCCGGGAGAGGCAGTTCCGATGACCATAGCCAACGAGTGCATCGAGATCCAGGTGGACAGCCGCCGGCTGCTGGACGATCGGCTCAACGACGCGGTCCAGGGCCTGCAGCGGGTGGCCATGCTCACCGGCACCCACGGCATCCTGTTGACCCGCCACAAGCCCGGGCACTACACCGCGGCGCTCTCGGACCAGGTGCCGTTCGGCATGACCCGGGAACTGATCCACTAGGTCAGCCCAACGGCGCAGACCGGAGCACCGGCGCGCACCAGCATCCACAGACCAGGCCCCGGCCGGCTGAGCCTCGACTCGCCGCCCGGGGCCTTCTGTGCGTTGCCAACTTCTGGCATGCCCGCCCCTTCTGGTGCCCGCCTCTGTGATGCCCGGCGCCACACGGCGCCGGCCACTGCCGGTCACCAGTCGTGGACGGTCCCGTCGACCAGGCGGTTGTAGGGCAGGTAGGCCTGCTGGTAGGGGTACGCGGCGGCGGCTTCCTCGTTGAATTCCACTCCCAGCCCGGGCTCCTCCCCGGGTGCAGGTAGCCGTCGGTGAAGGTCATCGACTGTTCGAAGACCTCGTTGGTGGCGGCCGAGTGCTGCATGTACTCCTGGATGCCGTAATTGTGGATGGCAAGGCCCACGTGCAGCTGGGCGGCGAAGCCCACCGGCGAGATGTCCGTGGGGCCGTGGAAGCCGGACTTGACCTGGTACTGGGCGGCGAAGTCCATCACCTTCTTCAGCGGGCTGATGCCGCCAAAGTGGGTGGAAGCGGCCCGCACGTAGTCGATCAGCTGTTCCTTGATCAGGGCCTGGAAGTCGTAGACGGTGTTGAAGACCTCGCCGATCGCCAGCGGGGTGGTGGTGTGCTGCCGCACCAGCCGGAGCGCCTCCTGGTTCTCCGCCGGGGTGCAGTCCTCCAGCCAGAACAGATCGTACGGTTCCAGGGCCTTCCCCAGCTTGGCGGCCTGGATGGGCGTCATGCGGTGGTGGCCGTCGTGCAGCAGCGGCAGTTCCGGGCCGAACTCGTTCCGGACCGCTTCGAAGACCGTCGGGAGGTGCCGCAGGTAGGCGCGGGTGTCCCAGTCCTCCTCCTGCGGAAACGCGCCGCGCCCGGCCGGTTCGTAGTCGTACCGCTCGCCGGAGGCCTGGGCCTGCGCGGCCACCCCGTAGACGGCCTTGATCCCGGGGACCGCGGTCTGGATCCGGATGGACTTGTAGCCCAGCTCCAGGTGTTCGCGGACCGAGTCGAACAGGGAGGGCAGGTCCGAGCCCGAGGCGTGGCCGTAGGCGCGGAGCCCGTTGCGGGAGGCGCCGCCGAGCAGCTGGTAGACGGGCATCCCGGCCAGCTTGCCCTTGATGTCCCAGAGCGCCATGTCGACGGCGGCGATCGCGGCCATGGTGACGGGGCCGCGGCGCCAGTAGGAGCTGCGGTAGAGGAACTGCCAGGTGTCCTCGATCCTGTGCGGGTCCTTGCCGATCAGCAGCTGGGCGACGTGTTCCTTCAGGTACGCGGCGACGGCCAGTTCGCGGCCGTTCAGGGTGGCGTCCCCGATGCCGGTCACCCCGTCCTCCGTGGTGATCCGGAGGGTCACGAAGTTCCGGGACGGGCTGGTGACGAAGACGTCGGCGGCAATGATTTTCATGGGTGGAGCGGTCCTTTCGCGGCGGACGGTGACGGCGGACTCTGTTGGCGGACTCCGACGAGGAATGGGGGCGCCTCAGCGCTGCGTGCCGCCATCGGGGACGGCGCCCAGCAGGGCCAGTTCGGCGGCGGTGGGCAGGCCCTCGCAGTCACCGGCGGAGCTGACGGCGAAGGCGCCGGCCAGGGTGCCGCGGCGCAGGCGTTCGGCGGTGCCGCGGCCCTCGAGCAGGGCGGAGAGGTAGCCGGCGGTGAAGGCGTCGCCGGCGCCGACGGTGTCGATGCTGGTGACGGGGACGGCGGGGGCCTCCAGGCGGCCCGCGGCGGTGTAGACGCCGGCGCCGGCGGCACCGCGTTTGACCACGACGTCGAGGACGCCGCGGCCCAGCAGTTCCGCGGCCATCGCTGCCTCCCGCTCCGCACCGGCACTTTCGGCACCGGCACCGGCCCCGGCAACCGGATCGGCGTCGGTGGCCCCGGTCCCCCGGCGGCCGCGCGCGCCGCCGTCGGCCACCAGGTCCAGCTCGTCGTCGGAGGCGATCAGCACCGTGGCATGCCGGGCCAGCGGCGTCAGCACGGCGCGTGCCTCGTCGCGGGACCAGAGCTTGGCGCGGTAGTTCACGTCCAGGCTAACGGTCAGTCCCTCGGCGGCGCCGCGGGCGGCGGCGTACTCCACCGCCCTGCGGGCCTCAGGGCTGAGGGCCGGGGTGATGCCGGTCAGGTGCAACGCCCGGGGCGCGGCGGCGAAGGCCCGGTCCACGTCGTCCCGGTTGAGGGTGGAGCCGGCGGACCCGGCCCGGTAGTAGAACGCCCGGCTGATGTCCGCGGTGCGGCGTTCGAGGAACATCACCCCGGTGGCGCGGGTGTCCTCCACCCGGTGGCGGACGTCGATGCCCTCGCCGCGCAGGCCGCGCAGGATGAATTCGCCGTGCGGGTCGGCCCCGACGACGCCGGCCCAGGCCACGCGGTGGCCCAGCCGTGCGACGCCGACCGCCACGTTGGATTCGGCCCCGGCCACGTGCATGCCCAGGCTCCCGCCGGCCGAGAGCGGGCCGGCGGAGCGGAGCGAGACCATGGCCTCGCCGAGGGTGAGCAGGTCGACGCTCACGGCCGGGCCGCCGGGACGGCGGCGTAGCCGGAGGCCAGTTCGACGAAGGCGCGGGCGCGTTCCCGGACCGGTTCGAGGTCCCCGCCGGAGGCGGCGTCGCCGAACAGCGGACCGCCCAGGCCCACGCCCACGGCGCCGGCGTCCCAGTAGCTTTCGGCCTCGTTCAGTCCCACGCCGCCCACCGCGATGAAGGGGATGCCGGGGAACGGGTCGCGGACGGCCTTCAGGTAGCCGGGGCCGCCGACGGAGGCGGGGAAGAGTTTCACGGCCGTGGCGCCGCGGTTCATTGCCTCGTAGGACTCGCTGGGGGTGAACGCCCCGGCCAGGACGGGCAGCTCCAGCCGGACCGCTTCCTCGATGGAGCTGGCCAGCGAGGGGGTCACGATGAACTGTCCGCCGGCTTCGGCAACGTCGGCGACGTCGTGGGCGGTCAGGACGGTGCCGGCGCCGACGTAGCAGCCCTCGGGCGCCGCGGCCCGGACCGCCGCGATGGCGCCCAGGGCGTCGGGGGTGGTGAGGGCGATCTCGACGAAGCGGAAGCCCTCCCCGAGGGCGGCGAGGGCCGCGCGGGCGGCGGCTCCGCCGTCGTTGCCGCGCACGATCGCGACCAGGCGGGTGGCGCTGATGCCGCCCAGCAGGGCCGCTGAAGTGAGGGTGGTGTTCATGCTTCCTACCATTCTGCGAAGGCGCCGTCGTTGTGGCGCCAGACCGGGCCGCGCCAGGCGTGGCCGCGCTTGTCCGCGGCACGGACCACGGCCTCGTCGATCTCGATGCCGAGGCCCGGGCCGGTGAGCCGCTCGATGTGGCCGTCGACGAATTTCAGCGGCGTCTTGTCCACCACGTAGTCCAGGACCTCGGCGCCCTGGTTGTAGTGAATGCCGATGCTCTGCTCCTGGATCAGGAAGTTCGGGGTCGCGAACCCTACCTGCAGGCAGGCGGCCAGGGCCAGCGGCCCCAGGGGGCAGTGCGGGGCCAGCTGGACCTCGTAGATTTCGGCCAGTGAGGCGATCTTGCGCACCTCGGTGATGCCGCCGGCGTGGGAGAGGTCCGGCTGGGCCACGGCGATGCCGGCCTGCAGGGCGGGCAGGAATTCCTGCCGGCTGTAGAGCCGCTCGCCGGTGGAGACCGGGGTGGTGGTGGAGGCGGCGAACTCCCGCAGCAGGTGCGTGTTCTCCGGGACCACGGGTTCCTCGAGGAAGAACGGCCGGTACGGTTCCAGCAGCGGCGCCACCCGGCGGGCGTTGGCCAGGCTGAAGCGGCCGTGGAAGTCGACGGCGACGTCGCGGTGGTCGCCCAGCACTTCGCGAGCGGCGGCCACACGGCGGACGACGCCGTCGAGCTCGGCCACGGAGGCGAGCGGGCTCATCCGTCCGCTGGCGTTCATCTTCACCGCAGTGAGGCCCACCTCCAGCTGCGCGCTGATCTGGTCCGCCACCTCGTTGGGTTCGTCGCCGCCCACCCAGCCATACATCCGGATCCGGTCCCGGACGTGGCCGCCCAGGAGCTGGTGCACGGGGGCGTCGAAGTGCTTGCCGGCGATGTCCCAGAGGGCCTGGTCCAGGCCGGAGACGGCACTGGCCAGGATGGGGCCGCCGCGGTAGAAGGAGCCCTTGGTCATCACCTGCCAGTGGTCCTCGATCCGCAGCGCGTCCTGGCCGATCAGGACCTCGGAGAGCTGGTCCACGGCGGTGCGGACGGTTTCGCTGCGGCCCTCGCAGGTGGCCTCGCCCCAGCCGACGATTCCGCTCTCGGTCTCGATCCGGACGAAGAGCCAGCGCGGCGCGACGAGGAAGGTTTCGATTCTGCTGATGCGTGTCATTCGTGCCTAGCCCTTGGTGGCCCCGGCGGTGAGGCCGGAGACGATGTATTTCTGCGTGAAGAGCGCAATGATCATGATCGGGATGGTGACCACCGTGGCGGCGGCCATCAGTCCGCCCCAGTCGATGCTGGCGTAGGAGACGAAGTCGAAGATTGCCACCGGCAGGGTCTTGGTCTTGGAGCCCGAGAGCACCAGGGCGAACATGAAGTTGTTCCACGAGAAGATGAAGGACAGGATGCCGGCCGTGGCGATGCCGGAGACGGAGAGCGGCAGGGTGATCCGGCGGAACGCCCCGATCGGGGTGAGCCCGTCCACCTGCGCGGATTCCTCGAGTTCCAGCGGCAGCGAGTCGAAGTAGCTCATCATGATGTAGACGATCAGCGGCAGCGCCACGAACATGTGGCTGAGGATCAGCACCTCGAAGCCGCCCACCATCTTCAGGTTGGAGAAGACGTAGTACCAGGGCACCAGCAGCGAGACGCCGGGGATGACACGGGCCATCAGGACCACCAGGGCCGAGCGGTGCATGGTGAACCGGCTCATGGCGTAGGCGGCGGGGACGCCGAGCACCAAGGACAGCGCCGTGGAGACGAAGGCCACCCAGAAGCTGTTGAAGATGAAGATGAAGTAGTTGTTCCTCTGCAGCACGTTGGCGTAGTTCTCGCCGGTGGGCGTGAAGACGAAGGACTTGGCCGTGTCGTAGATGTCCACGTTGGTCTTGAAGGAGGCCAGCAGCATCCAGATCAGCGGGGCGATGAGGAAGAGTACGACGGCGATCAGCGCGACGACGCGGAAGACCTTGTAGGCGCGGGTGGCCAGCGGCTTGCGGCGGCGGGCGGGACGGGGCGCCGCCGACGGGGCGGGTGCGATGCCGGCCGGGGTCTGGGTGGGGACGGTCATTTGCTTACCGCTTTCTTGCGCATGGTCAGCAGCCACATGGTGCCGATGATGATCATGAAGAACAGGATCAGCACCGCGGAGGAGAGCCCGTACTGGTTGTAGTCGAAGCTCAGGCCGTAGGCGTAGACGTTGAGGGTCTCCACCTCGTGGAAGGAGCCGCCGCCCTTGCCCTTGGTGGCGTAGAGGATGTCGAAGGTCTTCAGCGCGTCGATGCCGCGCAGCAGGATGGCGACGATCACGGTCGGCATCATCAGCGGCAGGGTGATGAAGAAGAACCGCTGGAAGGAGTTGGCGCCGTCCATCCGGGCGGCCTCGTCGGGTTCGTCCGAGAGCGAGGTCAGGCCGGCGAGGAGGATCAGCACCACCATGGGCGTCCATTGCCAGATGTCCATGAAGATGGTGGTGCCCAGGGCGGTGTCCTGGCCGGAGAGCCAGGGCTGCGGCGGGATGCCGATCATGCCCAGGAGCTGGTTGACGAAGCCGATGTTGGGGTCGAAGATCAGGCGCCACATCATGCCGACCGCCACGGGGGTGGCCACCAGCGGGAGCAGGATCGCGACGCGGACCCACTTCTCGCCGCGGAACGGCCGCCAGAGCAGCAGGGCGATGCCCATGCCCAGGACTACCTCGCAGATCAGGGCCACGCCGGTGAAGGAGAGGGTGCGGCCGACGGCGGGCCAGAACCGTTCGACGTCGGAGAGCACGGTGACGTAGTTGTCCAGGCCGATGAACTCCGACGCCGCGCGGACCGAGCCCTGCGAGTCGGTCAGGCTCAGGTACAGGGTCCAGGCCAGCGGGAAGATGATCAGGACGCCGACGAAGATCATCGCCGGGGCGGCGAAGATCCACTTGCGGTGCCGGTTGGCCCAGGCGGAGAAGCTTCGCTGCGGGCCGGCTGAGCGGGCCGGGCCGCGGCCGGCGGTCCCCGGCGGCGTGTCGCTGCGGGTGGTGTTCAGAACAGACATGGTTCACCTAAGGAGTCAGGGGGTGAAGGTGGGGCCGGCGGTCCGGCCCGGAGTGGAGCGGTCCCCCGCGGGACGGCCGGAGAACCGGCCGTCCCGCGGGGGAAGGAGCGCTACTTCTTTTCGCTGTCCAGGAACTTCTGGAACGCGTCCGACGCCGAGGAAGCCTCGGTGGAGGCATCCGCGCCGGTGATCGTGGCGACGATCGGGGCGCCGACGATTTCGCGGGCCTTGCCGACGGTGACAACCTCGGGACGGTCGTGGCCGACGCCGTTCTTGGCGCTGACGGCGATCGCGTCGGCGAGGTCCTTCGGGTAGGTGGAGGTGCCGGCCGGGTCGGCCCAGACCGAGGCACGCGGGCCGGGGACGCCGGCCTTCTGTGCGGCCAGGGTGCGGTCCTTGCTGGTGGCCCACTGGATGAACTTCCAGGCGTTGTCCTGGTTACTGGAGGCCTTGTTGATGGCCAGGCCCCACGAGGGGATGTTGTACGGCTTGGAACCGGCCGGGCCGGCGGGAAGGGCGGCGAAGCCCACCTTGTCGGCGACCTTGGACTTGGCCGGGTCGGTGGCGTTCTTGTAGAGCGAGTCGGCCTCGGTGTAGAAAGCGGCCTTGCCCTGGGTGAAGATGGCCATCGCCTCGGGCCAGCTCATGTCGGTGCTGACGTTCTTGGGGCCGGAGTTCTTGATCAGGCCGCCGTAGAAGGAGTAGGCCTTCTTGGCCGCGTCGCTGCCGATGGCGGACTTGCCGTTGGCGTCGATGAAGTCGCCGCCGAAGCTGTAGAGGAAGCTGGAGAACTGGGTGACGGCGGCGGACTTGCCGGTGCGGGCCACGAAGCCGGCGGTGTCAGGGTTGGCGGCCGAGATCTTCTGGGCGGCGGCCTGCAGTTCGTCCATGGTCTTGGGAACCTCGATGCCGGCGGCCTGCAGCAGGTCCTTGCGGTAGTAGAGGACCTCGCGCTCGGTGATGATCGGGACGCCGACCACCTTGCCGTCGACGGTGGAGGCCTTGACCGGGCCCTCCTGGTAGTCCTTCCAGTCCCAGCCGGCGTCACCGGTGACCTTGGAGGTCAGGTCCGCGAGGTAGCCGTTCTTGGCGAATGCCTTGCCCTCCTGGAGCGGGCGGTACATCATGACGTCGATTTCGTCGCTGCCGGCGTTGAGCTTGACGTTGTACTGGTCGGAGAGCTGGTCCTCGCCGAGCTGGGTGAGTTCGACCTTGAGGCCGGTGGCCTTCTCGAACTCGGGGATCGCGGCCTTGATGCCGTCGGTCCACACGTGGTTGGCCAGGGTGACCCGGACGGTGCCGGCTGCCTTGGCATCGCTGCTGCCGCTGCCACCGCCGCAGGCTGTCAGTCCGAGCGAGAGGGCCGCGGCCACCGCCGCGTATTTCACCATAGAACGCCGCTTCATTACGACTCCCTTGTCTTCAGGGCCGGACCCGGTCCAGCCGTGCGCGGATGCATCTTTACATCTGCTCTGGAGCGATCCTAGTGAAATAAAGCAGACTTAAACAACCCCTTGCGCCCACCCGTATGCTTTATTCATGCAAACCCCAAAGGCGGAGTCTTCAGCTGACCTGCACTCCGTGCTGGTCCAGACGCTGGGCCTCGCCATTGCCGAGGGGACCCTGGCGCCGCACTCGATCCTGCGGCTGGATGAACTCGAGGCCCGGCACGGGGTGTCCCGGTCCGTGGTGCGTGAGGCCACCCGGGTGCTCTCGGCCATGGGCATGCTGGAATCCCGCCGCCGGCTCGGCACCGTGGTCCGGCCGGAGGAATGCTGGAACCTCTACGACCCGCAGGTGATCCGGTGGCGGCTGGCCTCTTCGCGCCGGGTGGACCAGCTGCGGGCTCTGGAACGAACTGCGCGGCGCCATCGAACCGCAGGCGGCGAGGCTCGCCGCGGAGCGGGCCACCTGGGAGGCCGGCAGCGACCTGGTGGCGCAGGCCGCCCGCCTCTGGGCAGCCGGGCAGCGCGGCAACCAGGACGAGTTCCTGCGCCTGGACATCGAGTTTCATGCCACCGTGCTCCGGGCCTCGGGCAACCCGATGTTCTCCCAGCTCCACAACCTGGTGGCGGAGGTCCTCACCGGCCGCACCGAGCACGGCCTGATGCCGCACCTGCCCCAGCACGAGGCGCTGCAGCTGCATGTCGACGTCGCCAGCGCCATCCAGCGCGGCGAAATGGACGCCGCCCACGCCGCCATGCGGCGCATCGTGGAGCAGTCCACCGAGGAAATCGGCGACATCTGGTCCAGCAGCCATCAGCAAAACGCCGGCAGGGACGACGCCGGGGCGGCCCCCGCGCCGGGGGCCGCCCCGCAACCGGGGACGGCCGCCGCCCCGTAAGCCGGGAGGCAACCCCGCGCTAGCGGCCGCCGGCGATCTTGCGGCTGCGCTGTTCCCGGGCCATCGGCCCGTACGGGTAGACGCCCACCCGGGGCGCGCTGACCTCGTCGAGCCGCGCCAGCTCGTCGTCGGAGAGCTCCAGCCCGGCCGCCGCGAGGTTGTCCTCCAGCTGCTCCACGCTCCGCGCGCCCAGGATCACCGAGGTGACCGCGGGCTGCCCGGCCAGCCACGCGAGCGCCACCTGGGCGTCGCTGACGTTGTGCCCTTCCGCGATGGCGTGCACGGCGTCGACGATCTCCCACGTGCGCGGATCCGCGTTGCGCGCCTCCCACGCCTCCATGCCGCGCTTCGGGTTCTCGCCCAGGCGGGTGGCACCCTGCGGGGCCTGGTCGCGGCGGTACTTGCCGGAGAGCCAGCCTCCGCCCAGCGGCGACCACGGGAGCAGGCCGATCCCGGCGTCGAGGGAGGCGGGCACGATCTCCGACTCGATCTCGCGCACCAGCAGGCTGTACTGCGGCTGCAGGGTCACCGGCGGGTTCCAGCCGTGGGCGCGAGCCAGGTGCACGGCCTTGGTCAGCTGCCAGCCGAGGAAGTTCGAGAAGCCGTAGTAGCCGATCTTCCCGCTGCGCACGGCGTCGTCGAGGAACCGCAGGGACTCCTCCAGCGGGGTGATCGGGTCCCAGGCGTGCAGCTGGTACAGGTCGATCTGATCCACGCCCAGCCGGCGCAGCGAATCATCCAGCGCCCGGGTCAGGTGCCGCCGGGAGGTGCCGACGTCGTTGGGCGCCGCACCCATCGGGAAGCGCCCCTTGGAGGCGATCACGACGGAGTCCCGGGCGTCCGGCCGGGCGGCGAGCCAGCGGCCGATGATTTCCTCCGAGACGCCGGCGGAGTAGACGTCGGCCGTGTCGATGAAGTTGCCGCCTGCGGCGACGTAGCAGTCGAGGATCGCGTGCGACTGCTCCTCGGTGGCCTCGGCGCCGAACGTCATGGTCCCGAGGGCGTACGTGGAGACGACGGCGCCGCTGGCGCCCAGGGTGCGGTAGTCCATGCGGGTCCTCAGTCTTCGGTGGGGGTGGTCTCGAGGGAGTGGTAGTCGCGCCAGCTGTGTTCCGGTTCGTACCCGAGGACGCGGCGGGCCTTGTCGATCGAGAGCATGGTCTCGTGCTCGCCGAGGTCCTTGACCACCTTCACGCCGGGGAAGACCTCAGCCGCGAGTTCGGCGCTGGGCCGGCTCATGACGGTGTCAGCGTTGGCAATCACGAAGGCCTCGAAGCCTGGCTCGGTGTACGCCAGCGCCCGGGCCACGGCCTGTGCGCCGTCGCGGCCGTCGATGTAGCCCCAGAGGTTCCACTTGCGGAGCCGGGCGTCGGCGTCGAAGGACGGGAATTCCTCGTAGTCCTCGGCGTCCATGACGTTGGAGAACCGCAAGGCGCTGATGCTCAGGGTGGGGTCCCAGCGGGTCAGCTGAATGGCCATCTGCTCCTCCAGGTGCTTGACCAGGGAGTAGGTGCTCTCCGGGCGGGCCGCGTACTCCTCGTCCACCGGGATATAGGGCGGGTCGATGTCGAAGGGCAGGCCCAGCACGGTCTCGCTGGAGGCGGAGACAATTTTCTTGATCCCGGCCCGGCGGGCAGCCTGGAAGACGTTGTAGGTGGCCAGCACGTTGTTCTCGAAGGTGGCCGCGTCCGGGGCCAGTCCGGGTGCCGGGATCGCGGCCAGGTGCACGATCGCATCGAAGCCCTCGTGCCGGTCGTCCAGGCCAAGGATCACGTCCACCACGTGGCCGTAGTTGCGCAGGTCCACCCGGGTGAAGCCGGGATCCCGCTCTCCGGTCTGGTCCAGGGCGGTCACCTGGTGGCCGTCGGCCCTGAGCCTGCGGACCACGTGCCGTCCCAGTTTTCCGTTTGCTCCGGTTAGTGCAATTCTCATCGGTTCTCCTCGTGGTCGCGACGCTGCCGTGGCTCCACCCTAGATCGGCCGCGGCCCCGCCGCACACAGGGTCCGCCCAGAGGACAGTGCTACATCGGCTCCCCCGCGGTGACTTTCGGCCCTAGGCGGCGCCCGGGGCGGCGGGAATGGTGGGGGCATGGGCGCAGATCAGCGGATTGTCGTGGGTGTCGATGGCTCGGAATTCTCGACGACGGCGCTGCGCCTCGCCGGGCGCATGGCGGACGGGCTGGGCGCCCCCTTGGCTGTGGTCACCTGCCTGGGCAGCTCCGACCACTTCTTCGCCTCCCACTTGCCGGAGGAGCGCGCCGCCTCCACCGAAGAGCTGGAGGAAACCGCCAAACGGCTGCTGGAGGAGACGCTGGAGCGGGCCTTCGGCAGCGAGCGCCCTGAGCGGCTGAGCCGCGAGGTGAAGTTCGGGCCGCCGGCGAAGGTGCTGGTCGATGAAAGCGCCGACGCCCAGCTGTTGGTGGTGGGCCGCCGGGGCCGCGGCGGCTTCCTCGCGCAGGTGATGGGATCGGTGAGCGGCGCCTGCGCCGCCCACTCCAAGTGCCCGGTCCTGATCGTGGGCCAGGACAACGCCGGACAGGCCGGGGCCGCCGGGTCGGCGTGACGCCCGGGAGGCAACCCATGCAGTCGGCACGAACCAGCATCGTAGCGGGCCTGGCCCTGATGGGCGTCGGGTTGCTGTGGCTGCTGGACGTCCTCGGGGTGCTGGCGGGCGCCGTCGTAATCCCGCCGCTGATCTTCGCCGCCGTGGGCGTGGCCTTCGCGGTGCTCTTCGTCCGGGACCGGGCCTTTTGGTGGGCGGCGATCCCCGGTTCGGTCTTCCTGGGCCTGGCCGCCGTGATCCTGGCCGGCCAGGCCGGCGCGGGCGGCCGGGCCGGCGCCTTCCTGTTCGTCCTGATGGCGGCGGGGTTCGCGGCCGTCTTCCTGCGGGTCCCCGGTTACTGGTGGGCACTGATTCCGTGCGGGGTGATGCTGACCCTGGCGGTGGTGGTGGCCCTGCCGGCGGGCCTCCCGGATGCCACCACCGCCGCCGTCTTCTTCCTGGGCCTCGCGGTGACCTTCGCCGTCCTCGCCCTGGTCCCGGTCCACGGGGAACCGGAGTCCGGGGCATCGCCTACCGCCGCGGGCGGAACCCCCGTGCGAGCGGTGCGGATGCGGTGGCCGCTGGCGCCGGCAGCCGTGCTGGGTGTGCTGGGGGTCGTGTTCCTGGTGCAGGCCGCCGCCGTCCTGGTGCCGTCCGCCGTCGTCGTCCCGGCGGTGGTGACCCTCGCCGGCATCGGGCTGCTCGCCTACGCGGTCCGGGCGCACCGGCATGGGGGCAACCGGCCGCACGGCGCCTAGGCGGAGTTCCGGCGAAGGCTGTCCGCCGGGCGCCCCGGGCGGCTAGGATAGTCAGCATGCTTATCAAAGCGTCCTGAGCAGGCCCGACGGAAGGCATCACCATGAGCAGCTACCACCCCGAAAATGACCCGGCCAACCCGGACCCGCCCAAGCCCGGCGGCGGCTCGGCGGACCCGGAGGCCGCGGAGGCGCTGAAGGCCCGGCATGCCGCAGCCCGCGGCGACGGCCAGCCCGATGCGGCGGCGTCACCGAACCCGGATCCGCTGGCGGGAAACATCACCGGGCTGGAGCCGGGCGGCGGCGTTCCGCCCGGAGAGACACCCCCGGCGGAGGGCCAGATGAGCCGGGACCAGGGGCACACCGAGTAACGGCTTCCAAACAGGGACTCCGGCCCGGGGCCGGTTCTACGAGCCGGCGTCTGAGCCCTGCACCAGTTCATCGAGGGCGGCGCGGAGCCGGGTGCCGGCGTCGTCCGCCACCTCACGCACCGCATCGCTGTCGCTGAGCTGCACCATGGTCTGGGGGTCGATGGCCTGGACCGTCGTGGCCGGATCCCCTGCCCCGCGGCGGACCACCACGTTGCACGGAAGCAGGGCCCCGAGCTCCGGCTCGGCGGCGAGCGCCTTGCTGGCCAGGTTCGGGTTGCAGGCACCCAGGATCACGTAGTCGCCCACGGCCGAGGCGGCGTCCTCCCCAGTTTTGCCGCGAAGGTGTCGCGGACGTTGATCTCGGACAGCACCCCGAAGCCCTGGGCGGCGAGCGCCGCCTTGGTCTTCGCCACTGCTTCTTCCCAGCTGGCCGGCACGACGGCGGTGTACGTGTACTGCATGCATCACTCCTTGGCGGTGGCGGCCCTCGCGGGCGCGAGGTGCTTGCCGAACCAGTCTCTGGCCAGGATGGCCGCGGCGGCAAGGGTCCCCGGTTCCTCGAAAAGGTGCGTGGCCCCCTGGACCACGGCCAGCTGGTTCGGGCAGCGCAGCTGTGCCTTTGCCTGGCGGTTCAGCTCCAGGACCTCGGTATCCAGGCCGCCGACGATCAGCAGCGTCGGGGCGCGCACGGCGCCGAGCCGCGAGCCGGCCAGGTCCGGCCGGCCGCCGCGGGAGACCACAGCCGTGACCCGGGCAAAGGGTTCGGATGCGGACCACAGCGCCGCCGCCGCGCCGGTGCTGGCCCCGAAGTAGCCCACGTCGCACACCGCGGTGTCCTCACGGGTACCCAACCATTCCGTGGCGGCCGTGAGCCTGCGGGCGAGCAGCTGGATGTCGAAGACGTTCGCACGGTCACGCTCCTCGGCCGGGGTCAGCAGGTCCAGCAGCAGGGTCCCCAGCCCGGCGTGCTGCAGCACCCCCGCCACGAAGCGGTTCCGGGGGCTGTGCCGGCTGCTGCCGCTGCCGTGGGCGAAGACGACGACGGCGCGCGCCGGCACCGGCAGGTGCAGCTGCCCCGCCAGCCGCACGCCGTGGGCCGGGATCTCCACTTCCTGCTCAACCTCGGCCGGGTCCGGTGCCGCGGCCGTCCCCGTGCCCTGATACGCCGGGGCGTCATGGAGCCTGCGGGCTGCGGCGTCTAGGAGCTGGACCACCTCGTCATCCTCGGTCGGTGAGAAGTCCCGGTAGTGGTAGCCGACGGCGGTGAACTGGCGCGGGGTGGCCAGGCAGACCACCTCGTCGGGCTCCACCAGCCGGGCGAGGGTGTCAGCGGGCGCCACCGGGACGGCCAGGACCACCCGGGCGGCGCCGAGCTGCCGGGCGATTTTGCAGGCGACCCGTGCCGTGGATCCGGTGGCGATCCCGTCGTCGACGATCACCGCGATCCGGCCGGTCAGGTCCTGGCGGCGGCGGCCCCTGCGGAAGCGGGCCACCCGGTCCTCCAGGACCACCCGCTCGCGGTCCTCCACGGCGCGTATTTCGTCCTCGCCCACCCGGGACTGGGCCAGGACGTGTTCTTCGAGGACTCGGGCCCCGCCCTCCCCGATCGCCCCCATGGCCAGTTCCGGTTGGTAGGGCAGGCCCAGTTTCCGGACCACGATCACATCCAGCGGGGCGTCCAGGGCAGCGGCCACCTCCGCCCCCACGGGCACGCCGCCGCGGGGCAGTCCCAGCACCACAATGTCCTTGCCGCGAAGGTCCCAGAGGCGCCTCCCCAGCTGCCGCCCGGCGTCGACCCGGTCTTCAAAAATGCTCATGGTCCCGGCTTTCCGATCAGGGAGGCGGCCGCCGGGCACCGCCGGCGGAGTGGGCCGCCGGGGCGGTGGATGCCCGGCCGGGCCGCTTCATCTCACTATCGTTCACGGCTTTCGGGGGCGTGAGGGCCCTTGGACCCGGTTTCGTTTGCCGCGGTTTTGCCTGCCGCGGCGGGGCGCCAACGGTGCCCGGCGGGCATGGCGGGTGGTGGCGCCGGGGGTGCTGAACCGCGCGGCCCGCCGGGCCATGTGGTGGTCCCGGCCCCGCCGCCGGACACGGGGCAGAACCGCCGCAGGGGGCTGCTGCGCGGCCCGGGCAAAGAACCACTGCTTCGCTACCTCCACCAGCACCAGGTAGACCACCGTCATGCCCAGCAGCGCCAGGAAGAACGGGACCGGAAGCGGGTCGAATCCCAGCAGCCCGGCCAGCGGGGAGAGCGGGAGGAAGACGCCCACCGCCACGACCCCAAGCGACGCTCCGAGCAGCCCGGCGGAGGGCCGGCTGCGCAGGAACGGGACCCGCCGGGTGCGGATCGCGAAGATGATCAGCGTTTGCGTGGCGATCGATTCGATGAACCAACCGGCCCGGAACTCCCCGGGACGGCGTTGAAGACGTACAGCATCAGGCCGAACGTCGCGAAGTCGAAGAGGGAGCTGATCGGGCCGAAGAGGAACATGAACCGCCGGATGAAGCCGATGTTCCAGTGCGCCGGCGCCAGCAGCTGCTCGCGGTCCACCCGGTCCCCGGGGATGGCCAGCTGGCCGGTGTCGTAGAGCAGGTTGTTGAGCAGGATCTGGCCCGGAAGCATCGGCAGGAAGCTCAGCACCACGGAGGCCGTCGCGGCGCTGAACATGTTCCCGAAGTTGCTGGAGGTCCCCATCAGCACGTACTTGATGGTGTTGGCGAAGATCCGGCGGCCCTCCATCACGCCGTCGGCCAGGACACCCAGGTCCTTGTCCAGGAGAACGACGTCGGCGGCGTCCTTGGCCACGTCGGTGGCGCTGTCCACGGAGATGCCGATGTCCGCCTGGTGCAGGGCAAGCGCGTCGTTGACGCCGTCGCCCATGAATCCCACCGCCCCGCCGCTCTGGCGCAGCAGCCGGATGATCCGGGCCTTCTGCTCGGGCGAGACGCGGGCGAAGATGCTGGCCTCGCGGGCGGCGGCGCTCAGCTCCGGGTCGGACATGGCCTCGGCCTCGGCGCCGGTGATAGTGCCGCCGGAGAGGACGCCGAGTTCGTCGCAGACCCGCTCGGCCACCTTCGCGTTGTCCCCGGTGGCGATCTTGACCGTGATGCCCAGTGCCTCCAGCCGGTCCAGCGATTCGCGCGCGTTGGCCTTGGGCGGGTCGAGGAAGACCAGGAAGCCGGCCAGCCGGAGCCCGGTTTCGTCGGCGGGGGTGAGGTCCGCCAGCCCGGGCGCCTCCCGGGTGGCCACCGCCACGACGCGGGAGCCGGCGGCGAACTGGGCGTCCAGCAGCGCCTGGACCTCGGCGGTGACGGGTCCGCAGAGGGCCAGGACGTCTTCCGGGGAGCCCTTGGTGATGATCCGCGGCCTGCCGTCGCCGTCGCGGACCAGTACGGAGGTGCGGCGCCGGAGGTGGTCGAAGCCGATCACGTCGAGGCGTTCGTACCGCGCCGGCTCGAAGCCGGCGGCCTGCGGCGATTCCCACAGCGCGGCGTCCAGCGGGTTCTGGCCGATGACGGAGCGCTCCGCCGCGGAGTAATCCACCTCGGTGGCCAGGAGTCCCAGGGTGAACAGCTCGGGCGGGCCGGTTCCCTGAGCCACGGGGAGCGCCATCGTGAAGCTGATCCTGCCCTCCGTCAACGTGCCGGTCTTGTCCGTGACCAGGATGTCCATGTCGCCGAGGTCCTCGATGCAGACCAGCCGCTTGACCAGGACTTTCCGTTTAGCCAGCTGCCGGGTTCCGGTGGCCAGGCTGGTGCTGACCACGGCGGGCAGGAGCTGGGGGGTGATGCCCACCGCGATGGCGAGGGAGAACAGCAGCGACTCGATCACCGGCCGCTGCAGGAGCAGGTTGGCGACAAAGATCAGCGAGGTCAGCCCGATGGCGACCTCCAGCAGCAGGAAGGAGAACCGCTTGAGGCCCAGCTGGAACTCTGTTTGCGGTTGCCGCTCCCCGAGGCCCAGGGCGATCCGGCCGAATTCGGCGCGTCCGCCGGTGGCGACCACCACGCAGGTGCAACTTCCGGACTGGATGACGGTGCCCATGAAGGCGCAGGAGGTCAGGTCGGCGAGCGAGGCGTTCTCCGTCACGGGCGCGGGCGTCTTGGCCACCGGCATTGACTCGCCGGTCAGGATGCTCTCGTCGCAGAGCAGGTCTTTAGCCCTAAGGATGCGCAAGTCCGCCGGGATGATGGCGCCGAGGCCCAACTGGACGACGTCGCCCGGGACCAGAGAGGTGACGTCCACCTCGCAGACGGTGCCGTCACGGACCACGACGGCGGTGTGCGTGACCCGGGAGTGCAGGGCCTCGGCTGCCCGCTCCGCGCGGAATTCGTTGCTGAACCCCAAGCCGACGCTGACGAGGAGGATCACGCCGATCACCACCGAGTTGGTGGCGTCGCCCAGCGAAAGGGAAAGCCCGGCGGTGATCAGCAGCAGGATCAGGATGGGGCTACGGAACTGCCGTGCCAGCACGGACCAGGCGCTGGCCTCGTGGGTCCGGACCGCATTGGGTCCCACCGCGTCCAGCCGGTCCGCGGCCGTAGCCCCGGACAGCCCGTCCGGCCCGGAGCCGAGGGCGGTCAGGACGGCGTCGGGCGCCTGCCGCGCGGCGTCGGTGATGGTCAGCGGCGGGGAGGCGGCCTCCCGTAGTTCAAGCTGTGACATGCGGTATCCGTCCGAGTGCCTGCCAGTTAGGCCTAAGACTACGACCGGCACCGGCACCCGTCATGCCGTACGGCGGAATTCCTGTCAGCGGTCGGGGCGCCGTCCGCTCCCGGCGGCCGGCCGGATTTGTCGTCGCCAAAAGAGTCCGGCGTCCTGTATATACTTTTTCTCGGTACGGTTTAGCAGAAGGCCGTTGGACGAATTTGGTCCGGCCCTGACACCGTAACCACCGTGAACTTGCTCGCCGTGGTGCCCCAGCTGCCGGATCGACACCTCGAGCGAAACGGCATCAACGAACAGTGGCAAGTGATTCATCTGTGGCTTCGATTAGCCAACACCTGAACCAATTCGTGCTCAATAGCGCGGACATGGAAGAGTTCCTCGGCGAGTTAGCGAAGGTCTCCGCGCGCACCCTCTCCGAGGACGGCGACGAAGTGCTGTGCGGTATCACCCTCCTACGGGAGCGCAAGGCGGCCACCGTGGCCAGCAGCAGCGCCGCCGCCCAGGCCATGGACGAGATCCAGTACGGCTTCAGCGACGGCCCGTGCATCACGGCGTCCCGCGAACAGGTTCCGGTCCACATCGAGGACCTGGAAGCGGACGACCGGTGGCCGCAGTGCACGGCACGGATCCGGGACCACGGCATGCGCTCGATCCTGGCCGTCCCCTTCCTCCTCGATGGCGACACCCGGGCCGCGCTCAACCTGTATTCGCACCGCCCGCACCGCTTCGACGAGCGGGCGCGCGACCTGGCCCACGGCTTCGTCAGCCAGACGTCCATGGCGCTGCGGCTCGCGGTCCGGTTTGCCCACTTCAGCGAGAAGGCCAGCAACCTCAGGGCCACCCTGGAGACCCGCACGGGCATCGACGTCGCCGTCGGCATCATCATGGCGCAGAACCGCTGCAGCCAGGCGGAGGCGTTCGAGCTGCTCAAGACCGCCTCCAGCACCCGCAACGTCAAGCTGCACACCGTGGCGGCTAGCATCGTCGACTCCCTGGGCCAGGGACCAGCGCGGACGCACTTCGACAGCTAGGCCTGCGGGGCGGCCGCCTCCTCGAGGACTGTCTTCAGAGTCTGTTCGTGGGCCAGGATGCGGAAGTGGCCGCCGGTGTCGAGCTGGATGTTCCGCGCCCCGGGCAGGACGCTGCCTTCCGGGATATGCGGGTCGAAGAGCCCGTAGATGGAGGTGATCCGCTCGTTGACCCGCTGCTCGCGGGAGAGCTGGAGGGTCACGGCGCTGCGCGGGGAGAGTGCCCGGAGGCTCGGCAGCAGCATGAACCCGGCGTAGCGCGAGCCCGAGAACGGCGACGCCACGGCCACCATGCGGACCAGCCGTCGCTCGGGGTCCAGGGCCATCATGGCGAACTTGCCGATCAGGCCGCCCTTGCTGTGCGCCACGATCAGGACGTCCGTCAGGTCCCGGTCCCGCAGGTAGCCGGCGATCAGTTCGGCGGCCTTCGGCACGGCCAGCCGGTTCCGCTGCAGCACGGTCACCACGTGCACCGGATGCCCGGCGTCGTGCAGGGTCCGGATCAGCGGCAGCATGAAGCGCCAGTCCTCGAAAATGCCGGGGATGATGAGGACGTGGCGGCCCGTCCCGCTGAGGAATTCATCCGGGCTCACCCGGGAGACGGCGCTGCGCAGTTGCCGGCCGACGGCGTACACGTAGTCCAGCGCCCACCAGCCGGCGACCCGGAGCGGACCGCTCATGCGACGGGCTCCGCGGCGGGGGCGGCTTCGGTCAGGCCGGCGAAGCGGAGGATCGCCTCGGCCACCTCGACGGACTTGTTGTGCTGGACCACGTGTCCGGTGCCCTCGACCTCGAGGAACGCACCCGCGGCGGCCCGCGCCATCAGGCGGTGGCACCAGTCCCTCGGCGCCACCGGATCGTGCTCGCCGCGGAGCACCAGGACCGGGGCGGACACGTCCATGATCCGGTCCTCCAGGCGGTAATCCATCATCACCCTGAGGTTCTTCAGGTACCAGGCGGGCCCGCAGCGCAGGTAGTCGGTGAAGACGACGGCGTTCGAGGACGGGCTCTCAAAGAAGAGGCAATCCCGGCCCAGGGCCAGCGCCTGCCGGGCCACGGTGCGCCTGCGGTCGTTGACCACGGGACCCATCAGGACCACGTGACGGACCCGGGCCGGCTGCTGCACGGCCACCTCCGTGACGAATTGGGTGCCCATCGAGTGTCCGACAATGACGAAGTCCAGCACTCCCAGCCGTTCCAGCGCACCGATGATGTAGGTGGCCTGTTCGGCGGCGTTGAGGGTGTGGTCCGGTTCCGGCGTGGCCCCGAAGCCCGGCAGGTCGATCGAGAAGGTATCCACCGTGGCGGCGAGGTTCCGGTGCAACCGCTCGAGGTAGCGGTGGGAAGCGCCGATTCCATGGATCAGGACGACGGCGGGCGGCCCCGGCGCAGGTTCCGCGGAACCCGTCATTCCAACGTCGCTGTCGGCAGCTCCGGCATCGCGACTGCCCGCATCGGCGGCGTCTCCGGCGTCGTCGGTGTGCGCGATCCTGCGGGAGGCGAACACGTGGCCCACGTGCCCGGCCACCTCAACCTCGATGCGCACGGGCCTGCTCATGGGGTATCTCGTTTCTTTCGGCGTCCCGTAAGCATACTGACTACACCTGAGCGGGTGCTGGGCGCCGCTTCGACGGTTCCCTGCCCATAAGACGCGCGGACGCGTCGATCCGGCGAGTAACCGTCGAATCGGGGTTCGCCGCGGCCGGGCCGGTAGCGGCGCCGGCCCCGGTCAGTGCGGCTAGGCCGGACCGAGGGGCGCCGGGCCGGAGGACGGAGCCGGAGCCGGTTCCTTGAGTTCGACGAAGAGGGCGTGCGTGGCGCTCGCGCCGATATTCTCACCGGAGTGGGACTGGGCGGGCAGCCACCGCGCCTCCCCGGCGGGGAGCTCGACGGCGGTCTCCCGTCCATTGGCGGTCAGGCGGCGACGGAAGCTGCTGAGGGTGACCATCACCGAGTCCGGATGCCGGTGCTCCACGGTCTTGTCGCCCGGGGCATCGACGTATTCCAGGACGCGGACGCGCTCATTTTCGAAGACCACCCGGTACAGCGCAGGGTTGGTCTCCACGGGATCCTGGTTCATGTCCGGACTGTAGCCCCGGACGGCCCCGGGCACCACGGCCTTACTGCCCGACCCTCCCCGCAGTGCCGCGCCGGAACGGCCCTGCCGGTCCGCACTCGGGCCTGTACCGCCGCGGCGGGTCCCTGTAGCGTGGCAGGACGGCCCGGGTCCGCCGGTCCGCGCGAGTCATCGGAACATGCGAGTCATCGGAGGAACACGTGAGCGACAAGCCGGTTGAGCCCGAAGAGATCGTCAGCGACGGAGTGCAGGAGGGCAGCAATCCGGTCCCCCGCGACGAGGAAGGCAACGCCGCCGGCCAGTCCGCCGGAGAGCCTGGGACGGACGGTCAGCAGGAAAGCAACGGGACCCCCGACTCGCGCAAGGTCCCAGGCCCCGCGGAACAGGACGACGCCGAGACGGCGGACGACCGCGGTCTCACCACCGACACCACGCCGGACTAGGTGGCGGGCGGGGCGATGTTGACCAGCCAGTCCACCCCGAACCTGTCCTTGCACATCCCGAACATGTCGCCCCACGGTGCCCGGTCCAGCGGGACCGTGACCGATCCGCCGTCGGACAGCTTGTCCCAGTAGCCGCGCAACTCGGCCTCGTCGGCGCCGCTCAGGGACACGGAGAAGTTGTTGCCCGGCGTGTAGTCCATGCTGCTGGGCGTGTCCGCGCCCATCAGCACCATGCCCGAGTCCGCCGTCAGCATGGCATGCATAATTTTGTCTTGCTCGGCGGGGTCCTCGCTGGCGTGGAAGTCGGCGAAGGTACTCATGGTCAGCTGGCCGCCGAAGACCGACTGATAAAACGTCATGGCGTCCCTGGCGGTGTCGCGAAAGCCAAGGTAGGGGTTCAGCGTGGTCATAGTTCCGGCCTCCCGGGAGCTGGTCAGGTGCTGTTGCTGGTCAGGTGCCTGCGGGCGCCGCACCCCACGGAGGGACCGGTTCCCGCTGGGTGACATCCTGCCGGATCGGGGGCGCCCTGCACAGGGTCAAACGCCGCAGGCCGCGTTCCCACCGTGATGGGGACGCGGCCTGCGGCGCGGGTTGAGCTGTCTGCTAGGCGGTCTGGCCTGCGTGCTCGCCCTCGGCGATCTCTTCGATCAGCTTCGCGTTGAAAGCCTCGAGGTCGTCCGGGGTCCGGCTGGTGACCAGGCCCTGGTCGACCACGACCTCCTCATCGGACCAGTTGGCGCCGGCGTTCTTGAGGTCGGTTTCGAGCGTGTAGTACGAGGTCAGGCTTCGGCCGTTTGCCACACCGGCGTCGATCAGCAGCCACGGGCCGTGGCAGATCGAGGCGACCGGCTTGTGCTGTTCGAAGAAGCTGCGGGCGAAGGCCTGGGCTCCCTTGTCGGCACGGAGGTGGTCGGCGTTGACGACGCCGCCGGGGATGACCAGCGCGTGGAAATCGTCGGCGTTGGCCTGGTCGACGGTGAGGTCCACGGTGAACGTCTCACCCTTGTCGGTACCGTCGTAGCCCTGCAGGGTGCCGCTCTTCGGCGACACCAGGGTGGGCTCGCCGCCGGCTTCCTTGACTGCGTTCCAGGGGCCGGTCAGCTCGACCTGCTCGACGCCGTCCGTCAGCAGGAAAGCGACCTTCTTGCCCGAGATGTTGTGTTCCGACATACGTCCTCCTCTAAGCGATGCGCGTCGCGGGCGGCCTGAGGGCCGCGGTGTTCCGCGCAGAAAGATTGGTGGCTTGCCTTTCCCACTCTAGGAACTTCGAAAATAATAAGCAAGCTGATCATATGATGGGGTTACGCCGCCCGTCAGCGCGGCCGCCGACTCCCTGCCCTCTGGTCAGGGGTCCGGCGGTGGCTACGCTGGCGGGGTCAATCCGGCACCGGAACCGCGGGCTCACCGCAGGAAGCAGGCAATCATGGACGAACGCGACATTCTGCAGCGCATCACCGCCCTGGTGGACGAGGAGCGCGGACTTCGGGAGCAGGCCGAGGCCGCCAGCCCGGAGCACGACCACACTCCGGACCGTCTCCGCCTCCAGCAGCTCGAGGAGGACCTGGACCAGTGCTGGGACCTGCTTCGGCAGCGGCGGGCGAAGCGGCAGTATGGGGAGAACCCGGATGAGGCCGAGGCCCGCCCCGTCAGCCAGGTGGAGGGCTACAAGGGCTGACGCGGCGCGCGACGGCGGCGCACCGGGGCGGGCCAAGGACCAAAGGGCCCCTGATTTTTCTGTGGCACCGGCCTACCATATGGACGGGGGCACCCGGAAGCGCTGTCGCTTAATGGAGGCCACGATGTTCACTTTTGTCCGCACACCTTTGCCGTCGGCGCAGAAGGAGTCGGTGGCCGCCCCGCCGGGCCTCCCCCGCCGCTCCCGGCCCTGGGCAGCGGCCGCCGCCGTCGTCGTCGCGCTCGGAGCGGCGACTCTGGGCGGATCCCCGGCCTCAGCGGCCGCACCCACCCAAAGCTTCATCGTGGTTCTCAAGGACGGCACCGGCGACGCCGGGGCAATCGCGGCCGCGCACCGGAGCAGCTTCGGGGTCACCGCCGCCACCGTCTACCGCAACGCCGTCAGCGGGTACGCCGGCACCATGACCCAGGCCCAGGCGGCCCAGGTGGCCACGGATCCGCGCGTGGACTTCGTCACCGCGGACCGGCGCTTCGGCCGGCCTGACGAACCGAAACCGGCCGGATCCCAGGTGGCACCGGCGTGGTGGCAGCGCATCGGCGGCGACCCGGAGGAAGCCCCGGAGTCTGCCCGGGCCAACCCGGCCCGCGACAAGGGCACCGGCGTGAACGTGGCCGTGATCGACAGCGGCATCGACGGCAACCACCCGGACCTGAACGTCCGCGGCGGCGTCGACTGCACCTCGGGCCAGCCCGTCAAAGTCACCCCGATCGACAAACTGGGTCACGGCACGGCCGTGGCCGGCGTTATCGGCGCCCGCAACAACAACCTCGGCATCATCGGCACGGCGCCCGGCACCCCGCTCTGGTCGGTCCGCGTGGTGACGGACGACGACGTCATCACCGAGGCGAGCCTCATCTGCGCGATCGACTGGGTCACCTCCACCCGCCGCGACGACGACCCGACAAACGACATCTCGGTGGCCAACATCAGCATCGGCGGCCCCGGGTCGGACACGGCCAACTGCGGCAAGGGCACCGACCCGATGCACTACGCCATCTGTCGCTCGATCCGCGCCGGCGTCACCTATGCGGTGGCGGCGGGAAACGAGTCCTCCAACCTGGCCGGCACCGTTCCGGCCAGCTACCACGAGGTCCTCACGGCCACCGCGATCGCCGACTTTGACGGGCAGCCGGGCGGACTCGCCGGCACCGTCTGCGGGACGGTGGACTTCGGTATCTTCGGCCAGAAGGACGACGCGCCGGCCTTCTTCTCCAACTACGCGGTGGCCGCCAAGGAGCGCCGCCATACGGTGGCGGCGCCGGGGGTCTGCGTCCTCTCCACCGCACCCGGGGGCTACGGCATCAACCACGGGACCAGTTTCGCCAGCCCCGCCGTGGCCGGCGCCGTCGCCCTCTGCATCAGCGACGGGGCCTGCCATGGTTCCGGGGCCGAGGTGGGCGAGCAGTTCCTGGACCACATCGAGGCGTACAACCACCGGCACAAGGACTTCGGCTTCACCGGCGACCCGCTCCGGCCCGTTGATTCCAAGTACTACGGCTATCTGACGGAGATCGCCCGCTTCTGAGTTTGTCCAGCCCGTTTCGACGGTTCCAAACGTCTATCCGGCAGGGAACCGTGGAATCGGTGCGCCCGTGAGGCCGGTCAGGCGACGGGCGCCGCGCTGAGCCGCTCCGGCTTGTCCGCGTCCGGAGTTCCGACGTCCGCGGGGTAAATCATCTCCTCCGACGCCCGGGAGCTGCGCTTTGCCAGCGGGTAGAAGACGACGGCGGTCACCACCAGCCCCACCAGCCAGGAGATGTCAGAGCCGCCGAGCACCTCGGTCATCGGGCCGGTGTACAGGGTCTGGGCCAGGAACGGGATCTGCGCGACGATGCCTACCGCGTAGGAGATCAGGGCGGGTGCATTCCAGCGGCCATAGCGCCCGTTTGGATCGTAGAGGGCCGGGATGTCTACCCGCTCCTTCGACACCAGGTAGTAATCCACCAGGTTGATGGAGCTCCACGGGATGAAGACCATCAGGAGCAACAGGACGAAGTTCTTGAAGTTGGCGATGAAGTCCGGGGACGCGAGGACCGCTATCAGCACGGAGAGTCCAATGAAACCGACCACGTAGGCGAACCTGGTGCGGGAGGACGTAACGGCCTGGCGGGTGAATGCGGTGACGGAGGTCAGCATGGTCATGTAACCGCCATAGGCGTTCAGCGTGTTCACGGTGAGTTTGCCGGTGACGATGACCAGGTAGATCACGACGGCGATCAGTCCCCCGCCGCTGAGGTTGCCGAGGAAGGCGACCTGACCGTCGAGGAAACGCTGGCCTTTCGGGAGCGCCATCGACGCGAAGAGTGCCCCCAGCGTCATGGACCACTGCGAGCCCAGCACCGTCCCGGCGAAGGCTGCGAGGAAAGTCTTGCGGGCCGGAGTGGATGCCGGCAGGTACCGCGAGTAGTCGGCGACGTACGGGCCGTAGGTCAGCTGCCAGCCGGCTCCGAGGGAGACTGCCAGCAGGAACGTGGGGAATTCGAAGGAACCGGAGGCGAGCATGGCGCCGACGTCCTGGCTGGTGAACAGGCGCACTCCCAGGTAGGTGAAGCCCACAACGCCGACAACGGTAGAGATGCGCCCCAGCAGGTGGATGTATTTGTAGCCAAGCGTTGCGACGAGGACCGTCAGGGCGCCGAAGATGACCATGCCGACGGCGGGGACTCCCGTGCGGGTGATCTGGTCGATCGCCTGTCCCGCCAGGACCGTGCCCGTGGCCGCGAAGCCCAGGTACATGACGATCACCAGGACAAGCGGAATAACCGCTCCGAACACGCCGAACTGGGCCCGGCTGGAAATCATCTGGGGCAGGCCGAGCTTTGGACCCTGGGCCGCGTGCAGTGCCATCACCGCGCCGCCGAGCAGGTTGCCCAACAGCAAACCCAGAATGGCCCAGAGCGCGTCGGCGCCGAAGAGGACGGCCAAGGCGCCGTCGACAATCGCCGTAATCTGCATGTTCGCCCCGAACCACAGGGTGAACTGCTGCCGGGGCGAGCCGTGCCGCTCGCCGGCCGGAACGAAGTCGATGGAGCGGCGTTCAACGCGCTGCCCGCCGCCTCCCGTTCGAGTGGATGCCTGCATGCTCGTCCTCACTTCAAAGATTTGGGTGGTCGGTCCATCTGAGCACGCGGCGTGACCGGGATCACCGGTGAAAAGGACGTTATGGTCTGGGATTCCGGACGGGCTACTGAAGCAGGTCCCTCGGCGACCCGGGTGAGCCCTCGTTAACATCCCCGAAACATGACCGTTAACGCCCCGACACGAAAGCCCGAATCCTGTAACTTTCCCGCAACGCAGAGCCCGACTGCCTGAAACACTCCGACGCGAGGATTAAACCCGGTTGGGGGCCGGCGGCGAAGTGTCCCGGTACAACGGTTGACGAAGGGACACGCAGGTGCAGCTCACCGCGGGAAGCGTCTGGATCATCATCTCTGCAGCCCTCGCGCTGCTCATGACCCCGGCCCTGGGCCTGTTCTACGGCGGCATGACCCGCGCCAAGGCCTCCTTGAACATGATCATGATGAGCTTCGTCTCGGCGGGCATCGTCGGCGTCGTCTGGGTCCTCTGGGGCTACTCGATGTCCACCGGCCAGGGCGTGCTGGGCATCTTCGGAGACCCGTTCGCCAACGCGGGCCTCTCCCGGCTGATCGGCTCCCCGGACCTGATCAAGGCCGGTTTCAGCGCCACCTTCGCCATCATCACCGTCGCCCTCATCAGCGGGGCCATCGCCGACCGCACCAAATTCTCCGCCTGGGCACTCTTCGTCCCGGTGTGGATCACCGCCGTCTACTGCCCGCTGGCCTATATGGTCTGGGGCGGCGGGCTAATGAGCCCTGGCGGCGCCGTCAGCAAGATCTTCGGCCAGGTCATCGACTTCGCTGGCGGCACCGTCGTCGAAATCGCTTCCGGCACCGCGGCCCTGGTCATGGTCCTGATCGTCGGCAACCGCCACGGTTTCGCGAAGGACCCCTCGCACCGCCCGCACAACATCCCCTTCATCATGCTGGGCGCCGGCATCCTCTGGTTCGGCTGGTTCGGCTTCAACGCCGGCGCCGCCACCACCGTGGAACAGGCCGGCCTGATCTGGGTCAACACCCTTGCCGCCCCGGCCGCCGCCATGCTCAGCTGGCTGGCCGTGGAGAAGGTCCGGCACGGCCACCCCACCTCGCTCGGCGCCGCGTCCGGCGTCGTCGCGGGCCTGGTGGCCATCACGCCCTCGTGCGCCAACGTCAGCCCGCTCGCCGCCGTCGGCCTGGGCCTGCTGGCCGGTGCCGCTTGCTGCGTGTTCGTGGACCTGAAGTTCCGCTTCGGCTTTGATGACTCGCTCGACGTCGTCGGCGTCCACCTCGGCGGCGGCCTGATCGGCACCCTGGCCCTGGGCTTCATCGCCCTGCCCGTTGACGGCCACGGCGGCGGCCTGTTCTACGGCGGCGGGCTGCAGCAGCTGGTGGCCCAGACCGTGGCCGTGCTAATCACCGTGCTCCTCTCGGCCCTGGCGACGGCGGTCATCGGCCTGGCCATCCACAAGACCATCGGCTTCCGGGTGAGCCACGAGGCCGAGGTGGCTGGCGTCGACCGCTCCGAGCACGCCGAGACCGCCTACGAGTTCGACGGCCTGGCGCACAGCCGCTTCAACCCCTTCGGCCACCATGGCCTCCCTCACACGGTGCACGCGGCGGCGGGCCACGGGCGGACCGGGGAACCGGCGGAAGAACACGGTCGCGTCAAGGAGTCCGTCACGGCGGGCAACGCCGCCTGAGAACCGGTCCGCGCCGCGGGGAGCGCCTGACAGAATGAGCCTATGGACATAGCCCTCGGTTTGCTGGTGCTCGTTGCGGTCGTCTGCGCCGGAAGCGCCCTGGGCCGGAAGCTGGACATCTCGGTCCCGCTGCTGCTGGTCCTGGCCGGCGTCGCGGGGTCCTTCATTCCCTTCGTCCCGGACATCGAACTGAACCCCGAAATGGTCCTGGTGGGCCTGCTGCCGCCGCTGCTCTACGCGGCGGCACTGCGCACCTCGCTGTTCGACTTCGGCTCCAACCGCCGCGCCATCGGCCTGCTCTCGGTGGGCTACGTGATCTTCGGAACCATCGCCGTCGGCCTGGTGGTGTGGTGGCTGTTCCCGGAAATCCCGCTCGCGGCCGCGATCGCCCTCGGCGCCGTCGTCGCGCCGCCGGACGCCGTGGCCGCCACCGCGATCGCCCGCAAGGTGGGCATGCCGCGCCGGATCGTGACCATCCTCGAGGGCGAGTCACTGGTCAACGACGCCACCGCCCTGGTCTGCCTGCGCAGCGCCATCGCCGCCATCGCGGGGACCGTCTCGGCGGCCGGCGTCGCGGGGGATTCGTGCTCGCCGCGGGCGGCGGCCTGGTGGTGGGCCTGGCCGCGGCCTACGTCCTGACCATGCTGCGCAAGCGGATCCGCAACGTCGCGATCAACACCTCGACGTCGTTGATGGCCCCGTTCGTTGCCTACCTCCCGGCCGAGGCCATCCACGCCTCCGGGGTCCTCGCCGTCGTCGTCACCGGCCTGGTGATGGGGATGAAGGCGCCGTCCATGCCCAACGGCGCGGCCCGGCTCAGCCAGCGCAGCAACTGGAACACCGTGCAGTTCCTGCTGGAGAACTCCGTGTTCCTGCTGATCGGCCTGCAGGTCCGGACCATCATCGAGGGCGTCCAGGACGATTCGCTCGGCGCGGGCCGGATCTGGGCCGGCTGCGCGGTGATCCTGCTGGCGGTGCTGGTGCTGCGGCCGGTCTGGGTCTTCCCCGCAACCTACCTGCCGCGGCTGATTCCCAGTATCAAGCGCAAGGACCCGGCCCCGCCCTGGCAATTCGCCGCGATCGTGTCCTGGGCGGGCATGCGCGGTGTGGTCACACTCGCCGCGGTGCTGGTGCTGCCGGCAGACCTGGAACACCGCTCCGTGCTGATCCTTGCGGCCATGGTGGTGGTGGGCGGCACCCTCACCCTGCAGGGCTTCACGCTGCCCCCGCTGGTCCGGTGGCTGCGGGTGCAGGGGCCGGACCGGCGCGAGGACGCGCTCAACCAGGCGTCCCTGATGCAGTTGGCGACGGCGGCGGGCGTGGAACGCTTGCAGGAACTGCGCACCGACAACGACCCGCCCGAAGTGATGGCGATGCTGAAGCGGCGCACCCAGGAGCGCGGGCTGGCGGCGTGGGAGCGCCTGGGCCGGCCCACCTCCGAAGCCGCGACCCCCAGCCAGCGGTACGCGGAGCTGCGCCTGGCGATGCTGGAGGCGGAACGGTCCAAGGTGCTGGAGCTCCGGCGCGGCGGCGAGTACGCCCACGAGGTGCTCAGCGAGGTCCTGGATCGGTTGGACGTCGAGGAATCCATGCTGGATATCTCCCTCGACGAGCTGGACACGGCCGGCGACGGCGGCGGCGAGGGCCTTGCGCAGCCCGGCGGCGCCTGCGGGCACTTGGAGTCCGCCCCGGACCGCGAAGTCCCCGAGGACCCCTTCTGCGCCGAATGCCGGCGGGAGGGCACGACGCCGGTCCACCTCAGGATGTGCCTGGCGTGCGGAAACGTCGCCTGCTGCGACTCCTCCCCGGCACCCACGCCACGAAGCACTACCGCTCTACCGGCCATCCCGTGATGCGCAGCGCCGAACCCGGCGAGGAGTGGCGCTGGTGCTACGAGGACGACCTGCTGGGCTAGGCACCGCTTCGCTTGCGCCAGCGGGGCCGGAGCCACATCCCTGTATCAATGAGCCCGTGTCAGCGCGCCGGAGTCACCGCGCCGGTGTAGCTCGTTCTGGAGCGGGGTCCTCGCCCGCCGTCACGGGTGAGAGGCGGAGCCTGGTGGAGAGCGCGGCGATGGCTGCGAAGACGAAGGCGCCGATGGCGATGGCCAGGGACATCACGGCCACCATGCCGTACCCGCCGTTCCGGGGATCGAGGAAGGGGTAGGGGTACCAGCCGACAATGGGGCCGCGGATCAGGCTGTAGACGAGGTACAGCAGTGGAAAGGCCAGCCACACCATGGAGGTCCGCAGCGGAATCCTGGTGGTCGGCAGGTCCACAAGCCAATCGATCACCATGATCGTGGGGATCGTGTAGTGCAACACCACATTGATCCAGGGAATCGGGGTGTTGACGTCGATGTCGCTCAGGAGCAAGTTGTACACAATGCCCGTGATGGTCATGTAGATGGTCGCGGCGCCCCGCAAGAGGTCCAGCCACCGGGGGCTGAGGCCCTTCCACGAGCAGTAAGCGGCAATCCCTAGGGTCACGAAGGCGATGACGTTCGATTCAATCGTGAAATAGCTGAAGAAGTTGCTCGCCTTGGCCCCTGGAACATTCAGCAGGAGGTGGGACAGCTGAAGGACGACGGCGGCGAGGCCGAGGGCTGCAAACCAGGCCCTGAAGAGGGCAAGACCACGGTTGGGCGTTGTCATGGACGATCTCCCTCGCTGTGTACCGGCGGCATCGGATCGGGCGGCACCGTCGTGCCGCCCGCCCTCACCGTCACCCTACCGGCAGGAACACCCGGCGCAGGGCCGGCGGGGATCACGATCCGGACACACGGTTCCGGCCGTCCGCGGATGCCTGCCGGCGGTGGCCGGGCGTACCCTCGGAGCTGTGGACATCGTTGAATTCCTGTCCCAACGGATCGGCGAGGACGAGGCCGCGGCCAGGTCACTGCTGACCGATAGGACCCTCTCCAAGTCCGGCGAATGGTACGAACAGCGGCTGCTGCTCGAGTGCGAGGCCAAACGGCGGCTGATCCAAGTGGTGGAGGCTGCCCGGCAATCCGCCCTGACGGCCATGGTCACCGAATCCGTTGACGACGGTTCCGGGGACGGCGGCTGGGCGCCCCGGTCACTGGACTGGATGGAACGGTCGCTGCGGGCGGTGGCGCTGCCCTACGTCGACCACCCGGACTTCAACGAGGACTGGCTGCGGCTCTGACGTGCCGGCCATGAGGCGTTTGGGTCCGTCCGCCGACCGGAAAAGCTCCGCGCAGAGCGAACGGCCCGCACGGCACGAAATATCCCGGGACCCGGCGTCGTTGCCCCCACTATGACAACTATTGGAATCATCGGTGCAGGTCACATTGGCAGCCAGGTCGCCCGCAAGGCGGTCGAACTCGGCTACGACGTCGTCATCAGCAACTCCCGCGGACCCGAGACGCTGGGCGACCTCGTCGCGGAACTGGGGCCGAAGGCCCGCGCGGCCACGGCCGCCGAAGCCGCCGCGGCGGGCGACTTCGCCGTCGTCACCGTCCCGCTGAAGAACATCGGCGACATCCCGGCCGAACCGCTGGCCGGGAAGATCGTGGTGGACACCAACAACTACTACTGGGAGCGCGACGGCCGCATGGCCGCGCTGGACAACGGCGAGGCCACCACCTCCGGCATGCTGCAGGACCTCCTGCCGCAGTCCAAGGTGGCCAAGGGCTTCAACCACATCATGTACACCCAGATCACCACCGACGGCACCCCGGCCGGCACCGACAACCGCCGGGCGCTGGCCACCGCCAGTGACTACCCGGAGGCCGCGGAACTGGTCACCCGGCTGTACGACGAGTTCGGTTTCGACACCGTCAACATCGGCCCGCTCTCCGAGAGCTGGCGCGTGGAACGCGACCGCCCCGCCTACGGCAGCCGCCAGAACGCCGAGGAACTGCGCGAGAACCTGGCCAAGGCGCCCCGCACCCTCTAGCGGTGTCCCCCGGACCGCCGGCGCCACCACGGGCGCCGGCGGTCCGGCTCCGTTGCCGGGACCTCCGGCTCCGCCGCAGCACGACGCTCCCGCCACCTGGCCACCTCGACGTCGGCGTCCCGCGTTTTCGTAATCACCGGCGGACCGCCCTGCAACTGGCGCCGCGCCTCGATAACGCGGGCATTGAAGTCGGCGATGATCTCCCGCACCTGGGATTCCGCCACCTGCTGGTCCAGCCGGCCATCCAGGGCGGCATCCTCGGTCCTCAAGAGGATTGCGGCCGGACCCAGTCCGCTGAGGTCCTCACGTTGCAGCAGCCCCTTGACCCACCAGTCCGGGTCGTACACCTCGCCCAGGCCCGGAATCGGCTTTCCGGCGTACTTCAGGTTGTCGAATTTCCCCTGCGCCATGGCGTCCCGGACCAGGTACTCGGCCCGCGCCGCGTCGTCCACTGCGGCGCGCTTCCGCCGCAGCTCCTCCTCCACGGCGTCCAGCTCGGCCTGTTCCTCGACCGAACTGCCGCTGATCCGAAGGGATCGCAGCTCGGCGGCCCGTTCCACCCGGCGCCGGAATGCCGAATTCTCCCCCTCGACCATGCCTGCACCCCTTCCCGGGTCCGATGCTTTCTCCCAGTATGACCAGCGGGACGACGACGGCGGAACCCCAGCACTGGCACCGGCAGCCACGGGCAGTGGAGTGTCAGAGCCGCGGCAGGACGTCCTCGCGGACCTGCTTGCGGAGGATCTTGCCCAGCATGGACCGGGGCAGGTCGGGGACGGCCACCACCCGGCGCGGAACCTTGTAGCCGGCCAGGTGCTCGCGGCAGTGGGTCCGCAGGGCTTCCTCGTCCAGGGAGGTGCCGGGTTCGAGTTCGACGGCGGCCACTACCATCTCGCCGCCACGTTCCAGCGGCTTGCCGACCACCGCGGCGTCGCGGACGTCCGGGTGCAGGCGCAGCACGGCCTCCACCTCGGTGGGTGAGACGTTGAAACCGCCGGTGATGATCAGCTCCTTGGCCCGGTCCACCACGGTGGTGAACCCGTCGGCGTCGACGGTCACCACGTCGCCGGTCCGCAGCCAGCCGTCCGCCGTCAGGGTTTTGGCGGTTTCCTCGGGGTTGTTCCAGTAGCCCTGGAAGACCCGCGGGCCCTTGATCAGGAGCTCCCCAGGCTGACCCTGCGCGACCTCCACGGAGGGATCGTCCACCTCGACCACCTTCATCAGTGTGGAGGGGAACGGCACGCCGATCGTCCCGGTGCGGCGGGTGGGGTGGAACGGGTTGCCGAGCGCCACCGGGGAGGACTCGGTCATCCCGTAGCCCTCCACCAGCAGTCCGCCGGAGACCGACTCCCAGAGTTCCACCACGTGGTCGGGCAGGTTCATGGCCCCGGAGATGCAGTACTTGCAGGACCGCAGGGAGATGCCCTTCTCCTTCGCAGCCATGGCGGTGCGCTCGTAGATTGGCGGGACGGCGCAGTAGACGGTGGCGGGCGACTTCTTCATGGCGGCCAGGATCAGGTCCGGGTCGAACTTGGGGAAGAGCACCAGCAGGCCCTGCTTGCGGATCCCGTAGGTCAGGTAGAGCGTCATGCCGAAGGCGTGGAACATCGGCAGGATCGCGTAGAAGATCTCCTTGCGGTATTCCGCGCCCGCCATCCAGGCCTCGCCCTGCAACGCGTTGGCGTAGAGGTTGAAGTGCGTCAGCATGGCGCCCTTGGGCCGGCCGGTGGTGCCGGAGGTGTACTGGATCGCGGCGAGGTCCGTGACCGCCGGGCGGGGGTGCGAGGGGTCGATCCGGCCGTGACCCAGCAGGTCCTTCCACGGCGTGGTGCCGGGGGCCGGTGCGGTGAGCGACTCCCGGGTTTGGCGGAGCTTCTTCACCGGCAGGGAAAGGGCCAGCCGTTTGACGGCGGGGAACGCCTCAAGGAGATTCACGGAGACGACGTGGTCGATTTCGATGTCGGAGGGGAATTCGCGGACGGCGGCGGCGGCCTTGTCCCAGGCGATCACCACGCGTGCTTGGTGATCCTCGAACAGGTGGCGCAGCTCGCGGGAGGTATACAGCGGGTTGTGTTCGACGACGACGGCGCCCAGGCGGAGGACCGCGTAGAACGCGACGACGTGCTGCGGGCAGTTGGGGAGGATCAGAGCCACGCGATCGCCGGCGCGCACGCCTAGGCGGCGCAGTCCCTCGGCGGCCCGGTCCACCTGCTCGCCGAGGTCGGTGTAGCTGGTCCGCCGGCCGAAGAACTCCATGGCGGGGGCGGCGCCGGCCTCGCTCACGGACCGTTCGAACATGGACACGAGCGACTCGGTGGGCAGCTCGATGTCGGCCGGGACGCCCGGCTGGTAGTTCTTCAGCCAGGGCCGGGGGTCCGTGTTGTGCATGGTCACATCATTTCGCGAACAGCGGCCCGGCAGCTAATCCCCGGCGGCCGCGGCGTCAGAGGGCGGACCAGCCGCCGTCGGAGGCGAGCACCGCGCCGTTGATGTTGGTGCCGTCGTCGCTGAGCAGGAAGGTGATGGAGGCCGCCAGCTGCGCCGCCGAGGCGGGCGTCGGAATGTTCGCGCCCATCAGCGGTCCCAGCCGCTCGACCGCCAGTTGCGAGCCCCATTCGGCGACGATGTTGGTGATGGTCGCGCCGGGGGCAACCGTGTTGAAGCGCAGCCCCTTGGGCCCGTACATCACCGCCGAGTTCTTGGTCAGCCCGATAACGGCGTGCTTGGAGGCGGTGTACGCGGCGCCGGCGGCGGAGCCGCGCAGGCCCGCTTCGGAGGAGACGTTGACGACCGAGCCCGTCCCCGCCTCCAGCATCAGCGGCAGGACCGCCCGGGTCAGCCGCATCAGTCCGGTGACATTGATCCGGAACACGCGCTCCCAGACCGCGTCGTCCACCTCGTGGATCGGGGCGAAGTTGTCCATGATGCCGGCGACGTTCGCCAGGGCGTCGACGCGGCCGCCGGCGGCCTCGACGACGGCGGCGACGGTTTCCGCGGCGGAGATGTCCCCCGCGACGGGCAGGATCTCCAGCTCCCCGTGCCCGGCCACCAACTCATCGAGGCGCTCCGCGCTCACGTCCGCGGCGACCACCCGGCCGCCCTCCTTCGCGACCCGGAGGGCCGTTGCCAGCCCGATGCCCGAACCCGCCCCGGTGACGATGACGGTCCTGCCCGCGAACCGGCCGGGTGTGATGTTTTCCTGCCATGCAGCTTCGTTGCCCATGATGTCCTTCCAGACGCAGCAGTCCTTGACAGCGCCAGCTTAGGGCAGCTGACGGCCGGGGAACATGGGTCACGGTTTGACGGGAGTGCCGGATGTTGTTCACAGTGATTCTGTGCTCTTGAACGTCGAACCAAGCGCTCCGGGCACGTCCGCCCCCGGCGCCCTCCCGCGGGGCCGGCAGGCAGCCGCCCTGGGGGTCTTCCTGGCCGTCTCTTTCGTGGTGTCCTTCGTGGGGTCCCTGCCCATCCGGGCCAACGCGGCCGGCTGGTACGCCACCGCCCTGACGGCCCCGTGGACGCCGCCTGCGCTGGCCTTCAGTTCCTTCTGGCTGTTGCTGTACGCGGGCATGGCGGTCGCCGCCTGGCTGGTCTGGCGCCAGCGGCTGCTGCCGCGCCGGCCGGCCTTCCTGGCCTACGGCGGCCTGCTGGTGCTGAACCTGGCGTGGCCCCTGATGTTTTTCGGCATGTATCCGCTGATGGGGGCGGCCGCACTGTGGCTGGCCCTGGGGCTGATCGCGGCGCACGCGGCCCTGGCCGCCGCCACGGTGTTCCGCTTCGGCCCGATCAGCACCGCTGCCGGACTCCTGATGCTCCCGTACCTGTCCTGGCTGGTCTTCTCGGCCAGCCTGAACCTGTACGCCGCCCTCAACAACTGAGGGCGGCGTAGAGCTTCAGGGCTACGGTTCTGGACGTGCCGCTCAGGCGCGGACCGGTTCGGCAAGGAGCGCGTCCACCTGGCCGAGGGCGCCCTTCATGCCTTCCTCCATGCCCATGGCGACGATCTTTTCCATCTGTTCCTGGGTTTCGAAGGTTGAGACCACGCTCATCCGGGTGCGGCCGCCCAGGTCTTCCAGGGTGACAACGCCGTGGATGGTGCCCATCTCCGCGACCGGCTCGCCGTCGTCGTCGGCGAAACCGTCGTCGAACACCAGGCGGTGCGGGGCCTCCAGGGAGACGAAGCGCCACCACCCGCGGGCCTTCTCCCCTTCGGGGCCGGTCATGTAATAGCTCGCCTCACCGCCGGGGACGAAGTCATGCTTTTCGAAGGTCGCCGGCCAGGTGGGCGGACCCCACCAGCGTTCGAGCTGCCGCGGATCCTCCCAGATCTGCCAGACGCGCTCGACGCCGGCGTCGAACTCCGCGATCACGGTGAGGCTGAGCGCCCCGGGATCCTGGGCTGAACTGATGACGGTCATGATGTCCCCTTCCCTGCGATTGGTGATGCTGGTTAGTCCCCGGTGGAGTCACTCCCCCGCGCGGGCGGCGTACCTTCCGCGAGGAGGTCCGCGATCCGGTCCGAGCGCTGCCTCCAGATGTTTTCGTAGTCGTCCAGCAGACGCCGGACCCGTTGCAGTCCGTCATGGTTGGCCCGCACGATTTGCTCCCGTCCGCGTTTCTCCTTGGTCACCAGGGTGGCGCGCTCCAGGACGGCAACGTGCTTTTGGACGGCGGCGAAGCTCATCGCGTAGCGCTCGGCGAGGCCCGAGACCGAAGACTCCGACGCCGTCACCCGCCGCACGATGTCCCGCCGGGTGGCGTCGGCCAGGGCCTGGAACACCCGGTCCGCCGCCTCTTCACTCAACTGATCTACAACCATTTGGTTGTAGAATAGGCCGCTTCTTAGTGACCGTCAAGGGTTTCTGTCAGCCCAGGAAAGTCCGGTGGACGTCGCTGCCGTAGCGGCGGACGATGTCCCGCCGGGCGGCCTGGAACGCTTCAAGATCGCCGCCATGGCCGTTCTGGGCCACGCGGCGCCGGGCGAGTTCGTCCGCGATGACGTCCAGGAACAGTTCGGCCAGCAGCAGCCGGGCCGAGTCGCGGAACCGGCCCCGGCCGTCGACGTAGAGCCGCACGGTGGGGGCCGCGGTATTGATGATGACCTTGCGCTCCGCTGCGCTGTACACCGCCCGGTCCGCACCGTCGGGGAGGCTGCGGAACTCGTAGCCGGTGAAAAGGTCCATGCCGTGGTCCCGGTTGGGCCGCGGCCTGGCCCGGGAGGCGCCCGGCGTAGACGCGGCCCCGGCATGCGCCGGCTGGTCACCGGCGTGCCGGGACGCCTGCTCGGCGATGACAATCTCGCAGGTAGCCCAGTGGTCTCCGGCCCTCACGGTAAGCGTGCCCCGCTCCCCCGCGCGGTCCCCGGTGACCGTCCAGACCAGCCGTCCAGGATCATCGGTCCCCAGGGTGTCCTGGGCCGGGGCGTGCGGCCCCTCGAGATGGATGGACGGTGGCAGCTCGGGTTCGACGGAAAGACCCGTGGCGGAGAAGTCCGTACCCGGCGGCAGCAGGGCGGGGTCGGGCAGCAGCGCCACGTGGAACGCATGCCCCGGCGGGCGGTAGTAAAACGGCGTGGTGAACCGCAGCGCCGGGGCCGCGCCGGATGCGTCGGCGTCCCGGGAGGCGCCGGCGTCGGCCTGTCCGGGCCCGGCCGTTAGGGACACGGCGTCCGGCTCCGTCTGCAGGCCGAGGTCGACGACGGCGGCGCGGTTCATGTGCCGCAGCAGCTCCTCGATCATCTCCGCGGTCCGGCCCGAGGTGGTGGCCCGCTCCAGGTGCGAGAGTTTCTCCCGCTCGGCCAGTACGGCGGGGGCCAACGCCGCGCTGACAGCCCGCGAGAAGGCCTCCACGAAGGGATCGCGGGCGTTGAGGCCTTCCCTTTCGTCGCTGATGACCGCACGGCCGTGGCCCAGCATGTCGGTCAGGGCATCGCAGCGGACCTCCCCGAAGAGGTACTCCGTGCCCATTTGGTTCTCGAACTCGAACAGCTGGCAGTCCAGGACGGCCTGGCCGGAGAGCACCACCAGCCCGTTGGTCCGTTCGTCGCCGCGGCTGATGAGCTCGGTCCCGGAGGCCCGCTTCACGGTCAGGGTGAAGGGGTAGTCCCGGCCCTCGAAGGGCACCGTCCCGGCCTGCCCTGGCCCGATGAGGACCTCGGCCGCGGGCTCGGTGAACAGGACCGGCTCGGGGCTGTCCGCGCCGGAGCCGGGGTGGCCCGCGGACAGCTCGACGGTGCGCCGGCCCAGCACCTCCCGCAGGTAGAAGTTGTTGGCCAGGGACTGACGCAGGGTGTGGTGCTGGCTGATCACCACGCGGGGGTTCTCGACGACGATCGTCACCCGGGTGCCGTGCCCCGCCGTCGGCCCTTCCGTCAGCCCCAGCCGCGCATAGTCCGCGGGGAGGGCCGGGCGGCTGCCGCCGCCGTCGTCGTACAGGTATCCGCCGTTGCCGCCGCGGAAGATGTCGATCCGGGTGAAGCGGCCCTCCCGGACGGTCTCCAGCCAGCCGTGGCCCAACCCGAAGACGGCCTGTTTCAGGCCCCGGCCGAAGTAGCCGCGGCCGTTGCCCTCGCCGCGGGCCAGCGGGCTGTGTGCGCCGCCGTAACTGAGGATGCTGCGGGCCTGCCCGAAGCTCATGCCCTCCGCCTGGTCGGCGACCGTGAGCACGGCGCCGGTGAGGTGCCGTTCGTAGCCGACCAGGATCCGGCCCGTATCCGCGGCGCCGGCACGCTCCATCCGGGCGTAGCTTTCGTCGCTGTTGGTGATCAGTTCCACCAGCGCCTTCTCCACCGAGGCGAAGCGCCGCGAATCGATCCCGATCACGCGCTGGTCAACCTGTATTTCGGCGACGCCCATGGCACTCCCTCGCTTGACTCCCCGCCGCAGGCCACGGATCACAGCGCGGCGGGTCATGGCCGGGCGGGCCCCCGGTCCAGGGGCGGGGCTGCGGCCGTTACGGGGAGGCTACCAGTTCAGCGGTTCGTGGCGTCAGAGTATCCCGGTGCCGGGTTTCCGGCGGCCAGGCCGCCCGTTTCTGGGCCTGCGGAGTCCTCGAGGAACCCGCGCAGCCAGGCCAGCGCCTCCGCCCGGGAGGTGAAGAACTCGTGCGGGTAGTCGGTGTCGCGGCTGGTGGCCGCGGCGATCACCCGGTCCACGGCGCTGGAGCCCAGCACCGCGATAGCCAGGACGTCTGAGGACTTGGCAAACTCGTACCGGGCGGCGGCGCTGATTTCGACGTCGGTCATCACCGAGAGCATCGGCATGCGGCTGCTCCCGGTGATCGCGGCGGTCGCCTTGAGGGCGTCCCGCGCGTCGGCGATGTCCACGAACGAGCCCGGCGCCCAGGAGGACTCGATGATGCCGTCGTTGACGGTCAGAGTGTTCTTCCCGTTCGCAGCAAGGATCGTTTCCGGTAACATCAGGCCCAGTCTAAGCACCCCGGACCAAGGCCAGCGAGCAACACGGCGACGGCGGTGGGCGAATTTTGCTCTCCGCCCGGCCTCCGTCCGCCCGATCCGTCCAACCGAAGGAGCACCCGTGTCACTGCGCAAAGGAATGTCCGTGGAGTGGAACTCGCCGCAGGGAAAGACCCACGGCAAGATCGTGGAAAAGAAAACCAGCGACTTCGAGCTGGACGGCAACACCCACCGGGCCAGCGAGGACGAGCCGCAGTACGTGGTGGAGTCGGCCAAGACCGGTGCCCGCGCGGCACATAAGGCCTCGGCCCTGACCGAAAAGAAGTAGCCGCCGGGCCGTCCCGCCCGGGCATGTGACCATTCTCACCTGCAATATTCGGCTTCTGGCTTGAGGGCCATCCCGGCCGCTGTGCATCATGGAACAGCCGGCCGGGACCCTCAAACTTCCGCCGGCGCAGCCCCGGATCCGCCCCGATGCCCCGCGCGTCGGACGCTGGCCGGGGATCCATACTGGTGGACGCAACGAGGCCAAACCGGTGGGCTTTCCAGCCGCCATGGTCCCGGGTGTTTCCGGTGTGGACTGACGGCGGCTCCGCATCGGTGCGGCAGCCGGAGATCCGGATCAAGAATGGAAGCCTGAACAATGACGTTTGAAACTGCCACCACCGTGACCCACAAATTCTGGGACCGTGCCACGATGCACCACGAGCTGGATGCCCTGGTCCACGAGCACTCGGTCCGGCACAACACCGCCAAGTCCAACGTCGCCGTCCACGCCAGCGGCCCCAACACCTTCACCCTCAGCGTGCAGCACGGCGCGGGCAACCTTGAGGCGGCGTCCGCCTAGGACGCGGCTAACCGGCTGACCGCATGGCCGTCTTGGCCCGGTACATATCCTGGTCAGCGCCGGCAAGCAACGACGCGGCAAGATCGTGGACCCGGTCCGCTCCGGCGGCCGGGTCCACTGCCGTTTCCGCCTGGCCCACCGCGATCGACAACGGCAGCGTTGCGCCTTCGACCGCCAACGGGGCCGCCAGGCAGCCCCTGACCCGTGCCGCCACAGCGTCCAGCTCGGCCGCCGTCACCAGGTCCGGAACCAGGATGACGAACTCGTCCCCGCTGTACCGGGTCACCATGTCGGAACCGCGGGCCGCACCGGAAAGCATCCGGGCCACGTGCTCCAGCACCCGGTCCCCCGCGGCGTGGCCCAGGGAGTCGTTGACAAGCTTGAAGTCGTTGACGTCGCAAAACAACAGCCCCACGCGCCCGCCGTCGTCCCCGGCCCTCGCCAGGGCCGCAATCAGGCTCTCCTGCAGGTGCCGGCGGTTCGGCAGCCCCGTGAGCGGGTCGTGGAGCGCCCGGTGGTGCGCCTCCCGCAGCAGGGCAGCCCGCTCCGCGGCGGCGTCCTCCAGCTGCCGGTGGGCGGCGGCCAGCTCGTATTCGTAGCGCCGGCGCTCCGGTGCGGCGTAGAAGATCGCCAGGTCCCGCGTCGCGCCCCCGATCTGGGTCCGCGTTACCGTGAGCAGGACCGGCCGCCGCTCCCCGTCCGGCGCCAGCAGGGACACCGCCAGCTCGGACAGCTGACCTTCCCGGTCCAGGACAGGCACGGCGTGGGTCCGGAACATCAGCCGGTCCCCGGCGGGGAAGAGGTCCAAGAGCCGTTTCCCCTCCAGCTCGCCCGGCAACGCCCCGGCCCAGCGGGTGAGGGTGGCGTTCGCGGCCTCGATCACGCCGTCGATCCCGGCGACGGCGTATCCGGCCGGCACGGCGTGGAAGAGTTCGCCATAGTCCAGCGGCGCAGGCTCCAGCGGCGCGGGCCCGGTCACGAGGCCGCCAGGAAGTCGAGCATGGCGGCCGCGGTTTCCTCCGGCGCGCTGGACTGCGGGAAGTGTCCCGTGGCGGAAAGGCGGACCAGCGTCCCCTGGGCCAGGTGCTCTTGAAGGTAGGCGCCCACCGAGTCGGGGGTGACGACGTCGTCCGTCGCCTGCAGCACCAGCGTCGGAACCAGCACCCCGGGGAGCAGGTGGCGGGTGTCGGAGAGGAAGGCCACCCGGGCGAAGTCCCGGGCCACGCGCGGCCCGATGCGGCCGAAGCTGCCCTGGACCTCCCGGTCCAGCTCGGGAGCATCGGGGACGTTCATATAGACCGGCGCCATGGACTCGGCCCACACCAGATAGTTCGAATCCAGGGACCGGAAAAGATCGTCAAGGTCGCCGCGGCTGAAACCGCCCTCGTAGCCCTGGTCCGGGTGGTCCAGGTAGCAGGGCGAGGCGGTCAACAGGATCAGGCGTCCGAAGCGGTCCGCGGTGTCCCGTGCTGCGGCGCTGACCGCCATCATGGACCCCACGCTGTGTCCCACCAGCGTCGCGTCCCGCAGCTCCAGCCGGGCACAGACCTCCAGCAGGTCGTCAACGTAGGCCTCCAGCGAGGCGTAGCGGCCGGAATCGTAGGCCGCTTTGTCCGAGCCGCCCGAGCCGACGTGGTCCATCAGCACCACGCGGTACCGGTCCGTGAAGGCGGGCAGGATCCGGCGCCAGATGGATTGATCCGTTCCGAAGCCGTGCGCGAAGACCAGGGCCGGGCCGTCCTCCGGGCCCAGGGTCCGGACGTTGTTGCGGACCAGCACATCGGTTACCACGTGATCATCCCGCCTTCTCCCCGACCCTCGTCGGCCTCGTTGTTGCTCTTGCCGGCCGGCCTGGAACGGCGGATGAGTCGTACCATCCTAGCTCCGGCCAGCCCCCTGGCCATGGAGCCGGGCTGGACAAGATAACAATACTAGTTAGACTAGCTATATTGCTTTCTAGCTAAAAGATTGGTGACACCATGACGGCGGTACTCGAACCCAGGCAGGCGGCCCCCG
Source organism: Pseudarthrobacter sp. L19 (assembly GCF_050859435.1). NCBI lineage: Bacteria > Bacillati > Actinomycetota > Actinomycetes > Micrococcales > Micrococcaceae > Pseudarthrobacter > Pseudarthrobacter sp. L19. Next base: position 1,705,917 of record NZ_CP193935.1, on the reverse strand, counting down.
CTGCCGCTTCAGTGCACGTCGACGCCGCCCCGCGGCACTGCGGTGGGGCCATGGTGAAACAGAAGGCCTCGCTGGATTCCCTGCTCTGGGGCTTCCAGCTGCCGGGCTCCGCGGAGTGGGTCTGCCCCTGCGGCTTCCGGCAGGACGCGGCCGCCGCAGGAGAGCCGCTGCACGCGGTCAGCACCGCCGCGGCCCGGGTCGAGAGCCTGCAATGGGAGCTGGACGCCGCAAAGGACGAACTGCTGTCCGCCCTGCGGGCTGCGGCCGCTAACGGTTCGACCAGCACCGAGCTGGTCGAGGCTGCCGGACTGCCCGACGACGAGTTCGCCCGGCTCCTGCTGTGACCTTCGCCCAAGTTCTCGACGACCAACACCGTGCGGCCCGCCGCCTGCACCGTCGGACGCCCGTGCAGGCCCCGGCCGGGCATGCACAGCGCACAGCCAGGCCCGGCACCTGCCCTGGGGAGGCTTCCGCCACCTTCTCTCTTTCTCCCGCCGCCACGGGCACTCCCGCCGCGGGCGGGCACCCCGCCGCGACGGGCACCGCCGCAGTCGAGCGCCTTCTGGACGGACGCTACCTCCTCGGCGAACTGCTGGGCCGCGGCTCCGAGGCGGACGTCTACCGGGCCACCGACCTGGCGGCACGAAGCTCCGCCCCGGAGCTGGCGGTCAAGATCTTCCGCGCCGGGACCGCGGATGCCGCCTCGCCGTTCATCCGTGAGCGGGACCTCCACGGCCCGCTGCGGCAGCGCGCGATCGTGCGGGTGCTGGGCCATGGCCGGGCGGCCGACGACGACGCCACGGCGGCAGGCCGCGGCTATGTCGTCACCGAGCTGATTGACGGCCCCGACCTGCGGTCCCATCTGCACGGGAACACCCTCAGTGCCGGGCAGGTGACCGTATGGTCGGCCGACATTGCCGGTGCACTGGCCCACCTTCACCGCCGCGGCATCGTGCACAACGACGTGAAACCGGCCAACATCATCCTGGCCGGCCTCACGCCCGGGCACGCCGGCGCAGGGGCCGGGCCACGCTGACCGACTTCGGCATCGCCACGAGCGCCCGGCACCGGGCCAACAGCGCCACGTCCGGCACGCCCCACTACCTCAGTCCCGAGGCGGTGCATGGCACCGGGACCAGCAGCGCCAGCGACATCTATGCCCTGGGCCTGGTGATCTTCGAGTGCCTGACCGGCATCAAGGCCTTCCCCGGGCCGGCGCTGGAGTCGATGGTGGCCCGCACGCTGCGGCTGCCGAGGCTCCCGTCGACGGTGGGGCGACGCTGGTCCGTGCTGCTGCATGCGATGACCGATCCGGAACCCGCCCGCCGGCCCACCGCCGCCGCCGTCGGCCGCGCCCTGAAGCGCATCGCCCGGTGACCCGGGCCCGGCGCTCATCCGGCGATGTGGACGACGGCAACTTCCACCGCACAGCGGCGCGGTTCCAGGTGCGCGCGGACCGCGGCTGCCGCGGCGCGTGCGACGTCGGGGGCGCGGTGTCCGGTGGCTACACCGATGCGGGCCTTGACCGTGACGACGTCGCCGGAGGCGTCCACTGCCACCGGGTTGGGCGTCTCGCCGGTGACGGCGGCGTGGGCGGCGCCGGCAATGTTCTGCCACACCGGGTGGGCCGGGTACAGCGTCTGGACGCCGTCGACCTGTTCGAGGACCCGGTGCAGTTCGCGTGCCACGGCACTGTCCGATCCGCCGCTGACAGCAGTGTCCGGTGCGACGGCCGGGGCGTGGTCCGAAGCGCTGGCGCTCGGGCGCAGGGGCTCGGTCATGGCTTCTCCTCCGGTGTGGTCTGGGTCCGGTCCGCAGGTGGGGGCGGGGCCAGGATGTCGGTAATGGTGACGTCGATCGACGTGATGTTCAATTCGGTTTGCTGTGACAGCGTGTCCGCCAGCTGGCTGCGGAGCTCGGCCGCCCGTTGTTCCAACGGGTGGCCGTACACCACGGCCAGGTCCACGGAGACGGTCACCGGGGCCCCGGGGGTTCCTACGTCCCCGTGCAGCCGGCATTTTCCCGCCGCGGTCCCGGGCAACGCATCCGCCACGGAACGGATCACCGCTGAAATGGCGCCCTCCGTCTCGGACAGGATGTCGTCTGCATGGCCGCCGCGGACGGGGATGCTCCGTCCGGGCCTGAGTTCCAGCCGCAGGTTGTCCAGGATGGACTGCATCCAGTCGTCGGTGCCCGATCCCGCCGCCGCGATGTCGGCGTCGCGCAGGTCGGTTCCGAGCGCCGAGATGCTGTCCAGCGCCGCCAGTCCTGCCTGGCATTCCGGGCACTGATTGAGGTGTCCGGGGTCGGCGAATTCGCCGGTGTCCAGATACGTGCTGAGTTCGGCCAGGGTATGTCCGCAGTCGAGGGTGTCGTTGGGTGTACTCATCGCCATTCCTCCATTTCGCGCGCCAGGGTGACCCGCGCCCGTGCCAGCCTGCCGCGGACGCTCGCGGTGCTGATGTTCAGGGTCTGCGCGATGTCCTCGTAGCTTTGGTCGTTGAATTCCTTGAGCACCCAGCAGCGGCGTTGTTCCTCCGGCAGTGCTGCCAGCGCCCGCTTGAGTGCTTCGATCCGCGAGCCGCTGACTGCCGAAGATTCCGGGTCCGGGCTGGCGGGCCGGCCGGCCATGCCCGCGTCCAGCGTCTCCTCGACCGAGTCGACGTCGGTGTGGAAGCGGCGGCGACGCAGGTGGTCGATGCTGCGGCTGCCGGTGATGCGGAGCAGCCAGCCCCTGACCGCCGCGGGTTCCCGCAGGGTGTCGATCTGGCGCCAGGCCTGCATCAGCGCTTCCTGCACGACGTCGTCGGCGTCGGCAAGGGAGCCGGTCAGGCGGCGTGCGGCGGCCCGCATCACGGGCCCGTGACGCCGGGCGAGGGTTTCGAAGGCCGCGGTGTCGCCGTCGGCAGCGCGGCCGGCAAGCAGCGCATCCGGGACGGCGTCCAGGTGGTGCGGCGCCGGGGGTGAACCAGTCACGTGTCTATCGCTTTCATCGCGGGCCGTAAAGAGCGGGCCATAAAAGTGAGCCGGGCACCGGCCCGGGCTCCCTCAGGGGGCGGCCCGGGCCGGGTGCGGCCGGTGGAACTAGTTCTTGCTGAAGCCTTCTTTGATCTTGCGCGCGGCTTCCCGGAGGTTGCCGCCGACGTCGGCCGCGGCGTCCTTGATCTTCTCGCCGGCGTCCTGCAGCTGGGCCTTGGCCTGGTCCTGCTGGCCCTCGCGTTCCAGCTGTTCGTTGCCGGTCAACTTGCCGGCACCCTCCTTGGCGGCGCCGAGGTGGTTGGTCACGGCGTTGTTGGCCTTGTCATCGATCCCCATGATCGTGTTCCTTTCCTGTCGGTCGTGCTCGTGTAAGGGTGGTGCTCTGCTGCGGTGCCGGTCAGCGGGCGCGGTCTGCGCCGGCCACCCGGGACCGTACTCCGGTGGTGATTCGTACCAGGACCGGTACCGGATGCCCGATCAGCGCATCGATGCCGCGCACCAGCTCCTCGGCGGTGTCCGCGAGCTCCCGTGGTGAGGCGCCCTTCCGGGCCTCCAGCCGGAGCCGCAGCCCGGTGCCGCGCCGGTTTTCCCAGGCGGAGACGTTGCTGCCGACCACCAGGCGGTTGCCGTCCAGCGCCTCGCTGACGGCGGTGCCAATGAGTCCTGCGTCGATGGTGGTGGCACCCCGGTCGCCGTCGTCGTCCCGGGCCAGCCGGGGAGTCCGGCCGCCACCCTGGGAGGCGAGCCATGCCACGGAGAGCGCGGCGGCGACGAGGAAGACGGCCACTGCGGCCACCGACCACCAGCTCCCGGGCCGTCCCGGCAGGGGCGCCGAGGCCAGTGCGGCCCGGGCCTGGTCCATCAGGAAGGTGCCGGTGGCGGTCCAGCTGGCGGCGATGTCCGGTACCAGCCCGGCCGCGGCCGTGACGGCGCCGGCGGCCAGCAGGACCAGCCCGGCCAGCGCCAGCAGGATGCGGTTCAGTGCCCTGTTTGTGTTGCTCACTGTCCCAGCACTCCTTCCTTGAGGATCCGGACCGAGGGCGCGAGCCGGCGGTCCAGGCGGTAGGCGGCGAGTTCGCCGTCCACCGCCGCATGGATGGCATCCCGGTCCGCGGGCACTCCGGAGGTGGGGCGGACCTGGACCGCGACCGACCGGGAGGAAACCGTGGAGGTCACCTGGCCCGGGGTGAGCCCGGCGGCCAGCCGTGCCCGCCGGGAGACGGCGGCGGCGATGACCTCGTCGTCCACCACGACGGCGGTGCGGTCGCTTTCGAGGGCCCGCCGGGAGCGGCGGCCGCCCGCAATCGCGGTGAGGAGCAGGGCCAGGCCCAGCAGCGCCACGCCCGCCCCGGCCGCGGCCAGCCCGGCCGGGATGGTGGCCTGGGGCAGTCCGGTCAGCCAGCGCCACAGCTGTCCGGGAGCGGCCAGCAGGGCGGGTTCGCCGAGCAGTGCCAGCACCGTCTCCAGCGCCAGCCAGAGGAAGAGGACGGTCAGCAGGATCGCGGTCACGGCCGACACTGTTGCCCGGGAGGAGTGGGTTTCCCGCCGAAGAATCCGCCGGGTTGCCTGGTTCTGGTTCACGCCACTCTCCTTTCCTGGTGCTCGCGTGGGGTCTTGGCGCCGCTGAGCCTGATGTCCACCCGGCCCAGCTGCATCCCGGTCAGCTGCGGGGCACGGTCGAGGATGGCCTGCCGCGCGGCACGGGACTTCTCGAAGAGGCTGACCGGCTGGTCCGGCCGCGGGCCGAGCAGCGGCGGCACGGCCAGCTGCACGGTCACCGCGGCGGCCAGCTGGCCGGCGTCGTCGTCCAGCTGGGCGGAGACGTTGCCCCGGGGAACCCCGAAGGCTTCCGCGGTGACCGCTTCGACGGTGTGCCGCAGGGCCGTCCCCGTGATCCGGGTGTGGCCGGTGCGGGTCATGACGATGAGCGCTTGCCGCGCAGGGCGTCCAGCACTCCGGCCAGATCCAGCCGGCCCTCGGCGCTGCGGCCCAGGATGGCACCGATGCCCATGAACAGGGCGGTCAGGACCAGTCCCCAGAAGCCGAACGCCAGGGCGACGACCGCCAGGACGGCGCCGGCGGCGACGCCGGCGACCGTCGGGCTCATGCGACCCTCGGCTCGTTGGTGTCGTCGTCATCCTGGTCGTCCGAGGGGACGTGGATGTCGGTGATGGTGATGTTGACCTCGGTGACCTCCATGCCGACCAGGTCCTCGACGGCGTTGTACACGGCGTCGCGGGCGTTATCGGCCACCTGCTGGAGCGGGTAGGGGTACTCGACGACGAGGGTGACGTCGACGGCAACCTGGGTCTGGCCGACCTCGACGCTCACACCCTGGGTGAGGTCCTTCTGGCCAACCTTTTCGCGCAGGGTGCCAAGGGCCCGGGCTGCGCCGCCGCCGAGGGCGTGGACGCCCTCGATCTCCTGGATGGCGATGCCGGCGATCTTGGCGACGACGCCGTCGGCCACCGTGGTGTTGCCGCGGCCGTCGTTCTTGGTGTGCTGGTTGGTGGTGGCGACCGCGGTGGACGTGGTCTTGGCCGGAACGTCTGCGGGGGTGTGCGTCTGGTTGGTCATTGCTATCACTCCTGTTCGTTGAGGGAGGCGCACTGATGCGCCGTCACTAGGAAGACGGGGCGGGCACGGGAAACCTCACGGTCGACTTTGCGTGAGCTGCATCACAGTGAGGAGCGGATGCGGAACCGGCCCCCGGGCGTTCACCTTGGCTCCACACCCGGTTCATTACCGGCGGGTAGCTTGGCCGGGTCAGCCGGAGATCCAACCCTGAGAGGCTCACCATGAGCGCGACTCGCACCCGAGGCATCCTTACCGCCGCCGCAGCCATCGTCCTGGCCGCATCCGCGATCGGCGGCACCGCCGTCGCCCAGGCCGCGGACAACGACCACCGCGGTGGAGCGGACCCCGGCTCGCACGCCCAGGACGGCCCCGGCACGGCCCTGGCGGACGCGTTCAGCCGCGTGGACCGCGGAACGGCCTGGCGGCAGACCGGCAAGCTGAAACTGGATTTCCCGACCTACCACACGGAGGGAATTGCCTTCAGCGAGGACCACATCTTCCTGTCGGCCGTCCAGATCACCGAGCCCACCACCAAGTTCGCCACCCCGCAGAACGGCTTCGACCGGACCCCGGGCAAGGGCATCGGCCACCTGTTCGTCATGGACAAGGCCGGGAAACTGCAAAAGGACATCACCCTGGGCGAGGGCGACATGTACCACCCCGGCGGCATCGACTTCGACGGCACCAATGTCTGGGTGCCGGTGGCGCAGTACCGCCCGGACAGCAGCGCGATCATCTACAAGGTGGATGCCAAAACCCTGGACGTGCACAAGCAGTTCGAGGTCAAGGACCACTTCGGCGGCATCGTCATGGACAAGCAGACCGGCCACCTTGTGGGAAACACCTGGGGATCGCGGCGCTTCGCCGAATGGGACCTGCAGGGTAAGCAGCTCGCCACCTGGGAGAACCCGAACTACTTCATCGACTATCAGGACTGCCAGTACGTCCCCGCCTCCAAGATGCTCTGCGGCGGCATCACCAACCTCCCGCAGACCCCCGCCGCCGGCGGGACCGCCGGAACCTACGAGCTCGGCGGGATGGCGATGATCGACCTGAAGTCCCACGCAGTGACCCGCGATGTGCCGTTCCAGCAGTGGTCCACCGCCGGCCACGTGGCCACCCGCAACCCGTTCAAAATGACCGCCGACGGCGACCACTTGACCATGAAGGTGGCCCCGGACAACGGCGACGAAGGCAACGGCACCGAAATCCTCACCTACGAAGCAACCGTCAAAGCCGCCAACTAGCGGCACCCGGCCCGAACCGATCGGAAAATCATGATTCCCCCAGCCCACCGCTCCACCCGACGGCGCATCGCCGCCGCCACCGGTGCCACCGCCCTGGCCGCCACGGCCCTCACCGCAGGCCTGGTCGGCGTCGGCGCCGGCCCCGCCTCCGCCGGCGGCGATGACCACCGCGGCACCGCGACGCCGATCCAGCACGTCGTCGTGATCTTCCAGGAGAACGTCTCCTTCGACCACTACTTCGCCACCTACCCGAAGGCCGCGAACATCCCCGGCGAGACCCAGCAGGGTTCGGGCGCTGCGGCAGCCACCTTCACGGCCGCGAAGAACACGCCCAAGAAGATCGACACCCTGGCCTCTGCCGGGCTCCTGGCGCCGAACAACCCCAACGCCAAGCAGCCCGAGCGGCTCACCCCGCAGCAGGCCGTCACCTGCGACCAGGACCACAACTACGGTGCCGAGCAGAAGGCCTACAACGGCGGACTGATGGACAAGTTCGTCGAATACACCAGCCGGGACGCGTGCGGTCCCAACCAGTACGGCCGCAACGGGCTGACCATGGACTACTACGACGGCAACACCGTCACCGGCATCTGGAACTACGCCCAGAACTACGCCATGAGCGACAACCACTTCAGCACCGTCTTCGGCCCCTCCACCCCGGGCGCGCTGAACCTGGTCTCCGGCCAGACCCACGGCGCCACCGAATTCACCGCGGACGGCAAGCCCGTGGCCACCCCCGCCGCCGGCAGCTACACCGTCCGCCAGCCCGACGCCAACGGCGTGGGCACGGTCATCAACGACCCGGACCCGGTCTACGACGACTGCTCCAACAGCAGCCATGCCAAGACCAACAACCTGGCGGGCATGACCGGCAAGAACATCGGTGACCTGCTCAGCGCCAAGGGAACCTCCTGGGGCTGGTTCCAGGGCGGCTTCACCCCCAGCACCCCCGCGACGGCCACCGCCCCGGCGTCGTGCCTGACCAGCCACACCAACGCCGCCGGCGCCTCCGTGGTGGACTACTCCCCGCACCACCAGCCGTTCCAGTACTACAAGTCCACGGCCAACCCGCACCACCTGGCCCCGGCCTCGGACGCGGAGATCGGCCACGACGGCCAGGCCAACCACCAGTACGACCTGACCGACTTCGGCAAGGTGGTCAACACGGACAACATGCCGGCCGTTTCCTTCCTGAAGGCGGGCATGTTCCAGGACGGGCACGCCGCCTACTCCGACCCGATCGATGAGCAGAAGTTCATCACCGCCACGGTCAACCAGATCCAGAAGTCCAAGAACTGGGAAAACACCGCCGTGGTCCTGGCCTACGACGATTCGGACGGCTGGTACGACCACGCCGCCGCGAAGGTGAAAAACTCCTCCAACACCGCCGACGACGCCGCGTGGTGCCAGAACGCCGCTGCCGCCGGTGTCCCGATGGCCGGCGGCTACGCCGACCGCTGCGGACCCGGCCCGCGCCAGCCGCTGGTGGTCATCTCCCCGTACGCGAAGAAGAACTTCGTGGACCACACCCAGACGGACCAGGCCTCGATCCTGCGCTTCATCGAGGACAACTGGCACACCGGCCAGGTCGGCGACGCCTCCGCGGACGCCGGGGCGGGTTCCTTGAAGGCGATGTTCAACTTCGACCACAAGCGTCCTGGCACGGTGCTGCTGGATGAGCAGACGGGGGCCGTGGCCTCTGTCACCGGCCCGAAGGATGACGGTCAGGACGGGGACTCGAAGGGAGAGACCTCCAAGGGAGAGAACTCAGGCAAGTAGCCCCTCCGGTGCAGGCCGCCGCCTGCCCCGCTCCTGTTGGAAGCGCCGCCCGGCTGATGCCGGGCGGCGCTCTTGCCTCCGGATAGGCTGGCCGCATGACCCCTCCCGCAGATCTGCTGCCGGCGCTGGCCGGTGTCGCCGTGTTGGTGGCGGTGACCCTCGCGGTGCTCACGGCCTACCGCGTCCCCGCCCGGTTTGCGCCGGCCTGGGCGATCCTGCGCGGCGCCCTGCAGCTGGCGGCGATCAGCCTGGTCCTCAGCGGCGTCATCACCAACGGCTACCTGGTGGCCCTGGCGCTGCTGGTGATGTTCACGGTGGCCGCGTGGACGGCCACCCGCCGGCTGGGCCGGGACCGGCGGATGTTCGGCCGGGTCGGCGCCGCGATGGGTGCCGGGGTGGCCGTCACCCTCGCCGTCGTCTTCGCCACCGGCGCCATCGAGTTCTCGCCGCGCTACGCGCTGGCGATCGGCGGCATCGTCATCGGCAACGCCATGTCCATCACCACCCTGGCCGGCCGGCACTTCCAACAGACTGCCGCGGCCCGGTGGGAGGAGGTGGAAGGGTGGCTGGCCCTGGGCGCCCGGCCGCGCCAGGCCACCACCGAGCTGGCCCGGGAGGCGGTGCACGCGGGTCTGGTCCCCACCACCGACCAAAGCAAGACCACCGGCCTCGTCACCCTGCCCGGCGCCTTCGTGGGCGCCATCTTCGGCGGCATCTCCCCGCTGTCCGCGGGAGTGTTCCAGGTGGTGGTGCTGGCCTCGATCATGGCCGCGGGAGCCATCACGGCCGTGGTGATCGTGCTGTTCCTGGCTCCGCTGCGGGTCAAACCGGTCCCGGCGGCCTGAGGCCCTAGGCCCCCGCCGTCATAGCTCTGAGTTCCCGGTTCACGGCCGGCATGATCTCCGTGGCGAGCAGTTCGATGGAGCGCGCGGTCTGGGCGAAGGGCACGCCGCCGACGCCGATCTGGGCCATGTACCGGCTGTTGCCCAGCGCCTCGTGGATGGTGAGAAGCTTCTCGATGATCTGCTGCGGGCTTCCCACCAACAGGCCGCCGCCGGGTTCGGTCCACTCGTCGAAGGTGGACCGCGGGAAATGGTCCACCGGGCGGGGCATGTTCTGTTCGAAATAGCCGCGGTAGTGAGGGTAGAACTCGTCGCGCGCCCGCTGGGAGGTGGCCGCCGCGTAGAAGTGGCCGCCGACGCCGATGGGGAGGGAAGCGGCGTCGTGTCCGGCGTCCGCGGCGGACTGCCGGTACAGGCCCGCCAGCCGACGAAAGCGCTCGGGGCCGGAGAGCAGGGCGATGAACAGCGGCAGGCCGAGCCGTCCGGCGCGGGCGAAGCTGGCGGGCGTACCCCCGACGCCCACCCAGACGGGGAGTTTGTCCTGCAGCGGGCGCGGGGCAATGTCCATGCCGGGGATGGACTGGGTCAGCGTGCCCGTCCACTCCAGCGTGGCGTTGTCCCGAAGGGCCAACAGCATCTGCAGCTTCTCCTCGAACAGCGCGTCGTAGTCGGCGGTGTCGTGGCCGAAGAGCGGGTAGGACTCGATGAAGGCGCCCCGGCCTGCGATGATTTCGGCCCTGCCGCCGGAGAGCAGGTCCAGGGTGGCAAACTGCTCGAAGAGCCGGACCGGGTCGTGCGTGGACAGCACCGTGACGGCGGTGCTGAGCCGGAGGTTGGTGGTCTCGCGGGCGATGGCGGCGAGCACCATCTCCGGGGCCGAGAGCGCGAAGTCGTGGCGGTGGTGCTCACCCAGGCCTAGGAACCCCAGCCCTGCCTGGTCCGCCAGCTTGGCCAGCTCGATGAGTTCCTTGAGCCGCTGGTGCGGGGACAGCGCCGCCCCCGTGTCGACGTTGCGGGTCAGTTCGCCAAAGGTAAAGATGCCAAAGTCCATATTTGGTTGAACATTCAACTTATGGAATTCATTCCGCATTAAACGGACAGCCGCCCCCGGTCCTGGGACCGGGGGCGGCTGCGGGTGTCCTATGCCTGCCGGTAGACCTTGCGGGCGACGGTCAGGCTGGCCGCGGCGATGATGGCGATGGCCACCAGGTAGTAGCCGGGCACCAGCAGGGACCCGGTGCTGCCGATCAGCGCGGTGAGGATGAACGGGGCGAACCCGCCGAAGACCGTGACGCCGATGTTGTAGCCCAGCGAGAGGCCGGTGGAGCGGATCCGGGCCGGGAACATCGAGGACATGATTGCCGGGAGCGGGGCGAAGTAGGCGGTGGCCAGGACGGAGAGCACCAGTTCCACCACGATCATGGTGGGCAGCTCCGGGGCGGCGATGAGAGCCAGGAACGCCGGGATGCCGACGACGATCGTGCCGCCGGCGGCCCAGGTCATCACCCGGGCCGGGCCCACCTTGTCCGAGAGCATGCCGATGAACGGGGAGCCCACGCTCATCACGATGCCGAAGATCAGGGTGGAGAGGAACGCGACCGCCTTGGGCATGTTCAGGTTCACGATCGCGTAGGTGGGCATGAAGAGGGCGATGTACACGCCCACGGAGCCCAGGGAGACGACGCCGACGATCGCCCAGAGCCGCCCGCCGTTGCCGACGAAGGTTTCCCGCAGCGGCGCCGTCGAGGTTTCCGTGGCGAGGAACTCCGGGGTCTCCTCCATCTTGGAGCGGATGTACCAGCCCACGGGGCCGATCGCGAGGGCGAAGATGAACGGCAGCCGCCAGCCCCAGGACTCCAGCGACTGGGTGCTGAGGTAGCTGTTGAGGACGAACCCGAAGATGCCGGCCAGCAGGATGCCGCCGCCCTGGGTGGCCACCTGCCAGCTTCCGTAGAACGCCTTCCGGGTGGGGGCGTACTCGATCAGGTAGGCCGTGGCGGTGCCGAATTCGCCGCCGGTGGCGAAGCCCTGCAGCAGCCGGGCGACGAGGACGATGATGCTGGCCGTCACGCCGATCATGGCCGCCGTCGGCGCGACGACGATCAGCAGGGTTCCCACGAACATCACCAGGATGGAGACCAGCATGCCGGCCTTCCTGCCGGCCTTGTCCGCGTAGCGTCCGATCAGGATCCCGCCGAGGGGCCGCATGATGAAGGAGACACCGAACGAGGCGAAGGTCAGCAGCAGGGAGGCGGCATCGCTGGTGGTGGGGAAGAAGAGTTTGGAGATGGTGACGGCGAAGGTGCCGTAGACGATCAGGTCGAACCATTCGAGGCCGTTGCCGATCGAGGCGGCGACGACGGCCTTGCGGGCGTTGCTGCGTTCGACGGCGTTGAGGGTGCGCGGGGCGGTTTGGCGGTCCGCGCTGGCGGCGCCTCCCGTTGCGGCCACGTCGGTGGTGGTGGGTTGGCTCATGGCTGCGGGGTCCCTTCGGTGGGCTCGGTGGAGGTCAGGTGATCGGCCAGCGCGCGGAGGAAGTCCTCGCAGGCGGCGATCTGGCTCAGCTCGACGTATTCGTTGGCGGTGTGGCCCTGGTCCATGGACCCCGGCCCGCAGACGACAGTGTCGATGCCGGCCCGCTGGAACAGGCCCGCCTCGGTGGCGTAGACGACCGTCTCCTCGACGGCGTTGCCGGTCAGCCGCTGGGCGAGGTCCAGGGCAGCGCGTGGACCCTCGGGGCTGAGGCCCGGGACGGCGCCCAGCTGTTCCATGACGATGTCCGTGCCGGGTTTCTCGGCCTGGATCTCGGTCCGTAGCCCATCGAGGGCCTCCCGGATCCGGGCGATGATGCCTTCCGGATCGACGCCGGGGATGGTCCGGAATTCGAATTCGAAAGCGCAGTGCTCCGCCACGGTGTTGACGGCCGCGCCGCCGCTGACGACGCCGACATTGGCGGTGGTGTAGGGCACCACGAAGGTCGGGTCGAAGGGGCCGGACAGCCGGTGCTCGTCGGCGAGGGACCGGATGGCGGCGATCGCGCGTGCGGCGTATTCGATCGCATTGACGCCGGTGGAGGTCATCGAGGAGTGCGCGGCGATGCCGGAGACGGTCACGCGGAAGAGCTGGCTGCTCTTGTGCGCGGAGACCGGCCGCATGCTGGTGGGCTCGCCCACGAAGCCAAGGCGGGGCCGGATGCCGCGGGCTTCCAGTTCGGCGAGCAGCACGACGGCGCCGTGGCAGCCGACCTCCTCGTCGTAGGTCCAGGCGAAGTGCAGCGGCTCGGCGAGGGGCCGGGACAGGAACTCGGGCAGGAAGCCCAGGATGGCGCCGCTGAAGGCCTTCATGTCGGTGGCGCCGCGGCCGTAGAGCCGGCCGTCGCGGATCTCGGCGGTGAAGGGGTCGCTGTGCCAGTCCTGGCCGTCGACAGGGACGACGTCGGTGTGCCCGGCGAGCATGATGCCCCCGGTGACGGTGCCGTCGGCGGCCGGGATGGTGCCGAAGAGGTTGGCCTTGCGGCCGTCGGGGCTGGGGACCACCAGCGGGGTGATGCCCCGGGCGGAGAGTTCGTCGGCCAAGAAACGGATGAGTTCGAGGTTGGAGTTGCGGCTGGTGGTGTCGAAGCCGATCAGCGTGGCGGACCAGTCAACGGCGGCGGCGCTGGGCGCAACGGCCGCGGAGGTGGCAGGCAGAGACGTGGCAGCCGGAGAGGTGGCAGGCGTCATGGGTGGTTTCCCCCGGAACGGTGTTGGAGTGCTGCGCCATGGGGGTCCGGTTGCGGTCTCCGGACCGGCGCGGCGGCGGCCAAACGGCCCCGCAGTCCCCAGTATTTGGCCCTTGGACGACACCTGTCAACACTTTGAGCCGCATTTATTCATTTTATTGAACACTCAGCCGCGGGAATCGCTGCTCAGAATGACGGCGGCGTCATCGCCCCGATCAGCACCGCATCCTTGTCGGTGGGATTGCGGTACCAGTGCGGCAGGGAGGAGTCGTAGGTCAGCGAATCACCTTCCTCCAGCTCGTAGCCCACGCCGTTGACGCAGACGTAGAGCCGCCCTTGCACCACGGTCACGCACTCTTCGCCGGCGTGCTTGAACGGGGCGTCCTTGTTGTCCCAGCCGGCGGCGATCTGGGCGCGCAGCATGCCCAGCTGGCCGTTCATGTGCGGTGTCAGCAGCTCGTAGATCAGGTTGTCCTCGGCCACTTCCAGCCGGCGGCGTTCGTCACGGCGGACCAGCGCCCCGCCCTGGTCACTGGTGTCGAAGAAGCGCCCCACCGGCACCTTGAGCGCCTGGGAGAGCTTGATCAGGGTGGTCAGCGAGGGGTTGCCCTGGCCGCGCTCGATCTGGCTCAGCAGGCCCGGGCTTAACCCGGCCGCGGCCGCGAGCCCGCCGATGCTGAAGCCGGCCTCGCGGCGCAGGTGCAGCACCAGGGCGCCGACGGCGGTCATCGCCCGCTCGGCCTGGTCTTCGACCCCGGGGGACTCCAGCGTCAGGCCGGGGTGGCCGCCAAGATTGTCCATGCCACGATGCTCCGCCATAGTGAAGTTATCGTCAAGATAATGAAGCCTGCCCGGGCCCGCCGCGCCGGCGGTAGCGTGGAGGCATGAGCGAGGCTTACCGCTACGACGTCGAGATCCTGCACCTGCTGGTCTCCCCGCTCACGCCTACTTCGGCCGGGCCAGGGAGGGCGCGGCCGACGTCCCGACGCACGACGCGGCGGAGGCGCAGTTCGTCGCCGGCAAGGGGATTGCCGGGGACCGGTTCTTCGGCAAGGCCGCGCACATGGACGCCGCCGCGACCCTGTTCGCCGTCGAGGGCCTGGAGGCGATCGCCGCGGAGCTTGGCACGCCGCCCCTGGACCCGTTGCTGACCCGGCGCAACGTGATCATCCGCGGCGCCGAGCTGGCACCGCTGCTGGGCCACGAGTTCGTCCTGGAGTCCGGCGGGGACGCGGTCCGGCTCAAGGCCGGGCGCCCAGCCCACCCCTGCGCCTGGATGGATTCGATGCTGGCCCCCGGCGCGCACAAGGCGATGCGCGGGCGTGGCGGCGTGCGCTGCCGCGTGGTGTCCGACGGCGTGGTGCACCGCGGCCCCGCGGTCCTGGTCAGCCCCGTGCCGCTGGACCCGGCGCGGGCCGGTGAGGCGTCGGTCCTGCGCCCGTCCCGCCTGCCGTAAGGGGCAGCGCGGCCGCTCCACTAGGCTTGGCGCCATGACATTTGAAGCGGTCCTGGAGTCCCTTCGCGGCGTGGCGAAGGGGTCCACCCACTCGCACACCGGCCTGTGGGTCTCGGACCAGCTGCGCCAGCGGATTGCCGCCGGCGACCTCACCCCGGGCACCAAGCTCTCCGAGGAGGCCCTGGGCGACGCGCTGGGCGTCAGCCGCAATACCCTCCGCGAGGCCTTCACCGCCCTGCATGCCGAGCACATCGTGACCCGGATCCCCAACCGCGGTGTGTTCGTGGCCCGGCCCGCCGCCGAGGACATCCGCGAAATCTACCGGGTCCGCCGCTTCGTCGAACCCGCCGCCGTTCTCTGGCACGAGGCCGCCCCGGTGGACGAGCTGCGCGCCGTCGTCGCCGATGCCCAGGACGCCCGCGCCCGCGGCGACATCGCCGGGATGGCCGGCGCCAACCAGGAGTTCCACCGCGCCCTGGTGGCCCGCGCCGGCAGCGAGCGCCTGGACTCGCTGATGAAGCAGGTGCTGGCCGAGATGCGCCTGGTGTTCCACTCGATGGGATCGGACCCCGCCTTCCACGAGCCCTACGTCGCGGACAATGCCCGGGTGCTGGAGCTGATCGCCGCCGGCCGCAACGCCGAGGCGGCGGAGCTGATGCGGGACTACCTCAACCGGGCCGAGGCGCAGCTGCTGGCCGCGATGGCGCAGGAGCAGCACTAAGCCGGCATCCCGCGGGAAACGGGCGGCCACCTGGCGGGTGCCCGCCACTCCTCTTGCGCATTGTTCAACAAAACCATAAGCTGTGGATCACAGTGATGGGCATCACTTTGCGGAAGTCACCCCTTTCAGCTCGGCCGGGCCGGCCATGCCCCTAACTACTCTCGTCCGCGGAACACTGCTGCGTCCTGCGGGGATGGATGGATATGCTCGTACTCATCGGGGTCTTGCTGGTCATCGTCGGCTTCGCCGTCCGCCTCAACCCACTCATTGTTGTCACCGTTTCCGGCATCGTCACGGCGTTGCTGGGCGGCCTGTCCCCGCTTGAGATCCTCAACGCGTTCGGCTCCGGCTTCGCCAGCAGCCGGTCCGTGACGATCTTCGTAGTGGTCCTGCCGGTCATCGGCATCATCGAACGTTTCGGGCTGCAGGAGCAGGCCAAGACGCTGATCGCGAAGCTGGCCAGACTGACCGCCGGCCGCGTGCTGCTGGGCTACCTGTTGGTCCGCCAGGCCACCGCCGCCGTCGGCCTCACCGGCATCGGCGGCCACGCCCAGACCGTGCGGCCGCTGGTGTTCCCCATGGCCGAGGGCGCCGCGCTGCGCCGCTACGGCCACGTCCCCGAAAAGGTCCGGGAAAAGATCAAGGGCCACTCCGCCGCGGCGGACAACGTGGGCGTCTTCTTCGGTGAGGACATCTTCGTGGCGGTCGGCTCCATCCTGCTGATCACCTCGTTCGTGGACACCACCTACAAGCTGCACCTCGAACCCCTGGAACTGGCCGTCTGGGCCATCCCCACCGCCATCATCGCCTTCCTCATCCACGGCTTCCGGCTGCTGCGGCTGGACCGCCAGCTGGACAAGGACGTCCGCGCCGCCGTCGAGGAAGAGAAGTCCGCCGTCACCGTAGGAGACAACGCATGATCAAGGTTGAAGCCGTCTTCTGGCTGATTGGCATTCTGTTCATCGCCTGGGCGTTCCTGATTTCCCGGGACACCAGCCACCCCAAGCGCTGGGGCAGCTCGGCCTTCTGGGGCCTGCTGGGTCTCTGCTTCTTCTACGGCTCCTGGGTGCAGGCGAACACCGCCCCGGCCTGGGTCCTGGGCGTCGCCGTCCTGGTCCTGGTGGTCCTGGCCAGCACCGGTCCCCTCGGTGACGGCAAGTCCCGCACCACCAGCGAGGCCGAGCGCACCGCGTCCGCGGCCCGCTTCGGCAATAAGCTCTTCATCCCGGCGCTGACCCTGCCGGTGGTCACCGTGATCATCGTCCTGCTCGCCCCGGTCCTGAAGGTCGGCGGCCAGCCGCTCCTCGACCCGGCCAACACCACCCTCCTGGCCCTAGCCATCGGCGCCATCGCGGCCGCCGTCGTCGCCGTCGTCCTGCTCAAGCCCAAGAACAAGCTGACCCCCATCTTCGAGGGCCGCCGGATCCTCGAATCCATTGGCTGGGCCGCGCTGCTGCCGCAGATGCTCT
The DNA here is from genome assembly GCF_050859435.1 of Pseudarthrobacter sp. L19. Taxonomy (NCBI): domain Bacteria; kingdom Bacillati; phylum Actinomycetota; class Actinomycetes; order Micrococcales; family Micrococcaceae; genus Pseudarthrobacter; species Pseudarthrobacter sp. L19. Next base: position 1,689,126 of record NZ_CP193935.1, on the reverse strand, counting down.
CCACCCTGGGCATCCTGTTCACCAAGGCCGGCGTGGGCAAGGCCGTGGGCACCCTGGCCACCGGCGTCCTGCCGGAGGGTTCGCTGATCGCCGCCGTGATCGTCTACTCCGTGGGCATGTTCCTCTTCACCGTGCTGATGGGCAACGCGTTCGCCGCGTTCCCGATCATGACAGCGGCCATCGGCTGGCCGGTGCTGGTCCAGGGCTTCCACGGCACCCCGGCGATCATCTTCGCGATCGGCATGCTGGCCGGCTTCTGCGGCACGCTCTGCACCCCCATGGCGGCCAACTTCAACCTGGTGCCCTCGGCGCTGCTGGAGATGAAGAACAAGTACGGCGTCATCAAGGCGCAGGTGGCCACCGCCGTGCCGCTGCTGGCCGCCAACATCGGCCTGATGTACTTCCTGGCCTTCAACTGATCCCGTCCGCAACCACCCGTTAGGGGCACCATGAGCCACTCCGCCGCACCGTCCGCCGTCACCGCCGTCACCGCCGGAGCCGAAGAGATGGACCGGCTGGCCGACATCTACGCGGACATCGTGCTGGAGAACCTGGGCCGGCCGTACCCGTATGCCTCGCACCACGTGGAGACGTCGCTCGAGGGCCGGCCGAGCCCGCGGGAGCTCCACCCGGCGTTCCACACCTCGTTCGACTGGCACTCCTGCGTACACATGACCTGGCTGGGCGTGACCCTGCTGGGGCATGGCGTCAGCCCGGACCGGGACGCGGCGCTGCGCCGGGTGCTGGCGGAGAATCTCACCCCGGACAACCTCGCCGCGGAGGGCGCCTATCTGCTGGCCAACCCCAGCTGGGAACGTCCCTACGGCTGGGCCTGGCTGGTGCGGCTCGCCGCCACCGCCATCACGGCGGAGGACGCACAGGTGCGGGAATGGGGTGCGGCGCTGGAACCGCTGGTGGACATCGTGGCGTCGCTGGTGGCGGACTGGACGGCCAAGGCCGAGTTCCCGGTCCGGCACGGGCTGCACACCAACGCCGCCTTCGGCCTGGGGCTGCTGCTGGACGCCTTCCGTGTGCTGGGCCGGGACCGGGCCGCCGCCGTATGCGAAGAGGCGGCGCTGCGGTGGTTCAAGGACGACGCCGGCTGGCCCGGCGAGTGGGAGCTCAGCGGCCAGGACTTCCTCTCCGCCGGGCTGAGCGAGGCGGACCTGATGGCGCGCGTGCTCGACAGCGGTGACTTCGCCGCCTGGTTCACCCGCTTCCTGCCGGACCTGGCGCCCGGGTCCCGGATCCTGGCGCCGTTCACCGTCACCGACGAAACCGACGGCTACCTGGCGCACCTGAACGGCCTGAACCTCAGCCGGGCCGGTCAGCTGATCCGGATCAGCGCCGCGCTCTCCGCCTCCGGGTCCCCTTCCGGGTCCTCGACGGGGAGCTCTGCGGCGTGCTCGACGGCGCCGCGGGGCCGCTGCTGGAGGCCGGTCTGGCCGCGGTGAGCACTGACGAATTCATGTCCAGCCACTGGCTGGCCAGCTTTGCCTGGGACGCGCTGGCCTCGGCGCGCTGAGGAGCGCGGCACGTTTCGTAGACTCTAGGGAGATTCGGCGTGCCGCCTCCCGGCGGTGTGCCCGCCACAGGAAGAGCCATCAATGAAGATTGTCGTCCTAGTCAAGGAAGTCCCGGACACCTACGGGGACCGGAAACTGAGCCTCGAGACCGGCCTCGCGGACCGCGGGGCCAACGAGGCGGTGATCGACGAAATCGGCGAGCGCGCCCTGGAACTGGCGCTGAGCTACGCCGACGCGCACGAGGGAACCGACGTCATCGTCCTCTCCCTCGCCCCCGAATCCGCCACCGCCACCCTGCGCAAGGGACTGGCGATGGGGGCCGGCAGCGCCGTGCACGTCTGCGACGAGGGCCTCCGCGGCGCGGACCTGGGCCTCACCGCCGAGACCCTGGCCGCTGCTATCCGCCGCACAGGGTTCGACCTGGTGGTCACCGGCAACCTCTCCACCGATGGCACCGGCGGCATGATCCCCGCGATGCTCGCCGAACTCCTCGACGTCCCGCACGCCACAGGCCTGGCCTCCGTCTCGATCGGGGATGGCAGCGTTTCGGGCACCCGCCCGGTGGACGACGGCGTGCAGCAGGTCTCCGCGCAGCTGCCGGCGGTCATCTCCATCACCGAGGCGCTGCCCGGGCCGCGGTTCCCCAACTTCAAGGGCATCATGGCGGCCAAGAAGAAGCCGCTGGAGGTCATCGGCCTCGCCCACCTGGGCGTCGCGGCCGACGATCCGGAGGCGGCGCGGTCCATCATGCTCTCCGTCGCGGAACGGCCGCCGCGCGCGGCCGGCGTCAAGATCGTCGACGACGGCGACGCGGGCGAGAAGATCGCCGCATTCCTGATCGAAAACCGCCTGGCGTAGGGAGCACCGACATGACTGATTTTCCCACTGACGCCATCCTGGTGGCGCTCGAAACCACCGCCGCCGGGGACCTGGAGAAGGCCGCCGCCGGGCTGCTCGGCGCGGCTGCCACCGTGGGCACCCCCGTGGCGCTGGTGCTGCCCGCCGCGCAGGCCGGGAGTAACTCCGGCGATAGTTCTCCGTCCGGTGACCCCGCCGCGGACGCAGCGGCCCTCGGCGCCGCCCATGTGCTGGTCGCGGAGACTCCGGACCGGGAGGCCCTCGGCGTCCCGGCCGTGGACGCCCTGTCCGCCGCCGTGGAGCTGGTCCGGCCGGACGCCGTGCTGATATCGCATTCCCTCAACGGCCGCGACCTGGCCGGCCGCTTCGCAGCCCGGACCCGCTCCGCCGTCTGCGTCGACGCCGTGGGAGTCTCCCGCGACGAGGAGGGCCTCGTGGCGCACCACTCGGTCTACGGCGGCGCCTACAACGTCACTGCCACGGCCACCTTCGGGCCGCCCGTCATCACCATCCGGCAGGGCTCCATCGAGGCCCGCGCCGCGGCCCGGACCGCGGCCCCGGAGACCCTCACCGTGACCGCCTCCGGGAAGCCCGCGGCAAGGATCGAGTCCTTCGAGGGCGCCGCGGCAGCCTCAACCCGCCCCGAACTCCGCGGCGCCGCCAAGGTGGTGGCCGGCGGCCGAGGCCTCGCTTCCAAGGAACAGTTCGCCCTGGTGGAGGAGCTCGCCGACACCCTGGGCGCCGCCGTCGGAGCTTCCCGGGCCGCGGTGGACGCCGGCTATGTCGCGCAGTCGCAGCAGGTAGGCCAGACCGGGGTGTCCGTGTCCGCGCAGCTGTACGTGGCGCTCGGCATCTCCGGGGCCATCCAGCACCGGGCGGGCATGCAGACCGCGAAAACGATCGTGGCCGTGAACAAGGACGCCGACGCGCCGATCTTCGAGATCGCCGACTACGGCGTGGTGGGCGACGTCTTCACGGTGGTCCCCCAACTGATCAGCGCCCTCGAAGCGCGGAAGAAGTAACGGTGGCGGCCCCCTCACGACCGCTCCGCCGGGGACTCCCCGGGTTCCGGGCGGCGAGCCCTGGCCTCCCGCGGGCGAGGCTCCGGAGCGCTCCGCTTCGGTGGCTGTCTCGGCGCCCGCGGCTGTTCCTGCTCCCGCGCCGGAAGTTGCGGCACCCACGGGGGAGACGACGGTACCCGCCGCGACCGCTCCGGCGGCCGCGACGGTTCCGGCGGCCGCGCCCGCCGCCGCCGTTCAAGCGCCGATGCCCGCTCCCGTGGCCGAACCCGTTCCCGCACCGGCGGCTGCCCCGTGTCCGACGGCGGCGGGCGGCGGCTCCGGCGAGGCCTCCCCCGCGTCCCCGGTGGGGAGCCCTGGCCGCCCGCGGGAATGGCGCCGCTGTCCGCGGCCCCCGCGGCGGCGCCCGCTTCGGAGTCCGTCTCGGAAGCTGCCTCGGCGTCTCCAGCAGCGGCTGCCGCCCTGCCGGCCGAGGCGCCGGTCCCCGCAGCGGTCTCCCCGACGACGGCCGCATCCAACTCATCTCTGGCTCCCGCGGCAACTGCACCTGCTGCCTCCCCCGCTCCGGCTGGTGCCACTCCCCTGCGCCGCGGCCTTCCCCGGGTTCCCGGCGGCGAGCCGTGGCCCCCGGCGGGCACCGCCCCGGCCCGTTCGGTTGCTTTGCCGGCACCGGTCCCCGCTCCCGCTATCGCCACCGAACCGGCGGTCCCCATGGCCCCGGAACCCGCCCTCGACGAGTCTCCGGCAGCACCGTCCGCCGCCGCTCCGCCGGCACCTGCCCCGAGCAAGCCCACGGCCGAACCCGCTGCCCCGGTACCCACAACGGTCGCCGCCAACGCCGCACCGGTACCGCCTGCCAAGGAATCCGCCTCCGCCAAGGCCCAGCCGGCCCCTACCGCCAAGGAGAAGCCCGCCGCACCGAAGCCCGAACCCCGCCGTTACGGGTCGCGGACCCTGGCCGGCTGGATCCGCCGGGTCGCGCTCATCGCCGTGGGCGCCGTCGTCGCCGCCGGAATCCTGATCCTCGCGGCCCGCGGCGTCACCACGCTGCCGGGCGTCCCGGAGTTCCTCCGCCGCTACCCAGGCGCCTACGAGCTGCCGGACTCCGCGCAGGCCGGTTTCCCGTGGTGGGCTCAGTGGCAGCACTTCCTGAACTTCTTCCTGATGGTGCTGATCATCCGCTCCGGCTACCAGGTGCGGACCCAGCAGAAGCCGACCGCTTACTGGACGCCGGCGCGGGGCGGGAAAAAGATCAGCATCACGCTTTGGCTGCACCAGTCGCTGGACATCCTGTGGCTGGCGAACGGGCTGATCTTCGCGGTGCTGTTGTTCGCCTCCGGGCACTGGCTGCGGATCGTGCCCACCAGCTGGGAGGTGTTCCCCAACGCGGCGTCGGCCCTGCTGCAGTACCTGACCCTCGACTGGCCGGTGGAGGACGGCTGGGTGAACTACAACAGCCTCCAGCAGCTGATGTACTTCGTGGTGGTGTTCATTGCGGCGCCGCTTGCCGTGGTTACCGGTGTGCGGATGAGCGAACTCTGGCCAAAGAACGCCACCACCCTGAACCGGGTCTATCCCGTGGAGGTGGCCCGGGCGCTGCACTTCCCCACTATGCTGTTCTTCGTGCTGTTCATCCTGGTTCACGTGTTCCTGGTGTTCGCCACCGGGGCGCTGCGGAACTTGAATCACATGTTCGCCGGTTCGGACGAGGTGAACTGGGTGGGCTTCTGGCTCTTCGCGGCGGGCCTGGCCGTCACGGCGGGCGCCTGGTTCGCAGCGCGGCCGCTGGTGCTGGCGCCGTTGGCCCGGCTGTCCGGAAAGGTCAGCAGCCGCTAACGATCCCCGGGCCGGTTGATGTCCACCGGGAAGGTCATGAAGGCGGGAGTCTCGTACGGGTGCACGGCCAGCGCGGCTGCGACGACGGCGTCTCGCCGGTCCCGCGGGTAGATGGCCTCGATCCTGACCTCGGCGACTTCCTCCGGCGTGCCCACGGCGCCGACGGCGGGCGCGGCGCCGGGCAACGGAGTGAACCGGCCCGTCCCGGCGACGCTGAACGAGCAGTGCGAATAGTTGCCCAGCCGTCCCGCGCCGGCGTCGCCGATCGCCCGGCGCACTGCATCGGCGTCGGCCGCGGGCACGTAGATCACCAGGCAGTCCATCGCCGCCATGGCCGGCGGTCAGACGTTGGGGTCGTTGGCGAAGGCGCGGATTTCCTGCGGGCAGCGGCACGCCGTGGCGAATTTGGCGCCCCATTCCACGGCCGCTTCGTGGGAGGGCAGGTCCAGGATCGAGTAGCCGCCCTCCAGGTGTGTGGTCTGCGGGTAGGTGCCCGCCCGGGCTTCGCCGCCGCCGTCGACCACCACCGGCGGGACGCTTTCGTCGATGCCGCCGCCGAACACCCACACCCCGGCGGCCTGGGCCTCGCGGACGACGGCGTGCGCGGCGTCGGCGACGGCGGGAAGTTCCTCAAGCGGGACGTCCATAGCGGCGCTCGGAAACGAGATCAGGTACTTGGTCATGGCGCTGACTCCTTTGTCACGGCGGGGAGGGCTTTATCCTCGTGGATGCCCCGGCAGTGCGCAAGGAGCAGGCGCCCCTGTTTTCAGGCGGTCACCCACCCTGCGGTCATCCCCGTGACCAGGCTCCCGTCGAGGTCCTTGAGTTTGGTGCCCACGAAGCCCCGGGCCCAGTCCGAGGTCTGCACCCGGAACGGCGTCCCCTCGTCGCCGAGGCTGGAGAGAATCACCTGGGCCACCTCGTCGGGGGTCTGAGCGTTGGAACTGCCGAACTGCTGGGTGGTCCGGTTCAGGTAAGCGGTCAGGGCCGGCGCGTAGGGTCCCGCGTCGGCGAGCATGGTCTTCGGGTCGATGCCGGCGTTAGCGACAAACTCGCTGGAGACCGGCCCGGGTTCGATCACATGCACGCCCACCCCCACCGATGTCGCCAGCGGCTGGAGGCTCTCCAGGAAGCCCTCGACGGCGAACTTGGCCGCGCAGTAGGCCTCGTTGAAGGGCTGGCCCACCACGCCGCCTACGGAACTGATGGTGATGAGCCGGCCGCCGCTGGCCCGGAGCAGGGGCATCGCGGCCCGGGTCAGTGCGACGACGCCGAAGAAGTTGACCTCCATGGCGGCGCGGATGTCCTCGACGGTGAGGGTTTCCACGGTCCCGAGGGTGGCGCTTCCGGCGTTGTTCACCACCGCGTCGAGCCGGCCGTAGCGCTCCGAGCAGTAGGCGATCTCGCGGGCGATGGCGGCCTGGTCGGTGACGTCCAACTCACGGATGTCCAGCTCGGCCCCCGCCTCCGCGGCGGCCGAGCGCAGGGCGTCCGCCTTCGTCAGGTTGCGCATCGTGGCGACGACGGTCCAGCCGGCCTGCGCGGCGGCGACGGCGGTGGCCAGTCCGATGCCGGAGGAGGTTCCGGTGATCAGGACGGTTTGTGCTGTGGATTCAGGCTGCTGACTGCTCATGGAGATTTCCTGTCGCTTGGAAACGGCGCCTGCGGTCGGGCGCCCCGCACCGATCATGCCTCCCGCGGTACCCGGAAGCCAACAACCCACGTCGGCGGCCCGCACCCCACCTGGGAGGCGGGCCGCCGTCGTCGTTCCCTGCCGCGCCGGGGCACCGGACCTAGCGCGTGACCGGCTGCTGCAGTTCCGTCACCCAGTCCGCCTGATCCTCCGACTCGGCCCGCAGGTAGACCTCGCGGCACGGTCCGGACGGGGTGTAGCCGCGGGCGATGATTTCAGCGTGGACGGCCTGCCAGCTCTCCCCGATGCGGTCCATCGGGCCCAGGTGGACGCCGCAGATCGCGGCAGGGACGCGCGGAAGCTCCACCGCCTCGACGCCGTCGGGGATGTTTCCCGTGGCGGCGTAGCCGGCGGTGATGCGCATGCCGTCCTCACCCGCCTCGTACTGGGCGATGGGCGTCTCGAGGGACCCGCCGGCGGCGCTGACCACCGCGGCCACACCGTCGAACAACGGCCCGACGACGCCTGCCACCTCCGGTTGTTCGGCGACGGCGGCGGTGCGGGCCGCGAGGCGGACGGCGGGAAGGGACTTCTCGATGATTTCGATCTGGGTCATGTGCTTTTCCTTCTCAATCAGGTGGAGCCTCCGCTCAACGTCGATGAGCCGTGCCGCGGCCAGCCGCTGTTCCTCCGCCACCTCGGCGCGCCGGATCTGCAGCAGCCCGGCCATCCGCTCCGCATCAACCCCGGCGTCGAGCATGGCGGCAACGTCCGCCAGGCCGAACCCGAGCTGGCGAAGGGCGACGATCCGGTGCAACCGTTCCAGCTGGGCGGGGTCATAGGAGCGGTAACCGCTGAACTCATCCACGTGCGCGGGAACGAGCAGCCCGGAGGTGTCCCAGTGCCGCAACATGCGGTGGGTGACCTGGCCGATCTGCGCGAACGCTCCAATGGATAACATGACTCAGTTCTCCTGCCTTCCACAGTGTCAGAGTCAAGTATCGCGCCGGGCGCCGCTAGGTTGACCGCCGTTGTGGCTGCTCCGGAAGATCCTCAAGTTGCATTCATAGTTCGGGGCAGGGAGCACTCCGGCGAATTAGCTGGCGAAGTGGACTAGCCACGAGGTCTTCAAACCCGCGATGGTGCTTCGCGGCCTAGGACACGCACTGCCCCGAAGCAACCCAGCGACTTCACCGCAACGCATCTCTCCAAACAGTCCTCTACCGCCCGAAACATGGTCGTTCGAACAGCGCAGCGTCACCTCACCCAAGGAGCCTGGACATACCGACTAGCCGATGTGTGAGGGAACATGTTGATTCATAGAGTTCTCGATACAGCGTATATAAGGAGCTGTAAGGGCCGAATAGATCTGGGTTGGGCTGCACAACCGAGACAATCGGGTTCCATTCACTTATATCAAGAGGCTGGAGGGCGCTGGCCGCCAGGAATGCACTTCCAAAGCTTGCCCCCACGGTTACCGCAGGAATCCGTTGCTCCAGTCCCGTCACGTCCGAAATGATCTGGGTCCAAAGATCTCCTTGGGTCCCACCGCCGACGGCCGTCACCCTATTCACTACTGCCCCGTGGGCTTTCAAGGCCTCCAAATTATGGCGGACTCCAAAGGCCGTCGCCTCAAGAGTTGCCCTATAAATGTCACCCCTGCCATGGTCGAGCGACAAACCTAAGATGAGTCCGCGGGCATCTGGGTCTGAGATAGGAGTACGTTCGCCTGCAAAGTAGGGGAGCATCAGGAGGCCCTTGGCTCCCGGACCGGAAGACTCCGCTTCTTCCAGTAGCGCCGAAAAATCCGGCGAACCCGACAACTGCCGAACCCAGGAGGTAATTGCCCCTGAGGTCGCCATTCCCCCGGCCAGACTGTACGTGCCGGGTGCCGCTCCCACCGTTCCCCATAGGATCGACGACGTGGCCCGTTCGCGAAGGGTATTAATGAGAAACATCGTAGTTCCGTACATCAACATGAGGTCGCCCGGCGCGTGAGCCCCAACGCTGACGGCCTCGGCCCAGGCGTCGATTGTTCCACCCGTGACCGGGACGCCGCGCGGAATGCCCGTTCGAGTAGCCGCTGCTGCGCCGACGTGGCCGACGACTTCACCCGGCCACACTAGACGGGGCAGCTCGATGGACTGCATCAGTGGTTCTGCATAAGGCCGATGCCATTGATGTGCAAGGGTGTCATACATCGGTGTGCATTGGCTCGCAGAATGATGGTCGAGCACATAATCCCCCGTGAGCTTGTAAACCAACCACGAGCTGGGCATAAACAGCATGCGGGCCTTCGAGAAAGCCTCCGATTCATGATCCGCGAGCCACGCAAGTTTGGGCCCGATCGCCTGCGACGACAAGGACGATCCGCAGCGCTCCACAATTGATTGCGGCCCAAACTTGTCATTAATCTGAGCAATTTGTTCGCCTGCGCGGGTGTCAATGCCGTAGAGGATAGCCGGGCGCAGGACAGCACCCGCTTCGTCCGTAATAGCTGCGCACGGCCCCATTCCGCTCACGCCGACCCCGACTATCCGAATGCTGCGGTTGGCCGACAGCTCGCGGGCAATGCTCTCGAATTCTTCCCACCACAGGTCGGGATCCATCTCAACATGCCCCGGCAGCGGTCGGTCGACCTCGTGGTGCCGAGTGGCCAACCCTTCGATCCTGCCATCGAACCCGACGAGCACCCCTTTGCTGCTCGATGTCCCGATGTCAACGCCCAAGACAACTTCGCGCATATCTTCCACTTTGTTTGGGGCCCGCCCCGCAGGGGCGGGCCGTCGGTCAATGGCTAGCGGCGTTCGCCTCGCCCCGCACTCCGCCGGCCGGCGCCTAGAGACCTCGACCCGCGAATCAGCTTGGGAGTCAGCCCGTCGGGGCCTCAAGAGCGCGGCCGTCCGAATCGAGGTGATCCCGCCACGACCGCTTGGCTGTCCATCCGAGCATCCGCTCTGCCTTCGCGCAGGAGATCCCCGAAGCGTCAGGGCGGCTCAGCTCCCGTAGTTGAATCTTGTCGCCGTAGTACTCCTTGAGCACCGCCGCAAAGTCGCGGCCGCCTACGTTGTCGGGATTTGCGATGTAAAAGACTTCGTGCCCCGGAATATCGGATTCGACTGCCAAAACGATGGCATCGGCGAGGTCTTCCGAATCCACATAGCTCCAAAGATTGGGGCTCAAATTTCCGGCGTCGCGCACCTGGGCACCGAGGTTGCGCTCATAGTTTCCGGCGTGCTGGACGTGGCTGGGCCGAATCGAGATACAGCGCATATCGCTTCTCCGAACAGCCGCGTCACAGAGCTCTTCACCAAAGAGCTTCGAAAGCGCATACGGATCCTGCGGCTCGATCGGGTGGCCTTCGTCGACCGGTGCGTACTCCGGAAGTACAGGGCGCTCGGGAAAAAGAACCCGGGAACCGTCTCGCTTGAGATGTTGACGAACACCTTCACCCCGGCGCGGATGGAGGCCTCAATCATGTTGAAGGTTCCCATGATGTTGTTTTGGAACACCACGTGGGGAGGGTTGTGGGTGGGTTCGGGGATCGCCCCGGCGTGAACCACCGCATCGAAGTCGCGAACCATCCCATAGACCTGGCCGGCGTCAGTCAGGTCAGCTTGCTGGTAGTCGGGTTCACCGGGAAGAATCCGGTCAAAAGGGTGACGGCCGAGGTCTGACCCTGTCACTTGGTGTCCGGCAGCGATGAGGGCGCGGACAACAGCAGTGCCCACTTTCCCCCGGGAGCCAGTTACGAGAACTTTCATGTTGGTTGCTCCTTCAGATTGCGTAAGTTGTGCTCCGCGCTGGCGGCTGAACCAGCCGCCAGCGCGTCCGTCATACGACGCGGGTTTCTAATCCTCCGGCTAACCCGGAATGAGTAGGTACTTCCCTCCCTAGGAGCGCGCGAGTGCCCCGGCGGCCCGCCAAGACTCAAGGAAACGCCACATCGCCGTCGCTCCTGGATCCTGCAGCCCTATGCTGCGCTCTTGGAGCCAGGCGGCACGGCCGCGCCGTGAACGCAGGGACCGCGTTTCGACGACTGCCTTTTCCGCCGCCGCTATGGCAGCGTCCAGGCCGTCCGATCCACTCTGACTGGCCTCGAGCGCGTCAGCGGCAGGCATGATCGCATCGACAATTGTCTTGTCGCCCAGCTGAGTCTTGCCGCGCTGGGCAATGTTGTCTCCGGCCGCACGGACGAACCGGGCCGCCTCCGCGACGTCGACGTCGGCGACATCTTTCCAGACTTTCGATCCCGCGAGCAGTCCTCCTGCGACCAGGGCCGCCATCGTGGACGGGTTGGCATTGGCGAAGGCCTTGGCGCAGGCCCGGGCGATCTCCGAGGGGCTAGCCGTTGCGGGGAGTTCCGCAAGGGCGTCGATAACCGCACCGGCACCGAGGCTGATCGTAATGCCCAGGTCGCCGTCTCCGAGCGCCTGGTCCAAGTCACGGAGTTCATCGGCGTATTTGACGACTTCTTTCAGGCTTCCCTGAATCTGTGCGACGAGTTCTGTCGAGTGCATGGTTCATACCTCCAGGAAGAATGGCGATGCGGCCGGCGCCTTCAGCAGGGCCAGACGTTCGTCGTTGAGCTTCAGCAGCGAGATGGAGGCACCTGCCATTTCCAGGCTCGTCGCGTACTCGCCTACATAGTTCTTGCTGACCGTGACGCCGCGTTCAGAGAGAATCTGGTGGGCGCGCCGGTACATGACGTACAACTCCTCAAGTGGCGTGGAGCCCATCCCATTGACAAGAATTGCTACTCGGTCACCCTCGGTCAGCTCAAGATCGTCTATCAGGGCGCCCACGAGGCGTTCGGTGATAGCGTCGGCGGGTTCCAGGACACCGCGGTGAATGCCCGGTTCTCCGTGGATTCCGATGCCGATTTCCATTTCGCCGTCGGGCAGGTCGAAACTCAGTGAGCCCGTCGTCGGGAGGATGGTGGGGGAAAGCCCGATTCCCATTGTTGCCGTGTTGTCAACAATATCCTCGGCGACCGCGGCGACCTCATCGAGGCTGTCCCCGCGCTCTGCCGCGGCGCCCGCCGCCTTGTAGGCGAAGATCAGCCCGGCGACCCCTCGCCGTTCCAAGCGATTGTCCTTCGGCTGGCTGGCCACGTCGTCCCGGCCCACCACAGTGCGGGTCTCAATATCTTCAAGTTCGGCCAGATCGGCAGCCAGATCGAAGTTGAAGACATCGCCGCCGTAGTTGCCGTACAGATACAGGACGCCGGCCCCTCCGTCGACTGCTTTGGTCGCCTCGAAGCACTGCTGGGAACTGGGCGAGCTGAACACGTTTCCGATGGCCACCCCGGAGCAAAGTCCCTGGCCTACGTAGCCTTTGAAGAGCGGCAGGTGGCCGGATCCACCGCCGGTCACAATGCCGACTTTGCCGGCAACAGGCGCGTCCGCTCGGACAAGGATGCGCAGGTCATCTCCGGGAGTCTTCAGCTTCTCCGGGTGTGCCAGGAGGATCCCCTCGATCATCTCGTCGACGAAGTCCTCGGGCTTGTTAATAATTTTCTTCACGGGTTTCTTTCTGTTTGCGAGTCACGGGTTGGGTTGCCTGGTGGCGGCCGGACTAAGCGGGCTGGGCTGTCGGCTGCGGCCGTCGACGGCGCCGACGCCAGCGGACCTGGTCGATTGCCATGACCGCCACTAGGATCACGCCTTGGGCGATGGCGTACTGGTACGAAGAGAGCCGCAGGGCGGTGAAACCGCTTGAGACGATTTGGAGGGTCAGGGTCGCCAGCACGACGCCGAAGACCGTCGCGAATCCACCGTTCGGGTTAGTGCCTCCCAAAACGGCAATCACGATGACCAGCAGAACGTACGAAGCCCCATAGTCAGCGGAAGCAGTGGGGTTGCGGGCAATGAAGAAAACCCCGGCAATGCCACTGAGCAGACCGGTCAGTACGTAGGTGCTCATGAGCGTCTTCCGCCGGCCGATCCCTGAGTACCGCGCCGCCGTCGGGTTCGCGCCCTGAAGCTGGATCCGCAACCCCAGCGGGGTGCGGTTGACGATGACGCCGACTGCCACTGCCAGGAGGATAAAGACGAAGAAGAGCGTCGGTATCCCGCCCAGCGTCGACGCGCCTACAGCTGTCAGCGCAGCAGGCGTACCGTCCAGTGTTTTGCCTCCCGTCCACGCAACGGCGATCCCGTTGAAGATTTGGAGGGTGCCAAGCGTGGCCAGAATCGGGGTGATTCCCACGACTGATATCAAGAGGCCATTGATGCAGCCGCCGAGGACCCCGACGGCTATGCCCGCAAGGACTATCAGCACGAATCCTTGCTCAGCCAGCGCGGGGTTGGAGGCGGAGATGGCCGTGTACAGGGTCGACATGGTGATGGCCGCCATGTTCGCTATCGCCACCAGGGACAGGTCAATTCCCCCTGTCAGCATCGCCAGCATCATGGCGATGGCAATCACGCCGATCTCCGGTGAGTTGAGGGCAATATTGCGCAGGTTCGTTCCGTTAAGAAAAACGGAAGGCTTCAAGACCGCGAAGATGGCAAAGGCGAGGACCAGAAGAACCAGCATCCGACTGACACCGCCGTGCGGGCTGAGCCGCTCCAGCATACGGGTCCATGCAGAGTCAATGGAATCGTTTACGCGACCCAGGTTTTTCACGTCCGAGTTCTCCATTTTCATGCCGCAACTTCCTGTTTTTGGGGGCTTCATCGAGGATCCTCGCCCGGCTGGGTCGCCGCGAGGCCAGCGCCTGTACACCAACGCCGACCAACAGAAGGACGCCCACCGCAGTCCGCTGCCATGCGCTGGGAACGCCGGCGAGGATGAGGCTGTTGTAAATGACCTGTACCAGCAGGACGCCAAGAGTAGTTCCGAGCACGGAGCCTCGCCCACCGAAAATTGAGGCACCGCCGAGGACTACGGCGGCAATAATGTCCAGCTCACTGCCAACGAGAATCTGGGGGCTGGCGCTGCGTCCCATAATCACGTAGATCAGTCCGCCCATCGCCGCCATGGTCCCCGCCACGATGTAAACGATCATCTGGGTCCGGACCACACGAATGCCAGCCCGACGTGCTGCCTCCACATCTCCGCCGATTGCGAAGATACTCCGGCCAAACATCGTATTCTTCAAGACCCAAGCGAGCCCCAGCGCTAGCAGCACTGCCGGGATCACCAAGACGTGGAGGTACGCGCTTCCACTGTCAGTGGACACCTCAACAAGGTTCGAGGTGGAAATCTGGGCCATGGAACCCGGCAAGTCGGCGATATAGCGGGAGCCAACGTAGGTGAGCAACGCGCCCTTGAAGATGCCCTGGGTACCGAGCGTGACTATCAGTGTCGGCAGCCGGAACTTAGCGATCAAAAAGCCATTGATGGCACCAAGCGAGGCACCGATCAGCAGAGCGAGGACAAAAACGCCCACTAGCCCAAAGTCAGGCATACCCGCCTCGAGTGCTCGGACGGTGGTGTATGCGGCGAATACGGCAATCGCAGCAAAGGAAACGTCGATACCGCCAGAAATGATAACCATCAGCACGCCGAGGGCGAAGATCAAGGGAACGATTGAACTGCGGAGGATGCTGAAAGCCGTCGGAAGTGTGAAGAACACCGGGTTGGCAACGGACATGACCACAACCAGGGCCAGAAGGACGACGGCGAGGACGCCTTCGTTGTTGGCACCCCGAAGTCGCCCCAGGCGGTCCAAGAGCCCCATCTTGCTGCGCGTCATGCAGCCACCTTCTCTCGTATGGTGTCGACCGCGACGTCGTCGCCCTCGAGCGTTTCGACTATCCTGCCGTGCCTGACCACAAGCACGCGATGGCTACACGCCACAAGTTCGGGCGCATCGTCCGAAATCACGATGATGCCCATGCCGTCTGCGGCTTCAGCACGGAGGATGTTGAGAATCTCTGCCTTGGAGCCAATGTCAACCCCGACGGTCGGCCCATTCAGCATCAGAATCCGCGGCTTCCGGGCTAGCCATTTTGCGAGCACGACACGTTGTGCGTTTCCTCCAGAGAGGCTGCGGACGGGTGCTTGGACATTTGGAGCTTTTACCCGCAACCGTTCGAAGAGGCGCTGAATAGTCTGATTTACAGCCCTGAGATCCAGAGTTCCGAGTCGGGTCTTATGCTCCGCCGGGGAGCCGGCAATGATGTTGTCGGCAATGGATTTGTCCATGAACAGGCCTTGGGTCAGGCGGTCTTCAGGGACATAGCCGATGCCTGCATCGATGGCATCCTGGATTGAACGAATGCTCACTCTGTTGCCGTCAACTTTGACGCTTCCCGAATCGTGGATCAGCGCCCCGAACAGGGACTCGGCGATTTCGGTGCGACCGGACCCCAGTAGACCGGTCACGCCCAAGATCTCTCCGCGCCTCAAACTGAACGAAACGTCTTCGTAGGCACCTTGGAGACCCAACCCGCTCACTTCCAGGACAATATCCGCGGAGGGGTCCAGCTGACTTACGTGTCGAGTCTCATCGAGTTCCCGCCCGGTCATATGCAGAGCGATGGCCCCGGGGTCCAGGCTTGAGGCCGGACTGGTGATCACGTTTCTGCCAGAGCGCAGGATTGCGACGCGCTGGGAGATCTTGAGCACTTCGTCCAACTTATGTGAAACGAAGATCAGCCCAACACCTTTCGCTCTTAGCCGTTCTACGATCTCGAAGAGTCGGTCGACTTCAGTATGTGTGAGCGCAGTTGTGGGCTCATCCATGATGAGTACCCGCGCATCACTGACCAGAGCGCGGCAGATCGCGGTCAGTTGCTTATCGGCCACGGACAGCTTATCTACGTCAGAGTCCAGGTCGAGGCTCAACCCGAGATCATCGACTATTGACCTGGCCTTGAGGCGGGCGTGCTGAGAATTATGCAGCCGCTGACGGCTCGCTACTGCCGATGTCAGGACGATATTTTCGGCCACGGTCAGGTTGGGAAACAGTGAAAAGTCCTGGTAGATGACCTGGATGCCGCTTTTGATCGCCGTCGTGGGGTCCATCGACGGGTAGGCCTGGCCGTCCACGATGATGTCTCCGGAGTCCGGCCGCTCGGCCCCTGAGATGATTTTAATGAGCGTCGACTTTCCGCAACCGTTCTCGCCAGCGAGGCAGAGCACTTCACCAGGGAGAAGATCCAGCGACACATCGCTTAGCGCTGCGACGCCGCCGAACGTCTTGACAATGTTCCGCACCTCGAGGATCGGAGGAGGCGGCCCATGGAGGGCAGTACTTGTCATATTGCTAACCCTTTCGATAGGGCGTGGGGCACCACGTTGTCAGCCCCACGCCCCGAAATATCAGAAGTTGTACTGCTTAGCCGTCTCGGCATCAGCCTCGATCGATGCATCGCCCAGGAATACGTTGTCGTACCCGTCCAGCTTCTTCAGGCTGTTGTAGCCCTTGATGCCGAGATCCGTTCCGGCTTCAATTTTTCCGCCGGTGGCCAGGATCCGGGCAATCTCAAGCTGCGCCTCGCCAGCGAGGGCGGGATCCCAGAAGAAGATCTTGTCGATTCCGCCAGTAGCGAGGTACTTGCTCGCCGCGGAGGGGATGGACGTTCCCATGACGCAGGTGTCCTTCGCCTTTCCCGCCTCTTCGACTGCACGAGCAATGCCCGGAACGTCGTTGCCGGCAGATCCCTCAAAGCCCTTGATGTTGGGGTGCTTGGCGAGAACTTCCTTGGCCTTTTGGTAGGCTGCAGCCTCGTTATCCGTGCTTTCGATCGGATCTTCGACTCGTTTCATGTCCGGGAAATTCGCCTTTTGGTAATCAGAGGCCGCACCCACCCACTCCATGTGGGTCTTGGCCGTCAGGCCGCCCACGAACTGGACGTATTCGCCCTTGCCACCCATACAGGCACCAAGACTCTTCATAATCTTTTCTCCGTAGACCTTGTTGTCGAAAGCTTCGATGTCGACGTCTACGTTCTTGATGCCGGTCGCCTCGTGTGCGACGGTGATGATGCCCTTGGCCTTGGCCTGTGCCAGGACGTTGGCTACCGCTTCGGGGGAGTTGGGTACGACGGTAATAGCCGTCGGCTTTTGAGCCACCAGATCCTGAATGATCTTGATTTGCTTCTCTGGGCTGACATCGTCACCGCCCTCCGTGCGGGTATCGATTCCGGTGCGCTTGCCATAGTTCTTCACGCCTTCGTCCATGCGGTCAAACCAAGCGATGCCCTTGAGCTTCACCACCGTAACCATGGTCATGTCCGAGGCCTTAGTGTCGCCCTTCGACCCGGGAGCAGCGCTAGAGGCAGCGCTATCGTTCACGGAGCCGCATCCCGTCAAGAGGATGGCCGAGAGGCCGGCTGCAAAAAACGCTGATGTGCGCAAAAGCTTCATCAATTCACTCCTTTGTGATCACGCATTACGGATGCCTGAATCCGTGCATCGGTTTCTCCGATCTGTGCATACGCTAAGTCATATACGCGCAACTGTCGAGAGATTTGCACAATTTTGAGACTCAATGTGCAGATATTGCGCGTATTCGTGCGTCGGTCTACCCTTAGCTCAGACTTAAGAAAGGGGCCCGATGTCGCGCCGCCAGGAGATCGTCGAGCTCATAGAGGAACAGGGCTTCCAAAGCGTCACCACGCTCGCCCAGATATACGGAGTGGACGGGTCCACCATTCGGCGCGACTTGGAGCGTCTCGCCGATGAGAAGAAGATCAGGCGTACGCACGGCGGGGCCGCACCCGTTGAGGCGCCCTCCCCCGCGAGGGTGTCGCCACTTGAATCAAAGGAAAAGGAAGCGATCGGAGCTGCCACTGCCGACCGCATTCTTGAAAATCAGACCGTTCTTCTCGACAGCGGAACCACCTGCTTGGAAGTCGCCCGGCACCTCAACCATTCCCGCCTGACCGTAGTTACCCACGACCTGTTGGTCGGGATCGAGATTTCGCGTAAACCCCGGATCAACTTGGTGTTTATTGGCGGAGAACTACTTCCTGGCAGCACATCGATGTGGGGTCCTGCCTCCCTTCAGCAACTTGAAAACATGAGGGTGAATGTTGCTGTCTTCGGGGCGGGGGCCGTGATGGACGACGGGATATACGCGAGCTCCAGCTACTCCATCGAGCTAAAACGCAAGATGCGCTCCGTGGCGGGCGAGGCCTTCTTCGTGGCTGACAGCTCAAAGTTCGGGCGGGAAGCGCTCTTCAAGGTCTTCGGATTCGAAGACTTCACGGCCGGAATAACAGATGAGGGCATCGACCCGATCAGGGCGGCCCATTGGCCAATACCCCTAATCAGGGCACCAAAACTGTCCAGCTCACGGAAACACCCCTAGCCCGCCGCCGCCCGACTCCCCCTACGTCGCCCAGTCCTCCTCGTTGAAAGGCCGGCCGCGGAAGTGTGCGCGGAGGTATTCGCCGACGACGGCGACGCCCAGGTCCCCGGTGTCCGGGGCCACCACGCGGCCATCCACCCGGCGGGCCATCCGGGCGACAAACCGTTCCAGGCCCGGGTCGTCGCCCAGCCGGAAGAACGTCGCCTGGACCCCGCCGCGGCCCAGCCGGTCCAGCTCTGCCACGGTCAGCCGAATGGTCTCGGCGTCTGGCGGCCAGTTGAACCAGGACTCGCCGTCGGCCTCCAGGTGGGCGGTGGGTTCGCCGTCGGTGACCACCAGCAGCACCGGCTGCATGGAGGAGTGCTTGCGGAAGAACCGGCCGGCCAGCAGCAGCCCGTGGTGCAGGTTGGTGCCCTGTTCGCGCACCGCCGGCAGGGCGGTGAGCTCGCCGATGTCCATGGTTTGGGCGTACCGGCCGAAGCTGATCAGCTGCAGCCGGTCGCCGCGGAACCGGGTGGAAACCAAGTGGTGCAGGGCAAGGGCGGTGCGCTTCATCGGCACCCAGCGGCCCTCAGCGGCCATCGAGAAGGAGACATCCACCAGCAGGGCGACGGCGGCCTGGGTGCGGGCCTCGGTCTCCGTGATCTCGATGTCGTCAACGGCCAGGCGCAGCCCGTGGCGCGGGTCCCCGCCGTCGCCGATCGTGCGGCGGATGGCGTTGGTGATGGTCCGGGTGACGTCCCACGGCTCGGCGTCGCCGAACTGCCAGGGACGGCTGGACCCGGTCTGCTCCCCGCCGCACCGGCCGCCCGGGTCTCCCGCCGGCCCTGCCGGCCGGAGAGTTGCTTCGCGGTGTCCCGCAGCAGGGAGCGGCCCAGCCGGCGCATCGCCTGCGGGGACAGGCTGAGGTCGCCGTCGGCACCGCGGCGCAGGAACCCGCCGTCGTGCATGGCCTTTTCGATCTCCGCCAGCGTCCGGGCGGACACCGCCGCGTCCTGCCCCAGTTGCCGGGCCAGCGCGTCCAGGTCCACGTCGTCCAGGCTGGACCCGTTGTAGGACTGGGACAGCTGGTCGGCCAGTTCGTCCAGCTCGGCGAGGTCCTGGAGCACCCCGGTCCCGTCGCCCAGCCCCAGCCCTTCCTCGCCCTCGAAGCTCTCGGACCCGGACCAGTCCTCGCCGGGGCGCAGCGCCTGCAGGTTGGCGTCGAGTTGGCCCAGCTGTGCCATTAACTCCGGGGAACCGAACGCCTGGGCGGAGAGCTGCATCAGTTCCGCGCGCTGCTCGGCGGTCATGGAGCGCATCATCCGCTGCCCTGCGGCGGCGCGCTGGGCGAGGGCGTCGATCAGTTCCTCGACGGACTGCGGGTTCTCCGGGAAGAAATCGCCGTGCCTGGCCATGAAGTCCTGGAAGTCCTGGTCCGTGTCCTCGCCGCGGCGGTGCTTGTCCAGGAGTTCGTTGAGGTCCCCGAGCATGGCGGCGACGGCGGCGCGGTCCTCGTCGGTGGCGCCCTCGAGCGCCTGCTTCATCCCGGCGAAGCGCTGTTCCAGGGCTTCCCGGCCCAGCAGGTCCTTGATCTGCTCGTAGGCCTCCCGCGCGGTGCTGGACTGCCAGTCGTAGGAGGAGAGCTCGTTGACGGCGGCGGCTGTGGAGGCGGGCAGGTTTTGCATCTGCATGTCCCGGAAGGCCCGGTCCGTGTCCTCCATCCGGACGTCGCGGGCCAGCTGTTTGCGTTCCTCCAGCACCGCGGTGTCCAGCAGTTTCCGGACCTCCTCAAGCGTCCCGTCCAGCTTGTGCCGGCCCAGCAGGTCCTTGCGCCGCTGCTGGATGCGGCCGGCGAGTTCGTCCAGGCCGTCCCGGTTCCTGCCGCCGCGGCGCAGGTACTCCTGCAGGGCACGCCGGGGCGAATACCCGGCCATGACGTCCTCGGCCACGGCGTCCAGGGCCTCGGTCAGGTCCACCGGGGGCGCAAGCGGGTCCGGCCCGCCGGCGTAGCGGCCGTACCGCGAGCGGTTGTGAGCGCTCATCGCGCCTCCCCTGTCAGGACGGAATTACCCGTAGATGGTGGCTTCGTCGTCGGAGTCCTTGGATATCCGGCGGGCGAGGTAGAGACCTTCGAGGGCCAGTTCGACGGCGGCGGCGCGCTGGCCGTCGTTGTCGGCGCCCAGCCGCTCCCCCACCTCGTCGTAGAGGCTTGAGCCGTTGAGTGAGGGCAGGCCGTCCAGGAACTCCTTGGCGGTGACCAGCTGGCCGGTGGTCACGGTCGAGGAGCCGTCGAGAGCGGACACCAGCGGGCCGAGGTCGATGCCGTGCAGGTGCGCCCGGACTGTCTCGGCGGTGGCCATCCGCAGCAGGTGGTCCAGGATGTCCTGTTCCCGGCCCTCCTCGCCGGATTCAAACTCGATCTTGCCGGCCAGGACGTCCACGGCCGCCTCAAGGTCGATGATCCGGGCGACGGCGTTGTCCTCCCCGCGGACGCTGGCGCGGCGCAGGGCGGCGGCGGCCACCGTTTCGGCACCGGCGATCGCGAACCGGGCGGACACACCGGAGGTCTGGTTGACCGCCGGCGACTGCCTCAGCGCGCGGGTGTAGCGGGCCAGGATCTCCAGGATGACCGGCGGGACGGCCGCCACCAAGTGGCCCTCCTGTTCAATGACGGCCACCTCGTCCTCGAGTTCGATCGGGTAGTGGGTGCGGATTTCGGCGCCGAAGCGGTCCCGCAGCGGGGTGATGATGCGGCCGCGGTTCGTGTAGTCCTCCGGGTTGGCGGAGGCCACCACCAACACGTCCAGCGGCAGCCGGAGCACGTAGCCGCGGATCTGGATGTCCCGTTCCTCCATGACGTTGAGCATGGACACCTGGATCCGTTCGGCCAGGTCGGGGAGCTCGTTGATGGCGATGATGCCGCGGTTCGAGCGCGGGATCAGGCCGTAGTGGATAGTTTCCGGGTCGCCCAGGCGGCGGCCCTCGGCCACCCGCATCGGGTCGACGTCGCCGATCAGGTCCGCCACGGAGGTGTCCGGCGTCGCGAGCTTCTCCACGTAGCGCTCCGAGCGGTGCCGCCACGCCACCCGCAGCCGGTCCCCCTCGGTGAGCGCCAGGGCGCGGGAGTGCTCGGTGATGGGTTCGTAGGGGTGTTCGTTCACCTCGGAGTCCTCGATCACCGGCGACCACTCGTCCAGCAGCCCGGCGAGGGTGCGCAGCAGGCGCGTCTTGCCCTGGCCGCGTTCGCCGAGGAGGACGACGTCGTGCCCGGCCAGCAGGGCGCGTTCGAGCTGCGGCAGGACCGTGCGGCTGAACCCGAACATGCCGGGCCAGGGGTCCCGGCCGGCGGCGAGCGCTGCCAGCAGGTTGTCTCGGATCTCGCGGCGCAGGTCCTTCTGGACGTGGCCGGAGGCGCGCAGTTCACCAACGGTGTAGATCTCGGGGCGTTCACTCACTCCTCCACCGTAGACCTGCACCCCGGGCGTAATCGAGGGATTTCCTGAGAAACCTCGGCGCTTCCCCCGGCCGGGAAGTTAGGGTTGGTAACGATGGCTACCGCAACCGCAGACAACGCCCCCACTCCCCGGCCCCGGCGCGTCCGGCGACGCTCCTGCTGCTGGTGCGGCACGGGCAGACGCCCACCACCGGCAGCGTCCTTCCCGGCCGGGCGCCGGGGCTGCACCTCTCGGACCGCGGCCGGGAACAGGCCGAACGCGTCGCGGACCGGCTCGCCGGGTTGCGGGTGGACGCCCTCTACTCCTCGCCGATGGAGCGCGCACGGGAAACGGCGGAGCCGACGGCGGCGCGCAGCGGACTGGCCGTCACCGCCGAGGAGGGGCTGCTGGAGTGCGACTTCGGCGGCTGGACCGGCGCGGCGATCTCGGACTTGGCTGCCCTGCCGGAGTGGCAGACAGTGCAGCACAGCCCATCCCAGTTCCGCTTTCCGGACGGCGAGAGCTTCCCGGAGATGCAGGCCCGGATCGTCGGGGCCATGGAGCGGGCACGGGATGCCCATGCCGGCGGCGTGGTGGTCTGCTTCTCGCACGCGGACCCCATCAAGGCCGCCGTCGCCCATGCCCTGGGCACCCCGCTGGACCTGTTCCAGCGCATCTACATCAGCCCGGGGTCCGTGTCCGCGATCTCCTACACGGACGGGCAGGACCCGGCGGTGCTGATGGTGAACTCGACGGCGGAGCCGCTGAGCGGGCTGAGGCCGGAATGACCGCAACTCCCGGGCGGGTGGAACCGTGGCCGGCCGCGAACTGACCCTGCTGACCGAGGGCAGCATCGAACTGGTGGGGGTAATCCCGCGCAGCAGCAACCAGACGTTCCTGGTGCAGGTGTCCCTCGGCGAGGAGGTGGACTTCGCCGTGTACAAGCCGGAGTCAGGCGAACGGCCGCTCTCCGACTTCGACCCCGGGCTCTACAAGCGCGAGCGTGCCGCCTATCTGCTGAGCGAGTGGCTGGGCTGGAGCTTCATCCCGCACACGGTGATCCGGGAGGACGCTCCCCTGGGTGTCGGCTCGCTGCAGTGGTTCATCGAGTGCGACTTCCAGCACCATTACTTCACCCTGTTCGAGGATGAGCCGGAGACGCATCCCGCACTGGCCCGGATGGCCCTGTTCGACTTCGTCGCCAACAACACGGACCGCAAGAGCGGCCACGTGCTCCGCGGCGACGATGGCCGGATCTGGGGCATCGACCATGGGCTCTGCTTCTCGGCCGTGTTCAAGCTCCGCACGGTGATCTGGGACTTCGCCGGCGAACCCATCCCGGAGGAGTTGCTGGCGAATATCGCCCCGCTGGCCGAGGCTGTCCCGGCCGAGCTGGCGGAGCTGCTCGACGACGACGAGGTCACCGCTCTGCAGCGCCGCGTCCAGCGGATGATGCTCGCCGGGTCCCTCCCGGTGGACCGCACCGGCATGCGGTACCCCTGGCCGCTGGTCTAGGCTGCGTCGCTGTGCCCGGCAGTGAATTGCCCGGGAGTTAGCCGTTTCACGGCGTGTACGCCATCGCCGACGGCGGCCGCCGGATAGTCTGCCGTTCCTGCCCGCTACCGTGAGTTCACGAACTGGAAGCCGGGGACACCCCGCTTGGCAGGCATGAATCAAGGAGAACAGCGATGGGCACCCTCATCAGGACACCCCACCCGCGTCCGGTCCGCGCGCGGCGGGAACCCGGCCGGATCCGCACCTGGATCGGGGACGACCCCGCGGACCGGCAGCGGCCCATCATCCTGGCCGTGGTGCTGACGCTCGCCGCCATCGGGCTGGTGGAGGTGGCCTCCGCCTCCTCAGTGGAATCCGTCGCAGCCGGCGCCAACCCCTACGATCTTCCGCTGAAACAGGGCATGTGGACCGTAGCCGGGATCGTGCTCATGCTGTTCCTGGCCGGGCTGCGGGAGCACCACATCCGGAAGCTTGCCTGGCCCATGCTGATCACCGCCGTCCTCTCCCTCGTTCTGGTGTTCACCCCACTGGGCATGACGGTCAACGGCAACCGCAACTGGCTCAGCGTGGGCGGGTTCACCGCGCAGCCGTCCGAGTTCGCCAAGCTCGCCCTGATCGTCTGGGCCGCCGACATCCTGACCCGCAAGCAAAAGCTCCTCGGCCAGTGGAAACACGCCGTCGTCCCCCTGCTGCCCGTGGGAGGCATCATCATGGGACTCGTCGCCCTGGGCCATGACCTCGGCACCACCATGGTCGTCATGCTCATCCTCGCCGCCACCCTGTACTACGGGGCCGTCCCGATGAAGGTCATCTGGGTGGCGGGGTCTGTTTCGGCCTTCGCTGCGCTGATCCTCGCCGCCACCAGCGGCAACCGCATGGGCCGAATCTCGTCCTGGCTCGGGGGCGGCTCCGCCGATGACTCCCAGGGGCTCGGGTATCAGGCGCTGAACGGCCAGTACGCGCTGGCCTCCGGTGGCTGGTTCGGCACCGGGCTGGGCCAGAGCCGGCAGAAGTGGAACTGGATCCCGGAGGCGCACAACGACTTCATCTTCACCATCTTGGGTGAGGAACTCGGGTTCGCCGGCACCCTGCTGGTGCTGGCACTCTTCGCCGTCCTCGCCGTCGCGATCTTCAAGACCATCGCCCGGACCGAGGGAACCTTCGCCCGGGCGCTCTCCTGCAGCGTCGTCACCTGGATCATCGGACAGGCCGTCATCAACATCGCCATGGTCAGCGGGCTACTCCCGGTGATCGGCGTGCCCCTGCCGTTCATCTCCTACGGCGGCTCCGCGATGGTGTCCTCCCTCGCCGGTATCGGCATGATCCTCGCCGTCACCAGGTCTCCCCAGAAGGGCCGGGAGCCGTCCGCGCTACCCTAGTCCCACCACACAGGATTAACCGAGGAGGAAACCCATGCCGTACGTCGTCGACTTCAAGGACGTGTCCACCGTCGGGCTCGAATCCTCCCCCGTGGCGGAGGCGCTGGCCGGGCTGCGCGCCAACGAGGCCCGCTACTACCACACCAAGTACAGCCACGCCTTCACGGTCAGCCCCGCCGCGGAGGCCCAGGACACCGTGGACCGGGTGGCCCGGATCCTCAAGGAGGAGCGGGACCTGGTGATCGGGTCCCGGCCGCTGGAGGCCACCAGCTTCGAGGTGGACGGGCTGCGCATGGACTACGTCTTCTACGAATCGGGCCTGTCCATCAACGTCATGTACAGCATCGAGGAGGGCGGCAAGCGGGCCGTCGGGTTTTAAGCTCTCGGACGGCATGGAGGTCCCGGAGGAACTAGCGGACAAGTTCAAGTTCGCCCGGCAGAAGTCCAAGCTGGCCGGCACCATCCGCGGCTCGTACTTCGTCATCAAGGGCGAGTACTAGAGGGGGCGCTGGCGACGCCGCGGGGTTCAGTCCCCGAGCTTCCCGGCGAGTTACTCGACCGAATCCACGACGACGTCGTAGTCGCCGTCGGACGCCTGGTCCGCGCGCCCGCCTGGCCCGTATTCATCGGGCCGGGAGACGAAGGCCGTCCCCAGGCCCAACGCCGCGGCGGCATCCAGGTCATACCGGTGCGAGGCCACCGCGGTTGTTAGGATCGAATCAATGAACCAAAAAAATCCAAATGGTCCAGCAAGAGACTCTTACTGGGTTCTTCTCAGCATTTTTTTCGCAGCCGGAGTCGCTATCATCGGCCTTGCTGAGGGGTTCATTCTCCTCGGGGCGTCACTGGCGCTCCTGACGGCCATTGTCATCTTGACGTCCGTGCACGGACAGTTCAGGAAAGATGTCGTAGGCAGCCTTTCGACTGCGTCACCGGGCGTGGGCATCGGGGCGGCTACCGTCGTTGCCTGTGCCGTCCTGCTGCGTGGTTCGGCTTCCGCGCTGTGGGCTGTTCCCTTGCTGTCCGTTGGCGCCTCGATCGTGCTTTATTTTTGGCTGCGCCGCAATGGCCGGTACAACAAATCCGCCGCAGCATAGCTGACTGCCAGTTCATGGGAGGCATCTGACCGTTGACCGGGCGGCCGCCAGCCGCTCGGTCAATGATCAGACCGCCGCGGAGCACCATCCGCGGCTCGTACTTCGTCATCAAGGGCGAGTGCTAGGAGGGCTAGCTACGGCTCCGGCGTTGAGCGCCTCGGCGAGCTCCTCGATCGATTCCACGACGACGTCGTAGTCGCCGGCCGATGCCTGGTCCGGGTTGCCGCCCGGCCCGTATTCATCGGGCCGGTAGACGAACGCTGTCCCCAGACCCAATTCCGCGGCGGCATCCAGGTCATACCGGTGCGAAGCCACCATGAGGATCCCTGCCGGGTCCACTCCCAACAGGGCCGCCGCGCCCAGATAGGTCGACTCATGAGGCTTGAACGCGCGGAACTGCTGCGCGGAAAAGACCGCATCCCAGACGAAGCCGCACGTTCGTGAGGTCGAGATGACGGCGGAGAGGTCGGCGTTGGACAGGGCCGCCACGAGGTGCGACTGCCGTAGCTTCCGCAGTCCCGCGGCCGCGTCCGGCCAGGGCCGCAACTGCTCCCACCCGGCCGTGAGGAGAGCGATGTCGTTGGCCGTCACCACATGCTCCAGCCCGCGCCGTCGAACGATGTCCGCCAGCCCGTCGGTGTAGATGGAACGGACCGATCGCCACTGCCGCGCCCCGGACAACTCCGCCACCGCGGTCCGGTAGGCCGTCCGCCACTCATCCACCATCGACGGCCACTCCAGCGCCGCGGCCCTGTCGCCCAGGACGGTCCGGCCGTGGTCCAGCAGGGTGGTCCGAAAATCGGTGAGGGTGCCCTGGACATCAAACAGGAGCGCTTTGTAGGGCTCGCGGGGCATCATTGCTCCTTCGCAGACGGGACGGCGTTCGCCGGGGCTCGGATGTGCCGAGCCTAGCGGATTGCAAAAGGGCATAAAGAAGCCGCAGCGGGGCGGCGCACGTTGCGAATAGGCGATGGTCCCGGTGACCATCATTCGCCGCCCCACTGCGGTTCGTTGCCCGGGCCGGTAAAGGCCCGGGCAGCTTGCGGGTTACTTGCTGTAGCCGAAGACCTTGTTCCACTTGGCCAGGTCGTCCTTGCCGAAGCTGATCGCGTCGGTGTTGGCCATGCGGTAGACCTTGCCGGAGTCGGCGGCCGGCAGCTTGATGCCCATGATGGTGGGCGGCTCAACGTCGGTGCGGGCCGGGTATTCGCCCAGCTGTGCGAAAACCTTCTGGCCCTGCTTGGACAGGTTGTAGTTCATGAACACCTTGGCCGCCTCAACGTTCGTGGCGGACCCGGCCATGCCCAGGTAGTAGTCGTACGCCACCAGGCCCTCGTCCGGGACGATGAACTTCACGGGAGCCTTGTCCTGCACGGCGGAGATATTGGTACCGCTGATGGTCACGGTTCCCACCGCCACCTCGCCGCGGGCCAGCGCGGTGGCCTCGGCGCCCAGGGAGTCGTAGATGGTGGGCTTCTGCGCGGCGTACTTGGCGAAGTAGTCGCCGCCCAGCTTCGATTCCATGAAGCGGTTCAGGGAGGCGGTACTGCCGCCGGAGCCGCCCTGGACGATCCCCAGCTTGCCCTGCCACTTGCCGCTGACGGCGTCGTTCCAGGACTTCGGGGCGTCCGCATCCTTGACCAGCTGGGTGTTGTAGCCCAGCGTGTAGACGGAGTTGAACATGCGGGTGAACTGCCCGCCGTCGACCGAGACGTCCTTGAACTGCGAGGCGCCCGGCACGTCGTAGGCCTTCCAGACCTTGGCGTCCTCCAGGGTCTTGGCGATCCGGTAGTCGGAGGTGCGGATGACGTCGGCGCCCAGCTTGCCGGCACCCTGTTCGGACTGGACGCGCTCGGCCAGCTTGTTCGGGGTCAGGCGGACCACGTTGACCTTAATACCGGTGTCCTTGGTGAAGGCGGCCACCAGGGCGCTCTCGGAGGATTCGGTGTAGCCGGAGTACAGGCTCAGGGTCTGGGTCTTGGCCTTGTCATAGGTGGCCTTGTCCGCGATGTTCTCGCCGTTGATCACCAGCCCGTCGTCGGTCTTGACCTCTGCCGTGGCGGTGACCACGCTGTTGCTCGCGGCGGCGCCGCCGCAGGCAGCCATGCTCAGGGAGAGGACGACGCCGAGGCCGAGCAGGGGGATTTTGGACGCTAACTTCATTGTTTAGACCCTTTCAAATGGTGTGGTGTGGGAAGCGTTACTTGGTCTCGAGCTTGCGGTCGGCGCCCACCTTCTGGGCGATCACCGCCAGCACCGCGATCACGACGATGTACAGGACGCTGACGGCCGCGGCCGACTGGCTCTGGCCGTTGTCGAAGTTGTCGAAGACCAGGATCGAGAGGATCCGGGTGTTCGAGGTGAAGAGGAAAATCGAGGCGCTCAGTTCACGCATCGAGAGCATCAGGAACAGCAGGAAGGAGGACGTGATGCCCACCCGCATCAGCGGCAGGGTCACGTTCACGATTGCCTTGGAGCGGCGGGCGCCGAGCATGACGGCGCTGTCCTCCAGGTCCTGGTCCATCTGCAGCATCGACGCCGAGATGCCCCGGTAGCCCTGCGGCAGGAACACGGCCACGCAGGCGATCGCCAGGATCAGCAGGGTGCCGTAGACCGGGACCGGCAGCAGCAGCCAGGTCCAGAGCAGGCCGATGCCCATGACGATCGCGGGGACCGCCAGCGGCGTCATGGCGATCAGTTCGATCAGCTGGCCGCCGCGGGTCTTGGTCCGGTAGCGGACATAGGAGGCGATGAAGCTCAGCGTGGTGCCGGCGATCGCGGCCAGCAGCGCCACCATCACGCTGTTGCGCAGCGCCAGCTGGAAGTCGTGCGAGGCCAGCACGTCGGCCAGCTTGGCGAAGCTCATGGCCCCGGTCTCGAAGAGCTGGGCGATGGAGGCGACGAACGGGGTGGCCTGCATGGAGGCGGCCAGCAGCGCGAGCATCGGCAGGACGACGGCGACGGCGAAGTACGCCAGGGCCAGGATGGTGAACGGCCAGCGCAGCTTCCGCAGCGGCACCTGGCGGGGACGGTTGCCCTTGCCGGTGACGGTGGTGAACTTGCGCTTGTTGATGATGCGCTGCTGGATCACGGTGATGACCAGCAGGGCCGCGGTGAGGACGATCGCGATGCTGGCGGCCTGGTTGCTCTTGGCCGGCGTCGCGCTCATCAGCCGGTAGATGTAGGTGGGAAGCGTGTCGATGCCGGCGGGGTTGCCGATCACCTGCGCCACCGGGAAGTTCTCCATGGTCAGGGCGAAGACCAGGATGGCCGAACCCAGCACGGCCGGCAGGGCCAGCGGCAGGGTGACGGTGCGGAGCATGGTCTTGAGGGTGGCGCCGTGGACGGTGGCGGCCTCCTCAAGGTCGGCGTTCATCATCGACAGCGAGCTGTGCATCAGCAGGAACGCGTACGGGGCGTAGAAGATGCCGAGGACGAAGATCAGGCCGGGCAGGCTGTAGATGTTGATGACGAAGTCGATGCCGAGGTCGCGGAGCAGGATGTTCAGGTAGCCGGCGCTCGGGGACGACAGCAGGGACCAGGCCAGCGCACCCACCAGGGCGGGGATGAACATGGGGGCCATGCCGATGAAGAAGATAAACTTGCGCATCGGCGCGTCGGTGCGGGCGCAGACGAAGGCCAGGAACGCACCGATCACCAGGGCGACGACGGCGGATCCGGCACCCACCATGAGCGAGTTGCCCAGCGCGCCGAGGGCCTCCGGGCTGGCCAGGAGCATCAGGTTGTCCAGGGTGAGGCCGCCCAGGGAGATGTTGCCGGGCCGGGGCACGGCGTCGGAGAACGCGGCGAGCAGCACCAGAGCCAGCGGCAGGAGCACCAGCACGGCCAGGATCGCGATGATGATCATGGCGGGGGTGCTCTTGCGCAGGTTCCCGAGGGCCTTAGTGCCGCGGGAGGACGCGGGAACGGGGGAAGCCGCGACGGCGGGATCCGCCAGCGGGGTCTTGAGGCTCATACCAGCACCTCCGCCGGGAGGATCTGGACCTGGGCGGGATCGATGCTGACCCAGACGGAGTCGCCCACCTCGTGCTGTTCGCCGCGCTTGATGGTGCCGAGCGCGTCCAGTTCCAGGCCGCCGTCGAGCTCCACGGCGTAGCGGACGTCGTTGCCCTGGAAGCCGGCGACGCGGACCTTGCCTTTCCAGGCGTTGGCGGCCGCGGTGGGCTGGGCGGAGAGCTGCAGGTCCTCGGCGCGCATGCAGACCTTCATCTGCTGCGGGGCCGTGGCGGCGCGCTGCGCGGAGTGGATGGTGAGTCCGTGGTCGGTCACCTTGGCGGTGGCCGAGCCGTCCGGGGCGGCCACCGACTCGCAGTCCATGACGTTGGAGACGCCGAGGAAGTGCGCGATCGAGGCGCTGGCGGGGGTCTCGTACATCTCGCGGGGACCGCCGATCTGGACGATCTTGCCGCCCTGCAGCAGGGCGATCCGGTCCGCCAGGGCGAAGGCCTCGTGCTGGTCGTGGGTGACGTAGACGCAGGTCAGGCCCAGGCGGAGCTGGATTTCGCGGAGTTCCACGCGGAGCCGGTCACGGAGCCGGGCGTCCAGGTTGGAGAGCGGCTCGTCGAGCATCAGGACGCTGGGGCGCATCACCAGGCTGCGGGCCAGGGCCACGCGCTGCATCTGCCCGCCGCTGAGGAGGCTGGCGCCGCGGTCGGCGAACTTTTCCAGGCCCACCAGGGTCAGGACCTCCATGACCCGGTCCCGGGTTTCGGACTTGGAGAGCTTCTGCAGCTTCAGGGAGTACGCCACGTTCTGGAAGACGGTCATGTGCGGCCAGACGGCGTAGGACTGGAAGACCATGCCCACGTTGCGCTTGTTCGGCGGCAGGTTGATGCCCTTTTCGGAGTCGAACACCACGACGTCGTCGATGATGATCCGGCCGGAGCTGGGTTCCTCCAGCCCGGCGAGGCAGCGCATGGTGCTGGTCTTGCCGCAGCCGGACTGGCCCAGCAGGACCAGGGCCTCGCCGTCGCCGATCTCGAGGTTGAGGTTTTCGATGGCGACGAAGTCACCGTATTTGAGCTGCAGATTCTGGATGCTGATTTTCATGACACGTCCTTGTGAATGGTGGTTTGCCTGCCGCCCGGTCAGTCGCCGGGGACGAGCACGGTTCCTTCGCTGATGACCCGGGCCGACCGCTGGAAGGCGACCTTGCTGGGAACCGGCGCGTCCAGGGCGGTCCTGGTGGCGCCGTTGAGGAGGTGGATCGCCAGGGTGTCCCCTCCGTCGTTGTCTGTGTTGTCGGCTTCGCCCGAGTTGCCGGAGGTGCCGACGGCGGCGTTGGCGACGATCGAGCCGGCGCGGCCGGAGGCTGCGGCGATGGCGACGGCGCTGGTGAGTCCGATCGCCGGGTGCAGGGCGCCCATCGAGATCATCCGCGCAGAGACGCCCGTCTCCCCCACCGGCGGCGGGCCCACGATGCCCACCTTCGGGATGGACGTCAGGTGGCTGGGGATGCCCATGACCTTGGCGGCGGCGGCCCGCAGCTCCGGCGCCAGGGCCACCAGTTCCTCCAGCTCCTCCGCGTCCTCCCGTCCGGTGAAGCCGAAGTCCCGCGGATCGAAGATCGCCGCCGGGGCGCCGGCATCGATCAGCGTGGCGTGGAAGGTTCGGCCCTGGACGGTGACCTCGTCGACGGCGTGGCCGGTGGGCATTTCCGTCTCGAAGCTGGTCCAGCTGCTGCTCTCGAAGATGATGTCAACGGGGACGCCCGGGTAGTACTGGCCCGGGATCTGCCGCGAGCCGTAGGTGGGGACCTCGCCGCCGGGGGTGGGGACCTCGCAGACCAGGCTCAGCCCGGTGACCGTGTTGACGATCGTGACCCGGGAGACGCCGTCGGCCGGGGGAACGAGCCGGGCGTGCAGCGCGTACAGGCCAAGGCCGGTGGCGCAGTTGCCGCAGTTGCTGTCCCACTCCACGGAGGGCTTGTCGATGGCCACCTGCGCGAAGCGGTAGTTCACCACGCCGTCTGCCGAGCCGAGGTCGTCCACGATGATCGCCTTGCTGGTGGTGGAGGACGCGCCGCCGACGCCGTCGATCTGGCGGAGGTCCGGGGAGCCGAAGGTGCGGATCAGCAGGCGTTCGATGTCCGCGGTGTCCGCTGGCAGGTCGCTCTGGCGGAAGATCCAGCACTTGCTGGTCCCGCCGCGAACCAGGGCGGCCGGGACCTGAATGACTGACGTTCGTGGGGAGTCCGATTCCCCCAGTTGGACCGTGCCGGTGGGGCTGGTCATGGTGTCTCCTCAATGGTGCCTGCGTACCGTCGTTGGTACCGGTCGATCTTTGAAGCACTTTCGGTACAGTTTTAAGAAACTGTCCTCGCTTTTGGTCGAATGTATACCGTTTGCAAGAAGCGAGCAACAAAAATGTGTGTTGGCACACACCCGTTACCGAAATGTGACGGGCGTCTCCCTCCCGGCACAGACCGGTGTTCACGAAAAACACCATCTGTATACCGTGTGTTAAAATGGCCTTCGACTGTATGGTGAGTTGCATCAGGCCCGCCTGATGTTCACACCGTTGCTGCCACGAGGAAGAGACCAGCGATGAGCAATCCGGCCCTGATGAGCCCGTACCTGATGATCCGCAACGCGATCATTGCCCAGGAGCTCCCGCCCAAGGCCCAGCTGGTGGAGACCGCCCTGGCCAAGAAGTACAACGTCTCCCGCACCCCGATCCGCGAGGCCCTGCGCCGGCTGGAAACCGAGGGCCTGGTGGAGCGGATCGGCTCGCGCATGCAGGTCCGGGAGTACCGGCCCGAGGAGATGCTGGACCTGTACGAGGTGCGCTCCTTCCTGGAGGAGGCCGCGGCGAAGACGGCCGCCCTGCGCCATACGGACATGGACCTCATGCTGATCGAGCGCGCCCACCAGAGCATGGTGGACCTGAAGTTCGAGGAGGCCACCGCGGCGCAGTTGGCCGCCGTGAACCGCACTTTCCACGAGCGCATCTGGGCTGCGAGCCACAGTGCGGCATTGCTGGATTTGCTGGACCGCATCCTTGTCCACTTCATCCGCTACCCCGGCACCACGCTGTCCACGCCGGCCCGCTGGAGCCAGGTGCTGAAGGAACACGAGGAACTCGTCGCCGCCATCCGGGACCGGGACGCGGAACGCGCCGGCAAGATCGCCAGCGCGCACCTGGAAGTGGCCAAGAACATCCGCATCGAGATGTACATCGACGCCCAGGAGATCCCTGCGCCGTAAGACCCCCGCACGTCACCCGGTGCCCGACGGGCATCCGGGAGCACAGCCATGAGGAACTAACGAAGGAGATCGACCAGTGTCAGGCATCGTCATCGTCGGCGTCGACGGATCAGAAACAGCCATGAAGGCAGCTCGCACCGCCGCGGACCTGGCCCAGGCCATGGGCGCCACCCTCAACGTGGTCACAGCGTACGCCAGCGACAAGACCGAAGTGGTGGAGATCGCGGGCGAGGACTGGACAGTCTCCGACTCGGAGCAGGCCCACAAGGTGGCCCAGCGCGTGGCCGCCCTGCTCGGCGCCTCCGGCGTCAGCACCACCTACACCGCAGCCCGCGGCAAGCCGCACGAGGTGCTCATCAGCGAGGCCGAGCGCCTCGAGGCGAAGGTGATCGTGGTGGGCAACCGGCGCATGCAGGGCCTGGGCCGCGTCCTGGGCAGCGTGGCGAACACGGTGGCGCACAACGCCCCGTGCGACGTCTACATCGCGAAGACCAACTAGAGCCAAACCAAGCAGCCCCGCGCACCTCGCGGGCGCGGCGCATCACGCAGGGAGCCCGGCCGGGCTGGATTTTTGCAGACCATGGCCGGGCTCCCTGCTGCGTTCCGGCCTCCTACGCCCCTCCCCCGCAACAGTTCGCATCGCCTCTTGTCGGATTGCATCCTATTGTATACATTCGTATTCAAACAACAAGTTGGGAGCCTGACAATGGTGGAGAACGTGGACGTTCTGGTGGTGGGCGGCGGCAACGCCGGGTTCACGGCGGCACTGGCCGCGGCGGAAAACGGCCGCTCCGTGCTGTTGCTGGAGAAGTCGGAGAAGGACCGCGCCGGCGGCAACAGCTACTACACGGCCGGCGCCACCCGCATTCCGCACGGCGGGCTGGAAGACCTGGCCGACGTCGTCGAACCCGACGACCGGCATGCCGTCACCGAGGTGCCGCCGTACACGCAGGAGGATTACCTCGCGGATCTGGCGAAGGTCTCCGGCGGCCGGAATGATCCGGAGCTGTCCCGGGTGCTGGTGGAGGAGAGCCACGGGACGCTGCGCTGGCTGCAGCGGCAGGGGCTGAAGTACCGGCTGATGTACGAGCGCCAGGCGTACAGCCGGCCGGACGGGTCGTTTCTGTTCTGGGGTGGCCTGCACATCGGCAACGTGGGCGGCGGCAAGGGCCTGATGGAGGACCACGCGGCGGCGGCCGGACGTGTCGGCGTCGACGTCCGCTACGGCCACGCCGTCACCGAACTGATTGTCGAGGACGGTCGCGTGGCCGGGGTCCGGTTCCGCGACGACGCCAGCGGCACCGCCGGCGAGGTGCGGGCGGAGTCCGTGATCCTGGCCTCCGGCGGCTTCGAGGCGAATCCGGAGATGCGGCAGCGCTACCTGGGCGAGGGCTGGCAGAACGCGAAGGTCCGCGGCACCCCGGGGAACACCGGCGAGATGATCCGCGCCGCCCTTGACGCGGGCGCGGCGCAGGGCGGGGACTGGTCCACCTGCCACAGCGTCGCCTGGGATGCCGGGTTCGCGGAGAACGAGAGCAACTACCAACTGACCAACCAGCTCACCCGCGGCGGCTACCCGCTGGGGATCGTGGTGAACCGGGACGGCGCGCGGTTCGTGGACGAGGGCGCGGACTTCCGCAACTACACCTACGCCCGCTACGGCCGGGACATCCTGCAGCAGCCCGGCGCGGTGGCGTACCAGCTCTTCGACGCCACCACCCGACCCATGCTTCGCGCCGAGGAGTACGAGATGCCCGGCGTCTCGGTGATCGAGGCCGATGACCTGGCTTCCCTGGCCGAGCGTGCGGGCATTGACCCGGCGGGACTGGAACGCACCGTGGCAGAATTCAACGCCGGCATCGACACCGGCAAGGCATTCGACCCGAACGTCAAGGACGGCCGCGCGGCCGCCGTAGTGCCGCCCAAGAGCAACTGGGCGCTGGCGCTGGAGACGGCCCCCTTCTACGCCTTCCCCGTCACCTGCGGCGTGACGTTCACGTTCGGCGGCCTGAAGACGGACACCTACGGCCGGGTGCTGGATAACGACGGCGAACCCATCCCGGGCCTGCTGGCCTGCGGTGAGGCACTCGGCGGGCTCTTCAGCGGCAACTACCCGGGCGGCAGCGGGCTCGCGGCCGGGGCCGTGTTCGGCCGGCGGGCCGGGTCCGTCGCCTAAGTCCTTTCCTGGGGTGCTGTCCTCGCTCTCCGCTACCCGTTGACGACGGCGTGGAGTGCGGCCGCGGTGCCTGCAGGGTCGGTGAGCATGGCGCAGTGGTCCCCGTTCATGGTGACCAGCCGGGTGGCGGCCGGCAGGTTGGAGAGGGACATCCGCATCCGCCGCTCGGTGTTCTGCCGGTCGTCTTCGGGCCAGATGTAGGTCACGGGGACGCCGTCCAGGGCCCCGGCGGGCACGGTCCACGGTTCGAAGAGCGGCCCGGCGGGCTGCGGGGTGAGGCGGGACCGGATGGCCTCGACAGCGGGGTTCTCCGGCTCCAGCGAGGAAAGCCAGCGGGAGGCCACCACCTCCGCAGGGACCATGTAGCTGCCGTCCCCGCGCTCCGCGGCTTCCCGCTCGTAGGTCTCGCGGATGCCGGGATCCAGGGTGTCCGCCCAGGACTGCCCGGGTTTGCGGGCCTGGGCGCTGAAGTAGACCAGATGCCGGACCTTGTCTGGGCGCTGCAGGGCCGGGGCAGCGATGGGGTACCCGGCCATGCTGTGCCCGGTGAGGACCACCGGTTCCGGGGCATCGTCCAGGTGGTCGACGACGGCGGCCACGTAATCTGCCACCGTCACGGAGCCGCGCGGGGTGGCGTCGTTTCCGTGGCCGGGGAGGTCGAACGCGGCGGCTTCCGTGCCGAGGGCCGCGAGTTCGGCGATGGTGTCTTCCCAGCACCAGGCGCCGAGCATGCTCCCGTGGACCAGCAGGATATCGGCGGGCATGGGTGCTCCTTCAGTGGGGCTGGGAGCGGCCGCCGGGCTTCGGCGCCGCAATTGAATGCAAATGTATACTGCAGGCTGGGTGATGGGAACCCGGAAGGTAGCCCGTGGACGCCAGGTGCGGGCCCCGGTGAGGAGCATGCGTGGTGTTGGAGAAGTCGGTTTACAGCCGCCTGCGGGAGGACATCCTGAGCTCGGCGATCACGCCGGACGAGACCCTCACCGAGGTCAAGCTGACGGAGCGCTACGGCGCCTCCCGCACTCCGGTCCGCGAGGCACTGCAGCGGCTGGAGCAGGACGGACTCCTGGAGCGCCGCGGCAAGATCCTGGCCGTCCGGACCCACACGGCCGAAGAAATCGTGGACATCTACGAGTCACGGATCGTGCTTGAGGAGGCAGCGGCGGCCAAGGCGGCGCGCAAGCGGACGGACCTGGATGTCCGTTTGCTGCGGGCCAAGTATCAGAGCATGCGCGCTCTGGATCCGTCCGACGGGCCGGCGCTGGCCGAGGCAAACCGGGAGTTCCATGGCCTGATCTGGACCGCGGCCCACAGCCCGTCGCTGATGCGGCTGCTCACCGGCCTGGACCAGCAGGTCCGCCGCTACACGCTGACCACCCTCACCCACCAGGGCCGCTGGGACGCGGTGCTGGCCGACTATGAAGCCCTGGTCGCCGCAATCGAGGCCGGCGACGCCACTGTGGCGGGGGACATTGCCGCCCGCCACATGACGGAAGCGCTTGAGATCCGCCTGCAGATGTACGCCGAAGACCCGCAGCGGCTTTAGGGATTCCCGTTGCAGGGTGTTAGAGCGCAGCCCCCTTTGCCACTTACTCCCGCGCCACCGCCATCTACCAGCAAGGACCGCAATGTTGACACGGCAGCACTTTCTTCGCTTACTGTCATAGTTTTCAACTACAAGTCGAGCCTTTCGGCCATAACCCAATATGTCTGGCACGATCTTGACATGCCGCTAGATGACGAACTTCATGCACACCTCTCCCGCTTTGACACGGCTCCCTTTCTCTTCGTCGGCAGTGGTATGTCCAGACGCTACTTGGGCACGGAGGACTGGGAAGCGCTTCTCCGTCACTTTGCGGCATACACCGGTAAGCCATACGAACGGTATCGGGCTGACTCCGCGGGCGATCTGCCTCATGTCGCCTCAGCGATCGCCGAAAGCTTCCGAGAACAGTGGTGGGAGGCTAAAGAATTTGCCGCTAGCAGGGAACTCTTCCCCGAACCTCTCGACAGGTACTCACCTCTGAAAATCGAAGTAGCCCGCAGAATGCAGGCGGCGATGAAAAGAGTCCCAAAGGAGGGTGCTCTCTTCGAGGAGATGCAGCTTATGAAAGCCGCCGTCGTAGAGGGAGTCATAACCACGAACTACGACCCCTTGCTGGATGAAATATTTGATGATTTTGCCGTCTATGCCGGGCAGGATGAGCTTCTATTTAGCCACCCTCAGGGCGTCGGCGAGATATATATGATCCATGGGAGCGCCTCGAAGCCCGAGACCCTTGTCCTCACCCACGAAGACTACAGACACTTCAAGGAACGCAACGAATACCTTGCCGCAAAACTCCTGACAATATTCGTAGAACACCCAGTGATATTCCTGGGGTATTCCCTCTCCGACAAGAACATCCAAGAAATAATACAAAATATTGCCAAGATACTGTCGACTGAAAATCTCCACAAACTCCAAGATCGACTCATTTTCGTTCAGTGGAAATCCGATGCTGTCTCCCATCCCTCAGCCGAACTCTCCTCGCCTTCGAAGGTCTTCAGATCCCGATTATTTCTATAGAGGTAGCTGATTTCACGGGCATCTTCACGGCGCTTGGTCGACTCAAGCGGCGGTTGCCGCCGAAGGTGCTTCGGCAGGTCAAAGAACAGGTTTACGACCTGGTTTCCACTAGCAAGTCCAAGGGTTCGTTGCTTGTTCGCGATATTGCAGAAGATGTTGATCCGTCAACGATTGAAATAGTTATCGGGGTTGGTATTAGGCAGAAATTGGCCCTAAATGGTCTTGTGGGATGGAGTAGAATGCACCTGCTCAACGAGGTGCTGAACCGAGACCTTCTGGGGAATGCGGAGGCTATGGAGACAGTCTCCACCCAAGTGCTTCAGAACCACCTCATGGGTGGAACTAATGCTCCGATCTACTACTACCTTGAGAATGCCGGACGGTTGGACGCCCATGGCAACCTGCACAATGAGGATAGTTTGCATGAGCGAGTAAAGCAGAGGGCCAAAACCAGTTATGAAGCCTTGACGTCAGTTGACCTCATCTCCAAGAAGAATAGATTGCTGGCCGAGGGCTGTGATTCGTTCAGTGTTCTCGCCCTAGTCGAAGATCCACATCTCACACTGTCGATCCTGCCCGCCATTTCTCCTCAAAAAATCGATCTCGAAGAGTTGCGCCAGTTCCTGCTTGATCATGTCGAAACTGATGCCCAGGGCAAACCCACTACTGTTTGGGCGAAAGCGGTTTGTTTATATGATGTTCTCCGGCACGGCCCGGGCCGACTCGACAAAGCGTGACCCGCCGGCAGAAGATTCGGTCGAGGTCCGCCGGCCGGCAGGCCTACTTCGGCTAAAGGCTTCCTCAGGAATCTGTGATCCGCGCTGTAAGGCCGCGGGACATGGTCGGCATGATTTGCCGGTCAGGACGCCCGGCATGCAAGCCCACCCTTGTCCTTGAGAATCGTGGAGACCGGAAATTGTTCCATGAGATCAGACAGACGGGAGGAGCCATCGTTGAAGATCCGCGAAGGACTGAGTCTGGGCTTCCCTAAGGTCAGGACCGCCGAACTATGCCGCGGCCGCGGCTGGCCTGACCTGCTGGAAGAGGTCCTGGCCGCCTTGAAGAGTCCGTTGACCTAGGAGGGTCCTGCCTTACTTAGCACATAGGCCTGCCGACTGTGACTCATGAGGTCTTCTAGTGTGACCATCGCTTTCTATCGGCGAGATCCTTGGTCGCCATGTGCAGCCACAACTGTTCGATGATTGGGCAGGAAGGCTTCGCAATGCTCATTGTCACCAATTTGCTAAAACTTCATTTAGCTATCCGATGGGGACGATTATGAACGAGAATCTTATCCAGACGGCACAGGAGTGCTGGGGCCAGCTCACCCGGGACGGCAGGCTCAGGCCTAAGGACTATGACGCCGACCTCGTAGACGAGCTCCGAGGGCGCCTAGGTCTTACCGATACAAAAGACTTTCATTCCGAGCTCAGAGATATCTCAGCCCAGGATCTAGTGGAGGGTCTATTGACCGCACTCAAACCTCTGGCAGTGATGATGACCGACCTCTTGAGCCTGTACGAGGCAATCGGGGCCACGCGGGCTTCGGAGCCAAACCTGCGAGTTGAATTCAACTTTGACTCGGATGACAGACCCTTCGAATTTGACGTTCAAGCTTTCCGCGATTGGGAATCAATTTGTCGCCGCGTCCTCAGCAAGCGCAGCGTCCGACGTTGGGAACAAGGTCCAGCATGGAAACTGGCCAAAGTAATCCGGGAGGGAACCGCGTTGCTGGCCCCGATTCATGTGGAGACCCCACCGAGATTGGGCCCTAAAATGGAGTGGCCGCCATACGGGCAGGAAGCACCTAGGAGCGGCTTAGAATACCTCGACTCGGGTATTGCTCGAGCGTGGCGGGTAAGGGAAGAATTCCTCACTGATGCAGTGTCACGTTGGCCTAACCGCGAAGACTACGGAACTGCGTCCCGCGATCCAGGCGTAATAGACGAGGCTCATATCATGGTCAGCGATTATTGGGACCACTCCATCGGCGAAGAACTACGTGAGCTCGCTATTCGCGCTTCAGCTGCGCCCACGCTAGGCGTTTCCCGACGACGCGTAACCGGATTAATCAGGACTCTGATTGGTGCACTGGACGATGCGATTAGGGAACTGCCGACTTCCGAGCGCTACGTCCAAGAGGAAATCAAAGATCTCATTGAAGTATTTTCTCTGCTTATGTGGGGTAAACGCCATGAGCTGTACTCCGCGTGGGTTTTTACCCGCATTGTAGACGCAATCGGTATCCAGCGTCTTTCGTTTGTCGTGAAAGCTGGCAGGTTCTCATTTGACTTCAAAGGCGCCGAGTTAGCAACTTTCGAGTCCGCAGAGGGCCCCTTCTCTGTGTGGACCGAAATGCGCACCAAGTACCACAGCCCAGTGGGGCACGGTCGTACTAACAGCATCCAGCCCGACTTCCGTATCGTACGATCGCCAATCGACGATCCCGACTCTTCGATTCTCGCAGTCGAGGTGAAGCAGTACCTTCGGTCAGCACTCCGTAACCCTGCCGACGCGCTTGCAGACTACACCGGGGGCTCCCCCAAGCTGACGTTGTCCTAGCCGCCTACGGGCCTGTCAGCCTCCGGGTGCTGGACAATCTCAAAGCGGATGCTCATGATCGCGCGCACGTCGTCCGCTACATGCGCCCTGGGGAGGACGACTCACTCAACGCCTTCCGAGCCTTGATCGCCGCTCGTATCCCCTCAGAATCCGTTTCCAACTCGGCCGATCAGTCGACCAACCTCGGACAGGTTTTTGCACGAGAATTGGGCAGCGACGTGCGTGTGGAACTGACCTGGGAACGGAAGGGCGTAGACCTTGATCTCCATGCCGAACTTCCTAACAACCGAACGGTTGACTTTCGAAATGCGCAGGCGAATACGGAGACAGGGGCCATCAGGCTCGAGGAAGATATCCGCGATGCCCCCGGGCCCGAGATTTTGCACATATCAGGTGAAGAAACTGTCGCAGTGTATGTTCACGCTTATTCCGCCGACGGAATCGGTACCGTGGGGGCCAAGCTGAGAGTCGTTTGTGGCCATCTTGACTCCACGATGGCAATCCCCTTCTTGTCGGTTAATACAGACTCTCGCTGGTGTCTTGTCCTGATCGTGGACTCCATTAAGATTCAGGTCATCGACGAGAACTGTCCCCCTCGTCCGGTCTCATAGCCTAGCTTGGTTAGTTAATGGCGCACCGCTAAACCTCCGCCACAGGCGCCGCGAACTGGGCCTCGTACAGCCGCGCGTAGGCCCCGCCGGCCTCCAGCAGTGAGGCATGCGTTCCCTGCTCCACGATCTGACCTGCCTCCATCACCAGGATGAGGTCGGCATCGCGGATGGTGGAGAGCCGGTGGGCGATGACGAACGAGGTCCGGTCGGACCGCAGCGCGCTCATGGCCTTCTGCACCAGTACCTCGGTGCGGGTGTCCACGGAGGAGGTTGCCTCGTCCAGGATCAGCACCGAGGGCCGGGCCAGGAACGCCCGGGCGATGGTCAGCAGCTGCTTCTCCCCCGCCGAGACGTTGGCGCCCTCGTCGTCGAGCACCGTGTCGTAGCCCTGCGGCAGAGAACGGACGAACCGGTCCACGTACGTCGCCTTCGCCGCCTCCAGGATCTCCGATTCGGTCGCCGAGGGCCGGCCGTAGGCGATGTTGTCCCGGATGGTCCCGCCGAACAGCCACGTGTCCTGCAGCACCATGCCCATCCGCGAGCGCAGCTCGTGCCGGGACATCAGCGCCACGTCCACCCCGTCCAGGGTGATCCGGCCGGCGTCGAGCTCATAGAAGCGCATCATCAGGTTCACCAGCGTGGTCTTACCCGCCCCGGTGGGCCCCACAATCGCCACAGTCTGCCCCGGTTCGGCGACCAACGAAAGCGAAGAGATCAGCGGCTTGTCCGGCGAGTACGCGAAGGACACGTCCTCGAACACCAGCCGCCCGCGCGTCGACTCCGGGGTGACCGGCACGTCCGGGTCGGTCAGTTGCTCCTCGGTGTCCAGCAGCTCGAACACCCGCTCTGCAGACGCAACCCCGGACTGCAGCAGATTCGCCATCGAGCCCAGCTGGGCCAGCGGCTGGGTGAACTGCCGCGAGTACTGAATGAACGCCTGCACGTCGCCCAGCTGCATCGCCCCGGACGCCACCTGCAGGCCGCCCACCACGGCGATCCCCACATAGACCAGGTTCCCGATGAATGTCATGGCCGGCATGATCAGCCCGGAAATGAACTGGGCGCCGAAGCTCGCCTGGTATAGCTCCGCGTTCTTCTGCCGAAACGTCTCCTCCACCTCGCGCTGCCGGCCGAACACCTTCACCAGCGCGTGCCCGGTGTACGTCTCCTCGATCTGGCCGTTCAGCTCGCCGGTGTTCTTCCATTGCGCCACGAACAGCTTCTGCGAGCGCTTGGCGATCACCGCCGTCGTGACCAGGGTCAGCGGAATGGTCACCAGCGCGATGATCGCCAGCGTGGGCGAAAGGATCACCATCATCACCAGCACCCCGGCTACGGTCAGCAGCGAGGTGACGGCCTGGCTGATGGACTGCTGCAGGCTCTGGGAGATGTTGTCCACGTCGTTGGTGACGCGGCTGAGCAGCTCGCCGCGCTGCACGGTGTCGAAGTAGCGCAGCGGCAGCCGGTTGATCTTCGCCTCGATCCGTTCGCGCAGCCGGTACACGGTCCGCTGCACCACGCCGTTGAGGATATATGCCTGCATCCACATGAACGCAGACGCCAGCACGTACAGCGCCAGCGCCCACAGCAGTACCGAGGACAGGGCGGTGAAGTCGATCCCGGTGCCCGGCGTCAGGTTCATGGCGCCGAGCATGTCCGCCTTCTGGTTCTCCCCGCGGCGCGCAGCTGGGTGATCAGCTGGTCCTTGGTCACCCCGGCGGGCAGCTGCTTGGAGACGACGCCTGCGAAGATCAGGTTGGTGCCCTCGCCCAGGAGGCGCGGGCCGATCACGGAGAACGTCACGCTGACGACGGCGAGGAGCAGCACCAGCGTCAGCCAGAGCCGCTCGGGGCGGAGTTCGCCCAGCAGCCTTTTCGCGGACGGGCCGAAGTTCATCGCCTTCTCGGCGGGGACGTTCATCCCGGCGAACGGGCCGCCGCGGCCCGGTCCGCCGGCGGGGCGGGGAATGCGGAGCGGGGCTTCCTTGCCGGCGCCGGGCGCGCCGGAACCGCCCGGAGAAGGTGCGCCGCCGGGGCGCGGGCCGCCCGCGCCGTAGCCGGCCGCGTTGCCGCCGGGCCCGCCGGGTCCGCCGCCCGCCGTCGGCGTCTGGGATTCGACCTTGCTCATACCGCCTCCTCCGCCGCGAGCTGGGAGTTCACAATCTCGTTGTACGTCTCCGAGGACTCCAGCAACTCCTCGTGCGTGCCCTGGGCGACGATCCTGCCGTCGTCGAGCACCAGGATCTGGTCCGCGTCCGCGATGCTGGAGACCCGCTGGGCGATGATCACCAGGGTGGCGCCGGCGGTGTGCTGCTTGAGCGCCTGCCGCAGCCGCGCGTCCGTGGCGGTGTCCAGCGAGGAGAACGAGTCGTCAAAGATGTACAGCTCCGGCCGTTTCACCAGCGCCCGGGCGATCGCGATCCGCTGCCGCTGCCCGCCGGAGACGTTCGTGCCGCCCTGCGAGATCGGCGCGTCCAGGCCGCCCTCCATCGCCCGGACGAAGTCCTCGGCCTGGGCGATGGCCAGCGCCTGCCAGAGTTCGTCCTCGGTGGCGTCGGGTTTGCCGTAGAGCAG
Organism: Pseudarthrobacter sp. L19; assembly: GCF_050859435.1. Classification (NCBI taxonomy): domain Bacteria; kingdom Bacillati; phylum Actinomycetota; class Actinomycetes; order Micrococcales; family Micrococcaceae; genus Pseudarthrobacter; species Pseudarthrobacter sp. L19. Next base: position 1,645,864 of record NZ_CP193935.1, on the reverse strand, counting down.
GTTGCTGCGGACCGTGCCGGAGAACAGGTACGGCTTCTGCGGGACCAGTCCGATGTGCCCCCAGAGCTGGTCCGGGTGCAGTTCGCGGACGTCCACGCCGTCGATCCGGACCGAGCCGGAGGTGGCGTCGAAGAGCCGCGGCATTAGGTTCACCAGGGTGGTCTTGCCCGAGCCGGTGGAGCCGATGATCGCCGTCGTCTGCCCGGCGCGGGCGGTGAAGCTGACATCGGAGAGGACCGGCGCCTCGGCCCCCGGGTAGGCGAAACCGACGTCGCGCATCTGAAGTTCGCCGCGGGCGGCGCCGGCGAGGCTGACCGGCTGCGCGGGCGGGCGGACGCTGGATTCTGTACCGAGCACCTGCCCGATCCGGTCCGCGGAGACGGCGGCGCGCGGGATCATGATCGCCATGAAGGTGGCCATCATGACGGACATCAGGATCTGCATCAGGTAGCTCAGGAACGCGATCATTGTGCCCACCTGCATGGACCCGTCCTCGATCCGGTACGCGCCGAACCAGATCACGGCCACGGAGGAGACGTTGAGGACCAGCATCACGGTGGGGAACGCGAGCGCCATCAGCCGGCCGGCCCGCAGCGCGGTTTCGGTGACGTCCGCGTTGGCGCGGCCGAAGCGCTCGGTCTCGATGTCCTCGCGGACAAAGGCGCGGACCACGCGGATGCCGGTGAGCTGTTCGCGGAGCACCCGGTTCACGGTGTCGATCCGGGTCTGCATCAGCCGGAACAGCGGCACCATCCGGGTCACGATCAGGCCCACCGCCAGCAGCAGCACCGGGACACTGACCGCGATCAGCCAGGAGAGCTGCACGTCCTGCCGGATGGCCATGATGACGCCGCCGATGCTGAGCATGGGGGCGGTGACCATCAGCGTGGCGGACATCAGTACGAGTTGCTGGACCTGCTGGACGTCGTTGGTGGAGCGGGTGATCAGGCTGGGCGCGCCGAAACGGGTGACTTCCTGTTCGGAGAATTCGGCCACCCGGGTGAAGATCGCCCCGCGCACGTCCCGGCCCAGCGCCATCGCGGCCTTCGCGCCGAAGTAGACGGCGGCGATGGTGCACGCGATCTGCAGCAGCGTGATCAACAGCATCCAGCCGCCGGTGCGCATGATGTAGTCCGTGTCCCCGCGAGCCACGCCCTGGTCGATGATGTCCGCGTTCAAGGTGGGCAGGTACAGCGACGCGATGGAGGCGGCCAGCTGGAAGACGACGACGGCAAGCAGCAGCGCTCGCTGCGGCCGCAGGTATTGGACGAGCAGTTTCCAGAGCATCCGGTCTCCACTTCTGAAAGTGCCACTCGCAGCGTCCCCACGTGCTGCTGGTTCGAACGCCAGTTTACGTCCGGATGCTGGGCGTGAACCGGGTTCCTCTCAGGGCGGACGTACGGCGGGATCTGCCCGGATCCGTGAGCCGCCGTCGCCCCCGTGGAATGCGCCGGGCATCCGAGTGCTTGTGCTCCACGCGGGCCAGGAATAGCCTCCCAACCAGCGGTTGGAAACCAAGCGAGAGGCAGTCCATGCTGAGGCAGGTCGCGGAGGGCGTTCTGGTGCACGGGAGCGACTTCCTTCAGAGCAACTGCGTGATCGTGCAGGGCCACGACGGGGTTCTGCTGATCGACCCCGGCATCACGCGTACCGAGTTGGCCGGCCTCGCGCACGACGTTCGCGAACTGGGCCAGCCCGTCGTGGCGGGCTTCGCCACGCATCCGCATTGGGACCACGTGCTCTGGCATGAAGCCTTCGGCGACGTGCCCCGCTACGGGACCGCACGCTGCGCGGCGTCGATGCGGGACCTGCTGTCCACACCGGACTGGCAGGACCGTGTGGCCGGCGTCCTGCCGCCCGAGTTCGCCGACCAGATTCCGATGGAGATGCTCGGGCTCATCACCGGGCTGCCCGCCGACGCATCGCACCTTCCCTGGGACGGCCCCTCCATCCGCGTCATTGAGCATCGGGCCCACACCCAAGGCCATGCGGCGCTGCTCATCGAGGAGCGCCGCATCCTGGTGGCAGGCGACATGCTCTCCGACATCCTGATGCCATTCCTCGACCTCAACGCCGACGATCCGCTCGCCGACTACCTCGCAGCGCTGCAGCTGTTCGACGGCGTGGCTGACCGCGTCGACGCCGTCATCCCCGGCCACGGCTCCGTCGGCGGGGCGGACCAGCTGCAGGCCCGGATCGACCAGGACCTCGCCTACGTGGAAACTCTGCGCGACGGCGGCACGCCCGATGATCCGCGGGTCGGCCCCTCGGCTCCCCTGCCGTGGCTGCGGGACGTGCACAGCTTCCAGCTCCAGCGGCTCGCGCAGAAAGCCCAGGACGCTGCGTCCGAGTAGCGGCGCGACAGGTTCGGCCGGAAGGACGCGGGCTAGGAGGCGGGGTCGGTCTCGTGCTGCGCGGGCTGACGGTCGCCGGCCGCCGTACTGGGATTGTGGTTTTCGCGGCCGCCGTGGCCGCCGTCGTTCTTCTTCCCGAAGGGCACCACCTTCAGCAGCGGCGTCACGACGGCCATGACCACCAGGCCCCAGGCGAGTCCCAGGACGGCCGAGCACAGGGTGTTCACCAGCCAGGCGAGGAACCCGCCCACCACCGCGACCCCGGCGACGGGGTGCTCGAGGGCGTGGACCAGGTCGTAGGGGCCGTGCCAGCCGAGGTCGTGGGCGCCCTGCAGCATGATGTGCCCGCCCACCCAGAGCATGGCGCCGGTCCCGATCACGGTGATGGTGGTCAGCACCTTCGGCATGCCCCGGACCAGGAGCTCGCCGAAGCGCTTGGTGCCGGCGGCCTTCTTGGTGGTCAGGTGCAGGCCGATGTCGTCCATCTTGACGATGAGCCCGACGGCGCCGTACACGGCCGCGGTGATTGCGATGGCCACTGCGACCAGGATGACGGCGCGGACCCAGAGCGATTCCGCCGCCACCTCGTTCATGGCGATGACCATGATCTCGCAGGAAAGGATGAAGTCGGTGGTGATGGCGCCCTTGACGACCTTGGCCTCGGCTTCCGGACCCCGGTCCACCGCCGGGGTGTCCTCGTCCGCCTCGTGCTGGCCGCGGAGCTTGTGCCAGATCTTCTCGGCGCCCTCGTAGCAGAGGTAGGTGCCGCCGGCCATGAGGATGAACGGGATGATCCACGGGATGAAGGCGCTGATGAGCAGCAGCGCCGGCAGGATGATCAGGAGCTTGTTCCGCACCGACCCCCAGAAGATCTTCCGGATCATCGGCAGTTCGCGGGACGGGTCCGCGCCGGACACGTACTGCGGGGTGACGGCGGCGTCGTCAATCACGACGCCGGCAGCCTTGGCACCCGCCTTGGCCGCACCGGCCGCGACGTCGTCCACCGAGGCGGCGGCGATCCTGGCCAGGGCGGCGATGTCGTCCAGCAGGGCGACCAGTCCGCCGCTCATCGGGCGATGTCAGGCTGTTGAGCGGCGGATGGAAGGTCGCGGGAGCCTCTGCCCAGGCACGTAGTCAACATCTCCGAATTATATGCGGGCGCACGGCCGGTGGGCCGCCGGGGCGGCGGTAGGACGGCGCTTCAGAAGATGCCCCGAGCACTTCCTTAGACGCGGAGCCAGCGGAAGCCGTGCGGCTCCAGGGTCAGGCCGTCCCGGAGCGGGACCCGGCCGCCGTTGATGAGGTCCTCGGCGGTGTCCGGCATCCCGCCGAGCGTCGCGGCGTCGAGGTGCTGGGCGGTCTCGCCGAAGTTGGCGAGCACCAGGATGGTGGACTCTCCCCCGTGGGAAGTTCCCGGGCGCTGGTAGCCCAGCACGTGCGGGTTGTGGGTGTGGAACGGGACCAGCCGGCCACCCGCGAACTCGGGGGTCCGCCGTCGCACGTCGATCAGGTGGGTCAGCCCGGCGAAGATCTTCCCGGCGTCCGTCGCCGGGTCCGTCCGTTCCGCGTAACGGTCTCCCGGGTACTCCGGCCGTCCCACCCAGCGGCTGTCCTCGGCCTTGGCCGGGTCCTGGCGGTAGGCGTAGTCGTTCAGTTGCCCCACCTCGTCGCCCAGGTACAGCAGCGGGATGCCACCGGTGCTGAGGACGATCGAGTGGGCCAGCAGGATCCGTGCGACGGCGGACGGGTCGTCCGCCTCAAGCCCGGCGAGGGACGCCGTCGTGCCCGAGACGCGGCAGTCCCCGGTGCGCGGGTTGTCCTGGAACGGCACGCCCCGGGCGAAGCTGTCCGGGAACCGGTTGACGAAGAAGGCGTTGAGGAAGCTGCGGTGATCGTGGCCGTTGATGCCGAATTCGGCCGCATCCTCGTCGGAGAAGGTCCAGCCGATGTCGTCATGGCTGCGGACGTAGTTCACCCAGGCAGTGCCGGCCGGAATGTGGTGGCGGCGTTCCAGGGCCTGGGCCAGCAGGTTCACCTCGCGGGTGGCCAGTGTGTTCCAGATCAGGGCCATCTGCAGCGGGTTGTAGCTGAGCTGGCACTCCCCCGGGCTGATGTACTGCACCACCTCGTCCGGGTGCACGATCGCCTCGGACTTGAACAGCAGCGACGGCGCCGCGAGCCGGCAGACGGCATTGAACGCCTGCAGCAGCAGGTGCGCCTCCGGCAGGCTCTCGCAGGGGGTGCCCAACTGCTTCCAGATGAACGCGACCGCATCCATCCGCACAATATCCACGCCCTGGTTGGCCAGGTACAGCATCTCCCCGGCCATGGCGCGGAACACCCGCGGGTTGCGGTAGTTCAGGTCCCACTGGAAGGAATGGAAGGTGGCCCAGATCCAGCGCCCGTCCTCCAGCTGGATGAACGAGCCGGGGTGGTCGTCCGGGAAGATCTCCCGGACGGTCTCCTCGTACGCGTCCGGCATGGTCCGGTCCGGGAAGATCAGGTAGAAGTCCTCGAAGCCGAGCTCCCCCGCCACGGCCTTGCGCGCCCACTCATGTTCGTTGGAGGTGTGGTTGAAGATGAAATCCACCACCAGGGCGATGCCGTTTTCCCGGAGTTCGCGGGCGACGGCGGCGAGTTCGGCCATGGTGCCAAGGGCCGGGTTCACGTCGCGGTAGCTGGAGACGGCATAGCCGCCGTCGGAGTTCTCCTCCGGGGCACGGAACAGCGGCATCAGGTGCAGGTACGTCAGGCCCAGCTCCCGGAAGTACGGGATGCGGGCGCGCAGCCCGGAGAGGTCGCCGGCGTAGAGGTCCACGTAGCAGACGCCGCCCAGCATCCCGTTCGATTGGAACCAGTCCGGGTCGGCCGCACGGTCCGCGTCCAGCGCCTTCAGGTCAGCCGGCCGGTCCTGCCAGGACGCCGCGGCGTCGAGGACCAGCTGCCGCAGTTCGGTGTCGCCCTCCGGGCCGTAGATCCGCCGGAACAGGGACTCCAGCCGCGGGAACTCGGCGTCGAACCGCTCCCGGAAGCCGTTCCAGTCCTGGTCCGTGGTGACGGGCCGGCGGGCGGACGCCAGGGCGGAGGCGACGTCGGCGCGGGTGCTGTCCCCAGGCACGGTTCCGGGGGAGGTGGTGGGCGGCACGGTGCTCCTTCGCTGCGGTGGCGGCCGACGGCGTGTGCGGCCCTGGAGATAAGGCTGTGGCCTGGGCGCGATGTTGTCCATCCCGGACCGCGGTCCGGGCGTCAGGATCTGTGTCGACCGTCACGGTGGCCGGGAGATCGTCAGCCTGATTACTACCTCCACCGCGCGCCGGTTCGACCCAGCCTCTCCGATGGCGTAGACATGAGGACCATGACCTCTACCCAGACACCGTCTCCGCTGGAAACCCCGGCCGCGGCTTCCGCCCACGCAGCGCTCTTTTCCGAACCCGAGGTCGTCACCGCCGTCGTCGTTCCCGGCCTGGATCCGTCCAAGGTCGCCGCGCAGTTCTCCGACCCGCTGTAGCCTGCGCCTGGCGGGCTTCCTAGGTTGAAGCCGGCCAGTCCGACCCCACGGCGAACCAGGCACGGTCGATTGCCGCCAGGGCGTCAGCGTCCAGGGGTCCGCCGGCCGCCGCCGCGATGTTGTGGCGGAGGTGCTCCAGCTTGGCCGTACCCGCAATGGCGGTGTGCACGCCGGGCGCGTAGACCGTAAACCGCAGGGCGAATTCGGCCCAGTCCAAGGCCCCGGGGTCCAGCTCGAGGGCCCGGAGCCGTTCCCAGTAGAGCTCGGCATAGTTTCCCACCGGCCGCTCGGGGAACCGCCAGGGCGCGTTCGCGATCGGACGCTTGGCGATGACCCCCAGTTCGGGCCGCTTGCCCACCACGTTGCGCAAATTCCACTGATCGGCGATGTTGACGCTGGTCTCGATGGCGCCGAAGCGGCCCGACTCTGCCGCGAAGGCGAGGGCCTCGTTGTCCCCGCTGTAGCCGGCGACGCCGATTTTGCCGTCGGCGACGGCCTTATCCAGCGTGTCCTGCAGGTCACCGCGCCGCAGGATGTCGAGCGGGCAGGAGTGCAGGTAGAAGATGTCCAGGCGTTCGGACTGGGTCAGGCGCAGGGACCGTTCGATGCTCTCCAGCACGCTGCCCGGCGACCAGTCACGTTGGCCGTTGATCTTCGGACCGCCCTTGGTGGAGAGCACGAATTCGTCCCGCCGGTGGCCAAGGTGCCGGCCAATGCGCTCCTCGCTCAGCCCGTAGCTGGCCGCCGTGTCGATCAGCGTGACACCGAGATCCAGTGCCCCGTTGAGCACGTCGGCGGCGTCGCGCTCGGTGACGTCGGATTCACCGATCTGGCCGGCTCCGAGCCCCACGATGGAAACGTTCAATCCGGTTTCGCCGAACGGCCTTGTCTCCAGCATTGTCGCTCCCTTGTCTCGAGCCACGCCCACCCTCGCGGGGTGGGCCTGTCATCAATTCCTAGGGGAAGCGTTGACGCTCCCCGCCCTCAGGCTATCCGCCGTGCGCCGCAGGCCGGGCACGGCGGACAGCCTGTGGGACGCCCGTCCTAGGTGGTGGTGAGGACCACGCGGAAGCGGGCCTTGCCGGACATCATGTGGTCGAAGCCTTCGGCCGCCTTGTCCAGCGGGTAGGTCTCGATCATCGGGCGGACGCCGGTGAGGGCAGAGAAGCGGAGGGTGTCCTCGGAGTCCTTCGCGGTGCCGGAAGCGTGGCCGTTGACGGAGCTGCTGCCCATCACCAGGCTGGCCGCGCTGACCTCGAGGGATTCGTGCGGGACACCCAGGACCACCAAGCGGCCGCGGGGCGCCAGGCCGCCCACGGTGCCGGACATCGCCGCGGCGTCCGTGACGGTGGCGAGGACCACCTTGGCGCCGCCGAGCTTCTTCAGTTCCTCGGCGACGTCGGACGTGGTGCTGTCGATGTAGTGGTGCGCGCCCAGGTCCTTGGCGAACGATTCCTTCTCCGAACCGCGGGCAATCGCGACGACCTCGAAGCCCATCTTGGCGGCGAACTGCACACCCAGGTGGCCCAGACCGCCCAAGCCGAGGACGGCGACGACGTCGCCCGCGCGGGCTCCGCTGTGCCGCAAGCCGTTGAAGGTGGTGACGCCGGCGCACATCAGCGGCGCGGCCTCCTCGAAGCTCAGCCCCTCGGGGATGGCGGCGAGGGCGTCGGCCGGCGCCACGAGGTATTCGGCGTAGCCGCCGTCGGCGCTCAGGCCGGTGGTCTTGCCGACGGAGCAGGTGATGAAGTCGCCCCGGCGGCAGGAGTCGCACTCGAAGCAGGCGCCGCCAAACCAGCCGACGCCCACCCGCTGGCCTGCCTCCCAACGGGTGACGCCGTCGCCCACGGACTCGACCGTGCCGGCGACCTCGTGGCCGGGGATGCGGGGGTAGGAGGAGGCGAAACCGGCCGCGGCCATGGCGTCGGAGTGGCAGATGCCGCTGGCGTGGACCTTGACCAGGACGTGGCCCCGGGGAACCTCAGGAATGTCACGGTCGACGGTTTCGAAGGAGGAGCCGGGGGCTGCAAACTGGATGGCTTTCATGGGGGTGCCTTTCCATAGCTTTCGGTGGCGGCCCGGGTGGGGAGAGCCGGGCCGTTCAGTCATGCGGGGGCACACGGGAGCGGTGCCGGCCGGCCGTCATGGCCAACCGGCACCGCGGAGTCCGCGCGCCCGTCCGTCAGTTTACGACCGGAGGCTGGGCGTGGGCAGAGTGGAATTTGAGTGCCAATTCGTTATCACTTCCTCTGTGTCGGGAAACGTTAGATGTCATACCCCTCTGAAATATTTGAGCTATGACAAATTCAGAGCTCTCTGGGGTGGGCTCACAGCAGACCGCGCCCCACGAACCGCAGCAGCCGTCCACCGCACAAGCCGGACACGGGGCGCCGCCCGCAGCACCTGTACAGCAGCCTTCAAAGGCTAAGAAACCGAGGAATGTCGTCGGACTGATTGCCCTTATCGCGGCGATCGTCGGATTTATTTTTGCTTGCATTCCCGGCGCATTGATCATCGGCTGGATTCTCCTCCCGATTGCCTTCATCCTTTCCATCGTTTCCTTGTTCTTCAAAGACAAGGCCAAGGGAATGGGTATCGCCGCCCTCATCATCTCCGTAGTGGGCACGATCGTTGGCGTCGTGGTCTTCACCTCTGTCGTCGCCACCTCGATCAGCAACGCCGTCGGCGGCGGCGAGACGAAGGTCGTCCAGCCCTCCGGCGCCGCTTCCGCCAATGCCGCTCCGGCGGCCAACGGAGGAGCCAAGGCGGGGACCCGCGAGAACCCGAACCCGATCGGCTCCGTTCTTGAATCGAAGGATTGGCGGATTGTCGTCAACTCCGTGAAGCTCGGTGCCACCGACGCCGTCCTGGCCGCCGACACCTACAACAAGCCGCCGGCCGCTGGCTCCGAGTACATCCTCGTGAACTACTCGGCCACCTACCTCGGCAGCGACGCCAACGGCCAGATGCCCGCGTTCATCTCTGTTGAATACGTAACGCCGGACGGCAAGACCATCAACGGTCTCGACAAGCTGGTCATGGCGCCCGAGCCGATCGACACGACGAGCACCCTCTACAAGGGCGCCACCGCTACCGGCAACAAGGCCATCGAGGTTCCCTCCGCCACCGCGGCGCAGGGTGTCCTCGCGATCCGGCCGGGCTTCGCCGACAAGGTCTTCGTCGCCGTCAAGTAAGTCCACGAACAAACTACAAAGGGCGGGTCCTCCGGTGAAAACCGGAGGACCCGCCCTTATTGTCTTTAAGCCTTCGTGCTTGTGTGCCGGGAGGCCTAGTGCACGAGTGCCGGCTGCGGCGCCTTGACCGGCTCCGCCGGGTGCCCAGCGACGGTGCCCGCCGGGGCGTCGGTGGCATGCCCGGCGTCGGCCGTCACGCTGCCGCCCGCCGGAGCGTCGGTGCCGTGCCCGGCGTGGGCCGCAACGGCGTCGGGCTCGGTGGGAACGAACCCGGCCTTGAGCTCGCGGTGCAGGGTCACGGTGTCCAGCGACTTCTGCCACTTGGCGACGGCGATGCAGGAAACGATGTTGCAGACCGTGCTGGTCAGGGCGCGGGCCTCGCTCATGAATCGGTCGATGCCGACGATCAGGGCCACGCCGGCCACCGGGAGGGTGGGCATGACGGTCAGCGTCGCCACCAGGGCCACGAAGCCGCTGCCGGTCACGCCGGCCGCGCCCTTGGAGGTCAGGAGCATCATGCCGAGCATCACCAGAATCTGGCCCCAGCTGAGGTGGATGTCGCACGCCTGGGCTATGAACATGGAGGCGAGGGTCAGGTAGATGGCCGTGCCGGAGAGGTTGAAGCTGTAGCCGGTGGGGACCACCAGGCCCACGACGCTGCGGTCGCAGCCGATTCGTTCCAGCTTCGAGAGCAGCCGCGGCAGCACCGGTTCGGAGGAGGAGGTGGCCAGCACGATGAAGAACTCGTCCTTGAAGTAGCGCAGGGTCTGCCAGAGGCTGAAACCGGTGATCCGGGCGAGGAGGCCCAGACCGACGACGACGAAGACGATGCAGGCGGCGTAGAAGGCCACGATCAGCATGCCCAGGTTGCCGATGGAGTGCGCGCCGTACTTGCCGACGGTGAAGGCCATGGCGCCGAAGGCACCCAGCGGGGCGACCTTCATGATGTAGCCGAAGACCACGAAGAGCATCTTGTTGAAGCTGTTCACCACGTTCAGGGCCACCTGACCGGGGGCGCCGAGCCGGCTGAAGGCGAAGCCGCAGAGCATCGCGATGACCAGGACGGGCAGCACCTCACCGTCGGCGAAGGCGCCCACGAAGGTGGTGGGAATGATGTTCAGGAAGAAGTCCACGGGGCTGCTGCTGGGCAGCTGGCTGGTGTACTTCGCCGCCACCGAGGAGTCCAGGTGCGCCGGGTCGATGTGCATGCCGGTGCCGGGCTGGATGATCATCACCGCGGCCAGGCCCAGGGCCAGCGCCACAGCGGTCAGCGCGTAGAACAGGCCGAGGGAGCGGAGCAGGGTGGGCCGGACCTTCTTGGTGTCCGTCAGGGAGGTGATGCCGCCGACGATCGTGCAGAAGACGATCGGGGCGATCATGAACTTCACCAGCTTGACGAAGCCGTCGCCGATCGGTTTCAGCCCGGCGCCGAGGTCCGGCCAGAGGGAGCCCACCAGGACGCCGAGGGCGACGCCGATGAGGACCTGGACGTAGAGATGCCCGAGGATGGATTTGATCTTCATTGAACAACTTCCTTGCTGAATGCGGCCCTCTCATGATGACAGGGCAACAGGTACGGGTGCTAGGCGGAGATGCCAGATGACCTGGCGACGTCAATATCGGCCGTAGCGAGGTGCCGGGCCGCGCGGTGCAGCGCGACGTCGGTGATGGAGCCGTCGTCCCCGGCGACGACTTCCGTGGTGACCACGCCGGCGGGGGTGCCGATTCGCAGCAGGCGGGAGGTGCCCGGGGCGAGCTCCGGGGTGTGGCGGAGGAGCCCGGCCGGAACGGATCCGGGCAGGGCGGCGGCCAGGGAGACGGCCACCGCGGAGGTGAGGCCGATGGCCGGGTGCGGGGCGAGCATGGAGAGCATGCGGACCCGCAGGTCGTGGGAGTCCGCGGGGACCAGGGTCCCGTCCGCGGCGGTGTAGTCGCCGGGTCCGGCGACGACGCCGACCTTGGGGACCGCGTTCTGCGGCGGGTCCTCGGGCTTCCGGAGGCCCATCATCAGGCCTGCCGCGGCCCGGGCGGCCACCAGGGTGCCGAGCTGCCCGGCGAGGTTGCCGGTCATGTCGGAGAGGTCAACGTCGGTCTGGTCCGCCGGGATCAGGACGGCGGGGGCGCCGGCGTCCACCAGCGTTGCGGCCACGGACCGGGGGCCGAGGTCGATGCTGTCCGCCGGGGCGTCCGTGGGCAGGACGGCGCCGGTGCTGCGGCCCCAGGGCCCGTGGAAGGAGAGGCTGACGGGGACGCCGACGGCGGAGCTGCCGGGAACGCGGGCCAGTCCTGACTTCGGGACGGTACCGCCCGGGGTGGGGACGGTGCCGCTGAGCACGGCGCCGGTGTTGAGGTTGCGCATCCGGACCCTGGTGAGTCCGTCCGCGGCGGGGACGATGCCCGTCTGCACGGCGAACAGGGCAATCGCGGTGGCGCAGTTGCCGCAGTTGGAGCCGAGCTCCACGGTGCGGTCTCCGATCCCCACCTGGGCGAACAGGTAGTCCAGGTCCGCGTCCTCCCCCGGGGTGGCCCAGATGACGGCCGCCTTGGAGGTGGTGGAGGTTCCGCCGCCGACGCCGTCGAGCTGCCGGGCGTCCGCCGCGCCGAACGCGTCGGCGAGCAGTCCGCGGATTTCATCCCGGTTGGTTGCGAACGGGGCGACGTCTTCCGCGTCAAACAACCAGCATTTGCTGGTCCCGCCCCGATACCAGTGGCCTCGCAGTCCCACGGTGTTCTCCTTCATGTGTGCAGATGGTTCATCGCGCATCCCTGCGCTTCCCCATCTACGATCCGGCAGTCGAGACTTCAGCACAATCACGATAAATTCCACACCTGTTCACTTTTGCTAAAGTCAGGGGATGGCAAAGCTTGATCTTCACCGGCTCCACCTGCTTCGCGAGGTGCACCGTTCCGGGTCCCTGACCTCCGCGGCGGCGGCCCTGTCCTTCACCACCTCGGCGGTGTCCCAGCAGATCGCGAAGCTCGAACACGAGGTGGGAGTATCCCTGGTGGACCGGCAACCGCGAGGCGTGGTTTTGACCGAGGCCGGGCTGGCGCTGGTGGGCTACGCGGACGACATCGACCGGACCATTGAGGCGGCCCGGGCGGAGATGGACGAGTTCGCCGGACTCCGCCGGGGACAGCTGCGGATGGGCACCTTCCCCACGGTGGGTGCCTCGCTGATGCCGGATGTGGTGCTGGCGTTCCGGGCGCGGCATCCGGATGTGGCGGTGACGGTGATCAGCGCCCGGCGCGAGGGGCTGCTGGAGTCGCTGCGCCGGCGCGACGTCGAACTGACACTGCTCTGGGACTATCCCTGGCAGGAGATCGCGGACGAGGACCTCTCCCTGGTCCGACTGATGAACGACCCCACCATGCTGCTGGTGCAGCGCGACCACCCGCTGGCCGGGAAGAAGTCCGTGCGGATCGAGACGCTGCGGGACCAGGAGTGGATTGTCCGGGACGAGCACCCCGTGGCGGACGTGCTCCGCCGGGTCTGCCGCGAGGCGGGGTTCGAGCCGCGGATCGCCTTCGACGCCAACGACTACCAGGAAACCCAGGGCATGGTGGCCGCCGGGATCGGGATCGCCCTGGCACCCCAGCTCGCGCTCAGCGCGCTGCGGCCCGACGTCGTCGCCGTCCCCCTCGCCGGCGCCCCGAAACGCCGGATCCTCCTGGCCCAGCTGGCCAACCGGAGGCTGAGCCCGGCGGCGCAGCAGGCCGCCGCGGTCTTCCGGTCGACGGCGAAGCGCCGGGCCGCGGGGCGTATAACGGAGACACCGGCAACCGAGGAGCAGCAATGACCGCACCGCTTTCCGTCATCGTCTTTGACGTCAACGAGACCCTGTCCGACATGTCGCCGATGGGCGGCCGCTTCGCCGCGGTGGGAGCGCCGCCGGAGCTGTCCCCGGTCTGGTTCGCATCCCTGCTGCGCGACGGCTTCGCGCTGGCCGCGGCCGGCGATAACCAGGGCTTCGCCGGGATCGGCGCGGCCGTCCTGCGGGAGGTGTTCGCCGGGGTGGAACTGAACCGTCCGCTCGAGGACGCGGTGCAGCACGTGATGGACGGCTTCGGCAGCCTGGGTGTCCACCCGGATGTCCCGGGCGGGATCCGGTCCCTGGCCGACGCCGGATTCCGGCTGGTCACGCTGAGCAACGGTTCGGCGCAGATCGCCGGGAAATTGTTGGACTACGCCGGGATCCGGGAGGCGTTTGAGGCGCTGCTCTCAGTGGAGGACGCGCCCGCCTGGAAGCCCGCCCGCTCCTCCTACGAGTACGCGGCGGCGGCAACCGGGGCGGCGCCGGGCGCGATGATGCTGGTGGCCGTGCACCCCTGGGACATTCACGGCGCGGCCCGGGCCGGACTCCGCACGGCCTGGCTGAACCGGTCCGGCCATGGGTACCCCGCCCATTTCGAGGCGCCGGACGTCACCGTCGCGGCGTTGACGGAGCTTCCGGGGGTTCTGGCCTCATCCGGGGGCATACTGTGAGGATGAAATTCTCCACCACCATCCAGGGCAGCGCCACCAAGACCGGCATCGTCGTGCCGCAGGAGGTGGTCGATGCCTTGGGCGCCGGCCGGAAACCGCCCGTGGTGGTGACCATCAACGGCGCCAGCTACCGCAGCAGCATCGCCGTGATGGGCGGGCAGAACATGATCGGCGTCAGTGCCGCCAACCGGGCCCTGACCGGGGTGTCCGGCGGCGACACTGTGGAGGTCGACGTCGAGGTGGACACCCAGCCGCGCGTCGTCGAGGTCCCGGAGGACCTGGCCGCCGCCCTGGATGCGGACCCGGAAGCGAAGGCGTTCTACGCGACGCTGAACTACAGCAGCCAGCGCCGGTACGTGGAGCCGCTGGCGGACGCGAAGACCGCGGAGACCCGGGCCCGCCGCGTGGCCAAGGTGGTGGCCGACCTCCGGGCCGGGAAGAAGTAGCTTCCCCGTCAGTAGCGGTTTCCGGCGTCGTTCCCGGCTCCTCCCCGGACCTCCAGTCCGTAGCGCCGCTGCCCCAGCACGGCCTTGAAGACCGCATCCTCCGAGGCGGCGGAGAAGGGGCCGAAGCGCCTTTTGCCAGCGCCGACGGCCGGCCGGTGGAGTTGATCAGCCTGTTCGGCCAGCAGGGCGAGCGGATGCACGTCCGCGCCCGGCCGAAGTCCGCATCACCCGGGCTCGGGCGGGACTAGCCCGGTAGCGGGTTCCTGACGGTTTCCGGAGCGGCCTAGCTGTTCAGCACCACGTTGACGGGCGGTTCGCCGGCCAGCATCAGGTCGATCTGGCGCTGCAGCAGCTTGCCCATCCGGGGGCGCATCGCGGCGGAGGCGCCGCCCACATGCGGGGTGATGATGACACCGGGGATTTCCCAGAGAGGGTGGTCGGCGGGTAGGGGCTCAGGGTCGGTGACGTCGACGGCGGCGCGTATCCGGCCGGCGGAGGTGTGCTTGACCAGCGCGTCGGTGTCAGCCACCGGGCCGCGGGCGATGTTGACCAGCAGGGCGCCGTCGGGCATGGCGGAGAGGAACGCGTCGTCGATCAGGTGCCGGGTTGAGTCGCTGAGCGGGACGCCGACAATGACGATGTCGTGCTTCGGCAGCAGGTCGTGGAGTTCGTCGATGCCGTGGACATGCCCGCGGCCATCGGTCCGGGCGCGGCTGGCCACCCGGGTCACCGTGGTCTCGAACGGCAGGAGCCGGTCCTCGATGGCCTTGCCCACGCCGCCGTAGCCGACGATCAGCACGCGCTGGTCCGCCAGGCTGGCCGTGGGCCGGCCCTCCCAGCGGCGTTCCCGCTGGTTCTGCAGGAGGCGGGGGAACTCGCGCTGGCTGGCCAGGATCAGTGCCAGGGTCAGCTCCGCAGTGGAGGTCTCGTGCACGCTGGCGGCGTTGGCGAAGACGTGGCCGTTCGGCAGGAACTCCGCCACGCCGTCGTACCCGATCGACTGGCTCTGCACCAGCCCCGTCTCGACGCCCTCCAGGCCGCGCAGCACGGCCGGGCCGCCCATGTACGGCGGCACCACGATGTCGAGCCGCGGCATGGGCGGTTCGCCGGAGAGGTCCCACTCCAGGACCGTGACGTCCGGGTCAGGGGTGAGGTAGTCGCGCAGGGTGGCATCCGGCAGGGAGACAGTGATTTTCCTAGGCATGGCAGCCAGCCTAACCGTACGGTCCGACCACGGCGCGCAGCGTCCGCCAGGCGGGAAGCTGGGAGTTGGCCCACACCCACTGGGCCGCGCCGCGTGGGGCGTGGACTTCACCGCAGCCCGGGCCTAGATTCGAGGCATCCCCCCGGCCTGCCGCCCAGGCCAGCACGTGAAAGGCCCCGCACCATGAACTCCCCCACACCCGGCAAGCCCGCACCGGAAAGCTCACGGGTGGGTAGCGGGGGTCCTGAGAGCAACGGCCGGGTCAGCCCGGGGGTCAGCCCGCGCGTCCGGGCGCGGCGCCGGATTTTAGCGGTGTGGTCCACCACGGCCCTGGTCGTGGCCGGGGCCATCACCGTGGGAACGGTGCGCACCGGACCGGAGCCTAAGACCGACTTCTGGGCCACACTGAAGAGCCAGCTGCAACCCCTGCCCGCCCGGGACGTCAAGGTGAATACGCCGCCGCCCGCCGCCGTCGACCTCTCCAGCGAGATCAAGCGGATCCTGGCCGAGAATCCCGACTACCGGATCGGCGTCGTCGTGCAGGACACCCGGGGCGGCGAGCCGCAGCGCTTCGGCGACACGGCCGATTACACCGCCGCCAGCACCGCCAAAATCCTGACGGCGGTGGCGTATTACGCCCTGGTGGAGCGGGGTGAACGCTCGCTGGACACCCTGCTGGGCAGCTACGACGCCGGTTTCCAGATCCAGGCGATGGTCAACACCAGCAGCGACGACTCCTGGTTGCTGCTGATGAAAGACATCGGCTACCCGGAGCTGATCAAATACGCGGCGTCGATCGGCATCAGCTACGACCCGGAAAAGAACCTGCTGACCCCCGTCGAGATGGCGTCACTGCTCAAGCAGCTCTACGCCGGGCAGTTGCTCAGCCCCGAGCACACCGAGGAACTGCTGGGCTTCATGCAGCACACCAACGACGAGGAACTCATCCCCGCCGCGGTCCCGGAGGGCGTGACGGTGAGCCACAAGTACGGTCTGCTCGAGGGGTTCGTGCACGACGCCGCCGTGCTCAGCTCCGGGAGCGCCGCCTACGCCGTGGCGATCTACACCTGGGGCGGATCCGACGCCGACAGCCCGGAGCGGATCGAGGTCTTCCACGAGCTGACGACGGCGGTCACCGGGGCGCTGTTCCGGCGGTAGGGGCGGGTGCGGCGTGGCCGGAGCGGGCGTGCCGGCACGGCGTCGCCGGCTAAGGGGCTTGCACCGTAGCTGGCCCGGCGTCGCTACGCTGCGGGCGCCCGGTTCAGGGGCGCCCGCACCCAGGGATCAGCGGCCGAAGAGCTTGGCGAAGAAGCCGGTCTTGGGCTCGTTCTCGTGGCCCTTGCAGCGGTCCGCGGCCTTGACGCCGCGCATCACCTGGTCAACGTGCTGGCCACAGCCAGCCCAGGTGGACTTTCCGCATTTCTTGCAGGTCACTGCACGGCACATTCGCTACTCCCTTGTTGTAGGTCTTCGTAACTTCAGTATACCCCCAGGGGTATTTTCCGCAAGACACAGGAACAGCCGGCCGCCACCGGTCGTTGATCCCCTTCAGCGGGCGCTTCCCTTCAGCGGCGCAGCTGCCCGCAAAGACGTCAGACCGTACAGATCAGAGCACGACAGTACCGAGAGGACCGCTCCATGGCTTACATCAAGGTTGGCACCGAGAACACCACCGACGTCGAGCTTTACTACGAGGATCACGGCAGCGGCCAGCCCGTAGTCCTGATCCACGGTCACCCGTTGGACGGCTCATCCTGGGAGAAGCAGACCACTGTGCTGCTCTCCGCAGGCTACCGTGTGATCACCTACGACCGCCGCGGCTTCGGCAAGTCCAGCAAGCCCACCGACGGCTATGACTACGACACGTTCGCCGCCGACCTGGACACCCTGATGAACGGGCTGGTCGTGAACGACGCCGTCCTGGTCGGCTTCTCGATGGGCACCGGCGAGGTTGGCCGGTACCTGGGCCGGTACGGCTCGTCCCGGGTGGCGAAGGCCGTTTTCCTCGGCTCGCTGGAGCCCTACCTGCTCCGGGCGGACGACAACCCCGACGGCGTGCCGCAGTCCGTGTTCGACGGCCTGCTTGAGGCGGTCACCGCGGACCGGTACGCGTTCTTCACCGACTTCTTCAAGAATTTCTACAACAGCGACTCCTTCCTGGGCACCCCGCGGCTCAGCGAGGAGGTCATGCGCGCCGGGTGGAACCTGGCCAGCACGGCCGGCCCCACCGCGTCGGTCGCCGCCCAGCCCACCTGGCTGACCGACTTCCGCGCCGACGTCGCCAAAATCGATGTCCCTTCCCTGATTGTGCACGGCACCGCCGACAACATTCTGCCGATCGATGCCACCGGGCGGCGCTTCGCCAAGGCCCTGCCGAGCGCGGAGTACATCGAGATCGAGGGCGCGCCGCACGGCATGCTCTGGACCCACGCCGCCGAGGTCAATGAGGCACTGCTGGGCTTCCTGGCGAAGTAGCCTCCGGCTCTCCGCGCCGATTCCCGCGGGTCAGAACAGGGCGCCGGTCACCGCGCCGGTGATCTGGTGGATGATGTCTGTCCGTTCGGGGACGCTGTCCAGGTCATCGCCCTTGGTGTAGACCACCAGGGCGTAGGCGCGGCCGTCCTTGGCGAGGATACCGGCGTCGTGCAGTTCGCCGCCGAGCAGGCCGTACTTGTGGAACACCGTGATGCCGGCGGGGACGGCGGCCGGAATGAGGGTCTCGTCGTTGGTGTCCTGCATGGTGGACAGCAGCTGGGAGGTGTCCGCGGGGTCAAGCAGCTTGCCGGAGTAAAGGTCGGTCAGGATGCGGGCCGTGTCCGCCGGCGCCAGGGTGTTGCTCTCCGGGGTGTACTGGATGCCCAGCGCGGACGCGTAGTCGGAGAGGTTGCTGTGGCCGATTGCGTCCATGATCAGGGACCAAGAGTCGTTGTCGCTCTGCTGGATCATGGCCTGGAGTTGGAAGCCGGCCGAGTAGGCGCCGAGTGTCCCGGTCAGGGTCGCCTCGCCGGTTTCCACCAGGTGGTAGTAGGCGGCCGCGGCCAGGACCTTCGCGGTGCTGGCGGCTTCGAACTGCTCTTCCACGCCGTATTGGTGCACCGCATCGCCGGCCGTGATGTCCTGCAGCGCGACGCCGATCTGGTACTCCGGATTGGCGTCAATGATGGCGTTGATCTTCGCGTCGAGGCCGGCGTCGATCGTGCCCGCAGGGTTGGCAGTGGAAGCAGCAGCAGGGGCGGCTGCCGGGGCGGCGACGTTGGAGGCGGGCGCCGGAGTTGCCGGGGAAGCGGGGGCCGGGGCGTTCACGGTGGGAGCGGCCGCAGCCACGGGCGACGACGGCGCCACGCGGGAGTTCGCGAGGGCATGGATACCGGTGGTCAGCAGCGCGCCCAGCAGAAGAGTCGAGCCCGCCAGGACGACAGCCCGTCGGCGCCGGAAAATCCGGGAGGGCGTCGGCCCGGGTCTGCGGGCCGATGGGGTGGTGCGGCCCTGCCGGGACGTGCTGTCTTCCATGGGGACAAGCTAGCCCTCGAAGCTATGCCGGAGCTATGAAACAGCTGGGGTATGGCTGCCCTATGCAGCCGGGTGGTGCCCCCGATCAGCCTGCAGAAGGCTGGCGTCCCCGACCCACATGCAGCCTGGGGCTAGATCTCGTCGTCCCAGGTGCCCTCGGCCGCGGCGTCCTCGGGCTTGTCTCCCCGGGCTGGCTCTCCGGGGCCGACGTAGGCTGCCGGGACGGTGCCCGCGGCCTGGGTCATCTGCTCCTCGCGGATGTTTCCCGCGGCTTCCGCTTCCGGCTGCGGCTGTTCGTTCGGGGCGGCGTCCGGGTCGCCGGGGCCGCGCAGGCCGGCGGGCTCGGTTCCGGGCTGGTTCGGGTCGCTCATTGGTGTGCCTTTCGTCCGCGGCTGGCGTTTACCCCACCCTAGCCCCGTCGTCCCCGGGGCGGGCGGCTACCGGGGCATCCCGGCGTCGAACAGTTCCTCCAGCCCGCGCTTGAATTCCGCCCGGCCGCCGTGGGCCGGGTGACGGATTTTCGGGGCGTGGACGCCGCTGCGGAGCAGGCTCCGGTGGGAGATGTTGCCGACTGCCACCACGGTGCTGATGCCAAAGAGCGCCATCAGTTCATCCCGGAAAGGGATGCCCGCCGCCGCCTCGGCCGCCGACGGGGTGCGGTTGGACTGCGGTTGGTCCGGCCGGTGGGTATGCCAGGGGCAGGCGCTCCAGAGCAGGGGCAGGAAGTCGAGTTCGGCCAGGACCTCCCACATCACGGTGGCGGTCGGCTCGGCGGCAACCCCCGCAGCCTCCGGCGGGAGTTCGTAGCCTTGGTCCTTGCCGAACAGGCCGAAGTGGTTGGGCGCTCCGGTGAACATGCCCCGGTTGGTGAACGGCACGCCGGTGAGCCGCATGCCGCGGAAACCCGGCGCTTCACCCAGCAGCAACACCGGTGGCCGCCGGTCCAACAACGCCTGCAGGTACAACTCCAGGTTCCGACGCCGGACGGCGTTCGCGGGAACGGTGTCGGCGAAGAAGTTGTTGCAGGCAGGGCTTGTTTCCGCGGCGGCCAGCCGCCCCACGAACCGGCTGATTGCCCCCGTCGTCACGGGCACCCGCCCAAAGCTTGCGCGGGAGCTGGGCCTAGCATGGGGTCATGACGGACACGACCATCTTCACGGTGGGCCACTCCACTCATCCCATCGACGACTTCATCGACATCCTCAAAGCCCACGGCATCAAGAAACTCATCGACGTCCGGACTGTCCCGAAGTCGCGGCACAATCCCCAGTTCAACGCGGACGATCTCGCTGCCAGTGTCCGAGCCCGCGGAATCACGTACCGGCGGATGTCGTCGCTCGGCGGCCTCCGGCACACCACCAAGGACAGCCCCAACGGAGCCTGGCGCAACGCCTCGTTCCGGGGCTACGCGGATTACATGCAGACGCCGGAGTTCGCCGCCGCCATAGACGAACTCCTCGAACGGGGACGGCACAGCGACGCGGCGATCATGTGCGCCGAGGCGGTCCCGTGGCGGTGCCACCGCTCCCTGATCGGCGACGCGCTCCTGGTCCGCGGCGCATCGGTTCAGGACATCATGTCCGCAACGTCCGCCAAGGCCCATTCGCTTACCTCCTTCGCCCGGGTCGAGGGCCGCCGGCTCTGGTATCCGCCCGAGTAGCCGCTACCAGCGCGGGTGGATCGCCGCCCGGAAGTAGCGGTCGTAGATTTCGTGGACGCCGACGTCGAACGTGGCGTCAACGCCGCGGACAGACGCCGCTTCGGCGTTGGCCCGGGCTTGTTCGACGCTGCGGGCGCCCGGGATCACCGTGCTGACGCCGTCCTGCGCCGCGACCCAGGCGAGTGCCGCCTGGGCGGTGGTGACGCCGTCGGGCACCAACTGCTCGAACTCCGCCACCGCCTTCAGCCCCTCCGCGAAATCCACGCCGGAGAACGTCTCCCCGACGTCGAACGCGGAGCCGGTCCGGTTGTAATTGCGGTGATCATCCGCGGCGAAGGTGGTCTCCGGCGTGTACTTGCCCGAGAGCAGCCCGGACGCGAGCGGCACGCGGGTGATGACGCCGACGCCGGCCGCCTGGGCAGCCGGGAGCAACTCATCCAGCGGCTTGAGCCGGAACGCGTTCAGGATGATCTGCACCGTGGCCGTGCCCTCATGCCGGAGCGCCTCCATGGCCTCGTCCACCCGCTCCACGCTGACGCCGTAGTGACCGATGGCGCCCTCCGCCACGAGCGTGTCCAGCGCATCGTAAACCTCGGCGTTGCTGTAGACGGCCGTGGGCGGGCAGTGCAGCTGGACCAGATCCAGGTGGTCAACGCCGAGGTTGCGGCGGGAACGGTCCGTCCACGCGCGGAAGTTCTCCAGGGTGTAATTTTCCGGCCGCTGCTCCACCCGTCGGCCCATCTTGGTGGCCACGGTGACGTCCAAGTCCGGATTCGCCGCGAGGAAGGCGCCGATGGCCTGCTCGCTCCGGCCGTCCCCGTAGACGTCCGCGGTGTCGAAGAACGTCACGCCGGCCTCCGCCGAGGCGCCGAGGATTGCCTGCGCTTCCGCCGTGTCAACGGTGCCCCAGTCCGCACCAAGCTGCCAGGTCCCCAGCCCGATCACCGAGACATTCCTACCGGTCTTGCCTAAGAGTCGCTGTTCCATGGTCCGACTATAGGCCCGGCCACCGACAGTGGAACACGTCTGGCACCGGCCGCGGGCTTGCTAGCCTGAGCCTGTGAAATACGAGTCGCTGTGGATCGGGATGCTCATCGGTGCGGCCATCGGCTATGCGGTCGGGGTGGCCACCGCGGACAAGCCCTTCACCGGGCTGCTCATCGGCGTCGCCGTCGGGGCCCTGGTGGGCCTGGCCGCGCGCCGCGACCCGCGCAAGCGCCGCTAGGAGCACCGCCATGACGTTCACCGTGAACTGCTCGATCCTTCTCACCGAGCTGCCGCTGCTGGAACGCCCGGCCGCGGCGCGGGCCGCCGGCTTCGACGCTGTCGAATTCTGGTGGCCGTTCGTCTCGTCCGTGCCCGGCGACGCCGAAGTGACCCGGTTTGAGCGCGCCATCACCGACGCCGGCGTGCAACTGACCGGTCTGAACTTCAACGCCGGGGACATGCCCGGCGGGGACCGGGGCCTGGTGTCGTGGCCGGGCCGAGAGGCGGAATTCCGGGACAACGCCGACGTCGTCGCGGGCATCGGGGGACGGCTCGGCTGCACGCTCTTCAACGCCCTGTACGGCAACCGGCAGGACGGGCACACCCCCGAATTCCAGGACAACCTGGCCGTGGAAAACCTCGCCGCGGCGGCCGCGGCCGTGGGCCGGATCGGCGGGACCGTGCTGCTCGAACCGGTCAGCAACGCCCCGTACTACCCGCTGCGCCGCGCGGCGGACGCGCTGGACGTGATCGGCCGGGTGCAGCGGGAAACCGGCGCCGGAAACGTCCGGCTGCTGGCCGATTTCTACCACCTCGCCGTCAACGGCGACGACGTCGACGCCGTCATCGAGGCGCACGCGGCGGACTTCGGCCACATCCAGATCGCCGATGCTCCGGGCCGCGGCGCGCCGGGGACCGGCAACCTGCCGCTCGAACGGTGGATTGGCCGCAGCCGCGAACTCGGTTACGCCGGCCGGGTGGGACTGGAGTACACCGCAGCCGGTGAGTCCGCCTTCGACTGGGCGCGACGGCAACCGGACTGGCACGTTCGCTAAGGCTGTTGGGCGCGGCGGAATAGGGTCCCGGCGGCCGGTGTTGTGAACCACAGATCAGGCCCAACCGACCAAAGGAGCTCCCATGAGCCAGGCCCCCGTCAAGCTTCAGCCAGGAACCCCGGCCCCCGAATTCACGCTGCCCGACGCCGAGGGAAAGCCCGTCTCGCTGGCCGATTACCGCGGCAAGAACGTCATTGTGTACTTCTACCCGCAGGCGGCGACCCCCGGCTGCACCACCGAGGCCTGCGACTTCCGCGACAACCTCGCCTCGCTGCAGGGCTCCGGGTACGAGGTCCTGGGCATCTCCCCCGACGCCCCGGACGCCCTGGCCCACTTCACCGGCGACTTCGCACTGACCTTCCCGCTGCTCTCCGACGAGAACCACGCGGTGGCGCTGGCCTACGGTGCCTGGGGCGAGAAGCTGGTCCGCGGCGAGATCACCGAGGGAATCGTCCGCTCCACCGTGGTTCTGGACCCGGAGGGCAAGGTCACGCTGGCGCAGTATCAGGTCAAGGCCGACGGCCACGTCGCCGCGCTGAAGGCGGAGCTGGGGGTTTAGCGGGGTTCGCGGGGTCAGGTGCGGCCCGGCACCCACCCGCTAGGGCCGGGTGCCGGAGACGATGGTCGCGGTGGAGCGCAGCCGGATGGCGCCCTCGTGTTCGTAGCGGCCCAGCATCTGGAAGACGTCGGAGCGGATCAGGGACTGCGCTTCCGGGTCGGCCTGGGCGAGACCGAGGCACACCGTGGTGGCGATGTCCGTCATGAACTGCCAATAGCTCTCCGGCGACTCGTGGATCAGATCGGCGCTGATGGACCGCTCTCCGATATCCGCCAGCCCCGCTTCGCGGAACAGGGCCGGCAGGAATCCCGGTGCGGAGCAACGAAACACTCCGGGCATCCAGACCGGCGGCGGCATCAGGCCAGCATGCTGGGCGAGGGACCCCAGGACCAGGGTTGCCCAAGGGTTTTGCGCCGCCCGGCCCCACACCGCCGCGCTGATGCGGGCACCGGGCCGGGCCGTCCGCACCATCCGGGCCAGCGCCCCCGCAGGTCCGGGAAGTATAGGAACCCGAAGCGGCAGAGGACGGCGTCGAACGAGGCATCCGGAAAAGGGAGGTCCACGGCGGCGCAGGCAGTGAAAGTTACATTTTCCAAGCGGGCAGCCGCGGCTTTCTCCTCCGCCACGTGCAGCATCCCCGCGGAGATATCCGTCAGTGCCACGGTGCCCCGCGGAACCAGGGACGCGGCGGTCAGGCCGGGTCCACCCGTGCCGGCGGCTACATCCAGCACGGCAAAGTCCTGGCCCAGACGGGCGTCCTCGAGGACGGCGTCGCCGAACGGACCCTGCCAGCCGAGCACCTCCGCGTCCCACTTCTTCCACCCGGCGGCGAAGGAGTCCCAGATGACCCGCTGCTGATCCCGGAGACTCTCCGCGGAGACTGACATGGTGCTTCCCTCACAGTCCGGACCGCACCCTCCCCGCAGACCAGTCTGCTCCCCGGGACCGTCGCCCGCTAGGGTCCCTTTTCCCGCTGCGGCAACGGACGGGCGCACCCCGGGTCCGGGCCGCGCAGGTCCGGTATCGGCGCGGAATCCGCACCGGCCGGAGGACAGTAGGCTTAAAGGCATGGCTCCCGAAGACACCCCCGTAGCGCCCGAACGTCGATCCGTCACCGTCCGGCGCGCTCCGAAGTACGTCCCGTTCCTGATCGCGGGCGGCCTGCTGGGCATCGTCGTGGCAGCGATGATCGCCTACGGGATCCCCACCAGCGACCAGAGCTATGACGCCAACGCCGTCTTCGGGTTCTTCCTGACCTTCTGCATCGCCGGCGGAGCGATTGTCGGCGCCATCGTCGCGCTGATCCTGGACCGGGTCAGCGTGCGGCGGTCCGAGCGCGCCGTCGTCGAATCCGTCCCCGATTCGGTGCCGGACACCGAGGACGAAGACCGCGCCTAGGCAGGCACCGAAAGGGCCCCGCAACCCCCGAAGGGTCACATTCGGGCCCCTCGGAGCGGCCCCGGCGCGCAACGTGAGATAATCGACCAGTGGCACGCGGCGACGGAAAACTTTCTCATGACCTTCTCTCTGGCGAAAAAGGCCCGCAGGACGCATGTGGCGTCTTCGGCGTCTGGGCTCCCGGGGAGGAGGTAGCAAAACTCACCTATTACGGGCTGTACGCACTGCAGCACCGCGGCCAGGAGTCCGCTGGCATTGCGACCAGCGACGGCAAGCGGATCAACGTCTACAAGGACATGGGCCTCGTGTCCCAGGTCTTCGACGAGACCACGCTGAACACCCTGACCGGACACCTCGCCGTCGGCCACTGCCGGTACTCCACCACCGGCGCGAGCCACTGGGCCAACGCCCAGCCCACCCTGGGTGCGACGGCCACCGGCACGGTGGCTCTGGCCCACAACGGCAACCTCACCAACACGGCCGAGCTCAAGGCCATGATCATGGACCGCAACGGCGGCCAGCTGACCGGTGAGATGAAGCAGGGCAACACCTCGGACACCGCCCTGGTCACCGCCCTGCTGGAGGGCGAGGAGGGCAAGTCCCTCGAACAGACCGCCCTGGAACTGCTGCCCAAGATCAAGGGCGGCTTCTGCTTCATCTTCATGGACGAAGGGACCCTCTACGCTGCCCGCGACACCTACGGCATCCGCCCGCTGGTCCTCGGCCGGCTGGAGCGTGGCTGGGTGGTCGCCTCCGAGCAGTCCGCCCTCGCCACGGTGGGCGCGAGCTTCATCCGCGAGATCGAGCCGGGCGAATTCATCGCCATTGACGAACAGGGCGTCCGCTCCCAGCGCTTCGCGGAGGCGACGCCGGCCGGCTGCGTCTTCGAATACGTCTACCTGGCCCGGCCCGACGCCGCGATCGCCGGGCGCTCGGTCTACGAATCCCGCGTGGAGATGGGCCGCCAGCTGGCCCGCGAGAACACCCAGGAAGCGGACATCGTCATCCCGGTCCCGGAATCCGGCACCCCCGCCGCCGTCGGCTACGCCGAGGAATCCGGCATCCCCTTTGCCCACGGCTTCGTCAAGAACGCCTACGTGGGCCGCACCTTCATCCAGCCGTCGCAGACCCTGCGCCAGCTCGGCATCCGGCTCAAGCTCAACGCCCTCGAGTCGGTCATCCGCGGCAAGCGCGTCGTGGTGGTCGACGACTCGATCGTCCGCGGCAACACCCAGCGCGCCATCGTGCGGATGCTCCGCGAGGCCGGCGCCGCCGCCGTGCACGTGAAGATCTCCTCCCCGCCGGTCAAGTGGCCCTGCTTCTACGGCATCGACTTCGCCTCCCGCGCAGAGCTGATCGCCAACGGCGCCACCATCGAGGAGATCTCCCAGGCCATCGGCGCCGACTCGCTCGCCTACATTTCCGAGGACGGCATGATCGGCGCCACCCGGCAGCCGCGCGAACGCCTGTGCACCGCCTGCTTCACCGGCCAGTACCCGATCGAACTCCCCGGCGCGGACAAGCTCGGCAAGAACCTGCTGGAACGCACCGACCTGGGCGGGCTGCCCGCCATGGCCGCCACCCCCGGGACCCCGGGC
This sequence comes from Pseudarthrobacter sp. L19, assembly GCF_050859435.1. Lineage (NCBI taxonomy): Bacteria > Bacillati > Actinomycetota > Actinomycetes > Micrococcales > Micrococcaceae > Pseudarthrobacter > Pseudarthrobacter sp. L19. Next base: position 1,619,905 of record NZ_CP193935.1, on the reverse strand, counting down.
GCCACCTCCGGAGCCACGGCCGACGCCGACGCCGCCATCCCGGCCGACGAGGACCCTGCCGAGAAGGCCGGCGCCACCGGCTGCGATCCGGGCCCGGACGCCGAATTCGAAGGACTGCTCACCGACGCCGACCGCGTCCCCGCCGACCAGCTTGATGCCGACAAGAAAGAGCCAGTATGACTTCCGCCTACCCGGCCGCTGACACCAACGACGCCGGAACCCCCGGCATCACCTACGCCTCCGCCGGCGTCGACGTCGAAGCGGGCGACCGCGCCGTCGAACTCATGAAGGACGCCGTCAAGGCCACGCACAACTCCTCCGTGATCGGCGGCGTGGGCGGCTTCGCCGGCCTGTTCGACGTCTCCCGGCTGCTCACCTACCAGCGGCCCCTACTGGCCACCTCCACCGACGGCGTCGGCACCAAGGTCGCCATCGCGCAGGCCATGGACATCCACGACACCATCGGCTTCGACCTGGTGGGCATGGTGGTGGACGACATCGTCGTCGTGGGCGCCGAACCGCTCTACATGACCGACTACATCGCCTGCGGCAAGGTGGTCCCCGAGCGCATCGCGGACATTGTCCGCGGCATCGCCGCCGCCTGCTCGGTGGCCGGCACCGCTCTGGTGGGCGGCGAAACGGCCGAGCACCCGGGCCTCCTGGGCGAGCACGAGTACGACGTCGCCGGTGCAGCCACCGGCGTGGTCGAAGCCGATTCCCTGCTGGGCCCGGACCGCGTCCGCTCCGGCGACGTGGTGATCGGCATGGCCTCCTCCGGCCTGCACTCGAACGGCTACTCCCTGGTCCGCCGCGTCATCAACCACGCCGGCTGGGCCCTGGACCGCGAGGTCTCCGAGTTCGAACGCACCCTGGGCGAGGAACTGCTGGAGCCCACCCGCGTCTACGCCGCGGACTGCCTGGACCTGGCCCGCACCTTCCCGGTTGATGGCTCCGCCAGCGGCCGCGCCGTCCACGGCTTCAGCCACGTCACCGGCGGCGGCCTGGCCGCCAACCTGGCCCGCGTCCTCCCGCAGGGCCTGCTGGCCACCGTGGACCGCGCCACCTGGCAGCTTCCCGCCATCTTCAAGCTGGTCTCCGAGCTGGGCAACGTCCCGCTGGCCGACCTCGAGCGGACCCTCAACGTGGGCGTCGGCATGGTCGCGATCGTCTCCCCCGAGGCCGCCGACGCCGCCGTGGCCCATCTGAACGCCCGCGGCCTGCCGTCCTGGGTCATGGGCACCGTCGGGGAAAACTCCGACTCCATCGACAAGTCCGGCCCGGATTACGTCCAGGGCGCCAAGGGCGTCGACGGCGGCGCCGTGCGGATGGTCAACGCATACGCCGGCTAGCTTCAGAACCACCGTCCGGGCGCTTCCCACCAACGTGGGGAGCGCCCGCGGCGTTCAAAGCCGCCCTGTATGAGTGGCGGCCCGAAGACGCCTAGACCTCGAGCAAACTGATCACGCCGCCCTGCGGGTCCCGGATGGTCGCGATGGTGCCGGCTTCCTCGACGTCCTCCGGTTCGACCAGGACGGTGGCGCCGGCGGCGCGGGCGGCTTCCACGCCCGCGGGGACGCTGTCGACGCCGAAGTAGACCTGCCAGCCCGGGTCCAGGTGCTTCTCGGCGGCCGGGACGGTGGCGATCCCGGCCACCTCGACGCCGCCGACCATCAGGGTGGTGTAGGTGCCGCCGTCGTCCTGCGGGTATTCGGTGACCTCGTGGCCGAAGAGCGTCTGGAAGCACCCGACGGCGCGCTGCGGTTCGGGCGTGAGGAGCTCCACCCAGGACAACGCCCCCGCCTCACCGGCGCGCGCGGCCCCGATGTGCGTGCCGGGCTGCCAGGCTCCGGTGGTGCCGCCGCCGGGAGGGGTGAAGAAGACCATGGTGCCGGTGTCGCCGACCGCTTCCGGGCCGAAGTCCACCGCACCTCCGGTGTGCGGCACGTCCGTGGCGAGCCCGGCGGCGTCGTCCACGGCGAAGTACACGTTCCACTGCGCGGACGTGCCGGGCTGGCCCTGTGCCGGGTTCTGCGGGGCAATCACGGAGACCAGGTCCCCGCCCAGGAAGGCCTTGGCATAGCTGCGGCCGTCGGGGGTGGGCAGGTCCTCGAAGCGCCAGCCGAACAGCGCGCCGTAGAACTCCTTTGCCGCCGCGACGTCAGGGGTCTGGAGATCCGCCCAGCACACCTCGCCCGGGGCGTAGGCCTTATGAAACGCCATGCTGGCTCCTTTCAAACGGTCCCGGCAGCGGGAATCGGTGAGGGCATGCGAAAGCCCGCCGGGCACACCCAGTAAGGGTGCGCCCGGCGGGCTGAAATCACGTCCGGCGCTCAAGGACCGCGCCGGAAAGGGAACGACTAGCCGATGCGACGGGTGTCAACCTCGTCGTCGTCTTCTTCCACATCGTCCGCGTACTTATCCACGTAAGCCGAATAATCCGGTTCAACCGGTTCATCCGCGAAGTGGCTCGAGGGACGACTTCCCGGGCCCGTCAGCTCGCGCTGCAGGGCGGAATAGTCAGTGTTCGGGGAGTAGTACTTGATGTCCCGAGCCTGCTTGGTAGCTTTTGCCTTTTGACGGCCGCGCCCCATGGCGTGACCCCCTTTTGTACTTGGACCGGAGGTGGTCACCTTGGCGATCGGTGAGGCCCCGGAATGATTGGTCAATTTGTCGTACACCTAGATTACATGCTTTCGGCAGGTACCGCTTGCCGGCGGAGGCTAAAGGCACTTACCCCGCCCTTTCCGCCGCGCACGCGCGAGGTTACCGGAACGTAACCTTCGTGGCATATTCGATAGAGTCTCCTGATGGGCCTCCCACCAGCGGGGCCCAGCCGGACCGTCAGGCTGGCCAGATGCACTGAAAAGGTGGGTTCCGAGTGAGCGAAAAGCCGGACAGCGACGCTACGGCCGGGGACGGCAAGACCCGTAACCATGCGGTTCCGCCGGTGAACGCCGACGGCGGCCGGGCACCCCAGGCGCCCCGCGCCCCTTTCGGCACCGTCATTCCGCCGCGGCCCGCCGCCCCGCCGACGTCCTCCTTCGCCAGGGTCCCTCCCGCGGCTTCCCCCACCGATGAACCCGCTGCTTCCCCGGCCGGCGAACCCACTGACCAGCCCGCCGCCGGCGATACCCGCGCGCAGACTCCCAGCGCCGACGCCGCCCCGCTGGACCCGGGGCCCGGGAGCCCCGCGGACCAGGGCCCCGCAACGAGCCGCCCGCGCCGCACGTCCCCCACGGGTCAGATGGGCCAGTTGCTCTCCGACCGGATGGGCAAACTCCGCGCCTCGGACGCCGGCGCCAAGGCCCGCGGTCTCGCGGCCCGGGCCACGACGGCGGTGCGCCGCTCCGGCCGGGGAAGCTGATCGCCGGGGTCGCCGCCGTCGTCGTCCTCGCCCTGCTTATCTGGTGGATCGCCGCGCTGGCGGGCGGCTCCCGGGACGCAGGCGCGCCCGCGCCCGCCGGGAGCTCCTCCTCCCCCACCGCCGAGCGGGAGCGCTGCCGCTGGAGAATGTGAGCCCGCTGGACTACCGGCTGGGCGACTGCTTCAAGGACTTCGACGCCAACGCCGCCAAATCGACCGTGGTCGCGTGCGACACCGCGCATTCGGCGCAGCTGATCCAGATCGAGTCCTACGCCGCCTCGGACGCCTACCCGGGCCGGGATGCGCTGAAGCAGAAGGCGCTGGACGCCTGCAAGGCCGCGCAGCTGACCGACAAGTCGGGCAACTACGCCCTGAGCTACAAACTCGCGTACCCCAGCTCATCGAGCTGGGGTACGGGAGATCGGCGGGTGGATTGCTACGTCGCCTCGGATGCCGGCAACGTCATCATGGAGTCGCTGCTGCCGTAGCAGGCCTGCTCGTTTAGCGCTGCTCGTTTAGCGCGTCGCGCTTAGTCCTTGCGGCGGACCGAGAGGCCGCTGCCGCGGAGGCGCCGCCGTCGGGCCGGGCGGAGACGTCCGGGCCGCCCATGGTGAGCTCCATCAGGTCCGGCGCGGTATCCACCAGCACGGTGTCGCCGTCGGCGATCTCCCCGGCGAGGATGGCCTTGGCCAGCCGGTCGCCGATCTCGCGCTGGACCAGCCTGCGCAGCGGGCGGGCGCCGTAGGCCGGGTCGTAGCCGGTGACGGCCAGCCAAGCGCGGGCACCCTCGGAGACCTCCAGGGTCAGGCGCCGGCCCTTGAGCCGTTCGCCCAGCTCCTTGACCTGCAGCTCCACGATGTGGGCCAGCTCCTCCACCGTCAGCGGGTCGAACAGGACCACCTCGTCGAGCCGGTTAAGGAACTCCGGCTTGAAGGAGGCGTGCACGGTGGCCATCACGGCGTCCCGCTTGGCGGCGGCGTCCAGGGTCGGGTCCACCAGGAACTGGCTGCCCAGGTTGGAGGTCAGCACCAGGATCACGTTGCGGAAGTCCACGGTGCGGCCCTGGCCGTCCGTGAGGCGGCCGTCGTCGAGCACCTGCAGGAGGATGTCGAAGACCTCCGGGTGCGCCTTCTCCACCTCATCGAGGAGGAGCACGGAGTACGGACGGCGGCGGACGGCCTCGGTCAGCTGGCCGCCCTCCTCGTAGCCGACGTAGCCCGGAGGGGCACCCACCAGCCGGGCCACGGAGTGTTTCTCCGAGTACTCGGACATGTCGATCCGCACCATGGCGCGCTCGTCGTCGAAGAGGAAGTCGGCCAGGGATTTGGCCAGTTCGGTCTTGCCGACGCCGGTGGGGCCGAGGAAGAGGAATGAGCCGGTGGGCCGGTTGGGGTCGCTGATGCCGGCGCGGGCGCGGCGGACGGCGTCGGACACGGCGGTGACGGCCTTGGACTGGCCGATCAGCCGCTCGCCCAGGACATGTTCCATCTCCAGCAGCTTCTGACTCTCGCCCTGCAGCATGCGGCCGGCGGGGATTCCGGTCCAGGCGGAGATGACCTCCGCGATGTCATCGGCGGTGACCTCGTCGGCCACCATCTGCCCGGACTTGTCCGGCACGGCCGCCTCGGCCTCGGCGGCGGCGGTCAGCTCCCGCTCCAGCGCCGGGATCTCGCCGTAAAGGATGCGGGAGGCGGCCTCCAGGTCGCCCTCGCGCTGGGCCTTGTCCGCCGCGGACCGCAGCTCATCGAGCCGGGCACGCAGGTCACCCACCCGGTTCAGGCCGGCCTTCTCCGCCTCCCACCGGGCGTTGAGGCCGGCGAGCTCTTCCTTCTTGTCCGCCATGTCGGCGCGGAGAGCCTCGAGCCGTTCCACCGACGCAGGGTCGGTCTCGCCGGTCAGGGCGAGTTCCTCCATGGTCAGCCGGTCCACCTGGCGCTGCAGCTGGTCGATCTCCTCCGGCGCGGAATCGATCTCCATCCGGAGCCGGGAGGCGGCCTCGTCGACCAGGTCGATGGCCTTGTCCGGCAGCTGGCGGCCGGAGATGTAGCGGTTGGAGAGCGTCGCGGCTGCCACCAGGGCGGAGTCGGCGATGGAGACCTTGTGGTGGGCCTCGTAGCGTTCCTTCAGGCCGCGGAGGATGCCGATGGTGTCCTCGACGCTCGGTTCGCCGACGAAGACCTGCTGGAAGCGGCGTTCCAGGGCCGGGTCCTTCTCGATGTTCTCGCGGTATTCGTCCAGCGTGGTGGCGCCGATCAGGCGCAGTTCGCCGCGGGCCAGCATGGGCTTGAGCATGTTGCCGGCGTCCATCGAGCTGTCACCGGAGGCGCCGGCACCCACCACGGTGTGCAGTTCGTCGATGAAGGTGACGATCTGGCCCTCGGAGTTCTTGATCTCCTCCAGGACCGCCTTCAGCCGCTCCTCGAATTCACCGCGGTACTTGGCCCCGGCCACCATGGAGGCGAGGTCCAGGGCGATCAGGGTCTTGCCGCGCAGGCTTTCGGGCACGTCGCCGGCGACGATGCGCTGGGCGAGGCCCTCGACGACGGCGGTCTTGCCGACGCCGGGCTCGCCGATGATGACGGGGTTGTTCTTGGTGCGGCGGCTGAGGACCTGGATGATGCGGCGGATCTCGGCGTCGCGGCCGATCACCGGGTCCAGCTTGCCGGAGCGGGCGACGGCGGTGAGGTCCGTGCCGAACTTCTCCAGCGCCTGGAAGGTGTTCTCGGGGTCGGCGTTGTCCACCTTGCGGTCGCCACGGACACCGGGCAGGGCGGCGAGCAGCGCCTCGTGCGAGGCGCCTGCGTCGCGCAGCAGCCGTCCGACGTCGTCGCTGCCGGCCGCGAGGCCCAGCAGCAGGTGCTCGGTGGAGACGAAGGTGTCACCGAGGCGCTCGGCCTCGTTCTGGGCGTTTTTGATCGCCTGCATGGCCGTGCGGGACAGCTGGGCCTGCTGCACCGAGCTGCCGGAGGTGGACGGGAGGGCCTTGATGGCGGAGCTCGCCTGGACGCTGACGGCATCCGGATCGGTGCCGGTGGCTCGCAGCAGGGCGACGGCGACGCCCTCGCGGTGGTCCATGAGCGCCTTGAGCAGATGCGCCGGCTCCAGCTGCGGGTTGCCGGCCGTCGAGGCGTTCATGGCTGCGGCCGAAAGAGCCTCCTGGCTCTTGGTGGTGAATTTGGCGTCCAAAGAGAGCTCCTTCCGGGTGGGACTGATCGCTAAGTTGAGTGTACCCCGCTCAACTTTATCCAGACCCTCTTTGGCTCCATGTTTGCCCACGGCGAAACTGGTGTCTAGGGGCGGCATCCCCGCACCCTGGCCCCACAAAACAAACGATCCGGCTGTCGGTTCCCCCAAGGAACCGACGACCGGATCGGATAAGTGCTACAGACAGAGTGTGTCACAGATATGACAAAGTTGTCACATGCGGCTCCGCGCGGTTGTCCGGCGTGTCGGTACGCTGGGGTCATGGATGAGACCCCCGCCGCAGAGCACGGCGTTCGCAGCAGTTCCTCCGGCCGCCTGTTCCTGGACAAGGAGCACCCCGCCGCTTGGCGTGCGCTCAACGGGCTGGGCCTGAAAGCCAAGGAGGCCGCCGCCGAGGCCGGCCTGGACCAGACGCTGATCGAGCTGTTGAACGTGCGGATCTCGCAGATCAACGGCTGTGCGTTCTGCCTGGACCTGCACGTCCACGACGCCGTCAAGAACGGTGAAACGGCGCAGCGCCTGGCGGTCCTGCCAGCCTGGCGGGACACGGACCTGTTCAGCGCCAAGGAGCGGGCCGCCCTGACCCTCGCCGAGGCGATCACCGACATTTCGGACCAGGCGGCCCGGGAACAAGAGGGCCGGGCGGCCCGGCAGCACTTGAGCGAGGCGGAGTTCTCCGCGATCAGCTGGCTGGCGATCGCCATGAACGCCTTCAACCGGGTCTCGATCGTCAGCCAGCACCCGGTCCGCGCCCGCTAGGGAATCAGCCGGTCCGCCCGGAACCTGTCGAACAGGTCCGTGAACGAATCAAGGGTGCGGCGGAACCCGGTGAATCCGGCCACCCGGCTCTTACTCATGTCCGCCAGCACCTCGATATTGCGGCCGAGGTCGCCGTCGGTGTGCCACCAGGACGAGACCCGGCCCAGGTCCGGCTCCGCAAGGCCGTTCCGGGCCGCGAGGTCCGCCCAGGCCTGCTCCATGCCCTGCATCTGGACCTCCAGCGGCCGGGGTGCGCCCTCGAAGCCGACGGGTTCGACCCCGAAGTAGGCGGCCAGGCGCGGCCACATCCAACGCCAGCGGAAGACGTCGCCGTTGACCACGTTGAACGCCTGGTTCGCCGCGCCGTCGTCGGTCGCTGCCCAGACCATGTGCTCGGCCAGCAGGCCGCTGTCCGTCATGTCCGTCAGGCTGTTCCACTGCGTTTCGGAGCCCGGGAAGATGAACGGCCGGCCGAGTTCCCTGCAGAGCGAGGCCTGCACGGCGAGGGTGAGGCCCATGTTCATCGCGTTGCCCACGGCGTGGCCGATCACGGTGTGGGCGCGGTGGACGGACCAGGTGAAGCCCTGCCGCTCCACCGCCGCCCAGAGCTCGTCCTCCTGGTTGTAGTAAAAGTTGGCGACCGGCAGCCGGGGCTCCTCCTCGTGGAACGGCGTGTCCGGCATGTCTCCCTCGCCGTAGGCCTCGAACGGGCCGAGGTAGTGCTTCAGGCCGGTCATCAGCGCGATGTGGCGGACGGGGCTGTGCGAGACGGCGCCCAGCAGGTTCCTCAGCAGCGCGGCGTTGACCCGGATGTTGTCCTGTTCCGTGTCCTGCCGAGACCAGGCGGTGAAGAACACGTGGGTGGGCCGCTCGCCGGCCAGGGCCGCGGCGAGGCTTTCCGGGGAGCCGAGGTCCGCCGCGATGGAGCGGGCGCCGCGGAGGACGGCGCCGCTGCGGGTCAGGGCGAGGACGTCCCAGCCGGTCTCGGCGAGGAGGCTGACCAGGGCCGATCCGGCGATCCCGCTGGCGCCGACCACCAGCGCGGTCTGTCCTTGGCCTGTTTCAGAGTGCTGCACGGTATTCCTCCTGTTTGCGGGTGGGGGCTCCCTCCACCCTAGGCCGGATAGATCGAGACCGCCGCCGCCTTGACCACGAAGTAGGCCCGCACCCCCGGGGCCAGGGACAGGTCCGCGGACGCAGCGGGTGTGATGTCCGCGGCGAGGTCGCCCGCCCTTACCCTGATCTGATCACCGTGCGGCTCCAGGTCCGTGACGGTGACGGCGAAGGCGTTGCGCGGGCTGCCGTGCGGCAGGTCGGGGAAGACGGAGACGGCCGACGGCGGGAAGGCCGCCACGCCTGCCTGGCCCGGGACCGGGGTGTCCTCGTGCCGGCCCGCGAGCTCTGTCCCCGGGGCACCCTGGCCACCCGGGGCGCCCGGGCCCCCGCCGGCCGGGTCCGGCAGCAGCCCGCCCGCCGTCACGGTGCCGGGGACCAGATTGAGCCCGGCAAGTCCGGCGGCGAACTTGCTCCGTGGGCGTGTGAGCACCTCGCGGGTGGGTCCCTGCTCCACGATCCGGCCTGCCTCGAGCACCACCACCGTGTCCGCGAGCATGTAGGCATCCAGGACGTCGTGGGTGACGATGATGGCGCGGCGGCCGGCCAGGACCCGTTTCAGCAGGCGACGCAGCAGGGGCGCGGCGTGGACGTCCAGGGCGGCCATCGGCTCGTCCAGCAGCAGCAGGCCCGGGTCGGCCGCGAGCGCGCGGGCCACGGCCACCCGTTGGGCCTGGCCTCCGGAGAGTTCGCCGGGCCGGCGGCCGGCCAGGTCCGTGGCCTCGACCTCGGCCAGCCAGCGGGCGGCCGCCTCCCGGGCCGCGGCGCGTCCGGCGCCGGCGCTGCGCGGACCGAAGGCCACGTTGTCCAGGGCGGTCAGGTGCGGGAAGAGCAGTGCCTCCTGAGCCAGCAGCGCGGTTCCGCGGCGGTGCGGCTGGGTCCACACCGTGCGGCCGCCGCCGAGGTGGAACAGCGCCCGGCCGTCGAGCGCGGCCGTGCCCGAGTCCGGGCGGATCAGGCCGGCGATAACGGAGAGCAGGGTGGATTTTCCGGCGCCGTTGGGGCCCAGGATGGCGACGGTTTCCGCAGCTCCCAGGTTCAGCGAGACGTCCAGGCCCCGGTCCGCGACCACGGCGTCAAGGGTGAACGTCATCGCCCCGCCTCCGCCGGATCGGCGTCCGGGATGCGGGACGAGGTGCGGGATGGCGAGGCAGCCGGTGTCCCGGGGCCGCGGTAGCTGACGCCCACGACGATGACCGCCACGGCCACCAGCAGCAGCGACAGGGCGACGGCGGCGTCGGCGTCGGTCTCCCGCTGCAGGTAGATCTCCAGCGGCAGGGTCCGGGTGATGCCCTGCAGGCTGCCGGCAAAGGTGAGGGTGGCGCCGAACTCACCCAGGCTGCGGGCAAAGGAGAGGACCGCCCCGGAGGCCAGGCCGGGCAGCACCAGCGGCAACGTGACCCGCCGAAGCACGGTGCCGGGCGGGGCGCCGAGCGTCGCTGCCACCGCCTCGTACCGCTGGCCGCCGGCCCGCAGCGCCCCCTCCAGGCTGACCACCAGGAACGGCAGGGCGACGAACGTCTGCGCCAGGACCACCGCCGTCGTCGAGAAGGCAATCTGGATTCCCGCCACCTCCAGGCTGTGGCCCAGCAGCCCCTGCCGGCCGAAGGTGTAGAGCAGGGCGATGCCGCCCACCACCGGGGGCAGCACCAGCGGCAGCAGCACGAAGGACCGGAGCAGCCGCTGGCCGCGGAAGTCACCGCGGGCCAGCACCAGCGCCAGCGGCACCCCCAGCAGGATGCAGAGCGCGGTGCTCGCGGCTGCCGTCCGCAGGCTCAGGGCCAGCGCCGTCAGGGAGGCGTCCGAGGTCACCAGCGGCAGGAAATTGGGCCAGTCGACGCGGGCCACCACAGCTGCCAGGGGCAACAGGATGAACGCGGCGGCGACGACGGCGAGCGCCGCCACCCAGCGGGGTATGCCGCTGTAGCCGTGGCGTTTCGTCCCGGGGCGCCTCACGGACGCCCGAACCCGGCGGCGGCCATTACCTTCTGGCCCTCGGCGCCGGTGACCTCGTCGAGGAAGGCGCCCGCGAGGTCCTTGTCGCGGCTGCCGCGCAGCGCGGTGATCGGGTAGGTGTTGACGGCGGCCGCGGACTCCGGGAAGGGCACTCCTTTGACCTTGCCCGCCGCGCCCTGAACGTCAGTGACGTAGACCAGTCCGGCGTCGGCCTCCCCCGATGCCACCTTGCCGAGGACGTCGGTGACCGAGGATTCCTCGCTGACCGGTGCCAGGCGCACCACGGTCTTCCCCTCGACGGCCACTGCGGCCGCGCCGCACGGACCTGCGGTGCACAGACCACCACGCGGGTGCCCGGCTTGGCCAGGTCCGCGAAGGACGTGATCCCGGCAGGATTGGCTGGCGGCACCGCGATGGTGAGGGTGTTGCTGGCGAAGTTCCGCGGGCTGCCCTCGGCGAGCCCGGCGCCGGCCACCTTGGCCATGTTCGCGGGGTCGGCGGAGGCGAAGACATCCGCCGGGGCGCCCTGGCCCAGCTGGGTGGCGAGGTCGGAGGAACCGGCGAAGCTCAGCGTGACCTTGGTGCCGGGGTGGCTGGCCTCGAAGCTGCGGGCGAGCACCGTGAAGGGGGCCTTGAGGGAGGCCGCGGCGAAGACCGTGAGGGTCCTCCCCTCCCCGCGCTGCTTCCGCTGCCGCAGCCGGCGGTCCCGGCGGCCAGGACTGCGGCGGCGAGGAGCGCCGCGGCGCGGCGGATCATGACAGGGCCTTCCCGTGCGGGCCGCTGCCGTGCGGGCTCTCGATGATCACCGTGGTGGCTTTGACGACGGCCGTGGCGACGGAGCCGAGCTCCAGCCCCAGGTCCCGGACGGCCTCGCTGCTCATCAGCGACACCACCCGGAACGGTCCGCACTGCAGCTCCACCTGCGCCATGACCGTGTCAGCGGTGATGCCCGTGACCAGGCCTACGAACCGGTTGCGGGCGGAACTGCCTCCGCGGGACGGGTCGTCGGGGAGCCTGGCCTGGTCCCGGGCCACGCCGGCGAGCTCCAGCCCGTCCACCACCAGCCGGCCGGAGTCGTCCCGGTGTGGGGTCAGGGTTCCGCTCTCGGTCCAGCGGCGGACGGTATCGTCGCTGACACCCAGGAACCGGGCCGCTTCGGAGACGCGAAAAGTAGGCATAGCGCCACTATAGTCCGCAGATGCGGATGTTTATCGCAATAACTGACGCAATTCCGGGCCGCACACAAACGGTTCCCCCGCCGGCCGCCTCGTAAACTGCCGGAATGGCCATCTACATCGATCCCCCGCTCTGGCCCGCCCACGGCACCGTCTTTTCACACTTGGTGTCCGACAGCTCCCTCGAGGAGCTGCATGCGTTCGCGAGGGCGGCGGGGATCCCGGAGCGGGCGTTCGACGGCGACCACTACGACGTCGCCGAGGCCCGCTTCGACGCGCTGGTAGCCGCCGGCGCCATCCCTGTGGAGGGCCGGGTCCTGGTGCGCAAGCTGATCGCCAGCGGGCTCCGGATTCCCGCCCGGCGGCGCAACGGCTCACTGAAGCTGCCGCTCCTGACGCGCTGGAACGAGACGCTGCCCGGCCACGACGCGCTCTTCCTGGACCTCCTGGACCGGTGGGGCGAGGAGCACCGGAACTACCACGGCCGCACCCACCTGCTCGCGGTGCTGGAGGCGCTGGACCTGCTGGCCGAACCCGGCCTGCCGTCCCGGACGGTGCGCCTGGCGGCCTGGTTCCATGACGCGGTCTACCACGGCATCGCGGGCGAGGACGAGGAGGAATCCGCGCGCCTGGCCGAGGAACGGCTGGGCCGGGCCGGCCTGCCCGACGGCGAGGCGGAGGAGGTGGCGCGGCTGGTGCGGATGACGGCGGACCACCGGCCCGAGCCGGGCGACGACGCCGCGGCCCTCCTCAGCGACGCCGACCTCTCCATCCTCGGGGGCGACCCGACAGAGTACGCCCGCTACCTCGCGGCCGTGCGGAAGGACTTCGCGCACATCGGCGACGCCGATTTCGCCGCCGGCCGCGCCGCCGTCGTCCGCCAACTGCTGGCACAGGAGCCGCTCTTCCACACCGGGCGCGGGCGTTCCCTCTGGGAGGACGCGGCGCGGCGGAACCTCGCGGGGGAACTAACCTAGCCGCCCGGCGGCCCTACACGTCCCCGGCGCTCCCGGCCGTGCGGCGGAGGTGTTCGGCGAGCCGGTCGAAGGATTCGCGCCAGCCGGAGCCGTGGGTGTCCCGGTGCTCAGCGGTGTCGAAGGGGCCCTGGGTGAAGACCAGCCGGGTGCCGCCGTCGATCTCCTCGAGCCGGAAGACGCCCTCCGTCTCGGTGCCGCGGGTGCCGTCGGCCTTCTCCCGGGCGTGGGTGAAGACGAACAGTGCGGGCGGCTCGAGATCGGTTATTACGCCGCTGAACCAGTGTTCCTGGCCGGTGGCGTCCTCGAGGAGGCAGGCCCGGTACGGGGTACCGATTTCCAGGTCCGCGTCGATGGCCTCGCGCAGTGCCCGGAAGCCGCGCGGCCCCCACCAGGCGGCCGCCTGGTCCGGATCGACCAGGGCTGCCCAGACCGTCCTGGCGGGCACTTGAAACTCGCGGGTGATCACGAGCGTGAGCTCGTCCTGTTCCGGCATGGCTTCCGCGCCGGTGGATTCTGCGTTTTCCAGCATTGCCCTCTCCCTCCGCGTTGCGGCGACGGTTGAGCCTGTTTCCTAGCGGTAGACGCCGGCGAACGGCCGGTCCGTCGTGATGATCTGCTTACCCAGCGGCATCAGGGACACCGGGATCAGCTTGAGGTTGGCGATGGCCAGCGGGATCCCGATGATGGTCACGGCCATGGCGAACGCGGTCACCACGTGGCCCACGGCGATCCAGATGCCGGCCACCAGCAGCCAGATGACGTTGCCCAGCAGGGACAAGGCACCGCCGCCGCCGGGCCGGTCCACCACGGCGCGGCCGAAGGGCCACAGGGCGTAGGACGCGATCCGGAAGGAGGCCAGGCCCCAGGGGATGGTAACGATCAGCAGGCAGCAGACGACGCCGGCCACGAAGTAGCCCAGCGCGAGCCACAGTCCCCCGAACAGCAGCCAGATGATGTTGAGCAGTGTCTTCATGGCACCATTCTCCCCGCCGGCGGCGGATCTGTCCTCGGGGATGGCCCTGAACCGCCCCTGAATCCGTGACCCTCGTGCGTGGACCGCCGGCACCGGGCTCTGTCCGGGGATGCGTGCCCCGGTTTACCCTAGGCGTAGGCCGGGCCGTTGCCCGGAAACAGCCTGCGGAAGGGCGGAACGCATGGGTTCGTGGCTGGCGCGGAGCCGCCGGAGTTCGCCCGTGGCCGCCCTCTCCGCCCTGCTGGTACTCGCGTTGCTCACCGGATGCACCGGCGGGAGCCCGCAACCGCCGTCGTCCGGGGCCGCGTCGGGGGCGCCGTCCTCCGGGACTTCGCCAGGGACCAAGGCGCCCCGCTCCACCCAGGCGCAAGCGCCCGTCGTGTTCACCGCGCAGGGGGACATCGGCGTCGGCTCCAACGCCCGCAAAGTGCTCGGCGCGGTCGCGAAGATCAAACCGGCACTGAACCTGGCGCTGGGCGACTTCAGCTACCAGGCCGGAATCGAACAGCAGTTCTGCGACATGGTCACCGGCGTACTCGGCCCCGGTTTCCCCTACGCGCTGGTCACCGGCAACCACGAGAGCGACGGGCACGACGGCGACATCGCCACCTTCGCCCAGTGCCTGCCGAACCGGCTGCCCGGCCTGGTGGGCGACTACGGCACGCAGTGGTACGTCGACGTGCCCGAAAAGAACCCCCTGGTCCGCATCGTCATGGTCTCACCCGGGATCAAGTTCAAGGACGGAAAAACCCTGGACTACGGCCGGGGCAGCGAACGCTGGACGTGGACCGCTGACGCGCTGGACGGGGCGAAGGAACGGAACATCCCCTGGACGGTGGTGGGCATGCACACCCCGTGCTTCAACCTGGGCGCCTACTCCTGCCAGCCCGGCGCGGACTTCACCAACCTGCTGATCGAGAAGAAGGTGGACCTGGTCCTCACCGGCCATCAGCACCTGTACCAGCGCACGCACCAGCTGGGCCACAGTCCGGACTGCCCCGCCCTGGTCCCGGATGAGTTCTCGAAACAGTGCCTGGGCGGCACCGGTGGCTCACTGACCCAGGGGCGCGGGACGGTGTTCGCCGGGGTCGGAATCGGCGGGGTGGGGCTGCACGACGTCCGCGAGGACGACCCGGAGGCAGGCTACTTCGCGGAATGGTCCGGCAAGAACGTCAAGCCCACCTACGGCACGCTCAAGGTGTCCGTGGGCGAGGACGCGCTGGCCGCCGCGCTGGTCCCGGCCGAGGGCAGCTTCACGGATACCTTCACCATCACGCGGTGACCACGCCCCGGGTGGACGCCGGTGGCTGGCCCTTGGGGCCGCCGGTCAGTGCCCCTTGGCGGCGGTGACGAAGGCCGTGACCCGGACCGGGTCCTTGACCCCGCGGGAAACCTCGACGCCGGAGGAAACGTCCACGCCCCACGCACCGGCGGCCGATGCGGCGTCTGCCACGTTCGCCGGGTCCAGTCCGCCGGCCAGCAGCCAGTGCCGGTCCCCCAGCCCCCGGGCGCGGACCGAGGCGTAGTCCCAGGCTTCGCCGGAGCCGGGCACGGCGGCGTCGACCAACAGCAGGTCCTCGCCCCAGTCGGCGAAGGCTTCCGGTGCCGCGGACATCGTGATCGCCCGGATCAGCTGCATCCCGGCGTCGTGGACGGCCCCGACATCCTCCCGGGTCCGGTCGCCGTGCAACTGGACCCAGACCAGCCCGGCATCCCGGGCCGCGGCGACGGCGTCGGCCACCGATTCGTGCCGGAAGACGCCCACCGCGGGGACCCCGGACGGCACGCCGGGCAGCAGTTCGCGGACCCGTTCCGGCGCCACCTCCCGGGGGCTGGCGGTCAGGACAAAGCCCACCGCATCCGCCCCGGCGTCGACGGCGGCCCGAACGGCCTCGCTGGTGCTAAGACCGCATACCTTGACGAACATTCCGGCTCCCTCCCGCTGCGCTGTGTGGCTTTCACTGCTGTGTCGCTTTGACTGCTGTGCTGCTGTTGTTGCTTCGACGTTAGCAAGTCCCGCGCCCGGCCACCGGCGCCGCGGCTAGGCTGATCCCATGGACATCATCCGTTACGCCGACCTCAAGCCCGCCCCCTGGCGCAACGGCGGCGGCACCACCCGAGAACTGGCCCGCTTCCCGCTCGACGCGGTCGACGGCGGCTGGGACTGGCGGGTGAGCATCGCGGAGGTCGGCAAGGCCGGCGACTTCTCCGCGTTTCCCGGGATGGAGCGGGTCCTCACCGTGGTGGACGGCGACCTGCTGTTCCTCACGGTCGACGGCGGCGAGCACCCGCTGGAAAAGTACCGCCCGTTCCGATTCTCCGGCGACGCCGACGCGGCCGGAGCCCTGCCCACCGGCGACATCCGGGACCTGAACGTCATCTGCCGGCGGGGCGCCTTCAAGGGCTTCACCTCCATCATCGAACTGTCCAAGAAGCGCGCACACCCCGTCTTCGAGGGGCAGCTCGGCATCCTGCTGCAGGGCCAGGCGACGGTCGACGGCGAGGCGATGGGCCGGTACGACGCCGTCGTCGGCTCTGACACGGCGACGCCCGAGATCCTGGGCCGCGGCTTCCTGGCCGTCGTCTCGATCGACCCGGTCGACTCATCGAATCCGGTCCGGCCGGAGGGCTAGCCCCCGGCTTTTGCTAGGCTGAAAGCAAGGCCGGATCCCGGCCTCCGGACGACGGTTCAGTACCCGGCACGCGACAAGACTGGCCAAAGGATTCTTGTCATGTCGTGGATCATCCTCATTGCCGCCGGATCGCTCGAAGCCGTGTGGGCCGCCGCGTTGCACCGCACGTCGCAGACCACCGGCCGCCGCCGCCTCCTGCCGGGCGCCGTTTTCCTGGTCTCCGTCCTCGCCAGCACCGGCGGACTCGCGATCGCCATGCAGACCATCCCCACCGGGACCGCCTACGCCGTCTGGGTGGGGGTCGGCGTCGTCCTCACCTCCGCCTACGCCATGGCCACCCGGGTTGAACCCGCCAGCGCCGCCCGGATCCTGCTGCTCGGCGGGATCGTGGCGTGCGTGGCCGGCCTGAAGCTGGTGGCGTGATGCGCGCCGGCACCCGCGGAACGGGTGTTTCCTGGCTGATCCTGCTCGGCTCGGCCGTCCTCGAAGCGGTGTGGGCCACGGCCCTGGGCCTTTCCGACGGGTTCAGCCGGCCCGTCCCCACCCTGGTCTTCGCCGTGGCCGCGGCGTTGAGCATGGCCGGGCTGGGCGTCGCCGTGCGGCGCATCCCGCTGGGCACCGCGTACGCCGTGTGGGTGGGAATCGGTGCGGCCCTGACCGTCGGCTGGGCGATGGCCAGCGGCGTCGAACCCGCTAACCCGCTTAAGCTGCTGTTCATCGCGGGCATCGTGGGCTGCGCGGCCGGCCTGAAACTGCTGCCGGCCGGTTCCGAGGATTCCGCTCCTCCCGCTCCCGAGCCGGTGTCCCGTACGCTCCCGCCCGCTTAGTCCCGCCGGCAACGCCCGATCCGGCCGGACACGCCGTGTCGCAGGCCCGGGTCCGGCAGGTAACAGGGGAGGAACGCACGCACGCCTGACGCCGGGCCCCGATGAAACCCGGCAAACCTCGGAAACCCGCCCGGAATACCGGGACCGGGCAGGAGGTTCTTGGCTGGGACAGCGGTTCCGGCAATGACAGGAGACTCCAGATGACAGCCACAGTTCAGCTCGGCGACGGCCTCAGCGTCAGCCCCTTGGGGTTCGGCGGCATGGCCCTGACCCCGGTCTACGGAGAGGTTGACCCGGCCGAGGCGCTGGCCACCCTGCACCACGCCGTCGACGCCGGGGTGACCTTCCTGGACACCGCGGACATCTACGGCAGCGGGAGCAATGAGGAGCTCATCGCCGCCCTGCTCAAGGACCGGCGCTCCGAGGTGAAGTTGGCCACGAAGTTCGGTCTGGTGGGGAACCCGGCGGAGGGCTACACGGACATCCGGGGGGACGCCGCCTACGTCCGCGAGGCCGTGGACCGCAGCCTGTCCCGCCTGGGTACCGACAGTATCGACCTGTATTACATGCACCGCCGTGACCTCCGCGTTCCGATTGTGGAAACCGTGGAGGCCATGGCGGAGCTGGTCAAGGCCGGAAAGGTCAAGCACTTGGGCCTGTCCGAGGTGACGGCGGCGGAGCTCCGGGAGGCCCACGCCGTGCACCCGATTGCCGCCGTCCAGAGCGAATGGTCCATCTGGAGCCGGGACGTGGAGCGCAACGTGGTGCCCGCGGCCGCCGAACTGGGTGTCGGCTTCGTGCCCTATTCGCCGCTGGGCCGGGGGTTCCTGACCGGCACCGTGGATGCTTCGAAGCTGGGCAGCAACGACTTCCGCCGCAACATCCCCGCTTCGCCGCGGGAGCTGCGGACGCCAACCAGGCCGTGGTGGCCACGGTTCGCGAGGTCGCCGCCGAGCTGCAGACCGCCAGCGGTCCCGCCACGCCGGCGCAGGTTGCCTTGGCCTGGCTGCTGGCCCGGGGCGAGGCGCTGGGCCTGCCCGTCGTCCCGATCCCCGGCACCCGCAAGGCCGCCCGGATCGATGAGAACCTCGGTGCCCTGTCCCTGAAGCTGAGCCCGGCGCAACTCGACCGGCTCAACGCCGCGGCGGACGCCGTCGTCGGCTCCCGCGCAGCGAACCCGGGCTGGGTCTCCGAGGGCCGGGAATAGGCGGTCCTAGACTGATGCCCATGGACTCACTCATTCATTCGCTCCGCGACGTCACCATCCGCAGGATTTCGGTCAGCGAGATGGACAACAACGTGTACCTGCTCACCGCGAAGGCTTCCGGCGCGCAGCTCCTGATCGATGCGGCCGATGATGCGGCCGCCATCGAGGCGCTGCTGGCCGACGCCGCCGCGGACACCGAGGCGACACCGAAGCTGGCGCTGATCGCCACCACGCACCAGCACTGGGACCACGTCCGTGCGCTGCCCGAGGTGGTCAAGGCGACCGGCGCGAAGACCGCCGCCGGAACCGACGATGCCCCCGCGCTGCCGGTGCCGGTGGATGTGCTGCTGGATCACGGCGACGTCGGCAACTTCGACGGGTTCGACGTGACGGCGGTGCACCTGCGCGGCCACACTCCGGGTTCGGTGGCGCTGGTCTACCAGGACCCGGCAGGGCCCGCGCACATCTTCTCCGGCGACTCGCTGTTTCCGGGCGGGGTGGGCAACACGGACAAGGATCCGGAGCGGTTCACCCAGCTCCTGGACGATGTGTCCGCGCGGCTGTTCGATGTCTACCCGGACGACACGGTTGTGCACCCGGGCCACGGCAAGCCGACCACCCTGGGCGCTGAACGCCCGCACCTTGAGGAGTGGCGCGCCCGCGGCTGGTAGATTCTGCCGGCTCGGCAGGAGCCGGAATCCGCGCCGGTTCCGGACCGGCGCTACGGATTCGGACGGCCGTACCGGGGACCCCCGGTGCGGCCGTCCGTTTCCGTAGCGCGGACGGTTAATCCGCCCCGAAAGGCGTGGGACTAGCGGCTGCGGCGGTCGTTCGACGCCGGGGCCGACGCGCGGCGGGGACCGCCGCTGCGGGCCGGACGGCCCTCGCCGGAGCGGCCGTTGCCGCCGCCCGCGTAGGAACCGCCGGAGGTGCCGCCGGTGTTGGAGGACCAGACCGGAGCCGAACCGCCGCCGGAGCGACCGCCCGACTTGGCGCCTGCAGCGGCACGCTGGCCGGTGGCCGGACGTCCGCTGCGCTGGCCGCCGGTGGAACCGCCGGTACGCGGGGCGCCGCCCCGGCCCGCGGCCGATCCGCCACGGGGTGCCCCGCCGCGGGAGTCATTCCGGCCCTCGGCTGCACGGCCGTCGGAACCGCGACCGGCGGCCGGACGGCCGCCGGCGGACGGAACATCGTTGTGGTGCGCGTAGGCGGTGGCGCGGCCACGGCCCCGGGCGTTGCGGCGCTCGGAACGCTCGGCGTCGGACCGGTCCTGGTTCTGCTCGGCGATGCGCTCGGCGGCGCTGCGGGCAGCGGCCTGGCCCTCGTAGGCAACGGCGCGGCGCTCGGCACGCGGGAGGTCGGTGCGCGGAGCCTCGGCGGACACCTTGCCGCGTCCACCGCGGCCGCCGCGGCCACCCGCGGTGGGAGCTGCCTGGCGGCGGGCCCGCTTGCGCTCGGCGTTGGCACCGGTGGAGCTGCCACCGCCCTGCTGCGGAGCCCTGGCGGCCAGCAGCGCGGCGCGGGTGCGGGGATCGACCTTCTCAGCAATGTCGCCGACGAGCCCGGCCACGATCGGCGAGCTGGCGGTGACGCGCTCGAAGCTGACGTCCACGCCGGCGGCCTTCATAAGCTTCTTCACGTCGGACTGCTGCTCCGGCAGGGTCAGGGTGACCACGGTGCCGTCGGAACCGGCGCGGGCGGTACGGCCCGAACGGTGCAGGTAGGCCTTGTGCTCGGTGGGCGGGTCCACGTGGATGACGAGTTCGACGTCGTCTACGTGCACGCCGCGGGCGGCGACGTCGGTGGCGACCAGGACGCGGACGTCACCGGAGGAGAACTCGGCGAGGTTGCGGTCACGGGCATTCTGCGACAGGTTGCCATGCAGGTCGACGGCGGGGATGCCGGCGTCGGTCAGGGTCTTGGCCAGCTTGCGGGCGTGGTGCTTGGTGCGCATGAACAGCACGCGGCGGCCGGCGCCGGAGGCGAGCTCCACGATCAGCTGCTTCTTCACGGTCTGGTCGTTGACCACCAGGACGTGGTGCTCCATGGTGGTGACCGCGGCCTGCGGGTCGTCCACGGAGTGAGTCAGAGGGTTGGAGAGGTAGCGCTGGACGATCTTGTCCACGCCGTTGTCCAGGGTGGCGGAGAAGAGCAGGCGCTGGCCCTGGGTGGGGGTCATGTCCATGAGCTTCTTGACCACGGGGAGGAAGCCGAGGTCGGCCATGTGGTCGGCCTCGTCCAGGACGGTGATCTCGACCGACTCGAGGGTCAGGATGCGCTGGCGGATCAGGTCCTCCAGGCGGCCGGGGCAGGCGATGACGATGTCGACGCCGGCGCGGAGGGCCTTTTCCTGGCGGGCCTGGGAGATGCCGCCGTAGATCACGGTGGTGTTCAGGCCGACGGCCTTGGCCAGCGGCTCAACCGTGGCGTTGATCTGGGTTGCCAGCTCGCGGGTGGGGGCAAGGACCAGGGCCATCGGGCGGCCGGGCTTGCGGAAGTGCGCGGCCTCGCGCTCGGCGAGACGGGCCACCAGCGGGATGGCGAAGGCGATGGTCTTGCCGGAGCCGGTGCGGCCGCGGCCCAGGACGTCGCGTCCGGCCAGGGTGTCCGGGAGGGTCTTGACCTGGATGGGGAACGGCTCGGTGATTCCCTGGGCGGTCAGGGTGTCGGCAAGGGCCTTGGGCGTGCCGAGGGCAGCAAAAGTAGTCATAAGTGTCAAAGGTCTTTCAGGCGGTATCCGTGCGGATATCGGCCCCCGGCGCCGGTTGGACCAGGGGTTCGCCGAAGAAAAGTCAGGTGATCGACCGGGCGGTCTGCGGGTAGCCGCTTATTGCCGGGACCAAATGGAACGCGTTCATCGACGCAGGATGTGCCTCTCACATGAAAAAGTCCCACTCCCGCGAGGAGATTCCGAGGAATCCGCGGGCGATCCGGCGGTCTGCCGAGGCTTTCCAGCCGTATCAGGAGTGGGCATCACTGCACATCAAGTTCCCCCAGTCTATCATCCGGGACCCTCCTCCCGTTTCCAGCCCGTCCCGACCGGCCGGCAGGTCCCGTCCCAACTGGCTCGCAGTTGTTGTCGTTTTGGGGTCCCATAACGGCAACAACTGCCAGTCAGTTGGGCGCGCTGCGGCGGGCGACGCGCGGCGCCACCAGGACGCCGGCGACGCCGATCGCGGCGGTGAGCGCGAAGACGCCGGCGAACGGTGCGGCGGCGCCGGCAGGCCCGGCTCCCGCCGTCGTGAACGCCGCGAAGATGATGCCCGTGGTGGCAAGCGAGAGCGCGCCGCCGAGGGAGTCCGAGATGGACATCGCGGAGCTGTTGAAGCCCTCGTTGTCGCGGGTGGAGAGGGCCAGAGTCATGACACTGAGCCGCGCGTACATCAGGCCCATGCCCGCGCCGGCGAACACCCAGCCGGCGATCGCGACGGCGGCGGGCCAGCCGAGGACGGTGGTGACCAGGGCCAGCACGACGGCGACGAGCACCATCGCCGCCCCGATCCGGATGGCGCGCCGGTGTTCCAGCCGCGGACCCAGCCGGCCCTGCACGGCGGACGCGGAGGCCCACGCCACGGCGCCGGCGGTGAGGGTCAGCCCGGCAAAGGTGGGCGCGAAGGCGTACCGCTCCACCAGCAGGTACGGCAGGTACACCTCGGCGCCGAAGAACGCCGCGGAGGCCAGCCCGCGGGTGAGGATGACGCTGGGGAGTCCGCGCCGGGCGGTCAGCGTGCCGCGCGGCATCAGCGGGCGGACGGCCAGCAGCGCGACGGCGACGGCGGCCCCGGCCAGCAGGCCACCGATCCCCGGGAGGGTCGAGGAGAGGTTCAGCCCCAGGACCGCGGCGGCGGCGAGCGCGGCCAGGCCCAGTTTGGCCAGCGCCCCGGGGACGCGGGAGGGCCGGGGGTCCGCCTGGTCCGCCGTGCCGGTTTCCGCCGGCGTGGCCGGTGCAGCCGCTTCATCCAGGGCGGGCTCGTTTTTCGGCAGCCCGCGCAGCGCCGGCGCGGTCAGCAGCAGCGCCGGAACCACCAGGCCCACCACACCCAGGAACACCCACGGCCAGCCCGCCACCTCTGCCACCAGCCCGGCGGTGAACGGGCCCACCAGCGAGGGGGACCACCCACGCGGCGGAGAACGCGGCGAAGATCTTCGGGTGCAGCGGCGGCGGGTAGACCCGGGCCACCACCACGTACAGCGCCACGGTCAGGCCGCCGCCACCGAGACCCTGCACCAGCCGCCCGGCGACCAGGACCGGCATGGAGGCGGCGGTCCCGGCAATCAGCAGCCCCACGACGAACATGCCGACGGCGGAGAGCAGCGGCGCCACCGGCCCCCTCCGGTCGGCCCAGCTGCCGGAGGCCACCATGCCGATCACGCCGGTGGCCAGCGGCCCGGCGAAGGCCAGGGCGTAGAGCCCGGCGCCGTCGAGTTCGCGGCTGACCAGCGGCATGATCGTGGTCACCGCCAGCGATTCGAAGGCCGCCAGGAACACCAGCGCGCAGGCGCCGAGGGTCACCAAAACGTACCGGCGCTGGAAGATGCCGCCGGTCTCCGGCCCTCGGTCCGGGCGGGTTCGCGGGCTGGCGGGGTTCGACATACCTGAAGCCTACGGCGCGAGCCCCTGGGCGGGGACGACGACGGCGCCGCTGGCCCGGGAGTCGGCGTCGAGCATCCACCCCACCCTCTTGACGGTCCGCAGCATCACCACGCTCTCCACGAGCTCGATCCCCGGCACCTTCTGCTGCAGCGCGAGTTCGACCGTCATCACGTCGGCCAGGGACTGCAGCCACATGATGATCACAAAGTTGGTGGGCCCGGTGGTGGAGGCGCTCAGCCGGACGTTGCGCATGGTCTTCAGCTCAGCCGCCGCGGCCTCGTGCTGGCCGGCGGGGACGTTGACGAACCACTGGCACGTGACCGGGAAGGACGAATAGCGCTGGGCCACCTCACAGCGGAAGGACAGCATGCCGCTGGCCAGCACCCGGTTCAGCTGCCGCTGGACCGTGGCCGGGTGACGGCCCAGGCTCCGGGCGATCTCCGCGGCCGTGGCCCGCCCGTCCCGGGCCAGGAACGGCAGCAGCGCCAGGTGGCTCTCCGGCAGTTCGCGCGCGGCGGCCGCGGCCGCTGACGTCGCGGTTCCGGCGTCGGCGCCGGCCAGGGCCCGCACGGCCGCCTGCTGCGCCCGGTCCAGCACGTTGAGCCGCCAGGCGCCGCCGCTGGAATGCAGCCGGGTGCACAGTGCGGTCTCGTACTTGGTCAGGCCCTCGATCTCCTTCAGCCGGGACATCACCTGGTCGCTGAGGTCGTCCAGGGACCGGGTGATGACGGTGAGCATCAGGTTGCGCTTGCTGGCAGCCTCCTCCACGGTCACCACCTCAGGCATCAGGGCCAGTTGCGCGGTGACTTCATCGCGGCGGTGCATCTCGCAGTCGACGGCGATGAAGGCCAGGCACATCTGGTGCGGGTCGCCGATCAGGTGCGCGGTGATCCACGAAACCCCGGATGCCCGCAGCCGGTCCCATCTGGCTGCCAGCGTGGTGGCGTGGACGCCCAGGACCTCCGCGGCGTCGCCCCAGCCCAGCCGCGGCGCCATCTGCAGCACGTTGATCAGCGCCAGGTCATCTTCACTCAGCTCCACGTCCCGCTGCCTCTCCTGCACGAATCCTGTGTTCCACGGCAAAGGATGCATATTTCCTGCCCTTCAGTCCCGTGTGGCGCAGGTCACTCCAGAATAGACCCGAACGCACCACCCCCATCAACCGCCAGGAGAGTTTGTGACCATCACCGACGACGCCCGGGAACTCCAGCCGGAGCTGGCCCGCTTCCGCCACGCCCTGCACCGCGAACCGGAAATCGGCCTGGACCTGCCCCGCACCCAGGAAAAGGTACTGCAGGAACTCGACGGGCTGGGCTATGAGATCACCCTCGGCACGGACACCACCTCCGTCACCGCGGTGCTCCGCGGCCAGGGGAACGACGGCGCTGGAGCCGATGACAGGAGCCGGCCCGCCGTGCTCCTGCGCGCCGACATGGACGGCCTCCCGGTCCAGGAGAAGACCGGCATCGACTACTCCTCCACTGTGGACGGCGCCATGCACGCCTGCGGCCACGACCTGCACACCTCTATGCTGGCCGGCGCCGCCACCCTGCTGGCCGAGCAGCGGCACCGGCTGGCCGGCGACGTCGTCCTGATGTTCCAGCCCGGCGAGGAAGGCTTCGACGGTGCCAGCTACATGATCCGCGAGGGCGTCCTGGACGCCCCGGGCCGGCGCGTGGATGCCGCCTACGGCATGCACGTGTTCTCCGCACTGGAACCGCACGGCACCTTCTGCACCAAGCCCGGCGTGATGCTTAGCTCCTCCGACGGGCTCACCGTCACCGTGCTGGGCGCCGGCGGCCACGGCTCGGCCCCGCACGCGGCCAAGGACCCGGTGACGGTGGCCGCGGAGATGGTCACGGCCCTGCAAGTCATGGTCACCCGCCAGTTCAACATGTTCGACCCGGTGGTCCTCTCCGTGGGCGTGCTCCAGGCCGGCACCAAGCGGAACATCATCCCCGAATCCGCCCGGATCGAGGCGACCGTGCGGACCTTCTCGGAGGAGTCCCGGCAGAAGATGATGGACGCCGTCCCCCGCCTCCTGCGCGGCATCGCGGCGGCCCACGGGCTCGACGTCGACGTCGACTACCAGCAGGAATATCCACTCACCATCACCGACGAGGACGAGACCCGCACTGCGGAAAACGTCATCGGGGACCTCTTCGGCGACGGCCGGCTGGCCCGCTGGGCCACACCGCTGAGCGGCTCCGAGGATTTCTCCCGCGTCCTGGCCGAGGTCCCCGGCACCTTCATCGGCCTCTCCGCCGTCCCGCACGGCGGAGACCACACGACGTCGGCGTTCAACCACTCCCCGTACGCCACGTTCGACGACGCCGTCCTGGCCGACGGCGCCGCGCTCTACGCCGAACTCGCCCTGTCCCGGCTCGCCACCCTCGCGGCCGCCACAGCCACCGCGGCCGCCGTACCCGCCGGCCGCCCCTAACCGGCACCCCCGTCCAGCACCACTCCCACCCAGAACCACCCGGAGATTCCCATGACAGCAACCGTGTCCCAGCCGACGGCTCCCCGGACATCCACCCGCAAGACCCTGATCGGCACCGGCATCGGCAACGCCGTCGAATGGTACGACTGGGCGATCTACGCCACGTTCACCCCGTTCATCGCCAGCCAGCTCTTCAGCAAATCTGACCCCGCCTCGGCGGTGCTCTCCACCCTGGCGATCTTCGCCGTCGGCTTCGTCGCCCGGCCCTTCGGCGGCTTCCTCTTCGGCTGGATCGGCGACCGGATCGGCCGCAAGGCATCCATGACCCTGGCCGTGGGCCTGGCCTCGGTGGGCAGCCTGATGATCGGCATCGCCCCGACCTTCGCCGCGGTGGGCGCCTTCGCGTCCCTGATGCTGCTGGTGGCCCGGCTGGTCCAGGGTCTGGCGCACGGCGGCGAGCTGCCCTCCTCCCAGACCTACCTCTCGGAGATGGCGCCAAAGGAACACCGCGGCTTCTGGGCCACCCTGATCTACACCTCCGGCACGGTCGGCATCCTCTTCGGCACCCTGCTGGGCGCGGTCCTGAACATGGCCCTCTCCACCGAGGCGATGAACGCCTGGGGCTGGCGGGTGCCGTTCCTGATCGGCGCCGCGATGGGCCTCTACGCCCTGATCATGCGGTCCCGGCTGCACGAGACCGACGTCTTCGCCGGTGAGGCGCTGGCCGAGAAGAAGGCCGCGATCTGGCCGCAGATCGTCCGCCACCGGAAGCAGGCCCTGCAGGTGATCGGCCTGACCGTGGGCCTGACGGTCATCTACTACATCTGGGGCGTCGTCGCCCCCAGCTACGCCACCACCGCCCTGAAGATCGACCGCGGCGAGGCGCTCTGGGCCGGCGTCGTGGGCAACATCGTCTTCATCGCCGCGCTGCCGTTCTGGGGCAAGCTCGCGGACCGGATCGGCCGCAAGAAGGTGCTCTGGGCAGGCGCGATCGGCTCGGGCCTGCTGCACTTCCCGATGACCGCCCTGCTGAAGGATTCGGCCTGGCAGCTGGCCGTCAGCATGTCCGTGATGCTGATCTTCATCGCCGCGAGCGCCGCAATCGTCCCGGCCGTGTACGCCGAACTGTTCCCCACCAGCATCCGCACTGTCGGCGTCGGCGTGCCCTACTCGATCTGCGTTGCACTCTTCGGCGGCACCGCCCCGTACCTGCAGCAGTGGCTGGGCACCAGCCTGCAGTCCCCGCAGCTGTTCAACGTCTACGCCGTGGCGCTGCTGGCCGTCTCCGCCCTGTTCGTCTTCACCATCCCGGAGACCAAGGGCAAGGACCTCACCGTCTGACCGGGACCCGGCGCCGCCGGAAACCCCCGGTATCTCCCAACTGACTCGCAGCTGAGGCCGTTATGAGCGCTCATAACGGCCTCAGCTGCGAGTCAGTTGGGTGCGGGGCTCCACTATTCTGGAGGGGATGAGTGAAACCCCAGAATCCCCGCAGCCGGCGCCTTCCCCGCGCCCGGTAACCCCCGGCAGCCAGGCCTCCTTCGGCACCTACGGCGGCCGCCCGGTGAGCTTCGTGCGCCGCGGCACCCGGCTGCAGGGCCGCCGCCAGGCCGCCTGGGACGAGCATTCTGACCGCTGGGCCGTGGACGTGCCCCGGCACATCGCCAACACCTCCGTCCACCCGGAATACGTCTTCGACGCCGAGGCCGAGTTCGGCCGCCAGGCCCCGCTGATCGTGGAGATCGGCTCCGGCCTGGGCGACGCGGTCTGCCACGCGGCCGAACAGAACCCGGACACCGACTTCCTGGCCGTGGAGGTCTACACCCCCGGCCTGGCCAACACCCTGATCAAGATCAACAGCCGCGGCCTGACCAACGTCCGTGTAGTGGAGGCCAACGCCCCCGAGGTCCTGGCCAGCATGCTCCCCGCCGGCTCCGTCACCGAACTCTGGGTCTTCTTCCCGGACCCATGGCACAAGTCCCGGCACCACAAGCGCCGCCTGATCCAGCCGGCGTTCGCGGAACTCGCCGCCCGGGCCCTCAAGCCCGGCGGCATCTTCCGGATCGCCACCGACTGGTCCAACTACGCCGTCCACGTCCGGGAGGTCATGGCCGGCGCTGACGACTTCGAAAACCTGCACGAGGGCGAACGCAGCGGCCCGGACAGCCCGCTGACCCAGGTCTGGGAATCCGGCGTGGAGTCCGTGGTGGGCGGTGCCCCGGTCAAGGAAGGCCGCGCCCCGGTCAGCACCGAGCACACCGGCCCCAACGAGGGCGTCGACGACGTCGGCGGCTGGGCGCCGCGGTTCGACGGCCGGATCCTGACCAGCTTCGAGAACAAGGCCCACGAGGCCGGCCGGCTGATCTTCGACCTCAGCTACCGGCGCCGCTGATCCGGGCCCATCGCCTGCGGCGGCGGGGGCCGTCCGCGTGGCAGGATTACGGCAAAGCTCAACAGTGCAAGGACGGACCAGCAGCATGGAATTGAAAGACGCGGCAGAAGTTGCGGAGGATGTCACCAACTCCCGGCCGCTCGAAATCGCGGCCCGGGCGGGGTTCGCCGTCTCCGGGCTGCTGCACTTCCTGATCGGCCTGGTCGCGATCCGGCTCGCGATGGGCGGCCAGGGCCAAGCGGACGTCAGCGGCGCGGTGGCCGAGATGGCCCAGCAGCCCGTCGGACCGTACCTGCTCTGGAGCGCGTTCGCCGCGTGCGTGGCCCTGGCCATCTGGCAGACCAGCGACGCGGTGTTCGACTTCGAGCACCTCGAGACGAAGAAGAAGGTCGCCAAGAAGCTCAAGGCCGCCCTGCAGGCCGTCGTCTACACCGGCTTCGCGCTGACCCTCGCGTCGGTGGCCATGGGCGCGCACGCCGACCACCGCCAGTCCACCAGCGACCTGACCCTGCACCTGATGGCCACCCCCGGCGGGACCCTGCTGCTGATCCTGATCGGCGTCGCCGTCGCCGTCACCGGCGTCGTCTACGCCATCCGCGGCTTCCGAAAATCCTTTGTGAAGTACCTGCGCATGCCCGCCAACGAGCACGCCAGCCTGGCCGTGAAGGTCACCGGGATCATCGGCTACGCGGCCAAGGGCGTGGCCCTGCTGCTGACCGGGATGCTGATCGTGATTGCCACCATCAAGGCGGACCCGGACGAATCGACCGGGCTCGACGGCGGCCTCAAAGCCCTGCGTGACCAACCGATGGGCATGTACATGCTCGCCGCCGTCGGCGCCGGACTGATCTGCTACGGCATCTTCATGGCCGTCCGCTCCCGCCTGACGCGGATGTAGCCGGTCCCCGCCCCGGCCCGATGCCCGGGCGGCAGCAGTCGCGGTCCGGGGTCACCGCCGGCTGGCTAAGATGGATCAGATGACCAACTGCCGAAAGTAGTGCCTCCATGCCCTCGAATCCGGATGAGAATGCGGCACTGGCGATCCAGACCCCCGCAATCAACGACCGCTCCCTCGCGGCCGGGCTCGCCTACGCCATGGGGAGCCGCGTCTCCGGGATTTCCTTCGACGCCGCCACCGGGCTGATGCTGGGCAAGGTACGCGGCGGGTCCGACGTGCCGTATTCGACGACGGCGAAGCTGGTGCGGAAGGGCGGCGGCTGGAGCTGCACCGTGGGAGTCTGCAGCTGCCCGGTCCGCAAGGACTGCAAGCACGTCGCGGCCCTGCTCTTCGCCGCGGAGGACAACCCTGCCACCCGCGTGCAGCTGCTGGCCCCGGCCGAGACGTCCCGGCTCTCCCGGCAGCCGGCCCCCGTGGACCTGCCCGACTGGGAGCAGGCGCTCAGCCCGCTGCTCTCCCGGCAGGCGTCCACGCAGCCCTCCGCCGGCGTACCTCTGGCGCTGCAGTTCGAGATCGAGGAACCGGCGCCGCACTTCTCCTACACCGGCCGCCGGGATCCGCTGCGCAGCGTCCGCCAGCTCAAGGCCCGGCCCGTCATCATGGGCGCGAAGGGCAAGTGGATCCGCGGCGACGTCTCGTGGAGCACCCTGAGCTACCTGAACTACCGCCGGGAGTCCAACGAGGCCCACGTGGAGTGGATGCTGGAGTTCCTGGCCTCGCACACCTCCGTGGCGAACCGCCAGCACGCCGGGACCGGGCTCTGGCTGGGCCTGAACACCTACGCCGGCCGGAACCTGTGGAGCCTGCTGGAGGAGTCCCGCAAGATCGGCCTGGCCCTGGTCCACGGCAAGGCGGACGACCCCGTGCACCTGGCGGCCAGCCCCGCCGCCGTCGGCCTCAACCTCACCCGCTTCGGCACCCCCGCCGCCGCCGGCGGTGATGACCGCGCTGACAGCGCCGCCGGAACCGGCGCCGACGACGGCGGCGGCAACAGCGGACTCGCCCTCGCGCCCACCATCACCGTCGAGGGCACCGAGATGGACCCGGCGGCGGTGGGCACCATCGGCCGCCCCGCGCACGGCATCTTCGTCACCGGGGACGCGGGAACCCTCCCGGGCCTGGCACCCGAGGGCGCCACGATCACGCTCGCCCCGCTCGAGGCCGGGCTGAGCGAGGAACTGCTGGCGTTCGTCACCGCCGGCACCACGCTGCACATCCCGTCCCGGGACGAGACCCGCTTCCTCACCGGCTTCTACCCGAAGCTGAAGCAGACCGCCCGGGTCACCGCCTCGGACGAGTCGGTGGAGCTGCCGACGCTGGCCGTCCCCACGCTGTCGCTGCTGGCAAACTACGGCGCGGACCACCGGGTCCGGCTGCACTGGGAGTGGCACTACACCTCCGGCACCCTGGTCACCGCGCAGCCGCTCTGGCGCCACCCCGGCGACCACGGCTACCGGGACGACACCGCCGAGGCGCGCATCCTCGAAACCGTGGGCCAGCCCTGGGAGGTGGTGCCCAAGCTCGGCGAATCGGCCACCGGCGGCTGGGGCACGCCCCGGCTCGCGGATTCCGCCGAGCTCAGCGGCCTGGACACCCTGGCGTTCACCGAGGAGGTCCTCCCCGGCTGCGCCAGCTGGCCGAGGTCACCGTGGACACCGCCGGCGAGATCGCCGACTACCGCGAGGCGGAGGAGGCCCCGGTGGTCTCCATCTCCACCAAGGCCACCGAGCAGCGGGACTGGTTCGACCTGGGCATCCAGATCTCGCTGGAGGGCCAGCCGGTATCCTTCGCCGCCGTCTTCTCCGCCCTCGCCGCCGGCCAGACGAAGATGCTGCTGCCCAGCGGCGCCTACTTCTCTCTGGACCTGCCCGAGCTGCACCAGCTGCGCGCCCTGATCGAGGAGGCCAGGGAGCTGCAGGACAACAAGGACGCCCCGCTCCAGATCAGCCGCTTCCAGGCCGGGCTCTGGGACGAGCTGGCGCAGCTGGGGATCGTGGACGAACAGGCCTCCGCCTGGCGGGACGCCGTCGGCGGCCTGCTGGAGGGCGGCGTGAAGGGCCTGCCGTTGCCGGACACCCTGGACGCGGAGCTGCGGCCCTACCAGCTGGAGGGCTTCAACTGGCTGAGCTTCCTCTACCGCCACGGCCTGGGCGGGGTGCTGGCCGACGACATGGGCCTGGGCAAGACCGTGCAGACGCTCGCGCTGATCTGCGCGGCGAAGATCGCGGCGGCGGAGGTGGCTTCTGCTGCGGCGGCGGCTTCTGTTCCGGCTGACGGCGGCGACGACGCCGGGGCGCCGGGTGCGGCGGCGGGCGGCGCCCCGTTCCTGGTGGTGGCACCCACGTCCGTGGTGGGCAACTGGCTGGCCGAGACCGCCCGGTTTGCACCCGGGCTGACCGTGCGGGCCATCGGCGAGACCTTCGCCAAGAGCGGCTCCGACCCTGCCGACGCCCTGGCCGGCGCCGACGTCGTCATCACCTCCTACGCGCTCTTCCGCATCGACTACGACGCGTACGCGTCCCGCCGCTGGGCCGGCCTGGTGCTGGACGAGGCGCAGTTCGTGAAGAACCACCAGTCCAAGGCCTACCAGTGCGCCCGGAAGCTGCCCGCGGACTTCAAGCTGGCGGTGACCGGCACGCCGCTGGAGAACAACCTGATGGAGTTCTGGGCGCTGACCTCGATCGTGGCGCCCGGGCTGTTCGCCAGTCCCAAGCGCTTCGCGGAGAACTACCAGCGGCCGGTGGAGAAGAACGGGGACCGGGCACGGCTGGACAAGCTGCGCCGCCGGGTCCGTCCGCTGATGCTGCGCCGCACCAAGGAACAGGTGATCCGGGACCTGCCGCCCAAGCAGGAACAGATCCTGGAGGTGGTGCTGAATCCGCGGCACCAGAAGGTCTACCAGACCCACCTGCAGCGCGAACGGCAGAAGATCCTGGGCCTGATCGAGGACGTGAACAAGAACCGTTTCACGATCTTCCAGTCGCTGACCCTGCTCCGGCAGCTCAGCCTGGACCCGTCCCTGATCGACCCGTCCCTTTCCGGAATCCGCGCCAGCAAGCTGGACGTGCTCTTCGAACAGCTTCAGGATCTCGTGGCGGAGGGCCACAGGGCGCTGATCTTCAGCCAGTTCACCGGTTTCCTCGGCAAGGTTCGGGAGCGGCTGATCGAGGAGAACATCGAGTTCTGCTACCTCGACGGCAGCACCCGCAACCGCGCGGACGTGGTCAGCGAGTTCAAGAACGGCGCCGCCCCGGTGTTCCTGATCAGCCTCAAGGCCGGCGGCTTCGGCCTGAACCTGACCGAGGCGGACTACGTATTCCTGCTGGACCCGTGGTGGAACCCGGCGTCCGAGGCGCAGGCCGTGGACAGGACACACCGGATCGGCCAGGCCCGGAACGTGATGGTCTACCGGCTGGTGGCCAAGGACACGATCGAGGAAAAGGTCATGGCCTTGAAGGCGAAGAAGTCCCAGCTGTTCGCCGACGTGGTGGAGGGCGACGCGCTGGCCGGCGGTGCGCTGACGGCGGAGGACCTGGCCGGGCTCTTCGACGACTAGCCGGAGCGGGCCTCAGGCGGCGGCCGGGGCGGTGACCCGCCCGGTGGCCAGCCGCCGCTGGAACCAGCGGCGGAGCTGTTTGCCCTTGCCCTTCCACCAGCTGTCCTCGTCCGGGTCCGTGTGCCAGCGGAAGATCACCGTCACGAGGACGAAGACGCCGCCGGCGGTCTGCGCCCACGCCCCGGATGCCGCGTAGACCAGCACCGCCAGGCTCAGCGCCAGGATCGACGGCGGGACGAGGGTCAGGAAGACGGTGTTGGCCAGGTAGCGGCGTTGAGAGCGCGGTACCGAGACGGCCCGGACCATGTCGGTGCAGACGCACACGACGACGATCGTCTGGCCGAAGGTGAGCAGCAGCAGGCCGGGCAGGGAGTTGCCGAAGAGGGCCAGGGCGTTCAGTCCGGAGTTCATGGCCGGCCCGCGCTTAGTGCGGACGCCGGCGCCGTCAAAGGCGTGCGTCGGGAAGTGGTGGAATCCCCTAAACCACGGGTGAGTTCATTCATCGGTGCTGCCCCCCGGCTTGTGCACGTGACCGGCCCGCCCGAGGGCGTCGACCGGTGGCGGCAGTGCGCCGCCGAGACCATCTAACCGGGAGGTAAAGCGGCCCGTCAGGGGGTCGCGGTACTCGACTTTGCGGTTTCACCACCCGTCTTTGCGGGCGGCTACTCAGTCCCGCCGGGTGGACTACTTAGGCGGGTCAGGAGTTGTCGCGGGGACGCCAGACGACGAGGGCCTGGGAGCGGGGGCGCGGCCGCTGGCCGCGGGCGAGGGTGACAACCTCGCCCGCAGCACCGGCGGCGAAAATCCTGGAATCCAGCGGCTGCCGGCGGCGGCTGAGCTCCTCGGTAAGTTCGGAGACCCGGTGCTGCAGGGCCGCGACCTGGTTCTCCAGCTGCAGGATCCGCTTGATGCCTTCGAGCGAGACGCCCTCCTGGGAGAGCCGCTGTACCTCGCGGAGCATGTTCACGTCCCGCTGCGAGTACCGGCGGGACTTCCCGGGGGCGCGGCTGGGCGAGACGATGCCAAGCCGGTCATACTGGCGCAGCGTCTGCGGGTGCATGTCCGCCAGTTCAGCGGCGACCGAGATGACGAAGATCGGCTGGTCGAACTCGATGTCCATGGCTGGACTCCTACAGCCGGGCCTTGGCTGCCAGGCCTGCCCGGACGTCCTCGCCGGCGGTGGCCGCGGCGAACGCCTTAACGGCGTCCTCGGCTTCCTTGGTCAGCTTCTTGGGAACGGCGACGTCGATGGTGACGAGCAGGTCGCCGGTGGCCTTGCTGTGTTTGACGCCGCGGCCCTTGACCCGGAGCGTCCGGCCGGTGGGGGTGCCCGCGGGAACCCGGACCCGGACCTTGTCGCCATCGAGCGTCGGAACCTCGATGTCCGCGCCCAGGGCAGCTTCGGGGAAGGTGACGGGGACGTGGATGCGCAGGTTGTCGCCGTCGCGGGTGTAGAAATCGTGCGGCTTGACCGAGACGGTAACCATCAGGTCGCCGTTGCCGGCGGGGCTGTACTGGCCCTTGCCGCGGACCCGGACCTTCTGGCCATCCTTGATGCCGGCGGGGATCCGCACGTCGATGACCTCGCCGTCGGGTTCGCGCAGGCCGATGGTGGTGCCGCGGATGGAACCGGCGAAGGAGATGCTGGTCGACGCGGTGCGGTCGGCGCCCTTCTGCGGGCCGCGCTGGAAGGACTGGCCGCCGCCGCCGAACAGGTCGGCGAATTCGGGCGGGATACCGCCTGCGGTGCTGTAGCCGCCGGAGTGGCGGCCGCCGCCGCCGGTGAACAGGCCGCCGAAGAGGTCCTCGAAGCCCGCCCCGCCGCCGGGCTGGCCCGCGCCGCCGGGGGCAAACCGGGCGCCGCCGCCCATCGCACGGATGGCGTCGTACTGCTGGCGCTCGTCGGCGTCGGAGAGCACGGAGTAGGCCTCGGAGATGTCCTTGAACTTCTTCTCCGAAGCGGTATCCCCGGCGTTGGTATCCGGGTGGTGCTGCCGGGCGAGCTTCCGGTAGGCCTTCTTAATGTCGGCGTCGGAAGCGTCCTTGGCGACACCAAGGATCTTGTAAAAGTCCTTGTCGACCCAGTCCTGGCTGGCCACTGGCGTTTCCTTTCAAAAGTCGTGCAGAGTGCGCTTCGCAGACGATGGGCCCCCGCCCCTTCGCCGGGTGGCTGGGGATCTGCGATCCCCAGCCACCCGGCTTCGACAGGCCCGATGCCACTCCCGGGGCCCATCGTCTGCTGCGCGCAGTATGTCCACTCACCTTAGGCGAGAAGACCGCGGGCGCGGAGGGCGGAGCGGATGAGAGGGCGGGGCCCCCTCATCCGCGAAGGCGCGGTGGTGACGCTACGCCGGGACGGACACGATCACCTGGGCGGCGCGCAGGACCCGGTCGCCGGACTTGTAGCCCGAGCGAAGGACCTGGCTGACCGTGTCGGTTTCGACGTCGGCACCGGGCTGCTGGATGAGGGCCTCGTGGATCGTGGGGTCGAACTCCACACCGGTCTCATCGATGCGCACCAGACCGTAGGTCTTGAGCGCGTTCTCCAGCTTCGCGGCGATCGCGGCGAACGGGCCGTCGGCCAGGTCGCCGTGCTGCCGGGCGGCGTCGACGTCGTCCAGCACCGGGAGCAGGGAGTTCAGGACGCCGATGACGGCCATCTCCCCTGCCACGGCGCGGTCGCGTTCGACGCGCTTGCGGTAGTTGACGTACTCGGCCTGCAGGCGGCGGAGGTCGTTCTTCAGTTCCTCCGCTTCCCCTGCGTTGACGCCCTGCGCCACGGAGTCCGCGGCCGGGACGTCCACGCTGTTGAGGATGTCCTCGGCCTGGGACAGGGCGTCCCCGGATCCGGACTCCGCCGCAGCCTGTTCCTGGTCAGGGTGCCGGGCCTGGCCGGTCTTCGGATCAACCTTGCGGTTGTCGTGGACCACCGGCTTCTGGCTCTCGTCCGGGCCCTCGCCGGCGTGCTCTGCTTCGTTACCGTGGTGCGGCATGATTACTTCTTCTCGTCTTCGTCAACGATCTCGGCGTCGACGATGTCCTCGTCGGACGCCTTCTCGCCGGCCGGGGCACCTTCGGCACCGGCGGCACCCTCAGCGGCACCAGCCTGGGCGTAGATGGCCTCGCCGAGCTTGGTCTGGGAAGCCTGCAGCTTCTCAAACGCGGTCTTGACGGCGGCGTCGTCCGTGCCCTCAAGCGCCTTCTTCAGCTCGTCGACGTCGGCCTGGACCTCGGTCTTGACCTCTTCGGGCAGCTTGTCCGCGTTGTCGGCGATCAGCTTGTCCACGGAGTAGGCGAGCTGCTCGGCGGTGTTGCGGGTGTCGGTCGCCTCGCGGCGGGCCTTGTCCTCGGCTGCGTGCTCCTCGGCGTCACGGACCATGCGGTCGATGTCTTCCTTGGAGAGGCTGGAACCGCCGGTGATGGTCATCGACTGTTCCTTGCCGGTGCCCTTGTCCTTGGCGGAGACGTGGACGATGCCGTTGGCGTCGATGTCGAAGGTGACCTCAACCTGCGGCACACCGCGCGGGGCCGGGGCGATGCCGGTCAGTTCGAACGTGCCCAGCGGCTTGTTGTCGCGGGTGAATTCACGCTCGCCCTGGAAGACCTGGATGGCCACGGACGGCTGGTTGTCATCCGCGGTGGTGAAGGTCTCGGACCGCTTGGTGGGGATGGCGGTGTTGCGCTCGATCAGGTGCGTCATGACGCCGCCCTTGGTTTCGATACCGAGGGAGAGCGGGGTGACGTCGATCAGCAGCACGTCCTTGCGTTCGCCCTTGAGGACGCCGGCCTGCAGGGCGGCGCCGACGGCGACGACCTCGTCCGGGTTGACGCCCTTGTTGGGCTCCTTGCCGCCGGCCAGTTCCTTGACCAGCTCGGAGACGGCGGGCATACGGGTGGAGCCGCCGACGAGCACGATGTGGTCGATGTCGGAGAGCTTGATGCCGGCTTCCTTGATGACGTCCTGGAACGGCTTCTTGGTGCGCTCCAGCAGGTCCTTGGTCAGGTCCTGGAACTTGGCGCGGGTCAGCTGCTCGTCCAGGTGGACCGGACCGTCGGGGGTGACGGAGAGGTACTGGAGGGAGACGTTGGTGCTGGAGGAGGAAGAGAGTTCCTTCTTGGCCTGCTCGGCAGCCTCGCGGAGACGCTGCAGGGCAATCTTGTCCTTGGAGAGGTCGATGCCCTTGACCTTGAGCTGGTTCAGCAGGTAGTCAACGACGCGCTGGTCCCAGTCGTCGCCGCCCAGGCGGTTGTCACCGGCGGTGGCGCGGACCTGGATGGTGGAGAAGTCGTCCTCGTCCTTGCCCACTTCGAGCAGGGAGACGTCGAAGGTGCCGCCGCCGAGGTCGAAGACGAGGATGAGTTCGTCTTCCTTGCCCTTGTCCAGGCCGTAGGCCAGGGCGGCCGCGGTGGGCTCGTTGACGATGCGCAGGACCTTCAGGCCGGCGATCTCGCCGGCTTCCTTGGTGGCCTGGCGCTCGGCGTCGTTGAAGTAGGCCGGGACGGTGATGACCGCGTCGGTGACCTTTTCGCCCAGGTAGGACTCGGCGTCGTTCTTGAGCTTCATGAGGATACGGGCGGAGATTTCCTGCGCCGTGTACTTCTTGTCATCGATGCCCATGGTCCAGTCGGTGCCCATGTGGCGCTTGACCGAGGAGATGGTGCGGTCGATGTTGTTGACGGCCTGGCGCTTGGCGATTTCGCCGACCAGGACCTCGCCGGACTTGGAGAACGCAACGACCGACGGCGTGGTGCGGCCACCCTCGGCGTTGGCAATGACGGTGGGCTCGCCACCTTCGAGAACGGAAACAACGGAGTTGGTGGTTCCGAGGTCAATACCTACTGCTCGTGACATGTGTGGCTTCCTTCTTCCTTGGAAACGTGCTGCCCCCGGCCATCGGGCGGAGGCCCGGCGACCGGGAGTAAACCCGGGATCGAGCCCGTCGATTGTCGAGGCGCGCCCACTTGTTGAGCGCTCTGCACTCAAGTCTACGCAGGCTCATTCCGATGTCAATCCAAAGTTGAGCCTCATCCGCTCAACTTTGGCTGGCGGTACCGTTTTCGAGCACGACGGCGGCGCTGATGTCGGCGGTTTTGCTCCGCCCAACCCCGGGATTCCGCGGATTTCGGCGCCGCTGCGATTTCCGCTGTGCGCAGGGCGAGTGCCCCGGCGGCCGTTTCGCTCTGCGAGAACGGCCCCGCCGGGCCCGCATAAAAGTCCTTCTGCGCGCTTAGCGCCCGGTTCCGTCGTCGCGACGTTCGCTGCCGCGGTGTTCGTTGAGGCGGGGCGCCTCGCCGGCCGCGAGGTGGCCGGTGGCGCCCGCGGCGCCGTAGTCGCCCTCCTCGTATTCGCCCTCGTCGCCGGCGACGGCGTCCGGGCCCGTGGCGCCGGCCTTGCCGTAGTCGCCCTCCGGGTAGTCGCCTTCCTCGGCGCCGACCGCGGAGCCGGTGGCGACGCCGGCCTTGCCGTAGTCACCCTCGGCGTATTCGCCCTCCGGGGCGCCGGCCGGGTTCTCCCCGGTCACGCCGGCGTTGCCGTAGTCGCCCTCGACGTACTGGCCGGCGTCGGCCTCGAGGCCCGCCTCCTCGCCGGTCGGGGCGGCTGCATCATGCCGCGCTTCTTCTGCTGCCGTTCGATCAAACTCACCGTGATTGTCAGACATGGATGGATCCCTCCTGCAGGCGTGCGCGCCCGCTCGGGCGCAGGGGCAGTCTATCGAGGGACCCCGGGCGGCGACAGGGCCGTTTCCCTGCGCTTGGACGCCCCTTAACGAGGCAGCCGCCGCCACGGTTGCCTGGTGGGGGAACCAGGTCCGGTGACGGCGGCTGCGGCCGGGGAAGGTCTTAGCGGACTCCCGCCTCCGCGGCTTCCGGCTCGGGCTGTGAAACCTGGGCCCGTGCCGCACGGTCGGTTTCTGCCCGGCCCAGCTTGCTGGGCCACCAGATCCGGTGGCCCAGGTCGTAGGCCAGGGCCGGGACCAGCAGGGACCGGACCAGGACCGTGTCCAGCAGCACGCCGAACGCCACGATGAAGGCCAGCTGCACCAGGAACATGATGGGGATGACGCCCAGGGCGGCGAAGGTGGCGGCCAGGACCACGCCGGCGGAGGTGATCACGCCGCCGGTGACGCCCAGACCGCGCAGGATGCCCGGCCGGGTCCCGTGCTTGATGGATTCCTCGCGGACCCGGCTCATCAGGAAGATGTTGTAGTCCACGCCCAGGGCCACGAGGAACACGAAGCCGAACAGCGGGACGGTGGCGTCCGCCCCCGGGAAGCCGAAGACGTGGTTGAACACGACTGCGGAGACACCCATCGCGGCACCGTAGGAGAGGACCACCGAGGCCACCAGCAGCACCGGCGCCAGGACGGAGCGGAGCAGCAGCATCAGAATGACCAGGATGACACCCAGGACCACCGGGATGATGGTGACGAGGTCGCGCTGGGCCGTGGTGTTGGTATCCAGCGCCGTGGCCGTCACCCCGCCGACGAGCGCGCCGCTGTCGATGGTCTTGAGCTCCTTGCGGAGTTCGACGACGACGTTCTCGGCCTCGTTGGAGTCGGCGGCGTCGTTCAGGGTGGCGTTGATCAGGACCCGGCCGTCGCGGACCGCGGGTTCGGTGGCGGCACCGGGGGCGCCGGGGATGACGGGGGCGCCGCCGTCGGCCACCAGGTACGCATCACCCACGCCGTCCGTGGCCTTGGTCTTGGCCAGCACGTCCTGGGCCTTGGCCTGGTCGGTGACGATCACGGCGGGGCTGCCGCTGCCGGCGTCGAAGTGGCGCGCCAGAGCCTTCTGGCCGTCCACCGCATTCGAGGCGGAGAGGATGACGGCGGTCTGCGGGACGCCGTTGGCCTTGAGCTGGAGCACACCCGCGGCGGCGACCACCAGCAGCAGGACCGAGGCCACCCAGACGATGCGCGGCCGGCGGGAAACCAGCGAGCCGGTGGCCCGCCACAGGCCCTTCTGGCCCTCGAGTCCGGTGACGAATTCCGGCTCGCGCTCCTCCTCGGGGAGCACCTTGGGCCGGAACGGCCAGAATGCGGCGCGGCCCAGCAGCGCCATCATGGCCGGCAGCAGGGTGAGCGCGGCGAAGAGCGAGCAGAGGATGCCGGCGGCCGCCACCGGGCCCAGCGCCTTGTTCGAGTTCAGGTCGGAGAAGAGCAGGCAGAGCAGAGCGATGATCACAGTGGCGCCGGAGGCCAGGATCGGCTCCCACGCGGCCTTCCACGCGGTGAGCGCGGCGGCGGTGCGGTTGGTGGTGTGCGTCAGGGCCTCGCGGAACCGTGCCACGTAGAGCAGGGCGTAGTCGGTGGCGGCGCCGATCACCAGGATGGACAGGATGCCCTGGCTCTGGCCGTTGAGCTGGATCCAGCCCAGCTTGGCCATGCCGAAGACCAGCAGGATGGCGGCGCAGAGGGCGAACACGGACGTGAACAGCACCGCGATGGGCAGCAACAGGGACCGGTAGACCACCAGGAGGATCACGAACACGGCCCCTAGCGCCACGAGCAGGAGGATGCCGTCGATGCCGGCGAATGCGCCGACCAGGTCAGCCGTGAGGCCCGCCGGGCCGGTGACGAAGGTCTGCATGCCCTCAGGAGCGGAGGCCTTGACCTCGTCGCGGACCTCCTTGATGACGTTCTTGACCTCGTCGGAGGAGGCGATGGGGACCACGAACTGCACGGCCTTCGCATCCTTGGAGGGGATCGGCCCGATCACGCTGCTGCCGGCCTTGAGCTCCTCGAGTTTGCCCTTGAGTGCGGCGGCCTGGCCCAGCTGGGCGGGGGTGAACGCGGCGTCGCTTTCGATCACGACGACGGCGGGGATCTCCTTGGAGTCGCGGAACTTGGCCTGCCAGTCCTGCGCTTCCGTGGCCTCGGCGCCGGCCGGGAGGAAGGAGGCCTGGTCGTTGGAGGAGACTTCGCTCAGCCGG
This sequence comes from Pseudarthrobacter sp. L19, assembly GCF_050859435.1. Classification (NCBI taxonomy): domain Bacteria; kingdom Bacillati; phylum Actinomycetota; class Actinomycetes; order Micrococcales; family Micrococcaceae; genus Pseudarthrobacter; species Pseudarthrobacter sp. L19. The sequence continues at coordinate 1,579,842 of NZ_CP193935.1, read as the reverse complement.
CCGAAGGTGGGGCCGCCGATGCCGGCGATGGCCAGCCACGTGACCACCAGCAGGACGGGCACCAGCCAGCGGAGCCAGAACGGTACACGGGTCGAGTTTTGCCGCTTGGTTTTCATGGCGTCCTTCTCTGGGGGCGGTACGGAGTAGACTTCAGTAAATCATAGATTATCTCCATGATGGATATAAGTGTCTGGCTAGATAAATCGGGATGGTTTTCCTGCCAGGGATCCGCCCAGTCCCCTGGAGTAAACTCCGTGGGGCGCCAGGTGCGCCGGGGGGACGAATCGTACGAGGAGGTGAGCGGACAGTGTCAGCAGATGTTCCACCGCAGGGCGGCCCCGGGGAGCCGTCGCCGCTGGTCCGGCTGCTCCAGGAGTTCAGCCTCGAGGCCAACCGCTACGTCGACGCCGCCGGCGCCCGGAACGACATGCACCGGACGGACCTCAACGCCCTGTCCGTGATCATGGAGCACACCGCCAAGAACCAGGTGGTCACGCCCGGGGTGCTGCGCCGGGAACTGCATCTCAGCTCCCCCGCCACCACAGCGCTCATCGACCGGCTGGACCGCTCCGGCCACGTGGTGCGGGAACGCGAGGGCACGGACCGCCGGCAGGTCCAGTTGAGGATGACGGCCAAGGCCTTCGACGACGGCGGCGCCATGTTCCTGCCGCTGGCCCGCCACATGGGGGCCGCAATGGAACGCTTCACCCCGGAGGAACTGGAGGTGGCCACCCGGTTCCTGACCGCGATGATCTCCGCCACGGTCCGGGCAGGCGAGGAAGCGGCCGGAAGCGCGTAGCCTGTGGCCATGAGCGCCGAACAGCCCGAGGATGTCTACACACACGGCCACCACGAATCCGTGGTCCGCGCCCACGCGTCGCGCACGGCGGAGAACTCCGCGGCATTCGTACTCCCGCACCTGACCCCGGGCGTTTCTGTGCTCGACGTCGGCTGCGGCCCGGGCAGCATCACGTGCGACTTCGCCGCCCTGGTGGCTCCCGGGGAGGTGACCGGGCTGGACCGCTCGGCCGAGGTGATCGCCCACGCCTCCGCGCTGGCCGCCGAACGCGGCACCGCCAACGCCCGGTTCGTGGCCGGCAACCTCTACGACCTGGACTTCGAGGACGAAAGCTTCGACGTCGTCCACGCCCACCAGGTCCTGCAGCACCTCACCGACCCGGTGGCCGCGCTGCGGGAAATGCGGAGGGTGGCCAAGGCAGGGGGCATCGTCGCCGCCCGCGACGCCGATTTCCACGGCATGAGCTGGTACCCGGCCGTCCCGGAACTCGACGAATGGATGGAGCTGTACCAGCGGATCGCCCGCAAGAACGGCGCGGAACCGGACGCGGGGCGGCGGCTGGTGTCCTGGGCGCAGTCCGCGGGCTTCACCGACGTCGCGCCCTCCAGCAGCAACTGGCTCTACGCCACCGGCCAGACCCGGCGCTGGCAGGCCCGGGTCTGGGGCGAACGGGTGCTGCATTCCTCCTTCGCGGAGCAGGCCGTCGAGTACGGCTTCGCCACTCCGGCGGATCTGGCCCGGATCTCCGCGGGCTGGCACCGCTGGGGATCCACCGACGACGGCTGGTTCCTGATCCCCAACGGCGAGATCATCGCCCGCGCCTGAGGTCGCGCCCACTCCAGACGGGGTCCGCGCCAACAACCGAGTTCGTGGCCGCCGACCGCTAACGAACGATCGGCAAAGTTCTCGTCGTATTAAGACCTGTAGCCCTCAATGCCAGTCACCCGTCTCATTACCCTAGGGTTTTGAGACAACGAGGTTATGAGACTTTGGCGGGTTCACTGACCTATGGACTGATGCCGTGCCGAACCGCGCGCCCGCCAGCGTCGCTGACGGCCAATTCGGGGCATTTCCGCCGTGTCCCCAGTAGGCTCGGGGCGTGTCACTACTCGGGGGAAGAATGACGTAGTCACGTTCGGCTACGCTGCTGCTGGTTTGGGCTTGCATTCTTCCGGGCCTGTCAGGTTGTGAATATGCCGATGATGGCCCAAGTCCGGCCGCAACGCCTTCGAGGACAACCCGGCCAGCCTCATCGCGGCTGCCTTCTGCCCCTGACCTTGGAAACGTCGAGAACCGGAACTTCACCGCCCTTGGCGCCTTGCTCGGCGACCGTCCGGAAAATGCCTCTTTGGAAGGCATCGGCCGCCTAAGTGGAGACGGATTCCGCAAATCAGTGAGCGTCCTCGCTGAGGGAACGTATTCAGTGACGGCGGCCTGCGCGGGTATGCCGAGGGCACATCTTTCAATCTCCCAGGCCGGCATTCTGGACGGCCACGAATTTGAGCTGTCTCTCGACTGCGGAAAGGCCACCCGCGCAGAGATCGATTTTTCAAGGGGACCGGTTCAGGTCCATGCGTTCTATCCGACTACCGGTCCCGCCAGCGGGGCGGTCGCCGGGTTCTGGATAGTACCCGCTCCCCCAGCTCCCTAAGAACGACTAAATTTCACGGCGACATCACCGTTCTAAAACCGGGCTACAGCGGCGCCAGAGACAACGCATCGGATGGGGACCCGTTAGGACACCCAACTTTCCCACTGAAGGACTGCAACATGATCATGGACCTGATTTTCGCTTCGATCGAAGTAATGCTCGAGACCGTCGACGCCCTATTCCATCGTCGAAGGCGACGGACCGGTAGCCCAAGGAGGATACGGCGTCGTTTCCGTGCCGAATGACGCGGCGGGGGACCGTGGGCTCCCGTATCAAGCCATGACGCGACGTGGCCACCGCCGTCGCCGGTAGGCTGGCTGGATGGCTGATCTGGGGGCAGTTCTTAAGGTTGAGCGGTTGTTGGCGGGCTACGCGGATTCCCCGGTATGCGGTGAGGTCACGGTGGATCTGCGTCCCGGGGAGGTCCTCGGCGTGGTCGGCCTCAATGGGGCAGGGAAGTCCACGGTCGCCCGGACCATCGCTGGACGACAGCTCCCCTTATCCGGCACAGTCACTATCCAGAGCGTCCCGGTGAGCCCTGATGCCGTGCGGTTTCGACGCAGTGTTGCCGCGGTGTTTGATGATGACCTGTTCTTTCCCTCCCTGACGGTCCGTGAGCACCTGCTCCTGGTGGCCCGCGGACATTCAATGGAAAACCCGGACCGGACTGTGAACGCGGAGCTTGAGTTCTTTGGGTTGGAGGGCCGGGCCGACGTCGTGCCGGATGCTCTTTCGTCCGGACAGCGGCGACGCCTGCTCTTGGCAGCCGGGCTGATGCGTCCCTCGACTTTGATGATTCTTGATGAGCCCGAGCAGCGGCTGGACCCACTGATGCGCGACGCCCTGGCCCATAGGATTGCCGGGCACGCGCAGGACGGCGGAGCGGTCCTGCTGGTGACTCACGATCCAGCTCTCCTTGTTTCTGTGGCCTCACGCTGCCTGGTGATCGACGACGTCGTCAACGAAGTCAAGCCCGAGCAGGGAGCTTCGACCATTGCCCGGAGTTGAAGCCCAGACCCTGGCGGAGGGGGCCGCTGCCGGATCTACCCGGGACCTGTCGGCAGACATCGTGTCCTTTACCCGGCATTCATCCCGCAGGTACAACCGGTCCCGAACATCCTTCAAGGACCTGTTCACGGATCTTTACAGCTATGGCCTTGCCTTGGGCTGCGCCGGCGCTCTGGCCGTCTCAGTGGTGATCAGCGTGAAGGATGCGATCACCAGCCGCGGGGCGGTCGGGAGCGTTCACATCAGCGCCCACTGGCCGTCGATTCCCGCTCCGGCGCTGTGGACACTCATCGTTTACGCCGCACTCAGCGCCGTCATGGTGCTCGCCCGGAGGATGGGTCCCATCATGGTCTCCGGCCCCGAAGGGCAGTGGTGGTTACCATTGCCGGTGGACAGGCGGCCGATGGTGCTGCCTCCTTTCCTTCGCCGCAGCATCCTCAGCGGATTTGGGGCCGCGGCCGCGTTCCTGCCCTTCAGCGTCCTGACCTCCGGGCACCGCACTTTCCCGCAGCACCTGCTGGGATCATCGACCTTCGGGGCAGTCACCGTCGTGGCCGTCGCATTAGCCGGACTGATGCAGCTCGGGGTCGTCTCCCCGAGGCTCCGCCGCCTTGCCGCGGCCGTAGCGCTCATACCCTGCGCAGTTCTACCCTCCCTGACTGGCTCGCTCTGGGCATTGACGCTGGCAACCCTGTCCGCGGCCCTCCTCCTCGGCGTGGTGGCCTCCAGGGCGGGTCAGGTCCGCGGGGCTGATCTCATTCGCGGTGGTGCGGTGGCCGGCCATGCACAGTCCTCACTGTTCTTCATGGACACCAACGAACTGCTGCGCGCATTCCAGGGGGTGCGACGGATCGGGTCCGCTCGGCGGGCCGCCCGTTTCTACAGCCGCCCCGCCCGGGGCCCAGTCAGCGCCCTGGTCCGTGCTGACACCGCGGCCTTCCTCCGCCTTCAACCGTCCCTTGCCCTGCCGTTGTCATGGCTGGGGGTCGTCATCGTAACGCTGCTCGTCGACCACGGATTGCCGGCACTCGCTCAAATCGGAGTCATCGCTATCGCCTGCTGCGCCGTCAGCTCGGGCGCCGGCACGGTGGCCCGCCAAGCAGCACTCGTCCCCGGGCTGGACTCATTGCTGCCGATCTCCCCGCCATGGGGCCGCGCCAGTCGGGCATTCATGCCTGCTCTGGCCATAAGTGCCTGGATGACGTGCCTGGCCGGAATCCTGGTGCTGCTGGGCGTAGCAGGACCTGCCCTGATTCTTCTCGGGGCCCTGTCAGGGATCGGGATGGGTGCAGGGGCAGTGCGATGCGCGACGCGCCCCGTATCTGATTGGTCCGTACCTCCGGTTGAAACCCCGTTCGGACCAATCCCCCAGGCACAGATCGGATCCCTCCTGCGCGGACTCGACTTCACCGTCCTCGCCCTGGCACCCGCACTGGCCTCCATCTACACCGGCGACGTCCGCCCGGCCGCGCTCATCATCCAAGGTCTCATCAGCGCCGGCACCTTCGGCGCGGTCGTGCTCAGATCGCCTTGATCACGACAGGCGCCCGGCCCGTGGGATCTGTGCGACCCGGTCGTATACTCGCCGCATGGGGACCAAGAGCAGGACCACTACACTGTCCATTCTCGCGGGGCTATCAGTAGCAGCATTCTCGCTGTTCTCTTGCCTCTGGGTGAACGGAAATATGCCGTTCACCATTGCGGTCGCGATTTCTCTGGTTCTGGGTGTGGCGACCTCTCTGGCAATGACTAAAAGCACCGCGGGAGACCGCCGATAGCTCACGCCCGTCTGCCGCACGCAGGCATCTCGAAGCCCTTGGGTTTTGAGGCACTGAGGTTATGAGACACCTCGAGTCCGACTTGGAGGTCGGTTCAGGTGTTCGTAAGGGGATCCCTAAACGGGACAGCTTCGGGGTTTTCACCGAATCCGAGTTGCTATGGCCAGTCGTGGCTGCTCCAATTAGGGTCGTTTCATGGTCACGTCCCTTATCGAACGCCCGGCCCTCTTAGTGTCGGAGCTGGGGCTTCTGCTTCTTGGAGTCGTCCTGGGGCTAGTTGGCTTCGTAAATTTTGTTGCTGCGTTTACGGCCGACCGTCTTGCGTTCGTCGGTGCGTTTATATTCTTAATAGCCGGCGTCTGGTGCCTCTTGGTGAGCCTTATTGCGGCGCTTGGTCGCCCCCGTTCAACTGTCGGAAGGGCTACGTTGGTGGCGGTCGGGTGGCTTGGTGCGACCTACCCTCTAGGTGGGGTCCTTACAAATCTGGGCAGCGGTGCGTTCATAATGGCTCTGCCGATCGCAGGGGGAGCAGTTGCCCTAGCTCTGGTCTCAATCAGGAAGAAGGGCGCTGCAAACCCGTCCGTTTGAGGATCCCTTACCAAACGCCGTGGAGGTCGGTCGGGCAACTCTCTAGCTACGGCTAGGCTTTTCGGAGGCTAGTACTTGGGGGAAGCGTGAAAGTTTGGCATCTGGCAGTCGTTTCTTGGATCGTAACTGTACTCATCGGCGTCTTCGGAATGAACGCGTGGTACACGATCTGGTACTACCAAGAGCCCGTCATTGACTCTGTCGCCGAACCTGATGCCTTCGGGATAGCCGTTGCTTGCGGCCTTGGCGTACTTGCTCTCAGCGTTCTGCTTAGCGGCGCGCTGAGCATCGTAGCCGCCCGAGTCGATACGCCTAGGAATCTGGCCTAGGGCTAGTAGCGCCGTAACCGATCGCCTACCGGGCGGCATCACTCTCGAAACGCTCAATCTGGCACTGATCGAGCAGTTGGGCAAGAAAGCTGTAGGCGGCAAGGCGCTCCATCGCCTGCTGCTCGGTGAGCTCGTCTCTAGTGTGGGTGGTGACGTTCCGGACAGTCAGATTCAGCCCGGTAGCCAGAGCGTTCAAAGCTTTGGCAAGTGGTTCAAGGCCACCACGCATACTCCTGGCCGTCTTGTCCTCGGCGGGGCCGGGCCACACGAGTTTGGGTTTGCCATCAACCGCGTCCCCTGCTGACAAGGTCTGTTGCCAGAACACGGTGTCGTCTACATCGTTGCGTCTAAGCTTCTGTTTCCAGTGAACTGTAAGCCCTTCGGCAGCTTCACGGACGGCGACTCTGTACTGGTGAGTTGTCCAGTGCGCAGCTGCACCCGCCCAGATGACGGGGTGAAGCTGGGCGGGAGAAAAGCTTGGCAAACTCGAGTCCGAAGTGGCTTGGGCGTCGATGAGCATTGCTTCTAGCCGGCCTTTGACGTTGGCCGTCGTCATTCGAATATCACGGGGTGCAAGCGGTGCCTTAGGTGATGACATGAATGACCAGTTGGAAATCGGGTCGATAACACCAATCCCTGCGACAGAGATGTATGCCCCGGTGACGGCGACCGCGCGTGCGGCCAGCCCTGCGGCCTCTGCGACATCGAGTTCGAGGCGGCGTACGAGAGCAAGGTCTTGTCCGTCTTTTGCCCAAACGGTCGGAAGGAGGCCTCGAGAAGAAAGATGATCCGATTCCTGCTGCGTTTCCATCCAGGCGTTAAACGCGGCCTCGAAGCGGCCAACAGCGTCGAGTAGGCGCCGCAGATAGTCCTCACCGTAATCGCTCAAGTCAATCCCCCATATTCTGAGCTTGTCTCAAATGTCTCGGGCTTCAGCTTATGCCGGGCCCCAGGCTGCTCTGTCCCGTTAGACGGTCCCCTACTGCGACAGCCCGCCTTTGACCTGCTGCGATACAGTAGAGCAGTTTGAGGTGTCCCGTATACCCCGCTCGCAAAATTGCCTGGTGACGGTTCCCTGAACGCTACACGGCAGGTTGCCTCAAAACCCTTGGGATACAAGACGTCTCATTGCACCTGGCCGCGGGCGCGATGACGGCGCCCGGATTCCGCCGTTTCTCGAGGCTCTTCGTAGCGCCTTCGATTCTCATAACTACGTCTCGAAACCATGCGGGCAAATAGGGGTATTCGTTGTTAGTTATGAGACACCCTGACAGCGGGCACGGCCAACTGAACGGCAAGGCCCGCGCTCCGACACGGTAGCCGCCCACCCATCGACAGCAGGCACACTTCTGGCCGCGGGCGTTCGACGGGATGACCTCTAAATCGACCACGGAGCAGCCGGTGCCAGGTCCATGCGTCCTCAGTTCGACCAGGTTCTTGATGCGCTCGTTGGGAGTGACACCCTTGTCATCACGGCCGCCCACACGGCTTACGCCCGTTGCCGGAGCATCAGAAACCCGCAGCCGCACCTGCACAGGAATGCCACAGTGCTGCCAAAGTCCTGCCCTATCTGCGCGGGCGACGCTGGATTCAGCCGCAAAGACCGGCTGGCCCGGATTCCGGGCTCCAGGAAAGGAGCAACACATGGCAAAAATCAACAGGACCACGGCGGCCATCATGCTGGCGGCGGTGATCGGCGGCGGCGCTGTCGGTGCGGCCGTCCCGGCGATGGCGGCAGACAACACCGGATCGACGTCGTCCAGCGCCACAAGCGGCACCGCGGCGGGCGGATACGGGGCGGCAGGGTCCGACGGCGGCCAGCGCGGACCGCACCAGGCCAACGGCAAGACCGAGGAAGTACTCACCGGCGACACCGCAACCAAGGTCGAAGCCGCCGTCACGGCAGCCCAGCCCGGAGCGACGATCGACCGAATGGAAACCGATGCCGACGGCGCCACCTACGAGGCCCACATCACGAAGGCCGACGGCACCCGGGCCACCGTCCTGCTGGACGGCAACTTCACCGTGACCGGCACCGACGACATGGGGCAGGGTGGACCGGGTGGCCACGGCGGCCCCGGTGACGGTGACGGCGACGGCGACGGCGGCACGGGTCAGAACGACGCCGGCGCTCCCGCCACCAACGGCTGATGCCGCGGGGTACCGGGGCCGTCGGCCCGGGTACCCCGACCGTCCGGCCGCCGGAGGCAACCCGGCCGTCCGGAACCCATTCCCTCCGCGTGGATCTGCCGCTAGGGTGCAGGCATTGACCCGATGTGAGGAGAGCGGATGCGCAAGGTAACGGCCGGATTGTTCAGCTCGGTGGACGGCGTGGTGGAGGACCCGTTCCTCTGGCAGTTCGACAGCTTCGACGCGGAACTGGGGGCCGGCATGGGCGAGATGATGGGCCGAATCGACGCCGGGCTGCTGGGCCGGGTCGGCTACCAGCAGTGGTCGGAGTACTGGCCTAACGCACAGGCCGATGACGACTTCGGCGCCTTCATCAACCCGCTGCCGAAGTACGTGGCCTCCCGGACCCTCAGCGGGGACCTCGCCTGGCAGAACTCGCAGCTGATCCAGGGCCCGCTGGAGGACTTCGTAAAGGAGCTCAAGCAGGGCGACGGCGGCGACATCGGCGTCTTCAGCAGCATCTCCCTGGTCCGCCAATTGTTCTTCGCCGGCCTGCTGGACAGCCTCATGCTGATCGTCCACCCGGTGGTGGCCGGCAGCGGCCGGAAGCTCTTCAACGACGGCGACCCGCTCAGCCGGCTGGAATTGCAGTCCTCCGAGCAGACCAGCAAGGGCAATATGATCCTCAGTTACGGCCGCCGGGACTGATCAGTGGCCCGGATGCGGGCGCCGGCAGCGGCGAACCGTAAGCTTGGCGGGTGCAATTTTCCCTCTGGCTGGCCCTCGTCGGCGCCGGCGTCCTGATCAGCTTCACGCCCGGCGCGGGCGCCATCAACACCATGAGCAACTCGCTCAACTCCGGCTTCCGGCGCGCCATCTGGGGGATCCTGGGCCAGCAGGCGGCCCTGGTTTTGCACATCCTGATCGTGGCCCTCGGCGTCGGCGTCCTGGTGGCCAGCTCGCCGCTGGCGTTCAACATCATCCGCTACGCCGGCGCCGCGTACCTGGTGTACCTGGGCATCCAGCAGTTCCGCCACAAGCCTGACCTGGACCAGGAGAAAGCCGCGGCCCTGCGGAACGAGCCGGCGCTGTCCATGTTCCGCCGCGGCCTCTGGGTGAACCTGCTGAACCCGAAGGCGATCATCTTCTTCCTGGCGTTCATGCCGCAGTTCATCCGCCCGGACCAGCCGCTGCTGCCGCAGTACCTGGTGCTGTCCCTGACCGTGATCGTGATCGACATCCTGGTCATGTGGTTCTTCTTCGCCGCGGCCGCCAAGTCCTTCCAGCGATTCACGCACGACGCGCGCGGCCAGCGCATCCTCAACCGCGTCTTCGGCGTGCTGTTCATGGCCGTCGGCGTGCTCCTGGCCCTCATCCACTAAGGCAGGGGCCGGCTACGCCCCCATGGACAGCGTCCGGGCCGTTCCCGACAGCTCTGGAGCCTCCCGCCCCACGACATCCTCGACGTGCCGGAGCGCGTGAACGGCGAGGCCGTCGTAGAGGCGCACCAGCAGATCCCTGGCCTCGGCCCGGGGCCACGCCTCCGGCAGCAGTTCCGCCGGTAAGTCCGGGTCACTCCACGGGTAGGCCCGCCAGGCGTCCATGAGTTCCGTCCGGACCACGAAGCCCTCCTCGGGGGTGACGGACCCCTCCGCCAGCCGGCCCAGCCACGGCGTGAACTTTTCCGTGAAGGGCCGGTACTGGGCTCCGACTTCCTGCGGCGACCAGGCGGCCGCGAGCCGTTTGCCCCGGAGGCTGGACTCGGCCGTGCGGAAAATGACGAAGTCCTCGACCCCGTAGCCGCGGCAGACGGCCTCCAGCTCCTCCGCGTGGTCCCGCGGGGAGACCCAGAGCGCATCGAAGACCGGGGCGAACCCGCGCCAGCGAAGCCGGGAGCGCAGCAGTTCGCGCACGTCGCGGGAGGACTCCGGGACGGAGAAGGCGATGACAGTCCACTGCCCGTCCCAGCCCCGGGACTGCTCGCCGAAGTCGGCCACCTGCTGCAGACCGTGGCGCAGGCGGTTGCGTGCGCCCTGCGTCAGCCGGTACCGGGAGGTGCGCCCGGCGCTCGACTGTTCGACGACGCCGCGCGAGGCCAAACGGCTCAGCGCACTCGCCGTCGCCGAGGGCGTGATTCCGAGTCCGGCGGCGAGCGCCGCGATCAGGCGCGAGGGCAGCCAGTCGCCGCCGTCGAACCAGAAATCCACCAAGAGCGTGACCAGCTGATGCTGGGTGGAGGGCGCCTTAGAGGGGCGGGGAAAGTCAATGGCCAAGTCAGGGTCCATTCCGGCCGCCGGGGCCGGGCGCTCGCTCATCACGCCTCCATCATGCCAGCCGTTCACTCTGCATATTTTTATTGTGCAGATTCATTGACGCTCGGTGATAGAACTGCATACTATTGGCGCAAGGTGACGAAGGCCACAGCCTCCACCGCACCCAACCTCAGCTTGCGAGCCCCGCTTCTTTATCCCCGGCATCCGCCACCCGCTTCCAAGGAGATCCGCAATGACCGCTGGTCCCGCCGTTCCATCGACGCCGTTGTCGCCGTCGTTGGCCCAGGCCCACCCCGATTCCCGTGAGGGAACCCGCAATGCACGCCGCGCCGCCACCGCCAGCTTCATTGGCAGCACGCTGGAGTACTACGACTTTTTCATCTACGGGTCAGCCTCGGCGCTGATCTTCAACAAGATCTTCTTCCCCGGAATTGATCCGGCCCTGGGCACCCTCCTGTCCATGGCGACCATCGGCATCGGCTACGTGGTTCGGCCCCTGGCGGCGAGGCGTCATCGGCCACTTCGGCGACCGGATCGGCCGGCGCCAGATGCTGGTCCTGACCCTGGTCCTGATGGGCGTGGCCACCTTCCTCATCGGCTGCCTGCCGCCCGCTGCGGCCATCGGTGCAGCCGCCCCGGTGCTACTGGTCCTGCTGCGCGCCCTGCAGGGCGCCTCGGCGGCCGGCGAATCGGTGGGCGCCGTGACCATGACCCTTGAACACGCCCCCAGCAACAAGCGCGCCTTCTACAGCAGCTGGGTCAACACCGGCGCCGTCGCCGGCATCATGCTCGCCTCGCTGGCCTTCCTGGCCGTCTCGCTCCTACCACAGGATGACCTGCTGAGCTGGGGCTGGCGCCTGCCCTTCCTGGCTAGCGTCCTGGTGGTGGCCGTCGGCCTGTACATCCGCCTGCGCCTGCCCGAGTCGGAGGTTTTCGAGGCAGCCAAGGAGGACGACGGCGGCGAACTGCCGCTCAAGGCGGTCCTGCGCGACCACTGGCGCACCATCATCAAGGTCATCTTCTTCGGCCTGTGGAGCGTCGTTTCCTCGGTCTTCGCGGCCTTTGGGCTGGCGTACGCCACCGGGAAGTTCGGCGTCCCGTCCGCGGCCATGCTGGCGGTCACCATCGTCACGGCGGCCCTTGGCATCATCGCCCAACCTTACGCCGGCGTCCTCGCGGACCGGATCGGCCGCAAACCGGTGTTCATCGCCGGCAACCTCATCTGCGCGGTGGCAGCCTTCGCCTACTTCTGGGCCATCAGCGTCGCGTCCGTCCCGCTGATCTTCGCCACCGGCATCCTCTTCATGACGGTCGGCTACGGCATGGTCAACCCGCTCGGGCCGGCCATGACGGCGGAGATGTTCCCGACCAGGATCCGCTACTCGGGGGCCGCGACCGCCTCCCAGCTCGGCCTGATCGTCACCGGCTTCGCCCCCGCCATCGCCGCAGCCATCGTCCGGCCCGGCCCGGACGGCTGGGTCCCCGTGGCCGCCTTCACCGCCGCCTGCTGCCTCGCCTCCGCGGTGGTGACCGCCATCTGGGTCAAGGAAACCTACAAGGTGCCCACCGAGGAACTGGGGACGGCCGCCGCGCTGCGCACCCGCTGATCCGCCCACCGGCGCCCCAAGGGGCCGGGACGCCCCGGCGTTCCGGCCCCTTGGGCTTTCGTCTTCCACCGAACGCTTCCAGCCAAAGGACCCGACTGTGACCCCCCGCCCCGTTCTGATCGAAACCGACGTCGAAACACCCATGCCGGACGGTGTGGTGCTGCGCTCCACCGTGTACCGGCCGGCGGACGGCGAACCCAGCCCCGTGCTGCTGACCCGCACCCCGTACGGCCGGGACCTCGCCGTGAATTCCGCCTACCTGAACCCCGCCACGGTGGCCGCCGCCGGTTATGTGGTCATCCTGCAGGACTGCCGCGGCCGCTTCGGCTCCGAGGGGACTTCGTTCCCTCCGAGCACGAGGCCGACGACGGCGCCCACACCGTGGAGTGGGCCGCGCGGCTGCCCTACGCGGATGGACGCGTCGGCATGTGGGGCCGGTCCTACTTCGCCGAGACGCAGTGGCGGGCCGCCTCCCGATCCCCGGCGGCGCTGGGCGCCCTGGCACTGGGGGTCTCCGCCGGCGCCGACGCGAACGACGGCGCGCTGTACCGCGGCGGCGCCTTCGAGCTGGGCAGCCGGCTCTCCTGGGGGCACGCCTCGATCGCCGCCAACGAGGTGGCACGCGAGTTCGCCGATGACCCGGAACGGCAGGGCAAGGAGCTGCAGTCCTGGCTGGACCTGGACCGGCTGTTTGCCGACGGCACCGCCTTCGGCGTCCTCCCGGTCCGCGACCTCCGGCCGGCGCTGGGCACCTTCATGCGTCAGCACGTCCTGCCCTCGGCGGCCGAACCGCCCGGAAGCCCCGCGACCCGGCGCTGGGACGCCGCGTCCGCGGAGGCGGTGGACCTGCCTACCCTGCACATTGGCGGCTGGTTCGACATCTTCGCCCCGGGCACGCTCACGCAATACCAACGCCAGGTGGAACGCAGCCGGACCGGGAACGGCGCCGCGCCCCGGCTGATCATGGGCCCGTGGACCCACACCAACTTCTCGGGCACCTACCTGGACGTCAGCTTTGGCACCGCGGCCGCCGCAGGCGTCGCTGAACGGCCTGGGTGACCTCTCGGCTCTCCAGACCGCCTGGTTCGACGCCGTCCTCAAGGACGATTCCGCGGGCCTCCGCGCCGTGCCGCCGGTGTTGCTGTACTTCATGGGCGAGAACCGGTGGCGGGGCTTCGACGAACTCCCCACGCCGGTACGCACCCGTTCCTGGTTCCTGGGCGCAGGCGGCGCACTGGCGGACGGTCCGGGCGAGACCGGGTCGCGAAGCTACGACTATGATCCCTTGGACCCGGTCCCCACCGCCGGCGGTGCCACGATGATCCACGGGGCCTTCCCCGCGGGCCCCGCGGACCAGGCGGCAGTGGAGGCTCGGGCGGACGTCCTGACCTTCACCACGGCCCCGTTCGCCGAGGCCACCACCCTCTTCGGCGAGGTCACGGCGACGTTCTTCGCCGCGTCAACGGCGGTGGACACCGATTTCGTGGTCCGGCTTTGCCGGGTGGACGGGGACGGCACGTCGCTGGGCATCGCCGACGGCATTGTTCGGGCCTCCTGGCGGGACAGCTATGCCGGGACCGGCCGCTGGCAGCCAAGACACGAACCCTCCGTCCTGGAACCGGGCCGGACCTACGAGTACACCGTGAGCCTGTGGCATACGGCGTTCACAGTGGCACCCGGGGAACGGCTGCGGGTCCAGATCACCTCCAGCTGCCACCCGCGCTGGGACCGCAACCCCAACACCGGGGCCATTGCCTACGACGCAACCGAGACCGTGGTGGCCCGTCAGACGGTCCTCTTCGGCGGCGGCCACCCCAGCCGCCTGACGGCGGGGATCCTGTGATGGCCGCGCATGGCGGGGCCCCTGAGCTCGAGTTCCTCATGGAGGTGGCGGTCCAGGTCGGCCAGCCGGTGGACATCGGCCCGACCCCGGAGGGGCACTGCAGGATGGTCCCCATTATTGGCGGGACATTCCGCGGTCCGGGCCTGAGCGGGAACGTCCTGCCCGGCGGCGCTGACTACCAGATCCTCCGCAGCCCGGTCCTGACGGAGCTGGACGCCCGCTACGTCCTGGAAAGCGACGGCGGGGAGCGGATCTTCGTCCACAACACCGCGCTGCGCCACGGCTCCCCCGCGGTCATCGAGCAGCTGAACGCCGGCGCCGTCGTTGACCCGACCCTGGTGTACTTCCGCTGCTGGCCGCGGCTGACCACCGCCGCCCCGGCCCTGGACGGGCTCAACACCCGCCTCACGGTCGGAACCGGGATTCGGGAACCGGGTCAGGTACTCCTTCGGATCTTCACCATCGCCTAAGCCAGAGGCCCGCCCGGTTCGGGCGGACCTCTGGCTTCGGCGGAAGCGGCCGCTACACCGCGCCCTGGGTCAGCTTCCGAAGCTCTGCCTTGCGGATCTTGCCGCTGGCAGTCCTGGGCATCTGGTCCACGAACACCACGGACTTCGGGATCTTGTACCGGGCCAGCTTCCCGTCCAGGTGCGCGCGCAGCTCCTCCTCGGTCAGCCGCGCCCCGTCCCGCAGCGACACCACGGCCCGCGGGACCTCGCCCCACTTCTCGTCGGCCACGCCGATCACCGCCACACTGCCGACGGCGTCGAGCTCGGCGATCACCTGCTCCACCTCGGCCGGGTAGATGTTCTCCCCGCCGGAGATGATCATGTCCTTGAGCCGGTCGGAGATGAAGACGAAGCCGTCGTCGTCCGTGTACCCCATGTCGCCCGACTTGAACCAGCCGTCCGGGGTGTACGACTCGGCGGTGGCTTCGGGCCGGTTCCAGTATTCACGGATGACGTTGGGGCCTTTGATCTGGATCTCCCCCACCGTTCCCGGCGCGGCCGGGCCGGGAACGGGCTCCAGCGGGTCCGCCACCCGGACGTCGGTGAAGAAGTGCGGCAGACCGGAGGAACCGGCCTTCTCCCGGGACCGTGCCGCCGGCAGCGTGGTGGCGCCCGGGGCGGTCTCGGTCATGCCGTAACCGTTGGAGAAGTGCAGCCCGCGCCGTTCGTAGGCGTCCAGCACCCGCAGAGGAACGGCCGAGCCGCCGCAGGTGAGCTTGTTCAGCGAGCCCAGCTCCGTGCTGTCCCAGTCCGGGTGTTCGCAGAGCATCTGGAACGTGGTGGGCACCCCGCTGAGGGTGGTGGCCCGGTGGCGCTGGATCAGTTCCAGGGTCCGGCGCGGGTCGAAGCGGGCCTCCAGGACCACGGTGCCGCCCTTAAGCAGCGTAGGCAGCACGCCCATGTCCAGCGAGGCCACGTGGAACATCGGCGAGATCATGAGCGCCACGTCGGCCGAGGAAAAGTCGAAGTCCACCAGCACGTTGATGCAGTTCCAGGTGATGTTGCCGTGCGTGAGCAGCGCCCCCTTGGGGCTGCCGGTGGTGCCGGAGGTGTAGAGGATCATGGCCCCGTCGTCCAGGGTCACGGACACGTCCGGAGCGTCGGGAGACCCCGCGGCGAGCGCCTGCTCGTAGTCCTCGACGGCGGCGCCCGCGCCCTCTTCGACGCCCACGTCCTTTTCGGCGCCGGGCACCGCTTCGGAGCCGGACCCCGCGCCGGCCGTGCCGCCGTCGTCGACCACCAGGCGGGTCCGGACGCCGGTGCCGGCGGCGCCGTGCGCGGCGAGCCCGGCCAGGCTGGCCGCGTGGACCAGGACGGCGGCGCCGCAGTCCTGAAGCTGGAACTGGATCTCCGGTGGCGCCAGGCGCGTGTTCAGCGGGACGAACACGGCGCCCAGCAGGCCGGCGGCGAAGAGCGTCTCCAGGAACGCAGGATCGTTCTCACCCAGGTAGGCCAGGCGGTGGCCCTTCGCGACGCCGCGTCGGCCCAGGGCGTCGGCCAGCCGCGCGGCCCGCTCGGCCAGCTGCGCGTACGTCACGGCCCGCTCGCCGGCGATCACGGCGGTTTTGGTGCCCGACTTGGGGCTGCGCCGTTGCAGCCATGAGCCAATGCCGAAATTCTCCACGGCAGGTCCTTTCGAGAGGCGGAGCCGGGGCGGCTTACTTGTAGAAGCGGGCGAGGAACTCGGCGACGACGGCGGGCCGTTCCTGGCCCTCGATCTCAATGGTGTTGGAGACCTTGATCTGGGCGCCGCCCTTGACCTCGGTGACTTCGGCGATGGTGGCCTGCATCCGGATCCGGGAGCCCACCTTCACCGGGGAGGTGAACCGGACCTTGTCCAGGCCGTAGTTGACCTTGGTGGTGACGCCCTCGACGTCGAACAGCTCGCCCCAGAACGGGATGATCAGGGACAGGGTCAGGAAACCGTGCGCGATCGGGGCGCCGAACGGGCCTTCCTTGGCGCGTTCGACGTCGACGTGGATCCACTGGTCGTCCCCGGTGGCCTCGGCGAACTTGTTGATCTGTTCCTGCGTGATCTCGCGGTAATCGGTGACGCCGAGGTCGGTCCCGGCGAGGGTGAGCAGCTTGTCGAAGTCGACGACGAGGTTGGGCATGGCGGGCTCCTGGGGTTGGTGGGGGTGGTTAGTGGGTGAAGGCGCTGTGGCCGGTGAGGGCGCGGCCGATAATGAGGGCGTTGATGTCGTGCGTGCCCTCGTAGGAATAGATCGCCTCGGCGTCGGCGTGGAAGCGGGCGACGTCGGCCGCCAGGGTGATGCCGTTGCCGCCGACCACCTCCCGGGCCAGCGCCACGGTCTGGCGCATTAGCAAGGAGGTCTGCATCTTGGCCAGCGCCGAGTCCTGGTCCCGGTAGACGCCGCGGTCCTGCTGTTCGGTCAGCCGGACCACCAGCGAGAGCGCGGAGGTGACGTTGCCGAGCATCCGGGCGAGCTTCTCCTGGACCAGCTGGAACGAACCCAGCGGCCGGCCGAACTGCTGCCGCTCGGTGACGTAGCGGAGGGCCGCCTCGAACGCGCCGGCGGCGGTGCCGGTGGCAATCCAGGCGACGTCGGAGCGCATCATCCGCAGCATCGAGGCAACATCGCGGAACGAGTTGACGTTGTGCAGCCGCATCGACTCGGGGACGCGGACATCCGCCAACGCGATGTGGGCGTTCTGCATCATCCGGAGCGAGGCCTTGCCGTGGATTTTCTCCAGGGTCACGCCCTCGGCCTGCCGGTCCACCAGGAAGCCCTTGACCTGCCCGTCGGCTTCGTCGCGGGCGAAGACGGCCAGCACGTCGGCGGTCAGGGCTCCCCCGATCCAGCGCTTGGCCCCGTTGAGAATCCAGCTCCCGCCGTCGCGCCTGGCGCTGGTGGCCAGGCCGCCGGCGATGTCCGAGCCGTGCTCGGGTTCGGTCAGGGAGAAGACGCCCTTGAGCGAGAAGTCCAGCACCCTGGGGAGCCATTCGGCCCGCTGCTCCGGGGAGGCGCCCACCGTGATGGCGGTCCGGAAGAGACCGGCCTGGGCGGTGTAGAAGGTGGCCAGGGACGCGTCCGTGCGCGCCAGCTCGAAGATCCGGAAGCCGTGGTAGATCCCGCGGGCCGGGGTGTGGCCGGGTCCGGGCGGACCGGTCACTTCGGCCGGTTCCATCAGGTCGAGGTCGATCAGCGGGCCGGTCAGCTGGTCCGGGAAGTCGCCTCGTTCCCAGTAATCGGCCAGCAGGGGCCTGGCCTGCTCGTCGAGGAAGGTCCGCAGCCGGCCCAGCACCCGCCGCTCCGCATCGGTGAGCAGCGCCTCGGCGTCGTAGTAGTCGCAGACGCCGTATAGGCGTTCCGTGGTTTCCGCGCCCATCTCAACCACCGAGCCCGAGCAGGCGGACGGCGTTGGCCTTGAGGATCTTTGGCCGGACCTCGTCCTTGAGCGGCAGGTCGGCGAAGGCGCCGAGCCATTTCTGCGGGGTGATCAGCGGGAAATCGGTGCCGAAGAGGACCTTGTCCTGCAGCACCGAGTTCGACATCCGCACCAGCGACTCCGGGAAGTACTTAGGGGACCAGCCGGAGAGGTCGATGAACACGTTGGCCTTGTGCGTGGCGATCGAGTTCGCCTCGTCCTGCCAGGGCACGGAAGGGTGGGCCATGATGATCTGCAGTTCCGGGAAGTCAGCGGCCACGGCGTCGAGCAGCAGCGGGTTGGAGTAGGCCAGCTTGATGCCGTAGCCGCCTGGCAGCCCCGCGCCCATGCCGTTCTGGCCGGTGTGGAAAACCGCCGGCAGGCCCAGCTCCTGCAGCGTCTCCCAGAGCGGGTAGAACTGCTCGTCGGAGGGGTCGAAGCCCTGCAGGCTCGGGTGGAACTTGAAGCCGCGGGCGCCGAGCTCCCCGCCTGGTGGCGGGCGCCGGTGATGGCATCCGGGCCGGTGCGCGGGTCGACGCTGCCGAACGGAATCAGCACATCATTGTTGCGGGCGGCACCGGCGATCAGCTCGGGAATGCTGTTGGGTTCGTGCTTGAGCTGGGTGCGGGCGTCCACGGTGAAGACGACGGCGGCCATGTTCAGTTCGCGGTAGATCTCGGCGATCCGGTCCAGCGACGGCGTCCTGTCCTCGGCCTTGAAGTACTTGGCGGAGGCCTCGGTAAGGGTTTCGGGCAGGGAGTTGTGGCCGCAGCTGTCCACCTCAAGGTGGACGTGCATGTCGATCGCGTCGAGCGCGGCCGCGTTGATGCCGGATTCGTAACGGGTCGAGGCCATCTCAGCGGGCCTGGGCCGGTTCGGGCTGCAGCTCCTCCGGCAGCGGCAGGAACTCCTCGCCCACGCTCTGCAGCTTGTCGCCGAAGAGTGAGTCGAAGTTCTCCACGAGATCCTGGTAGCCCCAGCCGCCCTCGCGGTATTCGGTGGCGGCGGCCTCAGGGTGGGTCCAGAGCTGGAGCCGGTCGCCGCCGGCGCCGATGGCCTGGCCGGTGACCCCGGCGGCGGCGTCGGAAGCCAGGAACGCGACCAGCCCGGCGACGTCCTCGGCGGTGCCGAAGCCCAGCTCGTGGCGGAAGAAGGGCGGCATGGCCTCGCCGCGCTCGTCCGCTTCGACGGCCTTCTGGAAGTACGGGACGGTCTTGGTCATGGCGGTGGCGGCCACGGGGATGACGGCGTTGGCGGTGACGCCTGCCTTCTTCATCTCCAGTGCCCAGGTGCGGACCATGCCCACGATCCCGGCTTTGGCGGCCGCGTAGTTGGTCTGGCCGAAGTTGCCGCGCTGGCCGGTGGGCGAACCGATGGTGATGATGCGGCCGGGAACCTGGTTTTCCTTGAAGTAACCGAAGGCCTCCCGGGCGCAGGTGAAGGTGCCCCTGAGGTGGACGTTGATGACGGCGTCGAAGTCCTCGTCCGTCATCTTCAGCAGGCTCTTGTCCCGGAGGATGCCGGCGTTGGTGACCAGGATGTCCAGCCGGCCGAACGTGTCGACCGCCGCCTGGACCAGCTGCCTGGCCACCTCGGAGCTGCCCACGGGGGCGACGACGGCGGTGGCGCGGCCGCCGTCGGCCTCTATGGCGCGGACGGCATCGGCTGCAACCGCCTCATCGACGTCGTTGACGACGACGGCGGCGCCCTGCCGTGCCAGTTCCCGGGCGTAGGCCAGGCCCAGCCCCCGACCGCTGCCGGTGACGATCGCTACTTTTCCTGCGAGGCTCATTGCCGCTCCTTTGCTAGCTGCCGCGCGTCCTGCACGGCGGCGTGGGACGTTGTTCTGGATCCATGAAAGTATGGATAATTGAGAAAGTCAATGATTTATTTTGTCGACCATTGGAGCCGGAATGACGATCGAAGCCGCGGACGCACCGGGCACGGACCGGGCGGAGAAGCTCACGGCCGCGCCCATGGCCGGCGACGCCGGATTCCTGCTGGCGAAGCTCCATGCCGCCGGCTCCGTCCTGAACAACCGGGCACTGGCCGGGTTCGGGTTGAAGGAGCGCTCCTTCTCCGTGCTGGCCCTTGCCGCCTGCGGGCTGGAGCCGACCCAGCGCGAGATGGCGGAGTTCCTCAGCCTGGATCCCAGCCAGATCGTGGCGTTGATCGATGAGCTGGAGGGCCGGGGGCTGGTGATGCGTGCCCCGGGAAAGCAGGACCGGCGCGCCAAGACGGTCACCACCACCGAAGCGGGCGACGCCGTGTTCCGGCAGGCGACCTCCGCGGCCCGGGAGGCCGAGGCCGCCGCCCTGGCCCGGCTCAGCGTCGAGGAGGCCGGACAGTTGAAGACCCTGCTCCGGAAGGCGCTGTGGGGTTAGCGAACCGGGCTAATCAATGAGCATGCCGCCGGCAAGATGCCGGTTGCGCGTCTCGTGTGGACTCTGGTTTTCGTTCCTCGCAGACACCAGAATGAACCGCATGACCCTGGCTGCGAACTACGGTCCTCCCGTCATGCTGGGGTACCCCTTGGCCGGGAGCTTTCGGGCACGGAACAGCCCCGCGCGGCGGGTGCCGAGCCACGGAACGGACTTGATGGGGACGACCTTCGCCATCGATTTCATCCCCGTGGATGAGGACGGGCGGTCCGCGCCGTGGACCTGGCGGGCTGTGGCCGCGACGGAGCGGCCCGAAACCTTCGTGGGATTTGGGACCGATGTCATGGCGCCAGCCGCCGGACGCATCGTGGTGACCCACGACGGCGAGGACGATCACGCGGCGCGCCGGTCGCAACTAACGCTGCCTGCCTACATGGCGGGGCAGCCCCGGCGCATCCGGGGCGGGGCGGGCGCCATCGCGGGGAACCACGTCGTCGTCGCGATCGGCGGCAACGGGCCGTACGTTTTGGTTGCCCACCTGCGGCAGGGATCGGTCAGCGTGGCCGTGGGCGACGTCGTCGAGCGGGGCCAGGTGATCGGACACTGTGGAAACTCAGGAAACAGCACCCAGCCGCATGTCCATGTGCAGGTGACGGACAGCATCGACTGGCCCCGGGCGCACGGACTTCCCCTCGCGTTCCAGACTGCCGCCGGCATCGAACTGCCCGGAGAGACCCAGATCATCCGATCCGCAACCACCGGAGGTAGTCCTTGAAGCTCCTGCTGACATCAGGCGGCGTTACGAATCCGAGCATCCGCTCGGCGCTGCTTGACCTGCTGGGCAAGCCCGTTGAGCAGTGCCATGCGCTGGCCATCCCCACGGCACAGTGGGGGCACCCCGCGTGCGGTCCGGAATCGGCGCAGCGGTTCGTGGCCGCAGGGACGGGCTCACCGCACCTGTCCGGCCTGGGCTGGGCGTCCGTCGGCGTCCTGGAACTCACCGCCCTGCCGAGCATCGGGCAGGAACGCTGGATCCCGTGGGTCCGGCAGGCCGACGTGCTCCTGGTCGACGGCGGTGACGCGAGCTACCTGGCCCACTGGGTCCGCGAGTCCGGACTCGAAGGACTCCTGCCATCGCTCACCGAAACGGTCTGGGTCGGGGTAAGCGCCGGGAGCATGGTCATGGCTCCGCGAATCGGGAAGGACTTCGTCCATTGGCCGTCGGCGCCGGACGATCGCACCCTTGGAGTGGTGGACTTTGCGATCTTCCCGCACCTGTTCGCCTTCCCGACCAACACCATGACCGACGCCGAACGGTGGGCGGAGGAGCTGGGCAGCCCGGCCTACGCCATCGACGAGCAGACTGCCATCTCAGTGGTCGACGGCTCCGTCGACGTGATCTCCGAGGGAACCTGGAGGAGGTTCGGCTAACGCCCCCCTTTGCTGAACCTTGATCCGTTGTCCGGTTGTCCGGCCGGTGTTAGCGTGGGGGCGATTGGGGGGAGGTGCCGTGACGGGTTTGGATTTGCTGGAACGTTTTGTCCAGCTGGATGTCGCGGTCCGCGCAACCTTCGGTTCCGGGCTGCCTCCTATCGCGGCCGTAGCGCTGTTGGCGCTGGTCCTTGCCACGGCCATCGTCATGGCCCACACCTTCCAGGCACTTCGCAACCGTCTCGTTGTCTTCATTGGCGGCGCCGTCGTCGGTGTTACCGACGAGCCGCTCAGGCGGTTACCCCTCATCCGCGTGGCCGCCACCTGCCGGCGGTACGGGCCCCCGCGCTCCTGGCGGTCACGGAAACCGCCCCTGAGCCATCAACAGCCGAAGTCCACGGCCTGACCCCTCGCGGCCATAGCCAATCCGACCGGCTGCTCCTCACCGGCTCACCGGGCGACCTCGTCACCGAGTCATTCGCCACCGCCACCAGGAGTTTATTGCCGTGTCCCCACACATCCCCGCACGCACAGTGCCTTCGTTTCACCGCCCGCTCAGTTCCCGGCCCATCCGGCGCCTTGCCTTGCTAACCCGTCTGGGCCGTCGGCTTTACCGCCGCGTGGCACTGCGGGCCCTCTCGTTCGGAGGCTGGGTCTGGCTCGCGGCCGGCTCCGCCATCGGATTCGAAGCCTTCGACATTCTCTTTGGAGCCTTCGCAATCGCCCCGGAATTGCTCCCGTTCGCCATCCTCGGGATCGCACTGGTTTGGTATTTCCGGGAGCGGTTGAGGCGGCTCACCGCACGTGCGCGCGCATACCGACGGCTCAGGAGGCTCGGCGGCGGCCGGAGGCGCCAACCAAACCACGGCTGCGGGGACCGGCCCGTCTAGCCGGCCGCCGCAAGCCGGCTTGCTTAGGCAACATCGAGTTGGGCCCGCAGCCTGATCAAGCCGTCGCGGATCCGTGACTTGATTGTGGGCAGAGGCACAGACAGCTTTTCTGCCACCTCCCGGTAAGTGAGGCTGCCGAAGTAGGCCAAGAGGATGGACTCGCGTTGCAGGGGCGAAAGGACTGTGAGGGCTTCGGAAACTTGACGGACTTCCATTCTGTTCGTGACGGCCTCGCCCACTTCGTCAAAAGGATGTTCCCATTCGGCCGTGGCCCAACGCGCGTCGCGGTCGGCGCTGCTCTGCCACGAACGGACCTTATCTACCGCCTTGCGGTGCGCCATGGTCATAAGCCATGCATATGGGCTGCCAAGTGCAGGGTTGTACCTGTCCGCGGTCTGCCAGACCAGGAGGAACACCTCCTGCATGACTTCCTCACTGAGTTCAGGATCCCGGACAACACGCCGCACCACACTGAACACCCGCGGGGAAGTGAGGCGGTAAAACTCGGAAAAAGCCTCATGGTTACCCTCGGCGGCTTCAACCAGCAAGCCGGCCAGG
Organism: Pseudarthrobacter sp. L19; assembly: GCF_050859435.1. Lineage (NCBI taxonomy): Bacteria > Bacillati > Actinomycetota > Actinomycetes > Micrococcales > Micrococcaceae > Pseudarthrobacter > Pseudarthrobacter sp. L19. Next base: position 1,556,677 of record NZ_CP193935.1, on the reverse strand, counting down.
AAGGTTCTGGCTTCATCCTGCCCCGACGGCGGGCGGTCCAATGTCTCCATAGTGTCTTTTCGGTCAGTCCGCGTCAGCCCCCAGCGGGCCAGCGATGAAGCAATTGAGGAGCGTATGGTGAAACCAAGAGGGTGGTGTCTGCTCGGTAAAACCAGAGCCCTACCAGCCGTGTGAAGAAAAAGCGGAGAACGCCCGTTCTCCGCTGTCGCTTACATTAGAGAACGATCGTTTTCCACGCAAGCCGAAAGGGACCAAGGCATGTCCGTGCCAGAAGCTGCCGCAGGGCCGACGTCTTCCGTCGACGCCGCAACGGCGGCAGAGGATGCCGTCCGGGCAGGCATCGTGACCGCCGTCGGGCCCTTGTTTTACGCGCGCGGATTCACCACGGTGGGCATGGATGAGGTCAGGGCAGCCGCCGGCGTCTCGCTTAAGCGCCTCTACCGGCTCTTTCCCTCGAAGGAAGACCTCATTGAACAGGTCCTGCTTGGCTGGCGGGAGGACTGGGAGACAAACATCGTCGCGCAGGTGGAATCCGCGCAGGCACCCCGTGATCGCCTGCTGGCCGTGTTCGATTTCCTGGCCGCCTGGTTCACCTCGGAGGGGTTCCGGGGATGCGCCTTCATCAATTCATTTGGCGAGTTGAGCGGGACGTCGGGACGAATCGGCGCCATTGTCCGGGCGCAGAAAGCGGAGTTCCAGGACTACCTGGCCCGGGTCGCAGCCGGGACCGGCGCACCCGCCTCACTTGCACCGCAGTTGGCCATCCTGGCGGAGGGTGCGGTGACGACGGCAGCCATTTCCGCCAGTCCGGAGCCGGCCCGCCAAGCCCGGGCCGCCGCGGAGATACTTATCGACGTCGCGCTTGGTACGCGCCCCAATCCCCGCCAAGGCTCCGACAGCCAGGAGGACACCCCCGGGCCGGATCTGCCGTAAGCACCGTGCCAACGGGCTAGCACCGGCTGCCCCGACCCCCAGCGTCGGCCCGAGGCAATCCGACGCTGCGCGGCGGCGACGTGGCAGACTGCCAGAGTGATCGCGTCCCTCACCCTGCCCGAGACCCTCCGCAGCTCCGCCCGTGAGCTGACCCTGCGCAGGGCCACCGAGAATGACCTCACCGCCCTGATGCGGCTCCTCGCCGACGACCCGATCAGTGCGGCCAGGGGCGACCAGGCCGACGCTTCGGATACCGAGGCCTACCGCTCCGCACTGCTGGAGATCACCGCCGACCCCGCCAACGAGCTGCTCGTCGTGACGAACGACGGCGGTGAGCTGATGGGCACGATGCAGCTCACCAGGATCCCCGGCATGGCCCGGCGAGGCTCCACCCGGCTTCTTGTGGAAGCCGTCCGCGTCCGGAGCGATACCCGTTCGGGAGGCATCGGAACCGCCATGATGCGCTGGGTCACCGACACCGCTGCCCCGGCACTCGGCGCGTCCCTGGTGCAGCTCACCTCGGATGAGGCCCGCAAGGATGCCCACCGGTTCTACGAGCGTCTGGGCTTTGTGGGATCCCACCGTGGTTTCAAATACCCGATCTCCTCTTCGGCCGGCAGCAAATGACTAGCACCTGCACGGCCGGCGGGCCGGCGTCACTTCTGTCTGCGTGACCGGTCACACAGCGTCCTTTGCTGGTCAACGGGCCCGCGCATCCCTCATGCTTAGTCATGACCTCAACGCGGAGCCAGTACCGGATTATCACGGTGTGCACCGGCAACATTTGCCGGTCGCCCATGGCCGAGCTGATGCTGGCCGAGGCTCTGGCCGCGGCGCAGCTGACCGGCGTCGACGTCGACTCCGCCGGCATCACCGCCTACGAGGTGGGACGGCCCATCGATCCGCGGGCAGCCCGTAAGCTCGCCGCCCACCAGATTCCCTCGGCGGCCCACATCGCGCGCGAATGGCACAACGACTGGTTCCAGTCCCGGGATCTCATCCTTGCCATGGACGTGGACCACTACGGCTGGCTGCGGCAGGCGGCCCCCGACGCCGCGTCCCTGGCGAAAATCCGCATGCTCCGCAGCTTCGATCCCGCTGTCGCCGGCAGGGGATCCCCTGGACCAGGGCATCGAGGACCCCTGGTACGGCGGCCACACCGATTTTGACATCACCTGGGACCTGATCCAGGCCTCCCTGCCCGGCCTCCTGGACCACGTCCGGGCCGAGCTGGACCGCTCCGCCGCCGGCCTCCGGTCCCTCCCGGCGCCGGACGAAGCCGACACGGAGCAGCGGGTACGCTCTATTTCATGAGCCCCGCACCCGTCATCATCGCCATCGACGGACGCTCCGGGGCAGGCAAAACCACCCTCGCCATTGAACTCGCGGCCCGACTGCGGGAGCACCGCACGGTGTCGCTCTTCCACCTCGAGGACATCTATCCCGGCTGGAACGGCCTGGCCGCCGGGATCGACCGCTACGCCGCCACCGTCCTGGCACCGCTCCGGCGCGGCGCCACCGCGCACTGGACCAGCTGGGACTGGGAGCGGCACTACGACGGCGAGGTACGCACCACCCGCCCGGCCGACGTCGTCCTGGTCGAGGGTGTCGGTGCGGCAGCCGCTGAGGCCGCGCCATACCTCGACGCCGTGATCTGGGCCGACGCCCCCGACGGCGCCCGCAAGGACCGCGCCCTGGAGCGCGACGGCGACACCTACGCCCCCTACTGGGAGCAGTGGGCAGAGCAGGAAGAGGCCTGGCTGGCCGGAGACGATGTCCGCGCCCGGGCCGACGTTAGGGTCCTCAACCACGCCGACGGCGCCGCCCCCGGCCAGGTGTTGCAGGCGCTGCTGCACCTTCCCGCCCTGGCCACGCTGCTGCACCCGGAACGGCAGGCCCGCCACTCGCTGCCCCTCCATGCCGAGCGGATCGACGCCGCCCCCGACCCCGCACTCCTCTTCGATGCTCTCTACGGCGGCTCGGAGCGGGCCGTCTGGCTCGATTCCTCCCTCACCAGCGACCCGGCGGGCCGGGGCCGCTTCAGCATCCTGGCCGACGACGGCGGCAGCCACGGCCAATCGGCCCTGCACCGCTCCGGCCGCACCGTGATCCGCACTGGCGGCGCGGCTGCCACCATCGAGGGCGGCTTCTTCCGGTGGCTCGACGCAGAGTGGGACAGCAGACCGCTCCGCTCCCCCGACGACTACGGGTGCGGCTTCGCCCTGGGCTGGCTGGGCTACCTCGGCTACGAACTCAAACGGGAAACCGGCGGCAGCGACGTGGCCGCCGTCACCCCGGACGCCGCGCTGATTTTCGCCGGCCGGGCCGTGGTCCTCGATCACGCGGAGAGTGCCGTCTGGCTGCTGGCTCTGGAGGACCCCGACGCCGCCGGGTGGCTGGCCACGGCCAGCGACGCGATAAGCACTGCGGCAAGCGTGGTGGTGAGCACGGCATCAACCGGTGACAGCACGCCCGTGCTAGAAAGCGCGGACTGCGGGGGTGACGCCGCAGCGCCGGTGTTCACCGCCCGGGATACCGCGGACGGCTACCAGGCCAAGATCGCCGAGGCGGGGCACCAGATCGCCGAGGGCAACAGCTACGAGGTCTGCCTCACCACCGCCCTCACCGCCAAGGTTCCGGCCGGCGGCGTCGACCCTTGGGAGACCTACCTGGCGCTGCGGCGCCGGAATCCCGCGCCGTTCGCCAGCTTCCTGCGCCTGGACACCGTCACGGTCGCCAGCACCTCCCCGGAGAGATTCCTGCGGATTACCGCCGACGGTGCCATGCGGGCAGAACCGATCAAGGGCACCCGACGCCGGTCTGCGGACCCGGAGGCGGACCGCGGGCTGCGGGATGAGCTGGCGACCGCGCCCAAGGACCGGGCCGAGAACATCATGATCGTGGACCTGCTGCGCAACGACCTCAGCCACTTCGCCGACCCCGGCTCCGTCTCTGTCAGCCGGCTCTGCGCAGTGGAAAGCTATGCCACCGTGCACCAGATGGTGAGCACCATCGATGCCCGGCTCCGGCCCGGCGCATCCCGGGCCGAGGCGGTGGCGGCGTGCTTCCCGGCAGGCTCCATGACCGGCGCCCCGAAGGTCAGCACCATGGCCATCCTGGACCACCTTGAGGCGGCCCCGCGCGGCGTCTACTCCGGCGCCGTCGGCTATTTCTCGCTCGACGGCGGCACTGACCTCGCCGTCGCCATCCGCACCCTGGTGATGCACGACGGCGGCGCGGCGGGCACCATCCTGAGCCTCGGCGTCGGCGGTGCCATCACCGCCGACTCGGACCCCGCCGAGGAATACGAGGAGATCCGCACCAAGGCCTTCGGCGTGCTCTCGGCCCTGGGCTCAGTCTTCCCGCCCGACTGAAAGCCCCACCTGATCTCCCGCTGAAAGCCCCGGCTACTGCAGGGTTGCGGTGAGGCGGGCGACGTTGTCGATGTACTTGATCCGCTTGGGCCGCTGCATCCATTCCTCGAGCTTCAGCTCGCGGGAGATGCCCCGGTAGGTCTCCTCCACCTCGCGGATCCGGCTGACGATGTCCTCGCCGAGCATCATCACGGAGACCTCGAGGTTCAGCGAGAAGGACCGCATGTCCATGTTGCTCGAGCCCAGCACGGCCACCTCGTTGTCCACGGTGAAGTGCTTGGCGTGCAGCACGAACGGGGCCTTGTAGAGGTAGATCCGCACGCCCGCCTCGAGCAGTGCCTGGTAATAGGACTGCTGGGCGTGGTGGACCAGGAACTGGTCGCCCTTTTCGGAGACGAAGAGTTCGACGTCGACGCCGCGTTGGGCCGCCGTCGTCACGGCGTACAGCAGTGAATCGTCCGGGACGAAGTAGGGGCTGCAGATGGAGAGCTTGTGCTGCGCGGAGTAGATCAGGGTGTTGAAGAGGCGGAGGTTGTTCTCCGTGATGAACCCGGGGCCGCTGGGAACCACCTGCGCGGTGATGTGGCCGGGCACCGACTCGGGCCGGTGGCCGAGTTGGTGCTCGAGCGACTCGTCGGTCTCGCTGAGCCAGTCGGTGGCGAAGATGACGTTCAGGGTGGTGACGATCTGGCCGCGCATGCAGGCCATCAGCTCCACCCACTCGCGGCCCACCTTGCGGTGCCGCGGGTTGTTGTAGGAGGGCTCAATCAGGTTCTGCGAGCCGGTGAAGGCCACCTCGCCGTCGATCACCATGATCTTGCGGTGGTTGCGCAGGTCCGGGCGGCGCCACTGGCCGTGGACGGGCCGCAGCGGAAGCATCGGCCGCCAGCGGATCTTGCTGGCCTTGAGCCGTGCGATCAGCTTGCTGTAGCCCTGGATCCGGAGGGTGCCCAAGTGGTCGAACAGCAGCCGGACCTCGACGCCGCGTTCGGCGGCCTCCTCCAGCGCCGTCAGCAGCTCATCGGTGACATGGTCGGAGCTGAGGATGTAGAACTCGGCGTTGATGAAGCTCTTGGCTTCGCGGGCCGCGGCGGCCATGGCCGCGATCGAATCGGGGTAGCCGGGCAGCAGTTCGACGCTGTTGTTGTCCACCATGGGCAGCGATCCCAGGGTCTTGTTCAGCTCCGCGGCGGAGGCCACCCATTCGGGGCCGTCGTAGCGGCTTTCGACGGCGGCCAGTTCGGAGGTGCCGGCGCGGATCCGGGTGTTGACGGCCTCCTGCTGGGCACGGCGGCGGCGGGAGAGCCGGAAGTTGCCGAACAGCAGGAAGAGCACCAGGCCTACCGAGGGGATGACGAAGATGCCCAGGAGCCACGCCATGGCGGTTGTGGGGCGGCGGTTGCCGGGGATGATACCCAGCGCCAGCACGCGGATGGCGAGGTCGATCAGCGTGAGGATCAGGATCGCCCAGGACGGGAGAGACCCCACGAACGGTAAAGGCCAGAGCACAGGCGAACCCCTCAAGTTCCAGACCCGCGGAACAGTTCCGGAACGGGCAATTTGCAAATCTTATCCCGGCGCGCCGCACTAAGCTGAAGCCATGACTACGTCCGCCTCCGCTCCCGCCAACGCCACGGTGCTGGTCTTCCTCAATCCCGCGTTCGAGGACGGCCGAGTCGCCGACTCCTCCAAGCCGCAGCTGATGGCCACGGACCAGGGTGCCACCCGCGGCGACGGCATCTTCGAATCCCTCCTGGCCGTGGGCGGCCAGCCGCGCAAACTGCCGCGGCACCTGGCCCGGCTGGCCGGTTCGGCGCGGACGCTGGAGCTGGATATTCCGGCGGAGGACGCCTGGCGGAAGGCCATCGCGACGGCGCTCCGGGAGTTCCGTGCGGGCGCCCCCGAGGACGGCGACGACGAGGTGGTGGTGAAGCTGATCGCCACCCGCGGTGTCGAGGGCTCCGCCGTCCCGACCTGCTGGGTGCAGGCCTCCACCCCGCCCGCGGCCGGCCGCGCGCAGCGCGAGAGCGGCATCGACGTGATCCTGCTGGACCGCGGCTATGACAGCGAGGTGGGCGAGCGCGCGCCGTGGCTGCTGCTCGGCGCGAAGACCCTCTCCTACGCGGTCAACATGGCCGCGCTGCGCTACGCCCACCACCAGGGCGCCGACGACGTCATCTTCACGTCCTCGGACGGCCGGGTGCTGGAGGGCCCGACGTCGACCGTGCTGCTGGCGCATCTGGAGACGGCCGACGACGGCGAGGGCGGGACCCGAACGGTGCGCCGCCTGATCACCCCGCAGCTGGACAGCGGCATCCTCCCCGGCACCTCGCAGGGCGCCCTGTTCGCCGCCGCGAAGGCCGCCGGCTGGGAGCTGGGCTACGGCCCGCTGGTGCCGGAGGACCTCTACGACGCCGACGCCGTGTGGCTGATCTCCAGCATCCGGCTGCTGGCGCCGGTCAACCACATCGACGGCAAGGAAATCGGCACCGCCGACGTCCGCCGCCAGCTGACCGCCGAACTGAACGAACTGTTCGCCACGGTCCAGTAGCGCTGTTGAGTAGGTCGACTCGGTCGGCCGACGGGATCCGACAGCTGCGGACGGCGGCCTCCCGTGACCGAACATGACGGGGCCGCCGCGCGGGCGCGGGCCCAAGGGTGCTAGGTTTTTTGCAGAGTAATGAGAACCGGCGCCAAGCCCTGACTGGCCGGTCGGCAACCCTCCTTTTGCGGCGGGGTGCCTCAGGTGACTACTCGGCAATCGACCATTCGAGCTGCAAGCGTGAACGTAAGGAGTTTGTCGTGTCCGACGCGACCCCGCCCCCAGTCCCCACCCCCGGAACCGGCGCCCCGGCCACCCCTCCCGCGCAGGCGGCCGCCCCCGCGGAGCGGCTGGCCTACCGGCTGTTGACCGGCCCCGACGACCGCAGCTTCTGCGAGCGGATCTCGGCGGCCCTTGCCGACGGGTACGTGCTGCACGGCAGCCCGGCCGCAACCTTCAATGGCACCTCGGTGATCGTGGCGCAGGCCCTGGTGCTGCCGGCCGCCGTCGACGGACGGGCAGGAGCATGAGCTACGCCGGGGACCTGACCCCGCAAGAGGCCTGGGAACGGGTGCAGTCCGGCGCGGTGCTGGTGGACGTCCGCACCCGGGCCGAGTGGGCGCAGATCGGCGTCCCGGTGACCGGCGGCGCGGCCGCGGAGCCGGTGTTCATCGAGTGGACCCGGGCCGGCGGCGTGCCGAACGAGGACTTCCTGGACGAGCTCCGGCAGCACGTCCCGGCCGACGCCGAGCTGCTCTTCCTCTGCCGGTCCGGGGCCCGCTCCGTCGCGGCGGCAGGGGCTGCGACGGCGGCGGGATTCACCGTCTACAACGTGCTGGACGGGTTCGAGGGCCAGCCGGATAGGTCCGGCGTCCGCCGCGTCAACGGCTGGAAGAACGTGGGCCTGCCGACCGACGGGACCCGCACGGCATGAGTTTCAATCCCGAGGCCGCGGGCTGGAGCCCGGACACCCAGGCCGTCCGTGGCGGCCTGGACCGGACCGGCTTCCAGGAAACCACCGAGCCGATCTTCCTCAACTCCGGCTTCGTCTACGAATCCGCCGCCGCCGCGGAGCGGGCCTTCACCGGCGAGGACGAGCGGTTCGTTTACTCCCGCTACGGCAACCCCTCGGTGGCCACCTTCCAGGAGCGGCTCCGCCTGCTCGAGGGCACCGAGGCGTGTTTCGCGACGGCGTCGGGCATGTCCGCGGTATTCACCGCCCTCGGCGCGCTGCTCGGGGCCGGGGACAGGGTGGTCGCCGCCCGTTCCCTGTTCGGCTCCTGCTTCGTGATCCTCAACGAGATCCTGCCGCGCTGGGGCGTGGAGACCGTCTTCGTCGACGGCCCGGACCTGGAGCAGTGGCGTGAAGCGCTCTCGACGCCGACCACCGCCGTGTTCTTCGAGTCGCCGTCGAACCCGATGCAGGAGATCGTGGACATCGCCGCCGTGAGCGGGCTGGCGCACGCCGCCGGCGCCACCGTGGTGGTCGACAATGTCTTCGCCACCCCGCTGCTGCAGCGCTGCACGGACTTCGGCGCGGACGTGGTGGTCTACTCCGGCACGAAGCACATCGACGGCCAGGGCCGGGTGCTGGGCGGCGCGATCCTGGGCAGCAAGGAGTTCATCGAGGGCCCGGTCCGGCAGCTGATGCGCCACACCGGACCGGCGCTGTCCGCCTTCAACGCCTGGGTGCTGACCAAGGGCCTGGAAACCATGTCGCTGCGGGTCAACCACGCCTCCGCCTCGGCGCTGCGGCTGGCAGAGTGGCTCGAGGAGCAGCAGGCCGTGACCTGGGTGAAGTACCCGCTCCTGGCCTCCCACCCGCAGCACGAGCTGGCCGCCAAACAGATGAAGTCCGGCGGGACGGTGCTGACCTTCGAACTGGCTCCCCCGGCCGGCCGGTCCGCCAAGGATGCTGCCTTCGAGCTGCTGGACGGGCTGCGGATCATCGACATCTCCAACAACCTGGGCGACTCGAAATCGCTGATCACGCACCCGGCCACCACCACACACCGGGCCATGGGCCCGGAGGGTCGGGCAGCTATCGGGTTGAGCGACGGCGTGGTGCGGCTCTCCGTGGGACTGGAGGACCCGGAGGACCTGATCCGGGACCTGGGCCAGGCCCTGGCGCGGGTCCGGTAATCCGCAGTAGCGGCGTGGAACGTGCGGCCTAGAACCGGCGGACGGGTGCCAGCGCGGGCAGCGGCCCGGTTGCGGTGCCGGCCTCGGGCACCTCCCCGCCGACCGTGGTCCGCACGGCCTCGCCGACGACGGCGCCGAGACCGGCGCGGCGCTGCAGCTCCGCCCCGGTGCCCTCCGCCAGGATCCGCTCCACCCCGGCGCGCGCCAGGCCCAGCTCGCCCTGGTCCGCCAGAACCGGGGCGAGGTAGTCCACCAGGGCGTTCACCACGTCGGCCGCTGGGCGGGGCCGGAAGGTCCCGAAGTCCAGCAGCTCGGAGGACAGCCCGCAGTTGCTCGCCTGCCAGGCCGCCATCCGCAAGAGCACCGTCGGCACCGGCGCCGGGTCCACGCCGTCGTACCACTCGCGCGAGGCGGTCTCTACCAGCGCCCGCACCAGCACCGCCAGCAGCGCCGCGTCCTCCGCGCGCAGGCACACGTCCGCCACCCGGATCTCCACGGTGGGATGGTTCCGGGCAAGCCGCGCGTCGAAGTAGACCATCCCCTCGTCGAAAAGCACGCCGCTTTCCAGCAGCCGCGACACCACCCTGCGGTAGGCCGCGTGGCTGCCGAAGACCATCGCCGGACCGGCAGCGGGCCAGCGATTCCAGGCCTGGGTGCGGTAGCTCTCGAACCCGGTTTCCGTCCCGTTCCAGTACGGCGAGTTGGCGCTCAGGGCGATCAGCACCGCCAGCTTGTCCCGGATCCGGTCCAGCACCGCCACCCCCTCCTCGGGCGAGTCGATGGCGGCGTGGACGTGCAGCCCGCAGGTGAGCTGTTCCTGAACGGTGAGGCCGAACCGCCGCTGCATCGTGGCGTAGCGCAGTTTGGGGGTGGTGTGGGTGGGGGCGGCCAGCGGCGAGGTGGCCAGCGCCGCGACCCTGGCGTCGTGGACCCGGGCCGCGTCGTCGGCAGTCCGGCGGGCCCGGCGAATCTGCCGCAGCAGGGCGTCATGCTCCCGGCAGGGCAGCGTCTGGGTCTCTATCTGTTCGAGCTTGAGCTCAAAACTGAAGCCGGAATGGCCGTCACCCGTGTCCGGGTCCCGGATGAGCCCGCGCAACATAGCGTCCGCGAGAGCCAGCGGAACCCCGGTGACGGGGTCCACGATCAGCAGTTCCTCTTCGACACCGAAGGTGCGCATAACCCATTGTGCGCCGGGGCGGTTAGTCCTGGAAGTACTCGATCTTCGCGCCGATGGTGTTCAGCCGCTCGGCCAGATCCTCGTACCCGCGCTCGATCACGTAGATGTTGCGCAGCTCGGACACGCCCCGGGCGGCCAGCATGGCCAGCAGCAGGCAGGCGGCCGGGCGGAGGGCCGGCGGGCAGCCTACCTCGGCGGCGCGCCATTTGGTGGGGCCGTTGACGTAGATCCGGTGCGGGTCCAGCAACTGCACCTGTGCGCCGAGCCGGTTCAGCTCGGTGAGGTAGATGGCGCGGTTCTCGTAGACCCAGTCGTGGATCATGGTCTGGCCCTGCGCGTTGGCGGCGATCACGGCGAAGAACGGCAGGTTGTCGATGTTCAGGCCCGGGAACGGCATGGGGTGGATCTTGTCCTCCGGTGCCTTCAGCTCGGAAGGCCGGGTGGTGACATCCACCAGCCGGGTCCGGCCGTTGCGCGCCACGTATTCTGCGGAGACCTCCAGCCGCTGGCCCATCTGCTCCAGCGTGGCCAGCTCGATCTCCATGAACTCGATCGGCACGCGGCGGATGGTGACCTCGGAGTTGGTCACGATGCCGGCCGTGATCAGGCTCATCGCCTCGATCGGGTCCTCGGAGGGAAGTATTCGATCTCCATGTCCACCGCGGGCCGGCCGACGATCTTCAACGTGGTGGTCCCGACGCCGTCGATCTCCACACCCAGGCGCTGCAGGTAGAAGCAGAGGTCCTGGACCATGTAGTTGGGGCTGGCGTTGCGGATGACCGTGGTGCCGCGGCGGTGGGCGGCGGCCATGATGGCGTTCTCGGTGACCGTGTCACCCCGTTCACTGAGCACGAAGGAGCGGTTCTCGCCGTCGGCGGGCGGCGCCTGGACGGTGTAGAAGCCGGAGGTGGCCTCCACGCTGAGGCCGAACTGGCGGAGCGCCTGCATGTGCGGTTCCACGGTCCGGGTGCCAAGGTCGCAGCCGCCCGCATAGGGGAGCCGGTACTCGGCGGACTCGTCCAGCAGCGGGCCCAGCAGCATGATGACGCTGCGGGTGCGGCGGGCGGCGTCGACGTCCATGCCGTCAAGGTCCAGGACGGCGGGGCGGCGGATCTGCAGGTCGGTGGCGTTCAGCCAGGTGCATTCGACGCCGATGCTGGTGAGCACCTCGACGATCCGGTTGACCTCCTCGATCCGGGCCAGCCGGCGCGGCACCGTGGTGCCGCGGTTGATCAGGCTGGCGCAGAGCAGGGCGACGCCGGCGTTCTTGCTGCTGTTGACGTCCACGGCGCCGGAGAGGGTGTGGCCGCCCTCCACGCGCAGGTGGGTCATCTGGGGCCGGCCCACCTTGACGATGGCGCGGCCGAAGATGGACTCCAGGCGCTGGATCATCTTCAGGCTCAGATTCTGCTTGCCCTGCTCCATCCGGGCGACGGCGCTCTGGCTGGTGCCGAGCTCGGCAGCAAGCTTGCCCTGGGTCCAGCCCTTTTCGCCGCGTGCGTCCTTGAGGACCGTGCCGAGGTGTTCTGCAGTGGGAAGCGTCATACCCAAGAAATATCACAGATGAGCTACCACCCGCCTCCGGATGGGCTTCAAAGCGCGAAATGTCACACCCCTAGTCGGATGGTGCGATACCCGCGGGCGTCACTGCTGGCCGAGGAACACCATGTTCCAGGTCCCGGCGGCGACGGCGGCGGCTACCGCTGACCCCGCGATCACCATTCCGCCCAGGACTACCCACACGTCCAGCCCGGTGAAGCGCGCCTGCCGGGCCCAGGTCCGCCGGGCCCCGCCGAAGCCGCGCGCCTCCATGGTTACCGCCAGCCGCGAGGCCCGCCGGACGGCCTGGACCAGCAGCCCGAAGCTCTGCCCCAGCATGGCCCGGGCCCGCTGCGCCGGGCTGCCGTGCGAGCCCACGCCGCGGGCCCGCCGGGCCATCCCGATGGTCTGCCATTCATCCGCCATGAGTCCCACCAGCCGCATCGCGGCAAGGGTGCCCAGCACAAACCGGTGCGGCAGCCGGGCCTGCTGCGCGAGGGCGTCGGCCAGGTCCGTGGGGTCGGTGCAGCTCATCAGCAAGACGGCCGGCAGCGCGATCGCCAGGCCCCGTAGCAGGAAGCCCAGGCCCAGCTGCAGCGAGCCCTCGCTGATGGACCAGAGCCCCACGTCGAGCAGGATCCGGCCCCGGTCCGGGGCGAGGATGGCGGTGCTCCAGCCACCGAGGGCGGCGGCCAGGATCAGCGGCCAGCCGCGGCGCCAGAGCAGGGCGGGGGTGAGCCCGGCCAGCGGGAAGAGCAGCAGCTCAAAAACCAGGGCCACGGACGCGGAGACCCAGTCGATGGACAGGGCCAGCGCCACGGTGATCAGCACGACGCCGGAGAACTTGGCCAGCGGGTTGGCGCGGGCCAGCAGGGCGCGGTTTCCCTCCAGGGTCAGGGCTTCCCTCATGCCGCCGCCCCCTGCAGCTTGAGTTCGTCGCCGCCGAGGACGTCACTGAATTCGGCGTCGTGGGTGACGGAGACGACGGCGGTGCCGGCGTCCAGGAGTTCGGAGAGGAAGGAGGCCAGCTCGGCCCAGGTGTTGGCGTCCTGGCCGAAGGTGGGTTCGTCCAAGACCAGGACCTGGGGGTGGGCGGCCAGCACGGTGGCCACGGACAGGCGCCGTTTCTCGCCGCCGGAGAGGGTGTACGGGTTGGCGTCCACCAGGTCCCGCAGCCGCAGCCGCTCCAGCAGTTCGTCCACCCGGTCCGCGCCGCGGCCCAGCTGCCGCGGCCCGAAGGTCAGTTCGTCCAGCACCCGGCCGGTCACGAACTGGTGTTCGGGTTCCTGGAAGACCGTGCCGATCCGCGGGATCAGCTGCTGTGCCTTCCAGGCGTAGGGGTCGATGCCCGCGCCGGCGCTGAGGTCGGTGGTGGCGGACACGGTCCCGGCCACCGGGGCCAGCAGCCCGGCGAGAGTCAGGGCGAAGGTCGATTTCCCGGCGCCGTTGGGCCCGGTGATGGTGAGCGCGCGTCCGGCGCGGACCTGCGCGGCGATGCCCTCCTGCACCGGCACGGGCGGCACGGCCCGGAAGCGGGTCCGCAGGCCGCCCCGGCGGGGACGCTCGCGGGACACGGCCAGGGACTCCGCGGCCAGCAGCAGGCGGCCCGCCTCAAAGCCGGTCTCCGGACCCTTTCCGGTGCTGCCGGCGCTCCGGGCGCGGGTGGCCGGCACGTGGCCCGGGACCCAGACCCCGGCGGCGATCAACATCTCCCGCGCCTCGGCCAGCACCCGGTCCGGCGGCCCGTCCAGCAGCACGGCGGCGTCACCCGCGCTGCCGGGCTGCAGCACCACGATCCGGTCCACCAGGTCCTTCCACACGGAAACCCGGTGTTCCACCACCACCAGGGTGGCGCCGGTCCGGTCCAGGCAGCGGCCCACGGCGTCGCGGACCTCCAGCACGCCGGCGGGGTCAAGGTTGGCGGTGGGTTCGTCCAGCAGCAGCAGCCCGGGCCGCATCGCGAGGATGCCGGCCAGGGCCAGCCGCTGCTTCTGCCCGCCGGAGAGGGCCGAGGTCGGGTGCCCCAGGGGCAGGGAACCGAGCCCGACGTCGTCGAGCGCCTCGCCCACCCTCGCCCAGATCTCCGCGGGCGGGACGGCAAGGTTCTCCGCCCCGAACGCGACGTCGTCGCCGACGCGGGAGAGCACCACCTGGGTCTCCGGGTCCTGCTGCACCAGCCCGGCGCGTCCCCGCCGCTCCCGGGGCGGGGCCCCGTCGATCAGCAGGCTGCCGGTCTCGTCGGCGTCGTCGGCCTCCGCGTCCGCGCCGCCGCCCTCGCCGAGCACCCCGGCGAGGGCGTGCAACAGTGTGGATTTACCGGCGCCGGAGGGCCCCAGCAGCAGGACGCGTTCGCCCGGGCTGATGTCCAGGTCCAGTCCGCTGATGGCGGGGCGTGACCGTCCGGCGTGCCGCCAGCCCCAACCGCGGGCGGTGACCGCGGCGGGGCGGACGTCGTCGGCGTTCATGCGCGGGGTGTCAGGAGAAGACGGGTTCGGTGGCCGCCTTGCGGGAGGCGAAGGAGGCCAGCACCCCGGTCCCGGCCAGGCCGCGGGTGGCGATCCAGGCCAGGCCGCCGGCGATCACGGCACCGGAGATGGCGCAGAAGACGATGTAGGCGGCCTTGTCCCCGGCCTCGAAGGCGATGTTCCAGCCCCAGGGCAGGAAGCAGTCGTTCAGGCCGCAGAAGAGGCCCGCACCGGCGCCGGCGAGCAGGGAGACCGGGAGGTTGAACTTGGTGTAGCGGAAGGCGGCGAAGACCAGCTCCGCGCCGAGGCCCTGCAGGATGCCGGAGATCAGCACGGTGGTGCCGTACTGGGAGCCCATGATCAGCTCACCGGTGGCGGCAACGGCCTCGCAGAACAGCGCGGCGCCGGGCTTGCGGACCACCAGCATGCCCAGGACCGCGGGGATCATCCAGCCGCCGGCGTAGAGGCCGGTCAGGGGCGGGTAGACGGCGGTGAGCGGGATTGAGACCACGTTGGCTCCCTGGTCCCAGGCCCAGAAGATGACGCCGCCGGCGATCGCGATCAGCGCCGCCAGGACAATGTCGGCCACGCGCCAGCTCTTCTTGCCGGCCGCTGTGGTGCGGGGGTGGAAATATCGGTCATGTCGTCCTCCTGAGGTACAGGAGGGGAGGGTGTTCCGGCCACGGCGGCCGCTGCCGCGTGTTCCGGACACCCTGAGAACTCGACTCCCTTGCGCCGGTACTAACCGGATCAGGTTCGAGGGTCTGCGGCTGTCCGCACTCTCAGCGCCCACCTACGGTTTCCGGATTCCTCCGGAAGGGTCCGACGGCGGCGCTCCCCTGTCGTTGTGAATGTCGCCCGTGTGGGCTGGGCCAGTTTACACCCGCGCCGCCGGGGCCCGCCTCCGCTTCCGGCCGAGCCGGATCAGCACGATGCCGACCGCCACGAACCACGCCCACATGAGGAGGCCGTAGCCGCCGTAGAGCGCCGGGACGAGGTACCGCAGCGCCTCCGCGAGCAGCCCCAGGGCACCGGCGGCGATGCCCAGCCAGCCCACAGCCCTGGAGAGCCCTCCCCGCACCATGGCCACGGACATCAGGAGGATGCCCGCCGCGGAAAGCACACCGGCGACGGCGGGTGTGTTGTTCTCGGCGATCAGCGCCTCAGCGGCGGCACTGATCCGCTGCCGCGCGGCGTCGTCGGCCGCCCCGGCGTACCGGTCGCTGAGATAGACCAGCACCAGGGAACCGCGGCTGGTGACCGGGATGGCAAGGATCAGCGCCCAGGACAGCCCGCCCACCAGGGCGCCACCCAGCGCCAGACCCCGCGCCACGCCCTGTGCCGCCGGAGCGCACGCCAGGAATAGCGCGGCGAACACGGGCACCGCCAGGATGTTGGGGACCGTCCAGAGCAGCTGCTCGGCGACGTAGACGGGCTTGTTGCGGGCGATGAACTCCAGCGTCGGCACGGCCCCGTCGACCGGCGGCGGCGCGATGAAGTCCAACACGAGGGCCAGCACCAGCAGCACGACAAAGGCGATCGCGCAGCAGCCGGCCGCCAGCTGGAACGGCGCCCAGGGTGCTCTCGGGTCTCTGTCCATGCCCGACGGTAGGCCGGGCGGCGCGCGGCGGACAGGGGCGTCCGCCCCGGACCGGTGTGCCAGTAGGCTAGGGACAGCCCTGTTTCCACCCGCAAGGAGCACGAAATGAACATTGTCATCAAACTGCTCGGCACCGGCATCAGCCTGGTCGCCGGTCTCGTCGGCACCAAGCTCGTGGACACCGTCTGGGAGAAGTCCACCGGCAACAAGCCGCCGAAGGGCCACGACGACGACGTCCCCACCACCCTGCGCCAGGCCCTGACCTTCGCGCTGATCTCGGCCTCGGTGAGCGCCGTCATCCAGGTCCTCGCCAACCGCGGCACGCAGCGGGCCATCAGCCGCTTCGCCAAGACTCAGGACATCGTCTAGGCACACCGCACCACCGGACTCCGACGGGGAGTCCCCCGGGCATCAGTCCCGGCGGGGCTCCCCGTCGTCGTTCAAGCCGCGTTCCCCGGCGGCCTGCTGCACCACCGCTTCGAGCTCGTCCGCGCTCAGCAGCTCCGGGTGGAGGTGCTTGGTGCGGTAGCCGGCGCGGCCCACCATGTGCGCGGAGACCGGGACCGTCAGCAGCTGGAAGATCCACGCGACCACCAGCACCGGCCACACCCACCAGGTGCGCATCTGCAGGCCCACGGCGCACAGCAGCAAAAACAGACCGAGGACCTGCGGCTTGGTGGCTGCGTGCATCCGGCTCATCAGGTCCGGGAAGCGGAGCAGGCCGATCGCCGCGCCAAGGGACATCAGCGCGCCTACCACCATGAACACGGCGGACACGGCGTCGATCACCGGGTCTGCGGAAAAGGTCTCAGGATTCATGGGGGTGCCTCCTCCGGTCGGCCACGAAGCGGGCCACCGTCACCGAGCCGACGAAGCCGATGATCGAGATCGCCACCAGCAGCATCAGGTTGTTCAGGTGCCGGTTGACGGCCATGTCGATGCACAGCGCCGCGCCCAGGATGGCCAGCAGCACGTCGGCGGCGAGGACCCGGTCCAGCAGGGACGGCCCGCGGGCGATCCGGATGATGGCGCCGCCGGCTGCGAGGGACAGGATCACGGCGGTGACGGCCAGGACGATCGGCATCATGCGGCTGCCTCCTGCTTGAGGGCGGAAACTTCCTCCGGGGTGCCCATGATCCGGATCAGGCCGGCCTCGGTATCCCGGACGTCCTTGCGGAGCTTGGCGGCGTCGTCGGCGTCGCGGACGTTGATGCCGTGGATGTAGAGCGTGGACGTGGTCCGGTCCACCTCCACCACCAGGGATCCCGGGATCAACGAAATCACGTGGCCGGTGGCGGTGACCAGGAGGTCCGAATGGCTGCGGAGCGGGACGGCGACGACGGCGCTGATCACCCGGGGCCCGCGCACCACGGCGAGGTAGAGGACCTGGAAACTCGCCGCGACCACCTTGGCCAGGAACACCACGCCGAAGGGGATGGCGCGCAGCACGTTGAACCGGCCGCCCAGTTCCACCGGCGGCAGGTAGAAGAGCCGGGCCACGAGCACAGCGATCAGCGCACCGAAGAGCAGATTGCCGGCGCTGAAGTTCTGCCAGAGGGCGCCCCAGACAATCACCAGCCAGACCAGCAGCGGCAGTTCCTGGCGCAGGGAGATCCGTTTGCGGGTCATTTGCCGCCTCCCTGCGCCACCGGCTGCGGCGGGGCCGGGACCGTGACCTCGTCACCGAGCACCGCGTGGATGTAGGAGGACCGGTCCAGCATCTCGGCCGCGGACTGGCCGGAGAGGCGGAACAACGGCCCGGCGAACACGGTCAGGGCCACGCCCAGGATGACCAGCGCCAGCGTGGAACCAACCATGGTGCGCGGCAGCAGGCTCACCGCGCGTCGTGCTGAGGATGCCCCGGCACCGCCGGTTCCGTGGGAGTCCCCGCCCGGGGCGGCGAGCAGCACCGGGTCCGGGTGCTCGGCGTCCTCGGGCTTGCGCCAGAAGGCACGGTTCCAGACGCGGGCGATGGCCAGCAGGGTCAGGAGGCTGGTCAGGACGCCGCCGGCCACCAGCGCGTACGCCAGCGGGGTGCCGAGCGTGACGCCGGCCTGCAGCAGGCCCAGCTTGCCCAGGAAGCCGGAGAGCGGCGGGATCCCGGCGAGGTTCATGGCCGGGACGAAGAACAGCACGGCCAGCAGCGGGGAGAGCTTGGCCAGGCCCGCCACCCGGTCCACGGAGGAGCTGCCGGCCCGGCGTTCAATCAGCCCGGTGACCAGGAAGAGGCTGGTCTGGATGGTGATGTGGTGCGCCACGTAAAACACCGCGGCGCCCAGACCGGCCACGGAGGACATTGCCAGCCCGAAGACCATGTAGCCGATGTGACTGACCAGGGTGAAGGAGAGCAGACGTTTGATGTCGCTTTGCGCGAGCGCGCCCAGGATCCCCACCACCATGGTCAGCAGCGCCACGACCATCAACGGTTGGTTGAAAGTGTCGCCGGGGAAGAGCAGCGTCTCGGTGCGGACGATCGCGTAGACGCCCACCTTGGTGAGGAGGCCGGCGAACACCGCGGTGACCGGTGCGGGGGCGGTCGGGTAGGAGTCGGGCAACCAGAAGGAGAGCGGGAAGACGGCGGCCTTGATCCCGAACGCCACGAGCAGCAGCACGTGCAGCAGGTTCCGGGTGCCCTGGTCCAGGTCTCCCAGCTTCATGGCCAGGTCCGCCATGTTGATGGTGCCGGTGGCGCCGTAGATCATCGCGATGGCGATCAGGAACAGCACCGAGGAGACCACGGAGACCACCACGTAGGTCACGCCGGCGCGGATCCGGGGGCCGGTGCCGCCGAGGGTCATCAGCACGTAGCTTGCCGTGAGTAGGATCTCGAAGCCCACGTAGAGGTTGAACAGGTCGCCGGAGAGGAAGGCGTTGGACACCCCGGCCACCAGGATCAGGTAGGTGGGGTGGAAGATCGAGACCGGGGCGTCGCTGTCGCCGTCGGCCATGCCCTGCCCGGTTGCGTAGACCAGCACGGCCAGGCTGATGGCAGAGGAGACCACCAGCATCAGCGAGGAGAACTGGTCCACCACCAGCACGATCCCCCACGGCGGCAGCCAGCCGCCGATGCTCACCGCCGCCGTGCCGCCCTCCCAGACGGAGGCCAGCAGCCAGCACTCGAGCAGCAGGGTCAGGGAGAGCAGCGCGATGCTGACGGTCCGCTGCGCCCGGGAGTGCCGGATGAGCAGGAAGGTCAGGGCGGCGCCCAGGATGGGGAGGACGACGGCGAGCGGGGCAAAGCTGGCGATGTTCACTCGGACCCTCCTTCCTGGTTCGTTGCAATGGTTCGGGAGCCGGGTTGTTCCTCGGCGGCGGCTTCGCTGGCCGGCATCTGCCGGGCGCCGGCGAGGATCGTCCCGCCGGCGTCCTGCTCGACGGCGGGCAGCGGAAATTCTGAGGTTTCTTCGGGGATGACGGCGTCGTCCTCGGCGTCGAAGCTGGGGGTCTCGGCGACGCGGAGGTCCTCGGCGTCGTCCTGGATCTCGTCCTGCCGGGCCAGCACCCAGGTGCGGTAGATGATGCCGAGCATGAATGCGGTGACGGCGAAGGAGATCACGATCGAGGTGAGGATCAGCGCCTGCGGCAGCGGGTCGCTGTAGGCGCCGGGATCCGTGTCCTTGGCGAACAGCGGGGCCAGGCCGGCGTAACCGCCGGTGGTGAGGATGAGCAGGTTGGTGGCGTTCGCCAGCAGCATCAGGCCCAGCAGCACCCGGGTGAGGCTGCGTTCCAGGAGCAGGTAGATGCCACAGGCGTACAGCACCCCCATCACGGTCAGCAGGGTCAGGTTGACGCTCATGCATTCCCCCGGGGGTGGTTCCGGCGGCCGCGTCCGACTGCTCTTCGAAGTGTTCGTCGATTTCGGCGCCGAGGCTGCGGAGCACGTCCAGGGCCAGGCCGACGACGACGATGTAGACGCCGATGTCGAAGATGGTGGAGGTGACGAACTTGATGTCACCGAAGACCGGCAGCCAGAGCTGGACGATGGCGCTCTGGAAGACCTCGCCGCCCAGGAGCAGCGGCGCCACCCCGGACACGGCCGCCGTTGCCAGGCCGATGCCCAGCAGTGCGCCGGCGCTCAGCGGCGCCGCCTCGCGCAGCTCGAACCGGCCGCCGGCGAGGTAGCGGATGGTCAGCGCCAGGCCGGCCATCAGGCCGCCGGCGAAGCCGCCGCCGGGCAGGTTGTGCCCGGCCAGCAGCAGGTAGATGGAGAAGACGATCATCGAGTGGAACACCAGGCGGGTCACCACCTCGAAGATGATGGAACGCCGCTCGGGCGCCAGGGTCCGGCCGGCCACCAGCCAGGCGTCCTTGGTGGACGCCGCGAACCGGCGGCTCAGGGCCAGCGCAGCACCGTCGCGGCTGTGCGCGGGGGCGGCCAGACGGCCCACCGTGCCCTCGTCGGCCGACCCGGAGGACCGGATCCGGTCGCCGCGGCCGCGGACGAAGATGAGGCTGGCGACGCCGGTGGCGGCGAGGGCCAGAACGGAGATCTCGCCGAAAGTGTCCCAGGCCCGGATGTCCACCAGGGTGACGTTGACGACGTTGAGCCCGCCGCCGCCGTCGTACGCCAGCCGCGGGAAGTCCAGCGAGACCGGCGTCGCGACCCGGGCGCCGAGGGCGTAGATCGCCACGAAGATCATCGTCAGGCCGAAGCCGGCGCCGATGATGATCCGGACCACGCGGTACCGGCCGCCGGTGCGGTCCCGGAGTTCGGCCGGGAGGCTGCGCATGGCCAGCACGAACGCCACCAGAATGATGGTCTCCACCAGCATCTGGGTCAGCGCGAGGTCCGGGGCGCCCTGCAGTGCGAACATCAGGGCGATGCCGTAGCCGGTGACGGAGACCATCAGGACGGCCAGGAACCGCTTGTTGGCGCGGACCGCGGCGAGGGCGCCGACCACGATGCCGGCTCCGGCGACCAGCTGCAGCGGGGACCCCGGGTCGATGACGTAGAGGTCCGCCGGGAGCGGCTTGTTCGCGAGCAGGATGGCGGTCAGCGGCAGCAGGAAGGCCACGCTGAGGATGACGGCCAGATAGAAGTAGAGCGAACCGCGCTGGGTGCGGCCGGTGACCCACACGGCGGCGTCGTCAAGCGCGCCGATGGTCTGCTGGTAGGCGCGGTCGCCGTTGATCCAGCCCGGGACCAGCTCCTGGGCCCGGGCGACGGCGCCGCGTCCGTAGTACATCGCCAGTCCGAGGGCGAAGGTCACGGCCGTCAGGCCCAGGGCGGGCGTGATGCCGTGCCAGAGTGCGAGGTGCCCGGCGTCGTGGGCGTCCTCGCCGGCGAACAGCGCGGCGTAGGGCTGGATCCAGCCGTCCACCGGCGCGGGCCACAGCCCGTACGCGACGGTGAGGACGGCCAGCACTGCGGGCGCGGCCAGGAAAGCGGGTTTGATGGCCTTGAACCGGGTCACCGGGACACCGTCCTTGACCGCGAATGCGCCCCAGAGGAAGCGCGCGCTGTAGGCGAAGGTCAGGATGGACCCGACGACGACGCCGGCCAGGACCACCACGCCCCAGGGCCCGGTCCCGGCGTGGTGCACGAAGGCTTCGAAGACGGACTCCTTGGCCACAAACCCGGCCAGCGGCGGCACCCCGGCCATCGAGGCGGCGCCGATCACGGCCACGACGCCGAGCGCCCGGGAGGAGCGGAACACCCCGAGAGCTTGCGGATGTCGCGGGTGCCGGCCTGGTGGTCGATGATGCCGACCACGAGGAACAGGGTGGCCTTGAAGAGCCCGTGCGCCAGCAGCAGCGCGATCCCGGCCAAGGCGGCGTCGGGCTGGCCGAGGCCCACCACCATGCTCAGGAAGCCGAGCTGGCTGACGGTGCCGTAGGCGAGGATGAGTTTGATGTCCGTCTGGCGCAGCGCCCGGTAGCCGCCCACCAGCATGGTAGCCAGGCCCAGGCCCAGCACCACCGGCAGCCAGGTCTCCGTCCCGGCGAACCCGGGCGCCAGCCGCGCCACGAGGTAGATGCCGGCCTTCACCATCGCCGCGGCGTGCAGGTACGCGCTGACCGGGGTTGGGGCCGCCATGGCGCCCGGCAGCCAGAAGTGGAAGGGCACCAGCGCCGACTTGGTGATGGCCCCCACCAGCACCAGCACGACGGCGGTGGCCACCGCGGGCGCGGCGGGGCCCGCCACCAGGTCCGGCGCCTTCTGCAGAAGGGCCGAAATCCGGTACGTGCCGGCGAAGGAACCGAGCATGATCAGGCCCACCAGCATGGCCAGGCCGCCGGCGGTGGTGACGATCAGGGCCTGCAACGCGGAGCGGCGGGCCGCCAGGCGGGTCCGGGCGTAGCCGATCAGGAGGTAGGACAGGACGGTGGTGAGCTCCCAGAAGATGAACATCAGGAGCAGGTCGTCCGCGGTGACCAGCCCGAACATCGCGCCGGCGAAGGCCAGCAGCTGCGCCCCGAAGCCGCCCAGGTTGCTGTCCTTGTTCTTGAAGTATCGGGCGCAATAAACCAGCACCAGCGTGCCGACGCCCAGGATCAGCAGGGACATCACCCAGGCCAGGGCATCCATCCGGAAGGCCAGCTCCAAGCCGAGGTCGGGAATCCAGGGGACCAGCAGGGCGGGGGCGTCCTGGGCCGCATACACGGCGTCGTGCTGCAGGATCAGCCAGAGGAACGAACCCGCGGGGACGGCCGCCAGAGCGTAGAACGCATTCCTGCCCACCCGGCGGAAGAGAAACGGCGCCACAAGAGCCACAGCGAAGTGCACGGCTAGGACTGTGATCACTGGTATCTCCGCAACGTCAGGAATTCGGTTATCAAAAAGTTGGAGCAGGCGGCGCATATGGTTAGGTTCAGTCCGAACAGTTTACCAAGCGTGTACAAATTCTTTTCTGCCCGTTTCATCCCGATCCGGGCCGCGGGGACGGCTAACATCAGGGCTATGAATTCCGCCACCGCTCCCGAGGCCGCACCGGCGTCCGAACTTGGTTCCGGACGCCAGCCCGCCGGGAGGGGACGCATCCTGGCCTGGGCCGCCTGGGACTGGGGCTCTGCCGCATTCAACGCCGTCATGACGACGTTCGTCTTCACCGTGTACCTGACCTCCAAGGCCTTCGGCGGCGAGGACGAGGCCTCTGCGGTGCTCGGCACCGCCCTGGCCATCGCCGGCGCCGCCATCGCGGTGCTCGCACCGGTGACCGGGCAGCGGTCCGACGCCGGCGGCCGCCGGAAGCTCTGGCTGGGGGTGAACACCGCCGCGGTCGCACTGCTCACCGGGCTCTGCTTCTTCGTCTTCCCCCGGCCGGAATTCCTGCTGCTGGGGGTCACCCTGATCGCCCTCGGCAACATCTTCTTCGAGTTCGCCGGCGTCAATTACAACGCCATGCTCGCCCAGATTTCGACGCCGGCCAATATCGGCAAAATCAGTGGCTTCGGCTGGGCCTCGGGCTACCTCGGCGGCATCGTGGCGCTGCTGATCGTCCTGCAGCTGTTCGTCCAGCCGAGCATCGAGTGGTTCGGCGCCTCCACCGAGGACAGCCTGAACATCCGGCTGGTCGCCGTCTTCTCGGCGCTCTGGCTGCTGGTCTTCGCCATCCCGGTCATGGTCGCCGTGCCCGAGGTGCCCACGGCCCGGCAGGACAAACTGGGGTTCTTCGCCTCCTATGGGCTGCTGGCGCGCCGGATCAAGGCCATCTACCGGACCAGCCCGCACACCATCTACTTCCTGCTGGCCAGCGCCATCTTCCGCGACGGCCTCGCCGCCGTGTTCACCTTCGGCGGGGTGATCGCCGCCGGCACCTTCGGCTTCGACCTCAAACAGGTCATCTTCTTCGCCATCTTCGGCAACGTCGTCGCCGCCGTCGGCGCGCTCGTGGGCGGACTGCTCGACGACCGGGCCGGCCCCAAGGCGGTCATCATCGCCTCTCTGGCGGGCCTGCTCCTGGCCGGCACCGCTCTGCTGATCCTGGGCAACGGGACATATTCCTTCTTCGGCATATCCTGGTCCGGGAGCATGACCTTCTGGGTCTTCGGCCTGTTCCTCTGCCTGTTCGTCGGCCCCGCCCAGTCCTCCTCCCGTGCCTACCTGGCCAGGCTGGCCCCCACCGGAGAAACCGGCGAGCTGTTCGGGCTCTACGCCACCACCGGCCGCGCCGTGAGCTTCCTCGCCCCGGCCCTGTTCACCCTCTGCATCACCATCGCCACGCCCCTGGTGGCCCCCGGCCAGGCGCAGCGCTGCAGGGCATCGTCGGGATCATGGTGGTGCTGCTGGCCGGCCTGCTGGTGCTGCTGCCGGTCAAGGCCCCGGGCAAGACGGACATCGCCGTCGTTCCCTCCCGCTAGGCGGCCGCCCGGCTGCGGCCTTGAACCCGGCCCCAAAACCGGGCGCGGCCACTAGGCTGGTGGCATGAACGTGGATGAGACCGAACTTCCCGGACTGGGCCGGCGCAAGGATTTCATGACCGCCTCGGGGCGCCGGATCGGCGTCGTCGAATACCGCGAGGGGCAGACCGAGCTCATCGTCTCCACATGGGACGATCCGGACACCTGCCAGGCCTCGATTCCCCTCACCGCCGATGAGGCCGCCGCCCTGGGCAACCTGCTCGGCGGCCAGCGGCTGGCCATGCAACTCTCCGAGGCCCACCGCGAGGTTCCCGGGATCGTCACCCGGCAGTTCTCCATCGCGGCCGACTCGCCATTCCAGAACCAGCCGATGGGCAAGGCCTGCATCCGGACCCGCAGCGGCGCCTCGATCGTGGCGATCATGCGCGAGGGCGAGGTGCTCCCCTCCCCGGCCCCGACGTCGTGCTCCACCCCGGTGACCTGCTGGTGGCCGTCGGCACCCAGGAGGGCCTGGACACCGCGGCCTCCATCCTGCGCAACGGATAAGCCGTGGATGCCCTCGCCGTGACCCTGATCGAACTGGGGGCCGTCGTGTTCTGCCTCGGCCTGCTGGCGAGGCTGGCCGGGCGGATCGGCATGTCCCCCATCCCGCTGTACCTGGTCGGCGGGCTGTTCTTCGGTGCGGGCGGGCTGGTCAAGCTCGAAGGCATGCACGAGTTCGCGCACCTCTCCAGCGAGATCGGCGTCATCCTCCTCCTGCTCATGCTCGGCCTGGAATATACGGCGGCCGAGCTCGTCACCGGGCTGCGCCGCTCCTGGCAGGCCGGCGTGCTGGACCTGGTCCTGAACTTCGTCCCCGGCGCGGGCCTGGCGCTGCTCCTGGGCTGGGGCGTGGTGGGGGCCATGGTGATGGGCGGCGTCACCTACATTTCCTCCTCCGGCATCGCCGCAAAGGTGATCACGGACCTGGGTCGAATCGGCAACCGCGAGACGCCGGTAATCCTGTCCATCCTGGTCTTCGAGGACCTGGCCATGGCCGTGTACCTGCCCGTCCTGACGGCCACCCTGGCCGGTGTGAGCCTCCTGGTGGGGCTGCAGACCGTGGGCATCTCACTCGCCGTCGTCACCCTGGTCCTGGTGGTGGCGCTGCGGCACGGGCACCATGTCTCCCGGGCCGTCCACAGCGAGAACTCGGAGGTCTTCCTCCTGAACCTCCTGGGCGCGGCGCTGCTGGTGGCGGGCCTGGCCGCGGCCATGCAGGTCTCCGCGGCGGTGGGCGCGTTCATGCTGGGCATCGCAATTTCGGGCGCCACGGCCCACAGCGCCACCCGCATCCTGGAGCCGCTACGGGACCTCTTCGCCGCGATCTTCTTCGTGGTCTTCGGCCTGAACACGGACCCCACGTCGATCCCGCCGGTGCTGGGCTGGGCGCTGATCCTCGCGGTCCTCACCGCGGCCACCAAGATGCTGACTGGAATCTGGGCGGCGAAGCGGGCCGGCATAGCGATCCCGGGCCGGTTCCGGGCCGGGGCGGCCCTGATCGCCCGCGGCGAATTCTCCATCGTGATCGCCGGACTGGCGGTGGCCTCCGGGGTGGTGCCCCGGGAGCTCGCGGCGCTGGCCACCGCCTATGTGCTGATCATGGCCGTCACGGGTCCGCTCGCGGCCAAGTTCATCGAGCCCGCGGTCCGGGCGGTCCGGCGGCCGGCGCGGCGCGCGGTGCAGCGGACACGGCCGGTTAACTGACCGCCCGCGCTCAGCGCACTAGCTGAACGCCCGCCCTCCGGCTATGACGAGATCTCGGTGCGGTGGAAGTTCAGGTGGCTGCGGCTGGCGGTGGGGCCGCGCTGGCCCTGGTACCGGTTGCCGTACTCGCCGGAGCCGTAGGGGTGCTCGGCGGCGGAGCTGAGCCGGAAGAAGCACAGCTGGCCGATCTTCATGCCGGGCCAGAGCTTGATCGGCAGGGTCGCCATGTTGGACAGTTCCAGCGTGACGTGGCCGGAGAAGCCGGGATCGATGAAGCCCGCCGTCGAGTGCGTTAGCAGCCCCAGCCGGCCGAGGGAGGACTTGCCCTCCAGCCGGGCGGCGATGTCGTCGGGGAGGGTGACGGTCTCATAGGTGGAGCCCAGGACGAACTCGCCGGGGTGCAGGATGAACGGTTCGTCCGCGTCGACCTCCACCAGGCGGGTCAGCTCCGGCTGGTCCACGGCGGGGTCGATGTGCGCGTACTTGTGGTTGTCGAAGAGGCGGAAGAAGCGGTCGATCCGCACGTCCACCGATGAGGGCTGGATCATGGCGGGGTCGAACGGTTCCAGCACAATCCGCTGGGAGTCGATTTCGGTACGAATGTCGCGGTCAGAGATCAGCACAGGATCAAAAGTACCGCAGGTTCCCCGCACCCCCGCGTCCGTGCCGGCGGCTCCGTCACAGAGGGTCCGGCGTCGGCGCTCAGGCCGCGGCCTGCTCCGCTTCCAGCAGCATCTTCAGCTGCTCGAGCTGCACCACCTGGGCCTGCATGGCGCGGCGCATCCCGGCCGAGAGCAGGAATGAGGCAACGCCGGGCCGGTAGCGCAGGGCGAAGCGGACGTGGGTGCTGCCGCCGTGGGTGCTCAGGTAGTACCCACAGTGCACCCGGGCCCGCCCGGAAATGACCTGGAACTGGATCTCCGCTCCGGGGCGGGCGGCCGTCAGTTCGAAGTCCCCGGCCGCCGGGGGAAAACTGCCGGCGGTCAGCGCCGGCCGGTACACGGAGCCGGGGGCACCCACCGCGCCGGAGACCAGTGCGACGCTCTCGATCCCCTCGCGCCAGTACGGCAGGTTCCGGGGGTCCAGGAGGAAGGCGTAGATGCCCATGGCGTCGTACTGAATGACGACGTCGTGCTCTGCATACGCCACGGAAGTTCCCCTAGGTCGGACTAATGGTGCTCGTAGCCCGCTTCCCCCTCAGACCGCAGCTAACCCCACCACGGTATCCAGCGGCCGGGGCTGCCGCACCGTCACCGGACCGTCTTTACCGAAGAGTTATGCAGCCGGTACCGGGGCCTTTGGACATCGCTGCGCAGAAACTGCGACGACCTTCCGGGAAGGAAGCTTGAAGGGCGTTATGCGTGGGTCTACTGTTACTCGTGTTGCTGCAGAGATCTCATGAGGGGATCACTGAACGGAGCTGGGGTTCGTTGTGAAGATGTTTGTGGTGGCCGCTGCCTGCGCACTGGCCCTACTCCTGCCCGCAGCGTCAGGCCCTCCGACGGCCTCCACGACCTCGGCTGTGGACCCGCCCGCCGTTTCGGCTGGAGGTTCCGATCCCGCCGAGTCGGGTCCCGCTCCCGCCCCGTCCACGACGGTTCCGGTGACTGCCCCACGCCCGACGCAGACCAGCCCCGTGGCCGCATCGCCGGCCCAGCCATCCCAAAGCCTGGATGCTGCCCCGCCGGAGCCCAGCCGCACAGAGCAGGCCACCACTGTTCCGACCTCTGCCCCGACGCCGACAGTGACCGGAACCGCGGCACCCGAAGTCCCCCCTGAGCCACGGTCGATCCCCCCGCTGTACGTTCCGCCCACGGAGCTCACTCCCAGCACCCAGCCTTCGGACCCGACCGCCAAACTGCCCGATGTCTCTGCCCAAGCCCTGGTTCCGAACGACAACTCGGCGCAAATACTGGCGGTCTTTACCGCGATCAACAACTATCGGCAGTCCCTCGGCATCCCGCCGGTCAAGTACAACGCCACGGTTTCCGGGCTCTCCCAGGAGTGGGCCAACAGCATCGCCACCAGGGAAGTGGTCGAGCATCGGCCGAATTTCTGGACCGATGCCAGGGCCTTGAATCCCGACAACGGTGCCGGCGAGGTGATTGCCGTTCGCTGGGACAGGGATGCTGCCCAGCTCGTCGAATGGTGGAAAGGATCCCCGGCCCACGACGCTCTCCTCCGTGACCCTCGCTTCAATGTCATTGGAGTAGGCATTGCCTTCACCGACGGTGACTGGCGCACCACACCGAACCGCTACACCATGTGGGGCGTCGTGAATCTCTTTGGATACAAAACCCTTCCGGCAGGCACCACCACCGCTCCGGGCGGAGGGTCTGCCCCGGGCGGCGGATCGGCCCCAGGCGGCGGGTCGGCCCCGGTCTTCACAGTGCCCGCCAAGACGGTGTGCGACCCTGCCGTCCGCTACATGCCGCCTACGCAGGACCTGAGGTCGGCCGAGATCACGAGTTCCAGCGATTTGCTGTCGGTGGATTCCGCGGGACGGCTGATCAACAGGCCCTTCCTCGGCGGCCAGAATTACGGACCGCCCAAGGTCATCGGGGGCGGCTTCTCAACCGCAATCCAAATTTTCCTGACCGACTGGGACAGAGATGGTGCCTACGACGTGCTGGCCCAGTGGGCCGACGGACGCGTCACTCTGCATGCCGGCGTTGCCGGTGGCGGATTCCGCGCTGCGGTGACGCTAGGCCAATCGGGATGGGCCGGTATGACAATTGCCCTGGGCCAGTGGTGTGGCAATAACCGCCTGCCGCAGATACTGGCAAAGGATGCCTCCGGAAATCTCTGGCTCTACCAGAACACCGGCCTCGGCGATCTCGCGCAACGCAGCATGGTGGCCAGCGGAATATCTGCCGTCAGGCTCGCGATGGTCGACTTCGACGGCGACGGGTACCAGGACCTTCTGGCACTCAACGCCAGCGGTGATGTCCTGCTCTACCGCGGGGCCGGTGTTCCTTCGCCACGCGCTGAAGCCCGGAAAGTGGTGGCTACCGGATGGTCCGACGTGACGGCTATCCGCGCTCTCCGCGATGTCACGGGGCGCAACTCGACCGGTCTCGCCGTAGTGCGGGGCAACGGCACGCTGCAGTACTGGGATCTCGGCAGGGGGACGCTCTCCGCACCTTCAGCCCTTCCCGGCTTCTGGACTGGCATGTGGCTGGCCCAGTAGCAATAAGTACAGCCGGTACCGGGCGTTGATGTTCGGGGAACTCCCGTGCCTGGGGTAAGGTGAATCTCGTTGTTCCGCAGGACACTGCCGAGGGTTTTGGCCGGTCCCTGCGCGGCTGTAGCTCAATGGTAGAGCGCTAGCTTCCCAAGCTTGATACGCGGGTTCGATTCCCGTCAGCCGCTCCACTTCCCCCATTTCGCCACGGCTTCGGACCGCGGCACCCCGGACCCGCGGTGCGCCCGTCCGGAGGCGCGGCACCGGTCTGGAACCGCCGCGAAAACCCCGCCTAGGCCCGGACAATCCGCAGCAGCCGACGCCGGCTCCGCAGGTCCACCCGGAGCATCAGCTGCCCCCGCCGGGCCAGCAGCACCGCCACCGATGCCGCCGCCAGCGCCGGGACCCCGCCGGAGATGAGGATCGCGGTGTGCGGGTCCACGTGCTCGGCCAGCCACCCCATCAGCGGCCCGCCGATCGCCTGCCCGCCGATCAGCACCATGATGTACAGGCTCATCACCCGTCCGCGGATCCCCATGTTCGCGCTGACCTGCACCAGCTGGTTGGCGGCGGTGAGGAACATCAGGCACCAGAACCCGGCCAGCACCATCGCCGCGCCGAACCAGACCATCGAGGGTACGGCCGCGCCGAGGCAGAGCATCAACCCGTACATCCCGGCCCCCAGCATGACCGAGCGCAGCCGCAGCTCGCGCCGCCGGGCCGAGGTGATGGCCCCGGCCAGCGCGCCGAGGGCCACCAGGGCGTTGAGCAGACCGTACCCGCCAGCGCCGACGTCGTATACATGGTCCGCGAAGGCGGCCAGCAGCACCGGCAGGCTCATGGCGAAAACGGACACGAACCCGGCCATCAGCCAGGGCCAGTAGATCGTGGGCTTGGCGAGGGCGTAGCGGAGGCCCTCCCTGAGCATGCCCTTGCGCTTGGCGGCGGGCGGCGTGGTGTGAAGTTCGTCCTTGCGCAGCACCAGCAGCATGGTCACGGTGGAGCAGCACGCGACGGCGTTGCCCGCGAAGGCCCAGCCGGCTCCCACGGCGCCGAGCAGGATCCCGGCGACGGCGGGCCCGATCAGGCCGCCGAGCTGAAAGATGGTGGAGTTCAGACTGATGGCGTTCCGCAGGTACACCGGCCCCACCAGTTCGTTGACGAACACCTGGCGCGCTGGCTGGTCTAGCACGGTGACCAGGCCCAGTGCCAGGGCAATCGCGTAGACATGCCAGACCTCGATCCGGCCCGTGAGCGCCAGGACTGCGAGCGCCGCGGCGAGGACTGCCGCCACCGACTGGCAGAGCATCAGGATCCGGCGTTTGGCGAAGCGGTCGGCCATCATGCCGGCCCACGGCCCGAGGAAGAGCGAGGGCAGGAACTGCAGGGCCACGGTCACCCCCACGGCCGTGACCGAGCCCGAGAGCTGCAGCACCAGCCAGTCCTGGGCGATCCGCTGCATCCACAGGGCGATCACCGCGATGAAATGCCCGGCCGCGAAGATGCGGTAGTTCCGGACGGTGAGCGAGACGAAGGTGTGTCGCCAGGGCAGCCGTTCGCTCACGACGGCCAGCGGCTCGGTCACGGGCGACGACGCCGGCAGGGCCGGCGCGCCGGCGGCGGGCGGCGACGCCGGCAGGGCCGGCGCGGGCCGGCGGGTAGGGGTCTGGTCTGGGTCGGCGGCCTGGAACGGCGGTGGGGGTGCCACGGAAAAGTCCTCGTGAGAGTGGGCCTGCGGGAGTCGGTTTAACGCTAGGCTGGCCGCAATCGATTATGGAAGGTTATTGGATGCATAACTCCCATCACGAAATGCAATGCACCACCGTGGCCGCCGGCGGGTCGGCGACGCGCGCCCGTGTTTGAGCCTGCCCAGTTACGGTCCTTCCTGGCCGTCGCCGAGACGCTGAGCTTCACCCGTGCGGCCGAGCGGCTGGGACTCGCCCAGCCCACCATCAGCCAGCATGTCCGGAAGCTGGAGGCCGCCGCCGGGCGGACCCTGATCGCCCGGGACACCCGGGACGTGCGCCTGACGGACAATGGCGACGCCATGGCCGGGTTCGCCCGCAGCATCCTCTCCGCCCACGACTCGGCCGCCCGCTACTTCTCCGGCTCAGCGATGCGCGGCCGGCTGCGGTTCGGTACCGCCGACGACCTGGCCATCACGGGACTGCCCCGGATCCTCCGGGAGTTCCGGCAGGTCTACCCTCAGATCAACCTGGAGCTGACCGTCGGCCAGAGCGACCAGCTGTACAAACGGCTCAACGCCGGGCAGCTGGACCTGGTCTTCGTGAAGTGGGTGGCCGGGGCCAAGGACGGCACGGTGGTGCAGCAGGATTCTTTCGCGTGGGTGGGCCTGGAGCAGACGGCCCTGGCGCCCGGGCATCCCGTGCCGCTGATCGCCTACCCCGCCCCCAGCCTCAGCCGGAAGCTGGCGATCGACGCCCTGGAGGCCTCCGGCCGCACCTGGCGGATCACCTGCACCACGCGGCAGATCAGCGGGGTGCTGGCGGCGGTGCGGGCGGGTATCGGCGTCGCCGTGATGCCGTCGTCGCTGGTTCCGGACGACCTGAAAATCATCACCAGACGCTTCGACCTGCCGCCGGTGGGCGACGTCGACTTCACGTTGATCCGGAATCCGCTGTCCAACACGGAGGTCATCGAGGCTCTGACCCAGACCATCACGGGCCGAGCGCTGCACAGACCGGCGTAGGAATACCCGGCCTTACCTGCCCCTCCGGGGCGCACTACCTGCCCGGCGCGGGGGATGCCCGGGCGGCGATACGCAACCATTGAACCCGCCGGATACTTGCCCTATCCTGACACTACTTGCAGGTCAAGCAGAGGCCAGCCACCCCGCTCAGTCAAGAGAGCACAGACTACGGACGCTTCCTGCCGTCGCTGCCGGTATTCCCGGCCCTCCGTGGCACCCAGCGTTCGGGATAGGCCAGCAATGACGCCAGCCATGAATACTCCCCACGCCTCGATGCGGCCGGCCCCGCGCCGGCTCGGCCCCCGCACCCCGGCCCGCCCGGCCGCCGCGGCGGCGGCACGGCTGGAGGGAATCACCCACCCCGCCCTCGGGCGGCTCGATCCGCATCCTGCACCGGCACGCGCCGACGGCGACTACGTGGGCATTCCGTTTTGCGAACGCTGCGGCACCGACGAGTTCGTCTACCTGGAGTCGTTCGTTCCGCCCCGGCACCACCGCGACGGCTCCGTCAGCCAGCTCGGCGAGGTGACCTACTTCTGCTCCGGCTGCGAGGACTTCTCCGCGCATGCCGTTCCCGCGTCCTGGGCACCGCCCGGCTGGTACCTCGGCTGAGGACACCAACACAAAGGGGCGGCGCGGGAACCGAAAGGTCCCCGCGCCGCCCCTTTGTTGGTGTCCCCGGACGGGCCGTCCGGCCCGCCCGGGAAGGCCCGGGAAGGCCCGGGAAGGCCCGGATCGTCCTAGATGTACTGCCCGGGCAGGTTGGTTAGGCGGCTGATGGGCGGGTGGCCTCCGATTGCGGTGTGGGGTCTGTGGTGATTGTAGTGGTGCAGCCATGCCGGGAGGGCGTTTCTTCGGGCTGATTCGGTGGCGTAGAAGCGTTTGAATGCCCATCCGTCGGCGAGGGTGCGGTGGAAGCGTTCGATCTTGCCGTTGGTCTGCGGCCGGTAGGGGCGGGTTTTCTTCGCCTTGATGTTCAGCTCGCGGCAGGTGTCGCGCCAGAGGTGGGATTTGTAGGCCGATCCGTTGTCGGAGAGGACCCGCTCGACGGTGACGCCGCGTGCGGCGAACCATGACACGGCCCGCTTGAGCACGCCGACGGCGGTGGCCGCGGTTTCGTCGCCGTGGATTTCGGCGTAGGCGACCCGGGAATGGTCATCGATAACGGTGTGAACATAGGCGGTACCGATCAGCGGATTGCGGTGCCTGTTCCGGGTTCCTGACGGGGTCGCGGAGCGGTTCTGTTTTCCCTGTTGCCGGCCGACGTAGCGCCACCCGCCGCCGTCGGGGATGTTGCCGAGTTTCTTCACGTCGACGTGGATCATCGCCCCGGGGCGCTCGTGTTCGTAGCGGCGGATCACTTCGCCGGTGCGTTTGTCCACGTGGTGCAGGCGGTTCAGCCGGCACCGGACCAGGACCGCGTGCACGGTTGAGGCCGGCATGCCCAGCTTCGCGCCGATCGCGACCGGTCCCAACCGTTGCTTCCAACGCAGATGCACGACCTTGCGCACCAGCTGCTGCGGTGTCCGGTTCGCCACCCGGTGCGGGCGTGAGGACCTGTCGCCCATGCCGGCCTCACCCATCGCGGCGTAGCGGGCCGCCCACCGTTTAGCAGTAGGCCAGGAGCAGTTGAACTGCTCGGCGGCCCGGGATACCGGCCACCCATGGTCGATGACCAGACGCGCGACGCGTAAACGTTGGCGCGGAGTCAAAGCGGCATTAGCGTGGGACACGAGGACCTCCTGGTCGCTACAGCGTTTGTCTAAGCAACTCCACTGTGCAACCGGAGGTCCTCGCCTCTAGGTCAACGACTCCAGCGAGTCATCACATTCACCAAACCAACGTCCCTGGGCAGTACACCTAGATCAGCCCGTCGGAGAGGTGGTTCGCGGTGCCGAAGCGGTGCGCGGTGATGCTGACCGCCTGCTCGTGCAGGAACGGCAGCAGTTCCACGCGGCCGGCCTCGGTCACGGGGTGGGTGTAGACGGCCAGGTCCGGACGTCCGCCGGTGGCCTCGGCGAGAGCGACGGGGTCGCCGCCGATCAGGCGGATCCGCGGCACGGTGAGCTTCGGCGCGGCGGCGAGGCGCCCCGCCGAGGCCAGCCACGCGGCGTCGTCCTCCACCGTCGCCGTGATTCCCAGCCCGGTGAGCACGGCCTGCAGCTGGGCGGGCAGCTCCGTGGCGCTGGACACCGTGAGGGTGGACCCGGCGCGGACGCCGGCGGCCAGGACGCGGACCAGCTCAGCGAGCGGGCTTCCGGCGGAGAGCCGGATCAGGACCGGCAGGGGCCGGTAGCGAAAGACGTTGCGCTCCGCGCTCAGCCCGGAGACGTCCTTGGCGGTGCCGAACTCGTCGGCCCAGGCCTGCGCGTCGGAGGCGAGGGCGCGCTGCAGCGGGGCGACGTCGGCGGCGGCGAGGAAGCCCTTGGCGGCGTCCTCGATCCGCGCCACCTCGGGGCTCAGCGGGCCCGGGGCGGCGGTGGCTTCCGTGCTGGTCCAGTCGCCCAGCCCGGCGAGGTAGTTGGGGCCGCCGGCCTTGGTACCTGCACCGACGGCCGACTTCTTCCAGCCGCCGAAGGGCTGGCGCTGCACGATCGCGCCGGTGATGCCGCGGTTGACGTAAAGGTTGCCCGCCTCGACGGTGTCCAGCCACAGGGCCAGTTCGTCCGAGTTGAGCGAGTGCAGCCCGGCGGTCAGGCCGTACTCGATCTGGTTCTGGATGGCGATGGCCTCCTCCAGGGTGGCGGCGGTCATCACGCCCAGCACCGGCCCGAAGAACTCGGTGAGGTGGAAGTAGGAACCGCGCCGCACGCCGGAGCGGACGCCGGGGCTCCAGAGCTTCCCTGAGTCGTCGAGCTGCCGCGGTTCCACGGCCCAGGTCTCACCCTCGCCGAGCGTGGTCAGGGCGTTCAGGAGCTTGCCGCCGGCGGGTTCGATGATCGGGCCCATCTGGCTGGCGGGGTCCTCCGGGTAGCCGACCTTGAGGGAGGTGACGGCGTCGATCAGCTGGTTGTGGAAGCGCTTGGAAGTCGCGACGGAGCCCACCAGGATCACCAGGGACGCAGCCGAGCACTTCTGGCCGGCGTGGCCGAACGCGGAGTAGGCAACGTCCTTGGCGGCCAGGTCCAGGTCGGCGCTGGGGGTGACGATGATGGCGTTCTTGCCGCTGGTTTCGGCCAGCAGCGGCAGGTCCTTGCGGAACGAGCGGAAGAGTTCGGCCGTCTCGTAGCCGCCGGTGAGGATCACGCGGTCCACGGCCGGGTGGGAGATCAGCTGCGTTCCGAGTTCCCGTTCGCCCAGCTGCACCATGGTCAGCACGTCGCGGGGTACGCCGGCCTCCCAGAGTGCCTCGACCATGACGGCGCCGCTACGGGCGGCCTGCTTGGCGGGCTTGATCACGACGGCGGAGCCGGCGGCGAGGGCGGCGAGCGTGGAGCCGGCGGGGATCGCGACCGGGAAGTTCCACGGCGGCGTCACGACGGTGAGCTTCGCGGGGACGAACGTGGCGCCGTCGACGTCGTCGAGCTTGCGCGCCGATTCGGCGTAGTAGTGGGCGAAGTCGACGGCCTCGCTGACCTCGGGGTCGCCCTGGTCGATGGTCTTGCCGGTCTCGCTGGCCATGACCTCGAGCAGTTCGGCCCGGCGGGCTTCCAGCGCGTCGCCGGCGCGGTGCAGGATCTCGGCGCGCTCCGCCCCGGAGAGCGCGCCCCAGGCGCTGCCCTTGGCGACCGCCGTGTCGATGACAGCGTTGAGGGTGGCCTCGTCGGTGATGGTGGCGGCCTCGACGGCGGCGTTGCCCAGCGTGGAGCCCGGCACGCGGCCCAGGATGGCGCGGCCCCAGTCGCGGTTGGCGGGCAGCGACGGGTCCGTGTCGGGGGTGTTCCGGAAGCCCTCGCGCGGCATCGGTTCGGCCGGCAGGGCACGGTTCTGGCGGCGGTTCGGCGCCGGGACCTCCTCGTCGAGGGCGGCGAGGGAGGCCAGGAAGCGCTGCTTCTCCCGTTCGAAGAGCTGCTCGTTCTCGGAGAGTTCGAACACGGCGGACATGAAGTTGTCCTGGCTGGCGCCCTCCTCGAGCCGGCGGATCAGGTAGGCGATCGCAACGTCGAACTCTGCCGGGTGGACCACCGGGGTGTAGAGCAGGAGCGAGCCGACGTCCTTCTTGACGGCTTCGGCCTGGCCCTGTGCCATGCCGAGCAGCATTTCGAATTCGATGCCCTGGTGCCCGGCGTCCGCGAGGCCGCGCTTCTTGGCCAGCAGCCACGCGAAGGCGATGTCGAAAAGGTTGTGTCCTGCGACGCCGATCCGGACGTTGCGGATCCGGTCCGGGTGCAGGGAATAGTTGATGACGCGCTTGTAGTTGGTGTCCGAGTCCTGCTTGGTGTTCCAGGTAGCCAGCGGCCAGTCGTGCAGGGAGGCCTCGACCTGTTCCATCGGAAGGTTGGCGCCCTTGACCACCCGGACCTTGATCGGGGCGCCGCCGGTGGCGCGGCGCCCCGCGGCCCAGTCCTGGAGGCGGATCATGGCGGAGAGGGCGTCGGGCAGGTAGGCCTGGAGCACGATGCCGGCTTCGAGGTTCCTGAACTCGGGCTTGTCCAGGATCCGGGTGAAGACCGCGATGGTCATGTCCAGGTCCTTGTACTCCTCCATGTCCAGGTTGATGAACTTGGCCTTGCCGCCGTTGGCCGCGAAGGACGCGGCGCGGATGAAGAGCGGGGTGAGCTTCTCGACGACGTGCTCGACGGCCTCGTCGAAGGCCCAGGCGGAGTGCGGGGCGACCGTGGAGGAGACCTTGATCGAGACGTAGTCGACGTCGGGGCGGGCCAGCAGCGCGTGCGTGCCCTTGAGCCGGCGCGAGGCCTCGTGCTCGCCGAGGACGGCCTCGCCGAGGAGGTTGACGTTGAGCTTGATGCCGTCCTTGCGGATCTTGGCGATGGCGGGGCCCAGCTTGGCGTCGGTGGCGTCCACGATCAGGTGGCCGACCATCTCGCGGAGCACGCGGCGGGCCACCGGGATGACCACCCGCGGCAGGGCGGGGGCCATGGTGCCGCCGAGGCGGACGGCGGCGCGCATGTACCAGGGCAGGAAGGCGGGGACCTTGGGGGCCAGGGCGGCGAGGTTGCGGGCGGCGACGTGGAGGTCCTCGGGGCGGACGACGCCGTCGACGAACCCGACCGTGAAACCGAGGCCGTTCGGGTCCTTCAGCACGCCGGCGAGCTGCTGGGCGGACGCGTCGACGGGAACCTCGGAGGCGGCGGTGAGCCAGCGGCGCACCAGTGCGATGCAGTCATCTGCCAGGGCCGCCGCTTCGGCGACTGTTGTGGCCGCGGCGGCGGTGACGGCGCCGGTTTCCGTAGAGGTGTGGGTCATGGTGGCACTCGGACTTTCTCAAGATGTGGACGTTTCTTCCCATCAGTATGCGATCCGTATCACGTAAGATAAAGCGACGTTTTCTGAGCATTACTGGTTAGAAAAACCACATCTTTCAAAGGCCCTCCCTCACCTCCGGCGCTCCCCCTCCGACGACCTCTCACGTGCGGCCGAGCATGACGAAACCCTCCCGCAGAAGCTGCGGGAGGGTTCGCGAAATGTGCGGGAGCCTACGGGGTGCGCGCCGGGGGTCAGCCGACGTGCCGGTGCTGTTCCACTGCTTCCTGGTGCCGCGGGCTTGCCGGGTTCATCAGCGAGTGCTTCCGGCCGTAGCCGAAGTAGATGCACAGGCCCACCACCAGCCAGACGCCGAAGCGGAGCCAGGTCTCCCAGTGCAGCTGGGCCATCAGGAAGGCCGAGGCCAGCATGCCGAAGAGCGGCACCACGGGCATGAACGGCAGGCGGAAGGTGCGCGGGGCGTCCGGGCGCTTGTAGCGGAAGATGATCACCGAGAGGCAGACGACGACGAACGCGGCCAGGATGCCGATGTTGGTCAGGTCCGCCACGGCCTTGATCGGGAACACCCCGGCCAGCAGGGCGGAGGCGACGCCGGCGATCCACGTGACCCGCTGCGGGGTGCCGTGCCGGTCCGTCTTGGCGAACCAGCCCGGGAGCAGGCCGTCGCGGCTCATGGAGAACCACACGCGGGTGACGCCGAGGAGGAACGTGAGCATCACGGTCAGGATCGAGAGCACGGCGAAAACGGAGATGATGGTGGCGATCACCGGCAGGCCCACACCGTTGAAGGCGGAGGCGAAGCCGGCCTTCGGATCGATGTCCTTGTAGTTCTGCATGCCGGTAAGGACCAGGGTGGCGGCGACGTAGAGCAGCATGGCGACGATCAGGGACAGCACGATCGCCTTGGGCATGTGCTTCTTACCGTCGGTGGCTTCCTCCGCCGCGGTACTCATTGCGTCGTAGCCGAACACCGCGAAGAACACGGTGGCGGACCCGGCCAGCACGGGACCGAAGCCGCTGGGCATGAACGGGTTGTAGTTATTGGTGTTGATATAGAAGATGCCCAATCCGATGATGAACAGGATCAGGACCACCTTGATGGCGACGGCGATCAGCTCGAACCGTCCGAAGGCGCGGGTGCCGCGGGACAGGATCCAGGTCACCAGTAGGCAGACCAGGATGGCGGGGATGTTCACCACGCCGCCCTTGCCCTCGTCCACGGTGGAGGTCATCCAGACCGGCATGTGGATCCCGATGCCGGAGAGGAAGGCGTCGAAGTAGCCGGAGATGCCGATCGCCACCACGGCCACGATCGCGATGTATTCCAGCAGGAGGTCCCAGCCGATGAACCAGCCGATCACCTCGCCGAGCGCCACGTACCCGTAGGTGTAGGCGGACCCAGCGCGCGGGATCATGCCGGCGAACTCGGCGTAGGACAGGGCGGCCGCGGCGGAGGCCAGGCCCGCGATCAGGAAGGAGAACAGCACCGCCGGCCCCACCCCGGGCTCGCTCTCGCTGCCGTGCGCCACGAGGCCGGCCAGGGAGAAGATGCCGACGCCGATGATGCCGCCGACGCCGATGGCCGTCAGTTGCCAGAGGCCCAGGCTCTTGAACAGGCCGCTGTGCTTGCTTTCTTCCTCGATGTCGTCGATCGGCTTGCGCCGCATGATCGATCTGGTCAGGTCGCTGGTGCTCATTCCGGTCTCCTGCGTCGGGTGGACCCCGCCCCAGCCGGCGGCGGGCGCCCGTGGTGGGGGTCACATGATTGATTCAGTATGCAAGCCCGATTCCATTAGATAAAGTGACTTCTCCTAACCGATAAACATTAGAATTCACAAGGAATTGTCATGCTCGATGTCCGGCGGCTGCGGCTGCTGCGCGAACTCCAGATCCGCGGCACCCTGGCCGAGGTGGCCGAAGCGCTCCAGTACAGCCCGTCGTCGGTCTCCCAGCAACTGGCCCAGCTGGAGAAGGAAGCCGGCGTCGAACTGCTCCGCAAGACCGGCCGCCGGGTCCAGCTGACGCCGCAGGCGGAGGTCCTCGTGGCCCATACGGCCCAGCTGCTCGAGACGCTGGAACAGGCCGAGGCGGACCTTGCCGCCTCGCTGACCACCGTGACCGGCACCGTGCGGATCGCCGTTTTCCAGTCCGCCGCCCTGGCGCTGATGCCGGACGCCCTGACCCGGATGACCGAAAGCTATCCCGAGGTGCGGATCGAGATGACCCAGCGGGAACCGGAGACGGCGCTGCACGAGACCTGGGCGCGGGACTTTGACCTGGTCATCGCCGAGCAGTACCCCGGCCACGCCGCGCCCCACTACGCCGAGCTGGACCGGGTCAGCCTCACCCGGGACGCCATCCGGCTGGCCGTTCCGCCGGCCGCGCCCGGGCGCCCCACGGCGGACTCACTCGCGGACACCGCCGGCATGCCCTGGGTGATGGAGCCGCGCGGTGCGGCGTCCCGGCACTGGGCGGAGCAGGCCTGCCGCAGCGCCGGCTTCGAACCCGACGTCCGCTTCGAGACCGCGGACCTTCAGGCACAGATCCGGCTGATCGAGTCGGGCAACGCGGTGGCGCTGATGCCGGACCTGGTCTGGACCGGGCGCGGCACTACGGCCCGGCTGATCGAACTGCCGGGCCGGCCCTACCGGACGGTTTTCACCTCGGTCCGGCGCTCCAGCGCGAAGCGGCCGGCGATCCTGGCCGCCCGTGAGGTGCTGGCGCAGACCGCGGCCTCGATCTCACCGGCGGAGTGAGCGGCGGACGCGGGGGTGTTCCCTGGCTCACAGCGGGTCAAGCGCCCCGGCGCTAGACTGAAGCTGTTATGAATCGCACAATGTTCAAGTCCAAAATCCACCGCGCCACGGTCACCCACGCGGACCTTCACTATGTCGGCTCGGTCACCGTGGACCTGGACCTGCTGGAAGCGGCGGACATCCTCCCGGGCGAGCTGGTGTCCATCGTCGACGTCACCAATGGTGCGCGCCTGGAGACCTATACCATCGCCGGCGAGCGCGGTTCGGGCGTCATCGGCATCAACGGGGCCGCCGCGCACCTGATGCACGAGAACGACATCGTCATCCTCATCACCTACGCCCAGATGACCACCGAGGAGGCCAAGGCCTTCACGCCCACCGTGGTCCATGTGGACCGGGACAACCGTGTGGTGCAGATCGGCAACGACCCCGCAGAAGGCCACACCGCCGGAATCCTCCGGCCGCCGCATGCGCTGAACAACGCCGCCCTGAGCTGAAGCCGCTCCGCCCCCTGACCCCGGAACCGGCCGGATGCTAGGCGTCCTGGCCGGCTTCTTCGTCGTCTGGTCGATCATCCTGGTCGGTATGGTCGTCGGCCGCCGCGGCATCCTCGGCGAGAACGCCCGCTCCGTCCTGAGCGCCCTGACCTTCTTTGTCGCCAGCCCCGCCCTGCTGTTCGAGACCCTCAGCAAGGCCAGGCTCAACGAGGTCTTTGCCGCCCCGCTGCTGGTCACCGCCGTCGGGGCCGTCGCCACCGCGGCGTTGTATTTTGGGCTGGTCCGTTTTGTGCTCAAGCGGCCGCTGCCGGAGGCCCTGGTCTCCTCGATGAGCGCTTCCCTGGCCAACTCGGCCAACCTCGGCATCCCGATCGCCGTCTTCGTCCTCGGCAACGCCGGCTACGTCGCGCCGCTGCTGATCTTCCAGCTCGCGTTCTTCACGCCGCTGTTCCTGATCCTGCTGGACGCCAACACCAGCGGCCACAGGACCACCCCGCTGAGCTTCCTGCTGATGATCCTACGCAACCCGATGATCGTCGGGTCCGCGCTCGGGCTGGTGGTGGCAGGCACCGGAGTGCAGATCCCGGAGCTGGTGCTGCAGCCAATCCATCTGATTGGCGGTGCCGCGATCCCCGCCATGCTGTTGGCCTTCGGCATGAGCCTGAACGGCTCGCGGCCCCTGCACGCCGCCGCGGGCCGCCAAGTGGACACGGTGCTGGCCAGCTGCTTCAAGCTCGTGGTGCACCCCGCGCTGGCGTTCCTGTTCGCCCGCTTCGCCCTCGGGCTGGACGGCCAGGCCCTGTTCGCCGTCGTCGTCACCTCCGCGCTGCCCACCGCTCAGAACGTCTTCGTCGTCGCCACCCGGTACCGGACCGGCCTCACCGTGGCCAAGGACACCGTGCTGATCACCACGGTGGTGGCCGTCCCCGCCATGATCGGGGTGGCCCTGCTGTTGGCCTGAGCGGCGTGGCATCGCGGGCGCCGGACCCGCCGCCACTAGGCTGGGGACGGCCTTTCGCGGCCACGCATCAGGCAGCACACCGGGGGAAGCAGGATCATGGGCAGGAACGACGACGGCGCACGCGCCGCAGCCAAGGGACGCCGCGGCGTCATCGACTGGATCGCGTGCGGTATCGCGGGCCTGGTGCTGGTCTCCACCACCGCGTGCGGCGGGCCCGCCCCGGCGGCCGCCGACGCCGTCCCGGCAGCGGTCCACACCACCGCAGCTACCAGCGCTGCCCCCTCCCCGACTGCCACGCCGTCGCCGTCCGCGGACCCGGAAAACCCGCTGGACCCGGACACCATACCGGCCGTCGGCGCCTCAGGGGCCACGGCACCGCACGGACAGCCCGCCTTCGCCAGCAAGGCCCTGGACGTCCTCGCCACCCTGCCCATCAAGGGCCGCGCACCCAAGACAGGGTACTCCCGCGACCAGTTTGGCCAGGCCTGGGCCGACGTTGACCGCAACGGCTGCGACACCCGCAACGACATCCTCCGTCGCGACCTGACCGGAACCGCCCTCAAGCCGGGCACCCACGACTGCGTGGTCCTCTCCGGCACCCTGAACGACCCCTACACCGCGGCGGCGATCGCCTTCGTGCGCGGCAGCAGCACCAGCTCGGCGGTGCAGATCGACCACGTCGTGGCGCTCAGCGACGCCTGGCAGAAGGGCGCCCAGCAGCTCAGCGCCGCCCAGCGCCTCGCCCTCGGGAACGACCCGCTGAACCTCCTCGCCGTCGACGGCCCCACCAACACGAAGAAGAGCGACGGCGACGCCGCCACCTGGCTGCCGCCGAACAAGGCCTACCGCTGCGAGTACGTCGCCCGGCAGATTTCGGTCAAGGCCACCTACTCACTCTGGGTCACCCAGGCCGAGCACGACGCCATGGCCCGGGTGCTGGGCGACTGCCCCGGCGCCCTGGCCCCGACGAACGAACAGGCGCCCGCCCAGGCCGCGGCACCGCCCGCCCAGGCAGCAGCTCCGGCACAGCCCGCCCCGGTCCAGGCGGCCCCCGTCCAGCCCGCCCCCGCACCGGCTCCCGCCGCCGTCGTCCCCGCGGCCCCCGCCACTGCGTACTACGCCAACTGCGCGGCCGTGCGGGCCGCCGGCGCCGCTCCCCTCCACCGCGGCCAGCCCGGCTACAGCAGCAAGCTGGACCGCGACGGCGACGGCATCGCCTGCGAATAACCGCCCGGCTGTCACACCCGGGGCGCCGGCGGTGTCTGGTGTTTAACAACGGCTCTTCGGACAGGAGTTAGACATGGCAGCACAGCGCGTTCTCATCCTCGGGGCCGGCTACGCCGGCGTCGTGGCCGCCAACCGGCTCGCCGGCCGCTCCCCGGCGTTCCGGGTCACCGTGGTCAACCCGGCGGCGGACTTCATCGAGCGGATCCGGCTCCACCAGGTGGCCGCCGGGACCAGGGCCTCGGCCGCCGTTCCGCTCGGGTCCCTCCTGAACCCGGCGGTGGACCTGGTCCGGGACAGCGCCGTGCGGATCGATCCGGCCCTGCGGCTGGTGCACCTCGCAGGCAGCCCGGCTCCCCTGGCCTACGACGCGCTGCTGTACGCCGTCGGTAGCGGCCACGCCCCGGCCGCCCCCGGCACCGGGGACGACGCCGGCACCGGGGACGGCGCCGGCCACTGCTTCGGCGTCCAGGACGCCCCTTCGGCCGCCCGGCTCCGGTCCCGGCTGCGCAGCCTGGCCCCCGGCAGCACCGTCAGCGTGGTGGGTGCCGGGCTGACGGGGCTCGAGCTCGTGACCGAAATCGCCGAAAGCCACCGGCACCGGCACCTGCGCCTGCGCCTGGTGACCCGCGGGGTGGTGGGCGGGGACCTGACGCCCTCCGGCGCGCGTGCGGTCCGGGCCCGGCTGGCCCGGTTCGGCGTCGAGGTGGTGGAGAATACCGACGTGCGGTCCTGCGACGAGTCCACCCTCACCACCTCCGGCGGCGCGGTCCTGCCCTCGGCCTGCACCGTCCGGGCGGCCGGCTTCTCGGTGCCGCCCCTGGCGAGGGACAGCGGCCTGCCCACCGATGCGCACGGCCGGCTCCTGGTTGATTCCTCCCTCTCCTGCCCGGACCACCCGGGCATCTTCGGCGCCGGGGACGCCGTCAAGGTCGCCGGTCCGGAGGGCCTGCACCTGCGGATGAGCTGCGCCTCGGCCCTGCCGCTGGGCGCCCAGGCCGCCGACGGCATCGCCGCCCACCTCGACGGCGGTGGGCCCTCGCCGGTGTCCGCCGGCTACGTGCTCCGCTGCGTCAGCCTGGGCCGGGGCGCCGGCCTCATCCAGCCCGTCACCGCCGGAGACCACCCCCGCGGTCCGGTGCTCCGCGGTCCACTGGCCGCCCTGGCCAAGGAACAGGTGTGCCGGATGACGGTGTCCTGGCTCCGGACCGAGTCCCGGCGGCCCGGCTCCTTCACTTGGCCCCGCGGGCCGAAGACGGCGCTGCCCGAACCCGCCGCCGGGGTGCGGTAACGCCATGGACGGCCACCGGCCCTTCGCCGAACACCGCCCGCTGCTGTTCACCATCGCCTACGAGATCACCGGGACGGCCGCGGATGCCGAGGATGTGCTCCAGGAAAGCTACCTGAGGTGGTCCGCCGCGGACCCGGACAGCATCGACAACCCCCGGGCGTACCTGGCCACCATCGTCACCCGCCAGGCGCTGAACGCGCTCCGGAGTGCGCGGCGGCGGCGCGAGGACTACGTCGGCCCCTGGCTGCCGGAGCCGGTGGCCACCCTCCCGGATGTCGCGGACGACGCCGTGCTCGCCGATTCGCTCTCCTTCGCCATGCTCGTGGTGCTC
The DNA here is from genome assembly GCF_050859435.1 of Pseudarthrobacter sp. L19. Taxonomy (NCBI): domain Bacteria; kingdom Bacillati; phylum Actinomycetota; class Actinomycetes; order Micrococcales; family Micrococcaceae; genus Pseudarthrobacter; species Pseudarthrobacter sp. L19. Next base: position 1,512,519 of record NZ_CP193935.1, on the reverse strand, counting down.
GAAAGCCTCTCCCCGGACCAGCGGGCCGCCTTCATCCTCCGGGAGGTCTTCGACTTCCCCTACGAGGAGATCGCCGGGGCGACGGGCAAGACGCCGGCAGCGGTCCGCCAACTGGTCCACCGCGCCAAGGAGCACGTGGCCCGGCGCACCCCCGCTTCGACGTCGATGCCCGGGACCGGAAAGACGTCACGGACCGCTTCACCGCCGCCGCGATGGGCGGCGACATGCAGGCCCTGATGGATGTCCTGGCCCCCGGCGCCGTCCTGCTCTCCGACGGCGGGGGCAAAGTCTCGGCCGCCCGCCGCCCGGTGGTGGGCGCGGAGAACATTGCCCGCTTCCTGCTCGGCCTCGCCGGCAAGCCGCTCCCGGACATGCGGGTGGAACCCGCCTTCCTGAACGCGATGCCCGCGATCGTCATCTCCAGCGGCGGCCGGGCGGACCTCGCCGTCGTGATCGAGGCTGACGGCGGGCACGTCACCGGGCTGTACCTGGTGCGAAACCCGGACAAACTCGGCGCCGTTGCGTCGGTCCGGCACCTCGGCCGCTGACCGGCTGGACAGCCCCCGCCGCCCCCTGCGTCCCCCGGGCGGACCTTCAGCATGTTCCCAGCGCGTAACAAAATGTGCTTTTTTGCCTGTTGACGTTCCTTATTGTGCGATTATGATGAATAATCATGTGAGCTGCTTCACACCACCCGCACTGTTTCAAAGGAGAAATCATGACCATGCACGAAGACGCTCTGCGCCGGGCCTCCAGCCAGGGCGGGTGGGACCGCCGGACGCTGCTGAAGACGTTCGGTGCCGGCGCCGTCGCCTTCGCCGGGGCGCCCCTGCTCAGCGCCTGCACCGGCGGCAGCGGACCCGCCGCCAGCGGCAACAAGACGGTCACCTTCGGTTCCGGTTCGTCCGACGAGGTGCCCAAGGCCGCGTACAAGGCCGTCACCGACGCGTTCACCAAGAAGTCCGGCATCGCCGTCACCACCAACACGGTTCCGCACAACGACTTCCAGAACAAGATCAACACCTACCTGCAGGGCAGCCCCGACGACACCTTCACCTGGTTCGCCGGCTACCGCATGCAGTACTACGCCGGCAAGGGCCTGCTCGCCCCGATCGACGACGTCTGGGAGAAGATCGGCGGCAACTACTCGGACGCCATGAAGAAGGCCTCCACCGGCGCCGACGGCAAGATGTACTTCGTCCCGAACTACAACTACCCGTGGGGCTTCTTCTACCGGAAGAGCCTCTGGGCCGAGAAAGGCTACGAGGTCCCCACCACGTACGACGCCCTCCTGGCCCTCTGCAAGAAGATGCAGGCCGACGGGCTCATCCCGATCGAATTCGCCGACAAGGACGGCTGGCCGGCCATGGGCACCTTCGACTACCTGAACATGCGCCTGAACGGCTACCAGTTCCACATGGACCTGACCGCACACAAGGAATCCTGGGACCAGAAAAAGGTCAGCGACGTCTTCGACACCTGGAAGGCCATGCTGCCCTTCCAGAACCCGAACGCCCTCGGCATGACCTGGCAGGACTCCGCCAAGAACCTTGGCGACAAGAAGTCCGGCATGTACCTGCTCGGCTCCTTCCTCACCCAGCAGTACACGGACAAGACCGTGGCCGCGGACATCGACTTCTTCCCCTTCCCGGAGCTGGCGATGGAAGGCCGCGACGCCGTCGAAGCCCCCATCGACGGTCTCCTGCTCTCCAAGAAGGGCGGCCAGAACCAGTCGGCCAAGGACTTCCTCGCCTACCTCGGCACCCCCGAAGGCCAGGACGTCTACGCCTCCGTGGACAGCTCCAACATCGCCACGGCCAAGGGCTCCGACACCTCGAAGTTCACGCCGCTGACCAAGAAGATGGCGGACGTGATCACCAACGCCAAGAGCATCAGCCAGTTCTTCGACCGTGACGCGCTCCCGGCCATGGCGAACAACGTCATGATCCCCGCGCTGCAGTCCTTCATCAAGGACGGCAACGTGGACGTCAAGAACCTGGAAGCCCAGGCCAAGTCCCTCTACGCCGCGCAGTAGCGCTGCCAGGGCCCTTTCATCGGCACTAAGGAAATGTTCTTGTGAGTACACCATCCAAAACGAGCCCCGCCGGGGCACGGCGTCCAGCCGCTGCCCGGGCGGGGCGGATCCGTCGCCTTTCCGGCCGCGACAAGTGGGTCCTGGCCTTCATGGTGGGACTGCCCACCCTGATCCAGCTGGTTCTGGTCTGGATCCCCACGCTGCTTTCGGCGGCCCTGTCCTTCACCCGGTGGAACGGCCTGAGCCTGGACGACATCAAGCCGGCGGGCGTCAGTAACTATGACTTCATCGCCCAGAACTACCCGCCGTTCTGGCCGGCCGTGCAGCACAACGTGCTGTGGCTGGTGTTCCTGGCCGTCATCGCCACCCCGCTGGGGCTGCTCCTGGCCATCCTGCTGGACCAGAACATCCGCGGCACCCGGATCTACCAGAGCATCTTCTTTACCCCGGTGATGCTCTCCCTGGCCCTGATCGGCGTCATCTGGCAGCTGTTCTACAACCGGGACAACGGTCTGTTGAACTTCCTGCTCGGCACCGCCGGCACGCCCCAGGCCGTCGACTGGTTCGGTGACTCCGGCGTGAACATCTGGGCCGCGCTGATCGCCGCGACCTGGCGCCACGCCGGCTACGTCATGATCCTCTACCTGGCCGGCCTCAAGGGCGTGGACCCCACGCTCCGCGAGGCGGCCCAGATCGACGGCGCCAACGCCGTGCAGACCTTCTTCCGGGTGATCTTCCCAGCGATGCGTCCGGTCAACGTCATCATCATCGTCATCACGGTGATCGAATCCCTCCGGGCCTTCGACATCGTGTACGTCATCAACCGCGGTACCAACGGCCTGGAACTGATCAGCGCCCTGGTGATCCAGAACCTCGTCGGCGAGGGCCAGGTGATCGGCGTCGGCTCGGCCCTGGCCGTCATCCTGCTGGTCATCTCGCTGGTACCCATCACGTTCTACCTGTCCCGGGCCTTTGGAAAGGACAAAGAGGCATGAGCATCGCACAGCCTACGGACGCACGCCCGGCGGGCCGGGCACCGTCACGGCGCGGCGCCGCCGCGGGAGCCGGGAGCCAGAGCGCCGGCAAGCGGAACAAGCCCCGCTTCGGCCTCCACATCTTCCTGAGCGTGCTCGCGGTGATGTGGCTGATCCCCTTGGCCTGGACCGTCTTCACCGCACTCCGGCCCAAGGCGGACACGGACAAGTACGGCTACTTCAGCTTCGGCGGGTCCTTCAACTTCGACAACTTCGTCCAGGCCTGGACCCAGGGCGGCTTCGCCCAGTACGCCTGGAACTCGGCCCTGATCACCATCCCCTCCGTCATCCTGGTGCTCTTCTTCGCCTCCATGATGGCGTTCGCGGTCAGCCGGGTCAGCTGGAAGTTCAACGTGACCCTGCTGATCATGTTCACAGCCGGCAACCTGCTCCCCCGCAGGTCCTCGCCGCCCCGTTGTTCGAGATGTTCAAGCTCCTCCCCTGCCGTACAGCGTCAGCGACTCCGGCAGCCTGCTCAACACCTACATCAGCGTGATCGCCGTGGACACCGCATTCCAGATCGGCTTCGTGACCTTCGTGCTCTCGAACTACATGAAGGCCCTCTCCCCGGAACTGACCGAGGCCGCCCTGGTGGACGGCGCCGGCATCTGGCGCCAGTACTGGGAGATCATCCTCCCGCTGTGCCGGCCGGCGCTGGCCGCCATGGGCACCCTGGAAGTCATCTTCATCTACAACGACTTCTTCTGGCCGCTGCTGTTCCTGCAGAGCGGTGACCGGCTGCCCCTGACCACCGCCGTGAACAACCTTCAGGGCCAGTTCCTCTCCAACTACAACCTCATCGCCGCCGGCGCCATGATCACCGCCATCCCCGCCTTGGTGATCTACCTGCTGCTCCAGCGGCACTTCGTGGCCGGCCTGACCCTCGGCTCCAGCAAAGGATAATTGTGGACAACAGCACCAAGCCCCCCAGGGCCTCGATGGACTACATCACCGCCCGCCTCGGCTCCGAGGGCGCCCCGCAGCTGGCCTTCGGCGGCGACTACAACCCGGAGCAGTGGCCGGAGGAGACCTGGGCCGAGGACGTCGCCCTGATGCGCGAGGCCGGCGTGAACCTGGTCAGCGTCGGCATCTTCAGCTGGTCCCTGCTGGAGCCGTCCGAGGGCGAGTACGAGTTCGGCTGGCTGGACCGGGTCCTGGACCTGCTGCACGAGAACGGCATCCGGGTGGACCTGGCCAACGCCACGGCCTCCCCGCCGCCGTGGTTCAGCCACAAGTACCCGGAGTCCCTCCCGGTCACGGCCGACGGCGTGCGGCACAGCTACGGCTCCCGGCAGGCGTTCGCCGCCTCCAGCCCGGACTACCGCCGGGCCGCCGCCGCCCTGACCGAGCAGATCGCCACCCGCTACAAGGACCACCCCGCCGTCGTCATGTGGCACGTGCACAACGAGTACGGCTGCCACAACCAGCCCGACTACTCCGACGGCGCCGCCGCTGGCTTCAGGGTCTGGCTGAAGAACCGCTACGGCACCCTGGACGGGCTCAACGCCGCCTGGGGCACCGCATTCTGGTCCCAGCGGTACTACGACTGGGAGGAGATCCTGCCGCCGCGCACCTCCGGCACCTGGGTCAACCCCACCCAGCAGCTGGACTTCGCCCGCTACTCCTCCGACGAACTGCTCGAGTGCTACAAGGCCGAGGCGGAGATCATCCGCTCCCACTCGGAGCACCCGGTCACCACCAACTTCATGGGCTTCAACATGGGCCTGCACCAGCCGGTGGACTACTGGCGCTGGTCCGAGCAGATGGACGTGGTCTCCAACGACCACTACCTGATCGCCGAGGACCTGCGGAACTACCAGGAACTCGCGGCGACGGCGGACCTCACCCGCGGCTGGTCACAGGGCAAGCCGTGGCTGCTGATGGAACACTCGACGTCGGCGGTCAACTGGCAGCCGCGCAACATCGCCAAGGCGCCCGGGGAAATGCTGCGCAACTCGATGCAGCACGTGGCCCGCGGCTCCGACGGCGCCCTGTTCTTCCAGTGGCGCGCCTCCCGCGCCGGGGCCGAAAAGTTCCACTCCGGCCTGCTGCCGCACGCCGGGACGGAGACCAAGGTCTGGCGCGAGGTGGTCCGGCTCGGCCAGGCCCTGCGCAGCCTCGCCGAGATCGCCGGCTCCACCGTCACCGGCGCCTCCGGCCGGGTGGACGTCGCGATCGTCCACGACACCGACGCCCGCTGGGCCTCGGAACTCGACTCGCACCCCAGCGTGGACGCCTCCAACATCGCCGAAACCCGCCGCTGGCACGACGCCTTCTACCGGGCCGGTATCCCCACCGACTTCGTCCGCAGCACCGACGACCTCTCCGGCTACCGGCTGGTCATCGCTCCGATGCAGTACCTGATCACCGACGAGGGCGCCGCCAACCTGGACGGCTTCGTCCGCGCCGGCGGCCACCTGGTGGTGTCCTACTTCTCCGGTATCGTGGACGAAAATGACCACATCAGGCTTGGCGGCTACCCCGGCGCGTTCCGCGAACTGCTCGGCGTGCAAATGGAGGAGTTCTTCCCGCTCCGCGCCGGCGAGAGCGTCCCGCTCAGCCGCTTCGGCGCCGGCACGTACTGGAACGAACTGGGACACGCCACCACCGCCGACGTGCTCTCCGCCGTCACCCACGGCCCGGCGGCCGGATCCCCCGCGGTGACCCGCAACGTCGCCGGCAAGGGACGAGCCTACTACGCCGCCACCACCCTCTCCCCCGAGGGGTTGCGGGAACTGCTCGCCGTGGTCTGCCCCGACGCCGGCGTCGCGCCCCTGGTCCCGGACCTCCCGGCCGACGTCGAGGTGGTCCGCCGGGCCAAGGACGGCACGCACTGGACGTTCTGCATCAACCACTCGGACCGGGACGTGCACCTGCCGCTGGAAGGCTACGACGTCCTGGCCGACGCCGGGCTCGACGGCGGCCTGGGGCTCCCGGCCGGGGGCGTCGCCGTCGTCCGTTCCACCTCCCCGCAGTAGCCGCACCCGCCGGCCACCTCACCCGCCAACGCTTAGAAGGACTCCCGATGCTCGCCGCAGCCCGTCACTCAGCCATCCTCGCCGAGGTCCAGCGCGAGCGGATCGTCCGCGTCGCGGACCTCGCCAAGATGCTGGGCGTCTCGCTGATGACGGTGCGGCGGGACATCGAGGCCCTCGACGCGGCCGGCGCGGTGGAGAAGATCCACGGCGGAGCGAAGCTGCCCGGCGGGGCCAGCACCCACGAGCCGGGCTTTGAGCTGAAGATGACCCAGCTCAAGGACGAGAAGATGGCCATTGCCCAGGAGGCGGCGGCCCAGGTCCGGGAGGGCATGGCGGTGGGCCTCAGCGCCGGCACCACCACCTGGGCACTGGCGCAGCTGCTCACGGCCGGGCCGCAGATCACCCTGGTGACCAATTCGGTGCGGATCGCGGACACGTTCCACCAGAGTTCCTCCCCGTCCACCGTGATCCTCACCGGCGGCCAGCGGACCCCCTCGGACGCGCTGGTGGGGCCCCTGGCCACGTCCTCGCTCCGGCAGCTGCACCTGGACGTGCTCTTCCTGGGCGTGCACGGGGTGGATCCGGATGCCGGGTTCACCACCCCGAACGTGCTGGAGGCCGAAACGGACCGGGCCTTCGTGGCCGCGGCCCGGCGCGTGGTGGTCCTGGCCGACCACACCAAGTGGGGCACCCTGGGCATCAGCACCATCGCCGCCCTCGAGGACGCCGACGAGCTGATCAGCGACGACCTCCTGGGCACCGAGGCCCGGCGCGTCCTCGGCGAGCGCGTGGGCCGGTTGCGGCTGGCCCCCACGCACACCGCCGGAGCGGCCACCGGCTGAGCCGCTTCAACCCCCTATTCCCCCTACCTCCCTCTGAATCCCCGAAACCTGACGACGCCTGGAGCTGCAGTGAATAACCCGGACCTGAACCTTGCCCCGGAGAGCCGGACCCCGGCCACTCCGGCGGCGCCCGCGCCGCTGTACCTGCGCCGCTCCGGCACCGCCCTGCTGCTGGACTTCCGCACCGGCGAGCCCGCCCTGCTGCACTTCGGCGCGGACCTCGGCCCTGAGCTGCCGGACCTGTCGCTCCTGACGGACCCGGTGCCGCACTCGGCCCTGGACGTGCCGGTGACCCTGGGCCTGGTCCCGCAGGCCTCCTCCGGCTGGCGCGGACGGCCCGGCCTGCGCGGCCACCGCGGCGGCACGGCGTTCTCGCCCCGGCTGCGGCTGGTCTCCGTGGACGCGGATCCCGGCGACGGCGCCTCCGCGGTCCTCACCCAGACCGACCCGGACGTCGGGATCACCGTGCGCACCGAGCTCCGGCTCAACGACGGCGGGCTGCTGCAGCTACGCCACACCCTGGTCAATGACGGCGGCTCCCCCTACACCGTGGAGGAACTCGCCGCGGTGCTGCCCGTGGGCCGTGCGGCCGCCGAGGTCCTGGACCTCACCGGCCGCTGGTGCCGGGAATCCCACCCGCAGCGGCTCCCCCTGCAGCAGGGCACCTGGGTCCGGTCCGGCCGGCACGGCCGCACCGGCCACGACGCCTCACTGCTCCTGGCCGCCGGCACCCCCGGCTTCGGCTACCGGCACGGGCAGGTCTGGGCCGTGCACCTGGGCTGGAGCGGCAACCACGAGAGCTTCGTGGACACCACCGGCGACGGCCGCACCGTGATCGGCGCCTCCGAACTCCTCGGATCCGCCGAGGTCACCCTCGCCCCGGGCGAAAGCTACGAGACCCCGTGGCTGTTCGCCGCCTACTCGGACGAAGGCCTGGACGGCATCACCGCGGCGTTCTACGCCTGGTTTCGCGCCCGCCCGCACCACCCCACCGCCGGGAAGCCCCGGCCCGTGGTGCTCAACGTCTGGGAGGCCGTCTACTTCGACCACCGGCTGCCGGCCCTGCTCGACCTCGCCGCCACCGCCGCCGCCCTCGGCGTGGAACGCTACGTCCTCGACGACGGCTGGTTCCGCGGCCGCCGGAACGACACCGCGGGCCTCGGCGACTGGTACGTGGACGAGGACCTCTGGCCGGACGGGCTGACCCCGCTGATCGACGCCGTCACAGGCCACGGGATGGAATTCGGCCTCTGGGTGGAACCGGAAATGGTCAACGAGGACTCGGACCTGGCCCGCGCGCACCCCGACTGGATCGCCGGACCCGCGACCGGCGCCGCCGGTGGGCCCGCTTCGGCCGGCCGGCTGCCCGAGCGCTGGCGGCACCAGCAGGTCCTCGACCTGGTCAACCCCGACGCCTGGCAGTACATCTACGACCGGCTCGACGCCCTGCTGAGCGAGAACCGGATCAGCTACCTCAAGTGGGACCAGAACCGGGACCTGACCGAGATGGGGCACGACGGCCGGCCCTCCGTCCACGCCCAGACCCGCGCGGTCTACCGGCTGCTGGACGCCCTCCGCGAGGCCCACCCGGACGTCGAAATCGAAAGCTGCTCCTCCGGCGGCGCCCGCGTGGACCTGGGCATCCTGGAACGCACGGACCGCGTCTGGGGATCGGACTGCAACGACGCCCTGGAGCGCCAGACCATCCAGCGCTGGACCGGGATGGTGGTCCCGCCCGAGCTGGTGGGCTCCCACATCGGCCCCACCCGCAGCCACACCACGGCCCGCACCCACGATCTGTCCTTCCGTGCCGTCACCGCCATGTTCGGCCACTTCGGCCTGGAATGGGACATCCGCCACCTCGAACCCGCCGAGCGGAACGAACTGGCCGGGGCGATCGCCCTGTTCAAGGAGTACCGGGGGCTGCTGCACAGCGGCCGGATGGTCCGGGCGGACGAACCGGACCCGGCGCTGCGGCTGCACGGGGTGGTGGCGCACGACGGCGGGGAGGCCCTGTTCGCCCTGGTGTCCGTGGCCACCTCGTTCGCCGAAATCCCCGGCCGGGTCTGCCTGCCGGGCCTGGACCCGGACACCCGGTACCGGGTCGAGGCGGTCTACCCCGCCGCCACGGACCGCGGCGCCTACCTCCAGACGGCACCGCCGGGCTGGCTGGCCGGCGGCGTGGAAGCCACCGGTCGTTTCCTGGCCGGCTCGGGCCTGCCGATGCCGGTCCTGAACCCGGAGCACGGCGTGCTCCTGTCCGTCCGCCGGGCCGGCGGCGGCGCACCCCACAGCGGCACCCCGGTAAGGAACTCCTAGCATGGAACAGATCACCAAACGCGCCTACAAGCTCTCCGACGGGCGGGACCTGATCTACTTCGACGACGCGGACACCACGCTGCCGCCGGACCGCGGCCCGGACCTGCGCGAACCCATGGACCGGCCGGAAACCGCCACCATGCGCCAGGACGTGCTGACCGGCGAGTGGATCTCCATCGCGGCGGCCCGGCAGAACCGCGTGGTCCTGCCGCCTACCCACCGGGACCCGCTGGCCCCGGCGTCGCGTGACAACCCCTCCGAAATCCCCAGCCGCTACGACGTCGCCGTCTTCGAGAACAAGTCCCCCTCTTTCGGCCCGGACCTCACCGGCCCGGACGCCCCCGAAGGGTTGGAGGACTTGGCCCGGATCGGCCTGGGCCGCAGCCGACAGGCGGTGGGCCGCTGCGAGGTGGTCTGCTTCTCCCCCGAACACACCGGATCCCTCGCCGGCCTGTCCCGGTCCCGGATGCGGACCGTGGTGGAGGCCTGGGCGGACCGCACCGCCGCGCTCTCCGCGCTGCCCGGCGTCGAACAGGTCTTCCCGTTCGAGAACCGCGGCGAGGCGATCGGCGTGACCCTGCACCACCCGCACGGCCAGATCTACGCCTACCCGTACATCACCCCCCGTACCTCCCAGTTGATCCGCACCCTGGCGGACTACGAAGGGTCCCTCTTCGAGGACATCCTCGCCTTCGAACGGAACTCCGAGCGGGTGCTGCTGCAGGGTGAGCACTGGACGGCGTTCGTGCCGTTCGCGGCGCGCTGGCCCCTGGAGGTCCACATGCTCCCGCACCGGCACGTCCCGGACCTCGCCGGAACCACCGACGCCGAACGGGACGAATTCGCCGACCTCTACGGGCGGCTGCTGCGCGGCGTCGACGCCCTGTACGACACCCCCACCCCGTACATTTCGGCGTGGCACCAGGCCCCGGTCAACGCCCACCGGGACGACATCCGGCTCATGCTGCAGCTGACCTCGCCCCGGCGGGAGAAGAACAAGCTGAAGTATCTGGCCGGGTCCGAGGCCGCCATGGGCGCGTTCATCGCCGACATCCCGCCGGAAACCGCCGCGGCACGGCTCCGCGAGGCCATCGCCACCGCCGACGCCGCCACCGGCATCCCCACCACGTAGCAGGAAGAACCACCCGCCATGACTGAACTCTCCCAACAGGGACGCGACTACTTCGCCGGCCAGTTCGGCCACCAGCCCGAGGGGGTCTGGTCCGCCCCGGGCCGCGTGAACCTCATCGGCGAGCACACCGACTACAACGACGGCTTCGCCTTCCCCATCGCGATCGAAAAGCGCGCCGCCGTCGCCGCGTCCCGCCGGGAGGACCGGCGGCTGCGGGTGGCCAGCGATTCCTTCCCCGGCGTCGTCGACGTCGGACTCGACGGCCTGGACCCCGACGCCCTGCAGGGCTGGTCCGGCTACCCCCTCGGGGTTGCCTGGGCCATGGCGGAGGCGCTGCGGAGCGCCGGCCGCGACGTCGCGCAGCTGCCCGGCGTGGACCTGGCGCTCACCTCGGACGTCCCCGCCGGCGCCGGCCTCTCCTCCTCCGCCGCGGTCGAATGTTCCGTGGCGCTGGCCCTGAACGAGCTCTGGGACGCGGGCCTGGACCGGCAGGAGCTCGCCCGGATCGGCCAGCTCGCGGAGAACCGCGTGGTCGGCGCACCCACCGGCATCATGGACCAGTCCGCCTCGCTGCTGGGGGAACCGGACCACGGGATCCTGCTGGACTGCCAGAGCCTGGTCACCGAGATCGTCCCGCTCGGGTTCGAGGCCGCCGGCGTGGGCCTGCTGGTCATCGACACCCGCACCAGCCACTCGCACTCCGACGGCGGGTACGCCAGCCGCCGCCGCTCCTGCGAGGAGGGCGCGGAGGCGATGGGCGTGGGCAGCCTGCGCGGCCTGGGTCCGGAGGACCTGCCCCGTGCCGAGGCCACCCTGGAGCCGGTGACGTTCCGCCGGGTCCGGCACATCATCACCGAGAACCAGCGGGTCCTGGACACGGTGGCCACCCTGCGCAGCCACGGCGCGGCCGCGATCGGGCCGTTCCTGAACGCCTCGCATGTCTCCATGCGGGACGACTTCGAGATCTCCACCCCGGAACTGGACCTGGCGGTGGCCACTGCCCAGTCCCTCGGGGCGATCGGGGCGCGGATGACCGGCGGCGGGTTCGGTGGGGCGGCCATCGCCCTGGTCCGGGACGCCGACGCCGAAACCGTCGCCCGCGGCGTGCTCGAAGCCTTCGACAAGGCGGGCTTCACCGCGCCGCACATCTTCCCGGTCACCGCGGCCGAGGGCGCCCGGCGCGAGCCGGCGTTCGAGGGGCCTAGGGCTAGACCCGGGCCAGCCCGGCGACCTCGGCGAGCAGTTCCACGGACCGGAGCCGGTCCTCGACCCGGGGGCTCTGGTGCGCCACGATCAGCTCGTCGGCGTCGGCGTGCTTCGTGAAGCCGTCCAGGTACTCCATGACGGCGTCGGGGGTGCCGACCGCGGAGTACTTCATCATCTGCGCCATGTGCTGGCCCTGCGGGGAGTCCAGGATCATGTCCGCCTCGTCGTCGCTGAAGACCCGGCCGTTGCCGAAGAACAGGGACACCCGGGCCCGCTTGGTGGCCTGGAACATCTCCTGCGCGTCGGAGGCGGAGTCCGCGGCGATCACGTTCACGGCGGCGATCACGTGCGGGGCGTCCAGCTGCTCGGAGGGCCGGAACTCGCGGCGGTAGATCGCGACGGCGTCCTTCAGCGCGTTCGGCGCGAAGTGCGAGGCGAACGCGTACGGCAGGCCCAGCTGCGCGGCCAGGCGGGCGCCGAAGAGGGACGAACCCAGGATGTACAGCGGCACGTTGGTGCCCTTGCCCGGGATGGCCTCCACGCCCTGGATCCGGCTGTTGCCGGTGAGGTAGCCCTGCAGCTCCAGCACGTCCTGCGGGAAGCTGTCGGCGCTCATCGGGTCGCGGCGCAGCGCCCGCATGGTGTTCTGGTCGCTGCCGGGGGCACGCCCCAGGCCCAGGTCGATCCGGCCCGGGTGCAGCGTCTCCAGGGTGCCGAACTGCTCGGCGATGGTCAGCGGAGAGTGGTTGGGCAGCATGACGCCACCGGCGCCGAGCCGGATGCTCTTGGTCTGCGACGCGACGTGGGCGATCAGGACGCTGGTCGCGGAGGAGGCGATTGTGGACATGTTGTGGTGCTCGGCGTACCAGATGCGGCGGTAGCCCAGCTCCTCGGCCCGCTGCGCCATGGCAACGCTGCCGGCGAAGCTCTCTGCCGCCGTCTGGCCCTTGCCGATGATTGCGAGGTCAAGGATGGAAAGCGGAACAGTCACGGAAAAGCCGGCCTTTCGTAGCGGAAAGTGTGGGAAGTGCGGTGTGAGGAATGCCGGGCCGTCCTGCGGCCGGGCGCCTACAGGTGGCAACGACGGCGGTGCCCGTCTTATTTCTGCCAATCTCCGTTGCGGCCGCCACACCGGCGGAATACTCAGCACCCTTACTGTGTTGGCCTTGCCATGAGCCACGAGACATCAGAGCACCAGGAAGTATCCGCCACGATCGACCTGCCGGGCGTCGGAACCGTCCACCGGCTCGGCTTCGGTGCCATGCGCATCGTCGGCGACGGCGTGTGGGGCGAGCCGGCTGACCGTGCCGCCGCCGTCGCCGTCGTCCGCCGCGCCGTCGAACTCGGCGTCGACTTCATCGACACCGCCGACTCCTACGGCCCCAACATCAGCGAGGAAATCCTGGCCGAGGCGCTGCACCCGTACCCGGCGGGCCTGAAGATCGCCACGAAGGTGGGCTTCACGCGCACCGGGCCGGATCAGTGGATCCCCGTCGGCCGTCCGGAGTACCTGCGCCAGCAGACCGAACTGAGCCTGCGCAAGCTTAAGGTCGACGCCCTGGACCTGCTGCAGCTGCACCGGATCGACCCCAAGGTCGATGCCGAGGAGCAGTTCGGCGTGCTCCGCGAGCTGCTGGACGAGGGCAAGGTGAAGGCTCTGGGCCTGTCCCAGGTAAGCGTCGCCGAGCTGGAACAGGCAGGCAAGCACTTCACCGTCTCCACCGTGCAGAACCGCTACAACCTGACCGACCGCAGCTCCGAGGACGTCCTGGACTACGCCGAGGAGAAGGGCATCGGCTTCATCCCCTGGGCCCCCATCTCCGCTGGCGAACTCGCCCGGCCGGGCGGACCGCTGGACGAGGCCGCCAAGCGCCTCGGCGCCACCACCTCGCAGGTGGCCCTGGCCTGGCTGCTCCGCCGCTCCCCCGTCATGATGCCCATCCCCGGCACCGGTTCCATCAAGCACCTCGAGGAAAACCTCGCGGCCGCCGGCGTCGTCCTCGATGACGCCACCTTCGCCGAGCTCAACGACGCCCGCTAGACCCTCTTCCACCCCACATAACCCCACCGCCGGGTCCGCCCGGCAGAACAGGAAGCACACCATGGCCAACATCCTGATGGTCGTATCCGCCGCCGATTCCCTCACCATGCGTGACGGCAGCCAGCACCCCACCGGTTTCTGGGCCGAGGAGCTCGTCGTCTCCCACCAGGAGCTGATCAAGGCCGGCCACACCGTCCACATCGCCACCCCCGGCGGCACCAAGCCCACCGTGGACCAGGTCAGCCTGCAGGCGGACCAGGCCGGCGGCCAGGAGCGTGCGAACGGCTTCCGCTCCTACCTGGACCAGATCGACGGCGAACTCTCCTCCCCGCTGGTGCTCGCCGACGTCGACCTCTCCGGCTACGACGCCGTTGTCATGCCCGGCGGACACGGCCCGATGGCCGACCTCTACCAGGACGCCTCCCTCGGCAAGCTCCTGACCCAGGCCAACAACGACGGCAAGATCATCGCCCCGTTCTGCCACGGCCCCGCCGGCCTGCTCAGCGCGGTCGACGGCGACGGCACCTTCGCCTTCGCCGGCCGCCGCGTCACCGTCTTCACCAACGAGGAGGAACTCGGCGGCGGCACCGGCGAGAACACCCCGTGGTTCGTCGAGGACGAGCTCAAGAACAAGGGCGCCGTCGTGGACAACGGCGGAGCCTGGACCTCCCACGTGATCCGGGACGGCAACCTGATCAGCGGCCAGAACCCGCAGTCCAGCGCGGACGTGGCCCAGGAAGTCATCAAGGCCCTCACCGCCGCAAAGTAATTCCGGCCGACGCCGGGTCCGGGCAACCGGACCCGGCTAAGCTAGCCGCATGGCGATCAAATCCACCGCAGATAAAGTAGCCACACTCCAAAAGGGATACACCCTGGAGGGTCCCACGATTGAGCTGGGAGCAGCGATCGTCGACGGCGAGCTGCACAAGGAAGCACCGGTCCGCCTGCCGCTGGCCATGATGAACCGGCACGGCCTGGTGGCCGGCGCCACCGGCACGGGCAAGACCGTGACGCTGCACATGATGGCCGAACAGCTCTCCACCGCTGGGGTCCCGGTGTTCCTCGCGGACATCAAGGGCGACCTCTCCGGCCTCGCCACCGCGGCCGCCGGCTCCGAGAAACTCAAGGCCCGCACCGACAGCATCGGCCAGCCGTGGTCCGGCAAGACCTTCCCGGTGGAATTCCTCGCCCTCGGCGGCGACGGCGCCGGCGTCCCGGTCCGCGCCACGGTCACCTCCTTCGGCCCGATCCTGCTCTCCCGGATCATGGACCTGAACGAGACCCAAGAATCCAGCCTGCAACTGGTCTTTCACTTCGCGGACAAGAACAACCTCGAACTGATCGACCTCAAGGACCTCCGCGCGGTCATCCAGTTCCTCACCTCCGATGAGGGCAAGGAAGCCCTCCAGGACCTCGGCGGGCTCTCCAAGGCCACCGCCGGCGTCATCCTCCGCGAACTGATCACCCTCGAGGCCCAGGGCATGGAGAAGTTCTTCGGCGAGCCCGAGTTCAACACCGCCGAGCTGCTCCGCACCGCCCCCGACGGCCGCGGCGTGGTCTCCTGCCTGGAACTGCCCACCCTGCAGACCAAGCCGATGCTGTTCTCCACCTTCCTGATGTGGCTGCTGGCGGACCTGTTCGAGGACCTGCCCGAGGCCGGGGACCTGGACAAGCCGAAGCTGGTCTTCTTCCTCGACGAGGCGCACCTGCTCTTCAACGGCGCCTCCAAGGCCTTCCTCGATGCCATCACCACCACCGTGCGGCTGATCCGCTCCAAGGGCGTCGGCATCTTCTTCGTGACCCAGACCCCGAAGGATGTCCCCGCCGACGTCCTGGGCCAGCTGGCCAACCGGGTCCAGCACGCCCTGCGGGCCTTCACCCCGGAGGATGCCAAGGCCCTCAAGGCCACCGTCTCGACCTTCCCGGTCAGCGACTACGACCTTGAGGAAACCCTGACCACGGCGGGCATCGGCGAGGCCGTCATCACCGTCATGAACGAGAAGGGTGCACCCACCCCGGTGGCGCTGACCCGGCTGCGCGCGCCGGAATCCGTGATGGGTCCCAGCGAGGCCGCCCTGGTGGCCAGCACCGTGGCGGCCTCGTCGCTGCTGGCCGCGTACGGCACCGCCGTCGACAACGTCTCGGCCTACGAGAAGCTCTCCGGCAAGGCCGCCGCACCCACGGGTCCGGCCGCCGGCCCGGCCTCGGCGCCGGAGACCGGGGCTACCCCGGCCGGCACGCCCACCGACGTCGACGCCGACGCGCGGCGGATCGAGGAGGAGATCCTTGGCCGCCCGAGCAGCCGCCCGGCCCCCGCTCCCGAACCCCGCCGTGCCCCGCAGGCCCCGCCCGCCCCGCAGCAGGGCGGCGGCATGGCCGGTGACCTGGCCGGCGCCCTGGGCGGTGCGCTCGGCGGCGGGCTGAAGAGCATGGCCCGGTCCTTGGGCACCCAGCTGGGCCGCGAACTGCTGCGCGGCGTCTTCGGCACGTCTTCCCGGAGCCGTCGCCGCTGACGCCTGTGGGGTGCAGGCTGGGAGCGCCCGGCTGTTGGCCTGACTCCGGCCTCTCTGGGGTCTGGCTGGGGCTTCTCTGGGCGCGTCCGGCCGTCATGCACGGACGTCGTGACACCGGGATTTGGCGGGGCGGCAGGTAACGTAAGAGTCGTGCAGATGAGTCAGGCCGTCGTCAAAACCGCAGCCCTGTGGCTGCTGGGCCTGATGCTGGCAGTGGCCGGCGCCGTCGTCGCCATCAACGTCGTGAACAATTCCCTGGCCAGCCCGCAACAGCCGGTGCGCGAATATCTGGACGCGCTCCGCCAAGGTGAGGGCGCCAAAGCCCTCGGCCTGCTGCACGCCTCCGTCCCCAAGAGCAACGCCGCCATGCTGGATGGCGCCGGCCTGAAGGCGGCCGCGGCGCGCCTCTCCGACGTCTCGGTGGGCCGCGCGGAGGACCGGGGCGGCAACCGGGTGATGGTGCCGATCGACTACAGCATCGACGGCAGCCGCCAGCGCACGGAGTTCCTGCTCCAGGGCTCGGACCCGCAATGGCTGTTCTTCCGGGACTGGGCCTTCGTACCCACCACGCTGCCCGTCCTGGACGTCACCGTGGTCAACTCCAACCACGCCGCCCTCAACGGGGTTCCGGTCAACATGCCCAACGGCCGCAACAGCTTTGCCGTGTTTTACCCCGGCCAGTACGAGGCGTCCCTGAACAGCCAGTACTTCGCGGCGCCCCCTTCCCGGACCACGCTGACCGGCAAGGACGCCCCGGCCGCGCCGCTGAACCTGCTGACCCGCGCCACCGACGGGCTCAAGAGCGCCGTCTCGGCCAAGGTCAAGGAATTCCTGGATACGTGCGCGGACCAGGCGGACAAGAAGCAGCAGCTCCAGCCGGACTGCCCGTTCTACCACGCCACCAACAACCGGGTGGTGGACGGCACCATCGACTGGAGCATCACCGACTACCCGGTGGTCAGCATCGAACCCTTCGGCGGCCGCTGGGTGGTGGCGCCGCTGGACGGCAAGGCCCGGATCAAGGCCCGTCAGGTGGACCTCTTCACCGGCGCCGTCACCGAACTGAACGCCGTGCACGACTTCAGCTTCACCGCCCGCCTGGACGTCGACGGGGACTCGGTGAAGCTGACCCCGCAGCTGACCGGCTAGGTCCCTGTAGCGCCGGCCAGCGGCGCACCGGGGCATAAAAGGGCCGGTCCGGGTCAGACCCGGACCGGCCCAGTCGCCTTAGTCCATTCCGCGCAGATCCAGCAACAGCTCGGAGTCGCCGTCGGGCTGCAGGGTCACCGGGATGCCCCAGTCCTGCTGGTACAGGTGGCACGCCGCGTGGTCCGGGATCTCGCCGTCGGCGTCCTCGGGCCCGTCACAGGCGGCCGCCCGGGCCGTGATGTGCAGGACGCCCTCGGGGACATCGGAGGCCAGCTCCAGGGTGCGGAGCAGTCCCACGGACGTCCCTCCGCCGGCCACCAGCAGCTCCGGCGGGGTGGAGGAGATTTTCAGCTGCGTCGGGTCGCCCCAGCGGTCGTCCAGCTTCTGCCCTGTCGGGGCGGTGAAGCGGACCGTCAGGGACAGCAGCCCGGGCGCCACCGGGCTCTTGGGCCGCTGCGTCTGGGCTGCGCCCTCATCGACCTGCTGGGCTTCCTTGGGAATCGGCACGTACACCAGCTGGTGCTTGTTGGCCTCGACCACCACCAGCAGCGGCTCCTCGCCGGCCACGTGGGTGTGGTCCACGATCACGTCGGAGGGCTCGGACAGGCCGCGAGCCAGGGTGGACACGGTTCCGGTGGCCGGGTCGTAGCGGCGGACCGCGCCATTGTAGGTGTCGGCGATGGCGACGGAGCCATCGGGCAGCACGGTGACGCCCAGCGGGTGCTGGAGCCGCGCCTTGGCGGCCGGGCCGTCGCGGAAACCGAAGTCGAACAGACCCTTGCCCACGGCGGACTCGACGGTGACGCTGCGGTCCTCGCCGATCACAAGCTTCCGGAGCGCGGAGGTCTCGGAGTCGGCAACCCAGATGTTGCCGTCGGCGTCCTCGGCGAGGCCGGAGGACTGGGCGAACCAGGCCTCGGCCGCCGGGCCGTCCAGGAGCCCCTCGAGGCCGTTGCCGGCGACGATGGTAACGGCTCCGGTCACAGGGTCGAAGCCGAAGATCTGGTGCACGCCCGCCATGGCCACGACCACGGCGTCGAGCTTCGCGGACCAGACGACGTCCCACGGCGAGCTGAGCGCCACCTTCAGCGGGTCTGCTTCCAGCGGGGCACCGTAGGCGGCACCCTCCTCGTCCACGCGGGCCGGCCCGGTCTCGAGCAGCCGCTGGATGCCGTTGCCGGCCAGAGTGGTGGCCTCACCGGTGCGGAGCGATAGCCCGCGGAGCCGGTGGTTCACCGAGTCGGCAATCACGACGTCGTAGCCGGCCTCGTCGGCCACGTCCTGGGGCAGCAGCACCAGGCCCTGGGGTTCGTTGAAGCGGGCGTCGGCGGCGCCGCCGTCGGCGTACCCCTTCTCGCCCGAGCCGTAGGTGCCCAGCACCGTCTCAAAGTCGGTGGAGAGTTCCACCAGGCGGTGATGGCCGGTGTCGGTGACCAGCCAGGACCCGGCGTCGCCCGCGGCATCGGAGCCGCGGCCGGCGGGCAGGTAGAGGGCCTTGCCGGGGAACCGGAGGGTGCCCGACGTCGGTTCCGGCGCCACGTAGGGGCCGTCGCCGCGGTGCAGGGTGCCCTTGGCCTCGTGTTCGGCGATGAGTTCGGGGATCAGCACGGCCAGGCCGTCGGCGTGACCCTCACCGGAGAGGTGCGCCACGATGTAGCCCTCGGGGTCGACGACCACCAGGGTGGGCCAGGCGCGGGCGGTGTACGCCTTCCAGGTCTCCAGCTCCGGGTCGTCCAGGACCGGATGGCGGATCTCGTAGCGTTCGACGGCGGCGGCGAGGGCCACCGGGTCCGCCTCGTGCTCGAACTTGGGCGAGTGCACGCCCACGGTCACCAGGACGTCCGAGTACTCCTGCTCGAGGGGGCGCAGCTCGTCCAGGACGTGCAGGCAGTTGATGCAGCAGAAGGTCCAGAAATCCAGGAGCACGATCTTGCCGCGCAGGGATTCGAGGTCCAGGGACTTGCCGCCGGTGTTCAACCAGCCGCGTCCCACGAGTTCGGAGGCCCGGACCCGGTGGTGGGTGCGTACTGTTTCGCTCATCAGCGTCCTTCCAGCTTGGAGTTTCGGTCGGCCAGCTTCGCGTCGCGTTCGGCGAGCTTGGCAAACATATCGTTGTAAGCGGTGAGATCGGCGTCGTTATTCCTGTCCGCCGCGCGGTCGGTGCGCTTCGATTCGCGCGCGTCGGAGCGGGACCACTGGACGGCGACGCCGATCGCCACCAGCAGGGTGGGTACCTCGCCGATGCCCCAGGCCACGGCACCGCCGGTCTGCTGGTCCAGCAGGGCCGACTGTCCCCAGGCCCGGCCGAGGTTGCCGAAGTAGTCCGCGGCCAGTAACCCGGTGCCACCCATGATGGAGACGCCGAAGAAGGCGTGGAAGCCCATGGTGGCCAGCAGCAGCAACAGGCGCATCGGGTACGCGGCGCGGCGCGGCAGCGGATCGATGCCAATCATGGTGAGCACGAAGATGTAGCCGGTCAGGAGGAAGTGCAGGTTCATCAGCTCGTGGCCCACGTGGTCGCGCATGGCGTAGCCGAAGGCGTCCGAGAAGTAGAACAGGATGATGGACCCGGCGAAGTTCGCGGCGGCGAAGAGCGGGTGCGTGACCAGCTGGGAGAACTTCGAGTGCACGAAGATCAGCAGCCATTCCCGCGGGCCGCGTGAGCTGTCACGGCGCGCGGTGAGGGCGCGCAGCGCGAGGGTCACCGGGGCGCCGAGGACCAGGAAGATGGGCGCCACCATGGTCAGGGCCATGTGGTCCACCATGTGCGCGGAGAACAGCACCCGGCCGTAGACCGACGGCGGCCCGGAGGTGATGTAGGTCAGGACGATCAGGCCGATGATCCAGTTCGCCGTCCGGAACCAAGACCAGGAATCGCCCCGCTTGGTGACCTTCCGGACGCCCAGCAGGTAGGAGACCAGGCCGGCGGCGGCCACGGCCACCCAGAGCCAGTCGAAGCGCCATTCGGTGAGCCATCGCTCCGGGGTCAGCTCGGGCGGCAGTTCGTAGCCGGAGAGGATGAACGCCGGGGAGGCGTCGGGGGCGAAGGTGGTGGGCTGCGGCGGGGCCGAGCGGCCGAGGGCCACCGCCAGGCCGGAGGTGGCGCCCATGATCAGCAGTTCGACGGCGATCAGCTGCCAGAGCACCCGGCGGGCCGTCTTTCCGTGGCCCGTGGCGCCCAGCTGCGGGATGACCCACTGCCGGTGCATGAAGCCCACGCCGCCGAGGACCAGGGTGGCAGCGGCCTTGGCCATGATCAGCTGCCCGTAGGGGGAGCCGAAGAGGTCGGCCCAGCTGGAGACCCGGATGCTGGCGTTGATGATGCCCGAGCCGAAGACCAGGGCGAAGGCGAATCCGGCCAAGGCGGAGAAACGCCGCAGGGTGGGTTCGGTGATGTCGGCCTTGCCGCCGGAGCTGGTGAGAATTTGGGAGAGGAGGGCGAGCACGATGATGCCGCCCACCCAGGCGGACACACCGGCCAGATGCAGGGCCAGGGAGTTGATCGCGCCCTCGTGGTCGTTCGAGCTGGCGGAGTGGCCGATCAGCGCCTGCGGGATCAGGCCGCCCGCGGCGATGACCAGCGTGATGGCCAGCGCGCCACGGGAGCGGATGCCGAAGAGTGCGGTGGTCACGACGGCGGCGATGATGACGACGGCGAGCCAGGCCCTGCCGGTGTCGATGTCCGTCATGTAGTAGACCAGCGACTTTGTGAACTGCGGGTCGCCCGCGAGCGTCTGGCCGGCGATGTCGGCGTAGCTGAGCACCAGGACGGCGACGGCGGACAGCGTCCAGACGACGCCGGCGATCGCCGTGACGGCCAGCGCCCGGGTGAAGGCGGGGTGTTCGGGGGCGTTCTTGTCGCGGGAGGCCTTGCGGGTCGAGTTCCGCGGCAGGATGCCGACGGCGAAGAGGAGGCCGCCGATCACGGTCGCGATCGAGATGTTGTGCAGCGCCTTGGTGACCGGCAGGCCCCAGCGGACAAGGGCGCCGGGGTCGGAGACCGCGCGGGCGCCCGCCGCGCCGGAGAACAGCAGTCCGGCGATCAGGGCGGCGAAGAGTGCCGCCAGCCCGGCCCACAGCCACGGTTGCGTGATGCCAGGGGTGCCGGCGCCGGAGCCAGCCGGTCCGCCCGGCCGGGAGGACGCTGCCGGACTCTGGGTTCTCGTAGCAAAAGGCACAGTTCCATTGTCCGCTACTGCCGCCGCCGGGCCGAATCCGGGGTCACGGCGGGCCGGCCGCTGGCGGGTTGGTTAGACGCAAGGAGCGGCAACCCGCGAGGGGTTGCCGCTCCTTCAAGCGTGGAAGAAGACTACTTCTTCTTGGCGACGGCGGCCTTCAGCTTGGAGCCTGCGGTCAGCTTGACGCTGTGGCCGGCGGCGATCTGAATGGTCTCGCCGGTCTGCGGGTTGCGGCCGGTGCGGGCAGCGCGGTCGGTGCGCTCAACGGCGAGCCAGCCCGGGATGGTGATCTTTTCGCCCGCGGCGACAGAGGTCTCGAAAACCTCGAACAGTGCATCGAGCACGGAGTTGACGGCTGCCTGGCTGGTGCCGGCCTTGCCAGCTACCTCTGAAACAAGTTCACTACGGTTCTTAGCCATGTATGTCCTCCTGGACTGATCTAATTTCTGAAGCCTGCCCGCAGTGCGCGAGCAAGCCACTCTTCGAAAACTTACCAGCTAGGCGCCCGCGAGGAGACAAAATTCCGCGTGTTTTCGCGCTTTTTTGGCCAAAATCACGACTTCGCGGGGGTTTGGACGGCCCATTTCAGCCCTCAGCGGACGCATCAGTATCATCACCCCCAGCCGGCGCACCACCGGCCGGGCGCCGGGCAAGCGGGGAATCGTCGGGACAGAGGCCGGGAATCGCTCCGCGGCGCCCCTGATCAAGGGGCTGTGGCCGGGCCGTTGCCATGCTGCAGGCGTGGGCGCCGGGCTGCTGGCCTGGATTCTGGGGACCGGGCGCTGGCTCCGGGGCACTGGGCGGCGGGGTACCGACCCCAGGTCCAACCCTGGGCCCAGGGCCTGCGCAAGCCTCCCCAGTCGCCTGCTGAGCTCGGATCCAGTAGCGCGCTGGGGGCCGGTGCCATCCTCCCCTGAAGCCCGCCGATCCCAGGTCGAGCAGCGAGCTAGGAGCCGGCAGTGCGCCTCCCCTGAAGCCTGCCGAATACCAGGCTTCCCCAGCTTACGGTCGGCCCGCCACAACGGTCCTGTCGTTTATGGGTGGTTAAAGTGGGAGAGCCTCCAACCGTGTGGTTGGAGGCTCTCGACCTAATGGTTGTCCGGCGGTGACCTACTCTCCCACACCCTCCCGGGTGCAGTACCATCGGCGCTGTGGGTCTTAGCTTCCGGGTTCGGAATGGGACCGGGCGTTTCCCCCACGCTATGACCGCCGTAACCCTGTTACCCGGACCGAACCCCTGCGGGGTTGGCGGGAAATCTATTGTGGTTACAACTCTGCTTTTAGGGCAGTGTGGTGTTGTATTCAATTATGGTTTGGTTCCGTGCAACGCAACGTACCCGTGGTGGGTTTGTTGGTTGGGAACCACATAGTGGACGCAAGCAGTCTTGTTCTTCATACCCACCCCGCGGTGTTCCAGTCGATGCTGGCGGGGGTGGTGTGTGGTGTAAGTTATCGGCCTATTAGTACCGGTCAGCTTCACGAGTCTTTAGTCCTCGCTTCCACATCCGGCCTATCAACCCAGTGGTCTGGCTGGGGGCCTCTCACACACAAGGTGTATGGAAATCTCATCTTGAAGCGAGCTTCCCGCTTAGATGCTTTCAGCGGTTATCCCATCCGAACGTAGCTAATCAGCGGTGCACTTGGCAGTACAACTGACACACCAGAGGTTCGTCCGTCCCGGTCCTCTCGTACTAAGGACAGCCCTTCTCAAATTTCCTGCGCGCGCAGCGGATAGGGACCGAACTGTCTCACGACGTTCTAAACCCAGCTCGCGTACCGCTTTAATGGGCGAACAGCCCAACCCTTGGGACCTACTCCAGCCCCAGGATGCGACGAGCCGACATCGAGGTGCCAAACCATGCCGTCGATATGGACTCTTGGGCAAGATCAGCCTGTTATCCCCGAGGTACCTTTTATCCGTTGAGCGACGGCCATTCCACAATGTACCGCCGGATCACTAGTCCCGACTTTCGTCCCTGCTCGAGATGTCTCTCTCACAGTCAAGCTCCCTTGTGCACTTACACTCGACACCTGATTGCCAACCAGGCTGAGGGAACCTTTGGGCGCCTCCGTTACTTTTTAGGAGGCAACCGCCCCAGTTAAACTACCCATCAGGCACTGTCCCTGACCCGGATTACGGGCCGAAGTTAGATGTCCAAAGTGACCAGAGTGGTATTTCAACGATGACTCCACCCGAACTGGCGTCCGGGCTTCAACGTCTCCCACCTATCCTACACAAGCCACTCCGAACACCAATACCAAACTATAGTAAAGGTCTCGGGGTCTTTCCGTCCTGCTGCGCGTAACGAGCATCTTTACTCGTACTGCAATTTCGCCGAGTTTATGGTTGAGACAGCGGGGAAGTCGTTACTCCATTCGTGCAGGTCGGAACTTACCCGACAAGGAATTTCGCTACCTTAGGATGGTTATAGTTACCACCGCCGTTTACTGGGGCTTAAATTCTCAGCTTCGCCTTGCGGCTAACCGGTCCTCTTAACCTTCCAGCACCGGGCAGGAGTCAGTCCGTATACATCGTCTTGCGACTTCGCACGGACCTGTGTTTTTAGTAAACAGTCGCTTCCCCCTGGTCTCTGCGGCCCCGCCACGCTCCGGACAGCAAGTGTCCATCACGATAGGGGCCCCCCTTCTCCCGAAGTTACGGGGGCATTTTGCCGAGTTCCTTAACCATAATTCTCTCGATCGCCTTAGTATTCTCTACCTGATCACCTGTGTCGGTTTGGGGTACGGGCGGCTAAAACCTCGCGTCGATGCTTTTCTCGGCAGCATAGGATCACCGGATCCCCCCATACGGGGGTCCCATCGGGTCTCAGGCATCATGAACAGCGGATTTGCCTACCGTTCGCCCTACATCCTTAGACCGGGGCAACCATCGCCCGGCCCGGCTACCTTCCTGCGTCACACCTGTTAATACGCTTGCCTCCCAGGATCAGGTCCCGCGCTCCACCAAAACCCTCACACCACAAGGGTGATCGGGCAGGTCTCGGGCGGTTAGTATCCCCTGTTCAACATGGGCGGTTTTTCGCCGGTACGGGAATATCAACCCGTTGTCCATCGACTACGCCTGTCGGCCTCGCCTTAGGTCCCGACTTACCCAGGGCAGATTAGCTTGACCCTGGAACCCTTGATCATTCGGCGGACGGGTTTCTCACCCGTCTTTCGCTACTCATGCCTGCATTCTCACTCGTGTAGGCTCCACCGCTGGTTTACACCGCGACTTCACTGCCCACACGACGCTCCCCTACCCATCCAGACGCCTGAACCACAAGGGCTTAGCAAAAATCTGAATGCCACAACTTCGGCGGTGTACTTGAGCCCCGCTACATTGTCGGCGCGGAATCACTTGACCAGTGAGCTATTACGCACTCTTTTAAAGGATGGCTGCTTCTAAGCCAACCTCCTGGTTGTCTTCGCAACTCCACATCCTTTCCCACTTAGCACACGCTTAGGGGCCTTAGTTGGTGGTCTGGGCTGTTTCCCTCTCGACTATGAAGCTTATCCCCCACAGTCTCACTGCTGCGCTCTCACTTACCGGCATTCGGAGTTTGGCTGACGTCAGTAACCTTGTAGGGCCCATTAGCCATCCAGTAGCTCTACCTCCGATAAGAAACACGCAACGCTGCACCTAAATGCATTTCGGGGAGAACCAGCTATCACGAAGTTTGATTGGCCTTTCACCCCTACCCACAGCTCATCCCCTCCATTTTCAACTGAAGTGGGTTCGGTCCTCCACGACGTCTTACCGTCGCTTCAACCTGGCCATGGGTAGATCACTTCGCTTCGGGTCTAGATCACGCCACTGCAACGCCCTATTCAGACTCGCTTTCGCTACGGCTTCCCCACACGGGTTAACCTCGCGACGTAACACTAACTCGCAGGCTCATTCTTCAAAAGGCACGCCGTCACAACTACAAGGCTGCTCCGACGGATTGTAAGCACACGGTTTCAGGTACTGTTTCACTCCCCTCCCGGGGTACTTTTCACCTTTCCCTCACGGTACTGGTCCGCTATCGGTCATTAGGGAGTATTTAGGCTTATCAGGTGGTCCTGACAGATTCGCACGGGATTTCTCGGGCCCCGTGCTACTTGGGATACTCTCCAGGCGGCGTAAAAACATTTCGGTTACGGGGCTCACACCCTCTCTGGCCGGCCTTTCAAGACCGTTCACCTATGCCCACGCTCTCACCCCACTGTCCCGGCAGAGACAGAACGGAAAGTCCCACAACCCCGACCATGCAACGCCCGCCGGCTATCACACATGGAACGGTTTAGCCTGATCCGCGTTCGCTCGCCACTACTAACGGAATCACTATTGTTTTCTCTTCCTGCGGGTACTGAGATGTTTCACTTCCCCGCGTTCCCTCCACGCACCCTATGTGTTCAGATGCGGGTCACCAGGCAACTCGCGCCCCTGGCGGGGTTTCCCCATTCGGACACCCTGGGATCACAGTCCGGTTATCGACTCCCCCAGGCTTATCGCAGATTCCTACGTCCTTCTTCGGCTCCTAATGCCAAGGCATCCACCGTGTGCTCTTAAAAACTTGACCACAAAAGATCAAGGAGTAATTTCGAGAGAACCACAGAAACCAACCACACCACAACAACACCACCCCAAAGGGCGACACCATCGAGCGCAGCCAGATCCAGGTTCATATTCTTGGAAATTGCTTCTTATAAAAGATGCTCGCGTCCACTATGTAGTTCTCAAACAACAACCCCGTACCACACACCCCACACACCAACCCCCTCACCCGAAAGCAAGGAAGGTCGACAGCGCGCAGGGCGTCGCAGCCAGGAAACCAGAAACACACAAAACCCACACCCCGCACCCAACCCCCAAAAGAGGCGGACACAGGCCATGGTCCTGTTGTCTCAGGACCCAACAGTGTGCCAAACACTACCCACCAGGAACCCCACCGAAGCGTTCCAGGAACACCCACCCCCAAGAGAGGAGTGCGTCTTCCGTACTAACCACCGGCAAAAACCCGACAGGCACCTATTCGTTGATATTCCACCCATGAGCACCCGCCGCAGAACAAACGTCTGCGCAACGGGCGTGACTCCTGACAACACCACCACACAAACCATGCGGCCTGGCGGGGTTGTTGTAGGCGCTCCTTAGAAAGGAGGTGATCCAGCCGCACCTTCCGGTACGGCTACCTTGTTACGACTTAGTCCCAATCGCCAGTCCCACCTTCGACAGCTCCCTCCCACAAGGGGTTAGGCCACCGGCTTCGGGTGTTACCAACTTTCGTGACTTGACGGGCGGTGTGTACAAGGCCCGGGAACGTATTCACCGCAGCGTTGCTGATCTGCGATTACTAGCGACTCCGACTTCATGGGGTCGAGTTGCAGACCCCAATCCGAACTGAGACCGGCTTTTTGGGATTAGCTCCACCTCACAGTATCGCAACCCTTTGTACCGGCCATTGTAGCATGCGTGAAGCCCAAGACATAAGGGGCATGATGATTTGACGTCGTCCCCACCTTCCTCCGAGTTGACCCCGGCAGTCTCCCATGAGTCCCCGCCATAACGCGCTGGCAACATGGAACGAGGGTTGCGCTCGTTGCGGGACTTAACCCAACATCTCACGACACGAGCTGACGACAACCATGCACCACCTGTAAACCGACCACAAGTGGGGGACCTGTTTCCAGGTCTTACCGGTTCATGTCAAGCCTTGGTAAGGTTCTTCGCGTTGCATCGAATTAATCCGCATGCTCCGCCGCTTGTGCGGGCCCCCGTCAATTCCTTTGAGTTTTAGCCTTGCGGCCGTACTCCCCAGGCGGGGCACTTAATGCGTTAGCTACGGCGCGGAAAACGTGGAATGTCCCCCACACCTAGTGCCCAACGTTTACGGCATGGACTACCAGGGTATCTAATCCTGTTCGCTCCCCATGCTTTCGCTCCTCAGCGTCAGTTAATGCCCAGAGACCTGCCTTCGCCATCGGTGTTCCTCCTGATATCTGCGCATTTCACCGCTACACCAGGAATTCCAGTCTCCCCTACATCACTCTAGTCTGCCCGTACCCACCGCAGATCCGGAGTTGAGCCCCGGACTTTCACGGCAGACGCGACAAACCGCCTACGAGCTCTTTACGCCCAATAATTCCGGATAACGCTTGCGCCCTACGTATTACCGCGGCTGCTGGCACGTAGTTAGCCGGCGCTTCTTCTGCAGGTACCGTCACTTTCGCTTCTTCCCTACTGAAAGAGGTTTACAACCCGAAGGCCGTCATCCCTCACGCGGCGTCGCTGCATCAGGCTTCCGCCCATTGTGCAATATTCCCCACTGCTGCCTCCCGTAGGAGTCTGGGCCGTGTCTCAGTCCCAGTGTGGCCGGTCACCCTCTCAGGCCGGCTACCCGTCGTCGCCTTGGTGAGCCATTACCTCACCAACAAGCTGATAGGCCGCGAGTCCATCCAAAACCACAAAAGCTTTCCACCCCCACCATGCGATGAGGAGTCATATCCGGTATTAGACCCAGTTTCCCAGGCTTATCCCAGAGTTAAAGGGCAGGTTACTCACGTGTTACTCACCCGTTCGCCACTAATCCCCCCAGCAAGCTGGGGATCATCGTTCGACTTGCATGTGTTAAGCACGCCGCCAGCGTTCATCCTGAGCCAGGATCAAACTCTCCGTTGAAAACAAACAGACACAACACGCACCACCGGGAAAACGACGGATAACATGCTGCACAAAATTTGAAACCAGCTGAAAACCATGCCATCCACGGGGTGGACAACACAGCATAATCAACCAATCAATAAAACAATCGGTATCAACAAACTTGGCACACTATTGAGTTCTCAAACAACAGACACACCCGGCACCACCACAACCCCATTCAGGGCCGCGACTCGCTCCGGAGCAACTTTTCAAACTTACCCGATGTCTTTCTCCGAAGCAAATTCGATTTTCTCGAACCAGATTCAGGAGATGCATCAGCCCCGGCCAGAAATAGTGGTCATTAGAATGTCCAAGATTTTGGTCTTGTAGTTTTTGGGGGTTTGGCCGCCTTCAGTTCCCGGCCTCTCGGCTGGTCTCCCTCGCGGCGACTTAGAAAACAATACACCCCGATGGACGCGTCTGCAAACCCGGGCCGAAGAACCCTCCCTGGCCGGAGCAAACCCCGGAAACCCGCGGACTTTCGGCCCTTGCAGCGCCGCAGAGGGGCCGCCGAGGGCCCGGTCGTCATGAAAGAGCTTTCTGTATGCTGCGTCACTCCTCGGCCCGCTGCGTCTACCATCGGGGTGTGAGGGCAGAACGCCGGCGCCAAGAGACGGGGACGCTGGATGGGCGTGTGCCCGATCCTCCCGGACCCGGCCTGAATCGCCACGAGGTGGCGGACCGCGTGGAGCGCGGTCTGGACAACAAAGTGCAGGACCGGTCCAGCCGCAGTCTCTGGGAGATCTTCAAGGCCAACGTCCTCACGCTCTTCAATGCCATCGTCGGGGGAAGCTTCCTGATCCTGTTGCTGCTGGGCCGGTGGCAGGACGCGCTGTTCGGTCTCGCGGCCGCCGGCAACGCGGTGATCGGCGTCGTGCAGGAATTCCGAGCCAAGCGCTCCCTGGACCGGCTGGCGATCCTCGATGCTCCGCGGGCGCGGGTCCTCCGTGATGGGCTGCCGGTCGAGATTCCCACCGCGGAGGTGGTGCGGGATGATGTCCTGATCCTCCGGGCAGGCGACCAGGTGACCGCCGATGCGGAGGTCATTGAGTCGTCCGGGCTCGAGGCGGATGAATCCCTGCTGACGGGTGAGTCCGACCCCGTGGACAAGGCAACCGGGTCTGAGGTGTTGTCCGGATCGCTGGTGGTTGCCGGCCGGGGCCATGCCCGGGTGGTGCGGGTAGGGGCGGAATCGTTCTGCAGCCGGATAACCGCCGATGCGCGGCGCTTCTCCCTGGTGCAGTCCGAGATCCGCAACAGCCTGAACCGTGTCCTCCGCTGGATCGCCTGGGCCATCCTGCCTGTGGCCGTACTGGTGGCTGCCGGGGAGATGCAGGCCAGGGGCGGCTGGCAGTCTGTGACCGTCGACGGTGCATGGGTGCCCGCCGTCGTCGGCGTGATCGCCAGCGTCATCGCCATGGTCCCCCTGGGCCTCGTCCTGCTGACCAGCGTGGCCTTCGCCGTCGGCGGTCTCCGCCTGGCCGCGCACAAGGTCCTGATCCAGGAGCTCGCCGCCGTCGAGGGATTGGCGAGGGTGGATGTCCTCTGCCTGGACAAGACCGGCACCCTCACCGAAGGCGGCCTCAGGTTCGACGCCGTGCACCAGCTGCTGCCGGACCCGCCGCCGGGGTGGGAGCACGCGCTGGGCTGGTTCGCCTCCGAACCGGAGGCGAATGCGACCGCGCGCAGCATGGAGCTCGCCTTCGAGGACGACGGCGGCTTCCGCTCCGTGTCTTACGTCCCGTTCTCCTCCGCCCGCAAGTGGAGCGGCGCCACGTTCGACGCCGGCACCGGCACCACCTCGACGTGGGTCCTTGGCGCCCCCGACATCCTCCTTGCCCCGGGTACCGCAGCAACGGAGCAACCAGTCGGGGAGTCTGCGTTGGCGGGGGACGCCCCAGACGCCGCGGCCGCCGCTCTTCACCAGGCCGGGGACCTCGCCGCCGGCGGTCTCCGCACCCTCCTCCTCGCCCAGGCATACGGCCTGCCGCGGCACGGAACGGACGACGGCGCGCTGCCCGCAGCCGTGCGCCCCGTGGCCCTGCTGACCTTTCGCGAGCAGCCCCGGCCGGAGGCCGCAACCACGTTGGAGTACTTCCGGGCGGAGGGCGTGACGGTGAAGATCATCTCCGGCGATGAGCCCGGAACGGTTGCCGCCATCGCCCGCCGGGTGGGGCTGACGGTTCCCCACGGCGTGGACGCCCGGACCCTGCCGGAGGATCCGGAACAGCTCGCGGAGGTAATGGAGGCAAACACGGTCTTCGGACGGGTCAGCCCCCACCAGAAGCGCGACATGGTGGCCGCCCTGCAGCGGCGCGGGCACACGGTCGCCATGACCGGGGACGGAGTCAACGACGCCCTTGCCCTGAAGACCGCGGACCTGGGCATTGCCGTGAACTCGGCGGCGCCGGCCACCAAAGCCGTCGCCCGCCTGGTCCTCCTGGACGGCCGCTTCGACCGGTTGCCGGAAGTGGTAGCGGAGGGCCGGCGCGTCATCGCCAACATCGAGCGGGTCTCAAGCCTGTTTCTCAGCAAGACGGCCTACGCGGTGGCCATCTCCGCAAGCTTCGCGCTGCTGCAGTGGCCCTTCCCGTTCCTCCCCCGCCAGCTGTCCTTTACCGACGGCCTGACCATCGGGATCCCGGCTTTCTTCCTGGCCTTGATGCCCAACGCCCGCCGTTACCGTGCCGGCTTCCTCCGGCGTTCGCTGTGGTTCTCCGTGCCGGCCGGGCTGATCGTCACGGCCTCATTAATTGCGGTCACGGCGGCGTCGACGGCGGCGGGTCCGGCGCCGCGCGCGGAGGACCTTCGCTCGGCGGCGGTCATCACCCTGTCCATCGTCGGGCTGTGGATCCTGAGTGCCGTGGCACGGCCGCTGAACGCCGGCCGGCTGGGTGTGCTGGCGGCGATGGCCGCCGCCCTGATTGTCCTGCTGGGCGTGCCGCTGGCCCAGGACTTCTTCATCCTCGGCTGGCCGCCGCAGCCGTTGCTGCTGGCCGCGTTGGGGTCGGGTCTGGGTGGCGGGGTGTTGGTCGAGGCCCTGGCGTGGCTGCACCGGCGCCGGTTCAACGGCCGGCGCGAGGCAGAGGCCAGGGCGGAACCCGCGAAGCAGTAACGGGGCTCTTCGCGGTTCGTGGGGAACTGATTTCGTGTCGTAGCTAAAAAGGGGCCCGTGGCCCTGCTGGGATGAGTGTGTCTAGCATTCAACCAGGAACAGGACCACGAGCCTTGACTGAGCCTACCTTCGTGGCGTTCGACGCTGCCACCAGCATCTTCAACCTGCCCGACTACCGCGTCCTCTCCGTCACCGTGCTGGAAGGCGGGCGCCGCCAGATCATCGTCGAAACAGACCAGCCACCAGGCTGCCCGAGCTGCGGTGTTGTCGCGACGCGGCGGAAGGAACGGCGCCTCCAACGGATCCGGGATATCCCTGTCGCCGGCGCCGTGGAGGTGCTCTGGTCCAAGTACCGCTGGCATTGCGAGGAACCGGCCTGCCCGCGGCTTTCCTTCTTTGAATCCACCGCCCAGGTCCCGCGCCGCGCCCGTTCCACGGGCCGGCTCCGGGACCACGTCGTTGATGCGGTCATCAATTCCGGCAGGGCCGTGTCCGAGACGGCCGCTGCGTTCGCGGTGTCCTGGTGGATGGTCCGTGCCGCGCTGAACGAAGCCTGCCTTCTGACGCTGCCGGACGTGGATGAGCTCAGCCCCCGCATGCTGGGCATCGACGAACACCGGTTCCGATCCGTGCGGTATTTCCGTGACCCGGACTCCAGCTCGTGGATCCGGCACGAGCCGTGGATGACCACCATCGTGGATCTGGACACCGGGCAGGTCTTGGGTGTGGTCGATGGCCGGGACCACAAGGGCGTTGGCGACTGGCTCTTCGCCCGCCCGCTTCAGTGGCGGCTGGGCGTGCAGGTCGTTGCGATCGACCCCTCGGCCGCATTCCGGAAAGCGTTGAGGATGTGGCTTCCCCGCACCGCTGTCGCGGTCGATCACTTCCACCTGGTGTCCCTGGCCAACCAGGCGGTGACAGAGGCCCGGCAGAACCTCTCCCAGCAGGTCAAGGGCCGCCGCGGCCGCGGCATCGACAAGGCCTGGGCCCACCGGATGCTGCTCCTGCGCGCCGGCGACAAGCTCTCTGACCCCGCGGCCCACCGCCTGGCTGAGGTCTTCACCGCCGATGACGCCACCGGCAAGCTCGAGGCAGTCTGGAAGGTCAAGGAAAAGCTGCGGGCGCTGCTGCGCACCAACTCGCTGGCTGACGCCGCCGCGGCGAAAGAGGAACTCATGACCCTCGTTGAAGCCGCCGGAAGGCCGGAGACGAACAAGCTCTACCGCACTGTCTGCCGGTGGTGGAACGAGATCGAAGTCCTCATCGTCACCGGCGCCACAACCGGCAAGGTCGAAGCCAACAACACCGGAATCAAACACATCAAACGCACCGCCCGCGGCTACCGCAACGCAGGGAACTACAAATCGATTATCCTCATGACCAGTGCCGTCCGGACGGCGGCATGACACTCATCCGCGGAATCAATTTCCCCATAAACCTTGAAGAGCCAGTAACGGAGCGGTGGTTAAAGTGGGAGAGCCTCCAACCGTGTGGTTGGAGGCTCTCGACCTAATGGTTGTCCGGCGGTGACCTACTCTCCCACACCCTCCCGGGTGCAGTACCATCGGCGCTGTGGGTCTTAGCTTCCGGGTTCGGAATGGGACCGGGCGTTTCCCCCACGCTATGACCGCCGTAACCCTGTTACCCGGACCGAACCCCTGCGGGGTTGGCGGGAAATCTATTGTGGTTACAACTCTGCTTTTTAGGGCAGTGTGGTGTTGTATTCAATTATGGTTTGGTTCCGTGCAACGCAACGTACCCGTGGTGGGTTTGTTGGTTGGGAACCACATAGTGGACGCAAGCAGTCTTGTTCTTCATACCCACCCCGCGGTGTTCCAGTCGATGCTGGCGGGGGTGGTGTGTGGTGTAAGTTATCGGCCTATTAGTACCGGTCAGCTTCACGAGTCTTTAGTCCTCGCTTCCACATCCGGCCTATCAACCCAGTGGTCTGGCTGGGGGCCTCTCACACACAAGGTGTATGGAAATCTCATCTTGAAGCGAGCTTCCCGCTTAGATGCTTTCAGCGGTTATCCCATCCGAACGTAGCTAATCAGCGGTGCACTTGGCAGTACAACTGACACACCAGAGGTTCGTCCGTCCCGGTCCTCTCGTACTAAGGACAGCCCTTCTCAAATTTCCTGCGCGCGCAGCGGATAGGGACCGAACTGTCTCACGACGTTCTAAACCCAGCTCGCGTACCGCTTTAATGGGCGAACAGCCCAACCCTTGGGACCTACTCCAGCCCCAGGATGCGACGAGCCGACATCGAGGTGCCAAACCATGCCGTCGATATGGACTCTTGGGCAAGATCAGCCTGTTATCCCCGAGGTACCTTTTATCCGTTGAGCGACGGCCATTCCACAATGTACCGCCGGATCACTAGTCCCGACTTTCGTCCCTGCTCGAGATGTCTCTCTCACAGTCAAGCTCCCTTGTGCACTTACACTCGACACCTGATTGCCAACCAGGCTGAGGGAACCTTTGGGCGCCTCCGTTACTTTTTAGGAGGCAACCGCCCCAGTTAAACTACCCATCAGGCACTGTCCCTGACCCGGATTACGGGCCGAAGTTAGATGTCCAAAGTGACCAGAGTGGTATTTCAACGATGACTCCACCCGAACTGGCGTCCGGGCTTCAACGTCTCCCACCTATCCTACACAAGCCACTCCGAACACCAATACCAAACTATAGTAAAGGTCTCGGGGTCTTTCCGTCCTGCTGCGCGTAACGAGCATCTTTACTCGTACTGCAATTTCGCCGAGTTTATGGTTGAGACAGCGGGGAAGTCGTTACTCCATTCGTGCAGGTCGGAACTTACCCGACAAGGAATTTCGCTACCTTAGGATGGTTATAGTTACCACCGCCGTTTACTGGGGCTTAAATTCTCAGCTTCGCCTTGCGGCTAACCGGTCCTCTTAACCTTCCAGCACCGGGCAGGAGTCAGTCCGTATACATCGTCTTGCGACTTCGCACGGACCTGTGTTTTTAGTAAACAGTCGCTTCCCCCTGGTCTCTGCGGCCCCGCCACGCTCCGGACAGCAAGTGTCCATCACGATAGGGGCCCCCCTTCTCCCGAAGTTACGGGGGCATTTTGCCGAGTTCCTTAACCATAATTCTCTCGATCGCCTTAGTATTCTCTACCTGATCACCTGTGTCGGTTTGGGGTACGGGCGGCTAAAACCTCGCGTCGATGCTTTTCTCGGCAGCATAGGATCACCGGATCCCCCCATACGGGGGTCCCATCGGGTCTCAGGCATCATGAACAGCGGATTTGCCTACCGTTCGCCCTACATCCTTAGACCGGGGCAACCATCGCCCGGCCCGGCTACCTTCCTGCGTCACACCTGTTAATACGCTTGCCTCCCAGGATCAGGTCCCGCGCTCCACCAAAACCCTCACACCACAAGGGTGATCGGGCAGGTCTCGGGCGGTTAGTATCCCCTGTTCAACATGGGCGGTTTTTCGCCGGTACGGGAATATCAACCCGTTGTCCATCGACTACGCCTGTCGGCCTCGCCTTAGGTCCCGACTTACCCAGGGCAGATTAGCTTGACCCTGGAACCCTTGATCATTCGGCGGACGGGTTTCTCACCCGTCTTTCGCTACTCATGCCTGCATTCTCACTCGTGTAGGCTCCACCGCTGGTTTACACCGCGACTTCACTGCCCACACGACGCTCCCCTACCCATCCAGACGCCTGAACCACAAGGGCTTAGCAAAAATCTGAATGCCACAACTTCGGCGGTGTACTTGAGCCCCGCTACATTGTCGGCGCGGAATCACTTGACCAGTGAGCTATTACGCACTCTTTTAAGGATGGCTGCTTCTAAGCCAACCTCCTGGTTGTCTTCGCAACTCCACATCCTTTCCCACTTAGCACACGCTTAGGGGCCTTAGTTGGTGGTCTGGGCTGTTTCCCTCTCGACTATGAAGCTTATCCCCCACAGTCTCACTGCTGCGCTCTCACTTACCGGCATTCGGAGTTTGGCTGACGTCAGTAACCTTGTAGGGCCCATTAGCCATCCAGTAGCTCTACCTCCGATAAGAAACACGCAACGCTGCACCTAAATGCATTTCGGGGAGAACCAGCTATCACGAAGTTTGATTGGCCTTTCACCCCTACCCACAGCTCATCCCCTCCATTTTCAACTGAAGTGGGTTCGGTCCTCCACGACGTCTTACCGTCGCTTCAACCTGGCCATGGGTAGATCACTTCGCTTCGGGTCTAGATCACGCCACTGCAACGCCCTATTCAGACTCGCTTTCGCTACGGCTTCCCCACACGGGTTAACCTCGCGACGTAACACTAACTCGCAGGCTCATTCTTCAAAAGGCACGCCGTCACAACTACAAGGCTGCTCCGACGGATTGTAAGCACACGGTTTCAGGTACTGTTTCACTCCCCTCCCGGGGTACTTTTCACCTTTCCCTCACGGTACTGGTCCGCTATCGGTCATTAGGGAGTATTTAGGCTTATCAGGTGGTCCTGACAGATTCGCACGGGATTTCTCGGGCCCCGTGCTACTTGGGATACTCTCCAGGCGGCGTAAAAACATTTCGGTTACGGGGCTCACACCCTCTCTGGCCGGCCTTTCAAGACCGTTCACCTATGCCCACGCTCTCACCCCACTGTCCCGGCAGAGACAGAACGGAAAGTCCCACAACCCCGACCATGCAACGCCCGCCGGCTATCACACATGGAACGGTTTAGCCTGATCCGCGTTCGCTCGCCACTACTAACGGAATCACTATTGTTTTCTCTTCCTGCGGGTACTGAGATGTTTCACTTCCCCGCGTTCCCTCCACGCACCCTATGTGTTCAGATGCGGGTCACCAGGCAACTCGCGCCCCTGGCGGGGTTTCCCCATTCGGACACCCTGGGATCACAGTCCGGTTATCGACTCCCCCAGGCTTATCGCAGATTCCTACGTCCTTCTTCGGCTCCTAATGCCAAGGCATCCACCGTGTGCTCTTAAAAACTTGACCACAAAAGATCAAGGAGTAATTTCGAGAGAACCACAGAAACCAACCACACCACAACAACACCACCCCAAAGGGCGACACCATCGAGCGCAGCCAGATCCAGGTTCATATTCTTGGAAATTGCTTCTTATAAAAGATGCTCGCGTCCACTATGTAGTTCTCAAACAACAACCCCGTACCACACACCCCACACACCAACCCCCTCACCCGAAAGCAAGGAAGGTCGACAGCGCGCAGGGCGTCGCAGCCAGGAAACCAGAAACACACAAAACCCACACCCCGCACCCACCCCCAAAAGAGGCGGACACAGGCCATGGTCCTGTTGTCTCAGGACCCAACAGTGTGCCAAACACTACCCACCAGAACCCCACCGAAGCGTTCCAGGAACACCCACCCCCAAAGAGGAGTGCGTCTTCCGTACTAACCACCGGCAAAAACCCGACAGGCACCTATTCGTTGATATTCCACCCATGAGCACCCGCCGCAGAACAAACGTCTGCGCAACGGGCGTGACTCCTGACAACACCACCACACAAACCATGCGGCCTGGCGGGGTTGTTGTAGGCGCTCCTTAGAAAGGAGGTGATCCAGCCGCACCTTCCGGTACGGCTACCTTGTTACGACTTAGTCCCAATCGCCAGTCCCACCTTCGACAGCTCCCTCCCACAAGGGGTTAGGCCACCGGCTTCGGGTGTTACCAACTTTCGTGACTTGACGGGCGGTGTGTACAAGGCCCGGGAACGTATTCACCGCAGCGTTGCTGATCTGCGATTACTAGCGACTCCGACTTCATGGGGTCGAGTTGCAGACCCCAATCCGAACTGAGACCGGCTTTTTGGGATTAGCTCCACCTCACAGTATCGCAACCCTTTGTACCGGCCATTGTAGCATGCGTGAAGCCCAAGACATAAGGGGCATGATGATTTGACGTCGTCCCCACCTTCCTCCGAGTTGACCCCGGCAGTCTCCCATGAGTCCCCGCCATAACGCGCTGGCAACATGGAACGAGGGTTGCGCTCGTTGCGGGACTTAACCCAACATCTCACGACACGAGCTGACGACAACCATGCACCACCTGTAAACCGACCACAAGTGGGGGACCTGTTTCCAGGTCTTACCGGTTCATGTCAAGCCTTGGTAAGGTTCTTCGCGTTGCATCGAATTAATCCGCATGCTCCGCCGCTTGTGCGGGCCCCCGTCAATTCCTTTGAGTTTTAGCCTTGCGGCCGTACTCCCCAGGCGGGGCACTTAATGCGTTAGCTACGGCGCGGAAAACGTGGAATGTCCCCCACACCTAGTGCCCAACGTTTACGGCATGGACTACCAGGGTATCTAATCCTGTTCGCTCCCCATGCTTTCGCTCCTCAGCGTCAGTTAATGCCCAGAGACCTGCCTTCGCCATCGGTGTTCCTCCTGATATCTGCGCATTTCACCGCTACACCAGGAATTCCAGTCTCCCCTACATCACTCTAGTCTGCCCGTACCCACCGCAGATCCGGAGTTGAGCCCCGGACTTTCACGGCAGACGCGACAAACCGCCTACGAGCTCTTTACGCCCAATAATTCCGGATAACGCTTGCGCCCTACGTATTACCGCGGCTGCTGGCACGTAGTTAGCCGGCGCTTCTTCTGCAGGTACCGTCACTTTCGCTTCTTCCCTACTGAAAGAGGTTTACAACCCGAAGGCCGTCATCCCTCACGCGGCGTCGCTGCATCAGGCTTCCGCCCATTGTGCAATATTCCCCACTGCTGCCTCCCGTAGGAGTCTGGGCCGTGTCTCAGTCCCAGTGTGGCCGGTCACCCTCTCAGGCCGGCTACCCGTCGTCGCCTTGGTGAGCCATTACCTCACCAACAAGCTGATAGGCCGCGAGTCCATCCAAAACCACAAAAGCTTTCCACCCCCCACCATGCGATGAGGAGTCATATCCGGTATTAGACCCAGTTTCCCAGGCTTATCCCAGAGTTAAAGGGCAGGTTACTCACGTGTTACTCACCCGTTCGCCACTAATCCCCCCAGCAAGCTGGGGATCATCGTTCGACTTGCATGTGTTAAGCACGCCGCCAGCGTTCATCCTGAGCCAGGATCAAACTCTCCGTTGAAAACAAACAGACACAACACGCACCACCGGGAAAACGACGGATAACATGCTGCACAAAATTTGAAACCAGCTGAAAACCATGCCATCCACGGGGTGGACAACACAGCATAATCAACCAATCAATAAAACAATCGGTATCAACAAACTTGGCACACTATTGAGTTCTCAAACAACAGACACACCCGGCACCACCACAACCCCATTCAGGGCCGCGACTCGCTCCGGAGCAACTTTTCAAACTTACCCGATCACCAACCGCAATGCAAACCGGCGTACTCGCCGAATCCCACGCAATGGAAGGGTCCCCACCCGAAAAACCGGCGCAAAATTCCGCACCATTTTTCAGGCTGTTCATCAGGGGGTCGGTCGCTATCTTTCCGCTTCAGCGGCGGCGACTCGAATAACTTTACACACGAACACCGGACCACACAAATCGCACCCGAAGACCCACCCCCGCCCCAAAAACCCCGGAAACCCGGGACCCAGCGCCCCTCCGCGGCCGAAACAACCGCCGTCGTGCGCAAAACCGGTCCGTGTGCCCTCGGTCACCACTCCGTGGACACGGAACCTGCAGCCAGCTGCGGCGGCTTAACGCACAAGGGGCCGGCAACCATGACGGTTGCCGGCCCCTCTCAAGCCACTGGCTTCAGGAGTGCTGAATTACCAGGAAGACTTCGTGATGCCCGGGAGCTCACCGCGGTGAGCCATGTCGCGGAAGCGAACACGGGAGATGCCGAACTTCTGGAAGGTGCCACGCGGGCGGCCATCGATGATGTCGCGGTTGCGCAGGCGGACCGGGGAAGCGTTGCGCGGCAGCTTCTGCAGGCCGAGGCGTGCAGCTTCGCGGGCTTCGTCGGTCGAGTTGGGGTCGACCAGGGCCTTCTTCAGTTCGAGGCGCTTTGCAGCATAGCGCTCGACGATGACTTTACGCTGTTCGTTCTTAGCGATCATTGACTTCTTAGCCATGTGCTTAGCGCTCCTCTCGGAATTCGACGTGCTTGCGGATCTTGGGATCGTACTTCCGCAGGACCATGCGGTCCGGGTCGTTACGACGGTTCTTGCGCGTCACGTAGGTGTAACCCGTGCCCGCGGTCGACTTGAGCTTGATGATCGGACGTACGTCCTTGTCCTTTGCCACTAGAGCTTCACTCCTCGTGCCAGGATGTCGGCGACGACAACGTCGATGCCGCGTACGTCGATGGTCTTGATGCCACGTGCAGAGACCTGCAGGGTGACATTACGGCGCAGGGACGGAACCCAGTAGCGCTTCTTCTGGATGTTCGGGTCGAACCGGCGCTTGTTGCGGCGGTGCGAGTGCGAAATGCTGTGTCCAAAGCCCGGCTCGGCTCCGGTCACCTGGCAGTGTGCTGCCATGACGACTCTCCTCATGAAAATAAATGAAACGGCAGGCGGAGTTCCGCGTTACCGTGCGATAGGCAGCGTCCGCCGCCAGCTCCCCTCGAACGGGCCCCTCACGACGACGGCCGGAACCATGCTGCGAGGGAACTAATGAAGGAGTCCGGGGTAACCGTCAGGAAGAACTCGTGAGCCTTCACTGCGGTACCGGGATGCCGGGCGAATACAGGAACGCGCGCAACTTGAGCCCCTAACTACCGGCCTTCGGGGCTGTCTGCACTGCAGACTTTCCCGTCAACCGGAGCAATTGCCCACGCTCCGCGCCACCTAGCGCCTACCAAGTCTACGATCTCGCGGAATTAAAGACCAATCCGGGGGTCCGAGGGTGTATAAGGCGGTCCCGCCGGCCTGCAGCGAAGACTTAAGCGGGGCGCAGTTCTTTCACAGCAAAACGAAAGGGAACGGGCAGATTCTGGATTCATGAACACATCGACCCAGACTGCTCAGCAGCCCCTCGCCCGGCGGGCCGGGGCCGGCGGCAACCCGTTCGCGGCGCAGCACCGCCGGCGGATGTTCAGGGGCGACCTGCTCACGGTCATCGCCTGGTCCTCCGTCGCAGCCGCTATTGCCCTTTGGCTCGCCGACGGCGGCGCGTCCGGCTTCTCCACTCCCGGCGGCGCCTTCACGGCCCTGGGCATCGTGGCCGGCCTCGCCGGCATGGACCTGGTGCTGCTGATGCTGCTGCTCGCGGCACGGCTGCCCATCATCGACGGGGCGGTCGGCCACGACCGGGCCCTGGAATTCCACCGGGAGCTGGGCAAACCCGCCCTCTACCTGCTCCTGGCCCACGGCGTCCTGCTTGCGATCGGCTACGGGATGGCAGACGGCCTGGACCCCGTCAGCGAGGCGGTGTCCCTCTGGGTCCAGGTGCCGGACATGTGGCTGGCGTACATCTCCATCCTGCTGTTTATCGCCGTCGTCGTGACCTCCCTGGTGGCCGTGCGCCGCCGCTTCCCCTACGAGTTCTGGTACGCGGTGCACCTGCTGACCTACGCCGCGGTCCTGACCTCCATCCCGCACCAGTTCAGCGTCGGTGGCCTGTTCGCCGAGGGGACCTGGCAGCGCTGGTACTGGCTTGCCGTCTGCATCGGGACCGGCGCCGCGTTGGCGCACTACCGGGTCCTTGAGCCGATCGTTGCCACCGTCCGGCACCAGCTGAGGGTCAGCCGCGTGGTCTCCGCCGGCCACGGCGTCGTCAGCATCGAAATGACCGGCCGGCACCTCGACGAGCTGGCCGGCAGCGGCGGCCGCTTCTTCATCTGGCGGTTCCTGGCCCCCGGCCAGTGGTGGCACCCGCACCCCTTCAGCCTCTCCGCCGAGCCCGTGATGTTCGGGGCCGACGGCGCTGGCCGGCTCCGGATCACTGTCCGGAACCTGGGCCGCGGCTCCGCCGCCCTGGCCCGGCTGCGGCCGGGCACCCGGGTCGCGGTGGAGGGCCCGTACGGGCTGTTCAGCTCGGCCTCCCGCAGCCGCCGGAAGGTGGTCCTCATCGGCGCCGGAATCGGCATCACCCCCATCCGGGCGCTGCTCGAGAACACGCCCTTCGCGCCGGGGGAAGCCACGGTGATCCTCCGCGGCCACAACCAGTCCGGCCTGTACCTGGGCGACGAGATCCTGGACCTCTGCCAGCGGCGCGGGGCCACCCTGTTCCACCTGACCGGCCGGCGGCCGCGGGGCGTGAGCACCTGGCTGCCCGAGAGCGAGTCCCGCGCCGGCTACCGGTTGGCCAGCTACGCTCCCGACCTTGCCGGTTCCGACATCTACGTCTGCGGCCCGGATGCCTGGGCCCGGAACGTCCTCGACGACGCACGCCAGGCCGGCGTGCGGGAAGAGCAACTCCACTACGAAAGGTTTGACTGGTGAGAATACGCGCAGTAGTTTCAGCGACCCTGGCTTCCGCCGGGATCCTTTTGGCCGGCTGGCAGTCCGGCGCCCACGTGGCCGAATCGGCCAGCGCCGTCGGCACGACGGCGGGAACCGCCGGGACCGGGGCCACCGGCACCGGGTCCGCCAAGTCCGGGCTGGGCAGCTCCACCGGCGGCTCGTCCTCCGGGTCCGCAGCCTCCGGGGACACGTCATCCGGCACTGGCACCACCGGCAGCGGCTCGTCGGGATCATCCGGCAGCTCCTCCGGTTCCTCCAGCGCCGGCGGCACCTTCACCGGGGACTCGGTGCAGACCCGCTTCGGCTCGGTCCAGGTGCAGATCAGCGTCAGCGGCGGCAAGATCACGGACGTCAAGGCGCTGCAGCTCACGGACGAGGACCGCCGCTCGGTCCAGATCAGCAACCGCGCCGCTCCCCTGCTGCGCTCCGAGGTCCTCCAGGCCCAGTCCGCCAACGTCCAGACCATCAGCGGGGCCACCGTCACCAGCTCCGCGTACCTGACCTCGCTGCAGGCGGCCCTCGATGCAGCCCACCTCTAAGCCGGAAAGCCCGGCACTGAAGGCCCGGACGTTCCAGTGCATGGGCACCGTCATCGGCCTCACCGTCCCGATGGCAGCGAACGACGACGGCGGCTCCCGGGCCGCGGCGGAGGAGGCCCTCGGCACGGCCGCGGACGCCGTCGAACGCATCTTCCGCGAGCTCGACGGCCAGTTCAGCCTCTACCGGCCGGATTCGGAGGCCAGCCGGGTGGCCCGCCGGGAGGTGACCCCGGGGAAACCTCGGCCGGCTTCCGGGACCGCTACGCCGAGGCCGCGGACTGGCGGCTGCTCACCGAGGGCGCCTTCACCCCGGAACGTCCCGACGGAGCCCCGGACCTGTCCGGGCTGGTCAAGGGCTACGCGGTCCAGGAGGCCGGGGCCGCCCTGGCATCGCTGGGACTGACGGACTGGTGCCTCAACGCCGGCGGCGACGTGCTGGTCTCCGGCTCGCCGATTGTCGGGACCGCGGCCACCTGGCAGGCCGGCATCGTCGACCCGCAGGACCGCGGCACCCTGCTGGCCGCCTACCCGCTGGGCGGCGGCACCACGGCGCGGGCGCTGGCCACCTCGGGCTCGGCCGAACGCGGCGACCACATCTGGACGCGGGCCACCGGGCCGAGCGAATTCCTGCAGGTTTCTGTCGCGGCGGCGGACATCGTGACCGCCGACGTGCTGGCCACCGCGATCGTGGCGGGAGGGCTCCCGATGCTGAACCGCGCCACCGACGGCTGGAACGTCCAGGTCCTCGCGGTCAGGCGCGACGGCGGCCTGCTCGCCACACCCGGTTTCCGCGCCTAGCGTTCCGAGCCGTCAGCGTTCCCGGCCGTCAGCCCGGCAGGGCATTCGACGCCGCGACCCGGGCGTA
This sequence comes from Pseudarthrobacter sp. L19, assembly GCF_050859435.1. Classification (NCBI taxonomy): domain Bacteria; kingdom Bacillati; phylum Actinomycetota; class Actinomycetes; order Micrococcales; family Micrococcaceae; genus Pseudarthrobacter; species Pseudarthrobacter sp. L19. Next base: position 1,469,503 of record NZ_CP193935.1, on the reverse strand, counting down.
CCAAAGCCCGCTGGCCTTGGGGATCCGGCGCTGCGTGTCGTACTCCACCCGGACCAGGCCAAAGCGCTGGTGGTAGCCGAAGGCCCACTCGAAGTTATCCAGCAGGGACCAGGCGAAGTAGCCGCGCACGTCCACGCCCTCGGCAATCGCCGCGTGCAGCGCGCGGAGGTGCTGCTCGAAGAAGCTCCGCCGGTCCTCGTCGTTGACGAAGCCCGCCGCGTCCGGCTCGTCGTCGTACGCGGCGCCGTTCTCCGTGATGTAAATCGGGATCCCTGCCGGTCCCGTGTATTCGCGTTGCAGCCGCACCAGCAGCCGGCGCAGCCCGTCGGGCTGGACTTCCCAGCCCATGCCGGTGACGGGGAGCCCGCGGGGCACGGTGTGCACGCCGTCGGCGGCCACCATCGGTGAGGACGGGTCGGGTTCCCGGCCGGGCTCCGCCGTGAAGGCGCCCCCGTGGTAGTAATTGACGCCCAGGACGTCCAGCGGGGCGCTGATCAGCTCGAGGTCTCCGGGACGGACGACGTCGGCCATGCCCAGGTGCGCGACGTCGGCCAGGACGTCCGCAGGGTATTCGCCCCGGAAGAGCGGATCCAGGAACAGCCGGTTGGATTGGCCGTCCGCGCGCCGGGCGGCGTCGCGGTCCAGTTCACAGTCCGGGTCCGCCGGGTCCGCGACGGTCAGGTTCAGGGTGATGCCCACGGTGGCGGCGGAGTCCCGGCTCCGGATCTCCCGCACCGCCAAACCGTGGCCCAGCAGCAGGTGGTGGACGGCGGCGAGGGCGGCCGACGGGTCCTTGCGGCCGGGGGCGTGCAGGCCGGCGGCGTAGCCCAGGAAGGCCGAAACCCAGGGTTCGTTCAGGGTGGTCCAGAACCGGACCCGGTCCCCCAGCGCCCCGTGCATCACGGCCGCGAACTCCGCGAACCGTTCGGCGGTCTCCCGGGCAGCCCAGCCGCCCTTGTCCTCCAGCGCCTGGGGCAGGTCCCAGTGGTAGAGGGTGATCCAGGGCGTGATCCCGGCCGCCAGCAGCCGGTCGACCAGGTCCGAGTAGAAGGCGATTCCCTCCGGGTTGGGGGTGACGCCGTCGGGCATGCAGCGGGCCCAGGAGACCGAGAACCGGTAGGCGGCCAGGTTCAGGTCCTGCATCAGCGCGATGTCCTGCGCCGTGCGGTGGTAGTGATCGCAGGCGACGTCGCCGTTGTGCCCGTCCGCCACGGCGCCGGGCACCCGGCTGAAGACGTCCCAGATCGATTCGCCGCGCCCGCCTTCCCGGGCCGCGCCCTCGATCTGGTAAGCGGCGGTGGCGGCGCCCCAAAGGAATCCGGGCGGGAAGGTCACTGGGGTGCTGTTCATCCGGTGCTGCTCCTTTGCACGGTGCCAATCCTTCTATCGGGGCAGCGGGCGCTGCCCCGCCTTAGAGGTGGGTCAGCTGAGGATACCGCGGCGCGAGGCCGTCGCCGGAGGACTTCCCGGTGACCCGCCGCATCACCCAGGGGCCGGCGAATTCGCGGACCCAGCGGGCGTTGGCGGCGAGCGCTTCGGAGCGGCTGAGTTCCGGGACCGGGGTCATGGGCGGCACGTCGATGGAATGCTCGTGGGCCAGGACGTCGAGGACCCGCCGGGCCATGGTGGCGTGGCCGGCCGGGGACATATGCATCCGGTCCGTGGCCCACATGCCCCAGTCGTAGTATTCGCTGAACCGCCAGTAGTCCACCAGGAGTGCCCCGTGGTCCCCCGCGATGCCGCGGACCAGTTCGTTGTAGATGGCGGTGCGGCCGCGCATCGTGCTGAACACTTTGGACCCGCGGGCGTCGAAGCCGGTGAACATCACCACGGTGGCGCCGGTTGCCGTGAGGGTGCGGATGGCGGCGTCGTAGTCGGCCAGCAGGCCGTCAATGTCGATGCTGGGCCGGAGGATGTCGTTGGCTCCGGCGTAGATGGTCACCAGCGTGGGGTTGAGCGCGACGGCGGCATCCACCTGTTCGGCCAGGATCTGCCGCAATTTCCGGCCACGGATAGCGAGGTTGGCGTAGCCGAAGCCGGGGTCCGCGGCGCCGAGCTGCTCGGCGACCCGGTCGGCCCAGCCGCGCACCCCGTTGGGGCGGGCCGGATCGTCGTCACCGACGCCTTCGGTAAAGGAGTCTCCGAGGGCCACGTACCGGGTGCTGAAATCCATGCAGACAGTCTGTCACCCGTTGCCGGAAGCAACCAAGGAGGCCCGGGCGGACTACCCGGCCTCGGCGGGTCCGTTCTCGCGCAGGATCCAGTGGCAGGGGTCCAGCCGGGCCACCACCTTCTCGCCGATCCGGGCGAGGGCGGCGACGTCGTCGGGGTCCAGGGCGTCGAGGAAGAGCTCGCGCACCGCCTCCACGTGGGTGGGGGCGAGCCCGATGAGGGTTTCCAGGCCGGCTTCCGTCAGGTGCGCGGTGGTGACGCGGGCGTCCCCGGGGTGCGGCTGGCGTTCCAGCCACCCCGGTTCTGCAGTTTGGTGACCACGTGGGAAAGCCGGGACAGCGAGGCGCTTGTACGGGCGGCGAGTTCGCTCATCGGCAGGTAGCGGCCCTCCGCCTCGGAGAGCATCGCCAGGACGTTGTAGTCGAAAAGGGAGAGCTTCCCGGCGGAGTGCAGCTGGGTGTCCAGCGCGGCCGGCAGCAGGGTGTTGATGCTCAGCTGTGCCAGCCAGGCACGGCGTTCCTCGGCGTTGAGCCAGCGCGGATCGGTCATGGCTCTATTCTAGGAGCCGCGAAGCTTGACGGTTCAACCCTCCACGGTTTCTGTCCCTGCCGGGGCGCCGTTTCGGGGCTTCGCACCAGGCGGTACGCTGACGCTATGTACGTCGTATCGCTCACCTACAAGGTGCCCGAAGAGATCGTCGATTTCCATCTGCCCGCGCACGTCCAGTGGCTGCAGGACGCCTTCGACCGGGGCGTCTTCATGGTGGCGGGGCGGAAGATTCCCCGGACCGGCGGGCTGCTGCTCTCCAATGCCGACCGCGCGGACCTGGACGCGGCGCTGCTCGCGGATCCGTTCTACGTCAACGGCGTGGCGGACTTCGACGTCGAGGAGTTCCACGCCAGCCGGGTGGCCCCCGGCTTCGAAAACCTGCTGGACGCCTAGGCCGGGCCTCAGGCCAGCAGCTTCTTCAGGCCGCCCTTCTCGGGCACCCGCACCGGCTGCGGCCAGCGCGGCGTGAGCTGGTCCCCCAGGGTGACGCCGCGGAGTTTCCGGCCGAACAGCGGCAGCACCCAGTCGTGCACCCAGCGCCGCTGCCGCCGTTCCCAGTCGCGGAACCCCAGCGGGGCCGGCGGTTCCCATTCCTTGGGGCTGATGCTGTGCGGGACCCCCAGGTGATCCAGGACCTGCGCGGCGAGGTACTTGTGGCCGGCCTTGGACATGTGGAGCCGGTCGCTGCCCCACATCCTGGGGTCCTGGAACGCCTCGAAGGCCCAGTAGTCCACCAGCACGGCCCCGTACCAGTCCGCCAGTTCCCGGACCCGGCGGTTGTAGAGGGTGTTGCGGCGCTTGAAGGGTTCGAGCAGGACGGAGACCTTGACGTCGAAGCCGGTGAAGAGCACCACGGTGGCCCCCGAGGCGGTAAGCCGCTGGACCAGGACCTCGTAGTCGTCCATCAGGTCCTCGATGTCGGTGCCGAGGTCCAGCAGGTCGTTGCCGCCGGCGTACAGGGTCACCAGGGTAGGCTTCATCGCCAGCGCCGGTTCCAGCTGCTCGGCGATGATCTGCCGGAGGCGCTTGCTGCGGATGGCGAGGTTGGCGTACTCCCAGCCCGGGTCCGCTTTCGCCAGCCTCTCGGCCACCCGGTCCGCCCAGCCCCGGACGCCGTTGGGCAGGTGCTTGCTGCGGTCCCCCACGCCCTCGGTGAAGGAATCGCCAAGGGCGACGTAGACGCGCCGCCCGTCCGGGCCCAGATGCAAGAGGTTCGCGGCCATGCCGCCACGGTAGCGCCGCCGGCCAACCAGCCGGTGCCGGGAGGGTGAACTGCGGGCGGCGGCTTGGCACCGGGATGGTGCCGGCCTGATTCCAGACCGCCGCCCGCGCCTTTGCCTAGAGCTCGGCCCGGCCCTGCCGCCAGTAGCCCATGAAGGCCAGCTGCGCCCGGTCGATGCCCGCCTCGCGGACCAGGTAACGCCGCAACTCACGGACGGTGGCCGCCTCGCCGGCGATCCAGGCGTAGAACGGGCTCGCGGAGGCGCCGTCGGGGGTCTCCCACAGCAACCCGGGGTCGGCGTCCGGCGTGACCGCTTCCGCGTCGGGGGCTTGGGACCTCGTCCGCGGCTCCGTGCCGTCCAGGCGGGAGACTATGTCCCGCACTGCGTCCCGGAGCAACTCTCCGTGCGGGCGGCCCCGATACGCACCGTGCCCGGCGCCGGAGCCGCGCGCGAGCCAGGTGACCGCGACGTCGGCCTCCGTACGGATGTCCCGGACATCGGCGGCGTTTGGGACCTCCAGGACGGCGTCGCCGCTGAGGTGCGGCGGGAGACTCTCGAGGATCGCGCAGATCGCCGGGACCGCCGTCTCGTCCCCGGCCAGCAGGATCCGACCGGCGGCGCCGGGCCGCCACTCGATGCCGGCGTAGGTCTCCTCCAGTACGCAGTGCGCGGCGCGGCTGTTCGGGCCGATCAGGGTGACGCGGTCCCCGGGCCTTGCCTGCCGGGCCCACGTGGCACCCGGCCCCTCGCTGGCGGTTCCGGCGCCCTCTCCGTGCAGCACGATGTCGACGTCGATCTCGGGGTAGACGGCGTCCAGCCGGGCCCGCCGGACGGTGTAGGTGCGCATGGACCCCCGGACGTCCGGGTCCATGGCCAGCCACTGGCGGTACCAGCCGGGTTCCTCCACGCGGAAAACGGGAAGGGGCAGCACGGTTCCGTCCGCCGCCCGCGACGGGAGCACCAGCTTCACCCGGAGGTCCAGGGTGGGGCCGTGGACGCCGAAGTCGCGCAGCGCGTAGCCGCCGAGGGTGATCCGCCGGAAGCTGGGGCTGAGGTCCCGCACGGCGGAGACGGTGACGTCGAAGGCGCGGGACATCGGCTGCTCGGCGAGCGCTTCGGGGACCGGGTGCCGCGCCGTACGCTGGGCGGTCACGGGATCGCCACCATCACGTCGCCGCCGGCCGGGGCAGCCGCCGGGGCGCCCGTGGGAGCACCCTCCGGGGCGGATGCGGTGTGGTGGCGCCCGAGCGGCAGCACCAGCGGTGTGCCGGACACCGGGTCCGGCATCACCCGGCACTCCAGGCCGAACACCTCCCGGATCAGCTTCTCCGTGACCACCGCCGCGGAGGCGCCCTGAGCCACGATCCGACCGGCCTTGAGGGCGATCAGGTGGTCCGCGTAGCGTGCGGCCAGGTTCAGGTCGTGGAGCACGATCACCACCGTGGTGCCGCGGCGCCGGTTGAGGTCCGTCAGCAGGTCCAGCACCTCCACCTGGTGGGCCAGGTCCAGGTACGTGGTGGGTTCGTCGAGCAGCAGCAGTTCGGTCTCCTGCGCCAGCGCCATCGCGATCCAGACCCGTTGGCGCTGGCCGCCGGAGAGCTCGTCGACGTCGCGTCCGGCCAGGTGGGCGGTGTCCGTGGCCGCCAGTGCCCGCTCGACGGCGTCCTCGTCGGCCCGGCTCCAGCCGCCGAAGGCGCCGCGGTGCGGGTAACGGCCCCGGCCGACGAGGTCACGGACGGAGAGGCCGGCCGGGGCGGAGGGGTGCTGCGGGAGCAGTCCCATCTGCCGGGCGAGGTCCCGGGCCGGGCGGGACCGGATGTCCTGGCCGTCGAGGGTGACGGCGCCGCCCGCGGGCTTGAGCAGCCGGGACAGGCCGCGGAGCAGGGTGGACTTGCCGCAGGCGTTGGCGCCCACGATCATGGTCACCTTCCCGGGCGGAATCGTGCAGCTGAGGCCGGCCACCACCGGTGTGGCCCCGTACTCGAGGGTGAGATCCTGTGCGGCGAGTTCTGCCATCTCAGGTGTCCTTTCGGTTGGCGGTGGCCAGCAGCCACAGCAGGAAGGGCGCGCCCAGCGCACCGGTCACGACCCCCACGGGGAGGACGGTCCCGGCCAGGAGCAGCGGGGCAAGGTTCGCGGCGAGGAAGTCCGCGGAGAGGACAATCAGCATCCCGGTCAGGGCCGCAGCCGGCAGGCTGGTCCGGCGGGTCAGGCAGCGGGAAATCGGGCCGGCGAGGAAAGCGACGAAGGCCACCGGGCCGACCGCCGCCGTCGCGCAGGCAGCGAGGGCGACGCCGACCACCACGACGCCCAGCCGGGTGGCGCCGACCCGCACGCCGAGCCCCGCGGCGGCGTCGTCGCCGAGCTCGACCATCCGCAGGGGCCGCGCCAGGGCGGCGGCCGCCGGGACCAGCGCCAGCAGGGCCGCGGCCAGAACGCCCGCCCGCTCCCAGCCGGCGGAATTCAGCGAACCGTTGAGCCACACCAGGGCGTCCGCGGCGGTCCGGATGTCCGAGCGGGTCATGAGGAAACTGACCACCGCCTGCAGGGCCGCGGCGATTCCGACGCCGGCCAGGATTAGCCGGCCGCCGGCCGCCCCGCTCCCGCCGGTACCGCGGCGGGAGATCGCATAAATCAGGAGGGCGACGGCGAGGGCGCCCGCGAGCGCGGCCCCGGACACGGCGGCGCCGGAGGCCCCGAAGACGATGATGGCCGTGACCGCCGCGGCGCTCGCCCCGTAGCTGATGCCGATGACGTCCGGGCTGGCCAGCGGATTCCGCAGCAGCGTCTGGAACAGCGCCCCCGAGAGGCCGAAGGCGGCGCCGACCATGGCGCCTGTGACCGCCCGCGGCAACTTCAGCTCCATCACCATGAAACTCACCGTCGGGATCCTGGGGGCACCGCTGAGGTGCGCGGCGAGGACCCTCCACAGGTCGGGAACGGTGACGGTGTAGCTGCCCAACAGGACCGCCGCCGAGAACACCCCGCCGGCGGCGAGGGCCAGCAGGACCGCCGGGCGGGACGGCCGCAGGGACGGCAGCCGGGCGCTCACAGCGCGGCCCCCTTGCTCCGGCGGACCAGCCAGACGAAGGCGGGGGCTCCCACCAGGGCGGTCATGATCCCCGCAGGCACCTCGCCCGGGAGCAGGACCACCCGCCCGGCCACGTCAGCGAGGAGCAGCAGGCACGGCCCCAACACCAGGGACAGCGGCAGGATCCACCGGTAATCCGGGCCGGAAAGGAGCCGGACCGCGTGCGGCACCACCAGGCCCACGAAGCCGATCGGCCCGGCCAGCGCCGTGGCCGCCCCGCAGAGCAGCACCACTCCCAGCGCGGTGACCCCGCGGGTGAGGCCGACGCGTTGGCCGAGTCCGCGGGCGACATCGTCTCCCAGCGCCAGGCCGTTCAGGGCACGCCCGGCAACCACGACAAGCACGGCGCCCGCGACCAGGAACGGCAGCCCGGCCAGCACCACGGACCAGTCCCGTCCGGCGAGGCCCCCACCTGCCAGAACCGGAACCGGTCCAGGGTGTCCTGGCTGGAGATCAGGATCACGTTCATCAGCGAGAACAAAGCCGCGCTCAGGGCGGCACCGGCGAGGGCGAGTTTCACCGGGGTGGCGCCGCCCCGGCCCGCCGCGGCGATCAGGTAGACCACGACGGCGGCCGCCGAGGCCCCGGCGAACGCGAGCCACAGGTACCCGGTCAGCGAGGTCACCCCGGCGAGGTGGATACCGGCGACCACGGCCAGCGCCGCCCCGGCGTTGACGCCCAGGATGCCCGGGTCCGCCAGGGGGTTGCGGGCCACGCCCTGCATGGCGGCCCCGGCCAGGCCCAGCGCGCCGCCCGCCAGGAGCCCCAGCACAGTGCGCGGCACCCGGGCCTGCACCACGGCGTGATCCCCGTTGCCCGGATCGAACCCGGTCAAGGCCGCGACGACGGTGCCGAGGCTGAGCTGCCGGGCGCCCACCGCCAGCGAGGCCGCGGACACCAGGACCAGCGCGGCAACGGCGGCGAGCAGCCAGCCGGCGCGGACGCTCCGCCCCCGGGCTGAGCGCATGGGGCGCCCTACTTTGCCGCGGCGGCGGTGTCCGCCGCGGCCGCGAGCTGGGGAAGGAAGCGGTCCAGCGCCCACGGCAGGCTCAGCGGGGAGGCCGCGGAGATCGAGAGCGTCAGCGTGTTGTCCGGGTCCGCAACCAGGGCGCCCTTCTTAATCGCGGGGATCTGGCCGAGCAGGGGGTGCTGCTTGATCGAGTCGGCGGTCTTGGCGTCTGGGATCCAGGTGACGAAGAGGTCCGAGTCGAGCTCGTTGGCCTTCTCGGCGGACCACGGGATGAAGAACTCCTTGGAATCCTTGGTGTTCGAGGCCACCACGGGGGCCAGGGTCATTCCCAGGCTGGAGAGGAACCGGGGACGGTTGTCATTGGCGGTGTAGATGTTCACGCCGTCGCTCTTGGCCGGCTCCAGGTTGCCGTAGATGAAGGTCTTGCCGGCCAGCTGGGGGTAGGCGGCGGCCTTGTCCCTGACCGTGGCCTCGGTCTTCGCGACCAGGTCGGCGGCCTCGGCCTCCTTGCCCAGCGCCTTGCCGATCATGGCGGTGGAGTCCTGCCAGGCGGTGCCGTAGGCGACGCCGGGCTGCGCCACCACGGGGGCGATGTCGCTGAGCTTGCGGTAGTCCTCCTCGCTGAGGCCGGAGTAGGCGCCGAGGATCACATCCGGGTTGAGCTTGGCGATTTCGGCGAAGTTGATCCCGTCAGCCTCCGAGTACTGCGTGGGCGCGGTGGCGGAGCCGGCTCCGGCGCCCAGCCGGTCCAGCGCGGCATCCTTCCACGGCGTGGACGCCCGGCTGTTACCGCCCCAGTCATTCTTCGGCAGGCCCACCGGCACGACGCCCAGGGCGAGCGCGACGTCGTCGTTGACCCAGGACACGGTGACCACGCGCCGCGGCTGGTGCTCCAGCGTCGTCTCACCAAAGGCGTGCTTGATGGTCACGGGGTAGCCGGCGGTGGCGGCCCCCGCGTCCTGCGCGCCGACGGGGCCGGTGGAGCAGCCGGCAAGGCCAAGGCCGGCGGCGACGGCGAGGGCAGCGGCACCGAGTGCGCGCCGGGAGAGGGTGCGCGGGCTCAGGAGAGTTCGGGCGAAGCGGGAGGGAGGCGTAGCAAGCGGGGACGTCACGAGAATCCTTAGGTAGGTGATGCAAACCTAAGTAAGGCTAACCTATCTTTAGGATAATTACGCAAGCTTTGAGTGACGTAATTGCTTCGGATGCTTCGGTGGCCCGCGAAGGACGGACTGGACACTTGGTTCCGCGTTTGCGAGGATGGCGGAGCCGGGCATCGGGAACCGGCACCGGACGGGCAGAGATCACCTCCGGATGCGACGAGGGAAAGTGGGCGGACATCATGACGATGACTCCAGCCGCAGTCAGCGGGGTGGCCGTTGCGGCCTGCATCGCGCCCGCGCCGTCGCCGGCCCCCTCCACCATGTACGGACCCGCCGCGGCCTAACGCCGCCGCGCCCCCTACCGGAATCGCAGGCCGGCAGCAGCCTGCCCCTCTCCCCGCGCGTCCAACGCGCCGGCCGGAGCTCTCCGATCCCGAAAGACCTTCCCATGGACGAAATCACCGCTGCCCGCATCCGCTCCTCCTTCATCAACGCCAGCCGCTCCGAAGCCGCCAAGCTGAACCTGCCCAGGAACTTCGACAGCCTGGACTGGGACAGCCTCGACTTCCTCGGCTGGCGCGACGGCAAGATGCCGCTGCGCGGCTACCTGGTGCTCCCCGGCGCCACCGGGCCCGTCGGCATCATGCTCCGCGCCCCCGAAGGCGGTGCCAAGAAAAACCGCGCGGTCCTCTGCGAACTGTGCCGCGACATCCACTCCAAGGACGATGTGCTCCTCTGGGTAGCCAAACGGGCCGGCCAGTCGGGCCGCAACGGCAACACCGTGGGCACCTTGATCTGTGCGGACTTCGGTTGCTGCCGCAACGTGCGCGTGGCGCCGCCGGTCAACGACATCAACCCGGACCCGGAGGCGGCCGTCGCCCGCCAGGTCGAAGGCCTGATAGCCCGGACCGCGCAGTTCATGGACCGCGTCCGCGGAGCTTGACGGCACGGCCCCGTCTCACCCTGTGCGCCCGGGCTGCTTAGGCTGCCCGGGCGCGCCGGCGTCAGCGCAGGATGATGTCCACCGGGTTCGCCTCGGACCGCCACGCCCCGCCGTCGGCGGCATTGGGGGCGATCACCGGGGCCGTCAACACGCCGGAACGGTTGGTGCGCTTGTCCCGGAGGATCTCGGTCACCGAACCGAGGTGCCGGGACAGGTCGATCACGTTCTCCGGGGCGGCGAGCAGCAGCTGGAAACCGAATTCGTGTAGCGCCTTGATGCCGGCGCCGGCGAATTCCTCGGAGGCCAGGACGAACGCCTCGTCCATCATGACCGTGCCGTAGGTGGTGAAGCCCTGCTCGGCGATGCCCAGCTGGTAGCTCAGTGCGGCCGCCATGATGAAGGCGGTGAAGCGCTGCCGCTCGCCGCCGGACATGGAGCCGGTGTCCGCGTGCATGAACACCTCGGTCTTCTTCGCACCCTTCGCCGAGCCGGACTTCGCCGCGCCGGACTTGCCGGTGCGGGCGGCCACCTCGCGGTGTTCCTTGCACTGGATAAACAGGTGCCCGCGGACGTCCAGCACCTCGGCGCGCCAGCGGCGGTCCTCCGGGCTCTGCGAACCCAGCCGCTTCACGAGGGTTTCCAGCGACTTGTACCGGGTGGTGAGTTCGACGTCGTCGTCCGCGGGCGTCGACGCACCGGCGGCGACAGTCTTCCCGGGCCTGGCGTGCCGGACCTTGAGGGCGTTCTGGATGGCGTCCTTGAACTGCTTGGCCGTGGCCGGAAGGGTCTGCTTAATGTCCAGCTCCAGGTAACTGCCCTCGTGGAAGTTCACCTGGGACAGGATGCCGTTCAGCGGCAGGATCCGGCTGGTGATGGAGCGCCGCTCCTCGTCCAGCAGGTGCAGCAGCGTGGAGAACGATTCGTGCGTGCGCTGGTTGAAGAACTGCCGGAACTCGGCCTCCTGGGCGGGCAGGCCGTCGCTGACGATCGCGTGGTAACGGGCCTCGAACTCGCCGGCGGCGCCGATGGAGGTGCCGTGGTCGGCGGAGATGGCCGTGCCCCACTCACGGACGAAGCCCTCGAAGATGCGGGTAAGCCGCTCAGCGGTGGCCTGGCCGCGGGACTCAGCGGCGTGCAGTTCGGCCAGCAGCCGGGTCCGCACCTGGTTGGCCAGCAGGTCCAGTTCGTGCATTTCCAGCACATCGCCAAAGCCGCTGAAGTACTCCGCCAGGGCCGCGGCAGCCTCCGGGGAGGGCGGCTGCTCGGCGAGCCGGCGCCGGGCCGCGTCCAGCAGTGAGTCGGCGGTGGTCAGCTGCGCGTCCAGGGCCTTGTATTCGCTCTGCAGCACGGCGGCGGATTCGGTGCTGGATTGGTGCCGCTGGCGGGCCGTCTCCACCGTGGCCCGCAGCGGTTCCAGGTCCGCCTGGGCGGCGAGGGCGTCCTTGAGCCGCTGTTCGATCCGGGCCAGCTCCTCGGCGGCGACCGCCGCGGACACCTGCTCCCAGGGCCGGTGGTCCTCGGCGACGCGCCGCAGCGCCTCAAGCTGCCGGGTCATGCCCTGGTGCGATTCCTCGCGGTCCTGGGCAAGCTCCGCGGCCCGCGCCAGTTCCCGTTCCAGCTCCTCCACCTGGGCCGCCACCAGGTCCAGCTTGGCGGCGTTGTCGAAGCCCAGGACGTAATCCTGCCGCCCGGTGAAACGGTCATCCTTTTCCACGGTGTGGCGGTTGCGCTTGACCACGCCGCCCAGGCTGAGGCCCTTGTCCAGGCCGGCAAGCTCGTCCGGGTTCTCCACGCACGGGTAGGCGAAGTCCAGGGCGATCCGCTCCCGGATCCACTGCCCGGCCTCCGCAATCGCGCTGCCCTCGGGCCCGGCGGTGAGGATGTCCAGCTTGCCCAGCAGGTCGCCGTCGGACGCCTCCGCCACGGCCAGCGCCCCGCCTGCGAGCGGCTTGGAGATGTCCACGGCGCGGAGGGCACCGCGGACCGTGTGGTCGTTGAGGTAGCGGGTGACGGCGGCGAAGTGCTCGCCCGGCACCAGCAGCGTGGTGGCGAGGCTCCGCAGCGCACGTTCGGCGGCCGGGCGCCAGCGTTCCTGGCCCTCCGCGAGGTCGATCAGCTCGCCACCGAACGGCATCTGCTCCTCCGGGACCCCGGTGGCGGCGGCGATGGCGGTGCGGTTCTCGATGCTCGACGGCGGCAAGAGGGACTTGCGGGTCTTGAGTGAGACGAGTTCCTGCTGGGCCGCGGCGAGTTCACGCTTGCGCGCGGCGTGGCTGTCGAACGCCTCGAAGCGCAGTTCCTTCAGCGCCTCGGAGTCGTCCTTGAGTTCGGCCGACCGCGCGGCGGCGTGCTCGTGGGCCTGCTCCCAGCCCGCGGCGGTCCAGTCGAGCTCCAGGCCGGCGTCGGTGAGGGCCTTCCGGGCGGAGGCCTCCACTTCCTCGCGGAGCTTCAGGCCCACCCGGGCGTTTTCCAGCGACTGTTCGATCGCGGAGATCGCGTTGCCGCCCTGGTTGTTGTACTCGGCCTCGAGCTGGCGCAGTTCTTTGGCCAGCCCGTCCCGGACGGCCCGCTCGGCGGCCAGGTCCTTGGCCTTCGCCTGCGCCAGGTCCTTGAACCGGGCCAGGGTCTTCTCGTGCACGGCGACGGCGAGCTGCTGCCGGTAGGCCTCAAATTCCTCGCCGGCAAGTTCCCGCAGCCGGTTCGCGTCCAGCAGGGACTGGGCGTACTCCTTGTTCAGGCCGGGGACCGGGGCCAGCTGGTCGCGCTGCTGGCGGACGTCCTCGAGCCGCTGCCGGATGGACATGAGGTTGCTGAATTCCTCGACGACGTCGTCCGCGGCGGCCAGGGTGGCCGGGGCGTCCAGGACCTGGTCGCGGAAGAACGTGTTCACGCTGCCGCCGAGGCCCTTGCCGGCCTGGATGACGCGCAGCAGTGGCAGCGCTTGGTCCGAGTTGATTCCCAGCAGCCGGCGGAACCGCTCGGCGAAGGCCTTGTGCACGTCGAAGATCTGGGCCTCCGGGAAGATGGCGTCCAGCGTGGACTTGGTGAACCGCTTCTCCGCGATCCCCTCCACCTTGGCCAGGTCCAGCGGCTTGTTGTCGATCAGGTAGAACCGGCCGACGCTGGATTCTGTGCCGTTCTTGGGCAGGTCGAAGAGGGCCGAGATGGTGACCCGGGTGCCGGCGGCGTTGTCGAACGTCAGTGCGACGGCGGACCAGGTGGCGCCGGGGCGCTGGTAGGCGCTGGCCGAGCCCTCGCCGACGGCCTTGTCTCCCACCTTGCCGCGCATATACGTGAACGTGGTCCGCTTGTCCTCGACGGCCCCGCCGGCCCGCTGCGCCGCCGCCTCATTGGACCGCGGCCGGGCATCGAAGACGCGCAGCATCGCGTCAAACAGCGTGGACTTGCCGACGCCGGAGTTGCCCGTCAGCAGGGTGCCGTTGCGGTCCACGTGCATCGTATGCGCGCCGTGGAATGTACCCCAGTTGACCACCTGCACCAGGGCCAGGCGCATCTGTCCCGGGTTCGTCAGCTCGCCCATCGGCAGCATGGTTGCGATGCTCATTCGGCTGCCTCGGTTTCGTTGGCGGGGCTGGGTGACGAGTCGTCCTCACCGTCCGAGTCCTCGGTGGCGTCGTCACCGTCCGGAACAGCGTCCCCGTCGAGTTCGAGGAGGGGTTCGGTGCCGGTGGTGTCTGTACCGGCGGCGATCAGGGCGTCGATGTGGGCGGGGATGTCGCCGATATTTTCGAAGGGCAGGGCCAACGGGAGGGCGTTGGAGATGGTGTACACGTCGTCGAGGCCGGTGCCCAGCAGCAGCTGGCGGGCCAGGAGCTTGGTGATGGCGCGGTTGACGACGTCGGCGTCGCGCAGGGCGTCCTGCTGGCCGGCGGGCTGGTAGTGGGCCACAAGGTCGGCGATTTCCTCCCGCGTGATGGTCGGGTCGGTCTGGGCCGTGACGTGCCGGTCCAGCAACAGCCGCAGCCGGAGCAGGACGATCGTCTCTACCCGGCTGAGCGCGCGCTGCTGGCGCAGGATGCTGGAGCGGGTGCTGCCGCCGATGGCCTCCGGGTCCACCGGGCGCAGGACGGCGACCTTCCGCTCATGGTCCAGCTGCAGGGTCAGGAACAGCTCGGAGAGCCGGCTGCGCAGGATCAGCTGGTTGTCCAGCAGCGTGGTCCAGAGCTTCTCGTCCCGGCCGCCGTCGATGTAGGGGCCCTTGAGCAGCTTCACCAGCGCCTGCCGCACCTTCATCGGCAGCACCCCGGTGTCACCGGGGAAGAGGGCCGCGCCGTCGACGAAGGTGTCGCGGGGAGTCACTGTGAACGGGTCCGCCTGCGCCCGGGTTGCGGCCGTTTCGGCCCCGGCGTCGGGCATGTCCTGCGGCGATTCGGTCATCTTCAGTCCTCTTTAAGCGTGACGACGGGGAGGTAGGCGGTGCGGGTGGACCCGTCGATTTGTTCGAAGTCCAGCTGCTGCCAACCGCCGCGGTCGAACCCGGCGCCCTGGTGCAGCGCGTGGGAGAGCAGCGCCCGGATGGAGTTGATGTGGCGTTCGTCCGCGGGCAGCTGCTCCCAGGCCTCGGCGAGGGTGGCCGCGCCGGCGACGGCGCCGCGGATGGCGGCCGGGTTGGCCTTGCCGGTCCGCGGCGAGCGCGCCCGGTCCGAGTCGCTGAACGCGATCGGGTCCGCCAGCTTGGGCGGGGCCGCGAACTCGTCCGGGTCGAAGAGCTTGATCATGGCCAGCGACTCGAAGCCCGCGTTGTAGAGCACGGGCCCGCGGACCAGGCCGGGCCGCTCGCGCTCGTACGGCAGCGAGCGGATCGCCTGCTCGGCCTCCCGCAGCACCTTCCGCAGCCGCACCGACTGACGGTAGTCGTCGCTCTGCACGTAGGTGTTCAGGCTCTCGCTGAGCTTGCCGTAGATCCGCTGGATCTGGCTGTGCTGGCTGCGGAGCTCGGCGACGAGGTTCTTCAGCGTCTCCCGTTCCTCCTGGCTGAGGTCGTCGGCGAACTGGCGGCTGAGCACCTCGCCGATCGCGGAACGGAACCGCAGCTGCTGCTGGGGGTCCTCCAGGAAGGCGGTAAAGGACCGGAACGTCCTGCCCTCGGGGCTCTGCCGGAGCCGCTTGTCCGCCTCCAGGACCTGGGCCATTGTGGCGCCCTTGCTGAGCGACTCCTCGATGATCTGGTTGCGGAGTTCGCCCACCAGTTCCTCGATCCGGTCACGCATCTTCTTGTAGTCGGCGGGCAGGCTCGCGGCGAGGTCCAGGATGTTGCCCGCGGCCTCGACGGCTTCCTCGTCGTCGAGCAGGCCGTCGAATTCCCCGGAGCTGATGTCCTCGATCAGCTGGTGCCGTTCGCCGATCTCTTCCTGGAGCGCCTCCAGCCGGGCGCTCTGGTCCGGGTTGGTTTCGTTGGCCAGCTTCTCGACGTCGCCCAGCAGCGTTCCCAGGCGGGAGCCGTTGAGGGTGGAGCGTTCGCTGGAGAGGCTGTCCAGGAACGCCAGCACGCGGGCCGCCGGTTCGGTGACCTCGTAGACGATCTGGCCCGACTGGTTGCGGCGGGTGAGGAAGTTTTTCCGGGTCCATTCGTCGCCGAAAGCCTTGCCGTTCGCCGACCCGCCAAGGCCCGGCTCCTGGCGGCGGAGCTGTTCGAGGAAGGAGTCGACGTCGGCGTGGAACTGTTCCAGCGGCAGTTGCGGCCGGGTGCGGGTGAAGGAGGCCTGCAGGACCGCGATCACCCAGGGGGCGGAGCGGGTCAGCGCCCACGCGGGTCCCTTGGTCAGCAGTTCCAGTTCGCGCAGCCGGGCACTGATGGCGTCCGCGGAGGACAGGGCGGATCCAGGCACGCAACTCTCCTCTCGCTGCCGGGGGACGGCAGCGACGCAAAACTGCCAGCTACAAGGTTAACGCAGGCACCGCCGACGCCGGGCTCGCCGCCTCTCGCCTCCACGCCGGAGCATGGGGCGCATGTTTCTGGTGGGGCTCCTGCGATCTGTTCGTGACCTACCACCGGGTAGCGTCTCGATCCCGTATCAAGAGGGTCCGACGCGCCCCGGGACTCTGGAACGGGCCCCCTCGTCCGCCCTACGCTCGGGCTACTGATTCAGCCGAAGCGCCGTTGCAGGAGGAAGAATGCAGTTCGATGCGAGCCTGTTTGATCTGACCACGGTGGAAACCGGGACCCTGGTGTTCGGCGGGACACTGCTCTTTGCCGCCCTCCTGGCCCTGTTCATCATGACGGCGGCGACGGTGGCCCTGGCGCTGCTGGGCGTGGGCAAGCTGGCCTGGTTCCTCGTCGTCCGGACCCTGGTGGGCGTGGTCTCCGGGATCAACACGGCGTGGGAGCACCTGGTCCACCACGCGGGCCAGGTGGAACTGCCCGGCGACTTCCCGGGCGAACTGATCGGGCACTCGTCCCCTAGCACCGGCACCTACCCGCGGGTAGTCTTGCGGGACAGCTGAAGGGTCCTCCACCCGCGGCGGATCCAGGGCTTGAGCCGGCCAGTCCGGTGAGGGGAGATGCCCAGTGAGCTCCGCCGTCGACAACCCAGCCGCTCCCGATCCGGGGCCGGAAACCGGACATCCCGCCGTCGAAGCCCCGCCGGCCGGCGAACTGGGGGCCGGCGCCACCGCGGACACCGCCCGCGCCGTCGCCGAGGCCGCCCGGGACACCAGCTGGGACCGGCCCAGCTTCGCGAAGGGCCTGTACCTGGGCAGCTTCGACCCAGGCCTGATCCATCCCTGGCCGCAGGCCCCGGCCGACGACGTCGAACGCGGCGAGGCGTTCATGGAGCGGCTCACGGTCTACTGCCGCACCATGTCCGGCCGGGTGATCGAGCGGGAGGCGAAAATCCCGGACGAATACATCAAGGGCCTGGCGGATCTGGGCGCGTTCGGCATGAAGATTCCCGGTGAGTACGGCGGACTGGGCCTCACGCTGGTCTACTACGGCCGAGCCCTGGCCCTGCTGGGGTCGGTGCATCCCAGCCTGGGCGCGCTGCTCTCCGCCCACCAGTCGATCGGCGTACCCGAACCGGTCAAGGTGTTCGGCACAGCGGAGCAGAAACGCGAGTACCTCCCCCGGTGCGCGGCCGGTGCCATCACCGCGTTCCTGCTCACCGAGCCCGACGTCGGCAGCGACCCCGCCCGCATGGGCAGCACGGCCGTGCCCTCCGACGACGGCTCCTCCTACCTCCTCGACGGCGTGAAGCTGTGGACCACCAATGGCGTAATCGCCGAGCTGGTGGTGGTCATGGCCGTGGTGCCGCCGCACACGGACCCGGACGGCACGGCGCACCGGGGCGGGATCAGCGCGTTCGTGGTGGAGATGGACTCGCCCGGTATCACGGTGGAGAACCGCAACGCGTTCATGGGCCTGCGGGGCATCGAGAACGGCGTCACCCGCTTCCACCAGGTCCGGGTGTCCGCCGCGAACCGGCTGGGACGGGAGGGACAGGGCCTGAAAATCGCGCTGACCACGCTGAACACCGGCCGCTTGAGCATCCCGGCCCTCTGCGTGGCGTCCGGCCGCTGGAGCCTCAAGATCGCACGGGAATGGTCCAACGCCCGTACCCAGTGGGGCCGCCCGGTGGGCCGGCACGAAGCGGTGGGAAAGAAGATCGCCTTCATCGCGGCGAGCGCCTTCGCCCTGGACGCGGTCTTCGAACTGTGCGCCGAGCTGGCCGACGCCGGGCAGAAGGACGTCCGGATCGAGGCGGCGCTGGCCAAGCTCTGGTCCACGGAGATCAGCTGCCGGATCGCGGACGAGCTGGTGCAGATCCGCGGCGGCCGTGGCTTCGAAACCGCCGATTCGCTGCAGGCCCGGGGCGAGCGGGCAGTGCAGGCCGAGCAGCAGTTGCGGGACCTGCGGATCAACCGGATCTTCGAGGGGTCCTCGGAGATCATGCGGCTGCTGATCGCGCGGGAGGCCGTGGACGCGCACCTGGCCGCCGCGGGCGCGCTGGCCACCGCGGACGCCAGCCTGCCGGACAAGGCCCGGGCCGCCGTCGGCGCCTCCGGCTTCTACGCCCGCTGGCTGCCGAAGCTGCTCGCCGGCAACGGCATGGACCCGCGGTCCTACGGTGACTTCGGCCGGCTGGCCCGGCACCTGCGGTACGTCGAGCGCGCCTCGCGGAAGCTGGCGCGCCAGACCTTCTACGGGATGGGCCGCTGGCAGGCGGGGCTGGAGCACAAACAGGCGTTCCTGGGCCGGATCGTGGACATCGGCGCCGAGCTGTTCGCCATCTCCGCCTGCTGCTCCCGGGCCGAGATGCTGCTGCGCACCGCGCCGGAGCGCGGGGCGTCCGCCTACGAACTGGCCGATGCCTACTGCGCGCAGGCCCGGGTGCGGGTCGAGGAATACTTCGACCAGCTCTGGCGGAACACCGACGACGGCGACCGAGGCCTGACGGCGAGGGTGCTGGCCGGCGACTACGAGTGGCTGGAGGCCGGGGTGCTGGACCAGTCGGAGGGCACCGGGCCGTGGATCGCCGACGCCTCCCCGCGCGAGTCGAAGGCGGAAAACCTGCACCGGAGCTACCGCTGACCTGCGGCAACACCCGCGATCCCTAATAATAAGCAACCTTGCTAATTGGGTTGCCGGCGTGGTTAGGTATGGCAAGACCTGATGACGGTCGAAGCATTGCCGTGCCCGGCCGGATCAGCCGGCACGGGTCTCCCAATGAAAGCGAGCAGCCATCATGAGCAGCACAGCAGGCCCCGAAGACCGCAGCCCCCGCCGCGAGAGCACGGCGGACCTCGAACCGGGCCGCGACGCCCGGATCCACGACGCCCGGCAGGACACCGCCGAGCCCGTCCGCCCTGCCGGGACCGAAACTGTCCGGCCCGCCGAAGAGCACGCCGGCCACCACGCCGAGCACCGGGCGGAGACTCCCGCCGCGGCCGCCGCCGAAGAACGCGAACTCCGCGCCGAGGACCGGGCAGACCACTCCACCGAGACCCGCGCCATGCCCGCCGCCGCCGGCGCCGCAACGGGTGCCGCCGCCGCAACGGCCGCCCGGGACCACCACGACAACCGGCCCATCCATGGCTCGCGCGACCCCCGCCAGGACGGACTGGACCGCCACGACCGGCTGGACCGGGAGACCGTCGTCGAGGAGGTCCCCACCCGCGAAACGGTCGTTGCCCGCGAGAAGGAACAGTTCGGCGGCATCAAGGTCGGCTCGGCCTTCTTCGGCTGGCTCGCCGCCACCGGCATGGCCGTGATCCTGACCGCGCTTGTCGCCGCCGCCGGTACCGCCGTCGGCCTCGCCACCAACACCACGGTGAACGATGCCGTGAACCAGGCCTCCGGCAACCAGACCGTCGGCCTCGCCGGCATCATCACCCTCCTGGTGATCCTGTTCCTCTCCTACTACTGCGGCGGCTACGTGGCCGGCCGGATGGCGCGCTTCAACGGCGCGCGGCAGGGCCTCATGGTGTGGATCTGGGCGCTGATCGCCGCCGTCGTCGTCGCCATCCTGGCCATGACCGCCGGCCAGAAGTTCGACGTCCTCGCCAACCTGAACAGCTTCCCGCGCATCCCGGTCAACGAGGGCGACCTCACCACCACCAGCGTGATCGCCGCCGTCGTGGTGGCCGTCGTGGCCCTGATCGGCGCCATGCTGGGCGGCCTCGCGGGCATGCGCTTCCACCGCAAGGTGGACCGCGCCGGCTTCACCCCGGTGGAAACGGTCGAGGAGCGCTAATCCCCTCCGGGAAACGGCACCCCTAGCGGCCCTCGACGCCGTCGAGGTAGTACCAGCGGCGGTCCAGCCGGCGGAACCGGCTGGTCTCGCGCTGGACGCCGCGCTCCCCGGCCACCCGGTAGTGCGCCGCGAACTCGACCGTTCCCTCGCTGTCCAGGGGGCCGCCGCGGTGGGTCGCGAGGATGTCCAGCCGCCGCCACTGGATCGCCGGATCCAGGTCCAGCTCCGCCGGCCGGGTCTCCGGATGCCAGGTGCGGAGCAGGTACTCCGGATCCAGGACCACGAACGCGCTGTACCGTGACCGCATCAGCTGCTCGGCGGTCGGTGCTTCCGCTTCCCCGCGGTGGTACCGGCCGCAGCACTGCCCGTACTGCTCACCGGAGAGGCACGGGCACCGGCCCTCGAACCCTGACTGCTGCACGCGTTTCCCTTCCCTCGCCCGGTCCCCGACGGCCCGAAGCTGACACCGACTATATGCCTGTGGCGGGCCGCCGCGGGCCCGAAGGTATCGGCTTGGACACATCCTGGCTCCGCCAACGTTTCCCGGCGCGTCGGCGGCCGATTCTCCGTAAGGTTAACGGTGGCCGGGAACGGCCCGCAGCAGGCTTGGAAGGGAGAGGCGACGTGGAAGACCCGACGACCACCGCCATGAATCTGACCTACGCCGGCACCCTCGTGATCGGCGTCGTCATGTTCGTCGGCGTCGCGGCGGCCTTCGTCATCACCCTCCTGCTCGCCGGCCTCGGCAGGCTCATAGCCACGCTGGGCATGGCACTCTTCGGTCGCCGCGCCGGCGCACCCGTTGCGACGAAACGCAGGCCGAAACTGAAGCCGGCCCGCAAGGAACCGCAGATCTCCCCGGAATGGGCGGCCGCCGTCGAACGCGCCGATGCCCGGGCCTGCGCACGGGCCGAGGCGGCCGCGGCACCCGAAGTCACCGTCTCCGTCCGCGAGCTCCCCGCCGCCGGCCGTCCGGAGCGCAAGGCCAGCTGAGCCCTTACCGCGCCCGGGTATCTGGGCTACGTTGGGACCCATGGAATTCAGATACCTCGGCCATAGCGGCTTCAAGATCTCGGAAATCACCTTCGGCAACTGGCTCACCCACGGCTCACAGGTGGAGAACGACGTCGCCACCCAGTGCGTGCGGGCGGCGCTCGACGCCGGGATCAGCACCTTCGACACGGCCGACGTCTACGCCAACACGGCCGCCGAGACCGTCCTCGGCGAGGCCCTCAAGGGCGAGCGGCGTGAATCCCTGGAAATCTTCACCAAGGTCTTCGGCCCCACCGGCCCCAAGGGCCACAACGACCTGGGGCTTTCCCGCAAGCACATCATGGAGTCCATCAACGGCTCCCTGTCCCGGCTGCAGACCGACTACGTCGACCTCTACCAGGCCCACCGGTACGACTTCGAAACCCCGCTGGAAGAAACCATGCAGGCCTTCGCCGACATCGTCCGGCAGGGCAAGGCGCTATACATCGGCGTCAGCGAATGGACCGCGCAGCAGATCCGCGACGGCCACGCCCTCGCCAAGGAACTGGGCTTCCAGCTGATCTCCAACCAGCCGCAGTACTCCATGCTGTGGCGGGTCATCGAGGCCGAAGTGGTCCCCACATCCGAGGAGCTGGGCCTGTCCCAGATCGTCTGGTCCCCCATGGCCCAGGGTGTCCTCAGCGGCAAGTACCACCCGGGCAAGCCCGCGCCGGAGGGCAGCCGCGCCACCGATTCCAAGGGCGGCGCGCGGATGATCGAGCGCTGGATGTCCGACGAGGTCCTCACCGGCGTGCAGCAACTCAAGCCCATCGCCGACGAGGCCGGCCTGACTATGGCGCAGCTGAGCATCGCCTGGGTGCTGCAGAACAAGAACGTCGCCTCCGCCATCATGGGTGCCTCACGGCCCGAACAGATCGAGAAGAACGTCGCTGCGGCCGGCGTGAAGCTCGATCAGGGCATCATGGACAAGATCGATGCGGCCATCGGTTCGCTGGCCGAGCGCGATCCGGCGCAGACCAAGTCCCCGGCGTCGCGCGAGGCCTGACGCGGGACTGTCTGCCCCACTCCGGGTCTGCCCGACCCCGTTCGGGGGCTGGCGCAACGGGACTGAGGCGGCCTTGGGTTGGCGCGCCGTGCCGCCTTGCGTTGGCGGGACCGTGTTTCGGTTAGGCTCTGCACAACCGACACGATCCCGCCCGCAGGTGGCGGGCCACTCCTTGGGGGAGCCAATGAAAAACCTCTTCGATTTTTCCTTCACCCGGTTCGTCGCGCCGTCGATCGCCAGGATCGTCTACATCCTGATCATGATCGCCCTCGGCGTGATGTACCTCTTCTTCGTCATCTCGGCCTTCGCCAGCCGGAACCCGTTCCTCGGGGTGCTGGTGCTGCTGGTGATCGGCCCGCTGATCGTGATCATCTACCTGGCCCTGGCGCGGATCGGCCTCGAGTCCCTGGTGGCCGGCATCCGGACCGCGGAGAACACCGCGGAACTGATCCGGATGCAGGGCGGCACCCCTCCGGGCGCCCACCTGGGCCCGCAGCAGCACGGCCCGGTGGGTCCGCAGTCCTGGGACACGCACGGCGGCCAGTACCCGGCACCGCAGCAGCCCCAGCAGTACCCGGGCGGCTACCCGGGCTCCGGCCAGCCTCCAGTCCCGCCGGCACAGTAACCAGGCGCGCCGGCCCGGCGCGGCAGCCGCCCGGCAGTATGGGGCTAGCGGCCCCGGCGCAGGTGTTCGGCGTTGAGCGCTTCCAGTTCGCTGTCCGTCAGGTCGTCGAAGCTCCGCGCCTCCCGCTTATCCGTGCGGGAGAACCGCATAAACATAAGGATGATCAGCGGCAGGTCCACGGCCTCGCAGATGAACCAGAGCGCGTCCCCGGCCAGTTGCTGGTCCCGGAGCGCGTCGGGGAACCAGCTAGGCCCGGCCTGCCGCGCCGTCATCAGGTCCAGGACCTGACCGTTCAGCCGAAGCAGGATGCCGGGGACGGCGTCCACCAGCAACTCGATGAAGACGAAGACGAACTCCAGCGTGATGAAGGCGCTGGAGCGGTGGAAGTCGGCTTCCTCGATGATGGGCAACGCCATCAGTAGGCCCAGCACTGGGATGACCACAGTCAGCAGGGCCTCCGCCAGCGGGTTGGCCCGCAGCACATAGAACGCCGGGGTCAGGAACGTCGAGAAGAGCGCCAGGCCCAGCAGCGGTGCCACCAGGGAATTGCTGACGAAGCGGACCAGGCGGTGGCCCAGCACGGAGTCCAGGCGTCCGGCGCCGCGCTCCGACAAGGCGGCGCGGGCCAGGCCGATGGGTTTTCCGATGCCGATCAGGAGCGGGACGACGAAGAGCAGCAGCGTGATCTTGACCGTGAACGCCCACCGCAGCCCGGCGCTGTAGACGCCGGTGAACCCGCAGGTCAGCACCAGGAATGAGCCGAGGCCCAGGAGGTAGAAGGCGAGCGTGCGCCAGAGCGGCCAGCGCCCGCCCTTTGCCGCCGCGGCCCGCAGTCCCAGGCCGTAGAGGGTGCCGGCGATCAGCGCGAGGACCAGCGCGGTCCAGTCGACCTGCCAGGCGGATATAACGACGTCGAGAGGTGGCACGCGCCCACCTTACGGGCGTTTCCTAGGAATTCCCCGGGATCGTCGGCGTTATTCGGCCGGCCGGCCCGGCTGCGGGTTCTGTTCCGGAGCGGCGTGCTCGATCACGGCGGCGATGTGCTGGAGCAGGTATTCCTGTCCGGCAACGGTGGGGTGGTCGCCGTCGGGCCCGATCAGGTCCTCGACGTCGTCGCTGATCCAGCCCTCGGCGATGGGGTCCACGAATTCGGCGCCCGCACTCTGGGCGGCGCTCCTGAGTTGGGAGCGGATATCCAGCAGGCCGGGGTCGGGGTCCGTAGTGTACGACGGCGGGCCCACCACGATCAGCTTGGCCGAAGGGGCCGCGACCTCCGCGTGGGCCAGCGCCGTCGAGGCCGCCTCGCCGACGTCGGCGGGGGCGTAGCCAAGATCGTTCTCCGAACCGAAGAACACCACGACGCCGGTGTCCGGGGTGACGAATTGGTCCACCTGGCTGCCGAAGGTGCCGTCGGCATCACCCGGGCGGACGTAGCCGCTGCCGTTTTCCGCGGCGTTGATCACCTGGAACCCGGACAGGGCGGGATCCGTCCGGATCAGGGCCGGCCAGGCGTGGTCGGGAGACGTTCCGTGGCCGGTGCTGAGTGAATCGCCGACCACCACCACGCGCACCGCGGGTGCCGCCGTGACAGCCGGCTGGGAGGAGCTGGCGAGGGCCGCCGCTACCAGGCAGGCCGCAAGACCGACGGCGACGTGCCGTCCGTGACCGTCGCGCGATAAGAAGGTGACTGCCATGATCGCCTCCTGCCTGGAACCTGCCGTGTCCGCCCCCGCAGGGACGCTGGATACAGCAACGTTGCCGACTGTTGCCAGTGTAACCGCGCCCGGTGTGGACGCTACCCCCTTGGGCCAACAGGTTCAGGAAGCCGGCGGCGGGACCGGACCGGGCGACGGCGGGGCCGGGGCGGGTGGGACTGGTCCGGGCGGGACCGGCGCCGGCCAGGTCGAGCCGGGCGCCGGCGCCGGCTGCGCGTCGCCGGGATCGGCGGGGCCGAGGTCCAGGTGGAACGGCGGATACTCGTCTCGGAGGAGTGCCACGTAGGCGATGACCCGATAGACCCACCGGTTGAGCCCCATCAGCAGGTCGAAGAGACCTGTCCAGTATCGGCCGGTGAACAGGAGCAACACCCCCGCGATGAGCACCAGCAGCCCGATTAGGGAGATGCCCGCGTTTTCCTGCACCCATTGCGTGCCGTCCCAGTAGCGCTCCCGGCCGCCCCAGCCGCGCACGGTGCCGGTCAGGATCCCCACGATCAGCAGATGGGGAATGGCCAGCAGCCAGGACTTCACCAGCACCAGGCCGCGGGAGAGCCGGTCCGGGTAGTCGACGTCGAAGTCGGCGGGATAGTCGGTCCGGGCCAGGGTGAAGGGCGGGTACCGGTCCGTGCCCAGCGCCGAGTAGGAATAGAACGCCACTCGCCAACTCCAGCGGATCACGCCCACGTTGAAGACAAACAGCGAGCGCGGATACCGGCCGGTGAACAGGATGGCGAACCCCGCCACGATCGTGGTGACCACCAGCGCGAACCAGAGGAAGAACAGCACGATGTAGTGCGGGATGGCCAGGAACCACTTCACCAGCCACAGCCACCGGGACAGCTGCGGGTCCAGGTGGCCGCTGAGCCGGGCAGGATAGATGCGCGACGGCGGCGGGTAACCGTAGGGTGGCGGCAGCACGGGATAGCCGGGGCCCCCGGCCCTGCAGCCCCCAGCCCCGCCGCGCCCAAAACGATCAGCAGCACCCCGACGCCCAGCAGCACCACTCCGGCGATCAGCAGGCCGATAAAGATCGGCAGCAGGAGCTCCGAACGGACCCCGCCGCTCAGGTCCACGGCCACCGGGCTCGCCGCGTCGGCGTTCATGATGACGACGGCCCAATTCCCCGGCCGGATGTCCCAGCGCAGGTCCTGGCTGCCCGTCCCGGAGACGGAGGCGGCCCAGAAGGTCTGCTCCGCCGGCCGCCCGGGCGCCTTCGTCCCGGGGACGGTGCGGTAGTCGGCCTGGAAGGGCGAGAACCGGACGTCGGCGAGCTCGGAGTGCGGGACGCCGGCGAGGTAGCCCGCGACGTCGGCCTGGCGGGCGATTCCGATGAACACCGGCCGGGACGGGTCTGCGGCGGAACCGCGTAACAAGATGCTGCCCGGCATCGCGTCCGTCCCGGGAAGTGTGCCGTTGGGGCGCATGCCGCCGTCGTCGAGGATGTTGATCCGGGGAAGTGTCAGCGCGTAGCCGTCCGCCGTGAAGCGTTCCGTCGGGGTGGTGAAATAGCCGCCGTCGCGCTGCTGGTAGTTGGCCCAGCCGGTGGCGGCGGCCCCGGCGAGCAGGCCCAAGCCCAGCAGCGCGGCGAGCGAGCCGAGGACCAGCAGGACTACCCGCCCGGGCTTCATAGCCTTTCCGCCGCCTCCAGTAGCGACTGACCCCAACGGGTCGCCTTTTCGATCTCTCCGGGCCGCAGCGGGCCCTCGCTGCCGCGGACGTAGAACGGCATGGGCTCGGAGATGATGTCCGCGCCGTGGTCCTTCAGTGACTGGGCCATCTTCTTGGCCGCGTCGCCGTGGATGAACATCCGCACCCGGGTGTCGAAGGCGGCGGCCTTCACGCCGGCCAGGTCGCCGTCGCCCAGCCCGGAGAGCAGTTCCGTGACCTTGGGCGTGGGACGCCAGCCGTTAATCGGGCTGCCCAGGACCAGCAGGTCCCCCGCCAGCAGGTCCGAGGGCCGGAAGTCGGTGACCGGGATGGGATCCGAGTGGAAGACCTCCGCGACGGCCTCGGCCACCGACTTGGTGTTGCCGTAGGCGGAGTCGTAGACGACATGGGCCCTCATCCGCTGATCACCACCTTCAGCGCCTTGGTTTCTGCCGCCCGGGCGAAGGTGTCATAGGCGTCCAGGAACTGCTCGAAGCGGAACCGGTGGGTGGCGAACTTGGCCGCCGGGATCTTCTTCCGGGCCACGAGCTTCAGCAGCATCGGCGTCGTATTGGCGTTGACCAGGCCCATGCTGATGGTGATGTTCTGGATCCAGAGGTCCTCGACGTGCAGTTCCACGGGTTTGCCGTGCACGCCCACGTTGGCCACCGTGCCGCCGGGACGAACGATGTCCGTGCACATGCCAAAGGTCGCCGGGACACCCACCGCCTCGATCGCCACGTCCACGCCCAGCCCGTCGGTGCGGGCCAGGACCTGGTCCTTCCAGTCGGCGTCGCTGGAGAGGACGGCGTCGGTGGCCCCGAATTCCCGGGCCTTCTCCAGCCGGTTCGCGTCCAGGTCGACGGCGATGATGGTGGCCGCGCCATAAAGCCCGGCCGTAGCGATTGCGGCGAGGCCCACCGGCCCGGCCCCGATCACCGCAACGGTGTCCCCCGGCTTGACCCGGCCGTACTGCACGCCGATCTCGAAGCCCGTGGGGAGGATGTCGGAGAGCATCACGGCTTCCTCGTCGCTGACGCCCTCCGGCAGCAGGTGCAGCGAGTTCTCCGCGTACGGAACCCGGACGAACTCGGCCTGCGTGCCGTCGATCAGGTGCCCGAACACCCAGCCAATCCCGGACTTCCCCTCCTCCCCTAAGCAGTGCGAGTACAGGCCGGTCTTGCAGTTGGCGCAATGCCCGCAGGACTTGATGCAGGAGATGATCACCCGGTCCCCCACCTTGAGGCTCGTCACGGAGGACCCCACCTCGGTGATGGTGCCGACGCCCTCGTGGCCCAGGATCCGTCCCTCGGTCACGGCGGGCACGTCGCCCTTGAGGATGTGCAAGTCCGTGCCGCAGATGGTGGTGGTGTCCACCCGGACGATCGCGTCGCTCGGGTTGGTGATCACCGGGTCCGGAACGTCGGTCCAGGATTTCTTGCCGGGGCCGCCATAGACGAGGGCTTTCATGCAGACTCCTTGACTCGAAGGACCACCGGCGGATCAACGATCCGCAGGCGGCAGGGCGTAACGGAGGCATCGATCCCCGAGGAGACGATCGACTGGCGGGCGTGCTCGCGGAGTTCGTCGAAGGCGGCCGCGGTAACCCGGGCATGGCCGAGGTCCACGACGATTTCGAAGCCCACGAACTTGGCGACCACCCGCCGGCAGACGACATACAGCGCGCGGATGTTCGTCGTCGTCACGACGCCCCGCACGTCCACCCGAACGGTTTCGGACGCCGGGTCGGTGTGCAGCACCACCTTGATGCGCGGGTCGCCGTGGGACGGATGCGCCAAAAAGGATCTCGCGCGACTGCTGTGATGGGCGTGTCCCAAGGGGCTCATGGCGCCTCAGCGCTCCCCGCGACGCCGGGCGTTGCCGGTCCCCGCTGCCGTGCCTCTTGCTGCCGGTCATTCACCATGGCGGATCTCCTGCCTTTCCTGCCCAAGCTGGAAAGTGCAACTGCCATTTCCTCACCCCAGGGTCATAGCGAGACCGAAATTTCCTCGCAGGCGCTTCCCCAATTCCCCAAAATTGCCGTGCTGGATTCGCCCAATACCCAGAGTGACGGGGCCGCTCTGCCCGGGCAAGGGGACAAAGGTCCCTTGGACTGCCGCCTCAGGCGGGGGCTGATACGGGTGTGCGTTGTGTGGCTGCTGCTACGTGGATTGCTGCGCTCCGGGGACCCCTTTAGCCTTGCTGCTATGCCTAAAACAGCCCCCGACGCCGGTGCGCCGGACCTTCTTCTCACCGGCGTCCACCAGCCGGACGATATGACGCCGTGTGACATCCTCCTGAGTGGTGGGCGGGTCGCGGCTATCGCGCCGGCGGGGTCCCACGCATCGGTTCCGGCGGGGACACGGCGGGTGGACTTCGACGGCCGGTTCGTGATTCCCGGGCTGTGGGACGAGCACGTGCACATGAACCAGTGGGCGCTGACCTTGGGCCGGGTGGATCTCTCCGGTGCCGCGTCGGCGCGGGAGGCCGCCGCCGTCGTCGGGGCTCACGTTGGCGGCGTGCGCGACGGCGCCGTGCGCGACGGCGGCCCGGTCTCCGGCGGCCGGACGCTGGTCGGCGTCGGCTTTCGCGACGCCGTATGGGCCGACGCCCCCAGCCTGGAGCTGCTCGACGGGGCGACAGGCGGTATTCCGGTGGCGCTGATCAGCCACGACCTGCACTGCGTCTGGCTCAATTCGGCCGCCGCCGCGCGCTACGGGGTAACCCCGGGCCCGGACGGGCTACTCCGCGAGGAGCCGGCGTTCGCGCTGACCCGCGAGCTGGGCCGCCTGCCCGATGCCGATGTCGACGCCTTGGTCCGCTCCGCGGGTGCGGCGGCCGCCGCTCGGGGCATCGTGGGGGTCGTGGACCTTGAGATGGTGTGGAACCGGGACCCCTGGCTGCGCCGGATCGCCGACGGGTTCAACTCATTCCGGGTGGAGGCGGGGGTGTACCCGCAGGACCTTGACCGGGCTGTGGCGGAGGGGTTGCGCACCGGCCAGCAGGTTCCAGGCGGCGCCGGCCTGCTCAGCGTTGGGCCGCTAAAGGTACTGATCGACGGGTCGCTGAACACCCGCACTGCGTACTGCGTGGACCCCTATCCGCACGGCGGCCGTGGGCTGCTGACGGTGAGCGAGTACGAGCTCCTGGAGTTGCTGGTGCGGGCCCGCGACACCGGGTTTGTGCCCGCGGTGCACGCGATCGGCGACGGCGCCAACGAGGTCGCGCTGAACGCCTTCGCCGCCGCGGGCGTGAAGGGACGCATCGAACACGCCCAGTTCGTCCGGCGGCAGGACTTTGCGCGCTTCGGCGAGCAGGGGCTGACCGCCAGTGTCCAGCCGGCCCACGCGCTGGATGACCGCGACGCCGCCGACGCCAATTGGGAGGGGCGCACAGACCGGGCCTTCCCACTGCGGTCCCTGCTCGACGCCGGGGCCACGCTGGCGCTCGGGTCGGACGCGCCGGTGGCCCCGCTGGAGCCGTGGACGGCTATGTCCGCCGCGACTACCCGGGCGCGCGGCGACGGGCGGGAGCCGTGGCATCCGGAGCAGGCGCTGACGCGGCGGGAGGCACTGGCGGCCTCCGCCCGCGGGCGTTCCCGCATCCGCGTCGGCGACCCGGCCGACGTCGTCGTCGTGGAGGGGGATCCGCTCACCGTGGACGACGCCGCATTCGCCGCGATGCCGGTGGCCGCGACGCTGGTGGCGGGCCGGTTCAGCTTCGGGGGCTAGGTACCTGGACCAGGTTCGCGAAGGGCAGCCGGCCAAAGTCCTCGACGAAGGCCGCGTGGTAGGACGCCAGGGCCGGGGCCAACTCGTCGACCGGGAGTTCGCGCCAGGCGATGATGAGCCGGTCCGCGGCGGCCAACTGCCAGATGAGCCGGCCGTCCCAGTGACCGGGCGGCCTGCCCCGACCGAAGTCGACGAATTCCTGGATCTGCCGTCGGAGCCCGCGGTTGCCCTTGCTGCCGGGGCCCGCCTTGCCCAGGTAGAGGATGTCGGCGCCTTCGACCCACTCGGCCTTCAGTGTTTCCTGGGGCAGGCCGGGGTTCTTTTCTTGAAGACTCCTGCGGTGCTCTTGGCGAGGAACTCCGGCTCGGCCGGCTCCTGGCCGCCCGCGGGCAGCAGAACGGCGAAGATGCCGGGCTTCTGCGGGATGCGGTTGATCTCAAGCTCGCCCAGGGGCCGAAATCCGGTGAAGCCGTCACGCTTCAGTGACGCTCTGTTCAGGGGCATGGATTCCTCGGGGATTGCTTGGATACGGCAAGTTCCAGTATGGACGGTGGGGGTGATTGGTGCCGTGGGGGCCGCTGACGGCCGCTCCTCCGGAAGGCATTTGCGGCGTTCCTCAAGCCGCCAGGGAGGTCTCCGCGTTCGATCCTTGAAATGTCAGACCCTCCCGGTTGAATTGATTTATGGAAGGCATTCGGAAGCTTTTCGAAGACTCAGTCGCTGCAGCGGCCCCCACAGTGGGAAACGCAGCGGCGATCATCGATGAGCTCCGCGCCCTCGAGGACAGGAAATCCGCGATCTCAGCCCGCCAGGCCAGGTTGGCGGTGGCTTTGGATCTGGTCCGGCGTCGGGAACAAGCTGCTCTGGGCTTGCCCGCTGACCAGCTCGGTGCCGGGGTCGGGGCGGAGGTCGCGTTGGCGCGGCGTGAATCCCCGGCTAAAGGCTCCCGCCTCCTGGGGCTGGCCCGAGCGCTGGTTACCGAAATGCCGCACACGCTCGCCGCTCTCGACACCGGGCGGCTGAATGAATGGCGGGCCACGCTCCTGGTCCGTGAGACTGCCTGCCTGGACGCCTCCGATAGGGCCGCGGTGGACGAGGAACTCGCCGCCGACACCGGCACCTTCGACGGCGCCGGAGACCGCGCCATCATCTCCGCAGCCAAAGCCGCCGCCTATCGGCACGACCCACGCTCCGTCACCCAACGCGCGGCACACGCCGAAACCGAACGGAGTGTCAGTCTCCGCCCGGCACCGGACACCATGTGCTACCTCACCGCCCTGCTTCCCGTCGCCGCAGGAGTGGCCGCCTACGCGGCGTTGACCCGGCACGCCGACACCGCCCGCGCCACCGGAGACACCAGACCCCGCGGCCAACTGATGGCCGATGCGTTGGTGGAACGGGTCACGGGGATACCTGGCGGGATCACCGGTATCGAGGTCCAACTTGTCATGACCGACCGGACCCTCCTCGCCGGAGATACTGAACCCGCTAGGCTCGCCGGCTACGGTGTCGTCCCGGCCGGGTGGGCAAGGAAACTCGTGGCTGCCAAGGGCGACATCCCAGAGCTCACAACGTGGGTGCGGCGGCTTTACACCGCTCCCGGCACAGGCGAACTCATCGGCATGGATTCCCGGGCCCGGTTCTTCCCCGCAGGTCTGCGCCGGTTCATCGAGGCCCGCGACACCACCTGCCGGACCCCGTACTGCGACGCACCCATCCGGCACCTGGACCACATCGTTCC
This sequence comes from Pseudarthrobacter sp. L19, assembly GCF_050859435.1. Lineage (NCBI taxonomy): Bacteria > Bacillati > Actinomycetota > Actinomycetes > Micrococcales > Micrococcaceae > Pseudarthrobacter > Pseudarthrobacter sp. L19. The sequence continues at coordinate 1,438,245 of NZ_CP193935.1, read as the reverse complement.
CTGGCACAGCGGCGGAGCAACCACAGCAGCCAACGGCGCAGGACTCTGCGAAGCCTGCAACCACACCAAAGAAACCCCCGGCTGGACCGCCCGACCGGTCGATAGGACAGAATCGGTCATCCGTGCTGGACCAAGAATCCGGGCCGCGACATTAACCAGAGCCCAGCCGGCCGACGGACCCGGGGCGAACCAGGGAGGCAAGCCCGGCGACAAGTTCCAAGTTGGCCTCCACACCCTCGAACTCACCACCCCCACCGGTCACACCTACACCTCAACAGCGCCACCTCTTCCCGGCAACTCAACGGGAAGTGGAGCGTGTTTCAGATCAGCACAGGGAGGGGAGCCAGCGACGGATCATGCCCATGGTTCCCTGCCTCTGGGAGGGCCGGAGCTGAGGGCGGAGCGTCATCGAATGAGGGCACGGCGGCTCGGGCGGAAGAAAAAGGTCGCGGCTTGAGCTGCAACGAGCCGTCCGACGCCCAGCTTGCTGGCTCGGGCAAAGTCGGACACCGCTGCGCGGGGAATGCCCCGACTTAAACACAGAACCTGCAGGTACCTTCGCGATCTCGCTATGAGCTGGCCCGGGAATCGAAACACCCTGAACGGCCCGTGAAAATCAGATGGTTACCTGCAGGCACTCAAAGCGTACGCCGCCGTCGAGCCCGGGGCCAAGGGGTCCGTGGACTCTTGCCCGGCCCCGGGAAATGGCTCCCAGCCTAGCGGCGTAGAGTGGACAGAGACGCCTGATTCTGGACGCCAAGTGCTGAGGGAGAAATCGTGACGATTGACTGGGACGAGAAGAAGACCCTGCTGCAGGAACCGAACATCGCCGCCGTCACCCAACTCTGTGATGAGCTCAGGGAGAAGAAGCCGGGCTCGGTGGTCCCCTACATCGACCCCGTCCATGACGAGGACGAATGCCGGATCGTCAGCCTCCATATCTCGCCCGGCAAGGGCTGCGAATCGGGTTTCCTCTCCCACCTCAACGACGACGAAGCCGCCCAGCGCGCCACGTCCATCTACGAGGCCGTGGATCTCGACCCCCGTTACGTAATGCCCTGGAACGCCTACCCCTGGGTCCGGGACCCCGGCCTTCCCACGGCGCTGAACGTCCAGGAAAAGACCGACGGCCTCCGCCCGTTCCGCCAGTTCATGAAGATCAACAAGCGCGCCTCCGCCGTGATCGCCCACGGCGCCGACGCCCACTCCTTCCTCACCCTCTTCGAGAAGACGTACCACTCCTCGCTGAAGAACCGCGGCATCAAGATCTACAAGGCCACCGCCCTCGGCGGCCGCGCCTTCGCCGTCTCAGCGGCCAAGCAGGAGGAACTGCTCGCCAAGAACGTCGCCGTCTACAAGGACGCCATGCAGCGGGCGGGCATCCAGCACCTCTGACCCCCGGGCACAACGGCCCTCCCCGCCCCGCCCTCGGCGGGCATGCTGGGAGGGCCGGCCGCGCGGCCGGTCCACAGTGGCGCCCGGACGGCGCCGGAAGGGCGGGTGCGCGATGGGACGGTTGGACGGCAAGGTGGCCCTGATCAGCGGCGGCGCCCGCGGCATCGGCGCGGCCATGGCCCGGCGCTTCCTCGAGGAGGGCGCCAGCGCCGTCGTCGGGGATGTCCTTGACGACGACGGCGCCGCGCTGGCTGCCGACCTCGGCGACCGGCTCCGCTACGTCCACCTCGACGTGACCCGGCCCGGGGACTGGGACGCCGCCGTTGACCAGGCCGTCACGGCCTTCGGCGGCCTCAGCATCCTGGTCAACAACGCCGGGATCGTGACCTTCGGCCGCATCGACGAGTACCCGCACGAGCAGTGGGACCGCATCATCGAGGTCAACCTCACCGGCGTCTTCAACGGCATCAAGGCAGCGGCCCCTGCCCTCGCCCGGGCGGGCAGCTCCTCCATCATCAACGTCTCCTCGATCGCCGGGATCCGCGGCTACGAGAACCTCCCCGGTTACACCGCAGCTAAGTTCGGCATCCGCGGCCTGACCAAGGCCGCCGCCCTGGACCTCGGCCGCGACGGCACCCGGGTCAACTCGATCCACCCCGGTGTCATCCGCACCCCGATGACCGACGGCATGACCTTCGATACCGGGCACGTCGCCCTCCACCGCATCGGTGAACCCGTGGATGTGGCGGACCTGGCCGTCTACCTGGCCGGCGACGAGTCCTCCTTCGTCACCGGCGCCGAGTTCGTCATCGACGGCGGAGAGACCGCCGGCACCGTCGTCACCCCGGCCGGCTGACCGCCCATGGCAACGGCAGCAACGCCTGAAGCAACACGCTCCGGCACCAAACTCGCCGTCGTCGGCGCCGGCAGCGTCGGCACCTCGCTGGCTTATGCCGCCCTGATCCGGGGATCCGCCGGCCACGTCGCGCTCTACGACGTCAACGCCGCGAAGGCCGAGGCGGAGGTCCTGGACCTGGCCCACGGCACCCAGTTCTCCGCCGCAGCCGTGACGGTCGACGGCGGCGGGGACATCGCCGCGGTGGCCAGCGCGGACGTCGTGGTCATCACCGCCGGGGCGAAGCAGTCGCCCGGCCAGACCCGGCTGGACCTCGCCGGAACCAACGTCCGGATCCTCGAACAGCTCATGCCCCGCCTCATCGATCATGCCCCGGACGCCGTCTACGTCCTGGTCACCAACCCCTGCGACGTGCTCACGGTCGCCGCGCAGAAAATCACCGGCCTGCCGCCGTCGCGCATTTTCTCCTCCGGGACCGTGCTGGATACCTCCCGGCTGCGGTGGCTGCTGGCGCACCGGGCGGGCGTCTCCGTGAGCAGCGTCCACGCCAACATGGTGGGCGAACACGGGGACACCGAGTTCCCGGTCTGGTCCGGCGCCACGATCGGGCCGGTCCCCATCCGGGAGTGGACGGTCGACGGCAGCCGCATCTTCACCGACGCCTCCCTCGCCGAGACCGCCCGGGAAGTCACGCAGGCGGCTTACAAGGTGATCGCCGGGAAGGGCGCCACGAACTACGCCATCGGGCTCTCCGGCGCCCGGATCGTCGAGGCCCTGCTCCGCTCTGAAAACGCCGTCCTGCCCGTCTCCACGGTCCTGAACGGCCAGCACGGGATCACCGGCGTCGCCCTGTCCCTGCCCAGCGTCGTGGGCCGCGGCGGCGTGCGGACGGTGCTGGAAACGACCATGGACGACGGCGAGATCGCCTCGCTGCACCACAGCGCCGAGACGCTGCGGCAGAGCCTGGCTTCCCTGGGGATCTAGGAGATCCCGCCGCAGATCCCCGTCATCCGGCCCCGCGTGTTGACAGCCCGATGTGACCCCTGCCATATTTGAAACGTGAACCTGTCAGACAGCCGGACAGCTGGACAGCCTCTCGCCCGCCTCAGCGCCGCCGAAGCCGTCTTCAACGTCCTCCGCTCGGATATCGAATCCGGGAAACTCCCCGTTGGCGCGAAACTCAGCTCCGAGGCCACCCTCGCCCAGCAGTACGGCGTCAGCCGTTCCGTGGTCCGGGAGGCCCTGCGCTCCTGCACCGCGCTGGGCCTGACCGTGACCCGCACCGGGCGCGGCACCTTCGTGGTCGCGGACCGCGTCGCCACTGACCTGGTCCTCGGCCAGTATTCGGCCCTGGACCTGACCGAGGCGCGGCCCCACATCGAGGTCCCCGCCGCCGGCCTGGCCGCGGAACGGCGCTCCGCCGAGGAGCTGGAAACCATGCGGGACATCGTCGCCGAGATGGCCGGCGAGGACGATCCCGAGGTGTGGGTGGGCCTGGACTCGAACTTCCACGCCCTGATCGCCAAGGCCAGCCGGAACAAGGTCTTCGAAAACGTCGTCGCGGAGATCCGCGAGGCGCTGGCCTCCCAGTCGGAGACCCTGAACATGGTGGCCGACCGCCAGCACGCCTCTAACGACGAGCACCGGAAGATCCTCGCCGCCATCGAGGCCGGCGACGCCGCGACTGCACGGGTGGCCATGAGCCAGCACCTGCACGCCGTCGGCGAGGCCCTCGCCTCCATCCTGCACCCCGACAGCGCCGCCTAAGCGGCCACCACCGGGCACCACCCACGCCCACCCGATCCAAAGGACACCATGACTTTGCCTTCCCCGCCCTCGCCCCGGACCGCCTGGACCCGGCCGGCCTGCCGCAGCACGCCGCCCTGGCGGCCCAGACCCGCGATGGGCTGGTGGAAAGCATCCACTACGGCTCGGCGGCGGCCACCGCCGCCGACGGTTCCCTGCTGCTCTCCGCCGGCGACCCGCAAGCCCCGTTCTACCCCCGCTCGGCCCTGAAGCCGCTGCAGGCGGTAGCCATGGTCCGAGCCGGCCTCGAACTCCCGACCGACCTCCTGGCCCTCGCCGCGGCCAGCCACTCCGGCGGCCCCGAGCACCGCGACGGTGCCCTGCGCATCCTGGAACTGCACGGCCTCGGCCCGGACGCGCTGGAAAACAGCACCGACCTGCCCTACGGCGTCCGCGAGCGCGAGGAATGGCTCCGCGCCGGGGGCACCGCCACCCAGCTGGCCCAGAACTGCTCCGGCAAGCACGCCGCGATGGCCGCCACCTGCATCATCAACGGCTGGCCCGTGGCCGGGTATCTCGACCCCGGCCACCCGCTGCAGCAGCACGTGGCCCGGACGGTCGAGGAACTGACCGGCCAGGAACCGGAACGGACGTCCACGGATGGCTGCGGGACCCCGCTGTTTGCCCTGACCCTCGGCGGCATGGCCCGCGCCTTCGGCCGGATCGCCGCCGGGAACGGCACCGCTGGAATCGACACAGCGGAAGCCGCCGTGGCCGACGCGATGCGCCGCCACCCGGAGATGGTGGCCGGACGGGACCGGGACGTCACCGCCCTGATGCGCCTTGTCCCCGGCCTGGTCGCCAAGGACGGCTTCGAGGGCGTCCAGCTCGTCGGCCTGCCGGACGGCCGCGGCGTTGCCGTGAAGATCTCCGACGGCGGCGACCGCGCCCGGATGCCCGTCACCGTCCGGATCCTGACGGCCTTTGGCATCGACGCGGAGGCCCTGTCCGGCCTCGCGACGGCGCCCGTCCTGGGCGGCGGCCACCCCGTGGGGCTGCTCCAGGCCACCGACTTCCTCCCCTCCATCACCCCCAGCACCGACGCACGCTAAGGAACGCCATGACCACCCCCGCCACCGCAGACTTCCGCTCGGAACACGACCTCCTGGGCGACCGGGACGTCCCCGCCGACGCCTACTGGGGCGTCCACACCCTCCGCGCCGTCGAGAACTTCCCCATCACCGGCCAGCCGCTGTCCTCCAACATGTACCTGGTCCGCGGACTCGCCGCCGTGAAGCTGGCCGCTGCCCGCGCCAACCACGAGCTGGGCCTGCTGGACGCCCGCCGTGCGGAGGCCATCGAGGAAGCCTGCACCGACGTCATGGGCGGCAAGCTCAGCGAGCAGTTCGTCGTCGACGTCATCCAGGGCGGCGCCGGAACGTCGTCGAACATGAACGCCAACGAGGTGATCGCTAACCGGGCGCTCGAAATCCTGGGCTACCCCAAGGGCGACTACGCGCAGCTGCACCCCAACGACCACGTCAACCTCAGCCAGTCCACCAACGACGTGTACCCCACCGCGGTGAAGCTCGGCACCATCTTCGCCGCCCGGGAATTGCTCGAGGCCCTCACCGAACTCGAGGACGCGTTCGCAGCGAAGGCCATGGAGTTCCGCACTGTCGTCAAGATGGGCCGCACCCAGCTCCAGGACGCCGTCCCGATGACCCTCGGCCAGGAGTTCGGCACCTACGCCGTCACCATCGGCGAGGACCGGCTCCGGCTGGCCGAGGCGGACCTGCTGATCCACGAGATCAACCTCGGCGCCACCGCGATCGGCACCGGGCTGAACGCCCCGGCCGGCTACGCCGAGGCCGCCTGCCGGCACCTCGCCCAGATCACCGGCCTGCCGCTGGTCACCGCCGTCGACCTGATCGAGGCCACCCAGGATGTGGGCGCGTTCGTGCACCTCTCCGGCGTGCTGAAGCGGGTGGCCGTGAAGCTGTCCAAGATCTGCAACGACCTCCGCCTGCTCTCCTCCGGACCCCGCGCCGGCCTGGGCGAGATCAACCTGCCCGCCGTGCAGTCCGGCTCCTCGATCATGCCCGGCAAGATCAACCCGGTCATCCCCGAGGTGGTCAGCCAGGTCGCCTACGAGGTGATCGGCAATGACGTCACCATCACCATGGCCGCCGAGGCGGGCCAGCTGCAGCTGAACGCCTTCGAACCGATCATCGTCCACAGCCTCCACAAGAGCATCTCCCACCTGGAAGCCGCCTGCCGCACCCTCACGGCACGCTGCGTCCGGGGCATCACCGCCAACACCGAACGGCTCCGCCTCACCGTGGAGCAGTCAATCGGCCTGGTCACCGCGCTGAACCCGCACCTGGGTTACGCGACCGCCACGGCCATCGCCCAGGAAGCCCTCGCCACCGGCAAGGGAGTCGCGGAACTGGTCCTCGAACACGGGCTGCTCACCGCCGAGCAGCTCGCCGACCTCCTCAGCCCGCAGCGCCTGGCCAACCTGAGCAAGTAGCGTCCCCCGAATCCCCAAAAGGACCCCCCCATGTCATCTCCCGGAACAGCACGCTCCCCCGGCCCACGGTCACTGACCACACCATCCCGCTGCACGCCCACGCCACCGAGGCGGCCCTGCACGCCGAGGACCAGGGCTACCACAAGAGCCTCAAACCCCGTCAGGTCCAGATGATCGCGATCGGCGGCGCGATCGGCACCGGCCTGTTCATGGGCGCCGGCGGGCGGCTCGCCGCGGCCGGTCCCGCCCTGATCATCAGCTACGCCCTCTGCGGCTTCTTCGCCTTCATGATCCTCCGCGCCCTGGGCGAACTGGTCATGCACCGGCCCTCTTCGGGATCGTTCGTCTCCTACGCCCGCGAATTCTTCGGCGAGAAGGCCGCCTTCGTCACCGGCTGGCTGTACTGGCTGAACTGGGCGATGACCGCGATCGTGGACATCACCGCCGTCGCGCTCTACATGAACTTCTTCAAGAAGTACTGGGCGCCGATCGCGGACGTGCCGCAGTGGACCTGGGCCCTGGCGGCCCTGATCCTGGTCCTGGGCCTGAACCTGATCAGCGTCAAGGTCTTCGGTGAGATGGAGTTCTGGTTCGCGCTGATCAAGGTGGTGGCCCTGGTCTCCTTCCTGCTGGTCGGCATCTACTTCGTCATCTTCGGCACCCCGGTCCCCGGCCACGAGGTGGGCTTCACCCTGATCGCGGACAACGGCGGCTTCTTCCCGAACGGCCTGCTGCCCGCCGTCGTCGTGATGCAGGGCGTCGTGTTCGCCTACGCCTCCATCGAGCTGATCGGTACCGCCGCCGGCGAGACCGAAAACCCGGAGAAGATCATGCCCAGGGCCATCAACACGGTGATCGTGCGGATCGCGGTGTTCTACGTCGGCTCGCTGATCCTGCTCTCCCTGCTGCTGCCCTTCAACGCCTACAAGGCCGGCGAGAGCCCCTTCGTGACCTTTTTCGGCTCCATCGGCGTCGACGGCGTGGACGCCATCATGAACCTGGTGGTCCTCACCGCCGCGCTGTCCTCCCTGAACGCTGGCCTCTACTCCACCGGCCGGATCATGCGCTCCATGTCCGTCTCCGGCTCCGCCCCGAAGTTCGCCGCCCGGATGAACAAGGCCGGAGTGCCGTACGGCGGCATCGCCCTGACCGCCGGCGTGGCCGTCCTCGGCGTCATCCTCAACGCCGTGGTCCCGGCCGAGGCCTTCGAAATCGTCCTGAACGTCGCGTCGCTGGGCATCATCAGCACCTGGGGCATGATCGTGCTCTGCCAGATGCAGCTGGCGAAACTCGCGGCTCGCGGCGAACTCCTCCGGCCCTCCTTCCGGATGCCCGGCGCGCCCGTGACCGGCTGGATCACCCTGGCGTTCCTGCTGGCCGTCCTGGTCCTGATGGCCTTCGACTCGCCCGTGGGCACCTGGACCATCGCCTCCCTGGTGGTCATCATCCCGCTGCTGATGCTCGGCTGGCGGCTCTGCAAGCACCGCATCCTGGAGATCGCCGCGGTGCGAGACGGCTTCACCGGCCCCGCCCCGCTGGTAGCTAACCGGCCGGGTCCGGGAGCCGGCGGCGGGACCGTCTAGGCCGGATCGCCTAAGCTCGGACCAGGCATTCCTTCGGGCTCAACGACGATCCACCGGGAGAAACACATGACCAGCTGGCGCATCCGGGACTTCCACTCCGCGGACCTGGACGGGATCCTGCACCTCTGGGAGACCCTGAAGGCCTCGAACGTCGAGCCGGTCTACGCCCTCTCCGAGGTCCTCGCCTCCTGCGAAAAGGACCACGCCGTGGTGGCGGTGCAGGGCGAGCAGGTGGTGGGCGCCGCGGTCGGCCGCGCCGCCCACGACCAGGGCTGGATCGTCTTCCTGGCCACCCTGCCCGAGTACCGCGGCCGCGGCATCGGCACCTCGCTGTTGGCCGCGGTGGAAAACCGGATGGCCCCCCACGGGCTGAACAAGCTCTCCGCGCTGATGCCCGAATCCGAGACCCGGGTGGAGGCGTTCCTGGGCCGCGGGTTCGTGCTGAAGAAGAACCTCCGCTACTTCGAGCGCCGGATCCCGGTCCAGCGCCAGGAACTGGAGCCGCTGAGCCAGCTGGGCGGCCGGATCCTGGCGCGGGACCTCTGGGAGAACGTCGCCGGGATGCGGAACGAGAAGGAACTCCTGGAGCGGCGGCTGGTGCTGCCGCTGGCGGAGGCCGAGCTGGCCGACGAGTTCGGGGTGGTCCCGCCGCGGGCCGTCGTCCTCTTCGGCCCGCCCGGCACCGGGAAGACCACCTTCGCCAAGGCGATCGCGTCCCGGCTGGAGTGGCCCTTCGTGGAGGTCTTCCCGTCCCGGCTGGCCGCGGACCCGCTGGGCCTGGCCGGCGCGCTGCGGGAGACGTTCCTGGAGATCGCGGAGCTGGAACACGCCGTCGTCTTCATCGACGAGGTGGAGGAAATCGCCTCGCAGCGCGCCGGGGATCCGCCCTCGCCGCTGCAGGGCGTGACCAACGAACTGCTGAAGATCATCCCGGCCTTCCGGGAGCAGCCGGGCCGCCTGCTGGTCTGCGCCACCAACTTCATCCGCGCCCTGGATTCCGCCTTCCTGCGCCATGGCCGGTTCGACTACGTCATCCCCATCGGCCTCCCGGACCGGCAGGCCCGCGAGGCGATGTGGCAGCGCTTCATTCCCGCCGCGGTGGTGGACGGCGTCGACATCGAGCTGCTGGTGGAACGCACGGAGGGCTTCTCCCCGCGGACATCGAATACGCCGCCCGCAGCGCCTCGCAGCGCGCCCTGGAGAACGCGGTGTACGGGGAGGGCGACGGCGGAGCGCCCGGTTCCGGCGCCCCGGCGGGAAGCGCCGTGCGGCGGGGCCCCGCGACCCAGGACTACCTCGACGCGATCGCGGATACCCGCACCACCGTCAGTGTCGAGGTGCAGCAGGAGTTCCTCGAGGACATCGACCTGCTGGGCCGGGTCTAGGCGTCCCCTTCGAGTTCCTCCAGCAACCAGGGGTTGATCCGGGCCAGGATCTTGCGGGTTTCCTCGACCGGGACGGCCGCGTAGAGGACGGGACGTGCGTCCGCGTACCGGGTCACCGGCGGCTTGTCCGGCCATTTCTCGGCCAGGGCCTGCACCCGCTCGGGGAGCGAGTTGTGGGCGTTGTCCGCGATCTTGACCAGCGTGGCGTCGTGGTGCTCCGCGATCGCGCGGATTCCTGACTGGTAGTCGTCCGGGTTGTCCTGCAGCCGCTTGGTGACCCGCTCGATGATGTCCACGGCCCGCTCGGGGACTCCCATCTCCAGCAGCGCCTGCCGGGTGATCGGGGTGTCCTCAGCGATGTCGTGCAGGTAGCCGGCGATCTGGATGTCCTCGTCAAAGTCGGCCAGCGCGTCGCCGACGGCCAGCACGTGCTCGCGGTAGGGCCGTTTCAGCTTGTCCTTTTGCCGGTTGTGGGCCACCTCGGCGAGGACCCTGGCCGTCTCGACGGTGAAGCGCGGTGCGGAAGGCTCTGTTTCGGGCATGGGTTCAGCCTACGCGTCCGTCATCCCCGGCCACACCCAGGGCTCCCGCGGCAGCGCGGCCGGGTCGAAGGCTTCCAGAGCATTCTGTAGGGAGCCAGGAGGCAGCCCGAGCGAGGCCAGGAGCAGGTCCCGGACCCGGTCCGCGGTCACGCCGGCGGCGGCGAGGTCCGCCAGGGTGACGGCGCCGTCCCGCTTGGCCAGCCGGGCACCGTCGGCGTTGAGCACCAGCGGCACGTGCGCATATTCCGGCACGGGAATATTCAGCAGCCCGGCGAGATAGGCCTGGCGCGGGGTGGAGGGCAGCAGGTCATCTCCCCGGACCACCTGGTCGATGCCCTGTTCGCCGTCGTCGACCACGACGGCGAGGTTGTAGGCGGTGACCCCGTCGGCGCGGCGAAGCACGAAGTCGTCCACGACCCCGGTGAAACTCCCCAGGAGCCGGTCCCGGACGGTGCCCTCGGTGACCGCGGCCCTCAGCCGGATGGCGGCGGGCCTGAGGGCGCGCCTGGCCTCGCGTTCGGCGTCGTCCAGGTTCCGGCAGGTCCCCGGGTAGGCGCCCTGCGGCGCGTGCGGGGCCGACGGTGCCTCCTGAATCTCGCGCCGGGTGCAGAAACATTCGTAGGTCAGGCCAGCCGCGGCCAGCCGGTCAATCGCGGCGGCATAGAGCGGCTCCCGGTCGGTCTGGCGGACGACTGGGCCGTCCCAGGTGAGGCCGATCGCGGCCAGGTCGCGCAGCTGCGCCTCCTCGGCGCCGGAGCGGGCCCGGTCCAGGTCCTCCACGCGCAGCAGGAACCGGCGGCGGGAGGAGCGGGCGAAGAGCCACGCCAGGAGGGCCGTGCGGAGGTTGCCGGCGTGCAGCTCTCCCGAGGGGCTGGGGGCGAAACGGCCGGCGGCATCCATGGGTCAAGCCTATGCCGGACGGCACAAGAGCCCCTCAGCCACCGATGACTTCGGGAAACCGACGTCGGGGGCTCAGGGGCTCTTGCCAGGGTGTGCGGAATGACCAGGGTGTGAACAAGAGTCAATCAGCGGCGGGCCCCTTGCGGGAGCCGGGTCCAGAATCCGGGAGGTGTGCCGGGAGATCTTTAGCCATTGGGTGCCGGCGGTGGCCGGAATTCCCTTGTTGCCACCATTTGAGCAGAAGCCCTACAGTTGATGCAACGGACGCCGGTGGCATTGATCAGACTGACCAAGGCGGACCCAAACATCTAGCAGGGAGTGGTCAGATTGCAGCAGCTCGACGGAACGGACCGGCGGATCCTCCTGGCCCTCGACGAGGAACCCCGGATGCCGATCATGTTGCTGGCGCAGAAACTGGGCCTGGCCCGCGGGACCGTGCAGTCGCGGCTGGAGCGGATGACCGCCTCGGGTGCCCTGCGGGCCAACAGCAGCCGGGTCCTCCCCGCCGCCCTGGGCCGCGGCGTCGCGGCGGCGGTGAGCGCCGAACTGGACCAGAGCCACCTGAACGAGGCCATTGCCGCGCTCCGGAACATCCCCGAGGTCCTCGAATGCCACGCCCCAGCCGGGGACACCGACCTGCTGATCCGGGTGGTCGCCACCAGCCCGGACGACCTCTACCGGGTCTCCGAGGAGATCCGGCTCTGCCCAGGCATCGTCCGGACCTCCACCAGCATGTTCCTGCGCGAGGTCATCCCCTACCGGACCACCGGCCTGCTCGCCGACTAGGCCCCCCGACGGAACCCCGGACCTACCGCTAAGCCGCTAGGCGACGGCGGCGGTCCAGACCCCGATCACCCAGGTGCCGGCGGCCAGGCAGGCCAGGCCGAACTCGGCCAGCATGCCCAGGCCCGTGGCCTTCAGGGCCGCCCAGCTGGACGCCGCGGCGGTGCGCCAGGCGCGGGTGCGGTGCAGCTCGCTCAGCAGCAGGCCCGCGGCGAACCCGACGAAGAGTCCCACCACGGGAATCAGGAACATGCCGACGACGCCGAACACCAGCCCGGTGACCACCGAGCGGCCGGGGATGCTGTGCTCCTTGAGTTTCCGGCCCGTGAGCACCGCGCCGGCGGTCATGCCGGCCAGCACGAACACCCCGCCCACGGCCAGGACCACCCAGCCGGTGGTGCCCGCCCCGCCCCAGAGGGCCCAGGCGAGCAGGCTGAGGGCAATCAGGATGCTGCCCGGCAGGACCGGGATGACGATGCCCGCCACCCCGGTCAGGATGGCCAGGCCGCACAGGACGGTGACGAGCGTTTCGGCGAACACCTGCCCAGTCTAGGCCCGGCCTTCCTACCCCTCGGCGACCGCGGCGGCGACGGCGGCGGCCACCGCCGGGGCGACGCGCGGGTCCAGCGGGCTGGGCACGATGTAGTCGGCGGAGAGGTCCTCCTCGGCGAGCGCGGCGATGGCCCGCGCGGCGGCCAGCTTCATGGCCGGAGTGATCCGGCGCGCACCGGCGTCGAGCGCGCCGCGGAAGATGCCGGGGAAGGCCAGGACGTTGTTGATCTGGTTCGGGAAGTCGCTGCGGCCGGTGGCGACGACGGCCGCGTACTTCGTGGCGACCTCGGGCAGCACCTCCGGGTCCGGGTTGGAGAGGGCGAAGACGATCGCGCCGTCGGTCATCCGTGCCAGGTGCGCCTCGTCCAGCCGGGACGAGGAGACGCCGATGAAGACGTCGGCCGCCTCCAGCGCCTCGCCCGGGCCGCCGCTGACGCCGCGGGGGTTGCTGCGGGCCGCGAGCCGGGCCTTCTTGCTGGCGGGGTCCGCGGCGATGTCTGCCCGCTCCCGGTTGATCACGCCGCGGGAGTCCAGCAGGACGACGTCGTCGATCCCGGCGGTCAGCAGGATTTCGGCGACGGCGATGCCGGCGGCGCCGGCGCCGGAGACCACCACGCGCAGGCCCTCCAGGTCGCGGCCGGCGACCTTCGCGGCACCGGTGAGGGCGGCGAGGACCACGACGGCGGTGCCGTGCTGGTCATCGTGCATGACGGGGCAGTCGAGGGCCTCGATCAGCTTGTCCTCGAGCTCGAAGCAGCGCGGGGCCGAGACGTCCTCAAGGTTGACGGCACCGAAGCTGGGTCGCAGGCGGACCAGGGTCTCCACGATCTCGTCGACGTCGGTGGTGTTGAGTACCAGCGGGATGGAGTCGAGGTCACCGAAGGCCTTGAAGAGGGCGGACTTGCCCTCCATTACCGGGAGGGAGGCGCTGGGGCCGATGTTGCCGAGGCCGAGGACGGCGGTGCCGTCGCTGACTACCACCACGAGGCGTTCGGCCCAGGTGAGGGTCTTGGCGAGTTCCGGTTCCGCGGCGATCGCCCGGCTGACCTGGGCGACGCCCGGGGTGTAGGCGATGGAGAGGTCGCGCTTGCTCTCCAGCGGGACGGTGCTGGCAATGGAGAGTTTGCCGCCCTGGTGGGAGGCGAAGATTTCCTGGTCGTCGATCGGGGCGGTTGCGGCCCCGGCTGCGTCGTCGGCGGAAGTGGGCAGGATGGTTTCAATGGACACGTCGTTGTCTCCTGGGGCTGACCGTGGGCATACGGCACTTGGCTGCCTGGGCGCGGACGCGCCCAGGGTGGTCGTGGGGAACTCCGGCGGCGGCCCCAGGGTGGCGGGCCTGCAGTGGAGATTCCGGAAAGTGCTGGCATGGCGCCGCTCCGGTGTTGCCATGGTAGCCAGATTCGGGGGCCGGGCCGGAGTCTGCCGGACACAAAGGAGTAACCGGTCTAGACCGGCTTGGCCGCCTGGGATCCTCGCTCGAAGAGGGAGCAGGCCCGCTTCAGGTCCTCCTCGGCCTCGAAGAGCGAGAGCCGGCGGCACCGCACGGACTGCACCAGCCCGGTCACGGTCAGCAGCAGGACCCGGGACACCACGGGGTCGCCGCTGACGGCGGTGACGGCCTTCTCCGCCGTCGCGTCAATGTCGCGCAACAGGCGGGTGGTGTCCGTGTCCTTGGCGTACACCACCCGGTTCAGGCACTGTTCCACGGCCGGCTGCATCAGGCGCATGTGGAAGATCTCCATCACGACGCCTACCAGGACGTGTACCGGGGCGCGGGTTCCGGCGGGCCGTTCCCCCACGTGCAGCTCGCCCAGCTGCTTGCGGTAGAGGGCCAGCATCAGCTGGGTGGAGGAGGGGAAGTACCGGTAGAGGGTGCCCAGCGGCACGTCGGCCTTCGCGGCCACTTCGGAGAGCACGACGGCGTCGAGGCCGGTGCGGGCGAAGCCGGCGGCGACGTCGAGGATGCGGGCGTAGCGCTGCCGCTGCCGGGGCAGCGTGGGCGGCGGGGCCATCGGGGGAAGATCGGAAAGAGACTCAGGCATCGGCAAGGTTCCGGGGTCGTTTTCTCGGCACTGCGGAGGCGTGCTCCGCCGGGGTGCCGCGGGAATCCCGTCCACTATACGGCACCGGGCTGGGCGCCCGGCCAGTCACACGGGAGCCCGCGGCTCAGTCCACGCCCTTGATTTTCACGACGAACACCGCACCCAGCAGCCCGATCACGGCGGCCGCGATGTAGAGCGAGACGTACCCGCCCCAGAGGGCGACAAACGGGTAGGCGATAAGCGGCGCGAGCACCTGCGGGAGCGAGTTGGCGATGTTGATGACGCCCAGATCCTTGCCGCGGCTCAGCGCCGTCGGCAGCACCTGGGTGATCAGCGCGAAGTCGACGGCGAGGTAGGCGCCGAAGCCGATGCCGAGCACCGACGCGCCCACGAGCGCCCCGGGCCAGGTGGGGTCGAAGGCCAGGACCAGCGCGGCCGCGGCGATCACGGCGGAGGAGACGATGACCAAGGGTTTGCGCCGCCCCATACGGTCGCTGAGCCGGCCGCCGATCACGCTGGTGATGATCACCATCACCGCGTACAGGCCGGTCAGGATCAGCACGCCGAATTCGGCCTCGATGCCCTGGGTTTCGCGGAGCCGGACCGCGTCCGTGAGGAAGAACAGGAGGTAGAGGGTGATCATGTGGTTGCCGATGTTCACCAGCAGCCGGGTCAGCCAGGCCCAGGCGAAGTCCGGGTAACGGGCCGGGGAAACCCAGAAGCTGCGGAGGAACGCGGCCAGCGCGAACGGCGGCCGCTCCCCGGCGGGAGGGCGACGTCGTCGTTGCGCCGGTAATACAGCACGACGCCGGCGAGCAGGACGGCGGCGCAGAGCACATAGCCCAGGCCAAAGTGCCCGGCGACGACGGCGGCGATCACGGCGCCCAGCAGGATGCCGACGGTCTGGCCCATCGCGGCGAGGCCGCCCACGGTGCCGCGCTGGGCGACGGGGACCCGGTCCGGGATCGCCGCGGTGATGGCGGCGTAGGCGGCGTTGCAGCCGGCCTGGACCAGGCACCACAGCAGCGCCATGACGGCCACGTTCGGCGCCCCGGCGAGCGCCACCAGGGCGGCGGCGCCCAGCACCGCTCCGGAGACCACCCACGGGACCCGCCGGCCCCGCCGTGCCGCGGTGCGGTCGCTCAGCGCGCCGCTCAGCGGATTCGCCACCACGGACACGGCCGCGCCCGCCCCGGTGACCAAAGCCAGGATGGCCTCCTTCTGCCCCTCGTCGAACACCGCGGCCTGCTGGCCGAGGAGGACCTGGAGCGGGCCGAAGAAGGCGGCGTTGATGCCCACGTTGACCAGGACGACGCCGGCGGTCCACACCGGCCGGACGGGCCGGACCGGTTCGGCGGTGGCGGGTGAGGCGCTCCCGGCGGCCGGCAGATCGGACAGGCTCATGTGGTTCCCCCGGAACAAATGTCTGGCGCGGTGGACCAGGCTGGGGCCAGACTATCGTGGGCTGCAAGACCTACGACCGCCGCCAGAGGAGACGCCATGACCCGGACGCCCGTCAACACCGCCGACCTGTACGACGAGCGCGGGGAGGAGCTGGACTCCCTGGCCCTGCAGTTCCAGTCCCTGGGCGGGCGGAGCCACTTCGCCGGCCCGGTCCGGACCATCCGCTGCCTCGAAGACAACGGCCTGGTCAAGAGCGTGCTGGCGACCCCGGGCAACGGGGCGGTCCTGGTGGTCGACGGCGGGGGCTCGCTGCGCACCGCCCTGATGGGGGACATGATCGCCGCGAGCGCCGTGGAGAACGGCTGGGCCGGCGTCGTCATCAACGGCGCAATCCGGGACCGCGTAGCCATCGCCGGGCTCCCGCTGGGCGTCAAGGCCCTGGGCAGCAACCCGCGCAAGAGCGCCAAAAACGGCGCCGGCGAACAGGACGTGGAGCTGGTAATCGACGGCGTCAACATCCGCCCCGGCCAGCGCATCTGGTGCGACCCGGACGGCATCCTGCTGGAGCGCTGAGGGGGCCTGAAAAATCGGCCGGAAAATCAGGAACAAAGCTGGCACTAAGATAGTTACTGAAAGCAACCTTTGTGCTTAAATCCTGAATCTTTCCCCTTGGAGCAGTTATGTCCACCACCACCTCCGCCCGCCTGCCCGGCGAGGTCCTGACGCACCGTCAGACCATCACCGTCATGGTGGGCCTCATGCTCGGCATGTTCCTCTCGTCGCTGGACCAGACGATCGTCTCGACGTCCATCTACACGATCGCCAACGACCTCGACGGCCTCTCGCTGCAGGCCTGGGCGACGACGGCCTACCTGATCACCTCCACGGTGAGCACCCCCTCTACGGCAAGCTCAGCGACATCTTCGGCCGCCGGCCCCTGTACCTCGCGGCCATCCTCATCTTCCTGGCCGGGTCCCTCTACGCCGGGTCGGTCCACTCCATGACCGAACTGGCGATCGCCCGCGGCATCCAGGGCATGGGCGCCGGCGGCCTGCTGGCCCTGGCGCTGACCATCATCGGCGACATCGTCGCCCTCAAGGACCGCGCCAAGTTCCAGGGCTACTTCATGTCCGTCTTCGGCGTCTCCTCCGTGCTGGGCCCCGTGATCGGCGGCGCGTTCGCCGGTTCCGCGAACATCCTCGGCTTCGACGGCTGGCGCTGGGTCTTCTTCATCAACATCCCGATCGGCCTGGCCGCCCTCGCCGTCGTGTTCCTCTACCTGCGCCTGCCCGCCAAGCACCTCAAGCAGAAGATCGACTACTGGGGCGCCGCCGCCATCACCCTGGCGATCGTGCCGCTGCTGCTGGTCGCCGAACAGGGCCGCACGTGGGGCTGGGCCTCCACCGAGGCCTTCGTCTGCTACGGGCTGGGCGTCGTAGGCATCGCCGCGTTCCTGCTGGCCGAAAAGCGCGCCGGCGACTACGCCCTGATCCCGCTGCGGCTCTTCCGCAACACCACCTTCGGGCTGTCCTCGCTGCTGAACTTCATCATCGGCATCGGCATGTTCGGCGCCATCGCGATGCTGCCCATGTACCTCCAGCTGGTCAAGGGCCTCACCCCCACCGAGGCCGGCCTGATGATGATCACCTTCACGGTGGGCATCCTGACCGGTTCCATCACCGCGGGCCGGACCATCTCCGCCTCGGGCACCTACCGGATCTTCCCGATCCTGGGCACCGCCGTCCTGACCGGCGCCGCCGTCGTCATGGGACTGTCCCTGGGCGTGGACACCCCGCTCTGGGTCCCCGGCGCGATCGCCGTGTTCTTCGGCCTGGGCCTGGGCTTCTGCATGCAGCCGCTGACGCTGGCCATGCAGGTCTCCGTCCCGCCCAAGGACATGGGCGTGGGCACGTCCTCGGCCGCGTTCTTCCGCTCCATGGGAGGCGCCGTCGGCACGGCCGTGTTCATCTCCATGCTCTTCAGCCTCGCTGCGGACAAGGTGGGCAACGGCATGAAGGCCGCCGTCCAGAACGCCGACTACCTGAAGGTCCTGAAGAACCCGGCGGTGGCGGCGGATCCGGCGAACGCCAAGCTGTACGCCTTCTTCAAGGACGGCGCCAGCAACGATTCGCTGAACGACACGAGCTGGCTGCATACCGCCAACCCCGAGCTGACCCGCCCGATCACCGAGGGCTTCGCCCAGTCGATCGACGCCGTGATGCTCACCGCGGCCATCCTTACCGGCATCGCGTTCCTGATCACCTTCGCACTGCCGAACAAGAAGCTCACGGACCCGAAGGCCGCCGCCCGGGAAGGCGCCGCGGCCGCGGCGCACTGACCTAAGCGCAGGGTGACAACCTCCGGCGGGGGCGGCTTCGGCTGCCCCCGCCGGAGCGTTTAACCGCCCGGTTCCGCTATGTTTCGGCTCACTTTCACGGTCCCCGTGATGTGCACCATGCGGGGACCGGTGTAAAACTGGATAGTTGCGGCGCAAGCCGCTGACCACGATTTGCCGAGGGAGCCATATGACCACCACCCAGGACCAGACCGCCGCGAAGATCCCGAAGCGGGTCATCTGGCTAGCCGTGGCGGGCGCCGTCGGCGGCTTCCTCTTCGGCTTCGACTCCTCCGTCGTCAACGGCGCCGTCGATGCCATCAAGGAACAGTTCGCCCTCAGCGAGGCCGTGACCGGCTTCGCCGTCGCCGTCGCCCTGCTGGGCTGTGCGGCCGGTGCCTACCTCGCCGGGAAGATCGCGGACCGCTACGGCCGCATCCCGGCCATGAAACTGGGCGCCCTGCTGTTCCTGGTCAGCGCGTTCGGCACCGGTTTTGCCTTCGGCGTCTGGGACCTGATCTTCTGGCGCCTGATCGGCGGCCTGGGCATCGGCCTCGCCTCGGTGATCGCCCCCGCCTACATCTCCGAGATCTCCCCGCGGCACGTCCGCGGCCGGCTCGCCTCGCTGCAGCAGCTCGCCATCACCACCGGTATCTTCGCGGCACTGCTCTCCGACGCCCTGTTCGCCAACACCGCCGGCGGCGCCGACCAGAACCTCTGGTTCGGCATCGAGGCCTGGCGCTGGATGTTCATCGCCGGCGCCGTCCCCGCCGTCATCTACGGCTGGATCGCGTTCACCCTGCCGGAATCCCCGCGGTTCCTGGTGGTCCAGGGCAAGGACGAGGAGGCCCTGAAGGTCTTCAAGTCGATCGCCCCGAACGAGGACACGGACCGGCACCTGCGCGACATCAAGAACGCCATCGAAGAGGACAAGCTCGCCGGCCAGAAGGGCTCGCTGCGCGGCAAGGCCCTGGGCCTCCAGCCGGTCGTCTGGATCGGCATCATCCTCTCCGTACTGCAGCAGTTCGTCGGCATCAACGTGATCTTCTACTACTCCACCACCCTGTGGAAGGCCGTCGGGTTCCAGGAAAAGGACTCCCTGACCATCTCCGTGGCCACCGCCATCACCAACATCCTGGTCACCCTCGTGGCCATCGCCCTGGTGGACCGGGTGGGCCGCCGCCCCATCATGCTGGCCGGCTCGATCGGCATGGCCGCCTCGCTGGCCACCATGGCCCTGGCCTTCGGCTCCGCGACCGGCTCGGGTGAGAACATCACCCTCCCCGGCGGCTGGGGCCCGGCGGCGCTCGTGGCCGCCAACGTCTTCGTCATCAGCTTCGGCGCCTCCTGGGGCCCGCTGGTGTGGGTGCTGCTGGGCGAGATCTTCCCGTCCCGCATCCGCGCCCGCGCGCTCGGCCTGGCCGCGGCCGCCCAGTGGATCGCGAACTTCGCCATCACGCTGAGCTTCCCCGTCATGGCCGCCGCGTCGCTGCCGCTGACCTACGCCATGTACGCCCTGTTCGCGGCGGCGTCGTTCTTCTTCGTGATGTTCAAGGTCCCGGAGACCAACGGCATGGCCCTGGAGCACGCCGAGACGCTGTTCGTCCCGAAGGGTTCCGCCAAGAAGTAAGCCGCCCAGCGGGCAGCCCAGTAGGCAGCCCAGCCAGTAGAAGCACAAGGTCGGGCCCATGTTTCCGCGGAAACATGGGCCCGACCTTGTTGACTACCAGGCGGTTAGACCAGGTGCGGTTCGTGCGTGCTGAGGAACCGGCGTCCGCCGAGGACCACCGCGATGGCCACGGCCATGGCGACGGCGGCCGCGAAGAACGGCACCTGCGGGCCGAAGTTCTCGCCCAGCTGGGCGGCGGCGAACGGCGCGAGCGCGCCGCCCATCCAGCGTACGAAGTTGTAGCCGGCGGAGGCCACCGGACGCGGGGAGTCGGAGACGCCCATGGCCAGTTCGGTGTAGATCGTGTTGTTCACGCCCAGCAGGGCGCCGGAGACCACCACGAGGGCGACGACGGCGGGCACCGAGTGGCCCGCGGACAGGCCCAGGCCCACCAGGTCCAGCAGCAGCAGGGCCAGCGTGCCGGAGAGGACCCGGACGGCGCCGAAGCGGCGCTGCAGGGCGGGGGCCACGAAGACGGAGAACACGGCGACGGCGACGCCCCAGCCGAAGAAGACCGCGCCGATGCCGTAGGCGTCCATCCCGAGGATGAACGGGGTGAAGGCCAGGATGGTGAAGAAGCCGTAGTTGTAGAACAGGCCGCTGGCTGCGGTGGTGCGCAGGCCCTTGTGGCCCAGGGCCAGCAGCGGGTCGCGGAGCCGGACCTTACGTTCGGGCAGCGGCGTCTTGGGCAGCAGGGCAATCAGGGCGATGAAGGCGGCGGCCATCAGCACGGCGGTGCCGAAGAACGGGGCGCGCCACTGCCAGCCGCCCAGCAGGGCGCCGAGCAGCGGACCGAGCGAGATGCCCAGGCCGAGGGCGGCCTCGTAGAGGATGATCGCAATTCCGGCGCCGCCGCTGGCGACGCCGACGATCACGGCGAGGGCGGTGGCCACGAAGAGGGCGTTGCCCAGGCCCCAGCCGGCGCGGAAGCCCACGAGCTCACCGACGGATCCGGAGAAACCGGAGAGGGAGGCGAAGACCACGATGATCGCCAGGCCGGTCAGCAGCGTGCGCTTGCCGCCGATCCGGGAGGAGACGAAGCCCGTGATGAGCATGGCGATGGCCGTGACCAGGAAGTAGCTGGTGAACAGCAGCGAGACCTGGCTGGGGGTGGCCTCCAGGTTCTTGGCGATGGCCGGGAGGATGGGATCCACCAGGCCGATGCCCATGAAGGCGAAGACGGCCGCGAGGGCGGTGGCCCACACCGCCTTCGGCTGCTTGAGGAACGAGGCCTTTTCGGCTTCGAGGGTTGATGATGCTTCCGGCGCTGGGGCCGTGAGCTGGCCGTCCATGGAGGGCGCTCCTAGGGTCGTGGGTGTACGGGGTGGTCTGTGTGGCGCCGGGCGGCGCCGGCGCGGTGGCCGCGGGTCAGGTCTGGACGGATTCGTTGATCCGGCCAATCACCGGCATGGCGGCGGCCAGGGCCCGCCGGTCCTCCTCCGGGAGGCCGCCGAGGATCTGCGCCATGACGGCGTTGCGGCGGGCGTTCGCGGACTCGACGGCGGTGTGCCCCGCGGCGGTGAGGCGGACGCGGACGGCCCGGGAATCGGCGGGGTCCGCCTCCCGATGGACCAGGCCCGCGCGTTCGAGCTTGATGATCTGCTCCGTGGCGCTGGGGACCTTGACGCCCTGGTTCCGGGCGATCTCGCCCACCCGGACGCCGCCGTCGGAGTCCGCCTCCAGCAGCATCTTGAGGGTGCTGATCTGGGCGGCGCTGAGCTCGCCGTCGGCGTCGAGGCGGCGCACCAGGTAGATGCTGTGCCGCAGCGCCTCGCGGAAGTCCTGGGCCAGGGCGAGCAGGTCCTCGCCGGGGGTCTCATCGTTCATACTTAGGAAGCCTAACAGTTAGGGTGCCTAAGAGTCAAGGATGGCCGCGGGACGACCCATAACGCACCCCGCGGGCTAAACCTGTACTTTAGGAGGGCTGATTTGTAACCGCCGTCACCCCTTCGGCGGACCATTCGAAGGATCGTTGATATGCCCGAACAGACCACCGCGGGGCAAAGAACTGCCTCCAGCCGGGACACCGAGCCCCACCTCGCCCGCTCGCTGAGCAACCGCCACATCCAGCTGCTCGCCATCGGCGGCGCCATCGGCACCGGACTCTTCATGGGCTCCGGCAAGACCATCTCGGTGGCCGGCCCGTCCGTGATCTTTGTGTACATGATCATCGGCTTCATGCTCTTCTTCGTGATGCGCGCCATGGGCCAGCTGCTGCTCTCCAACCTGAACTACAAGTCCTTCAGCGACTTCGCGGGCGACCTGCTGGGACCGTGGGCCGGCTTCTTCACCGGCTGGACCTACTGGTTCTGCTGGGTGGTCACCGGCGTCGCCGACGTGATCGCGATCGCCGGCTACGCCGAGGAGCTTTGGCCCGGCATCCAACTCTGGGTCCCCGGCATCGCCACGATCGTCATCCTGCTGCTGCTGAACCTGCCGACGGTCAAGGCCTTCGGCGAGACGGAGTTTTGGTTCGCGCTGATCAAGATCGTGGCGATCGTCGCGCTGATCGTGGTGGGCCTGGTTATGATCTTCACCGGCTTCCAGTCCAACGCCGGCACCGCCTCCTTCAGCAACCTGTGGAGCCACGGCGGCTTCTTCCCCAAGGAGTTCATGGGCTTCGTGGCGGGCTTCCAGATCGCCGTGTTCGCCTTCGTCGGCATCGAACTGGTGGGCACCGCGGCGGCGGAGACCAAGAACCCGGAGCACAACCTGCCCCGGGCCATCAACGCCATCCCGCTGCGTGTCATGCTGTTCTACGTCGGCGCCCTGATCATCCTGATGTCCGTCACCCCGTGGACCGGCTTCAAGGCCGGGCAGAGCCCCTTCATCGCGATGTTCTCCCTGGCCGGCCTCGGCATGGCGGCCACGGTGGTGAACCTGGTGGTGCTGACCTCCGCGATGTCCTCGGCCAACTCCGGCATCTACTCCACGTCCCGGATGGTCTACGGCCTGGCGAACGACGGCGACGCCCCCAAGGTCTTTGGCCGGCTCTCCAGCCGCAAGGTCCCGCAGAACGCCCTGTTCCTCTCCTGCGTGCTGCTGCTCGCCGGCGTCGTGCTGCTCTACGCGGGCAAGGACGTGGGCACCGCGTTCGACATGGTCACCACCGTCTCCGCTGTCTGCTTCATGTTCGTCTGGAGCATCATCCTGGCCAGCTACCTGGTCTTCCGGAAGCGCCGGCCGAAGCTGCACGACGCCTCCACCTTCAAGATGCCCGGCGGCATCCCGATGGTGTGGGTGGTGTTCGCGTTCTTCGCGTTCCTGGTCTGGGCGCTGACCACCCAGCCGGACACCCTGGTGGCGCTGCTGGTCACCCCGCTGTGGTTCGCCATCCTGGGCGTCGCGTTCGCCGTCGTCCGGCGGTCCCCGCTGCACCAGGCCCGGGTGGCCGAGTGGAAGTCCATGGCCGACGCCGAAACGGCCGCCGCCCGCCCCTGACGCTCGCTCAGGTCCCGCACCAAAACAACGGGCCCTCCCTCACATGTGAGGGAGGGCCCGTTGTTGTTGGTGCAGCGTTGTTATTGGTGCAGCAGGACGCCGTCAGAGCGCGGCCTTGGCCTCCGTGACCAGGGCGCAGACGGCCGGGAACAACGGATGGGTCGGCTCCAGGCCGGTGATCCGGGCGGTGGCGTCCTCCGGGCTGGAGGACGCCAGGATCTGGCCCAGCTCCACGGCCTCGGCATCGGCCGGGTCGTTGAACCGCAGCGCGGCGGCCATCGCCCCGAGCAGCGCCTCCGGGACGATGCCCCGCTCGGCCAGCTCGGCGGCCGGTCCGATGAAGCGCTCGTGCCGGCTGAGCTTGCGCAGCGGTGCCCGGCCCACCCGGTTCACGGTGTCCGGCAGGTACGGGTTGGTGAAGCGGCCCAGGATCTTCTGCACGTAGGCTTCCTGCTCGTCACGGTTGAAGCCGTGCTTGGCCACCAGCAGTTCCTTGGTCTCGTCCAAGACGGCCCGCACGTCCGCGGCCACGTCCTGGTCCGCCATGGCGTCCGAGATCTTCTCCAGCCCGGCGTCGAAACCGAAGTACGCCGCGGAGGCGTGCCCGGTGTTGACGGTGAACAGCTTCCGCTCGATGTAGGGGCCCAGGTCGTCCACGAACGTGGCGCCCGGGATGACCGGCTGGCGGTCCCCGAACGGCGTCCGGTCGATGACCCACTCGTAGAAGGTCTCGACGGTGACGTCCAGGCCCTGGCCGGCTTCCTGGTTGGGCACGATCCGGTCCACGGCGGTGTTGGCGAACACCGCGGCGGCCGCCAGGTCGCCGGCGGCCGGATCCCACTGGGCGGTGATTTCGGATTTCAGGATGTCCGTCGCATTGATGGCGTTCTCGCACGCCATCACCTGCAGCGGAGCCAGCCCCGCCGCACGGGCCGCGATCCCCTTGGCGATCACGGGCGCCACGAACTTGAGGATGTGCGGCCCGACGGCGGTGGTGACGACGTCCGCCGTCGCGATCTCAGCGACGACTGCGTCCTCCTGGCTGCCGGAGTTCAGCGCGCGGAAGTTGTCCACCGTGCGCACGGCCGGGGTCTCCCCCACCTCGTGCACCCGGTAGCTGTCCGCCGCGGCGAGCTGGGAGATCAGCGCGTCCGCGACGTCCGCGAACACCACCTCATAGCCCGCCTCGTGCAGCAGCAGCCCGACAAACCCTCGGCCGATGTTCCCGGCTCCGAAATGAACAGCCTTCACTAGTCATTGACCTTTCCCAGCAGGTCCAGCACTTCGTCGACGGTGGTGGCCGCCTCCAGCTGTGCGACCTGCGCCTTGTTGGTGAACACCTTCGCGATCGAGGAGAGGATCTGCAGGTGCTCGTTGTTCACGCCGGCGACGCCGACGACGAACTTGACCTCTTTACCGTTCCAGTCGATGCCCTCCGGGTACCGGACCACGGACACCGCGGACTTCATGATGTGGTCCTTGGCGGCGTTGGTGCCGTGCGGGATGGCGAGGAAGCTGCCCATGTAGGTGGAGACGGACTCCTCGCGTTCGTGCATGGCGTCCAGGTAGCCGGAGTCGACGGCGCCGCGGTTCAGCAGGAGCCGGCCGGCCTCGTCGATTGCACCGTCACGGGTGGTGGCGGAGCCTTGCAGGACCACGCTGTCGGCCACCAGGATGTCCGACGGCGCTGCCGAACCGGTTTCCGCGGTGGCGGTTCCGGCGGCGGGGGCCGCAGCAGCAGCGGCGCCCGAGGCGTCCGCCGGGGCGTTGCTGCTGCGGACCAGTTCCACGATCTCGTCATAGCGCGGCGAGTTCATGAAGTTGTCTACGGAGACGTGCACAGCGCTGGAGGTAGCAGGACGGGCCCGTTCGGTCAGGTCCTGGTGGGTGATGACGACGTCGTAGCTGTCCGAGAGGTTCGCGATGGCGGAGTTGGTGACCTTGACGTCCGGGTAGCCAGCGGCCTTGATCTTGTTCCGCAGCACCGAGGCGCCCATCGCGGAGGAGCCCATGCCGGCGTCGCAGGCGAAGACGATGTTCTTCACCGGTCCGGCCAGTACGGCCACGCCGCCGGCACCGGCGCCCGCGGCGCCACCGGTCAGGGCGGAGGAGACGGAGCTCTTCTTGCCCTTCATGGTTTCCATCCGGGTGGTCGCGGCGCCGAGCTCATCGCCCTCGACGTCCTTGCTGGCCTTGAGGATGACGGAGGCGATCACGAAGGACACCGCGGCGGCCAGCAGCACGGACAGGGCGACGCCCACCAGGCTGTCCGCCGGGGTGGCAGCGAAAACGGCGATGATGCTGCCCGGAGCGGCCGGCGAGCGCAGGCCGGCGCCGGTGAGAACCAGGGTGAAGATGCCGGTCATGCCGCCGCCGATCGCGGCGAGGATGATGATCGGCTTCATCAGCACGTACGGGAAGTAGATCTCGTGGATGCCGCCGACGAACTGGATCAGCGCGGCACCGGGGGCCGAGGCCTTCGCCATGCCCTTGCCGAACAGCATGTAGGCGAGCAGGATGCCGACGCCGGGGCCGGGGTTGGCCTCGAGCAGGAACAGGATGGACTTGCCCTGGGCGAGGGCCTGTTCGGTGCCCAGCGGGGTGAGGATGCCGTGGTTGACGGCGTTGTTCAGGAACAGCACCTTGGCGGGTTCGATGAAGATGCTGGTGAAAGGCAGCAGGCCGTTGTTGACCAGGAATTCGACGACGGCGCTGGCGCCGTTGCTGAAGGCCTTGACCACAGGGCCGATGACCAGCATGCCGAAGATGGCCATGATGGCGGCGACGATGCCGGCGGTGAAGTTGTCGATCAGCATCTCGAAGCCGGGCTTGACCTTGTTCTCCCAGAGGCTTTCGAGCTTCTTCATGATCCAGGCTGTGAGCGGGCCCATGATCATGGCGCCGATGAACATCGGGATGTCGGTACCGACGATCACGCCCATGGTGGCCGCCGCGCCGACGACGCCGCCGCGGACGCCGTAGACCATCCGGCCGCCGGTGTAGCCGATCAGCAGCGGCAGCAGGTAGGTGATCATGGGGCCGACCAGCTTGGCCAGTTCGGTGTTGGGGGTGAAGCCCGCCGGGATGAAGAAGGCGGTGATGATGCCCCAGGCGATGAAGGCGCCGATGTTCGGCATGATCATGCCCGAGAGGAAGGTGCCAAATTTCTGGACGCCGACCCGCACGCTGCTACGGGGTTTCGCAACTGTCTCTGTTGCCATGTGATTTCCTAACCGTGTTTTCCTGCTGCACCGCAGGAGTGTCCGATATTTCGACGAGCTAGCTGGTGGAACTGATGGAGATCCGGTGGAGCCATTCGAGGAAGAGCTTGAGTTCAGAGCTGGAGAGCTGGTCCGAGTGCGAGGACTGCAGGGCCGCGTTCAGGGCGATCGCGGCCACCACCACCGGCGACTTGCCGGGGTCTTCCGGGTCGGCCTCGCGGGCCAGGTCGGTGGAGACGGCGAAGATCATGGCGTCCCGGGTCATGGCCGAGAGCTCCAGGTTCCGTTCCGGGGCCTTCTCCGTGATGAGCATCAGGGTCACGCCCACATTCGCGGCCAGGATGCTGCGCGCCGCTTCCTTGGGCGGGACGGCCAGATGGCCGGCCACGGCGGCCTTGTTCAGCATGCCCTCGAGCAGCGCCTCGGCGTCGGCGACGACGGCGGGGCGGCTTTCGGGGCGGATGTTACCGAACATGACCAGGTACAGCTCGGGCTGCTTCAGGCCGAACTGGACGTGCTTGTCCCACATCCGCCGGATGTTCTCCAACGGACGGCCGGACGGTTCGAAGTCCCGCTCCCCCGCCACGTACTCCTCGAAGCCGGCCGCTACGACGGCATCGAACAGGCCTTCCTTGTCCCCGAAGTGGTGGTAGAGCGTGGGTGCCGTGACTCCGGCCAGCTGCGTGATCTGGCGGGTGGAGACGGCGGCGCCTCCGGATTTGGCCAGCAGTCCGGCGGCTGCGCGGAGCAGCCGGATTTTGGGCGGTAGCTGGCCATCGATACTCATAGCCGCTACCCTAGCACCTATAGCAACGCTATATGAAGTGCATCACAACACTTTTTTCCATCGACTTTTTCAGGTGCTTCGGGTTCCGGGTTGACGTAGTGGACGGCCGCGGGAAATCTAGGGTCTAGCGGCTCAGCAGCGGCATCTGGACCGTCTTACTGGCTCACGGCAGAGAATGAGGACTTTCAGTGCAGAACTTCCAAGGTGTAGGCGTCAGCCCCGGCCGGATCATCGGCACCATCCGTCAGATGCCCAAACCGGTCAGCGAGCCGCCCGCCGGCGAGCAGCTGCCCGCCGGCGTCTCCGCCGAGGATGCGACGGCCGCGCTGAAGGCCGCCGCGAGGGCCGTGCACGACCAGCTCAAGAACCGCGCCCAGACCGTCAGCGGTGACGGGAAGGCCGTGCTGGAGGCCACCGCCCTGATGGCCACGGACACCATGCTGCTGAAGACCGCCGGGAAGCTGATCGCCCGCGGCACCTCCAACCAGCGGGCCATCTGGGAGGCCGGCGCCTCCGTCTCGGAGATGCTGCACAACCTCGGCGGCTACATGGCCGAACGCGCCACCGACGTCCTGGACGTCCGCGCCCGGATCGTCGCCGAACTGCGCGGCGTGCCCGCCCCCGGCATCCCCAGCGCCGAGACACCCTTCATCCTCATCGCCGAGGACCTCGCCCCGGCCGACACCGCCACCCTGGACCCCGAGAAGGTCCTTGCCCTGCTCACGGCCGGCGGCGGCCCGCAGTCCCACACCGCGATCATCGCCCGCTCGCTCGGCCTGCCCGCCGTCGTGGCGGCCGCCGGGGTTGACGCCCTGGCCGACGGCACCGAGGTCTACGTCGACGGCGCCGCCGGCACCATCACCGCCGAACCCGGCGAGGAGCAGCGCCACGCGGCCGAGCAGTGGGCAGCGACGGCGTCGTTGCTGGCCGACTTCGACGGCACCGGAACGACGGCGGACGGGCACCAGGTGCCGCTGCTGGCCAACGTCGGCGGCGGCAAGGACGCCGCGGCCGCGGCACGGCTCAACGCCCAGGGCGTGGGACTGTTCCGCACCGAGTTCTGCTTCCTCGAGCGCGACAACGAACCGAGCGTGGACGAGCAGGCGGCCGCCTACAAGGAGGTCTTCGACGCCTTCCCCGGCAAGAAGGTGGTGCTGCGCACCCTGGACGCCGGCGCTGACAAGCCGCTGCCGTTCCTCACCGACGCCACCGAGCCCAACCCTGCGCTCGGCGTCCGCGGCTACCGCACCGACCTGACCACCCCCGGGGTGCTGGAGCGCCAGCTGCAGGCGATCGCCCGCGCCGCGGCCGAATCCGAGGCCGACGTCTGGGTGATGGCCCCGATGATCTCCACCGCCGAGGAAGCGGCCCGCTTCGCTACTATGTGCGCGGAGGCCGGCCTCAAGACCCCCGGCGTCATGGTGGAGGTCCCGTCCGCCGCCCTGACCGCCGAAGCGATCCTGCGCGAGGTCTCCTTCGCCAGCCTGGGCACCAACGACCTGACCCAGTACGCCATGGCCGCGGACCGGCAGCTCGGCCCGCTGGCAGGCCTGAACACCCCGTGGCAGCCCGCCGTGCTCCGCCTGGTGGGGCTGACCGTGGAGGGTTCCGTGGCCGAGGGACACAGCAAGTCCGTAGGTGTCTGCGGCGAGGCCGCGGCGGACCCGGCCCTGGCCGTGGTCCTCACCGGCCTGGGCGTGACCACCCTGTCCATGACCGCCCGTTCCATCGCCGCCGTGGCCGCGGTCCTGAAGACCGTGTCCCTGGCCGAGGCGCAGGAACTGGCGAAGCTGGCCCTGTCCGCCCCGAGCGCCACGGACGCGCGCGCCTGGGTCCGGGCCAAGCTTCCGGTCCTGGAGGAACTGGGCCTCTGACCGGGTCTCTCAGCTGGCCTCTCACCTGGGCCTCTCAAGCAGCCGACGCGACGGGCCCGGGACGCTAGGATGCAGTCCATGACACTCATCGCGCCCCGGGTCACCGCCGCGCTCCCCGCCGAGGACGCCCAGGCCCTCCGCTACGCCCTCGACGGCAGCACTGACGTCACCGTCTTCGTCGACGGGACGGTCCACCGGCTGCCCTCCTCCGCCCGGGACGCCGTCGTGGATCTGCTGCAGCGCTTCAGCCGCGGCGAATCCGTCACGGTCAGCAGCGTCGAGGAGATGTTGACCACCTCCCGGGCGGCCGAGCTGGCGGGCATCTCGCACACCTACCTGCGCAACATGACGGACCGCGGCGAGATCCCGGTCCAGTACCGCGGGACGCACCGGCGGATCCGGCTGGCGGACATCATGGCCTGGCTGGAGACGCAGAAGAAGAGCGGAGCCGCGGCCGGGGAGCCTGCCGAGTCCGCCGATTCCGTCGAAGAATCCTGACGGCGTGATAAGGATCAAGCAACAATCCGGCCCCGGGGCGAAAGTGCGGCGGAGCCCGGGGTTACGCTGGAATTGTGGGTAAGTTCAGAGGGTGGCACATCCTGGCCGGCATCGCCGCCATGGTGATCACCGGCATCCTCGGAAACCTGATGGGGCTGAACAACACCGCCTCCTTCATGGCCAGCTGCGTGGTCTTCGTCGCCGTCGCCCTCTGGACCGAAAGCCGGCTCACGCGCCGGCGGCGGGAAACGGCCCGGCAGGCCCCGCGCGACTCCGTGCACGAGGGCCCGGAGCCGGACGAGCGGTAGATTCCCGCTAGATCTGTTCCCGCTAAATCCTCGGCCGTTCTGCCCAGCGCCGCGCCTTGAGCGCCGCGTGCAGTTCCAGCCGGACCAGGCCCTTGAGCGGGTCGACGCCCAGCAGCTGCCGGACCCGTCCCAGCCGGTTGTAGATGCTGCTGCGGTGCAGGTGCAGCTTCGCCGCGACATCCTGGACCGAGCCGTCGTTGTCGTAGAACAGCTCCAGCACCGGCAAGAGCTCCCCGTTCCGGTCGTGGTCGGCCAGGGTGCGGAAGTGCACCGACCCCGCATCGGCCCAGGCCCCGGCGCCGCCGCCCGCGGAGGCCAGCAACTGGTAGATCCCGGTGGCCCGGCAGTCCACCAGCTCCCCCAGTTGCGGATCGACGGCGGCCGCCTGCGCCGCCTGTCGCGACTGCTGGTAGGCCTCCACGAGACCCCGGGGCCGGGAGAATCCCTCCGAGGTGCCCAGGATGATCCGCCGGACGGGCCGGCCGGAGCGCTTGGCCAGCTCCAGCTGATAGTGGACCAGCACCTGGGCGTGGTCCGCCCGGCCGGTGGACTCCTTGAACAGGATCACCGCGTGGGTCTCCGTCCCGGCGCTGAAGAGGGCCGCGTCCACGCCGATGGTGGCCTGCAGTGCGGCGGAGCGGTGAACCAGCATGGCGTCCGCGGGGTCCGATCCCTCGGCCCAGCCGTCGGCGTCGAGCACGGTGACCAGCTGCCAGGGCCCGCGGCCCTGGACTTCCTTCCAGCCCGCGACGGCGGCGACGGCGTTCGCCTCCCCGCGGCAGGCGGCCAGGAACTCCCGTTCCCGGCGGCGGCGGAACTCGGATTCGGCGGTGTTGGAGTCCAGGAGCAGTGCCGAGAGCTGCTCCAGGTCGCGGGCCACGTCCGGCAGCTGGGCCAGGACGGAGGCGGCGGTGGGCTCTCCGGCGTCGAGCTGGACCCAGAGGTAGCCCACCCGGAAGCCGCGGACCAGCAGGGGAACGCAGACCCGGCCCAGCATGCCCAGCTCCTCGTTCGCCGGGACCACCACCGGCCGGACCGCGGTGGCGATGCCGTGCGAGAGCTGCCAGGCGCTGACGTCCACCGGGACGCGCTTGCTGAGCAGGAAGTTCACCCGGACCCGGTCCGCGGCGGACTGGTTGGAGGAGTAGGCGAGCAGGACACCGTCGAGGTCCTCCAGGGACAGCCCGCGCCCCAGCCGCATGGCCACGCGCTCCACGAGCTGCTCGACGTCCTGCTGCTGCATGCTGCCACAGTACTGCCCCGCCCGGGCCGCGGCGAAGCCGGACCGCTCCGGACAGCAGGCGACACCTGCCGCCCGCACCCTCGACATCTGTCGAACCGCGCCGGATAACATCCCCGGAATGGCGGGGTTTTGGCGTCGGGCGGGCAGGACGTCCCTGTCGCCTGCCTCACAGCCGGTCCTATTCTGGAATCACGACTTCCCCCGTACACCCGGCCGGCCAGGCCGCCACTTTGGAGCTTCACACATGATCATCGGTGTCCCCAAAGAGATCAAGAACAACGAATTCCGCGTCGCCATCACGGCGGCCGGCGTGCACGAATTCCGCCACCACGGCCACACCGTCCTGGTGGAGCGCGGCGCGGGCCTGGGCTCGGGCATCACGGACGAGGAATACGCCATCGCCGGCGCCGAGATCGTCGCCGAGGCCGACGACGTCTGGGCCCGCGCCGACATGGTGATGAAGGTCAAGGAGCCGGTCAAGGCCGAGTACCACCGCTTCCGCAAGGGCCTGATCCTCTTCACCTACCTGCACCTGGCCGCCGAGCCGGAACTGACCCAGGAACTGATCAACTCCGGCGTCACCGCGATCGCCTACGAGACCGTGCAGGAGGGCCGCGCGCTGCCGCTGCTGGCCCCCATGTCCGAGGTCGCCGGCCGCCTGTCCGTCCAGGTGGGCGCCACCTCGCTGATGGCCCCGGCCGGCGGCAAGGGCGTGCTGCTCGGCGGCGTCCCGGGCGTCCGTCCGGCCAAGGTCGTTGTCCTGGGGGCCGGCGTGGCCGGCACCAACGCCGCCGCCATGGCCCTGGGCCTCGGCGCCGACGTCACCATCCTGGACATCAACATCAACCGCCTGCGCGAACTGGACGCCCAGTACCAGGGCCGCCTGAAGACCGTCGCGTCCAACGCCTACGAGATCGAAAAGTCCGTGGTCGACGCCGACCTGGTCATCGGTTCGGTGCTGATCCCGGGCGCCAAGGCCCCCAAGCTGGTCACCAACGAGCTGGTCTCCCGGATGAAGCCGGGCTCGGTCCTGGTGGACATCGCCGTGGACCAGGGCGGCTGCTTCGAGGACACCCACCCCACCACGCACCAGGAACCCACGTACAAGGTCCACAACACGATCTTCTACTGCGTGGCCAACATGCCCGGTGCCGTACCGAACACCTCCACCTACGCGCTGACCAACGTCACCCTGCGCTACGGCGTGGCGCTGGCCAACCTGGGCGTCAAGGCCGCGTTCGATCGGGACGCCGCCCTGGCCGCCGGCCTGAACATCGCCGCCGGCAAGGTCGCGCACCGCTCCGTCTCCGAGGCGCACAACCTGCCCCTGGTCTCCGACTGGCACGAGCTCGTCTCTGCGTAACTCACACCGGTCAGCCGTTTGAACGGCAGTCATCCGTACGGATGGCTGCCGTTCGGGCGTTAAGGCCTCTCCCCCGCGATTTCTCTTGCCTGCTCGATGATCTCCAGGCCTTCGACGGCGTCGGCGGGGTCCACCGGGAGGGGCAGGGGCGAGTTCGCGCCGCCGTCGGCGATTTTCTCCGCGAGCAGACGGTAGAACTCCGGGTAGGCGCCGCGTTCGGTGGGCAGCCGGTCCAGGTGGCCGTCACGGCCCAGCAGGCCGGCCCACTCCGTGTCCTCGACCCCGTACGCCGCGTCCAGCGGGCTGCCGCCGGCAGCCAGGTAGGGTTCCTGCGGGTCAACGCCGTGTTTGGTGAACCCGCCGCCGCTGCCGAGGATCCGGAACCGCGGCCCCTGCTGGGCGCAGAGCAGGTTCATCCAGAGGTGGCTCGTCACCCCGGAGTCGTGCCGCAGCGCCACGAAGGCGTCGTCGTCGGAGGCCCCGCCGGGCCGGCGCACGGCCAGCTCGGCATGGGTGAGCGTGGCGGGCCCGAAGAGCCGCAACGCCTGGTCCACCAGGTGGGTGCCCAGGTCGTAGAGCACCCCGCCGCCCTCGGCCGCCGTCGCCGTCGCCTTCCACGGCTTGCTGACCGCCGGGGACCAGCGCTCGAACCGGGACTCGAAGCGCGCCACCTGGCCCAGGCTGCCGGCCGCCAGCAGACCGCTGACGGTCAGGAAATCGCCGTCCCAGCGGCGGTTCTGGAATACGGTGAGCACCCGGCCCAGCCGCCCGGCCAGGCCGGTCAGCTCCCGGCCCTCGGCGCTGGTCACGGTGAACGGCTTGTCCACCACGACGTCGAGCCCGGCCTCCAGCGCGGCGCGGGCGAGAGGGTAGTGCGTGGCCGGCGGAGTGCCGAGCACCAGCAGGTCCAGGCCGTCCGCGGCTTCCACGATGGCCTCCGGGGTGTCCACGAGCCGGGCGCCCGGGTAGCGGTCGGCGGCCGCGGCGCGCCGGCCCGGGTCCGCGGTGGCGATGACCTCCAGCGAATAGGCGGGGTCCGCGGCGATCAGGGGCGCGTGGAAGACGCTGCCGGAGAGGCCGAAGCCGGCGACGGCGGTGCGGAGGGGATGCGAGGGGGCTGCCATGGGTCCACGGTACCGGCCCCTTGCACACGCAGGGCGCTCCCTCGGTTTCGGCTACAAAAAGGCGACGCTCCCCCACAGTGTGAGGGAGCGCCGCCCGATGGTCCGCTACCGCGGAGAAAGTGTCGGTGGGGAGGTTACTTCTTTTCCCAGCCGATGGTGGTCCAGTCCGGAACTTGGGACAGGCTCTTGAACAGGGAGGGACCGTAGTTCGCCAGGCCCGTGCGGGCGAAGGAGATCTGCGGGCCGTTCATCACGACGCCCATGGAGAAGTACTTCGCCATGTGCTCCTTCTCGACCTCCATGGCCGCCTTGTTGCGCTCGGCATTGTCGGCGATGGTAGAGAGCTTCTTGATCTTCGCGTCCAGGTCGGCGTCGCCGAGCTCATTCTCGTTGGTCTTGGAGTCGTAGAACTGCTTGACCGCGTCGGTCGCGTCGGCGCCGACGGTGTAACCGGAGACGCTCAGGTAGAAGTCGCGGCTGCCCAGGACCTTGCCGAAGTCGGCGGAGGCGCGCTGGTCGATGCCGACATCCATGCCGCCGGCCTGGAGCTGCTTCTGCAGGGTCTGGGCGAAGGCGAGCGTGGTGGGGTCGTCACCGAAGTTGCTGATCTTGAAGGCGGCGGGAACGCCGTCCTTTTCCATGATGCCCGCGGCGTTGGCCTTGTAGCCGGCGTCGGTCAGGACCTTCTTGGCGGCGTCGGGGCCGGTCTCGGTGACGGGGTAGTTGTCCTGGTAGTACTTCGAGAACGGCAGCAGCATCATCGAGCCGGAGCTTTCCTCTTCCCAGTTCAGCCCGTTGAAGCGGACCTTGCGGAGGGCCTCGCGGTCAACTGCGGTGAAGATCGCCTTGCGGATGGCGACGTCGGTCATCGGAGCCTTCTGGGCGTTGATGTTCAGGCCGCCGGCGAACAGGCGCTGGCCGCGCCGGATCTCGGAGTTCTTGGTGCCGTCGAGCTGCTTATACGGCGTGATGGTGTTTGCGGACACACCATCGATCTCACCGTTCTTGAACGCAGCGATCGCTGCGCTGGACTCGAGCTGGCGGAAGACGACGCTTTCCAGCACCGGCTTGGTGCCCCACCACTTGTCGTTCGGGACCATGGTGACGGTCTTCGCGGCGGTGTCGTACTTGTCGACCTTGAACGGGCCGGCCATCCACTCGGGGTGCATGTCTCCGGTGAAGCCGGTGTTGAAGATCTCCGGGGTGTTGACCGCAGGGTGGACGAAGCCGGTGAACAGGGCGTCCAGCGGGTACACCGGCTGGGTGGTGGTGACAACGACTTCCTTGTCGTTGGCGCCGGCCTTGACCGAGTCGACGAATTCGTAGGCGCCGGACGAGACGATGTCGATGTCCTTGTTCTGCCCGTTGAGCATCTTCCAGGTGTTCTCGAAGGTCTTCACGTCGATCGGGGTGCCGTCGTTGAACGTGGCCTTCGGGTTCACCTTGATGGTGATGGTCTGCTTGCCGTCCTTGACATCGCTCTTGACGTCCTCGCAGAAGTTCTTGTTCGGCGTGGCGGTGCCGTCGAAGTCGAAGTTCCAGCAGCCCCAGGTGCCGGCCTCATCGATCGGGCGGTGCAGGGCGGTGTTGTCCGCACTGTTGCCGGTGTTGGAGAAGCCGTTGAAGTCCGGGCCGATGTTGCCCAGCGGCAGGGTGAGCTTGCCGCCCTGCTGCAGGTCCTTCGGGTCCTTGGCGTTGATGCTGATGAGCTTGGACAGGTCGCTGCCCGAGTCCTGGCCCTTGGCAGCTTCCGGGCCCTTCGACCCGCCCCCGCCACCGCCGCAGGCGGTCAGCGCGAGAGCTGCCACGACGGCGGTGACGCCGCCGATCTTGGTGAGATTCTTCATTTTTCCCCTCATTTTTATCTGTTGCACTGCTGCGCCTGACGGGTAGGTCAGGTGGTTTCGTGGACTACGAGCATGTCCGCGTCCAGGTCGCCGTCCGGGTAGAAGCAGGCGAATTGCTGGTCTGTGGGGGCCGACGGCGGACCGCCGGCCGGGCGGCCCGGGGCCGCCTCGGGCTGTGCCGCGTTTTCGAGCACGGGTTCGATGGTCAGGCACTTCTCCTGCTTGGCGGGAGGAAGCGCGGCGAAGACCGGGCAGCGGGTCGCGAAGTTGCAGCCCTGCGGCGCATCCAGCGGCGAGGGCAGGTCACCCTGCAGGATGATCCGTTCCCGGGTGCGTTCCAGCCGCGGGTCGGGCACCGGGATCGCGGAGAGCAGCGCCCGGGTGTAGGGGTGGCGGGGGCGGTCGAAGACCTCGTCGACGTCGCCGATTTCCACGATCTTGCCCAGGTACATGACGGCCACCCGGTTGGAGATGTGCCGCACCACGGACAGGTCGTGGGCCACCATCAGGTAGCTCAGGCCCAGTTCGGCGCGGAGCTGGTCCAGCAGGTTGATGACGCCGGCCTGGACCGAGACGTCCAGCGCGGAGACCGGCTCGTCGAGGACCACCAGTTTGGGATTGACCGCCAGTGCCCGGGCGATGCCGATGCGCTGCCGCTGGCCGCCGGAGAACTGGTTGGGGAAGCGGTTGACGTGGTCAGGCTGCAGGCCCACCAGCTCCATCAGCTCCATGATCCGTTTCCGGATCGCGGGCTTGGCCATGCCGGAGTTCTCCAGCGGTTCGGCCAGCACCTCGAAGACGGTGAAGCGCGGGTCCAGGGCGCCGGTGGGGTCCTGGAAGACCATCTGCAGTTCCCGGCGCATGGCGGCCTTGGTCTTCGCGTCCGAGGCGGCCTTGTTGCTCAGGCCGCCGATGGTGACCTCGCCGTCCTGGTCCCGGTGGAACTCCATGATTTCCAGCAGCGTGGTGGTCTTGCCGCAGCCGGATTCGCCCACGATCGAGAAGCACTCGCCCTCGCGGATGTCGAAGCTGAGCCCGTCCACGGCCTTGACCGTGCCGATCTTGCGCTTGATCAGGGAGCCCTTGAGCAGCGGGAAGTGCTTGCGCACGTCGTTGAGTTCCAGCACGGCCTTGCGGTCGGCGCGCGGGACGGCGTCGAAGCGGGAGACCGGTACCTCGGGGGCGGAGAAGATCCGGTGCACGTCCACCCCGGCACCCAGTTCTTCGCTCTTGATGCAGGCGGCGCGGTGCTCGAGCGTGCCGTCCCCGGCGCCGCCGACGGCCAGCAGCGCGGGTTCGCCGTCGAGGCATTCCTCCGTGGCCAGCGGGCAGCGGGGCGCGAAGGAGCAGCCGGTGGGGGCGTTGATCAGGTTCGGCGGGATGCCCTCGATCGGCACCAGGGAGCTCTTCTCGGCGGTGTCCACGCGGGGCACGGCGCCGAGCAGGCCCATGGTGTAGGGCATCCGAGGGTTGTAGTAGATGTCGTCGACGCTGCCGGTTTCCACCGGCCGGCCCGCGTACATCACCATGATGTCGTCCGCCATGCCGGCCACGACGCCGAGGTCGTGGGTGATCATGACGACGGCTGCGCCGGTCTCCTCCTGCGCGGTGTGCAGCACCTCCAGCACCTGCGCCTGGATGGTGACGTCCAGCGCCGTCGTCGGCTCGTCCGCGATCAGCACCCGGGGGTTGTTGGCGATCGCGATGGCGATCATCACCCGCTGCCGCATGCCGCCGGAGAACTCGTGCGGGAAGGCCTTGAGCCGGTCCTTCGGGCTGGGGATGCCCACCATGGCGAGGAGTTCGACGGCGCGCGCCTCCTTGGCCTGCTTGCTCATCCCGAGGTTGTGCACGGTGAGCGCCTCGATGATCTGGGCGCCCACGGTGTAGACCGGGGTCAGCGAGGACAGCGGGTCCTGAAATACC
Source organism: Pseudarthrobacter sp. L19 (assembly GCF_050859435.1). Lineage (NCBI taxonomy): Bacteria > Bacillati > Actinomycetota > Actinomycetes > Micrococcales > Micrococcaceae > Pseudarthrobacter > Pseudarthrobacter sp. L19. The sequence goes on along the minus strand of NZ_CP193935.1, from coordinate 1,400,888 downwards.
ATCGCCATCTCGTTGCCGCGGTGGCGGCACATGGCCTTGTCGCTCAGGCCCAGCAGCTCGGTGCCGTGCAGCCGGACCGAGCCTGTGATGTCGGCGGTTTCCGGCAGCAGGCCCATGATGGCCATAGAGGTCACGGACTTGCCGGAGCCGGATTCGCCCACGATGCCGAGGGTCTTGCCGGGCATCAGGTCGAAGTCGACGCCGCGGACGGCGTGGACCACGCCGTTCTCGGTGTTGAACCGGACGTTCAGGTCCCGGACGGAGAGGACGGCGCCCGCGGGCGCGCTGTCTGTGTTGTGCCTGTCGGCGCTGTGTAGCCCGGCGGCGCGCAGGCGTTCGGCGGTATCGAGGCGTTCGGCGGTGCCGAGGCCGGTGGAGTCGCTGCTCATGCGGTGGCCTTCTTCCTTTTCTTGGCGCTGCCAATCGAGCTGGAGCTGGGGTCGAACGCGTCCCGGAGGCCGTCGTTCATCATTGCCAGGGACCCGGTGAGCAGGAACATGACGGTCAGCGGCACCCAGAACATCCACGGGAAGGTGGAGACCTGGGAGGTGGCCTGGCCGATCAGCACGCCCAGGCTCACGTCCGGGACCTTGATGCCGATGCCGATGAAGGAGAAGGCGACCTCGGAGAGGATGGCGCCGGTGACGCCGCGGGTGATGTCGAGCACCAGCAGCGAGCCGATGTTCGGGACCAGGTGACGCCAGACGATGCGCCGGGCGGGAACGCCCATGTACTGGGCGGCCTTGACGAAGTCGCGCTGCATCAGGGACATCGAGAGGGACCGGATGAGGCGGGCGGTGCCCATCCAGCTGAAGACCAGCAGCACGATGATCAGCAGCAGCCAGCTGGGCAGGCTCTTCTTGAGCCCGTCCCCGCCTCCGCTGGTGGCCACGGCCACCACCAGCAGCGCCGGCATCATGATCAGCGCTTCGAGGATGAAGAGCATGACCTTGTCGACCTTGCCGCCGAAGTAGGCCATGGTGCAGCCGTACACGGCGGCGATCAGGACCGAGACCAGGCCCACCACCAGGCCGATGAGGATGGAGACCCGGGTCCCCTCGACGGTGAGCGCATAGAGGTCGATGCCGGCCTGCGAGGTGCCCAGCAGGTGCTCGGCGGAGGGCTCGGTGCCGATGTTGAACGGGTCGATGGTCTCCTTGTCCCAGCTGGAGAGCGCCCCGCCGAAGAAGGAGAGCAGAGTCAGGAGGATGAAGATGACGAGGCCGGCGACGGCGGTCTTGTTGCGCAGGAAGCGGCGGAGGATGATCCGCGACTTGGCGATGACGACGTCGCCGTCCTCGATCTTTGCTTCCTCGGCGACCGCGGCCGGGTCGATGGCGTTGAGGTTGGTCATGGCTACTGCACCCGCACTCTCGGGTCGACAAGGGTGGTGGCGAAGTCGGCGAGGATCGCGCCGATCGCGAAGATCACGGAACCGTACGCCAGGGTGGCCGTCGCTGCGTTCACGTCCTGGAGGGCGATCGCGTCGATGCTCCACGAGCCCACGCCGTGCCAGGCGAAGATCTTCTCCGCGAAGAAGCCGCCGGCGAAGATCGCCGGGATGGTGAAGGCGATGCTCTGGGCCACCGGGATGAAGGAGACGCGCAGGGCGTGCCGCGTGATGGCCTGGTTGCGGGTCAGGCCCTTGGCGCGGGCGGTGCGGACGAAGTCGGCGTTGACGTTGTCCAGCAGGTACTGCCGCTGCGCGATCTGGTAGGCGCCCCAGCCCACGATCGTGATGGCGAAGGTGGGCACGGCGTAGTGGGCGAGCATGTCCAGGAACTGCACCCAGCCGTCACCCTCCAGGCCGGGGTGGAGATTCCGGTGACGAACAGGATCCGGTCACCCACGGTCTCGTTGATGTTGATGGCCCACAGCTGCACCAGGAAGTAGGCGATCGGTGCGGGCACGATGTACACCAGGTAGCTGTAGGAGGTGATGGCGCGGTCGGAGAACTTGTACTGCCGGGCCGCGGTGTAGACACCGAGGGCGACGCCAATGATCAGGGTCAGGATGATCGAGGCGAGGAAGAGCCGCGTGGAGATCCAGACCCGGTCGCCGAACTCTGCGTTGATGTAGGCGCCGTTGGGGCTGCGGCCCCAGTCCCAGCGGGTGACGATGCCGGTGAGCCAGTCCACGTAGCGTTCCCAGGGGCTCAGCGCGGGGTCCAGGCCCTTGAGCCGGAACGAGTTGGCGACCTGCTCGGGGGTGGGGCGCGGGATGCGTTCCTGTTCCAGCAGCGCCGGCTGCAGGCTGGTGACCGCCAGGAAGTATCCGGCACTGGTGGTCAGGAAGATCATGACGACATAGGTGACGGCCCGTTTGGCCAGGTAGCGGAGCATGCGGCTACGTCAGGCTGGCCGTCGACTGTGCTGCGGAAAAGGGCGCCGCCGGGCGGGGCAGGCGCGCCCGTCCTGGTGCCGGGTTAATGAGTTCGTTCACAGCGCGAATCCTTCCGTAGTCCCCGCGTGACGGGGGTCTCCGCCGTCGGTCCGGGATCAAGGCCAGCAGGTGCGTGGCCACCCGCAGGCCCTTCGGCCAGCCTCGTAAGGCAGTATGTTGCGGGTCACATTCCAGAGGAAACTACCACATAGAAATCGCGAGGCCGGGCGGGAAATGCGCCAATCCGGGACCGTCACTACCAGATCGTTATGAATAATTCCCTTGAATTGATTTGACTTGGCTGACGGCCGGAACAGGGCGTACCCTACGCGGCGCCGACCACCCGGACGGCCAGCTCACGCCAGGACTCCGCCAGCCGTTCCGGGGACACCTGGTGCACCCGGACGGCGTAGAGGATGCGCTCCGGCTCGAGGGTCACGCTGAGCGATCCGGCCATCAGCCAGGGGTCCGCCGTGAAGCCCGCCTCACGGAGCAGCATCTCCAGGTGGCGCTGCCAGAGGACGGCGGCCGGGACGTCGAACCGGTTGTAGGGGGATTCATCCGCGGCCCGGGCCAGGTCGCCGAATTCCAGCACCCAGCGGATCCGGGCGGCACCCACGGCCACCAGCCGGTCCAGGGGCGGGGCGCCGGGACCCAGGGGCGGCGGACCGAACATGAACAGGCCCTGGAACTCCGCCTCCGCGTCGCTGAGCAGGCTCACCATCAGCCCGGCCCGGCTGCCGAAGCGGCGGAACACCGTGCCCTTGCCCACGCCGGCCCGTGCGGCGAGGGAATCCATGGTGAGGGCCTCCGCGCCGCCCGCGGCGATCAATTCCCGGGCGGCGGCCAGCAGGAGCTCGCGGTTGCGCGCGGCATCCCGGCGCTCGGACGGCTTTCCGGCCGCAGCGGGCAGGGCGGCGCCGGGCGCGGACCCCGGCATGCCGGGGCGGAGGGGGATGTGGCTCACGCTCCACATCCTAGCCGCCGGGAATAATAAACGGACCACAGTCCGTTTACCTTCGTGAAGGCCTCCGGGCCGGTTCCATCAGCCACGCGCCGCCCACGGCGCACACGAAGGAGACTCCATGTCCAGCACCACCGTCCTCACCCTCGTCGGCAGCCTCCGCGCCGGCTCCACCAACGCCCAGCTCGCCGAGGCGATCCAGCTCAACGCGCCGGAGCAGGTGGAGGTCGTGATCCACGACAGCCTGGGTGACATCCCGTTCTACAACGAGGACATCGACGTCGAGGGCCAGGTTCCCGCCGCCGCGGCCGCCCTGCGTGCCGCCGCCAGTGAGGCCGACACGCTGCTCCTGGTCACCCCCGAGTACAACGGCACCGTTCCCGCCCCGCTGAAGAACGCCATCGACTGGCTGTCCCGCCCCTTCGGCGCCGGCGCCCTCAACGGCAAGCCCACCGCCGTCGTCGGCACCGCCTTCGGCCAGTACGGCGGCGTCTGGGCCCAGGACGAGGCGCGCAAGGCCGCCGGGATCGCCGGCGCCCGCGTCCTCGAGGACGTCAAGCTCGCCGTCCCGGGCTCCATGGTCCGCTTCGCCGAGGTCCACCCGAAGGACGACGCCGAGGTCGTGGAGCAGATCAAGGGTGTCTTCCAGGCCATCGAAGAGGCCCGCACCGCCGACGCGGCCTAGTCTCCCCGCACCGGAAGCCCCCGGCCGGCCCCTGGCCGCCGGGGGCTTTCGTCTGCGAGTTTTCTTGTGAACAAAAGTTTTCCCCACGACAACAAGCGCTGTATCCTGAGAGTGTGACCCACGAAACACTTGATGCCGCCGGCGCTGTCCTGCCGGCCGAGGCCATTGACGCAATCGAACGCGCGGCTACGTCCGCCCACCGCCACGAGGAACTCTTCTCGGAGCGCGCAGCAAACATCAAGCAATCGGCGGTGCGGGACGTCTTCGACATCTCCCTGCGGCCCGGGCTCGTCTCCCTCGCCGGGGGCAGCCCGTACCTCCAGTCCCTCCCGCTGGACCGGCTCGCGGAATCGGCGGCCCGGATCATCGCCGAGGAGGGCCTGACCGCCCTCCAGTACGGCGGCGGCCAGGGCACCGAGGAACTCCGCCGCCAGATCTGCGAGGTGATGGCCGCCGAGGGAATCGTCGACGCCGCCCCGGAGAACATCGTCATTACGGCGGGCTCCCAGTCCGCCCAGGACGTGGCCACCAAGGTCTTCTGCAACCCCGGCGACGTGGTCCTGGTGGAGGACCCCACCTACGTCGGCGCGCTGAACACCTTCGAGGCCTACCAGGTGCAGGTTGCCACCATTCCGATGGACGGCGACGGCATCGTCCCGGAGCAACTGGAGGCGCGGATCGCCGCCCTGCAGGCCGAGGGCAAGAACATCAAGTTCCTCTACACCATCCCCAGCTTCAACAACCCCTCCGGCATCACCCTGGCCGCCGAGCGCCGGCAGCAGGTCGTTGATATATGCCGTAACGCGAATATCATCATCCTGGAGGACAACCCCTACGGGCTGCTGCGCTTCGACGGCCACCCGCTGACGCCGCTGCGCGCCGCGAACCCGGACGACGTCATCTACATGGGATCCTTCTCCAAGATCTTCGCCCCCGGCCTGCGGATCGGCTGGGCGCTGGTCCCCGCCCACCTGCAGCGCCGCTACTACCTCGCCTCCGAGGCGGTCACCCTGTGCCCGCCGACGCTGAACCAGATGCTGGTCTCGGCCTACCTCCGCGACTACGACTGGCAGGGCCAGATCGCCACCTACCGCGGCCTCTACCGGGAGCGGTGCGAGGCGATGCTGGCGGCCCTGGAGGAGTACATGCCGGAGGGGCTCAGCTGGACCCGGCCCGAGGGCGGCTTCTTCGTCTGGGTCACCCTGCCGGAGGGCATCGACACGTACCCGCTGCTGCAGAAGGCGATCGACGCCGGGGTGGTCTTCATTCCGGGCGCCGCATTCAGCCCCTCCGACGAACCCTCGAACAAGCTGCGGCTCGCGTTCAGCGCCGTCCCGGCCCAGGCGATCGAGGAAGGCGTGCGCAGACTGGCGCCGGTCCTGCGGGAAGCCGTCGGGGCGTTATAGCCTGAACTGATTGTCTGGCCCGCCTGAATTAGAGGAGACCTCATGTCCGGAATCATCGTCGTCGGCGTCGACGGCAGCGAAACTGCCCTGCGCGCCGCGCACACCGCGCGCGACCTGGCCGCTTCCCTCGGTGCCACCCTCCACGTCGTCAGCGCCTTCGACAGCGACCGGACGCAGGTGTTCGGCAGCGGCAGCGACCAGTGGATCGTCTCCGACGCCGGCGACGCCGAGACGGTCGCCAAGGGCGTGGCCGAGAAATTGCAGTCCGAAGGCACGGCCGTGACCTACTCCGCGGCGCGCGGCAAGCCTGCCGAGGCCCTGATCCAGGAGGCCGAGCGCACCGGCGCCCGGATGATCGTGGTGGGCAACCGGCGGATGCGCGGCCTGGGCCGCGTACTGGGGAGCGTTGCGAACAGCGTGGCCCACAACGCCCCCTGCGACGTCTACATCGCCAAGACCGACTCACCGGAATAGCGGCCCCGGCCGCCTCCGGCGGCTCATGGGCTCAGGGGCTCAGGCCTGCTGCGCCGGGTGCGGGTTCTTCAGCACCCGGCGCAGGATCTTGCCCGAAGCCGATTTCGGCACGGCGTCGATGAACTGCACCCGGCGGATTTTCTTGAACGGGGCAACCTTCGCGGCCACGAAGTCCTCGACGGCAACCTCGTCCAGCGCGTCGCCGTCGGGCCCGGGCTGGCGCACCACGAAGGCCATGGGCACCTCCTGGCCGTCCTCGTCCACGCTGCCGATCACGGCGGCGTCCGCGATGCCCGGGTGGGTCAGCAGCAGCGCCTCAAGCTCGGCCGGGGCGATCTGGTAGCCCTTGTACTTGATCAGTTCCTTGAGCCGGTCAACGATCGTGACCACCCCGTCGGCGCGGACCGTCGCGATGTCCCCGGTGTGCAGGAACCCGTCCGCGTCCATCGTGTCCGCGGTCTCCTCGGGCCGGTTCAGGTACCCGAGCATCACGTTCGGGCCGCGGCACAGCAGATGTCCGGGTGCACTGGTGCCCTCGGCGGGAATCTCGATCTCGTCCCCGGTGGCGGGGTCCATCAGGCGGCACTCCATGTTGGGGACCGTGAAGCCCACCGAACTGACCGGGACGTCGTCGGCGTCGACCGGGATCAGGTGCGAGACCGGGCTCATCTCGGTCATGCCATAGCCCTGGAGCACCCGGCAGCCCAGCCGTTCGCCGAGCCGCGTGCCGAGCTCGCCGTCCAGCGGCGCCGCGCCGGACATGGTGGTGCGCACCGACCCGAGGTCATACTCGGCCACCATGGGGTGCTTGGCCAGGGCCACGGCCACGGGCGGGGCGATGAAGAGGAAGCTGCAGCGCTGCTCCTGGATCAGCCGGAGGAACTCGGCGAGGTCGAACCTGGGCATGGTGACCAGCCGGGCGCCTTCGCGCAGGGCCAGGTTCAGCAGCACCGTCAGGCCGTAAATGTGGAAGAAGGGCAGGACCGCCAGGACCCGGTCCTCGGCGGTGACCTTGAGCAGGTTCCGGGACTGTTCGACGTTGGCCACCAGGTTGCGGTGGCTGAGCATTACGCCCTTGGGCCGGCCGGTGGTGCCGGAGGAATAGGGCAGCACGGCGATGTGGGTTGCCGGGTCGAGGCTGACCTCGGGGGCGGGCTCCCCGGCTGTCAGCAGGTCCCGCAGCGAGGGGTGCCCCTCGGCGCCGTCGAGCACCACCAGCCGGTCGGCGGGAATGCCCGTCTCCTGCGCCGCGGCGCGTGCCGCCGGCAGCAGCGCCGAAACGGTGAAGAGCCAGTCCGCGCCGGCGTCGTCGAGCTGCTTTGCGGTTTCCTCGGCCGTGTACAGGGAGTTGACGGTGGTGACGGTGGCGCCGGCCCGCAGCAGGCCGTGGAAGACGACGGCGAAGGCGGGGGTGTTCGGGCAGAGGATCGCCGCGACGCCCCCGACGCCGAGGCCCCGGGCCGCGACGGCTCCGGCGACGGCGTTGACCCCATCGCGCAGTTCCCGGTAGCTGGTCTCCGCGCCGCTGCTGCCGTCCACCAGCGCCACCCGGTCCAAGGCGGCGTCGTCGAGGCCGGCAAAAAGGTAGTCGTAGAGGCTGACGTCGGGAATGTCTACGGCGGGGAACGGACTCCGGAACACCACTATCTCCTTTGATCGGTGAGGACCGCACCGCGGCGGCTGGTGCCACTCTAATGCCGCGGGGCGCCGGCGGACAGGAGGGCGGCACTTTGACCGCCGTCACGGTGGCCCGTGGGCAGTCTCACCCGGATCCGGGCCGGGGCGGCGGTGGGCGCGGCGGTAAAATGGGAGGTGCCCCCGACGGTGCGGACAGTCCTATCCGCCCACGTTTCCGGGAGAATCCCTTGCCTACTCTGCCTACTCTGCAACGCCGCCAGCTGGTCGGGCACGATATCCTCCTGGCCCGCCACGGCAACCACATCAGCGCCATGCGGGTGGACCGCGCCGCCGGGCGCGTGGTGGCCTACCTCGACGACGGCAGCGTGGACTCGGCGCCGAACCTGATTTCCCCGTCGCTGCAGATGCCGGCGACGGTGCGCAGCGTGCTGCGGGAGGACTGGAAGTTCCTCTCCATCGTTACCGGCGCGAGCTTCGGCGTGGCCGGCACCATGTTTGCCGCGGCCATCGCCGTCGCGAACTGGGGCGGCAGCCGGGTCATCGGCCAGCTCCTCTCGGGTTACTCCGGAGCGTAGGGCCTCCCGAAGGTTCTCACTCAACGGGAAGGGGCGGGCGCCCAGGCGCCCGCCCTTTCCCGTTGGTCAGACCCGGTTAGTCGCGTCTGATGGGTCGAGCACGGTTAGTCGAGCAGCAGCGCCGGTTCCTCGAGGATTGAGGCGACGTCAGCCATGAACCGCGCCGAGAGGTCCCCGTCCACCACACGGTGGTCGAAGGAGCCGCCGAGCGTGGTGATCCAGCGCGGGATGACTTCCCCGTCCAGTACCCACGGCTTCTGCTTGATGGTTCCGAAGGCCACGATCGCCACCTCGCCCGGGTTGATGATCGGGGTGCCGGTGTCGATGCCGAGGGCGCCGATGTTGGTGATGGTCAGGCTGCCGCCCTGCATCTGGGCCGGCTGGGTCTTCCCGGCGCGGGCCGTGGTGGCCAGCTCGTTCAGCGCCAGCGCCAGTTCCTTCAGCGAGAGGTCCTGGGCGTTCTTGATGTTCGGCACCATGAGCCCGCGCGGCGTGGCCGCGGCGATGCCCAGGTTCATGAAGTGCTTGACGTGAATCTCCGCAGAGTCGCTGCCGTCCTTCGCGTCCACCCAGCTGGCGTTCACGCTGGGGTTACGCGCCGCAGCCCAGATGACGGCCTTGGCCAGGATCAGCAGGGGCGAGACCTTGATGCCCTCGAAGTCGCGTGAGGCCTTCAGCCGCTTGACGAACTCCATGGTGCGGCTGGCGTCCACGTCGACGAAGATGCTCACGTGCGGAGCGGCGAAGGCCGACTCGACCATGGCCCGAGCGGTGGCCTTGCGGACGCCCTTGACCGGGATCTTCTCGATCCGCTGTTCCTGCGGCCGCCCGGTCTTGCCCCAGAAGGTGTCCGCCTTGTCCACCTCGGCGTCGCGCTGGGCCTGGTAGCTGACCAGGTCCTCGCGGGTCACCTCGCCGCGGGCGCCGGTGGGGACCACGTCGGCCAGGTCGATGCCGAGGTCCCGGGCGATCTTCCGGACCGGCGGCTTGGCCAGGACCTTGGAGACGAGCCCGGTGATGGCTCCGCCGAGGGTGGGGCGAGGGTCGGCCCCGGCAACGGGCGCCTGGGGTCCGCGTCCGGCCTGGGCGACGGAGGCCGGGTCGATCCAGATGTCGTGCGACTCGACCGGCTCGGCGGGAGCGGCTGCCGCGGGGGCTGCGGCCGGGCTGGGCGCGGCGGGGGCTGCGGGCACTGCCGGTGCGGAGGTCCGGCGGCGGCGCTTCACGGCGTCGGCCTTGGGGCCGGAGCCAACCAGCGGGCCGCCGGCGGGGCGGCCGTCGGGTTCGGCATCGGCGCTCGGGGTGAGCGTGCCGTACATCAGGGCCGGTTCCGGCGCCTCCGGCGCCTGTGGCCGGGCTGCGGCGGGCGCGGCGGAAGCCGTCGGGGCAGGTGCCGCGGGGGCCCCGGCGTCGGACACGCTGATGATGGGGGTGCCGACGTCGACCGTCACGCCCTCGGCGACCAGCAATTCCGCCACCGTCCCGGCGTAGGGCGAGGGGAGTTCGACGATCGACTTGGCGGTCTCGATCTCGCAGAGGATGTCGTTGACGGCCACGGTGTCGCCCGCCTTGACCTTCCAGGAGACGATTTCGGCCTCGGTCAGGCCCTCGCCGACGTCCGGGAGGTTGAACTTGTTTACGGTCATGGTGCTCCCCGTCAGTAGGCGAGGGCGCGTTCGAGCGCCTCAAGAATGCGGTCGATGTCCGGCAGGTAATCTTCCTCGACCTTGGCCACCGGGTAGGGCATGTGGAAGCCGCCGACGCGCAGCACCGGGGCCTCCAGGGAGTGGAAGGCACGCTCGCTGACGCGCGCCGCGATTTCGCCGCCGATGCCGCCGAAGGTGGGGGCCTCGTGCGTGACGATCAGCCGGCCGGTCTTCTTCACGGACGCGGTGACGGTGTCGAAGTCGATCGGTGAGATGGAGCGCAGGTCGATCACCTCGACGCTGTGTCCGTCCTCGGCCGCGGCATTGGCGGCCGCGAGGGCCACGGGCACCAGCGGGCCGTAGGCAACCACCGTGGCGTCGGTGCCCTCGCGCAGCACGTGGGCGGCGAAGGGGTCGGCGGAGCGGCCCGGAGCTTCGGTGTCGACGTCGCCCTTGAGCCAGTAGCGGCGCTTCGGCTCGAAGACGATCACCGGGTCCTGGCAGTCGACGGCCTGCTGGATCATCCAGTAGGCGTCGTGCGGGTTGGACGGGGTGATGATCCGGATCCCGGCGGTGTGCGCAAACAGTGCCTCGGGCGACTCGGAGTGGTGCTCGATGGAACCGATGCCGCCGCCGTAGGGGATGCGGATGACCACGGGGACCGTGAGGTTGCCGTTGCTGCGCGAGTGCATCTTGGCCAGCTGGGTGGTGATCTGGTTGAAGCCCGGGAAGACGAAGCCGTCGAACTGGATCTCGCAGACGGGCCGGAAGCCGCTGAGGGCCAGGCCGATCGCGGTGCCGATGATGCCGGATTCGGCCAGCGGGGTGTCGACGACGCGGTCGGCCCCGAACTCGCCGATCAGCCCGTCGGTGACGCGGTAGACGCCGCCGAGGGGTCCGATGTCCTCGCCCATCAGCAGGGTCCGGGGGTTGCCGGCCAGGGTGGCGCGCAGGCCCTCGTTGATGGCCTTGGCAATGGTCATGGTGGTCATCGGCTGGCTGCCCCGTCTGTCGCTGTGCCCTGTGTTCCGGAGTCCTCGGCATCGGCCGCCTCATCGGCGAAGCCGGTGCTGTATTCCTCGAACCAGGCCAGTTCCTCGGCCACCAGCGGGTGGGCCTCGGCGTAGGTGTTCGCGAAGGCTTGCCGGATGTCCGGGGTCTCCAGGTCGTGGGTGGTCTTGCGGACGTAGGCGGCGAGCTCGTCGCCGTCGGCCTTGACCTGCTCGAAGAAGGCGTCGTCCGCGAGACCCTCGGCCCGCAGGTACTTCTCGAGCCGCTCCAGCGGATCCTTGGCCCGCCACTGCGCCTCCTCCTCGGAGCCGCGGTATTTGGTGGGGTCATCGGCCGTGGTGTGGGCGCCCACCCGGTAGGTGAAAGCCTCGATCAGGACCGGGCTCTCGCCGCGCCGGGCCCGGTCCAGGGCCCACTCGGTCACAGCGTGCACCGCGATGACATCGTTGCCGTCCACCCGGATACCCGGGAAGCCGTAACCCTTGGCGCGGTTGGAGAGCGGAATGCGCGTCTGCACCGCGGTGGGGACCGAGATGGCCCAGTGGTTGTTCTGGCAGAAGAAGACCACAGGGGCGTTGAAGGATGACGCGAAGACCATCGACTCGTGAACGTCGCCCTCGGAGCTGGCGCCGTCGCCGAAGTAGACCATGACGGCGGCCTTCTCCCCGGTGGGGGCCAGCTTCTGCTCGCGCTGGATGCCCATGGCGTAGCCGACGGCGTGCGGCGTCTGGGCGGCCAGGACCAGCGTGTAGAGGTGGAAGTTGGTGTCCTTCGGGTTCCAGCCGCCGTTGGACACCCCGCGGAACTGCCGCAGCAGCTCGGCGAGGTCCACGTTCCGTGTGAGGGCGACGCCGTGTTCCCGGTAGGTGGGGAAGATGTAGTCCTGCGGCTGGCTGGCCCGGCCCGAGCCGATCTGCGCGGCTTCCTGTCCGGTCAGCGGCACCCAGAGGGCCAGCTGGCCCTGGCGCTGCAGCGCGGTGGCCTCGACGTCGAACCGGCGGATCTTGGCCATGTCCGCGTAGAAGCCCTTCAGCTTCCCGGCATCCAAGCGGGCGGCGTACTCGGAGAAAACCGGGTCCGTCCCCAGCGTCCCGTCCGGGCGCAGGAGCTGGACCATGGGGACGTCGGGGTCACCCAGGACAGCCTCGGCCTGCGCCTCGCGGCGGTCATCCGTGTCGGTTCCGTCGAACTCGGTGGAGGGCAGTTGTGTACCCATACCGTCTCCTTGCCTGCCGCATCCGGGGCGCTGCACTCGGTGGTAAATATGCCGATCCGGGAATACATCCCGGTTGTGGCATACATGATGGCTTACTCGTCCCCACAGTACCCTCCGCGGGTGGCCGTCGGGGGTGATGCTTACCGCTAGGAACCCTGCGGGGGTTTTGTATAGTTCGCACACAGTTCGAGGAAGCGGGTGTTGGCTTCCGTTTCGCCGATGCTGACCCGCACCCCCTCGTCGCCGAAGGCCCGGACGGAGAGCGCCTGCTCCCCGCCAGTGCGGCGAATTCGCCACTGTTGGCCCCGAGGTTCAGCCAGACGAAGTTGCCTTGGGCCTCCGGAACGAACCAGCCGAGGTCCCGCAGGCCCGCGGTAACCCGGTCCCGTTCGTCGACCAGGCTTTGTACCCTTTCTACAACCTGGTCGTAGTGCTGGAGGGAGGCGACCGCGGCGTCCTCGCCCAGCTGGGAGACGGCGAACGGGGTGGCGGTGACGCGGAGGTGCTGGGTCAGCTCGGGCTGGGAGACGCTGTAGCCCACCCGGAGGCCGGCCAGGCCGTGGGCTTTGGAGAAGGTCCGGAGCACCACCACATTGGGGTATTTGCGGTACATCTCGATGCCGTCCACGGCGTTCTCGGCCCGGACGAACTCCTGGTAGGCCTCGTCGATCACGACGACGACGTCCGCGGGCACGGCGCTGAGGAACCGTTCCGTCTCTTCGGTGGTGAGGATGGGCCCGGTGGGGTTGTTCGGGGTGCAGAGCAGGATCATCTTCGTCCGGACCGTGACGGCGGCGGCCATGGCGTCCAGGTCGTGGCGCCCGTCCGCGGTGAGCGGGATGCGGACGCTCTCGGCACCGGCGAGGCCGACGCTGATGGGGTAGGCCTCGAAGGAGCGCCAGGCGTAGATGACCTCGTCGGCCTTGCCGTCGTCGTTCTGGCCGGCGAAGGTGGCCAGCAGCTGGTTCAGGGCGCCGAGGCTGCCGGCGCCGGTGACGATGTCCTCGGCCGGGACGTCGAGGAAATCGGCGAGCGCGCCGCGGAGCTTACTGCTGAGCGGGTCCGGGTAACGGTTGAAGTCGGTCCGCGCCGCGATGGCCTGCTGCACTGCAGGGATCGGCGGGAGCGGGTTTTCGTTGGAGGAAAGCTTGTAGCTGACCAGCCCCTCGACGGGAGCCGGCGGCTTGCCGGCTGCGTATCGGGGAAGCAGGTCCACCACCGGCCGCGGGCGGATTCCGCCGGCCAGGCTGTCAGAAGAAGTCATGCCCCCTAGCCTACGACGCCACCCTGCCCGTGCGTCCGGTGATGTGACAGCATGGGGCCATGCGCTCTCTCTTTGTGCGGGTCATCGTCAATGCCCTGGCCCTCTGGGTGGCCAGCTGGATCCTGCCGGGACTGAATATCTCCACCACGGCCACCACCGGCGCCGTCGCGGACCAGGGGGTCACGCAGGGCACGGAGACCATCGGCATCATCCTGGCCTACCTGTTCATCGGCCTGATCTTCGGCCTGGTCAACGCCTTCGTCAAGCCGCTGGTCAGCCTGCTGTCATTGCCGATCACCATCCTCACCCTGGGACTGTTCACCGTCGTGATCAACGCGGCGATGCTGTATCTGACGGCCTGGCTGAGTTCCTACACGCCGGTGCACTTCACCATCGACTCCTTCTTCTGGACCGCCGTCCTGGCGGCCATCATCGTGACCCTGGTGTCGTTGGTGGCCGGGCGGCTTCCCGGCGGCCGCCGCTGACCGTACCGCCGGCGTGGGCCCCGACGCTCCCTCCTCCCGCGGGTACGTGACGCGCCTCGCGGCGGAGCGCGAACCGGGTGACGGCCGCTGTTCCGCCCGTACCCACCACGGCGGCGAGCGCGGCGGTGGATGCCTGCAGCGAGGGATCCCGGGAGACTTCGACGGCGGCGGCGCCGGCCTCGTAGTTCTCCAACCGGTGTCCCGGCCCCAGGCCGAAGTCCTTTGGCGCCGGGACGCTCAGGCTGTTGGTCAGGGTGGCCGTGACCCGGTCGCGGGTGTCCGCGTTCGGGGCGCCGTCCGCGCCGGGCACCCAATCGTCCCGGTGTTCCAAGTGCAAGCTGCTGATCCCCGGGGCGGGGCTGATTCCGCCGACCGGCGACCCGGCCGTCAGCACGTACTTGAGGTCGAATTCGGCGAGGAATGCCTTGTCCCGGCTGAGGTTCATGGCGTGAATGCCGCCCTGGCTGTAGCCGACGGCCACCAGCTGATCCCCCGCCTCCGCGCCGGCCTCGCGCAGCGCCGACCTGATGGCGGCTGTTGTTTCGACGGAGTCATAGCCCAGCGCCTCCGCGATGCCGGCCGTGTCGAAGGGATTGGTTCCGGCGGGAAGGCCGCCCAGCTGCGTCCCCGGGACCAGCACCACCCAGGCCGGCCCGCCGGCGGCATCGACCCTGATGACCTCGATCTCACCCGGCGTCCTGTCCACGTCCTCGGTACGGCGCAGCAGTCCGGCCGGCGTCAGGTCCACAGTTTCGGTGCTGGTCGCCCCGGCGGTGGCCGAGACCGGACGGGGCTTGAGGAAGCCGAGCCCGGGCTCGTCCGTCAGCGCCCTGACCAGGCCACCGATCGAGGCCGAGCCGGGGACCCCGGCGAGCGCTCCGGCCAGCGGGAGCGGCAGGCCCAGCAGCAGCGCCAGGCTTCCCGGTGAGGCCAGCCCGGTTTCGAACCGGTCGCGCACCCCGGGGAGGCCCAGGACCCCGCCGGTGGATCCATACTCGGGTCCGGTAAGGCCCACCCTCAGCAGCAAGGCGTTACGCGCCTCGGTGAACTCGTAATCCCGGTGGCTGGCCCTGACCTGGGAAGCGATGTGTTCCAGCTCGGCCCGGACCCTGCCGATCCCCCGGCCCGCCTCCCCCACCGCGGTGATGGCTTCACTGCCGCTGCGATAGGCATCCTGCTGATAGGGAAACAGGGACCGGCGGATCCCATCCGCCTCCGCTTCCACCGCGTAGAGGTCCCGCACCGAGGCGTCCAGGGCTGCCGCGCCGGCCAGCAATTCCTCGAACTGGAAGGCCACGCCACCCACCCCGCCGCGGATGCGGAGCATGCCGTCCGGGGGCGGGGCCACCGGACGGGGCACCTCGCCGGAACCGGCCGGACTGAGTTCGGTCATCAGTACCCCGTCCGGCCCGGGGCGAGGGCCACCAACCGGGCGTGGGCCAGCACCGCAGACGAGGCCTCGAGCAGGCCGTCCCGGGCCCGTCGG
Source organism: Pseudarthrobacter sp. L19 (assembly GCF_050859435.1). Lineage (NCBI taxonomy): Bacteria > Bacillati > Actinomycetota > Actinomycetes > Micrococcales > Micrococcaceae > Pseudarthrobacter > Pseudarthrobacter sp. L19. The sequence goes on along the minus strand of NZ_CP193935.1, from coordinate 1,385,656 downwards.
AGCGAGGCCGCCTGCAGCGAGAGCGTCACCCGGTAGGCCCGCCCGGCCGGCGACTGCCAGGTCTGCAGCTCCAACCGGGCCAGCGCCGCCAGGACGGCGTCCGCTTGCCCGGCGCACCCGGCCACCCGGGCCGCGAGCCGCTGCACCTCGGCGCTGCGGGAGGCACAGGCCGCCGCGTCTCCGGCCAGCACGGTTGTGGACGTCATCGCACTTCCTCCCTTCCCCGGCGTCCGCCGGCCTTCCTGCGTGTTCTCTGCCGCGTGTTCTCTGCTGTGTTCTCTTCCGGGGGTTGACCCCGCATCCCGGCCACACAACGACGCTAGGGCCAAGGCACCGGGGGCGGACACGGCACGATGCGGCTATGTGGACAACCGGCTGCGCCCCGCCCGGGCGGCTGTCATACCACCGCCCGGCTTCGGCCCCGGCGGCACTTCGTGAAAGAATCGGACCATGCCTGAAACTGCTGCCACAGCTGAGACCCGCACGCCGTCCGGACGCCTGGCCCTGGCCGCCTCCGGCACCCCCATCGCTCTGGGACCGCTGGACGGCCGCTACCAGTCCGCCGTCGCGCCTTTGGTGGACTACCTCTCTGAAGCGGCGCTCAACCGCGACCGCGTCGCCGTCGAGGTCGAATGGCTGATCCACCTGACCGGCAACAACGTCCTGCCCGGCGCCGGCCCGCTGTCCGCGGAGCAGCAGCAGCAGCTGCGCGACATCGTCACCGAGTTCGACGCCGCCTCGGTGGCCGAACTCGCCGAGATCGAGGCCGTCACCGTCCACGACGTGAAGGCCGTCGAGTACTACATCGGCCGCCGCCTGCCCGGCATCGGGATCGAGCACCTGACCGCGATGGTCCACTTCGGCTGCACCTCGGAGGACATCAACAACCTCTCCTACGCGCTCGGCATCAAGGGCGCCGTCGAGGACGTCTGGCTGCCGGCCGCCCGCACGCTCGTGGCCCAGATCAGCGCCATGGCCGAGGCCAACCGCGCCGTCCCGATGCTCTCCCGCACCCACGGCCAGCCCGCCACCCCCACCACCCTGGGCAAGGAACTGGCCGTCATCGCGCACCGCCTGACCCGCCAGCTGGACCGGATCGCGCGCACCGAATACCTGGGCAAGATCAACGGCGCCACCGGCACCTACGCCGCGCACGTCGCATCCGTCCCGGGAGCCGACTGGGAAGCCGTCGCGAAGCGCTTCGTCGAGGGCCTCGGACTTACCTGGAACCCGCTGACCACCCAGATCGAAAGCCACGACTGGCAGGCCGAGCTGTACGCCGACGTCGCCCGCTTCAACCGGATCCTGCACAACGTCTGCACCGACATCTGGAGCTACATATCGATCGGCTACTTCGCCCAGGTCCCCGTGGCCGGCGCGACCGGTTCCTCGACCATGCCGCACAAGGTCAACCCGATCCGCTTCGAGAACGCCGAGGCGAACCTGGAGATCTCCTCCGGTCTGCTGGACGTGCTCGGTTCCACCCTGGTGACCTCCCGCTGGCAGCGTGACCTCACCGACTCGTCGTCGCAGCGGAACATCGGCGTCGCCTTCGGCCACTCGCTGCTGGCGATCTCCAACGTCGCCAAGGGCCTGGACCGCCTGGACGTGGCCGAGAACGTGCTGGCCGCGGACCTGGACACCAACTGGGAGGTCCTCGGCGAGGCCATCCAGATGGTCATGCGCGCCGAGGCAATCGCCGGGGTGCCGGGCATGGAGAACCCCTACGAGCGGCTCAAGGACCTGACCCGCGGTCAGCGGGTGGACGCCGCCCGGATGCAGGAGTTCGTCCAGGGCCTGGGCCTCTCCGCCGAGGCGGAATCACGCCTGCTGGCGCTCACGCCGGGCCGCTACACCGGCATCGCGGACAAGCTGGTGGATCACCTGGTTGACGGCCGCTAGGTCATTCACGTCGAATTAACCTTCCGGCACATCCGCGTTTACGCCGCCGTCGAGGACCGGCCAGTCGTATCGTGGAGTCTGGGACTGTAACCGACACGAGGAGACTCCCTTGCCGAGCGACATAGCGTCGACCGCACGGACCGTTCTGACCGACCCGGCCCCTCTGGCGCCGGACGCCCCCGAATCTCCAGGGGCGGACGACGCGGCGTTGAGCCTGATGAGCTTCAACATCCGCTGCGACACCAACCACACCCTCCCCGGCCAGGCCGACTACTGGCCGGAGCGGGCGCCGGCCCTGCAGGCCGTGCTCGCCGAGGAGCTCCCGGACGTCCTGGGCATCCAGGAGGGTCTCGGGCACCAGCTGGCGGTGATCGAAGAGGCGCTCCCGGACCACTACCGGATGATCGGACAGGGCCGCGACGGCGGCAGCCGCGGTGAGTACTCCTGTATCTTCTACAACTCACGGCGCCTGCTGCTGCAGGCCTGGGACCAGTTCTGGCTGTCGGACACCCCGGACGTTGCGGGATCCGCTACCTGGGGCAACGACACCACCCGGATCGCCACCTGGGGCCGGTTCGAGGACAGCAGCACCGGCCGGGAGCTGATGGTTCTCAACACGCACTTCGACCACGAGTCGGAGAACGCCCAGCTGCGTAGCGCCGAGGCCATCATCGACCACACGGCCCGCTTCGAACCCGGGCTGCCCACCGTGGTGATGGGCGACTTCAATGCCCGGGCCGGCGCGTCCGGGGCGTACTCCACCCTGGTGGACAGCGGCCCGTTCCGGGACTCCTGGCTGATCGCCAAGCGGCACCTCACCCCGGCCTACGGGACCTTCCCGAACTACAAGGACCCGGTGGTGGGCGAGAGCCGGATCGACTGGATCGCCGTCACCCCCGGCATCCAGGTGGCCGACGCGGCGGTCAACACCTTCCGCCTCGACGACCGCTACCCCAGCGACCACGCCCCGATCCAGGCCACCGTCCTCATCCCCTGACGCCCCGCTCCCTCGCAGGGTGCGGCGGTAAAATTCGAGCTATGAGGCTCCTCCTGATCAGGCACGGCCAGACGCCGGGCAACGTGCTCGGCCAGCTCGACACGGCGCATCCCGGCCCCGGCCTGACCGAGCTGGGCGAACGGCAGGCGGAGGCCCTGGCCCGGTCGCTGGCACGGCTGGAGATCAGCCGCCTCTACGCCTCCACGCTGATCCGGACCCAGCTGACCGCCGCCCCGCTGGCCGGCCGCCGCGGACTGGACGTCACGGTCCTGGACGGGCTGCACGAGATCGAGGCGGGCGCGCTGGAGAAGCTCACCGACCGGGAGTCCCACCTGCGCTACCTCGGTACGGTGTTCGGGTGGGCCGCGGGCGAGCTGGACCGGCGGATGCCGACGGGTCCCAGCGGCCACGACTTCCTCGCCCGGTTCGACGACGCCGTGGCCCGGATCGCGGCGGCAGCTGCCACGCCCGACGGCGGCACGGTCGCCGTCGTCAGCCACGGGGCGGCGATCCGGGTCTGGACCGCCCTGCGCGCGGAGAACGTCGACGCAGATTTCGCGGCCCGGCACGTCCTGGCCAACACCGGCATCGTGGCCCTGGAGGGCGGCCCCGCGGACGGCTGGCGGATGGTGCACTGGGACGGCAGCCCCGTAGGGGGCCTGGCCCTGGCCGACCCGACGGCGGAGGACCCCGCCGGCGGCCCTGTCTGAGGTCCGTTCGAAAACGGCGCCGCCCCAAGTTCTCCCATCCCTTACCTGCGGGAAACACCGTGGAAACCACCGCTTCCTAGCCTTGGACTGCATAACCTTTCGGTGAAACGAGGCAACGATGCAGACCAACCCGCGGCTTCACATCCGGCAGGTGCCCTGGGCGAACCCCGTGGGCGCAGACCTCCGGGCCGCCCAGCAGGCCGAACTGGATGCCCGCTTCGGCCGCCCGGACCACGAGCCCGGCCCCGTGCCCTCCGAATCGGACTCGGCGGTCTTCCTCGTCGCCTATGACAAGGGCTCGGGCCAGCCGGTGGGCTGCGGCGGGCTGCGCCTCCTGGACTCCCGGACCGCCGAGATCAAGCGCCTCTACGTCCTGCCCTACACCCGCGGTTCGGGGGTGGCGAGCTCCATCCTGGCGGCGCTGGAGGGCCACGCCCACGCACTGGGCATCACCCGGCTGACGGCGGAGGCGGGCTCAGTTCAGACCGACGGCCGGCAGTTCTACGCCACCTCCGGGTTCGCCCCGGTGCCGAATTTTGGGCCGTACATCGGTGTGGAGCACTCCTTCTGCTACGAGAAGACCATCGATTCCCATAGCGCGGCGCACACTGCGATGGCCTGATCCTGCTGTTCACGGGGGATTCATCCCCCAGGCCCTAAGCGTTCCGTTCCGCCGGCAAGACTCGACACCCATGGCCGTCGGATTTATCGATTCGTTAGGCATAAGCGCCCATTTCCGCCGTCGGCGGCTATAGGCTGGCCCGACCATGCCCTAACGTCGATACGAAACGAGTCCGCCCGTGCGCCAGATGAAAACCATGCTCGCCGCCGCCGTCGCCGTCAGCCTCCTCGCGGGGTGTGGCTCAGGGGCCGCGGCCCCCGGGAATTCATCGGCAGCTCCCTCCGGACCGCCGGCTACCGCACCCTCCGGGCCGCCGTCGGGTGAAACGCTCGTCGTCTATACGAACTCCAACGGCGAGGGGCGCGGCGACTGGCTGACCCAGAAAGCCGCCGAGGCCGGTTTCAAGATCCAGATCGTCGGGGCCGGCGGCGCCGACGCCACCAACAAGCTCATCGCCGAGAAGAACAACCCGGTGGCCGACGTCGCCTTCGGGCTGAACAACATGTACTTCGAGCAGGTCAAGGCTGCCGGATCGATCGAGCCGTTTACGCCCTCCTGGTCCGGTGAGGTTGACCCCGCCAAGGGCGACAAGTCGGACTCCAAGGCGTACTGGCCGCTGGTCCAGCAGGCCATCCTGCTCGGCTACAACTCGGACAAGTACAGCAAGGACCAGGCCCCCAAGGACTGGACCGACCTGTGGACCCAGGACAAGTTCAAGTCCCGCTATGAACGCGTGACCGGGCTGGGAACCGCCACCGCGCAGCTGGTGTTCGCCGGCATCCTGAACCGCTACAAGGACGACGGCGGCGACCTGGGCGTCTCGGACGAGGGCTGGAAGCAGATCGAAGGCTACTTCAAGAACGGCACCCCGGCCGTCGCCAAGACGGATCTCTTCGCGCGGATCGCCTCCGGTGACACGGACATGGGCCAGATGCCCTCCTCGATCATCCCCGACCGGGAGAAGTCCTTCAACGTCAAGGTCGACACCGTGATGCCGTCCGTCGGCGTGCCGCTCGCGATCGAACAGGTCGCGCTCGTGAAGGGGTCGAAGAAGAAGGACGAGGCGCTGAAGTTCATCAACTGGTTCGGCAGCGCCGAGACCCAGGGCCAGTTCGCGCAGAAGTTCAACGCCATGCCGGTCAACACGAAGGCGGCGGCGCAGGCAAACCCCGAGGTGGTCGACTTCTTCAAGAACCTCAAGCAGCAGGACATCGACTGGGGATTCGTTCAGGCGAACATGGGCAAGTGGGTCGAGAAAATCGAACTCGAATACATGAGCTGATCCCCGGGGCCGGCCCGGCAGCTCCGCCGGGCCGGCCCACCCGCTTTAACCCCAGGTTTTCCGATCCCGCAGGAAAGACAGATGCCATGATCCGCTTTGAAAACATCGAGGTAACTTTTGGCGGCTTCACCGCCATCCCAGGGCTGAACCTGGACGTGAAGCAGGGCGAGTTCTTTACACTCCTGGGACCCTCCGGCTGCGGGAAGACGACGGCGCTGCGCACCCTCGCCGGGTTCATCGACCCCACCGCGGGCGACGTCTACGTGGACGGCAAGGCGGTGACCCGGCTTCCCAGCGACAAGCGCCAGGTCGGGATGGTCTTCCAGAACTACGCGCTGTTCCCGAGCATGAGCGTCTGGGAAAACATCGCCTTCGGCCTGCGGGTCAGGAAAGAAAAGGGGGCGGAAAGCGACCGGCTGGTCCGCGACATCGCCCGGCGCGTGGACCTTTCCGAAGAACAGCTCGGCAAGAACGTCGCAGAGCTCTCCGGCGGCCAGCAGCAGCGCGTCGCCGTCGCCCGGGCGTTGGTCCTCCAGCCCAAGATCCTGCTGCTGGACGAACCCCTCTCCAACCTGGACGCCAAGCTGCGGCATCAGCTCCGCCAGCAGCTCAAGGACCTGCAGAGCGAATTCGGCATCACCACCGTCTACGTCACGCACGACCAGGATGAGGCCTTGGCCATGAGCGACCGCGTCGCCGTTTTCAACAAGGGCGTCGTGGAGCAGGTGGGAACGCCGCAGAGCATCTACGACCAGTCGGCGACCGAGTTCGTCTGCAACTTCATCGGCGACAGCTCTCGGCTCAGTCCCGCCTTCGTGGCCGAACTGAACCGGCAGTCCCCGTCCGCGGCCCTCGACCCGGCCGCGAATTCGTATCTCCGGGTGGAGAAGGCCTCCCTGGAACGGCCCGCGGACGGCGAGGCGGCCGCCGTCGAGGGCACCGTCGTTTCCCGGACCTACCATGGCCTGCACAGCCGCTACGTGGTCGACTGCCTCGGTTCGGAGATCCGTCTCCTGGTCCGGGAAGACGGCGGCGCGCACCCCGCCACCGGCGGACGCGCCACCGTGTACGTCCAGCCCGCCCACGTGCTTCAGTACGATCCCGGGACCGGCGCGTCCCTGGACGCACCCCAGCGGGAAGCCGTCCGGCCATGACCCGGTCCAGTACCGCCGGCAGCCCCCGAAGCATGCTGCGGTCTCCGGCGGTCCTGATTGCCGGCATCATCCTGACCTGGTTCATCGCGGCGTTCCTCGTCTGGCCCAACGCCAATGTCCTGGTGCAGACGTTCTTCCCCGACGGGAAATTCTCCGGCCGCGCAGCAGAGAAACTGTTCTCCTCGCCGCGGGCCATGAAATCCCTCGGCAACAGCTTCCTCCTGGCGGTCGCGCTCTCCATCACCGTCAACGCGGTGGGCATCTTCATCGTCCTCGTTACCCAGTACTTCAAGATCCGCGGTTCCCGGATCCTGTTCCTTGGCTACGCCACCACGTTCATCTACGGCGGCATCGTGCTCGCCGCCGGCTACAAATTCATCTATGGCGACAAGGGCATCGTCACCGGTTTCCTGGCCTCCGTGATTCCGGACCTGGACCGGGGCTGGTTCTCGGGTTTCTTCGCCGTGCTGGCCGTGATGACGTTCGCGACCACCACCAACCACATGCTTTTCGTGGCCAACGCCCTGAAGGGGGTGGATTACCAGACCATCGAGGCCGCCAAAAACATGGGCGCCTCCACGTGGACCATCCTGCGGCGGATCGTCCTGCCGATGCTCAAGCCGACCCTTTTCGCGGTGACGGTGCTGTCCTTCCTGACCGGGCTCGGGGCCCTCTCCGCGCCGCAGGTCCTGGGCGGACGCGACTTCCAGACCATCACCCCCATGATCCTGACCTTCACCAACAGCCCCACCTCCCGGGACCTCGCGGCCCTGCTGGCCCTCATCCTGGGTGTGGCCACCATGGTGATGCTGGCGATCATGACCCGGTTGGAGAAGGGCGGCACCTACTTCTCGGTCTCCAAGGTCTCCGCGGGCCTGCAGAAGCAGCAGATCACCAACCGCGCGGCGAACGCCGTCGTCCACGTGATCGCCTACCTGCTGTTCGCCGTGTACGTCCTGCCCGTGGTCCTGATCGTGCTGTACTCCTTCGCCGACGGCGCCGCCATCCAGACCGGGCGCCTGGACCCCGGCAGCCTGACCCTGGAGAACTACGCCAGGGTGCTGACCCAGCCCGCGGGGTTGCGGCCGTTCCTGATCAGCATCACGTACAGCGCCCTCGCCGCGGTCATTGCCGTGGGCGGGCTGCTGTTCGTGGCCAGGACCCTGCAGAAGTACCGCAACTGGGTCAGCACCGCGTTTGAGTACCTCCTGCACATCCCCTGGATCCTGCCTGCCGCGCTGCTGGCGCTGGGCCTGATCCTCAGCTACGACCATCCCAACCCGCTGGTGGGCGGCGCCGTGCTGACCGGAACCACGGTGATCCTGCTGATCGCCTTCGTGACGGTGAAGATCCCCTTCACGCTGCGGATGCTCAAGGCGTCCTTCGCGGCGGTCAATACCTCCCTGGAGGAGGCGGCGGGTCTCATGGGTGCCCGGACCCTCTACATTTTCCGCCGGATCCTGCTGCCCATCGTGCTCCCCGCCGCCGCTGCCGTGACCGCGCTGAACTTCAACAGTATGCTCGATGACTACGACACGGCCATCTTCCTGGCCCACCCGCTGTACCAGCCCCTGGGCCTCATCATCAAGGCCAACACCGACGGCGCCGAGGGGGTCGAGGGGGTCGCCAACACCTTCGTTTATACGGTCCTGCTGATGGTGATCACGGGCCTGACGATGTATCTGGTCTACGGCCGTGCCGGCCGGAAACCGGGGCAAAGGAGCAGGCGGGCGGGGCGGGCTCCGGCCGCGGCGGTGCCCGCGTCGGGGCAACCGGGCCCGGCCGCCGGGCCGGTGGAACCGGGCGGAACACCGGCGGGGGCTCCGGCGGTGCTGGCGGAGGAACCGGAGGAGCCGGCCCGGCTGCCTTGAGCCGAGCCGACGCCGTCCTACCGCGCCGACGGCCAACCGGTGTAGGCCTCCGCGAGGTAGGCGCGGCCGTGCCGGGAGGACACCACGGAGTTCAGCTCCCCAGCTGACGGGCGCGGGCGAAGTCGTCCGCGCCCTCGGGGGTGTGCAGCATGGAGGTCATCCAGTAGGAGAAGTGCTGGGCCTTCCACACCCGGTCCAGGGCGCGGCTGCTGAAGCGGTCCAGGAGCGCCTCCGACCCGGTCTTGTAGTAGCTGTCCAGCCCCTCGAACAGCACCCGGACGTCCGCGATGGCGAGGTTGAGGCCCTTCGCCCCCGTGGGGGCACCGTGTGGGCGGCATCCCCGGCCAGGAAGAGCCTGCCGTGGCGCATCGGGGCGTGCACGAAGCTGCGGAACTTCAGCACCGTCTTATCCAGCACCGGACCTTCCTTGAGCTCAAAGCCGTTGCCGTTCACCCGGCTGCGGAACGTCTCCCAGATCCGCTCGTCGCTCCAGTTGGTGACGTCCTCGCCCGGGTCGCACTGGAAGTACATCCGCTGCACCGTCTCGGTGCGCTGGCTGATCAGCGCGAAACCGTTCTCCGAGTTGGCGTAGATCAGCTCCTCCGAGCTGCGCGGCGCCTCGGCCAGGATGCCGAACCAGGCGAACGGGTACTCGTGGAAGTACCACTTCCGGTGCGCCTCCGGGATCTGCCCGCGGCAGTGGCTGCGTGAACCGTCGGCGCCGACGATGAACTCCGCCCGCAGCTCCACCTCGGTGCCGTCGGCGTCGGTGAACCAGACCCGGGGGTCGCCGTCGACGTCGTGGATGGCCGTGTCCGTGACGCCGTAGCGCACGTCCCCGCCGTCGGCCTCCCGGCGGGCGGCGAGGTCCTTGAAGACATCGGTCTGGGGGTAGAGCCACACCGATTCGCCCACCAGGCCCTGGAAGTCGATGCGGTGGCTCTCGCCGTTGAAGCGCAGCTCGATCCCGTCGTGCCGGTCCCCGTCGGCGAGCACCCGGTCCGAGACGCCGCTGTCCACCAGCAGGTTCACGGTGCCGTGCTCCAGGATCCCGGCGCGGACGGTTTCGGCGATCTCCTGCCTGCTGCGCAGCTCCACCACGGTGGACTCGATCCCCTCCCTCGCCAGAAGGTGGGAGAGCATCAGGCCGGCGGGGCCGCCGCCGACAATGGCCACCTGTGTGCGGACGACGTGCCGTGCCATGGGTTCCTCGCTTCGTTGCGGGGTCCGGGCGGCCCGGGGCGGGCGCGGCGCACGGACCGGATCATCACTGTTTCCCAGTCTGCCGCACGGGCGTGACCGGCGTTACACGTGTTCCGTTGAATGGATCGAGGATGCGCGGGTCTCCCCAGCCGCCGGCCGATGCCCCGCGCGGCGGTCTGCAGCGCGGGCACCAGCGCCTGGAGCCGAACCTCGCGCACGGGAACCACGACGCCGAGCGCGGCCACCGCCCGCTTGCGGGCGTCCCGGACCGGAACCGCGATGCCCCACGTGTCCGGGTCCACCACGCCGGAGAGTTCGGCGTAACCCTGGGCGGCGGCCTGGGCCAGAAGCGCGCGGAGCTCGGCCACGCCCACCTTCCCGGCGGGATCGGCGAAGTCGCGCAGGTACGCCGCCTGGCGGGCGGGTGGCTGGTGGGCCATCAGCACCAGCCCGGCCGAGGAGAGGTGCACGGGCATCCGGCCGGCCACCTTGGCCCGGTTCGCCACCGAGCCGCGCCGGGAGAGGCGTTCGACGAAGAGGGCCTCTGCCCCGTCCAGCACTGCCAGGTTCACGTTCTGGTTGAGCACCTGCTGGATGTCCTCCATGAACGGCATCGCCGCCTGCCGCAGGGCCAGGGTGGGCGAGTTCCGGTTCACGAGTTCCCAGAGCCGCAGCCCCAGCCGGACGGACCCGCCGGCACCGAGTTCCAGCAGCCCGTGGCCGGCCAGCTGCCGGACCAGGCGGTGCGCGGTGCTCAGCGGCAGCCCGGCGCGGGCGGCGAGCTCGGAGAGCTGCAGCGCATCCGAACCCTCCGGGATGGCCTCCAGCAGGCGCACCACGCGGTCCACCACCGAATCACCCGATTCGGAATTGGCCATGCCCCACGCTCCCGCCGTCGACGTTTCCTGCTAGCGACCAGTCTTCCACTGCCGCCACAGGGCGGGCGCCAGCACGACGGCGACGCCCACCACGGCGCCGATTACGGTCTCGAAGAGCCGGTCCCGGAGCAGCACGCCGGCCGGGACGGGTGCCACCAGGAGGGTGGAGATCAGGGCCAGCGGGGTGACGAAGAGCTGGGCCACCAGGTACTGGCGGGCGATGAACATCTCCGCGCCGAACTGGCAGGCGGCGATCACCAGCACCGTCAGCCAGGGTTCGGGCTGTAGCAGCAGGATCGCCGCGAGCAGCGCCAGGCCCAGGGCGGTGCCGAGGATGCGCTGCAGGCCGCGGCTGATCCGGTGCCGGGTGGTGTGGCCCACCAGGGGCACGACCGCGGCCACCATGGCCCAGTAGTTGTGGCCGATGCCGAGGCGCTGGCCGATCACGGTGGCCAGGATCCCGGCCACGCCCGCCGCCACGAGATAGCCGACAGCCTCCAGCCAGGCCGCGCGCCGCTCCGGCCCGGTCAGGCGGACGGGGGCGGACCAGCTCCACGGCCGCCGCCGGCCGGGGACCACCCGGGAGGACATGCCTACCAGAAGCGAGAACGCTACCGTCAGCACCGCCACCAGCATTCCCTGCCAGAGCGGCGGCTGGTGCGGGACGGAGGCGATCGCCGCGAAGGCGAAGATGTGGAACAGGGATCCCGCCGGGCGGAGCCGCCACAGGGAGACGATGAGCGAGCAGGCGCCGGCCACCAGGGTGGTCGCCGCGACCTGCAGCCAAATCCGCCCGGCCGGCGTGAACGCGGGCAATGCGCCGGCGTGCGCGGTCAGGACGGCCAGCAGGATCACGGCGAGCATCAGGGTTCCGGCGCGCAACTGCAGCACCAGCCGCCGGCCGTGCGGCTCGTTGCGGCCGTAGATCCCGGCGAAGGCACCGAAGGAGGCGAAGATGGCAAGGTCCAGCCGCTGCATCAGCACCAAGGTGATCAGCGGGACGAAGACGCCGACGGCGCAGCGGAGCGCGGGGTGGTGGTCCTTGTTGGCCGGGCCCATGGTGAAGAACATGGTGAAGAAGTCGGCGAACGGTGCGCGGCGGTCCGCGGCGGATGAGGGATGCACGGGGTGTGAGGGGCCTTCCTTTGCCATTCGGTGAAACGACGGCGGCACTGGCATCCCTGACGAGCTTACGCCCGGAAGGTCCCCGCCGCCGCCTTAACTTCCGATCAACGGAAGGCCCGGAGGGGGCTTGCGGTGGTAGCGTCGAGCGGTTGAAACACCCGTACGGCAGCATTCCCGGAGGACCCCATGCTCAAAGGATTCAAGGACTTCATCCTGCGCGGCAACGTGATCGAACTGTCGATCGCCGTCGTCGTCGGTACCGCGTTCACCGCCCTGGTGACCGCCTTCACCACCAACATCATCAACCCGATCATCGCGGCCGCCGGCGGCGTGGAGGCGCAGGGCCTGGGCTTCCACATCTGGCCGGGCAACGAGAAGACGTTCGTCAATGTGGGCGCCGTGCTGACCGCCTTCGTCACGTTCCTGATCACCGCGGCGGTGGTGTACTTCATCTTCGTGGCGCCGATGAACCGGATCAACAGGATGGTCAAGAACCGGCTCGCGACGGCGGAGCCGGAGGAGAAGCCGCTCCCGGCGGACACGGCACTGCTGGCCGAAATCCGGGACCTGCTGACGGTAGTGGCCGGGACGTCCCGGGAAGAGTCACGGGACGTCCCGGCCGAGCACCGCTAGCGGTCAGGCGCCAATCGCTAGGCCTGCGCGGCCTTCGTCATCCGGAGGGTCAACGCCTCGTGCTCGACAGCCACGCTCAGGTGCTTGGCCTTGCCGATGTGGTCGCCGTCGAGCTGGAATTCCTGCTCGTGGTCGAGGCTGATCTCCGCCGTGCGGCCGGCGAAGTACTCAACGGACTTGTTGTTCTTGTTCTTGCGGCCGAACATGCCGGCCAGCACGCTGAACCAGCCGAGCCGGCCCTGCGGGGCGAGCAGCAGCACGTCCAGGATGCCGTCGTCGATCTTGGCGTCCGGGAACACCTCGATGCCGCCGGTGATCTTGCCGCAGTTGCCCACCATGACGCTGCGGATGCGGCGGCGGACCGGCTGCTGGCCGTCGACGCTGATCCGGGCGCGCACCGGCTTGCCGGGCAGGTGCCGGATGCCGGCCTCCACGTAGGCCAGCCAGCCCACCCGGTCCTTGAGCTCGTCGACGGTGTTGGCCATGATGGCCGCGTCGTATCCCAGGCCGGCCATGACGAGGAACAGCTGCTCGTCCTCGCCGTGGTCCAGCCGGGCCTTGACGACGTCGACCTTGATGTCGGAGCCGGCCAGGACGTCGTGGCTGGCGGCGACCGGGTCGGTGATGTCGACGCCGACGTTGCGAGCCAGCAGGTTGCCCGTGCCCATGGGTACCAGGCCCATCGGGGTGCCGGTGCCGGCGAGGACCTCCGCGACGCACCGGACGGTGCCGTCTCCGCCCGCGGCGATGACGACGTCGACGCCGGCCTCCAGGGCCTCCCGCGCCTGGCCCAGGCCGGTATCCTCGGCGGTGGTCTCGAGCCACAGCGGCTCGGCCCAGCCCTGCGTCTCACAGAGGTGGTAGAAGGAGGCCTTGAAGTCCTCACCGGAGGACTTCATTGGGTTGATGACGACGGCGGCGCGGCGGGCCGCCGAGGCGTCCCCTGCCGTACTGGTCTGTGCGGAACGCTCCGGGGCCGGGGTGGCCTGGGTTGCGGCATTGTTCTGTGGCATGTCGTCCTTCGGGCAGCGTGGCGGGATGGCTCCCGCAGTGAAATCTTATCCGCGGCGGCGCGCTATCCCGCGCAGCGGGGACGCCGGGATCGTGGACGCACCGCTCGGATGGTCAGTACACTGACCGTGTTCAAGGACTGAAGCGTGCCGGCCTGGCCGGATGCCGCCCCGGAACCGCCGGGGCGTGTGCGCTTCGGACGCGGAAGGCGGCCACATGACCGAACACCAGGACCATCACGCGGCGGAAGCCGAAGCCTCCAGCAGGGATCCCCACGACTGGGGCCGGGCCATGGCGCTGGCACTGACCCGGCTGGCCGAACAACTCGATCCCGAGGGCGGCGAGGATATGCACACCACCCTGGTGAACCGGCCGCTGCAACTGCAGATCCGTGACGACGACGAGGGCGTCACCATCACCGTCTCCACCGCGTAACCGGGTCCCGGCGCGACGGCGGGAAACAATCGGCCGGGAATCCGTATTTTGTCCAAAGAATGTGCCAGACTGGGCGGGATTTGGCGGCCCGATGTGGCCGGAAGACTCATCTCATTTGGGGGAATGATGAACGAGCGCGCGGATTCCGACGCACACGAACACTCACTGACGAACCTCGGGGCGGAGCCCCGCTACGGCCAGCGATGGCCCGACGGCGCGCCGTGGCCGGATTCGGCGGACCGCCGGCACACGCTGCTGCCGGCCCTGCCGCTGCCCCGCCCGCGGACCGAGACGCTGGAGCACGCCGTGCGCGGCACCGTCTTCGCCCTGGCGGTGGTCCCGGCCGGCGTCGTGCTGTGGCTGGCGCTCTGGAAGCTCGGCTGGATGGCCTCGCTGGTGTCCTTCGTGACCGCCGCCGGAGCGGCACGGCTGTACCTGGCCGGCAGCACCGGGGGCCGGGGCGGCGCCATGACCCGGCGCGGGGCGTGGGTGGTGCTGGGCGTGACCGCGCTGACCATGCTGCTGGCGTTCTTCGGCAGCATCTGGCTGGACGTGGCCGAATACATCGGCGACCAGCCCTTCGGACTGCTCTTCGAACCGGGAGCCTGGGACCTGCTGGGCTACAACCTCACGAGCAATGCGCCACTGGTGCAGGACCTCAAGAGCGAATTCCTGATGATGCTGCTCTTCAGCGCGCTGGGCTCGTTCTTCACGCTGCGGCAGCTCTTCGCCCGGTCCCGCCGGGTCTAGGCCCCGGCTGCTCAGCTCTTCGCGGAGAGGTCCGCCGAGATGAGTCCTGCGGTGGCGACGGCGGCCTCGCGGACCGAGTCGAGGTACGCTTCGGGGTCCGGGCGGGCCGCGACGGCCTGGGCCTGCAGGGAGACGTTGATCGCCGCCACCACCTTCGGCCCGTCGTGGATCGGGGCGGCCACGGACATCAGGCCAAGTTCCAGCTCCTGGTCCAGCAGGCACCAGCCCTGGGCGCGGACGGTGGCCAGTTCGGCCTCGAGGCCGGCGCGGTCGGCGATGGTCCGCGGCGTCAGCGGCCGCAGTTCCGCGGCGTCCAGATAGCGTGCCAGCTCCTCCGGCGGGAGGGCTGCCAGCAGCACCCGACCCATCGAGGTGGCGTAGGCGGGAAAGCGGGTACCCACGGTGATGCCGACGGTCATGATCCGGCGGGTCGCCACCCGGGCAACATAACTGATGTCCTGGCCCTCCAGCACCGCGGCGGAGGTTGATTCGCCGAGCGCCAGGGAGAGCTCCTCCAGGTGCGGCTGGGCGATCTGCGGCAGCGACAGGCCGGAGAGATACGCGTAGCCGAGCTGCAGCACCTTGGCCGTGAGCGCGAAGTCCTTGCCATCGGTGCGGACGTAGCCCAGCTCCACCAGGGTGTGCAGGAAGCGCCGGGCCGTGGCGCGGGTCAGGTCCGTCCGCGCGGCCACCTCGCTGAGCGTCATCTGCGGGTGCTCGGCGTCGAAGGAGCGGATGACGGCCAGGCCGCGGGCCAGCGACTGGACGTACTGGTCGCTCGCGGCGGGCGCCTCCGTGGCGCCGGCCGGGGACGGGTTCGGCTTTTGAGTCACCGCCCTACCCTATCTGCGCGGCCCGTCATTCCGGTCCGGCCGCGGTCAGCGGCACGGGGACCACGGCCTGCAGGTCCGCCAGGGTGCAGCCGAACGTCTCCCGCACCGTGACGCCGTCGGGCCCGATGAGGAAGACGGCCTTGTCCGTGTAGACGCGGGTGACGCAGCCGATCCCGGTGAGCGGGTAGGTGCAGGTTTCCACCAGCTTGGACACGCCGTCGCGGGTCAGCAGGGTCATCATCACGAAGACGTCCTTGGCGCCGGTGGCCAGGTCCATGGCCCCGCCGACGGCCGGGATGGCGTCCGGGGCGCCGGTGTGCCAGTTCGCCAGGTCCCCGGTCCCGGAGACCTGGAAGGCGCCGAGGACGCAGATGTCCAGGTGGCCGCCGCGCATGATCGCGAAGGAGTCCGCGTGGTGGAAGTAGGAGGCGCCGGGCAGCTCGGTGACGGGGATCTTGCCGGCGTTGATCAGGTCGCCGTCGATCTGGTCCCCGGTGGCCTCGGGACCCATGCCCAGCATGCCGTTCTCCGTGTGGAGGGTGACATTCTGCTCCGGCTCCAGGTAGTTGGAGACCAGGGTGGGCTGGCCGATGCCGAGGTTGACGAAGGAGCCGGGGGCGATGTCCCGGGCCACCAGGCGGGCCAGCTCGTCCCGGCCCAGGGGCTGTTCGGAGCGCCGGAGGCTCTCCTGCCGCTCGGACTGCGTGCTCATCTCAGGCCACCTTCACAATGCTGTTGACGTAGATTCCGGGCGTGACGACGTTTTCCGGGTCGAGGCTGCCGGTGGGGACGACGTCGGAGACCTGGACGATGGTGTGCTTCGCCGCCGCGGCCATGATGGGGCCGAAGTTCCGGGCGGTCTTGCGGTAAACCAGGTTGCCCTTGCCGTCGGCGGTGAGGGCCTTGATCAGGGCGACGTCGGCGTGGATAGGCGTCTCGAAGACCTGCCATTTGCCGTCCAGGAACCGGGTTTCCTTGCCCTCGGCGAGCATGGTGCCGTAGCCGGTGGGGGTGAAGAAGCCGCCGATCCCGGCCCCGGCGGCCCGGATCCTTTCGGCCAGGTTGCCCTGCGGGACCAGCTCCAGTTCGATTTCCCCGGCCCGGTACTTTTCGTCGAAGTGCCAGGAGTCGGACTGGCGGGGGAAGGAGCAGATCATCTTCCGCACCCGGCCCTCCTTGATCAGCAGCGCCAGGCCCTGGTCCGCCTGGCCGGCGTTGTTGTTCACCACCGTGAGGCCGGTGGCGCCGCCGTCGAGCAGGGCGTCGATGAGTTCGAAAGGCTGGCCTGCGTTGCCGAAGCCGCCGATCATCACCGTGGACCCGTCCCGGATACCGGCAACGGCCTCGGCCACCGTGTCTACGAAGTTCAGCATGGCTCAGGCCTTTCCGTTGCTGGTGCCGGCGGTGACGTTTTCGAGGACGACGGCGAGGCCCTGCCCGACGCCGATGCAGATCGCGGCGACGCCCCAGCGTTCGCCGGACGCCTGCAGGGAGCGGGCCAGGGTGCCCAGCAGCCGGCCGCCTGAGGCGCCCAGCGGGTGGCCCATGGCGATCGCCCCGCCGTGGCGGTTCACGATCGCGGGATCGATGCCCCAGCCGTTGATGCAGGCCAGGGACTGCGCGGCGAAGGCCTCGTTGAGCTCGACGGCGCCCACCTGGTCCCAGCCGATCCCGGCCTTCGCGAGGGCTTTGTTGGCCGCCTCGACGGGGGCGTAGCCGAAGTACTGCGGGTCGTTGGCGTGGGCGCCGCGGCCGGCGATCCGGGCCAGCGGATCGAGGCCCAGCAGCCCGGCGGCGGCCTCGCTGCCCAGCCACGCCGCGGAAGCCCCGTCGGAGAGCGGGGAGGCGTTCCCGGCGGTGATGGTGCCGCCGTCGGGCCAGTCCGCCTCGGCGCGGAACACCGTCTTCAATCCCGCGAGCTTTTCCGCGCTGGACCCGGGGCGGATGCCCTCGTCCCGCGTCAGGTCGGTGCCCGGCACGGCGGTGACGAGGGAATCGTAGAAGCCCTCGTCCCAGGCGGCGGCGGCCAGGTTGTGCGAGGCGGCCGAGAACTCATCCTGGGCTTCCCGGGTGACGCCGTACTTCTCGCGGAGCCGCTCGGTGGCTTCGCCGAGGGAGATGGACCAGTCCGGGTGCATCCGCTTGTTCACCAGGCGCCAGCCCAGGGTGGTGGACACCAGGGTCATGTCCCCGGCCGGGTAGGGCTTCTCGGTCTTGGGCAGCACCCACGGCGCCCGGGACATCGACTCGACGCCGCCGGTGAGCACCAGGTCCGCGTCGCCGGTGGCGATCTGCCGGGAGGCGATGATCGCCGCGTCCAGCGAGGACCCGCAGAGCCGGTTGACCGTGGTCCCCGGGACGCCGACGGGAAGCCCGGCCAGCAGGGTGCCCATCCGGGCGACGTTGCGGTTTTCCTCGCCGGCGCCGTTGGCGTTGCCGAAGACCACCTCGTCGATCCGCTCCGGGTCCAGGCCGGGGGCCCGGCGGACGGCCTCGCCGATCACGTGCGCGGCCAGGTCATCCGGGCGCACTCCGGCCAGGCCGCCGCCGAATTTGCCGAACGGGGTCCGTACGGCGTCGTACAGAAAAGCCTCAGTCATGGTTCTTGTCCACTTCGGTCTCGTCGATGGTGCGGAACACCTGCTGGGCGGTCTTGAAGGCGGTGTTGGCCGACGGGACCCCGCAGTAGATGGCCGTCTGCAGCAGGATTTCCTTGATCTCGTCCCGGGTCAGGCCGTTCGTCAGGGCCGCCCGGATGTGCATGGCGAGCTCTTCCCAATGCCCGTGCGCCACCATCGCGGTGATGGTCACGGCGGAGCGCATCGGCCGGCTGAGTCCGGGCCGGGTCCAGATGCCGCCCCAGGCGATCCGGGTGATCATGTCCTGGAAGTCTTCGGTGAAGTCGTCCTTGGCGGCGTTGGCCCGGTCCACATGGGCGTCGCCGAGCACCTCGCGCCGGACCTTCATGCCGCCGTCGTAGATCTCGCGGCTGGTGGCCTCCGGCCGGACGACTCCGTACCGCTCCGGGCCGCTACGTTCTTTGTCGTTCACTGTCCGGTCGTTCATTGTCCGGTCCCGTTCGACTCGGCCCAGGTGATGAGGGTGCGCAGCAGTTCGGCGACGTGGCCGGGGGCCTCGAAGGGTGCCAGGTGCGCCACGCCGGCCAGGGTGGCGGCATTCGCGGTGCCGCCCCCGGCGGTGATCCCGGCGACGATCTCCTGCGCGAGCGACGGCGGCGCCACCGCATCCAACTCCCCGGCGAGGGCCTGGGTGGGCACGCTGATTTGGCCGAGCTCACCGCGGACGTCGTACCCGGCCAGGGCCTCGCAGCAGTACGCGTAGCTGAACCGGTCCGCGTCGCGGAGGGTGTGCAGCAGGCGGCTGCTGCGCTCGGGTTCGTGCTCCATGAAGCCCGGGGCGAACCAGCGCTGGGCGGACCCCTCTATCATCACCGGGGTGCCCTGGTTCCGGACGGTCTCCGCGCGCTCCAGCCAGCCCTCGGGGGTGCCGATCTTGGCGCCGCTGCACTGCACGGAGAGGCTCTTGAGCCGGGCTCCGTGCGTGATGGCCAGCTGCAGCCCGGTGGCCCCGCCGAGGGAGACGCCGGCGTAGTGGAAGCGGGTGCCGGGGGCGATCGAGTCCACCAGGTCGACGACGGCGTCGGCCAGGTCTGCCACCGTGAACGGTTCCGTGGCGGCCGGGGAGACTCCGTGGCCGGGGAGGTCCCAGGCGACGACGTCGAACGCGTCGCCGAGGAGGCCGCCGGCCTGGCTCCAGAGCAGGGTGGAGGTCCCCAGCGAGGGCCCCACCACCAGCAGGGGCCGGTCGCCGAGCTCGCGCTGCGGGGACAGCAGGACGGCCTTGAGGCTGGGTCTAGTCATCGGAAACACCTTTCTGGGGAGCCGGGTCCGTGAAACCGGGACGGGCGTCGAGCAGCCGGCGGATGATTTCGCCGGACTGGCCGAGGTAGTTTGCGGGGTCGAGCACTTCCGCGAACCGTTCGTCGGTGAGGGCGTCGGCGGGGACTGCCTCCCGCAGCAACGAGCGGTAGGTGGCACCCCGCTCGGCGGCGGGCGCCTCCAGGGTGCGGTCCACCACCTCCTGCAACCGGGCACGCCCGCCATCCCCCAGCAGGGGTGCGACGGCGGCGCCGACGGCTTCGGAGAGCAGCAGCGGCCCGAAGAGGTCCAGGTTGCGGCGCATGGCGTCCGGGTGGGCCTGCAGTCCGGCGGTGAGCTCGCGCAGCTGGCCGGCGGCGCCGAGGGCGAGCCGGAGCAGGGAGCGCAGCGCGGGCCATTCGGCGTGCCAGGCGCCGTCGGCCCGTTCGTCGTTAAAGCTGGCCGCGGCCAGGTGCAGCTGGGCGGCCAGCGCGGGCGCCTGCAGCGCGGCGCTGCGGACCAGGACCGAGAAGACGGGGTTCTGCTTGTGCGGCATCGCCGAGGAGCCACCGCGTCCGGGAGCCACGGGTTCGGACAGCTCGGCTACCTCCGGACGGCTGAGGAACAGCACGTCCCCGGCGATCTTGCCCGCGGCGTCCGTGACCGCGGTGAGGGCGTCGCCCAGCGCCGTGACCGCGAGCCGGTTGGTGTGCCAGGGGGCCGCTACCGGGGCCAGGCCGAGGCTGGCGGCCAGCCGGTCGGAGAGCTCGAACGGGGTGACGGCGGGGGCGGCGTCGGTGCCGGCGGAGCCGGAGGCGTCTGCAGAACCGGCCAGCGCGGTGCCGGCCGCCAGGGTGCCGGCGGCGCCCCCGGTCTGCACCGGAAACGTGAGGGCCTCAAGGCGCGAGGCGGCGTCGGCGAGGCCGGCGAACCACTGCGCGGCCCGGAGACCGAAGCTGTACGGCAGGGAATGCTGGGTCAGGCTGCGGCCCACGCAGACGGTGTCCCGGTGGCGTTCGGCGAGCCCGGCCAGCGCCGCCGTCGATTCCCGCACCTCCGCCAGGAGTTCGGCGACGGCGTCGGAGGCCAGCAGCATCAGGGCCGAGTCCAGCACGTCCTGGCTGGTCAGGGACGCGTGCACCGCGGCGGACGCCCCGAGGCCCTCCGTGTCCAGGTTCTTGACCTGGGCCCGGAGGTCGGCCAGCAGCGGGATGACCGGGTTCGCCCCGCCCTGGGCGCGGACCGCGATCCCGGCGAGGTCGTAGCGGTCCACGTCCGCGGCCGCCGCAACGACCGCGGCGGACCCGGCGGGCGCCAGGGAAGCCTCCTCGAGGACCCCGGCCCAGGCGGCCTCGACCCGCAGGATGGCGGCAAGGACGGCGCGGTCGCCGGTCAGCGCCGTCACCCGAGGGGCGGCCGAGACCGGGCTGAGCAGGCCGAAGTCGCCGTCGGGAAGGGCGGCCGTCACGGTGCGGTGCCCTCACCCTCGGAGCCGGCCTCGAAGTCGAGGAACACCGTCTCGTCGCCGCCCTGCAGCCGGATGTCCCAGCGCAGGCCGCCGTCGGCCTCGCGCCGGGCGATCAGGGTGCGGCGGCGCTCCGGGTCCAGGGCGGACAGCAGCGGGTCGTTGGCCAGGGCATCCTCGTTCTCCGGCAGGTACACGCGGGTGAAGAGCCGGTTCATCAGGCCGCGGGCGAAGACCACCACGGAGATGAACGGCGCCGCGCCCGGGGCGGTGGGGCCGGGGTTGACGGTGGTGAACGTGAAGACGCCCGTGTTGCCGACGGCGCAGCGGCCGAAGCCGGTGAAGGTGTATCCGTCGCGGACCAATGAGCCGGGGTGCTGCGGGACCTTGCCCTCGGCGTCGGCCTGCCAGATCTCCAGGATGGCGTCCGGAACCGTGTGACCGGCGCCGTCGTACACCGTGCCCTGCAGCCGGATGCTGCCGGGGGTGGCGGGCGGCAGGAGTTCGCGGTCCTTGGCGTAGGGCAGCGCGTAGCCGTAGAACGGGCCGACCGTCTGGCCGGGCGTGGGGGTCAACTTACTCATGCTGGTCGCCTTCCGCGCCGAGGGCCTCGTTTTCGGTCCAGGTCCGCTTGGACCCGGTCAGGACGATGTCCCAGTTGTAGGCCAGCGCCCACTCGGGCTTGGTCTGGTCGTGGTTGTAGGTGGCCACCAGGCGGTCCCGGGCGTCCTGGTCCACGATCGACTGGTAGATCGGGTCCAGGGCGAAGAGCGGGTCGCCGGGGAAGTACATCTGCGTGACGATGCGCTGGGTGAACTCGTGGCCGAAGAGCGAGAAGTGGATGTGCGCGGGGCGCCAGGCGTTCAGGTGGTTCTTCCACGGGTAAGCGCCGGGCTTGATGGTGGTGAAGCTGTAGGAGCCGTCCGCGCCGGTGATGCAGCGGCCGACGCCGGTGAAGTTCGGGTCCAGCGGGGCGGGGTGCTGGTCCCGCTTATGGATGTAGCGGCCGGAGGAGTTCGCCTGCCAGATCTCCACCAGCTGGCCGGCCACCGGGCGGCCGTCGCCGTCGAGGACCCGGCCGGAGACGATGATCCGTTCGCCCAGGGGCTCGCCGTTGTGCTGGATGGTCAGGTCCGACTCCAGCGCGTGCACGTCCATGTGCCCGAACGCCGGTGAGTACAGCTCGATGGTCTCCGGGTCCGCGTGGTGCAGGCTCTTCGTCGGGTGCCGGAGGATGCTGCTGCGGTACGGCGGGTAGTCCAGCCGCGGCTGGATTTCCGCGGCGGCGCCGTTCGCACGGGCCTGGGCATACGCGGCGCCGAGGGCCTGCATCTCGTCGCTGAGGATCTGCTGGGATTCGGCGGCGGTGTCCAGGGCGGGTACGGCCGGCTGGGCCGGGGTCTGGGGCGCTGCGTCGGACACGTCTTCGGTGAGCGGGTCCGCGTTGAACGTCTCGCGGTTGATCTCTTCAGGCACTGCAGCCTCCTTTCGTGGTGCTGGATCGGTGGTGCTCGGATGATGGTCGGGTCAGGCTGTCTGTTGCGGTCAGGAAGTGCGGGTCAGCTGGTGCCGGTGGTCGTACTGGACGGCGTGGCGGACCGGCGCGTTGGGGGCACCATACCCGTCGTAGCGGCCGCGGCGTTCGACCATTTCAAAGAACACGCTGCCCACGGTGGCGGTGTAGAAGTGCAGAAACTCGCCGTCGCCGTCGCGGTCGTAGAGCAGGTTCAGCTCGCGCAGGGTGGCGAGGAACTCCGGGTTCAGGTCGAAGCGGGCGTCCAGGTCCTCGTAGTAGTTGGCCGGGATGCGCAGGAAGTCCAGGCCCCGGTCCCGGGCGGCGCGGGCGGTGGCCACCAGGTCATCGACGGCCACCGCGATGTGCTCCTGGTAGGTCCGGCGCGGCGTGTAGGCCCCGCCGGCCGGCTCCGTGGAACCCTCCTGCTGGTGCAGCGGGGCGAGGTTGAGCACCAGCCGGACGCCCCGGTCGCCCGTGGCCATGACCTGCGAGCGGACCAGCCCGGTGGGGCTGGCCACCTCGGCATAGGGCTGGGGCTGGAGCGCCAGCGCGCTGGTGTAGAAGAGGACGGCCTCGTCGAAGTGCTGCCAGGGCTGGGCCAGGTTGACGTGGTCAATCACGGCCCTCGCGCCGTCGGCCTCCCCGCCCGTGGCGGGCCCCGCGTGGCCGGGGCCGAACTCGTCCACCCACGCGGCCGTGCCGTCCGGGCTGCCCTGGCAGAGGAAGATCTCGGTGGAGTCCGGCGCGGCGAA
Source organism: Pseudarthrobacter sp. L19 (assembly GCF_050859435.1). NCBI lineage: Bacteria > Bacillati > Actinomycetota > Actinomycetes > Micrococcales > Micrococcaceae > Pseudarthrobacter > Pseudarthrobacter sp. L19. The sequence continues at coordinate 1,362,639 of NZ_CP193935.1, read as the reverse complement.
GCCCTGGAAAACCTCCTCGTCCGCGCGGCTGGTGCGCGGCACGGCGGGGGCCTTCAACTGCCGGGCGCGGGCCGCGGCAAGCACGGGCGAGTCGACGTCGAAGCCAACGGCGGCGATGGCAGTTTCCGCCGGGGCCGGGGCGTCCTCGTTGATGATGATCCGGGCCTGGCCGAGGGTCCAGAGCTGGACATTCTTGCTGCGGTGCCGGCCGTTGAAGCCGAAGCCGAGCTGGCCCAGCAGGCTCTCCAGCGCGGCGGTGTCCGTGGCGCGGACCTCGGCGAAGTTGAACCCGGCGGGTTCGGCCACCCGCGGCAGCGTGGCCAGCTCCATCGGGTGCCGGCGCGGGGCGGGCCGGCCGGCGGCGGCGCCGGGCGCGTTCCCGGTGAGCCACTTGGCGCTCTGTTCCTCGAGCCAGATCAGGGAGCGCATCGCGTCCACGGCGGTGCGTTCGACGTCGGACTGGCGGAAGACGTCGTTGAAGACCTCGAGCGAGACCGGTCCCGCGTACCCGGCGCGGACCACGTGGCCCATGAACTTGGCCAGCTCGAACTGCCCCTCGCCCGGAAAGACGCGGTGGTGCCGGCTCCAGGACAGCACGTCCATGGACAGCTTGGGGGCGTCAGCAACCTGGACGAAGAAGATCTTCTCCGGGTCGAACGCCTCGATCGGTGCGGTGTCCCAGTCGCGGGAGAGGATGTGGAAGGAATCCAGGCAGGTGCCCAGGTTCGGGTGGTCCACGCGGGCCACCAGGCGGTGGGCGTGCTCGTAGTCGTTGACGTAGCGGCCCCAGGCGAGGGCCTCGTACGCCACCCGCACCCCATGCTCCCCGGCCAGCTCCGCGAGCCGGGCCAGCTGTTCGGCGCGGAGATCGTCGTCGTCGATCGAGGCGGTGGCCACGTTGGAGCAGACCAGCATGGTGTCCATGCCCAGGCGGGACATCAGCCGGAACTTGGCCTCGGCGCGGCGGAGGTTGCCGGCCAGCAGCTCCTCGGGAACGCTGTCGAAGTCGCGGAACGGCTGATACAGGTCCAGAGTCAATCCCAGGTCCGCGGCCATGGCGCGGATGTCCTCCGGGCTCAGCGGCGAGGTCACCAGGTCCTGTTCGAAGATCTCGATCCCGTCGAAGCCGGCGATAGCGCAGGCCTGCATCTTCTCCCGCAGGGTGCCGGAGAGGCAGACGGTGGCGATTCCGGTGCGCATCAGGCGGCCACCTCCTCGGCGGCGACGAGTTCCAGGAAGTGGCCGCGCATCCGGGCCGCGTCAGGTTCCCGGCCGGTGAAGATGCGGAACGCGTCGGCGGCCTGGCCCACGGCCATCCGGCCGCCGTCGAGGACCTCGCAGCCGCGTTCCCGCGCCACCCGGACCAGCTCGGTCTCGATTGGCCGGTAGACGATGTCCGCCACCCAGTGCCGGGATTCCAGCAGCGCGGCGTCCAGCGGCAGTCCCGGGTGGGCGGCCATGCCCACCGGGGTGCAGTGGACCAGCCCGTCGGCGCGGGGCATCAGGGCCGGCAGCTCCGCCGTCGTCCGTGCCGTGACCGTGGCGCCGGGGAAGAGGACGGCCAGCTCGGCGGCGCGGGCCGCGCACCGGGCGGGGTCGGTGTCCACCAGGTCCAGTTCACGGACGCCGGCGGTGAGCAGGGCGTAGGCGACGGCGGAGCCGGCGCCGCCGGCGCCGAGCTGGACCACGCGGTCCAGGGTGGCGTCGGGGAGCCCGTCGGCCAGGGCCGCGGCAAAGCCGGAGCAGTCGGTGTTGTGGCCGGTCAGCCGGCCGTCCCGGATGGTGACGGTGTTGACCGCGCCGAGCCGGCGGGCGTCCGGGGTGAGGTCGTCGAGGTGCTCGATGACCAGCTGCTTGCAGGGGTGGGTGATGTTCAGGCCGTTGAAACCGAGCCGCGCGGCGCCGGTGAGGAGATCACCGACGGCGGTGCCGGGCAGGCCGAGTTCGATCAGGTCGATGGGCCGGTACAGGTAGCGCAGGCCCTGCTCATCGCCCTCCCGTTCGTGCATGGGCGGCGTGAGCGAGGGCGTCACGCCATCACCCACGAGGCCTATGAGGAAGGACTCCGCTCGGTTGCTCATCCGTGTAGCTCCTTTGACAACGGCACCCTCTCCGCCGCACCGCTCGGGGCGGCGGGGAAAGTGATAGGGGTAACAGTACTGCAAGTGTTCACATAATGCACTTGTGTTCTTATAGCGAACTTATTTATTGCTGCGGCAGCCTGGCGGAGAGTTCCGCGGCCGCCGCCTGCAGCAGGGGCACCAACGCCACGAGGGCCTCCATGCTCATCCGGAAGACGGGCACGGCGGTGGCCAGGGAGGCGAAGGCGTGGCCCTGGGAGTTGAAGACGGGGACGGCGACGGCGCGCATGCCCAGCTCGTTCTCCTCGTCCATGGTGGCGTAGCCGCGGGCCCGGACCTGCTCGATCTCGGCGCGGAAATCCCCGCGGTCCGTGATGGAGCGCTCCGTCAGGGGATCGAGCGGGAGTTCCTCCAGCAGCCGGCTCCGGGTGGCGTCATCGGCGAAGGCTACCAGCGCCTTCCCCACGGAGGTGGTGTGCAGCGCTCCCAGATGGCCGGGGTCCGAGGTGACGCGGAAGGTCTGCGGGCCGTCCACCTTGTTCACCGTGAGGTGGTGATTGCCGTCCCGCACGGAGAGGATGGTGGCCTCCCCGGTCTCCTCGGTCACCCGGCGCAGGATGGGCAGCGAGGTACCGGCGAAGCCGTGGTGGTTCGAGACCCGCTGGCCCAGCTGGAACACCCGCAGGCCCAGGTGGTAGCGGCGGCCGTCCGGCTCGTAATCGACGAAACCGTCCCGGGTCAGCGAGCCCAGCAGCCGGTAGGTGGTGCTGAACGGCAGCTCCGCGCGGCGGGAGAGCTCGGCGGCACTGGCGCCGCGGGGTTCATCACCGAGCAGGACCAGCAGCCCGAGGGCCTTACCGACCATGTCGGTGCGGGAGCCGGAGCCGGATTCGGCGGCCTCCGGGGCGGATCCATCCTTGGGTCCGGCTCCGGACTGATCGGCGGCCGGCATTGTGTCCTGGTTCACACTCATGGCTCGATGTTCTCACATTGTGAGAGCTATTGCTAGATGGTGAATATTTTCCTTGACAAGTGATCTGCCCCACAGCCATGCTTGCTACATCACGCAAGTAGCTCCCACCATGCGGCTACTTCACAGGGTCCACTCCAGGTCAATCGGCTGCCGCATCCGGGAAGCCAGCGGCCGGCACGGCCCCCGAGATCCATCCCCGACAATGCCGTCACCCCGAAGGAACACCATGAGCCAGACTCTCCCGACTACGACGCCGGGCACCGCCGCTCCGGCGGGCACGCCGAAGAAGGCGGCCCTCGCCAGCTTCCTCGGCAGCGCCGTCGAGTACTACGACTTCTTCATCTTCGGTTCCGCCGCCGCCCTGATCTTCCCGAAGGTCTTCTTCCCGGACGCGGACACCAACGCCGCCATCATGTCCTTCGCGACCTTCGGCTTCGCGTACATCGCCCGCCCGGTGGGCGCCATCATCCTGGGCCACTTCGGCGACCGGGTGGGCCGCCGCAAGGTCCTCATGTTCACGCTGGTGCTGATGGGCGCCTCCACCTTCGTCATCGGCTGCCTGCCGGACTTCAAGACGGTCGGCTGGTGGGCACCGGTGCTGCTGGTGATCGCCCGGCTCTGCCAGGGCCTCTCCGCCGCCGGCGAGCAGGCCGGCGCCTCCTCCATGACGCTCGAGCACGCCCCGGACAACCGCCGCTCCTTCTTCACCTCCTGGACCCTCACCGGCACCCAGGGCGGCCAGATCCTCGCGGCCCTCGTCTTCATCCCCGTCCTCGCCCTGCCGGACGAGGTCAAGTACGGCATCGGCTGGCGCATCCCGTTCTGGCTCAGCGCCGTCGTCGTCGTGGTCGCGTTCTTCATCCGCCGCACCCTGCACGAGCCGCCCGCCTTCGAGGAAGCCCAGAAGAGCGCCCAGATTTCCAAGATCCCGGTGGCCGACCTGCTCAAGCACCACTGGCGTGACGTGCTGCGCGTCGTGGCCTGCGCCTTCATCGCCGCCGTCTCCACCGTCTTCGGCACCCTGGCCATCAGCTACGCCAAGACCGTCGCCAACGTGGACGGCACCGTGACCCTCTGGCTGGTGGTCGGCGCGAACCTGGTGGCCCTGGGCACCCAGCCGCTGTTCGGCAAGCTCGCTGACCGGATCGGCCGGAAGCCCGTCTTCATCTACGGCGCGCTCTCCAGCGCAGTGCTGACCCCGGTGTTCCTGCTCAGCCTCGAATCCGGCTCCATCCCGCTGATGTTCCTGGCCGCGATCGGCTTCTTCTCCTTCGGCTACGCCGCCTCGAACGCCGTCTGGCCCTCCTTCTACGCCGAGATGTTCAGCACCAAGGTCCGTTTCTCCGGCCTGGCGATCGGCACCCAGCTGGGCTTCCTGATGGCCGGCTTCGCCCCGGCGATCGTGGCCGCGATGGGCGGCATCAAGGCCGGCGGCTGGGTCCAGATCACCATCTTCACCGCCATCATCTGCGTCATCGCCGCGGCCTCCGCGCTGACCGCCAAGGAGACCTTCAAGGTCCCCACCAAGGAGCTCGGCCTCCGCTGAGCCCCCTCTGTTTGAAAGGCCAGGGCGGACGTTCCCGCCCGGTTACAACCCGAAAGGCCCGGTGTGTTCACGGAACACGCCGGGCCTTCCGGCGTGCCGGGACCTGAAGGCGGCAGTAACCGGGAAGGAGCGTACGCCTAGCGGCCGGCGCCCAGCACGTCGGCCAGGTCGTAGCTGACCGGCTCCTCCAGCTGGGCGTAGGTGCAGGACCGGGGGTCCCGGTCCGGCCGCCACCGCACGAACTGGGTGGTGTGCCGGAACCTGGGCCCTTCCATGTGGTCGTATTTGACCTCCAGCACCCGCTCCGGCCGCAGCGGCACGAAGCTGAGGTCCTTGCTGCCGCTCCACCGGCTGCCCTCGGCGTTGCGCGGGGTGCGGGTGCCATCCTCCTGCCGGTCCCAGGCCCAGGGGTGGTCGGCGAAGTCCGTGACCAGGGGCTGGAGTTCCTCGAAGAGTTCCTTCCGGCGCTGCATCGGGAAGGCACCCACCACGCCGACACTGGCCAGCACGCCGTCGCCGTCGTAGAGGCCCAACAGCAGCGAGCCCACCCGGTCCGGCCCCGAGGTGTGCACCCGGTAGCCGGCCAGGACGCAGTCCGCGGTGCGCTGGTGCTTGACCTTGAACATGGTCCGCTTGTCCGGCTGGTAGACCGAGTCCAGGGCCTTGGCCACGATCCCGTCCAGGCCGGCGCCCTCGAACTGGTTGAACCAGCGCTCCGCGGTGTCCCGGTCCCGGGTCGCGGCCGTGACGTGCACCGGCGCGCTGCTGGCGGCCAGCGCGCGTTCCAGTGCCTCGCGGCGTTCCGCGAACGGCCGGCCGGTGAAGTCCTCGCCGTCCAGGGCCAGCAGGTCGAAGGCGACGAAGCTGGCGGGTGTCTGCCCGGCCAGCAGCGTGACGCGGCTGGCCGCGGGGTGGATCCGTTGCTGCAGCGCGTCGAAGTCCAGCCGGTCCCCCGCCACCAGGACCACCTCCCCGTCCAGCACGCAGCGCGGCGGCAGGTTCCGCTTCAGGGCCTCGACCAGCTCCGGGAAGTACCGGGTCAACGGTTTGCCGTTGCGGCTGCCGATCTCCACCTCGTCCCCGTCGCGGAAAATGATGGAGCGGAAACCGTCCCACTTGGGTTCGAAGCTCAGCTCCCCCTCGGGGAGGGCGGGGACGGCCTTGGCCAGCATCGGCGCGACCGGAGGCATCAGGGGCAGGTCCATGCGCCCATTCTTGCCTGCACCCGGCCCGGCGTCGAGAACTAACCCGTTCCTTACCGCACCGAAACGCGGCGGCAACAATGGCCGCCCACACTGGAAGTGCCCGCAGGTCCAGGCATCAGCTCCAGTCCGGGAGGCCCGCCATGTTGAAGGAAGCCGCAGCGCACGTTGTCCGTATCCGCAGCCTCGAGCAGGTGCGGAGGGGGACGAGATCGAGGCCCGCCTGCGGGTGGGACCGAACTACGACGACGTCGTCATCCGCCGCGGGTGCGTGCAGGAGACGGCCCCGGGAATCGGCGTCGTCTGGATCCTGGACCGGCAGAGCGGCATGCGCAAGGCCGTCAACGCCGACGAATGCACCCTGTGGCGCGTCGCCTGAGCCTGATACTCAACCGTCGCCTCAGCAGGAGATCCGCCCCCGGCCGGCGGGCGTAGTCAGTCAGGACTGTCCCCGGCCAGCAGGTGCAGCCATTCGATGGTGCCGTCGGTGACCGGGTGCGGCACGCCGAGGCTGTCGAGGAAGGCCCGCGCCTCGCGCATCTCAGCCTCGCGCCGCACCGCGTGGACCGGCGTCCCCGCCAGCAGCCGCGACACCAGCGCAGGGCCGGCGGGGCCCAGCTCCGCGGCGATCTGGCCGGTCAACCACTCCTCGGCACCCACGGCCCGGGCCGCCGTCACCGCCTCGATCAGTCCGGCCGCGAGGCCCTTCATGAACACGCTGCGCAACAGCTTCAATCCGGCGGCCACCCCCGCCTCGCCGCCCGCGCCGGCCGCCGGGATGCCCCAGCCCGCCAGTACCGGCAGCAGCGCCTCCGTGCCGGTGCCGCTCAGCATCAGCGGTGTGGCCAGCCGCGCGCGGGCCACGGGGGCCAGGACGGCGACGTCGACGAAGGCGGCCCGGCCGTCCCGGGCCGCCAGGGCCTGCCGCCGCTTGGCCTCCGGGCCTGCGGTGTTCAGGTCCGCGTAGAGGGCATCCGGGCCCAGGGCCGGCAACGCCTGGCCCAGAACCTCCGCCGCGGCGGCCCCGCCCACCAGGCTGAGGACCACGGACGCGCCGCGCACCGCCTCCGCCACGGACGCGGCCCGGAGCACCCCCGGCGGGGTCGCGGCCACCCGGGGGTCGACGCCGGTGACGGCCACGCCCAGCCCGGCGAGGTCCCCGGCATAGATACTTCCGGCTTCCCCCAGGCCGAGTACTGCGACGCGCATGCGGACCCACCCCTTCGATGCTTCTAAGATTGTAGACAATATGGTCCCGGATCCGGGGTCTGCCGCAGTCCGATTCCGGGGGTTGAGTTCATATGGCACCAGCAGCTGAGAGTCCCGCCCTGGCAGGCCGGACCGCCGAGGCCGTGACGGCCGCGGACACCCGGGTGACGGACCTGATCCGCGGCGCGATCATCCGCGGCGAGTACGCCCCCAACCAGCGGCTGATCGAGGCCGACCTGAGCGGGGCCTTCGCCGCCAGCCGGGCCACGGTCCGGACCGCGCTGCTGGAGCTGGCCGGCGAAGGACTGGTGGAACGGCTGCCCAACCGCGGCTCCCGGGTGCGTGCCATCTCGGTGGAGGAGGCGATCGAGATCCTGGAGGTGCGGATCGGCGTCGAGGGCCTGTGCGCCGCGAAGACCGCCGCCGCGCTCAGCGACCGGGACGCCGCCGAACTGCTGGACCTCCGGGCCAGGATGATCGAGTCCGTCGCCGAGGGTGACCTGGTGGAGTACTCCCGGCTGAACCTCTCGCTGGACAACCGGATCCGGGAACTGAGCCACCACACGATCGCCGCTGAGGTCCTGGCCCGGCTGCACGCCCAGAGCGTCCGGCACCAGTTCAAGCTCTCCTCCCGGCCGCAGCGGGCCAAGGTCTCCGTGCTGGAGCACGCCGCGATCATCGACGCCGTCGTCGCCCGGGATCCGGACGCCGCCGAGCAGGCGGTGCGCAGCCACCTGCTCAGCGTCATCGCGGCCCTCCGCGAGCTCCCGGTGGCCTGACCCCTATCGGGCGGCGCCGGCGGTGCGCCAGCCGCCGTGGTACTCGGTCCGGGCCGTCACGGCGTAGGGCACCGGGCTGACGACGGCGCGCACGCTGAGCTGCTCGTGCGGTTCCACGGTGGTCTTGCGGGAGCCACCGCCGGGTTCACCCCAGATCACCCTGACCTCCGTGCCGGCCTCGACGTTGGCATCCACGGTGGCCAGGGACAGTCCCCGGCGTTCGTTGGCCGAGACGCCGGTGAAGAGCGAGAGCCCCACCGGGGTGCCGTCCGCGTCCACCACGGAGTCGTAGTTGGAGGAGCCGTAGTTGGCGTTGGGGAGGTCGAAGAACTGGTAGCCGGGGGTGTCCCGGTCCAGGAACGAGGCCCAGATCTTCGCCAGGTCCTCGTCGTTCCAGGCCAGGGTGACCTTGCGCCGCTGGGACGCCGGGTCGATCCGTTCCAGGGCATCGCGGCCGATGAAGTCGTGGTCGAACTTCACGAAGGAGCCGTAGCCGAGTTCCCAGGGGGTCAGGTAGTAGTCCTCGATGCTGTCCGAGACGAACGATCCGGCCAGGGCGTTGGTGGCCTCGTAACTGGCGGCCGGCAGCCACTGCCGGTAGGCGCGTTCGGCGTCGCTGCTGTAGATCGCCGGCAGCGGCGACGGGATCCAGCCGGACTCCAGGGTGTTGGAGGAGTAGGCCCGGGATCCGCAGGGTTCGATGCCGAACTCCGCGCCGGCTTCCAGCACCGCGTCGCGGATCCTGCCGTGCTGGGCGTAGGGTCCCCAGATTTCCAGGCCCGGGGCGCCGGCCATGCCGTGGCGCAGGGTGCGGACGTGCTGCCCGGCGATCTCCAGCTGCCCCATGTGGAAGAACCTGACCTGTTCCAGCGTGCCGCCGTTGAGCTTTTCGATGATCTGCCAGGCGTTCGGGCCCTGGATCTGGAACCGGTAGTACTCGCGCTGGACGGCCTGGCCGTAGGGCCGGGACGGGGACCGGTCGTCGTAGCGGCATTCGACGTCGTAGCCGCCGGTCTCGGCGTGGAACTGCAGCCAGTTCGCCGCGGGCGCCCGGCCGACGTAGACGAATTCGTTCTCCGCCTGGTGGAAGAGGATGCCGTCGCCGATCACTCCGCCGTTGGAGGCGGTGGGGACGAACTGTTTGGCGGTGTTGACCGGGAAGTTGGCGAAGCTGTTGATGCCGGTGTCCGAGAGGAGCCTCAGCGCGTCCGGGCCGGTGATGAAGAAGTTCACCATGTGGTGGGACTGGTCGTAGAGGACGGCGGTCTCCCGCCAGGCCCGCTGCTCGCGCCGCCAGTTGGTGAACTCCGCCGGCACCACCGGGTAGATGTAGGTGCCGAGCTGGGAGTTGCGGAGGTGCTCCACGGTGTTGCCGGCCGCGTCGAGGACATCCTGCAGGGACTTCTGGGCCATCGGTTATCTCCTTTGATAGCGGGCCGCAACCGTGGCCGCGATCGCCGTACGGATCTGGAATCAGGATTGCTAACAAAATTGTATGGGATGTATTGACCGGTCTGCCAGAGCGTGGTTGTCTGGCACTGTCCGCGGAGCGAACCGGAGAGGACCGAGACATGGGCATGCCAGGAACGGTGCTGGTGGTCAGCGCGCACGCCGGGGATTTCGTCTGGCGGGCCGGGGGCGCGATCGCCGCCGCCACCGCCCGGGGGACCGCGCCGTCGTCGTCTGCCTCTCCTACGGTGAACGCGGCGAGTCCGCCAGCCAGTGGCTCGCCGGCAAGTCGCTCGAGGAGATCAAGGAGTTGCGCCGGTCCGAGGCGGAGGCCGCGGCGGCCGCACTCGGCGCCGAGATCGAGTTCCTGGACGCCGGCGACTACCCGCTGCAGCCCAGCCGCGAACTGCTGGACACTCTGGTGCGGATTTACCGCCGGATCCAGCCCACCGTGGTGCTGACCCACCCTCTGCTGGACCCCTACAACGGGGACCATCCGGCGGCGGCCCGGCTGGCGATCGAGGCCCGGATCCTGGCCCAGGCGATCGGCTACGACGCCCCCGGCGAGGTGCTCGGGGCACCTCCGGTGTTCTTCTTCGAGCCGCACCAGCCGGAGCAGTGCGACTTCAAGCCCGACGTCCTGCTGGACATCACCGCGGCGTTTCCGGCCAAGGAACGCGCCATGAAATGCCTTCCGGCCCAGCAGCACATGTGGGAGTACTACAGCTCGCTGGCCGTCCGCCGCGGCGTCCAGGTCAAGCGCAACGCCGGGCCGAACCTCGGGCTGCCGGTGGACACCCGCGGCGAGGCCTACATGCGCTACTACCCCCAGGTCACCGATGTCCTGGCCTGAAGCACCGCGGGAATGAGAGGGGTGGCGGCATGAGGACCGTCGTGGTCACCGGGATCGAACGGGCCGACGCCGGCGTGGCGGACCGGCTCGGGGCGCACGGGGTCGCCACCGTGCACGAGGCCATGGGCCGCACGGGGCTCCTCGGCCCGGGCCTTCGCCCCATCCAGGACGGCGAACGGATCGCGGGCACGGCCGTGACCGTGCTCTGCTGGCCCGGCGACAACCTGATGATCCACGCCGCCGTCGAACAGTGCCGCGAGGGCGACATCCTGGTGGTGACCACCACCTCCCCTCCCTCGACGGGTCCTTCGGCGAACTCTTCGCCACGGCGCTGCGGCACCGCGGGGTCCGCGGGCTGGTAACCACCGGCGGGGTCAGGGACGTGGCCGAGCTGCGGGCCCTGGGCTTCCCGGCCTGGGCCGCGGCCGTCAACGCCCAGGGCACGGTGAAGGCCACGGCCGGTTCGGTGAACGTCCCGGTCGCCATCGGCGGCACCGTGGTGCGCCCGGGTGACGTGATCATCGCCGACGACGACGGCGTGCTGTGCGTTCCGCGGGCGGAGGCTGCGGAGGCGCTGCGGGCCGCCGACGCACGGGCGGCCAAGGAGGCCGACTCACGCGCCGACTACTCCACCGGCGGGCTGAGCCTGGACCGCAATAAGCTGCGCGGCCTCCTCGACGGGCTCGGCGTCCGGTATATAACCGCTGCGGAATATGAGTCCGGGGATGGCTGAGACCGAGGGCATTCCGTGCCTGCTGATGCGCGGCGGCACCTCGAAGGGCGCCTACTTCCTGGCCTCCGACCTGCCCGCCGGCCCGAAGGAGCGGGACGCCCTGCTGCTGCGGATCATGGGCAGTCCCGACCCCCGGCAGATTGACGGCCTCGGCGGGGCGCACCCGCTGACCAGCAAGGTGGCCGTGGTGTCCCCCTCCCCGGACGGGGACGCGGACGTGGATTACCTGTTTCTGCAGGTCGGCTTGGACGAGGCGGTGGTCAGCAGCCGGCAGAACTGCGGCAACCTGCTGGCGGGCGTGGGCCCCTTCGCCGTGGAACGCGGCCTGGTGCGCGCCGGCGAAGGGAATACCGAGGTCCGGATCCGGATGCTCAACACCGGCAGCTTCGCCACCGCCGCCTTCCCCACCCCGGGCGGGCGGCCGGAGTACGACGGCGGCCTGGCGATCGACGGCGTCCCCGGCACCGCGGCGCCGGTCCGGCTGAACTTCGAGGGCACCGCCGGCTCCTCCACCGGGGCGCTGTTCCCCACCGGGCGGGTGCTGGACACCGTGGACGGCATGGCGGTGACCTGCGTGGACAACGGGATGCCGAGCGTGCTGCTGCGCGCCGCGGACCTGGGCCTGGCCGGCGACGAATCCCCGGCGGAGCTCGAGGCGGACACCGCGCTGGCGGACCGGCTGGCCGGACTGCGAAAGAACGCCGCCGCGCTGATGGGAATGGGTGATGTCAGTACGGCGACGGTGCCAAAAATGGTGCTGCTCTCCCCGGCCCGGAACGGCGGCGCAGTCACCACCCGCAGTTTCCTGCCGGTGCGGGTGCACACCTCCATCGGGGTGCTCGGCGCGCTGACCGTGGCGGCCGGGATCCTGGCGGACGGGTCCGTGGGCCACGGCCTGGCCGCCCTGCCCGGTCCCGGCGAGCCATGCCGGATCGAGCACCCGACCGGGCATTTCGACGTCGAGGTGGGCCTGGCCGAGGGCCTGGACGGGGTCACCGTGACCCGCTCGGCTGCGCTGCGCACCGCCCGCAAGATCTTCGACGGGCGCGTCTTCCCGCGCCCCCGGCCCTGACCACCACCGCTACGAGAGGACTGCCCCCGTGACCGAGTACACCTCGTTCGACGTCGCCCACCTGGGGAATGTGGAGCTGCTGACCCCCACCTTCGAGAAGAGCCTGTGGTTCTTCCGCGACCTGCTGGCCATGCGCGTCGTCGCCGAGGCTTCAGGGGACGCCGGCGGCGGCCGGTCCGTGTACCTGCGCACCTGGGACGAATACCAGCTCTACACAATCAAGCTCACCGAATCCGCCGACGCGGGCGTGGGCCGCACCTCCTTCCGGGCCAGCAGCCAGGCCGCGCTGGAACGCCGGGTCGCCGCGATCGAGGCCATGGGCCTGGGGACCGGCTGGGTGGACGGGGAGGTGGGGACGGGACCGACCTACATGTTCCGGGACCCCGACGGGCACAGCATGGCCCTCTACTACGAGACCGAGCGCTACGTCGCCACCGACGACAGGCCGGCCCTGAAGAACCAGGCCTCGGCCTTCCCCGGCCGCGGCGTCAACGCGCGGCGGCTGGACCACATCAACTACCTGGCCAAGGACGTGGTGGCCAACGGCGAGTTCGTGGCGCACGCCCTCTGCGGCCGGGAAAGCGAGCGGATCAAGCTCGACGACGGCGGCTACGCGGCCTGGTGGTTCCACTTCAACAACAAGTCCTACGACGTGGTCTACTCCGACGACTGGCTGAAGCACGGCAACCGGCTGCACCACGTCGCGTTCGCCCCGGACACCCGCGAGGACATCCTCAAGGCCGCGGACATCTTCCTGGAGAACGGCATCCACATCGAGTCCGGCCCGCACAAGCACGCCATCAACCAGACCTTCTTCCTCTACGTCTGGGAGCCCGGCGGAAACCGGATCGAATTCGCGAATGCCGGCGCCCGGCTCCTGTTGGATCCCGACTCCCCGGTGGTGGAATGGACCCAGGAGGAGCGCAAGAAGGGCCAGGCCTGGGGCATGAAGACCATCGAAACCTTCCACACCCACGGCACCCCGAACGTGTCCGCCGACGCCTGACCCACACCCGGAACCCACGCAATCCAGACCAACACCCCCTAACAACAGCCCCCAGCAAGACAGCACAGCAAGACAGCACAGAGAGGTGCGCCGCCATGACCAGTACCACCGACACCGCCGCCCCGGTCACCACCGGCCTCTACATCGGGGGCCGGGAACGCCAGGCCGGGCAGACCCTGGAGATCGCCGACCCCGGCAGGCCGGGCGCCGTTGTCGGGCACGCCGCCGCGGCCTCCGCCGCCGACGTCGACGACGCCGTGGCCGCCGCGAAGGCCGCCTTCCCGGCCTGGGCGGCACTGACCGCGGAGCAGCGCGCCGACGCGATGCGCGCCGCACTCGAGGGGATCGCCGAACACCGCGACGAGGACGCCGCCGTGCTCTCCCGGGAGAACGGCAAGATCCGGATGGAGGCCTGGGTGGACTCGCTGGTCTTCGAGATCCGCTGGAACCTGGCCCTGGCCCTCGCGGCGGAGGTGAACGCCACCAAGGTCCTGCCGCCGGCGCCGGGCATCCCCGTCTCCACCACCGTCGCCTACCAGCCGCTCGGCGTGGTGACCGTGATCGTGCCGTTCAACTGGCCCATCGCCATCCTCGCGGCCTCGCTCCCGCACGCGCTGCTGGCCGGGAACACCGCCATCGTGAAGCCGCCGCCCACGGCGCCGCTGGCCACCACCCGGGTGGTGCAGCGGATCGCGGAGAAGCTGCCACCGGGCGTACTCAACGTCGTCACCGGCAAGGACGCGGAGATGTCCGCCCTGATCAGCAGCCCGGACGTCGCCAAGGTCTGCTTCACCGGCAGCGTCGGCGGCGGCAAGCGGATCATGGAGATGGCCTCCAAGGCGCTGACCCGGGTGACGCTGGAACTGGGCGGCAACGACGCCGCCGTCATCCTCGCCGACGCCGTCCTGGACGACACCCACCTGGACCGGCTGTACGCCGCCATCTTCGACACCACCGGCCAGATCTGCATGAACGCCAAGCGCATCTACGTCCACCGCTCACGGCTGGACGAGGTGGTCGACGGGCTCGCCGCCCGGCTGGAGCGGGCCGTGATCGGCTACGGCCTGGACGAGGGCACCACCATGGGGCCGCTGCACTCCCCCGCGCAGAAGGAGTTCGTGGCCGGGCTGATCGAGGAGGCCAGGGCCGCCGGGGCGGAGGTCCGCGAATACGGCACCCTGCCGGAGGGCCCGGAGCTGCGCGGCGGGAACTTCCTCCGCCCGGCGCTGGTGATCGACCCGGATCCGTCCCTGCGGGTGGTGACCGAGGAGCAGTTCGGCCCGGTCATCCCGATACTGCCCTTCGACACCGAAGACGAGGCGGTGGAAGCCGCCAACGCCACCTGGGCCGGCCTCTGCGGCTCCGTCTGGACCGCCGACACCGCAACCGCCAACCGGGTGGGTGCCCGGCTGGTCTGCGGCTACGTCTGGGTCAACGACCACGGCGCCACCCGGCTGGACCTGCGCGCCCCGTTCGGCGGCATGAAACAGTCCGGGATGGGCCGCGAGCAGGGCATCGAGGGAGTCCGGGCATTCCAGGACACCCGGTCCATCGCACACCTGCAGCCGGAGGACGCTGCCGGGAGTTAATTACCTATAGACAGTCCCTATGCACATAGGTAAAGTCGGCCGTGGGTGCACCGTCGCACCCACGGAAAGGACTTCCTGATGGCGAATCGAATCACGCCCGTGGTCAACCGGGCGGCTTCCCTGGAACTGATCCGCGATTTCTCGCTTGAGATGACCGGCAAGGACGTGCCGGCCCTGCACGAGGCGAAGGACCACATCCCGCCGGGCACCCGCATCAACGTCACCTTCCTCGGCAACGAGGACCTGGAGATGCGGGTGGCCGCGGCGAAGGCCGTCCGGGAGCTCGGCTTCGTTCCCGTCCCGCACATCTCCGCCCGCCGGCTCCGCTCCCTGGAACAGCTTGAGGAATTCCTGGCCCGGCTCCAGGACGTCGGCGCCAGCGAGCACATCTTCGCCGTCGGCGGCGACCCGGCCACCCCCGAGGGGCCCTTCGAGGACTCCCTCGCCGTGATCCGGAGCGGCGTGCTGCAGCAGTACGGGGTGCGCCAGGTGGGGATCGGCGGCTACCCCGAGGGCCACCCGGACATCGCCAAGGACGTGCTCGCCCGGGCGCTGGCGGACAAGACCGCCGCCCTCGCGGAGCAGGAGCTCGACGCCGTCATCCTCACCCAGTTCGCCTTCGACACCGACCCGGTCGCCGACTGGATCACCGCCCTGCGCGCCGGCGGCGTCAACGCCGAGATCCGGGTGGGAACCCCCGGACCGGCCGGCATCAAGCGGCTCCTCGGCTTCGCCCGCCGGTTCGGCGTCGGCGCGAACGCCATGATCGTCAAGAAGTACGGCTTCTCCCTGACCAACCTGATGGGCGACGCGGGGCCGGACCGGTTCGTCAACGACCTGGCCGCCGAACTCGCCGAGCGCACCTCGGGGCCGCAGGATCCCGCCGTCGGCCGCGTGGGCCTGCACTTCTACACGTTCGGCGGACTGCTGGCCACGGCCGACTGGGTCCGGCAGTTCACCGCCGGGCGCCCCTGATGGCGCCCCACACGGAGTCGCTCCGGGACCAGGCCTGCCTGATTGTCCACGGCCCCGACCAGCCCGGCATCGTCGCCGCGGTGGCGGCCCTGGTGACCCGCAGCCGGGGAAACATCGTCTCCCTGGACCAATACTCTTCCGATCCCAGCTCCGGCGACTTCTTCCAGCGGGTGGTGTTCAACCGCCCCGACCTGGCCGCCGCCCTGCCGGAGATCGAGGCGGACCTGGCGAAAACCCTGGGTCCGCTCGGCCTGCAGTGGACCCTGACGGACCGGTCCGTGCCCAAGCGGATGGCCATCCTGGTCTCCACTTCGGACCACTGCCTGCTGGAGCTGCTCTGGCGGCACCGCCGCGGCGAGCTGCCCGTCTCCATCCCGATGGTGATCTCCAACCACACCAACACCGCCGAGGATGTCCGCTCCTTCGGGGTGCCGTTCTTCCACGTGCCCTCCGCCGGGCCGGACAAGTCCGCCGCCGAAGACGAGATCCTGAAGCTGCTGGCCGGCAACGTCGACTTCGTGGTGCTGGCCCGCTACATGCAGATCCTCTCCCCGGAGTTCCTGGACCGGGCGGGCGTCCCGCTGATCAACATCCACCATTCCTTCCTGCCCGCTTTCGTCGGCGCCGCGCCGTACCGCAAGGCCAAGGAACGCGGCGTGAAGCTGATCGGCGCGACCTCGCATTACGTCACCAAGGACCTGGACGAGGGCCCGATCATCGAGCAGGACGTCGCCCGCGTGACGCACGCCCACTCCGCGGCGGACCTGCAGGCCCGCGGCGCCTACGTCGAACGGGCCGTGCTCTCCCGCGCGGTGCAGTGGCACGCCGAGGACCGGATCATCCGGCACGGCAACCAGACCATCGTGTTCTGACGCCCTCCGGCTTCCGAAACACCCCTAGACCCCCGAAATCCCGACAGAAAAAGAGGTTCATTGTGGCACCGAAGAATCTGCAGGAAGTCCTCGACGCGTCCCGCGGCGCCGTCGACCTGCTCCGCAACTCGCAGATCGGCTCCTACATCTATCCGGTGGTCCCCGCAGACTTCCAGAACTGGATCAAGGAACAGACCGCCTGGCGCCAGACGGCCGTGCTGTACGACCAGTCCCACCACATGGACAACCTGTTCATGTCCGGCTCGGACGCGATCAAGCTGATCTCCGCCACCGCCATCAACTCCACCGCCGTCTTCCCGGTCAACAAGGCCAAGCAGTACGTCCCGACGACTGAATCCGGCCACGTCATCGGCGACGGCATCCTGTTCCGCGAGGGCGAGGACGAATACGTCTACGTGGGCCGTGCCCCGGCCGCGAACTGGCTGCTCTACCACGGTGAAACAGGCGGCTACGGCAACCTGGACATCCGGGTGGACCGCCGGTCGCCGTCGCGGCCCTACGGCCACGGGGTGTCCCGACAGTACTACCGCTTCCAGATCCAGGGCCCGAACGCCTGGCAGGTGATCGAGAAGCTCAACGGCGGCCCGCTGGAGCAGCTGAAGTTCTTCAACATGTCCACCATGACGATCGACGGCACCACCGTCCGGACCCTCCGCCACGGCATGGCCGGCGCCCCGGGCCTGGAGGTGTGGGGCCCGTACGAGGACCACGACCGGATCCGCGACGCGATCGTGGCCGCCGGCGCCGAGTTCGGGCTGGTCCCGGTGGGCTCCCGTGCCTACCCCTCCAACACGCTCGAATCCGGCTGGATCCCCTCCCCGCTGCCGGCCATCTACACCGGCGAGGCCGAGCGCGGCTACCGCGAGTGGCTCCCCGCGGACGGCTACGAGGCCACCGGCACCCTGGCCGGATCCTTCGTCTCAGACCGGATCGAGGACTACTACCTGACCCCCTGGGAGCTGGGCTACGGCTCCTTCGTGAAGTTCGACCACGACTTCATCGGCCGCGACGCCCTGGAGAAGATGGACCCCGCCGCGCAGCGCCGCAAGGTGACGCTGGCCTGGGACGCGGAGGACATCACGAAGATCTATGCCTCGCTCTTCAACGTGGAGGGCCCCAGCTACAAGTTCTTCGACCTGCCGCTGGCGAACTACGGTTCGGCCAACTACGACTCCGTGGTCGACGCCGACGGCACCGTGGTGGGCTACTCGATGTTCACCGGGTACAGCGCGAACGAGCGCCGGGCACTGTCCCTGGCCACGATCGACCCGAACGTCCCGGAGGGCACCGAACTGAAGGTGGTCTGGGGCGAGCCGAACGGCGGCACCGCGAAGGCCGCAGTCGAGCCGCACGAGCAGACCGAGGTCCGCGCCGTCGTCAGCCCGGTCCCCTACTCCACCGTGGCGCGCGCAACGTACCAGGGCGGTTGGCGCACCAACTACCAGCCCGCCTAGGCTGGGAGCCTCGGGTCGAGGGGGCGGCACACCCGCCCCCTCGACCCCCGCCACGCCCGGAAGGAGCACCGTATGAGCCTGCGCTATGCGCTGCTCGCGCTGCTGCGCGTCGGCCCGCTCTCCGGGTACGAACTGCAGAAGCAGTTTTCCGCGTCCGTGGGCCACGTCTGGCACGCGCCGGACTCACAGATCTACCCCGAGCTGCGCAAGATGGAGGCCGAGGGCCTGATCGAGGGTGAGGAACAGCCCCGCGGCCAGCGCGCCACCCGGCGGCTCTACCACGTGACCGCCGCCGGCGAGGCGGCGTTCCTGGCCTGGATGCAGACCCCGCTGGAGTACGCCCGGGTCCGCGACCCCGCCCACCTGCGCGCGGCCTACCTCGAGGCCGCCTCCCCGGCGACGCCCGCGCCTTCTTCCGCCGGCACGAGGCCCAGTGGGAGGCCGAACTCGCCCAATGGGAGGGTGAGCTGCAGCGGATCGCCGAGGTGGCCAACCCGATGCTGGTCCGCCGCCTCGCCGTCACCGACCCCGGCGACCGGGAACGCACCGTGGCCTTCAAGCGCTTCACCTACGAGGGCCTGGTGGACCGGGCCCGCACCGAGATCGAGTGGGCCCGGCGCGGGCTCCGGCTGGTCGACGAGCTGGAAGCCGCCGGCGGCGCCTGGCCCGGGCCGGGAATCCCGGCCCGGTAGGCACCGCCCGCGCCTAGCCGAAGTTCTGCACCGTCGCGTAGCCCTTGCCGTCATACTTCTGCACCAGGACCGAGGACACCGCGGGCTGGCCGTCCGTGGTCGTGTCCACCGAGGTGCCGGAGAGCATCAGCGGCGCCTGCAGGCCCTTGACGTTGCGCAGCGCGGTCATGAAGCTGTCCCGCGTGGGCTCGGTCATGGTCTTGAACGCCTGCTCCAGTGTCGCACCCACCATGTAGCTCCACATGCAGTGCGGGAAGGCCGGCATGTCCGGGTACTTCGCGTACTGCTTGAGGTCGGCGAGGAACTTCACGACGTCGGGATCCTTGGCGAACGCCGGGCTCTGCGGGGCCTTGGCGAAGGACACCGAGTAGATGCCCGGGTACGCCGCGGCACCGCCCGGGCCCAGGATCGCGGCCGGGCTGGAGGTGTTCGAGGGCAGGAACCAGCTGGGCTTCCAGCCGAGCTGCTGGGCCTTCTGCAGCGAGGCGATGGCCAGCGGGGTGATGGACATGGCGTCGAAGAACACGTCCGCGCCGGAGGAAGCCAGCTGGGTCAGCTGCGCGTCCACGGAGGTGTCCGTGGCCTCGTAGGTCTGCTCGCCCACCACCGAGATGTTCGAGGCGCCCTTGATGGCGTCCTTGAACCCCTGGACGTAGCCCTTGCCGTAGTCGTCGTTCTGGGACAGGATCGCCACCTTGTGCGGCTGGCCGGAACCGGCGATCAGCTTGCCGAACGCGGCGCCCTCGTTCTGGTAGATCGGGACGAACCCGAGCTGCCAGGGGCTCTGCTTCCGGTCGCTGAACAGCGGGTCGCCGGTCATCACCAGCACCTGCGGGACCTTCTGGCTGATCGCCGCCTCCCGGAATGCCCGGTTGGTGGGGGTGCCGAGGCCAGCGGTGGCGGCGAAGACATTGTCCGAGACCATCTGCTGGAAGTTCGCCAGCGACTTCTGCGGGTCGTAGCCGTCGTCGTAGGACTTGATGTTGACCGTTCGGGTCTTGCCGTCGCCGAACTTCACGCCGCCGGCGGCGTTGAGCGCACCGAAGTAGGCGGTGACGCCGGCCACCGTGCAGGTGCCCTGGCCGGCGATCGCGCCGCTGAGCGGGGTGGTGATGCCGAGGGTAATGGAGGAGTCGGTGATGCCGGGCGAGGCGGCGTTGCTTCCGCCGCCCTGGTTGGTACCGCCGCGGGTGCAGCCCGAGGCGGAGAGCGCAATGACCGCCGCCACCGCCACGATGCCGAGGACCCCGCGAGGCCGGGTGTTCTTTCTCATGCTTGGTCTTGCCTCCCTGTCTGGTGCTGGATTGTCTGCTGCTGGTCTGTCTGGTGCTGGATTGTCTGGTGCTGGTCTGCCTGGTTTTCCGGCACGGCCCCCGGGGCCGGGGCGGGAACGGTGCGCTGCTGGTCACCGGTCCCGGGCCGGTCCCGGTTCCGGCCGGTGATCCGGCGGAGCACCCGGGGCAGGCTGACCAGCCCCTCGGGCAGCAGGAACAGGACGATCAGTAGGATGGCGCCCTGGCTGACGGTGGTGAGGCCGGGGTCCACGGCGTTGGTCAGCAGCGGGACCAGGACGTAGTACGCCCCACCGATGAGGGACCCGGCGATGCTCCCGGCGCCGCCGATCACCATGGCGGCCAGCAGGCTGATCGAATGCCCGAAGCTCAGGGTCTCCGGGGAGGTGTACTGCACGGCGGCGAGGTAGAGGAACCCGCTGGCGCCGCCAAAGATGGAGGCCACGGTGAAGGCCAGGACCTTGGTCCGGTACGGGGAGACGCCCATCGACGCGGCGACGGCCTCGTTTTCCTTGACGACGCCGAACGCCCGCCCATACTTGCCGCGGACCAGGTTGCGGGCCAGCAGGAACCCGGCGGCCGTTACCAGCAGGATGATGTAGTACTGCCACTGGTCGTTGTAGAGCCCGGACCAGTCCGGGGCGTCGGTGAACCGGGCCGAGATGCCCTGCGAGCCGCCGGTGAATCCCTCCAGGCGCTTGGCCAGCGGCACCCCCACGATCGGCAGGGCGATGGTCACCATGGCGATCGCGAGGCCGCCCAGCCGCGCCGCGGCCAGCGCCACCAGCAGCCCCACGAGGCCTGCGATCAGGCAGGCCAGGACGAACACCAGCAGGATGTTCCAGCCCTGCTTGACCCCGTAGGCGGTGACGTAGGCGCCGAGGCCCACGAAGAAGATCTGGCCGAGGTTGACCTGGCCGGTGTAGCCCATGACGATGTTCAGTCCCAGCACGGCCACGGCGTAGACGCCGATCCGCACCAGGGTCTGGTTGGCGAAGGGCGGCAGGTTCAGCGGCGCGAGAAGCAGCACCACGGCCACCAGGACGAGCACGACGATCCGGACGGTGCGGTTTCCGGTGGACAGGGGTTTCACGGACAGGGGTTGTACGTTCAGGCGGTTGCGCATCAGACTCTCACCACGACCTTCCGGCCAAAGAGGCCCTGCGGCCGCAGGATCAGGATGACGAAGATCAGCGCGAACGGGACCGCGATCTTCAGGTCGTGGCCGATGAACGGCACGTACACCGCCACGAGGTTTTCCAGCACGCCGATCGCCCAGGCGGCCACCACACAGCCGATCGGACTGCTCAGCCCGCCCAGGATCACGGCGGCGAGGGCGTAGACCAGGGCGGTGTCCAGCATGCCGGGGGTCAGGGTCAGCTGCGGGGCCACCAGGACGCCGGCGACGGCGCCGAGCGCTGCGGCCAGTCCCCAGCCGACCATCAGCAGCCGGCCCACCGGCAGCCCGGAGAGGGCGGCCGACGCCGGGCTGTCCGCCACCGCGCGGAGGGCCAGGCCCAGCTTGGTGCGCAGGAAGAGCAGTTGCAGGACCACCATGATGACCACGATCGTCACCGTGGTGGCGAGCGACCGGACGCTGACCACCGCGCCCAGGATGTCGACGCTGGTGAGCGGGAACAGCGAGGGGAAGCCGAGGTTGTTGTAGCTCCAGATCACGGCGACGATGCCGGTGATCAGGGTCAGCAGGCCGATGGTGACGACGACGGCGGTGTCCGGGTCGCCGCGCTCGAACCGGCGGACCAGGAAGCGTTCGGCCAGGGCCCCGAGGACGAAGGACAGCGCCACGGCCAGGATGATGGCCACCACCAGCGGCAGCCCGGCCTGCACGAAGGCGTAGGCGACGTAGCCGGAGAGGACCGCCAGGCCGCCCTGGGCAAAGTTGATCAGCCCGGTGGCCTGGTTGACCAGCACGATCGCCAGGGCCAGCGCGGCGTAGATGGACCCGGTCGACAGCCCGTCGACCACCAGCTGGATGAAGGTGCCCACCGGTTCAGCCCCCAGGTACGCTCGTCGGATCTCGTCCATCCCCTTAAGCTCGGCGGTGGTGCCGGTCAGGGCGGTGCGGCCCGTTTCCAGCACGGTTGCCGTGTCCACCAGGGAGAAGGCGAGGTTGGCGTTTTGTTCCACCACCACCATGGCGATCCCGGACTCCAGCCGGAGCCTGCGGATCGCCTCGTAGACGGTCTTGGCGGTGCCGGGTGCGAGTCCCAGTGACGCCTCATCCAGCAGCAGCAGCCGGGGCCGGGCCATGAACGCCCGGCCCACGGCGAGCATCTGCTGTTCACCGCCGGAGAGGGCGGCCGCCCGGGAGCCGATCCGGTCGCGCAGTTGCGGGAACAGGTCCAGGCAGTAGTCGACGTCGGCGGCGATAGCCTGCCGTCCCTTCCGCAGGTAGGCGCCCACCATCAGGTTTTCCCGCACGCTCAGCTGCCCCAGCGTCCCCCGGCCCTCCGGCACGTGCGCGACGCCCAGCGCCGCGACCTGGTCCGGCCGCAGCCCGCGGATGTCACGGCCCGCGAACCGGATGGTCCCTCCGGCCCGGACGGTGCCGCTGATGGCCCGCAGGGTGGTGGTCTTGCCCGCGCCGTTGGCGCCGAGGATTCCGACGGCGCCGCCCTCGGGCACGCTGAGCGAGACGCCGTCGATCACCTGGACCGGCCCGTAGGAGGCGGTCACGTCCACCAGCTCAAGCAGCGTCATCCGCGGCGTCCTTCCCCAGATAGGCCTCGATCACCCGCGGATCAGCTTGCGCCTCCGCCGCGGTTCCGGCCATGAGCTTCCGGCCGTGGTCCAGCACCACCACCTGGTCCGTGAGGGCCGAGATGAGGCCCATGTGGTGCTCGACGACGATGATCGTGATGTCCCGCTCGGCCCGGATCCGCCGGACTGTGGCGATCAGCTCCTCCACCTCGGCGTGCGACAGGCCGGCGGCGGGTTCGTCCAGCAGCAGCAGCGAGGGTCCGGAGAGCAGCGCCCGCCAGAGCTCGATCCCCTTGTGCAGGCCGTGGGAGAGTTCGTTGGCCGGGACGTCGGCCGCCCAGCCGAGTCCGGCGCGCTCGAGCAGGCTGCGGGCCTCGGCGCGGATGGAGCGTTCGGCCCGGGCGGTGCGCGGTAGCCGGAGCGCCCAGGAGGCGGGGCCGCCGGGGAGGCGGAGGTGTCCGCCGAGGAGGACGTTCTCCAGGACGGTGGCGTTCAGCAGCAGGGCCGGGTGTTGGAAGGTCCGGGCGAGGCCGAGTCCGGCGAGCCGGGACGGGGCCGAGCCCTGGACCTCGGTGCCGTCGATGGTGATGGTCCCCGCGCTGGGTTTGTAGTGTCCGCTGATGCAGTTGAAGAGGGACGTCTTGCCGGCGCCGTTGGGGCCGACCAGTCCGAGGATGACCCCGGGTTCAACGTCGAAGCTGACGTCCTGCAGCACCTTGACGCCGCCGAAGTGGAGGCTCACGTCCGTCAGGCTCAAGGTTGCGGCCACCGGCGTCCCTTCCTGTCGCACCATTGCGGGGTGGGGCGCGACCGGCAGGGACGGCCCGGAACCGACGGTACGGATCGCTGACGAAATTGTCAACGATTTTGAGGTCAGAATGCCGCGGGGCTCAGCCGCCGGCGACGGACTGGATGATGAGCACCTCCTGGCCCGGCGAGACCTCGGTCCCAAGGCCCTGCAGACGGCGGATTTCGACGCCGGAAACGTACACGTTCACGAAGCGGCGGACGCTGCCGGTCTCGTCCCGGAGGCGCCGGCCGAGCGCCGGGTAGTCGCCGGCCAGCTCGTCCAGCAGCCGGCCCACCGGGAGCGGGCCGTCGGCGGCCACCTCGAGGCCGGAACGGCCGCCGGCCAGGGGTGCCAGGACGCTCGGCAGCAGCACGCTGATCTCAGCCACGGTGACCCGTCATGCCGGGACCGGGGCGCCGACCACCTGCGCCGCACGCACGCACAGCACGTCGGGCAGGTGCGAGGCGACCTCGTTGAAGTGCTCACCCTCGTCGGCACTGGCGTAGACGCTGCCGCCGCGGGTGCCGAAATACACCCCGGCCGGCTCGGCGGTGTCCACGCAGGCGGCATCGCGGAGCACCACGTTGAATTCGGAGCCGGGCAGGCCCTCGTCCAGACGCTTCCAGGTGGCCCCGGCGTCGTCCGTGCGGTGCACCGCCAGCTTCCCCTCCGGGGGATCCGCTCGCCGTCGGCCTTCAGCGGGATCACCCAGGCCGTACCGGCGCGGTGCGGGTGCGTGAGCATCACGAAGCCGAAGTCCGCGGGCAGCCCCTCCGCGATGGATTCCCAGGTCTCGGCATCGTCGTCCGTGCGGTAGACGCCGTGGTGGTTCTGCGCGTAGAGCCGGCCGTCGACGGCGGAATCGGCGGCGATTTTGTGCACGCACTGGCCGAACTCGGGGTAGGGATCGGGGTTGAAGTAGGCGGAGATGCCCTTGTTCCGGGCGTCCCAGGACTGGCCGCCGTCCTTGGAGCGGTAGACGCCGCCGGTGCTCATGGCCACGTGCACCCGCTCCCCGTCCGGGTGGACGACGATCGAGTGGGCCGCCGCGCCGCCGTAGCCGGATCCCCACTCGCTACGGTGCGGGTGGTCCCAGAGTCCGCGGTTGAGTTCGAAGTGTTCCCCGCCGTCGGTGGATTTCCACACCGAGATCGGCTCGCAGCCGGCCCAGACGACGCCGGGCCGGGACTCGGCGTCGGGGTAGATCTGCCAGACCCGCTCCAGGGCGGCGCCGGTGTCCTCAGGGAAGCGGATGGCGCCCTGCTCGGGCTCGGTCCAGCTCGCCCCCAGGTCGTCGGAGTGGAAGACGGTGGGTCCCCAGTGCTCGGAGCGGACGCCGACCAGGATCCGGGTCTTGCCGTCCCGGGTGTCGATGCCGATGCTGGGGATCTCACTCATCAGGAAATGCGGTCCGGATAGGGACCAGGAACGGCGGTCGGGGCTGGTGGCCAGCCACAGCCCTTTTTCGTGCCGATTGCCAGGACAAAGTTTTCCTCGGATGCCATGGCCCCCATCGAACCACCACGAGGGGAGGCCCGCAATGGTCTTTTCACCTTCGCTTGGAGAAATTCCCCGGGGCACCGGCAGCGGTCCGGCCGGCCGGGGCGCGGGAAACTAAAGTGAAAGTAGTTATCCGAGATGCTGGCGAAGCCGCCCCGCGCCCCGTAGAGTCGTGGTTGTAGGCGGAAGAACTCCTACCCCAATGACTGCTCCGGAGTGCGTATCCCCCAATAACGCACTCCGGAGCTTTTTAACGCTCATTCTCCGGCGGCGCGGGCCAAAAGATACCCCCTGGGGGTACTTGCATCATACCCACCAGGGGTATATCTTGGTGGCCATGAGCGCATCCGATTCTTCAGTGGCCGCCGCCGGGGACCTGATTCCCGCAGACGCCGGCGCAGAGACCGCCCAGCACGAGGGCTCCCACGCCGGGTCCGGCCAGCACGGGTATTCCGCCAACAAGGACGCCTACCTCAAGCGGCTCAAGCGCATCGAGGGCCAGGTCCGCGGCATTGCCCGGATGGTCGATGAGGACAAGTACTGCATCGACATCCTCACCCAGGTCGCCGCCGTCACCAAGGCCCTGCACGCCGTCAGCCTGGGGCTGGTCGAGGAGCACATCGGCCACTGCGTCGTGGGGGCGGCCGCCGAACCGGATCCGGAGCTGCGGTCGGAGGCCATCGACGCCAAGGTCAAAGAAGCAACCGACGCCATCGGCCGGCTCCTGCGCTGACGCCGCGCGACGCGGCCCACCGGTAACCCCCGCACCCAGCTACCCAGTCAGCCAGCCACCAACCGGGCCCTCCCGGCCCACGAAGGAGAGCACCATGAGCACCGTTTCCACCACCATTGAAGTTTCCGGCATGACCTGCGGCCACTGCGTCTCCTCCGTCACGGAGGAACTCGAGGCCCTGGACGGCGTGGAGAACGTCGACGTCGACCTCAACGCCGGCGGGATCTCCACCGTGACCATCGGCTCCGCCCGCGAGCTCTCCCCCGCCGAGATCGGCGAGGCCGTCGCCGAGGCCGGCTACCTGGTGGTCGCCAACGAAGCCTGACCGGGCGGCAACCAGCCCTGAGCGCCGGAGAGGGCGCCCGCAGCACGAAGGAGTAAGGAAAGAGGCACGTACCGTGGAAAACGCCAAGCTGCTGGACCAGTCCGGGACGCGGGTGGTGGAACTCGATATCGAGGGCATGACCTGTGCGTCCTGCGTGGGCCGGGTGGAGCGCAAACTCGGCAAGCTGGAGGGCGTGGAGGCGGTGGTGAACCTGCCGCTGGAATCGGCCCGCGTGACCGTTCCGGCCGGCATCAGCGACGACCAGCTCACCGCCACCGTGAGCGCCGCGGGCTACAAGGCCACCGTGCGGACGCCCCCTGCCGCCCGCCCCGCCGTGGACGATGCGGCCGCCGGGGATGAAGCGTCCGACGGCGGCGCAACTGCCGGCGCAACCCGCTCCGCGGCGTCGGCCCTGAAGCCCCGGCTGATCACTGCCGCCGTCTTCACCGTGCCCGTCTTCGTGCTCTCCATGGTGCCGGCCGCGCAGTTCCCGAACTGGGGCTGGGTGGCCGGGCTGCTGGCGCTGCCGGTGGTCACGTGGGCGGCCTGGCCCTTCCACCGGGCCGCGGCGGTGAACGCCCGGCACCTGTCCTCCACCATGGACACCCTGGTCTCGATCGGCGTCACCGCGGCCTACGTCTTCTCCGCCTGGCAGCTGCTGGCAAATCCGCGGCTCACCGAGCACCCGGGCATGGCCGGCATGGGACCGGAGGGCCTGTATTTCGAGGTGGCCTCCGTGGTGACCACCTTCCTGCTGCTGGGCCGCTTCCTTGAGGCCAACGCCAAGCAGAAGGCCGGGGATGCGCTGAAAACCCTGCTGGACCTGGGAGCCAAGGACGCCACCGTGCTCCGCGACGGCCTCGAGGTCACCGTCCCGGCGGACCGGCTCGCGGTCGGCGACGTGATCGTGGTCCGCCCCGGCGGGAAGATCCCGGCCGACGGCGTGGTGGTCGAGGGCAGCTCCGCCGTCGACGCTTCCCTGGTCACCGGCGAATCCGTGCCGGTGGAAGTCGGCCCGGACAGCCCCGTCACCGGCGCCACCATCAACACCTCCGGCCGGATCCTGGTCCGGGCCACCCGCGTGGGCTCGGAGACCACCCTGGCCCAGATGGGACGGCTGGTCTCGCAGGCGCAGTCAGGCAAGGCGCCCATCGCCCGGCTGGCCGACCGCATCAGCGGCGTGTTCGTCCCGGTGGTGCTGGGGATCGCCGTCGTGACCTTTGCCGCCTGGCTGCTGGCGGCCGGACCGGACATCACCGACGCCGGCCTCCGCTCGGCCTTCACGGCGGCGGTGGCGGTGCTGGTCATCGCCTGCCCCTGTGCGCTGGGCCTCGCCACCCCGGTGGGCCTGCTCACCGGCACCGGCCGCGGCGCCCAGCTGGGCATCCTGATCCGCGGCCCGCAGGTCCTCGAGGACACCCGGACGGTGGACACCATCCTGCTGGACAAGACCGGGACCGTGACCACCGGGCACCTGGCCGTCGAGGGCACCACCGCCTTCCCCGGTTTCGAGGCCGACGCCGTGCTGCGCCTCGCCGGCGCCGCCGAGGCCGCCTCAGAGCACCCCATCGCCCGGGCCATCGCGGCCGCCGCCCTGGCCGACGGGTCCGCGGACCGGCTGCCCGCCGTCGCGGACTTCCACTCCGCCCCCGGCGGCGGCGTCCGCGGCACGGTCGACGGGCACACGGTCACGGTGGGCCGCTCCGGCTGGCTGGAGGAGAACAGCGTCGCGCTCACCGGCGGCCAGCGTGAGACCCTCGCGACGGAGGAAGCCGCCGGGGCGAGCGCCATCTGGGTGGCGGTCGACGGCGCACCGGCGGGGCTCATCAGCCTGCGCGACACCCTGAAGCCCGGATCCGCGGCAGCCATCGCCCGGCTCCGCGGGCTGGGACTGCGCCCCATCCTGCTGACCGGCGACAACGCCGCGGTCGCGGCCCAGGTGGCTGCCGCCGTCGGGATCGCCCCGGAGGACGTCTACGCCGGGGTCACCCCGGAGGGCAAGGTGGACGCCGTCCGCGCCCTTCAGGACGACGGTGCCACCGTGGCCATGGCCGGCGACGGCGTCAACGATGCCGCGGCGCTGGCGCAGGCGGACCTCGGCATCGCCATGGGCTCGGGGACGGACGTGGCGATCGAGGCCGCGGACCTGACCGTCATGGGCAACGACCTGGCCCAGGTGGCGCAGGCGATCGAGCTGTCCCGCCGCACCCTGGGCACCATCAAGACGAACCTCTTCTGGGCCTTCTTCTACAACGCCGTCGGCATCCCGGTGGCGGCCCTGGGCCTGCTCAACCCGATGATCGCCGGCGCAGCGATGGCCGCCAGCTCCGTGTTGGTGGTGGCCAACTCGCTCCGCCTCCGCAGCTTCGGGAAGCAAGGGCCGGCCGCGGCCTGAACGGTGCCAACCGTATGGGCAGGGCTCCATGGGCAGGGGTCCCCATCGACGCTCGCGGAGGCGGCAGGGTAGGTTCATGGCATAGGAACTTCCGGATCAGCCGGGGGCCGCTGGGGACGCCGAGAGGTTCGGGTCCGACGATCTAAGGAGATTTTTCGCATGGCTATTTGGGGTGCAGATGTTGATCAGCTGAAGGCGCTGGGGTCCAAGCTGCAGGCCGGGTCGCAGGAAATCGATAACCAGAAGTCGATGCTGACCAAGGTCCTGGCTGGCACGCAGTGGATGGGTCCGGACGCGGAGAAGTTCCGCAGCGAGTGGAACGGCGAGCACGTCGCGGCCCTGACCCGGGTGTCCCAGGCGCTGCAGCAGGCCGGTCAGCAGGCGGTCCGCAACGCCACCGAGCAGCAGAGCGCCTCCGCCCGCTAAACGCGGCCGCGGAAACAACCCGCACACTACGCAGCAGGTCCGGACGCGCCGCGTCCGGACCTGCTGCCGTTAATTCGGTTCTTATGATCCCGCCCGGCCCGCCTAGGGGACGGGTTCGACGTCGTTCGCGTGGTCCAGCGGCGCCGGAACCGCGGCGGC
The DNA here is from genome assembly GCF_050859435.1 of Pseudarthrobacter sp. L19. NCBI lineage: Bacteria > Bacillati > Actinomycetota > Actinomycetes > Micrococcales > Micrococcaceae > Pseudarthrobacter > Pseudarthrobacter sp. L19. The sequence continues at coordinate 1,333,792 of NZ_CP193935.1, read as the reverse complement.
GGTCCGCAGCTCGTCGAGGCGCACCAGCAGCACCCCGCCCACGATCAGGACGCCGCCCAGCAGCTGCACCGGACCGGGAAGTTCGCCCAGCAGCAGCCACGCCCAGAGCACGGCGAACAGCACCTCGGTCAGCGAGATGAAGGATGCCACCTTGGATCCCAGAGCCCGGGCGGCCACGATGCCGGAGACGTAGGCCAGGACGGTGGCCAGGAGGACCAGGCCACCGAGGGACACCCACCACGGCGTCACCCAGGGACCCAGCCGGGTGTCCGCCGTGGAGGCGGCCATGGGCAACAGCCCGGTCGCGGCGGCCAGCCACATCACGGCCGCACCGGCCAGCAGACCGCCCGAGGCCAGGACGATCGGCGGCAGGGTGTCGTTTTCCTTGGCCGTGATGAAGAAGTAGATGGCCAGGCAGACGGCCGCCGCCACGCCCCAGAGCACGCCGACCAGGTCGATCCGCACCGCCCCCGTGAGGTCCAGGACCAGCACCAGGCCCGCCAGCGAGAGCAGCGTCCCGCCGATGGTCAGCGGCCGGGGCCGGCGCCGGCTGGCCAACCAGAGCCAGAGCACGATCATCACCGGGGCAAGGTATTCGAGCAAGAGGGCGACGCCAACCGAGAGCCGGGCGACGGCATTGAAGTAGAGGAGCTGGCAGGCGGCCACGCCGATCACGCCGAACAGCACCACGGTGAGCCAGTTGTCCCGGAGCTGGTGCCAGCGGCCGCGCAGCGCGAGAGCCGCAGGGACGGCGAGGACCAGGGCGGCGCCGGTCAGGCGCGCGGTGACCGCGGCGCCGGGGCTCCAGCCGGTCTCCAGCAGGGACTTGGCGAAGGATCCGGACAGGCCGAAGACCGCCGAGGAGAACAGGGCCACGCCCAGGCCGGAGGCGAGGAACGAGGAGACCCCGGTCCGCGCCGGAATGCCGGCGGCGGTTCCGGCGGACGTGGTCTCGGCTGGGCTGCCGGTGCCCGGGCTGCCGGGAATGGCCCCGTCGTGCGGGGTGCTGGTGGGAGGGCCGGCGGGGCGGCGAGCGGCAGGCAAGGGTCTGCCTCCTGTCAGGAGTAAAGTCGGGTTATGGTCATGACAGTACGTGCGCCGAACGTAAGGAGTCAAGATGATTTTTGCCCCTGACACGGAGATTGCGCTCCGGTCCGTCGTCAACCTGATCAATACCGCGGCGAACGGGGAGGAACACCTCCCGGATCCGGCCGCCCTGGACCGCTTCCTCAGCGCCGAGGGTTTCAGCGGGGCCCGGAGCCGTGACGTGGCCGAACTGGAGAGCGTCCTGCGGCTGCGGGCCGAACTCACCGCACTGTGGCGGGCCGGGGAGTCCGAGGCGGTGGACACCGTGAACCGGCTGCTGCGCGAGGCGCGGGCACTGCCGCAGTTGAGCAAGCATGACGGTTGGGACTGGCACCTGCACGCCACCGCGCCGGAGGCGCCCCTGGCGGACCGGATGAGCACGGAGGCGGCGATGGCGCTGGTGGACGTGATCCGCAGCAAGGAAATGGACCGGATGCTGGTCTGCGCCGCGGACGACTGTGACGCCGTCGTGCTGGACCTGAGCCGGAACCGCTCCAAGCGGTACTGCGACACCGGCAACTGCGCCAACCGGGCGCACGTGGCGGCATACCGGGCGCGGAAGGCCGCCTCCTAGCGGGCGGCGAAGTACGGCCTGCGCCGCTGAGGTGGGGCCGGACTTAGTGGGGCCGGGCTAGTGGGGCCGGGCCTAGTGGGCGGGGGTGCCGCCGTCGGACTCTTCCTGCTGCTGCGGGGCCTGCTGGGGGGAGGACGCCGGGCGGCGGGAGCTGAGGTTGACGCCGGAGCCCTTGCCGAGGTGCTCGGCGTTCTCCTTGTAGCTCATGGAGAGCATCGCGGCGATCACCAGGGTGACGATGAAGGCGATGCCGGCGCCGGTGAAGGCCAGGTCAAAGCGGGGGCCTTGGCGCTGCCGCCGGAGGCGAAGATGAGGACGGCGAAGAAGGCCAGCACCGCGAAGAAGGCGGAGAACATCAGCGGTCCCTTGACCGAAGTCCGCATCGTGCGGCGTTCTCCTGGGTTCTGCTGTGCCAAGGTGCTTTCCTCCTGCCGCCAGCGCCGTCGGGCGTGGCAGTCGCGATCGCGCAAATGTTCTACGCCGGGTAGAACCTGTCCTGTCTAGTTTACGGCCTCGGCGGAAACGCCCCGCGCATCGTGCCGCAGGGTCAGCCCGGCCAGCGTCCACAGCACGCCGCCGATAATGGCGCCACCGCCGGCCACGCCGAGGAGGGCGTGCGGACCCAGGTCGATGAAGAACGGCAGCCCGGCGGCCGTGCCCAGGCCGATGATGCCAGAGGTGATCCAGTCCCGCGCCAGCACCGAACGGCCGCGGGTGGCGATCCCCAGGATCAGCTCGGCCGCGCCTGCCAGCGCCAGCCCCAGGGCACCGACGACGCCGAAGACCAGGTTGGAGGGCAGCAGCGCCACGGCTGCACCGGTGCCGGCCAGAATGGCGCCGGCTGCGGCCAGGAGGCGCGCGTGCGGACCGCCGGCGGCCAGGCCGGTCCTGCGGGCGCCCCAGAGCAGCACCACGCCGGTGGCCAGCAGGTAAAGTCCCGCGGTCCAGCCCATCGCCGGGACCGGCGGCGCCGCCCAGAAGACGGTGACCGCGCCGAAGACCAGGGCGACGGCGGCGCGCAGCAGGACCGGCTTCCAGAGGTCCGGGGCGGTGGTTGGGGCGGTCGAGGGGCTCGGGGTGGCGGGGAGAGTCACCCGTCCAGTTTAGGCGCTGGCGGGCCTCAGGCGTCGCCCAGCCGCATCCAGCGGTCCGTGCGGGCCCGCAGCCCCAGGGTCACGGCCCGTGCGCCGAGGTAGCCGAAGGAGAACGCGGCCCAGAGCCAGAGCAGCCCCGCTCCCCCGGCGGCCCCGGAAAGCCGGACCGCCAGCAGCAGCGGCAGGTACACCAGCAGGTTGATGACGCCGGCCACCGCCAGGTACTTGGCGTCCCCGGCACCGATCAGCACGCCGTCCAGGACGAACACGTAGCCGGCCAGCGGCTGGCCCGCGGCGAGGACCCACAGCGCCAGCGCCAGGGTGGAGCGCACGCCGTCGTCGGCGGTGAACAGCAGGCCGGCCCACGGTGCGGCCACCGCCAGCAGCGCCCCCGTGAGCACGCCGAAGCCCAGGCCCCAGCGGACCATGGTGCGGGTCAGCTCCCGGGCCGCCGCCGGGTGGGAGGCGCCCAATTCCTTCCCGATCAGGGCCTGCGCGGCAATCGCCAGGGCGTCGAGGGCGAAGGCGAGGAAGGTGAAGACGGTCATCGCGAGCTGGTGGGCGGCCAGGTTCACGGCGCCCTGGGCGGTGGCCACGAGCACGGTGGCGAGGATCGCGACGCGCAGGCTGACGGTGCGCAGCATCAGCCAGGACCCCACCTGCGTCAGGGCGCGGATGCCGCGCCAGTCCGGCCGCAGCGGGACCCCGTGCCGGCGGGCGGTGCGCTGCACCATCACCACGTAGACCAGCGCCATGGCCCACTGGGCGATGCTGGTGCCGAGTGCCGACCCGGTGACGGACAGCCCCAGCCCGTAGACCAGGAACGCGTTGAGGCCGATGTTGACGGCGAACCCGGCGGTGGCCACCACGAGCGGCGTCCGGGTGTCCTGCAGGCCCCGGAGCACCCCGGTCCCGGCGAAGATCAGCAGCATGGCAACCAGCCCGGGCATGGACCAGCGGAGGTAGTCAACGGCGAAGGTGCGCACCTCGCCCCGGGCCCCCATCAAGTCCAGCAGCGGCCCGGCGGCGAGGGCGCCGGCGGCAGCAAGGGCTGCGCCGAGGAGCAGCGCCAGCCAGAGGCCGTCGCGGCCGGACGCCAGGGCACGGGCCAGGTCACCGCGGCCCACGGCGCGCGCGACGGCGGGGGTGGTGGAGTAGGCCAGGAAGACCATGAGCCCGACGGCGGTGTGCAGCACGGCGGAGGCGAGGCCCACGCCGGCCAGTTCCGCGACGCCGAGGTGGCCCACGATCGCGGAGTCGGCGAGCAGGAACAGCGGCTCGGCGATCAGCGCCCCGAAGGCCGGGACGGCCAGGCGGAGGATCTCCCGGCGCTGGTCGGGCCGGGCGGAGGTGGTGGGTTGCGCGGGCACGGCTCCACCCTAGCCGCCCCGTGTGGCGCGGGTGCGCGCGAATGTGTCATGGTGCCTGTGTCCGCCCGTGGCCGCGTCAGTACACTCGCAGGCATGGATGAGTCCCCCGACAATGCCGTCACCCTCCGCTTCCTGGCCGCGCCCACCGACGTCGGCCACAGCGGCTCCGTGGACGCCGGGACGGTCCTCGAATGGGTGGACAAGGCCGCCTACGCCGCGGCGGTCGGCTGGGCGAAGTCCTATTGCGTGACCGCCTATGTGGGCAACATCCACTTCGCGGACCCGGTCAACAGCGGGGACATGGTGGAGGTGGAGGCCACGATCGTTTACACCGGCCGGTCTTCCATGCACATCCGGACCGTGGTGTCCTCGGGCGATCCGAAGGGCGGCCCCGCCACCATGCGCAGCCAGTGCCTGGTGATCTTCGTGGCCGTGGGCGCGGACGGCAAGCCCATCCCGGTGCCGCAGTTCAAGCCCGCCACCCCGGCGGAAATCGAGGAGCGGGACCACGCGCTGGCGCGGATCAAGGTCCGCGAGGAGATCGTCGAGGCCATGAACCGGCAGGAATACACCGACGCCGGCACGGCCGAGCGCGTCACGCTTCGCTTCATGGCCGCGCCCACGGACGTGAACTGGGGTGGCAAGGTGCACGGCGGCATCGTGATGAAGTGGATCGACGAGGCGGCCTACGTCTGCGCCTCCAGATACTGCGGGATGGACACGGTGGCCGTGTTCTCCGGCGGGGTGCGGTTCTACCGGCCGCTGCTGATCGGGCACCTGGTGGAGGTCGAGGCGCGGCTGGTGTACACCGGCACCAAGGGCATGCACATCGCGGTTCACGTGCGCTCCGGGGATCCCAGGGGCCATGAACTGAGCCTGACCACCTACTGCCTGACCGTCATGGTGGCCCGGGACGCGACGGGCACCTCGGTCCCGGTACGGCAGTGGGTGCCGGTCTCGGACGAGGACCGGCGGCTGCACGCCCACGCCCGGGAGCTGTTGGAGATCCGCGGCCGGGCCCCCGGGAACCGGCTGCCCAACCACCTGCTCGCCGGACAGCCTCCGGCCTAGAAGCCCCCGCCGCCGCCGGCGTCGCCGGCCATGTTGGCGAACCGGGAGTAGTGGCCCTGGAAGGCGACCACGATGTCCTTGGTGGGGCCGTTACGGTGCTTGGCGATCAGGATGTCCGCCTCGCCGGCACGGGGGGACTCCTTGTCGTAGACGTCTTCGCGGTGCAGCAGGATGACCATGTCGGCGTCCTGCTCGATGGAGCCGGATTCACGCAGGTCGGAGACCATCGGCCGCTTGTCCTGGCGCTGCTCCGAGCCACGGTTCAGCTGCGAGAGGGCGATCACCGGTACCTGGAGTTCCTTGGCCAGCAGCTTCAGGGCACGGGAGAACTCGGAGACTTCCTGCTGGCGGGATTCGACCTTCTTGCCCGAGCTCATCAGCTGCAAGTAGTCGAGGATGACCAGCTTGAGGTCGTGCTGCTGCTTCAGGCGGCGGCACTTGGCGCGGATTTCCATCAGGGACATGTTGGGGCTGTCGTCGATGAACAGCGGGGCGTCGTTCATCCGGCCCATGGTGGTGGCGATCTTGGACCACTGTTCGTCCTTGATGGTGCCCTTGCGCAGGTCCTGCAGGCCGATGGTGGCTTCCGCGGACAGCAGGCGCATGGCGATCTCGTTCCGGCCCATTTCCAAGGAGAACATGACGGTGGCGAGGTTGTTCTTGATCGCGGCCGAGCGGGCGAAGTCCAGCGCGAACGTGGACTTACCGACGGCGGGGCGCGCGGCGATGACGATCATCTGGCCCGGGTGCAGGCCGTGCGTGAGCTCGTCGAGCTCGTAGAAGCCGGTGGGGACGCCCACCATGCCCTCGCCGCGGTGGCCTGAGGCCTCGATCTCGTCCACCGTGGATTCCATGACGTCCTTGAGGACCACGTAGTCCTCGGCGGTGCGGCGCTCGGCCACGGCGTAGACCTCGGCCTGGGCCTGGTTGACCAGGTCCTCCACCTCGCCGTCCTGGCCGTAACCGAGCTGAACGATCTTGGTCCCGGCGTTCACCAGGCGGCGGAGCACGGCACGTTCGGCCACGATCTCCGCGTAGTACCCGGCGTTCGCGGCCGTGGGGACGGTCTGGATCAGCTCGTGCAGGTAGGCGGGCCCGCCGATGCGGTTGATTTCGCCGCGCTTGGTCAGTTCATCGGAGACGGTGACGGCGTCGGCGGGCTCGCCCCGGCCGTAGAGGTCGATGATGGCCTCGTAGATGGTCTCGTGGGCGGGGCGGTAGAAGTCCTGGCCGCGCAGGATTTCGACGACGTCGGCGATGGCATCCTTGGAGAGCATCATGCCGCCCAACACGGACTGCTCGGCCGGAATGTCCTGCGGCGGCTTGCGGCTGCCCTCTGCTCCCCGGGTTCCCTCGATCGAGTCCAGATGCGTAACTGACAAAACTGCCGTCCTTCGTTGTGTGCCGTTGGGCGCCGCCGCCGGCGGCTTCCGTCCCATGCGTCAGGTGTATCAGCGGGCACTGACAGGATGGCGGTGTGGGGCCCGGCTGCCGCTGGTCTCCCGCCACGGTATCCCCCGGCGGCCCGGCTCCAACCCGGTTGTCCACCGGGGGTGTGGATAAGGTGTGGACCACCGCCCCCTGCTTGTGCACAGCCTGTGGGAAGTTCTGTGGAAAAGAATATTGTTTCGCTCATACATCGGCTCTGACCTGCGAAAACACTGCGTTCAGGCTGTGGACGCAAAAGAATTTCGGAAAACTTTCATCCACAGCCGCGGCGGCCGGGCTGGGGAAAGCGCACCACATTCCGGCCGGAAAACTCCGCACATATGCCTATTCTGTGATGCATATCACCGATTCCGCGCCGCTCCGCCCCCGATCCCCGGGTTCCGCCATACGGCGGGCGGAATATGCTGTGGATAACGATGGGCGGCAGTGCACGGCCCTCCGGGCCATCCGGGCCCGACCGGCCTTTGGCCCGCACCCGCTCCCGAACTCGCATCAAAACCCGCACCCGCACCCCACAAGGATTGGTCCAGAACGTATGGAAGCCCTGCTCATCCCCCTTGCCATCCTGGTGCTGGCCGCCGTCGTCGTGGTCCTCGTGGCGCGGGCGCTGGGCCGGCGGCGGAACCCCGGGGCGGAGTCAGGCCCCGCCGGCGCCCCGTCCTCCCAGGAAGCCGCCCGCGCCGCCGCGCAGGTCCTGGACCAGGACCAGCACCGCCGGGTCTATGCCTTCATTGCCCGCGGGCAGGCCGTGGCCGCCATCCAGGCCTACCGGGAGGCCACCGGGACGGGCCTGCGCGCCGCCCGGGACGCCGTCGCGGCGTTGGCGGCCCATCCCCAGCAGTTCCGGGAGGCCGCCCCCGTGGACGCTCCGGCTGAAGACGCCGGAGTCCCGCAGCACTTCCCCTACCGCTACCGGGCCATCGCCAGCAGGGGCGAGGTCACCCGGGAAGTCAGCAGCACCATGCTCAACGACGAAATTTACGGCCGGATCCGCCGGCAGGCCGCCGACGGCGACGTCGAGGGCGCCGCGGCGGCGCTCTGCCGCCACTCCGACATCTCCCTCGACGAGGCCCGGGAGTTCATCGCCCTCCTGGAGGACTGATGCGCCCGGGCGTGGGCGCCACTGCGCCCTAGTGTCCGCCCGAGATGCCGGCCAGCAGCTGCTCGAAGGGCAACGACGCTGCGGGTTCCTGCCGGCGGCCCGGCTGCGGGCCCTGGAGCAGGGCTGCCAACTCCCCCGCGGCCCGTTCGATCCGTGACGAGAGGGGCGAGCCGCCGTCGCCCGCGGTCCCCCAGTCCTGGGGGCCGGCGAAGACGCCCGTGGCCGCCGTGCGCGTCCGCAGGTAGCTGAAGAGCGGCCGCATGGCGTAGTCCAGGACCATCTGGTGCCGGTCCGTGCCGCCTGTGGCGCCCAGGAGCACCGCCTTGCCCTCGAGCGACTTAGGGTCCAGCACGTCGATGAAGGACTTGAACAGACCGCTGTAGGAGGCGCTGAAGACCGGCGTGACGGCAATCAGGCCCTCCGAGGCCTCGACGCCGGCGATCACGTCCGCCAGCCGCGGGCCGGCGTACCCGGTGACGAAATTGTTGGCGATGTCCACGGCCAGGTCGCGCAGTTCCACCACGTCGACAGTGACGGCGTAGCCCTCGCGCTCCAGCCGGCCCTTGGCGGCGGCCGCCAGCTGGTCGGCCAGCAGGCGGCTGGAGGAAGGGACGCCGAGTCCGGCGGAGAGGACGGTAATGCGGCGGGTTTCCACGGTGCGCTCCTAAAATCGAGGTACATGCATTTGCATCTACCTGTAGAAGACGACGCCACGGCGCTTTATTCCCCTCCGCTGCCCACACCTCCAGTCGTTCAGAGGAGTGGATCAGAGGAGGACGAATCCCTCGATGCAACTCACGGAGCTCCCGCCAACCCAGACATCGTCGCCGGCAGCCTCGATGTGGACGCGCCCGGCTCGGCCCAGCGCCGTCCCCTGCGCCGCCAGGTAAGAGCTGGGCGCCCGGCCGGTTCCGATCAGCCACTGGGCCGCACCGGCGTTGAAGCTTCCGGTGACCGGGTCTTCAGCGGCCGCGTCTCCGGGGATAAAGGTGCGGACCTCGAAGCCCGGGCCGGATCCGTCCGGGTGGGGGCCGATCACACCGACCTTGAGCCCGGCCATCGCAGCGTAGTCGGGCCTGATGGCGAGCACCTGCTCTGCGGATCCCAGCAGGACGCCGATCCATTCCGGTCCGTTGACCAGCCAGGACGCGTCCAGGAGTTCGTGCCGGGGCAACCCCAACCCGGCCGCGATGCGGGCCAGGTCCGCCTCGGCCACCGGCCCCGAGCGGGTCAACGGTGGTGCCGCGAAGGCCAGGCGGCCGCCGTCGCGCCTCACGCGCACCAGACCGGCGGCGCATTCCTGCACCAGCTCCCCGTCCCGCCGGGGGATGCCGCCCGCCCCGAGCCAGGCATGGGCAGAACCGAGCGTCGGGTGGCCGGCGAAGGGAAACTCCTCGCTGCCGGTGAAGATCCTGACCCGGTAGTCGGCACGGGGATCTGTGGGCGGGAGCAGGAAAGTGGTCTCCGAGAGATTCGTCCAGTTGGCGAATCTCTGCATGGCATGGGCGTCGAGGCCGTCACCGTCGAGCACGACTGCCAGCGGATTTCCGCGGTACGGTTCAGCGGAGAAGACGTCGACCTGGGCGAAGGGGCGGAGACGGGGTGCAGGATTATCGGTCACGTGCCGCAGGCTATCACCGCCGCCGGCCACGAGAGTGCGGCCCGGTCCTCAGCGGGGTTAAACGCAGAAGGCCCCCGCTCCCGGTTCCCTGGGGGATCCGGAGGCGGGGGCCTCCCCGTCGTGCAGTCAGTCAGTCGTAAAGACTACTTCCCCGCGACGACGTCGAGTTCGATCACAGCGGACACGTCGTCGTGCAGACGGACGTTGGCCTGGTAGGAACCGGTCGACTTGATGTGAGTCGGCAGTTCAACCTTGCGCTTGTCGATGCGGCCGAGGCCAGCGGCCTCAACGGCGTCGGCGACGTCGCCCTGCTTGACGGTGCCGAACAGGCGTCCGGTCTCGCCGGCCTTGACGACGAGCTTGACCGGCTTGGCCTGCAGTGCAGCGGCCTGCTTCTGAGCATCTTCCAGGGAAGCGTGCTCGCGGGCGGCGCGGGCGGCCTTGATGGACTCAACCTGCTTCTCGCCACCCTTGGACCAGGTCAGGGCGAAGTTGCGGGGCAGCAGGTAGTTACGGGCGTAACCGTCCTTGACCTCGACAACGTCGCCAGCAGCACCGAGACCGGTGACTTCGTGGGTCAGAATGAGCTTTGCCATGTTAGTTAATCCCTTCCTTAGCCGCGGCCAGCGCCGGAGTAAGGCAGCAGAGCAACTTCGCGGGCGTTCTTGATTGCCTGTGCGATCTTGCGCTGTTCCTGGACCGTGACGCCGGTGACGCGACGGGCGCGGATCTTTCCGCGGTCGGAGATGAACTTGCGCAGCAATGCTACGTCCTTGTAGTCGATGACAGTGATGTCAGCGGCCTTCAAGGGGTTGGACTTTGGTTTGGGCTTACGGAGTTCAGCCTTAGCCATCGTGGAGCTCCTATTCGATGGAGCCCGTGGATATTGATCCACGGGATGGTGGTGATCCGCCGCCGTTCTCTCGCGGCCGCCTTAGCGGCCGTGCGGGTCCGGCGTCGGACCTTTATATGGTGTTTAGAAGGGAGGTTCGGAATCCGGGCCGTTGCCCCAGCCGCCGGCATTGCTGACCCCGGGCGTAGCCCACGGATCATCCTGCGCAGCCTGCTGGCCGCCGCCCCAGTTTCCACCCGAGTTGCCGCCCTGGTTTCCACCAGAGTTGCCACCGAAACCGCCGCTGTTGCCGCCGCCGAAGCCACCCTGGCCGCCGTTTCCGGCGCCACCCCCGCCGGAGCGCTGGGTGCGGTTGACCTTGGCGTTGGCGTAGCGCAGGCTGGGGCCGATCTCGTCGACTTCCAGCTCGATAACGGTGCGCTTCTCGCCTTCCTTGGTTTCGTAGGAACGGCTCTTCAAGCGGCCGGAAACGATCACGCGCATGCCCTTGGTCAGGGACTCGGCGACGTTTTCAGCTGCTTCACGCCAGACCGAAGCGCGGAGGAACAGGGTTTCCCCGTCCTTCCACTCGTTGGACTGGCGGTCGAACGTGCGGGGCGTAGAAGCGATGGTGAAGTTCGCTACTGCCGAACCTGACGGGGTGAACCTCAGTTCGGGGTCATTGGTGAGATTACCGATGACCGTAATAGTGGTCTCGCCTGCCATCTACTGCCTCCTTGTTCGTTCCTACGGGGTTAAAGATTGAGGGGTGGAGCTGAATTACTCAGCAACAACCTTCTGCTCTTCGGGGCGGATGATCTTGGTGCGCATGATGGTCTCGTTGAGACTCAGCTGGCGGTCAAGTTCCTTGGCGGTAGCCGGCTCAGCGGTGAAGTTCACCACGGCGTAGATACCTTCGGACTTCTTCTGGATTTCGTAAGCCAGTCGACGACGGCCCCAGATGTCAACCTTTTCGATGGTTCCACCATCGTTGGTGATGACGTTCAGGAACTTCTGAAGCGACGGCTCAACGGTACGCTCTTCGACCTCGGGGTCGATGATTACCATCAATTCGTAAGGACGCATATGTGAACCCACCTCCTTTGGGCTAAGCGGTTACGGCCTTTCCGTAACAGGAGGTTCATTTGCGGTGACTGCACGGCCGCGCACCCGGAACGGGGACGTGACGCAGCACAGACTTCAATAGCTTAGTGCATCCGGGGTGTTTTCGGCGACTCTGGACCCACCGTAATCCCGCACGGGGCGGCGGGGAAGCGGGCCCGCGGCGGTGTGGATAACTTCCGGCCAAGGTCCCTGTGCCATGATCTGCTCATGACCCCGGCCACCGCCCCGCAGTCCACCGGCTTCCCCGTCCGCCGTAGCCGGCTCCGTTTCATCGTCATGCTCGCCGCCGGGCTGGTGTCCGGCGTCGCCTCCGGCCTCGGCGGCCGGTGGGTGGAGGCCCCGGCGGTGGGATGGAGCGTCGCGGCCTTCATCTACGTCGCCTGGGTGTGGATCGTGATCGGCCGGCTCGACGCGGCGGGGACCCGGGCGCACGCCACCTCGGAGGACCCCTCGCACCGGGTGACGGATCTGATGATCCTCGCCGCCAACCTGGCGAGCCTCGCGGCCGTTGCCGCCGTCGTCATCGATTCGCATAGCGGCAGCGGCGGGTTCCGGCTGGCCGGCGGGCTGCTGGCCCTGGCCTCCACGGCGCTGTCCTGGATGCTGGTGCAGACGCTCTTCACCCTGCGCTATGCCGCCCTGTACTTCAGCACCTCGGCCAGGGCGGGGGCCGCGGTGGGCGGCATCGACTTCAACCAGCCGGAGCCGCCGCAGTACACGGACTTCGCCTACCTCGCCACCAGCCTGGGCATGACCTACCAGGTCTCGGACACCGCCTTGAAGAACCACGCCATCCGGGCCGAGGCCCTCAAGCACAGCCTGCTCTCCTACCTTTTCGGCACTGTGATCCTCGCCGCCACCATTAACGTGGTGATCGGCCTCGCCAGCTCCTAGCCGGCCTGACCGGCGGCGGTGCGGAAGAAGGCGCCCGTGACCGTGGCCAGGCGGTGCGGGTCCTGCACGCCGCAGAGTTCCCGTGCGGAGTGCATCGAGAGCAGCGGGACGCCGACGTCGACCGTGCGGATGCCCAGGCGGGTGGCGGTCAGCGGGCCGATCGTGGAGCCGCACGGCATCACGTTGTTGGAGACGAATTCCTGGTACGGGACGCCGGATTCGGCGCAGAGCCGCGCCCAGAGGGCCGCTCCGGTGGCGTCGGTGGCGTAGCGCTGGTTGGCGTTGATCTTCAGCAGCGGGCCACCGTTGAGGACCGGGCGGTTGGCGGGATCGTGCCGTTCGGGGTAGTTCGGGTGCACAGCGTGGCCGGCGTCGGCGGAGACGCAGAAGGATGCGGCGAAGGCCTGCCGTCGCTGGCTGGCGGTGGCGCCGAGGCCGTCGGAGATGCGGACCAGGACATCCTCGAGGACCGGGCCGCAGGCGCCGGAGCGGGAGGCGGAGCCGATCTCCTCGTGGTCGAAGGCGGCGAGGACGGCGATCGGTCCGTCCGCCGGGACGGCCCCCGCGGCGTGCGCGATCAGGGCAGTGAGGCCGGCGTGCGTGGCGGAGAGGTTGTCGAGGCGGCCGGAGGCGAAGAACTCGCCGCGGGCGCCGAAGACGGCCGGGGGCTGGGTGTCGGCGATGACGACGTCGTAGCCGCCGATCTGCGCGGGGTCCACCGTGGCGCCGTCGACCCGGTCCGCGAGCAGGGCCAGGAGGTCGGAGTCCGCCGGGTCACCGAGGCCGTAGACCGGGTTCATGTGCTGCTGCTTGTCCAGGGCGAGGCCGTCGTTGACGGCGCGGTCCAGGTGGATGGCCAGCTGGGGGAAGCGCAGCAGCGGGCCGGTGGCGGTGAGGTGTTCGGTGCCGTCGAGCATCACCAGGCGGCCGGCGAGCTGCAGTTCCCGGTCCAGCCAGGAGTTCAGCAGCGGCCCGCCGTAGACCTCCACGCCGGCCTGGAGCCAGCCGAACTTGCCGGTGCTGGGCTTGGGCTTGAGCTTGAAGGACGGCGAGTCGGTGTGGGCGCCGAGGATGTTGAAGCCGGTGACGGGTCCCGCCCCTTCCGGGACCACCCAGGCGATCAGGGCGCCGTCGCGCAGCATGTAGAACCGGCCGGTGCCGGCGCCGGATTCCGCGGCGGCGGGCCAGGGCTGCAGCTCGTCGAGGGCGGTGAACCCGGCCTCGTCCAGGCGGCGGGCGGCCTCGTGGACGGCGTGGAAGCTCGACGGGGAGGCGCTGACGTACGCGCCAAGGTCCTGGATGTGCTCTGCTGCGGTGGAAGACATGGCTCCGAGTCTAACCGGAGCCCGTTCCTCCCCCGCCGGCCCGCTGAGACGCGGCGGCGGGGGAGGAACGGCGGGATTTACTTGGCCGGGCCGGTGACGGCGGGCGCGCCGTCGGTGACCTCGGCGGAGTTCCGGACGGTGGCATCATCCGCGGCGACGTGACCCCGGCCGCGGTAGCGGAAGAGTCCGATGCCGACCACGACGGCGGCGAGGGCCAGCGAGAGCAGCAGCGACTCGCGGGTGCTGTCCAGGATCACCATGCCGATCAGCAGCGCCACGATGCTGATGATCGCGGCCCAGGTCAGGTAGGGGAAGAGCCACATCTTCAGCTGCAGTTCGCTGGCGGCAGCGCCCATCCGTCGGCGGAGGATCAGCTGCGAGACGGCGATGACGAGCCAGACGAACAGGGCGATCGCGCCGGAGGTGTTGACCAGGAAGAGGAACACGGTGTCCGGGGCGATGTAGTTCAGGCCCACGGTGATGAAGCCGACCACGGTGGAGGCCAGCACGGCGCCGGCCGGGACGCCGCGCTTGGAGATCCGCATCCAGGACTTGGGGGCGTCACCGCGGCGGGAGAGGGAGAAGAGCATGCGGCTGGCGGTGTAGAGGCCGGAGTTCAGGCAGGACAGGACCGAGGTGAGCACCACGATGTCCATGATGGTTCCGGCGCCGGGGATGCCGAAGAGTTCGATCACGGCGACGTAGGGGCTCTTTGCCACGGAGGCGCTGTTCCAGGGCAGGAGGGTCACGACGATGGCGATGGAGCCGATGTAGAAGACCAGGATGCGCCACACCGTGGACTTCACGGCCTTCTTGACGGCGTCGACCGGGTTCTCGGATTCGCCGGCGGCGATCGTAGCGATTTCGGCGCCGAAGAAGGAGAAGACAACCACCAGGATGCCGGCCAGGACGGCGCCCGGTCCGTTGGGCATGAAGCCGCCCTTGTTGACCAGGTTGTCCAGGCCCGGGGCGGGGACGCCGGGGATCAGGCCGAGGATGGCGGCGACGCCGAAGAGCAGGAAGAGGACGATCGCGGCGACCTTGATGGAGGCGAACCAGAATTCGAACTCACCGTAGGACTTCACCGAGCCGAGGTTGGTCAGCGTCAGCAGGATCATCAGGGCCAGGGCCCAGACCCACTGGTCGATGCCGGGCACCCAGCGGTGCATGATCGCGGCGCCGGCCGTGGCCTCGATGCCGAGGACGATGATCCAGAACCAGGCGTAGAGCCAGCCGATGCTGAACCCGGCCCAGCGGCCCAGGGCCTTGTCAGCGTAGGTGGAGAAGGAACCGGTTTCCGGGTTTGCCGCGGCCATTTCGCCGAGCATCCGCATGACGAGGATGACGACGAGGCCGGCGGCCAGGTAGGCGACCAGGATGCCCGGGCCGGCCTGCTGGATGGCGGCGCCGGAGCCGACGAAGAGCCCGGCGCCGATGACGCCGGCGATGGCGATCATCGAGAGGTGCCGGGGTTTGAGGGACTTGGAGAGTTGCTGGTCAGCCTGCATGAAGCGCCGTCCTTTGTGGGTGGTCTAGGTCCGGGCCGCACGCCGGGCTCAGGGGCCGGGGGGCGTGTGCTGCGGACCACAAGGTCGTTTCACAGTAGACCGGCGGCGGAAGGCGGTGTCCTGTGCAATCCCACAGATTACGGTGCGTGATTTCGGGCGCGGTTCCAGCCCGGGGGCCCGGCGGTCAAAGCCTGTTGCCTCTCAGGCAATTTTGAAATGTGCCTGAAACCACTGCTTCAGGCTCTGCCGGGCCCCGCGTCGGAGCTACCCGCGGGTACCCCCGGTGGGGGCACCCACGGGTAACTCCTGTTTAGACGTCGCGCTTCTTCAGCAGGAAGCCTGCCAGGACCAGCGGGATGACCACCCAGGCGCCGAGCACCAGCGCGGCCTGCCACGCCTCGAGGGTGTCAGGGATGTGCTGGGACGCGGTCATGGGGGTCAGTGTGCTGTCCGGGGTGTACTTGCGCAGTTCCTTGACCACATCGCCCTGGATGATCTGCAGGGCGATCGGCAGCACGAAGAACAGTCCCACCAGGGCCATGATGCCGCCGGCCGAGTTGCGCAGCAGGGCCCCGAGGGCCAGGCCGATGGCGGCGACGGCTGCCACGTAGGCGCTGTTGATCAGCAGGGTGCGCCAGTAGTGGTCGCTGGAGACATCCAGGGTGTGGCCGTACTGCTCGAAGATCGGCACCGCCACGAGGCCGGAGATGTAGAGCGACACCGCGGTGACAACAAACGCGGCGACGGCCACGACGAGCAGCTTGGCCACGAACGCCGGGATGCGGCGCGGCACGGCCGTGAACGTGGAGCGCGCCATGCCGGTGGTGAACTCCGAGCTGATGATCAGGACCGCCAGGGAACCGAGGATCAACTGGGCAAACGAGATTCCGGCACCCGGGGCCGACGCGGCGATGTCACCCTGGGCGGCCAGCGCGGCGGAGCGCTGGGGATCGGCGCCGGAGGACTGGAGGGCCTGGCCGATGCCCCAGGACGCGAGGGCGCCGATGCCCACGATGACCGCGGCGGTGGCGACCAGCAGGATCACGGTCGAGAGCAGGGAGCGGAACTTGATGAATTCGGCGTTGAGGACCCGCGGGAAGCTGGGGCCGGGCCCGGTGCTAAGGCCGGCGGGGCGTCCGCTGCCGCCGGCGGCATGAGCCGGGCCGCCGGGTCCGCGGCGGGAGGGCGTGGGGTCGATGGTGGTGGAGCTCATGGTTCAGTTGCCTCCGGCCTGGGCGGGGGCGGTGTCGCCCGTGGTGATCAGCGAGTGGTATTCGACCTCGTCCTTGGTCAACTCCATGTAGGCCTCCTCGAGGCTGGCGCGGAGCGGGGTGAGTTCGTAGATCATGACGCCGTGCTCCAGCGCGGTCCGGGCGATCCGGCGCGGTTCCAGGCCCGTGACCTCGAGCAGTTCGTTCTCCTGGCCGTCCACGGTGGCGCCGTCGGCGGTGAGCAGGCGCGTCAGTTCGGCGGCCTGGTCGGTGCGGACCCGCACCCTGCCGCGGTCCTTGCCCGTGATGATGTCCTGAATCGGCGCGTCGGCGATGATCCGGCCGCGGCCGATCACGATCAGGTGGTCAGCGGTGACGGCCATTTCACTCATCAGGTGGCTGGAAAGGAACACGGTGCGCCCCTCGGAGGCCAGGTACTTGACCAGGTTGCGGACCCAGACCACACCCTCCGGGTCCAGGCCGTTGACCGGCTCGTCCAGGATGACGGTGCGCGGGTCGCCCAGCAGGGCCGCGGCGATGCCGAGCCGCTGGCCCATGCCGAGGGAGAAGCCGCCCACCTTCTTGCGCGCCACCTCGCCGAGGCCGGTCATCTCGATGACTTCCCGTACCCGTTGCTTCGGGATGCCGTGGGTGGCGGCCATGGCGAGCAGGTGGTTGTAGGCGGACCGGCTGGTGTGGACGGCCTTGGCATCGAGCAGGGCGCCGACGTCGCGCAGCGGCGCGGCGTGCCGGGCGTACGGGACGCCGTCGACGGTCACGGTGCCCGACGTCGGTCGGTCCAGTCCCATGATCATCCTCATGGTGGTCGACTTCCCGGCCCCGTTGGGTCCCAGGAAGCCGGTGACCCGTCCCGGCTGGACGGTGAAATCAACTCCGGCGACGGCGGTTTTGTCGCCGTAGACCTTCGTCAGGCCTCTGGCCTCGATCATGGAAGCGGTCCTTTGCGTAGCGGTGGCTGTATGGTCCCCACGCTACCCATGCCTTCCGCCAACCGGACCGGTTTGGCAACGGTTTAAGGGATGTTTCAGGGTCGACTCAGGGTCCCGGCACCGGGGCCATCGGCCCTTGTTCCACCGCGGCCGGGACTCCCCGTCAGTCCTGGTCCCGCGGCGTGTAGTAGACCAGGCCGCCGGGCTGGACCGAGAACTCCACGGCCCGGACCCCGGGCATGACCTCCCCGTCGACGGCCAGGACCATCGTGGGATCGGCGGGTTCCACCCGGATCCGGCTGGCCTCGCGCAGGTGCGTGATGCCCGAGGTCGCCACCGTCCCGGTCAGCACCGCCCAGAGCAGGCGGAGCCGGGCAAAGGACTCGTCCGCGGTGATCATCCGGAGGTCCAGGACGCCGTCGTCGAGCACCGGACGGACCAGCGGTGCGTGGTCACGCGGGTAGTAGCGGCCGCGGCCCACGTAGAGGATCCAGAGTTTGTGCCGCACCCCGTCCACCACCAGGGTGCTGGGTGTTCCGGCGGCGAAGGTCCGGAACATGGCCACGACGCCGGCCAGCGGCTTGCCGAGGGCGGGCTGGAGCTGTTCGCGGCGCCGGACCAGGTTGGGGTAAAGCCCGATGCTGGCGGTGTTGAGCATGGTCAGGTGCTGCCGGACCGGATCGTCCGGGAGGCCGCGTTCCACCGCGACGTGGCCGATGTCGGCGCGGGCGGCCTCGCCCCGGGTCGCGGCGTCGACGGCGGCCTGGAGGGTGGGGGTGCCGGCGTCGCGGGCGAAGTGGTTCAGGGTGCCGCCGGGCAGGACAAGCAGCGGGAGGGAGTGTTCGACGGCGGCGGCCGCGGCGGTGCCGACCGTGCCGTCCCCGCCCCAGACGCCGAGGGCCTTGATCCCCTCCCGCCGGGCCACCGCCTGGATTTCGGCGTCGACGTCCTCGCCGGCCTGGATTTCCTTTATATACGCCTTGGGGAATACTTCCTGGAGGGCAGCGGCGGTCTGGTCCGCGTAGGAGCCGCCGAGGGTGTTCACGGCGATGCCGAGCCCCTCGCCGTCGGGCAGCCGGTTGGCCTCCACGGGGGTGCGGCGGACGGCGGGAAACGGCGGCCGGACCGGCCACCAGCGCCGGGTCATGAGGGCCGCCCCGGCACCGATCGCGGAGCCGAAGAAGACGTCCGAGGGCCAGTGCGCCCCGGTGTGCACCCGCGAATAGGCCACTCCCGCGGCGACCGGGGCCAGGGCGGCGCCCAGGGCCGGCCGGACCAGGCCCACCCCGACGGCGAAGGCCACAGCGGAGGCCGAATGCCCCGACGGCATGGAGGAGCTGGTGGGCTGCGGGTTCACGAAACGGAAGGTCGGCAGGTGTTCGGGCAGGGGCCGTTGGCGGGGCAGCAGCGACTTGAAGACCACGTTCGTCACGGCGGACGCCACGCCCTGGGCCAGCAGTCCGTGCAGGGCGGCCCTGCGGGTCTTGCCGGGGACCAGGGCCAGGCCGGCGGCGATCCCGATCCAGAGCTTGCCGTGGTTGGCGGCGGCGGAGAGGTTCCGGAAGAAATCGTCGTGGCTGCCGTGGGGGAGCCGCGAGACCTTCCGCACCAGCCGCCGGTCCAGCTTCTCAAAGTGGCGCGGGGTTTTGGCCAGCATGCTTCGCATCTGCCCACCTTACTGCCGGGCCGGCGGCGGCG
The DNA here is from genome assembly GCF_050859435.1 of Pseudarthrobacter sp. L19. NCBI lineage: Bacteria > Bacillati > Actinomycetota > Actinomycetes > Micrococcales > Micrococcaceae > Pseudarthrobacter > Pseudarthrobacter sp. L19. The sequence goes on along the minus strand of NZ_CP193935.1, from coordinate 1,314,882 downwards.
TGCCCTACCCGGCGCGGAGCGGCTTCGCGGCGCCCGCCAGCAGCAGTGCCAGCAGGATGGGCGCCCCGATGGCCAGCAGGGCCAGCCTGATGCCGGTCAGGTCGCCCAGGTAGCCGAGCAGCGGAGGCCCGGCAAGGAAGGCGACGTACCCCAGCGTGGACACCACGGAGACCCGGGCGGCGGCGCGGCGCGGATCGTCCGCCGCGGCGGACATCCCCATCGGGAAGGCCAGGGCGGCCCCCACGCCCCAGAGTGCCGCGCCCCCGGCCGCCACCCAGAGGTTGCCGGCGAAGACGAAGAGGGCAAGGCCCGCGGCCGCGGCGCCCATGCTGGCCCGCAGCACCGGCACCCGGCCGTAGCCGTCGATCAGCCGGCCGCCGAACAGGCGCATGGCGGTCATGGCGAGCACGAAGACGGCGAACAGCAGCGCCCCGGTCGATTGCGGGGCACCCAGGCCGTCGACGGCCGCCTTGGCGATCCAGTCGTTGCCGGCGCCCTCGGTCAGGGTGGCGCCGAGGACGACGACGCCGATCAGCACCGTGCGGCCCTCCCGCCAGGCCGAGCCGGCGCGCGGCGCCCCGGCGCCGGCGTCGTGCGATCCGTCCGCTCCCGCCGCATGCGGGAGGAAGTAGCGGGGCGCCGTCAGCGCCGCGACGACCACGACGGCGGCGATGACCAGCAGGTGGATGGGCAGGCCGATGCCCAGCTGGGAGAGCCCGGCGCCGATCAGGGCGCCCACGAAGGCCCCGCCGCTGAACGCGGCGTGGAACTGCGGCATGATGGTGCGGCCCAGCTGGTGTTCGACGTCGGCGCCCTCAATGTTCTGCGAGACGTCCCAGAGCCCGATCCCGATCCCAAAGAAGAACAGCGAGACGGCGGTCCCGGGGATCGACACGGCGTTCAGGGAGATGGCGATGCCGGCGCCGGCGGCGGCCGCGAGCAGCCCGGCGGCCCGGATGGTGTTGGCCGTGCCCAGCCGGTTGACCACCCAGCCGGCGGTCGGCAGGGCGATCAGCGACCCCACGGCCACGCAGAGCAGCAGCGTCCCCATCTGGCCCGAGGTGATGCCCAGGATGTCGGTGACCGCGGGGATCCGGGCGGCCCAGCTGGCGAAGACCAGCCCGTTGATGCCGAAGACCAGGAAGGTGGCCGCGGCCGCCGCCCTGAGGGGTTGGCGGGTCTGAAGCTTGCTCATACGGTTACCACTTCCACACAGTGACGGGCGAGTTCGGCGCGGTCCGCCGGGGTCAGGGCTTTGTCGGTTACCAGGACGTCCACGGCGTCCAGGGCGGCCACCAGTGCGACGGCGCCGGCGTCCCATTTGGCCGCCGAGCAGGCGGCGATCACCCGGCCGGCCGACTCGAGGCCGGCGCGTTTGACCGCGGCGTCCTCCAGGTCGTGGGCCAGCAGCCCGTCGCGCAGGCTCACCGCGCAGGGAGTGACGACGGCGGTGTCGAACCGGAGGGCCCGGACGGTGGACTCGGTCAGCGGGCCGCGGAAGGAGAGCTCTCCGGGGCTCAGGCTGCCGCCGGGAAGCAGCAGCGCCGCCCGCCGGCCCGCCGTGGCGCCGCCGGCGAGGGCGTTGACGGCGGGCAGGGACATGGGCATGACGGTCAGTTCACGGTGTTGCAGCTGCCGGGCCACCTCGGTGGCTGTGGTGCCGCTGTCCAGCCAGACGTGGGTCCGGTCCCGGAGGAGTCCGGCCACGCCGGCGGCGATCCGCGCCTTGGCCTCCTGGTCCTCGAGTTCACGCTGGCCGTACTCGGGGTGCTCGCCGCCCGCGACGAGGCTCTGCGCACCGCCGTGGACCCGGCGGAGGACGCCGTTGAGGGCCAGGACATCCAGGTCGCGCCGGATGGTGGCGCCGGAGGCGCCGCACTCGGCGACCAGTTCCTCCACGCTCACGTGGTCGCGGCGGCGCAGCAGCTCGCCGATGCGGCGGTGCCGCTGCTCAGTGTTCATGAGCAAACAGTACCGTTAAATGATCAAATGATCACACATTCCGCTCATGTGAGCATTCAGCGGACCCGGTCCACGCGCTTTTCGTCCCAGACCGGCTCCGCGGATTCGTAGACCCTGCCGTCGGAGCCGAAGACCAGGAAGCGGTCGAAGGTCCGCGCGAACCAGCGGTCGTGGGTGACGGCCAGGACGGTGCCTTCGAAGTGGCCGATCGCCCGTTCCAGTGCCTCGGCCGAGTGCAGGTCAAGGTTGTCTGTGGGCTCATCGAGCAGCAACAGGGTGGCGCCGGAGAGCTGCAGCAGCAGGATCTGGAACCGGGCCTGCTGGCCGCCGGAGAGGGACTCGTACTTCTGCTCAGACTGGCCCGCCAGCCCGTAGCCGTCCAGCGCGCCGGCGGCGGCCTCGCGGGCCAGGCCGGAGCGGTGCTCGTCGCCGCGGTGAAGGATCTCCAGCAGGGTCTTGCCCAGGAGGTCCGGGCGGACGTGGGTCTGGGCGAAGAAGCCGGGCCGGATCCGGGCGCCGAGCTTTACCGTGCCCTCGTGCGGGACCTCGGCGATCTCGACAAGCGGCTGCGGCGAGGGCCCCTCCCCGAGCTTGCGAGGGGTGGGAGCCGCAGGCAGCGCGGAGACGGGCAGGTGTTCGCGTTCCGGGTCGGTGCCGCCGGTGGCCAGCAGACGCAGGAAGTGGCTCTTGCCGGAGCCGTTGGAGCCGAGCACGCCCACCCGGTCACCGAACCAGATCTCGGTGGAGAACGGCTTCATCAGCCCGGTGAGCTCCAGCTTTTCGGCCACGACGGCGCGCTTGGCGGTCCGCCCGCCCTTGAGCCGCATCTGCACGTTCTGCTCGATCGGCAGGGCCTCGGGCGGGCCGGCCTCGAGGAACTTCGCCAGCCGGGTCTGCGCGGCGTGGTACCGGTTGGCCATGTCGGAGCGGAACGCGGCCTTGTTCTTGTACATGTTGACGAGTTCCTTGAGCTTCACGTGCTCCTCGTCCCAGCGCTTGCGGAGCTCCTCGAAGCGGGCGTTGCGGTCCGCGCGGGCCTCGACGTAGGAGCCGAAGCCGCCGCCGTGGACCCAGGCGCCGGAGCCGTTGATGCCCGGTTCCAGGGTGACGATGCGGCCGGCGGCGTTGTTCAGCAGCTCGCGATCGTGGCTGATGAAGAACACGGTCTTCTTCGACTCGTTGAGCTTCGCCTCGAGCCAGCGCTTGCCGGGGACGTCGAGGTAGTTGTCCGGTTCGTCCAGCAGCAGCAGTTCGTCCGGACCGGCGAAGAGGGCCTCGAGGACCAGCCGCTTCTGTTCGCCGCCGGACAGGCTTGAGGCGGGCCGGTGCTGGGCGCGGTCGAAGGGGAGGCCCAGCGCGGCCATGCAGACCTCGTCCCAGACCGTTTCGACGTCGTAGCCGCCGGCGTCGCCCCAGTCGACGATCGCCTGGGCGTACTTCATCTGGGTCGGCTCGTCGTCGTGTTCCATCATGGCCAGTTCGGCCTCGTCGACGGCGCGCGCGGCCGCGGCCAGCGCGGGCGGCGCGGCGGAGACCAGCAGGTCCCGCACGGTGGAGTCGTCGCGGACCTGGCCGACAAACTGCCGCATGATGCCCATGTTGCCGGAGCGGCCGATCACGCCCTCGTCCGGGGTGAGGTCACCGGCGATGATGCGGAAGAGCGTGGTCTTGCCGGTTCCGTTGGGTCCGATCAGCGCCGTCTTGGTGCCGTCGGGGACCTTGAAGGTCACGCCGTTGAGCAGCTGGGTGCCGTCGGAGAGGAAGTAGTCGATGCCGGAAACGTCAATATGGGCCACGCTTCCATCCTCCCATGGAGCCCCGCGGTCACGGCCGCGGGGCTCCATGGTGCTGGGCTAGCCGGCGCCGGTCAGGAACTCCTTGAGCAGCGGCCCGGAGGTGGTGGCGCCCAGCCCGCCGTCCTCCACGAAGACGGCGACGGCGAGGTCGCCGTGCGTGGCCACGATCCAAGCGTGGGTCTTCGGCGGGTTGTCGGAGCCGAACTCGGCCGTGCCCGTCTTGGCCCCCACCGGGGCTCCGGGGACGGAGGCGAGGAAGCCCGCGTGCCCGGAGGTGATGACGGCGCGCATCATGTCGGCCAGGGACGCCGCCTCGGCCGGGGTCAGCGGGGTGCCGGAGGCCGTCGGCGCGGCCGTGGAGGTCGCCGTCGACGACGCACCGGAAGAGGCACTCGGCGACCCGCCGGACGACGCCGTCGCGGCGGGAGACGCGGAGCCGGTGGCGGTCGACGTCGTGCCAGACGGCGTTCCCGGCGTGCCGGCGGGCGCATCAGGGTTGGTGACCAGGACCGGCGACACCGGGGCGCCCTTGGCGACAGAACCGGCCATCACCGCTGCCACGAGCGGGGACAGCAGGACCTTGCCCTGGCCGATCATCGAGGCGGCGTGCTCGGTGCCGCCGGCCTGGCCGGGAACGGAGCCCAGGAACGCGGCCGCGCCGAGCTTCGGGGCGTCAACGCCCACACCCAGGGACGCCGCGGTGCTTTCCAGCTGGGCCTGGCTGACCTTGTCGCGGGCGTTGATGAACGCGGTGTTGCAGGAGTGCGCGAAGGCGTCCCGCAGGGCTACCGAGCCCAGCGAGGAAGCAGGGTAGCCCTCCGCGTTCTTGAAGGTCCGGCCGTCCACCTCCAGGGTGGCGGGGCAGTCGACCTTGCTGTCCGGGGTCATGCCGCCGCGGATCAGCGCCAGGGAGTCGACGATCTTGAAGATGGAGCCGGGTGCGTACTGTCCCAGCATGGCGGTGTCGTAACCGTTGCTGCCGGGGCCGGACGCGGCAGACAGCACGGCGCCGCTGGAAGGTCGGAGCGCCACGATCGCGGACGCCGGTCCCACCTTGGCCAGGGTGTCCTCGGCCAGCTGCTGCAGCTTCGGATCAAGCGTGGTCTTCAGCGGGGCACCCGGCTTCATGGCGACCTGGAAGAGCATCCGGCGGCCGGCGTTGGGCTGGGCCTGGCGTTGTTCCGGGGTGAGGCCGGGGACCTGGGCGAAGACCTGGACGCCGTCGGTGCCGCGCAGCCGGGCGTCGTACTGCTGCTGCAGGCCGCCGGTGCCGGTACTGTCCCCGTTCTTGAGCGCCCCGCCGGACTTCTCGATCTGTTCGGCGCTGGCCTCGGCCACGGAGCCGAGGACGGCCCGGGCAAAGGTCCGCGTGGGTGCGAGCGGGAGCGCATCGGCGATGGCCCGGGCACCGGGGATCGCGGCAATCTGCTCGTCCGTGACGGTCCGGCCGTCCTGCCGCAGCGTGATGGCGGCGACGAAGGCTTGCGGGCCGGCGGCCTGCACCTGCTGGGTGTACCCGGCCGGGTCCACGCCCACCAGGGCCGCGAGCTTCGCGGCGGATGCCGCCGGGTCGGCCCCACCGAGGGTGGTCTTGTCGATGCCGACGTTGACCACCGGGCGGGAGGTCACCAGCGGCACGTCCCCGGCGCCGAGGATATCGGCCCGCTGCGGCGCCTGCGTGGAGGTGGCCAGCACCTCGGTGTCGGTCAGGCCGGGCGCCAGCAGGTCCGGCTTCCAGACGGTCTGCCAGGTGTCTCCGGCCTTCTTCAGCTGGGCGGAGACGGAGTATTTCCATTCGGATCCGCCGATGGTCCAGCTGATGTCCAGCGGGAGGGTGGCGGTGTCCTTGTCCACGGTGAGGTCGCCGCCGTGGACCGTGGGCTTGGCCGGTTCGAGGGCCTTGAAGGCCTCGTGCAGCCGGTCATTGGCGGCGGAGGACTCCTTGCCCTGGAACGGGACCGCGCCGACGTCGAGCGCGGAGAGGCCGGAGGCGAGCTTGTTGGCGGCGTCCTGGGCCCCCGAGCGGCCGTCGTCGCAGGCCACCAGCGAGGCGGCGAGCACCAGTCCGGTCAGGCCAAAGGTCAGTATGTGTTTTTTCCCCATTCGCGCCATTATGCCCTGAGCCCCGGACATCGCCGTGTCACGCGGCGTCCTGGGGTCCGGAAGTCACCCGAGAGGCGGTGACAGGGGCAGTCTCACCCGCCGGCCGGGCGGATGATGCGGCGTTGCGTCGCCGCGGCGATGGCCGCCGTCCGGTTGTCGACGCCGAGTTTGGCGTAGATGTGCGCCAGATGGGTCTTCACGGTGGCCTCGGAGATGAACAGTTCCTTGGCGATGGCGCGGTTGGCCAGGCCGGTGGCCAGCAGTTCCAGCAGTTCCAGCTCCCGGGCGGAGAGGACCGGTTCCGGGTTCCGGATCCGGCCGAGCAGCCGCGCCGCGACCTCGGGGGCCAGGGCCGTGCGGCCGGCGGCGGCGGCCAGGACGGCGTCGCGGAGCTGCTCGGGCGGGGCGTCCTTGAGCATGTAGCCGCTGGCGCCGGCCTCCACCGCGGCCAGGATGTCGGCGTCGGAGTCGAAGGTGGTGAGGATCAGGACCGGGGGCGGGGGCGTCCCGGCCGCGCCGGCCCGGATCCGGCCGGTCGCGGTGACCCCGTCCATGCCGGCGCCCATCTGCAGATCCATGAGGACGACGTCGGCCGGTTCGCCGAGGGTGTGGAGCCGGGACAGTTCGGCGATCGCGGCGGCGCCGTCGGCGGCCTCCGCGGCGACGGTGATGCCCTCGCAGCCGGCCAGCATGGCCCGCAGACCGGCCCGGACCACGGGATGGTCATCGACCAGCAGAACGCGGATGTCGTTCACGCGGCTGCACCGCCCAGCGGCAGGCGGAGCGCCACCACGGTGCCTTCCCCGGGCGCGGACTCGATGGCGAAGGTGCCGCCGAGCGCCGCCAGCCGCTCCTGCAGGGAGCGCAGGCCGAAGCCGGAGCCATCCGGGCGCCCCGCGATGGCCTGCGGGTCGAAACCCTGGCCGTCGTCGAAGATATCCATGGTGACCTCCGTGTCCAGGAATCCGAGCGTGACCACGGCCGTGCCGGCGGCGGCGTGGCGGCGGACGTTGGCCAGGCTGGCCTGGGCGGCCCGCAGCAGGGTGGCCTGGTAGGGCCGGGGCAGCTCCACGGGCGTTCCGGTGAGCTCGAGCCGGCAGGCCAGGGGCGTTCCCTGCGCAGCGGCCTCGGCCTCCGTGGTCTCGCACAGCCGGCGCAGGCTGGTCGGCAGCGATTCGCGTTCCAAGGCGGGCGGCTGCAGCCCGCGGACGAAGTTGCGGGCCTCGGCCAGGTTTCCGGCGGCGGTGGCCTGGACGGTGTGCAGCCGGGCGGCGGCGAGGTCTGTATCGCCCGCGGCCAGCGCCTGCTCCGCGGAGCGTCCCATCAGCACGATGCTGGAGAAGCCCTGGGCCAGGGTGTCGTGGATTTCGCGGGCCAGCCGGGCGCGTTCGGCGAGGATGCCGGCGTTGTGTTCGCTGCGGGCCAGCTCTGCGCGGGTGCGCCGGAGTTCCTCCGCCACGCGGCGCTGTTCCTCGGCCTCGGTGTAGAGCGCCCGGTAGGCGAGGCCGGTGACGACGGCGAACGCGGCGCCGAAGCTGGGTCCCAGCACCATCGGCAGCTGCAGCGGCGTCCCGGCGGGCCCGCCGCCGTGGACCCAGAGCGCGGCGATCACCAGGGCGGTGCTGGCGGCGATCGCGGCGAGGGCACCCGCCCGGGGGAGCACCTGCAGCTGGAGGAAGAACAACGGGAAGGCTAGCCACACGAAGTCGGCGCTGCCGGCGATCAGCGCCAGCCAGAGCAGGCACACCAGGGCGAGCCACCAGCGGGCGTGCGGACGCGGGTCAAAGCGCCCGGGCAGCGCCGCGTGCCGCTTCTCCAGGGCAGTTCCGGCCAGGTAGACCCCGGCGAGGGCGACGGCCAGGACCAGCTGCAGCCAGGCCGCGCCGCTGCCCAGGCCGCCGGCCAGCAGCCGCGCAACCGCAACCAGCAGGAGCACCGCGAAGCCGACGTGCAGGCTGACGCGCAGCACGCGGAGGATCACCGCCGTACCCGCCGCCCGCCGGGTGTCCCCCGCCTCGCTTTCCATGTCCTCAGCCTAGCTTTGGCACCCTGCCCGGGAGCCCGCCCCGGGCCCTCGGGACACCGTAATCATCCTTTTGGATGACCCGGCGCCCCTCCGATCGTCCCGCCGGGATCATCCGGGCCCCCGATGGAATGGCCGCCGGCCCGGGCCAGAGTGGAAGAAAGGCTTTTCAACCCGCAAAGGACACCCATGTTTCTCGCTCTCCGCGACATCCGCTTCGCCAAGGGCCGCTTCGCCCTGATGGGCGGCGTCGTCGCCCTGATCACCCTGCTGCTGGTGATGCTCTCCGGCCTCACCGCCGGCCTCGGCAACCAGTCCACCTCCGCCATCGCCGCCCTCCCGGCGGACCACATCGTCTTCGGTGCCCCCGCCGGGACCACACCCACCGCCTCCTACACGGAGTCCTCCGTCACCGCGGCCCAGCTGGCCCGCTGGAAGAACCACGACGGCGTCACCTCCGCGGAGCCGCTGGGCATCAGCCAGACCCGGCTGCAGGCCGTCGCCCCGGGCGGGGATCCCGCCGGGTCGGCGAATGTCGCCGTCTTCGGCGTGACCGGGGACGGCACGCTCGCCCCCGCCCCCGTGGCCGAGGGCACCGCAGTGATCGGGGCCGGCCTGGCCAAGGACCTGGACCTCGCGCCGGGACGCCGGATCAGCGTGGGCGGCAGCTCCCTGGCCGTCGCCGCCGTGGTCCCGGACCAGTGGTACTCGCACACCGCCGTGGTCTGGACCTCCCTGGCGGACTGGCGCACCCTCTCGCACCTGACGGACCCGGCCGCCGTGGCCACGGTCCTGGCCGTGAGCACCTCGACCGGGACGGACCTCGGTACCGCCGACGCCGCCGCGGGAACCGTCAGCACCACCCGCGACGGCTCCTTCCAGGCCCTCGGCTCCTACCGCAGCGAAAACGGTTCCCTGCTGCTGATGCAGTCGTTCCTCTACGGGATCAGCGCCCTTGTGGTGGCCGCCTTCCTGACCGTGTGGACCGTGCAGCGGACCCGTGACATCGCCGTCCTCAAGGCCCTCGGCGGATCCACCCGGTACATCCTCCGGGACGCCATGGTCCAGGCCGCAGCGGTGCTGGCCGCGGGGGCCCTGGCCGGCGGCGCCGCGGGCGTGCTCGGCGGACTGCTCGCCGGGAAGGCCGCGCCGTTCCTCACCGGCCCGGCCACCACGCTGCTGCCCGTCGCCGGCGTCGTGGTCCTGGGACTCGCCGCTTCAGTCCTCGCGGTCCGCGGCGTCACCCGGGTGGACCCGCTGCTGGCCCTCGGCGGCAACTGACTTCTCCCACCGGCACCAAACCCCTAAACATTCCTCGAAAGGCATATTCATGAAGTCCGTCCTCAGCCTCCGCGACGTCACCCTGGACTACCCCGACGGCGGCACCACGCTGCGCGCCCTGGACCGGGTCAGCCTGGACCTGGCCGCGGGCACGTTCCTGGCGCTTCTGGGTCCCTCCGGATCCGGGAAGTCTTCGCTGCTGGCGGTGGCCGCCACCCTGATCCGCCCAAGCTCCGGCACAGTCCTGGTGGCCGGCCAGGACGCGGGGTCACTGACCGACGCGGGTCGTTCCGCGCTGCGCCGGGACCGGATCGGGATCATCTTCCAGCAGCCCAACCTGCTGCCCTCCCTGACCGCCGTGGAACAACTGCTCCTGGCCGCGCACCTGCGCGGAGAACAGCCGCGGCAGGCCCGGGAGCGTGCGGGGACGCTGCTGGACCGCGTGGGCCTGGCAGCCGCCGGGGACCGCCGGCCGCACCAGCTTTCCGGCGGTCAGCGGCAGCGCGTCAACATCGCCCGGGCCCTGATGGCCGATCCCGCCCTGCTGCTGGTGGACGAGCCGACGGCGGCGCTGGACCAGCAGCGCAGCGGGGACATCGTCCGGTTGCTGCGGGAGGTCACCGATGAGTTCGGCGTCGCGACGCTGATGGTCACGCACGACGCGGACCTGGTGCCGCACACGGACGCCGTCGCCTCGATGGCAGACGGTCGGCTCTCACTCGGCGCCCTGCAGAGCGCGCAGTAGCCGGCAGGGCGCGCACTAGCCGGCGGCCGCGTCCCCCACCGGGCCAAGCCCGGGAACCGGGAGACCGAAGACGTCCCGGAGCGCGTGCCGGGCGGCGTGGAAGCCCGGCATGCCGGTCACGCCGGGCCCGGGCGGGGTGGCCGAGGAGCAGAGATAGAGCCCGCGGACGGGGTCCGCCACGGGACGGGCCGGAAGACCGGACGGGCCAGCAGACCGCGCAGGTCCATGGCCCCGGCGCTGAAGTCCCCGCCGACATAGTTTTCGTTGTAGGCGCCAAGGTCCGTCGCCGTGGTCACCCGCTGGTCCACGATCAGGTCCCTGAAACCGGGGGCGAAACGCTCCAGCTGGGCCGTGACCGCGGCACCCATGTCCACGGTGGAACCGGCCGGGACGTGGCAGTAGGTCCAGAGGATGTGCCGGCCTGCGGGGGCGCGGCCGGCATCAAAGGTGGAGGGCTGGGAAACCAGGACGTAGGGCCGCTCCGGGTGCTGCCCGGCGGCCACCAGGTGCTCGGCCTCGGCGGTTTCGGCCCGGGTTCCGCCGACGTGGACCGTGCCGGCCCCGGCGAGCTCGGAGGCGGCCCAGGGGACCGGGCCGGACAGGATGTAGTCCACCTTGCAGGCGCCGTTGCCGAACCGGTAGTCCTCCAGCGCGCGGCGGTAACGGGCCGGGAGCCGGTTGCCGGCGATCCGCAGCAGCCCGGGCGGGGCCACGTCGAAGAGGGTGGCCCGGACCGGCGGCAGATCCGTCAGGGCATCGATCCGGTTGCCGGTGTGGATCCGGCCGCCGTGCGCTTCTATGTCGGCGATCATCGCCTGCGCGATGGACGCTGAACCGCCCACCGGAATGGGCCAGCCCGCGGCGTGTCCCAGGGCACCGAGGACCAAGCCGGCGCCAGCGGCCGGGAGAGTGGGCAGCGGGGCGACGGCGTGGGCGGCCACCCCGGTCAGGAGCGCGGGGGCGAGATCCTCACGGAACCGGACGTCCCACAGCCGGGTGCCCTGTTCGAAGGTGCGCAGGCCGAAGAAGGCCGCGGCGACGGGGTCCCGGGGGATCCGCAGCAGCTGGTTGAGGGCAACATCCATGACTCCCTCGAGGCGTTGCAGCAGCGGGGTCATCAGCCGCCGGTACGCAGCGCCGTCGCGGCCCAGGGCGGCTGCCGTGCGCTCCAGGGAGCGGTATCCCAGCGCGGCCCTGCCGCCGTCGAGGGGTGCGCCGTGGGAGAGCCCGGGGGTCACGACGTCGATCCGTCGGGAGAGCCCGAACCCGCGGAAGAACGGCGAGGCCAGCGCCATGGGGTGAACGGCCGAGCACACGTCGTGCAGGTGGCCCGGTTCCATCAGTTCCATGGTCCGGAGGCCGCCGCCGGGGGTTGGAGCGGCCTCGTAGACGTCGACGGCGAGGCCCGCGCGGGCCATGGTCACGGCCGCGGCGAGGCCGTTGGGGCCCGCTCCGACCACCGCGACGTCAGACATCGGTGCTCACCTTCGCCGTCCGCCACGGCAGGACCGAGTTCGCCGGGTGCCGCAGGTCGATCCGCAGCCGGTCCGCGGCGCGGTCGAAGGGACCTCCGTGGGGATCGTCCATGCGCTGCCGGCGGATGATGTCCCGGTCCGGCTCGACGATGTCCCAGGCCACCCGCGCCATCAGGTATGCCGTGGCCAGCATGTGTGCGACGACGGCCAGGACGTAGTAGGGCATGTCGATGTTGTGCTGGGAGGGGCCGCCGCTGGTGACCTGTCCCAGGAACATCCACACGGCCGCCCAGTGCAGTCCCTCGATGGCCTGCCAGATGAGGAAGTCGCGCCACCGCGGCCGGGCCAGGGCAAGCAGCGGGATGAGCCAGATGACGAACTGGGGCGAATAGACCTTGTTGGTCAGGATGAAGGCAGCCACGATCAGGAAGACCAGCTGCGCCAGGCGGGGACGGCGCGGGGCGGCCAGGGCCAGCAGTGCGATCAGCACGCAGGCGGCCAGGAACAGGTCCATGGCCAGGGAATTTATGACGGCCGCCTCCAGCGGCTTCCAACCGAGCCGGCCGGCCACCAGGTTGTACGCGAACCAGGGTGAGCTGTAGCCGGCAGGCCGGGACTCGGTGAACTGGTAGAAGTACTTCCATCCCGCTGGGTCTGCCAGCAGGGCGGGAAGGTTCACGGCAAGCCACGCCGCCGCGGCAGCCCCGGCGGTGGTGAGGAACGCCCGGATCCGTCCGGTACGCAGCGCGAGCACCAGGATGGCGCCCAGGATCAGCAGCGGGTAGAGCTTGGTAGCGGTGCCCAGCCCGATGCAGATGCCGGCCAGGACCAGGTGGTTTCGGGAGAAGAAGTACATGGCCAGGGCCAGGAACCCCACGGCCCACATGTCCCAGTTGATGAATCCGGCCAGGATAATGCCGGGGGCGAGCGCCACCATGGCGGCGTCCCAGGGCCGCCGGCCGGCCGTACGGGCGGTGACGAGCACGACGACGATCCAGACGGCCACCACCAGGGTGGCATTGACGTCGAAGTAAGCGAGGACCCGGCCGGCGCCGGTTCCCGAGCCGGGTACCAGCAGGGCGGTGGCCCCGGCGATGAAGCCCATCAGGACCGGGTATTCGAAGTAGCTGCCGGCGGTGACGAACGGGAAGGCGCCGTTGCCCAGTCCGCGGTTCCGGAAGAGTTCGGGGAAGTCGGAGTAGCAGGTGGCGTAGAACTGGCCGGGGGATTCCCAGCCGTTGCTCCGGCAGTAGCCCTTGACCAGGAGTGCCAGCAACGCAGCCAGGACTGTCAGGATTCCGAGGACCCGCGGGACGGTGAAGAAGCCGGGTGAGACGACGCCGGGCGCGGCGCGGTGCCCCATGGGGCCGCCGATCAGTTCGGTGAAATTCCGTAGCAGCCGGTCACTGCGGCTGGGAACCACCAGTCGGCTCCTCCGGTGCTGGTCCGGCGGCATTGTCTCCTGCATGCCATGAGCTTACCGGGGGTTCGCGGCAGCCGGACGTGGCCGTGGGGGCGAGGGCCGGCCGGTTAGACGGGGAGCCCACGCGTTGCCGCGTGGGCTCCTGGCGGGTAGCTCGGAATGGTCGATCTCATGGGTCCTCCTCTGATGGCTGCTGCGGCGTGCGTGACCTGGGCGGTCGGGGCAGCAGCGAATCAGCGGATCAGGCCCATCTGGTGCAGCGTCAGGTAGACGTCTTCACGCCGCTGTTCCAGCAGCTGGGCGTTGAACTGCGTCCGTTCCTTGCGGCCGGGCCGCGGACGGAAGACCGGCACGCGGGGGAGCTGTCGTTTCATGGGTTTCACCTCCCTCCGGAGGGTCGGGGTGGAAGTCTGGGCGGGATTCGGCCGGAGCGGCAACGCTCCGGGGTGCGGTGTGGGGCGGGTCAGGGACGGAACGGCAGACACGTGTACTCCTGGTATGAAGAGGGAAGGAATTTCCGGGATATTTGGGCACGACAAATAGACCCCGGATGAATTGCAGATAATTTCACTAAAAGGGACAGCAAAAGTAGAGCCGTTTTAGTGCGTGAATTCGCCAAGCAAAGAATGCCGGCACTGAGCGTGAAAGATGCACCGCCGGGAAGCAGAGTTCCGAATTGTGGTGCCGCGCGTTGTGATGGCCTGGCAGGGCGAGGGTGATGAAGAAGGAGGCTTCACCGGCAACTGTCCCGCCGAAGCCCGCGCCGTCCCTGATGCGGGAGGAGTCGGGCTAGCGGCGGTTCTGCGATCCCGGCGCGTGGCCGGCGATCAGCGGAATCAGCAGGTGTGCATTCCAAAATTCGGGCGCCAGGCAACAACGGAGGCCGGGTTGGCGGTGAGGGTGAACATCCATCCGCGAGTCAAAGTAATCATTTTCCCAACCTCCTTTTCCGTTGTGCCATCGCTCCGGCTGACAGGCCGGGCGGTGAGCGCCGATACCCCGGCGGGACGCCTCTGGGGTTGGAAATAAAACTACATGATGAATGCAGTGCTTGACTACTAAATCCATAAAGTTTTATGGAAAAACTTTTAGGGGACCGGGTTTAGAGGCCCCAGCGCACCACGGCGGGGGTCTTTTTATCCCAGCCGAGGGTGCAGACCTTGGCGGTACCCAGGACGAAATGCCGTCCCTCGTGGGCGTCCAGTCCCAGCCACCGGGCGGTGAGGATGCGGGAGAAATGCCCGTGCGCCACGACCAGGACGTTGTCGAGGCCGGACTCCAGCACCCGGGCCACGATCTTGTCCGCCCGGGCCGCGACGTCGTCGAGCGATTCACCGTTCGGCACGCCGTGGGTCCAGATCAGGTAGTCGGGGTTGTCCTTGCGGATCAGGTCCGAGCTGATGCCCTCGTAGTCGCCGTAGTCCCACTCCACCGCCAGCGGTTCCAGCCGGGCGTCGGGGAAGCCGGCCAGTTCGGCCGTGCGGCGGGCGCGGCGCAGCGGCGAGGTGAGCACCAGGTCGAAGTCGACCCCGTCCAGGACCTTGCGGGCCTCGACGGCCTGCTGCTCGCCCTCCACCGTGAGGGGTAGGTCCGTCAGGCCGGTGTACTGGCCGCTCTTGGACCATTCGGTCTCGCCGTGGCGGAGGATCCAGAGCTGGGGGCGGGGACCGTTGGCGGGTGCGGGCATTAGGACTCCTCAGAGGGTGCGACGGCGGCGGATTCCGGCTGCGCCGCCCACCATTCCAGCAGTTTGGCTTCGGCGGCGGCGGGCTCGAGCGGCCCGTTCTCCATCCGTTCTTCCAGCAGGTACTTGTAGGCGCGGCCGACGACGGGTCCCGGCTTGAGGCCCAGCAGGGCCATGATGGCGCCGCCGTCGAGGTCCGGGCGGACCGCCTCCAGCGATTCCCGCTCGCGCAGCTCGGCGATCCGCGCCTCGAGGTCGTCGTAGGCGAACGCGAGGCGCTCGGCCTTGCGCTGGTTGCGGGTGGTCACGTCGGACCGGGTCAGCCGGTGCAGCCGCTCCAGGAGGGGGCCGGCGTCGGTGACGTAGCGGCGGACGGCGGAGTCGCTCCAGCCGGCGTCGCCGTACCCGTAGAAGCGCATGTGCAGTTCCACCAGGCGCGCCACGGCCTTGATGGTGTCGTTGTCGAAGCGAAGCGTCTTCATCCGCTTTGCGGTCAGCTTCGACCCCACCATGTCGTGGTGCCGGAAGCTCACTGCCCCACCCGCCTCGAAGCGCCGCGTGGCCGGCTTGCCGACGTCGTGCATCAGGGCCGCGAACCGCAGGACGAAGTCGGGGCCCGGGACGGGGCCGTCGGCGCCGGTCTCCAGGCCCGCGGCCTGCTCCAGGACCTGCAGCGAGTGCTGGTAGACGTCCTTGTGGCGGTGGTGTTCGTCCGATTCGAGCCGGAGCGCGGACACCTCGGGCAGCACGTATTCGGCCAGGCCGGTGTCCACCAGGAGGTCGACGCCGGTCCTCGGCTGGGCGGCGCAGATGAGCTTGACCAGCTCGTCGCGGACCCGCTCGTTGGAAATGATCTTGATCCGCTCCGCCATGGCGGTCATGGCGCGGCGGACGTCGGGGTGGACGGTCACGCCCAGCTGCGCGGCGAAGCGGGCGGCCCGCATCATCCGCAGCGGGTCGTCCGAGAAGGAGTCCTCGGGCGAGCCTGGCGTGGACAGCGTGGAGGCGTGCAGGTCCCGGACCCCGCCGAACGGGTCCACCAGTTCCATCGAGGGCAGCCGCAGGGCCATGGCGTTGATGGTGAAGTCGCGGCGCAGCAGATCATCGGTCAGGGACGATCCGAACGCCACCACGGGCTTCCGCGACTCTGGGTCGTAGGCCTCGGCCCGGTAGGTGGTGATCTCGATCTGGAACCCGGCCTTGCGCATCCCGATGGTGCCGAAGGCGCGCCCGATCTCCCAGAAGTTGTCGGCCCATTTCTTGATCAGGGCGACGGTCTGGTCCGGGGTGGCGTCGGTGGTGAAGTCCAGGTCCGGCGATTCGCGGCCCAGGAAGAGGTCCCGCACCGGGCCGCCGACCAGGGAGAGTTCGTGGCCGGCATCGGCGAAACGCCGCCCCAGCTCAAGGACCACCGGGTCAACCTGGAAATCGACGGGGTGGGACTCGGTCTGGTGATGTGGGTGCGACATAGTCTCTTAAGCTTGTCAGAAATCCCCGCCAGCACCACACCGGGACGGACCGGGGACACCGGCCCGGCCGCGGCGGCCCGCGGGGGCGGCCCGAATCCGATTTTCCCGCCGTCCACTTTCCCGTCACGTTTAGGTCATCAAGTCCGGGCAAGAGTAGTTAGAGTGGACTTTATGGCCCACCCCGTACCGAGCGCTCCCGGCAGGAGGACGAACGCACCGTTGCCCTCGGCAATCGGTGGCAACGTCGCGCCGGCGCAGCAGCACGCGGGCCAGGCCTCCCTGCCTACCGTGGAGGAAGTTTCCGCGGGCGGCGTCGTGGTGGACACGTCCGACGCCGAACTGCGCGTGGCGATCATCGCCCGGCTCAACCGCGGCGGCCGCCTCGAGTGGTGCCTGCCGAAGGGCCACCCGGAGGGCAAGGAAAGCAACGAGGAAGCCGCCGTCCGCGAGATCGCCGAGGAGACCGGCATCGAGGGCAAGATCCTCGCCCCGCTGGGCAGCATCGACTACTGGTTCACCGTCAGCGGGCACCGGGTGCACAAGACGGTCCACCACTATCTGTTGCAGGCCACCGGCGGCGAACTGACCATTGAGAACGATCCCGACCAGGAAGCCGTGGACGTGGCCTGGGTGCCGCTGACGGAACTGGCCCGGAAATTGTCCTTTCCCAATGAGCGGCGCATCGCCGACCTCGCCCGCGAAGTCCTTCCCGACCACCGCTAGGACCACGTCCGTACAGGCCGCGGTTGCGCCTATTCGGCCGCCCGGGTGAGACGATGAGAAGGATGTCTGCCGCCCAGCCCCAGCCCGAGAAGTCCGCACCCTCCGAAGCCGCCGCCCCCCAGGCCGCCCGCGCAGGAGAAGCCCGGTCCAGCGCCATCATGGCCGCCGGGACCCTGGTCTCGCGGTTCCTCGGTTTCGCCAAGACCTGGATGCTGGCGCTGGCCCTGGGCCTCGGCTCGACGGTCACCGACACGTTCATCAATGCCAACAACCTTCCCAACCTGATCTTCCTGCTGGTTGCCGGTGGCGTCTTCAACGCTGTCCTGGTCCCGCAGATCATCAAGGCCAGCAAGGGACCGGACCGGGGCGCCGACTACATCAGCCGCCTGCTCACCCTTGCCGTCGTCGTGCTGTTGTCCCTGACGCTGCTGGTGACGCTGCTGGCGCCCACGGTGATCGACCTGACCACCCAGGGGTATTCGCCGCAGCAGAAGTCCCTGGCCGTGGCGTTCGCGTTCTGGTGCCTGCCGCAGATCTTCTTCTACGGCCTCTATGCCCTGCTGACCCAGGTCCTAAACGCCAACGGCGCGTTCGGGCCTGCCATGTGGGCACCGATCCTGAACAACGTCGTCGCCATCGCCGGCCTCGGCATGTTCATCTGGATCCTCGGCACCAACGAGGCCAACCCGCACACGCTGGACAACTGGGGATCCTTCCAGACGTTGCTGGTGGCCGGGTTCTCCACCATTGGCGTCGTGGCGCAGACGGCCATCCTGATGATTCCCGTGCTCCGGCTCCGGTTGGGGCTGCGTCCCCGTTTCGGCTGGCGCGGGGTGGGGTTGGGCCAAGCCGCCAAGCTCAGTGTGTGGACGCTGGCGACGGCGGCCGTGGGGCAGTTGGCCTTCCTCTACATCATGCGCATCGCGACCATCCCCGGCGCGGAACGCCTCCGCCTCCAGGCCGAAGGACAGACCGAGGCAGCCGCCACGCTTCCCGGCAACGCCGTGCTGGAGGTAGCCAGCCAGCTGTACCTGCTCCCGCACTCGATCATCGCCCTTTCGCTCGCCACGGTGCTCTTCAACCGGATGACCCGCGCCTCGCAGGAGGGGACCGGGCCGGGCTCCGCCGCGCCCTCAGCCACGGCCTGCGCACCATGGCCGTGGCCACGGTCTTCGGTGCGCTGGCCCTCTTCGCGCTGGCCGGCCCGCTGGGCATGTTCTTCTCCGGCGGCGACCGGCAGGACGGGGTCATGCTGGCCCAGACCCTGACCATCCTGGCCCTGAGCACGCCGTTCATGAGCGCCAACTTCATGATGTCCCGGGTGTTCTACGCCAACGAGGACGCCCGCACCCCGTTCTTCATCCAGCTGGTCTTGGCCCTGGTCAACGTGGTGGCGGCCTTCTTCATCCAGTTCCTGCCTTACGACCGGATCATCTTCGCCATCGCGGTCCTTTACACCGGCGGCAACATCCTCTCCGTCATTGTCAGCGCCGGCTTCCTGCGGCGGCTCCTGGGCCACCTTGACGGCCCGCGCGTCGCCAGTTCCTACATCAAGATGGGCTACGCGGCCCTCGGTTCGGCCATCGCGGGGACCGGCGCCCTCTGGCTGCTGGGCAGCTACAACCCGGACGGCTTCGCCTGGAGCGGCCGGATCGCCGCCCTGGTGACCGTCGCCGTCGTCGGCCCCATCATGCTGGCCGTCTACTTAGTGCTGCTGCGGGTGCTGCGGGTGAGCGAGCTCCAGGACCTGCTGCAGCCGCTGCTGGGCCGGCTGCGCCGCCGCCCGGCCGTTGCGGGTGCGGCAGGCGCCGCGGGGACCGGGGCGGATGTCACGGGCGAGGCTGCAG
This sequence comes from Pseudarthrobacter sp. L19, assembly GCF_050859435.1. Taxonomy (NCBI): domain Bacteria; kingdom Bacillati; phylum Actinomycetota; class Actinomycetes; order Micrococcales; family Micrococcaceae; genus Pseudarthrobacter; species Pseudarthrobacter sp. L19. The sequence continues at coordinate 1,296,351 of NZ_CP193935.1, read as the reverse complement.
CCGGGTCGGGCGAGGAAGTGGCCGGGGAGGTTCCGGCGGCGCGGACCGCACCGGTCCGGACGGTTCCCCAGCGGGCCACCACCTCACTGGACACCGGCCTCATCCCGCGGATCTCGGGAGAGTTCGATTCAGCGTCCTTCCGGGTGGGTCCCGACGTCCGCGAGGAGGACACCACCAGGTGGGGCCCCGACGGCGGATACCTGCCCGAGGAGGAACGGCCCGCCACATCGCGGGGCGGGGCGGGCCGGACGGAGATTCCGCTGCCGGGCCGCCGCACCTACCAGGGCGACCCCGGACGGAACCCGTACTTCCCGGACGGGCAGGGCAACAAAAAGTAAGCCGCACCCCGAACGGAGGCCGGGGTCACCGGGCGCAACACCAGCATCAGTTAGGATCGAAGACTAACAAGGGGAGTTGCAGACCTGGGGTCCACCGGCTTTACCGGGGGCCGTCGTTGACCGTTGACGTCACCGGGCCGGCAGTTCCGGACAGCCTAGGAGGAACACGTGTCCCACCCGATCGATGTCGGATCAGTACTCGGCGGCCGCTACAAGGTGACCGCCACGGTTCTGACCTCGCATGACGAGGATCTGGTGCTGGACGGCGTGGACCAGGTGCTGAACCGGCCCGTGAGCATCCTCGTTGCCGGCCCGGGAAACGCCGATCAGGTGGCCCAGAGCGCCCGCGAGGTGGCCACCGGCGAACGCCCCGGACAGGTGCAGATCCTGGACCTCGGGGTCAGTGATGACGCCACCTACCTGATCACCAACCACACGTCCGCCGCGGACCTGCTGGACCTCGTGGTCAGCTCCAACCCGCCCTACGTGGAACCGTTCTTCACCGACACGCTGGGCAGTGAAATCTTCGGCCAGGCCCGGTCTAACGAGCCCGAAACCTACGACGGCCTCTACGACGACGAGGAAGTCGACGCCGGCTACATCAACTACGGCGACCAGCAGCAGCGGCCCGCCACCCAGCCGGTTGTTCCGCCGCGGCAGGCCCCCGCCCCGCCGGCAGCAGCGCCGAAGGCGGAGCACCGGGGAGCTGGAGCAGCCGCCGCCGCGGGTGTGGCCGGTGCAGCCGCCGGCGCGGCCGCCGCGAAGGCAGCGAAGCCGTCCAAGGCACCGAAGACCGCCCCGCAGGAGGCCGCACCGCAGCCGACCGTGGCCAACCCGGTTCAGCCGGCACAGTCCGCGAAGGCCGGTCCGACGTCGTCGAACCCCAAGGTTTCGCTGTGGCAGGACGACGATTACGACGACGCCGTCCCGGACCAGCGCACGATGGCACGGGAGAAGTCCGCCGGCCCGGCAACCGGCCGCGCCGCCGCGACCCTGCCCGCCTTTGCCCGTAAACCCGACGCGGACGGCCCGGGGCACTACGACGACGATGATGACGACGACGCGCCCCGCCGCGAACCCCGCTCCATGCGGTGGCTGGTCGGCGCGCTGCTGGCCGCCGTCCTGGTGATCGGCCTGATCTTTGCGGTCACCAACCTGGGCGGCCTGTTCAAGGGCGGCACACCGCAGGCAGCAAAGACTACCTCCACCTCCTCGGGCACGGGCACGCCCGAGCAGTCCGGCACGCCGTCTCCGAGCCAGAGTGCCCCGCCGGCCGCGGTCCCTCCGGCCATCGATTCCGTGTCCCGCCAGGGCAACTTCGACTTCGCGGCCACCTACGACGGGGACCTGGTCAAGACCTACGACGGCAACGCCGCCAGCTACTGGTCGGACATGGAATTTGCCACCGACGCCTGGGGCGGCTTCGCTCCCGACGGCGTCCCGCTGGTGGTCAAGCTCAAGGGCCCGGCCAAGATCTCCTCCGTCACGCTTAGCCAACTCGGTGCCTCCGGCGGCAACATCAGCGTCTATACCGCCGACCAGCCCTCGCTCGACGGAGCCAAGCTGGTGGGCAGCAACAGCTTCACCTCGCCCGAGTTGACGCTGCCGTTGCAGGAACCGGTGACCGCCCAGTACGTCATCATCCAGATCAAGAGCCTGCCGAAGCTGGCCGCCCCGAAGACCCGCTACGGCTTCGGTCTGCGGCTCGCGGAGATCAAGGTCCAATAGCCGTTCCGGGCCGTCCCGGCGGCCCCACACCGGTACCCTAGAAGGACGGGGCTTAGGCCCCGTCCAAAGGCGTACGCGGAATATTCACCCGGTGCGCTTAGTTGTGCCATGTGGCCGGCCAACCTGGCGGGTGCATCGACAAAGGAAGAGGTTCACCGTTCAGTGAGCAACGCAGAAAACACCGCGTCCGAAGTACGTGATGTCATCATCGTCGGCTCGGGGCCGGCCGGTTACACCGCAGCGGTGTACACGGCACGCGCCAACCTGAAGCCGCTGCTCCTGGCGGGCTCCGTCACCGCCGGTGGCGAGCTGATGAACACCACCGACGTCGAGAACTACCCCGGGTTCCCCGAGGGCATCATGGGTCCCGACTTGATGGAGAACTTCGAGAAGCAGGCCGCCCGGTTCGGCACGGAGATCCAGTTCGAGGACGTCACCGAGCTGGACCTCGACGGCGATATCAAGACCGTCACTATTGCCACGGGGGAGACCTTCCGCGCCCGGGCCATCATCCTATCCACCGGTTCCGCCTACCGCGAGCTGGGCCTGGCCAACGAGAAGCGTCTTTCCGGCCACGGCGTGAGCTGGTGTGCAACCTGTGACGGTTTCTTCTTCAAGGACCAGGACATCGCCGTGATCGGTGGCGGCGACTCCGCCATGGAAGAAGCACTCTTCCTCACCAAGTTTGCCCGCTCCGTCACCGTGGTTCACCGCCGCGACACGCTGCGTGCCTCCAAGATCATGGCCGACCGCGCCCTGGCCCACGAAAAGATCAACTTCGTCTGGAACACCGGCGTAGAGGATGTCCTCGGCGGCGACAAGGTCACCGGACTTCGGGTGAAGAACTTGCTGGACGGCACCGAATCCGAACTGGCCGTGACCGGCGTTTTCGTCGCGATCGGCAACGATCCCCGCACGGACCTGGTCAAGGGCAAGCTGGACCTGACCCCGGAGGGCACCATCGCCGTCGAGGGCCGGTCCTCGAAGACCAGCATCAAGGGTGTCTTCGCCGCCGGCGACGTCATCGACCCAACGTACCGCCAGGCCATCACCGCCTCCGGTTCTGGCTGTGTGGCGGCCGTCGACGTCGAGCACTACCTCGCAGACCTCCCGGTCGCCTAGACCAGCACGCTACCCCTCCACGAAAAGGACAAGGTTATGAGCAACGCAAAAGACGTAACAGACGCAAGCTTCAGCACCGACGTGCTCGCTTCCGACAAGCCGGTCATCGTCGACTTCTGGGCCGAATGGTGCGGTCCGTGCCGCAAGCTGGGCCCTATCCTGGACGAGATCTCGGTCGAGTACAGCGAGAAGGTCGACGTGGTCAAGGTCAACGTCGATGACAACCCGGCCATCGCGGCCGAGTACGGCATCACCTCGATTCCGGCCGTCTACCTCTTCCAAGGTGGCGAAGTGAAGGGCAGCGTCATCGGCGCCCGCCCGAAGCAGTACTTCGAGAAGGAATTCGCGGACGTCCTGTCCTAGTTCCTCCTGACCGGCACTGGCCGGTGTAAGCACGACGACGGCGGCTCTCCCCACTAGGGGAGGGCCGCCGTTCTTGTTTCTGTTCAGATTCAGCAGACTTCGTGCTCGCAGACGGTTCTTTTCGGTTGACCCCAGGTCAACCGAAGTCCTTCGAGACTTGGCAATAGCTAGTAATCAACCGAATATGTTGCGCTAATTCGTAGATATTCCGCTGGAGGCCCTGGAGATTGATCTCACGGAGAATCCCACCCCAGATACGCAGCAGGAATACGCGGACGGAAATATAAGTACTGCCGGTGCGCGCGGAAACCGGCGAACTTAGTTGCAAAGATTTTGACACCATCGCCCCACCAATGGTGTGCCGCCTTCGTAGCGTTTCACGTGAAACATTCACTACTAGCTCGGGAGTCCGTCGGTCAAAGTCACGACTCATTAGGACTGATCTCGCTATTCACGCCGCTTCTGCGCACATCGCTTGTCCAATACCGACGCTGCCGTCCCTGTTTCACGTGAAACATGACCAAGGAACGTCCGAAATTTCCGACGCACATCGAAACGGTAGCAGGGACTGTGGGTGGCATTGATCGGGTTTGATCGGGTCTCTCATCTTGGGAGGGCCCCACCGCAGAAGGAGCACCACTACGAAGAGTCGGTTGAGACGGCGCTTGATGGAAACGATTTGGTCTGAGCGATAGCATCCGGAGCCCTCTCGAGATCTGACAGAAGGATGATGTGACTCCAGCTCCTCGGACCCTCTAGAAAGACTAACGTCCCCCACGAACTAGTCTAGGGAAACAACGAAGGTTCCACGACCGAAGAGCACCCCACATCTGCGACCTCATTCCTTCAAAAGGAATCTCAAATGGCTTCCTTGACGGATTCACGAGCGCGCTTCTGTTCGTCTCAACCAGTTTAGTTTTCCAGCAAAACACATCGTTCGTTCGGTCAAGCGCGACTCTGGTGCACGTCGCTGCGCACAGTATGGCCGAACAAGTAAATCCGCCGTAGGACCCTGTTTCACGTGAAACGTCCAACGTCACAGGTGGTGAGCCCGCGGAGGCTGCTCCTTGGATGGCGGTGCATCAAAGCACCAGCGCCGCGGTGACAGGCTTGGTGGCGGACGTGTTGCGTGTTCACCCTTGGGAAGCCCTGTTTCACGTGAAACCCTCCTGATACACCCCATCTCTATCTCCGGAGGGGGATGGGTGGCTAGAACGGCCAGACGAGCCCCCTGAAGGCACTCAGAGGGCTAAGAAGGCAGGGCTCCCGGTTGGCGAATCCATCAGCCAAGCTCGAAACCGCACTGTCAGGACGGTCCATGGAAGAGGCCGAGGACGTTTCCCAGGCTGAAGCGCCCATACTCGAACTTGCTACGGCTGATGCACCTATCGGCACCGAGAATGCCAGGGGACCGTTAGAAGCGCGAACTGTGGGCCGCCTCGACCTACGAAGCTCTATCGCATGACACCCAGCAGTCAGCTGGAAAGATTGGGCCTTCAAACGGACAGAGCTAATCGTCGAAGACGGGAGGCTCAGGTAAAGTTGCGGAGCGCCGGCTGGACTGGGTAAAAGCAACGCGTGTTACCACGCACCTACGGAAAGGCGCCCCGGACGGGGAATTGGGAACCATGAACATCCATGACCGTCATACACTGTCCCCGCTACGCTGCGTTGTAAGTGTGATCGATGAAGACCTGAACATTTTCGTATCGACACCCGGGCTACAGAAACTTGAGTCGATAACGCCCATAAGGCCCTTGGGTATCGGGCTCCCGTCATAGTCCACCAGGGCATCGGTACCAACACCAACACTTCTGAGGTGCGCTCGATTCAGGGAATGCACGGAACTACATTGGGCCCGGGCGAGGACTGCAGGATCGGCCCACTCACGCCGAGCTTAAAGTGATCGCTTGCTTGCCATCCCACCTGGGGTGAACACCGCAACCAAGGCTCAGCTGAGCCAAACGGGCGTTAGGAGCTGCTTCAACCGGCATTAGTATGGGGCTTGTGCCTGTGCGCGACACTCATCCGTAGGCAAGGTCCGCCGGGGACAGCAGAGACGAGCTCATAGGAACGACGGACTGCCATGCCAGGGAGCCTGTCCCGGACAAGGGTGAAGCCGTAGCGACATGAACTTCAGCAGAATCGGGGCACCCAACGACAGTTGCCTGAGCCCCCGACGATCGGACTGAGGACGCCGTCCAATTGTCAGGAAAGGCCACAACCAGCTGCTGCTGATCTTTCGGTTGCAGCGGAACCACGTCCAGTCATTGAACTCAGGCACCATCGACATTGCCGGTACCCACTAACCTGCCGTCCCTCAGTTGACGTCAATGAAGAACCGCTCCATCGACAGAGGAGGAGTGCCAGAGCAGTTACACCGGCATCCGTGGCCACGAATCCCTCAGCCCCGAGATCCGAAATCCTACGGCGCAGCTCTGCACTCGCCAGACTGCTGCCGGGGAGGCGACGACGTAGTAGATCACAGCCAAGAGGGGGCGGCGTTCGATCACGATGTCCGCCGCAGGGCCTCCCTTGAGCGTGGATGTCCACCTCGAGTATCCACAGCGATATCCACAGGCCGCCGAGAGTTTGCACACAGTCTTATCCACAGCTACACGGCGCTTCGTCACCACTTCCAAATATCGGCAGGCCTACCCGACCCAGCCTCTCACCTGAGCAGAGAGCCACCTCGCCGAGAAGCAACGGTGTTTGTCACACTAGCTGGCAGGGGCGCCAACAGAAAGTTAACCCATTTGTGGGGAGATTTCGGACCAAGTAGGAGATATTTGACGGCACTCCGACTTGCCGCAATGTTTCACGTGAAACGAACGCCGGCGGTAATGCTCGCGTCTCTCATCGCACCTCACGAACTATTCTCGGGTGGGCACAAACGAGACCGGCCAGCCCACGAAGACCGTCAAACTTTCCACAAAGTTATCCACAGCGATATCCACGGGAAGTTTGGCTCACGGAACCGCCGGAGATGCCTGCGCTGTGCGCACTCGGCCGGTACCGCTTCAACTGTCTCAGGCCAGCGCCAAGCCGTCGCGAACAAGCTAGGGAAGCCATCGGGGAAGCACCGATCACACGCGTCGTGCGAAGAGATGCTGTCAGTCTTCGTAAGCAGCACTCGAACCTCGAGCGTTCCGGCAATTGCAGATGACGTAACAAGACTGACCAGCGACTACCGTCCACGTCTCATCGACCCCTGGTCATGGCTCCAGCCGCCTCGGGCAGGGGAGCCAGCTCCCTGCGGCTGGAGCCCTTCGTATGCCTCAAGGGTCCAGGTGCTTGGGTCGGAGGTCGGCGTGCCGGTCTCCGCGGGCTGGGGTCCGAGGTCCGGCTCCCGGGTTCGGGCTTCTAGGGTTCGGGCTTCTAGGGTTCGGGCTTCTAGGGTTCGGGCTTCTAGGGTTCTAGGGCTCGGGGTTCTAGGGTCTGTGGCTCGGAATCCCAATTTCGGAGTGCCGGGGGAGACGCTCCTCCGCACGGCCGAGTAGAGACCTTCCTTATTGCGCAGTGACCGACATCCGGTCATTTAGCCCTAAGACCCCTGCCGGCATCTTCCCCTTGGCTGCCTGCTCTATGCGGGCCCTTCACACATCACCAGACGCGGACTCGGCAGCTGACCCGTATGCCTTGCTCATGACGGAGATCAGCGAAGCACATGGAAGCGGAGCGCGAGGCTGTCTCCAAGGGGAACCGGCACAGACCACTAAGCCACCCGGCGGGCCGGATGATCCCATCGTGTGCTCTTCGGTGAGAACGAACAAGGGGAGTGCAGCATGGACGAGGGCCGACTGGGTGAGAGATGCCTCCGGGATCCGATCGCATTCGCTGGCGCCCTTCAGTAACCGGAACCCTCCTGAAGCCGCCGTAGGGAAGTCAGATTCGTGGTGGCACCACTAAGTTCAGGAGCGCACCGCCTCACGATCGCCCGTCAAAGCGTGGGCGATCCCAGGTGCACGCACACGTCCCAGAGCGTCCTGCAAACCTCGGCCGGAACGCTGGTCGCGCCAGTTCAACCTGCAGGGCCGCGGATATCTTGGCAGGCCGTCACTGGACGATTCCTACTCCGCGCCGGGCTGCTCCTATGCTTACAAGCCCTCGTCCAGACTCATGACCAGGGACTTAGCTAGGAGGACGACAACGCCGGCGCGTCTGCACCGTTTCACGTGAAACATGTCCAGTTCGATCATGGCCTTCGCGAAGACCGGCACATCATGTCAGGCGTCTGCGTCTGGCGCCGATCAGTTGCCTAAAGCAGTACTCCGACCATATCCGCGGAACGCAGACATGTGGGTCGATCTGCCCAACGATGCAATAGTCGGCGACGCCGGCAGATCTTTCTGTATGCGGAGGGAAAACTTACGTCGCCATACCGCCGCCGATGTCATACAACGCCCCGGGGGCTTCAGAAATCGATCGTCGTCCGAGGTTCGCGTGCGGGGGATTGGTTTCACGTGAAACAGCATTGGAAACAGGCCACGCATCAAGTTGGCTGGGGGAGTGGCATACCGGTCGCCTCAGCCGCTCCTGCTCCCGGTGCTGCCATCCAGATGGACCAACAGAATGGCGCCCCCACCGGGGGTAAGTACCGAGCCGCAGCTTAGCAACCCATGGTCCACAACCCGAGAGGAGTCATGGCGGCCCCCGACAATCCGTAATGAGCTGAGGAGGCAAAGGGCGGACCAGGAAAGTAGAGTGCTTCCCAATGAGCGCATCGAAGCCTACCGAGCATGAATTGCGACTGTTCACCAATAACTGCGCCTCAAACGACTCAAACGCACCCCTCACTTCTCAACATATTCAAACCCGCACGGCACGAGATGACGACTGCCCAGACCTCCCGACGGACTATCAGGCTGACCGACCCGTCCATAAGGGATGCCACAAGGAGCCGAAAGCGACTGTAGTCGCCTCGGATGCGCACGGAGAACCACAGTGGGCCCGAGCCATCATTGCACCCCAAGAAGGCCCCTGAGACCATCTACAGCGCCTCAAAGCCTGTAGGATGCCGGACCCACCATCCGCGTCCGGTTCGAAAGCAGAGGCGTAGGCGGACTATCGGGGGTTCTAAGCAGCCCGGATTACGCTCGTGATCATCGGCCAGCCTCTATATCTAACCTGATATCGAGACTTTCCGCGGGTCCAGCCCACGACCCAAGCGTCGCAACCCATGGAGCACGGCCCACGGCCCACAAAGGGGCCCTGTTTGGGCGGTCTCATCCAACCAATTCAGCAACAAAACCAGGGTCCTTCAACCTACTGCTTGCGCGCCGGCGGGGACGCTCAACCATTCGAGCTCGCTATTCCCTCGCCGTGGCAACAGATATGCCGCTGCTGCCACCCGGCTGACACCCTTCACGGTCGGAGACACAGGAGGGTAAGAATGAAGAATTCGCACCCAGCATGGACGTCATGCCCCCAACGGCCATCAAAAGACAGACCAACCAACCGGCGGTGGAAACGCAAAAAGAGGGCCCGTTTCACATAAAACGGACCCTCTCTGGATGAATGAAACTCTAGGTCGGATTCCCCGGCGTCAGCACATCCATGATGCGGTTCAGGTCTTCCACGCTGGCGAACTCAATGCTGACGCGTCCCTTGCGCGCACCGAGGGAGATCTTCACGTTGGTGTCCAGACGATCCGAGAGCGACGAGGCCAGGTAGTCCAGCCGTTCATGCCGCGCCCCGGGGCGGGGGATATTGTTCTTCGCCGGGGCAGCGGGGCTCTGGTAGAGAGTCACAGCCTCTTCGGTCGCCCGAACGGACATGCCCTCGGCAACAATCTTCTGAGCCAGCCGCTCCATCGCCGCGGCGTCCGGAAGTGCCAACAGGGCGCGGGCGTGTCCGGCCGAGAGTACACCGGCTCCGACGCGGCGCTGCACCAACGGCGGAAGCTTCAGCAGACGCAGGGTGTTGGACACCTGCGGACGGGACCGGCCAATGCGGTCCGCCAACTGCTCGTGAGTGGTACCGAAGTCTTCAAGCAGCTGCTGGTACGCCGCGGCCTCTTCCAGCGGGTTGAGTTGGCTGCGGTGAAGGTTTTCAAGCAGAGCATCCCGGAGGAGGTCGTCATCGGTGGTGTCACGGACGATTGCGGGGATGGTTTCGAGGCCGGCGGCCTGGACTGCCCTCCACCGGCGTTCACCCATGACCAGCTCGTACGGTTCTCCACCTTCTTCGGTTGAAGTCCGGACCACAATTGGCTGGAGGACTCCGATTTCGCGAACGGAGTGCACGAGCTCCGCCATGTCGTCCTCATCGAAGACCGAGCGGGGCTGTTTGCGGTTGGGGTGGATGTCGCCGACCGGGATTTCGGCGAAGCGGACGCCAGGGACCGCGACCAGGTCCACGCCGTTGTCGACGGCCTGCGTCTCGGGCTCAGCCTCTTCAAGGACAGGAGCCTCAGCCGCCGCCTTCGAGGCCGCCGCACGATTCCGTTCGGATGTGTCCGGACCAGCCTGGGCGGCAGACTTACCCTTAGCCGCGGCAGCGGACTTCCGGGCGGGCGCCTTCGTGGTTGTGTCAGACACAGCCGGGCGGGATGTCGTCGTGTCCTCCGGCGCAGCAGATGTGGGCGCAGCAGACTCGGGGACAGCAGACTCGGGGACAGCAGCGTCGGGGGCTGCCTCTACCGGGGTTTCTTCGACAGCCGGTGCATCGCCGGCGCGCTTGCTGGCCGGCGGGAAGAACAGATCCACGGGCCGGGACGGGGCAGCACCGTTTCCGGAGGCGTTAGCCGAGGCGGAACTTGGAATCAATGCGCCAAGTCCACGGCCCAGGCCGCGTCGCTTATCGCTCATGGATAAATCCCTCCATTGGAAGAGCGCGGCATGCTCCGGCTCTGGCTAGTGCAATTGTTGAGAAGATTCTAACGTTCGGCGATTTCAGCGGCGGCTTCCAAGTAGGACAGCGCGCCGCTGGACGACGGGTCATAGGTCATGACCGTCTGCTGGTAACTGGGTGCCTCGGAAATGCGCACGGAGCGGGGAACCACGGCGCTCAGGACCTGCTCGGGGAAGTGCTCGCGAACCTCTGCGGCCACTTGGGCGGCGAGGTTGGTACGGCCGTCGTACATGGTCAGCAGAATGGTCGAGACCACCAGGTCAGCATTGAGGTGCTTCTGGATCATCTCGATGTTCTTCAGCAGCTGGCTCAGCCCTTCCAGTGCGTAGTACTCGCACTGGATGGGAATGAGGACCTCACTGGCAGCGCAGAAAGCATTGACCGTCAGGAGACCAAGGCTCGGCGGGCAGTCAATGAAGATGTAGTCCAGCCGCTCCTCGCCGTTCTTGGCGCGTTCCTTGGCATAGACGTCAATCGCCCGGCGGAGCCGCTGCTCGCGCGCCACGAGGCTGACGAGCTCGATTTCGGCTCCGGCCAGGTGGATGGTGGCCGGTGCACAGATGAGCTTGGCGATGTCCGGGCACGGCGCTACGACATCCTGCAACGGAACATCGTTGATAAGCACATCGTAGATGCTGTCCACGTCGGCATGGTGTTCGATGCCCAAGGCGGTGGAGGCGTTGCCCTGCGGGTCGATGTCGATGACCAGCACGTTGAGTCCTGCAGCAGCCAGTGCGGCGGCGATGTTCACCGTCGTGGTGGTCTTCCCGACGCCGCCCTTCTGGTTGGACACGGTGAAGATGCGGGTCTTCTCCGGCTTGGGCAGTTGCCGGCCCAGGAGGCGCTCCCGGCGCTTGTTTTCGTGGGCGAGCTCCCGGGCAATCGGGCTGGAGTCATCAATCGAATCCAGTACATTCCCGGTAGACGTCGTCGACGTTTCACGTGAAACAGACGAAGCCGATGAGCTGCTTGAAACCAAAGAAGGTTTGCTAACGGCAGAAGAATGAGAGGCAGTCGGCGCCATGAATGACCGTGCAGACCCCAGGGACACGAACGGTGGAATCCGTTGTGCGGAGGCTTCGCTACTGCTCACTTGACACTCTCACTCTCGCTCGGCGTTGACTGCCGGTAACTAGCCTAACCTCTTACCCCTGAACACCGCGGGCGCCGGGCGGGCGCTACGCCTTCTTTAGGGGCTTATTCACTACGATGCGGACCACGGTGGTGGGCTCCTCGAGGAGATCCTCCCCGACAACCACGACGGACGTGTCCACGCCGCCCAGTTTGCGGATGGTCTTGGCGGCCTTTTCGATCTCTTCACCGGCGCTGCGGCCCTTGATGGCCACGACTTCACCCTTGCCCTGGAGCAGCGGGATAGTAAGCCCCGCAAGGTTGGTCAGGGCGGATACCGCGCGCGCGGTAACCACGTCGGCGTCGACCTGTCCCACGGCCAGTTCGGCGCGGGTACGCATCACCGTGACGTTGTCCAGACCGAGGTCATCGACCACTTCCTGCAACCAGATCACGCGCCGCTCCAGCGGCTCGATGAGGGTCAGTTCGAGGTCCGGACGGGCGATGGCCAGGCACAGCCCCGGGAGACCGGCGCCGCTTCCGACGTCGGCCACGTGCTTGCCGAGCGCAATCTCACGTTCGATCACGGCGCAGTTCAGCACGTGCCGGCTCCACAGGCGCGGCACCTCGCGCGGGCCGATCAGGCCGCGTTCGGTACCGGAAGTGGCGAGGTGCTCCACATAGCGACGGGCCAGGTCCAGCCGGTCACCAAAAATCGCTTCGGCGGCCTTGAGCTCGGCCGCGGTAATCTCCACCATCATGCTGCTCTGGGGAGTCACTCTGCGGAGACAACGATGTGCCGCTGGGCACCCTCGCCCTCGGACTCGCTGACGAATCCCAGGTCCGCGACGGCGTCATGCACGATCTTGCGCTCGTAGGCGCTCATCGGCTTCAGCGCCACCGGGCCGCCGCTCTCCTTGACGGAGGCGATGGCGTCCTCGGCAATCTGCTGCAGGTCGCCGGCACGGTCCGTGCGGTACCCGTTGATGTCCAGGACCAGCCGGGAGCGGTTCTCCGTGGCGGCGAGGACGGCCAAGCGGGTCAATTCCTGCAGGGCTTCCAGGACCTCACCGTCGCGGCCCACGAGGTTCTCCAGGCCGGAGTTGTCCTCTTCGGCCACGATCGAGATGTAGGTACGGCCGTTGCGCACCTCGATGTCGATGTCACCGTCGATGTCCGCGATGTCCAGGAGTTCCTCGAGGTAGTCGGCGGCGACGTCGCCCTCCTCCTCCAGGCGGCTGGCGGTGTTGCTCTTGCCCGCGGACTGGCCTGCGTCGGTATCCGTGGCGGCCGGGGTTTCAGCGTCGTTGCTGGTCTCGGCCTCGTCGCGGACGTCTTCCTGGGACAGCGGCTCGGCGGTAATAGCGTGGTCGGTGCTCTCGGCAGGCATTACTTCCTCTTCCTGTTCTTGCGCTGGGGCTGGACGCGCTGGCTCTTGGCAACGGCGGCGCTGGCAGCGGCTTCCGCCTCTGCCTCGGCGTCGGCCTTCTTGGCACCCATCAGGGGCAGGTTCGGCAGGCCCTTGGCGGCACGACGCTCGGCCAGGGCCTTGGCGGCGGGGGAACCGGGGGTGGGCATGCGGCGGATCACGAAGAACTGCTGGCCCATGGTCCACAGGTTGGTGGTGGTCCAGTAGATGAGGACACCGATGGGGAAGTTGATGCCACCGACACCGAAGACCAGCGGCAGGATGTAGAGCATCATCTTCTGCTGGCGCATGAAGGGGCTGGCCATGGCGTCTTCCGACATGTTCTTGGCCATGATCTGCTTCTGCGTGATGAACTGCGAGGCGGTCATCGCCAGGATCATGACAATCGAGAGGATCCACACCGCGGTCTGGTCTCCGCCGCCGCCGTGCAGCAGGGAGGCAGACAGCGGAGCGCCGAAGATGCTGGATTCATCGAACTGCCGGACCTGATCGATGTTCATCGCACCGATACCGGTGCCGCCGGCCTTGGCGGAGCTAATGCCGGAGAGCACCTGGAAGAGGGCGAAGAAGAACGGCATCTGGATCAGCATGGGGAGGCAGGCGGAGAACGGATTGGTCCCGTGCTTCTTGTACATCGCCATCTGTTCCTGCGCCATGGCCTGGCGGGAAAGCTGGTCGGTCTTGCCCTTGTACTTTTCCTGGAGCTTCTTCAGGTCCGGCTGCAGCAGCTGCATGCCGCGCTGGGCCTTGATCTGCTTGACGAAGACGGGGATCAGCGCGGCGCGAATGACCAGCACCAGGCCGATGATGGACAAGGTCCAGGTCCAGCCGTTGGCTGCAGGCAGGCCAATGAAGCTCAGTCCGTCGTGGAAGCCGATCATGATGGCCGACACCAGCCACTTGAACGGGGCCAGAATTGCTCCAAAGATGTCCATAGGTTATTCCTCTTCGTCAGGCCGCAGGGCGGCCTTCTCCATCAGACTGTGCCGCCAGGTACTTGTCCGGGTTGTTCAGCACGACAATTCGGGGGTGTGACCGGCGGGCCACTCCCTGTGACCGGCGGGGACATGGTCCACACCGCCGGAATTCCATGGGTGGCAACGCAGCAGCCGGCGGACCGCCAGCCAGGTGCCCTTGACCGCCCCATGCACCGTCACCGCTTCCAGCGCATAGGCGGAGCAGCTCGGGAAGAATCGGCAGACCTGGCCGTAGAGCGGAGACACAACCTTGCGGTAGGCCATCAACAGCAAAATGATCAGGTTGCGGGGCAGGTTCCACAGCGCGCGGCCCAACCAGGCGGCCGCCGCGGACACACGCGGTACAGGACCGGGGACGACGGCGGCATCTCGGTTACGCACGCGGTGTCCCTTCCTGTGGTGTCTCACTCGAAACCTTGGCAACGGCCTGCTGCGCACGGCCAGCCAGCCGCTTAAGGGTTGCTTCCAAGGCGGCGTCGTAGTCATTGCGCAGGGTCTCCCAGCCGGCGGACGCCGACGCGGGCAGGGCCCGGACGACGACCGCAAATCCGACGGGATAAGTGCGCAGCGACAACGCACCGGCTTCTCTCAGTCTCCTCTTAACGAGGTTCCTGACAACAGCGTTCCCGACACTCTTGGAAACGATGAAGCCGATGCGGCTAGGCTCGCCGGCAGGTAAAGCTGCCGTATATAACACTAAGTTCCGGCGTCCATTGCGGACGCCGGAACGTACAGTTGTTGAAAAATCGGTAGAGGTCCTCAGACGGTTCCGGGTGGCTAGCACCGCTCAACTCGCAAAAGGGTGATGACCGATAAGTCAGTATTTACGCCGACAGTTCGGTGCGGCCCTTGCCACGACGGGCTGCCAGGATGGCGCGGCCGGCACGGGTACGCATACGAAGGCGGAAGCCGTGCTTCTTGGCTCGACGGCGGTTATTCGGCTGAAAAGTCCGCTTGCTCACGTTAGTTACTCCAGTGGATCAAAGGTGCGCCCACCCGATCAAAAAAGGGGAAGAACTGGCCGACGCTAAGTTTTGTATGTGCCGCTACCCCGCTCCCGTGACGCAGGCGTCTGGGAGAGCTTCAATGAAGCGAAAAGCGGACACAAAGGACTTCACAACGTTAGGGGAAAAACGGCTGCAGAGTCAAACCGGAGCGGTCGCCGGCGATCATCCCCAGCTGTGGCTAACCTGCCCCCGGGCCTGTGGATGAAGCACATCACAAGCCCCCGGAGAGAACCACAACGGTGTAATTATCCACAGGTCAGTTCCCAGCTATCTTCTAGGCTTTTCATCCCCTAGAGTGTCCCAGTAGCCCATTATCCACTGTCTGTGTACAACCCTGTGGATTACGCCGGGACCACACATCGAGTCCCGGGCGGTGCGGCTGCGGTAACGCCAGCAAGCAAGGTTTGAGGAATTCATTGATGACGGTAGACGAAGCCGACCACGCCAACACCGTCGGGAGCTCCTGGCGCCGGGTGGTCAGCCTCCTGGAAAACGACCACCGGGTTACTCCCAGGCAGCGCGGTTTTGTCATCCTCGCCCAGGCGCAGGGCCTCATCGGGTCCACCCTGCTGGTGGCCGTTCCCAATGAACTCACCCGCGAGGTCCTCCAGACCCAGGTCAAGGAAGCCCTCGACGACGCCCTCCGGGATGTCTTCTCCGACGAGATCCGCTGCGCGATCGACGTCGACACCGAACTGGTGCCCCTCCACGTCGAACCCGAGGCGGCACCGGAGCTGACCCGCACGGCCGATCCCGCCGTCGAACTCAAGCCGCAGCCCATGCTGCCGAGCACCTCGCACGAATTCGGCCGGCTGAACCCGAAGTACGTCTTCGACACCTTCGTGATCGGTTCCTCCAACCGCTTCGCGCACGCGGCCGCCGTCGCCGTCGCCGAAGCCCCGGCCAAGGCCTACAACCCGCTGTTCATCTACGGTGACTCGGGCCTGGGCAAGACCCACCTGCTGCACGCGATCGGCCACTACGCCCGCCGCCTCTACAGCGGGATCCGCGTCCGCTACGTCAACTCCGAAGAGTTCACCAACGACTTCATCAACTCGATCCGCGACGACGAGGGCACCAGCTTCAAGACCACCTACCGGAACGTCGACGTCCTGCTGATCGACGACATCCAATTCCTGGCCGGCAAGGACCGCACGCTCGAAGAGTTCTTCCACACCTTCAACGCCCTGCACAACAACAACAAGCAGGTGGTCATCACCTCGGACCAGCCGCCGAAACTGCTGGCCGGCTTCGAAGACCGGATGAAGTCCCGCTTCGAGTGGGGCCTGCTGACCGACATCCAGCCGCCCGAACTGGAAACCCGCATCGCGATCCTCCGCAAGAAGGCGCTCAGCGAAGGCCTCTCCGCGCCGGACGATGCCCTCGAGTACATCGCCTCCAAGATCTCCAGCAACATCCGCGAACTCGAAGGCGCCCTGATCCGGGTGACCGCCTTCGCCAGCCTGAACCGCCAGCCGGTGGACGTGGCCCTCGCGGAGATGGTGCTCAAGGACCTGATCACCGACGACGGCGCCCAGGAGATCACCTCGGCGCAGATCCTGACCCAGACCGCGGACTACTTCAAGCTCACCATGGAGGAGCTCTGCAGCAAGTCCCGGACCCGGACCCTGGTCACCGCGCGCCAGATCGCCATGTACCTCTGCCGGGAGCTGACCGACATGTCGCTGCCCAAGATCGGCCAGGAACTCGGCGGCCGGGACCACACAACGGTGATCCACGCCGACCGCAAGATCCGGGAACTGATGGCCGAACGCCGTGTGATCTACAACCAGGTCACCGAACTGACCAACCGGATCAAGCAGCAGCAGCGAAATTCCTAGCTCCGCATCCGCGCACTCATACCTTATTAACAAGGGGCTGTGGACAAGCCTGTGGATAGTTAAGGGGACAACGGCGGTTAATGGGCTTAAAACCCTTAAGCCGCCTGTGGATCGACGAAACGGCCGAAAATCTTGTCCCCATCCACACCCTGTTTAAAACCGGCCGGACCCACAGCTCATGAACAGGGCTTAACCGCGGATCGGCGGGCCGGGACCGGGTTATCCACAGTTTCCACAGCAGTTATTAACACTACTAATCCCAAGAAAATGAAATTCCCTCAAACAACAATCTCCCTCCACCCCACCGCGGTCCGGCCCAGGCCGAACTGAGAGCCCGGCCAAAACCACAGCGATGTAAGCCGGGGATGGGAGAACCCGGATCTTGGGGCTAAGCTGTCTGCTGTGCGTCCGTCCCCGGTCCCACCGTGTCCCCGCGCCGTGCCGGCGCATCCCGGACACGTCGTCCGGGGAACCGCATGACCACCACAGACCAGCCACGGCGGCGCCTTCGGCACCCGCCGGCCGGTCCGTTCCAGCGATGTCAGCAGCAATGAAAGGCGGCACCCTTCCGTGAAGTTCAGAGTCGAGCGGGATGTCCTGGCCGAGGCAGTGACCTGGACCGCCCGGTCCTTGTCTCCGCGGCCGCCTGTTCCGGTACTGTCCGGCCTGCTGCTCAAGGCCGAGGCGGGTACCGTGAGTCTCTCGAGCTTCGATTACGAAACCTCCGCCCGGCTGGAAATCCCCGCCGACATCAGCACCGAGGGCACCATCCTGGTTTCCGGCCGCCTGCTCGCAGACATCTGCCGCAGCCTGCCGTCCGCACCGGTTGACATCGAAACCGATGGCAACAAGGTGACCCTCTCCTGCCGCCGAAGCAGCTTCCACCTGGCCACCATGCCGGAAACCGAATACCCGCCACTGCCGGCACTGCCGCCGATCAGCGGCACCGTCCCCGGCGACGCGTTCGCCCAGGCCGTGTCGCAGGTCATCATCGCGGCCAGCAAGGACGACACCCTGCCGATCCTGACCGGTGTCCGGATGGAGATCGAGGATGACCTGATCACCCTCCTGGCCACTGACCGTTACCGCCTCGCCATGCGCGAGGTTCCGTGGAAGCCCGCCACCCCGGGCATCTCCACCAGCGCGCTCGTCAAGGCCAAGACCCTTAACGAGGTGGCCAAGACCCTCGGTGGCAGCGGCGACATCCACCTGGCCCTGGCCGACGACGACAGCCGGCTGATTGGCTTCGAAAGCGGCGGCCGCACCACCACCTCGCTGCTGGTGGACGGCGACTACCCGAAGATCCGTTCGCTGTTCCCGGACTCCACCCCCATCCACGCCACCGTCCAGACGCAGGAACTGGTCGAAGCCGTGCGGCGTGTGTCCCTCGTGGCCGAACGCAACACCCCGGTCCGCCTCGCGTTCACCCAGGGCCAGCTGCACCTCGATGCCGGTACCGGCGAGGACGCCCAGGCTTCCGAGGAGCTCGAGTCCCAGCTCACCGGTGAGGACATCACCGTGGCCTTCAACCCGCACTACCTGATCGAAGGCCTCAGCGTCATCGAGACGAAATTCGTGCGTTTCTCCTTCACCACGGCACCGAAGCCGGCGATGATCACGGCCCAGAAAAACGCCGACGGCGAGGACCAGGACGACTACCGCTACCTGGTCATGCCCGTCCGCCTGCCGAACTAGGCCCCACCGCTTTACCCGTACCACCGCGCAGAAAAGAGTTCCCCGTGCACATTGGATTGATCGGCCTTGGAAAAATGGGCTTCAACATGCGCGAAAGGCTTCGGAAGGGCGGCGTTGAAGTCACCGGTTTCGACCGCAACCCCGAGGTCACCGACGCAGCCACCATCGACGAACTGATCGCCGCGCTTCCGGCTCCCCGGCTGATCTGGGTCATGGTCCCCGCCGGAGACATCACCGACGCCGTCATCACCGAACTCGGCGACAAGCTCGAGGCCGGTGACCTGGTCATCGACGGTGGCAACTCCCGCTTTACCGAAGACCAGAAGCACGCCGCCGCGCTGGCCGCCAAGGGTGTCCACTTCGCCGACTGCGGCGTCTCCGGCGGTGTCTGGGGCCTGCAGAACGGCTACGGCCTGATGGCCGGCGGCGACGCCGCCGACATCGAGCGCGCCCTGCCGGTCTTCGATGCGCTCCGTCCGGAAGGTGACCGGGCGGACAGCTTCGTCCACGTCGGCGGCGTCGGCGCCGGCCACTACGCAAAGATGGTCCACAACGGCATCGAGTACGGCCTGATGCAGGCCTACGCCGAGGGCTACGAACTCCTGGCCGCCAAGGACATCGTCACCGATCTCCCCGGCACTTTCCGCGCCTGGCAGAAGGGCACCGTGGTGCGCTCCTGGCTGCTTGACCTCATGGTCAAGGCCCTCGATGAGGACCCGGGACTGGAGTCGATTTCCGATTACGTCGAGGATTCCGGTGAGGGCCGGTGGACCGTCGAAGAGGCCATCGCCAACGCCGTTCCCGCCCCCGCCATCACGGCCGCGCTGTTCGCCCGGTTCTCCTCCCGCGAGGACAGCTCGCCGGCAATGAAGATGGTCTCCGCGCTGCGGCACCAGTTCGGCGGACACGCCACCCGGCCCGCCAAGTAATTTCAGGACCCTGACCCCGGCGTGTACCTAGAGAAGCTTTCGCTGACGGATTTCCGCAGCTACGCCCAGGTTGACCTGAGCCTCGAGCCCGGGGTCACGGTCCTTGTTGGGTCCAACGGCATCGGCAAGACCAACCTGATGGAAGCCATCGGGTACCTCGCCACGTTGAGCTCGCACCGGGTCAGTTCGGACGGTCCGTTGCTGCGCTTCGGCGCGGAACGGGCCATGATCCGGGCCCGCCTGGTCCGCGGCGAACAGTCCACGGTGCTGGAGCTGGAGCTCAACGCCGGGCGGGCCAACCGCGCCCGGATCAATCGCAGCAACCCGGTCCGGGCCCGTGACATCCTGGGGATCTGCCAGACGGTGCTGTTCGCGCCCGAGGACCTGGCCCTGGTGAAGGGCGACCCGTCCAACCGGCGCCGCTTCCTCGACGAACTGCTGGTCAGCCTCATGCCGCGGCATGCCGCCACCCGCAGCGACTACGACCGGGTCCTGAAACAGCGCAACGCGCTGCTCAAGTCCGGCCGGGCGGGCAAGTTCACCGCCGGGCACGAGGCGACCCTGGATGTCTGGGACCAGCACATGGCCCGGGCCGGCGCCGAGCTGCTGCATGCGCGCCTGGAACTCGTGGAACTGCTGCTGCCGCACCTGAAAAGTGCCTACGCCCAGCTCACGGACGGGTCCAAGGAAGCCGGTGCGGTGTACCGCTCCACGCTGGACGGAATCGTCGACGACGACGGCGACGGCTACGGTGCCGCGGCCGCCGCCCCGGCGGAACAGGTCGAGGACCTGCGCCGGTTGAGCGTGGAGGAGCTCACCGAACGGTACATTCGTGCCTTCGCGGCGTCCCGCCGTCGTGAGCTCGAACGGGGCATCTCCCTGGTGGGCCCGCACCGCGACGACCTGGACCTGACCCTGGGCCGGGCCCCCGCCAAGGGCTACGCCTCCCACGGCGAAACCTGGTCCATGTGCCTTTCGCTGAGGCTGGCCTCCTACTACGTCATGCTCGACGACGCCCGCACCGGCGGATCGGCCCCGATCCTGATCCTCGACGACGTGTTTGCCGAACTCGACGTGCAGCGCCGGCGTAAACTGGCCGCTATAGTCTCCGGCGCGGAGCAGGTCCTGGTGACCGCCGCCGTCGAGGGCGATATCCCGGCGGAACTGGCCGGCCGGCGGGTGAAGGTCATTCCGGGAGGCATCGATGAGCCGGACAAGCCACAAGTGACAGGCGATGAATAAGGACACCGACGGCGGGCTGCAGCCCGGCCGCGACCCCGACGACATTGACGCCGCCCAGGCGGCCCTCAATCGCATGCGTGACGCCGCGGCCGCGCGGGGCGAGATCCGGCGCAAGGCGCCGCCGAAACCCGGAAGCACCCAGAAACCCGCCCGCGGCGCCGGGACCCGGGGCTTCAGCCAGTTCCATGGCAACGGCCGGGACCCCCTGGGCCTGGGCAAGGTGGTGGGCCGGCTGGTCGCCGAACGCGGCTGGACCTCCCCGGTGGCCGTGGGCTCGGTGATGGCACAGTGGCCGGCGCTGGTCGGACCGGAAATCTCGGCGCACTGCACCCCCGAAAGCTTCACCGACACCACCCTTCACGTCCGCTGCGACTCCACCGCCTGGGCCACCCAGCTCCGCCTGCTCAGCCTGAGCCTGCTGGAGAAATTCCGTGTGGAACTCGGCGACGGCGTCGTCACCAGCATCCAGGTCCTGGGCCCGGCCGCACCCAGCTGGCGGAAGGGTGCCCGCACCGTCAACGGCCGCGGCCCCCGCGACACCTACGGCTAGGCCGCCCGCCGCGCGATATCCCTACGCGTTTCCCCGGCACCGCCGCCCGAGGGTATGAAGCAGTTGTTCCAAAACCATTGAAAAATCCACAAACGGCGTGTAGGGCGCTCAGACGCCCCGGTTCGGTATAGGAACCCATCCGGAACACCCCGGGAGCATTCCAGGCGGGGCCAGTGGCCTCTCAACGGCAATTACACCCGCGTTTACCCCGCCAGAATGCGGGGTTCGGCCCTATAACACGGTAGAATCAAGGAAGATAACTGGGCGCCGATGCAACGTCGACTGAGTCCGTTTCCGACGCGGTGTCTTCTGCGTGGAACCGGTCCCGGCCAGCCATGCCGCCGGCGCCGTCAGTGACGTGCCCGTTGGCAGTGGCTGTTTCCTTGGAGACGGCCGCGGCCGGCCTTCAACGAACATAGAGGAGTCGAAAGCGCCTGTGGCTAACGACAATGCAGAAATCCCGGCAGCGGACACCGCGGACGGAACCGGCCAGGCGGCCGCGGCCGCCGAAACGGTCACTCCCCGCGAATACGGGGCCAGCGACATCACCGTTCTTGAGGGCCTGGAGGCAGTCCGGAAACGTCCGGGCATGTACATCGGCTCCACCGGACCCCGTGGCCTGCACCACCTGGTGTACGAAGTGGTGGACAACTCGGTCGATGAGGCGCTGGCCGGGTACTGCACCCACATCGAGATCGGGCTTCAGGCCGACGGCGGTGTCAAGGTGGTCGACAACGGCCGCGGCATCCCCGTGGACATGCACCCCACCGAACACAAGCCCACGGTGGAGGTCGTCATGACCATCCTGCACGCCGGCGGCAAGTTCGGCGGCGGCGGGTACGCGGTCTCGGGTGGCCTGCACGGCGTCGGCATCTCCGTGGTCAACGCGCTCTCCCGCCGCGTCGACACCGAGGTCCGCCGGCAGGGCCACGTCTGGCGGATGTCCTTCGCCGACGGCGGCAAGCCCCAGGGCGAGCTGATCAAGGGCGAAGAGACCTCCGAGACCGGCACCACGCAGACGTTCTACCCGGACGGCAGCATCTTCGAGACCACGGAATTCGACTTCGAAACCCTCCGGGCCCGGTTCCAGCAGATGGCGTTCCTGAACAAGGGCCTGCGCATCACGCTGACCGACGAGCGCCGCACCGCATCGGAGACCTCCGGCGATGAGGACCTGAACCTCGACGCCGTCGAGACCGAGGGCGAGGTTCCGGCAGAATTCCACACCGTGGTCTACCAGTACGACGACGGCCTGCTGGACTACGTCAAGCACCTCAACTCCGGCAAGAAGGTCGACGTCGTCCACGAGGACGTCATCGCCTTCGAAACCGAGGACACCGAGCGGCACATCGCCCTGGAAATGGCAATGCAGTGGACCAACGCCTACTCCGAAAGCGTCCACACCTACGCCAACACCATCAACACCCACGAGGGCGGCACCCACGAAGAGGGTTTCCGCGCCGCGATGACCTCCCTGATCAACCGCTACGCGCGCGAAAAGGGCATCATCAAGGAAAAGGACGACAACCTCACCGGCGACGACATCCGGGAGGGCCTGACCGCCGTCATCTCGGTCAAGCTGTCCGAGCCGCAGTTCGAAGGCCAGACCAAGACCAAACTGGGCAACTCCGAGGTCAAGGGCTTCGTCCAGCGAGTCGTCACCGACGGACTGGGCGACTGGCTGGAGCGCAACCCCGGGCCGGCCCGCGACGTCATCCGCAAGGCCATCTCCGCGGCCCAGGCCCGCATGGCCGCCCGCAAGGCCCGCGACAACGCCCGCCGCAAGAGCCCGCTGGAATCCTTCGGCATGCCCGGCAAGCTCTCCGACTGCTCCTCCAAGGATCCGCAGAAGTGCGAGGTCTACATCGTGGAGGGTGACTCGGCAGGCGGCTCCGCCAAGCGCGGCCGCAACCCCGAGACGCAGGCCATCCTGCCGCTGCGCGGCAAGATCCTGAACGTGGAGCGGGCCCGCCTGGACAAGGCCCTCGGCAACGCCGAAGTCCAGTCCATGATCACCGCCTTCGGCACCGGCATCGGCGAGGACTTCGACCTGGCCAAGCTGCGGTACCACAAGATCGTGCTGATGGCCGATGCCGACGTCGACGGCCAACACATCACCACGCTGCTGATGACCCTGCTCTTCCGCTACATGCGCCCGCTGATCGAAAACGGCTACGTCTACCTCGCCCAGCCGCCGCTGTACCGGATCAAGTGGTCCAACGCCCCGCACGACTACGTCTACAGCGACCGGGAACGCGACGCCAAGCTGGTGTCCGGCCAGGCCGCCGGCCGCCGCATCCCCAAGGACAACGGCATCCAGCGCTACAAGGGCCTCGGCGAGATGGACTACACCGAACTCTGGGACACCACCATGGACCCCGAGCACCGGACACTGCTGCAGGTCACCATGGACGATGCCCTCGCGGCCGACCAGATCTTCTCGGTGCTCATGGGCGAGGACGTGGAATCCCGCCGAAACTTCATCCAGCAGAACGCCAAGGACGTTCGGTTCCTCGATATCTAACGGCATCGCCACTTCATATCCCGGAACCGATATATACCTGAAACGGAAAATATAGACTATGAGTGACGAAACACCGGAAGTCCCCGCCGAATCCGGCGCGGAGCCCGTGCTCGAAGGCAACGTCCTTGATACCGATGTGCTCACCGATCGCGTGGAGCAGGTGGACCTGCAGACCGAAATGCAGCGCTCCTACCTCGACTACGCCATGGCCGTCATCGTCGGCCGCGCGCTGCCGGATGTCCGCGACGGCCTGAAGCCGGTCCACCGGCGCGTGCTCTACGCGATGTTCGACGGCGGCTACCGCCCGGACCGCTCCTTCAACAAATGCGCCCGCGTGGTCGGCGAGGTCATGGGCCAGTACCACCCGCACGGTGACACCGCGATCTATGACGCCCTGGTCCGCCTGATCCAGGACTGGACCATGCGCTACCCGCTGGCGCTGGGACAGGGCAACTTCGGCTCTCCCGGCAACGACGGCGCCGCCGCCCCGCGGTACACCGAAACCAAGATGGCCCCGCTCGCCATGGAAATGGTCCGGGACATTGACGAGGAAACCGTCGACTTCCAGGACAACTACGACGGCAAGAACCAGGAACCCACCATCCTGCCGGCCCGCTTCCCGAACCTTCTGGTCAACGGGTCCTCGGGCATCGCCGTCGGCATGGCCACCAACATCCCACCGCACAACCTCCGCGAGGTCGCCGACGGCGTGCAGTGGTACCTGGCTAACCCGACCGCCAGCCGCGAGGAGCTGCTCGAGGAACTGATCCAGCGGATCAAGGGCCCGGACTTCCCGACCGGCGCCACCATCCTGGGCCACAAGGGCATAGAGGACGCCTACCGGACCGGCCGCGGCTCCATCACCATGCGCGCCGTCGTCAACGTCGAGGAACTGCAGGGCCGCACCTGCCTGGTGGTCACCGAGCTGCCGTACCAGGCCAACCCGGACAACCTGGCGATCAAGATCGCCGAGCTGGTCAAGGACGGCAAGATCTCCGGCATCGCCGACCTCCGCGACGAGACCTCGGGCCGCACCGGACAGCGCCTCGTGATCGTTCTCAAGCGCGACGCCGTCGCCAAGGTGGTGCTGAACAACCTCTACAAGCACACCCAGCTGCAGGACAACTTCGCGGCGAACATGCTGGCAATCGTCGACGGCGTGCCCCGCACGCTCAGCCTCGACGCCTTCATCCGCCACTGGGTCACGCACCAGATGGACGTCATCGCCCGGCGCACCCGGTACCGCCTGCGCAAGGCGGAGGAGGAAGCGCACATCCTGCGCGCCCTGCTCAAGGCCCTGGATGCCCTGGACGAGGTCATCGCCCTGATCCGCGCCTCCACCACCACCGAGGCCGCACGCGACGGCCTGATGGAATTGCTGGAGATCGATGAACTGCAGGCCCGGGCCATCCTGGACATGCAGCTGCGCCGGCTCGCAGCCCTGGAACGCCAGAAGATCCAGGACCGGCACGCCGAACTCGAGGCCCTGATCTCCGAATACAACAAGATCCTTGCCTCAGAGGCCCGCCAGCGCGAAATCATCAGCACCGAACTGGCCGAAATCGTGGCCAAGCACGGCGACGACCGCAAGACCAAGGTCCTGATGGGCTTCGACGGCGACATGTCGATCGAGGACCTCATTCCCGAAGAGGAAATGGTCGTCACCATCACCCGCGGCGGCTACGTCAAGCGCACCCGCAGCGACAACTACCGCTCCCAGCAGCGCGGCGGCAAGGGCATCAAGGGCGCCCAGCTGCGCGGCGACGACGTCGTCGAGCACTTCTTCGTCACCACCACCCACCACTGGCTGCTGTTCTTCACCAACCTGGGCCGCGTGTACCGGGCCAAGGCGTACGAACTGGTGGAGGCCGCCCGCGACGCCAAGGGCCAGCACGTGGCCAACCTGCTGGCGTTCCAGCCGGACGAGCACATCGCCCAGGTCCTGGACCTGCGCGACTACCAGCACGCCCCGTACCTGGTGCTCGCCACCAAGCGCGGCCTGGTGAAGAAGACCCGGCTCGAGGACTACGACACGAACCGGTCCGCCGGCGTCATCGCCATCAACCTGCGGGACGGCGACGAGCTCGTCTCGGCCCAGCTGGTCTCCGAAACCGATGACCTGATGCTGGTTTCCCGCAAGGGCCAGTCCATCCGGTTCACCGCCACCGACGAGGCGCTGCGCCCGATGGGCCGGGCAACCTCCGGCGTGACGGGCATGAAGTTCCGGGAGGACGATGAGCTGCTCGCGGCCGACGTCGTCCAGGACGGCTCCTTCGTCTTCATCGTCACCGAGGGCGGCTTCGCCAAGCGCACGGCTGTGGAGGAATACCGCCTCCAGGGCCGCGGCGGCCTCGGCATCAAGGTGGGCAAGTACCAGGAGGAGCGCGGACACCTGGTCGGCGCCCTGATCGTCCAGGAAGAGGATGAGGTCCTGGTGGTGATGGAAGGCGGCAAGGTGGTCCGCTCGTCCGTGGCCGGCGTGCCTGCCAAGGGCCGCGACACCATGGGCGTCATCTTCGCCAAGCCGGACAAGAACGACCGCATCATCGCCGTTGCCCGCAACAGCGAACGCGGCCTCGACTCCGAGGAAACAGCAGCCGATGGCGACGCCGGAGATGAGGCTACGCTGCCGGATGACGTAACGTTGGCTGGAGAAAACGGAGTCCGCGAGGGGTCCGGAGATACAACATCAGCACCGGCCCCGGAGTCAGATGAGTCATCAGGGGATGCCGAGCTGGACGAAGACAACCCCGGAGGTAACTCCGTGAGCAATTCCGACTCCTATCCCAAGTCGAGCAGTGGCCCCGGCAACGCACGGCAGCCGTCGGCGGCTCCCCGGGTGAACGCGCCGTCGCGTCCGCAGCAGCGCCCCGGCGTCGCGGGCTCCGGCCAGCGTCCCGCGGCCCCCGGCCAGCGGCCTTCCGTCCCGGGGCAGCGCCCCTCGGTACCCGGCCAGCGTCCGGCCGGCCAGGCCAGCCGCCCGGAATCGGCCGGTGCGCGTCCCGGACAGCCCGGACTGGTCAAGCCGGCCCCCAAGGCCAAGGTGCGCCGCGCCCGCCTGCTGGTGAGCAAGGTTGACCCGTGGTCCGTGCTGAAGATGTCCTTCCTGCTCTCGGTGGCCCTCGGCATCGTTACGGTGGTCGCCGCGATCGTGCTGTGGACCGTCCTGGACCTCACCGGCATCTTCGACCAGGTCGACGGCCTCCTCGGCACCCTCGCAGGGTCCGAGAGCGGCGGCTTCGAACTGAAGAAGGTGGCCTCGCTGGGCCAGGTGGCCTCCTTCGCGGTCATCATCGCCGTGATCAACGTGGTCCTGCTGACCGCCCTGTCGATGCTCTCCGCGGTGCTGTACAACATCGCTGCCACCCTGGTGGGCGGCATCGGTGTGACCCTCACGGACGACTAGAAATACCCGTTTTGCCCGTGATTTAGCGGGTAAATGCCTCGATTTGAGATCGGGCCGGGATGTGCTGTAAAGTCATATCTCGGCCCGATGAGGCATCGGGGCGTATAGCTCAGGCGGTTAGAGCGCTTCGCTGATAACGAAGAGGTCCCAGGTTCAAGTCCTGGTACGCCCACGGAACCTGTACTGGTTCTTGTAAAGGAACGCGAAAGCGGACCGGAACGGGGTGCATGTGAAGAAGTTGCTGGTATTGGCAGCTACGCTCGCAGGCGTCCTGGTCTACAGGAAAGTGCAGGAAGCCGAAGCCCGGAAAGCAATCTGGAGCGAATCGACCGACACGGTCGACTAGCCGGATTGGTGGGTTGCTCCGATGGGGGCATGGCGCAATTGGTAGCGCACCTGCTTTGCAAGCAGGGGGTTCGGGGTTCGAGTCCCCGTGCCTCCACCATCGAGAAGTCCCGGTCAGCGGAAACGCTGGCCGGGACTTTTGCTTTAAGCTTCATCTTCCCCGCATACCGCCAAGGCACGGGCCACCGCTGTACGCCCATTAGGGTTGAGGCGTGACCTTCTTCCTCGCCGCCCTGGGCGTCCTTGGTGTGGCCTCCTCCGGCCCCTTGATTGCCGCGACGCTGGGCGCCACCACCGTCAGCGCCCTTGCCGTCGCGTTCTGGCGGAACGCCATCGGCGCCGTAGTCATGGCCGGGCCCGTCCTGGTCCGTCAGCCACGGCAGTTTGGCCGCGTCACCGCCGCCGAGTTCCGCTGGTCCCTGGCGGCCGCCGTCGCCCTCGCCCTGCACTTCGCCTGCTTCATCACCTCCCTGCAGCTGACGTCCGTGGCCGCCGCCACCGCGCTGGTCTGCCTGCAGTCAGGCTGGATCGCCGTCTTCCAGATGTTCCGCGGCGTCCGGCACGGCTGGCAGGTCCTGGCCGGGCTGGGGCTGGCATTCGCGGGCGTGGTGGCCATTACCGGCTTCGACATGGGGACCTCCCCGCACGCGCTCACCGGGGACCTCCTGGCCGTCGCCGGCGGGATGCTGGCCGGCGTCTACACCCTCGCCGGCGGCAAGGCGCGGCAGACCATGAGCACCGGCGTCTACACCAGCCTCTGCTACGGAATGTGCGCCGCCGTCGTCGCCGTCCTGGCGCTGACCAGCGGACAGCCCCTGGGCGGCTTCGAGGCCGCTGGCTGGCTGGGAATCCTCGCCATTACCGTCTGCGCGCAACTCGTGGGCCACACGGCCTTCAACCACCTGCTGGCCACCATGAGCCCCCTGCTGGTGTCCATGATCATCCTGCTTGAGATCCCGGGAGCCGCCCTGCTGGCCGCCGCGTTCCTGGGTGAGAAGCTGCCCGCCGGCACGTACGTGGGGCTGGCCATGATCCTGGTGGGACTCGCCGTCGTGGTCCTCGGCCAGCGCCGTTCACGCGCTGTGCGGCGGAGTGCGGCCAGACTGGCGGAGCTGGGTACGGACTAACCCGTACGGAATTAACTGCGGCTACTGGCCGCCGCGGCGCACGGGCTGGGCCGTGTTCACTGTGTGCAGGGCGCGCAGCAGCTTGGCCGGGAAGTACACCGAGAAGAAGACCACCATGGGGGCCTTGAGGGCCATCTTCTTGACGTTGTGGGCCTTGTAGGTCCGGTCGAAGCGGGTGACGTAGTAGCGGTAGTCGCGGGGCGAGTCTTCGAGCCGCCGGGCGGACATCCCGGAGATCATCTGCGGCCAGTACTGGATCCGGAGCTCGTGGTCGGCAAGGTGCAGGGACAGGTCGATGTCCTCGTGCATCTCGTCCCGCTCATCCCGGCAGGTCTCGCCCTTGATGGTCTCCCAGGCCGAGCGGCGCAGGGCCATGTTGGAGCCGAACAGGAAGTGGTACTGGTGCTTGGCGAGCTTGAGCATCAGCTGCCGCATTTTGTCGTCGGCCTTGAGCCCGAAGCGGCGCATCGGCATGTCGTAGTACACCACCGGACCGGTGGCGGCGGCGACTGAGGGATCGGCGAAGGCCTTCTGCACCTGTTCCACCCAGTCCGGTTCCAGGACCGAATCGGCGTCGATCCGTCCGAGCACGTCGCCCGTGGCGTGGTTCAGACCGAAGTTCCGCGTGGGAATCAGGCCCTGATCACTGTCCTGGCTCATCAGCAGGATCCGGCTCTCCGGGTATTCCAGCTGCATCTGCCGGACGATGTCGGCGGTCCGGTCCTTGGACATGTTGTCCACCACGATGATCTCGTGCGCCGGAACGGACTGGTAGACGGCAGCGATGAGGCACTGCCGGATCACGCTTTCCTCGTTGTACGCCGGGATGACGATGGAGACGGCAGGCGGCAGCGCTGCATCGTCGGGGGAACCCAGCTGGGACTCTTCGCGTGACATCCCCCCAAATTTAGCATCCGGGCGGGTTGGGACCCCGGCGGATCGGCATAACAAAGGGAGGGCCCCGCCCGCGGCGGTGACCCTCCCTGTGTGGCTGCAGCCGCCCAATGGATGGCAACAGCGGTGCTTACTTGGTTTTGCCCTCGTCGTTCAGGCTGGCCGCAATGTTGTTCATCGCGGTCTTGGCGTCCTTGGCGACCTTCTTGTCGGCATCGGACTTCTCGGGCTCCTTAGCCGCCTCGTCAGCCTTGCTGGCGACGGCGTCGGTGGCTTCCTTGGCGGCGTCGCCGACCTTGGACGATGCGTCACCAAGCTTGTCGGCGGCGGCGGAGGTGGCGGAACCGACGGCGTCGGCGGCCTTGGAGGCAGCGTGCTTCGCCTCTTCCTTGACCTCGGTGACCGTGGTGGCCGGAACCGGTGCCGGGGTGGCGGGCTTCACCGGGCTCGGGGTCTTCCACGGGTCTTCGACCGGCTTGGACGCCTTCCAGGCGGCGACGCCAGCTGCTACGGCGGCGGTGATGATGCCGAAGATCAGGAAACCGCGGTGCTTGGGCTTCTGCTGCTTGGCGACCTCGCCGGTCACGGCGCGGGTGGCGTCGGAGGCGGCAGCCTTGATCTGCTTGCCGGCAGCCTGTGCCTGTTCCTGCACGTTCTGTACGACGCCGGAGTCGGCGAGGCGCTGGGCGACGGCGTCGACGTGGGCCGGGGCGCCTTCAAGGGTGCGGTGAACGGCGTCGGATGCGGCACCGATCTGGTCCGAGAGCTTCGGCAGGTACTCAACGACGACGCGGTCACGCGCGTTGGCGATCACCGGGGTGGCCTTGTCCAGCGCGTCGTGCAGCCGCGGGGTGGCGGCGTCGACGGCGTCGTGGATCTTCGGCGCAAGCTGGGCCAGACCGTCCTGGATGCGGGGGTGACGGTGGCGACGCCGTCGGCCAGGTTGTGGGCCGCGGACTTCAGGCCCTCCTGGATCTTCGGGGAAGCGGTATCCAGGCCCTGCTGCAAGCGCGGAACGGCCCAGTCAACGGCTGCCTCCACCCGGGGGTGGCCCAATCCTTGGCGTTTTCCACGGCGCTGGACACCGAGTGCTCCAGCTCACGGGCAATACGGTCCGTTTTCTTCACAACTACCTCCCGATTAATGTGACGGTTCTGCAGTTAGCCTACGTGGCCGGAACTCCACCGGCTATTCTCAGCCCTTATTTCGCGGCGATTTCACCCAGCGCGGAACTCAGCCCGCGCCCCTGTACGCCGGACAGCGCCGTGGAAGAATAGGCCCATGACTGCCATCGCAACTGCAAAAGCAACCATTCACACCAGCATGGGCGACATTGTCGTCAACCTCTTCGGCAACCACGCGCCGAAGACCGTGGACAACTTCGTCGGCCTCGCCACCGGTGAGAAGGCCTGGACCCACCCGGAAACGGGCGAGGACAAGACCGGCACGCCGCTGTACAACGGCACGATCTTCCACCGCATCATCAAGGACTTCATGATCCAGGCCGGCGACCCGCTGGGCCGCGGCATCGGCGGACCGGGCTACAAGTTCGACGACGAGATCCACCCGGAACTGAACTTCAACAAGCCCTACAAGCTCGCCATGGCCAACGCCGGCATCCAGATGGGCCGCGGCACCAACGGCTCCCAGTTCTTCATCACCACCATCCCCACCGGCTGGCTGCAGGGCAAGCACAGCATCTTCGGTGAGGTGGCCGACGAGGAGTCGAAGAAGGTCGTTGACGCCATCGAGGGTGTCCGCACCGGCATGGGCGACCGTCCGGTTGAAGACGTCGTCATCAACAGCATCGACGTCGAAAAGCTCTAACTTCCGCCATGAGCTACGGAATCCCGTCGGCCGAGCCGTCCGCAGACGTCCCGGTATGCCCCCGCCACCCCGACCGGCCCGCCTATGTGCGGTGCCAGCGGTGCGGGCGTCCGGCATGCCCCGATTGCCAGCGGGCGGCCGCCGTCGGATTCCAATGCGTTGACTGTGTCAACGAAGCCCAGCGCTCCGCGCCGCAGGTCCGCTCCGCCTTTGGCGGGGTTGCCGCGGCCGGCCGGCCGGTGGCCACCTTGGGCATCATCGCCGCCTGCGCCATCCTCTATGTCCTGCAGTGGATCGTGCCGAACGACTGGGTCTATCAGAACCTGGCTTTCGCCACCGTCTACGCCACCCCCGAATTCGGGGCGTTCGAACCCTGGCGGATGCTGACCTCCGCGTTCCTACACTCCCAGGGCTTCATCCTCCACATCCTGCTGAACATGTACATGTTGTGGATCTTTGGCCAGGCGCTGGAGCCCCTGCTGGGGCGGATCCGCTTCCTGGCCCTCTACCTGATCTCCGCCGTCGGCGGTTCGGTCGGTTACTACCTCCTCACCCCGGCGTACGTTCCCGGCCAGCAACTGGCCGGCGTGGTCGGCGCATCCGGGGCCATCTTCGGCCTCTTCGGCGCCATGCTGGTGGTGCAGCGCCGCCGCGGCGGTGACACCCGGCAACTCTGGGTCCTGATCGCGATCAACGCCGTCATCGGTTTCGTAGTGCCGCAAATTGCCTGGCAGGCCCATCTCGGCGGCCTGGTCACCGGTGCCCTCTGCGCGGCCGCCATTGCCTATGTGCCCCGCGGCCGGCGCCAGGGCGTACTCCAGTTCCTGGGCCTCCTGGTGGTGGTGGGGCTCCTGGTCGCCGCCACCGCCGTTCGCGCCGCCACGACTGCAGCCCTGCCGGTGTAGCTGAGGGCGGGCTGCGGGTTCTTCTCCAGTTGCGGCGCCAACTCCAGCCAGACTCGCGCCCCTCTTTTCGCGCCAGTTTCGGGCCGGCGCACCGCATCCTCTTTCTTGCGCCGATTTCGGACCGGTGCACCCCGGACCCGGCATGCGCTGGTCCGAAATCGTAGCGGTCTCCGCGATACCTCTCTGCTGACGACGGGTTCGACAGCCTTTATTGCCAGAGTTTGGCCTGTGCGGCCGCACGCTCCCGGTCTCGGACTCCGCTGCTGATTCCGGCGCTGTGGATCAATTTCTGCCTCTCCACTCTCTCGGTGCTGTCTCTGAGCCTAGGGAACCCTCCCCTTTCCGCGGCGGATCCGGATGGGGGCGCCATGGATCCGGGTGCGGTGGTCCGGAAGCGTAGCGGATCCGCCGTCCGTTACTCCTGGCCAACAGGAGGGATGGGCTCTTCAGTAGCCGGGCGACCGCTTTTCCACAGGGCTTATCCACATTGTTGGTAACTTACAGGCGTGTAGTTCAGGTGCGGTGTTGCCCTTGAGCCGCTCATGCTGGCGGATTTAAGCCGCTTGGTAACAGTTACACACCGGCTCCTCCACAGCTGTGGATAACTTTTGGGGAATCCTGTGTGGGTAAGTGGACAACTCGTGGGCGTTGAGGGCCGATCCAAGCCGAAATCCACCGAATGCACCCTGACTTGGGGTTATAGATCAGATTTATGGCGTTTATGCACAGCCTTTTTCACAGTGTTAATAACTCGACAGCCTAGTTACTCTCTGGTCGGCCCCGCCTCTCCGGCCCTGTTGACGCCGGAAAAGAGGGCAGTGCACCCGTTATCCCCAGTTGTGGATAACTTGTGGGTACTCGGAGTGGATAAACTGCACGCGGCTGTGGGGCCTGGCTGATTGGAGGCTATCGAGGCCAGCTAGGCGGGTCCTAGGAGAAGCTTTGGGGTTCAAGCGGACGTCCGAATCCGAACTCCTTCGACACATGCACGGCCGTCCCGTCCCGCTGACAAACCTCGCGCCTTATCCACAGCCGTTTCCACAGTGTTAATAACTCACAGTCCTGTAAGTCTGCCGACGTAATTCACAATCGGATCCCCACAAGCCCGCGAGTCGGCCCGAATCTGTGCGACGACCACGGTTATCCACGCATTGGATCCACAGCCTGTGGATAACTTTGTGCCTCTTGTGCACAGCTGGGGATGAAGATTCGGAGTGATTTATGTGCTGCGCGGCTGCCTGTCCGGACGGGCGAAGCGTTTGGAGGAGCGGTGTTGGAGCGGCGCAGACCCCATGGAAGTTTGGGGCCCAGTGGACCCAGAGACCCTCTACCGGGGCCACACTCCGGAACTGCCCCGGCGGTGGCTGTCCATGAGGTGGGTATCGACCATGCCGATCGCCTCCATCAGCGCGAACATCGTCGTCGGGCCCACAAAGGCGAAGCCGCGCTTGCGGAGGGCCTTCGAGAGGGCCACAGACTCGGGTGAGGTGGTGGGGATGTGGTGCAGCGCCGTCGGTTCAGGCGTCGACTCCGGTTGGAAGCCCCACACGAAGTTCACCAGTCCGCCGTCGTTCCGCAGTTCCACGGTGGCGCGGGCATTGGTAATCGCGGCTTGGATCTTGAGCCGGTTGCGGACGATCCCGGCATCCTGCATCAGGCGTTCGACGTCGCTGTCCGTGAACTCCGCAACGGTGTCCGGGTGGAAGTCGGCAAAGGCGGCCCGGAAGGCCGGGCGCTTGCGCAGGATGGTTGCCCAGGACAGGCCGGCCTGGAACGCTTCGAGGCTTATCCTCTCGTAGAGGCCCTGTTCATCGCGGACCGGGAGACCCCACTCGGTGTCGTAATAGTCCCGGAGCATGGGATCGGAGGAGGCCCACACGGGACGGGCCAGGCCGTCGTCGCCGATGACTGTTCCGCCGCTTGCGGAGGCGCCGGTGCTGGCGAGGGGTTCGGTACTCATGGGATTCTCCTGTCCGGGATGACTCCGAGCCTAGCGGGCGCCGCCGACGTTATAACCGGGGACGGACGGCGCGGGAGGACGCCGAGCCTTAAACCAACAGACCGGCACACAAGGTGCCGGTCCGGAAGGTCGAAATGAGGCTAGGAGCGCCAGCGGGTGGTCATCAGGAACCCGACGATGGCGATGCCGAAGCCGGCGATGATGTTGCCTGCGCCCCAGTCCTTGACCGGCAGGGTGCCTTCGCTGATGTAAAACGTGATGATCCACAGCAGGCCGATGATCATCAGGCCGAACATCACCGGCTTGAACCACACCGGGTTCGGTTTGTAGGCCTCCGCGGCGGGAGTCTGCTCGGGTGCGGCAGACCTCTTTCGGGGCTTCGACTCGGGCACGGGTCCTCCTTGGCGGGCGGCTGACGATGAGCGAACGGCGGCTTGATATCCTGCAAAAAAGAAAAGCCGGCGGACTGCACAATCGTGGACGGGTTTAAATCCCCACAATTCTAGCTGTTATTCAGGACACAACCGCGCAGACGCCGCGGATGCCTAGGGAGGAATCAGGTGCTGCTGCAGAAAGCGGTGTCCGGACACCCTTCAGACGTGCCGGGCGCGTCGGCAAAGCCCGGGACACTACGTGACTCAGGCAGCCGCTCCCCGGGACGGTGGGCGCTGCTGATCGGCGGAGAGCTGCTGGTCACCGCCGGCGTGGTGCTTCTGCTGTTTGTCGCGTGGGAGCTCTGGTGGACCAACGTCGACGCCGATTCCCGCCAGCAGGCCGCCGTCACCGAGTTCGCCCGGTCCCTCGACGGGCCCGCCGCCCCACCCGCCTCCGCTGCCCCGCCAGCCCCGGGCCCGCCGCTGGTCGCCGACGAACCGGCGCCCGGTAGCACGATCGGCGTCGTCTATATCCCGCGTTTCGGCGGCACGTACACCCGGCCCCTGGTGCAGGGAACGACGACGGCGGTGCTGGATTCCCTGGGCCTCGGCCACTACGAGGGGACGGCGATGCCCGGCGGCGTGGGCAACGTCGCCCTCGCCGGCCACCGGCAGACCCACGGTGCCGTGCTGGACGCCATTGACAGCCTGGTCCCCGGCGACCGGATCTACATCCAAACCCGCGACGGCTACTACACCTACGTGTTCCGCAACAGCCAGATCGTCCTGCCCACGGCCGTGGACGTGCTGCTTCCGGTGCCAACCCGGCCCGGAGTGGCACCGCAGAACCGCTACCTCACCCTCACCAGCTGCAACCCCCGGTTCGGCTCGCAGGAGCGCTTCGTCGCCTATTCGACCATGGAGGGCTGGCAGCCGGCCTCCGCCGGACCACCCGCGGAGATCGCCGCCCAGGTGGGCCGGACCAGAGAGGGCGGCTGAGACATGTACGCCTGGATTTTCCGCCACCTCCCCGGCCCCCTCTGGCTGCGCATTGTCACGGCGTTGGTGCTGCTGGCCGGGGTACTGGTATTGATGGTTCAGTTCCTTTTCCCGTGGATGGCGCAATTCGGCCCGTTCACAGATTCAACGATTGGCACGGCACGGCACCCATGAGCGCAACCAAGATCCTGGTCGTGGATAACTACGACAGCTTCGTCTACACCCTGGTGGGCTACCTCCAGGAGCTCGGCGCGGAAACCACAGTGGTCCGCAACGACGACGTCACGCTCGCCGAGGCCATTGAGATGGCCGAAGCGCGCGACGGCGTGCTCATTTCCCCAGGTCCCGGCGCCCCCGCGGAAGCCGGCGTCTGCATCGACCTGATCAAGTGGTGCGGGGAGCACAGCAAGCCTATGCTCGGCGTCTGCCTGGGGCACCAGGCCCTGGCCGAGGCCTACGGCGGGACCGTCACCCACGCCCCCGAGCTGATGCACGGCAAGACCTCACTGGTGGAACACCACGGCGGCAGCGTCTTCGCCGGGCTCCCCTCTCCGTTTACCGCCACCCGCTATCACTCCCTGGCCGCAGTCCGCGAGAGCATCCCGGCCGAGCTGGAGATCACCGCGGAAACCGGCACCGGCGTCGTCATGGGCCTGCAGCACCGCTCCGCGCCGCTCTGCGGTGTCCAGTTCCACCCCGAATCGGTGCTGACCGAAGGCGGCTACCTGATGCTGGGTAACTGGCTGGAGTCCCTCGGCATGGCCGGCGCCGCCCAGCGCGCCGCTGTGCTGAGCCCGCTGATCAAGCACTGACCCGATCCGGCGCCACACCTGCCAAGGACCACCCCGGACACGGACTAGCCCGATCCGGTACTAACCGACGGTCAGAGGCCGCCGAGGAGCCCGCCGGAACTGTTGTTGCCGGAGTCCTTGCCCGTCTTGGTGGGAGTCGGGGTGGGCGTGGGCGTGGGCGTCGGTGCAGGCGCGGGTGCCTTCGCCACGGTCACCGTGATGGTCTTGCCCTGCTCCACGGTGGAGTCCGCGGCGTCGCTCTGGCCCGTGACCTTGCCCGGGTCGACCTGGGAGTTCTCCACCTCGGTGACATTGGCGTTCAGACCTGCGTTTTTGAGTGCGGCCTCCGCCTCGGCCCGCGGCAGGCCGACGAGCTGGGGTACCGCCACCTTGCCGGTGGAGACGATGATCTCGACCGTGCTTCCCACCGCCACGCTCTGGCCGGGCGCGGGGTTGGTGGTGATGACGATCCCGGCAGGAACGGTGGCGCTGTTATTCAGCGTGGTCTTCGGCGCGCCTGTCAGTCCGGTCCGCCGCAGCACGTCGCGGGCGTCCGCCTCGGTCCGGCCGGGCAGATCCGCGGGAATCTTGATGACGCTGGGCCCCTCGGAGATATTCAGCGTGATGTCCGAGTTCCGCTCCAGGCTGCTGCCCGCCGACGGCACGGTTCCCACCGCGGTGCCCTTGGGAATGGTCTCGTGCTGGACGCGGCTGATCTGCGGCTTGAAGCCAACGTTGTAGAGCTTCTGCAGCGCCTCGGATTCGCTGAGGGACGCCACGGATGGCACATCGACCTTCGCCACCGGCGCCGGCTGCTGGTTGACCATGTTGTACAGCCACAGTCCGCCGCCGGCCAGGACCAGCAGGGTGAAGATGATCAGCGTCGCGATCCACATGCGCCGCCTGGACTTCTGCTGGCTGCTGGGCTCGCGTTCGGCCGGCAGGTCCAACGGCAGGCCGCCGCTGTCCGGAACTTCGAGGGCGCCGACCGCGGCCCCGCCGTCGTCGTGCCCGTCCAGGGACAGCCGCCCGGTGGGGGCATCGTCAAGGAACTTCGCGCCCGTCAGGGCGAACGCCGCCGTGGGCACGTCGGCCGGCGACTCGACGGTGTTCGTCGGGTCGGTGGGTGCCTCGCTGCTGGGCAGGGCCGCGACGCCGACGCCGTTGCGCGCCGCGCGCAGCGCCTGACGGAACGCGGACGCGTCCTGGAAGCGGTCCGCCCGGTTCTTCTGCAGCGCCTTCGCCAGCACGCTGTCCAGTGCCGGCGAGACCTCAGGGTTGAGGCTGCTGGCCGGCTCCGCGATCTCCCGGACGTGCTGGTACGCCACGGACACCGGGCTGTCGCCGACGAACGGCGGCCGCCCGGTCAGCATCTCGTACAGCAGGCAGCCCGCCGAATACAGGTCGCTCCGGGCGTCCACCGTCTCGCCGCGGGCCTGCTCGGGCGACAGGTACTGGGCCGTCCCCACCACGGCCTGCGTCTGGGTCATGGTGGCCGAGGAATCCGCCATGGCCCGGGCGATGCCGAAGTCCATCACCTTGACGCTGTTGGTGTCCGGGCAGTACATGACGTTGGCCGGTTTGATGTCACGATGCACGATGCCGGCCTGGTGGCTGTACTCCAGCGCGGCCAGCACGCCGAGGGCGAAGTCGACGGCCTGGTCGATGGTGACGTCCTTGGCCCGGATCAGGTCACGGATGGTCCTGCCGTCCACGTACTCCATCACGATGTACGGGACCCTGACCTGATCGTCGTGGCCGCCGGGGACGGGATGGTCCCCGGTGTCGAACACGGCCACAATCGAGGGATGGTTCAGGGCCGCGACGGCCTGCGCCTCGCGTTTGAACCGGGCCTGGAACTGCGGATCGCGGGCCAGGTCCGGCCGCAGCAGCTTGATTGCGACGGTCCGGCCCAGCCGGGTGTCGAGTCCGCGGTACACGTCCGCCATGCCGCCGCGGCCGATCAGCTCACCCAGCTCATAGCGCCCGCTGAGGACGCGCCGGGTGTTCGCCGTGCCGCTGTCCTCCCGGTGCGAAGGAGTTCGGGGTGAGGTAGTCACAACGGCCTACTTGGTGGGGGTGGGGCTCGGGGACGGGGTCGGCGCGGCCGGTGCGGCGGCAAGGTGGTAGGTCACGACCGATCCGGCCTGGACCTGGGTTCCGGACGCCGGCTCGGAGCTGACGAAAGTGCCCTCCTGCTGGTTCTTGGTACCCGGCAGCGGGTCGCCCTTCTGCCAGCGCAGACCGGCGGCCTCGATGGCCTGCTGCACCGAGGTTTCGCTGGCGCCCTGCTTGAACTGGGGCACCGCGACCATCTGGGGACCGGATGAGTACGTCACCGTGATCACGTCACCGCGCTGCACCGGCCCGGAAGGGTTGATGTCCGTGACCGTCCCGGGGGTGGACGGGTCCGCCACCTGGTTGCCCTTGACCTGCAGCCCCATCCCGATCAACTGGGAGCGGACATCGTTGTACTGCCGACCCAAATATGACTCCGGAACCAGGTTGATCGCCGGCGGCGTGGACACGGTCGGCGTCGCCGAGCTGACGGTCGGCGTCGGCGTCGGCGTGGGAGTCGAGGACGTCGGGGCCGCCGTCGTCGACGCCGGCTTCGACGTCGTGGCGGTCGAGGACGGGAACAGGCTGCCGGCCTGCGACACCACGATGCCGACCAGGGCGAAGAGCACCAGCAGGATCAGGGCGATCAGCGGCCAGGTCCACGGGCTGCGGCCGCGGCGCTTGGGTTCTTCCTCCGGCTCGTAGCCGTCGTAGTCCTCCTCGTCCTCCTCCGGCAGCCAGTTGCGTTCGGCGGCCAGGGCGTCGGCCCGGTTCAGGGCATTGCGCGCTCCGTAGCCGCTGGCGGCCGCGGCACCCGCGGCCAGCCCCGCGGCGGCACCGGCACCGGCGGCCCCGACGACGGGAAGGGCCGAGGTGCGGTTGTCCCCACCGATCACGCCGGTGGCGGCGGTCTGGACGCTCGTGGGAGCGGTGACGGGACCGTTGGTGTCCTCGAAGAGCAGCATGCCGGGTACCGCTGCATGCGCGGCGGCGATGTCACCGTTGCGGATCGCGTCCGCGGCTTCGGCCAGCTTGATGGCGTCGGCCGGGCGGTTCTTCGGATCCTTGGCCAGCATGGACATCAGCAGCGCCCGGACGGGGCGCGGCAGGGTGTCCGGCAGCGGCGGCGGGGCGTCGTTGACCTGGGCGAGGGCGATGGCGATCTGCGATTCGCCCGAGAACGGCCGGTGGCCGGTCAGGCACTCGTAGCCGATGACGCCGAGGGAGTAGATGTCCGAGGCGCCGGTGGCCGTCTGCCCGGTGGCCTGCTCCGGGGCGAGGTACTGGGCGGTGCCCATCACCTGGCCCGTCTGGGTCAGGGGAACCTGGTCCGCCAGGCGGGCGATGCCGAAGTCCGTGACCTTGACCCTGCCGTCCGGGGTGATCAGCAGGTTTCCGGGCTTGATGTCGCGGTGCACCAGGCCCTGGGCGTGGGCCACCGACAGGGCCCGGGCGGTCTGCGAAATCATCGACAGCGTCCGCTCCGGGGAGAGCACCTGCTCGTGTTCGATGATGCTGCTCAGCGGCTGGCCCGGCACCAGTTCCATCACCAGGTAGGCCGAGCCCTCCTCCTCGCCGTAGTCGAAGACGTTGGCGATGCCGACGTGGTTGAGCAGGGCGGTGTGCCGTGCCTCGGCGCGGAAGCGCTGCAGGAAGCCGGGGTCGCCGGTGTATTCCTCCTTGAGGACCTTGATCGCGACGATCCGGCCCAGGATCAGGTCCTTGGCCTTCCAGACCTCGCCCATACCGCCGATCGCAATCCGGGTGGTCAGCTGGAATCTGCCGCCGAGGGTGATACCCGATGAAGGCCTCACTTGTTCAACACCGCCTCAAAAATCTTCTTCGCATTAGGACTGGTTAGCTGTGCTCCGGTGGTGATGTCCACGCCTTGCATGACGATGGTGACAGCCACTTGCGGGTCATTGGCCGGGGCGAACCCGGTAAACCACGAGTTGTTCTTGCCGTCGCCGAGTTCCGCGGTGCCGGTCTTGCCGGCCACCTGGACGCCCGGAACGGCCGCGCCCTTGGCGATGCCGTCGCTGACCACGCTGGCCATCCACTCGGTGATCTGCCGGGAGATCTCCGGCGTCGTGGAGGTCCGCAGGGACTCCGGCTTCGGCTCGTTGATGATCCGAAGATCGGGGGCCCGCAGGGTCTTGATCAGGTTTGGTTTCATTTCGACGCCGCCGTTGGCGATCGCCGAGGTCATCAGGTTGATCTGCAGCGGGGTGGCCCGCACGTCGCGCTGGCCGATCGCGGACTGGGCCAGACCGGCGTCGTCCAGCGGTTCGGTCGGGAAGAAGCTCTTGGCCGAGTCCAGCTTCAGCTGGTCGCCGAAGTCCTGGCCGAAGCCGAACTTGGCCGCCTGGTCCGCGATGGCCTTCTGACCCAGGTCGAGTGCGATCTTGGCGAAGGGGTGTTGCACGACTGCTGCAGGGCGAACGCGAAGGACGCCGTGTCCCGGGTGTAGCAGTTGCCGCCGGCGTAGTTCGGCAGCTTGTACTGGATGCCGGGGAACGGCAACTCCGCCGGGTTGGGCAGCTCGCTGTCCTTGTTGTACTTCCCGGAGCCCAGGGCGGCGGCGGTGTCGATGATTTTGAACACCGAACCCGGTGCCAGCAGCGCGCCGGTGGGGCCGCTGACCGACTGGTTCAGGTTGATGCCCGGTACCTTGTTCAGCGCGGTGATGTTCGCGGCCTCGGCGTCGCTGTCCTGCGTGGCCACGAGGTTTGGGTCGTAGGACGGCTTGGACACCATCGCCAGGATGGCACCGGTCTTCGGATTGGTCACCACGATCGAGCCGCGCTGGCCGTCAGGGATCAGGTCGTAGGCGAGCTTCTGGATCTTCGGATCCAGGGTCAGCTCCACCGAGGCGCCCTTGGGCTGGTTGCCCAGGAAGAGCTGGCCGACGCGGTCCAGGAACAGCTGGTCCGAGCTTCCGGCGAGCTGCTCGTTCATGGCCAGTTCCATGCCGGTCAGGCCATAGTTCCGGGAGAAGTAGCCGGTGACGCCGGCGTAGAGCTCGGGCTGCGTGTAGGTGCGCTGGAACTGGCAGCTTTCACTGCCCGGCACGGACTGGGCGATCGGGGTGCCGCCGACGATGATGGCGCCCCGGTCGTTGCAGTAGTTCTGGATCAGGGTGCGGGTGTTCCAGGCGTTGGCCTTCAGTTCGTCGGCGCCAACCACCTGCACGTAGCTCAGGGCCCCGAAGATCAGCGCGAACATGGCGATCGCGGCGATCCAGGAGTTTCGGATGGCCTGGTTCACAGGGAGGTCACCGCCTCGGTCGGAGCGTCTGGACTGGAAGGTTTGCCGGGCCGGGCCGCGGGGGCGGCCGCGGGCTTCGGCGGAACGGCCGGGGCGTCGGCGTGGGTCTCGGGAGCCTGGCCCGGCGGCAGCGGCGTGGTGTCGACCGGGCCACGGGCGGTGTGCGAGATCATCAGCAGCAGCCCCACGATGATCCAGTTCGCCAGCAGCGACGAACCGCCGGCGGCCAGGAACGGCGTGGTGAGGCCCGTGAGCGGGATCAACCGGGTGACGCCGCCGATGACGACGAAGCACTGGAGCGCGACGGCGAAGGACAGGCCCGTGGCCAGCAGCTTCCCGAACGCGTCCCGGGTGCCCAGGGCGGCGCGGAAGCCGCGGGTGAAGAGCAGCAGGTACATCAGCACGATGGCGAACAGCCCGATGAGGCCCAGTTCCTCCCCGAAGGAGGCGACGATCATGTCGCTGTTGGCGAAGGGGACCAGGTTGGGCCGGCCCTGGCCCAGTCCGGTGCCGACGAGGCCGCCGTTGGCCATGCCGAAGAGGCCCTCGACGATCTGGCGGCTGCCGCCGAACTCGCGGCCGTAGACCTCGTCCGTGAAGGCGTTCCACCAGCCGTCGATCCGGAGCGCCACGTGGGAGAAGACCTTGGCGGCGGCGAATCCACCGGCCACCATCAGGACAACGCCGATGATGACCCAGCTGATCCGGCTGGTGGCGACGTAGATCATCACGAGGAACAGTCCGAAGAACAGGATGGAAGTGCCGAGGTCGCGCTGGAAGATCAGCACGCCGATGCTGACCAGCCAGGCCGTGATCATCGGGCCCATGTCCTTGATCCGGGGAACTGCACGGGGCCGACCTTGCGGCCGGCGAGCAGGATGAGGTCCCGGTTCGAGGAAAGATACCCGGCGAAGAATATGGCGAGGGTGATCTTGGCGACTTCGCCCGGCTGGAAGGTCATCGAGCCCAGCTTGATCCAGACACTGGCGCCGAGCACCTCACCGGCGGAGATGCCGGGGACCAGCGGCAGGACCAGCAGCACCGCACTCGCTGCGAGCGAGATGTAGGTGAACCGGCGCAGCAGGCGGTGGTCCTTGAGGAAGAACACGACGGCGATGGCGACGGCCATGGCCACCAGCGTCCACCGGAGCTGGTTGTTGCCGGTGTCCTCGCCCACGCGGTCGAGGCGGTGGATCATGGCCAGGCCGAGGCCGTTCAGGGCGATGACCAGCGGAAGTATTACCGGATCGGCATACTTGGCGCGGAACCTCAACACCATGTGGAAAGCCAGCGCGGCAGCGGTCAGCAGCCCGGACTGGAACCAGAAGTCGGTGTCGAAGGCCTTCTGCCGGTCCACGCCCACGAGGGCGTTGGCGCCGATGCCGACCAAGAGCGCCAGGATCAGCAGGACCAGTTCGACGTTGCGGCGGGGCCTGGGAGTGGGATCGATGGGGGTCATTTTGATCCCTCGCAGCTCGGTGTGGGAGTGGGCCGGGGGAGCCGGACGGCGCCGGGGCGGCCGCGGAGCCGGACGGCGAAGCGGTCGCCTGGCCGCTGGGGCTGGCCGTCCCGGACGGGGTGGCCGTGCCGGAAGGGCTGGGGCCGGGGGAGGGCGTCAGGCACTCATCGGCGGGGGAGGTCAGGCCGGTGCGTTCCAGGTTCTTGACGATCCGCTGAGCGTCGTACAGGTCCCGTGCCGGGACGGTCTGGCGGACGCGCTGCTGGGAGAACTCGGGCAGGTCGGACATCTTGATGTCGGTGACCGTCTCCAGGGTGGACAGCGGAATCGGTCCCAGTTGCTGGGAGACGCCGTTGAAGATCGCCACGTGCTGGTCGTGTTCGCCGATGTAGTACCGGGTCTGGGTCCAGGCGTAGCCCAGCCACAGGCCAAGCCCCAGCACGATGGCGATGGCGGCGGCGATCGAGATGGTCAGCCAGCGGCGGCGCTTGACCGGCGGCTTGATCTCGTCGGCTTCCTCGCGGGCCGGATCGGCCTTGTGGGTGAGGACCGTCGCGGCGCGGCGGGCCACGGTGCGGCCGGCGATCGACGGAATGGATCCGCTCTCGGCGGCGGAAGCGGCGGCGCCGACGAGTTCGTGCGGGCGGCTGGACAGTTCCTCGCGCAGCACCTCGGCGGAGAGATGCTCGCCGAGGTTGGGATCGGTGGCCGGGGACGGCTCGTCCGCGGACTTTCCGGCGTCGCCGTCCT
The DNA here is from genome assembly GCF_050859435.1 of Pseudarthrobacter sp. L19. Classification (NCBI taxonomy): domain Bacteria; kingdom Bacillati; phylum Actinomycetota; class Actinomycetes; order Micrococcales; family Micrococcaceae; genus Pseudarthrobacter; species Pseudarthrobacter sp. L19. The sequence continues at coordinate 1,252,521 of NZ_CP193935.1, read as the reverse complement.
TGGTCCCGTCGCCGGTGGTGTCCTTGGAGCCGGGCATGCTTGCCGCGTAGGTGCTGCCGGCCGCATCGGCTTCCGCGGCGGCGGCCGCACCGGCGGCTGCGCCGGCAGCAGTCTTACCGGAGGGCTTGCCAGCGTCGGTCGTCTCGGCGGGGGCTGAACGGTGGCGGACACGGCGCGGGGCAGCACCACCTCAACGGCGGCGGTGTTGACGTCGTCGCCGGTCTGCTCGGCGATGTCGAGCACCACCACGGTCACGTTGTCCGGGGAACCCGCCTCAAGGGTGAGGTCCACCAGCGTTTCGGCGCATTCGCGCAGGCTCTTCGTCTCGCGGATGGTCCGCTCCACGACGTGGCCGGCCACGTAGTTCAGGCCGTCCGAGCAGAGCAGCCAGCGCTCCCCGGGCTGGACGTCCAGGATGTCCAGGTCGAGTTCGGGGCTGGCGTCCACGTCGCCCAGGACGCGCATCAGGACGTTCTTGTGCGGGTGCGTTTCGGCTTCCTCGGGGCGGAGGCGGCCCTCGTCGATGAGCCGCTGCACGAAGGTGTGGTCCACGCTGACCTGCTTGAACACCCCGTTCCGCAGCCGGTAGGCGCGGGAGTCGCCGATGTGGGCGAAGTGCAGCTTGCCGCCGGCCAGCAGGAGGGCGGTCACGGTGGTGCCCATGCCTGCAAGCTTCGGGTTCATGTGGACCAGCTCGGAGAGCAGGGAGTTCGCCGTCTGGATCTCGTCGGCCAGGACGGTGTCCGCCTCGCCGGCCGCGGTGTCGTAGTCGTCGCGGTCCAGGTGGATCATGTCCAGCACGGTCGCCGCGGAGGCAACGTCGCCGCCGGCGTGGCCGCCCATGCCGTCCGCGACGACGGCGAGGTGCCGGCCGACGTAGGCGGAGTCGTCGTTCTTGGAGCGGACGCGGCCGACGTCGGAGCGCGCGGCATAGCGCATGATGAGCGGCCGCTCCTGGGCAGATGCCTGGTTCGCGGGGGTTTGGGTAGCAGCCACGGCTACGGCCTCAATTCAATGACCGTCTTGCCGATTCGCACGGGGACACCCAGCTCCACCGGGAGGGCCCGGGTCAGCTGCTGCTCTGCGAGATAAGTGCCGTTGGTGGAACCGAGGTCCTCGATGAACCAGCGGCTGCCCTGCGGGAACAGGCGGGCGTGCCGGCCGGAGGCATAGTCGTCCTCGAGGACCAGGGTGGCTTCCTGTGCGCGGCCCAGCAGGATGGGGCTGGCCGCCAGCGGCAGGGTGGTGCCCTTGAGGGGACCTTCCGTCACCACGAGCTGACGGGCCTGCTGCTTCACGGGCGCCGGTGCGGGTTCGGCCAGGGACGGGTTGCGGCGCACCTGCCGGGCCGTGGGGGCACCGGCGGCGGCCTTCCGGCCGATCATCAGGTCGCGGCGCATGGCCGAGACAATGCTGAAGATGAGGACCCAGAGCAGGATGAGGAAGCCAAACCGCAGGGCCGTGATGGTCAGTTCGCTCACGGGCGGCCGCCCTGGCTGGGGGGCAGAAGGCGGAAGATGATCTTGGTCCGTCCCATGGTGATGGTGGCGCCGTCGGAGAGTTCCGCGGAGCCGACTACTTTGTGTCCGTCGACGTAGCTGCCGTTGGTGGAACCCAGGTCGATGGCCTGGGCCGTACCGTGGCCGGACCGGATTTCCAGGTGCCGGCGCGAGACGCCCGTGTCATCGATCAGGATGTCCGCCTCGGAGGAGCGGCCCAGGACGACCGAGGGCGCATTCAGCGAGTACCGCTGGCCGTTGATGTCGAGCACCGGCTGAAGGTTCGCCGCGGGCTGCCGTGGCGGCGTGACCGGCATCGGTGCGGGCGCGGCGGCCGGGGACCCACCGGACTTCTCGGTCCGGGAGGTGATGTCGAAGTCGCCGGCCTTGCGGTCGCCGTCGTGGCGGAAGCTGATCCGCACGGGACCCTGCAGGGTGTAGCCCTGGCTGCGGACGTGGTTGATGACGACGTCGCACAGCTCTTCGGCCAGCGGGGTTCCCCATTCCTGGGCCCGTTCGAAATCGTCGCCGCTGAGCAGCACATCGAAGACGTTGGGGGCCAGGGTGCGGCCGGCGGCGATGGTGATGGCCTTATCGTCCACCTCGCGGCGGAGGTGGCTGGCGATCTCGACCGGCTCTACCCGCGCCCGGGAACCGGTGGAGAAGACGCCGCGGACGGCCTTTTCAATGCCGCGCTCGACCTTGTCCAGCAAGCCCATGGTCCTTCTCCTTTCCTGACGGCTGCGGGGCAGCGTTTTGTTCCGGAACTCGGTTTCCAACTAACGCGGGAGTCCGCCGGGATCGGGCACTCCTACACCAGATACTACTGTCCATGGCTGGGAATGGCCTTAACGCGGCCCGTCGTCGGGGCTGTTATTGCTTGGGTCCCCACCGGCGCTGACGTGGGCGGATGCCCGGGAGGCTGGCGGCGTGGCGGCGGCCGGACGGGACAGACAGCCGCCCGGCGGCGGGCCAGGAAAGCGGCTGCCCGGCGGCCGAATGTGGCCCCGATGAACGCCTCCAGGAGGGGCTCAAAGGGCCGATTAGTGTTTTCCCGCAGGTGTCCGTTATGCTTGATCTCGCTGCTTTCACGAGGCGGAGGTTCCGGAAACGGATCACTGTCGAGCGGAAGAAGTTGCGCGCGAGTGGCGGAACGGCAGACGCGCTGGCTTCAGGTGCCAGTGTCCGAAAGGGCGTGGGGGTTCAAATCCCCCTCGCGCACGCATTCAAAGAACCCCGGTCTTCGGACCGGGGTTCCTTTGTTTTTCCGGCGCAGTCCACTCGGGCGGGCCGAGCCCGCGGTGGGACCTCCCCAGAGACGCATGACGACGGTATTCCCAGCGGACGTTCACACTCCGGCCAACCCGTGCCCCCCGGGAGTTCAGCTGCCGCCGTGAGCATGGTCCGCGTGACTTCACCCTGTAAGGCCCACGAGGCCATCACCCCCGCTCTTTCTCCCAGCCGCCGAGGCTTCCTCGCCGCCGCCATGACCGGTGCGGCCCTGACTCTGGCACCCATGAACTTCGCGGCCGCCGCCGACGGCAGCGCCACCACCAAGACCCTCACCGGCCACCTCGATCCCGGTGCCGCCGACTTCGTCTACCTGCCGGTCGAGGTCCCCGCCGGTGTCAACAAGATCAGCGTCAGCTACAGCTACAGCAAGCCCTCCGTCGCCGCCGGCCTGCTGAACAACGCCTGCGACATCGGCGTCTTCGACGAGAAGGGCACCGCGCTCTCCGGCAAGGGATTCCGTGGCTGGTCCGGCGGATTCCGGACCGAATTCTTCATTAGCGCCGCCGAGGCTACCCCCGGCTACCTCCCCGGCCCCGTGGGCAGGGGCACTTGGAACATCGCCCTCGGCCCCTACCAGGTGGCCGAACAGGGCATGGACTACACCGTCACCGTCACCCTGGACTTCGGCCCGGACGCCGCACCCGACCGCCCGCAGTATCCGCCGCAGCAGGTGGCCGGCAAGGGTCCGGGCTGGTACCGCGGCGACGCGCACCTCCACACCGTCTACTCCGACGGCAAGCGCACCCCCGAGGAAGTGGCCGCGGGTGCCCGTGCCGGCCGGCTGGACTTCATGATCAGCACCGATCACAACACCCCGGCCTCGCACGGCGTCTGGGGCCCGCTGGCGGGTAACGACCTGCTCATCCTCACCGGTGAGGAGGTCACCACCCGCAACGGCCACTACCTGGCGCTGGGGCTGGAACCGGGCGACTGGATCGACTGGCGCTACCGCGCCCGGGACAAGGGCTTCGAGCAGGAGGCGCAGCACATCCACGCCTCCGGCGGCCTGGTGGTCCCCGCCCACCCCTACTGCCCCTACGTGGCCTGCCGCTGGAAGTTCGGCTACGACGACGCCGACGCCGTCGAAGTATGGACCGGCCCGTGGACCGCCGATGACGAGTACGCCATCAACACCTGGGACTCGATGCTGGCCCAGTCGGCCCGTACCGGCGGCCGCTGGCTGCCTGCCATGGGCAACAGTGACGCCCACAGCGCACCGCAGGTCATCGGCTTCCCGCACAACGTGGTCTACGCGAAGGCGCTCTCCCGGGACGGCGTGCTGGAAGGCATCCGCAACGGTCGCAGCTGGATCGCCGAGTCCGCGGACATCACCGTCGACTTCAGCGTCGCCGTCGGCGGCCGCACCGCCGGCGTGGGCGAGCGGCTCACGGCGGCCCCGGACGCGCGGGTCACCGTCACGGCCAAGGTCTCCGGCGTCGCCAACGGCGTGGTCCGGTTCATCACCGACGAGGGCCAGACCCAGCAGTTCACCCTCCCCGCCTCCGGGACGGGCACCTGCACCTGGCTGACGACGCCGCAGCTCGCGGCCTACATCCGGGTGGAGGTCCGGCACCCGCTGCCCGACGGCACGGCCAGCAACGGAACGGCCATGGGGACCACGCTCCAGCTCGGCCCCATGGCGGCGCTGACCAACCCGGTGTTCCTCGACGCCAAGTAGCCCGCCCGGAAGGCTGCGCCTAGGACCTCAGGGCGCCGAAGCCCGCGATCAGGGCTTCCAGGCCGAGGCTGAAGGCGGTGTCCGCCTGGTTGGCATAGCCTTCCGTGCCCAGGCTGGCGACGGCGGCGGTGAAGTTCGGCGTCGACGCGGCCAGACTGCCGGCGTCGAAAATATCCGCCGGCGCCGTGACGTCGTAGGCCGAGCCGAAGATAAAGGACTCCAGCGCCACGATGGCCGCGACGATCCGGTCCTGCGGGAAGCCCGCGCGGCGGAAACCGGCGCTGACCGCCTCGTACATGGCCAGGGTCTTCGGCGCGTCCGCCACCGGCAGGACGGCAATAACTGGAATCAGCGGGGTGTGGCGGGAGAACACGTCCCGGTAGCTCCAGGCCCACTCCCGCACTGCCTGCTCCCACGGCAGGGTCTCGAACGCCGAGACGTCCACGAACGAGGTCAGGTGGTCCTGCACCAACACCAGAACCTCGCGCTTGGAAGCGACGTGGTTATACAGGGCCGACGGCGCCACGTTCAGCGTCTTCGCGAGGGCGGCCATGGTGAACGCGTCGTAGCCGCTCTTGCGCACCAGTTGCAGGGCCGCGGCGGTGATGCCGTCCTGGTCCAGGACCGCGGCGGCGGGGCGGCCGACGCGGCGGCGCGAGACCGCCGGGCGGTGCGGTTCCGTGGTGGCGTTGCTGGCTGCCGGCATGCCCTGCCCCTCTCTTCCTGCGGATCCGGGAGGCTCCCGGCGGGTGTCCTCTGGATTATTCCACCGACGGCAACCTTGCGCCGGGGTCTTCCCTCCGCGCCCCTCCGGCGTTATAGTCGTCACTAAATGAATGGCATTCATTTAGTGGTCCGCATCACTGAGCGGACCCGGAGAGGACATCATGCTGGAATTTGACCGCGACGTCGCCATCGTCGGAGCCGGCCCCGCGGGCCTGACCGCGGCCCGTGAACTGCGGAAGGCCGGGCTGAGCGTGGCCGTGCTGGAGGCCCGCGACCGCGTGGGCGGCCGGACCTGGACCAACACCATCGACGGCGCCATGCTGGAAATCGGCGGCCAGTGGGTCTCCCCGGACCAGACCGCCCTCCTGGAACTGCTGGACGAACTCGGACTCGAAACCTACGACCGCTACCGCGACGGCCAGGCCGTCTACCTCGGCGCGGACGGCAAGCGCACCCTCTACACCGGGGACACCTTCCCGGTCAGCGAGACGACGGCGGCCGAGATGGCCAAGCTGACCGATCTGCTGGACTCCCTCGCCGCGGAGATCGGGCCCACCGAGCCGTGGGCCCACCCCAAGGCCCGTGAGCTGGACACCATCTCCTTCCACCACTGGCTTCGCCAGAACTCCACCGACGAGGAAGCCTGCAACAACATTGGCCTCTTCATCGCCGGCGGCATGCTCACCAAGCCGGCGCACGCGTTCTCGGCGCTGCAGGCCGTGCTGATGGCGGCGTCGGCTGGTTCCTTCACCCACCTCACCGACGAGGACTTCATCCTGGACAAGCGCGTGGTGGGCGGCATGCAGCAGGTCTCCGTGCTTCAGGCCGCGGAACTGGGCGACGACGTCGTCCTCTCCAGCCCCGTGCGCAGTATCACCTGGGCGGAGGATACTGCCACCGTGGTCTCCGACCGTGCCACCGTCACCGCTCGCTACGTCATCATGGCCGTGCCGCCGAACCTGTACTCCCGCGTCTCCTACAACCCGCCGCTGCCGCGCCGCCAGCACCAGATGCACCAGCACCAGTCCCTGGGCCTGGTCATCAAGGTCCACGCCGTCTACAGCTCGCCGTTCTGGCGCGAGGAGGGCCTCTCCGGCACCTGCTTCGGCGCCGACGCCCTGGTCCAGGAGGTTTACGACAACACCAACCATGAGGACCCGCGCGGGACCCTTGTGGGCTTCGTCTCGGACGAAAAGGCGGACGCCATGTTCGAACTCAGCGCCGAGGACCGCCGCCGCGCCATCCTCGAATCGATCGCCGGATTCCTGGGCCCGAAGGCGCTGGAACCGGAGGTCTACTACGAATCCGACTGGGGCTCGGAGGAGTGGACCCGCGGAGCCTACGCCGCCAGCTACGACCTGGGCGGCCTGCACCGCTACGGCAAGGACCAGCACGCCCCCGTCGGCCCCATCTACTGGGCCTCCTCCGACCTCGCGGCCGAGGGATACCAGCACGTCGACGGCGCCATCCGGATGGGCCGCCAGGTGGCCGCCCGCATCGTCGCCGCCGCCGACCGGCTCCCGGCCGGCCGCTGACCCGGCGCGCCACCCCGTGACCCAGCTTGTGACCCAGTCCAGCATCCAACCAGAGAGGTCGGTCAGTATGCGATACGTAGTGGGATATTCCGCCAACGCCAGAGGCCGCGACGCCGTCAACCTGGCCGTCTCCCTGGCCCGCGGCCGCGGGGCCGCCCTGGACCTCGTCGTCGCCATCCCGGAGGCCGCGCCGTTCAACGCCGCGCACGCCCCCGCCGCCGGCTACGACAACTACCTGCACCAGCAGGCGCAGGAGTGGCTCGACGAGGGGCTGCGGCTAATCCCCGCGGACGTGCCCGCCTCGGCGCACATCCGCAGCGGCGAATCCGACGCCCAGACCCTGATCGATGCCTGCGACGAGTTCGGCGCCGACATGCTGGTCATCGGTGCCACCAGCAACGGGCTGTTCAAGCGGTTCACCGTGGGTTCCGTGGCCGGCGCCCTGCTGCACGCCGCCACCGTGCCGGTGGCCCTCGCGCCGCACGGTTACCACCGGCGCGAGGCGCTGACCCGGGTCAGTTGCGGGCTGGGCGACCGGCCCGGCGCCGAGGAACTGCTCGACTATGCGGTGTCGATGGCCACCAACCGGCACGTCCCGCTGCGCGTCGTCTCGCTGCTCACCCTGGACGAAGGCGACTCGGCAGAGGCGGCGGAAACCGCCCGCGCCTACGCCGCCCGCCACCTCGCCGCCGCCCTCCCGGCCGCCGGCACCCCGGGCTCGCCGGATGGCCCCGGTGCCGACGGCGGGCCCGCGGCGGCCGCCCACCCCTCCGACGTCGTCGTGGCGCAGGGCCGCAGCGTCGAGGAAGCCGTGGACCGGCTCGACTGGGAGGACGGCGAAATCCTGCTGATCGGCTCCAGCCGGCTGGCCCGGCACCGCTCCATCTTCCTGGGCAGCACCGCCAACCGGATCCTGCGCGCCCTGCCGGTTCCCATGATCGTGGTCCCCAGCGACTACGAGCTCAAGAGCCCGTCCCATTCAACGTCGAATGACCCATCCCGAGAGGCACAAGCATGAGCATCAAACACGCGACGTCCGGCACCGCCGGCACCGTGCAGCAGCACGGTCTGAGCGAGAAGGGATTGAAGGCCGGCTCGGTGGGCCTGATCGGGGCAGTGGTCATCGGCGTTTCCTGCATCGCTCCGGCCTACACCCTCACCGCCGCGCTCGGCCCCACCGTCTCCGAGGTGGGCGTCCACCTGCCGGCGATCTTCCTGGTCGGCTTCATCCCCATGCTGCTGGTGGCCCTGGGCTACCGCGAACTGAACAACGCCATGCCCGACGCCGGCACCTCGTTCACCTGGGCCTCCCGGGCGTTCGGACCGTGGATCGGCTGGATGGGCGGCTGGGGCCTGATCGCGGCCACCATCATCGTGCTCTCCAACCTGGCCGCCGTCGCCGTCGACTTCTTCTATCTGATGCTCGCCCAGATCTTCAACAACCCCGAGCTGGGCGACCTGACCAAGGTGCTGCCGCTGAACATCGCCACCACCCTGGTCTTCATTGCCCTGGCCTGCTGGATCTCTTACCGCGGCATGGAAACCACCAAGACCGTGCAGTACGTCCTGGTCGGCTTCCAGCTGCTGGTCCTGGGCTGGTTCGCCATCGCGGCCTTCAGCCACGTGGCCAACGGCACTGCTTTCGACGCCACCGCGATCTCCCCGGACTGGTTCAACCCCTTCGCCGTCGAATCCTTCTCCGCCTTCGCCGCCGGCGTCTCACTCTCGATCTTCATCTACTGGGGCTGGGACGTCACCCTGACCATGAACGAGGAAACCCGCAACCCGGAGAAAACCCCGGGCCGGGCCGCCACCGTCACCGTCCTGGTGATTGTGATCATCTACATGACGGTCGCGCTGGCCACCTTGGCGTTCGCCGGCGTCGGCGAGGAAGGCCTGGGCGCCGGCAACCCGGAGAACCAGGGCAGCATCTTCGCGGTCCTCGCCGGGCCGGTCATGGGGCCCTTCGCGATCCTGATGTCGCTGGCCATCCTGAGCAGCTCCGCGGCCTCGCTGCAGTCCACCTTCGTCTCGCCGGCCCGCACGCTGCTCTCGATGGGCCACTACCGGGCGCTGCCGGCCAAGTTCGGCACCATCAGCCCCAGCTACAAGTCCCCGAGCTTCGCCACGATTGCCTCCGCCGCCGCGGCCGCCGGGTTCTACGTCATCACCCGCACCCTGTCCGAGAACGCCCTCTGGGACACCATCACCGCGCTGGGCATGATGATCTGCTTCTACTACGGCATCACCGCCCTGGCCTGCGTCTGGTTCTTCCGCGCCCAGGCTTTCCGGGGAGCGCACTCGTTCTTCTTCAAGTTCCTGGCACCCTTGCTGGGCGGCGTGATCCTGCTGGTCATGTTCGTCAAGACCGCCTACGACTCGATGGACCCGGAATACGGCTCCGGCTCCTCGATCGGCGGCCTGGGGCTGGTGTTCATTCTCGGAATGGGTGTGATCCTGCTGGGCGTGGTCCTGATGCTGGTGATGGCCAAGCTGCGGCCGGAGTTCTTCCGCGGCCAGGTGCTCTCCCGCGGACGGCAGCTTGAAAACTAAGCACCCTTATCAATAGGCTGGCGGCAGGAGGACATCCCTCCGGATTTCTCAAGACGAGGTGAGCACATGTCGGACGCGCAGGACATCAGCAAGGTGACGGACATAATCAACGATTCCCGGATCGGAATGTTCACCACCATCAACGAAAAGAACGCCCTGGTCAGCCGTCCGCTGGCGGTCCAGGACGTGGAAAACGACGGCGACATGTGGTTCTTCACATCGCAGGACACCTCCCAGGTGGCCCACGTCAAGGCCAACCCCGCCGTGAACGTCTCCTTCGGCAAGGGCACCGAGTGGGTTTCCGTGGCCGGGACCGCGGAGATCGTCACCGACCGTCAGGCGATCCGTGACCGCTGGAACCAGGCCGTCGAGGCCTGGTTCCCGGACGGCCCGGAAACCCCCGGCGTGGTCCTGCTCCGGGTCGACTCGGACTCCGCCGAGTACTGGACCAGCCCGGGCGGCACCGCGGCCACCGTGCTGCAGTGGGTCAAGTCCAAGGTCACCAACAGCCGGATGAGCGTGGGCGAGAGCGGCACCGTCGAGCTATAGCTCTTACGGCCCTGAACCACGACGGCGGGCGGTCCGGTCTGATGACCGGGCCGCCCGCCGTCGTTTGCGTCTTTTGCCTCTTAGTCGAAGACGTTCAGCGCAGTCTGCCAGTTGAAGGATTCGTAGGCCGGATTCATCTGCAACCCGATCATCAGCAGCTGGATCCCCTCCAGCTCGCGGGCATGCCGGAGCGCGCCGACCTGCAGCGGCCGGAGACCTGCCTTGGCGGCAAAGGATGCCACCTCGTTGCGGGCCTGCTCCGAGTCGGAGGCGATGAACACGTCCAGCTGCCGGCCGCCCACTGACCCCTCCGCCAGCGGCCCGGCGAAGGTTGTGTTGAAGGCCTTCACGACCCGGGCGCCGGGCAGCAGCCGGGACACCTCCTCCGCGGCCGAGGTGCCGGGCTCCACCAGCAGCGAGTCCCCGGTCTCCATATTCACCGGATTGCTGATCTCCACCACGGTCTTGCCGCTGAGGGTGTCCCCGTAGTGCGCCGCCACCTCCTTGGCCGGCTCAAAGTACAGCGCCAGGACCACGATGTCGCCCTCCGGGACGTCGCCCAGGCTGCCGGACGTGGTGCCCCCGCCGAGTTCCGCCGCCAGCCGGGCCGCGTTGTCCGGGCTGCGGTCCAGGATCTGGATGGATTCCCCGGCGGCGGCCGCCCTCAGCCCGATGGCCCGGGCCATATTGCCGCTGCCGATGATGGTGATGTCTGTCATTGCACACTCCCTGGTGAAAGTCGTGGCTGGCCGAGTGCACCGGCGGAACGCTCGGCCTCGGCCAGGGCGGTTTCCAGCCGCGCCACGGCATCGCTGTAACTGGGTCCGTCCGCCCGGCCGGGCCCGCCGAGACCCGCCGTACCGCCGAGACCTCCGCTCCCGCCACGACCTGCAACGGGTCTCAGCAGTTCCGCCCGCCGCATGGCCTTGAACAGGGCCGAGGTCTCGGGGTGCCGGGCGTCGCTGAGCTGCGGGTAGTCAATGCAGAGGGCCGGATCCAGCTCGTAACGCTGCCAGCGGGCCAGCACCTCTCCGTGCCGGGCCGCGGCCGCCGCGTCGTCCGCCGTCGCCCGCCTGCTGTCCCGCCTCATCCGCTGCCGGCGCAGGAACGCCGGGGTCCAGCGCAGGCTGGCCACCGCCGAGGCCACGGCGACGGTGGCAAGCATCAGACCCGCTGCGGGGGAGGCGAGGGCGCCCAATAGGACCGCCGGAGCCACCACAGCCACACCCGCGAAGACGTCCCAGAAGACGGCGTCGGGGAGGGTCCCGGGGTCGGCGTGGTGCTTGCGGGCCAGAGAGGCGGACCCGGCGGCGCCCACGGCCACCACCAGTGTCAGGGCCAGCAACTGCCACAGCCCCGCCACGGCAAACATTGCAGGAAACGGCATCGCGCACCTCCCGCGGAACCCCGGGCGGGTGCGTTCCGCTCCTTCCATTGCAGGTCATCCGGGCCGGGCCGTCAATGGCGCAAAGTCCCGGGCGGGGATTGAGGGAGGATTCCGGGGCGCGTTAAGGGGTCTGTTGCGCCGGCCGGGTGCGCCGGGCTGTTGCTGGCTGCCCGTGCCCGTTCCCAGGGCGGCGGCCGCCGCGTAGCCTAGGGCCCATGCGACTGAAAATGTGCAGTATCCATGTCAAGGACCCGGCGGCGGCCCACGAGTTCTATACCGGCATCCTCGGCTTCGAAACCTTGATGGCCATGCCGGAGCACAACCTCTTCATCATCAAGGACCCGGAGGGTGCGGCCACGGTGGGGCTGCTGCTGGAACCCAGCGACAACCCGATTGGTGCGTCCTACATGAACGCTGTGCACGACGCGGGGTTGCCCGCGATTGTCTTCGGGGTGCCGGACGTGCGGGCCGAGTACGAGCGGCTCACGGCCAAGGGCGTCATGTTCCTGACCGAGCCCTCCGACGGTCCCGGCGGCACCACAGCCATCCTCGACGACGGCTGCGGCAACTACATTCAGCTGCACCAGGACTAGGTCCGGCGGCCTGCCGGGCGCGGCCAGCTCATGGCCACGCGCGGTTCCTACTCGGTGCGGGCCTTCTTGGCGGCCTTCTTCGCCGCTTCTTCCTTGACCCGCTGCGCCTCGGCACGGACCGCGGCGTGGGTGGCGCGTTCGGCCACCAGCCAGGCCGGGGGAGCCTGCAGCAGCGCGGTGATCTCCGCCGTCGTCAGCGCCTCCTCGACGCCGCCGCGGGCAAGGCCGCTGATTGAGACGTTGAGCTTCTGCGCGACCACGGGGCGCGGGTGCGGGCCGTTGCGGCGCAGTTCGGCCAGCCACTCCGGCGGGTTGGCCTGGAGCTCGGCGAATTCCTCGCGGGTAACGACCGAATCCTGGAACTCCTGGGGCGTGGCGGGCAGGTAGAGGCCAAGTTTCTTGGCAACGGTGGCCGGCTTCATGGACTGGGAGTCTGCAGAGGTCATGGTTAAAGGGTATCGGTCGGCGCGCCCGCGGGGCACCACTGCACTCCACTCCCGGGACCGTCCCCGCTGCCACCCCCGCGCGCCGGAGGCCCGGGCGGTACTGTGAAGCTGTGCCCGCAGCAGAAGAAACGCCCCAGCCCCACGACGAGTCCGCGCCCCAGCCCCGGGAGCTGCGCTTCGCCTACGTGGCCGGGGTGACCCCCGGCAAGTGGATCCGCCGCTGGGAGGAACGGATGCCGGAAGTGCCGCTGGGCTCCTTCATGACCGACGACGCCGGCCAGCTCGCCGTCCTGCGCGACGGATCCGCGGACCTGAGCTTCGTGCGCCTGCCGGTGGACCGCGAGGGCCTCAGTGTCATCCCGCTCTACGAGGAACAGCCGGTGGTGGTGGCGCCCAAGGGCCACGAAATCTCCCTCTTCGAGGAGGTGGCACTGGAGGACCTGTCCGCCGAGACGTTCCTGGACGTGGCTGAGCTCGGCGGCGCCGAAGCCGCGCTGCAGGTGGTGGCCTCCGGCGCCGGACTGGTGATCCTGCCGATGTCCGTTGCGCGGCACTTCAACGTCAAGGACACCGTCGCCCGCCGTCTCATCGGAGCCCCCGTCACGCAGATCGCCCTGGCGTGGCCCAGCGAGACCACGGACGAGGTGATCGAGGAGTTCATCGGGATTGTCCGCGGACGCACCGCCGCCAGCTCCCGCCAGCCCTCCGCCCAGCAGGAGAAGCCCAAGCGGGCACCCAAGCCGGACCGCCGCGGACCGGCCGTCAAGCAGCCCAAGGTCGCCCAGCGCTATGCCCCGAACCCGGACAAGGGCCGCGGCAAGGGCTCCCGCAAAAGGGAAAGCGCTGACCCGCACAGAAAATTGTTGAACAATCCTCGTTCATGGTGCATCCTAGGTAGGAAGCAACCTTGAGACGAGGATCACACATGGCCACCATCGGGCTGAACACCATTGACTTGAACAGCGACGTCGGCGAATCCTACGGGCGCTGGAGCCTCGGCGACGACGCCGCCATGTTCCGCTCCGTCTCCAGCGCCAACGTCGCCTGCGGATTCCACGCCGGCGACCCCAGCGTCATCCGCCAGACCTGCCGGGACGCCGTCGCCGCCGGGGTCACCATCGGCGCGCACGTCGGCTACCGCGACCTGGCCGGCTTCGGCCGCCGCTTCGTGGACATCGACCCGGGCGAACTCGCGGACGACGTCGTCTACCAGATCGGCGCGCTGCAGGCCCTCGCCGCCACGGAAGGCGGCAAGGTCACCTACGTCAAGCCCCACGGCGGCCTCTACAACGCGATCGTCTCGCACACCGCCCAGGCGAAGGCCGTCGTCGACGCCGTGAAGTCGGTGGACCCGGGCCTGCCGATCCTGGGACTGCCCGGCTCCGAGGTCCTGCGCCTGGCCGAGGCCGCCGGTCTCCGTGCCGTCACCGAGGCCTTCGCCGACCGCGCCTACAACCCCGACGGAACCCTGGTCTCCCGCACCCGCCGGGACGCCGTCCTGCACGACCCCGCCGAGGTCACCGAACACGTCCTCCGGATGGCCACGGACTCCGCCGTCCGCGCGATCGACGGCTCCATCCTGAAGATCCGCGCCGAAAGCATCTGCGTCCACGGCGATTCACCCGGCGCCGTGGCCATGTCGGCTGCGGTCCGCGCCGCCCTCAACGACGCCGGCATCGGCACCGCCCCGTTTGTCTAGGCCCGTGATGACCCAGACAACGGGGGAGGCACTGCAGGCGGGGACGGGCAGGGTGGTTGGCGTCCGCCCGGCCGGGACCCGCGCGGTCCTGGCCGAACTCGCCGGCACCGGAGACGTCCTGGCCCTGCAGGCCCTGCTCCAGGAACACCCGCTGCCCGGCCAGGTGGACGTGCTGGCCGCCGCCCGGACCGTCCTGGTCACCGCCGACTCCCCGGCCTCCGCCCGCCGCATCGCCGCCACCCTCCCGGAACTCGACCTCACCACCCCGGTCCAGCGCGACGGTGGCCTGGTGGTCATCGACACCGTGTACGACGGCGAGGACCTCGCCGAGGTGGCCCGGCTGACCGGGCTGGGCCCCGACGGCGTCGTCGCCGCCCACACAGGCCAGCTCTGGACCGTGGCCTTCGCCGGATTCGCCCCCGGCTTCGGCTACCTGCTGGGCGAAGACAGCGCCCTGGAGGTGCCGCGCCGCAGCTCGCCCCGCACCGCCGTCCCCGCCGGGGCCGTCGCCCTGGCCGGCACCTATTCAGCCGTCTACCCGCGCCGTTCACCCGGCGGCTGGCAGCTGATCGGACACACCACCGCCCGGATGTGGGACCTGAGCCGGGACCAGCCCGCCCTCGCCGCCCCCGGCCAGCGGATCCAGTTCCGCGCGGTCCGGGAGAGCCTGAACATCGCCCCCGAATCCGCGCCGGCCACAGACGCGCCGGCGCAGGAAGCCTCCTCCGGGCTTCGCATCATGTCGCCCGGACTGCAGAGCCTGATCCAGGACCTTGGCCGCACCGGCCACGCCGGCCTGGGCGTATCCGCGGCCGGGGCCCTGGACCGGGCCTCGCTCCGGCGGGCCAACCGCCTGGTGGGGAACGCGGCGTCCGCCGCCGTGATCGAGACGGTGGCCGGGGGATTGCAGGTCCGCGCCGTGGGCGACCAGGTCCTCGCCGTCACCGGTGCTCCCGGCGAGCTGACCATCACGGCCAGTGACGACGGCGCGGCCCTCGACCGCACCGTGCCAATGGCCACCCCGTTCGCGCTGCTCGACGGCGAGACCCTGACCCTCGGTGCCCCCGCCAGCGGGTTCCGCAGCTACCTGGCCCTGCGGGGCGGCGTCGATGTCCCGCCGGTACTGGGCAGCCGGTCCACCGACACGCTCGCCGGCCTCGGCCCGGCCCCTCTGGCAGCCGGGCAGACGCTGGCCGCCGGCGGCAGCACCGAGTCCGGCGTGGTGGGCCACCCCGAGGTCCAGCCCGACTTCCCCGACGACGGCGTGACCGTGCTCGACGTCATCCCCGGGCCCCGCGCGGACTGGTTCGACCGGGCCGCCCTGGACTCCCTTACGGCCCAGGAGTGGACCGTGAAGCCGCAGTCCAACCGCGTGGGTATGCGGCTGGACGGCACACCGCTGCGCCGCACCCGGGACGGTGAACTGGCCAGCGAGGGGACCGTCTCCGGTGCGCTCCAGGTCCCGCCCGAGGGCCTGCCCGTGCTCTTCCTGGCCGACCACCCCGTCACCGGCGGGTACCCGGTGATCGCCGTAGTCGTCGACGCGCACCTGGACCGGGCGGGGCAGGTCCCCATCGGCGGAACCATCCGCTTCCGCTGGGCCGACAGCGACAGCGACAACCACACCGACGCCCCCGCGGCAACGCCCGCCGCCCCCACAGTCTCCGACACAGAAGTGAGTTCCTGATGCGCAAGGTCCTGATCGCCAACCGAGGAGAGATTGCCGTCCGGATAGCCCGGGCCTGCGACGACGCGGGGCTCGCCTCCGTGGCCGTGTACGCCGACGTCGACGCCGATGCCCTCCACGTCTCCGCCGCCGACGAGGCCTACGCGCTCGGCGGCAACTCGCCGGCCGAGACTTACCTGAGCATCCCCAAGCTGCTCGCCGCGGCCGCCGCGTCCGGCGCCGACGCCGTGCACCCCGGCTACGGCTTCCTCTCCGAGAACGCAGACTTCGCCCGGGCCGTCCTGGACGCCGGGCTGACCTGGATCGGGCCGTCCCCGGAGGCGATTCTGCTGTTGGGCAACAAGATCACCGCCCGCGAGACGGCGGTCCGCGCCGGAGCCCCGCTGGTGGCCGGCAGCGACGGACCGGTGGGCTCCGCGGCCGAGGCCCGCGCCTTCGCCGAGGAGAACGGCCTGCCCATGGCCATCAAGGCGGCCTTTGGCGGCGGCGGCCGCGGCCTGAAGGTGGTCCGCTCCCTCGACGAGGTCGAGGAGGCCTTCGACTCCGCCGTCCGCGAGGCCGTCGCCGCGTTCGGCCGCGGGGAGTGCTTCGTTGAGCGGTGCCTGGACCGGCCCCGCCACGTCGAGGCCCAGATCCTCGCCGACACGCATGGAAACGTGGCCGTCGTCGGCACCCGCGACTGCTCACTCCAGCGCCGCCACCAGAAGCTGGTCGAGGAGGCCCCGGCACCGTTCCTGACCGACGAGCAGACCCGGCAGATCTACGACGCCGCGAAGGCCGTCTGCCGGGAGGCCGGCTACACCGGCGCGGGCACCGTGGAATTCCTCGTTGCGGCCGACGGGACCGTGGCCTTCCTCGAGGTCAACACCCGCCTGCAGGTGGAGCACCCGGTCACCGAGGAAACCACCGGCGTGGACCTGGTGCAGGAGCAGTTCCGGATCGCCGCGGGGGAGCCGCTGGGCCTCGACGGGGACCCGGCACCCCGCGGCCACGCCTTCGAATTCCGGCTCAACGCCGAGGACGTGGGCCGCGGCTTCCTGCCCTCGCCCGGCACCGTCACCGGCTTCAGCGGCCCCACCGGCCCGGGCATCCGGCTCGACTCCGGCGTGCGCGCCGGCTCGATCGTGGCGCCGCAGTTCGACTCGCTGCTGGCCAAGCTGATCGTCACCGGCGCGGACCGGCAGCAGGCCATCCGCCGCGCCCGCCGTGCCCTCGCCGAACTGGAGATCACCGGCGTCGCCACCGTGTTGCCGTTCCACCGCGCCGTCCTCGACGCCGCCGACTTCACCGCCCCCGACGCCCTGAACGTCCATACCCGTTGGATCGAGACGGACTTCGCGGACCGGATCCCGGCCGACCCCCGCTACAGCCCGGCCGCACCCGAGGGCGCCCGCCGCACCATCACCGTGGATGTCGACGGAAAACGCCTCGCCGTCGGGCTCCCCGCGGAGCTGCTGGACGGCTGGATGCGCGGCGGGAACGGTGCGGCAGTGGGTGGGAGCGGGTACGACGCCGAAACCGGCGGTCGCGCAGACGCCGGCCGGGCGGACACCCGCCCCGCGGAGGCCGACCCAGCCGAACTCCGCGCCGACATGGCCGGCACCGTGGTGAAGTGGCTGGTGGAGCCCGGGACCGAGGTCGCCGCGGGCGACGCCGTCGTGGTCCTCGAGGCGATGAAGATGGAAACCCAGGTTTCCGCCCACCGGGACGGCACCCTCACCGACGTCCGGGCGGACGCCGGCGGCTCCGTCAGCGCCGGCGCGGTTCTGGCCCTGATCGGCTAGCGGCCGGCGGGCAGTCCGGCCCTACCGGCGCCCGCGGGCCAGTCCGATGCTGGGGGAATCAGCCCCACATCGAGAACGGAGGCGGGCCATGTCTGTCTACAGCCTGGGGATCTGGCTGGTGCATCCCGGCCGCGAGAATGACTTTGTCCAGGCCTGGCGGGACCTGGCCAGGAAGACCGAGGAGGACTACCCGGGCGCCCAAGCCGTGCTGATGCACGACGCGGACGTCCGCCAGCGCTTCATCAGTACCGGCGCCTGGGAGTCGCTGGAGCAAATTGAGCAGTGGCGCGGCTCCCCGACGTTCGCCCAAGGGCTCGCCGCGATCCGCCCCATGCTGGAGCACTTCGAGGCCCGCACACTGGACGAGGCGGCACGGATCGGCTGAGGCCCAGCCGGTGAAACGAAAAGCGGCTTAGGCGTCGCGCAGCGGACGGCGGGCCAGCCAAGCGGCCACAATGGCGCCCGAGACGTTGTGCCAGAGCGAGAACACGGCCGAGGGCAGGGCGGCCAGGGCGCTGAAGTGCGCGGTGGCCAGCGTCGCGGCCAGGCCGGAGTTCTGCATGCCCACCTCGAACGCCAGGGCGCGGCGGGCCTTGTCGTCCAGGCGGCCCAGCTTGCCGGCGAGGTAGCCGAGGCCCAGGCCGAAGCCGTTGTGCAGCACCACGGCGAGGAAGACGATGCCGCCGGCGGCGACGATCTTGCTAGCGCTGCCGGCGACCACGATCGCCACGATCAGGGAGATCACCACGGCCGAGGCCCACGGCAGGGCCGGGAGGACCTTCGCCACCACGCGCTTGAGGAACAGGCGCGCCAGGAGGCCGGCGACGACGGGCAGCAGCACGGTCTTGACGATGTCCAGCACCATTCCGGCGGCGTCGATCTGCAGGTAGGAACCGGCCAGGAACAGCACCAGCAGGGGAGTGACCACCGGGGCGATCAGCGTCGAGACGGAGGCGACGGCGACGGAAAGGGCGACGTCGCCCTTGGCCAGGAAAGCCATCACATTCGAGGCTGTGCCCGACGGCGCGCAGCCCACCAGGATGACGCCGACGGCGAGTTCGGGCTCGAGGTGCAGCGCCTGGGCAATCAGCCAGCCGGCGCCCGGCATGATGACGTAGTGCGCCACGATGCCCAGCACCACGGCCCACGGCCGCTTCGCCACGGAGGCGAAATCCGGCGGCGTGAGGGTCAGTCCCATGCAGAACATGATGATGCCGAGCAGATACGGGACGCTCGGTGCGAGCGGCTTGAAGGCGCCCGGTGCCAGGAAGCCGGCGACGCCGGCCACCACCACCAGGAGCGGGAAGACCGTGACGGCGATGCGGGCGATCCGGGCCTCGGCGGCGAGGGCGGGATTGGCCGGGGTGTCCGCGTCGGTGCGGGACTCTGAAGATTTAGTTGCCTCAAGCATCCAAGAATGGTGCCACTCGGCGCGTCCGCGCGGCCACTTTGTGACCGGGGGCGCGGGGAGTGTGTCAGGCGGAGTCTAGGCGGTCCGGCGGCTCAGCATGGTGATGAACTCGTCGGCCTGGGCGAGGTTGCGGGCCATCTTGGCGCGCTGGATTTCGGCGCGTTCCAGGAATTCGGCAAGTGCGGTGGTGGCCGTAGGGGCCTCCGTGCCGAGCAGGGCCAGGATTTCGGCCATTTCCTCCAGGGAAAATCCGAGCGGTTTCATCTGCTTGATCACCATCAGGCGATCGGCATCGGTCTCCGAATAGACGCGGAAGCCGCCCTCGGTGCGGGCGGACGCGGGCAGCAGGCCGACGTCGTCGTAGTGCCGGATGGTGCGCAGGGACAGGCCCGTGCGTTCCGCCAGTTCGCCGATGTGCATGGTGGTGGTTTTGGCCGTCATGAAGGTCTCCGTCCGCTCGACGTTCAACTCTACCATCACGTTAGGGTAGAGTTGATGAAGACGCGGTGTGATGGCCAAGCCGTCCCGCTCTTCTTCGGCGCAGTGTGGCGCCCGCAATCGACGCATCACAGAATTCGCCAGACCCGGGCCGGTCCCGGGATCCGTGGCGCCCCGGCGCCCCCAATCAGAAACGGAGCCAGCAGTGGCCGTGACAACCGCCGTGCCCGCACCCGCCCCAACCCCCGAAGAACGTCAGTCCGTCAGGGCCACCCTCGCCTCCCCGCGGCGGCTGAAGACCGAGGTCCTCGGCGGCCTCGTCGTCGCCCTCGCGCTGATTCCCGAGGCCATCGCGTTCTCAATCATCGTCGGCGTCGATCCGCGGATCGGCCTCTTCGCCTCCTTCACCATGGCCGTCACGATTTCGATCGTGGGCGGTCGTCCCGCCATGATCTCCGCCGCCACGGGGGCCGTGGCCCTGGTGATGGCGCCGCTGGTCGCCTCACATGGCGTGGACTACCTCATCGCGGCGGTCATCCTCGCCGGCATATTCCAGATCATCCTGGGGCTGTCCGGCGTGGCGAAGCTAATGCGGTTCATCCCGCGCTCGGTCATGGTGGGCTTCGTCAACGCCCTGGCCATCCTGATCTTCATGTCCCAGGTCCCCGAACTCCTCGGCGTCCCCTGGCTGGTCTACCCGCTGGCGGCCCTCGGCCTCGTGATCGTGTTCGGCCTGCCGAAACTGACCACCGCCGTCCCCGCCCCGCTGGTGGCGATCGTCGTGCTGACGCTCATCACCGTGCTGGCCGCCGTCGCCGTCCCGACCGTGGGGGACAAGGGCGCCCTGCCGGATTCGCTGCCGTCCCTGCTGATCCCGTCCGTCCCGTTCACCCTCGAGACGCTGCAGATCATCTTCCCGTTCTCGCTGGCCATGGCCTTCGTGGGTCTGCTGGAGTCCCTGATGACGGCCAAGCTGGTCGACGACATCACCGATACCCGCTCGCCCAAGTCCCGTGAGGCCTGGGGCCAGGGCGTGGCCAACATCGTGACCGGCTTCTTCGGCGGCATGGGTGGCTGCGCGATGATCGGCCAGACCATGATCAACGTCAAGGCCTCCGGCGCCCGCACCCGGATCTCCACCTTCCTGGCCGGCGTCTTCCTGCTGATCCTGGTGGTGGTGCTGGGCGGCATCGTGTCCCTGATTCCGATGGCGGCGCTGGTGGCAGTGATGATCTTCGTATCGGTAGCCACCTTCGACTGGCACAGCATCCGGCC
Organism: Pseudarthrobacter sp. L19; assembly: GCF_050859435.1. Taxonomy (NCBI): domain Bacteria; kingdom Bacillati; phylum Actinomycetota; class Actinomycetes; order Micrococcales; family Micrococcaceae; genus Pseudarthrobacter; species Pseudarthrobacter sp. L19. The sequence goes on along the minus strand of NZ_CP193935.1, from coordinate 1,231,968 downwards.
CCGCACCCTGAAGATGATGCCCAAGAGCGAGACGGCGGTCATGGTGGCCACGGTCATCGGCACCGTCGCCACCCACAACCTGGCCGTCGGCGTCGGCGTCGGGGTGCTCGTGGCCATGGTGCTGTTCGCCCGCCGCGTGGCGCACTTCGTGACCGTGGACCGCACGGTGACCACCGCCGGCGGCCATGACACCGCCACCTACACGGTGACCGGCGAGCTGTTCTTCGCCTCCTCGAACGAGCTCTATACGCAGTTTGACTATGCGCTGGACCCGGAGTTTGTGGTGATCGACCTGCACGCGTCCCACCTCTGGGATGCCTCCACCGTGGCGGCGCTGGACGCGATCACGGAGAAGTACCGCCACCATGGCAAGGACGTGAAGATCGTGGGTCTCAACGACGCCAGCGTCCGGATGCAGGAACGGCTCGGCGGAAAGCTCGGCGCCGGGCACTGACCCTCGACGGCGTGCCCCGGGACTAAGTTCTGGGCTTCGAGTCCTTGCCGTCGAGCCAGAGCGTGTCGGTGGCGTCGCTGTGCGCGCCGGTGGTTCCGACGTGCTTGGCGCTGATGCCCGGGCCGTGTTTGAACACGTGCACCAGGGCCATCCCGTGGCCGCGGCCCAGCCCGTAGTCGGCCTTGAGCCAGTCGAGGATCTCCCCGGCCTTCACGGAACTGCCCGTCATGCCCTTGTCGCGGGCGGCATCGAGGAACTCCCTGGGGGTGAGTCCGGTTTTCGCCTCGATGGAGTCAAGGTAGGCCTGAAATGACATCGAAGTCCCTTCGTTGGACCGTCTTTTGAGCGTTTGGGGGCCACTCTAGGCACGGGTCCGTGGCTGCGCCAGAGCCGGAAGGGCCCCTCTGTGTGGCCTTCCGAAGGGTCTCAAGCGGGTCTCGGCGGGTCCGACGGCGGGTCCGACGGCGTGCGTCCCTCCCCGCCCGCCGGCGGCCCACCGTGGCGCGGCCCGCCGCCGGGTGTTTTACTAAGGCCATGACTGACGCCGCGCTGCACGCCAATGAACCGCACGACGAGAGCATTGCCGCGAGGCTGAACTGGCTGCGGGCCGGCGTCCTCGGCGCGAATGACGGCATCGTTTCCGTCGCCGCGACCGTGGTGGGCGTGGCCGGTGTGACGAACGATGTCACCCCCATCCTCGTGGCCGGCGCGGCCGCCGTCGTCGGTGGCGCCGTATCTATGGCTCTTGGGGAATATGTCTCCGTCAGCAGCCAGAGCGACAGCCAGCGTGCCCTGATTGAGAAGGAACGCCGCGAATTGGCGGAGGATCCCGAGGGCGAACTGGCGGAGCTCGCCGCGATCTACCAGGCCAAGGGACTCTCGGAGGCCACGGCCCAGACGGTGGCCCGGGAATTGACCGACCACGACGTGCTGGGTGCGCACCTCGAGGCTGAGTTGAAGATCGACGAGCACGAAGTGGTCAGCGCCTGGCACGCCGCCATGGCCTCGGCCATCGCCTTCACCGTTGGCGCGATCCTTCCGTTCCTGACCATCATCCTGACTCCCGCGGAGGTGCGCATTCCGCTGACCTTCGTCGCCGTCGTCATCGCCCTGGCCATCACGGGCACGATCAGCGCCAGGATCGGCGGCAGCTCCAAGCGGAAGGCCACCCTGCGCCTGGTGATCGGCGGTGCGCTGGCCATGGCGTTCACCTACGCCGTCGGCCTGCTGCTCGGCACCACCGGCATCGCGTAAGGCTCCTGCCGGCGGTCAATGACAGCGGGCGCCGTCGTCGTGAACCGATCCCTTGCGTGGGGTCAGCGGGAAAGGACGAGGCTGGCGGCCACCGCCGCGGCGAGCAGGAGGACCGCACCGGCGGCCGTCCGAAGCAACGCGGCGGAGGGGGCGTCGGTGTCGCGCCGCAGGACCCGGGCCCGGACAATCACGCAGCCCGCGATCAGCACCGTTGCCGCCGCGGCAGCCGCGGCGGCGATTCCGAGGCCCAGCGCGTAGCCGCCGGGTCCGCCCTGTTCGGGGGAGTGTTCCTGGCTGTGTTCCAACCCAAGGTGCGTGAGCCAGGAGCGCCAGATGAAGAAGTCCGCCACCAGGAGCGCCAGTAAGGTCCGCCGCCATGCCAGCGAGGTCCGCTCCGGTTGAAGGCCGGGATCCCGGCCCTGGACCGCTCCGCCGTCGGCCGCGGCGCTCATCGGCCCAGCAGTATCAGGACGGCGAAGACGACGGCGGCCGCGGCGATGACTCCGGTCATCGCCACCAGCAGCCAGGCGTGCGGGAGTTCGCGGTTGTTCCGCATGGCCTGTTCCTGGAGGGCCCAGCGGCGGTAGGCCTCGACGGCCAGCAGGGCGCCGATGACCGAGAGGACCAGGCACAGCACTACCCGCACCGGCTGGGGCGCGATCTGCGGCGTGAGCTGGTCGATGGCGATAGCCCCCGCGAGGATGGCCATCGCGGTGCGGATCCAGGCCAGGAAGGTTCGTTCGTTGGCCAGGGAGAAGCGGTAGTCGGGCATCTGCCCCTCCCGACGCCAGCCGGGTTCGCGGGACAGGATCTTCTTCACGGGACTCCCTTCCCCGGCCCGAGGGCCGGCGGCAGCCCGGGTGGCCACCGGATCTAGGCTAGCCCGGACATGGCAATGGCGGGGGAGCCGACCAGGTCAGCACCCCCGCCATTGCCGGGTTCCGCGGTACTTAGACGCGCGAGGATCGACCACGGACGAAGTGGAAGATCAGGACGATGACGGCGACGACGAGCAGCAGGTGGATGAACCCGCCGCCGATGCTGCCGAGCAGGCCGAGCAGCCAGAGAACGGCCAGGATAATCGCGATCCAAAGCAACATGATGACTCCTTGATGACTCTTTGGGTGAAGATATGGATGGTTCTTGGTGAGTCCCGGCCCGAGGGCCGCTTCAGGGGAAATAGTAAGGGTGCTTGCGATCTTTTGCCAAGCGGCGCGCCGAAAACGCTTCCAGCAAAGACCAGCAGGTCAGGGTCGGTTCAGTCCGTGCAGCCGTTGACAGGCCGGAGCCTGTCCCTAGAACTGAGTGGTTCCCCGCAGCCGTCGGGGCCGGCCATCCGGGTCGACGATGAGCCGGTAGAGGGGCTCCGCCCAGAGCCGCTGCAGCCGGGTCACGGTCTCGACGGTGTGGCGGCGTACCTGGCCCGCGGGTCGGGGCCCCGTGCGGCCGCCGTCGTGCCAGTGCTGCAGGGCGGCGGCCGTCCCTTTCCAGAGGTCTCCCCAGGAATCGGCGTCGTCCATCCGGGGGTCGGCCGGGTCCAGGCCCAGGTGCTCGGCCCAGAGTTCGCGCCGGAGCTGCCGGGCCAAAGCCGGGGCCACGACGGCGCAGGTCAATTCGCTGTCCGTGGTCCAGGACCGGAGGTTGAAGTTGTCCGAGCCGCACGTGAACCAGGTGTCGTCGATGATGCAGACCTTGGCGTGGACGTACACCGGGGTTCCGGCGGCGTTTTCCAGGTCGAACACGGACACCCGGTCCGGGGCGGCCCGGTGCAGCCGGTGCAGGGCCTGGAGCTGGCCCAGCCGTCGCGGCGGACCGCCGAGGCGGCCGTCCGAGTCCGGGTAGCGCGGCACGACGGCGATCACCCGAAGGTCGGGATTGTGTTCCAGGGCGTCGGCGATCCCGTCCGCCACCTCGAGGGACCACAGATACTGGTCCTCGATGTAGATCAGCGACCTCGCGCGGCCGAACGCCTTGGCGTAGGCACGGGCGATGCTGCGTTCGCCGTCGGGCGCAAACGGGAAGGGCGGCCGCTTCACCCCGTAGGTGCGCAGCACCTGGACCGCGTGGCTGCCCGCCGGCGGGGGCGGCGGGGCGGTCTCCGGCAGCGGTTCCGGATGCCGCGGCATCCGGGCCAGGCGCTGCAGCAGCATCCGGTAGGGGGTCTTGCGGTCCAGGGGGTGGGGATCGTTCCAGCGTTCGGCGAAGACGGCCAGCACGTCCGCCACGATGGGCCCGCGCAGTTCCAGGGCGGCGTCATGCCACGGCGGGCGCTCACCGTAGCGCGGGTCCATCTCCACGGCCTGCGGATCCCCGGCGTGGTTTGCGTCGTCCCTGCGGCTGTGCGACAGGTCCAGGCCGCCGACGAACGCCACGTCCCGGGCAGGATCGTCCCGGCGCCGGATCACCACCAGTTTCTGGTGGTGGGAGCCAAACATCCGCACCCGCTGGTCGAGCAGGACTTCGCCGCCGGTGTCGTTGATCTCGCGGCCCAGCAGCTCGTTGGAGCGGCCGCTGATCGGTGCGGAAATGCGCTCACCGTGGGAACGCCACACCAGGCCGCGGACCTCGACGCCGGAGCGCGCCAGGGAAGCCAGCAGGTCGCCGATGGTGGGGCCGTCGGGCACCAGGCGCTCGTCGGCGTCGCCGCGCCAGTCCGTGAACCAGACGCGGTCGCCGGCGGTCAGCGAGGACAGTTCCTCGTGCAGGCGGGCGAAGTAGGTGACCCCGTGGACCAGGGGCCGGACCAGGTTCCCCTCAGACCAGGCGGGACCTCCGTTCCGGCCGTCCTGCACCTCGCTGGCGGGATTACCCCGCTCCGGGCCGCTGAGGAACCATGCACCGGCGTCGCTGTCCATCCAGACCTTCTTTCGGCTGTGGGGGCGGCCGGGACGCTGCCGCCTGCCTCCAAAGGTAGCCGCTGGCCCGCCCGGCCGGCTTCGAGCGGGCGCGTCCGGGCGGCGTGGTTCCGTGCCTCAGGTCCGGCAAGGTTTCGGGGCCAGGTCATAGGATGTGGCCGTGAAGCCGCTGATCCGACCCGCCATGGAGGCCGATTTCGAGGCCCTCGAGCGGATCGAGAACGCCGCTGACCGCCTCCTGACCGACTGGTTGAACGCAGAGCCCTGGGATCCGGCACCGACGGGCGCGGAGCGGGCGGCGGAGCCGGGATTCCTCCTCGTTTCGGAATCCCCGGAGGGCGGCGCCGCCGGATTCGTCCATGTCATCGAACGGGACGGTGCTGCGCACCTTGAGCAGGTGTCCGTCCTTCCGGAGTATGGCCGTCGGGGTATGGGAACGGCCCTGGTGCTGGCCGCGAAAGACGCGGCGGCCAGGGGCTATCCCGAGCTGACGCTGCGGACCTTCGTCGACGTGCCGTGGAATGCACCGTTCTACGCCCGGCTCGGGTTTGTCCCCACGGTGCCCACGACGTCGTTCCAGCGCCTGCTCCTGGAAACGGAAGGGCGCCTGGGCCTGGACGGCTACGGGGCCCGGCAGCAGATGACGGCTAGTCTCGAAGCACACCGCCCCTGACCCCGCCGGAGGAACCCGCACCATGACCGCCGACAGTCCCACCATCCTCGCAACCTCCGGCGGCCTGCGCCCCGGCACCCGGACCCGCCTCGAGTTCAACAAACTGGTGCATCACGCCGTCGACCTGTCCGGTGTCTCCGGGCGCGCGCCGCGCATCAGCCATGTCGGCACGGCCAGCGGCGACCAGCGCTGGTTCAACCACGAACTCAGCGAGGCCGGCAGGGTGGCCGGGTTCGGCCTCAGCCACCTGAACCTCTTCACCATGCCGAACGTCGGGAACATCGAGGAATACCTGCTGGGCCAGGACGTCGTCTGGGTCAACGGCGGCTCCGTGGTCAACCTCCTGGCGGTCTGGCGCGCCCACGGCCTGGACGAAATCTTCCGCCGCGTCTGGGAGGCCGGCGTGGTCCTCGCCGGAGTCTCCGCCGGGTCCATCTGCTGGTTCAAGGGCGGCACCACCGACTCGTTCGGCCCCGAACTCCGGGCCGTGGGCAACGGGCTGGCGCTGCTGCCCTACGACAACGGCGTCCATTACGATTCCGAGGCCGCGCGCCGTCCCACGGTGCACCGGCTGGTGGCCGACGGCACGTTGGGGGAGACGCACTGCACCGACGACGGCGTGGGCCTGGTCTACCGCGGTACCGACCTCGCCAACGTGGTCACCGAAGCCCCCGGCAAGGCGGCCTACCGGGTGCGGCTCCAGCGGCCCGGAACATCAGAGGCAGCCGTCGTCGAGGAACGGCTGGAACCCACGGCGCTCTAAACCGGGTCCCGGAACCTACCCCTTGGTGAGCCGGTAGCGTTCGATCTGCTTCAGGCGGCGCAGCAGGCTGTCGCGGCGGGGGTGCGGCACGGCGTCGGCGGGCTCGGCCGTGAGGTCGATGTGCGCGTGCCCGTACTCCCAGAGCAGCAGGTCATCGAGCAGCCGGTCCGGCCCGGGCGAGTAGCGGTGGTCCAGGGCCTTGCGGACCTCGGTGATGCGGGAAGCGCTCAGCAGCCCCGCGAGCTCCACGGTCTGGTTCAGCCCGTGGGCCGCCATCAGCTCCGCGGCCCAGCCCCAGTCGTCGTCGACCTTCCGGTCAACGTGCGGCAGCAGGGTCCGCCAGACGTCGCGGATCCGGTTCGGCGTCAGCTGCGCGGCGCCCTCGCCCTCCATGTCCCAGTAGCTGCGGACCTCTTCGTAGCGTTCGTGCAGGTCCGCGAAGGCGCTTTCCACCGTCTCGAGCATCGCGGCGGTGGCGGTGAACTGCCGGTCGAACTGCGGGGTCCAGGCGCGCGGGTCCTCGGCCTTGAAGCGGATGTCATGCTCGATCTCGCTCCAGGCGTGGGCGAAGACCGTCCGGATCTGGCATTCGAAGAAGTAGCTGCCGTTGGGCTGGGCTTCCGGGTTGAAGACCTGCTGATACTCCTTGACCGCCTCATTCTGGATGCTGCGCAGGATCAGGTGCCGGCTGGAGTACCCGTAGGTCCCGGACTCGATCGAGCCGATGTCCTTTTCCCGGTCACCGCGGCAGTCGAAGAGTTGCCGCTGCCGCTTGATCAGGTTGGCCACGACGGCGTTTTCCGCCGGAAGCTTGGTGATCACCCGGATTCCCACCATGTCATTGAGCGTCCGGAACGGGTCCGGGAACTTCAGCACCGGCGGCGCCCCGGGTTCCACCGGTTCCTCCACCCGGGAGATCTTCTCGCGGAAGGATTCCACCGTCTTGGTCCGTCCGGTGACGAACAGCGGGGTCACCTCGGTGCCCTTCAGCATGGTGCGCAGCGTCAGCAGCACGTCCCGGGTCACGAGTTTCAGGGCAGGGCGGACCCGCTCGTAGAGCTCCACGTTTTCCTGCACCGATTCGCGCAGTGCAGGGTCCAGACGGTCCCAGTTGCTTGCCATGCGCCCCAGCATACGGTGCGGCACCGACAGTGTGCCCGGGCCCCGCCGCCGTCCGGTTCCCCCGCGGACGTCCGCCCGGGCCTCCGCCGTACGGCCTCAGGCCCACGGTAGGCTCTGGGCATGGCTGATCTGCGGCGTCGGGTGTTGCTCGGTGCTGCGGCTACGGCGGCTCTGGGGGCCGCCGCCGTGGCATGCTCACCCGGCCCCCCGGAGGACACCGTGAAGCGGCAGAAGTATCACTACGGGGACGACCCCAGCCAGTGGGCCGAGTTGTTCCTGCCCGGCGGCACCGAAACCAGGGGCGTGGCGGTGGTCATTCACGGCGGCTACTGGCGTTCCCAGTACGGGGCCGAACTGGGCGAGCCGCTGGCCAAGGACCTCGCGAGCCACGGAATGGCTGCCTGGAACCTCGAGTACCGCCGGGCCGGCAACGGCGGCGGCTGGCCGCAGACCTTCGCGGACGTCCTGAACGGCATCGACAAGCTCCGGGATGCCGCCGGCGAGCACGGCCTTGGCCTGGACCGCGTGGTGGCGCTGGGCCACTCAGCGGGCGGCCACCTGGCGGTCTGGGCCGCGGGGCGGAGCCGGCTGGGCGCGCTGGGACTTCCTGACGCGGACCGGCAACTGCAACGCAACGACGACGGCGCGGCGGTGCACCTGACGGGCGTGGTGAGCCAGTCCGGGCTGCTGAACCTGGCCGAGGCGGAGCGGCTGGACCTCAGCAACGGGGCCGTCAGCAACTTCCTGGGCGGCTCCTCGGAAAGATACCCCAAACGGCATAAGTATGCGGACCCCATGACCGCGGTGCCCCTCAACGTGCCCGTCGTCGCGCTCCACACCACGGAGGATGACACCGTGCCGATCAGCCAGTCCGAGACCTATGCCTCCGCCGCCCGCGCCGCCGGAGCCGCGGTGCAGCTGGTCAAGGTCCCCGGCGACCACTTCGCCCTCATCGACACAAAGGCGCCGGCCTACCGGAAGTCGCGGGAGATGGTCCAGCAACTGCTCGCCTGACCCGGCGGCCGGACCGGCCCACGTGCAGCCGGGCCTATCGCCTAGACTGGAGTCAGGTGCGCCGGGAAGTCTGGTCGGCATAATTTCGTCGACCCCACCGTGAGGACTTCCCAGATGAGCCAGACACCCACGACCCCTTCCCCGCAGCCGCCGGGCCAGAAGACGGCTTCGACCCGTCCCGCCCTGTTCAGCCGCGGCAGCTACGCCGAATCACTGCGCATCGGCGAGATCCTCCGCAAGGAAACCGTTGGTGGCGCGCTGCTGGTGGCCGCCGCCGTCGTCGCCCTGATCTGGGCAAACTCCCCGGCCTCGGGGAGCTACTTTGCGCTTCGCGACCTGACCATCGGCTACGAACCCTGGCATCTGAACCTCAGCCTCGGCGCCTGGGCCGCGGACGGCCTGCTGGCGATCTTCTTCTTCCTGGTGGGCCTCGAACTCAAGCGCGAATTCATCGCCGGCGACCTCCGGCAACTGAGCAAATCGATCGTCCCCGTGGCTGCCGCGGCCGGCGGTGTCCTGGTGCCGGCGGTGCTGTACGTGCTGGTGAACCTGGGCAACGCCGAAACGCTCCGCGGCTGGGCCATTCCCACCGCCACGGACATCGCGTTCGCCGTCGCCGTCCTGGCCATCATCGGCTCGCACCTGCCCAGTGCCCTGCGGATCTTCCTGCTCACCCTCGCGGTGGTGGACGACCTGATCGCCATCACCATCATCGCGGTGTTCTATTCCGGGGAGCTGCACGTGCTGCCCCTGCTGCTGGCTCTCGTACCGCTGGGGCTCTACACGTTCCTGGCCCACCGGTACCGGCGGTTCTTCGGCCTCAAGGCTCCCGCCGCCTGGCTGATCCTGCTGCCTCTGGGCGTCATCACCTGGGCCCTGGTTCACGCCTCCGGAATCCATGCCACGGTGGCCGGCGTGCTCTTGGGCTTTGCCATCCCGGTGATCCGTTCGCAGGCCAGCGGCGGCCCCGAGGCCGGGCCCGGACTCTCGGAGATCTTCGAGCACCGCTTCCGGCCCATCTCGGCCGGCGTGGCCGTACCGGTCTTCGCGTTCTTCTCCGCGGGGGTGGCGGTCGGCGGCTGGGAGGGCCTGGGCTCGGCGCTTTCCGATCCGGTGGCTCTGGGCATCATCGTGGCGCTGGTCCTCGGAAAGCCGATCGGCATCCTGGCGACCACGTGGCTGCTGACCAAACTGACCCGCGCCCGGCTGGACGGCTCGCTGCGCTGGATCGATATCACCGGGGTGTCCATCCTCGCCGGCATCGGCTTCACCGTCTCGCTGCTGGTGGCAGAGCTGAGCTTCGGCCAGGGCAGCCCCCACGACGACCACGCGAAGGTCGGCATCCTGGCGGCGTCCTTCATCGCGGCCCTGCTCGCCAGCGCGGTGCTCACCACCCGGAACCGGCAGTACCGGATCGCGGAGGAAGAGGAGCGCCGGGATTCGGACCAGGACGGCATCCCGGACGTCTACCAGCAGGACGCTGCAGGTTCCTGACGACGGCGGGTTCCTAACGACTTCGGCCGCTGCGATGGTCCGCCGACGGCGGTGCCCCCTTGTGGGCGTTTAGCGCCGGTGGTCCGTCCCCCGCATCCGCAGGGCCACCACCACGCCGGACGCCGCGGTGAGGGCGGCCACCACCATGATCGCCGGCGGAATCCCGTAGGCGTCCGCAAGGACGCCGGACAGCAGCGCACCTACGGCGAAGCCGCCGTCGCGCCAGAGCCGGTAGACGCCCACGGACCGTGCCCGCCAGCCCGGATGGGCGACGTCGCCGATCGCTGCCAGCAGCGTGGGGTAGACCATGGCCGTCCCGATGCCCATCAGCACGGCGGCGCCCAACCAGGGGCCGAACCCGTGCCCCGCCGCGACCATCACCAGTCCCGCCGCCTGCACGCCCATCCCGCCGGCGATCAGCCATTTCCGGCCGAGGCGGTCGGACGCCGCCCCGGTGACCAGCTGCACCGCGCCCCAGACTGCCGGGTACACGGCGGCCAGGATTCCCACCTGCTCCAGCGGCAGGCCGGCGCTGGTGAACAGCACCGGAAACAGTCCCCAGGCGAGGCCGTCGTTGAGGTTGTTCACCATGCCGGCCTGGCTCACGGCGGAGAGGGAGCGGTCCCGGAAACTGGTGAGCGTGAAGACCTCGCGGCTGCTGAGTCCGCCTGAAACAGCGCCCGCAGCCGGACCCGCCGCCGCACCTGCCACGGATCCGGCGCGGGAGGCCGCCTCGGCCTTGGCGTGGTGGTGGGTCTCGCGGACGGTGAGCACGGACAGGCCCAGCCCCACGGCGATGAACGCGGCGCCCAGCAGGAACGGTGCCGGCCGCAGGCCGTAGGTGGCCGCGAGATAGCCGGTGAAGAGCGCGGTGCCGGCCACGCCCAGGTAGCCTGCCGCCTCGTTGAAGCCCATGGCCAGGCCCCGGCGGTGCGGCCCCACCAGGTCCATCTTCATCACCACGGTGGTGGACCAGGTCAGCCCCTGGCTCACGCCCAGCACCACGTTGGCGGCGACGATCCATGCCCAGCTGGACCCGAAGATCAGCAGCAGCGGCACCGGGAGAGCGATCAGCCAGCCGGTCACCAGTACCGGCTTGCGGCCGAACCGGTCCGAGAGTGTTCCGGCGGCGTAGTTCGTGGCCGCCTTGGCCAGCCCGAAGGCCAGGATGTACGTCAGGGCGGCGCTGTAGGAGTCCAGGTGGAACACCTCGCCGGCCAGCAGCGGCAGCACGGTGCGTTCCTGGCCCAGGGTTCCACCCACCAGCGCGTTGACCGCCACCAGCAGCAGGAACTGCGGGAGGTTGCTGCGCAGGCCAAGGACGACGGCGGAACCGATGGCATCGCGGCGTGTGGCATGGCTGGGGGCGGGAGTCGACATGCCTCAATGATATACCCCTGGGGGTATTTCTAGAAAGTGGCCCGGGAGCGGCGCCATACCGGATTCTCTGGCAGAGTATGACCATGCTCACAGTCATTGGCGAGGCCTTGGTAGATGTCGTCCAGCGGTCCTCCGGCACCCAGGCCCACGTCGGCGGCAGCCCCCTGAACGTCGCCATCGGTTTGGCCCGGCTGGACCACCCGGTCCAGTTCATCGGCCGCTACGGCCGGGACGAATACGGCGAAGCGGTGGCAGCGCACCTCAGATCCGGGTCCGTGCTGCTGCCCCTCGGCCCCGATGACCTGCCCACCTCCGTGGCGACGGCGCTGATCGACGACGCCGGGGCGGCCAGCTACACCTTCGACCTCGCCTGGCAGCTGCCCGACCTGACCGAGCGGCTGCCGCTTATGCTGCAGGCCACCACCCTGCTGCACACCGGCTCCATCGCCACCATGCTGGCGCCCGGCGCCGCCGCCGTGTTCGCCGCCGTCGAGCGCGCCCACCCCTCCGCCACGATCGGCTTCGATCCCAACTGCCGCCCGAGCATCATCACCGACGCCGACTACGCCCGGCACCAGGCCGAAAAGTTCGTCGCCCTCGCCGACGTCGTCAAGGCCTCGGACGAGGACCTCGAATGGCTCTACCCCGGCGTGGATCCGCTGGATTCGGCCCGGCGCTGGCTCTCGCTGGGCGGCTCCGAAGGCCCCGCGCTGGTGGTGGTCACCCGCGGCGCGGACGGCCCCTGGGGCGTCAACGCCGACGGCGAAGCGCAGGCGCCGGCGCCCCGGGTCAAGGTGGCGGACACCGTGGGCGCGGGGGATTCCTTCATGGCGGCGCTGCTGTCCGGCATCGTGGACCGCGGCCTGGACGGCGCGCAGAACCGCGGCGAGCTGCGCTCCCTCTCCGCCGGCAGCCTGCGCGAGCTCCTGGTGCACGCCGCGGCGGCCGCCGCCGTCACCGTCTCCCGGGCCGGCGCCAACCCGCCCGGCCGCGCGGAACTCTCCGCCATGGAACTTGGTAGCGTGAACACCAGCACGGCCCCGTAAGCTCCCGACCTCCGCGTTAGACCTGAAAGGCAGCCATGACCTCCCACGACCCCTATGCCCCGCTCCCGGACGTTCCCGCCTTCGACCTCCGCAGTGAATCCTTCGCCGACGGGGAAACCCTCCCGCCGCCGCAGCGCAGCGGGCTCATGGGCGCCGGCGGCGAGGACGAATCCCCGCAGTTGAGCTGGAGCGGCGCCCCGGAAGGCACCAAGAGCTACGCCGTCACCGTTTACGACCCGGACGCGCCGACGGCCAGCGGCTTCTGGCACTGGGCCGTCCTGAACATCCCCGCGGACGTCACCTCGCTGCCGGCCGGCGCAGGCTCCAAGGACGGCGCCCACCTGCCCGAGGGTGCCCTGCAGCTGAAGAACGACGCCGGATTCGCCGGCTTCGTGGGAGCGGCGCCGCCCAAGGGCCACGGCCCCCACCGCTACCTCGTGGTGGTGCACGCCGTCGACGTCGAACACCTCGACGTCGACGCGGATGGCAGCCCCGCGTTCCTCGGCTTCAACCTTTTCAGCCACAGCATCGGGCGGGCCCGGCTGACCGGCATCTACGAACAGCACTGAGAAGTTTCTAACAGCACTGACCGTCGGCGTCCCGGGCCACCGCCCGGGACGCCGACGTAGACTGGCAGCATGCGGCTGGTAGCGAGCGATATCGACGGAACGATCCTGGGACATGACGGCAGGATCAGCGAACGGACCGTCCGCGCCTTCCACGCCTGCCGCGACGCCGGCGTGGAGCTGGTGTTCGTCACCGGCCGGCCGCCGCGCTGGCTGCACCCCTCCGGGACCAGCTGGGCCACACCGGAACCGTGATCTGCTCCAACGGGGCCGTGGTCTGGGACCTGGAATCCGACCGGGTGGTGTCCTCCCGCGCCCTGGCCCTCGAATCGGTCTTCGAAGCCCGGCGGATCATCCAGGGCATTCGGCCGGACGCGCTGTTCGCCGCCGAAACCCTCGACGGCTTCCACCTGGAACCGCACTTCCTGGGCGGCAACTCGGCAGGCCTGCTCGACGAGGTCACCCCGCCCCGCTGCACGAGACGCTCCGTCCCGGCGATTCCGTCGTGAAGCTGATGGCGATCATCCGGGAAGGCACCGCGGACGAGTTCCTCGCGGATGTCTCGCCCGCCGTCGCCCACCTGGCCGCCGCCACCCACTCCGCCCCCAACATGGCCCTCCTGGAGCTCTCCCTCCCGGGCGTGAACAAGGCCGTGACCCTCGCCGAGTATGCCCGCGCCCTGGGCCTCGGCGCCGAGGACGTGGTGGCGTTCGGCGACATGCCCAACGACATCGAGATGCTGCGCTGGGCCGGCCACGGCTACGCCCTGGCCAGCGGCCACCCGGACGCCATCCGCGCCGCCGCGCACACGGCCCCGCACTTCGACGACGACGGCGTGGCCCAGATCCTGGAGGCACGGCTCGCCGACCTCGGCGTCCGCCAGCCCTGACCCTCACCCCGCGGCCCTGACCCGCCGTCATTCCGTCGCGCGGCGCTGACCCGCCGCGCCGCCCGTACGGCAGTCCCGCCCGCGCCGCGGACATGTGATTCCCAGCTTGCGGCCAACTGCCGTTCACCTTGGCCTCTTACGCTCGAGTCACGGAACGGATCGGATGACTGAGGGCGGGCAATCATGGCCAGGAACGTGAAGCGACATATTGACGACCAGCCGCTGCGGCGGGTCACTCCGGACGCCCACTGGCAGAGCCTGCGCCAGGGTGACCGGGTCCGGGTGCGGATGTCCCCGGGCTACGAGGCGGCCGGATTCGTGGACGCGCTCACCGTGGACCACACCACCGTCTGGGTGGACCTCGACGGCGGCGGACGCACCCTGCTGCACTGCAGCGACGGCGTCGAAATCCTGCCCCACGGCTAGGACCGCGGCTCCGGTACGCTGACCGGATGAGCGCAGAGCACCCCTTCCTCGCCCGCGACGGCGGCCCAGCCACTCCCGTGGCCATCGCCCACCGCGGGTTCTCGCCGGAAGGTGCGGAAAACTCGATGGCCGCGTTCCGCGCCGCCGTCGGCCTGGGCTACCGGTACCTGGAAACCGACGTGCACACCACCGCCGACGGCGTGCTGCTGCTCTTCCATGACGAGACCCTGGACCGGGTCACCGACGGGGCCGGGCGCGTTTCCGAACTCTCCGCCGAGACGGTGGCCCGGGCGCGCATCGCCGGTACCGAGCCCATCCCGCAGCTCGCCGAACTCGTCGCTGAATTCCCCGACGCCAGGCTGAACCTGGACGTCAAGGACTGGAACTCGGTGGAAACCCTCGCCGCGGCGATCGAACGGCACGGGCTGCACGACCGGGTGCTGGTGGCCAGTTTCTCCGACCGCCGCCGCCGCGCGGTGCTGCGCCGCCTGAGCCGGCCGGCCGCCAGCTCCGCCGGCATGGCCTCCAACGCGCTCTTCGTGCTGCTGGGTCCGCTGCTCCCGACGCCGGTGATGCGGCGCGTGACGGCGCGGGCGCTGCGTGGGGTCGACGCCCTGCAGGTCCCGGTCCGGTTCGGCGCGGTTCCCGTGGTGACGGCGGGCTTCGTGCGGCGCGCCCACCGGCATGGCCTGCACGTCCACGTCTGGACCATCAATGAGGAGGCGGAGATGCACCGGCTCCTCGACCTCGGCGTCGACGGCATCGTCACGGACCGGGCGGACCTGCTCAAGGCCGTGCTCCAAGACCGCGGCCAATGGCGGGACTGAGGGGGCGCCGCAGACCAGCGCTGACCTGACCCCCGCGACGCCGATGCACCGGCTCGCCGCTCCGGCCCTGCCCGTGGCTGTCTGCCCCGGCTGGCAGGATGGAGCCATGCGCATCCTGATTGCTCCGGACAAGTTCAAAGGCAGCCTCACCGCGGCCGAAGCCGCCGCCGCCATGGCCGAGGGGGCCCTCCGCGTCTATCCCGAGGCCTCCGTGCTGCAGCTGCCCGTCGCCGACGGCGGCGAGGGGACACTGGAGGCCGCGGTCAGCGCCGGCTACGAGGAGCGGCTGAACGCCGTCGTCGGGCCTATCCTGGCGCCGATCGGCGCGGCCTGGGCGCTCCGGAAGGATGCCTTCGGCGGGGCTACCGCCGTCATCGAGACGGCCCAAGCCTCCGGGCTCGCCCACATGGAACCGACGCCGGAGAATGCCCTGCGGGCGCACAGCTACGGTTCCGGGCAGCTGATCGCCGCCGCCCTCGACGCCGGCGCCACGGAGATCATCCTGGGCGTGGGCGGATCCGCCATGAGCGACGCGGGCAGCGGCGCCCTGCGCGCCCTGGGCCTCAAGCCGCTGGATGCCAACGGCAACGTCGTGCCCCTCGGCGGCGGCTCGCTTGCGGACGTTGTGGCCGTCGACGTCAGCGGACTGGACCCCCGGCTGTCGGCCGTGACGCTGCGCATCGCCGTCGACGTGCAAAACCCGCTCTTCGGCTCGGACGGTGCCGCGCACGTCTTCGGCCCGCAGAAGGGCGCCGACGAGGACGCCGTCGAACGGCTCGACGCGGGCCTGCGGAACTGGGCCTCGGTGCTTCGGCAGGCCACCGGCCGGGACGTGAACGTCCCCGGCGCTGGCGCGGCCGGCGGCTTCCCGGCGTCGTTCCTGGCCTTCAGTAACGCAGCGCTGGAAAGCGGTTTCCAGCTCGTGGCGGGCCTCACCGGCCTTGCCGACAAACTGCGCGGAGCGGACCTGGTGATCACGGGGGAGGGGTCCCTCGATGAGCAGTCGCTGACCGGCAAGGCCCCGGTGGCGCTGGCCGACGCCGCGCACGCGCTTGGCATCCCGGTGATCATGGTCGCCGGCCGGATTCTGGTCAGTCCGGAGGACCTGGAACGGCGCGGTGTGGTTGCCGCGGCGCAGCTCGTGGACTCGGCCCCGAGCCCCGAGGAGGCGCAGGCGAAGGCGGCCAAGTACCTCGCCTGGACCACCAGCCAGGTGCTCGAGGGTGCCTAAGCTGCGGGTGGGGACTCTGGTTTAGCGGCTCCCCGCTGAATAAGATTGCTGCATTGGGGGCCGTGACCCCCTGCCAGGGCCACGCGCAGACCGGTGGCCGTGACAGGAGATCCGCATGTCCATGAAGCGCAGCACCGCCCGCCGCCCCAAGCTCAGGGAACGGCGGCTCGAGGTCGAACACATCAATGTCGTGGACCGGCGTGTAATGCGCAAGGCCCTCGGCGGGACCATCGTCGGCAACACCATGGAATGGTACGACGTCGGCGTGTTCGGCTACCTGATCACCACCATGGGCCCGGTCTTCCTGCCTGAGGCGGACAAGACCGTCCAGAACCTGTTCCTGCTGGGAACCTTCGGCGCCACCTTTGTGGCCCGGCCCCTCGGCGGGGTGTTCTTCGGCTGGCTCGGTGACAAGATCGGCCGACAGCGGGTTCTCGCCATGACACTGATCATCATGGCCGCGTCCACCTTTGTGGTGGGCCTGCTGCCCGGATACGCCACTCTCGGAATCTGGGCGGCCGTGCTGCTGGTCGCCACCAAGCTGATCCAGGGCTTCTCCACCGGCGGCGAATACGCCGGCGCCACCACGTTCGTCAGCGAGCACGCCCCGGACGCCCGGCGCGGCTTCTTCGCCAGCTTCCTGGACCTCGGCAGCTACATGGGCTTCGCCATCGGCGCCGCCCTGGTCACGCTGTTGCAGGTCACCCTCGGCCAGGACACCATGCAGGCCTGGGGCTGGCGGCTGCCGTTCCTGATCGCCGGTCCGCTCGGCCTGATTGCCATCTACTTCCGGATGAAGATCGAGGAATCCCCGGCATTCCAGGCCAGCCTGGACGCCCAGGCCGGCGGCGAATCCGGTGAGTCCGCGGACGCGAAGGGCCCGGTGGCCATCTTCGCCTCGCACTGGCGCGGAATCCTGCTGGCGATGATCCTGGTGGCCGCCGCCAACACGGTGGGTTACGCGCTGACCTCTTACATGCCCACGTACCTGACCTCGAACAAGGGCTACGACGAACTCCACGGCACCCTGCTCACCATCCCCATCCTGGTCCTGATGTCCGCCGCGATCCCGCTGACGGGCAAGCTCTCGGACCGGATCGGCCGCCGTCCGGTGCTCTGGATCGGATCGCTGGGCACCGTGGTCCTGGCTCTCCCGGCGTTCCTGCTTATCGGCGTCGGAGCCATCTGGTCCACGCTGCTGGGGCTGGCGCTGATCGCCTTCCCGCTGACGTTCTACGTGGCCAACCTCGCCTCCACACTCCCGGCGCTGTTCCCGACGGAAAGCCGCTACGGCGCCATGGGCATCGCCTACAACTTCGCCGTCGCCATCTTCGGCGGCACCGCCCCGTTCATCATCGCGTCCCTCATCGCCGGGACGAACAACGAAATGATGCCGGCCTACTACCTTATGGCCACGTCCGCGATTGGCGCGATCGCCGTCTACTTCATCAAAGAAACCGCCGGCCGGCCGCTGATGGGCTCGATGCCGAGCGTCGACACGGTCGAGGAGGCCCACGAGCTTGTGGCGGGACAGGAGGAAAACGAACTGCTGGACCTCAACGAGATGCCATTCGACGAGACCTACCACCCGGCTGAGGGGGACCGGCCGGCGTCGGAGCAGAGCGCATCAGACCGGGAGGGCGACGCCGGGCGTGACAGCGTGTCGGAACGCAGGGACTAACGCGGGCTCAGGCGCCGGTTTCGTAGTGGGGCTCGGCGACAGGCTTCGACTCCGGTGAACCCTTCTCGCGGAGGTAGACCGATGCTCCCACCAGGACGGCGACCGCGAGGAACTCACTCTGCCAGTTCTGGAAGGATTCGAACCAGAAGCGGCTGGTCGCAAGGTAACCGAGCACGCTTACGGTCGGCTGGCCATGATCCATCTGCTCCTGGTTGTATTCGGCGCTGCCCCCGACGGCATGCAGCGCCACGGAGCCGAGAAACAGCACCAGGAACATGATCGAGAGCGAGTGTTCGTAGATCTTCAGGATCCAGCCCCCGTGCCGCACGGGCCACGGCGAGGATGACGTTACCCGCGCGGCACCCGGACCGTCGTCCTGCGGTGACTTCCTGCCCAACGGCTTCGATTCCGAGGACCCCCGCTGGAAGAGGAATACCGTCAGGAGGACGTACATCCCCATCTGCAGGAACTCGGATTCCCAGTTCTCGAACGTCGCCTCGAGGAAGGCCCCGGTGCCGAGATAGGCGCCGATACTTACGGCAGGGTGCCCGTGGGCAAGTTGGTCGTCGCTGTAGTCGGCGGCTCCGCTGATCACCATTCCCCCGAAAAACACAATGAACAGGCCAGCATTGGCCAACAGGAGTCCATGCTCCCGCATCCACTTAGTCATCGTTGCCTCCTCCGTTGCCTGAAGACGTGCTGGTATGCGAAGCGCGTTGCCCTTTGGCCCTCCGCCGTAGCCGGTCCGGCACCAGGACCAGGAGCACCAGCAGGACCGCCAGGAGCACCGCACCGGCCACAATCCCGGCGGTCCGGCCGATCGTGACATCGAAAACAAGGGCCGACGTCCCGACGCTGAGAAGGGCAACGGCGGCCAGGGCGGTCTTCGCGATCCGGTCCGCGCTGGAGACCAGAACCTCCTTCAGGCCCTGCCGGAACAGCCGGCGGTGAGCGCTGACCGGCAAGAGAATCAGGGCCGTGGTGAGCGCCGCGAGGACCACGTTGCAGAGATAAAGCCCGATTTCGAAGCTGTCCAGCTTCTCGAAGCGGCTCTGGAACGGCAGCGTCAGCAGGAAACCGGCAAGGATCTGCACGCCCGTCTGCAGCACCCGGAGTTCCTGCAGCAGTTCGCCCCAGTTGCGGTCCATCTTCTCGTCAAAGGTCTCACTCCGCCCGGCTTCCCGGGACTCATCGGTGCGCGCCATCGCTGCTCCTCTATTGAGATTTCACTCTAGTACTAAGCTTACTGACGAATTTCGGGTACGGTGGAAGAGCAGGGAAATTCTGCCAGGCTAACCGCCGGCCGCCGCTAACCAGGAGGAAGCATATGTCTGAAGACCAGCACCGCGTCGTCGAGGAAGAAGCAGGCGGCTACGGTACCCCCACCGCCGAGCAGGAGATGCCCGGCGGCGACACAAAGAGCTTCGCCCAGCCGCGCGACGAAGAAGCGTTCGACGCCGCAGGCCTCAACCAGGACAGCCCGGACGGTGAGACCTTCCCGGCCGGCGCCCCGGACCTGAGCCAGTTCGGCGCGGAAGACCAGGACAGTGCAGGAGAACCCGGAGCGGGACGCTTCGGAGGAACGGAGGAGCAGATGAACGCGGAAAACGAGAGCACCGAGCAGGGCTTCGAGTCCGGCGACGAGACCGCAGCCGAGAACGGCGGCGCCGTGCCGTCGTCGGAAGCTGACATGGACTCGGCCAACACCGAGGAAGCCGAACCGGGCCGCCCGTTCTCCTCGGAGTCCGGGCAGGACGCCGCCGGCATTCCCGACGGCTCCGGCACGGACCTGCCGGAGGAGCACTCACCGAAGGATCGCGACGACGAGGACAAAGAGTCCTTCAACGCCGGCTAACCACCGGCCTCGTCAGCAGTAAACAGCAAGGGCGGCGCCCCTCCTTTCCAGGAGAGGCGCCGCCCTTTGCCGTGTTCCCGGCCGCGGATCCGCGCTTAGCGGCGCTTTTTGGGGGTGCGCTTGGCTGCTGCGTTCACGGCGCCCCGGGCTGCGGCGGCGACGGCGCCGTCCTCGGTTTCGGGCTCGGCGACGGTTCCGCGGGCCGTCGCGATGGCCTTCATGCCGTGGTAGATCACCAGCGCGGCGGCCGAGCCGAGGGCGATGCCGGTGAACTTCAGGTCGCCGATGGTCCAGGTGTAGTCCGCGATGCCCACAATCAGGGCGACGGCGGCCGTGGTGAGGTTGACCGGGTTGGAGAAGTTGACCTTGTTCTGCACCCAGATCTTCACGCCGAGGACGCCGATCATGCCGTACAGCATGGTGGCGGCGCCGCCCAGGACACCCGCCGGGACGGTGGCGATCAGTTCGCCGAACTTCGGCGAGAAGCTGAGGATCATGGCGAAGAGGCCGGCAACCCAGTAGGCCGCCGTCGAATACACCTTGGTGGCGGCCATGACGCCAATGTTTTCAGCGTAGGTGGTGGTGCCGGAGCCGCCGCCGAGGCCGGCGAGGACCGTCGCGGCGCCGTCGGCCATCAGCGCGCGTCCGGAGACGCCGTCGAGGTTCTGCCCGGTCATGGCGGAGACGGACTTCACGTGGCCGATGTTCTCGGCCACCAGCACCAGGACCACCGGCACGAAGAGGCCGACGACGCCGAGGTGGAACTCGGGGGTCTGGAAGTGCGGCAGGCCGATCCAGGCGGCGGCATCGACCTTGGCGAAGTTGACCTCGCCGCGGATGATCGCGACGAGGTAGCCGACGACGACGCCCACCAGGATGCTCAGCCGGCCGAGGATGCCGCGGAAGAAGACGCTGACCACGATGATGACGGCGAGCGTGATCAGGGCGGTGATCGGGGCGGCGTCGAAGTTGTTCTTGGCCGCGGGGGCGAGGTTCAGGCCGATCAGGCCGACGATCGCACCGGTGACGATCGGGGGCATGAGGCGGTTGATCCAGCCCGCCCCGAACTTCTGCACGATCGCGCCGATGATGGCGAGGCCGATGCCGGCCATCACCACGCCGCCGAGCGCACCGGGGATGCCGAACTGCTGCTGCGAGGCCATGATCGGGGCGATGAAGGCGAAGGAGGATCCGAGGTAGCTGGGGATCCGGCCCTTGGTGATGACCAGGAACAGCAGGGTGCCGATGCCGGAGAAGAACAGGGTGGTGGCCGGGGGCATGCCGGTGATGATCGGAACCAGGAAGGTGGCGCCGAACATGGCCACGACGTGCTGCATGCCGACGCCGATGGTGAGCGGCCATGCCAGGCGCTCGTCGGGCCGGACGACCTCGCCGGGGCGGATGGACTTGCCGTTTCCGTGGATCTTCCAGTTGGTTCCGAGCATGCTCATGGCAGTGAGCCTTTCAAAAGGGTGTCGCGGGGCTGGGAAGGAATCTTCCGGGTGACACTTTACCGCGACGGCGTCAGCGGCCGTCGGCCGGCGGGTGCGGCCCCGGCACCCCTGCGGAACAGGAGCACGGCCTGGGGCTGCTTCTCCGTCTCCCTCGGCGGGCGGACCATTTGCTTCACCTGCTCGAAGCCGTGCGCGGCGAAGCTGCGCGCGACGTCGCCGGGGTTGTGCAGTTCGGCGCGGAGCACGACGTCGTGCCCGTACGCGCGCGTCAGGGTGCGGGAGCCGCTTCCGGCCTGGAAGGCAACCAGTGCGGCGCCGGCCGGCCGGAGGACCCGGGCGAACTCCCGGGCGACGGCGTCGATCGCTTCCGGATCGAGGTGGATGATCGAGTACCAGGCCACGACCCCGTCCGCGGAACCAACGTCGGCGGGCAGGGCGGTGAGCTCGCCGGCCGTGAACTCGATCTCCGGGTGCAGGCGCCCGGCCACCCGGACCATGGTCGGTGAGAGGTCGACACCGTTCACGTTCAGCCCGGCGGTCCGGAGGTGGGCGGCGAGCCGGCCGGTGCCGCAGCCGGCGTCGATCACTTTTCTGTCCGGCGAGGCGCCGACATGCTTTACGAAACGCTGGATCATGGCCCGGTCCTCGGCGGATTCGAAGCCGAGGTCCGGCAGGACCCGGGCATAGGTTTCGGCCACCGTGTCGTACGCGGACCGGACGGCGGCATGATCGACGGGCTCCGGCATGGCCCGAGCCTACCGCGGCATGACAGTGCCGCCCGGCCGCGCCGCTGTATGGTGGGCCCGATGACGACGACTGAGCTCCTCGCGGCCTATGATCAGCAGCTTCGCACCGACGCGGAAACTCCCAGTGCGGTGGCCGTCGAACGGTTGGGTCCGCTGCGTCTCGTCACGTTTCCCGGCGGCAGAGGGTTCGTCACCTATCAGGATCTGGGCGGGGCAGACGCGCCGACGATCGCCGGGTGGGTGGCGGAGACCGTCGAGTATTACCGCGCCCAACCCGGCATTGACCGCTTCGAGTGGAAGAGCCGCGGCCACGACCACGCCCCCTGCCTGCACGACGCCCTTTTGGAGAACGGTCTGGAGGCCGACGAGACCGAGTCGATCATGATCGGCGCGGCCAGCGGCTTGGCGGCCGACCTCGACCTCCCGCCGGGCGTTACCGTCCGGCAGGTGTCCGACGAGACTGGCATCCGGGCGATGTGCGCCATGCAGGACGAGGTCTTCGGCAGCCCCGCCTCGGACGGCAACGCCGAGGCGGTGTTGCGCCGCGCGGCCCGCGACGACGGAATGCAGCTGTGGGTGGCCGAACACGACGGTGTGATCATCAGCGCCGGGCGCCTGGAACCCGTCCCCGGAACCGATTTCGCTGGCATCTGGGGTGGCGTTACCCGGTCGGAATGGCGCGGGAGGGGCATCTACCGCTCGGTCACGGCGGCCCGGGCGCGTGCAGCGTTGGATCTGGGTAAGACGTTCATCCACAGCGATTCGACCGAGTTTTCGCGTCCAATCCTGGAACGCTCCGGACTGGTCCGGGTGTCGACCACGACGCCGTATCTTTGGCGGCGTCCGTCCGGAGTCGACGGGCGCTGATGACCGACGCGGGGGACGGAGTGAACAGCGGTCGCACGCGGCGAGCCGCCACCGACTACGACGCGTATGCCGCCAAGATGCGAAGGCTGGTGGAATCCGGGCGGGACATGGAGGCCGACGCTCGATTCGTCGACACGTTGGTTCCGCGAGGGGCGGTCATCCTCGACGTGGGCTGCGGGATCGGCTCCGCCGTGGCCGCACTGCGGGAACGAGGCCATGAAGCGTTCGGTATCGACGCGACGCCTGCCGTGCTCGAGGTGGCAACCGAATGTCATGACCCTGCCTGGTTTCGGAAAGCTGCGGCCGCCGATCTGTCCATACGGAAGCTCGGCTTGGTGGACTTACCCACGAGGTACGACGCAATCGTGGTGTCCGGGAACGTGCCGGCGTTTCTTACCGACGCGGAACTGGGGGGCGTCTTTGACCTAGCTGCCGAGATCCTTGTTCCAGCCGGACAGTTGGTCATTGGCACGACCACCCAGGCTCGCGGCGGCCCGGCAACCCAGGATGAACTCGCCGTCGGTGCCGGCCTTGGCCTCAGTCACCGCTTCTCTGACTGGCATTTGGGAGCATTCTGCGACTCCTCACCATGGTCCGTCAGCGTCTTCACAAACCCCGGCGCCCGGAGGGCGACGTCTGGCCCGGACGGCATGTTCATTCTGAATTCTTAGGTTTCAAACGCAGGGAGAGAGTGTCACAGCCGAGCGGCGCCTTTGTCCTCGCGATCTCCTTGTCTCGGCGCCTTCTCGTTCCCCGCCCTCGTTCGTAGTGGTAGTTCCGCGCTCAGCACTGCTGGATCGGCCGCGGTTCTCCTCTGCCTCAGCGCGTCACCGTGTGAAGTAGTGGTTTTGTCGGGGTTTTTGGTGGGGGTCGAGGTGGGGTGGCGGGATATACCAGGGAGTCCCGTTGCGGGACTGGATGGTCCATTGTTCTTTGTGGATCAGGTGATGGTGGTGTGAGCAGAGCAGGACACCGTTGTCGGTGCTGGTTGGGCCGCCGCGGGACCAGTAGTCGATGTGGTGGGCTTCGCACCACGGGGCGGGGATGGTGCAGCCGGGGAAGGTGCAGCCCTTGTCGCGGGCGGTGATGGCTTTGCGGATGTGGGGCGGGAAGATTCTGCTGGTCCGGCCGATGTCCAGGACCCGGCCCTCGGTGCCGAGGAGGACGGGAATGATGTCCGCGTCGCACGCGATCTTGCGGATGGTGGCGGCGGTGACGGGTCCGGTGAAGGCCAGCGACCCGGTCCCGGCCAGCCCGAGTGGCCTGGAAGGTGTCATGTCTTGTGAGGTTGGTGCGTTACCTGTGGTGAGGCGGGTGAGGAGGTCGCGGTAGTCGATGGTGACCATGACCTGCGGGCGGAGGCCGCCCGTGGCGGGGAGACCGCCGGTGGCGAGGGCGGCCTTGCAGGCGCCGACGAGGCCGTCGAGCAGGCGCTGGGGCCGGGTCCGGAGATCGAGCCGTTCCTCGGAGACTCCGGGTTCGGTGGCGAAGGCCTCCTCCGCAGAAACTGTGCAGCCTTCGGCAGCGTCTTTGTCGGCAGCGGCCGAGGTGGTCCCGCTGGCATCCACTGGGCTGGAACCGGTCGCGGCTGTGCGGGGGTTGGTGGCGGTGTTCATGACGGTGAGGAGGTGTTCGAACTGATCGGCGGTGGCGAAGATTTCCAGGTGCTGGAGACCGTGCCGGGGCCGGCGGATGAATGCGCCCTGTAACTGGCGGAGGAGTTCTTCGGTGGGTTCGGCACCGTCCTGATCGAGACCGTCGACCCAGCGCCGGGCGACCCGGGTGAGAAAGTCCGGGTCGTGAACCGCAGCGACAGTGGTCAGGGCTTCTTCCATCCGGGTCACGGTGGCGGGGTCGGCGAGAACTCGTACCCGGTCCAGGGCCTGGGTGATGATGGTCGCGGACCGGGACGGGACCTCCCCTTCCGCGAACGCCGCGGCGAGTTCCTCATGAACGGCCGGGATCGGCTGGCCGGTCAGCCCGACCCGGGGCAGCAGGTCTCCTGCCAGGCATAGACGCCGGTGGGCTTCGGCGGTGCTGATCCGTAAGCGGTCCCGCAGGAAGTCCGTGGTCCGCCGGTAACCGTCACCCTCCGGCCCGGGCCTTGAGCGATCAGAAGCATCGGCTGAGTCTGCTGCCGCGGCTTGAGTGCGCGTTCGGTCTACCGCGCCCGCCGCAACAACCTGCAGGAACTCCACGGCTCGGGCCATTTCCTCCACGTGACCGGCGAAAGCCGCCGCCTCAGCGAAACCCAGCACCCCGGCGTCGTCGACCGCCGAAGCGCAGACCTCGCGCAGCGCGGCGGCGATATCCCCCAATGCAATACCGCCGCGCCCGCCAGTTACCGGTCCGGGGACCGGAAGAAACGAAACCGCAGCCGTTGCGTTCATGGGTTAATCCTGTCCCCGACCACTGACAATTAAGCTCGCACCGGTGAACCGAACACGCCCGTCACAGACCAGCCGGGGAGCCGGTAGAGAAGAAACCGCAGCCAGTGCGTCCATGACCTGATACTCCCGCCGACCTCTGACAATTAAGGCCGCCCGCCAGCCGCGGCAGCCATGCCCGCCCGCCAACCCCGCCCAACAACCCGAAACCAGCACCAAAGCCACGGAACCGCATAGATTGGTCCGGTGGAGAACGAAGAGGTCCTGGACGGCGGCAATTCGAGCGTAGTGGTGCGCGTGGGGGACACCGTCCGCCGCAACACAGGTCCGTGGACCCCCGCCGTGCACGAGTTCCTCAACGCCCTCCACGCCGGTGGCGTCACCAACGTCCCGGAGGCGCTCGGGCTCGACGAGCAGGGCCGCGAGATCCTCACGTTCGTGCCGGGCGACATCGTCCGCTACCCACTGCCCGCCTGGATCTGGCACCCGGATATCCTCCGCGACGCAGCCACCATGTTGCGGAAGATCCACGACGCCGGAGCCCACCTCGCCGACACAAGAAGGCCCTGGCTGCTGGCCAGTCACGAACCGGCCGAGGTGGTCTGCGCCAACGATTTCGCCCCGTACAACATGGTGTTCCGGGACCGAAAACTTATCGGGGCCTTCGACTTCGACGCCGCGTCGCCCGGTCCCCGCATCTGGGACGTCGGCTACCTGGCCTACCAGCTGGTGCCCCTGATCGAGGGGACCGGCCCCGGGGAGCCCGGCGAGGACGAAAAGCGCGGCCGGCTGGACGCGCTCATCGAGGCCTACGGCCAGCCCTTCGCCCACGCCGACATCTTTGAGACCCTCGGCCGGCGGCTGCTGGAACTCGCGGACTACTCGGACCGGCGCGCCGTCGAGAGTGGATGCACGGAACTGCACGAGCACGCCGCCGGCTACCGCCGGGACAGCGCCCGGATGTTCGCCCGCGCCCAGGCGCCGGATGTGGCTGATCTCACGCCCTGAGGCGGGAAGCGGCCGGTGAAGGTGCCGGTTAATCCCTAAGACAGCAGCGCTCCCAATCCACGGACAACGCACGGACAACGCACGGACCGGGCCGGGAAGCAGCAACGCAGACCAGGGAAAAGAGACGCACATGACCATCGCCCACGAAGAAGCAGTAATCGACGCCGAGGCAGTAGACGCCATCTTCGCCCAGGCACGCACCGCGAACGCCTTCACCGGCGAGGTCACCGACGAGCAGGCCCGCGCCATCTACGAACTGACCAAGTTCGGCCCCACCGCCTTCAACTCCCAGCCGCTGCGCATCACCTACGTCCGCTCGGACGAGGCCCGCGCCACCCTGGTGGACGCCCTGTCCGCCGGTAACCGCGCCAAGACCGCTTCCGCCCCGCTGGTCGCCATCCTCAGCACCGACACCGCCTGGCACGAACAGTGGGACGCCTTCCTCCCCGGCTACAACGCCCCGAAGGCCATGTACGACGCCTCCCCGGACCTCGCCGCCGCCACGGGCAACAACAACGCCCACCTGCAGGCCGGCTACTTCATCCTCGCCGTCCGCTCCCTCGGCTTCTCCGCCGGCCCGATGACCGGCGCCGACTTCGCTGCGATTGACGCCTCGTTCTTCCCTGACGGCAGCCAGAAGAGCTTCATGGTGGTCAACATCGGCCGCCCCGCCGAAAACGCCTGGGGCGCCCCGAAGCCGAAGTTCGCCTACGAGGACGTCGTCCGCACCGTCTAGGTCGGTGGCAGACTGGGCCCATGCGGAATCTGGTCGGTGTCGCCTTCGTAGAGCCCGTCAGCGCGGGGCAGGTCTTTGCCCGCGACGCGTGGCCCCTGCACATCACGTTGGTGCGCTTCGACGTCGCGGAGCCGCCTGCGGAGGCTAACGACGACGGCGGCCCCGGCGCCCCGGCGTCGGGCGCAGCGCCCTCGCCTTCGGGCGGGACTCCGGAAGCCGGCCCGCCTGCGTCGGACCCTCTGGAAACCGAGGTCGCCCGGCGCATGGACCCGGTGGTGCGCGCCGCCCTCGGCGAGGTCCTTACCGCGGGGGAACCGGCCAACTTCGGCCGGAACGGCTCGATCCCGGTTACCCTGATCGCACCCAACGAGCGCCTCCAGCAACTGCACGAAGGACTGCTGGACGTCGTCGAATCGCTGCACGGGCGGGTCGCCACCGGTGCCTACACCCGGTCAGGCTACCGCCCCCACGTCTCCCATCAGGGCGCCAAGATGCTGAAGACCGGCGACAGGCTGGTCCTCGACCGGGTCGCGCTGGTGGACATGGCACCGGGCGGAACCCACAGTTCCCGCAAGGTCCTGACGCTGTGGGATGCCACATTGTGAATGAAGCTCTTCATTTTTATCCCGGGGTGCCATACTGGGGGCACATGGGGAGTCTGACACCGCTGAAATGGGGTCACCGGGTGCTGGCGGGAGAAAAAGCGGATGGTGCTTGATACGTCGACCCTGCGCGTTTCCCTGGCCGTCGTCACGCTGACACTGTTGTTCCTCTTCTTCTTCATCACGTACCGCAAAACCCGCTCGGCCTACAGTGCCTGGTGGTGTTCCGCTCTGCTCTTGTTCCTCACCGGCTCTGCCTCCTATCTGCTGGACGGAACCGTGCATCAGGAGTGGGCGAACCCGCTCGGGAACACCCTCCTGGTCGGCGGCGCGGGGGCCATGTGGGCCGGGGCCCGCTCGCTCCGCCGCACCAGTCCCAAGATCTGGTACCTGCTCGCGGGCCCCGTTGTCACCGGTATCGTCTCAATCTTCGACAACCCGGCCACGAACAACTGGTCCGGCGGCCCGGTTCTCCTGGGGCTGATGGGCCTCATGCTGGGGCTGTCCTCGCGGGAGCTCTTCCTCCTTGAGGTCGACTACTCCCGCGTCCACCGGCCGCTCGCCTACGGCTCCGCCCTGCTGACCATCTTCTACGTCGGCCGTCTGGTGGTGTTTCTGCTGCAGGGGCCGAACGGCCCGGTGTTCGTCACGTATTTCGGCTCGGTAGTGACCACCGTGCTGACCACGATGGTCCTGGTGGTGGCGTCCTTCACCATGGTGGAGCTGAGCAACGAACAGCTGACCCGTGACCTGCGCGCGCGGGCGACGATGGACGGTCTGACAGGGCTGCTGAACCGGACCGCGTTCATGGACCTCGCAGCCGATGAGCTGCGCAGGCTTAGTAACGCCCGGACGCCGGCCGCCCTGGTGTTGGCCGACCTGGACCACTTCAAGACCGTCAACGACCGGTACGGCCATGCCGCCGGCGACGTGGCGCTGCAGGCCTTCGCCCAAGCGTGCA
Source organism: Pseudarthrobacter sp. L19 (assembly GCF_050859435.1). NCBI lineage: Bacteria > Bacillati > Actinomycetota > Actinomycetes > Micrococcales > Micrococcaceae > Pseudarthrobacter > Pseudarthrobacter sp. L19. The sequence goes on along the minus strand of NZ_CP193935.1, from coordinate 1,203,677 downwards.
TCGAATCGGTCCGCTCGACCGACCTGGTGGGCCGCTACGGCGGCGAGGAATTCATCCTTCTCCTGCCCGGTGTGAGCCCCGAGCGTGCCGGCGACATGACGGCCAACATCAGCCGGCGGCTGCAGGAAAAGCAACCGCAGGTGGAGGCCAAACTTCCGACCGTCAGTTACGGCATCACCGCCACCCGGCCCGGGCGCGCGGACCTGAAGGCGTTGGTGGAGTGCGCCGACGCCGCCCTCTACCGGGCCAAGACCCAGGGCCGCGACCAGTCGGTGCTGGCGGCCACCCTCCGCGAGGAAGAGACCGCGGGCACCGTCTGAGCCGGACAGCCAGCGCGCGGGGCGCCCGCCGAAGCAGGCGCCGCGAGCGAACCAGCCGGACAGGACCCCGGGGCGCCGCAGCGCCCCGGGAACGGGTCAGGAGATGACCGAGTCCACCAGCGCCTTCGCCTCGGCCTGGACCTGCTTGAGGTGCTCCTCGCCCTTGAAGGACTCGGCGTAGATCTTGTAGACGTCTTCGGTACCCGAGGGGCGTGCGGCGAACCAGGCGTTCTCCGTGACCACCTTGAGGCCGCCGATGGCCGCGCCGTTGCCGGGCGCCTCGGTCAGCTTGGCGGTGATCGTCTCGCCGGCCAGTTCCGTCGCGCTGACGTCCGAGGAGGAGAGCTTGCCCAGAGCGGCCTTCTGCTCGCGGGTCGCGGCCGCGTCGATCCTGGCGTAGACGGGGTCGCCGAACTGGTCGGTCAGGCCCTTGTAGAGCTCCGACGGCGAGCTGCCCGTGACGGCGGTGATCTCGGAGGCCAGCAGGGCCAGCAGGATGCCGTCCTTGTCGGTGGTCCAGACGCTGCCGTCCATCTTGTTGAAGGAGGCACCGGCGGATTCCTCGCCGCCGAAGGCACCCTCGCCGGAGAGCAGTCCGGGAACGAACCACTTGAAGCCCACGGGTACTTCCACGAGCTTCCGGCCCAGGTTTTCGGCGACCCGGTCGATGATCGAAGAGGACACCAGGGTCTTGCCGATCACGGACTGCGGGTTCCAGCCGGTGCGGTGCCGGTACAGGTAGTCGATGGCGACGGCGAGGTAGTGGTTGGGGTTCATCAGGCCGCCCCGGCCGTTGACGACGGGCGTCACGATGCCGTGCCGGTCGGCGTCGGCGTCGTTGCCCGTGGCGATGTCGAAGGGGCGGCGCCGTCCGCGCCCGCACCCATCCGCTGGATCAGGGAGGCCATGGCGGCGGGGGAGGAGCAATCCATCCGAATCTTCTCGTCCCAGTCCAGGGTCATGAAGGCCCACTGCGGGTCCACGGTGGGGTTTACCACGGTGAGGTTCAGGTGGTGGCGTTCGCCGATTTCGCCCCAGTAGTCCACGGACGCGCCGCCCATCGGGTCCGCGCCGATCCGGACGCCGGCGTCGCGGATGGCGTTAAGGTCCAGGACGGAGGGCAGGTCGTCGACGTAGCTGGAGAGGAAATCGAACTTGCCGGTGGTGCCGGCGGCCATCGCCTCGGCGATCGGAACCCGCTTGACGCCGCGGAGGCCGTTCTCGAGCAGCTCGTTGGCGCGGTTGGCGATCCAGCCGGTCGCGTCGGTGTCTGCCGGGCCTCCGTGCGGGGGTTGTACTTGAAGCCGCCGTCGCCGGGCGGGTTGTGGCTGGGGGTCACCACGATGCCGTCGGCCTGCGGGGCGCCGGCCGCGGCCTTGTTGTTGTGCGTAAGGATCGCGTGGCTGAGCGCCGGCGTGGGCGTATAGCCGTGGCGGGCGTCGATCAGCACGTGCACGCCGTTGGCGGCGAGGACTTCCAGTGCGGAGTTCTGCGCCGGCTCGCTCAGGGCGTGCGTGTCCTTCGCCAGGTACAGCGGGCCTGTGATGCCCTGCCCGGCACGGTATTCCACGATCGCCTGCGTGATGGCGAGGATGTGCGGCTCGTTGAACGAGGCCTTGAGGCTGGAGCCTCGGTGTCCGGAGGTGCCGAAGACCACCCGCTGGCCGGGGTCTTCGAGGTTCGGCGCGACGTCGTAGTACGCGTCGAGGAGCGCTGTGAGGTCAACAAGGTCCTGGGGTTGGGCAACTGTGCCCGCGCGGCTAGCCATGGCTCCAGCATGCCAGAACCGCGGGCCCGGTGGCACGGTTTGGTCGCAATGCGGCCGCGGGTGACGGCGGAACGACGGCGGAAACGATGCCGGGAACCGCTGCCGCGCCCGCCGGCTCCGCGGCGGTACGCTGGACGAACACACGTCAACGAGGGGAGTGCGATGACCGAGCAGACCGGGCCCGGGTACGACGGCGGCTACCGCGGTCAGGTGCCGCCGATGCCGCCGTCCGCGCCCCACCAGGGGAGCCCCGCCGGCGGTTACGGTCCGGAAGGATCGGCGACTGGCGGCCCCGGCGCCTACGGCCCCCGGACTACCGGGGAGGCGCACGTCGGCAGCCTGCCGCGGTCGACGCCTACGGCCAGCCGCTCTACTACCCGGTGGTTGCCGCCCCGAAGGGCCTCAGCATCGCCAGCCTGTGCTGCGGCATCGCGGCCTTTCTGGGACTGGGCTTCTTCCTGCTCCCGCAGCTCGCCGCCGTCTTGCTCGGTCACCTTGCGCTGCTCCGCGAACCCGGCGGCCGCGGCCTGGCCATTGCCGGCCTGGTCCTGGGCTACATCGCGATCGCCATCACGCTGCTGGTGGTCATCGTCCTGGGCGTCGCCTTCTCTAACGCGGACTTCGTCACCCGCTAAGGGCCTCCAGCAGCCGCACGGCGTTGGCCTCCAGCCAGTCGCGGCGGCGCTGGATCAGTCCGCCCACGCCCTCGTCCCACATCCGGGCCCAGCCGCCGCCGAGCGTCCGGGCCCGCTCCTGCATCCGGCCGTAGCTCAGCTCCGCCGCCTCGACGCCCAGGGCGGGCACCCGGCGTCGTTCCTCCGGGGTCCAGCCGTAAGCGTCCGCAAAAATCCGCAGCCTGCGGAAGGGGTCCGTGCCGGCCCAGCCGGGCCACGTGTCCTCGGGGGCGCGCAGCGGAACCCAATGCATCGCCGCGTTGTAGGAATCGCGCAGCGCGGTGGCGGGCCCGGCGAGGTCGAAGTCCACCAGCCCCGCGGCCACGCCGTTCCGGACCACCACGTTCTGCGGCGTCACGTCCAGGTGGCACACGAGAACCGGGCCGTCGGCAGTCGCGGCAGAATCAGAATCAGGAACAGGGAACGGCCGGTCCGGGAACGGGTGGGCGTCCGAGGCGTACCCGGCGGAGGCCGTGTGCAGCCTGCGGACCAAGCGGCCCACCGAAGCCAGCAGCTCCTCGGACTGCACCCAGGACTCCGGCTCGGCCCCGGCACACGCGCCCGGCAGGTAGGTCAGCACGTCCCGGCCCTGGCCGTCGCGGCCCAGGAACCGGGGCGACCCGTCGAACCCGGCGTCCTCGAGCCAGTCCAGGTACGCCGCGACGGCGAGGCTCTGGGGCTGGTGCGGCCGGCGGATGGTCCCGCCGACCCGCACCACCCCTCAGTAACATCGCCCGCCGGCATGAGTTCGGCGTCGGACGCCTCGCCGGGGGCGGGGACGTAGACGCGCGCCTCAACCGGCGGGCGATGCGGGGTGCTCATTCGGCCTAGCGTACGCCGCCCATGAGCTTCTTGATGGCCGGCGACGCGGCCGCGAGGCCGACCGCCAGGATCATCGCGGTGCCGCCGACGCCGATGAAGTACGGCAGCTCATCGTCCGGGTTGTAGAGGCCCGAGAGGATGCCGGCCAGCGTTGTTCCGAGGGACACCGAGAGGAAGAACAGCGCCACCATCTGGGTGTGGAACGCCTGCGGGGCCAGCTTGGTGGTCACGGACAGGCCGATCGGGGAGAGGAACAGTTCAGCGAGGGTGAACAGGAACAGGATCCCGATCAGCGCCAGCAGCGGGGTCTTTCCGCCGCCGGCCAGCGGGATGAACGCCAGGAACGCCAGTCCCATCACGAACAGGCCGATGGAGAACTTCAGTGCCGAACCGGGCTGCTTGCGGCCCAGCCGGGTCCACAGCGCGGCCATCACGCCGGCGAAGATGATGATGAACACCGGGTTGATCGACTGGACCCAGGCGGCCGGCATTTCCCAGCCGAAGAGGTTCCGGTCCAGCTTCTCCTCCGAGTACACGGCGATAAAGGTGAACTGCTGCTGGAACAGGGCCCAGAACGCGGCGGAGGCGATGTACAGCGGGATGAACGCGGTCACGCGGCCGCGCTCCAGCGTGGTGACCTTCTTGCTGCTGTAGATCAGCACGAAATACAGCACCGAAGCGCCGATCGCGGCGTAGGCCATGGACATGGCCAGGTTCTTGGCATTGACCGCGCCGGTGCCCAGCAGCAGGGCGATGACGACCACGATCGCCGCGAAGATCAGGCCGTAGCGGGTGCGCTGGTTGGCCGGCAGCGGGTTGGGGACGCGGTGCGCCTCGGCGGGGAGTTTGCCGCGGCCCATGGCGTAGATGCCCAGGCCGATGGCCATGCCGATGGCGGCGGCGCCGAAGCCCCAGTGGAAGCCCTGGCTTTCCTGCAGCCAGCCGGTCACCAGCGGGCCGATCAGGCCGCCGGTGTTGATACCCATGTAGAAGATCGAGAAGCCGGCGTCGCGGCGTTCGTCCTTTTCCCGGTACAGGCTTCCCACCAGCGCGGTGGCGTTGGCCTTCAGCCCGCCGGAGCCGATGCCCACGAGCACCAGGCCGGTGATGAGGCCGGGGATGCCCGGGATCAGCGCCAGGCCGATGTGGCCGGCCATGATCATGATCGCGGAACCGAAGAGGACCCGCTCGGATCCGAACAGCCGGTCAGCGAGCCAGGCGCCGAGGATCGTGGAGAGGTAGACGCCGCCGCCGTACGCGCCAACCAGGCTGGCGGCGAGGGCCTTGTCGATCTCCAGGCCGCCCTGGGTGGCCGAGAAGTACATGTAGTACAGGAGGATGCCCTGCATTCCGTAGAAGGAGAAACGCTCCCACATTTCTACGGAGAAGAGGCTGGCCAGCATTTTCGGGTGGCCAAAGAAGGAGGTGTCGCCCGGCGTGGTCGCGGGGGGATCAGCTAAATGAGTTGTGCTCATTTACTTAATGCTGACACCGGAGCCCGGGATTGTCACATTCGGAAACACCCCGGCGCAAGTCAATACCGGGGTGTTTCGCGATGTTTCCGCACGTGGATCCGCTAGTCGGCGTTGAACAGGATGACCTGCCGCACGGCCTTCCCGTCGGCCAGCTGATCCATGGCCTCGTTGATCCCGGACAGGCTGATCCGCGAGGTGATGAGCTCCTCGACCGGCAGCTTGCCCTCCCGCCAGAGCCGGGCATAGGTGGGGATGTCGCGGGCCGGAACCGCGGAGCCGAGGTAGCTGCCCACGATGGTGCGGGCCTCGGCGGTGATGGTCAGCGGGGAGAGGTGCGCGAGGGCATCCGGCGCGGGCAGGCCGGCGGTGACGGTGGTGCCGCCGACTGCGGTGGCGGCGAACGCGGTCTCGAAGGCGCGGGCGCTGCCGGCGCACTCGATGACGTAGCGCGCCTTCACACCCAGCTCGGGCAGTTCCTGCGGGGTGTAGGCCTCGTGGGCGCCGAGGCGCCGGGCGTGTTCCAGCTTCTCCGGGAGGGTGTCGACGGCGATGATGCGGGAGATCCCCTGGGACACGGCGGTGATCAGCGCGGCCATGCCGACGCCGCCCAGGCCCACGATCATCACGCTGTCCTCGGGGCGCGGCTTGGCGGCGTTCAGGACGGCCCCGCCGCCGGTGAGGACGGCGCAGCCGAGCACGGCGGCGATGTCGGCGGGAATGTCGTCGTCCACCGGCACGGCGGAGGCGCGGTCGACGACGGCGTGGCTGGCGAAGCCGGAGACGCCGAGGTGGTGGTGGACCGGTTCGCCGTCCCGGCTCAGGTGCCGGCTGCCGTGCAGCAGGGTGCCTTCGTTGTTGCTCTTGGACCCGGCGGTGCAGGGGAGCCGGCCGTCCGCGGCGCAGTTTTCACACTGTTCGCAGCGCGGCAAAAAGGACATCACCACACGTTGGCCGGGCGCCAGGTCCGTGACCTCGGCACCGACCTCGACCACCCGGCCGGCCGCCTCGTGGCCGAGCAGCATCGGCACGGGCCGGACCCGGTTCCCGTCCACAACGCTGAGGTCCGAGTGGCAGATGCCCGCGGCCTCGAGCTTGACCAGGATTTCGGTGGGGCCGGGGCCGGTGAGTTCCAGGTCCGCGATGCTGATGGGTTTGGACTCCGCGAACGGCCGGGACCGGCCGATCTCCTCAAGCACTGCTCCGGTGATCTTCATCGATCCCTCTTCCGTCGTCGGGGCCGCCAGTGGCCGTGTCCGCTCCAGTAAACCGCAGCCGGGGGCGGCCGGGAAATCCGCCGCTCCGGCCCGCGGGTCAGTGGCCCAGTTGCGCCGCGACCTGCAGGAGCAGGGCCTCCGAGCCCATCGGCCCCACCAGCTGGATGCCCATGGGCAGCCCTTCGCCCGGCTGCCCGCCGGTCCAGTACACGGGGATGCTGATGGCCGGGAGCCCGCAGACGTTGATCATCGAGGACCAGGGCGCGAACTGGCACTGTCGGCGGTAGTCCTCGTCGGCGTCGCCGGCCCACTCCGCGGCGGGCCAGTACCCGTCGCCGTGCACGGCCCCGGTGAACCAGCCCAGCGGGCGCGGGGTCTGCGCCAGCGCGGGCATCAGCATCAGGTCCCACGCCGCGTACTGGGCCAGGGTGTCCCGCTGGAAGGTCCGCAGGAAGGACAGGGCCTCCTCCAGCTTGGCCGCGCTCCGCTGCTGCGCCCGGCGCCGGAACGTCCGGGTCAGCGGGGTCAGCAGCGGCTCGCGTTGCGGCGGGATCCGCGCGCTGCCGACGCCGGCCGTCCAGGCGGTGGTGAACGCCGCGGGGTACCGGTTGTCGTACCGGATGGACGCCTCGCCTGTCCGGTGCCCGGCCCGCTCCAGCAGGTCAATCCCGGCGGCCAGCGCGGCCAGGGCCTCGGGCTCGGGGGTGATCGGGTAGGCGGCCTGCCACGGGCTGTCCAGGCTGACGCCGATCCGGAGCGGGGAGGCGCCTGTCCGGCGCGCTCCAAATACCCGGGCCGGCCCGGCTCCGGCGGTGCCAGGGCGTCCAGCAGCAGCGCGGCGTCCGCGGCCGAGCGCGCCAGCGGCCCGGCCACCACCAGCCCGGCCCGGTCGCCGGGGCTCTCCCCGGCGGGCACCAGCCCGCGGCCGGGCTTGAGCCCCACCAGGCCGCAGGCCGCCGCCGGGATGCGGATGGACCCGCCGCCGTCGGAGCCCGGCGCAAACGGCAGCAGCCCCGCCGCCACGGCCGCCGCGCTGCCCCCGGAGGAACCGCCGGAGCTGCGGCTGGGGGAATACGGATTGCGCGAGGGCGGGGCGATCCGGTTCTCGCTGTACGCGGTCAGCCCGAACTCAGGAACCTGGGTCTTGCCGAGGGAAACGACGCCGGCGCCCTTCAGCGCGGCGGCCAGGGCGCCGTCCTCCGCCGCCGGCCGGGCTTCCAGCGCCGCGCTGCCGTGGCTGGTGGGAACCCCGGCGACGTCGGTCAGGTCCTTGAACGCGACCGGCATGCCGTGCAGCGGCGGGAGCGTGTCCACGGTGCCGGCCTTGGAGGCCCGCTGGAGCGCCGCGTCGGCGCCGTCGGCATCCCTGGTGGCCTGCTCCGCGGTGACGGTGATGAAGGCGCCCAGCCGGGGATTCTGCTCCCCGATCCGGGCGAGGAAATGCGCCGTTGCCTCGCGGGCTGACAGACCGCCGGCGCGGAGGGCGTCCCGCAGCGCCAGGGCGGACAGTTCGTGGATCTCAGCCAAGGTTCGCTGCCATCGATCTCCCTACGTCGTCCCAGAAGCGTAACCTGACGCGCCGGACGCGGGAGGGCGCGGGGCTGGCGATACGCTGGAGGCACACCTGGTACTGCGGAGAGGACTGCCATGAGTGACATCGATACCGTGACCGTTTCCGACATCCCCGAGTCGGCGAAGATTCTGGACGTCCGCGAAGACTACGAATGGGCTGCCGGCCACGCCGAGCGCGCGCTCCACATCCCGCTCGACCAGCTGCCCGGCCGCATCGACGAGCTGGACCCGGACGAGGACCTCTACGTCATCTGCCGCACCGGCGGCCGCTCCTTCCGCGCCGCCCAGTGGCTGGTGGGCCACGGCTACTCGGCCCTGAACGTCGCCGGCGGCATGGACCAGTGGCTGGAAACCGGCCTGCCGCTGGTGTCCGACAACGGCCTCAAGCCCGTCATCCTCTAACCCCAAGGGACCCCATGCCTGCCGCACCGCTCACGTACACGTTCCTGGGACCGGAGGGAACCTTCACCGAGGCGGCCCTGCTGCAGGTTCCCGGCGCCGCGGAGGCCATCCGCATCCCGGCGTCGAACGTCAACACCGCCCTGGACAAGGTCCGCGCCGGGGAAGCGGACGCGGCCATGGTGCCGATCGAGAACTCGGTGGAAGGAGGCGTGACCGCCACCCTGGACGCCATCGCCACCGGCCCCGAGCTGCGGATCCTCCGCGAGGCGCTGGTGCCGATCACCTTCGTGCTGGTGGCCCGGCCCGGGGTGCGGCTCGAAGACGTCCGCCGGGTCTCCACCCACGGCCACGCCTGGGCGCAGTGCCGGCTCTGGGTGGACGCTCATATTCCCCATGCGGAATATATCCCGGGGTCCTCGACGGCGGCCGCGGCCATGGGACTGCTCGACGGCGCCCCCTACGACGCCGCGATCTGCGCACCAATCGTCGCCGCGGAACAGCCCGGCCTGCAGGTCCTGGCGGAGAACATCGGCGACAACCCCGGCGCCGTCACCCGCTTCGTGCTGGTGGGACGTCCCGGTGAGCTGCCGGCGGCCACCGGTTCGGACAAGACCACCGTGGTGGTGCCGCTGCCGGAGGACCGGCCCGGTGCGCTGATGGAGATCCTGGACCAGTTCGCCACCCGCGGCGTCAACCTGAGCCGGATCGAGTCCCGCCCCACCGGGCAGTACCTGGGCCACTACTTCTTCAGCATTGACGCCGACGGCCACGTGCTCGACGCCAGGGTGGCCGACGCCCTCGCCGGACTGCACCGCATCAGCCCGGCCACCCGGTTCCTCGGCTCCTACGGCCGCGCGGACGGTCAGCGCACCGAGGTCCAGCCGCACACCTCGGACCAGGCGTTCCACGCCGCGCACGCCTGGGTGCAAGGCCTTCGCTCCGGCACCGCACCGGATTCCAGCGGGGAAACCCTGCCCGCCGGATAGCACTCCCCGGCATTCGCCCAAAGCGTAGACAAATGCCCCATCCTGCACTTTCGCCCCTCGTAAACGGGCGTATGCTGGCGGGAACCAAACCGGGATAGACCTCGACTGGAGGGAGCAGGGCATGTCAACGACGAGCAATGACAACGATGGCCAGGGGATGATCGTCAACCCCAAGCCGACGGCGGAGAACCAGGACTGGGACGGCGACGACGCAGACCGCGCGGACCGCCTGCGCTTCGAAGAGGAGCAGGCCATGATCCGCGAACAGAGCGAGGCGCGCGCCGCCAAGGCCGCCGAGGACGCGAAGAAGGCCGAAGAGGCCGGCAAGGAAGCCAGCTAGGCTAGACGGCTTCGTCTTCCCGGACCCGCACCAGCAGGGACCGGGGGGCGATTTGGACGGTGACCTTCGTGGCCTCGCCCGAGGGTCACCGTCCACCTGCGTCGGCATCGGCTCGGCGCAGGTGATGACCACCTTGCCCGAGCGGTAGTAGGTCATCACGGGCAGGTTCCGCTTGTGCTTGAGCACGATCTTCCAATACATCGCCAGCCAGCCGATCGCGCTGCGCGGGCTCATCACCACCACGTCCAGCATCCCGTCGTCGATCATCGCCTGCGGAATGAAGTCGATGCCGCCGGGAATCAGTCCGCAGTTGGCGAACAGGACGCTGCGGATTTTGCGTGACTGCTCCGGTTCGTCGTCCAGGGAAATGGACACCCGCTTGCGCCGGCCCGGCAGGTGCCGCACCCCGGCCTCGGTGTAGGCCAGCCAGCCCACCGCCTTCTTCAAGCCGTCGCTGGTGTCACTGACCACCTCTGCGTCCAGCCCGATCCCGGCGATCACCAGGAAGGCGTGCTCCGACGACTGACCGGTGATGCCGTTGGCCACCGTCATCCGGGCGGTGTCGATGAAGCGCTGGTGCCCGAACAGGGCGGTTTCCACGCAGGAATGCAGGTTCCCGATGTCCAGGTGGATGTTGCGCGCCAGCAGGTTCCCGGTACCCAGCGGCAGCAGCCCCATGGCGATGTCCGAGTGGGCCAGGACGTCGGCGACCACCCGCACGGTGCCGTCCCCGCCGCCCACCAGGACGACGTCGGCGCCGGACGCGACGGCGGCACGCGCCTGCGAGAAACCGGGATCCTCCGCCGTGGTCTCGTAGAAGAGCGGGGCCTCCCAGCCGGCCGCCAGGCACGCACCTTCCACCAGGGCACGGGCCTCGGACGCGCGGGCCTTGATGGGGTTCAGCACCACCGCGACCTTCTGCCGCTCCAGGCCCGGATGGTGGGTGTCCTCCCAGACGGCGCTGCGCGTGTGCTTGGCCTTGAGCCGGCGCACGCCCCACCAGCTGGAGACGGCAAAGGCCAGGGCTCCAGCGATGACGAGGTAGAGCAGCCAGTCGCGCATGGTGCTCCAACACTAACCCGGGCCCGCCCCGCGGCCGGACTGCCCGGCGTCACCGTGCGGATTCGATACTCTTGTCTGGTGATCGACGTAAAAGACCTCAGCGAAAATCCGGACAAGTTCCGCGCCAGCCAGCGCGCCCGCGGCGCCGACGAATCCGTGGTGGACGCGATCATCGCCGCGGACGCTTCCCGGCGGGCGGCCCTGATCCGCTACGAGAACCTCCGCGCCGAGCAGAACGCCTTCGGCAAGAAGGTGGCGCAGGCCAAGGGCGAGGAGAAGCAGGCCCTGCTGGCCGAGGTCAAGGTCCTTGCCGCGTCGGTCAAGGAAGCGTCCGCCGAGGCCGACGCAGCCCAGACCGCCCAGGAGGAGCTGCTACGCGGCATCCCCAACCTCGTCGAGGACGGCGTCCCCGAGGGCGGTGAGGACGACTACGTTGTGGTCAAGACCGTCGGCACCCCGCGCGAATTCCCCGATTTCGAGCCAAAGGACCACCTGGAAATCGGTGAGCTGATCGGCGCGATCGACATGGAGCGCGGCGCCAAGGTCTCCGGCTCCCGCTTCTACTTCCTCCGCGGCGTAGGCGCCCGGCTGGAGATGGCCCTGCTGCAGATGGCCATGGAACAGGCCATCGACGCCGGCTTCGTCCCGATGATCACCCCCACGCTGGTCCGTCCCGAGACCATGCAGGGCACCGGTTTCGACGTCAAGCACGACGCCGAGATCTACCGCCTCGCCGAGGACGACCTTTACCTGGTGGGCACCTCCGAGGTGGCCCTCGCCGGCTACCACGCGGACGAGATCCTGGACCTCTCCGCGGGCCCCATCCGCTACGCCGGCCAGAGCTCCTGCTACCGCCGCGAGGCCGGCTCGCACGGCAAGGACACCCGCGGGATCATCCGCGTGCACCAGTTCAACAAGGTGGAGATGTTCATCTACACCACGGTCGAGGACGCCGCCGCCGAGCACGCCCGGCTGCTGGCCTGGGAAGAAGAAATGCTGGCCAAGTGCGAGCTTCCCTACCGCGTGATCGACACCGCCGCGGGCGACCTGGGCACCTCAGCGGCGCGGAAGTTCGACTGCGAGGCGTGGGTCCCCACCCAGGGCGCCTACCGCGAGCTGACCTCCACCTCCAACTGCACCACCTTCCAGGCGCGCCGGCTGAACATCCGCGAACGCGTGATCACCGAGGACGGCACCCCCAAGGGCACCCGCGCGGTTGCCACGCTCAACGGCACCCTCGCCACCACCCGGTGGATCGTGGCCATCCTGGAACACCACCAGAACCCGGACGGCTCGGTCAACGTGCCGGCCGCGCTGCAGAAGTACCTGGGCGGGATGACCGTCCTGCCCGTCCTCTGACCATCCGCTCCAGCCGCCTCCGCCAGCATCCCGCCGTCGGCCCCGCTACTCAGTCACCCAAGTGTTCACGGGCGCTTCATTTCGTGCTGTGGCGCGCGTCCTAGCTGGCTGTCGGGGGTGTCTGCTCTACTTGTTAGATGACTACATTGACTGAAACCTCAGTCGCTGGCAACGACGACCAGCGCAATGCCAACGACAAGATGATGATCGCCCTCGACGTCGACGGAACCCTCGTCGACCACGACGGCCACATGTCCGTTCCCGTCCGGGAAGCCGCGCAGGCCGTGGTGGCCGCGGGCCACGAGGTCATGATCGCCACCGGCCGCTCCCTCGGCGCCACGCTGCCCATCATCGAGCACATCGGCATCGAGACCGGCTACGCCGTCTGCTCCAACGGCGGCGTCACCCTCCGCGTCGATTCCGGCCTGGCCGACGGCTACGAGGTGCTGCACAGGGCCACCTTCGATCCCGGACCCGCGCTGCGGGCGCTCCGGAAGCGGCTGCCCTCCGCCAAGTACGCCCTCGAGGACGCCGACGGCAACTTCCTCTCCACCGAACGCTTCCAGGACGCCAGCTTCGGCGTCGAGGCGATCGGCGTGGACTTCCAGACCATGCTGGAGGCCACCGCCGTGCGCGTCGTGGTGTTCAGCTCGGAGAACACCCCCGAAGAGTTCAACGCCGCGATCCGCCACGTCGGGCTCGCCGGCGTCACCTACTCCGTGGGCTGGACCGCCTGGCTGGACATCGCCGCGGCCGGCGTCACCAAGGCCAGCGCGCTCGAGCAGCTCCGCGGCCGGCTGAGCATCGGGGCGCACCGCACCGTGGCGGTCGGCGACGGACGGAACGACATCGAGATGCTGACGTGGGCCCGGCGCGGGGTGGCCATGGGCCAGGCTCCCGCCGAAGTCATTGCCGCCGCGGACGAGGTCACCCACTCGGTGTTCGAGGACGGCGCGGCCCACGTGCTGCGCAGCCTGCTCTAGCGCACCTCGAGGATCAGGGACAGCAGCCGGGCGGCCGCGGGCCGTGCGGCGTGCTCCTCGTTCCACTGGGCGCGGGCCACGGCCTTGCTCACCGCCTGCGTGGTGATGCCGAGCTCCTCCGCCACTGCCTTCTGCTGGCCCCGGACGCCGGGCGTCAGCAGGTCCAGGACCCGCCATTCCGCCGCGCTGCGGTCGTGCACGATCTGGCCCAGCAGGCGCAGCACCGCCTCCGCTTCCGCGGCCAGCTCGGCCAGCGGGCCCTCGACGGCCACGGGGATGCGCTCCTTGCCGTTGCGCAGCCGGTCCACGGCCCGCCTGGCGTAGACCAGCCCGTGGCCGGAGGCGTCCTTGATCTGGTTGGGCAGCGGTTCGTTCACGGGCCCGACGCCGATCCCGACGTACCAGGCGCCGGTGCGCAGGGCGATAAGCGCCGCGTCCACGGCCTGCCGCGGGCAGTCCACGATGCCCTGGACCTCATCCTCGACGGACCGGTCGAAATCGAGGCGCGCCGGAATGTGCCGCAGGTCCTTGAGGAGCTGCGGCACGCGGTCGCCGTCGTGACGGCTGTCAGTCTGGTTGATGGTCAGGGTGAACATTCTGGGTGCCACACTACCGCGTGGCTGTTTCGCCGCAAACGGGCGACGTCGGCCGTCACAGTGTCGCCGCGGAGGTCCCGGACCAGCGTCCGGACCGCTGAGGCTTGTCAGCGCCTGCGGGAGATGTTGCGATGGACGCACACGCTGCCGACGGCGGCACGAACGGGGTGGAGTGCACTGTGGCGAATGTGGTGGGGCGGGAAACCGGGCGGCGGGACGCGCCAGCGGGGAGCACAGACGAACTGGACCTCGTCGACCGGTGGTGGCGCGCAGCCAACTATCTCTCGGTCGGGCAGATCTATCTGCGGTCCAATCCGTTGCTGAGGGAACCGCTGAGCGCCGGGGACACCAAGTCCCGTCTGCTCGGACACTGGGGCACCACGCCGGGCCTGAACTTCATCTATTCACACCTCAACCGCGTCATCCGCCGCGACGCCCAGGAGATGGTGTTCGTTGCCGGGCCCGGACATGGCGGACCGGCCGTGGTGGCGAACGCCTGGCTGGAGGGGACGTATTCCGAGATCTACAGCAACGTCGGCCCCGACGAGGTGGGCCTGGCCGAGCTGTTCCGGCAATTTTCCTACCCCGGCGGCATACCCAGCCACGCCGCCCCGGAAACCCCGGGATCCATCAACGAGGGCGGTGAGCTCGGGTACTCGTTGGCGCACGCCTACGGCACCGTCTTCGACAACCCGGAGTTGATCACCGCCGTCGTGATTGGCGACGGCGAGGCCGAAACCGGGCCGCTGGCGGCCAGCTGGCACTCCCACAACTTCCTGGATCCGGCGCACGACGGTGCCGTGCTGCCGATCCTGCATTTGAATGGCTACAAGATCGCCAATCCCACGATTCTCGCCCGGATGCCGGAGTCCCAGCTGGAGCAACTGCTGCGCGGCTACGGGCACACCCCGCACTTCGTGACCGTCGCAGACCCGGAGGACACGGCCGCGGCACACCGGGACTTCGCTGCGGTCCTGGACCGCTGCCTTGCCGAGATCCGCGCGATCCAGGCGGACCACAGGGAGACTGCGGCCCCCGGGCGTGGCGCCCGGAACGATGCGCCCGCTGCCGCGTGGCCGATGATCGTTTTTCGTTCGCCGAAGGGCTGGACCGGACCGAAAACCGTCGACGGACTGCAGGTTGAGGGAACCTGGCGCAGCCACCAGGTGCCCCTCGCGGAGGTGCGGACCAACGCCGAGCACCTGGCGCAGCTGGGCCGCTGGCTTGAGTCCTACCGCCCGGCGGAGCTCTTCGACGACGGCGGCCGACTCCGGTCCGACGTGGCCGCCAACGCCCCCGACGGGGACCTGCGCATGAGCGCCACCCCGCACGCCAACGGTGGCGTCCTGCTGCGCGACCTGCGTCTCCCGCGCTACTCCGACCACGTGGTGGACGTCGAGGAGCCCGGCCGGGAACGGATCAGCGCCATGATGACCCTCGGGTCCTGGCTGAGGGACGTGATAGCCCTGAACCCGGAGACGTTCCGGCTTTTCGGCCCGGACGAGACGGCGTCGAACCGGTTGCAGGACGTCTACAAGGTCACCGACAAGGTCTGGCAGTACCGGATCGAGGAGGTCGACGAGCATCTCGCCCGGGCCGGGCGCGTGATGGAGGTCCTCAGCGAACATTTGTGCCAGGGCTGGCTTGAGGGCTACCTGCTGACCGGCCGGCACGGCGTGTTCAGCTGCTACGAGGCATTCATCCACATCGTCGACTCCATGTTCAACCAGCACGCCAAGTGGCTCAAGGTCCACAGGCAGCTCCCCTGGCGCCGGCCCGTGGCATCGCTGAACTACGTGCTCTCCTCCCATGTCTGGCAACAGGACCACAACGGGTTCTCGCACCAGGACCCCGGCTTCATCGACCACGCGGTCAACAAGAAATCCGAAGTCATCCGCGTCTACCTGCCGCCGGACGCCAACACCCTGCTCTCGGTCATGGAGCACTGTCTCGGTTCCCGGGATTACGTCAACATCGTGGTCAGCGGTAAGCAGCCCTCGCCAACCTGGCTGGGGCCGGCCGAGGCCTCCCACCACTGCCAGCGCGGCCTGGGGATCTGGGAATTCGCCGGCTCGGAGGTCCCCGGCGAGGAACCCGACGTCGTGCTGGCCTGCGCGGGCGATGTGCCCACCGTGGAGACCGTGGCCGCGGCCGAGCTGCTCAAGGCCGGTGCGCCGGGGTTGAAGATCAGGGTGGTGAACGTTGTGGACCTGATGCGGCTCCAGGACGCCGCCGAACACCCGCACGGGCTCTCGTCCCGCGACTTTGACGGCATCTTCACGGCCGACAAGCCGATCATCTTCGCTTACCACGGCTACCCCTCGCTGATCCACCGGCTCTCGTACCGGCGGACCAACCAAGAAGGCCTGCACGTGCGCGGCTATAAGGAGGAGGGGACCACGACGACGCCCTTCGACATGGCCATGCTGAACGGGATCGACCGGTTCCAACTGGCCATCGACGCAATCGACCGGGTGCCGGGGTTGGCCGAGCGGCATTCACTGCTGCGACAGTCGCTGCAGGATCAGCGCATCCGGGCTCACAATCACACCCGGGAGTTCGGCGAGGATGCCACGGAGATCAGCGGTTGGACCCTGGGCGGCCGGTAGTCGCGGCCGCCCCCTAGCCGGCCGCTACCAATGCGTCCAGGCCGCCCGTTGGCACGTGGATCCAGCCCTCGCTCCGGGCCGCCGCGGCGTGCGCTTCATCCGGCCCGACGGTTGCCCCGACCGCCACGGCCCGGGCCGTGAGGGCGGCGATCACGGCGTCGAACAGGTCGTCGGATCCGGCCAGGCGCTCGCCGTGGCCTGCGAGGTCCAGCCACGGCGCGGCGTCGCGCAGCGCGGCCAGCAACCCGCCCAGCCGCTCCGCCTCGGGCCCGCCCCGGCCCTTGTACCCCCGGGCCAGGAGGCCCCAGGTCTTCAGCGACCCCGCCGGGTACACCTCGGCCAGCCGTCCGCTGCCATCCCGGGGCTGCAGCCCGTGTTCCCGGGCGATCTTGGCCTGGATCACCGCGCATCGCATCGCCGGGTGCGCCAGCCGGTCCGCGGAGACACTTAGCGGGATCAGGCCTGTCAGCCCGGTGGTGAACCGGTCCGTCTCCCGGTAGGCGAGCAGCCGGCGGCCCTCGATGCCGTCATAGTCCAGCACGGGGTACGGCTCGCCGGCCAGGTGCGCGGCGATGAAGGGCAGGAACGCGTCCGGCCAGCCCACCGGGCAGTCGATGCCCGTCATGGCAGAGCTGCCGAAGAGCCGGACGATCTCTGCGTCGTCGACGTCGAGCGCCAGGTGTACCAGCGTTGCGGTCCCGCCCTCCCACTCGAGGACGGCGGCCGCGGTCTTCTTCGTCGCCGCGGCCAGGTCCACCCCGAGGGTCCGCACTGCTTAGACCGCCCGGTAGCGGAGCGCGCCGGGGATCCCGCCGTCGTCGTCGAGCCCCTCACCGGAGGCAAAGCGGGCCCAGAGCGCCCGCATCGCCTTGCCCGGGACGTTGACATCCTCCCAGCTGGCGCCCGCGAGCAGGGCTACCCCGGCCCAGGTCGGCTCGTCGCCGAAGAGCAACGGCAAGTCCACGGTGTGGGCGGCGCCGTAGATGTTCCCCGGGGCGTGCCAGGAGAGCAGGTAGCGGTGCGCGCGGCCCCCGCGCGGACGTGGCGGCGGGCGAACTTCCGCGTCGCCCGGCCGTAGACCGCCTCCGTGACGGCCCAGTTGACGGCGTTCCCCAGCACCGGGACCCGGCCGACCCGGCCCACGATGCGGTTGCGCGGCAGGAACATCCGCGCCTCCTCCGTGGTGTGCCCGATCAGGACCTCGATCCCGGGGGCTGCGGCGTCCCAGGCCTCTTCGATGGTGGCCTCGGGCGGCAGCGGGTCGTGGCCGTACTGGGTGCCGAACGGCATGGCGGAGGCGAGCCCGAACTTCCGGGCCGTGCGCGCCACACCGGCCTCGGCGGCGACGACATCCAGTGCCGGGGTGTCTTCCGTGATGTGTTGGGCCGCGGCACCCATGGCGGCGCTCATCTTGTGGCGTCCGCGGGTGATGCCCAGCGGGGCGCTCTGGATGATGGCGCGGCGGAACAGCGACGGCGCCTCCGGCACGGCCATCAGGTGGGCGACGGCGTCCCCGCCCGCGGACTGGCCGAAGGCGGTCACGTTCTCCGGGTCGCCGCCGAACGCGGCGATGTTGCGTCGCACCCAGCGGAAGGCCTCCAACTGGTCCAGCAGCCCCAGGTTCGCCGGGCGGCCGTCGCCGGCGGCGAGGTAGCCGAAGAGGCCCAGCCGGTAGGTGACCGAGACGACAATCACCCGGTTCTCCGCCACCATGGCCTTGGGGTCGAAGATCGCCAGGTCGCCCGAGCCTGAGGTGTAGGAGCCGCCGTGCAGCCACACCATCACCGGGACCCGCTCGTCCGGCCCCAGACCCGCCGGCATGGTGATGGAGAGCCGCTGACAGTCTTCGCTGCCGGGCAGTTCGCCGTACCTGGTGCCCAGGATGTCGTCGAGGAACGGCACCGGCGCCTGCGGGCGAGGCGGGGGAGGGGTCGTCGCGGCGAAGGGCGCGGTCCATCCCGGGGCCGGGGCCGGCGGCTGGAACCGGGCGGCCGAGGCATAGGGGATGCCGGTGGCGCGCAGCACCTCGCCGTCGTGCCAGCCGGTCACGGGGCCGCAGGGCGGGTTAAACGCAGGCTCGGTGGTCATGAACCAACGATTTCACATCTTCCTGATTCACGGCTGGCAGTGTCCGCCGTCCACCCGGTGTCCGCTGCTCAATAGGGGTCCGCCGTTCAACCCATCCCGCCCGTTAAACGCCGGAGGCCACCCGGCGCCGCCGCCCCTGATGGGCAGTCGGCGCGGGGTGGCCCCGGCAGATGACGCTTAATGCTTTGTCGGTTACCGACGCGGCCTTAGTGAGCGTGCGGAACGAAGCGCTTGATCGAGGCTTCCAGCTCGGCTTCGGCGGCGGCGCGGTCGCCCCAGCCCTCGGCCTTGACCCACTTGCCCGGCTCCAGGTCCTTGTAACGGGTGAAGAAGTGCTCGATTTCCTTGATCAGGAACTCGCTGACGTCGCTGATCTCGTTGATGTGGTCGAAGCGGGCGTCGGCCGGCACGCAGAGGACCTTGGCGTCCCCGCCGCCGTCGTCGGTCATGTTGAAGACGCCGATCGGGCGCGCCTCGACGATCACGCCGGGGTGCAGGTCGAAGTCCTGCAGAAGGACCAGGGCGTCCAACGGGTCGCCGTCCTCGCCCAGGGTGTTCTCGAAGAAACCGTAGTGCGTGGGGTACTGCATGGAGGTGAACAGGACGCGGTCCAGGCGGACGCGGCCGGTCTCGTGGTCGACTTCGTACTTGACGCGCGATCCCTTGGGGATCTCGATGGTCACGTCATGCTTCATGGAATGCTCCTCGACGGATTCAGGGGGTGCGCGGCACGGGCTGGCGCCCCAAAAGGCCACCCGGTACCGCCGACTATTATTGAGGATATAGCGACAGGCCCTGGTTTCAGGAACTAGTGGGGACATTTCGGAACTAAGGACCATCAGCACCATGACACGCACAACCAGCCCGCGCGGGCAGGATTCCCGGGCCGCCGGGTGGCGCCGGAGCGTTCCGGCCGTGCTGCTGGGGCTGCTGGTCATCGCGCTCGTGATCCCCGCCGGCTTCGCCCTCGGCCCCGGATTCGCCGGCCCGTCCCGTCCCCCGGCAGTGCCCGCGGCGGGCCCGTGGCAACTCCCGCCGTCGGCCCTCAGCGCCGTCCCCGGCGCGGTTAAACCGCTCGACGACGCCGCCCCCGTCCCCAACGCGGCCACCCTCGCGGACCGGCTCAACGCCACCCTGAAGACCGACGGCGGCGGCACCTTTACCGGTATGGTGCAGGACGCCGTCACCGGCGAGGTCCTCTTCGACCGGGCGGGCGACGAGGGCCGCGCGCCGGCGTCGAACATCAAACTGCTCACCGCGGCCGCGGCCTTCCGCACCCTCGGCCCGGACCGCCGCTTCACCACCCGGGTGATTGCCGGCGCCACCCCCGGCACGGTGGTCCTCACCGGCGGCGGGGACGTGCTGCTGGGCGCCGGCGATTCCGCCCCGGACGCGGTGCTGGGCCACGCCGGCCTGGCGACCCTGGCCAAGTCCACCATCACGGCCCTCCGGCAGGCAGGTGTGACCGGTGCGGTCACCGTGCAGCTGGACGATTCACTCTTCACCGGCCCGTCGCTCAGCCCCGCCTGGAGCCCGGAGGACGTGGCCGCCGGCGAGGTGGCGCCGCTGTTCCCGCTGGCGCTGAACGGGGCCAGGTTCGCGCCCGGCAGTACCGCCGGCGCCCGGCCGCAGGACGCGGCGATGACCGCGGCTGAGGCCTTCGCCGCCCGGCTGGGGGAGGCCGGCGGGTCTGCGGGCATCACGGTGGCGCCCGGCGTCGTGCGCGCCAAGGCGCCCATGCAGGAAGCGGGCGGCAAGGGCCAAGGAAGCAAGGATCAGACAGACAAGGGCGACGGCGGCGCGTCCGGCGGTTCGTCCGAGGCGGCGGACGCCGGTCCCCGTGCCGGGACTGTTCTGGCCGAGGCCGAATCCGCGACCGTCAGCGAACAGGTGGACCTGCTGCTGCGCACCTCGGACAACTACCTCGCCGAGGTTATGGGGCGCATGGTGGCCCTGGCCAGCGGACAGCCGGGCAGCGGCGAGGGTGCTATCGCCGCCGTCCTGAAGCAGCTGCAGGAACTCAAGATCCCCACCGACACCCTGCACGCCGCGGACCTGGCCGGGCTGACCCTGGACAACCGGGTCACCGCCCGGCAGCTGACGGCACTGGTCCGGGCCATGACCAACGGTCCCGACACCCGGCTCCGCTCCGCGCTGGCCGGCTTCCCGGTGGCCGGGCTTACCGGCACGCTCGGCAGCCGGTACACGGATGCCACCACTGCCGCCGGTGCGGGCCTGGTCCGCGCCAAGACCGGAACGCTGAACTCCGTGATCGCCCTCAGCGGCTACGTGGTGGACGCCGACGGCCGGCTCCTGGTCTTCTCATTCATCGGCAACGGCCTGACCCCCGGGGCGGCCGGGAACAAGGAAGCCCTGGACCGGACCGCCTCCACCCTCGCGGCCTGCGGCTGCCGCTGAGGGAATTGCCCGCACCGTCGAAACGGGCCAGTCCTGTGCGGCGGCCCGGGCCCTGTGATCTGATGGGGACTATGGAGACCCCCTCGCGCGCCGGATCAGCAGAGACGTCAGCCCAGGCCCAGGCCCTGGTGAATTGGGAGCTCGCGGCGTCCACTGCCGCGCGGCTCACCCCGGCCGGACCCACGCTGGGGGCCAAGGAAATCGGAGCCGCGGTGGAGAACCTCCGCCTGATGGCCGACCTCTCCGTCCCGCACGTCCACGACATCACCGGCCTCGAGGCCGCCCGGGACCTGCGCGACTCCTCCGTCCTGGTGGTGGACCGCGCCTCGTGGGCCAAGGCCAACACCCAGAGCTTCGCCGTCATGCTGCAGCCCGCCATCGAGAAGATGCTGGAGGGCCGCCGCGGCAGCATCAGCCCCGGCAGCGCGAGCGTCGGCGGCGCCATCACCGGCAGCCAGCTCGGCGCCATCCTGGCCTTCCTCTCCAGCAAGGTCCTCGGCCAGTACGACCCGTTCTCCGCCCTGGCCCCCGGCTCCACCGCCCCGGCCGCCGGCCGCCTGCTGCTGGTGGCGCCGAACATCATCTCGGTGGAACGGGAACTGAACGTCGCCCCCGAGGACTTCCGGCTCTGGGTCTGCCTGCACGAGCAGACCCACCGGGTCCAGTTCGCCGCCGCACCCTGGCTGCGGCACCACATGCTGGACCAGATCGAGGGCCTCAGCGGGCACCTGCTGGGCAACGTCGACTCGATCATGGAACGCGCCGCCGCGGCGGCCAGGTCGCTCAAGGATCGGTCCGCTCCCGGGGCCGCCCCCGGCCGCGGCGCCATCCTGGACCTGCTGCAGGACCCCGAGGAGAAGGCAGCGATCTCGCACTTGACCGCCGTGATGAGCCTGCTCGAGGGGCACGCCAACGTGGTCATGGATGCGGTGGACGCCAGCATCGTGCCGTCGGTGAAGACCATCAGGCAGCGGTTCAACGCCCGCGGCAAGGACCGCGGCGCGGTGGAGAAGTTCATCCGCAGCCTGCTCGGCCTGGACGCCAAGATGCGGCAGTACAGCGATGGCTCCAAGTTCGTCCGCGAGGTGGTGGACGCCGTCGGCATGGCCGGGTTCAACCGGGTCTGGGAATCCGCGGACCACCTGCCCACCGAACCCGAAATCCACGACTCCAAGCTCTGGGTCGAACGGATGGGCCTCTAAGCGGTATGCCCCCCACGAACGAACCCGCCACTGCGGACGCCCAGGACAACGCCAGCGGACACACCGCCCGTCCCGACGGCCGGCGCCGGCCAGGCCGCCTCTCGCCCGTTCTCGGCAAGGCGCGGAAGCTGCTCGAGATGGCCCTCGCCGACGCCGGATACCCCGAACGCGTGCTCGTCGCCTGCAGCGGAGGCCCGGACTCCCTGGCGCTCGCCGCCGCCGCGGCGTACTTCGCCCGCCGCGGCCACGTGGACGGCCACCCGATCAGCGTCGGCGCCGTCGTCGTCGACCACCAGCTGCAGCCCGGCTCCGCGGACGTCGCCCGGACCGCCGCCGCGGCGCTGCGGGAGCTGGGACTGGCTCCCGTGGAGATCCGGACCGTCGCCGTCGCCGCCACCGGCATGGGGCCCGAGGCCGCCGCCCGGGAGGCCCGGCACGCCGCCCTGGACGCGGCCGCTGACGAAGCCGACGCGCAGGCCATCCTGCTCGGCCACACCCTGGACGACCAGGCCGAGCAGGTTCTGCTGGGCCTGGCGCGCGGCTCCGGCACCCGTTCCCTGGCCGGCATGCGGCCGGCCCGCGGGCGGCTGCTCCGGCCGTTCCTGGGCCTGCGGCGGGCTGAGACGCTGGAAATCTGTGTCGCCGAAGACCTGGACCCCTGGCATGATCCGAGCAACGCCGACCCCGCCTTCGCCCGCTCCCGCACCCGCGTGGAGGTCCTGCCGATGCTGGAGGAGAAACTCGGCCCCGGCGTCGCCGAATCCCTCGCCCGCACCGCCGCCATCCTGCAGGCCGACGCCGACTACCTCGACGCCGTGGCGAACGACACGTACCTCACGCTGAAAACCTACGACGGCGAAGACCTGGGTCTGCCCGAGGACGAACTCCGCGCCCTGCCGGCCGCAATCAGGTTCCGGGTGATCGCAAAGGCCGCGGCCGAGGTCGGCGGCCAGCAGCCCAGCCACCAGCGCCTGCTCGCCGCCGAGGATCTGCTGCGGCGCCGGGGATCGGCCGGACCCGTGCAGCTGCCCGGCGCCGTCAGCGTCTACCGGCTCTCGCTCGCCCAGCTCCAGGCGGCCGGGGAAGTGGCCACCCAGCCGTCCGGCCAGGCGCCCGGTCGGCCCGCGGAGGCCGGCCAAGCCGCCGCCGGCGTTCCCCGCGAGGCGGCCCGCTGTGGGAAGCTAGTATTCCGGCCTCACAAACGGCCCCAAGATTAGTCGCACCCGCATCTACACAGGAGCCATTGGTGGATTCAAACGACGTCCAGGCGGACCTTAAGCACGTTCTCTACTCCAAGGAACAGATCCAGTCCCGCATCACCGAACTCGCCGCCGAGATCGACCGGGACTACGAGGGCCGCGAGCTGCTGATCGTCGGCGTACTCAAGGGCGCCGTGATGGTCATGGCCGACCTCGCCCGCGCGCTGCACAGCCACGTCTCCATGGACTGGATGGCTGTTTCCTCCTACGGCTCCGGCACCCAGTCCTCCGGCGTCGTCCGGATCCTCAAGGACCTGGACACGGACCTGATGGGCAAGGATGTCCTGATCGTCGAGGACATCATCGACTCCGGCCTGACCCTGTCCTGGCTGAAGACCAACCTGGAATCCCGCGGCACCGCGTCGGTGGAAATCTGCACCGCCTTCCGCAAGCCCACCGCGGCCAAGGTCCAGATCGACGTCAAGTACGTCGGCTACGACATCCCGAACGAATTCGTGGTCGGCTACGGCCTGGACTACGCCGAGAAGTACCGCAACCTGGACTTCGTGGGCACCCTCGCCCCGCACGTCTACGAGTAAGTCCGCCGCGCCGCCGCCGGCGCCCGCGGGACCGGCGGCCGGGGCCGCAACCCGCCCTCCGCTACGCCCATAGGGAACTTTTGATCCCGACCGTGCGTGAGGTACAGCGACGGTGTATAGCTAGACTGACGCAGCACCACACGCGCGCCCATGGGACGCCGTGCAGCACTACCAGGAGGGACGGGGCCAGCCCCCGATCAGATGAAAGCTAAGAGTTTCTTCAAGGGCCCCGGCATCTGGATTGTCGTCGTTATCGGCATGCTCCTGCTGGCCTTTGCCACCCTCGCCCCGGGCGGGTCGAGCCGCATCGACACGGACAAGGGCCTGGCGCTCCTGACCGACGGCGGCAAGGTTGAACAGGCCAAGATTTTCGACGCCGAGAACCGCGTGGACCTGGTCCTGAAGGACAACCTGCAGATCGACGGCCAGGACAAGGGCAAGAACGTCCAGTTCTACTTCGTCAACGCCCGCGCGGCCGACGTCGTCAAGGCCGTCACGGACTCCAAGCCGCCGAGCGGCTTCACCGACCAGCCGGTCGAGAGCAACTGGTTCTCCGGCCTGTTCTCCCTCCTGGTGCCGGTCCTGCTGCTGGGTGTGCTCTTCTGGTTCCTGCTCTCCCGGATGCAGGGCGGCGGCTCCAAGGTCATGCAGTTCGGCAAGTCCAAGGCCAAGATGGTCAACAAGGACATGCCGCAGGTGACCTTCAGCGATGTCGCCGGTGCGGACGAGGCCGTCGAGGAACTCCAGGAAATCAAGGAATTCCTCCAGGAACCGGCCAAGTTCCAGGCCGTCGGCGCCAAGATCCCCAAGGGCGTGCTGCTCTACGGCCCTCCCGGCACCGGTAAGACGCTGCTGGCCCGCGCCGTCGCCGGGGAGGCCGGCGTCCCCTTCTTCTCCATCTCCGGCTCGGACTTCGTTGAAATGTTCGTCGGTGTCGGCGCCTCCCGCGTCCGTGACCTCTTCGAACAGGCCAAGGCCAACTCCCCGGCGATCATCTTCGTTGACGAGATCGACGCCGTCGGCCGTCACCGCGGCGCCGGCATCGGTGGCGGCAACGACGAACGCGAGCAGACCCTCAACCAACTCCTGGTGGAGATGGACGGCTTCGACGTCAAGACCAACGTCATCCTGATCGCCGCCACCAACCGGCCGGACGTGCTGGACCCGGCGCTGCTGCGGCCCGGCCGTTTCGACCGTCAGATCTCCGTCGAGGCCCCGGACCTGATCGGCCGCGACCAGATCCTCAAGGTCCACGCCAAGGGCAAGCCGATGGCTCCCGGCGTCGACCTCAAGGCCGTGGCCAAGAAGACCCCCGGCTACACGGGTGCCGACCTGGCCAACGTGCTCAACGAGGCCGCGCTGCTCACCGCGCGCTCCAACGCAAACCTGATCGATGACCGAGCGCTGGACGAGGCGATCGACCGTGTCATGGCCGGCCCGCAGAAGCGCAGCCGCGTCATGAAGGAACACGAGCGCAAGGTCACCGCCTATCACGAAGGCGGCCACGCCCTCGTTGCCGCGGCCCTGCGGAACTCCGCCCCGGTCACCAAGATCACCATCCTGCCCCGCGGGCGGGCGCTCGGCTACACCATGGTGGTTCCGGAGAACGACAAGTACTCCGTGACCCGCAACGAGCTCCTGGACCAGATGGCGTACGCCATGGGCGGACGCGTCGCCGAGGAACTGGTCTTCCACGACCCCTCCACCGGCGCCTCGAACGACATCGAGAAGGCCACCGGCATCGCCCGGAAGATGGTCACCGAGTACGGCATGAGTGAGCGCGTCGGGGCGGTCCGCCTCGGCCAGGGCGGCGGCGAGCCGTTCCTGGGTCGCGACGCCGGGCACGAGCGCAACTACTCGGACCAGATCGCCTACGTCGTGGATGAGGAAGTCCGACGCCTGATCGAGAACGCCCACGACGAGGCGTACGAGATCCTCACCGCCAACCGCGACGTCCTGGACCAGCTGGCCCTCGAACTGCTCGAGCGCGAGACCCTGAACCAGAACGAGATCGCCCAGGTCTTCGCGGACATCCGCAAGCGCGACTTCCGCGAGATCTGGCTCTCCAAGGAGACCCGGCCCATCCACGACGTCGGCCCGGTGGAGTCCCGCCAGGAGAAGGCCGAACGGGAGGCGCAGGAGGAAGCCACCCGGGCCCGCCTGGAGGAGCCGCTGGACACCCGGCCGCCGCACGCCCAGGGCGTTCCCGGCCAGGAGCCCTTCCAGGGCGGGACCACGGATCTGGGGCCTGACGGCCACCCCGGCTAGGCTTTTACTGTGACTTCCTACTTCGACGACGACGACGTTTCGGCCGCCGCCGCTCCCTTCCGCCCGGAAAATTCGGCGGCGGCAGGGGCCGACGGCGGCGCCGCCACGCTGGTGGACCAGCCCCGGATCGAGGCGGCGGTGCGCGAAATCCTGCTCGCCATCGGCGAAGACCCGGACCGCGGCGGCCTGCTGGACACCCCGAAAAGGGTGGCCAAGGCCTACGCGGAGATGTTCGCCGGCCTGCACCACGACCCGGCCGAAATCCTCGCCACCACCTTCGACCTGGACCACGAGGAACTGGTCCTGGTCAAGGACATCCCGTTCTACTCCACCTGCGAACACCACCTGGTGCCGTTCCACGGCGTCGCGCACGTCGGGTACATTCCCTCGCACGACGGCAAGGTCACGGGCCTGAGCAAGCTGGCCCGGCTGGTGGACCTCTTCGCCCGCCGCCCGCAGGTGCAGGAACGGCTCACCACCCAGATCGTCGAGGCGCTCACCACCCACCTCAAGCCCCGCGGCGCGATCGTCGTCGTCGAATGCGAGCACCTGTGCATGTCAATGCGCGGCATCCGCAAACCCGGCGCGAAGACCGTCACCAGCGCGGTCCGTGGGCAACTGCATGACCCGGCCACCCGCGCCGAAGCCATGAGCCTCATCCTCGGAAGGTAGAAAAGACACACTATGGACTCCCTCGCCGCAGCCCCCGGAACCGGGCCTGCCACCTCGCCGCTGCCCGTGCTGCGAAAGCCGAGGCCGGCAGCAGCCTTCAAGGACCTGCCCACGAACCGCACCCTGGTCATGGGAATCCTCAACGTCACCCCGGACTCGTTCAGTGACGGCGGCCGGCATGCCACGCCGGAACAGGCCATCTCCGCCGGGCTGCGGATGTACTACGCCGGCGCGGACATCATCGACGTCGGGGGCGAATCCACCCGCCCCGGCGCCGCCGAGGTCACCCCGGAAGAGGAACAGCGCCGCGTGCTGCCCGTGATCGAGGCGCTGGTCAAGGCCGGCGCCCTCGTCAGCATCGACACCACCCACGCCGCCACGGCGGAGGCAGCCCTGGCCGCCGGCGCGGCCATCATCAACGACGTCTCCGGCCTGACCATCGAACCGGAAATGGTGGAACTCGTGGCCCGCAGCAAGGTGCCCTACGTTCTCACCCACCGCCGCGGGGACGCCCGCACCATGGACTCCCTGACCGACTACCAGGACGTTGCCGCCGACGTGGCGGCCGAGCTGGCCGGGGTCCGGGACAAGCTGGTCGCCGCAGGCGCGGCGCCGGAGCAGATCATCGTGGACCCGGGACTGGGCTTCGCCAAGAACGAGGCGCAGAACTGGGAGCTGCTGCAGCACCTGGACGTGCTGCAGGCCATGGGCCACAAGGTGCTGGTGGCAGCGTCCCGGAAACGCTTCCTGGGCAGCCTCCTCACAGTCGCCGGCAAGGCCGCCGCCCCCGAGGACCGCGACGCTGCCACCGCCGCCATTACCGCCATCAGCGCCTTCTGCGGCGCCTGGGCCGTTCGGGTCCACGACGTCGCGGCTAACCTCGACGCGGTCAAGGCCGCCGCCCGGATGACCCCGGCCGGCGACAGCTAGGCAGGCGGCACCATGGACCGGATCGCGCTCAGCGGCGTCACAGCCGTCGGGCACCACGGCGTGTTCGACTTCGAACGGCGGGAGGGCCAGCCCTTCGTCGTCGACGCCGTACTGCACCTGGACTTCACCGCGGCCGCCGCGAGCGACGACGTGCTGGACACGGCGCATTACGGTGAGGTCGCCGAATGCATCCGCGGCTGGATCACCGGTGCCCCGGTGAACCTGATCGAGGCCCTCGCCGTCCGGATCGCCGAAGACCTGCTGGAACGCTTCCCGGTCACCGCCGTGGACATCACCGTGCACAAGCCCAAGGCCCCGATCCAGGTCCAGTTCGGCGACGTCGCCGTCAGCGTGCACCGGGAACGCCCATGAGCTCCGCCCCGCAGGCCCAGGCCTCGCCGGAACCCGCCCCGTACACCCGCGCCGTTCTCGCCCTCGGCAGCAACCTCGGCGCCCGGAACGACACCCTCTCCGCCGCCGTCGCCGACCTCGTCGACCCGCCGGAGGTGCGCCTGCTGGCGATCTCGCCGATCGTGCAGACGAAGGCCGTGGGCGGGCCGCCCAACCAGCCGGACTTCCTGAACATGGTGATCGCCGTCGAGACCTCCCTGTCTCCGCGCCAGCTCCTGGACCACTGTCACGCCGTGGAACAGAAGCATCACCGGGTCCGGGAGGTCCACTGGGGCCCGCGGACCCTGGACGTGGACATCGTCACTTACGGCGAGCTGGTCAGCGACGATCCGGTCCTGACGCTGCCGCATCCGCGCGCGGCCGAGCGGGCGTTCGTGCTGTATCCGTGGTCCCTGATCGACCCCGCGGCAGAACTGGGCGGCGAACGCGTGGCCGACCTCGCAGTCCGGGCCGCCGACTTCCGGGACCTTGCCCCCTTCGACGGGTTCGAGGAACTCAACGGCGCCTCCGGCTCGGCGGTATCGCCATGAAGCTGACCAACCCCTTAGTGCTGCTGGTGATCGGCGTCGGCCTGGCCGCCGCCGGCTGGGCCGCTGCCCTGCTGGCGGCCCGCTACAGCCTGGCCACCCCGGTGCTGCCGCTGACCGGCCTGATCACCATGGGAGTGATTGTGGTCCTGACCTTGGTGCTTGGGCTCCGGGTGCTGCGCTGGCGCAACGGCAAGAAGAAGCAGCTGCTGAACCCCATCCTGGCTGCGTGGACCCTGGTCCTCGCCCAGGCCTGCGCCTACACCGGGGCCATGCTGCTGGGCTGGCACGCCGGGATCTTCATGGACCAGCTCCGGCTCTGGAACGTCCGCAGCGGCCAAGCCATCACCTGGCAGATCGCGGCCATGGCCGGTGGCGGCCTGGTGATGATCGTGGTAGGCCTGATGGTGGAGCGGTTCTGCCGCATCCCGCCGGAGGACGGCGACGCCGGCAAGCCCCCGGGGGTGGCCGGGAAGCGCGGCAAACCCGAAGCCGAAGGCGAATATGCCTACCGAGGCGATTGACCCGCCGGGCATCTCCTGGCTGCGGGTCTCGCCGCGCTACCTGACGGCCCGCCTGCTGGGCTGGGGTGCCGAAGCCGTGCTGGTCACCGCCGCCCTGGCCACGCCGCTGGCGCTGGTGCTCGCGGGAACGTGGCGGTGGCCCCCGCTGTGGTTCGCCGTCGCGCTACCGTCCGCGTACCTGCTGCTGGCCCTCTGGCGGCTGGTGCTGATCCCGCGCCAGGTCCGTGCCGTCGGCTACGCCGAACGCCTCGATGACCTGCTGATCCGCCGCGGCATCCTCTTCCAGCGCACCCTGGTGGTGCCCTACGGCCGGATGCAGTACGTGGACATCGCCGCCGGACCGCTGGAACGCGCGCTGGGGCTCTGCACACTGAAACTCCACACCGCTTCCGCCGGGACCAGTGCCGTGATCCCGGGCCTGCCCGCCTCGGAGGGCGCCCGGCTCAGGGAGCAGCTGACCGCCCGCGGCGAGGCGCGGCTGGCCGGACTGTGAACGGCGAGACCGGCAACTGGCAGCGGGTGCACCCCGCCTCGCCGTTTGTCCGCGGCTGGCTGGCACTCGCGGCGTTGTTCTTCTTCTTCGGCCGCGACGCCGCCGAACGGCTGCTGCGCGGCGGCCCGGTCTTCGACGAGCGCTTCGCGGGCCGTGCGCCCTGGCTGCTGCTGGGCGGCGGCACCATGCTGCTGCTGGTGGTAGCCGGCTTCGTCCTGAGCTGGTACTTCACCCGCTACCAGGTGGCGGGTGGCTTCGTCCGGGTCACCACCGGCGTACTGGTCAAGCAGCACCGGCAGGCCCGCCTGGACCGGGTCCAGGCGATCGACGTCGTCCAGCCGCTGCTGGCCCGTATCTTCGGCCTCGCCGAGCTGCGCTTCGAGGTGGCCGACGCCGAGTCGGCGGTTCACCTGGCCTACCTGCGCGTCGCGGAGGCCCGCCGGCTGCGCGCCGAGATCCTCGACGCCGCCGTCCGGGACGCCGCAGCGCACGCCGCTGCGGGGCCTTCTGCCCCTGGACCTGACGCGCAGCGACCTGGTGCCCAGCTCGGTGCACAGGCCGCCGCGGGACCTGCGGGACTTGGGGCGCCGCCCGGGCCGGCCGCGCCTGTAGACCCGACCGAGCGGCCGGTCCTGGCCGTGCCGCCCCGACGCTTGGCCGGGTCGCTGCTCCTCAGTGAGCAGGCCGTGGTCCTGCTGCTGGGTGCCGCGGCGTCCGTGCTGCTCTCGGCCCTGACGGAGAACCGGAGTTTCTCCTTCTACCTGGTTCCGGCCGGGCTTGGCATCCTGGCCGGCTTCTGGGCCTCCTTCAGCAAGGGCTTCAACTTCACCGCGGCTGCCTCCCCGGCCGGGATCCGGCTGCAGTACGGGCTGCTGGACACCCTGGCCCAGACGCTCCCGCCGGGCAGGATCCAGGCCCTCCGGATCAGCCAGCCGCCGCTCTGGCGGTCGCTGGGCTGGTACCGCATCCAAGTCAACGTCGCCGGCTACGGGACGCCCGGCCAGGACGGCGAACGATCCGCCCGGACCACCCTGCTGCCGGTCGGCACCCTGCAGGACGTGACCGCCCTGCTGGACCTGGTGCTGCCGGAAGCAGCGGCTGCGCAGCCACGCGCAACTCAGCCCGAAGCCACGAATACCGGACGCCCTGACGCCCACGCAGTCCTCATCGCCGGGCTGAGCGGGCTTGCGCCCGCAGCCCGCGTCCAAGCCCAGCGGAACCCGGCGGACACCACCGGCGACACCGACGGCGGCTTCACCACCACCCCGCGCCGCGCCCGGCTGCTCGCCCCGCTGGGGTGGCGGCGGAACGGCTTCGCCGAGACCGGCAGCGCGCTGCTGATCCGCACCGGCCGCTGGTGGCGTCACCTGACCGTCGTGCCGCACGGACGCACCCAGTCCATCGCCCTGCACCAGGGCCCCGTGGCGCGGCGCTTCGGCGTCGTGGACCTGGCCCTGCACACCACCTCCGGACCGGTGGCCCCCAGGGTCATCCAGGCGGGCCTGGCCGAGGGCCGTGCCTTGCTCCTCGCCCAGGCTGCCCGCCTGAGCCCCAAATCCCAGCCGGCGGGAAACCCCGCCGGAGATCCACAGGAAGGCCCACAGCATGGCTAAGCCAGGACGCCTCGGCGTCGGAATCATCGGCGCAGGAAAGGTCGGTGCGGTGCTCGGCGCCGCCCTGCGCGCCGCCGAACACGCCGTCGTCGGCGTCTCCGCCGTCTCCGAGGCCAGCCGCGAACGGGCGGACACGCTCCTGCCGGGCGTTCCCATCCTGGAGATCCAGGACATCGTCGAACGCGCCGAACTGGTGCTGCTGGCGGTCCCGGACGACGCCCTCGGCCCGCTGGTGGACGGACTCGCGAAACTCGGCGCCTGGCAGCCGGGGCAGTTGGTGGCCCACACCTCCGGGCGCTTCGGCGTCGGCATCCTGCATCCGGTCCGCGCCGCCGGCGCCGTGCCGCTGGCCCTGCACCCGGCCATGACCTTCACCGGCATGAGCCTGGACCTGACCCGGCTGCTCGACTGCACCTTCGGCGTGACCGCGGACCCGGCCATGCTCCCGATCGCCCAGGCCCTGGTGGTGGAGATGGGGGCCGAACCCGTCGCCATCGCCGAGGGGGACCGGCCGCTGTACCACGCCGCCCTGGCCCACGGCTCGAACCACCTGGTCACCCTGGTGGCGCAGGCCGCGGAAATGCTGCGCGAGGTGGGCGTCGAGGAACCCGGCCGCATGCTGGGCCCGCTGCTGCGCGCCAGCCTGGAGAACGCCCTCGCCTCCGGCGAATCGGCGCTGACCGGACCGGTGGCCCGCGGGGACGCGGGCACCGTCGCCGCGCACGCGGAGGCGCTGCGCGACCTCGACGGCGGCTCCGGCGGGGATATTCTGGAGGCCTACCTGGCCATGGCGCGGGCGACGGCCCGCCGCGCGGGCAGCCGTGGGCTGCTCCGGCCGGACCAAGTCGACGGCATCCGCCAGGCGCTCGACGGCGCACCGGACTGATTGTTTCCTGAGGAAGGACCCCGATATGCCCATCCAGCTGGTGACCACCGCCGCTCAGCTGCGTGCCGAGAGTGCCCGCCTGCTCACCGAAAAGGGCGGCAGCTCGCAGGGCATCGTCCCCACCATGGGCGCCCTGCACGAGGGCCACGCCGCATTGGCGCGCACCGCCGTCGCGCAGAACGACGTGGTGGTGGCCACCATCTTCGTCAACCCGCTGCAGTTCGGCGAGGCCGTGGACCTGGAACGCTACCCGCGCACGCTCGAGGCGGACCTGGCGCTCCTGGAGGCGGAGGGCGTGGACCTTGTCTTCGCGCCGTCCGTCGAAGAGGTCTACCCCGGCGGGGAGCCGATGGTCAGGATCACCTCGGGCGCGCTGGCCGAGAAGTGGGAGGGCGCGTCCCGTCCCGGGCACTTCGACGGCGCGCTGACCGTGGTGGCGAAGCTGCTGCACTACGGGCTGCCGGGCGCCCAGGCCGACTACCGGGCGTACTTCGGCCAGAAGGACGCCCAGCAGCTGACCCTGGTACGCCGGATGGTGGCCGACCTGAACTTCCCGGTAGAGATCGTGGCCGTCCCGATCGTGCGGTCAGCGGACGGGCTGGCGCTCTCCAGCCGGAACCGCTTCCTTTCCGACGCCGAACGCGAGGCCGCGCTGGTCCTCTCGCGGGCGCTGCGCCTGGTCGAGGACCGGGCCAACGCGCACGAACCCCTAGACCTGGACTCCGCCCGGGAGCTGGTGGAGTCCCAGCCGCTCGTGGAACTGAACTACTTCGACGTCGTCGATCCGCGCACCCTCGAACCGCTCGCGGAAAACTGCCGCGAAACGCCGTTCCGGGGCGAGGCCCTGGTGCTCATCGCGGCCAAGGTGGGCCCGGTGCGGCTGATCGACAACGTACCGCTGGACTCCTAGGGAACAAATAGTCCGCCGGGAGGGAATGACCTTTCCGGCCTGAGGGTTGAAAATCGTAGTGGCGGCCGTGTCCGCCAATCCGCCATCACATCCCCGAGGGAACCCCATGCCTGAAGAAGCCCGTTCCACCGTCCAGGAGGGCCTGGCCCCGCCCCGGACCGACGCCGAAAGCGCCGACGTCGGAAGCGCCGACGCCCAAAGTACCGGAACCGGAAACCGCGCGGAAACCCCCGCCGGCTCCCCGGCAGCGAACGCCGGCGCGGCCAAACCCGCGCCGGAGAAGCTGTCCCGCGAATCCGTGACGGTCATCGCCACCCTGCTGGTGGCCACGTTCGTGGTGATCCTGAACGAGACCATCATGAACGTCGCGCTGCAGCGGCTCATGGTGGACCTGCGCGTGGACGCCCCCACGGTCCAGTGGCTGGCCACCGGCTTCATGCTGACCATGGCCGTGGTAATCCCCACCACCGGGTTCATCCTGCAGCGGCTGACCACCCGGGCCGTCTTCATGCTGGCCATGGGACTGTTCTCCGGCGGCACCCTGCTGGCCGCCCTCGCCCCGGGCTTCACGGTGCTGCTGCTGGCCCGGATCGTCCAGGCCGCCGGCACCGCCATCATGCTGCCGCTGCTGATGACCACCATCCTGACCCTGGTGCCGATCTCCCGCCGCGGCGCGGTCATGGGCAACGTCAGCATCGCGATCTCGGTGGCCCCCGCCATGGGTCCCACCGTCTCCGGCCTGATCCTGCAGAACTTCTCCTGGCGCTTCATGTTCGTCTTCGTGCTGCCGATTGCACTGCTGGCCTTCGCGATCGGGGCCAAGTTCCTGCGCAACATCGGCGAGAACGAGAAGACCCGCCTGGATGCGGTCTCCGTGGTCCTCACCATCCCGGCCTTCGGCGGCGTGGTCTACGGGCTGAGCCAGATCGGCGGCGGCACCTCCGGGCCGCCCGCCCCCGCCGTCGCCGCGCTCGCCGTCGGCGTCGTGGCCCTGACCGCCTTCGTGTTCCGGCAGCTGCGGCTGCAGAAGCGGGACGAGCCGCTGCTGGACCTGCGGGCCTTCAACTTCCGGATGTTCACCGTCTCCGTGCTGCTGCTGGTGGTCGCGATGGTCGCGCTGTTCGGCGCCGTCATTCTGCTGCCGCTCTACCTGCAGGAAATCCGCGGCCTGAAGTCGCTGGAAACCGGCCTGGTGCTGCTCCCGGGCGGCCTCGCGATGGGGCTGCTGGGCCCGGTGATCGGCCGGCTGTTCGACAAAGTTGGCCCGCTGCCGCTGACCGTGACCGGTTCCGTGCTGATGGTCCTCTCGCTCTGGCAGCTGGCCGGACTGGACGCTCAGTCGCCGGTGGGCTGGATCATCGGCCTGCACGTGACCCTCAGCTTCGGCCTGGCGCTGCTGTTCACCCCCGCCTTCACCACCGGACTGAACCCGCTACCGCCGCACCTGTACTCCCACGGTTCGGCCATCCTGAGCACCCTGCAGCAGGTAGCCGGTGCGGCCGGCACCGCGCTGCTGGTCTCGATCTTCGCGGTGGTCTCCGTTGCGTCCGGTCCGGCAGCGGGCATGCACGCGGCGTTTTTGACCGCCGCCGCGATCGCCGTCGCCGCGCTCGTGCTCTCGCTGCTGATGCGCAAGACCGAAGGGGCTGCCGGGCCCGCGGGCCACTGAGAAACCCGGCCCACTGAGAACCGGGCCTCTGAGAGGGGGAGCGGGCAAGTCCCGCTCCCCGCGCCCGGGTCAACAGACGCGGTTGGTGCCGCCGCGGGGGACTTGCGTCAGCCGGCGAAGAAGGCGCTCAGCTCCGAGATGAGCTTCTCCGGTGCCTTGTTCACGCCGTCGTGGCCCATGCCCGGCAGGATCGTGTAGCTCGAACCGGAGAGCACGTCGTGGATCTGGGCGCAGGCCACGCCGAAGTACGCCGGGCTCTTCTCGCCCACCACGATCAGGGTCTCCAGCGGCAGGGCCAGGAACGGTTCGGCCGGCATGTCGGCGGCGATAATCGCCTTGATCTCGCGGACGCCGGTCTTCATCAGCTCCCGCAGCTGCTTGCCCACCGGGGTCCCGGCGGTCAGCTTGTTGGCCAGGGTCAGCATGGACAGCGGCATCCGGGAAACGGCGCTTCCGGTCTCCAGCCCGCGCACCAGCACGGCCAGGGCCCGGTCGTCGTCGCCGGCGGCGGTGAGGCGTTCGTACTCGGGAATCCAGTCAGCGGTGACGCTGTGGTTGACCGAGACGGCCGGGTCGTAGACCGCCAGCCGCTCCACCGGCAGGGTGCGGGCTGCGTGCAGGGCGACGGCGCCGCCGAAGCTGTGTCCGAACACGTCCGTGCTGTTGGTGTGCTTCATCACGGCGTCGAGGTCGTGGATGTCCACGTCCAGCGTGTAGTCCTCCGGCTGCGGCGAGGAGCCACCGCGGCCGCGGCGGTTAAAGGTGTGGACCGGCCGGCCGAGGGAGGCGCTGAGCTTCTGCGCAAACTTGGTGTAGTCGGCGGCGGTCACCATCGAGGCGGACACGACGACGACGCCGGAGCCGGCCGCGGACAGTTCCGCCCCCGTGCTGAACAACTCGAGGGTTCCGCCGTCGGGGGTGTGGATGTTCTCGCGGGTCATGGCTTGAGCCTAGCCCAGCCGGCCGCCGGATACCTCGAGATAGCAGGAGCCGCAGAGGGATTCGTACCAGGCGTCCTGGCCGTCGATGGCGACCTGTTCGCCGTCGAACACCACCCTGTCGCCGATCCGGCGGGTGTTGAAGATCGCCTTGCGCCCGCAGCGGCAGATCGTCTTCAGCTCCTCCAGGGTGTGGGCGATCTCCAGCAGCCGCAGCGATCCCGGGAAAGCGCGCGTCCGGAAGTCCGTGCGGATGCCGTAGGCCAGCACCGGCACGTTGTCCAGGACGGCGATCCGGAACAGGTCATCCACCTGCTCCGGCGTCAGGAACTGCGCCTCGTCCACCAGCAGGCAGGCCACCGGGGGTGTGTCCACGTGCTGCAGGAGCGCGTCCGGGTCATCCCCGTGCGCCAGGGCGGAGAACAGCTCCCGCGCGGACGCACCCGCTGGGATCAGGAAATCGACGTCGCGGGTCATGCCCAGGCGGGAGACGACGGCGGTGTCGCCCTTGGTGTCGATGTCCGGCTTGGCCAGCAGCACCCGCTGGCCGCGTTCCTCGTAGTTGAAGGCCGCCTGGAGCAGGCCCGTGGACTTGCCGGAGTTCATCGCGCCGTAGCGGAAGTAGAGCTTGGCCAAGGGGGTCCTTTCAGGAGCGGTCGCCCCCGATTCTAGTGCCACCGCCCCCGATCCCGGGCGCTCAGGAATCCCCGGTAAACTTAGGGATTGTGACTTCCCAAAACACCCCTGCCCCGAACACGCCCGAGCACTCCGACGCCAGCGAACAGACCCTGGTCCGGATGGAAAAGCGCGCGAAGCTGATCGAGCGCGGGATCGAGGCCTACCCGGTGGGCGTCGAGCGGACCCACTCGCTGACGGATATCCGGGAGAAGTACGCCCACCTCGTCGCCGACGAGACAACCGGCGACGTCGTCGGCGTCACCGGCCGCATCGTCTTCATCCGCAACACCGGCAAGCTTTGCTTCGCCACCCTGCAGGAGGGCGGCCTCGACGGCAAGGCGGTCCGCCTCCAGGTCATGCTCAGCCTGGCCAACGTGGGCGAGGAGGCGCTCGCCGACTGGAAGTCCCTCGTGGACCTCGGCGACCACGTCTTCATCAAGGGTGAGGTCATCTCCTCCCGCCGCGGCGAGCTCTCCGTCATGGCCGAGTCCTGGTCCATGGCGTCCAAGGCCCTGCGCCCGCTGCCCGTGCTGCACGCGGAACTGAACGAGGAAACCCGCGTCCGCCAGCGCTACGTGGACCTGATCGTCCGCGACGAGGCCCGCGAGATGGTTTACACCCGCGCCGCGATCACCCGCTCCATCCGCGAGACCCTGCACCGCCAGGGCTACGTGGAGGTGGAGACCCCCATGCTGCAGCTGGTCCACGGCGGCGCCACCGCCCGCCCGTTCGAGACGCACATGAACGCGTTCGACCAGAAGATGACCCTGCGCATCGCCACCGAGCTGTATCTCAAGCGCACCGTCGTCGGCGGCATCGACCGGGTCTACGACATGGGCCGCGTCTTCCGCAACGAGGGCGTCGACTCCACCCACAGCCCCGAATTCACCACCCTGGAGAGCTACGAGGCCTGGGCCGACCAGTTCGTCATGGCGGACCGGATCAAGGAGATCATCCTCGACGCCGCGGACGCCGCCGGCGTGGGCCGGGTGCTGCAGACCGAGGCCGGCGAGATCAACCTCGACGGCGACTGGGCCTGGATGGCCGTCTACCCGGGCCTCTCCGACTTCGTCGGCCAGGAGATCACCCCGGACACCCCGGCCGCCGAGCTGCTGGCTCTCGCGGAAAAGCACGAGGTCAAGGTCGACGCCGCCTGGGACGCGGAGAAGCTCGTCGTCGAACTCTTCGGCGAACTGGTCGAACCCACCCTGCTGAACCCGACCTTCGTCTATGACTACCCGCCGTCCGCGCAGCCGCTGGCCCGCCAGCACCGTGAGGACGGCCGCCTGATCGAGGCCTGGGACCTGATCATCGGCGGCATGGAGCGCGGCACCGCGTTCTCCGAGCTGATCGACCCCGTCATCCAGCGCGAACGCCTCACCGAACAGTCGCTGCGCTCCGCCGCCGGCGACGTCGAGGCCATGCAGCTGGACGAGGACTTCCTCCGGGCCCTCGAATACGGCGCCCCGCCGATGGGTGGCATTGGCCTCGGCATCGACCGGCTGGTGATGCTGTTCACCGGTGCGGGCATCCGCGAGACCATCCTGTTCCCGCTGCTCAAGCCCGAAGGCAACTGATCATGGATTACATTGCCGTGCTGCTTCCCTCCGTGGTGGTGGGCCTCATTTTCTGGTTCGTGATGAAGGCAATATTCAACGCCGATAAATCCGAACGCCAGGCCGAGGCCCGCGCCCAGGCGGAGGCCGACGCAGCAGTAAACGCCCCGGCCGCGAATTCCGCGCCGGATCAGGGCCATTCCCCGGAACAGTCCTAGAAAGTCATTAGCCGGCGCTGTTTTCCCACAGCGTAGTTTTCCGCTTTGACTCGGCGCCATAAAGAGATGGATACTTTTTACAGTTACATCCTGCTTTTCTAAATGCTCCTCCTTCGAAAAGAGAGTCTTTATGGCACAGAAAGTTGAAATCATCCTCGTGGATGATCTGGATGGGGGATCCGCGGACGAAACTGTCCGGTTTGGGCTGGACGGCGTCAGTTACGAAATTGACCTGTCGGCCAACAATGCTTCAGAACTGCGCTCGTCGCTCGAACGTTATGTGGGCCAGGCCCGCAAAACGTCCGCCGGCCGGCCCACCCGCACCAAGGCCGCCAGCGGCCGAAATCAGGATTCGGCCCAGATTCGCCAGTGGGCCCGTGACAATGGCTACGCGGTCAACAGCCGCGGCCGAATCCAGGCCGAAATTCAGGAAGCCTACCAAAAGGCCAATTCCTAGGATTGGCGCCGGTTCCGGCCCCTAAGGCTGGAACGAATTGCCCGAAGCGAATCCCCCGCCATCCGGTGGGGGCTTCGCTGCGTCCGGGGTCCGTACGCTCCTCCCCGGTTACCGGCCGGCTGCGGCTTGCCGGGCCGACGCCGGGGCCCGGCTGGGCCGGAATATGGCCGTATCCGGGGATGGTCCGGCCTGATGCGGCGGAGGTAACCGGGGAGGAACGCACGCACGGGCCGTGCACGCCGCCCGGGTCCCCGCAACCGCCCCGGTTTCCCCTGTGGCGAACAAGCCACAAATTACGAAGACCGCCACGTAGCATCAAAGTACGTCGTAGCTAGGAGTGTGGCGAAATGTTTGAGCGATTTACGGACCGTGCCCGTCGCGTAGTTGTGCTTGCCCAAGAAGAGGCACGCATGCTGAACCACAATTACATCGGTACCGAACACATCCTCTTGGGTCTGATCCATGAGGGTGAAGGTGTTGCCGCCAAAGCCCTCGAGTCCTTGAGCATTTCGCTCGACGGCGTCCGCGAACAGGTGCAGGAGATCATCGGGCAGGGCCAGCAGGCACCGTCCGGTCACATCCCCTTCACGCCGCGGGCCAAGAAGGTGCTGGAACTCTCCCTGCGCGAGGCCCTGCAGCTCGGCCACAACTACATCGGCACCGAGCACATCCTGCTCGGCCTCATCCGCGAGGGTGAAGGCGTTGCCGCACAGGTGCTGGTCAAGCTCGGCGCAGACCTGAACCGGGTCCGCCAGCAGGTCATCCAGCTGCTCTCCGGCTACCAGGGCAAGGAATCCGCCGGAGCCGGTGTCGGCGCGGGCCAGGCCGAGGGTACCCCCGCCGGCTCGGTCGTCCTCGACCAGTTCGGCCGGAACCTGACCCAGGCCGCCCGGGAAAACAAGCTCGATCCCGTGATCGGCCGCGAGCAGGAAATGGAACGCGTCATGCAGGTCCTTTCCCGCCGCACCAAGAACAACCCCGTCCTGATCGGTGAACCCGGTGTCGGTAAGACCGCCGTCGTCGAGGGCCTGGCCCAGGCGATCGTCCGCGGCGACGTCCCGGAGACCATCAAGGACAAGCAGCTCTACACCCTGGACCTCGGTTCCCTGGTGGCCGGATCCCGCTACCGCGGTGACTTCGAAGAGCGCCTGAAGAAGGTCCTCAAGGAGATCCGCACCCGCGGCGACATCATCCTGTTCATCGACGAGATCCACACCCTGGTGGGTGCGGGCGCGGCCGAGGGTGCCATCGACGCGGCCTCGATCCTGAAGCCCATGCTGGCCCGCGGCGAGCTGCAGACCATCGGCGCCACCACGCTGGATGAGTACCGCAAGCACATCGAGAAGGACGCCGCCCTGGAGCGCCGCTTCCAGCCGATCCAGGTCAAGGAGCCCTCCGTCGCGGACGCGATCGAGATCCTCAAGGGCCTGCGTGACCGCTACGAGGCGCACCATCGCGTGACCATCACCGACGGCGCCCTCGCCTCGGCTGCGAGCCTCTCCGAGCGCTACATCTCGGACCGCTTCCTGCCGGACAAGGCCATCGACCTGATCGATGAGGCCGGCGCCCGGCTGCGCATCCGCCGGATGACCGCTCCGCCGGAGCTGAAGCTGATGGACGAGAAGATCGCGGCCATGAAGCTGGAGAAGGAATCGGCGATCGACGCCCAGGACTTCGAAGGTGCCGCCTCGCTGCGCGACAAGGAGCAGAAGCTCATTGCCGAGCGTGCCGAGAAGGAACGCCAGTGGAAGACCGGCGGCATGGACGACATCTCCGAGGTGGATGAGGACATCATCGCCGAGGTGCTCGCGAACTCCACCGGCATCCCGGTCTTCAAGCTGACCGAGGAAGAATCCTCGCGCCTGCTGAAGATGGAAGAGGAACTGCACAAGCGCGTCGTCGGCCAGGACGAGGCCATCAAGGCCCTGTCCCAGGCGATCCGCCGCACCCGTGCCGGCCTCAAGGACCCGAAGCGTCCCGGCGGCTCGTTCATCTTCGCCGGCCCCACCGGCGTCGGCAAGACCGAGCTGGCCAAGGCCCTCGCGGAGTTCCTGTTCGGCGAGGAAGACGCACTGATCACCCTGGACATGTCCGAGTACTCCGAGAAGCACACGGTCTCGCGGCTCTTCGGTGCCCCTCCGGGCTACGTGGGCTACGAAGAGGGCGGCCAGCTGACCGAAAAGGTCCGGCGTCGTCCGTTCTCCGTGGTGCTCTTCGACGAGGTGGAAAAGGCCCACGCGGACCTCTTCAACTCGCTGCTGCAGATCCTGGAAGACGGCCGCCTGACCGACTCCCAGGGCCGCGTGGTGGACTTCAAGAACACCGTGATCATCATGACCACCAACCTCGGTACCCGGGACATCTCCAAGAGCGTCGCCACCGGCTTCCAGTCCGGCACGGACACGCAGACCGGCTACAACCGGATGCGCGCCCGGGTCACGGAGGAGCTCAAGCAGCACTTCCGCCCCGAGTTCCTGAACCGTGTTGACGACGTCGTGGTCTTCCCGCAGCTGACCCAGGACGAGATCATCGAGATCGTCGACCTGTTCGTCACCCGCCTGGAGCGCCGCCTGAAGGACAAGGACATGGGCATCGAGCTCACGCCCGCGGCCAAGGTGCTCCTGGCTACCCGCGGTTACGACCCCGCGATGGGTGCCCGGCCGCTGCGCCGCACCATCCAGCGCGAGATCGAGGACCAGCTCTCCGAGAAGATCCTCTTCGGCGAGCTGCACTCCGGTGACATCGTGGTGGTCGACGTCGAGGGTGAGGGCGACGAGGCGAAGTTCACCTTCGCCGGCAACGCCAAGCCGAGCATCCCGGAGATCGCGCCGACCCACTAGGGCAGGTTCGCTGCTCCGCAGCACCACACGCAACGGCCCCGGCCGCTTCCCTTACGGGAGCGGCCGGGGCCGTCGTCGTTAAGCCGTTGAGCGCTGGAGCGCCGGGGCTCGCGCCCAGGTTCGCGACGGGTCATCAGGCGGTAACGGTGATCCATTCGCCGTCGATCGCGGCCTTCAGCTTGGCCAGCGGCGCGCGGGCCGGACCCTGGATGACGCTGCCGTCGCTGCCCTTGAAGGAGGAGCCGTGGCAGGGGCATTCGAAGTCGCCGCCGGCCGGGGCCACCGGGCAGCCGGCGTGGGTGCAGGCGGCGTCGTAGGCCAGGACGGTCTTCTCGTCCGGGCGGAAGATCACCACGGCCTTGCCGTTGACCTTGCCGGTGGCGGTCCCGCCCACCTTGACCTCGCTGACCTTCCCGACCTGCACCGGGGTGCCGGCCGGGACAGAAAACGCCGCGGCGTCGCTGGTGGCGGCCGCGTCGGAGTCCGGCCCGGAGCAGGCGGAGAGCGTCAGGGCGGTGCCGCCGGCCGCTCCGGCGCCAAGCAACAGGGAACGTCGGGGGAGCATCTGTTCAGGATTCATGGGCCCATTCTGCCAAGCGGCGCTGGGAATTGGCTGCGGACGGGCACCCCGGAATCTTGAAAGCATTGTTTCACTCTTAGTGAACCCGGTGTGAGCGGGAGCACATCGGGTGTTGAATCGGACCATGCCTTCAACCGAAACGCCTGCGACCGGCGGGCTTCCCCAGACACCCTTCCACGACCTGGACCACTACCTGGCCATCCCACGCATCAGCGGCCTCGCCATGAGCCCGGACGGCCGGCGACTGGTCGTCTCCGTCGCCACCCTGAACGACAAGGGCACCGACTACCGCACCGCGCTCTGGGAGATCGACCCGGCCGGGACGCGCCCGGCCCGCCGGCTGACCCGCAGCGCCAAGGGCGAGGCCGGGGCCGCGTTCGCGGCCGACGGCACCCTCTACTTCACCTCCGAGCGCCCCGACCCGGAGAACCCGGACGCCGACGCGGTCAAGGCCCTCTGGGCGCTGCCGGCCGACGGCGGAGAGGCACGCCTGGCTCTCTCCCGCGCCGGTGGGGTCAGCGGCGTGCTGGCCGCCCGGGACGCCGACGCCGTGTTCGTCACCGCCCCGGTCCTGGCCGGCTCCACGGAGGAGGCCGACGACGAGGACCGCCGGAAGGCCCGCAAGGACAAGAAGGTCGCGGCCATCCTGCACACCGGCTACCCGGTGCGGTACTGGGACGCCGACCTCGGCCCCGGCCAGCCCCGGATCTTCGCGGTCGAACCCGGTGCGGAACCGGAGAACGGCACCCCTGGAACGGTCGACGCCGCCACCCCCGCCACCCTGCGGAACCTCACCCCGGAGGCGGGCAGCGGGCTCCGCGAGGCCGAGATGTCGGTCAGCCCGGACGGGAAGACCGTCTACAGCAGCTTTACCCGGCCGCTGGCCAACGCCGACTCCCGGATCGTCCTGGTGGCCGTGGACGTCGCCACCGGCACCACGCGCGTCCTGCTGGATGAGCCGGGAATGAGCTACTTCCCCGGGCCGGTCAGCCCGGACGGCCGCACCCTGGCCGTGGTCAGCGAAACCGACACCACCCCGGAGCAGGCGCCGCAGGTCCGGCTGCACCTGCTGGACCTCACAGGCCCGGACGGGAAGCTCAGTCCGCGGGCGGAAGGCTGGGACCGCTGGCCGCGCCCGGCCGCCTGGCTGCCGGACGGATCGGCCCTGCTGGTCACCGCGGACGAGGACGGGGCCACCCCGGTGTTCCGGGTGGACGTGGCGGGCTCCGGCACCGGCAGCGCGGCCGCTTCACCGCGCCGGCTGACCGGCGATGCCGCGGCCTACACCGACGTCGTCGTCTCCCCGGACGGGCGCCACGCCTATGCGCTCCGCAGCTCCTACGAATTCCCCGCCGAGGCGGTCCGGATAGACCTCGCCTCCGGCGACGTCACCCGGCTGCATGCTCCCGCCGGGCGGCCGGCGCACCCGGGCCGGCTGGAACGGGTGGAAACCACCGCCGCGGACGGCCGGCGGGTCCCCGCCTACCTGGCCCTGCCCGACGACGCCTC
Source organism: Pseudarthrobacter sp. L19 (assembly GCF_050859435.1). Taxonomy (NCBI): domain Bacteria; kingdom Bacillati; phylum Actinomycetota; class Actinomycetes; order Micrococcales; family Micrococcaceae; genus Pseudarthrobacter; species Pseudarthrobacter sp. L19. The sequence goes on along the minus strand of NZ_CP193935.1, from coordinate 1,160,310 downwards.
GGCGGAGAACCCGGCCCCGCTGCTGCTCTGGATCCACGGCGGCCCGCTGGGCTCCTGGAACGCCTGGACCTGGCGCTGGAACCCCTGGCTGCTGGTGGCCCGGGGCTACGCCGTCCTGCTCCCGGACCCGGCCCTGTCCACCGGCTACGGCCAGGACCACATCCAGAGCGGCTGGGGTGAGTGGGGCAAGGCCCCCTTCACGGACCTGATGGCGATCACCGACGCCGTCGTGGACCGGCCGGACATCGACCAGACCCGCACCGCGGCGATGGGCGGCTCCTTCGGCGGCTACATGGCCAACTGGGTGGCCGGCCAGACGGACCGGTTCAAGGCGATCGTCACCCACGCCAGCCTCTGGGCGCTGGACCAGTTCGGCCCCACCACCGACGCGGCCCAGTACTGGCTGAAGGAAATGACCGAGGAGATGGCCGCGGCCAACTCCCCGCACCTGTTCGTGGAGAACATCCGCACCCCCATGCTGGTGATCCACGGCGACAAGGACTACCGGGTCCCGATCGGCGAGGGCCTGCGGCTCTGGTACGAGCTGCTCGCCAAGTCCCAGCTCGCCGCGGACGGGGACGGCCGCACCGACCACCGCTTCCTCTACTTCCCGGACGAAAACCACTGGATCCTGCAGCCGCAGCACGCCAAGGTCTGGTACGGCGTCGTCGAGCACTTCCTCGCCCGGCACCTGCTGGAGGAGGACATCCCGGTGCCCGCGGAGCTGGGCGTCTAGCCCGCCGGGGAGGCGGGAGGCGCGCGGGGGCGGCGGGGCGGAGCCGTAGGATGGGGCTGTGACTGAGCCCATCCGGATCCGCCCTGCCCGCACCCACGACGTCGCCACGATCAAGACCCTCGTAGCGCCCCTGGCGGACCAGCGGATCCTGATGGCGAAGGAGACGGTCGCCTACTACGAGAGCCTGCAGGAGTTCCGGATCGCCGAATCGGCCGACGGCGAGATCATCGGCTGCGGTGCGCTGCACGTGATGTGGGAGGACCTCGCGGAGGTGCGCACCCTGGCCACCTCCGAGGCCTGGCGCGGCAAGGGCGTCGGGCACATGCTGGTGGAGCACCTCCTCGAGGATGCCCGGGCCCTGGGTGTCTCCCGGGTCTTCTGCCTCACCTTCGAGGTGGACTTCTTCAAGCGGCACGGCTTCGTCGTGATGGCGGACCAGACGGCGGTGGACCCGGTGGTCTACTCCGAGCTGCTGCGCTCCCACGACGAGGGCGTCGCCGAGTTCCTGGACCTGGCCCGGGTCAAGCCCAACACCCTGGGCAACACCCGCATGATCCGCGCCCTGTAGCAACCGCTTTTTGCCTCTTCCGCTAAATCTACTTGGTGGATAAACTGATGCCGGCCCAATGGGGAGGGCCGCCGTCGTCCGGAGGCAGACTGTGCAGCACCGCGTGATCTTTCCTGACTTTTCCGCGTTCCAGATGTCCGTGGACGCCCCTCCGCTGCCGCCGTGCGACGCTCCCGGCTACGGAGGCGGAACGGGAGGCGGCGCCGGAGCGGACGGCGAACCCGGCGGCGCCCCGGACGCAGGCGTGGGCCCCGGCCGGCGGATGCCCCCGCAGGAGGGACTGGGCCCGGACGCGTGGCCGGAGTTCCCCGCCAAAGTCCAGCCCGGCCCCGGAGCCTACCGCGCGCCGGATGCCGGTAGTAGGGTTCAACCAAAGCAGCCAGGACACCATCCAGGAGCGCAGCCATGAAGAAACTCATCAACGATCCCAAGGCCGTGGTCGACGAATCAGTGGAGGGCTTCGGACTCGCCCACGCGGACCTCGTCACCGTCCACCCCGACCCGAAATACATCGTCCGCAAGGATGCCCCGGTGGCCGGAAAGGTAGGCCTCGTCTCCGGCGGCGGCAGCGGCCACGAACCCCTGCACGGCGGCTACGTGGGGAAGGGCATGCTGGACGCCGCGGTCCCCGGCGCCGTCTTCACCTCGCCCACGCCGGACCAGATCCTGCCGGCCACGCTCGCGTCCAACTCCGGCGCCGGCGTCGTCCACATCGTCAAGAACTACACCGGCGACGTGCTGAACTTCGAGACCGCCGCCGAGCTCGCCCAGGCCGAGGGGGTGGAGGTCCGCACCGTGCTGGTCAACGACGACGTCGCCGTGCAGGACTCGCTCTACACCGCCGGGCGCCGCGGCGTGGGCGGAACCGTCCTGGTCGAGAAGATCGCCGGTGCCGCGGCCGAGCGCGGCGATGACCTGGATGCCGTCGCCGCGATGGGGGACCGGGTCAACCAGAACGTGCGCAGCATGGGCGTGGCGCTGACCGCCTGCACGGTCCCGCACGCGGGCGTCCCCAGCTTCGAGCTGGAGGACAACGAGATCGAGATCGGCATCGGCATCCACGGCGAACCCGGCCGGCACAAGATCCCCATGGAGCCCGCGGACGGCATCACCGACCGTCTCCTGGATCCCGTGGTCAGCGACCTGGGCCTGGCGTCCGGGGACAAGGTCCTTCTGTTCGTCAACGGCATGGGCGGCACTCCGCAAAGCGAGCTCTACATCGTTTACCGCCGCGCGGTGCACCGGCTCGAGGAGCAGGGCGTGAGCGTGGAGCGCTCGCTGGTGGGCAACTACATCACCTCCCTCGAGATGCAGGGCTGCTCCATCACCGTCCTGAAGCTCGACGACGAGATGACAGCCCTCTGGGACGCACCCGTGCACACCGCCGCCCTGCGCTGGGGCGCCTGACCGTGGGGCTGGACGTCGGCTGGGCCGTGCGCTGGCTGACCTTGTCGGCGGAGGCCATGGCCGAGCACCGGGTGGAACTGATCGAACTGGATCGGCCCATCGGGGACTCGGACCACGGCGAGAACATGGACCGCGGCTTCAAGGCCGTGATGGACAAGCTCGCCGAGGCGCCCCCGGAAACCGCCGGAGCCGCGTTGAAGCTGACCGCCATGACGCTGATGTCCAAGGTGGGCGGAGCCGCGGGACCGCTGTACGGCACCGCCTTCCTGCGGGCAGCCACCGCCCTCGGCGACGCCGCGGACATCGACGCCGGCACGCTGGCCACGGCACTGACGGCCGCCCGGGACGGGATCGTGGCCCGCGGCAAGGCCGAATCGGGGGACAAGACGATGGTGGATGCCTGGACCCCTGCCGTTGACGCGGGTTCGGCCGCTGCCGGGGCCGACGGCGGCAGCCCGGGCCGGGTGCTGGCCGCGGCGGCTGATGCCGCGGAAGCGGGGGCCGTCTCCACCGACCCGATGCAGGCGCGCAAGGGCCGCGCGAGCTACCTGGGGGAGCGAAGCATCGGCCACCGCGACCCGGGCGCCGTCTCCACCGCCCTGATCCTGCGCGCCGCCGCCGAGGCCGCGGAGGGCGCCGCATGACGGTGCGGCTGGTGGTGGTCTCACACAGCGCGAAAATCGCCGAGGGCGCCGTCGAACTCGCCGCCCAGATGGCGCCGGACGTGCCCATCATCGCCGCGGGCGGCACCGACGACGGGCGAATCGGAACCAGCCTGGAGAAGGTCATGGCCGCGCTGGAACAGGCCGACGGCGGCGAGGGCGTTGTGGTCCTCACGGACCTGGGCTCCGCCGTGATGACGGCGGAATCCGCCGTGGAGTTCGCCGCGGACCCCGGTTCCATCCACCTGGCCGACGCCCCGCTGATCGAGGGCCTGGTGGCGGCCGCTGTGTCCGCGCAGACCGGGGCCGACGCGGAGACCGTGAAGGAGGCCGCCGAGGCCGTCTACCGGCCGCCGGAGCACCATCACGCCCATGCGGAGAGGACCGCGGCGCCGGAAGCGCAGGGGGACTTCGAACTGGTCAACAAGGCCGGCATGCACGCCCGGCCGGCCGCCAAAATCGCCGGGAGCCTCGCCGGCATGGACGCAACGGTCACCGTCAACGGCGTCGACGGGGAGTCCATGACCGAGCTGATGATGCTGGGCGCCGGACAGGGCACCGTGCTGCACATCGAAGCCAGCGGTCCGGACGCGGTCAAGGCCGTGGAATACCTGGGCGGACTCATCACCGACGGGTTCGGCGAGCCCTAAGCCCCACCTGGTTCCTCGGGCGCTCAGGCCGGCAGCTGAAGTCCGGCCGGATGCTGTTGTGCCAAGCCGTCGGCCAGCAGCCCGGCCACGGCCCGCTCCAGCTGTTCCGGCGGGGCATTCAGCCGGTGCAGGGCGGCCAGCGGCATACCGATCCCAGCAGGAGTGAACCCCAGGTCGGCGGGCGCGCGGTCCAGCAACTCCCGGGGCACCGGCGCCTCGGCAAGACGCAGCACCGCGACAACGGCCCCGCGGACCTGGCGGTCCGTGCCGTGCCAGGCCTGGCCCTTGGGCGTGTAGGTGGGCGCGGGTTCCCCGGCGGCCAGCCACGCGCACGCGTCCCGGACCGGGCACTGCCCGCACTTGGGTGAGCGGGCGGTGCAGACCAGGGCGCCGAGTTCCATCACGGCGGCGTTCCAGCGCACCGATTCCGGGCCGCCGGCGGGCAGCAGCTCCGCGGCCAGGCGCATCTCCGCGGCGGTGAGCGCCGGGGCGGGCAGCGCGGCGCCACCGATCAGCCGGGCGTGCACCCGGCGGATGTTGGTGTCCACCACCGTTTCCCGCCGACCGAAGGCGAAGGCGGCGACGGCGGCCGCGGTGTAGGTTCCGACGCCGGGCAGCGCCAAGAGCTCCTGGTAGGTGCCGGGCACCTGCCCGTCGTGGTCCTTGACGATCGCCGCCGCGGCAGCGTGCAGCCGCAGGGCGCGCCGCGGATAGCCCAGCCGGCCCCACGAGCGGACGGCCTCCCCGGGGGCTTCCCGGGCCAGGTCGGCCGGTTCGGGCCAGCGCCGAAGCCACTCCTCCCACACCGGCAGCACCCGCACCACGGGGGTCTGCTGCAGCATGATCTCGCTGACCAGGACGCCCCAGGGGGTTCGGCCCGCCTCGCGCCACGGCAGGTCCCGGGCCGTGTCCGCGAACCAGGAGTCCAGGGCGGCATGGAGCTCCGCCAGCCGTCCGGCGGGCGGCGCGGCGGGGGCGGTAACTGCCTGCGCGGCGGGTGAGCCGGGCGCGGCGGGGGCGGCCACTGTTTCGGGGGAGGAGGTCATGGTTTTGATCGAACCAGCTTAATAGAGACGCGCACCATAGCCGGACCAGCGGCGTGGTGGTGTGTGATCGGGGGCGTGGTTCTCTAGCCTAGAAGAATGGTCAGGCAAGGCAACGCTCGCGGTACGGCCCGGAAACCGGGTAAGGCCGTCTACCGCCGTCGCCGCCTCCTTGCCGGCGCCGTCCTGCTCCTGGTCCTGGCGCTCGCGGTGGCCGGTGTCGTGGCCGTCTCCAACGCCGTTTCCGGTGGCTCTTCCGATGGCCCCGGGCAGGCAGGCAGCGCCGACGGAAATGGCGCCACCGCGTCTGCCGCCGCGTCCGGGACGGCCTCCGCCGTCGCCTCCGCCTCCGCGAGCCCTTCCGCCTCCGCGACGCCCAGCCCGACGTCGGCCTGCGACGACAAGCTGATCACGGTCACCGCCGCCACGGACAAGGCCGTCTACGGTCCGGGCGAGAACCCGCTGCTGACCCTGAAGGTCACCAACGGCAACCAGGTCCCCTGTGAGGTCAACATCGGCACCTCACAGATGGAGTACGTCGTCACCAGCGGCGCGGACCGGATCTTCTCCTCGGCAGACTGCCAGGCCGAGAGCAGCGATTTGGTGAAGTCGATCGGACCCGGCCAGAGCGAGACGGCCAACTTCCCGTGGGCCCGGAACCGGTCCGTCGACGGCTGCAAGGCCGTCACGGCGCAGCCCGGCGGCGGCGGGGCGTACTACGTCTTCACGGCGCGGCTGGGGAACAAGACCAGCCCCAAGGCCGTCTTCCAGCTCGGCTGAGCCGGCCGGTCCGCAAGGAGAAAACCCGGCGGAGCCGGTCTATTGGAGCCGGTTCAGGGCAGCCGGTCTAGAGGAACCGGTCCAGCAGGCTGGCCTCCGCCATCCGGCTCAGGCCCTCGCGGACGGTCCTGGCGCGCTGATCGCCGATTCCGTCCACGGTCATCAGGTCATCGATGGTGGCCGCCATCAGGAACTGCAGGCCGCCGAAGTGGTCCACCAGCCGGTCTGCCACGGCCTTCGGGACCGCCTTGAGACCGGACAGCAGCCGGTAGCCGCGCGGCTGGACGACGGCGTCGAGGTTGGCCTCCCCGCCGGCGAACCCGACGATCCCGGCGATCTTGCCCAGGTCGATCAGCTCCGTCGAATCCAGGCTGACGAGCGCCTTCACGGCCTTGTCGATATCCTCGACGGAGGCGTGCGGGCCCGAGTAGTCCCGGATGATCACGTCGCTGCCGGGGCCGCGGCCCACGGTGAGCTCGTCCAGCTGCAGGGACAGCAGGCGGCCGTCCTCGCCGAGTTCCAGCACGTACTGGGAAATTTCTTCGGAGATCCGGCGCACCATCTCCTGGCGCTGCAGGGTGACGGCGACGTCGCGCACAGTCACCATCGCCTCGATTTCGAGGGCGGACAGCGAGCTGGTGACCTGGTCCAGCCGGGACCGGTACCGCTCGAGGGTGGCGAGTGCCTGGTTGGCGCGGGCCAGGACCTTCTCGGAGCCCTCCAGCACGTGCCGCAGGCCGTTGACGTAGAGGGCGATGATCTGCATCGACTGGCTCACGGAGATGACCGGCACACCGGTCTGGATGGCGACGCGCTCGGCGGTCCGGTGCCGGGTGCCGGTCTCCTGGGTCTCGATGCTGGAATCGGGTACCAGCTGGACGCCGGCGCGCAGGATGTTGCTGGCGTCCCTGTCACAGACGATCGCGCCGTCCATTTTCGCGAGTTCCCGCAACCGGGTGGGGAGAAGTCGATGCCGATCTCGAACCCGCCGGAGCAGAGGGATTCGATGGTCCGGTCCATGCCCAGCACGATCAGCGCGCCGGTGCGGCCGCGCAGAATCCGTTCAAGCCCGTCCCGGAGGGCGGTGCCGGGGGCCACCCTGGCCAGCGTCGCCTTGAGTGCGTCTTCGGGGCTCCGAGCCATGGGTGTTTCCCTTCAAAGGTGCAGGCCGCTGCCTGCTGTGCGCCGGATCCGCGGATTTCACACGGTGGCCGGTCAGAACAAAAATGCCCGGTCTCCCGGTAGCACCATCATAGGGGTACGGCCGGACGTTTTCCGCACGGACAAGCCCCAAAGTGGTCCATGGGAGCGTTATGGAAGAGCCCCGAAAGTGCTCTCCCCGGGCACTCCGGCGGACCGCATTTTTTGCCCCGCCGGGGCTGTCCCGCCGCCTGCGATAAACTGGAGTCCTGGGTGTATCGCGGGCTCTCCGCGCAGTGAACCCGCCCCAAGCCGCAGCGAAAGTAGCACCGTGTCCCAAGATGTCCACAGCCCCGCCCGAGTCCAGGAGATTCACAAGCAGGCGGGCCGGCGCCGGACCTTCGCAGTCATTTCCCACCCCGACGCCGGTAAGTCCACGCTGACCGAGGCGCTGGCGTTGCACGCGAAGGTGATCGGCACCGCCGGCGCGTCCAGCGGCAAGGCCAACCGCAAGGAAACGGTCTCCGACTGGATGCAGATGGAAAAGGACCGCGGCATCTCCATCAGCTCCGCGGCGCTCCAGTTCGCCTACCGGGACACCGTCATCAACCTGCTGGACACCCCCGGCCACGCCGACTTCTCCGAGGACACCTACCGCGTGCTCGCTGCCGTTGACTGCGCCGTCATGCTGGTGGACGCGGCCAAGGGCCTGGAAACCCAGACTATGAAACTGTTCGAGGTCTGCAAGCAGCGGAACCTGCCCATCATCACCGTGATCAACAAGTGGGACCGCCCCGGCCTGGACGCGCTGGCCCTGATGGACGAGATCACCGAACGCACCGGCCTGCAGCCCATGCCGCTGACTTGGGCCGTGGGCATCTCCGGTGACTTCCGCGGCGTCTGGGACCTGCGCAACGACCGTTTCGCCCGGTTCCAGCGCAACAACGCCGGCGCCAACATCGCCCTGACCGACTACTTCACCCCGGAACAGGCCGCCGAGAGCCAGGGCGATGACTGGTCCAACGCGGTGGACGAGGCCGGGCTGGTTATCGAGTCCAACCTCGCGTTCGACGTCGAGGCCTTCCACGCCGGCAAGGCCACCCCCATCCTCTTCAGCTCCGCGGCGCTCAACTTCGGCGTCAAGGAGATCCTGGATGCGCTGGTGGACTTCGCTCCGCCCGCCGCGCCGCGCCCCGACGTCGACGGCGACCCGCGCCCGGTGGACGCCCCGTTCGCCGGCTTCGTCTTCAAGGTCCAGGCCGGCATGAACAAGGCCCACCGCGACCACGTCGCCTTCATCCGGGTCTGCTCCGGCGTCTTCGAACGCGGCATGGTCGTGACCCAGGGCCGAACCGGGAAGTCCTTCGCCACCAAGTACGCCCAGCAGGTCTTCGGCCGCGAACGCGAGGTGATCGACGAGGCCTTCCCCGGCGACGTCGTCGGCCTGGTCAACGCCTCCGCGCTGCGGGTGGGTGACAGCCTGTTCCTGGACCAGCCGGTGGAATTCCCCGCGATCCCGCTGTTCGCGCCCGAACACTTCCAGGTGGCCCGCTCCAAGGACCCCAGCCGCTTCAAGCAGTTCCGCCGCGGCATCGAACAGCTCGAGCACGAGGGCGTCATCCAGGTGCTCCGCTCGGACATCCGCGGCGACCAGGCGCCCGTGCTCGCCGCCGTCGGCCCCATGCAGTTCGAGGTGGTCGAGGACCGGATGGCCCACGACTTCAGCGCCCCGATGCGGCTGGAGCGGCTGCCCTACTCGCTGGCCCGGATCACGACGGCGGACGCCATGCCCGCGCTGGCCAACGTCACCGGCGCGGAGGTGCTGCTGCGCTCCGACGGCGAGTACCTGGCCCTCTTCAACGACGTGTGGGCGCTGCGGCGGATCGAGAAGAACCTGCCGGACCTGACGCTGATCCCGATCGGCACCCACAACCCCGCAAAGTAGCCACCGCAATCACCGACCCGGACTCCCGGGGGCTGCGGCGAAATAAACGCCCGGACCCCTACCGTTCCGGCGATTCCGCGTTATCATAAGTAACCTTGCTAATTTGCGGGCGCCGGCCCCAGGCCTGCTCACAGCACCGATCCGCCGAGGTTCAGCGGACCCCGAACGAGGGAACACCTACACGCGTTGACCATCACCATCGAATCCGGAGCCCTGTTTGGCGGGCGCTACCGGATTGAGTCCCTGATCGGCCGGGGAAGCCAGTCCACCGTTTACCGGTGCTACGACCAGCAGCTGCACCGCGAGGTTGCCGTGAAGCTTTTCCGCGCCGACCCGGAGGGCCCCGGCGCCGTCCGGCTGCAGCGGCAGGAAGCCCGCATCCTCGCCGGGATGAGCCACCACGCCCTGGTGATGCTGCTGGACGCCGGATCCGACCACGACGACGACGGCCAGGAGCTTAGTTACCTGGTGATGGAGTACGTCCCCGGCCAGGACCTGCGGCACCGCACTGTCCGCGGCCCGCTCTCCGCCGCGCATATGGCACACATCGGCTACGACCTCGCCGAGGGCCTGTCCTACATCCACCACCACGGCGTGGTGCACCGGGACGTCAAGCCCGGAAACGTCCTGCTGGTGGACTACAGCAACGAGGACCGCAGGCCCCGGGCCAAGCTCACCGACTTCGGCGTCGCCTGCTTCGCGGACGCCCCGGATGACGACCAGGAGGACGGCGGCACCTCCGGAACGCCCGCCTACCTCAGCCCCGAGCAGGCTGCCGGCGGCCCGGCCGGTCCCGCCAGCGACGTCTATTCCCTGGGGCTGGTGCTGCTGGAGGGCCTCACCGGGAACATGGCCTACCCCGGCGCGCCGATCCAGTCCGCCGTCGCGCGGCTCCTCCATGACCCGAAAATCCCCGACGAGCTGGCGCCCAAGTGGGCGGAACTGCTCACCTCCATGCTCTCCCGCGACCCGGCCGACCGGCCGCCCGCCAGGGAGGTGGCCCTGGCCCTCCGGCAGGAGATCATCAGCTCGTCCGGACGTCGACGCCGGCACGCCACGGCGCCCGACGAGGCCGGACGGATGCGGGCCGTGGAACGCTACGGCATCCTGGATACGCCCGCGGACGGCTCCTTCGACCGGATCGCGGCGCTGGCGGCGCGGATGTTCTCCGTGCCGGTGGCGATCATCAGCATCGTCGACCACGACCGGATCTGGTTCAAGACACACCACGGCACCGACGTGACGGAGATCGGCCGCGACCCCGGGCTTTGCGCCTCGGCCATCCTCCAGGACGGTCCCTGGATCGTGAACGACGCCACCCGCGACGCGCGGACCCTCACGAACCCCTTGGTGGCCGGGGACTTCGGGCTCCAGTTCTACGCCGGCATTCCGCTGCGGACCCCGGACGGCTACAACCTGGGCACCTTTTGCATCCTGGACCGGGAACCCCGCGAGTTCAGCGAGGAGGACACCCGCTCCCTCGAGGATTTGGCCGCCCTGGTGATGAACGACCTCGAGCTGAGGCTGCGCGGCAGGGAACTGGCCGCGGGCTGAGCCGCCCGGGCTAGGGGAGGCGGCGTCGCTCTGGCGCCCGCTGAGCTGGCGCCCGCTGAGCTGGCGCCCGCTGAGCTGGCGCCCGCTGAGCTAGCGCCTGCCGGCGTTCAGGGCCAGCTCCAGCTCGAAGCGCGCCACAGGGTCCTCCAGCGCGTCGCCGAACAGCTCCCGCAGCTGCACCGCCCGGTACCCCACGGTCTGCGGGTGGATCCCGAGCTCCGCGGCCACCGGGCCCCGCTGGCCCCAATGCCGCAGCCAGGACAGCAGCGTCTCGGCCAGCCGTTCGCGCTGCGCGGGACGGAGTCCCTCCAACGGGGCCAGCCGACGGCTGGCCAGCTCGGCGATGGCCGACGGTTCGGCGCCCAGCACCACGGCGGCCAGGTGCTCGTCCGCCCAGATCGGTGGATCCTCCGGGGCGTCGCGGTGCGGCAGGACCGACGCCGCCAGCACGGCCAGGCGCAGTGAGTCGGGCACCTTTTCCCAGCCACCGGCCGGCCCCACGGCGGCCCCGCGGCCCCGCAGTGCGTTGTCGACGTCCCGCCGTGCGGCCGCCGAACGGGGTGCGGGGACAAGCACGACGGCGTCGGTCTCCCGTTCAATCACCAGGGTCCCGGGGCCCAGCCGCAGGCGCAGCCCCGCCGCCCGGTCCAGCGGCAGCGTCACCACGCACATCCGCCGCGGCAGCGCCCAGTCGGCCATCGCCGCGGTCTGGCGGAGGGCCGCCTCGTCCGCCTGGCCGAGCAGCAGCAGGTCCAGCAGCTCCGTCCGGCGGCGGTCCACCGCGCCTGCCCGCTCCGACTGTTCGAAGGCGTAGGCCTCGGCGCTGACGGCGGACAGCTCGTCGATGTAGGCCAGGATCGACTCGCCCAGGTCCACCACCACGTTTTGGCCCAGGTGCTGGTCCATCGAGACCTTGGACATCTCCCGGAATGTCACCCGCGCGCCCATCCGGTAGGCGCTCAGCAGCGCGTCCATGCTCCTGCCCTGGCGGAATTCGCCGCTGCCAAGCCCTGCCACCAGTTCCCGGCTTTCCTCCGAGAGGGCCGGCAGTGCCGTGCCGGGCAGCTGCAGGAAACGGTCGAGGGCCGCCGCCACCCCGCGCCTCAGCCCCCGGCCGAAGCGGCCCTCGATGGGGCGGGCGTAGGCCGGCACCAATTGCGGCACCGCGTCGATGATGGCCTCCACGATGCCCGGCATCCGGGGCCGGAGCACGTCGCTGACCTCCTTGGGCAGGGCCAGCCAGGGCGGGTCGTAGGCGGGGTGACCGGTGCCGGAGGTGGGTGCCGCATCCATGGTGGACTCCAAAAACTGTTGTTTAGCGATAGTTTCTATGTCCCGATCGTATGCCCGGGGTGAAGAATTATGACTCATCCCGACATACACTTGATGAATGATCCGGCTCCGTAAGCTGGCGCGCGCCGCATCTCTGCTGACCACCCCGCTAGCCCCAGAAGACATTCTGTCGCTATTCAACCCCGTGTTTTCCTCCCGCCAATTGCGCGGCGTGGTCACCAGGGTGGTCCCGGAAACGGCCGACTCCGCCACCATCTTTTTCCATCCCGGCCGCGGCTGGCAGGCGCACCGCGCCGGCCAGTGGGCCCGCATCGGCGTCGAACTCAACGGCGTCCGCCATTGGCGCTCCTACTCGCTCAGCGCACCCGCCGGCGAGGATCCCGCCATCACCGTCACGGACATGGGCGCCGTCTCCGGCGCGCTGGTCCGCAACACCAAGCCCGGCGACGTGCTGTTCCTGGCCCCGCCGCAGGGACACTTCGTCCTGCCCGAGCACCCGCGGCCCCTGCTGATGCTTACCGCCGGCAGCGGCATCACCCCGGTGATGTCCATGATCCGCACGCTGGTCCCGCACCGGCCGGATGCCGACGTCGTCCTCATCCACACCGCCCGGACCCGGGAGGACTCGATCTTCCTGGAGGAGCTCGCCGAACTCGCCGACCAGTTCCCCAACTTCACGGTGACCCAGTGGTTCACCGGCGAACGCGGCCGGGCCGACTTCAGCTCCGGCGCCGAACTGGACCGTCTGTGCCCGGACTGGCGGGACCGCGCCGCCTACGCCTGCGGGCCGGAGGGATTCCTGGACGACGCCGAATCGCTCTGGGCAATCGAATCCGGCACCAACGAGCCCGGAACCGACCTCACGATTGAACGCTTCAGCACCAACCTGGGCGGCGGCGAGGGGCACGACGGCGGCCTGGTCACCTTCGAGGCCTCCGACCGCGAGGTCGAAGCCGACGGCGCCACGCCGCTGCTCGACGTCGGCGAGGACGCCGGCGTGCTGATGCCCAGCGGCTGCCGCATGGGCATCTGCCACAGCTGCCTGACCCCCTCCGGGCCGGCCAGGTCCGTGACCTTCGCAGCGGCGAGGTGCACGGCGAGCCCGGCCAACTTATCCAGACGTGTGTCTCGGCAGCCGCCGGGCCCGTGAACCTCGACCTCTGAGGAGAGCCACCCTATGACCACGCTTGCAGAAAACCCCACCGTCGACGGCGAAGCCGCCGCTCCGGCGTCAGCCGTCGCCAAGCCCCGCAAGGGCGCCCTGGCCGAAACCGGCAGCCCGCTGGTCCGCCCGCCGGCCGCCGCGCACCTCTCCGATGAGCAGGTCGCGGAGCTCGGCCGCGAGCTGGACGCCATCCGGGACGCGGTGCTGGCCAAGCGCGGCGCTGAGGACGCGGCGTACATCCGCCGAATGATCAAGATCCAGCGCGGGCTCGAGATCTCCGGCCGCGCGGCCCTCCTGGTGAGCAAGAACAAGGCGGCGTGGGCCACCGGCACCACCCTGCTGAGCCTCGCCAAGATCCTCGAGAACATGGAACTGGGCCACAACATCCTGCACGGCCAGTGGGACTGGATGCGGGATCCGGACATCCACTCCACCACCTGGGAATGGGACTTCGTCACCCCGTCCCGGTCCTGGCAGCACACCCACAACGACCTCCACCACCGCTGGACCAACGTGGTCGGCAAGGACAACGACATCGGATACAACCTGCTCCGGATGGATCCGCAGCAGGAATGGAAGCCCTTCAACCTGGGCAACCCGGTCTACAACGCCCTGCTGGCCCCGGTCTTCGAATGGGGAATCGCCGTCTACGACCTGGAACTCGTGGAATACCGCGAGGGAAAGAAGAGCAAGGAGGCCCTGCTCAAGGACCTCAAAGCCCTCGGCATCAAGGCGGTCAAGCAGTTCACCAAAGACTATGCCGCCACCCCCGCCGTCGCCATGCTCAGCGGCTCCGGCAAGCAGGCCCTCTACGGCACCCTGGCCGCCAACGCCATCCGCAACGTCTGGGCCCACGCGGTCATCTTCTGCGGGCACTTCCCGGACGGTACGGACACCTTCACGGAGGAAATGGTCGACGGCGAGACCCGCGGTGACTGGTACGTGCGCCAGATGATCGGCTCGGCCAACATCTCCGGTTCACCGTTCATGCACCTGATGACCGGCAACCTCTCGCACCAGATCGAGCACCACCTCTTCCCGGACCTGCCCTCCAACCGGTACGCCGAGGTTGCGCCCAAGGTCCGGGACATTTGCCGCCGCTACAACCTGCCGTACAACACCGGCCCCATGTGGAAGCAGGTCGGCTCCACCTGGGCCAAGATCTTCAAGCTCGCGCTTCCGCCGAAGAAGGCCTAGCAGCTTCGTAGTTCCTGCTTGACCCGAAAGGGGCGTCCGCCATTCCGGCGGACGCCCCTTTTCGTGCTCCTTTTCTCGTGCCCCAGTCTCGTCCGGTTCCGTGCGCTCCCGCCCGGTTACCCGCCGGACCAGCGCTTGCCGCGGCCGCGGGTCCCGCGGAAATCCCGGGCTCCCTGGCGCTGGCGTCGAATTGGGAGCGGAGTAACCGGGGAGGAGCGTACGCCGCCTAGCGGACCTGGGCCGGGTTGAGGGTCAGCCGCCGCAGCCACTGAGCGTTCAGGGCCACCACCACCGTCGACGCGGACATCAGGATGGCGCCGGCGGCAGGGGAGAGAACGAACCCGGCGAAGGCCAGGACACCCGCGGCGAGCGGCACGGCGAGCACGTTGTAGCCGGTGGCCCAGATGAGGTTCTGCCACATCTTCCGGTAGCTCGCCCGGGACAGGTCCACCATGGACAGCACCGCCCTGGGATCGTTGCCGGCCAGCACCACCCCGGCGGACTCCACCGCCACGTCGGTGCCGCCGCCGATCGCGATGCCCACCTCGGCCCGGGCCAGGGCGGGGGAGTCGTTCACGCCGTCGCCCACCATGGCCACCTTGAGGCCCCGGGCCTGTAGCTCGGCAACCTTCTTGTCCTTGTCCGCCGGCAGGACCTCGGCGAAGACCTCATCGATGCCGAGTTCTTCCGCGACGGCATCCGCCACCTGCCGGGCGTCGCCGGTGATCATGGCCACCCGGATGCCGCGGCGTTGCAGGGCCTCGACCGCCTGCCGGGATTCCTCCCGCACGGCGTCCTCGAGGCCGACGGCGCCCAGTACCCGGCCGCCCTCCACCAGGTGCAGGACGGCAGCGCCGCGCTGGACCCACCCGGAGGTCGCGGCCGCCAGGTCGGCGGGCTCCTCCAGGCCCAGCTCCTTCAGCAGCGCCGGCCCGCCGACGTGGAGCCGGCGGCCGCCGACGTCGGCCCGGACGCCGCGGCCGGTCAGGGAGGTGAAGTCCCTGGCCGCCGGAACGTCGAGCCCGCGCCCGAGGGCGGCGGCGACGATTGCGCGGGCCACCGGGTGCTCGCTGTCGGCCTCCACTGCGGCCGCCAGCGCCAGGACCTCGTCCTGGTCCGAGCCTTCCGCCGCGGCAACGTCCCGGACTTCGGGAGCGCCCTTGGTGAGCGTTCCGGTCTTGTCGAAGAGGACCACGTCGACGGTGCGCATCCGCTCCAGCGCCATTCGGTTCTTGATCAGGACGCCGGCGCGTGCGGCCCGCTCGGTGGAGATGGCGATCACCAGCGGGATAGCCAGGCCCAGGGCGTGCGGGCAGGCGATGACCAGGACGGTGACGGTGCGTTCGACGGCGTCGGCCAGGCTTCCCAGCAGTGTCCAGACGATGAAGGTCACGACGCCGGCGCCCGCGGCGAAGTAGAACAGGAATGCCGCCGCCCGGTCCGCGAGGGCCTGGGCCTTGGAGGAGGAGGACTGCGCCTCGGCCACCAGGCGCTGGATCCCGGCAAGGGCGGTGTCCTCGCCGGTGGCGGAGACGCGCACCCGGACGCTGTTGTCTGTCGCGATGGTGCCGGCCACGACGGCGTCGCCGGGGGAGCGGAGGACGGTGCGGGACTCGCCGGTGATCATCGATTCGTCGAATTCTGCCTGGCCCTCGGTCACCTCGCCGTCGGCGGGCATCCGGCCGCCGGGGCGGACCAGGATCGTGTCCCCTTCGGCCAGGTCGGAGACCGTAACCGTCTCGGTGCCGCCGTCCGTGACCCGTTCCGCCTCGTCGGGCAGCAGCGCGGCCAGGGCATCGAGGGCGCCCTGCGCAGAGCCCAGGGCGCGCATTTCGATCCAGTGGCCCAACAGCATGATGACCACCAGGAGGGCCAGCTCCCACCAGAAATCGAGGTCGAAGCCGCCCAGGCCCAGGCTGGTGGCCCACGACGCGGCGAATGCCACCGTGATGGCCATCGCGATCAGGAGCATCATGCCGGGCTTACGGGACTTCAGCTCGCTGACGCCACCCTTGAGGAACGGCTGGCCGCCGTAGAGGAAGACCACCGTGCCCAGGACGGGTGGAATCCAGGCGGAGCCGGGAAACTGCGGGGGTTCGTAGCCCAGCAGGTGGCCGAAAATCGGGCTGAACAGGACCACGGGGACGGACAGGACCAGAGTCAGCCAGAACTTGTTCCGGAACATCGCCACGCTGTGCCCGGCGTGCTGGCCGTGCTGGTGGACGGCATGGTCGTCGTCCTGGGGCGGGTGCTGATCCGGGTCGTGGTGCTGGCCCCGGAGCTGGTCCGTGTGCCCGCCGTGCTGGTGTTCCATGGTGCTGCCTCCTGAAAACTCATCGGCATCGTGCACCATTCAACATACCCCTAGGGGGTATGCATGGCAAGGGCCCCACGGCCGGGCACCCGTCGTCCGGCTGCTGCCGGGGACGGTGCACGGCCGGAGGCGCCTAAGCGATCAGCAGGCTCAGCGCCTCCGTCAGGTGGCCCACCTCGCGGACCGAGAAACCCTCCGGGACCGGACCGTGCCCTGCCGGGCTCGCGGGAACCACGGCGTGGGTGAACCCCAACCGGTGCGCCTCCTGAATCCGTTGGTTGATCCCGGGGACGGGCCGGACCTCGCCGGCCAGGCCCACCTCGCCGAAGGCGATCAGCCGTTGCGGCAGCGGCTTCCTGGCCTTGGCGCTCGCCACCGCGAGGGCGACGGCGAGGTCGGTGGCGGGCTCGCTGAGCTTCACCCCGCCCACCGTCGCCACGTAGGAGTCGTCCTTGTGCAGCTGGCAGCCGGCGCGTTGCTGCAGCACCGCCAGCAACATCGCGACCCGTGAGCTGTCCAGGCCACTGGTGGCGCGGCGGGGCTGGGCGTTGGCGCTCTCGGCCAGCAGCGACTGCACCTCGGCCAGCAGCGGCCGGCGGCCCTCAAGGGTGACCGTGATGCAAGTGCCGGAGACCGGATCCTTGGTGCGGGAGACGAACAGCCCGCTCGGATCGGCGAGGCCGGTAATGCCGTCCTCGTTCAGGTCGAAGCACCCGACGTCGTCCGTGGGCCCGTAGCGGTTCTTGACCGCCCGCAGCAGCCGGAGCCGGGAGTGCCGCTCACCCTCGAACTGGCAGACCACGTCCACCAGGTGCTCCAGCAGCCGGGGCCCGGCGATGGAGCCGTCCTTCGTCACGTGGCCCACCAGCAGGGTTGTCATGTTGCGCCGCTTCGCCGCCGCGATCAGGGAGGCGGCCACCTCGCGGACTTGGGAGACGCCGCCGGCGCTGCCGTCGACGTCGGCGCTGCTGAGTGTCTGCACCGAGTCCACCACCAGCAGCCTCGGCTCGAGCTTCTCCACCTGGCCCAGCGCCTGCCCCAGGTCCGTCTCCGCGGAAAGATACAGCGACTCGGCGACGGCGTCGATCCGGTCCGCGCGCAGCTTCACCTGGGCGGCGGACTCCTCGCCGGTGACGTAGAGGACGTCCTGGGCGGTCCGGGCGAACTTGGCCGCGACGTCCAGCAGCAGGGTGGACTTGCCGACGCCGGGTTCGCCGGCGAGCAGGATCACGGCGCCGGGAACCAGGCCGCCGCCGAGCACCCGGTCCAGTTCGTCCACGCCGGTGGGCAGGAAGGCGGCGGTGGTGGCGTCGACGTCGGCGATCCGGCGGGCCGGCTCCAGCACGGTGGTGGCGGCGGTGGTCCGGGCCACCGCGGCGCCGGTTTCCTCCACGGTGCCCCATGCCTGGCACTCGCCGCAGCGGCCCACCCACTTGGCCGTGGTCCAGCCGCATTCCGCGCATTTATAGCCCGGCGCCTTGGCGGCCCGGGAAGTCTTTGTAGCCATTGCTCCACCCTAACCTCGGGCACCGACAGCGGACGGCGGGCGGGAGGCGGGTCCCGCCGGCGGGCTGGAGACGGGTCACGACGACGGCGGGCGCAGGGCAGCGGACGGCGGCGATAGGCAGCGCGCGAACGCCGGTCCCGGCGATGGGCGGCTAGAGCGCCGGCAGGATGTCCCGGGCCTCGTCCGAGTTCACGCCGGAGGCCTCCAGCAGGTCCACCATCAGCGGACGGAAGAGCATCACTACGGTCTCGCCCTCCAGCCGCTGCACGTCCAGCAGGCGCGGGTGCAGGCGGCCGGCGATCTCGCTGAGCTCCACCCGGGCGGTGCGCAGGTGGGCGCGGCGGACGCCGTCGTGCACCTCCGCCAGGCCCAGCCCCAGCTCGTCGATCGCCGCCGCCGTTTCCATCAGCACCTCGGCGATGTTCTCGGTGGCGTCGTCGGAGAGGGCGGCGTGGTTGATGGCGCTGGTCAGGCGGCGGGCGAAGACGCGGCTGTTGCGCAGGGCAAGGTCGATGTAGTCCAGCGACTGGGACAGCTGGTCCAGTTCATCTCGGTAGCGCCGGTAGGCCGGCGCCAGGGCGGCCACCTCGCCGGAGGAGCGCAGGCTCTGCCGCATCGCGTCCACCAGCGGCTGGCAGTTCCGGCCGCGGATCAGCGCGTGCCAGGCCTGGGTGGCGTCGCTGCGGGTCAGCGCCTCCGAACATTCCCGGAGCACCTCGGCGAGTTCGTGCAGCAGCTTCTTGACGTCGTTGCGCGGTTCGCGGCGCGGATCCCGCGGGATCAGGAACGTCACCAGCAGGGCGCAGACTCCACCCACGACGGCGTCGATGCTGCGGGTGAACGGCCCGCCGGCCGGGGCCGGCAGCAGCACCACCAGCAGCGACTGCAGGCCCAGCTGGGTGGTGAAAATCGTTCCGCTGTCCAGGAACCGCGCCAGTAGAATCGAGAAGAGAAGCACGACGGCGGCCTGCCAGATTCCCGCGCCCAGCCAGTGCAGCAGCAGGTCACCCACCACAATGCCGATGGTGCAGCCCAGGCCCACCTCCACGACGCGGCGCAGCCGCGGATCACGGGAGAAACCCAGGGCGATCAGGGAGGAGGTGGCGGCAAACAGCGGCCCCGTGTGGCCCAGGACGTACTCGGCGAAGGCGTAGGCGCCGACGGCGCACGCCGTCATCTGGACCGCCGGCAGCAACGAGTTCCGGCTCCGGACGAAGCCGGTACGAATCCGGCCACGCAGGAACCGTGCGCTTGCGGAAATCCCTGTAGCGGCGGCCATGGGGTCCAGTCTATTTGCTGGCCCCGGTGCCCGCTCCGCGCGGCGCGGCTCTTACGACCGGTCCGCCCGCAACGCAACCATCAACGGTCGAAATCGGTGCAGATGTCAGCCGATGGCCGGGATTCGTTAACCCGCCGTTCACTTTGGACCCCAATTCTCTTCACTTGGGGCACTTAGCGTCGGTAAAGGTACAAAACGTACCCACCGTCTTTCTGTACGGACGTCTCCGGTCCGGCACGCATCTGAATATCCCTGGAAGGGGTACATCTAGTGAAGGCATCACGCTTCGGCCGCAACGCGGCCATCGCTGTTATCGCAGCCGGCGCCCTGGCGCTCACCGCTTGCGGCTCCGACAACGCGACCAACTCCACCGCGGGCACCCCGGCCGCCTCCGGCCCCAAGGTCACCGGCACGCTGACCGGCATCGGTTCTTCCGCGCAGGGTGCGGCCATGGACGTGTGGAAGACCAACTTCGCCTCCGCCAACCAGGGCGCCCAGGTGCAGTACTCCCCGGACGGCTCCGGCGCCGGCCGCAAGGCCATCCTCGACGGCTCGGCCCAGTTCGCCGGCTCCGACGCGTACCTCAAGGACGACGAGTACGCCTCCTCCAAGGCCAAGTGCGGCCCCGATGGCGCCCTGAATATCCCGGTCTACATCTCCCCGATCGCCGTGGCCTTCAACCTGCCCGACGTCAAGGACCTGAAGCTGGACGCCGCCACGGTCGCCAAGATCTTCCGCGGCCAGATCGCCAAGTGGAACGACCCGGCCATCGCCGCCCTGAACCCGGACGCCAAGCTCCCGGACCTCAAGGTCACCCCGGTCAACCGCTCCGATGACTCCGGCACCACGCAGAACTTCACGGACTACCTGTCCGCCGCCGCGTCCGACGTCTGGACCGACAAGTCCTCCGGCGTCTGGCCCGCATCGCTCAAGGGCGAAAACGCCAAGGGCACCTCCGGAGTCGTCAAGACCGTCACCGACACCCCCGGTGCCGTGACCTACGCCGACGACTCCGCCGTCAGCGGCAAGCTGGGCGTTGCCCAGATCAAGGTGGGCAACGGCTTCACCACGATCTCCGCCGACGCCGCCGCCAAGGCCGTCGACGCCGGCAAGCCGGTCGAGGGCCGCGCCGCCAACGACCTCTCCATCAAGCTGGACCGCAAGACCACCATCGACGGCGCCTACCCGATCGTCCTGGTCTCCTTCCACGTCGTCTGCAGCACCTACGACAGCAAGGAAACCGCGGACCTGGTCAAGGCATTCGAGAACTACGTCGTCTCCGACGCCGGCCAGAAGGCCGCCGCCGAGTCCGCGAAGTCCGCGCCGCTGTCCAAGGCACTGCAGGACAAGGCCGCGAAGTCGATCGAATCGATCAAGGCAAAGTCCTAGGGAATCCGTTTCCCCGCAAGGCATAGTGGAAACACCAGCCTGAGCCAGGTTCCCTGTCCCGGCCGGGCGGTCATTGACCGCCTGACCGGGGCAGGGAACCTAGCCGTTTGTCCGCCGTACCCCAGATTGACCGCCGCGCAGCGGGCGTGACCCGTCCGCCGCGCCGGCGCAGATCGAAGCTGAAGGATCGTGAAGTGACCACCACCTCCCTGACCACGTCCCGGGGCGCAGGCCGCGCCGGTGACAAAGTCTTCTCCGCAGCCACCCTGGCCGCCGGGTGCCTGATCCTTGCCGTCCTCTTCGGCGTGGCGCTCTTCCTGGTGATCCAGGCCGTCCCGGCGCTCGTCGCCCCGCCGGACAAGATCCAGGGCGGAGCGGGCTTCTTCGCCTACATCTGGCCGATCGTGATCGGCACCCTGATCGCCGCGGTGATCGCCCTCGTCATCGCCACCCCCGTGGCGATCGGCGTCGCGCTCTTCATCTCGCACTTCGCCCCCCGGCGGCTCGCCTCCGGCCTGGGCTACGTGATCGACCTGCTCGCCGCCATCCCCTCGGTGGTCTACGGCGCCTGGGGCGCGGCCTTCCTGGCCCGCGAAATCTCCCCGGCCTACGGTTGGCTCGCATCCAACCTCGGCTGGCTGCCGATCTTCCAGGGCCCGGCGTCGGCCACCGGCAAGACCATCCTCACCGCCGGAATCGTCCTGGCCGTCATGGTGCTGCCCATCATCACCTCGCTCTCGCGCGAAATCTTCCTGCAGACCCCCAAGCTGCACGAGGAAGCCGCACTGGCACTGGGCGCCACCCGCTGGGAAATGATCCGGATGGCCGTGCTGCCCTTCGGCCGGCCCGGCATCATCAGCGCCATCATGCTGGGTCTGGGCCGCGCCCTCGGCGAGACCATGGCCGTGGCCCTGGTGCTCTCCTCCGGCGCCCTGACCGCCAGCCTGATCCAGTCCGGCAACCAGACCATCGCCGCCGAGATCGCCCTGAACTTCCCGGAGGCCAGCGGCCTGAAGGTCAGCACCCTGATCGCGGCCGGCCTGGTCCTGTTCATCATCACCCTCGGCGTGAACATGCTCGCCCGGTGGATCATCACCCGGCACAAAGAATTCTCGGGAGCCAACTAAATGACCGCCACCCTGACCCCCGTCAAGAAGCGCTCGGCCCTCACCAAGGGCCAGCTGCCCAAGGCCGCGCCGTACATCGTCCTGGCCCTCGCCCTGATCCTCGGTGCCGCCATCCTGGCCCTGATCGGATTTAACGCCTTCGGCTGGGGCATCGTCTCGGCCATTCTCTTCACCGTGGGCCTGTTCGGCTGGAGCGCCGCCGTCGAAGGCTCCCGCCGGGCCAAGGACAAGCTCGCCACCTGCCTGGTGGTGGGCGCGTTCCTGATCTCCCTGCTGCCCCTGGTCTCCGTGATCTGGACCGTTCTGGTCAAGGGCCTCCCCGGCCTGCTGGATCCCGGTTTCCTCGGCACCTCCATGAACGGGGTGACCGGCGCGTTCGACAACAAGAGCGTCGAGAACGGCGCCCCCGTGGTCGGCGGTATCTACCACGCCCTCATCGGCACCGTGCAGATCACCCTGCTGGCCACGGTCATCTCCGTCCCGGTGGGCCTGCTGACCTCGATCTACCTGGTCGAGTACGGCGACGACCGCCCGCTGGCCCGCGCCATCACCTTCTTCGTCGACGTGATGACCGGCATCCCCTCCATCGTGGCCGGCCTCTTCGCCGCGGCGTTCTTCTTCGCCGTCTCCGGCCCGGGCACCAAGACCGGTGCCGTCGCCGCCGTCGCCCTCTCCGTGCTGATGATCCCGGTGGTGGTCCGCTCCAGCGAGGAAATGCTGAAGATCGTCCCGAACGAACTGCGCGAGGCGGCCTACGCCCTGGGCGTGCGGAAGTGGCGCACTATCCTCAAGGTGGTCATCCCGACGGCGATCTCCGGCATCGCCTCCGGCGTCACCCTCGCGATCGCCCGCGTGATCGGCGAGACCGCCCCCATCCTGGTCACCGCCGGCTTCGCCACCTCGATCAACAACAACGTCTTCGGCGGCTGGATGGCCTCGCTGCCGACGTTCATCTATACGCAGATCCTGAACCCGACCTCGCCGTCGAACCCGGGACCGTCGGACCAGCGCGCCTGGGGCGCGGCCCTGGTCCTGATCATCCTGGTGATGCTGCTCAACCTCGCCGCCCGCCTGGTGGCCCGCATCTTCGCCCCGAAAGCCGGCCGCTAGGCCTGCGCCGGCTCCCGGACCCTCAATCTCTCCCAGTGAAGGAACAGCATGTCTAAGCGCATCGACGTCAAAGACCTCAACGTCTACTACAGCAAATTCCTGGCCGTCGAGGACGTCAACATCAACATCGACGCCAAGTCCGTCACGGCGTTCATCGGCCCGTCCGGCTGCGGCAAGTCCACCTTCCTGCGCACCCTGAACCGGATGCACGAGGTGATCCCGGGCGCCCGCGTGGAGGGCGAGGTGCTGCTCGACGGCGACAACCTCTACGGCCCCGGCGTGGACCCGGTGACGGTCCGCTCGCAGATCGGCATGGTCTTCCAACGGCCCAACCCGTTCCCCACCATGTCCATCCGAGACAACGTGCTGGCCGGCGTGAAGCTGAACAACAAGAAAATTTCCAAGGGCGACGCCGACGCGCTGGTGGAGCGCTCGCTGCGCGGCGCGAACCTCTGGAACGAGGTCAAGGACCGCCTGGCCAAGCCCGGCTCCGGCCTCTCCGGCGGCCAGCAGCAGCGCCTCTGCATCGCCCGCGCGATCGCCGTGGAGCCGCAGGTCATCCTGATGGACGAGCCCTGCTCCGCGCTGGACCCGATCTCCACCCTCGCCATCGAGGACCTCATCAACGAGCTCAAGGATGAGTACACCGTGGTGATCGTGACCCACAACATGCAGCAGGCGGCCCGCGTCTCGGACAAGACGGCCTTCTTCAACATCGCCGGCACCGGCAAGCCGGGCAAGCTGATCGAGTACGGGGACACCCACACCATCTTCAGCAACCCCACCGTGAAGGCCACCGAGGACTACGTCTCCGGCCGCTTCGGATAAAGCCGGGGGCTGACTTTGGCCGGACGCTACAGGTTGGAGAGCGGCGAGAGCGCCAGCTCCAGCACGAACGCCACGGCGGCGGTCACCAGCGGCGTGAGCGTCCAGAACGCCAGGATCCGCAGCACCAGCCGCCGGTTGGTGGCCGCGTAGCCCTGGTTCGCCCCGGCGCCGAGCACCGCCGCGGTGACCGTGTGCGTGGTGGACACCGGCCAGTGCAGCCCGATCGCGCCTACCAGGAGGATCAGGCTGCTGTAGAGCTGGGCCACGGACCCGCGCAGCGGATCGATCCGGACCAGCCGGTGGCCCAGGGTGTAGGAAATCCGCCACCCGCCCGCCAGCGTGCCGGCGGTCAGCATGGCGGCGGTCAGCAGGGCTACCCACACCGGCATGGCGCCGCCGTCGGCCAGGCCCGCGGCGATCATCGCCAGGATCAGCACGGCGCTGGTGCGCTGGCCGTCCTGCAGCCCGTGGCCGAACGCGACGGCACCCGCGGCCACGGCCTGGGCGCGCCGGGCGCGGCTGTTGACGACGCCGGGCGGGGTGTAGCGCGCGGCCCACGTAGCCGGCCAGACCAGCAGGTAGGACCCGGCGAAGGCGATCGCGGGGAGATCAGCAGCGGCAGCACCACCTGCACCATCAGCGACTGGTCCACGCCCAGCACCGAATTGCCGCCCACCGCCACGCTGGCGAGGCCGGCGCCGGCCAGGCCGCCCACCAGGGCATGCGTGGACGACGACGGGATGCCCCGCCACCAGTTGTAGATGCCCCACAGCACGGCGCTGAGCAGCCCGGCCATCAGGATGGTCAGACCGTTGCCGCCGGCGGGCAACACCACCCAGGTGCGGCTGACCTCCAGGGCTATGGCCGCGCTAAGCGCCGCCCCGACGAAGTTGAACAGCCCCGCGAGCAGGACGGCGACGGTGGGGGTGAGCGCCCGGGTGCGGACGGCCAGGGCCACCGAGGAGGAGGCGTCCCGGAAACCGTTCAGGAAGGCGAAGGCCGCGGCGAACAGCACCACCGCGGCGAAGAAGACCAGGGACACGTCAGGATTCCTTGACGATGATGCTGCCTACCTGGGTGGCGATCCGTCGCATGTCCTTGGTGACATCCACCAGCTGGTCGGCGATGTCCCGGTTGCGGGCGTACTGGGCGGACTTCATGTCCTTGAGCATGTCCGCCACCCAGACCCGGTGCGTGCGTTCGGCCCGCTTGGTCAGGCGCAGCACCTCGATCCAGTAGTCCTCCAGCTCGTCAAGGTTGTTCAGCTGGCGCATCGCCTCGACGGTCAGTTCCGCCTGCCGGCTGATGATTTCCAGCTGGTCCGCGGCGCGGCGGGGCAGCCGGTCCAGCTTGTAGAGGAAGACCAGGTCCGCGGCGGCGTCGAGCTTCTCCATCGCCTCGTTCAGGTAGCGGGAGAGGGCGTACATGTCGTCGCGGGGGACCGGGTTGAGGAAGCTGCTGCGCATGTGGGTCAGCAGCGCGAAGTGCAGCTCGGCCGCCTTCGCCTCGTGGTTGTGCATGTCCTCGACAAGGCGTGAGTGTTCGGCCGCGGGCGCACCGAGGATCTCCGAGAGCGTGCCGGTGGCCAGCAGGATCTGCCGGGCCATCTGGGACAGGAGGTTCAGTCCCGCAGGTTCCTGGGGAAAAAGTCGCAGCTTCACGTGGGATTACCGGTCTCCGAATGCGTACACAGGCGTGGTCCGCCGGCCTTGATTCGAATTGATCGGCCCGCGCATGAAGATCACTTTACCGTCCGGTGGACGGCGGCCCTGCGGGGGCGGAACAGAGGGGGAAAAGTAGATGGTGCCGAGCCGGATACGCCTCTCGGCGGTAGGCCGCTCTAGGCGGCTAATTGTTGAAGCCCGGGGGTTTCGCAGCTCGGCACCGGTTTTAGTTTTCTACGCCCGGCGGACCAAGTCAAGATTGACAGCGGGCCCCCGGCGGGCGTATCCGGACCCCTCCACGGCCGTCCGGTGGCGGTCCTAATCGAGCTCGCCGAGGCGCCATGCGTTGGCCGCGTGCTCCAGGTCCTCCGCGGTCTTGACCAGCAAATGCGAGTTCCGGGTGAGCTTGGTGGCGTGCCCGGCGTTGCTGTGCTCGGCGCCGTCAGCGAGGGTGGCCTGCCCCAGGGCAACCACCCGGCAGAACGCCGCGGACCGTTCCAACGCGACGTCGAACTCGCCGTCGAACGCCCCGGAGAGGATGGCATCCGCCATGGTGCGCATTTCCTCGGCGCCCGGCGGCTCGGCGGCACCGGCGACGGCGTGTGACACCTGGGCGGTGTCCTTGCCGGCCCGGAAGTAGACCGATATCCGTTCCGGATCCTGCACCGTCGCGGCGCGCAGGGCATACAGGCGCCACAGGGCGCCGGGCAGGGACCGGGCCGGGCTCTCGGCCCACATCTCGGCGATCGCCTCGAGGCCCTGTTCGTCGGCGAGCTTCACCAGGCGTTTGGTGACCTTGGGGTCGTCACTGTCGCGGCCGCGGCGGACCAGCGCTTGGGCGGCCAGGTGGGCCGCCTCGGACACGCGGGCCGGGTCGGCGCCGCCTGCGAACGGCTCGAAGTCGATCGGCGCGAAGGGCTTCGGCTTGTGGTGACGGACGGGGCCGGGATTGCCGGTACCTGCTTGCTCGCTCATGCCACCACGCTACTCCTGTGCAATCGGGGAATCGAGCGTCCGGCGGGGCCCGGCGGCCCGCACGGGGAAGGTGCCGGGAACCGGTCCGTGGCGCCCTCGCCGCCGCGGAATCGGCCCGTTGCGGCGCGTCGGCGGTGAAAAGCGCGACGTGGTCTGCGGTACAGTGTTAACGTCCAGAAATGGATGGCGCTGCCACTGCGCCCGGAGCCGGTTTCTGCCGCGTTTTCCGTGCAGCGGCGGCTTGAGGGGGCCTTTAGCTCAGTTGGTAGAGCATCGGACTTTTAATCCGTGGGTCGTGGGTTCGATCCCCACAGGGCCCACTCTTTTAGCGAAGAGTGGAAATTCCCCCGGCATCCTGGCGACAGGAAGCCGGGGGTTTTTGCGTCCCGCACCCGGCAGGCCACGTTAGGAAGCCTGTCTAGTTATCAGCTCGGCTAGGATTGATCTATGGACTCCCATGTAACGGCAGACTCAGGCTACTGGTACGGCTTGGAGGGGCAGGTTGACGCCCCCACCGCCGTGCTGCAGGCTCTCCGCGGCTACCGCTCTGCCGAGGTTGCCACCCGGCGTTCCACCAGGGACTCCATGGGCATGGGCGAGACCGACCTGCTGGCGCTGCGCTACCTGCTCCGCGCCCAGTCCTCCGGCGAACGGGTGGGGCCCAAGGATCTCAGTCGCATGCTGGGAATCACGACGGCGTCCACCACCTCCCTGATCGACCGGCTGGTGCTCAGCGGGCATGTCCGCCGCGAGCCGCACCCCACGGACCGGCGCTCCCTGGTGATCGTCCCGACGACTGAGACCGATACGGAGGTCCGGGAAACGCTGGGACGGATGCACCGCAGGATGCTTGAGGTGGCCGAGGGCCTCACGCCCGACGAGAGCCGCGTGATCGTGTCCTTCCTGCGCAAAATGACCGAGGCCCTGGACGAGCACACCGCAGGCCACTGACCGGAGCAAAGTTCCGCTCCCCAAAACTAGCTAGTTCAGCTAGCGATATGTATGCTTACCAATGTGTTGGATAACCTATCGCGCAAAAATGATGAGTCGCGGCTGCTGACCATCGACCACGGCTTCGGGCCCGAAGCGGGATCCCTGGATGTGGACCTGGAAAACCAGGCCCAGCCCGCGGACCGGACCTCCGCCGCCATCCGCGCCCTGGCCCCCAGCCACTGCGGCGCCCCGATGCAGTGGGAGGCCCCGGCGCTGGCCACCATGGCCGACTACTCCTTCGAGCCCGACGGCGGTCCGGCCTCGCTGCCGCCGGTGTGGCGCTGCGCCTGCGGCTTCCAGGTCGACGGCATCCTCCACCCCTCCAACGCACTGGCCTCCCTTTCGTGAGCGCCGTTCCGGTCACCGAGACCCTCCTGCCGGCAGCCGATCTGCCCGGCCTCGACGCCAGCCTGCTGGCACTCCCCAACGAACCGCAGGGCCGCTTCCTGGTCCACGAGCGGCTGGGCCGCGGCGCAACGGCCACGGTCTACCGCGGCAGCGACCTCTCCACCGGCAGGCCGGTCGCCATCAAGGTCGCCGAGGGGCCGGCCGAAAAGGACGCCTCCCGGATCCTCGACGAGGCACGGGTCCTCGCCTCCCTGAACCACCCCGCGGTCGTCCGCTTCGTTGCGGCCGGCACCGTGCCCGAGGGCGACCGGTGGGCCGGCCGCCCTTACCTGGTGGAGGAGTACGCCAGCGGTGGAAGCCTGAGCGATCGCATCCACGAGGGCATCACCGAGCCCGCCTCCGTCGCGTCGTGGGCCGGCGACGCCCTCGCCGGCCTCGACCACGTCCACGGCAAGGGATTAGTCCACCGGGACATCAAGCCCGCGAACATCCTTGTCAGCCAGCTGCGGCGCAGCTCGGTGCGGCTGGCCGACTTCGGCATCGCCGTAACCGCCGGCACCACTCCCGAGGCCGGCATGTCCTCCGGGACGGTGCACTACATGAGCCCGGAGCAGGCCAAGGAACAGCCCCTCCACCCCGCCACCGACATCTACGCCCTCGGTCTGGTGCTCCTTGAGTGCCTCACGGGGGAGAAGGCCTACCCCGGAACCCCCGTGGAGTCGCTCGTGGCGCGCACCCTGCGCAGCCCGGCGATCCCCACCGGCCTGGGCAACGGCTGGACCAGCCTGCTGAAGTCGATGACGGCCATGAATCCCGCGGACCGGCCCACCGCCGCTGCCGCCCGCAAAAAGTCCTCCGTCTGATGCCGACCCGCCCGCAGACGCCCCTCCAGGTGGTGGGCTGACCCGGACCACGCCGCTAGCATGAAGGTCCCTACCCGCGGCGGACGGAACGGCCCATGCAGCACACCGGTACCCGGCGGCAGGACATCATCCGGCGTCTCCGGAACGCCGGCTGTGTCTTCGCCGAAGAAGAAGCTGACCTGCTGCTGGGCGCTGCCGCGGACACGGATCAGCTCGAAAGCCTCGTGCACCGCCGCGTCTCCGGTCTCCCGCTGGAACACCTTCTGGGCTGGGCGGATTTCTGCGGGCTGAGAATCGCCGTGGATCCCGGGGTCTTCGTCCCCCGCCGCCGCACGGCATACCTCGTCCGGCGCGGCGCGGCGCTTCTGCGGGAGCTCGACGCCGGTCCCGGAAGCCGGCCGCCCGTGGTGGTGGATCTATGCTGTGGCTCCGGAGCGGTGGGAGCGGCGCTGCTCGCCGCCGGCCCGCTGGAGCTGCACGCCGCGGACCTTGACCCGGCCGCCGTCGCCTGTGCGCGGCGGAACCTCAGTGCACCGGGCGCCGTCGTCCACACCGGCGACCTGTTCGCGGCCCTGCCGGAGGAGCTTCGGGGCCGCGTGGACCTGCTGGCGGTGAATGCGCCGTACGTGCCCACCGATGCCATTGCCGCCATGCCCCCGGAGGCCAGGCTCCACGAACCCCGGATCTCGCTCGACGGGGGAGCGGACGGCCTCTCGCTGCACCGGCGCATTGCCGCCGGCGCCGCGGACTGGCTCGTCCCGGGCGGCCGGCTCCTGATCGAAACCAGCCGGAGCCAGGCCCGCGCCACCCGCGCCATCCTCACGGACAACGGCTTCGCCGCCCGGATCCGCACCTCTGCGGCGCTGGATGCCACGGTGGTGGAAAGCCGACTGCCGCCCGGAGCGTAACTCCAGGCGGCAGTCGAGGCCTGTCCGAAACCGCAGCGAAAACCGCGGAACGCGGACTAGTTCGGCGTGACGTGCCTCGGGGCCTCGTCGGTGCCGAGGTTCGGGGTGCCCACGTGGGTGCTGTGGGCCGGGACGGCGCCTGTCGGCTCGGCCGTGGCGGTGTCCTCACGGGTTGCGGCGTTATCGGTCTTCGTGGCGTCGGCTGCGTCGCCGTCGTGGTGGACCTTGGAAGTGATGACCGTTCCGGCGCGGCGGGCCGCCTCGGCCAGCTGGCCCGAAACTTCCGGGGCCTTGTCCTTGACCGCCTCGGTGGCCGCGGTGACCCCGTCCTGCACCGGCTTGCTCTGCCACAGCTCCGACGCGCGGGTCTTCAGCTTCTCGTACGCGGCGCGGCCCGAGCGGGACCCCAGGATGTAGCCGGCGGCAAGGCCCGTACCGAAAACAAGCTTGTTCTTCATACTGCGCTCCTAATCCGTGCTTATTGGTGAAAATTCGCGGTGGTTCGATGACCCCCGCGGATATCCGGGAACAAAAACCGGCCCCGGGAGCAAGTCCCGGAGCCGGTTCTTAGTGCTCCGACTTAGCGGTGCGAACGGCGGGTAATCATGCCGTAGATGAGCAGAACGATGATCGAACCGACGATCGCCAGCAGCCAGGTGGTCAGCGAGAAGAACTCCTGCAGACCGGTGCCGAAGAGTGCGCTGCCGATGAAGCCGCCCAGGAGGGCGCCAACAACGCCGAGGACCATCGTGATGACCCAGCCGCCGCCCTGACGGCCCGGCAGGATGGCCTTGGCGATTGCGCCGGCGATAAGACCCAGAATCAAGAATCCGAGAATACCCATTTGCTGTCCTTCGCTTTCTGTTGAGGAGACACCCGGGTTGCCGGGTGCGCTTCATCCTTCTGGGTAAATACTAATCATGCTTACTATCAAATAGCCACCCGGGCACCGCGAAATACCCTGACGGCTTAAGTAATCAGACGATATGCATGCCCTCGACTCCGGGTAGAAAGCGCTCCGGACGGCGGGTCAGCGCTCCAGCCGGAAGCCGAGTTTGATGGTGACCTGCCAGTCGGCCACCTCGTTGTTTTCCAGGTGTCCCCGGATCTCCTTGACCTCGAACCAGTCCAGGTTCCGCAGGGTCTTGGCGGCCTCGGCGATGCCGTTGCGGACGGCCGCGTCGACGCCCTCCGTCGAGGTGCCGACTATTTCGGAAATGCTGTAGGTGTGGTTGGACATCTTCGCTCCTCGGGATCGTCGTCGGTCCGTTGACCCGGTCTCGGCGGCCGGGGGCCGTTCCTGCAGGCTAGCGGACCGGACCTCCCCGGACTAGGGGCTGCCGGCGGGGGAAGCGTTGACCCGCAGCACCGGGCCGGGGTCCGGGCGCTTCGGCGCGGCCGGGCTCTCGGGCGCGTGCGGCCGGAGCCTCTGGGCCATCCACGGAAACAGGTAGTGCGTCGCCCAGGACAGGTCCTCGGTGCGGGTCTGGCGCCAACCCGGTGCGGGCAGAGGCTTGGGCCGCAGCGGCACCAGGGTGTGCGGTACCTGCAGGGTGTCCAGCACCATGCCCGCAATGGTGTGGTGGCCCAGCGGCGAGAAGTGCAGCCGGTCCGGGTCCCACATCCGCGGATCACTGAGTTCCCGCATGGTCCACAGGTCCGCGATCACGCCATAGTGGCGTGCAGCGATAGTCCGTATGTTCTCGTTGAACACCGCCACCTTCCCGCGGATGCGGCCAAAGACGGGCGTGTGGCCCCAGTCCGGGCCAGTGAAGATCACCACGGTCGCCCCCGTGGCGGACAGGGCGGCGACGGCGGCATCCAGGTCGTCGGCGAGGCGGTCCGGGTCGCGGCGGTGGAAGACCAGGTCGTTGCCGCCCGCGGAGAGCGTCACCAGGTCCGGTCGCAGCGCGATGGCCCGCTCCAGCTGCAGGTCGACGATCTCCTGCAGCACCAGGCCGCTGACGGCCAGGTTGGCGTAGGAAAAGTCGGGACGGAGGGCCGCGAGCTCCTCGGCAGTCCGGTCTGCCCAGCCGCGGATACCGCCCGGACTGCCCGGTTCCGGGTCGCCCAGGCCGGCGGTGAACGAGTCGCCCAGGGATACCAGCCGCCTCCAGTGGCCGCCGCCCGGCGCGGCGTTGCCGAAGGGGAGTGCCGGATCAAGGAATGCTGCCGAGTTCACAAGCTCAGAAATACGCCGAGGCCGACGCTGGTGCAAGGTACTTTCGGCCCCCGCAAGCGGATTGCGATACCTGCCCGGGGTATGCATGATACGGCAGGGGGTATATGATAGAGGGTAATCCACCACTTTTCCGGGAGGCTCCCATGGAACTCGATCCCACGGACATGAAGTCCGTCATTAACCGGCTTCGCCGCGCCCAGGGCCAGCTTGCCGCCGTTACCCGCATGCTCGAGGAGGGCCGCGACTGCAAGAGCGTCGTGACCCAGCTCGCGGCGGTCTCCAGCGCCCTCGACAAGGCGGGCTTCTCCATCATCGCCACCGGCCTGCAGCAGTGCATGCAGCAGGAGGACCCCAGCCTGGACCGCGCCGAGCTGGAGAAGCTCTTCCTCTCCCTGGCCTAAACAGGCTAGGACCGCGTCAGCCCGCCGGGGCCGCCAGGACGTAGGTCCGCAGGTCATCCAGCGTCTGCTGCATGTGGGCGTCCATGGCGTCGCGTGCCAGCCGCGGGTCGCGGGTGGCCAGCGCCGCGGCAATTTTTCCGTGCTGCTCGATCGCGTGGGCCTGGATCTCCCGCACCTCGGAGGTCTGGGTCCGGCGCCGCTCAAGGACCCGGTGCAGCGGCGCGAACAGCACCGCCGCGAAAACATTCTCCGAGGCGCGCAGGATCAGGTCGTGGAATGCGAGGTCCGCGGCGACGAAGGCCGCGACGTCGTGGTGTTCGTGGGCGGCGCGCATTGACTCCACCTGGCCGCGGAGGGTTTCCAGGTCGGCGTCGCTGATCCGCGAAGCCGCCAGTTCGCAGGCCCCCGATTCCAGCATCCGCCGCAGCTCGATCAGCTGGACCGCCGTGGCGGCGTCGTTGGTGCCCTCGGAGGCCGCCCGCAGCACGGCCTCCAGCGATGCCCAGCGGCTCAGCGGGTTGACGAACGTGCCGCGCCCGCGCTCGACGCTCAGGATGTGCTGGGCCTCCAGGGTCTTGATCGCCTCCCGGACGGTCATCCGGCTCACGTCGTGCCGGGCGCTCAGCTCGAGCTCGCCCGGGACCGGGGAGCCGGGCGGGAACTCTCCGGCGATGATGCGGTCCAGCAGCTCGTCGGCCACGACGCCTACCAGCGATTTCCTAGCCACATCTCCCCGTCCAACGTCATCCACTCGCGTGCCCGACAAGTCTACTTGCGCGTCTCTGTGCCTTATGCCACACTAACACTCACTTGTTAGATGTCAGACATCTTACAAATGCGGTTGGAAGCCAGCCGCGCAGATTCCACCGCAACAGAGTTTTCACAATGGAGTGCACGTGCCCTTAGCAGCAGAGCCCTTAGAGGCAGATGTCCTGGCCGCCTTCCCGGCGGAGGTCCCGGTACCGGCAGCCCTGGTGGCCGACGGCGTGGCCGCAGCCGCCGCGGCGGGCCCCCGCACCCTCGTGGTGCTGGATGATGACCCCACCGGCACCCAGTCCGTCGCCGACCTCCCCGTCCTGACCCGGTGGGAGGTGGAAGACTTCGCCTGGGCCTTCTCGCACCGCATCAACGGCCGCCCCGCGGACGCCGTCTATGTCCTGACCAACACCCGCAGCCTGGACCCGGCCGAGGCCGCCGCCCGCAACGAGGAAATCGTCCGCAACGCGCTCGCCGCCGCGCAGGCCGAGTCGCTGAGCGTGGGCTTCGTCAGCCGCAGCGATTCCACCCTCCGCGGCCACTACCCGCTGGAGCCGGACGTCATCGCCGCCACCGTCAGCGCCGTCGACGGCGGGACCACGGACGGCGTCGTGATCGTCCCGGCCTTCCCGGACGCCGGCCGCGTCACGATCGGCGGGGTGCACTACATGCGCGCCGGCGGCACCGGTCGCCTCACCCCGGTGGCCGACACCGAGTTCGCCCGCGACGCCAGCTTCGGCTTCGCCAACTCCGAGCTCGCCCGCTACGTCGAGGAAAAGTCCGGCGGCCGCTTCAGCGCCGGCTCCGTGATCGTCCTGGACCTGGACACCATCCGGGCCGGGGACCCGCAGGCATCGGCCCGCGCCATCGCGGACGCCATCGACGCCGCCACCGACTCCACCCCGATCGTGGCCGACATCGTCTCCGAGAACGACCTCCGGCTCCTTTCCCTGGGCCTGCAGGAGGCCGAACGCCGCGGCAAGAAACTGCTCTACCGCGTCGGTCCGCCGTTTGTCCGCGCCCGGATCGGGCAGGAAATCCGCTCCGAACTCACCGGCGCCGAGGCCTACGCCGGCAACCAGCCCTCGGAGGCCGGCGGCCTGATCGTGGTCGGCTCGCACGTGGGCGTCACCACCCGCCAGCTCAATGCCCTGACCGCCCAGCACGGGTCGGCCCGGATCGTGGAGATCGACGTCGAACAGCTCCTGGACGACCGCGCCGCGGAGCACCTGGACGCCACGGTCGCACTCGTCGTCGACGCGCTGCACGGCGCGGACGTCATCCTGCACACCAGCCGCCTCCTGATCAAGGCCGACGACGCCGCGGAGAGCCTGCGGATCGCCCGCACCGTCTCGGCCGCCGTCGTCGCGGTCGTCAACCGGACGCTGAAGACCTTCCCGCCCCGCTTCGTGATCGCCAAGGGCGGGATCACCTCCTCGGACGTCGCCGCCCACGGCCTCGAAATCCGCCGCGCGATCGTCCGCGGCCCGATGCTCCCGGGCATCGTCTCCCTCTGGGAGCCGGTCGACGGACCCGCCAAGGGCATCCCGTACGTCGTCTTCGCCGGGAACGTCGGCGACGACGAATCCCTCGCACAGGTCACGCGCAAACTCAGCGCCACCTTCTAACCAGCCGCACCCTTTCAACGGAGAAAACCATGAACTACCAAGTCACCGTCCTCGGCCTCGGCGCCATGGGCCTGCCGATGGCAGTCCGGCTGGCCACGGAACTGACCGTCCACGGCTTCGACATCGCCGAGCCCCGCCTGCGGCTCGCCGAAGAGGCCGGCGTCCGCACCTTCGGCTCCGCGCGTGAGGCCGCCGAGGGCGCCGACGCGCTGCTGCTGGCCGTGCGCAACGGCGAACAGCTGGACGAGGTCCTCTTCGGCGCCACCGGCGTCGCCGGGGTCCTCAAGCCCGGCGCCGTCGTCATCCTCGGCAGCACCGTGGGCACCGACGCCGTTCCCGCCACCGTCGCCCGGCTGGCCGAGTACGGCGTCAGCCTGGTGGACGCACCGCTCTCCGGCGGCCCGAAGCGCGCCGGCGAGGGCGACCTGCTGATCGTCGTCGGCGCCGAACCGGCCGCCCTGGAAGCCGCCCGCCCGGTGCTGGAACTGCTCGCCTCCACCCTGACCGTGGTGGGCGACAAGCCCGGCGACGGCCAGGCGCTCAAGACCGTGAACCAGCTGCTGTGCGGCGTGCACATCGCCGCCGCTGCCGAGGCGATGGCCCTGGCCGACGCCCTGGGACTGGACCAGGCGAAGACCCTCGCCGCGCTCGAGGCCGGCGCTGCCGGGTCCTTCATGCTCTCCAACCGCGGCCCCCGCATCCTCGAGGCCTACACCGAAGACGGCGCGGAGGTGCTCAGCCGGCTGGACATCTTCGTCAAGGACATGGGCATCGTCGGCAAGGCCACCCGCGCCGCCGGGCTCGCCGCACCGGTCGCCGCCGCCGCCGAACAGCTCTACCTCCTCGGCCAGGCCCAGGGCCTCGCCGCCGCGGACGACTCGGCCGTCATCAAGGTCGTCGCCCCCGCAAAGCGCACCGCCTAAGCCTTCAGCACCCCGACTCCGGCCGCGGCGGCCCCCAACGCCGCGACCGGACCCCTCCCTCCCGCCTGTCAAAGGAGACACCCCCAATGAACCCTCTGCTCAATTCCCTGATGGTGGGCGCGGCCGACGCGCCCGTCATCAAACCGGCCGTGGAGCTGGGCACTCCGCTGCTGCTGACCATCGCCGCCGCCGGTGTCGCCCTGCTGCTGGTGCTGATCATCCGCTTCAAGATCCAGGCCTTCGTGGCCCTCCTGACGGTCAGCATCCTGGTGGCTGTCGCCGCCCAGATCCCGCTCAAGGACGTCTTCACGGTCGTCTCCAACGGCGTCGGCAGCACCATGGGCAAGGTCGCGCTGCTGATCGCCCTCGGCGCCATCCTCGGCCGCATGATCGAGGTCTCCGGCGGCGTGCAGTCCCTCGCGGACCACTTCACCGCGAAACTCGGTGCCAAGCGTGTGGCGGTGGCCCTCACCGCCGTCGGCTTCCTCGTCGCCATCCCCGTGTTCTTCGAGGTCGGCATCATCGTCCTCGTGCCGATCGTCTACGCCTTCGCCAAGATCGCCAAGGTCCACCCGGTGAAGTTCGGC
The DNA here is from genome assembly GCF_050859435.1 of Pseudarthrobacter sp. L19. Lineage (NCBI taxonomy): Bacteria > Bacillati > Actinomycetota > Actinomycetes > Micrococcales > Micrococcaceae > Pseudarthrobacter > Pseudarthrobacter sp. L19. The sequence continues at coordinate 1,124,388 of NZ_CP193935.1, read as the reverse complement.
CTGCCGATGGCCGGCATCATGCTGGCCATCCACGTCGCCGTCCCGCCGCACCCGGGCATCGTGGCCGGCGCGGGCGTCTTCGGCGCCGACATCGGCCTGATCGCCCTGATCTCCCTGGTCATCTGCGTCCCGCTGGGTTTCCTGTCCTACTGGGTGGCCTCGATCATGAACCGCAAGGACTACGAACTGCTGCCCGCGGTCAAGACCCAGGTGGACGAGTTCGGTACCAAGTCCCTGGTGAAGGTGGGCCATGACGGTCCCGGCGCCGCCGCCGTCGCACCGCCGCGGCCGGGCCTGATCATCTTCCTGATCGCCACCCCCATCGTCCTGATCCTGCTCGGCACGGTCGGCACCCTCACCATCGCCAAGAGCAGCGCCTGGTACGGCGTCGCCTCCTTCGTCGGCAACCCGTTCTTCGCCCTGCTGGTGGCCGTGGCCCTCTGCTTCTTCCTGCTCGCCGTCCGCCGCCGCTGGTCGCTGACCGAGACCGGTGAAATCTTCGAGGGCGCGCTGCCCCCGATCGCCTCGATCCTCATGGTGGTGGCCGCCGGCGGTGTGTTCGGCAGCGTCCTGCAGGTCTCCGGCATCGGCCAGGCCCTCTCCCAGACCCTCGACACACACGGCGTGCCGCTGCTGCTGCTGGGCTTCATCATCTCCCTGGCCCTCCGCGCCGCGCAGGGCTCGGCCACCGTGGCGATCGTGACCACCTCGGGCCTGCTGTCCTCCGCGGTCGCCTCCGGCGGCTACACCCCGGCACAGATCGCCGTGCTGGTCATCGCGATCGGCTTCGGTTCGCTCGGCCTGTCCCACGTCACCGACGCCGGCTTCTGGGTGGTGGTCCGCTACTACGGCCTCACCGTCGCTGACGGCCTGCGCACCTGGACAGTCCTGACCACCGTGCTGGGCGTGGCCGGCTTCGCGCTGACCTTCGTGGCCTGGCTCCTGGTCTCGGGCCTCACCGCCTGATGCGTACCCGTCTGGACACCCTGGTCGCCGGGGCCCTGCAGCAGGGCTCGGCCGTCCCGGCCTTTACCTGCTACGACTTCACGACGGCGTTGGCCGTGGTGGGCGCGGCAGAGGAGGCCGGGCGGGGCATCATCCTGCTGGTGGCACCGAAGACCGCGGGCACCCCGACGGCCTGCGGCTGATCACGGCGCTCCGCGGCCTGGCCGACGACGCCGGCGTCCCCGTCGCGGTCCAGCTGGACCACGCCGCGGACCCGCAGCTGATCCTGGATTCCGTCGACGCCGGGGCCGATTCGGTGCTCGTGGACGGCTCCGCGCTGCCCTACGAGGAGAACATCGCCTTGGTCCGGGACGTCCGGGCCCGGCTCGAAGCGCAGGGCCGGGACGACGTCGTGATCGAGGCCGAACTTGGCGGCCTCGCCGGCGACGAGGACCGTGCCTTCGGCCCCGACGCCGGCGGGAACGCCGCCGGTGACGAGGCGGGCCTGACCGACCCGGGCCAGGTGGAGGACTTCGTGGCCCGCACCGGCGCCCGGCTGCTGGCCGTGGCCGTGGGCAACGTCCACGGCAAGTACCGCGGCGAACCCCGGCTGCGCTGGGACGTCCTCCAGGAAGTGGCCGTTCGCGTCCGGGTGCCGCTGGTGCTCCACGGCGCGTCCGGAATCCCTGCCTCCGAGCTGGCCAAGGCCGCGGCGATGAACGTGGGCAAGGTGAACTTCAATACCGAGCTGCGCACCGGCGTGCTGCAGGCCCTCACCGAGCAGCTGCCCGCGCACCGGGCCGACGGCGAGAACCTGCAGGGCCTGTTGGGGCACTGGACCGGCTCCGCGCGGAGTTTCGCGGCAGCGTCCCTGGCGGCCCTGGCCCGGTAACACGGGTACCCGGCCACGCAGGAAGTTTGCAAAGCGGCGGGAGGCTAGGATCAACCCATGATCCTGGCCTCCCTCGTCTTTGCCCTGCTGGCAGCCCTGCTCCACGTCTACATCTTCATCCTGGAGTCCTTCCAGTGGACCCGGCCCGCGACGTGGCAGCGGTTCGGCCTGGCCTCGCAGGCGGACGCGGAAACCACCCGGCCGATGGCCTACAACCAGGGCTTCTACAACCTGTTCCTGGCCATCGGCGCATTCGTGGGCGCGGGCTGCGTGGCCTTCGGCGGGGCCGGAACGTCCGCCGCCGTGGTCGGCTGGACCCTGATCCTCAGCTGCTGCGGCTCGATGCTGCTCGCGGCCCTGGTGCTGGCCCTCAGCGGCGGGAAGTACCTCCGCGCCGCCGCCACCCAGGGCACCCTGCCGCTGCTCGCCGCCGTGCTGGGCCTCGCCGCCATCCTCGCCTAGCCGCGCCTGGCCGCGCTCGCCGGTCCTTCCCGCCCTTACCCCGGCCCGCGGCGCTGGGCCACAATGGTGCTGTGGACAGCGTGAGGGCGGTGTAGCCCCGCCATGACCGGGGGCTCCGGGCAGCGGGGACCGGATCCCGGAGCACGGACGGCCGTGATCCGGCGATCGACCTCGCCCGGCTGTTCTGCCTGGCCCTGGTGGTGGTCGGCCACACGCTGATGGTCAGCCCGGTGCTGCACCCGGACGGCACGGTCACCTCGGAGAACACCCTCGGCAACGAACACTGGTTCGAACCCGTGGTGTGGGTGCTGCAGGTGATGCCGCTGTTCTTCGTCGCCGGGGGAGTGACCGGGCTCTACTCGTGGCGGCGGCTGCGCTCCCTCGGCGGAACGGCCTCCGAATTCATCCAGTCCCGGCTGCTGCGGCTGATCCGCCCGGCCGCGGTGCTCCTGGCGATGATGTTCACCGGGTTGCGGGCTGCCCGGCTGGCGGGGGTGGACCCGCAGGTGGTCCAGCTGCTGGCAAGCGGAGCGGGGATGCCCCTGTGGTTCCTGGCCGCGTACCTCGCCGCGCAGCTGAACCTTCCGTGGTTGGCCGCCCTGCACGCGAGGGCCCCGTGGCTGACGCTGGCCGCGCTGGTGGCCTTGGTGGTGGCCGTGGACTGCCTCCGCGGCGCGGCGCCCGGCCTGGCGTACGCCAACATGGTGTTCCTCTGGTGCGCCGTGCAGCAGCTCGGGTTCCTCCTGGCCGACGGGACGCTGCGGCTGGGCCCGGCAGCCCTGCTGGGCCTGGTGGCCGGCAGCAACGCCCTCCTCGGCGCGGTGGTTGTGCTGCGCCTCTACTCGGGCAACATGCTGGTGAACCTCAACCCGCCCAACCTCACCCTCTTCCTGCTGGCCGTCTCACAGGCCGGGGCCCTCAAGCTGCTGCATCCCTGGCTGGTCCGGCTGGCGGGCCTCCGGCCGGTCCGTGCACTCCTCGCCGGCGTCGGCCGCCGGTCCATGACCATCTACCTCTGGCATCTGCCGTTGATCGCGGCCCTCTCCGGGGTGCTCCTGCTGACCCGCCTGGCCCTGCCCGCCGGCGGCAGCGCGGTCTGGTGGTGGACCCGGCCGCTGCTGCTTCTCGCCGTCGTCGTCCTGCTGCTGCCCGTCCTGGCTCTCTTCGGAAGGCTGGAGGAGCGGCCGACGGCGCCCGGGCCGCCCCGTTCCAGGCCCGCCACCGCCGTGGCCACCGCCGCCGTGGTGGTCTTCCTCCCGGTGGTCCAGGCCGCCGTCGACGGGCTGACCGTGGGGCTGCTGGGCGGCGGAGCAGCCTGCTTCGCGCTCGCTGTGCTGCTGCTGGGCCGCGTTCCGGTGCGCACCCCGGCGCCGGGTCCGCGCGGGGCCGGGGACCCATTGCCACCCCCGGAGATACATGCCAAGGTCGAACCATGACCGAGAGCGCGGCAAGAACCGAAGACACCTTTGGCCCGGACGTCACCACCACCCGCAACGACGCGCTGCACCGGTACGAGCTGCACGTCGGCGGCGAGCTCGCCGTGCAGGCCCGGTATATCGACCGCCCGGGTCACGTGGACTTTACCCACACGGAAACCGAGGAACGGTTCGCCGGCCGGGGACTGGCCAAGGTGCTGGCGCACTTCGCCCTGGACGACGTTGTCGCGTCCGGCAAACGGATCATTCCGCATTGCCCGTTCATCTACCGCTACCTGCGCAAGCACGAGGCCTACAATCAGTGCGTCGACTGGCCGGAGCAACCACCCACCGGTGCCTGACAGCTTGTGAGCCCGGCAACAAGCTCGTATGGTTAGCGTTGGGTTATGCAGTTGGCTCATGGACGTGTCTTTTGGAGTATCCCATGAACCACAAACTGCGAGTGCTTGTCCGCGTTGATGCCGATACCGGCCACGTGACCCTGGAGGCCTCGGGTTGCCTCACCCAGGACAGCTACCCCGCACTGCTGCACATCATGCGGCGTTCCAGCCGCCTTGCCGCCGGCGCGGACGTGACCCTTGACCTGTACAGCGCCTCCCACCTCGATCCGGAAATCCTGCTGTCCCTGCGGGAATCCTCGTCTTCCCTGGCGGAGGGTTTTGCGCTGGAACTGCTGGAGCCGGCGGACCTGCCGGTCTGCCTGGCCCACGTGGGACCGGCCGCCGGGGAGCTTGCCGACGACGCCGAGGTCTACGCCTCGATCGATGAACAGCTGGGCGATCCTTACACCACCGCCGATGCGGACGAGGACCCGGTGGACACCGGGGAGCGCATCCAGGGCCTGGAGCTGGCCCAGTACTTCGAGGGGACCCTGGACCCGGCGGTGACCGTGCGGGCGCTCTCCGACGACGCCCTTGGCCAGCTGGCCGATGCCCTGTACCGACACCTCGACACCGCACACCCCTACTTCGGCGCGCTCACCTGGTACGACCTGGCCGCCGAAGAGCTGCAGCACCGGTACCGCCGCGAGGACGGGCTTGCCGGGGCCGGCGCCGCGGAGCTGACCTCCGGTCTGGCCACCAATGTCGCCGCCGGGCTGACCCCCGAGGACATCTCCGCCATGGATCTGGCCGCCGAGGTGCTCGCCGGGGAAGACCTCGACGAGGCCGGCCCCGAGGTCACCGAACGCGCCGCGGCCGAACTGGTCGTCCGAGCCCCGGACCCCTCCCCGCTCCGCTCGGCCGCCGCCGTCGAAGGGGACAACGCCGACGCCTCCGACGGCGAACGCACCGCGGGCCCGTTTTCTGCCTGAGTTCAGGCGGGGCCGGGACTAGGCTTCAGCTATGACAGCAGAGACCCCCGGAGTCACGCCCGCATCCACCGCCCTGGTCACCGGCGCCACCGCCGGGCTCGGGGCCGAGTTCGCCCGCCAGCTGGCCGGGCAGGGCCACCGGCTGGTCCTCGTGGCCCGCGACGCCGGGCGGCTGCACGCCGTGGCCGAGGAGCTGGAGAACAGCTTCGGCGTGAAGGCGGAGGTGCTGCCGGCCGACCTGACTGACGACGCCGGGGTGGCCGCCGTCGTCGCGCGCCTCGCCGATCCCGCCCGGCCGGTGGAGATCCTGGTCAACAACGCCGGCATGGGCCTGCTGCGCTCGTTCGCCGAGAACCCGATCGAGGACGAGAAACGCCACCTCAAGCTCCACGTCGAGACGGCGATGGAACTCTCGCACGCCGCCCTGCAGGGAATGCTTCAGCGGGGCTCCGGCCGGATCATCAACGTGGCCTCCGTCGCCGCGTTCCTGCCGCGGGAGACCTACTCCCCCGCCAAGGCCTGGCTGCTGAGCTTCAGCCGCTGGGCCAACATCGCATATGCCTCGCGAGGCATACAAGTAACCGCCGTCTGCCCCGGCTTCACCCACACCGAATTCCACGACCGGATGGGTATGGACAAGTCCGTGGCCCCGTCCTGGATGTGGCTGAGCGCCGAGCAGGTGGTCCGCGAGGGTCTGGCGGACAACGCCCGAGGCCGCGGGGTGTCCATCCCCAGCCGGCGCTACAAGGCGCTGATCGCGGCGGCGCGGCTGCTGCCAACGAAGCTCGTGGCCGGTCCGCCGCGGCGGGCGAAGTAGCCGGCGGCTAGGCTTCCGGCGGGCCGAGCGGTGGGCTGAGAGGCGCTGGCGGAGGAATCCGTGGCGGCGTCCGTTGCCCCGGGGCCCGGCGGCGGCGGATTAGCAGCACGACGGCGATCCCCACGCAGGCGCCGAGCAGCGTCTCCACCGCCCGTTCGGCCACCAGCAGGTGCGGATCGGCCGGCGAGGAGAGCTGGGTCATCAGCAGGATCACCGGGGTGAAGAACACCATGGCCAGCCCGTAGTGCCGGGCCATGAACAGCTCCGTGCCGAACTGCAGCACGATCACCAGCACCGCGACGGCGGCGGTCTCGCTGCCGGGGAACAACCGCAGCGGGGAGCCCGCCCACGGGAAGAGCACGGCTGCCACCACCAGCAGGCCCAGCAGCGTTCCCACGATCCGGTGCAGGCCTCGGTAGACGCTGCTCGGCAGGTCGGCGCCCGCCAGAGGCACCGCCGCCGCGGCCATCGCCCAGTGCGGGTGGCCGCTGCCGCTGAACACCCCGATGCTGCCAGCCGCCCCGACCGCGGCCAGGTAGCGGGCGGCGTGGATCCAGGCCGCCCGGCGGCGGGCACCGCGCAGCGGCGGCACGGTCCGTCCCGCGCCGCGCACCCAGGTCCGGGTGCGGAGCCAGCCGGCGAAGCCGACCAGGATGGAGAACGCCGCGGACCCGGCGCCGATCAGGATCGCAACCGGTCCCGGAACCGGGGTGGGAATGGACGCGCACGCGCCGAGGGCCAGGAGCCCAAAGAAGGGCCCGTTCGGTTTCAGGTTCACCCGGTCCGCGAAGAGTGAGCCGAGGGCGGCGAGGCCGGACTCCACGGCCACGAGCGCCCAGGAGTGCAGGTGGTTGACCGAGAGCAGCACGCCGACGGCCAGGCCGCCCACCAGGACCAGCGCCGCCTGCAGCTGGTGCCGGAGCCTGAGCTGGTGCGGTTCGGAGCGGCCGTACATGCCGGTCAGGGCGCCAAAGACGGCGTAGACGATCAGGTCCGGCCACCCGGCGGCCAGCAGCGCCAGCGAGGGAACGGCGACGCTGAGCGCCACGCGCACCGCCGAGGCGTGGTCCCGGTTGGCCGGTCCGAGCGAGTGGAGACCCTTGGCATGGCGGAGCAGGGAGGACCGCGGCGTGGACGGCATACGGACCTCCTGGGGTGTTTTGAGGTGGGGAGAGCGGATGGGGGCCGAGGCCGGGGACGGCATCGAAGCGGGCCGGGAGCCGCCAAAGGCCCGCCGTGGCCGCCGCCCCAATGGGGACGGACGGGCCGCGACGGGCCTCGGAGGGCGGGGCGCTGGGCGGGGTGCCTAGGCCGGTGCGCCGACCTTGCCGCCGTCGGAGTCGCCCGCGGCAACCAGGGGCATATCCATGTGCTCCAGGTTGATCAGCGGGTTGTCATCCTGGGTGGCGACCAGTTCCCGAGCCTCGTCCGGGGTGTCCACGCTCGGCATGGAACCGGGCAGCGGCATCTGGGCGGATTCCTTGAGGAAGTAGATGGCGACGGCGCCGATCGCCGAGGTGACCATCAGGTAGTACGCGGGCATCATGTCGTTGCCGGTGGCCGAGATCAGGGCCGCGACGATGAACGGGGTGGTGCCGCCGAAGATCGCCACCGAGAAGTTGTACGCGATGCCCATGGCGCCGTAGCGGCTGGCGGTCGGGAACTGGGCGGGCAGGGCGGAGGCGAGGTTGGCAACGTAGAACGTCACCGGGAACGCTATCAGCGCCAAGCCCGCCAGGGTGGACCAGATCGCGCCGATGCCGATCAGCAGGAATGCCGGGGTGGCCAGGACCACGGTGCTGATGGCGCCGATCCAGAGCACAGGCCGGCGGCCGATCCGGTCGGAGAGCTTGCCGGTCAGCGGGATGCAGAGGCTCATGACCACCAGGACGGGGATCGTCAGCAGGGTGCCGTGCAGCTCGTCGTAACCCTTGGACTCGGTGAGGTAGGTCGGCATGTAAGAGGTAAGGGCGTACCCGGCAGTGTTTGCCGCTGCCACCAGGATCATGGCGGTGATGATCGATCGCCAGTAGGCCTTCACGATGCCCACCGGCCCCTTGGAGGCGGCGTCGTCGGCGGCGGAAGCGTTCTTGGCGAGGTTCTCCTGGGCGTCGAGCGTGGCCTGGAACTGCGGGGACTCCTCGATCTTGCTCCGGAAGTACACGGCAACGGCGCCGAGCGGGCCGGCCACGAGGAACGGGATGCGCCAGCCCCACTGCTCCATGGTGTCCTGGCCGAGGGTCAGCTGCAGGACGGATACCAGCGCGGCACCGAGCGCGAAGCCCAGGTAGCTGCCCATATCCAGGAAGCTGGCGAAGAAGCCGCGGCGCTTGTCCGGGGCGTATTCGCTGACGAAGGTGGTGGCACCGGCGTATTCGCCGCCGGTGGAGAAGCCTTGGATGAGTTTGAGGACCACCAGCAGGACGGCGGCCCAGATGCCGATCTGTGCGTACCCCGGCAGGAGACCGACGGCGAAGGTGCTTGCAGCCATGATCAGCAGGGTGGTGGCCAGGACCTTCTGGCGGCCCACTTTGTCGCCCAGCCAACCGAACACGACGCCGCCCAAGGGGCGGGCGATGAATGTGGCGGCGAAGGTGCCGAGTAGGAACAGGGTCTGGACGGTCTTGTCCGCCTCGGGCAGGAAGACCGGGCCCATGGTGGTGATCAGGTAGCCGAACACGCCGACGTCGTACCATTCCATGGTGTTGCCGACGATGGTTCCGCCGAGGGCCTTCTTCAGCATCGGCTGGTCAACGACGTTGACGTCGGACTCGCGGAGCCGGCGGCGGCGGAGGCGTGGCTTCTTGGCGGCGACGGATGCGCCGAGGTTGGTTCCGGCGGCGTTGGCCACGCCTGCGGAAGAGTCGGTCATGCTTCGGTCTTTGGGCATTTGGGAAGCTCCTGTGGAGGTCATTTGCTTGCGACTTCTAGCTGCCCCGCTCTGGGCAGGCTCTCAATTTTACGGGATTTCCGTAGTGATTCCGATTTTTGTGCCGTAGGATGCCCCTTTTCGGCGGCCGGATGCCCGGCGTGGGCGCGAGGCAGTGATCGCATATTCCGCGTCATCACTGGGAAGTGGGCAGTGAGCTTATTAGTTTGGTAACAATTGGGCCGCGACCGCCCCGAAGTCCCGGATTCCGGGCGTTTTACCGCCGTTCCAGCCTGATTTCGGGGAGCTCGAACCAGTCCTTCGGGAGCAGTTTCCGGGTGCCGTCGGGGATGAAGCCGTGCCGGGCGTAGAAGGCCCGCGCCCGGGGGTTCTCTTCGAGGACCCACAGGTAGGCCGGGCCGGGGCCGACGGCGGCGTGCAGCAGTGCCGCGCCGAGCCCGGAACCGTAGGCGGTCCGCAGCGTGTAGATCGCGTACAGCTCCCGTTGGTCCGGCCGGTCCTCGTCCCGTCCGGGGCCGCCGTGGGCGAACCCGACGATCCGGCCGTCGTCGTCGAGGGCGATCACCGGCGCGGACGGGCCCGCCAGGGAGGGCCGCCGGCTTTCCGTCCGCTCCGGCAAGGAGGCGCGGCGGGCGGCGAAGAACTCCGCCGGGAGGACGTGGGAGTAGCACTCCTCGTGGGCCAGCGTGTGCATCTCGACCAGGGCTTCGGCGTCAGCGGGCGTTGCCTGCCGCAGGTGGTATTCCATGCCCCCAGCCTAGAGACATGGCGACGGCGGCAGTCCTACCATGGTGGGACGCTTCATTTCATCGCGGAAAGGAAGAGTCATGGCGGATCATCACTCGAAAGAGCAGCTTGAGCCGGAGGTCGCCCAACACCTCACCGAGTCCATGGACAAGGTCCCCGGCCCGGAGATCAAGCGGCCCGCCCCGCCGTCGCCGGCGGACGGCCACCCGTGGCCGGACGGCAGCGGCAAGCACCACCACCCCAGGGACCGCGACGCCGTCCACGCACAGCAGGGCCAGCAGGTTGCCGACGCCGCAATGCACCGCCAAAGCCGGCCGCAAATTCCGCACCACGACTAGGCCGGGTTTTCGTTTGCGGCCGCCGCAGGGCCGTCCCTAATCCCTGGCGAGCCAGGCCATGGCTGCGACGACGGCCGCCGTTGTTCCCGTGCGCAGGGTGGGGTCAATGACGGGGGCAAAGTGCGGGGAGTGGTTGGCCGGGATGTCCTGCGTGACAGTCCCGGCAGACTCTGCCGCCGCGTAGGCTTCCGGATCGCTGCCGCCCAGGCCCCAGTAGGTGTAGGGCGTTCCCAGGGCGTCGGGAATCTCGCTGAAGTCCTCGCTGGCCGATTGCCGGTCCAGGCCTGCCGCCTGCGCGCCGAAGTGCCGGCGGAAGGCGGCGCTGACCCTCGCAGTGGCCCCGGCGTCGTTGTCGGTGAGTGGGTAGTGGTCGTAGAACTCGAACTCCGGCTCCTTCGGGCACCCGGCGGCCAGGCACTCGCCGGTCACGATCCGCCGGACCGCGGCGGTGATCTGCTCCCGGGTGGCCGGGTTGAAGGTGCGGATGTTCAGTTCCAGCTCCGCCCGGTCGGAGATGATGTTGCTCTTGGCTCCCGCGCTGAGGCGGCCGATGGTCAGGACGGCGAACTCTCCGGGTGCAACCTCGCGGGAGACGACCGTCTGCAGCCGCAGGGCAATCGAGGCCGCGAGAACCACCGGGTCCACGGCGAGCTGGGGCATGGAACCGTGGCTGCCCCGCCCGTGGAGGGTGATTTTGACGCTGTCCGCGCTGGAGAGAACCGCGCCCGGTCGGGTTCGCACCTGGCCGGCGGGGAACGCCAGGACATGCTGGGCCAGGGCCACGTCCGGCCGTGGAATCAGGTCCGCCAGGCCGGCATCGACCATCCGCCGCGCCCCGTCCGCCACCTCCTCCGCGGGCTGGAACAGGGCGATGTAGGTGCCGGCCCAGGAGGCTTTGCCTTCCGCCATCAGGCGGGCGGCGCCGAGCAGGCAGGCGACGTGCACGTCGTGGCCGCAGGCGTGGGCCACCGGTACGGTGCCGCCGTGGCCGTCCGCGGCGGTGTCGGTGCTGGCATAGGGCAGCCCGGTGTCCTCGGCAATGGGGAGGGCGTCCATGTCGGCGCGCATCAGCACGGTGGGCCCCTCGCCGTTCCTCAGGATGCCGACGACCCCGGTGGTGCCGATGTTCTCGTGCACCTCGTAGCCGAAGTCCCGCAGCAGGCCGGCCGCCAGGGATGCCGTCCGGGTCTCCTGATGGCCCAGTTCGGGGTGCCGGTGCAGGTCTTTGTACAGTTCCCCCTGCCATGCCGCGATTCCCGCAGCGCCGGCGCGGCTTCCGGCTCCGGGGGCCGCGGCCTCCGGGGCTTCCTGATGGTCGTCGCGCCTGGTCTCGCTCATGGTCCGGTCCCTTCTTCGCTGGAATGGCTCATCGCTGGAAAAGCTCAGGTTTGGAATGCTGCGGGCCCGCCGTCAGACGGATTCGACGACGACGTCGGCTGGGTTTTTGTCCAGCCGCCAGCCGCGCCAGACGGGGTGGCGGAGCTTTCCGGTGCCCGTCCACTCGCCGAACGTCACCTCGCCCACGAGCTTGGCCGAGACCCAGTGCGCGTCGGCGGCGTCCGCGGCGGGCACCTCGTCGAAGGGTGGCGTCTTGCGCGGGATCGCGTCAAGGGTCCGGCGCATCTCGGCGAGCTCGCGGGTGCTGAAGCCGCTTCCCACGCGGCCGACGTAGCGGAGCCCCGAACCGTCGGGGATGCCCACCAGGAGGGAGCCGACGGTGTCGCTCCGGCCGCCGTTGCCCGGCCGCCAGCCGCCCACCACCACCTCCTGGGTCCGCTCAAATTTCAGCTTCAGCCAGGACCGGCTGCGCTGGCCCACGTAGCGGCCGCCCGTGCGCTTGGCCATGATGCCCTCGAGGCCCAGTTCCTGCGCGCTCTCGAGCAGATGGCCGACGTCGGCGTCGATCACCTCGGAGAGCTGCACCGGGCAGTCGCCCCGGGGCGCGGCCGCGAAGAAGGCATCCAGTCGTTTCCGCCGGGATGTCAGCGGGCGGCGGCGCAGGTCCTCTCCGCCGTCGGTGAGCAGGTCGAACAGCATCAGCCGCACCGGGGTTGCGGCCCGCGCCTTGGCCACGTCGCCGGCCTTGGTCAGCTTCATCCGGCCCTGCAGCAGCCCGAAGTCGGGTCGCCCGGACGGGCCGACGGCGATGATCTCGCCGTCGGCGGCGAAGTCCTGCGGCGGCCAGCAGGACCGGTCCGTCAGCTCCGGGTAGCTGGCGGACATGTCGATCCCGTTGCGGCTGATCAAACGGATCCGCTGCGCATCCCCGAGCACCAGGGCCCGGATGCCGTCCCATTTGAGCTCGAACTGCCAGTCATTGTCGGTCAGGTCCGCTCGCGTTCCCGGGCTGGCCAGCATGGGGGAGAGCTGCGCCGGGTCCGGGGCGGCGGCGGCCTCCGCCGTGCCGCCGTCGTTTTCGTCGTCTTCGCCCGGCCCGCCGCCGTCCGACCCGGTGCCGTCGTCGTCATTCGGATCCTCGGGGGATTCCTTCGCCTCGTCCATCAGGTGGATCAGCCACTGGTCCTTGGCCTGGCCGGTGTGGATGAGGGCGAAGCGCCGGGGACTCCCCAGCCCGCCGCCGTCCTGTCCGGTGAGCGTGGCGATGACCTCCTTGCCGGCGATCCACTTCTCGCACTCATAGGTGCCGCGGTCCCAGATGCTGACGGTTCCGGCTCCGTACTGGCCCTTGGGGATGGTCCCCTCGAAGTCCGCGTAATCCATCGGGTGGTCCTCTGTCTGCACCGCCAGGTGGTTCTTGGCCTTGGACACGGGCACCCCCTTGGGCAGCGCCCAGGAGACCAGCACGCCGTCGCGCTCCAGCCGGAAGTCGTAGTGCAGCCGGCTGGCGTGGTGTTCCTGGATGACGAAGCTCTCGCGGCGGGTTTCTTCCGCGGCACGGGTGCGGTGCCGCTCGGCGGTGAACGGTTCCGGGGTGGCGGAGGCGTCGCGCTTGGTCCGGTACTTCTCCAGGCGCGGGTCGGTATCCCCGCCGTCGCCCGGGGCAGCGGCACCGGCGCCGCCGTCGTGCCTTCCGGAAATCACGGCGAACGGGTCCTTGCCGGCGGCCACCCGCTTCATCACCTCGCGGTAGTCCAGCTGGTGCAGGGTCGGGGCCGCGAGCTCCCGCCAGGTGCGGGGGCGGCGACGGTGGGCCGGAGCCGGCCGCGCAGCGAGTACGGGACGATCGTGGTCTTGGCCGCGTTGTTCTGGCTCCAGTCGACCAGGACCTTGCCGGTGCGGAGGGTCTTCTTCATGTCGCTCACGGCCAGGTCAGGGTGGTCCGCCTCGAGGGCCCGGGCCAGTTCGTGGGCGAAATCGGCGATCTGGTCCGAGCTCTGCGTGCCGTCGAGGGCGGCGTAGAGGTGGATGCCCTTGCTGCCGCTGGTCACGGGAACGGGGTCCAGGCCCACGTCCCGGAGGATGGCCCGGGCCAGGGTGGCCACTTCCACGCATTCGGCCAGGCCCGCGCCCTCGCCCGGGTCCAGGTCGAGGACCAGGCGGTCCGGGGGCAGCGGATCGCCGCCGGAATCCACCCGCCATTGCGGCACGTGGATCTCGAGGGCGGCGATCTGGGCCAGCCAGGTGAGGGTGGCCGGATCGTTGACCAGGGGGTACTGGACGGTGCGGTCCTTGTGGGTAATGGACGCCCGCGGCACCCAGCCGGGGGTGGAATGGTCCAGGTTCTTCTGGAAGAACATCTCCCCGGGCGCTTCCGCGGTGCCCACGCCGTGCACCCAGCGTTTGCGGGTGGCCGGGCGGTCCGCGGCGGCCGGTATCAGGACGGGTGCGACGGCGGCGTAGTACGCCAGCACGTCGGCCTTGGTGGTGCCGGTCTCCGGGTACATCACCTTGTCCAGATTGGTCAGCACCAGCTCCCGGCCGTCCACCCGGACCCGTTCCTTGCCCTCAGCCACGGGGCTTCACCTCCGCGGCGGTCTGGTGTTCACTTGAGCCATGAGAGCCATCTGGAAAGGCGCGATAGCGTTCGGCCTGGTCAACGTCCCCGTCAAGGTCTACAGCGCCACCGAGGATCACGACATCAGCCTGCACCAGGTGCACAACGCCGACGGCGGGAGGATCCGCTACCAGCGCCGCTGCGAGGTGTGCAGCAAGGTCATCGACTATGAGGACATCGACAAAGCCTACGAGGATGACGGCCGGACGGTGATCCTCAGCCGCGAGGAGCTGAAGTCCATTCCGGCGGAGAACAGCCACGAGATCGAGGTGGTGCAGTTCGTCCCCGCTGACCAGCTCGACCCGATGATGTTCGAGAAGAGCTACTACCTGGAGCCGGACGCCAAGTCGCCGAAAGCGTACATGCTGCTGCGCCGGGCGCTCGAGGACACGGACCGGGTGGCGGTGGTCCAGTTCGCGCTCCGGGAGAAGACCCGTCTGGGCGCCCTGCGGATCCGCGGCGACGTGCTGGTGCTGCAGGGCCTGCTCTGGGCCGACGAGGTACGCGAGGCCAATTTCCCGGCCTTGGAAACCAAAGTCCGGATCTCCGCCCAGGAGCGGGAGATGTCCGCTGCCCTGGTCGATTCGATGGCGGCCGACTTCGATCCGGCGCAGTTCACCGACGACTACCAGCTCCAGCTGCGGCAGCTGATCGACGCCAAGATCGAGCAGGGCGACTCGCTGGACACGGAGGAGACCTTCGGCGCTCCCGCGGCGGAGGCGGGCACCGGCGAGGTGATCGACCTGATGGACGCCCTGAAGCGGAGCATCGAACGCAAGCGCGGCGGCGGGTCCGACGGCGGAGCCTCCGAGGGCTCGTCCGGCGGATCCGCAAGGGTGCCGCCACGTCGGGCACGACGAAGACTGCTGCCGTCAAGACGGGCACCGCAAAGACCGGCACTGCCAAAGCCAGCGCCGCCAAGACCGGCACCGCCAAGCCCGCGGCCGCGAAGACAGGCACCGCGAAGTCGGCCGCCGGCACGTCCGCCGGAACCAAATCTGCCGGGACCAGAACTGCCAGTACCAAGACTGCCGCCACGAAGACTTCCGCCGCTAAGACCAGCGCCGCCAAGTCCGGGACAGCGAAGACGGCGGCGCGGAAGGGCGCCTGAGCCGGGGGAGGCCGCCCGGGGCAGCGCCGACACCGCCTAGGAGTTCCGCAGAGCGGAGATGAGCTCGCTCTTTTTCTTGGCCGAATACCCGGTGAGGCCGATTTCCTTGGCGCGCTTCTTCAGTTCCGGGACCGTCCAGTCCTCATAGTCGCCGGAATGGCCGCCCTTGCTGCCGACGCTGGAGCGCCCGCGCTTGGCCGCGGCGTTGGAGATCCGGGCCGCCTTCTGCTTGGAGGCACCGTCCTCGAGAAGCGCCTCATACATCTCGGGATCCTTAATGCTGGGGCTCTCGGAGCCCTGCGGTGCGCCCTTCTTGGTCGGCATGCCCACCCCTCCTGATCGGTCCTAACCGTTGTGAATTCTCGGCGCCGGAGCCGGCCGGCCTCCTGCGCCCTTTCTGCCCACGCTAACCACGGGCGGAAGCGAACACAAGCATTTCGTCAGCATGCTGACGAACCGGGTCAAAAGCCCCGCGGGCGTCGCCAGGCGCCCCATGGCCCCTGGCGAGCAGGCCGCCTTAAAGCGGAAGGCCGCCGACCCGTCCCGCGAGGGGAGGGGGCGGCGGCCTTCCGGCGTCGGTGACTACTCGGCGTCGTGGTCGGTTTCGAGGATCTGGACCAGGCGGTCGAGGGCGGCGTCGGCGCCGTCGCCCTCGGCACGCAACACCACAACCTCGCCGTGCGAGGCGCCCAGGCTCATCAGCGAGAGGATGCTGGCGGCATCCATGGCCTCGTCCGCGGGTTCGCCGAGCCGGGCGATGGTGATCTCCAGATCGAACTCGCCTGCTGCCTCGGCAAAGATGGCGGCCGGGCGGGCGTGCAGGCCAACGCGGCTGGCGATGGTGGCGTTACGTTCGGTCATTGTTGCTCCTAGAATTTCAGCTTCGGATGATCAGCGATGAAGGGTCTGTGGTGGACCGGCTCAGACGGTGACGGGGACCGGTTCCACCGTATCAACGGTCTTCTTGACTGCCCAGCGCTTGAGGGCGATCACCGACAGGGCGGTGATCACGGTGCCGACGGCGATCGAGACGACAAACATCAGGAAGTTGTCGATGGCGAAGAAGACGAACAGTCCGCCGTGCGGGGCCTTGGATCCGACGCCGGCCGCCATCGAGATGGCACCGGTGACCGCGCCGCCGAGCATGCTGGCGGGGATGACGCGCAGCGGGTCGGCAGCGGCGAACGGGATAGCGCCTTCAGAGATGAACGAGGCACCCAGCAGCCAGGCGGCCTTGCCGTTTTCCTGCTCGGCCAGGCTGAAGAGCTTCTTGTTCAGGACGGTCGAGGCCAGGGCCATGGCCAGCGGCGGAACCATGCCGGAGGCCATCACGGCAGCCATGATCTGCCACGGTGCCTGGTTGTCGATCGAGGCGGCGCCGAGGCCGGCGACGGCGAAGGAGTAGGCAACCTTGTTGACCGGGCCACCGAGGTCGAAGCACATCATCAGGCCGAGGATCACGCCGAGGGCGATCGCGCCGGCACCGGTCAGGCCGGAGAGCCAGGAGTTCAGGCCGTTGGTGATGGCCACGATCGGGCCGCCGAGGATGACGAACATCAGGCCGGACGCCACCAGCGAGGCCAGCAGCGGGATGATAACCACGGGCATCAGGCCGCGCAGCCAGCGGGCCACCTGCAGGCGGCCGATCACGAGGGCGATGTAGCCGGCCAGCAGGCCGCCGACGATGCCGCCCAGGAAGCCGGCACCCATGAAGCCTGCGACGGCACCGGCGACGAAGCCGGGGGCGATGCCCGGACGGTCGGCGATCGCGTAGGCGATGTAACCGGCCAGCGCCGGGACCAGGAAGCCCAGCGAGAGGGCGCCGATCTTGAACAGCACGGCGCCGAGGTAGGCGCCCAGCGGGCCCCAGGCGTTGTCCGGGTACTGGGTGGGCAGGTTGAAGAGGGAGTTCTGCAGGACGATGTTGTCCGCGAACTTGGTGATCAGGTAGCCGCCCATGAGGAAGCCGAGGGCGATCAGCAGGCCGCCGCCGGCGACGAACGGAATCATGTAGCTGACGCCGGTGAGCAGGGCCTTCTTCAGCTTCTGCCCGACGTGCTCGCCGCGCTCCTCCGCCTCGTGTTCGGCCTGTTCCTCCGCGCCGAAGTGCGGGACGCGGCGGGCGTGCGGGTTGTCAGCGGCCGCGAGGGCCTCCTGGACCATCTTCTCCGGCTCGTCGATGCCGCGCTTGACCGGGGCGTTGATGACGGGCTTGCCGGCGAAGCGCTCCTTGCCGCGGACGTCGACGTCGACCGCGAAGATCACGGCGTCGGCGGCGGCGATCACGGCCGGGTCCAGGGCCTTGGCGCCCGAGGAACCCTGCGTCTCGACCTGCAGGTCGACGCCGACCTCCTTGGCCGCGGCCACGAGGGAGTCGGCGGCCATGTAGGTGTGGGCGATGCCGGTGGGGCAGGCGGTGACGGCGACGAGGCGCTTGGTCCGCGGAGCACCGGCGGCACCGGCCGCAGCGGCGCCGGTGGCTGCGGGTACGGCTGGCGTTGCGGCGTGGGCGGCCGGCTTGTCGGCCAGGGCACCCTCGACCAGTTCCACGACCTCGGCTTGGCTGGACGCGGCGCGGAGGGCGGCGGTGAAGTCCTTTTTGATCAGGGACCGGGCGAGCTTGGAGAGCAGCTTCAGGTGTTCCTGGTCAGCGCCTTCCGGGGCGGCGATGAAGAAGATCAGGTCCGCGGGGCCGTCCTTGGCGCCGAAGTCGACCGGGTTGGAGAGGCGGGCCATGGCCAGCGTGGCCTCCGTGACCGCCGTCGAGCGGCAGTGCGGGATGGCGATGCCGCCGGGCACGCCGGTGGCGGTCTTGGACTCGCGGGCGAAGGCGTCGGCGAAGAGGCCCTCGACCTCGGTGGCGCGTCCGTTGGCCGCAACCTTGCCTGCCAGGTGCCGGATCACGTCCTCGGGTGAAGTGCCGAGATTCTGGTCGAGCTCGACCAGTTCGGGAGTGATGAGCTGGGTCACTGTCAATCCTTTGTCAGGGCCGTGATGGTTACGGCATCGGGGGTGGTTTCGTGCACTGCCGGGACTCGGGAGCCGGGCAGGGAGGCGGCGGCGGCACCATGGGCCACCGCCTGACGAAGGCAATCAGCCGGGGCGGCGCCCTGGCTTGCGGCGAGCAGGTAGCCGGCCAGCGAGGAATCGCCGGCGCCCACCGTGCTGACCGCGGTGACCGGCGGGTGCGTGGCGAGCCACGCGCCGTCGGCCGTCACAAGGACCGCACCCTTGGAACCGAGGGTGGCGAGGACGGCGCCCACTCCGGAGCGGACGACGGCGGCGGCTGCCGTAGCGGCTGCCTCCGGATCGGCCTCGAGCTCCTCGGCGGACTTGTCCGTGGCGAAGCCGGCTGCGGCAGCCAGTTCCGCCAGTTCCTCGGCGTTGGGCTTGAGCAGGTCCGGCATGCCGAGGGGGTCGCCGGAGACCGCTGCGGCGAGGGGTTCGCCGGAGGAGTCGACGGCGATGAGGGGTGCCTCGGAGCCGTCGTGGGTGGAGCGCAGCCGCCGGGTGACGGTGGCGTAGAAATCGGCCGGGACTCCGGGCGGGAGCGAGCCGGCCAGGACCACCCAGCTGGCGCCGCGGGCGGAGTCCAGCAGCAGCCCGATCAGGGCCTCCTGCTGTTCGGCGCTCAGGACCGGGCCGGGTTCGTTGATCTTGGTGGTGACGCCGCCGGGTTCGGTGAGGGCCACGTTGCTGCGCAGCGGCTCCCCGATCGGCAGGGCGGCGAAAGGTACCTCGGTGTCCCGGAGCCCGGCCAGGACCGGGTCGGCCTCCGCGCCCGGGAGCACGGCGAGGGTCTTCAACCCGGAGGCCACGAGGGCCCGGGAGACGTTGACGCCCTTGCCGCCGGATTCCTGCCGTACGGAGAGGGCGCGCTGGACTTCGCCGCGCTGCAGGGGACCCGGGAGGGCGACGGTACGGTCCAGGCTGGGGTTGGCGGTGAGGGTGACGATCATGCGACCACCACCTCCACTCCGGCGTCCGAGAGTGCGGCCGCGAGGGCCGGACTGGGGTTCGAGTTGGTGATCACGGTGTCCAGATCTTTCAGGGAGGCGAACTGGACCAGCGTTTCCGCGTCCAGCTTGGAGGAGTCGGCCAGCACCACGATGCGGCGTGCCGAGCGGACGAAGGCGGCCTTGACGGCTGCTTCTTCAGGATCGGGAGTGCTCAGCCCGAAGGCCGCGGAGATGCCATTGGTGCCGATGAAGGCGATGTCCGGGCGGATCCGGCCGGCGGCCTCCACGGTGGACTGGCCGACGGCGGCCTGGGTCAGGCCGCGGACCTTGCCGCCGAGCAGGTGGAGGGCGATGCCGGTCTCGCCGGAGAGCCTGGCCGCGATGGGCAGGGCGTGGGTGATGACGACGAGTTCGGCGTCGGTCCCCGCCGTGCCGGTTCCGGTGGTGCCTGCCGCCGAGCGGGCGGCCAGCATGCCGGCCAGGGCCTCGGTGGTGGATCCGGCGTCGATCAGGATGCTGCCGGAACGGTCCTCGGGGATCAGGGCCAGGGCCGCCGCGGCGATCCGGGTCTTCTCCGAGGGGCGCTGGACCGTGCGTTCGAGGATGCTCTCTTCGGTGGTGCTGATCCGTTCGGGGGAGACGGCGCCGCCGTGGACCCGGCGGACGCTGCCGGCGGCCTCGAGGGCGGCCAGGTCGCGGCGCACGGTTTCGGTGGTGATGCTGAAACGCTCGGCGAGGTCCGTCACGCTGGCCCGGCCGCTGGCGGCCACGAGCTCAACGATCAGTTGCTGGCGTTCCTCGGCGAACACTTGCCCTCCATTGCGGCGTTGACGTGGCTGCGGTTTCTGCTGGTCCCGACTTCGGTGACCGCTGTCACATCGAAGTGGAATTGATTGACTTTATCTTTGATCATGTGGCTTTGTCAACGAAAAACCACACGAACAAAGAATGGGTGTTTTTGGGGGCCGCTGGTGGGCCACCGGGCGGGGTGGGCAGGGCGCTGCTTAAACGCGGGATGCCGGGCCGGACCTGTGCGGTCCGGCCCGGCATCCGGGCGGTGTCATGCGGTTCCTGCGCCCGCCGGAATGGCGGGATTCGGGCTAGATTCCGGCGTCGCGGCTCTCGTTGCGGGTGATGGTCTCGCCGGTGTTGGGGTCAACCACCGAGCGGGTCTCGCTGACGCGGCGGGTGCGGCTGCGGCCGGGGGAGGCCAGGATCAGCGAGGCGATCAGTCCGATCACGCCGACGACCATCAGGATGTACCCGATCATGGTCTGGTCGACGTTGGGGATCAGTCCGGGGGTGATGGCCCAGGCCAGGATGGCACCGAGGGCGATCAGGAAGATGGAGGATCCGATTCTCATTACTTGCTCCTTAGGGGTCCGGATGGACGGTGTCACTGGCTGAGTCTGGTGAAGTCCTGTGGTGCAGTCGGTATCGAAGAGTCCGGGTCGCGACCAGGGCTGCCGCCTGGAGGGGCTGCGGCCAACGCTAAGCATGCTGTCCATTGTCACGCTTCAGCCCGGCACCCCCGGATACAACGATTTGGGCCCCGGTTTGACGGGAAAACCGCAGGTGAGGGCCGTTTTTCGCTCTATTTCCGGGTTTCTGCGCCCCTTCCGGACCGGCGCGGCCCGGACCCGGGGTGCGCCGGTCCGGAAGCGCAGCGGATTTCCGGAATCGGCGCGGCAGGCCCGGCTCGACGGCGGCGGCCCCGGTTCTCGCTAGGCTGGCCGGATGGAGACGGTTGCCTGGTCCAGGCCGGAGGCGGAGCGGGAGGGCACCCCGCTGCTGGTGATGCTGCACGGCTACGGCACGGACGAAACCCGGATGTCCCGGCTGTTCGGCAGCCTGCCGCCTGATTTCACCTGCGCCGCGCTGCGGGGCCCGAAGGTGATCGGCGACGACTACGGCTGGTTCCTGCTGGACTACTTCCTGACCCACGACTTCGCGGACGTGATTTCCGCCGCCAACCGTGTCTTCGCCTGGATCGACTCGGTCAAGGACCGGCACAGCAGCGTCACCCTCCTCGGTTACTCCCAGGGCATGGCGATGGCCAGCACCCTGCTGCGCCTCCGCCCCGAAGGCTTCCGCGCCGCCGTCGGACTTTCCGGGTTCGTGCTGGAGAACGAACTGCTGGCCATGAGTGAATCGTTCGACGCCCGCCCACCGTTCTTCTGGGGCCGGGACAAGGAGGATGTCGTGATCAACGACGCCGCCACCGAACACACGGCGGAGTGGCTGGAAGAGCACACGCAGCTCACGGCCCGCAGCTACCCCGGGATGGGGCATTCGATCTCGGCAGCCGAGCTGGTGGACGTGGGGGCGTTCCTGAGGCACTACGTCCTGCAATGACGGAGGCCGGCCCCGGCGGATAATCCATTCGATGGCCCGAATCCGGGTACTTGCGCCCTGTTTTTATAAGCGTTTACACTCTAATTTGGCCAATTTGATCGGCCCACTACTTGCTGGGGAGAAAGGTCTAGGCCCGTGTCGCATGGCTAAGGCACCGCGCGTGACCATCCAGGACGTGGCAGCCCTCTCCGGGCTCTCGATCTGCACCGTCTCCCGTGCACTCCGCAACCTCCCCAATGTGTCCGAGAAGGCGCAGGCCAAGGTCGCGGACGCGGCAGGCAAGCTGGGCTACCGCGCATCCAGCGCAGCCTCCCGCCTGGCCGGAGGCTCCACCGGCGCCGTCGCCATCATCGTCCCCACCGCCACCGCGTGGTTCTTCGCACAGGCCGTCGAGGCCGCGGAAGAGGTCTTCGCCGACAGCGGCTACGACACGGTGCTGATCAGCCTCCGGAACCGCCCCAGCGTGCAGCGCAAGCTGTTCGGTGACCTGGCCGGACTGGCCCAGCGCGTGGACGGGGTGCTGCTGCTGAACGTGGCCTTGGACGCCGCCGAGGTCGCGGCCCTGGAGGACTCCGGCCTCGCCGTCGCCAGCGTCGGCATGCAGTCCGTGCCCTGGGACAACGTCGGGATCGACGACGAGGAAGCGGCGCGGAAGGCCACCGGCCACCTCCTGGACCTGGGCCACTGGGACCTGGCAATGCTGGCCGGCACGGAGCCGCCGTCGAGCACCGTGGTCACCGCGGACGCCCGGCGCCGCGGCTTCGAACGGGCGCTCGCGGAGCACGACCTGACGCTGGACCCGGACCTGGTCCTGGATGCCGGCTCCAGCATCGAGGGCGGCCGCCGGGCCATGACCGAACTGGTCGAGAACCGCAGGCTCCCCTCGGCGGTCTTCGCCGGCTGTGACGAAACGGCCTTCGGGGCACTGATGGCCCTGCGCGACCTGGGCATGTCGGCACCGAAAAACGTCTCGATCATCGGGATCGACGACCATCAGATGAGCTGGTTCCTGGGCCTGACCACCGTGGCCCAGCCGGTCGCGGACCAAGGCGCCTTCGCCGCGAACCTGCTGGTGGAACGCCTGCTCCGGCCGGAGCCGCCGGCCCGCACCGCACACCTGCTCGAGACCAAGCTGGTGGAGCGGCGCAGCACCCGCCGACGACGCTGACCACACCCCGGCCGCGGCCGGGCAGCAGACCACCGGCTCCACCCACCCCTGTATCTCCACATCCGTCTGGAAGGACACCCGAACCCATGACTGCCACTTCCCCCGAGGCCCTGCCGGCCGACGCCTTCGCCGGCGCCTCCGCCGTCCTTTTCGACCTCGACGGCGTGCTGACACCCACCGCGGTAGTCCACGAGCGCGCCTGGCAGGAACTCTTCGACGGGTACCTCAAGGACGTCCCCGGGGCGCAGGCCTACCGGGAGAGCGACTACTTCGACCACATCGACGGCAAGCCCCGCTTCGACGGCGTCCGCGACTTCCTGGCCTCCCGGGACATCGTGCTGCCCGAGGGCCCGGCCGACGACGACCCGGCCCACGACACCGTGCACGGCCTGGGCAACCGCAAGAACAAGGTGTTCAACGACATCGTCGCCGCTGGCGGAGTGCAGCCCTACGAGGGCTCGGTGCGCTTCATTGAGGCCGCGCTCCAGCGCGGACTCAAGCTTGCCGTCGTCTCCTCCTCCCGCAACGCGGTCCCGGTGCTGAAGGCCGCGGGACTCTCGGACTACTTCCCGGTGGTGCTCGACGGCGTCGTCGCCCTCTCCGAAGGCCTGCCCGGCAAGCCCAGCCCAGCCACGTACCAGTACGCGGCCCGGCTCCTGGAGCTGCCGAGAGAGGAATGCATTGTCGTCGAAGATGCCGTCTCCGGTGTCCAGGCTGGAAGCGCGGGGAGCTTCCACTCGGTCATCGGCGTGGACCGGGGAGCGGGCCGCCAGACCCTGCTCGACGCCGGTGCCACCCTCGTGGTCAGCGACCTCGCCGAGCTGCTTTAGCCCGGCCCGCCTCCGCCACCCCACCCGCACCAGACCCTCCGCCCCAGAAGGACCCCCACCATGGCTCTCATCACCTCGGACCGCGCCAGGTTCCCCAACGACCCCTGGCAACTCGTGGAGACCGCCCACGTCCCCGGCAACGCCGGCACCCTGGAGACCCTGTTCAGCCTCGGCAACGGCCACCTCGGCATCCGCGGCGCGCACTGGGCCGCCGCCGACGCCGAACTGCCCGGCAGCTTCATCAACGGCTTCCACGAAATCTGGGATATCAAGCACGCGGAGAACGCCTACGGTTTCGCCCGCACCGGCCAGCGGATACTCTACATCCCGGACGCCAACAACTTCGCGGTGGTGATCGACGGCGAGATGCTCAGCCTGGAGGAGTCCACCGTCCTGGACTACCGGCGCAGCGTGGACTTCGCCACTGGCATCTACGAGTGCCGGATCGTCTGGCAGTGCCGGTCCGGGTCCACGGTGACCACCACCGAGCGCCGCGCCGTGGGCTACCAGGCCCGCGGCACCCTCGGCATCTCCCTGGAGGTTTCCGCCGACCGCGAGATTTCCGCGGACGTAACCTCCGCCGTCGTCAACCGCCAGGACCAGCCGGTGGAGGACCACTCCTCGCACGACCCGCGCCGCGCCGGCCGGCACGCCGGGCGCGTGCTGCTGCCGCTGCGGCTCGACGGCGGCGACGGCTCGCTGCGCCTGTCCTGGGAGGCCGCGGAGTCCCGGCAGCGACTGGGCATGGCCGTGGACCACTGGACCTCCGCCAACGTCCAGCCCTTCGACACCCAGGTGGACCAGGACGACAGCAGCGTCCGTTACGTCCTGGCCGTCAACCCTGATGAGCCGTTCCGGCTGGAGAAGAGCGTCAGCTACGCCGTGGCGCGCAGCGTGGACGAGGATCCGGCGGAAACCGCCGAGCGCGAGCTGTTGCCGGTGGAGGACATCTTCGCCCAGAGCGAGGCCCACTACAGCGACTACTGGACCACCAGCGACATCGTGGTGGGTGGCCGGTCCGAGCTGCAGCAGGCCATCCGCTGGAACCTCTTCCAGCTGGCCCAGGCCACGGCCTGCGCGGACGTCGCCGGCATCCCGGCCAAGGGCGTCTCCGGCTCCGGCTACGACGGGCACTACTTCTGGGACCAGGAGGTCTACCTCCTGCCCTACCTGACCTACACGAACCCGCACAACGCCCGGCAGGTCCTGGAATTCCGGCACGAACTGCTGCCCGAGGCCCGGGTCCGGGCCAAGGAACTCAGCGTGGACGGCGCGCTCTTCCCCTGGCGCACCATCAACGGCCTGGAGGCCAGCGCCTACTACGCCGCCGGCACCGCCCAGTTCCACATCGCCGCCGCGATCGCCTTCGCCACCAACCGCTACATCTGGGCCAGCGGGGACGCGGCCTTCCGCGAAACCCAAGGCTCCGAGCTGCTGATCGAGACCGCCCGCATGTGGGCCTCGCTGGGCTTCTTCGGCAAGGACGGACTGTTCCACATCCACGGCGTTACCGGCCCGGACGAGTACACCGCCGTCGTCAACGACAACCTCTACACCAACGTCATGGCGCGCTTTAACCTGCGCGCCGCCGCGGCGCTGGACCACCCGGGAATCGACGACGCCGAACGTGAGGTCTGGGAGCAGGCCGCCAACCGGATGCACCTGCCCTACGACGGCGACCTCCAGGTCTTCTCGCAGGACAACGACTTCATGAGCCTGGAGCCGTG
This sequence comes from Pseudarthrobacter sp. L19, assembly GCF_050859435.1. NCBI lineage: Bacteria > Bacillati > Actinomycetota > Actinomycetes > Micrococcales > Micrococcaceae > Pseudarthrobacter > Pseudarthrobacter sp. L19. Next base: position 1,099,444 of record NZ_CP193935.1, on the reverse strand, counting down.
GGACTGGAACACCCCCGCTCGAAGTACCCGCTGCTGTTGAACTTCCACCCGCTGGTGATTTACCGGCACCAGGTGCTCAAGCAGGCGGATACGGTGCTGGCGATGTTCCTGCAGTGGCAGGACTTCAGCGCCGAGGAGAAGCGCAGGGCGTTCGACTTCTACGACCCGATCACCACCGGTGACTCCACCCTGTCCGCCTGCGTGCAGGGAATCATGGCGGCCGAGGTGGGCTACGGCAAGGCCGCGCTGGACCACTTCCTGCACGCGGTTTACATCGACCTGGACGACACCCACGGCAACACGATCGACGGCGTCCACATCGCCTCGACCGGCGGCGTGTGGAGCTCGCTGGTCAGCGGGTTCGCCGGCCTCCGGGACCAGGGTCAGGTGCCGTACTTCGATCCGCGGCTGCCCGCCGAATGGGATTCGCTGGACTTCCACCTGAAGCTCCGCGGCGGACTGCTGCACGTGCAGCTGGACCACCGGGAGCTGCGGCTGGCCATGGTCGAGGGCGGCCCGCTGGAGGTCGACGTCCGCGGTGAACGCCGCACCGTCGGGACCGACGCCGTGTCCTTCGTCGTGCAGCCGGTGGAGAGCCCCGAGCCGACGGTCTTCCCCGGCCCGGCGACGGCGTCCATTCCGGTAATCCACGCGGCGGGGTAGGGGAGCGGAGGGCTGGCTCCTCCACGCGTACCCTTCGCGCCCGCCTCCTCGTGCCGCTCCACGCGCCCTCGCGCCCGTTTCGACGGTTCCCCGCGGATTCGACGCTTCTGAGCGTCTATCCGGCAGGGCACCGTCGAAACGGCGGGGCTGAAGCGCGTTCCCGGATCAGCCGGCTTCCTTCCGGACCGGGGTTCCGGGTGCAATAGTGGCGGGATGATCAACCAGCAGCAACTCTGGGACACCGAAGCCGCCTCCCGCTATGACACGCCCGGCGAGGGGATGTTCGCCCCGGAGGTGCTCGAACCGACCGTCGCGGTCCTTGCGGAACTTGCCGCCGGGGGACGCGCCGTCGAGTTCGCCATCGGAACCGGCAGGGTGGCCCTTCCCCTTGCCGCGGCCGGCGTCCCGGTGACCGGCATCGAGCTCTCCGACGCCATGATCGCCAGGCTCCGGGAGAAGGCCGGCCCGGAGGAGATTCCCGTGGTGCGGGGTGACATGGCGGAGGCCTCGGCGGGGCAGGGGTTCGCCCTGGCCTTCCTGGTGTTCAACACCATCTCCAACCTCCTGACGCAGGAGGAGCAGGTCCGGTGCTTCCGGAATGCCGCCCGGCATCTGGCCCCCGGCGGATGCTTCGTCGTCGAACTCTGGGTGCCGCAGCTGCGCTCGCTGCCGCCCGGCCGCGGGGGAACCGTGGAGGTGAGCGAGCCCGGTTACCTGCTGGTGGACACCTATGACGTGCTCCAGCAGCTGGTGGTCTCCCACCATGTGCGGTTCGATCCGGACGTCTCCGGCGGCCGCGAGGCACGGATGGGCCGCACCCCGCACCGGTACATCTGGCCGGCCGAGCTGGACCTGATGGCGCGGCTGGCCGGCTTCGAATCGGAATCCCGTTGGGCGGACTGGGACCGGAGCGAGTTCACGGCGGACTCCCGGAGCCACGTCTCGGTCTACCGCCTGCCCGAGCGCTGAGGCCTGCCCGCTACGTCTCGAGTTGGGCCCGGCGTCGTCGAACTAGCCGCACCTCCGCCCGCTTCGACGGTTCCCCGCGGATTCGACGCTTCTAAGCGTCTACCTGGCAGGGAACCGTCGAAACGGCGGGAGCGAGCGGGGTCGACGACGGCGGGAGCGTGCGCCCCGAGTGTTCGGCAGGGGACGGAAGCGGACCCGCGGAACCTACCCCTGCAGGTCGGCGTGGTGGATGGCGGCGACGTTCGGGTGCGCCCGCAGCCGGTAGCGCAGCGCGTTATCGCCGTACGTCTCCAGGATAGGGCTGTCGGTCGGGTCCACGGACAGGCCGCGGGCCTTGGCCTGATACTCCGGGTTCATGGCAAGCTGCGGCATGGCGGCGTCCAGCGCGGGGTTGTAGAAGAAGGGCAGCGAGATCCGGTCCGTGCCCTTCGCCGGGGAGATGACCCGGTGCAGCGTGGCCTTGAGGTAGCCGTTGGTGGCCAGCTCCAGCATCTCGCCGATGTTCACCACGAACGTCCCGGGCACCTGCGGCGCGTCTATCCACCGACCCTGGTATTCCACCTGCAGGCCGCCCTTGTCCGGTTCCACCAGCAGGAGGGTGAGGACGCCGCCGTCGCGGTGCGAGCCCACGCCCTGCTTGGGTTCGTCGCCGGATTCGCCCGGGTAGCGGACGATCTTCAGCATTGGGAACGCGCGGTCACCGAAGGCGTCGTCGAAGCTGTCCTCGGGGGCGCCCAGGGACACCGCCAGTGTGCGGAGCAGGTTCAGCGAGATGGTGCTCAGCCGGTCCGTCCAGGCCGCCACGACGTCGCGCATCCCGGGTAGCTCTGCCGGCCACAGGTTCGGGCCCTCCAGCCGCCAATAGTCGGCGACGCCGTCGCCCGGCTCCACCGCGGCCCGCTCGACGCCGATGTCGATCTGCTCGCGCCAGTCGACGGCCCGGTCCGTGAGCTCGGCGCCCATCCGGGTGTAGCCGCGGAACTGCGGACTGTGGATGTTCTCCACGGCGAGCTTCTGCTCCTCCGGCAGGTCAAAGAACCGGCGGGACGTCACGAGCATGGCGTCCACCAGATCCTGCGGGATGCCGTGGCCGGAAAGGTAGAGGAACCCGACGTTGTGCATGGCGTCGCGGAGTTCGTCCCGGAACCGGGAGGCTTCCTCCGGCCCGGCGTTCAGCCGGGAGTAGTCCAGAACGGGGAGTGATTCGAGTGACACGGTCCTATAGCCCTTCGTGGCGCGATGTGGAAATCGAAGTCCTTAATTTCTTCAACGTTACGACCGGATGCCCCCGGCGGCAGCACTGCATTTCGAAATGCGTCACCGCCTTGTGCGGGCCCGAGCGATGCGGTATTTCCGACGACGACGGCGCGTCCCGCGGCGCGTCCCGCGGCGGACCCGCCGCCGGCGTGCAGGAGATCACGGTTGGAATACAGCCGGGGACCGCGCGGTTGCCGCCTAAAGGATGGGCCGCGCACCTGCTGCGGCCAGTCTTCACCCGGGGCGGGGACCGCCGCGCGGCGCCGCATCGGCGTCGTTCGCGGCCCGCGCCCACACCGGCTCAACCCAGCCAGAAACGGAGATGGTGGACCAATGACTGCCTACAAGACAGTGAACCCCGCGACCGGAGAGACGGAAAAGGAATTTCCGCTCGCAACCAAGCAAGAGGTCGAGACGGCGCTCGCCGCCGCGCAGCAGGCGTTCCTCGAGTGGCGCAAGGCGCCCGTGGAAGAGCGCACCAAAGTCATCGCCCGGGTCGCCGAGCTGTACCGGGAACGCCAGGACGAACTGGCGCGCCTGATCGCCAAGGAAATGGGCAAGCCCGTGGTCGAAGCCCGCGGCGAGGTCAAGCTGGTCGCCTCGATTTACGACTACTACGCCTCCGAGGGCCCCGAATTCCTCAAGGACGAACCGCTGGAGGTCAAGGGCGGCGGCGACGCACTCGTGCGCTCCACCCCGATCGGCCCGTTGCTGGGCATCATGCCGTGGAACTACCCCTACTACCAGGTGGCCCGCTTCGCCGCGCCCAACCTGGTCCTGGGCAACACCATCCTGCTCAAGCACGCCGGCAGCTGCCCGCAGTCGGCGCTCGCGATCGAAAAGATCTTCCATGACGCCGGGCTGCCGAAGGGCGCCTACACCAACCTCTTCCTGGACAACGACCAGGTGGCGGAGATCATCGCGGACTCCCGCGTCCAGGGCGTGTCCCTGACCGGCAGCGAGCGGGCCGGTGCGGCCGTGGCCGAGGTCGCCGGACGCAACCTCAAGAAGTACGTCCTCGAACTGGGCGGCAGCGACCCGTTCATCGTGCTCGACTCCGATGACCTGGACGCCACCGTCAAGGCCGCCGTCGGGGGCCGCATGGGCAACGCCGGCCAGGCCTGCACCGCCTCCAAGCGGTTCATCGTCCTCGAAGACCTCTACGAGCCCTTCGTGGAGAAGTTCACCGAGCGGATGGCCCGGATCAAGCCCGGCGATCCCCAGCAGGAGGACACCCGGTTCGGTCCGCTGTCCTCCCAGAGCGCCGCGGACGGCCTGGTCGAGCAGATCCAGGACGCCGTGGACAAGGGTGCCACCCTGCGCACCGGCGGCCACAAGGTGGACGGCCCCGGCGCCTACGTGGAGCCCACCGTCCTGACCGACGTTACCCCGGAGATGCGCGCGTTCTCCGAGGAGCTGTTCGGCCCCGCCGCTGTCATCTACAAGGTTGCCAGCGTCGAGGAAGCGATCGACCTGGCCAACGGCTCGCCCTACGGCCTGGGCGGATCGGTGTTCAGCGCCGACCCCGCGAAGGCCCAGGACGTCGCCGACCAGCTGGACACCGGCATGGTGTTCATCAACTCGGTGGCCCAGACCCAGGCGGACATGCCCTTCGGCGGCGTGAAGCGCTCCGGCGTTGGCCGCGAACTGGGCCGCTTTGGCATGGACGAGTTCGTCAACAAGAAGCTCATCCGCACCCCGCGCTAAACGCCGACGGCGCGACCGGCCGCCGTGCGAAAAGCTTCGGCGCTACCGGCTCTTCACGGCCGCGGACGGGGGCAACTGCCTCCGTCCGCGGCCGTCGCCGTGCCCGGTTCGGGCGTGGCCTGGTCTTTAACCCTGGACAACGTTCAGCACCCTTATGGTTTATGAGAGGCGATGATGGCCAAGCGCAGCAACCCGGCGATGAAGATTGCCCAGCAAGCCGCCCACAGCGCGATGTTCGACGCCGAGGGCAAGCCCAAGCCCGGCGTGCACAACGTGCTCCTGCGGGCCGTGGAGATCCAGCGGCCGCTGGTCCTGGCGAACCTGCGGCGGCTGCAGAAGAAGCACCCGCACGCCAGCGCCGCGCAGCTCGCAGCGATCCTGGAACGCAACTACCTCATGGCCGTCACCGGGGGAGGTGCCCTGGTGGGCGGCTCCGCCGTCGTCCCCGGCGTCGGAACCGTGGCCGCGCTGGGGCTCTCCGCCGCCGCGACCGCCGGCTTCCTGGAAGCCACCGCCCTGTTCGCCACGTCCCTGGCCGAGCTGCACGGCGTGCGGCTGGAGGACCCGGAGCGCGCCAGCACCCTGGTCATGGCGATCATGCTCGGCGAGGAAGGCACCACGCTGCTCAGCTCCCTCAGCGGCCAGGCCGCGGGCCAGGGCAAGGGCCCCACCCAGGCCTGGGGTTCCCTGTTCGCCCGGCGTGCCCCCTGGCCGGCTTCGGCTCGGTCCGCGAGCAGATCCAGCGGGCCTTCCTGCGCAACCTGCTCAAGCGGCAGGGCACCGCATTCCTCGGCCGCGCGCTGCCGTTCGGCGTCGGCGCCGTGGTGGGCGGTGTCGGCAACCGCATGATGGGCCGCGCCGTGATCGAGAACGCCAAGGAGGCCTTCGGCCCCATGCCCATCACCATTCCCGGCGACCTGCACTCCGCTGACCTGAACACGGCGGACATGAACACGGACGACGCCGGAACCGGCCTGAAAGGGGCGCGCGGTGGATCTGAACGCTGACCTCGGGGAGTCGTTCGGCTCCTGGACCATGGGCGACGACGCCGCAATGTTCCCGCTGGTCACCAGCGCCAGCGTCGCCTGCGGGCAGCACGCCGGCGACCCGGTGACCATGCTGGACACCTGCCGCGCGGCCTACGAACTCGACGTCCGCGTCGGCGCCCACCTGGGCTACCCGGACCTGGGGGCTTCGGCCTGCGCGCCATGGACATCAGCTTCGATGACTTGTTCGGCTCGGTGCTGTACCAGCTCGGGGCGCTCGACGGCGTCGCGCACGCCGTGGGTGCCTCCGTGGACTACGTCAAGGTCCACGGCGCGCTGTACGACCGCACGGTCCACGACGAGGAGCAGGCCTCCGCCGTCGTCGCCGCCGTCCAGGCCTACGATCCGGGCCTGCCGGTCCTGGGGCTGGAGGGGTCCGCCCTGCTGCGACTCGCCGCCGATGCCGGCAGCCCGGTCTTCCACGAGGCCTTCGCAGACCGCGCCTACCGTCCGGACGGCACGTTGGTGCCGCATCTAGAGAACGACGCCTTCATCGAGGACCCGGACGAGATCGTGCGGCGGGCGGTGCGGCTGGCGCTCAAGGGCGAGGTCGAAGCGATCGACGGGACCGTAGTGAAACGCACCCCGCACTCACTCTGCCTGCACGGCGACACCCCCGGCTCGGTGGCCGTGGCCGCCGCCGTCCGCTCCGCGCTGGAGCAGGCCGGCGTCGAGCTCGAGTCCTTCGCATAGGAACCGTTTGGACGCCGTCCCGCGCACGACCCCGGTCCGGACCGCGGACCTTAACGGTCCGGATGCTGCTGCGGCCGGCCGACTTGTGGCTGCCTACCTGGTGGAAACCGAGCGGGAAAAGACCGCCCGCCTGTGCGGACCAGCTTTTCCCGGGGTACTTCCGGAGCGGTATCGGCGTGAGGTTGAGAACCCTGCGCGGGCCTACTCCGGCGCGGCCGTCCTCGTGGCGGACTCGGGTTATGGTCCGGCCGGTGTGATCAGCGTGCACCGCGCGTGCGCGGCCTGGGAGATCAAACGGGTCTGGGTTGATCCAGCATCCCGTGGCCAGCGGGTCGGCGCCGCCCTGCTGGACGCCGCCCTAGAGTTTGTCGCCGCGAACGGGCACGATCCCGTACGGCTCACGGTCTGGGACTGGCGGGAAGACGCTATCCGGCTCTACCGCCGGGGCGGATTCGTCCCCGTTTCGTCCTGGGAGGACAGACCCCGGCTGCTCTGCATGGAGCGGCCTGCGGTAGGGCTGGGTTGGCCGGACACGCTGAGGTAGCTTTCAACCGGACTTATGATCGGGCCGACAACGCCGGAGTGCATGCCCCTCGCCGCCACCTTCTGCGATCGTTTGTTAGCCTTCGGGAAGTTTCCGACGCAGGCTGCCCTTGCCTCGGAACGCGACATTCAATCAGAAAGCCTTGAATCAGAAACGCCCCGGTGTTGGCCCCGTTCCTTGAGCCCGGCCCGCACTGTCGAGAAGATCCCGATGCCCATGGCTATGGCGGTAAACCAAAGGCCCTGCGATCCCTGCAGGGCAAGAGTGACTGAGACGATCAGGAGCAGACCGGCAAGCGATAGGAATGCCCATCGTCCCGCGGTCACCGTTGCCCCCGTTCGGTAGATGGACGGGCGGTGAAGTACCGAAGGATCAGCGTCAGGCCTATCGGTACGGAGATGATGCCGCTGACAAGGCGGACACTTTCCACCGGCGTCCATGTCAGGAAAATTGCCGCCCAGAGCAGGAAGAAAACTCCTGCAATGAGCCTCAGCGGCGAGGATTTTCTCATTGCATACTCCTTTCGCACGGAATCTGGTCGGGACTTCCGGAGCCAGCACGCGTTTCTGACATCTCGCGAGCCTATCTACGGCAACCGAGGACGCAAGTCACAGCTAAGACTCCACGGCCCACGGCAAGTACCGGCCGTCTGGACCGTTGGATTTATGCGCAACCGTCATAGGCGACAGCATTCGCGGGCTTGTCTGAACTGCCGCGCACACTGGCGTCCGCAACTCAATCCCAAGGCATTGGAGTGCGGGACGCGCATCCGGGTTGTCCCTTTCCTGGCCAGTCGCGGCCGAAAGAGCGGTTGCAAGGACACCGTTTAGGGGTGTTCGGATTCTTCAGCACCCGAAAGCGGGCGGGTTTTATCGTGGGGCTGTAATCGAGAGTTGCCCCGGCCAGCACGGCGAGTGCAGCTTCGCTGACGAATAGCTCCGCCCCGGGGCACCCGTATCTAGCGTCGGAGTCAGTGCCCCGGGCCCTAGTGAAGACATATGTGTTTCCACAACAGCCGCCGTCCTGGATGTCTACTCGTGCTTGACCTCCCATGAGTTCCAACTGGCGAATGGCCGCGGCTGTAACAGTAAATGGTGGGAACACGGTCTCTGCCATGCCGGTCACTCTAATCCATGCGGAATTGCTGCGCGGCCAAGTTCAAGTGGCGGTATTTTTTACGGCGGTGTTTATCGGCCAACCTCGGCCGGGCGGCGAGGCTCAGCCCCGTACTCTGACCACCCGCCTGCGTAAAGTCGGCCCCGGCCGAGTCCTGCGTGCTCGAGGGCGAGCAGGTTGTGGCAGGCAGTGACGCCAGAGCCGCAGTAGGAGATGACGGTGGCCCGTCTTCGATCCAGGCCGCATGGGATAAGGGCCCGCGTACTATGCCCCTGGACGCGGAGACTCAGCGCGCGATCGAGGCAGCACTTCAGGACCGCTTAGTCGCAGCAGTCAAGGCTGGCGCAGATATCGTCCTCGACTTTTCTTTTTGGTCCCGAAGGATGCGCGAGGATTATCGCAACCTGCTAAGGCCGCTTGGTGTTGAGCCGGAAACCATATATTTGGCAACACCAAGAGCTGTCGCCCTCGCACGCATTCGCGCCCGTAGGGCAGAACATGCAGATGACTTCTATCTGAGCGAAGAAATGGCCGCGCAGTACTTTGATCAGTTCGAGGTCCCAACAGAGGATGAAGGACCACTGACGGTCGTAGCCGAACCTCAGGCGGACTCACAGGGCACCACACGAGCCCTTTAAACTTGCGACCGTTAGCCGATCCCTCAATGGGACGTGTGTTCTGGAAGTCTCTTTCAGAGCCAATTGAGGGTAGTCACTTAAGCTGTGCGTGTGAGTATCAGCGCAGCCCAGGCGATCCATTTCTACCAAGAGGTCATCCTGCATCAGCAAGTCTGGGGAATTCGTGATTCCGGCGGCTTCCCTGCACCCCGCAATGGAGATGGCTAACGCAGCATGCCGTTCTGGTCGCTCCGAAGCAGAGCCGAGAAAGTGATCAGTAGCATTCCGGCGTATAGCGCGTTCGAAGTAGCGGAAATCCCTCTTGCTGTGTGGCGCACACGGTGGATTGACGGACTCGACCGAGATGGCATTCTCGTGGGTCTAAACTGGTCGGGCGATCGCGCAACGGGGTACGACATTCCGCCGCTTGAAGTCCGCGCCCGGCTCGAGGCCAGTGAACGGACCCCAACAGAAACAATAAGATCGGTCCGCTAAAGGATCCCCGAACGGACGTGAGATCGTCCGATAATCCATCGGCTCACGGGAGCCGGTGTAGCTGCGGATCGCTCCGATACCTGCCCGTGTGTGGGGTCCTCAGCGGGTTGGAGCTTAGGATCTGGGGACCAAGAAATTGATCACTCAGGAGCGACGCTGATATGTGAAGCATCTAGCTGGGCGTTGATGTTGACGGAGTCTTCGCCGCACGTGAGCCGGAGGCTGCCGTCCATGAAGACAAGGTGGCAGTCCCGGTCCTTGACTCGCGGGAAACCAGCCAGCTCGTCGGCGCTACGGTGCATGACGTAGTGAAACTCGTCGTACCTGGTGTAGATCCTTACGACCTCGCCGTCGAACCCATCCTGGGTCAGGAGTACGGACTGGCCAGTAGGAGCCTTCAGCTCGACATCGTCGCCGATGCCGGCAGCGCCGAGATAGGCGACAAGAACGACTACTGCCAGATAGGGCGCCGCCAGGATGGAGGCGGCACAGGCTGACCACCCCAGGCTTCGCCGTAGCCACCGCTGGCGGATGCGGCCTATCAGCGAGGAGGCAAGCAGAAACGAGCCCACACCGCCTCCAAGCAGACTTACCAGCTGAATCCATCCAGTAATCTCGGAGCCGGAAACACCTCGGTAAAAGAAGACGATTTGCCGGCCAGCGGCGTCCGAGGCGGGCGCGGCCCAAATTACCGTTGCCCACCAGAAGGCGAAAACGGCCGCAACAACAAGCGCCGCGCCCCAGCCTTCACGCCGCGTCATTCATTGTCCGCCGGGGACGGAATCCGCCTAAAAATCAGTTTCATATCTCCCCCAAGACCGCAGTTTCTTTTATGCCGATCTTAGACAACCGGACGCTCTGCTGTTCATGTGTCCCGTTGAGGGATCCTCAGCGGGAATCATGTTGGTCCGGCCCGGGCTTTGGCTTGGCCAGCCCGTTGGCACGCAGTAGCCTTCTTCGGGTGAACGAAGAAGCTGAAAAACTTTCCGGGGGCAACGCCTCCGAAAGTGTTGTTCGTATCGGCAATACGGTCCGCAAACCGTGGCTGGAAAACTCTGCCACTGTCCAGGAGTATCTGAAAGCTCTACATATGGCTGGCGTTGACGTTCCCAAACCCCTGGGCAAGGACCACGCTGGGCGGCATGTCACCGAGTTCGTCGAGGGTGTCTCTGCGATGGATCAGTTGCCCCTGGGGCAGGGTGACCTCGTGCGTCTCGGACGTTTGATTCGCCGGATTCACGATGCCAGCGAAGGCTTTAGCGTCCCGGATACGACCGGATGGAACGTCTTGCTTCCCGCCGAGAATCCCAACCTGATGTGCCATAACGACTTGGCCCCCTGGAACCTCATTATGGGTGAACGATGGGTGTTCATCGATTGGGACGCGGCGGGCCCGAGCACGCGTCTCTGGGACCTCGCATATGCAGCGCAGTCCTTTGGAATGCTCTTTGAAGGCCAACCGGTTCCAGCTGCAGCCGCCAGGCTCCGCGCTGTTGTCGACGGTTATGGGGCTGACGAGCTCCTACGGAAAGCGTTGCCCGAGACCCTGGGAAAGAGGACGGCGGCCATGCACGAGTTGCTGAAGTCCTCCCATGAAACCGAATTCCAGCCTTGGGCCGACATGTACGTCAACGGACACGGTGCGCACTGGGGTACTGCGGCTGACTATGTCGTACGCAATCAGGACGCTTGGAGACAGGCCCTGACCTAGATTGCGGCTGGCCTGCAGGGCCCGATAAACGATCCCCTTCCGCGCGGAACGATGCGACAAACAGCGCCGTAAGAACACCGCCATTTATCGATCTGGCCTTTGGCCTAGGCTTGGCTCATGAATAACTCCAAGAGAGCTACGCTCATTTGGTCGCTGGGGGCAGTTATTTTTTCTCTCCTAGGCGTCTATACCGCGATGGCTTCCGCCGGCACCTGGTATCTCGTGCTTTCGGCCGTCATTCTTCTTCTGGCAGGCGTTGTCTTTGCTTCAAAAGCAATCCTGACCATTCGCGCGGCTGAAAAGCCCAGCCGTTCATAGTCAGGTATGCCTTCACGGTCACTGCCGATCGTTGCCGTCATCCTCTCCTTCGCTGCCTTGGGCGCATCAGCTTCGCTTGTCGTCGCGGCACGCATTGAGACTGTTTAACCACTCTGAGAAGGAGAACTGTGCTTGCCAGCGACACCTGGAAGAAGATCCGAACGACGACCGCCTACAAAGGCTTTGTGACGATCAACCGTCAAACCTATGAAGAACCAAGTGGAGCCGTGACCGACTGGGACGTCATTGCCGGCCGTGACTCTGCAGCGACACTTGCATTCACACCCGCAGCAAGCCACGTCGTCCTTTTCGAACAGTTCCGCGTTGGACCCGAGAAGTCACTCCTCGAACTCCCCGGGGGATACCTCAACAGCGACGAGCAACCCATGGATGCAGCGCTTCGAGAGCTAAGAGAAGAAACCGGCTACCACCCAGAATCAGCCTTCTACGCTGGTTCAGAATGGTTTGCTGCAAACTCGTCACGACGTAAGCATCTTGTAATCGCGGCTAACGCATCCGAAGAATTTGCAACGACCTGGGATGAGTCTGAATCCGGCCACGTGCACCTTCTTCCTATCTCGGAACTCATGGATTTTCTTGTCAGCGGAGAACTCACCGACGCTGGTCTTGCTTGCCGCGGCCTTGCAGCTCTCGCACGCAGCAATCCCGAAACGGAAGTTCTTGCAGATCTACGTGATTGCATCCGCCAACTTCTAGTGGCCCCTTAGTAGCTGCGGCGCATCAGTCCTATGTGCTCCGGCCCCAAAGGGGAAGCGTCCCTCGACCATTCACTGAAGGATCCTTTACCGAACACTGCGGTCACCCGGCGCCATGGCTACAGGAGTCAACGACACCGCGGGCGGTCCCCCTCAGTTCATTCGCCGTTGGCGGTTGCCTCGATCCAATCGACTGCTTCGTCGGAGAGGTAAATTCCCTCGGGTCCCCGTCCGCGATCCACCAGGCGTCCGATGTCACAGTGCCGCCGGCGGCCGCCGCGATCTTGTTCTCCACATCTGCGGCGATAACCTCACCGTTGTGTTCGATTAACCACGCTCGTGCCTCGGCGTCTAATTTTGGCCACCACTCGATGGTCTTCATCCTGCAATTCTCAACCTTGGTGCAGCGGATGGAAAGTCGCCAACTGTCCAAGGACCCCTGTCCGCAACCGTCAAAAACAACGGGTCAGTACACTACCGATCATCGCCGGTCTGGTTTCTTCTACGGGTCTTGGTCCGGGCGGCATTCCGTGATCCCTTTCGAGTCCCACACGCTGTGCCCGTAAGCCCATCCTTCGCCGGACACGCCAGCGCTAGTTGAAGCGTCCGGTACCCGTCCCCATGGGGGGATCGATGATTGCCCCTTCGCCCGCCGCATAGATTTTCAGACGTCCAGGTCCACCACTGCTAGCGTTTGCCGCGTGGATAGATCTACATGGCATTCACCCGCTCCAGCCCGAGGCGACAAGACTTGGACTCGCCTTGCCGAACTCGTCGCAACTAATGACTTCCTGCTGCACGGTTCGCAGACATCAGGCTTGTCCATGCTCACCCCAAGAGCGCCTCTCGATCTCAGCCTAGACGAATTCTCGAAAACGATGGCCATATATGCGACCGAAGACCCCACCTGGGCTATTGCGTACGCCATCCGATCATCCTCATGCCGCCGATTTTTGAACGCCTGCTTCTATCCCGGAGCAGCCGCCGGGCACTGGGCTGAACGGCGCATCTTTCTCTCATTCGCTTCAACTGAGGACGGCCAAGCGCCTACGAGGGCAGGGGTGGTGTACGTACTTCCGAGCAAGAGTTTCACAAGGATGCCCAGCTACACCGACCCTGTTCTCGGGCCCATCACTGAGTGCCAGTTCATCAGCACCGAGCCCGTTCCTGTCCTGGCCGAAATATCGGTGGAGCCCCAAAACTTGCCCCTCACGCCGGCGCTCCATGACTTCGAAGCCGTATCGCATCGCGCGTCTGCCAACCCGCTGGGATTTCCATGGCACGACTGAGCATGGAACGCTTTCTGTCTTCAACACGTCCGTAAGCCGATCCCTGAACCGACGCTTCACCGCCGGGCAGCGTGATAAAAATTCTGCCCAAGCTCCTAATCGTGTTGATCGAAACCGTCCAGTCGCAGCCTGATTCTCGCTGAACTAGGTTCGACGATGAACCCCAGGCGGCCGAGGGCGGCCCGCTACCAGCCACGCCAGCGCGCCCACCACACTTCCAAAGACGAGGAGCACCAGCCAGATATCCCTGCTGAAGGTTCGCATCTCTCTTTCGTCCGTTTGGATGAAGTTGACCAGGCTGTAGCCCCATATCGCCACGCACGGGATGAGGACCAACCAAGGCAGCCATGAGGCGGCACCTGCCATGTTCATAGGATCAGTATGCGTCATTACTTGTTGGCCAGCAGCCGGCCATTCGGACCAAAATTGGGCAGGCAGGGAACGTGAGCGTAAGCGCTCAGTCACCAGAAGCAGAGGGCGGCCCACTGTCCGTAAGCCGGTGGTTCAGCGGGCACCAAGGTGCCCGTATGAGGATCCTCCAGCGGACGGCTCAGTGTCGCGGTGGACCACCGGTATGGGGGCTCGGTTGAGGTCGGAGAGAATCCAGCCCTCCTTCAACGGTGCCCCACGCCGGGGTGCAGAGGGCCAATGTGCACGCTTAGGAACTGGTTTTTGACGTGTCGGACGCGCTGCGTCCGGCAATGAACCAAAGGAGAGGGCCTAGTGCAGGGACGGCAAATACGATCAGGATCCACAGCACGGTGCCGGCTGGAGTCAGTTTCCTGCTCCGCACGATGCTCACCAACGCAGTGACGAATAGCCCGACGAGAACGAGGCCGGCTAAGAGGACGGATGTCTCACCAGTCGTCGGAATGATCGGATTGGTATTTTCGAGTCCGGCTTGCATCCAGAACACATGTCCCCCAACATTTCGTTATTGCAGTGTTTATGCACTCGGGCCTGAACCTGACACGCTACCTCTGACCCGCTCACGAACAACAGTCAGCCGTCTGCGCCGAGTCCTTTGCACGAAGGACTCGCACATGCTCAAAATTGTGCCCGAATTTCCAGCGGTTGATGACTTGATGCCCGGTAAGGATCCTCTACCGAACAGGAATTTGCGCAACCATGGAGCCGAGAAGGCCCCCGAATCCTGCCGCCAGAACGTGGGCATCTGTCAGCGGGATCCACCAGCAGGTCCAGACAGCCTCCGACCTGCCGTGTGAAGGATCGGGTTCTCCCGCTACCCATCTCTCTGCAATGTCAGCGTCGGTCAGTCTCATCTCAAAGTAGTGCCGCACGGCTATCTCGTCGCGTCCTGGACGTAAGTCGTATTCCTGCACCCCGATGTGGCGAATCACTTGTCCCTGACGGCCGGTCTCTTCGAAAAGTTCTCTGACAGCGGCTACCTCCGGCGACTCACCGGCATTGATTGAGCCTGCTGGCACTTGGACGCCAGTCAGAGCCATGGGTTGATGGTCGTGGGTGAAGACTAAGAGGTGATTGTCGTGTACGACATAGCAGACGACTTTTGCGACTTCACGGGGCATCGTTGCAGTCTACGGAACTCACCGTTGTACGCCGTTAGGAGCGCCCAACTTCATTTCCGCACTGAGCCGTTTTCGCGGCAGCGGAGTCGATTAGTCGACTTAGTGTGCATCGTCTGTCCACGGTTCCAACCTTGCCAAGCGTCCCATAGTCAGTTGCATCACCGTACGCTCCGGCGTCCGTTTAGGGATGCTCAACCGGGCGGTGAACGCGGGTGAAGCCTGAGCCCGCGTCATCGCCCTTTGATCAGACGTCCAGCAATGAATCGTCATACCAGACGTCTTCGTAGCCAGGTGCCAAGAGGAAGCGCCACCCCGGCGGCAAAGCGAGATAGGGAATGACTTCCGGGCACAAGCTATCCAGATGCTCGATGTGCAACGGGACAAAGAAGTCGTGCACGGTTCCTATCTCTTCGCCCCGCCAGATGAACCAGCCGCTGGTCCCTGTAGCGGCGGGATGCCTCAGGCCATTGAGTGGGAGAACATCACGTAATCGCACGTTTTCGGCGACTCCTAGCTTCACTCCGTACGAGGGCGGTGCTGGCACAGCCCCGAACCTGGCGGTTAGCTGGATCTGGGCAGAAAGGATCAAATCATGCACATCAAGAATCTTCGCCTATAAAAGCAGGAATACCTGCCAGTTATTCGCTCCACCCCACCGCAAACCCATGAAGCTACAAAACCGCAGGTTGTAAGGGATAAGCCTTCGTGCAATTCTTTACGCCATGCGCCTTTTCCGTAGGAAAGAACCGTCAGCTCCCCTGCACCCTATCTCTGCCTTCTGGGAGTGGTGGGTAAGGGAGGGCCACGTGCTCGATCCCCGGAACCAATCGCCTGCTATTGAACAGCTGAGTCAGGGGGTTGCAGCGATCCATCCGGACCTGACATGGCACTTCGGCGCCGGAAGCGAGTCCGAACACCGGCTCACTGTGTCGGCTAACGGAACAGCGGAGGTGCGGCCCTCGGCCCAGCGATGGCTCCGTGCTGCCCCGCCTGCAGATCCGACTTGGGAGTTCCGTTCGAGCCAAGAAGCAGACCCGAACGCTCTAGGCACCGTGTTGGAGATCGCAGGCAGTAAGCTCGATCTGTCGAAAACCGGGTTCCGCGTCGAAACCGCCGAGGAGGAGTTCAGGGTCCATATCGGGGTGTACCACCCGGTGTTTCGGGACCTTCCGGAGTCCACAAGACTGCAAGTGTCATTCCTCGTTCTTGACTGGCTTCTCGGCGAGGATGACGTCGAGCGGTGGCTGGGCCAGATTGAGGCACTTACAGTGCCTTCGGCGGACTCCACCAACGGCGACGGCGTCCTCCGCGCCGTCGAGTCGATCGCCGAACGCCACGACCCTGATAAGTGGACACTATCCGGATGGGAAGACGCCAATGGCACTCCCGCGTTCGCGAGCTTTAGAAGATCTCTGCGCTGGATCGACCACCCGACTCTTGACGTTCACCACGGTGTCCATGCTTCGTTTGCATCCCAAGACAATGGACTTCCAGCCGACGGGGCCGCGCTCGACTCACTCCGAAGCCTCGAGGATGAGCTGGAATCGCTGCTTGGTCCTCGTGGTCTGGTCATTGGCCACGAGACCGCCTCCGGACGTCGCACCTTCCACGTCTACACCGACGGCGAGGACCAAAACGTAGCAGCCGGGCTGTCCGATTGGGTTCGAGCTCGACATCTTTCCATCGAGTCTGCCCCTGACCCGGCTTGGCGCCGCGTACGCCAGTTCACAGGCTGAGATCCGCAACGGGCCTGCCGGCGAACCTCGGGGTGGCAGCCCGAGCGCGCCCGCAGAAGGATCCCGCAACGGGCGGCTATCGCACTGCACCCCAGAAAGCCCGAAAGTCGTCACCTACTCCGTATTCTGGTGCGCGTTTCATCTGAAGAGCGTTGTCCGGTCGGCGCTCCGGGAACGTCGGCGTCGCATCTGCGGTTCGTTTGCGCCGAGAACGAGCCAATTCCCTCGGTGCGCCTTCCCTTACATAAACTGCAGCGATGGCGCACGCTTTCGCAATCATCATGCTTCCTCCTGATGGCCGGCTCGGGCCGAAGTAGAGAAGCCACTCCGCTACAGAACAAACCTTTGCAAGTTCGTCGTCGGAACACGATAGGACCCAGTTGGCAGTTTCGTCTTCACCGTATTCGTGCAGATCTCGGGCCATGTAAGAAGTTGGTGCATTCAACATATGGAGACGGTACCTCAGGCGCCCTTTCGGGGATCCGCTACCGGGCGGGTTTTGCTCGAACAGCGGGCGCTCCGTCGGAATTCCACGTGAAGAGTGTGAGGTGCCATAGGTGCGGTTGCTTTCGTGATGGGTCTATTAGCCCGTTGGCCCCTAAGCGCTCAAGGGTTTCGCGGACTTTCCACGAAGGAGGGGTTCCGCCGCCGGCAAGTTCGTTCTGCCAGTCTGCCGCTGCGTCGGCAGGATCGATCCCGATCGATCCCGATTGATTTCAAGGCGTTGTGATCCCGAAGGTCGATGATTCGACGTGCTTCCACATCGAACTGCAGGACGTCGAGTTCTGGGGTGCGCTCGTTGGAATGAGCGATCATTGCGGCTGCGCCGCCATCCCGCGATGAGCTGAGGTAAAGCGTTGGCACGTCCGGTGGTGAATAGCGGCCGGCCGACCGGGGCCCGGCTAGTGCAGCATCCTGGTAGGCAGGATCAACTGCACGAAAGAACGTTCCGGTCACTGTTCGCATCACTGCATCGTCCGCGGTGACGATTGGCTCGGCGTGTTGCGTATCCATTGATTCCTTTCCCCCGAAGTTCCACTAGTAGGCCGAGCCTCTCATGGTCCGCGATGAATCGCCTTAACGGCGCCCGGTAAAGGATCCTTTACCGGGCGCCCCGCGGCTATGGACCGCCCAATGCGAAGAGGTGTTTAGCGAGGAAACCTGATAATCCAGTTGATCAGCAATGCAGCCACAACAACGATCGGAAGCAACGCCGGCAACAGCCGCTCGCGTCGAGCAAGCGCAACAAGCCCAAACCCAGCACCCACCAAGACGGTTGCTCCCGAGAGTAAAACCAGCAGCCCAAAGAACAGTGAGGTAGTTTCAACTTCCCGGCATGAAGCAACCCCTGCCGGATAGCCATACTCCGGCGGGCACTGAAGCCAGAAGGCTTGCGCGCAGTATGCGGGAAGTCCGATACCCAGAGCAATCACCCCAAGCAGCAGCGCTGTCGTGCCGAATGTTCTACGTTCACCGCGATGTCTCCAATCCCCCATCCCGAGAACCCTACGGCAATGAAGCTTCCTGCCCGTAGGACAGTCCTCACCCGCCCGCCGGCGCTTGGGCGTCCTTCATTGTGAGGCTGATCGAACACAGCTGTTGAGGAAGGCGCCGACGGAGCGGGCGTCCGCTGGTGGATCCTCTTTCGGACGGGCTCAGTCCTCATTTTGTCTGCCGAGTCGGTACGCTCGACAAAACGTACAGTGGGGGACTGAATGAGGACTGATCCAGAAGTTCGAAGGTGCACTGACCGGGACTTGGTTGCGTTAGAAGCCGGCGAACCGCCAAGTTCGGGTATCGCACGCCACTTTCTCAGTGAGCAGGCCGCCGGAAACATTGTCTTCGCAGCTGCGTGGCGGGATCAACAGTTGCTTGGCACCGTCGTCTTGGATTTCCACTCCGAGGACGCCCCGGAACTTAAGCACCTCTACGTACACGAAGGCTTTCGGGGCGCCGGGGCAGGTACAGCCATGTGCCGGTGGATTGAAGCGCAAGCGGTGCGGAGTGGCTTCGGCAAGCTCTATCTTGGTGTCGGTGTCGATAACCCTGGAGCCCGTCGACTCTATCAGCGCTTGGGATTCACATTCGCTGGGCGGACGACCACGGCAACGTACCAATACGTCGACCACAACGGGCGAAAGCAGTGGGCAACGGAAACGGACGACATACTCGAAAAAACCCTATCCGGCTGAGAATATCCGGTTCGTCGTCAGCCGTCCGGTGGAGGATCCCCTTCCGGACTGAACCATGCGCCAAAGAGCGCCGTGAAAAAGCCGCCATTTATCGCCGAAAGTCACACACCAAGACACCGCCGCAAATCCGGCTTTTTGCCATTGGATCGTCGGGTCAGAACTCGACTACGAAATCTACGGGCGCGTTGGACGTCAAAAGTCCGCAAACAATGGGTTCTGATGCACTGGAAAGGCTGAGGGAACCCGGACGTCTACCCAAACACCAAACTCGCCACCGTAAAGATCGCCAGGCCGGCCAGGGCGCCCACCACGGTGCCGTTGATGCGGATGAACTGCAGGTCCTTGCCGACCTGGAGCTCGATCTTCTCCGAGGTTTCCTCCGCGTCCCAGCGCGCCACGGTATCTGTGATGACGCCGGCAATGTCGGAGCGGTAGTTGTTCACCAAGTACCCCGCGGCGTCGCCCACCCAGGCATTGACCTTCCCGGCGAGTTCGGGGTCCACCGTGAGGCGGGTGCCGAAGTCGTGGACGGCGGCCTTGAACCGGATGGTCAGCTCGCTGTGCGGATCGTCGACGGCGGTCAGCAGCGCCGCCTTGACGGTGCCCCAGGTGCGAGAGGCGAGCTCACGGACCTCCGGGTCGCCCAGCACCTGGGCCTTGACGCCCTCGGCCCGGGCAATCATCACCGGGTCGTGCTGCAGGTCCTGCGCCAGCGACTTCAAGTAGGTGTCGATGGAGCGCCGGACCTGGTGCTGCGGGTCGGCCTGCACCGCGCGGGTGAACTTCAGGATCTCCACATACACCTTGTCGCCCACCAGCCCGTCCACGAAGCTGGGCACCCAGGTGGGGGAGCGGTCCGTGACCACCCGGTTGACGGTCTCGTGGTTGTCCCGGACCCAGTCCACCGTGCGGTCCACCAGCAGGTCCACCAGCGCGTGGTGGTGCCCGTCCTCGAAGATCCGCTCCGCCAGCCGTCCCACCGGCGGCCCCCACGGCGGGGTGAGCAGATGCCGGCGCACCATGCCCTCGATGACGGCCTGGACGTCGTCGTCGTTCAGCACCGTGAACGCGCCCCGGATCACCGCGGCGCCCTCCTTCGCCACCCGCTCGGCGCCGCCCGGGCCGGAGAGCCAGCCGCCGACCTTGCGGGCGACATCGACGCTGGCCAGCTTCTCCTTGACCACCTGCTCGGAGAGGAAGTTGGTCTCCACGAACTCGCCCAGCGACGCCCCGATCTGGTCCTTGCGCCGGGGAATGATGGCGGTGTGCGGGATTTTCAGGCCCAGCGGGTACTTGAACAGGGCGGTCACGGCGAACCAGTCCGCCAGTGCACCCACCATGCCGCCTTCGGCCGCGGCCCGGACGTACTCCAGCGCCGGGTACTGCTTCTGCAGGGCGAAGGCGACGACGAACACCACCGCCATCCCGATCAGGAGCGATCCCGCCAGCATTTTCATCTTCCGCAGCGCGGCTGCCTTCGCGGCATCGGCAGGGGAGAGCCGGTGGTCTGCGGCCGCCGTTATGGCGCCGGCACGGGATGGTCGCTCAGAGTTCACCTGCATGTGCCCAGCCTAGCCGGGCCCCCGGACCCTGGGTCCGCTAACGTGTTCGCATGACCATTGAGGAGTCCGCTGCCGCCCGCCCGCTCGTCTACGCCCACCGGGGAGCCAGCGGGGCCTTCGCGGAGCACACCCGCGCCGCCTACCTGCAGGCGATCGCCGACGGCGCCGACGGCGTCGAGTGCGATATCCACCTGACCCGCGACCAGCACGCCGTGCTGCTGCACGACGCCACCCTGGACCGCACCTCCAACGGCACGGGCCCGGTGGCAGAACGCACCCTGGCCGAACTCCGGGACCTCGACTTCAGCTCTTGGAAGGGCGCCCGCATCCCCGAGGCCTACGGGGCGAAGTCCGAGCAGCTCCTGACCCTGCCTGAACTGCTCGACATCCTCCGCACTGCCGGCCGCGAGATCGGGCTGGCCATCGAGTTCAAGCACCCCAGCCCCTACCAGCTCAAGCTCGAGGACCGGGTGCTGGAAGTCCTCGCCGCCGAGGGCTGGGACCCGGCCACCGGCATGCTGGAGAACATCCGGGTTTCCTTCATGAGCTTCAACCCGGATTCCGTCCGGCACCTGCTGCAGACCGTCCCCGCCGAGGCCATCTGCCAGCTGGTGGACGACGTCGACGTCGACGAAGTGCGGGAGAGGTTCAGCGTCGGCTCCATCACCGGCAACGCGATGGCCAATGTCATGAAGGCCGCCCAGCTCGAGGGCGAGGAACTGCTGGACCAGGGTGCGGTGGGCCTGGCCGGGCCCGGCATCGACTACGTCCGCGAATTCCCGGACACGGTCCGCCGCTGGCTCGAGTCCGGCCGCCGGTTCCGGGTCTGGACCGTCGACGCCCCCGAGGATGTGGACCTCTGCCGGGAGGTTGGCATCCAGGAGATCACCACCAACCGTCCGGCCGAGGTCCTGGAACGGATCTCCGTCAGCCTGTAGTGGGCGATCTCCGTTCCACCTCCCCTAGCGGAACTGGGACAGGGAGGACAGGGCGGCGTCCACCGAGCGGTTTTCCCACGGCCGGCGCTGGCGCAGGGTCTTTCCGGGGAGGGCCTGGGCCCCCTCTGGAGTGGCGGTGGCCTGGCGTGCCGTCTTGCGGGAGGTCCTCATGGTGCTGCTTTCGTTCGTAGCGGTTCTGTCAGGCTCCAGTGAACAACCTCAAGTGAACTTGAGGTCAAGCCGGACGCGTGCCAGACTGCACTGGTGCCGTCCGCCCCTGATTCCCTGCTCTCCGTCGGTGAGGTCGCGTCCCGCGCCGGGATCACGGTGCCGGCCCTGCGCTACTACGAAGACCGCGGCCTGGTGCAGTCCCAACGCACCAGCGGCAACCAGCGCCGCTATAAGCGGACCACCCTGCGCCGCCTGGCCGTGGTGGCGGCCGGCCAGCGGGTGGGACTGAGCCTTGAGCAGATCAAGGCCGCCCTCGACGGCCTGCCCGCGGACCGGGCCCCGAACCAGGCGGACTGGACCGCCATCAGCCGGGACTGGGCGGGGCTGGTGGCCGAGCGGATCCGCGAACTGGAGGTGCTGGGCGAGTCCCTGGACAGCTGCATCGGCTGCGGCTGCCTGTCGCTGGGCCGCTGCTCACTGGTCAACCCGGGCGACGAGGCCGCCGCCGAGGGGGCCGGTTCCCGCTGGGCCCGGCGCGCTCGTCCGGCTGCCGGGGCCGACCCGGGCGCAGGCGTCAACGAAAACGAAGGCCTCGCCGCCGAACGGAATGCGCGGCGCGACTAAGACTGAACCTGCAGTCCCCGCAAATCCTGGCCCGCGTGCTTACGCCGCCAGGTCGCGCCGCCGCCAGCCCGCATAGCCCAGCACCGCCAAAACCAGCGCGACGCCGGTCAGCCAGGCCAGGGCGGGCACGGCGTCGGCGTTCACCGGCAGCAGCGGCGAATGCCGGAACGGCGACAGGTCCATCAGCCATTCCGGGGCGTTCCAGAGCACGCCGAACTCGCCCAGCGCCACGAACGCCAGCAGCAGCACCCACACCCCGGCGGTCAACCGCGGCAGCCAGCCGAACACCGCCAGCGCCAGCCCGGCCAGCACCCAGGCAGCCGGGATCTGGGCCAGGGCGGCCACCGTGGACCGGCCCACCAGCCCGGGATCCTGCACCGTCAGCGCCGCCCCGATGCCGATCGAGACCCCGGCCAGCCCCATCAGCACGGCGGAACCGGCCAGAGCGAAGCCGAAGTGGCTGCCGGCCCAGCGGGCCCGCGTCGCCGTCGTCGCCAGCAGCGCCTCCGCATGGCCCGCTGCCTCCTCGGCCCGCAAATGGTTCGCCGCGGAAACCGCGTACGCCGCCGCCAGCAGGCCCATGATGCTGATCTCCGCGGCCAGGAACGCGTCCCGCACCGCCGGGGCCCCGCCGAGGAGCTTGATCAGGTCCTGGGCGTTGGCCGAACTCAGCAGCTCCGCGACGTTCCCGATCAGCGATCCGACCACCACCCCGAACACCACAAACGCGATCGCCCACGCCAGCCAGACCTTGTACTGCAGCCGCACGGCCAGGGCCCGCACCCCGGACAGGGACCCCACGGCCGGGCCGGGGCGTTCGGCCCGTAACCCGGCGCCCAGGTCCCGCCGGGACCGCAGCGCGAACGCTGCCGGGATCAGGACGGCGCTGAGCAGGGCGGGCAGCGCCAGCACCCACCAGTGGTCCCCGGCGAAGGCGCGGATCTGCTGGTTCCAGCCGATGGGGGAGAGCCAGGACAGGAACGAGGGTCCCGGCTCGGACAGGTCGCCCACCGCACGCAGCCCGTAGGTCACCGCGATCACGCCCACGCTGAGGCCGTTTGCGGCCCGGGCGCCGGCGGTCAGCTGGGCGGCGACGCCGGCCACGGCGCTGAATGCCATCCCGGTGGCGGCCCAGCCCAGCCCGAATGCCAGCGACCCTTCCGCCGGCAGGCCGCCGGCGGCCAGTCCGGCGGCGGAGAGCAGGCCCACGCCCAGGCTGCCCGCGAGGGCAATGATGAGCGCCGCGGCCAGCGGGGCGTCACGGCCCAGCCGCCCGCCGCCGAGCAATTCCAGCCGTCCGCTCTCCTCGTCTGCCCGGGTATGGCGGATCACCAGCATGGCCATCAGGACCGCCAGGATGGCGGTCATGAACGCCGTGTACTTGATCAGGGAGAGCGCGCCGAGGGACGCTGGGTCGTAGATCCGGCCGAACATCGCCACCATCGAGGCCGTGGCGTTGAGCGCGTCCGCCGCCTCGACCCGGCTGCGCACGTCCGGGTAGAGCTCGGCGCCGGCCCGGGCCGTGGAATAGGCGACGACAGCGAAGCCCAGTACCCAGCCGGGCAGCAGCCAGCGGTCCCGCCGCAACCCCAGCCGCAGCAGCGTCCCGGTCCCCGCCAGGGTCTCAGGCATCGCCGGACCCCGGCCGAAGGTCCCCGCCCCGTAATGGCGCAGGAACAGGTCCTCCAGCGTCGGCGGCTGGCTGGTCAGCGACTTCAGGCCCGCGGCGGTCAGCGCCTGAAGGAACGGGGCGAGCCCTGCCGGATCCACCTGTGCGCTGACCCGGTGGTTGACCACGGTGACGTCGTGGACGCCGGGCAGCCGGTCCAGCCCCGGCGGGACGGCCGCGACGTCGGCGGTGACGGCGGTCCGGGTGAGGTGCCGGAGCTTCTCCAGCGGACCGGTCTCCACCACCCGGCCGGCGCGGATGATGCTGACCCGGTCCGAGAGCGCCTCCGCCTCGCTCAGGATGTGGCTGCTCAACAGCACGGTCCGGCCCTGGTCCCGGAGCGCACGGACGCAACCGCGGAAGGCCTCCTCCATCAGCGGATCCAGGCCGCTGGTGGGCTCGTCCAGCAGGAACAGCTCGGCGTCCGTGGCCAGGGCCGCCACCAGCGCCACCTTCTGCCGGTTGCCCTTGGAGTAGGCGCGGGTCTTTTGGTGGGGTCCAGCTCGAACAATTGCAGCAGCCGGTCCCGTTCCGCCCGGTCCTGGCCGCCCTGCAGACGGCCCAGCAGTTCGATCACCTGGCCTCCGGTGAGGTTCGGCCAGAGTGAGACGTCGCCGGGGACGTAGGCCAGCCGGCGGTGCAGGGCGGCTACGTCCTTCCACGGATCCAGACCCAGCACCCGCGCCGTCCCGGAGTCGGACCGCAGCAGCCCCAGCAGCAGCCGCAGCGTGGTCGACTTGCCCGAGCCGTTCGGCCCCAGAAAGCCGTGCACCTCCCCGGCGGCTACGGTGAAGTCCAGACGGTCCAGCGCCGTCACGGTCCCGAACCGCTTGACCACACCCGCCATCTCCACGACGTTGCCCATAGCCACCACGGTACTCCGGGAGCAAGCTCCCGGATCCCCTGCGGAAGGTCCCGTTTCGCGTCTCCGTCTCCCGTGCCGTGGCGCGGCCGCGACGCAGTCGGCGGGACCCGTTCGTTGGCGCCGCCGCGGTTGTGGTTGCATGGATGCATGCCTTTTCGCTGGTCCCCCGGGGCAACCCGAACCCTGTCCGCCACCGCCCTGAGCGGGCTGTTGCTGGCCAGCGCCGCAAAGCACTTCCGGGACCCCGGCTTTTTCGCCCCGCTGGTCCCGTCCTACCTCTGCCGGGACGACTCCGGCGAGCAGCGCAACGGCCCCCTGGCGGTCCTCTCCCGGGACGAATGGGTCGCCGCCACGGGACTGCTCGAGGGCGCCGCAGCCGCGGGGCTCCTGCTGCCCCGGACCCGCCGGGTCAGCGCCGGCTGCGTCACCGCCCTCTTCACCGTGTTCCTTACTGCCCACGTTGACGCGCTCCGAACGGCCTTTGGGCCGGAGGGGTCCCCGCGGGCCCGCACAATCCACGGCATCCGGCTACCACTGCAGGCACCGCTCATCGCCTGGTCCTGGAGCCTGGCGAGAGCACCCCGGCAGACACGCAGGTGAGGATCGCCCTCACTCCGGCGGTCCGGATCGGGCTGTCCATCAGCGTCGCCACCGGGCTCTACGGCGTCTCCTTCGGCGCCCTCTCCGTCGCCTCCGGGCTGGACTTCTGGCAGACCATGGCGCTGAGCCTGTTGCTGTTCAGCGGCGGCTCGCAGTTCGCCTTCATCGGCGTGGTGGCCGGCGGCGGCTCGGGACTGGCCGCCATGGGCGCGGCCACCCTGCTGGGCATGCGCAACGGGATCTACGGCATGCAGTTGAACGCGCTGCTGCAGCCCAGGGGCTGGCGGCGCTTCGCCGCGGCGCAGGTCACCATCGACGAATCCACGGCCACCAGCACCGGCCAGACGGACCCGGCCGAGCAGCGCCGGGGGTTCTGGACCGCAGGCGTGGGGGTGTTCGTGCTGTGGAACATCTTCACCGCGGTGGGTGCGCTCGCCGGCAGCGCCCTGGGGGACCCCAAGCAGTGGGGGCTCGACGGCGCCGCGGTGGCCGCCTTCCTGGGCCTCCTCTGGCCGCGGCTGAAGGGCCGCGAACCCGTGGCGATCGCCGTCGTCTGCGCGCTCGCCACCGTGCTGGCCGTCCCGCTGGTTCCCGCCGGGGTGCCCATCCTGGTGGCCGCGCTGGTGGCCGCCGTGTTCGGCTGGTTCAGTTCCGGCCCGCGTGACGAGGGCCTGGAGCCCGACGTCGACCCCTACCCCGGGCGTGAACACGGGCGCGGGCACGGCGCAGGGGCGGCCACGGGGGAGGGCGCATGACGCTTTGGGTATGGCTGCTGCTCTCCTGCGTGCTGGCCTATGCGTGGAAACTGCTGGGCTACCTGGTGCCCGCCGCGTGGCTGAAAAACCCCCGGATCTCCCGCGTGGCCGGGGTGATGACCATCGGTCTGCTCGCCTCCCTGACGGTGGTCAACGCGGTGGCCTCCGGGCAGTCGCTGGCCCTCGACGCGAGGGTTGGTGCGCTGGCTGCAGCCGCGCTCGCCCTGCTGCTCCGGGCGCCGTTCCTGGTGGTGGTGCTGGCCGGCGCCGGTGCTGCGGCCGGTCTGCGCCTGCTCGGTTGGGGGTAGCCGTTACTGCCGGCGGGCGCTCGCGGGTGCCCGGTCTTTAGTCCCTAGCCGGTGCGCGGCGGCCGGTGACAGCATCCAGTGATGACCACCAACCAGCCCGACAATGCCGCTGCCCGCGACCCGGAGGGTGCCGATCCGGAGCATCCGGCCCCGGAAGGGGCGCAACAGGGACAGTCGCCACCGGAACCGGCACAACCCGCGAAGGGCCCCGACCGAGCGGCCGCGTCCCGCGCCGCCGGCGGCATCCCCACCGGGGCCGTGTCCACCCGCGACCTGCAGGAACTGGCGCGGCGCCGGCGCGAGGCCGAGGAGAAGCTGCAGCAGCACCTCGAGGAAGCCAAGCACAAGCCCGCCCACCACCACGACGCGGAGCACCACGACGGCGGAAGCCACTCCGCTGAGCACCACGACGGCGGCCACCACGAACCCGGTGGGCCGGGCGGGGAACCCGGACACGGCTGAGGGCAGGCGCCGGAAGCCCGGCACCTGCCCTCAGATCACCCGCCCGTCGGGGCGGAAACGCTGCTACTCGCCGTCGACCGTGACGACGATCTTGCCGCGGGTGTGGCCTTCCATGTTGTCCCGGAAGGCGTCCGCGGTGCGCTCCAGCGGGTAGGTCTTGGCGACCTCCACGCGCAGGCCGCGGCTGTCCACCAGGTCCGCGAGTTCCTGGAGCTGGGTGCCCACCGGGTTGACCCACATCCAGGTCCCGCCGTGCTGTTCGACCTCGGCGTCCGCGATCGAGGCGTGCTTGCCGCCCTCGGCCAGGACTGCCAGGGTGGCGTCGAGGGCACCGCCGACGAAGTCGGCCACGATGTCGACGCCCTCGGGGCGGAGTGCGCGTACGCGGTCGGCCAGGCCCTCACCGTAGGTGACGGGTTCCGCGCCGAGGGCGCGGATGAAGTTGTGGTTCTTCTCAGAGGCGGTGGCGATCACCGAGGCGCCCAGGGCCTTGGCGATCTGGATGCCCAGCGAGCCGACGCCGCCGGCTCCGCCGTGGATCAGCACGGTCTTGCCTTCGCCCGTGCCGAGCCGGGTCAGGACCTGGTAGGCGGTCAGGCCGGCGAGCGGGAGGCCGGCGGACTCGTTCCAGTCCAGGGTGGCCGGCTTGCGGGCGAGGACCCGCTCCGGGAGCGCGATGTACTCGGCGAAGCTGCCGCCGTGGACGTAGTCCTTGCGGCCGTAGGCGATGACCTCGTCACCGGGCTGGTACTGCGGGGCGTCAATGCCCACAGCTTCCACCACGCCGGCGACGTCCCAGCCGGGGATCGCGGGGAACTGCAGGTCCATCATGCCGTCGAGTCCGCCGGAGACGATCTTCCAGTCAACCGGGTTCACGGAAGCGGCCTTGACCTTGACCAGGACCATGCCGGGGCCAACCTTGGGCATGGGCTGGTCGGTCAGTTCGAGGACGTCGGGGGTGCCGTATTCGCTGTACGTGATTGCTTTCATGCTGGCGTCAACGGACGCGTCCGGGCCGCTATTCCGCGCCTCCGGGGTGAGAGCGGTCTCAGTGCGCGGTGCCCAGCCCGGCGAGTTTCAGGATGAGTTCCAGGCCTTCGGGCGTGCCGGGCCAGTGCCGGCGCACCGCGTCGGTGCCCGCCCGCTTGACCACGGAGCGCAGCGCCAGGGCGACGATCACGACGTCGTCCGCATAGCCGATTACGGGCAGGAAGTCCGGCACCAGGTCGATCGGGGAGAGCAGGTACAGCAGCAACAGGACCAGCCGGGCCCGTACCCCCACGGCGACGGTGCCGTCCGCGATCAGCCGTTTCACCAGCCGGAGCAGGTCTGGCAGCAGCCGAAGCGCGTCCCTCATGGTCACGGTTTCGGGGTGCCGGCGCGCGTAATTCCACAGCAGGACCAGCAGTGCGGCGTAGACCAGCATCAGTCCGCCGATAACGCCGGCGAGGGTTTCCCAGCTCATGTTCTCAACCATTTCTCGCAAGCATCGCAAATAGCCCGATCCGAACTTATCAGGAGCCGCGGGAGCCTCCAGCCAGGACATCGACGGCGCGTAGGTGAGGGGCCGACCCGCGAGAATACAGGATTGAATGAATACATCGTTCGTTGTACTTTAACGTCATGGATACGCTCACGCAGGCACCCGTGCTCGCCAGATTTGGCCATGCGGTGTCGGACCCAACCCGCGCCCGCATCCTCCTAGCGCTTTCAGAGGCGTCGTCATACCCCTCGGATTTGGCGGTGTCGCTGGGTGTTTCACGGCAGAGCATGTCAAACCACCTGACCTGCCTTCGGGGCTGTGGGCTGGTGGTGGCTGTTCCCGACGGGCGGCGGACCCGGTATGAGTTGGCTGACGCCCGGTTGGGCCATGCGATCAAGGATCTGTTGGGTGTCGTTCTCGCCGTTGATCCGTCGTGTTGCGCCCCGGACGGGAAGTGCCTGGTATGAGGGCGCCGTTGCAGGCGCTAACCCCGGAACGCCGGGGTTTGCTGAGCCGCCGCATCCGCCTGTTCGCGGCCGCGACGATCACGTACAACGTCATTGAGGCCGTGGTGGCGCTCTGGGCCGGCAACGTTGCCGACTCCGCTGCCCTGATCGGTTTCGGGCTCGATTCGGTCATCGAGGTGACATCGGCCGTGGCGCTCTCGTGGCAGTTCGCGTCGAAGGATCCGGAGCGGCGAGAGCAGCTGACCCTGCGGATCATTGCCGTCTCGTTCTTCGCTCTCGCCGCCTTCGTGGCCGCGGACTCCATCCGGGCCCTGACCGGCGGCGGTGAAGCGCAGCATTCGTTGCCGGGCATCGTAGTGGCCGCGTTGAGCCTGGCAATCATGCCCGTGTTGTCCTGGGCGCAACGGCGGGCCGGGCGTGAACTCGGGTCAAGGACGGCCGTCGCGGATTCCAAACAGACCCTGCTGTGCAGCTACCTTTCCGCCGTGCTGCTCGTTGGACTGGTCCTGAACAGCATCATGGGCTGGTGGTGGGCCGATGCTGGCGCGGCTCTGATCATTGCCGGCATCGCGGTCCGTGAGGGCATCAACGCCTGGCGCGGAGACGCCTGCTGCGCAACAGCGGGACCCGCGGAGCAGGACGCGGCCTGCTGCGCAGGGTGCCAGGCCGAGTCGGAGCCGGCGGCCGTGCCCGTGGCTCTCGGGACGAAACCGGCTGGCCGGTGAGCGCCATTTCGCCAGCGCAGAACGTGCGGATGGCCAGCTAGGCCATTCTCAGCGGTACGTGGCCCCGGAGGGCGAACCGAACCCCACGCCGAACGCGGTGCCGTACGTGGTGCCGGGTACCAGGGTCTGGGGCGGCAGGGGGCGGTCCGGCCGTTCGGCGCGGATGGCGTCTTCCAGCAGGGCCACCGGCCGGCGCCAGGCGTCGGACCCGGCTTCCATGGTGTCTACCACGCCGATCAGCATGGCCAGCAGCCGGATCATGTCCGCCATGGAGATGTCGCTGCGCAGCGTGCCCTGGCCCTGCCCGCGTCCCAGCAGGATCGCGACCGACTCGATCAGGTCCCCGGTGATCCCGGTCAACACTCCGCGGCGCCCCGCCACGGCGCCCAGGAGGTTGGCCTCGTCGCTGGCCACCCCCATCAGCGCCTCGACAATGCGGAACAGGCCCTCGGCGGCGTCGGTCCCGGCCAACGCCTCATCGATGACCGGGTTCACGCGCAGCTTCAACTGCTGGTGCAGCGCGGCGAGGACCAGTTCCTCCTTGTCCGCAAAGTTCCGGAACAAGGTGGCGGGGCCCACGCCGGCGGTCACGGCGATGGTCTGCAGCGGCACCTCCGGCCCGTGCTCACGGAAGCACTGGCGGGCCGCGGCAATGATCTTATTGACGTTGCGTGCAGCGTCCGCGCGGAGCGGCCTGCGGTCTACTGCCCGGTTCATTTGCTCAGGGTAGCAACGCCGGGGCGGCAGGAACCGGTTACCGGCGGGTTCACTTTTTGTGACGCGGAGGGCACACTGGAGCCATGCTGCTTGCCTTTTCTGTTGCCCCGTCCGGCCGTCCGCCCGTCGACCCCGTTTCCGGGTCCGCCGCCGCCCGGGAGGCGGGTTCCGGCGTCGACGACGCGTCGGTGCACGACGCCGTCGCCGCCGCGGTGCGGATTGTCCGCGAGTCCGGCCTCCCGAACCACACCGACGCCATGTTCACCACCATCGAGGGTGAATGGGACGAGGTGTTCGACGTCGTCAAGCGCGCCACCGAGGCGGTGGGCCGCTATGGCAGCCGGGTGTCGCTGGTGATCAAGGCGGACATCCGGCCCGGCTATACCGGCGAACTGACCGGCAAGCTGGACCGGCTGGAGCACGCGCTGGGCGAGTAGCGCACCGACGCGCGCGGGCCTGGCTCGCTGCTGGCGGCCGTCTTAGTAAGTATGCTGAGATTCCCGGTTGCGGCGCAGCGTCATGCCGCAACCGGTGGACCGAGAACACCAGGCGAAGCCCGCAAAAGGACACGAACCAGCAAATGAACGCGACGCAGGACCCCGCCCGCCCAAGGCCGTGCGGATCAGCTCCGGACCGGATGCGCTCGCCGGGCTGGACCCGTTCCTGGCCGCCGTCGCCGGCGCCGTCGGGGACGTTCCCGCGCTGCTGTCCCTCGCCGCCGACGCCGGCTCGTGGGCACCGGCGCCCGGCACCGGCCGTACCGCCTTCCTCTGGGAACTGCTCGCCTCCGTCACCGCCGTCGACGTCGCCGCCGGCCGCATCCTGGAACCGCACCTGGATGCCGCCGCGATCCTGCAGCAGGCCAGGGACGCGGGAGTCGGCGGTGAAGCCCCGGACGCCGAGGGGACATGGGGCGTCTTCGCCGCGGAAGCACCCGGACTCAGCCTCACCGCCACCGAAGAGGGCGGCCGGACCCTGTTGACCGGCGCCAAACCCTGGTGCTCGCTGGCCGGGCAGCTGGACCGGGCCGTGCTGACCGCGCACCTGACCGGCGGCGGCCGTGCCGCGTTCGCCGTCGACCTGCACGCCGACGGCGTGCGGGTGGCGGATCCCGGCTGGACCAGCCTGGGGCTGCGGGAGGTCCCCAGCGGCACCGTGCACTTCGACGCCGTCCCCGCCACCCCGCTCGGCGGCGAGGGCTGGTACTACCGCCGCCCCGGCTTCGCCTGGGGTGGCATGGGCGTTGCGGCCTGCTGGCTGGGCGGCGCCGTGGCCGTGGCCCGCAGCTACCGTGACGCCCTGAAGGCCGCCGAGGACCGCGGCCGGGCCCCCGACCAGGTGGCCCTCGCGCACCTGGGCGAGATCGACCGCACCCTCGCCGGGCTCACCGCCTACCTGGCCCGCACGGCGGACCGGATCGACGACGGTGGCCTCTCCGGCACCGGCGCCTGGCCCGAGGCGCTGCGCGTCCGCGGGGCCGTCGCCACCGCCGTCGAACGCATCCAGGCGCTGGTCAGCCAGAACCTTGGCCCGGGGCCGCTGGTCTTCGACGCCGCCTACGGCAAGCGCATGGCCGACCTCGCGCTGTACATCCGCCAGCACCACGCCGTGCGTGACGACGCGCAGCTGGGCTCGTTGGTGTTCAAGGGCGGCTTCGAGGGCGACGAGCCATGGTGAGCTTCACCCACCAGGACGCCGGCACCCCGGAAAGCGCCTGGGCCCGCTCCGGCGCCGCGGCCCTGCCCGAGCTCCCGCTGAACGACGGTGAACTCGCCGCCACCGCGTTCCTGGTGCTGGCCGCCCACCCCGACGACGAAACCCTCGGCGCCGGCGGCCTCATGGCCCGGCTGCATGCCCTGGGCGCGGACGTGCGGGTGCTGCTCTGCACCGCGGGCGAGGCCTCCCACCCGGATTCGCCCACGGTGACGCCCGAACGGCTGGCCGAGGTACGGCTCCGCGAATTCGACGGCGCCCTGGGACACCTGCTGGGCGGACCCCGACGCCGCTACCTGGGACTTCCCGATGGCCGGCTCGCGGAGCACCGGGCCGCGATTGCGGCGGCCATTCGGGAGGCGGCCGCGGACACCGGAAAGCCTGCAGAGCGGATAGTTCTCGTGGCGCCCTACCGGCACGACGGCCACACCGACCATGACACCCTGGGCCGGGCCGCCGCGGAATCCGCCGCCGCGAACGGCTACGGCCTGCTGGAATTTCCCATCTGGTACTGGCTCTGGGCCACCCCGGAAGACGCGGCCTGGCAGGACTGGCAACGGTTCCTGCTGCGGCCCGAGGACCAGCAGGCCAAGGCCCGGGCGATGGCCGCCCACACCTCCCAGGTTGCTCCGCTCTCGGACCTGCCCGGGGACGAGGTGCTGCTGCCGCCGGGCTTCCTGGCCCACTTCGAGCGGCACTGGGAAACCTTTTCCTGGCACCAGCCCCAGCCACCCGCCGCCGTCGGCGACACCGCCGGGGCCACAGCCGAAGGCACGGTTGCCGCCCGCGATGCCGGCTCCCACAGTGCGCCCGCCGGCTACGCCGCCGTCGACGCCGAACGGCTCTTCGACGCGATCCACGGCCGCGACGAAGACCCCTGGGGCTACGCAGGCACCTGGTACGAACAGCGGAAACGGGCCCTGACCCTGGCCGCGCTGCCGGAGCAGAGCTACGAGGCCGGGCTGGAGATCGGCTGCTCGATCGGGACGCTGAGCGCCGAACTGGCCGAACGCTGCGGAACCTTCCTGGCCGTCGACGCCAGCAGCACCGCCCTGGCCCGCGCCGCCGAACGGCTGGAGCACCTGCCGGCCGCGCAGACCCGGCACCTCACCGTCCCGCACGGCTGGCCGGACGGCGGGTTCGACCTGATCGTCGTCTCCGAGGTGGGGTACTACCTCTCGCCGGAGGAGCTGGACGAACTGTTCCGGCGGGTCGAAACCTCGCTGCTGCCCGGCGGCACCCTGGTCCTCTGCCACTGGCGGCACCCGCTGGACGGCTGGGTCCTGGACGGGGACACGGTCCACGCCACGGCCCGCGACCGGCTCCGCTGGGCCGGAGCCGGGCTCTACCGGGAACGGGACTTCGTGCTGGAAATCCTTCGGGCGCCCGAGCGGCAGCCATGACCGTCGCCATGACCGCCCGGCGGCGCCCCGCGATCGACACGGTCGCCGTCGTCGTTCCCGTCCACAACGAGGACCAGCACCTGGACCGCGCGCTGTCCGCCGTGCAGGCCGCCGCGGATCAACTGGCCCGCACCCGCCCGGAGGTGACGGTCCAGGTGATGGTGGTGCTGGACTCCTGCACGGACGGGTCCGCGGAGATCGCCGGGCGCTACGTCGAGGCCGACCCCCGTTTCCAGATCCTCACCGTCGGGCTGCGCAGCGCCGGGGCCAGCCGGGCGGCCGGCATCCGCACCGCCGTCCTGGGCCGCCCCCGCCGGCATCCCGGCCAGCGCTCCACCCCGGTGCCTTGGCGCGGCAAGACCTGGCTGGCCAACACCGACGCCGACTCCCGGGTCCCGCCGCACTGGCTGGTCCGGCAACTGGAATTCGCCGATGCCGGGGCGGACGCCGTCCTGGGGTCGGTGGAACCGGACCCGGTGGGCATGGACCCGGACCTGCTGCGCCGCTGGCTGGAGCGGCACCCGTTCGAGGAGAACCACCCGCACATCTACGGGGCCAACTTCGGTGTCCGGGCCTCCGCCTACCTCGCCGCCGGCGGATTCCCGAAGCAGCAATCGCATGAGGACCGCACCCTGGTCCAGGGCCTGCGCAGCCTGGCGTTCACCGTCCTGGCCACCGACAGCGTCCGGGTGGTCACCTCCGGGCGGACGCAGGCGCGGGCACCGCAGGGGTTCGCGGCGTACCTGCGCTCCCTGGGCCGGCAGGCCCCGCCGGCGGCCACCGGCAGCTAGGCAGGTCCGTCCGCCGGCGCCGGTGACCTTTGGCCCTAACCCGGGGACCCCGGGCGGTGGATCCTCGGGACCATGAGAACCGGGGCGGCGCCGGGGCTTCCCTTCGGACTGCGGGGCGTACGGTGACATCCGCGGGCGCGGGGCTGGCTTCCGGAAGTGCCGGCCTCACCTCCGAGGAGGCGGCCCGCCGGCTGGAACAGGACGGTCCAAACCAGTTGCCACAGGCGCGGCCTGTCCCCGGCTGGCGGCGGTTGGCTGCGGAGCTGACCCACTTCTTCGCCCTCATGCTGTGGGTGGCCGCGGCGCTGGCTTTTGTCGCCGGTATGCCTCAACTCGGCATCGCGATCGTCGTCGTTATCGTGGTGAACGGTGTCTTCGCCTTCATTCAGCAGGCACGGGCCCAGCACGCGGCCGCCAAACTGCGGGAACTCCTACCGGCCATGGTCTCGGTGCGGCGCGACGGCCGGGTGGTCAAGGTCCACACCACCGAACTGGTGCCCGGAGACGCCGTCGTCCTGGTGGCCGGAGACCGGGTGCCCGCGGACCTGCGGCTGGAACTCGCGGCCGGTTGCGCCGTGGACGAGTCGATGCTCACTGGGGAGAGCGAGCCCACCGCCAAGACCGCAGGGGACAGCATCTACGGCGGCACGTTCCTGGTCATCGGTACGGCCGAGGGCACCGTCACCAGTACCGGCGGCCACACCCGGCTCGCCGAGATCGCGACCCTGACCGGGAACGTCGAGGCGCCCCCGAGCCCGCTGGCACTGGAACTACAGCGCATTGTCCGCATTGTGGCCGGGGTGGCGCTGGGCATCGGCATCCTGTTCTTCGTCCTCTCCCTGCTCGTCGGCATTTCCTGGCGGGATGCGTTCCTCTTCGCGATCGGCGTGGCGGTGGCGCTGGTCCCTGAGGGCCTGCTGCCCACGGTCACCCTCTCCCTCGCGATCGGGGCGCAGCGCATGGCCGGGCGGAATGCCCTGGTGCGCAACCTGCAGGCCGTCGAGACGCTGGGCTCCACCACCTTCATCTGCACCGACAAGACCGGCACCCTCACCCAGAACCGGATGAACGCCGTCGAGGTCTGGACACCCTCCGGGCTGCTCGAGATCGCCGGCCAGGGCTATGCCCCGGAGGCCGAGATCAGGGACGGGGACGGGGCTGATGCCGGAGCCGAGGCCGTCCACGCGGCCCGGCAGCTCGGTACGGCGGCCCGGGCGGCCTCGGTTGGCCGCACGGTTCAGCACGAGGGGCAGTGGATCCCTGAGGGCGACCCGATGGAGGCCGCCATCGATGCACTGGCCCACCGGCTCGCGGAACCGGGCAGCGGCCCCGAGGAGCTGAAACCCTCACACCGTTTCGCCTTCGACCCGCGCCGGCTCCGGGAGTCCGCGATCGTCGGAACCACCCTCTTCGTCAAAGGTGCCCCGGAATCCGTCATTCCGCTCTGTGAGGCCAACGGCGGCGAGGACGGCGCGGCACACGCGCTCCGGATGGTGGACCAGATGGCCTCACACGGACTCAGGGTGCTGGCCGTCGCGCAGCGCAGCCTCCCGGGACTCCCCGGCGCCCGGTTTTCCCTCGACGACGTCGAAACCGGGCTGACGCTGCTGGGCCTGATCGGCCTGCACGACCCGCCCCGCGCCGAGGTCCGGGTCTCCCTGCAAGCCGCCCGGGAGGCTGGCATCAAGGTAGCCATGGTCACCGGCGACCATGCCTTCACCGCCGCGGCCATCGCCCGGGAAACCGGCCTGATCGGCTCGCCCGAACTGGTGCTGGAAGGCCACTCCCTGCCCGAGGACGACGAGGTGCTGGCCGCGCTGCTGGACCGTGACGGCGTGGTGGTCAGCCGCGTCACGCCCGAACAGAAACTCCGGGTGGCCAGGCTCCTCCAGCACCGCGGCCACGTGCTGGCGATGACCGGCGACGGCGTCAACGACGGACCCGCCCTGCAGCAGGCGGACATCGGCGTCGCCATGGGACTCAGCGGTACCGACGTCGCCCGCGAGGCTGCAGACCTGGTGCTCCTCGACGACGACTTCGCCACCATCATCGCCGCCGTCGAACAGGGCCGCGCCACCTACGCCAACATCCGCCGGTTCCTCACCTACCACCTGACGGACAACGTCGCCGAGCTGACGCCGTTCGTCTTCTGGGCGCTGTCCGGCGGCCGGTTCCCCTTGGCGCTGAGTGTCCTGCAGATCCTGGCCCTCGACATCGGCACCGACCTGCTGCCGGCACTGGCCCTCGGATCGGAGGCTCCCAGCAAGGGCGCGCTGAAACGGCCGCCGGAGCGACGCCATTTGATGGACCGGGCCCTGATGGTCCGGGTCTTCGCCCTACTGGGTCCGGTGGAGGCGCTTATGGAGATGACCGCCTAGACCGCTGTGCTGTTCGGCGCCGGCTGGAGTCCCGGGGCGCCGCTCCCGCCAGCGGACGTGCTGATGGCGGGATCGGGTGCGGCGTTCACCACCGTCGTCCTGGCCCAGCTCGCCAACGCCTTCGCCTGCCGCAGCGCCACGGCGCCCCCGTGGCGTCTGGGCTGGTTCACCAACCGCCTGCTGCTCTGGGCCGTGCTGGCGGAACTGGGCCTGCTGGTGGTGTTCCTGTTCCTCGGGCCGGTGGCGGCGCTGCTGGGCCACGCGCCGCCGACGCCCGGCGGGCTGGCCGTGGCGCTCGCGGCCGTTCCCGCTGTCCTCGTGGCGGACTGGGCGTACAAGTCCTTCCGGCATCGCCAAGCCGGCGCCCCCAAGGTCCAAAGACTCTGACCGGACCCCGCGCCGGGCAGCAGGATCGGAGCATTGGCGGACCGACCCGAGGAGTACTCGCATGCCCGAGCACGTGAAGTGGTTTGAGGAGATCGGCATGGCCGATGTGCCCCAGGTCGGGGGCAAGAACGCTTCCCTGGGCGAACTCATCCAGACCCTGAAGTCCCGGGGAGTGCAGGTTCCGGACGGTTTCGCTACCACGGCCGCTGCTTTCCGGTTGTTCGTTGCGGCGAATGCGATTGAGCCGGACCTGCGTGACCGGCTGGCCGCTTTCCGCGCCGGGACGGCCACGCTGCGCGAGACCGGCGAGGCCATCCGCGAACTCTTCCTCGGCGGGGAATTCCCGCCGGATGTGGCGGACGCGGTCCGCCAGCACTACCGGGACCTGAGCCGGCGGGCCGGGATGGACCGTTTGTCTGTGGCGGTGCGCAGCAGCGCCACAGCCGAGGACTTGCCGGACGCCAGCTTCGCTGGCCAGCAGGAGACCTTCCTGAACGTCGCCGGGGAGCCGGAATTGTTGGACGCCTGCCGGCGCTGCTATGCCTCGTTGTTCACGGACCGGGCCATCAGCTACCGGGAGGTCAAGGGCTTCGATCACCTCGACGTCGCCCTCTCGATCGGTGTCCAGCGGATGGTCCGCTCGGACATCGGCGCCTCCGGGGTGATGTTCTCGATTGACACGGACTCCGGTTTTCCCCGCGCGGCCGTGATCAGCGCCGCCTGGGGGCTGGGCGAAACCGTGGTCCAGGGGACCATCAACCCTGACAAGTACCTGGTCTTCAAACCCCTCCTCACTGAGGCGTCCGCGGCGGCCGGCATCAGCCCGATCATCGAGAAGACCCTGGGCTCCAAGGCCCGGAAAATGGTCTACAGCCGGGGCGGCCACGCCCGCACCCGCACCGTGGATACCTCCGAGGCGGAACGCCGCGCCTATGTCCTGACGGATGAGGAGATCCTCACGCTGGGACGCTGGGCCGTGACCGTGGAGGAGCACTACGGCCGGCCGATGGACATGGAATGGGCTCGTGACGGGGAGACCGGCGAGCTCTTCATGGTCCAGGCCCGGCCGGAAACCGTCCAGTCGCAGAAGACGGGACCCCGTTTCACCCTGCACCACCTGCTGGAAACCGGACCGGTCCTGGCCGCGGGTGCCGCGATCGGCGACTCAATCGCGCAGGGCACCGCCTGCGTGATCCGCAGCGCCGCGGACATCGAGGGGT
Source organism: Pseudarthrobacter sp. L19 (assembly GCF_050859435.1). Taxonomy (NCBI): domain Bacteria; kingdom Bacillati; phylum Actinomycetota; class Actinomycetes; order Micrococcales; family Micrococcaceae; genus Pseudarthrobacter; species Pseudarthrobacter sp. L19. Next base: position 1,061,587 of record NZ_CP193935.1, on the reverse strand, counting down.
TCCGCGACGGCGCCATCCTGGTCACCGAGATGACGGACCCGGACTGGGTGCCGATCATGAAGCGCGCCGCCGGGATCGTCACCGACCACGGCGGACCCACCAGCCACGCCGCCATCGTGAGCCGGGAACTGGGCGTGCCCGCCGTCGTCGGTACCGGGAACGCGACGGCGGTGCTCACGGAGGGTCTGGCCGTCACGCTGTCCTGCGCCGAGGGCGACCAAGGGCGTGTCTACGCCGGCAGCCTGGCGTTTGAGACCGAGGAGGTGGACCTTGGCGAGCTGCCGGTGACCCGCACCCGGATCATGGTCAACATCGCCAGCCCGGCCGCCGCGTTCCAATGGTGGCGGCTGCCCGCCGACGGCGTGGGGCTGGCCCGGATGGAGTTCATCATCAGCTCCCTGATCCGGGTCCACCCGATGGCGCTGGTCCACCCGGAGCGGGTCACGGACCCCGGCGAGGCGGCGCAGATCCGGGAGCTCACGCGCGGGTATGCGGACCCCCGGGACTACTTCGTGGACGCCCTGGCCCTGGGGATCGCCAAGATCGCCGCGCCGTACCATCCCCGGCCGGTGATCGTCCGGCTGAGCGACTTCAAGACCAACGAATACGCGCACCTCGTGGGCGGGGCGGCCTTCGAGGAGGCCGAGGAGAACCCGATGCTGGGCTTCCGCGGCGCCTCACGCTACTACGACGAGCGCTACCGCGAGGGGTTCGCCCTCGAATGCCGGGCGCTGAAACGGGTCCGGGAGCGGCTGGGCTTCGGCAACGTGATCGTCATGGTGCCGTTCTGCCGGACCCCGCAGGAGGCGGACAAGGTGCTGGCGGTGATGACGGAGAATGGCCTGGTCCGGGGGAGAACGGCCTGCAGGTCTACATGATGTGCGAGATCCCGGCCAACGTGGTGCTCGCCGGGAAGTTCGCCGCCCGTTTCGACGGGTTCTCCATCGGCTCGAACGACCTGACCCAGCTGATCCTCGGCGTGGACCGGGACTCGGCGCGGCTGGCGGCGCTCTTTGACGAGCGGGACGAGGCGGTGATGGCGATGATCAGTGAGGCGATCCATCAGGCGCACATGGCCGGGATCAAAATCGGCATCTGCGGCCAGGGCCCCAGCAACCACCCGGAGTTCGCGCAGTTCCTGGTGGGAGAGGGCATCGACTCGATCTCGCTGAACCCGGACAGCTACCTCAGGACCGTCCCGCTGATCGCGGAGGCGGAGCGGCGGCCCACGGGAGGGTAGGGAGCGTTAGGCCCGGACAGGCCTACCGCGGGAGATCGACACCATAGGTCTCCGTCGCGATACGGAACGCTGCCCAGGCCTTGGGCCACCCGGCGTAGAACGCCGCGTGGGTCAGCACCTCTGCCATTTCTTCGGCCGTGACCCCGTTGGCCTTGGCGAGGCCGATGTGATGGCGGAGCGAGCTGTCCAGCACTCCGCTGGCCATCAGGGCCGTCACGGTGACGATGCTGCGGATCCGCGGGGAGAGTTGTTCTTCGCGGGCCCAGACCTGACCGAAGAGGACGTCGTCGTTGAGCCCGGCGAACGTCGGGGCGAAATCACCGAGCGCGTCCCGGCCGGCTGTCACTTTTTCGGGCATTGTCGATTTCTTCTACTTTCCGGAATAGACGGGGAATGCGGCGTGCTCGCCGTAGTTCTTCTCATCGAGAGTGCGAAGCGTTTCCATGTCCTCGTCCGAGATTGTGAAGCTGAGTTCGGCGTTTGACCGCATGTGGGCCGGGTTAGCGGTCTTGGGCAGCGACACGGCGCCCAGCTGCAGCGTGTAGCGGATGCACAGCTGTGGCACGCTCGCCCCGTATTTCTCGGCGATCGCCGCGATCTCCCGGTTCTTCAGGACCTGGCCGTGGGCGATCGGGGAGTAGGCCTCCACCGCGATGCCCCGCGACTGGCAGTAGTCGATCAGATCGGTGGGGGTGTTGCCCGCGTGGACGAGGATCTGGTTGACGTGCGGAGCGACGGTTCCGTGGTCGAGGATGTTCTCCAGGTCGGCTTGGAGAAAGTTGGAGACGCCGATCGCACGGAGCTTCCCGGCCCGGTGTGCCTCTTCCAATGCCCTCCACGCGGCAAGGTTGCCCTCGGCGTAGTCACCTCCGCGGAAGTCATCCCAAGGCTGCGGGGCATGGATCAGCATCAGGTCGACATAGTCGAGGCCCAGCTTCTCAAGCGACCCCTCGATCGCGGCGAGGGACCCGGCGTAGTCCTTGATCTCGGCGGCGAGCTTGGTCGAAACGAAGAGTTCCTCGCGGGCCACCCCTGAGGTGCGGATGCCTTCACCGACGCCGCGCTCGTTTCCATAGGCCTGGGCGGTGTCAATATTTCGGTATCCGATTGCGATGGCCTGGCGCACCGCTTCGGCAGCCTTGTCATCGTCGATGAACCACGTGCCCAGCCCCAGCGTGGGCACGTCGACGCCGTTCGACAGGGTGAGCGTTTCATTCAAACTGGTCATTCTTCTGCTCCATTCTTGGGTAGCTCGCCGTACACCTCGTCGGTGACCGGCTCGAGCCATTCGTTGCGGAGGTTGTTGCCCGGGGTGATAAACGCGAGATGGGAGAACCACGAGTCTGCCTTCGCTCCGTGCCAGTGTTTGGCTCCGGCCGGTACCTGGATCACCGTTCCCGGTTCGAGGCTGACGGGGACCTCACCGTCGGCCTGGTACCAGCCACTGCCCGCGGTGCAGAGCAGGATCTGGTCGCCTCCACCGTCTGTGCCGTGGTGGATGTGCCAGTTGTTGCGGCATCCCGGCTCGAAGGAGACGTTGCTGACGGGGACTGTGCCCGAGGCGAGGGGCGCCAGGTAACTCTGGCCGGTGAAGTACTGCGCATACGCGTCGTTCTTCTGGCCTAGCGGGAAGATCTGGCTAAATTCGGTGCCGTGCATGGTGTTTCCTTTCAGTGATGGGAATGCTCTGGAACGGGTGTTTCAGAGGACGGTCTTTCCGGGGCTGCCGGACGCGACGCCCGGGGCAGCAGGACCAGGGCGGTCGCAGCTGCCAGGATGATCGCGGCGGCGGTCACCAGGCCCAGCGGGAGGATGCTGAGAGCTCCGGCGAGTCCGACCAGCGGGGCGGCGACTCCACCGAGAGCGAAGCGGGCGGCACCGAGGAAGGAGGAAGCGGCGCCGGCGATGGTCGGATAGCCGGCCAGTGCGATGGTGGTCGAGGGCGGGCTGGTGACCGCGGTCCCGCTCACCAGGAGAAGCAGGGAAACTATCACCGCGGGCAAGGGAAGGTGGGTGATACCGGCGGTCAGAATTCCCCCGGCTCCGGCCGCGCACATGGCCAGGCCGATCATGAGGGTCCCGGTGATGCTCCACCTTTCGCTGGACCGGCCGGCGAGGTAGCCGAAAACCATGAACCCTGCAGAATTGAGGCCGAAGGCCATGGCGTACTGCTGTGGGGAAAGGCCGTAGACACCCTGCAGGACGTAGGTTGCGCCGCTGAGATAGGCAAACAGGGCCGCGTAGACAAACCCTTGAACCACAACAGCGCCGACGAACCCGCGGTCCCGGAACAGAACCCGCATATCGCGGCCCACCTGGCCGAACCCGCCCGGGGTGCGCGACCCCGCGGGCAGCGTCTCGCCAAACCCGACGACGACCCAGGCCAGAATCGCCGCACCAATGACCGCAAGGACCTGGAACAGGCCCCGCCAGTCCATCACCGCGGAGAGCGCACCGCCCACCAAGGGGCCCACGATGGCCGCAAAGCCGCCGATAACGGTCAGTCGGCCGTAAAAGCGGATCAGTCGGCCGCCGTCGTACACATCTCGGCCGGCGGCCTGGGCGATCACGATCCCGACGCCGCCGGCCACGCCCTGGACCAGCCGGGCGAGCACCAGCACCTCAACGGTGGGGCTCATCGCACACAGCGTCGACACGACGACGTACGCGGCCACCCCGATCAGGAGCGGCTTTCGCCTGCCAAAACGGTCAGAGAGCGGGCCTGCGACCAGCTGCCCCGCCGCCAGCCCCAACAGGCACGCGGTGACCGTCAGCTGTGCCGTGGACGTCTTCGCGCCAAGCTCGGCGGTCAGGGCAGGGAGAGCCGGAAGGTAAAGGTCCATGGAAATGGGTCCAAAGACCGTCAGCACCAGCAACAGCGCCGCCAACCACCGGCCATGTCGGCCCGTCTGATTGAGGGTGGAGGAATCAGTCATGTATCCAGCAAAACCCTTATCGGCAGACCGAAGAAGTCCCTGTCAAGAGGTGTACTGGCAGGGCATCCCTCCACCGCGAGGATCGTCGTATGGTCATAGGCATGGACAATCGAGCCGAGGTGCGCGAGTACCTCATGTCACGTCGGGCCAAACTCACCCCCGAGCTCGCCGGGATACCCTCCGGCCCCAACCGACGGGTCAAGGGACTGCGCCGCTCCGAGGTGGCCATGCTCGCCGGTGTCAGCGTCGAGTACTACTCAAAACTCGAACGCGGAGCCATCGCCGGGGCCTCGGCCTCTGTGCTCGACGCCATCTCCGAGGCCCTGCAGCTGAACGACACGGAGAGGGCGCATCTTCTTGACCTGGCCCGGGCGGCCGACGGAATTCCCAGCTCGGGCCGTGCGCGGCGGCGCAGCGCCATCCGCAACCCCGCCCTGCGCCCGAGCCTTCAATGGGCGCTGAGTTCCATTACTGACGGCCCCGCCTTCGTCCGCAACGCGCACCAGGACATGGTGGCCACCAACGAACTCGGCCGCGCCTTCTACTCACCGGTGATTGGCGACGGCGGCCGGACACCGAATCTGGCCCGCTTCCAGTTCCTGGACCCAGCCTCGCGGGAGTTTTATCCGGACTGGGATCTCTTCGCCGATATGTGCGTAGCGATCATGCGGGCGGAAGCCGGCCGGGACCCGCACAACAAGCATCTCCAGGACCTGGTGGGCGAGCTGTCGACCCGTAGTGACGTCTTCCGCCGGCTGTGGGGAGCCCATGATGTCCGCACCCACGGGTCGGGGACCAAGCGCTTTTTTCATCCGGTCGTCGGTGAGCTCACCCTCGCCTATGAGGAGCTCGCCATCACGGCGGATCCGGGCCATGTCCTCCTGGTCTACTCGGCCGAACCCGGATCCCCCTCGGCTGAGAGGCTGCGCCTCCTCGCCTCCTGGGGTGTGCCGCAATCGGCTGCCCGGTGAGGCATACCCTCTACGATCACTTCACCCCAGGCGCCGGCGTCCGGGTTCCCTTCCGCCCCGCACTCAGCGCCCGCAGCGCGTTCAGGATGGTGGCCAGGTCCACCACCTCCTGGGACAGGGCGCCCGCGATCGCCGGAACGTAGCCGGCGGCCGCGGCCACCATCAGGGCCACGCTCATCGCGATGCCGATCCAGATGCTCTGCAGCGCCACCTTCACCGTGCGCTGGCCGATCCGCACCGCGGAGGCCACCTTGGACAGGTCGTCCAGGATGATCACGACGTCGGCGGACTCGCCGGCCGCCGTCGAGCCCCGCGCACCCATGGCGATCCCGACGTCGGCGACGGCGAGGACCGGGGCGTCGTTGACGCCGTCGCCCACCATCATCACCGGCCGTAGCGGCAGCGACCGCACCGCCTCGACCTTGTCCGGCGGCAGGCACTCGGCCCGGACGTCCGTCAGGCCCGCCGCGGCCGCAATGTGCTCGGCCGTGGCCAGGGCATCGCCGGTGAGCATCACGGTCCGGGACACGCCCAGGCGCTGCAGTTCGCCCAGGGTCCGGCGCGCCTCGTCCCGGAGCGGATCGCTCATCACCAGGCAGCCTACGAATTTGCCGTCCACCCCCACGTAGATGCCCAGCTGCCCGGACACCAGCTCCGTCTCCACCACCCCTTTGGCGGATTCGGCCACGAAATTCGGTTTCCCCACCACCACGTCCCGACCGTCCAGCCGGGCCCGGACCCCGTGCGTGGCGTATTCGGTGGCCTCGGAGGCGCTGTGGAAGCCCAGCACCTGGGCTCTGGCCGCGTCCATCACCGACGCGGCCAACACGTGGGAGGAATACTGCTCGGCGGACGCGGCCAGGCGCAGCACCTCGTCCTCGTCCAGGGCGCCCGTGGTGCGGATTTCCACCAGCGCCGGCCGGCCGTAGGTGAGGGTGCCGGTCTTGTCGAACGCCGCGGTGCGGATCCGGCCCAGCAGTTCCAGCACCCCGGCGTACTTGACGATGATCCCGCCGCGGGCGGCGCGGCTCATCCCGCCCAGGAACGCTACCGGGGCCGCGATCAGCAACGGGCAGGGCGTGGCCACCACCAGCACCTCGGCGAAGCGGGCCGGGCTGCCGCTGATGATCCAGCCGACGGCGCCGAGCACGTACGCCAGCGCCGTGAACGGGACGGCATAGCGGTCGGCCAGGCGGACCATCGGGGCCTTGCTTTCCGCGGCTTCCCGCACCAGGGCCACGATCCGGCTGTACTGGGAGTCCTCCATCCGGGCCGTGACCCGCATCCGGACGGCCGCCTCGCCGTTCAGTGACCCGCTCATCAGGTTCTCCCCGGCCGCCCGTTCAACGGGCAGGCTCTCGCCGGTGAGGGAGGATTCGTCGAAGGTGCCGGACTCGGAGAGCAGGACCCCGTCCAGGGGAACCACCTCGCCGGGCCGGACCAGCAGGATGTCGCCGATCCGGACGTCCGTGGCCGCCACGTCCTCGTGCTGGCCGTCGGCCAGGCTGCCGTCCCCGTGGGTGCCGTCCGCCGCCACCCCGGCGCGCTCGCGGTGCGCCGTCTGCGGGACGCGTTCGAGCAGGGCGGTCAATTCCGCCTTGGCCCGGCCGGCCGCGAAGTCCTCCAGGGCGGTGCCGCCGGCCATCATCAGCACGATGATCATGGAGGCGACGAACTCGCCCACCAGCACGGTGCTGACGATCGCGGTGACCGCCAGGATGTCGATGCCCCAGGTGCCGCCCATCAGCCGGCGGACCATGCCCACCGCCAGGTACGCGGCGACGGCCAGAGCGTAGAGGCTGGCGGTCCACCGGGCGATGCCCTCCTGGCCGGACACCAGCAGCAGGATCACGGCCAGCAGGACGGCCAGGGTGCCTGCCACCAGCGGGTACCGGAGGAGAGTTTTCACGGGGTCCCTGCCTTGCTTCAGCGCCGATTCCGGGATATGCCTCTCCCTGCATCCTACTGCCCCGAAGCCGCGGGTTCGGGGCCGGTGGAGGGGTCCTTCAGCCCTATCCCGACCCGTGGATCCGGCGTCACGGTGGGGCATGTGGTCGATCCCCGCCGGCGGCCAGCGCCGGCTCCTGGCGGCGGTTCTCGCCGTCCTGCTCGTGGCGGCCGCGGTGGCCGGGGCGGTGCTGCTGGCCTCGGGGCCGCGGGGTTCCGGTCCGCAGGGCGGGTCCCCGGCCACGGTGTCACTGTCGCCGTCGTCCCCGTCCGGAGCCACGACGACGGCGTCCCCGTCGCCGGCTACCTCGTCGTCCGCGCCTGAGTCATCAGCCCCTGAATCATCCACCCCGGAGCCTTCCACCGCTGAGCCGGGCGCCCCGGCACCGCCCGCACCCAAGCCACCGGCACCGGAACCTCCCGCCCCGCCCGCCCCGGAACCCCCGGTTCCGCCTGCCGCCCCGTTTCCGGGCGCGCTCCGGGGCGCCGACGTCGAGGTCATCCCGGGCGCCGGGCCGGTGGTCGCGCTGACCTTCGACGCCGGGGCCAACTCCGCCGGGCTGCCCAGCATCCTGCAGACCCTCTCCGCGACGGGCGTTCGCGGGACGTTCTTCCTCACCGGCGCGTGGGCGTCCGGCAACCCGGCGGGCGTGGCCGCGATCGTGGCCGGCGGTCACCGGATCGGCAACCACTCGATGACCCACCCCGGATTCACCGGCCTGACCGACGCCCAGATCACCCAGCAGCTCGCCGGCGCGGAGGCCGCCATCAACGCCGGCGGCGGGACCGCCCGGCCGCTGTTCCGGTTCCCGTTCGGCGAGCGGGACGCGCGCACCATCGCCACCGTCAACGCCCAGGGCTACGTGACGGTCCGCTGGACGGTGGACACGCTCGGCTGGAAGGGAACCAGCGGCGGCATCAACGTCCAGACCGTGCTCGACCGGACCCTCGCCGGGCTGCGCCCCGGCGAAATCGTCCTGATGCACATCGGCTCCAACCCCGACGACGGCAGCACCCTCGACGCGGACGCCCTGCCGCAACTGATCTCCCGGCTCCGGGCCGCCGGCTACGGCTTCACCACCCTCGATGCCCTCCTCCGCTGAGCCGCCCCCGGCCGTGGTGCAGGCCTGTCGCGCGCCCGGGAAGGCTGGTACGAATAACGCATGACGGTCTCGCCCACAGTCGCCGCCGCACTGGCGCCGGTGGATGCCGTCGTCTTCGAACTCGACGGCGTGCTGCTGGACACCGCCGAACAACGCGCCGCGGCCTGGCGGATCCTGCTGGACGAGGTCCTGCGTGACCCCCGGCTGCCGGCCACCGCCCGGCGCGGCCCGCCCACCGCCGCCGACTTCACCGCCTACCTGGACGGCCGAACCCCCGCCGAGGGGGTGGCGGGCTTCCTGGCCTCCCGTGGCGCGGCGGTCCCGGCCGGAAACCCCGCCGACCAGCCGGGGGAGTGGACGGCGGCAGGCCTGGGCGCCAGGCAGGACCAGCTCTTCACGGCGGCCCTGGCGGCGGACCCGCCCCGGGCCTACCCCGGCTCGGTGGCGCTGCTGGAAAGGCTCCGGGCCGGCCGCGTCCCGGTGCTGCTGGCCACCTCCGCCCCGCACGCGGCACCGCTGCTCGCCGCCGTCGGACTCGATGGCGCCTTCGACCAGATCGCCGACGGGCAGACGGCGGCGCACCGGGGCCTGCCCGGGAAACCCGCCCCCGCCCTCCCGCTGGAGGCGGTCCGGAAGCTGGACATCCCGCCCCGCCGGGCCATGGTGATCGAGGCCTCGGTGGCCGGGGTCCGGGCGGGACGCCGCGGCGGCTTCGGCCTGGTGGTCGGCATCGACCGGGACGGGCACCGCGCGGACCTGGAGGCCGCCGGCGCGGACATCGTGGTGGAGGACGTCAGCGAATTGGACATCGGCCTGGTCATCACCCACCCCTGGCTGCTGGTCTACGAGGGCTTCGACCCGGCGCACGAGGGGCACCGGGAGGCGCTGACCACCCTGGGCAACGGCTACCTGGCCACCCGCGGGACGGCTCCGGAACAGCGCGCCGGCCCCATCCACTACCCCGGGAGCTACTTGGCCGGGGTGTACAACCGGCTCACCAGCACCGTGGAGGGCCAGCGGACCACGGACGAGCACATGGTGAACATGCCGGACTGGCTGCACCTGGACCTGCGGATCGAGGACGGGCCCTGGTGGTCGGAGGGCGGGCTGCGGCTGCGCCGGGAACGGCGCACCCTGGACCTGGAAACGCGCGCTGCTGACCCGGGAGGCGGAGCTGGAGGACGACGCCGGGCGGCGGCTGCGGGTGGTGCAGCGGCGGCTGGTGTCGATGGCCGAACCGCACCTGGCGGCACTGGAGACGGTCATCACCGCCGATGGCTGGAGCGGCAGGATCAGCGTCAGCAGCGGCTGTGACACCGCGGTGCGCAACGCCAACGTGCCCGAGGACGGCGGCCTCGCCCAGCGCCACCTGACCGGGGTACAGGTGGCGGAGAACCGGGCGAACGCCCCCGGGCCCGGCGCCGTCGGCCTCGACGTGCAGGTCCGCACCAGCCGCAGCCGGATCGGGATTGCGCTGGCCCTGCGCACCGAGGCGTCCGGCCCGGCGAACACCGCATACCACCAGTCCGCCGGGCTCTACGCCCACCACCTGGAGGTTGCCGTGGGGGAGGGGGCGCCGGTGACCGTGACCAAGACGGTGGCGGTGGCCACCTCCCGGGACCACGCCGTCTCCTCGCCGCTGGCGGGCGCCCAGGCCGTCCTGGCCCGCGCCGGCACCTTCGAGCAGCTGGTGGCCGACCACGAGCGCGCGTGGTCCCTGCTGCTGGCCCCGTTCATCATCGACTCCGATGCCCCCTCCCAGGCCCAGCTGATCCTGAATCTGCACGTCTTCCACGTGCTGCAGACCCTCACCTTGCACACCGCGGAGCTGGACGCCGGCGTCCCGGCCCGCGGCCTGCACGGGGAGGGCTACCGGGGGCACGTCTTCTGGGACGAGCTCTTCGTCCTGCCGGTACTGAACTCGCGGCTGCCGTCCCTGGCCCGCGAGCTGCTGGACTACCGGTGGCGGCGGCTGGGGACGGCGCGGGACGCGGCCCGGGCGGCGGGCCTCTCCGGCGCCCTGTTCCCCTGGCAGAGCGGCAGCGACGGCACCGAACAGACCCCCAGCCTTCTCTACAACAGGCTTTCCGGGCATTGGCTGCCGGACTACTCCCACCGGCAGCGGCACGTGGGCCTGGCCGTGGCCTACAACGCCTGGCAGTACTTCGAAGCCACCCAGGACCGAGGCTGGCTGACCCAGCACGGCGCCGAACTGATCGTGGAGGTGGCCCGGCTGTTCGCGTCCATGGCCGAGCACGATCCCGCGGATGACCGGTTCCACCTGCGTGGCGTCATGGGCCCGGACGAGTATCACACCGGACCACCGGAGCACCCGGATGCGGGCCTGGCGGACAACGCCTACACCAACGTCATGGCCGCGTGGGTTTTCGATCAGGCCGAGTGGATCATGCGCTCGGTCCGGGGCTTCGACATGGAGGACCTCAAGGGCCGGCTGGGGATCACGACGGCGGAGATCACCCGGTGGGCCCGGCTGAGCCGGCGGATGTTCGTGCCCTTCCACGGCGAGGGCATCATCAGCCAGTTTGCCGGCTATGGCGAGCTCCGGGAGCTGGACTGGGCCGGGTATCGCCGCCGCTACCGGAACATCGAACGCCTGGACCTGATCCTCGAGGCGGAGGGGGACAGCCCGAACCGGTACCGGTTGGCCAAGCAGGCGGACGTGCTGATGCTCTTCTACGTCCTGGGCGAGGACCAGCTCACCGGGTTCCTGGCCCGGCTGGGCTATCCGGTCACCCCGGAGCAGCTGGCCGCCACCGTGGACTACTACCTGGCCCGCACCGCGCACGGTTCCACCCTCAGCCGGGTGGCGCACGCCTCGGTCCTGGCCCAGCGGGACCCGGAACAGGCCTGGGCCACCTTCCGTGAGGCGCTCGACGCCGATCTCGACGATACGCAGGGCGGCACCACCAGCTCGGGCATCCACCTGGGCGCGATGGCGGGGACCATCGACGTCGTCCAGCGCAGCTTCGCGGGCCTGCGGATCACCCGGGACGCGCTGACCTTTACGCCCCGTCTCCCGGCCGAGCTGCGCCGGGTCGGGTTCCAGGTCCGGTACCGGGACCAGTTGCTGGCGGTGCACCTGGAACCGGGCCGGCTGGCCGTCACCGCAGCCCCGGGCGACGCCGCGCCGGTGCTGGTCCGGGTGGGGCAGCAGGAGGTGTTCCTGCAGGCCGGGCAACGGCACGAGTTCCGGGCCGTGCCCTGAGACGGCGCACTGAGAGCGGGCACCCGGTGCGCCACGTATGAAGCTCAGTCCCTCACCCGGATGACGGCGGCGCCGGTCACCCGGTCGGCGGCCAGGTCCTGCAGCGCCCGGCCGGTCTCCTCGAACGGGTAGGCGGTGGTGCTGGGCCGGAGCGGGATCTCCGCGGCGATCCGAAGGAACTCCTCGCCGTCGGCGCGGGTGTTGGCGGTGACGCTGCGCAGCTGCCGTTCCTGGAAGAGGTCGGTGGCGTAGTCCAGGGCCGGGATGTCGCTGAGGTGGATGCCGGCGACGGCGAGCGTTCCGCCGCGGTCCAGCGCCCGCAACGCCGGGGGCACCAGGGTGCCCACCGGGGCGAACAGGATGGCCGAATCCAGCGGGTCCGGCGGGTCCTCGTCCGCGTCACCGGCGAACACGGCGCCCAGCTCCAGCGCCAGGGCCCGGGCCGCGGGGGAGCGGGTCATCACGTAGACGCTGGCGCCCCGGTACAGGGCCACCTGCGCGGCGAGGTGGGCGGAGGCGCCGAAGCCGTAGATCCCCAGCCGGCCGCCCACGGGAAGGTCCGCGCGCAGCAGGGCGCGGTAACTCGATGATCCCGGCGCACAGCAGCGGCGCGGCCTCCTCGTCCCGGAACGACTCCGGGAGCCGGTAGGCGAAGTCCTGGGCCACGGTCACCAGGTCCGCGTAGCCGCCGTCGCGGTCCCACCCCGTAAAGGTGGGCGCCAGGCAGAGGTTCTCCTGCCCGCGGACGCAGAACCGGCACACCCGGCAGGTGCCCCCGAGCCAGGCGACCCCCACGCGCTCGCCGGCCTGGAACCGGTCGGCCCCGGGCCCGGATGCGACGACGTCGCCCACCACCTCGTGCCCGGGCACCACGCCGGGCCGCTTCGGCGGCAGGTCCCCTTCGGCCAGGTGCAGGTCGGTCCGGCACACCCCGCAGACACGCACCCGCACCAGAACCTCGCCCCGGCCGGGCACGGGATCGGGCCGCTCGCCGGCCACCAGTGGGCGGGTGTCCGCGGGTCCGGGCCGGCCTACCCACCAGGCCCGCATGGGACCTCCCGGGCGATGAGGACGTTGCAGGGTGCCTGCTGCAGAACCCCGGAGACGGTGTTGCCCGGGCCGGTGCCGCGGTGGTGGGACCCCAGGACCAGGACATCGGCCCCGGCCGCTGCGGCCGAGAGCTCCCGTGCCACGTGCCGCCCGGTGATCAGGGTTCCGGTGACGGCCAGTGCGGGGGCCAAGCGACGGGCCTCGGCCACGGCGTCCGCAAGGAACGCGGCCCCGTCCCCGGCCCGGCCGGCGCCCCGCCCGGGGGCGACGTGGAGGATTTCGAGGCCGGTGCCCGTGGCCGTGGCGAGGGCAGCGGCCTGGGCCACGACGGCGGCCCGTACCGCATCGGCGTCGACGGCGGCGGCCACCGGTTGGCCCGGCAGGGTGAGCCGCCGGACCACCATCAGCGGGCAGGGCGCGGAGCCAGCGAGGTCCGCGCAGACGGAGCCGGCGAGCCGGCCGAGCACGCCGCCGAGTCCCCGGCTGCCCACCGCCAGCAGGGCCGCGCCGCCGGCGGCGTCGAGCAGCACCGGGGCCGGGAGCCCCGGCAGCATCCGGGCGGTGACCGTCAGGCCGGGGGCGGCGGCCCGGGCCAGCGCCGCCCCGGCGTCGCGGATGGTCTCGGCGGCCTGGCGCAGCCCGCTGCCGGCGACGCCGCTGACCGGGCCCAGGTTGGAGGTGAAAACCGGCCAGACCCAGGCGTGCACCACCTCGAGGGGGCGCTTGACGGCGGCGGCATGCCGTGCCGCCCAGCGGACGGCCAGACGGGCGGAATCCGAATCGTCGTACCCGGCCACGACGGCGGCGCGCTGACCTGCTGCGGCTGCCGGCATGGATCCTCCCGGGTAGGCGGACGGCACCCCAGCAGTGCGGCTTCACCTCAGTACAGGCCGCCCGGCCGAGCGGAGGCTAGGGGCTTTGGTCCCCGCGGCGCGTGTCGGACCCGTTGCCGGCGTCGTGGCCCGCGCCGCGCTCTCCGGAGGCCTGCCGGGCGTGCTCCTCGCGCAGCTCCCGGCCCCGTCGGATGTCCTCTTCCTCCTGGGCCTGCAGCTTGTCGCTCTTCTTGGTGTCCCGCGGCGGCAGCTGGATGGTTTCCTCGGCCTCGATCCCGGCCTGGAGTTCGCGGCCGCGCTCGGTCTCGGCGTCGAACTCGGCGCCGAACAGCAGGGACATGTTCAGGATCCAGAGCCACAGCAGCGCCACGATGACGCCACCGATCGCGCCGTAGGTCTTGTTGTAGCTGTTGGAGTACGCGACATAGAAGCCGAAGGCCACCGAGGCCAGCAGGAAGACCACCAGGGCAATGGCAGATCCCATGCTCAACCAGCGGAACTTGGGCTGCTTCACGTTGGGGGTGGCGTAGTAGAGGATGGCGATCGCGACGATCAGCAGGATCAGCATGACCGGCCACTTGGCGATGTTCCACACCATCAGGAACGCGCCGCCCAGGCCGATCAGGTTACCCACGGATTCGGCCACCGGGCCGCTGAGGACCAGCATCGCGGCGATGACCACCACCAGCAGGAGGTTGACCACGGTGACGCCCAGCATGGTGCCGCGCAGCTTCAGGAAGGGCCGGCCCTCATCCGTCTCGTAGACCCGGTTCATGGCGCGGCCAAAGGCGCCCACGTAGCCGGACGCGGACCAGATGGCCGTCAGGAGGCCGAGGATGAACGTCAGGCCCGCGGCGGAGGAGCTGGTCAGGTCCTGGATCAGCGGGCGGATGGTGTCCACGGTCTGCCCGGGCGCAAAGCCCTGGACGATGTCCAGCAGCGCGCCGGTGGTCTTCTGCGCGTCGCCGAAGAGCCCCAGCAGGGACACCAGCGCCAGCAGGGCCGGGAAGATGGAGAGCACCGAGTAGTAGGTCAGCGAGGCCGCAAGGTCCGGGCACTGGTCCTTGGTGAACTCGCGCAGGGTCTTGCGGGCGATGTACTTCCAGGAGGGTTTGCTGACCTCGGTGGGCCGGTCCGGCTTGCGGGCGTCCTCAGCGGAGGGGGACGTGCGGGCCTTGGCGGTGCTGCTGGTGGCGGTCTCGGCGTCGTCCATGGAGCCAGTCTGCGCCTGGGTGAGGTTCTTGGCCATCGGAATCTTCTTTCGTGGTTAAGCGCAGCGGCCGGCTGCCTCCGCATCAGCGGGGGCAGCCGGCCGCCATCCGGGTCAGGCTAGGCCTGCTGGACATTGTCCTTGGCGTCAGCGGCGCGGTCCTTGACGTCGGCGACGGCCGTCTGGCCCTCGCCCTTGACGTTCTGGGCTGCGTCGGTGGCCGTGGCCTTGACGTTTTCCATGGCTGCCTGGGCGGGTTCCTTGAGTCCCTCGGCCACGTGCTGGGCCGCCTGGCCCAGTTCCGTGGTGAGCGGCTCTGCTGCCGACTTCAGCGCATCGGCGGCCTCCCGTTCCTTCTGGCTGGCCGGGATCAGGGCGGAGACCAGGAGGCCCGCGCCGAAGGCGATGAGGCCTGCGGCGAGAGGGCTGCCCTGGGTCTTTGCCTTCACCTGGTGCGGTGCATCGGAGACGGCGGAGCCGGCGTCGCTGAAGTGCGCTCCGGTGCTGCTGCCGGCGTGGTCGGCTGCTCCCATGAATTTCTCCTTCGCTCCGAAGACTGCGTCTTTGACCTTGTCGGTCTGGCGCTGGACGATATTCGACGGGGTGACCTTGTCCGCTACGGCGTCGACGTTGGTTCCGAGCCGTGCGCGGGTTGCTTCAATGTCGGCACGGATGGCATCCGGGTTCTGACTCATTGTCTTTCCTCGCTTTAGTGGCTGGGCTTGAGAGTGGGGGGAATTTCCTGGATGGTCTCGGCGGTCTGGGGCAGGCCCTTGATCGCCTTGAGCTCCTTGCGGCCCATGGAGGCCATGATGGCGCCGATGATGCCCCAGATAACGGCGACAATGACCCCGGCCCATCCGAGTCCCATCAGGGTTCCGAGGCCCCACCAGAGGGCCAGGGACAGGAACAGCAGGACGAAGTGTCCCGCCACTCCGGCGCCGGCCAGCAGGCCGCTGCCCTTCCCGGCCCGGCTGGTGGTTTGCTTCAGTTCCGCCTTCGCGAGCTCCAGTTCCTGACGCATCAGGGTGGACATGTCGCGGGTGACGTCCCCGAGCAGGTCACCCAGGGAAGTGGTTTCCGCTTTCACGTGGGCATCCGTGGCCTGGGCGTGGGCGCCCAGCGGCATCTCGGTGCTCATCGGCGTCCGCCGTCGAACGGGTCCTTACGGTCCGGGTCGACGCCGGGATCGACGCGGTACGGATCCGCCTCCAACGGGTCCTCGGCCCAGCTGCCGGCGTGGGCGCCTGAGCCCTCTCCCTCCAGCGGGTTGGGCGGGTAGGTGTCCGCGTGGGCGGCCGTGGTGGCTTCCGGGTACTGCACCGGCGGCGGGGGCACCGCGACGCCGGCATCGGGCACCCGCGTGACGGGCTGCGGTGCGCGGGAAGCAGTGCCGGTGGAGCCGTTGGCGGACTGCTCCGGAGCGCCGGCGCTGAGGCTGCGGCTCAGGCGCCCGGCGAGGATGCCGGCGCCCGCGGCTGCCAGCAGGAAGGCGCCGGGCCGCTGGCGTGCAAAGGACTTGACCTCGGTCAGGAGCGAGCCCGGATCCCGGTTCTCCAGCCAGGTGGCGACGGAGGCGGAGCGCTCGGCGGCCTGGCGGACCAGGTCGGTGGCGACGCCGGGCTGGTCCGAGGCGCGGGCCATGGTGTGCAGTTCGCTGGAGATCGAGTGCAGCCCCTGGGCCGCCTTCTGCTGCTGGTTGCCGGCCTGCTCGGTCAGGTCCGTACGGGCCTGGTCCAGCAGGTCCCGGGCGTTGCTCTTGACCTCGGTGGCGACGTTGGCTGCTTCGGTCTTGGCGGTCTCGGCGACGTTCTGGGCCGAGTCAACGGCCTGGTCCTTGACATCGGCGGCCTCATCCTTTGCGGCGTCCTTCTTGGACGACGTGCCGGTTCCGCCGGTGCTGTAAGAGCCGGTGCTGTACGAGTCAGCCTCATAGGAACCGGCGCCGGAGGGCGTCTGCCCACCGACGTAACCGCCGGTGGTGCCGGCAGCCGGGTACTCCGTTGCGGGGTATCCCGTGCCTGCATGCTCCGTGCCGGAATTTGCCGCCGACGGGAACGTGGTGCGGGGGCGCAGTTCGTCCTGTGCTTCACCGGGCGTTCCGAAGGTGTCGTCCTGGGGCCATTGGTTCTCTGTCATCGTCGCTCTCTTTCCTTGAAGATCCAGTCTTAGATCTGAGGCCCGGCCCGCCGTGACGCAGCACCGGAACCCGAATAGTAAGCATGATTACTAACAAATAGTAAGCAAACTTTGCTTCCAATCACAAGGGCCGCCCGGGACGTGGTCCGGAACGGGCGGATAGGGTTGGTGCATGGGTGAGGGGGCTGACAGCTGATGGCGAAGAAGGGCAGGGCCGCCCGGCGCGGAGCCGCCGCGGCCGAGGAAACGCGGGGGCTGCAGGCCGGTCCGGGCGCGGCCGACGCGCCCCGGGGGACGGGTAAATCCGGGCCAGTGGCGGGGGTCTACGCCATCGATACCGGCGACTGTGAACTCGTCCCGGACCAGGACAACTCCACCGGCTGGCTGCTGCGCATCAACGGCGTGATGAGCTCCCATATCGACCTGGCGGACCCGTTGTTCCTGGACTTCGAATACATGCGCTGGATCGCCGCCCTGGTCGAGTCCCGCTGGCCGACGGCGGCCTCGCCCCGGCTGCGCGCCCTGCACCTGGGCGGCGGGGCGTGCTCTTTGGCCCGCTACGTCCATGCCGCCTACCCGGAGGCCCGGCAGGTGGTGGTGGAGCTGGACGGCAAGCTGGCCGAGTACGTCCGCGGCTGGTTCGACCTGCCCAAGGCCCCGTTGCTGCGGCTACGGGTGGGGGAGGCCCGCGAGGTCACCGAATCGCTGACCCCCGAAACCCGGGACCTGATCATCCGGGACGTTTTTGCCGGCTCACAGACCCCGCGGCCACTGACCACCGCCGAGTACGTTGGCCACGCCAAGCGCCTCCTGGGCCCCGGCGGCGTCTACGTCGTCAACTCCGGGGACGCCCCGGCGCTGACCAACGCCCGCGAGGACGCGGCAGCCATCGCCGCGGCCTTCCGGCACACCGTCATCATCGCCGACCCCGCCATGCTCAAGGGCCGGCGCTACGGAAACATGATCATCGCCGGCAGCGACGAGCCGCTCGGCGAGGATCCGGGCCTGGCCCGGCGGCTGCTGGGCGGCGGCGTCCCGGCGCATCTCTGGGACGACGCCCGGGTCCGCTCCTTTGCCGCCGGCGCTGCCGTCCGGCACGATCCGGCGCCCGCGGAGCCCTAGGTCCGGGACGTGCCGCGGCCCATCAGTGCGTCGTGGTTGGCGTCCGTCCCCTCGCGCAGGGCCTGGACGACGGCGGCCACCGCGGGCCGGCGGAGCGAATCGGGCCGCAGCACCATCCAGTAGGGCAGCATCTCGGCGACCTGGTCCGGCACCAGCCGCACCAGGTCCGGGTGCAGGTCCGCGGCGAAGCAGGGCAGGAACCCCACCCCGGCACCGGCCCGCGTGGCCTCGATGTGCACGAAGACGTTGGTGGAGCTGAGCCCGTCACGCATGGTCGGCACCAGCCTGCGCGGGGCATCGAGGTCATCCACCTGCAGCATCGAGTCGACAAAGTAGACCAGCGGGTGGCTCTCCAGTTCGGCGAGGGAGGCGGGCGTCCCGTGCTCGGCCACGTAATCGCGGGAGGCGTACATCCCCAGCATGTACTCGCCCAGCCGCGAGGCCTCTGCGCGGTGTACCTGCGGCTCGCCCACCACCACCTCGATGTCCAGGCCGGAACGCTGCTGCAGTGCCCGCCGGGTCACGGTGATGATCTCCACGCTCAGCCCGGGGTGCCGGCGGCGCAGCTTCGCCACCGCCGGGGCGGCGATGTAGGCGCTGAAGGCGTCGGTTGCGGTCATCCGGACGACGCCGGTCACCGGGTCCGGGGTCTTCCCCGGTTCCTCGAGGGAGCGCACGGCGCCCTCCACCTCTTCGGCGACGGCGACGGCGGCGGCGCCCAGGTCCGTCAGCTCCCAGCCGCCCGCGGCGCGGGAGAGGACCCGCCCGCCAAGCGCCTTCTCCAGCGCCGCGATCCGGCGCGAGACCGTGGTGTGGTTCAGACCCAGGGACTGCGCCGCCGTCGTGAATTTCGCCGAGCGGGAGACGGCCAGCAGCACCAGGAGGTCGTCCGGATTGAGATTCATATCTGCAATTCTGCACACATATCGTGCCGGTTTGGCCATTGAGCGGCGGCGAATCTGCGGCGATACTCGATGAAGCCCATTTTCAGTGCCGTGCATCACAGCTGATTGCACCGCGACGGTAAGCACCACACACTGTGTCGCCGTGGACACCTAGGAGTTATTTATGAGCGTAGAACAGCGCTCCGCAACACCGCCTGCCGCCCGCAAGGGCGAGGGCCTCAAGAAAATCGTCGCCGCCTCCATGGTGGGAACAGTCGTCGAGTGGTACGAATTCTTCCTCTACGCCACCGCAGCCACCCTGGTCTTCGGCAAGTACTTCTTCCCGTCCACGGGCAACGACCTTGACGGCATCATCCAGGCCTTCCTGACCTACGCCGTCGGCTTCATCGCCCGGCCGCTGGGCGGCATCGTCTTCGGCCAGATCGGCGACAAGCTGGGCCGCAAGCCCACCCTGCAGCTGACCATCGTCATCATCGGCGTGTCCACCTTCCTGATGGGCTGCCTCCCGGGCTTCGTCGACATCGGGTACCTCGCCCCGGCCCTGCTGGTCATCCTCCGCTTCATCCAGGGCTTCGCCCTGGGCGGTGAGTGGGGCGGCGCAGTCCTCCTGGTCGCCGAGCACAGCCCGGACAAGGGCCGCGGATTCTGGGCCAGCTGGCCGCAGGCCGCCGTTCCGGTGGGCAACCTGCTGGCCACCCTGGTGCTGTTCATCATGTCCAACACCCTGAGCGCCGCGGACTTCCTCGGCTGGGGCTGGCGCGTGGCGTTCTGGCTCTCCGCCGTGATCGTCTTCGTCGGCTACTACATCCGCACCAACGTCTCCGAGGCGCCGATCTTCCTCGAGGCCAAGGCCCAGCTGGAAGCCGAGCAGGCCGCCAGCTACGGCGTCCGCGAAGTCATCCGCAAGTACCCGAAGGGCATTCTGCAGTCCATGGGTCTGCGCTTCGCCGAGAACATCATGTACTACCTGGTGGTCAGCTTCTCGATCGTCTACCTGAAGACCGTGGACAAGTACGACACCTCGTCCCTGCTGCTGGCCCTGCTCATCGCGCACCTGGTGCACTTCCTGATCATCCCTCAGATCGGCCGCCTGGTGGACAGCTGGGGCCGCAAGCCGGTGTACCTCATCGGTGCCATCTCCGGCGCCACCTGGCCGTTCTTCGCCTTCCCGATGTTCGACACCAAGAACGCCGTCGTCATCGTCCTGGCCGTGACCATCGGCCTCTGCCTGCACGGCTTCATGTACGCGGGCCAGCCGGCCCTGATGGCCGAACTGTTTCCAACCCGGATGCGGTACGCAGGCGTCTCCCTCGGCTCCCAGGTCACCTCGATCTTCGCCGGTTCGCTGGCCCCGCTGCTGGCCACCGCCTGGCTCAAGGACACCAACTCCTGGCTGCCCACCGCCATCTACCTCGTGGTGGCATGTGTCATCACCGCGGCCACCGTGCTGACCCTGAAGGAAACCAAGGGCATCGCACTGGAGGATGTGGACCGGGCCGACGCCGAGCGCGAAGGCCTGGCCGTAGCCTCCGTCCGCTGACCCGGACAGCAGCACCTGCAGCACTCGTCAATTTCTGAACTGGAAGGCTGGGTACATGGAAAACTCACTCAACGGCCGCAAGGCCCTGGTCACCGGCGGAGCGAGCGGCATCGGCGCGGCAACGGTCCGCGCCCTGGCCGCCCGCGGCGCGAAGGTGGTGGTGGCCGACGTCAATGAGGCCGCCGCGACCGCCCTCGCGGACGAGGTGGGCGGCTCTGCGTGGGCCGTCGACCTGTTCGACACCGACGCCCTGCAGTCGCTCAGCCTGGACTGCGACATTCTGGTCAACAACGCCGGAATCCAGCGGATCAGCCCCATCGAGGACTTTGATCCGGCCGATTTCCGCCGGATCCTGACCCTGATGCTGGAGGCTCCGTTCCTGCTGATCCGCGCCGCCCTGCCGCACATGTATGCGAACAACTTCGGCCGGATCATCAACCTCTCCTCGGTCCACGGGCTGCGGGCCTCGCCGTTCAAGAGCGCCTACGTCTCGGCCAAGCACGGCCTGGAGGGCCTGAGCAAGGTCACTGCGCTGGAGGGCGGCGCGCACGGCGTCACCTCCAACTGCGTCAACCCGGGCTACGTCCGGACCCCGCTGGTGGAGTCCCAGGTGGCGGACCAGGCCAAGGTCCACGGCATCCCCGAGTCCGAGGTGCTGGCCAAGATCATGCTGACCGAGGCCGCCGTGAAGCGGCTCGTGGAGCCGGAGGAGGTCGCCTCGCTGGTGGCCTGGCTGGCCTCCGACGACGCCGGCATGGTCACCGGCGCGAGCTACACCATGGACGGCGGCTGGTCCGCCCGCTAGGGGCGGCCGGCTGACGGCCCCGGGGGAACATAACAGCAGGAATCCGTCCGGGCGCGATGCCCGGGCGGATTCCTGCCGTTAAGTCGGGAATGGGGGTGCGGGCAGTCGGCGGACGGGCGCCCCGCCCCGCGTCCCGGGTCACGGCGCGGGCCTCGCTAGGCTGGGCCCATGCGCAAGGATTTCAGCCCCTCGGACCTGTCCTCCGCCGAGTTCTACCGGCTGCTCACGGCCCTGGTGGTACCGCGGCCCATCGCGTGGGTGTCCAGCACGTCCGCCGAGGGCGTGGACAACCTCGCGCCGCATTCGTTCTATACGGTGGCCTCGGTGACGCCGCCCATCCTCCAGTTCACCTCGGTGGGCCGGAAGGATACCTTGCGGAACATCACGGAGCGCGGGGAGTTCGTGGTGAACTTCGCGCCCGCCTCGCTCATGGCCGAGGTCAATGCCACCGGCACCAATTTTCCGGCCGACGTGAGCGAGTTCGACGCCGCCGGCCTCACCCGGGAGCCGGGCAGGACGGTCTCGGTACCGCGGGTGGCCGAGTCGCCCGCGGCCTTCGAGTGCCGGCTGCACGCGACGCAGCCGATGGGGGATTGTGTACTGATTTTCGGTGAGGTCACCCATGCCGTGGTGGCCGGGGATGTCCTGGCCGGTGACCATCCACTGATCGACCGGCTGGGCCCCCTGTCCCGGCTGGGCCGGGACGAATGGGGCCTGCCGGGACCTGTTGAGGAACTCAAGCGGATCCGCCGGTCCGAGTGGCCGGGCTCCTTCCGCCGTCGCGACGACCGCGGCGCCTAGCCGGTTTTCCCGTGGGGCCGGTGGGCCGCCGTCAGCCTTCGCAGTCGGTGCAGTAGGCGTGACCGTCCTTTTCGCGGGCGATCTGGGACCGGTGCCGGACCAGGAAGCAGGAGTAGCAGGTGAATTCGTCGGAGGCCTGCGGGATGACCTGGACGACGAGTTCCTCGTTGGAGAGGTCCGCGCCGGGGAGTTCGACGCCGTCGACCGTGTCGGCCTCGTCGAGTTCCAGCACGACGCTGCGGGCGTCCGGGGAGTTGGCGGACTTCAGGGCTTCAAGGGAAGCATTGCGGGATTCGGCGACGTCGGGGCGTACTTCGTCGTAGTCGGTTGCCACGTGGGGTGTGCTCTTTTCTTTGCTGTCTGGTTGCTGGTTCAGGTACAACGCGCCCGACCCCCATTTTGTGCCCGCACGCCGAAATCTCTTTTCCTGCCACCTCCCGGAGGCCGTCCGGGCTCATGATCCCGGAGCGTCCCCGGCCCGGATTGGCGAGGCTTGCAACATACCCCCGGGGGTATTATCGTTGTGTGTAGACCAACGGAGGATCCTCCTCCTGGACGCCAACGAAAGAGAGTCCCATGCTTATCGAGCGCATCTATGACGAAGACCTCGCCCAGGCCAGCTACTTCATTGGCTGCCAGGCCAAGGGTGAGGCCCTGGTGGTCGACCCCCGCCGTGACAATGCCGTCTATCTGGACCTTGCTGCCGCGAACGGGATGAAGATCGTCGCGGTGACCGAGACCCACATCCACGCGGACTTCCTCTCCGGCACCCGCGAGCTGGCGGCCGCTACCGGCGCCACCGCGTACGTCTCCGGCGAGGGCGGGGCTGACTGGCAGTACGGCTTCGAGGCCGAGCGCCTGAACGATAACGACAC
The DNA here is from genome assembly GCF_050859435.1 of Pseudarthrobacter sp. L19. Lineage (NCBI taxonomy): Bacteria > Bacillati > Actinomycetota > Actinomycetes > Micrococcales > Micrococcaceae > Pseudarthrobacter > Pseudarthrobacter sp. L19. The sequence goes on along the minus strand of NZ_CP193935.1, from coordinate 1,038,884 downwards.
GATCACCCTGGGCAACATCACCGTCAAGGCCCTCCATACCCCGGGCCACACCCCGGAGCACCTCTCCTTCCTCATCACCGACGGCGCGTTCGCGGACCAGCCCGGCTACCTGCTCTCCGGTGACTTCGTGTTCTCCGGCGACCTGGGCCGCCCGGACCTGCTCGACGAAGCCGCCGGCGGCGTCGACACCCGCTTCGAAGGTGCCAAGCAGCTCTTCGCCAGCCTGCGGGACAAGTTCCTGACCCTGCCGGACCACGTCCAGGTCCACCCGGGCCACGGCGCCGGCAGCGCCTGCGGCAAGGCCCTCGGCGCCATCCCGTCCTCCACTGTCGGCTACGAACGCCTCTACGCCTGGTGGGGCCCGTACCTCGCGGCCAACGACGAGCAGGGCTTCATCAACGAACTCCTCGACGGCCAGCCCGACGCGCACGCCTACTTCGCCCGCATGAAGCGCGAAAACCGTGAAGGCCCCGCCGTCATGGGCGAGCGTGCACCCCTGGCCGAGCTGGACACGGCCGACGTCGCCAAGGATCTCGCCGCGGACAAGGTCATCTTCGTTGACACCCGCGCCAACGCCCAGGTCCACGAGGGCACCGTCACCGGCTCGGTCAACGTCCCGGCCTGCAAGTCCACCGCCAGCTTCGGCGCCTGGGTAGTCGACCCCGAAAAGGACAAGGCCCCGCTGGTCCTGCTCGCCCCGGACCAGGCCGCCGCGATGGAGATGTGGGACCACCTGGTCCGCGTCGGCATCGACAAGGTCGCCGGCTACGTCACCGGCCTCGAAGGCCTGCCGATCTCCGTCCCGAAGCTGATCCAGCCGGAGGAACTCGATGGCTTCGAGGCCGCCATGGTGCTGGACGTCCGCAACAAGACCGAGCACGCCGCCGGCCACATCCCCGGCTCCTACCAGCTCAGCGGCGGCCGCGTCATGTGGCACCTGGACGAACTCCCCGCCGAGGGCACCATCGTCTCCTACTGCCAGAGCGGGGTCCGTAACTCCGTAGCGGCCAGCGCCCTGCGCCGCGCCGGCTACGACGTCGTCGAACTCGACGGCAGCTACGCCGCCTGGGCGGCACAACAGCAGAAGTCCGCCGTCAACGCCGGCTAATCACTGCACCACAAGGGCGGCGGCCCGGGGAAACCCGGGCCGCCGCCCCTTTGCGTCCCCGGAAACAACCCGCCCGTGGTCTTCCCGGGAGCCGCCGTGCCGGGCTTGTAGTTCGTGGCACTAAGGGACTCGCCGGCGGGGACCGGATTCAGGCGACCCTGGTGTTCGAGAGCCTGGGATAGCTTTCGGGGGGCCGGCTGAGGGCCGGTAGAGGGGCCGGCTCAGTGGGCGTTGCCGGCCGGCTGGGCGGCGAGGCTGTCCAGCCAGGCCAGGGCCTCCGGCTCGGAGGTGAAGTAGGCGTGCGGGCAGTGGTCGTGGCGGCTGAGGGCTGCCCCCATGATGGTGTCCACCACGCTGGAGCCGATCATCGCCACAGCGGAGGCGGGCTGGGCGTGGGCGAAGGCTGCCCGGGCCGGGTTGCTCAGGGTCACCCCGGCGATCTCCAGCAGCAGCGGTCGCGGGGTCGCGCTCAGGCTGCGCATCGCCTCGATGGAGGCGCGGGCGTCGTCGGCGTCCACCTCGGACTCCGGGGCCCAGACCAGGTGGAAGTACTGCCCGCGAAGGCCCAGTCGGCCCTTCCCGTCCGCGATCAGAATCTCGTTCATTTACGCCTCCTGCGCCCAACTTACCCCGGGCGGGTCACGATCAGTGCCGGGGGCACGAAAAAGCGCCGGAAGACGGTGTGTCTTCCGGCGCTTTCGCGGTGCGCTGTGCCGGTGATGTCGATGATGCCGCGGGCGTCGGCGATGCCGCTAGGCGAGCAGGGCCTGGGCGGTGACGTAGGCGGCGACGGCCAGGACCAGGATCCCGAAGCTGCGCTTGAGGACCCGGTCCGGGATGTTCGTGCCGAGCCTGCCTGCGATCAGGGACGCGGCCATGGCGGCCACGGCGAAGGCGGCGGTGACGGCCCAGTCGATGTGCAGGTCGCCCAGGTGGGCGGCGAAGCCGGCGATGGAGTTGATCACGATGATCACCAGTGAGGTGCCCACGGTGGCCGCCATCGGCAGGCCAAGGACCAGGGTCAGGGCCGGGACGATCAGGAAGCCGCCGCCCACGCCCAGCAGGCCGGTCAGGAAGCCCACGACGGCGCCAGTGGCGATCGCCTTCGGCAGGCAGCTGCGCCAGTGCACGCCGCCGCCGGGAAGGGCGCAGGACCCGCCGGCGGTCTTGGTCGGCATCATCATGCGGATGCCTGCGATCACCATAATCGCGGCGAACGCCAGGAGCAGGACTTTCTGGTCCAAAAGCCGGTTGACGTAGGCGCCGAGGTAGGCGGTGGCAGTGCCGGCGGCGCCGATGATCACGGCCAGGCGCCAGTTCACGTTGCGGAGCCGTGGCACCACCGCGACGGCCGAGGAGGCGCCGACGACGACCAGCGAGGTCGGGATCGCCGCGGAGAGCGGGAGCCCGACGCCGTAGACCAGGGCGGGAACGGCGAGGATGGAGCCTCCGCCGCCGACCAGGCCGAGGAGGCCGCCGACGATCAGGCCGAACGCCGCCGCGGTGATGATCATGCCTTGGCGCCCAGGTTCTGCAGCGCCTGGTGGGCGGTGGGCTCGTTCGCGGAACGGTTCCACGGCATCTTGGAGAGCATCTGTCCCATGGCGCAGCTGTTGGTCGCAGCGGAGAAGGTCAGGCCCGCGCCGATCCCGCCGGCCAGCAGGCCGAGCTTGGGGGAGAGGAGCTTGCTGCCGACGACGCCGGCGAGTACCAGGGAGCCTGCGGTCATCCGGACCTGGCGTTCCAGGGCCCAGGTGTTCTTACCCTTGACGACGTTGCCGCCGGCGGCGGCGTAGGCGGGGACGCCGCCGGTCAGGACGCTGGCACTGCCGAGGCCGACGGCGTCGAGGTGCTTGCGGGCCTGTTCGGCGCGGTTGCCGGACTGGCAGACCAGCACCACGCGGGTGCCCATCTTGGCGGCGAATTCCTCGGCATGCTCACTCAGCAGCGGCAGCGGCACGTGGTACGAGCCCTTGATGTGCATCGAGTCGAATTCGGCGCCGCCGCGGACGTCGATCACCATCAGGTCATCGTGGTTGTCTTCCCAGGCCTTCAGCGTTGCCGCGTCGATGGACTTGGGAGCCGTGGCGGCGGGGGTGGGGACGTTCGTGGAAGTCATAATCTCTTTCGGTCTAGCAAAGGATGGAGCGGGGTGGTGCCGACGGCGCACCCGCGGAGGCGGGGACGACGTCGTCCGCCTGCCGGCTCCTGTGCCCGGCATGCCGGGTACAGGTGGCGTGGCAGGTGGAAGCCCGGACGGCGCAGTTGGGGGTCGGCGCCGCCCGGGCGGTCTTTGGGGATTACGCGGCCGGCAGGCCGTTGGCGGACCAGTCGAGCATGCCGCCGGTCATCGTGTAGGCGGTGAAGCCGGCGGCGGCGAGCTGGTCGGCGGCGGCGGCGCTGCGGCGGCCGCTGCGGCAGACGGCCACCACAGGGCGGGACTTGTCCAGCTCGGCAAGCCGGGACCGCAGCTCGCCAAGGGGGATGTGCCGGGCGCCGACGATCATGCCCGCGGCGACCTCGTCGGCCTCGCGGACGTCTACGATCTGGGCGTCGGTGCCGTTGTTGATCTGGGCATTCAGTTCGTTAGGGGTGATGTTCATGGTCTGGCCTTTCGGGGGTGCCTGGGGATTCGGGGTCAGGGGAAAACACGTGGGGCGGAATGGGACCGTGATACGGCTCAGGTCAGGCGAAGGAAGAGCGCCTGGAGTTCCTCGAGCGTCGGCGGCGCCGCGGCCGCGGGGCCGGTGGCGCCGACGTTGGCGGCCGGGGCGGCTGGCGTCGGGCCGGTGTAGGCGGCTGGGGCGAGGCAGTCGCGCATGGCGCTGGAGATGAGTTCGAAGCCGGCCTTGTCCAGGGCCCCGCGGACGGCCGCCAGTTGCGTGACGGCGGCCCGGCAGTCCGTGCCGGACTCGATCGCGTCGATCAGTGCGGTCAGCTGCCCGCGCGCCCGCTTGAGCCGGTTGACGGTCCGGTGCTGGGATGCTCCGGGCGACGGCGCGGCCACGGTGGCGGACATGCCTAGCGTCCGGCCTGGTAGGTCACGGGGTGGCCGTTGCGGTACCACTCGGTGATGCCGCCCATGACGTTGACAGCGTCATACCCAGCCTCGGTGAGCGCCGCCGTCGCCCGCGAGCTACGGCCACCGGAAGCGCACATGATGTACACGGTCCGGCCGGCGGGGATATCGCCCATGGACTGCTGGAAGCGGGAGAGCGGGACGTTCCTGGTCCCGGGCACGGAGGCCTCGGCGTACTCCTCTTCCTCGCGGACATCGATGATCGGGACCCCGGAGCCCAAGGCAGCGAGGTCGTCCACGGAAATGCTCTTCATGTCCACAGTCCTTTCATGGGGGCCGAAGGCCGCGGTGGCCTTCATCTCCTTCCATGATGATACCCCCGGGGGTATTTAGCAAGTCGCGGCCGACTCTTGCTTAAATACCCCCGGGGGTATTATTTTTATTGCATGGCAACCATTGACATCACCGAACAGACCTTTGAATCCACCATCTCCGGCAGCGACATCGTGCTGGTCGACTTCTGGGCGGCCTGGTGCGGCCCGTGCCGCATGTTCGCCCCGACGTTCGGCAAGGCCTCCGAAGCCCATCCCGACGTCGTTTTCGCCAAAGTGGACACCGAGGCCGAGCCCTCCCTCTCCGCGGCGGCCCGGATCACCTCCATCCCCACCCTGATGGCGTTCCGCGAGGGCATCCTTGTCTTCTCCCAGCCCGGCGCGATGAACGCGAGTGGGCTCGAGCAGCTCATCACCGCCATCAAGGGGCTGGACATGGACGACGTCCGCGCCAAGGTGGCCGAGGCCCAAATCTCCTAGTGACCGGCGCCCGTGATCTCCGGGTAAAGCATCTCCACGGGCGAGCTCAGCGCGGCCTTCACGCCCGCGGTGGTGGCGTCGGCGATGACCTCATAGGCGCCGGCCTCGACCCCTCGAGGACGGCCTGGACAAGGTCGGCCGGGGTCATTTTGGGGCCATCGGCGTGGGCGGCCATCGCGGTGTCGACATAGCCCATGTGGACGCCGACCACGTGGACGCCCCGGGGAGCCAGTTCCAACCGGAGGGAATTCGTGGCGGACCACAGTGCGGCCTTCGAGGCGCTGTAGATCCCGCCGAACGCGTACCAGCTGGCCACGGAGTGAACGTCAATCAGGACAGAATCCGGCGCCGCAGCGAGTGTGGGGGCGAACGCCCGGGCCAGCAGGACGGGCCCGTAGAAGTTGGTCTCCATGTTTTGCCGGAGGTCCGCTTCGGTGATCTCCAGCAGGCTCGCCGTGGGCGGGTTAGCCCCGGCGTTATTGATCAGGACAGTCGCGTCAGAGGCCGCCTCGACGGCGGACTGGATGGACGCGGGATCCGTGACGTCCAGGGTCAGCGGTACGATCCGGCTGTCGTCCCAGGTCCGGGGAGTGCGGGCGGTGGCGTAGACCTTGGCCGCTCCCCGGGCGAGGGCCTGGTGCACGAACTGCGTGCCGATGCCGCCGTTCGCACCGGTGACGAGGACGACGGCGTTGTTGAGTGAGGGCATGGGGATTTCGCTTTCTCGAGGGTTCCGACGCCCGCCGGGGCGCCGCATGTCTGACTCTGTTCATAACTGAGTGCAGTCATAATTTATTTCCGCGAGAGCTGCTTCGTTTTTCGGCGGCCCCTCAGTTCCGCGCGTCGGCCGCTTCGCGCCTCCGTTCCTCGGCCTGCAGGATGCCGTCGCGCACGGCCGCCCGGACCACCCCGTGGAGGATGTAGAAGAAGATTGCCGCGAAGGTGACGGTCAGGACGAGGCCGTTCACGCGGGCGTCCCGCCGGGCCAGTAGGCCTGGGCGTCAGCGGCCGCGTCGCGCAGGGCCGCACCGTCCAGGGTGATCGAACTTTCCTCGATGCCCATGGAAGTCCACTGTGTCACTAGGCGCAGGTCGCCCGCCGGCGGCAAGGGCCAGAGCCACAGCGTGCCGGCGGAGGAGAAGTCGTGGTCGCCGCCGTGGCCGCCCCCGGACCTGAACGTGAAGACGGCGCCGTTCGGTTCCTGGCCCATCGGTGGCCCTGCGTACTGGTCAACAGTCGAAATGCTGGCCCTGGTCCCGTCCGGGAGCTCGATGCCAAAGAGGAAGATGTCCTTGCCCGAGACGGACGGACCCGGCGGTCCGAACCGGTTGAAGAAGCCGGCGTTCATAACGGCCCATTCCTGGTCATCTTCCTTCGTCCGGCGGATCGTCCAGGTCAGGTTGATCGTGCACCCGGTGGAATAGGCGCTGACCGACTCGACGGCGACGACGCGGCCCGTAGACCGGTGAAGGAAGCGGCTGACCGGGACGATGGCGGGCAGCTCGTAGCGCGGCGGCCCTGACCAGGGCGGCGGCACGAACTCGGGCATCCGGGGCCGCGGGGGCAGCGCCGGAATCGGGTAGTCCTGGAAGAAGGTCACGGGTGGTCCTTTGCGTTCGCGGTCTGCGGCCGGTCGAGGAACGCCCGGCGTGGTGCGCCCCGGATCCCCCAATCCGTCCTAGGCCGCCCAGTCTAGCCGTGGCGGTCCTTGGCGCGGCGGAGTAACGGAGTTGCCGCATCCGAACCGACCCGGAAGACTGCCGGGATGGGGCGGGACGAAAAGAGCGGCGACGAACTGCGCACCGGCATGCCGGCCCGGTACAGGGCTGTGCTGGCCGTGATCGGGCTCCTGGCCACCGCCGTCGTGACCCTGTCCACCGGCCAGGCCTGGGCTGGCGTGGCGATGCTGCTCGTCTTCGTCTCCGCGGGGCGGCTGACCGCCCGCATCCGCTGCGACGGAACCGGAGTTCACGTCAGGGTTGCCGGAATCTTCTCCACCACGGTTGCCTACGCGGACCTTGTTGAGGTCGCACCCGGGCCGGAGACCGGCCTGCTCGAAGGAATGGGCCTGAGGATTCTCCGTGGCGGCGGCACCGGCTACCTGGTGGGCGGCCCGACGCTGAGAATCCGGTCCAAGGGTGCCTGGTTCCTGGTCTCCTGCGCGGATCCGGAGGCCGGCGTGGAACTGATCCGCGCGCGGAGCGGACTGACGTTTTAGCCCTGGGTGCCCTCGCCGCGCGCCACCGCTTCGAGGCGGTTGTAATAGTTGCCCCACCAGGCCTGGTCCTCTGCGGGCAGGTTGCTGTAACCGTCCCGGTGCCCGGCGCTGCCGTCGGCTAACTCCCGCACGATATCGGCGTGCCCGGCGTGCCGGTGCGTCTCCGCCGTCACGTGCACCAGGATGCGGGCCAGGGTTACCGGGTTGCTGTCGTCACGCCACCACGGCACGACCCCGGCGGCCGTGAGGGGAAGCCGGGAGATGGTCTCGTCGGCATGGGCCCAGACGCGCCGATACAGGCCGATGATGTCCTCGCGGGTCTCCCCGGGAGTCGCCCACATGTCAGCGTTCGGCTCGGCATCGGGCGCGAGCCAGCTCAGGGTCTCCCGGAACGGCCGGTCGAACACCGAACCAAAGTACTCGGCCTCAACGCCCGCCAAATGCTTGATCAGCCCCAGCAGATTCGTGCCCGTAGGCGTGAGGGGCCGGCGGACGTCGTAGTCGGCAAGCCCGTCAAGCTTCCAGACCAGGGCATCACGGCCCTCCTGCAGATAGCGGCACAGGTCCGCTTTCGCTCCATCGCTCATGACCGCGATCCTGTCCGCGATGCGGGGCGATTGCAAGTCAACGTGGGGCTTCAGTGCGGTGGGGACCTTCAGCCGAAGCGAGCCTCATTCGGCGCATTGCCGCTAAGAATGCGGAACGCGGCGGCTCGGCTCACACCGCGCCGGTGGCGGACTGACGGATGTATCCCTCCACCGCCGCCTGGGAGATGCGGTAGGAGCGGCCGAACCGGACGGCGGCCAGGGCGTGCGACTTGACCAGGCGGTACACGGTCATCCGGGACACGCGCATGATGTCGGCGACCTCGGCGATGGTCAGGTAGGCGGGGCGGTCGGCTGGAAGCATGGAACAGACTCCTTCTGGGACGCGGGAACGGAATGAGCGGTACTCAGTCGGGCAGGCGGACGGTGCGGTGGTCGAAGAACACGAGGGTTCCTGCCGGCGTGCCGGGGACCCTGACCCCCACATACGGTGGCCGGACGACCGTCACCCGTCCCTCACGGCGGCCGTTGAAGGGGTCATCCCCGACCACCACCTGGCCCACGCGGAAGCGGACCCGGGACGCGCCGAGGCGGCTGATCACGGCACGGAGACGGCGGTGTCCCCGGGCTGCGGCCGGAGGCGCCGCGGCGCGCGGTTCATGGGGAGCGGACTGGAGGTGGCTGGCGGCGTGAACGCCCATCGGAGTGCTCCTTCCGGCGGATCGAAACGTCTCCCCACGGTAGGCACCCGCACCCACCGTTCACACGAGTAACAGGTACCCCATCTTTCTCACGGACTACTTGCTTGCCGCCGGCGGCGGAGCGTTCGCCGGGGACTGCTACGGCCGTGGTCCGGTGGAGGTTTTATCTGGGATTACAGACATCAGTGAACCGCTGGGGCCTCCGCCGGGCCCCTGCGGAGGCATTCTTAAGTATGGGATACCGGACATCCCCTGCCGAAGGACGGACATGACAACTGCACCGCACGCCCCCGCCACCCCCGCTGCCAGGGCCGCCTCCAAGGTTCCCGCCGCCGAAAACACCCTGCGGATCCTCAAACTGCTGGCCTCCAAGCGCGGGCCGATGGCGGCGTCGAACATCGCCACGGCACTCGACCTGCCGCGCTCCAGCGTGTACCACCTCCTGGGGGTGATGGAGGCCAATGGCTTCGTGCTGCACCTGCATGAGGAACGCCGTTACGGACTGGGCATCAGCGCCTTCGAGCTCAGCTCTGCCTACTCCCGGCAGGAGCCGCTGTCCCGGCTGGGCCACCCCATGCTTGCCGCCCTGGTGGACAAGATCGGGGAAAGCGCCCACCTGGCCGTCCTGCACGGCCGCGACGTCCTCTACATCGTGGAGGAACGCGCCAAAAACCGCCCCTCCCTGGTGACCGACGTCGGCGTCCGGCTTCCCAGCCACCTCACCGCCAGCGGCCGCGCCATCCTGGCCGCCCTGCCGAAGTCCCAGGTCCGGGCCCTCTACCCGAATGCCGCCGCGTTCAGCGTCCGGCACGAGAGCGAAACCGCCATCACCAAATACTCGGTCCTCTCCTCGCACCTGGATCAGGTCCGGCAGCGCGGCTACGCCACCGAACACGGCGAGGTCACCCCGGCTTCGGCTCGATCGCCGCTGCCGTCACGGACCACGCAGGCTGGCCGACAGCCGCCGTCGCCGTGACCTTCCTCGAGGACAAGCTGCCGCCGGAGCAGTGGCCGGCCCTGGCCGCGCGGGTCAAAAAGCCGCCGACGATCTCTCGGTCCGGATCTACGGACGCCCCAGCCCAACTAACTAGCAGCTGGGGCCGTTTTGGGCCCGGAAAACGGCTTCTGCTGCGAGTCAGTTGGGTCTGGGATTCCGGACAGCACCCCCGCCAAAGCCCTGTGACCGGCGCCACCGGCAGGCTTTAGTAGATACAGAACCTCTCCCCGGAACCACCCCACCCCACGAAGGAGCCCCTCATGGCACCCGCCGATTTCACCACCGGTGCCCGCCCGGTCAAGGCAGCCCGCGGCACCGAGCTCACCGCCAAAAGCTGGCAGACCGAGGCCCCGCTGCGCATGCTGATGAACAACCTGGACCCCGAGGTGGCCGAACGCCCGGACGACCTTGTGGTCTACGGCGGCACCGGCCGGGCCGTCCGGTCCTGGGCCGCCTTCGACGCCATCACCCGCACCCTGGAAACCCTCGAAAAGGACGAGACCCTGCTGGTCCAGTCCGGCAAACCGGTGGGCGTCTTCCGCACCAACGAATGGGCCCCGCGCGTACTGCTGGCCAACTCCAACCTCGTCGGGGACTGGGCCACATGGCCGGAATTCCGCCGGCTCGAGGCCGAGGGCCTGACGATGTACGGCCAGATGACCGCCGGGTCCTGGATCTACATCGGCACCCAGGGCATCCTGCAGGGCACCTTTGAAACCTTCGCCGCGATCGGCCGCAAGCTCACCGGCGACGAGAACGGCACCCTCGCCGGCACCCTGACCCTCACCGGCGGCTGCGGCGGCATGGGCGGCGCGCAGCCGCTCGCCGTCACCCTCAACGACGGCGCCTGCCTGATCGTCGACGTCGACGAATCCCGGCTCCGCCGCCGTGCCGGCAAGCGCTACCTCGACGAGGTCGAAACCGACCTCGACGCCGCGATCGCCAAGGTCCTGAAGGCCAAGGAGGAGCGACGCGGCTGGTCCGTGGGCTACGTCGGCAACGCCGCCGAGGTCTTCCCCGAGATCCTCCGCCGCCACAACGCCGGCGAACTCACCGTGGACATCGTCACGGACCAGACCTCCGCGCACGACCCCCTGAGCTACCTGCCCGAGGGCATCACGGTCGAGGAATGGCACCGCGAGTCTGCGGCCGACCCGGAGGGCTTCACCAAGAAGGCCCAGGCCTCCATGGCCCGCCACGTCCAGGCCATGGTCGAATTCCAGGACGCCGGCGCCGAGGTCTTCGACTACGGCAACTCCATCCGCGACGAGGCGCGCAAGGGCGGCTACACCCGGGCCTTCGAGTTCCCCGGCTTCGTCCCGGCCTACATCCGGCCGCTGTTCTGCGAGGGCCTGGGCCCGTTCCGCTGGGTTGCCCTCTCCGGCGACCCCGAGGACATCCGCGTCACGGACGAGGCCATCAAGGAACTCTTCCCCGAGAACAAGCACCTGCACCGCTGGATCGACGCCGCGCAGGAACGCGTGGAATTCGAGGGCCTGCCCGCCCGTATCTGCTGGCTCGGCTACGGCGAGACGCGCCAAGGCCGGCCTGCTGTTCAACCGGTTGGTCAAGGAGGGCAAGGTCAAGGCCCCCATCGTGATCGGCCGCGACCACCTCGACTCCGGCTCCGTCGCCTCCCCGTACCGCGAAACCGAGGCCATGGCCGACGGCTCGGACGCGATCGCCGACTGGCCGCTGCTGAACGCCCTGCTCAACACCGCCTCCGGCGCCACCTGGGTCTCCCTGCACCACGGCGGCGGCGTCGGCATCGGCCGCTCCATCCACGCCGGCCAGGTCTCGGTCGCGGACGGCACGGACCTCGCGGCGCAGAAGCTCGAACGCCTGCTCACCAACGACCCCGGCATGGGCGTCATCCGCCACGCCGACGCCGGCTACGAACGCGCCGTCGAGGTCGCCAAGGAACGCGGCGTCCGCATCCCCATGACGGAGTCCGCCGACTCCGCCGACTCCGCAGAAGCAACGAAGTAGGAACCTCCGATGACCATTACCACCCATGAACCGCTCACCGTCACCCTCGGCGCCAGCGGCGTCACGCCCGAGGACGTCGTCGCCGTCGCACGCCACGACGCCCGGGTCACCGTCGCCCAGGACGCCCTCGACGCCGTCGCAAAAGTCCGCGCCCACATCGACGGGCTCGCCAACAGCGAGGTCCCGGCCTACGGCATCTCCACCGGATTCGGCGCTCTGGCCAACCGGCACATCCCCGCCGAACTGCGCACCCAGCTCCAGAAATCGCTGATCCGCAGCCACGCCGCCGGCATGGGCCCGGCCGTGGAACGCGAGGTGGTCCGCGGCATCATGTTCCTGCGCGCCAAGACCCTCGCTTCCGGCCGCACCGGGGTCCGGCCCGTGGTGCTGCAGACCATGGTGGACGTCCTGAACGCCGGCATCACGCCGGTGGTCCGCGAGTTCGGCTCGCTCGGCTGTTCCGGTGACCTCGCGCCGCTGTCCCACGTGGCCCTGGTGCTGATGGGCGAGGGCGAGGCCACCGGTCCCGACGGCACCCGCTTCGGCGGACGCGGCGAGGCTCCGGTCGCGGAGCTGCTGGCCGCGCACGGCATCGAACCCGTCACGCTGGCCGAGAAGGAAGGCCTGGCCCTGGTCAACGGCACCGAGGGCATGCTGGGCATGCTCCTGATGGCCATCGCGGACCTGCGGCTGCTGCTGACGACGGCGGACATCACCGCCGCGCTCAGCGTCGAGGCGCTGCTCGGCACGGACCAGGTGTTCCTGCCCGAGCTTCACGCCGCACTCCGGCCGCACCCCGGCCAGGCCGCCTCCGCGGACAACATGCTGCGGGTCCTCTCGAACTCCCCGATCGTGGCCTCGCACCGGGTCAACGACACCAAGGTCCAGGACGCCTACTCGCTGCGCTGCGCACCCCAGGTGGCCGGCGCCGTCCGGGACACCGTGGACCATGCCGCCCTGGTGGCCTCGCGGGAGCTCGCCGCCGCGATCGACAACCCCGTGGTGCTCCCGGACGGCCGGGTCAGCTCCAACGGCAACTTCCACGGCGCCCCGGTGGCCTACGTCCTGGACTACCTGGCGATCGCGGTCGCGGACCTGAGCTCCATCGCCGAACGCCGCACGGACCGGATGCTGGACCCGGCCCGCTCGCACGGGCTGCCCGCGTTCCTGGCCTCCGATCCCGGCGTGGATTCGGGCCTGATGATCGCCCAGTACACCCAGGCCGGGCTGGTCTCGGACAACAAGCGGCTGGCCGTCCCGGCGTCGGTGGACTCGATTCCGAGCTCGGCCATGCAGGAGGACCACGTGTCCATGGGCTGGCACGCCGCGCGGAAGCTGCGCCGCGCGGTGGAGAACCTTCGCCGGGTGCTCGCGATCGAGCTGGTCACCTCCGCGCGGGCCCTGGACATCCGCACCCAGCTCTCCGACGGCACCCTCGAACCCGGCCCGGCAGGCTCAGCCGTCATCGCCGCCCTCCGCGGCGTGGTGGAGGGCCCGGGAACGGACCGGTTCCTCTCCCCGGAACTGGAGGCCGCGGACCGGCTGGTGGGCTCCGGCGCCGTCCGTGACGCCGCCGAATCCGCCGTCGGAAATCTGGCCTGACGACGCAGAAAATGCGGGGACGCCGGGCGTTTTAGGGAACCTCCGAAATGTTCGGCGCCCGCCCGCCGCGGCGGGGCGGAATGTAGTAAAACTATGACCGGCGCCACAATGGTGCGCGCCGCGGATTCAGAGCACGGATCCACACCACAGATTCACACAGCGACAAGATCTACAAAGGGGTAGACGTTCATGAAAGCACGCGGGACGGTCCTGTCCAGGCGCACGGCATTCGCGGCCACGGTCTCGGACTGGCGGAGCCTCACCGCGGGGGACCGGGTGGAGATCCTCAAGCACGCCCAGCTGATCGCGGCCGGGTCCGTGGAAGAAGTCTCGGACAGCGGCAACGTCCTCTGGCTGGTGCCGGCGGCACCGGGCGAGGCGCAGTTGTTCCTGAAGTCCGACGGCGTCCAGATCCGGCGCAGCTAGCGCAGCACGCGCAGACTGCCGGGACCCGGACATGCGAAAGGCCGGTGAGGAGGTTCCTCACCGGCCTTCCGCATGTCCAGGAGTCCGCTACGCGGCGATGGCCTCGCGGCTCTCGTGGGTCTCGCCGAAGGGCACGGTGTCATCGAGGGACACGGTGTAGGCGCCCGGCTGGTGCCGGGTGACCCGGATGCCGCAGCGCCGTTCGACGGCCGCCAAGGCGATCAGGGTGTTGACGGCGTTTTCGAGGCCGCTGTGGACTTCGCGCGCACTGTCAAACGAGAGGCTGATGGACGTGGCATCGGGGCCGACGGCCCGCATGGTGTGTGTGTTCATTACTGGTCTTTCGTTGAATCAGGCCGTTTGGCCGCCCTCTATTCTAGTCTGCGGGGCACGATGGGCCTGTCCGGAGCCGGTAGGGTGCAAGAAGCGGTAAACGATTGAGGCAACGGCACGCTCCCCGCGGGGACGGCGCCCGGACCCCCGGCCCGGGCCCGCAATCCGGTTTCCACAGGAGGGCATGCGCCATGTTTGAAGCTCCCAGCATCGTTTTTACCGCGGCCGGGATCGCCGTCTTCGTCGCCGCCATCCTGCCGAAGCTCCTGCGCAACGCGCCCCTGTCCATGCCGATGGTCTTCCTTGGCGGCGGCATGCTGGCCTTCACCCTCATCCCGTCGCTGCCGGACCCTGACCCGCTGCAGCACGGGGACTTTGTCGCCCACCTCACCGAGGTCTGCGTCATCATCTCGCTCATGGGTGCGGGCCTGGCACTGGACCGTCCCGTGGGCCGGAAGGCCTGGTCCACCACCTGGCGGATGCTGGGCCTGGCCATGCCGCTGTGCATCGTGGGCCTGACCCTGCTGGGGCTGTGGTTCCTAGGCCTGGGACTGGGTGCAGCGCTCCTGGTGGCCGCTGCGCTGGCCCCCACGGACCCCGTGTTGGCGTCCGAGGTGCAGGTGGGGGAGCCGGCGGACGAGGACGAGGAGACCGAACGCGAGGACGAGATCCGCTTCGGGCTGACCTCCGAAGCGGGACTCAACGACGGTCTGGCCTTCCCGTTCGTGTACCTGGCCATCGCCATAAGCTTCGTCGGCGCCGCACCCTCGGCCTGGCTGGGCCACTTCCTGGCCGTGGACTTGCTGTGGCGGATCGTGATCGGGGTCCTGCTCGGCTTCGGCACCGGCAAGCTGCTGGGCCGGCTCTTCTTCACCGCCCGGCACGAGACCATCCGGCTCTCCAACCACTCGGAGGGCTTCGTGGCCCTCGCGGCCACCTTCCTGGCCTACGGTGTCACCCAGTTGCTGGACGGCTACGGCTTCGTGGCGGTCTTCGTCTGCGCCCTCACCATCCGCGCGGCGGAGCGCACCCACGGCTTCCACCGGGTCATGCACTCCTACGTCGAACAGCTCGAGCGGCTGCTGACAGTGGTGATCCTGGTCCTCCTGGGCGGCGCGATCGCCCGCGGACTGCTGGCCGGAATCGGCTGGACCGAGGTGCTGGTGGCGCTGGCGTTCCTGTTGATCGTGCGGCCGCTGGCCGGGTGGCTCGGGCTGGCTCGGGGCAAGACCGGCCCGCGGGAACGGATCGCCATCTCCTTCTTCGGCATTCGCGGCATCGGCTCGCTCTACTACCTGGCATTCGCCGTGGCGCACGGTAACTTCGCCGCCCAGGCGCAGCAGCTCTGGGCCTTCGTCGGCCTGGTGGTGGCCATGTCGATCGTGCTGCACGGGGCCACCACGGCCCCGGTGATGAACCGGCTGGACCGGCTGCGCGAGCGCCGCGCGATCGAGGTCCACGGCGACGAGGACCGCGCGCCGCACACCCCCATCTAGGTAATTCCGGGGACCTCTGGCATTGGCAGAAGTACCGGGCAGGGCGCCCGGGACCCCCGGCGTCAGCGGAGCAGCGTGTCGATCAGCCGCGCCGCGACCTTGGCGGTGCGAGCATCGACGTCGTACTCCGGGTTCAGCTCCGCGACGTCCACGTGCAACAGTTTTCCGCTCGCCGCCACCTGCCGGCAGACGGCCGCGATCACCGGCAGCGGCACCCCGTAGGCGGCCGGGGCGCTGACGCCCGGGGCCACCGACGCGGGCAGGACGTCCAGGTCGATCGTCAGGTAGAGCGCGTCCACGCGGTCCAGGAAGCGGGCGACGAACTCCGCCGCGGCGTCCGCGGTGCAGTCCTCGTCCAGCAGGTATTCCACGCCCAGGCGTTCGGCGGTGCGGAACAGGGCGGCGGTGTTGTTGGGTTCGGAGATGCCGACGACGGCGTACTCCAGCGCGCGCCCCGCGGCGGCTTCCGCGCGGGCCATCTGCAGGAACGGGGTGCCGGAGCTGGGAACCGGTTCGTCCCGCAGGTCGAGGTGGGCATCCAGGTTCAGCACCCCCACGCGCAGCCCGTCCCGGACCGCGGCGCTCCCGGCCACGCCCAGGTAGCTGGCGAAGGCGGTCTCGTGGCCGCCGCCCAGCACCACCGGCAGCGCACCGGCGTCGAGCAGGCCGCTGACGATCCGGCCGGCCCGGACCTGGCCGGCCTCCAGTTCGTCCCCCTCGACGGTGATGTCCCCGGCGTCGTGGACGGTCCGGCCGGAGTGGAAGGCCAAGGGGCCG
Organism: Pseudarthrobacter sp. L19; assembly: GCF_050859435.1. NCBI lineage: Bacteria > Bacillati > Actinomycetota > Actinomycetes > Micrococcales > Micrococcaceae > Pseudarthrobacter > Pseudarthrobacter sp. L19. The sequence goes on along the minus strand of NZ_CP193935.1, from coordinate 1,022,861 downwards.
AGGGCGGCGCGGAGGGCGGCCGGGGCCGCGGCCGCGCCGGGGCGGCCCTTGTTCCGCCGGACGCCGGCGTCGCTGGCGAAGCCGAGCAGGACCGCGGCGCGGGAATCCCCGGACGTGGGTGTGGGGGTGCCGCCTGCCCGGTCCGGGGAGGCCGCCGGGGAGGCCGCCGGGTACGGCGTGACCGCCTGCCACCAGCGGCGGTGCTCGGCGCCGTCGCCGTCGAACCTTCCGGACCAGGGCTGGGGCGCAACGTCGGGGGCGGGGGAGAGGGGAGGCATGCTCCTAGCTCACCGCAGCGGCCGGCGGAAAACCAGCGCGCCCGCCGTCGTCCTGTCCGGAATCCCGGAAACGTCCCGGCGCCGGGGACAACCCGGGCCTTAAACGCCGGAGGGCACCCCGCCGCGGTGAAACACTGCGGCGGGGTGCCCTCCGGAAGAGTGCGCGACTCCTAGTGGATGCCCAGGGCGGCCTCGATCGGGCCAATGCCGAAGAACAGCAGGAACGCGGCGGCCACGGCCCACATCAGCGGGTGGATCTCGCGGGCCCGGCCCTGGAAGAGGCGGATCAGCACGAAGGAGATGAAGCCGGCGCCCAGGCCGTTGGCGATCGAGTAGGTGAACGGCATCAGGGTGAAGGTCAGGAAGGCCGGGATCGCGATGCCCCAGTCCTGCCAGTCGATCTTGCCCACCTGGGAAACCATCATGAAGCCCACCACCACCAGGGCGGGGGCCACGGCCTCGAACGGAACCAGGTTGATCAGCGGGGTGAAGAACATGGCCACGAGGAACAGCAGGCCGGTGACCACGGAGGCCAGGCCGGTGCGTGCGCCCTCGCCGATACCTGCGCCGGACTCGACGTAGATCTGGTTGGAGGAGACAGACGCGCCGCCGCCCACGATCGCGCCCAGGGCGTCAATCTGCAGGACGCGGTCGACGTTGGGGATGTTGCCGTCCTTGTCGATGGTGCCGGCCTCTGTGGCCAGGCCCACCATGGTGCCCATGGCGTCAAAGAAGATGCTGAGCAGGATCACGAAGGCCAGCAGGGTGGCCGCGACGACGCCGAGGTGCTCGAAAGCGCCGAACGGGTTGGCCTTGCCGATCAGGGACAGGTCCGGGGCGGCCCACTCGGAGAACTTCGGCGCCACCAGGGACCAGCCCTGCGGGTTGTAGTTCTTGCCGTCGAAGCTGGGTCCGATGTGCAGCGTGAATTCCAGGATCACGGAGAGGATCGTGGAGGTGATGATGCCGATCAGGATGGCGCCCTTGACCTTGCGGACCACCAGCGCGATGGTCAGGATCAGGCCGACGACGAAGACGAAGGTGGGCCAGCCGAGCAGCTTGCCGTCGAAGCCCAGGCCCACGGGGACGGTGGTGCCGGCGACGTCGGGGATGCGGCGGACGAACCCGGCATTGACCAGGCCGATCAGGGCGATGAACAGGCCGATGCCCACCACGATCGCGGTCTTGAGGCCCTCCGGGACGGCCTTGAACACGGCGGTCCGGAAACCGGTGAGGACCAGGATCAGCATGGTGACGCCGGAGAGGACCACCAGGCCCATCATGTCCGGCCAGGTCAGGCCCGGGTTGGTGGCGACCGTGACGGCCACGAAGGCGTTGACGCCGAGGCCCGTGGCCAGGGCGAACGGGTGCTTGGCCCAGGCGCCCATCAGGATGGTCAGGATGCCGGCCACGAAAGCCGTGACGGCGGCGACGGCGGGGAAGCCGAGGGTGCCGCCGGATGAGTCCGCGCCCGAGAGGATCAGCGGGTTGAGAACCACGATGTAGCTCATGGCGAAGAACGTGGCGAACCCGCCGCGGATTTCACGGGAGAAGTTCGACCCCCGCTCGGAAATCTTGAAATACCGGTCGAGTGCAGAGCCCTGCTTAAGCATTGGTCCTCCGGGAGGGAAAAGGGTGTTAGCTAAATCCTATTAGGAGTGACGGCGCCCACCTGCCAGATTCGCCTAGTCTGTAAGGAAGCCAACACAAGGAGTTGCTCCGTCATGCCTTCCTACCGATCCACTCCCGCGTCCGTTCTGGCCCGTTACCTGACCGCGGCGCTGCTGTTCGCCGCCGCGGCGCTGGGGCTGACCGTCCTGGGGGCCGCGCCCGCGTCCGCCCACGACTCGGTGGAATCCACCAGCCCGGCGGCCGACGCCAGCCTGCCGGCCCCACCGGAGAAGGTCTCGATCACCCTGAGCAACCACCCCCTGGCGATCGGCTCGCAGATCAAGGTCAACGACGCCGCCGGCACCAACTGGGCGGACGGCGACGTGCAGATCGTGGACAACGTCGCGTCCCAGCCGCTGAAGCCCGGCGCCCCCGCCGGCCGGTTCACGGTGCAGTGGCGCGTTGCCAGCTCCGACGGACACCCGATCGAGGGCACCTTCGGCTTCACCGCGGCGGCCGCGGCTCCGGGGGCGGGTGCGACGTCGGGCACGTCTACGGGCGCCAACACCGTCCCGACCATGGGCACCGCCGAGCCGGGCACGACGATCGCCCCGACGCCGGTGAAGGACGCGTCCGAGCCGTTTCCGTGGAGCATCGTGATCTTCGTGGCCGTTGCCATCGGCATCCTGGTGGCACTGGGCCTGATGGCGAAGCGCCGGCTGCAGGCCGGCGACGACGACCGGCCCTAACCCGCCTGCTATGTCGCGTGGCGGTTCAGGCGGGCAGCGCCAGTTGCCCGCCGAGCAGGGACGGCAGGCCTTCCGGGTGCACCTTGGCGGAGATAGCCTGGCCGACGACCTTGGCCTGCCGCAGCACTTCCTTCGGCGTCGGGGTGATCAGCTCGCCCACGCCCACGAGGTACATGCCGAGGGCGTGCATGGCGGCCATCAGGTTCTGGCCGACGGCGACGCCGAGCTCCACCAGCATGCGCCGCAGTTGGCTGTGCGCGCAGCGGGTGAGCACCAGGTGGTCTGCGTAGAGGATGCCGCCCGGGGTCCGGACCGCCCAGCCCTGGGACGGTGCCACGGCGGAGTCTGAGCCGGACGTTCCTGCCAGGCAAGCGAGGCCGGCGGCGGTTCCCGCCCCGGTGCCATCAGCCATCAGCCGGTCCAGCTGCAGGGCGCGGACCGAGCCGCGGACGTCAAGGTTGTGGCTGGCGGCGTAGTTGCGGAGGTGGCGGAGGATTTCGTTGCGTTCCCGCAGCGTGGCCGCGTCGGCCGCGTCGCAGCGCTGGAGGGACGAGGTGTTGGCCGGGTGGCCGGCCCCGAGGAGGTCCAGGCCGTCCACCACAATGGCGTCCACGCCGCGGCGCTGCAGCTCGCTGGCCACCGCCAAACCGGACAGACCCGTACCGATGACCACAGTGCTGGTCCGTTCGATTCCGCCGTTCACAGGCATGCTCGACACTGCAGGGTCCCTCCTCGAATAATGCCGGATCCGGGCCCGTGCCCGGACAGCTTTCCGGACCCGCCACAAGGCATCCCAAAGGGATGATCAGATCTGAAAGACGAGTCTCGGTTCAGCAATGCCTCAGAGGATACCCAACAATTCTGACCGTGAACAGACCCGCGTTAAAGACTTTGACGCAATGTCCGCGAGCGGGCCTGCGGGTGGGCTGACGGTGGTCCGCGGAGGTGCGCGCCGCCGCCCCTGCGATCTGGCAGAATAGCCGCAACACAGCCACATTCGCGAGGAGGCGGACCCCATGGCCGAGGAACAGACGCACCCATACCGCGACGGCGATTCCGGCGGGGAACGCCCCGCCGTGCGCGGCATCGTCGTCGGCGTCGACGGCTCCGAGCACAGCCACTGTGCCCTCGTCTGGGCGGCCAGGGAAGCCGAACGACGGCAGGAACCGCTGCACATCGTCACCGCCTACTCGGTGCCCGTCTTCGCCGCCTCCGGACTGGACGGCGGCTACGCCACCGTGGACGACTCCGTCATCCGCGAGGGTGCCGAGGCCATCCTCAAGCAGGCCATGGACAAGGTGGCCGGGTACTCAATCGACGTCGACGCATCGGTGGAGAACGGCGACGCCTCCGGGGTGCTGCTGGAGATGACCGAGACCGCGGACCTGCTGGTCTTCGGCACCCGCGGCCGGGGCGGATTCGTCGGCCGGCTGCTCGGTTCGGTCAGTAGCGCCCTGCCCGCCCACGCCAAGTGCCCCACCATGACCGTCCCGCTGGTCTGCGGCGACCGGCTGGGCGAGACCACCGAGGACCGGCACGTCCGGGCGGAGCGCGAGAAGTCGGGCCACCAGCCGGTGGAGAACGTCGTGGTGGTGGGCGTCGACGGTTCCGACCAAGCCCGGGTGGCCGTCCTTGAGGCCGCCGCCGAGGCGGAGCGGCTCGCCGCGAAGCTGCGTATTGTCTGCGCCGTGCCGCAGTACAGCGGCTCGCTCGCCTGGGTCCCCGCCCCGATGGACCGGGAGGCGCTGTTCGCCGACATCCGGGTCCAGCTCGACGCCGGCGTCGCCTGGTTGAAGAGCCACTTCCCCAACCTGGAGGTGGAGACCAGCCTGGTGGACGGCTCGCCGGTGGACGTCCTGGTCGAAGCCAGCCGCCACGTGGAACTGGTGGTGGTGGGCACCCGCGGCCGCGGCGGCTTCGCCGGAATGCTCCTGGGCTCCACCTCGGACGGCATCCTGCACCACACCAAGGGCCCGGTCCTGGTGGTCCCGGACCGGGAGGATCCGCGGCTGGCGGACCGGGCCAACTTCGGGCCGGTGCTCGGCCGCTCCTGAGCGTGATGCCCGTCACCGGCGGGCGTAGAGTTAATACATGAACTGCCATGCAGGAGCGCGGTCGTCATGACCCGCACGTGGCTGCGCTGGATGCCAGCCGCCGTCGTCCCCGCCGTGATCGCCGCCGGAGTCCTGGCGGGGTCGGTCCCGGCCAGCGCCAAGGATCCGCTGCCTTCGAAGACCCCGGCCGAGGTGATCGCACTCATGGCCGGGCAACACCAGACCGCATTCTCCGGCACGCTGGACCAGGCCTCCAGCCTGGGCCTGCCACAGCTGCCCACCACCGGGCCGGGAAGCTCCCCGGAGACCGCTTGGCTCGAGCTGCTGACCGGACCGCACACGGCGCGCGTCTACCGCGACGGACCCGGCAACCTCCGCGTGCAGGTGCTGGACCGGCTCGCCGAACGCGACGTTATCCGCCGCGGCAACGACCTCTGGCTCTACTCCTCCAAGGACAACTCCGCCGCCCACGCTGTCATCCCCGCCGACGCCGGACACCACGGCATGGGTAAGGGCGCCAGTTCCGGGGCCGACTCCGGGACGGTCCCCACGCCGGATGCTCTGGCCGCGAAGCTGCTGGCCGCGCTCGAACCCACCAGCGATGTGGCCGTCGCGCCGGAAGTCAGCGTCGCCGGCCGCTCCGCCTACCAGCTGGTCCTCACCCCGAAGAGCTCGGACACACTGATGGCCTCGGCGGCGATCATGGTGGACGGCCAGACGGGACTGCCGCTGGGCGTGGAACTCAAGGCCCGCGGCCAGGCGGACCCGGCCTTCCGGGTGACGTTCGGCGCCATATCGCTGACCGCCCCGGACTCCGGGATCTTCCAGTTCACCCCGCCGGCCGGCGCCAGCATCAAGGAACTTCCCGTTCAGGATCACTCCGGCCAGGCCGCCCACAAGCCGTCCGGAACCGGCAAGGACCCGCAGGCCGGGAAGCGCAAGGTCAGCGGCGGCGGCTGGGACTCCGTACTGGAACTGCCCGCCGGTACGCTGACGCCACCGGCGGCAGGCACCGCGGGCGCCACGGCCGGCAACGCGGCGGCCCTGCTCCAGCAGGCCGCGGTCCCCGTGGCGGGTGGCCGCCTATTGTCCACGGCACTGCTGAACGTCCTGATTCTCGACGACGGACGGGTGTTCCTGGGGTCCGTGCCGCTGGCGCGGCTGCAGGCCGCGGCCGGCGGCCAGTGACCGACCGCCCCGGGGACGCCGGGAACCCCGCGTCCCCGGTGCGGGAGACGCCCTCGGAGCGTTTGGCGGCTCCGGGACGTGCAGTGTCTCCGGGTGCCGGGCCGTCCGGCCTCAGCATCGAGACCCGCGGCCTGAGTAAACGGTTCGGCCGCCAGCTGGCGGTCGACGGCGTCGACCTGTCCGTCCCGACGGGCTCCGTCTTCGGGTTCCTCGGCCCCAACGGCTCGGGGAAGACCACCACCATCCGGATCCTGCTGGGCCTGGCCGCGGCCTCCACCGGAACCGTCCACGTCCTGGGCGAGGAGATGCCGCGGCAGCTGCGGTCCGTGCTCCCACGAGTCGGCGCCCTGGTGGAAGGCCCCGCCTTCTACCCCTTCCTCTCGGGCACGGCGAACCTGCTGCGGTTCGACGCCGCGGACCCCGAAGCCCCGGCCCGGACCCGGCACGCCCGGGTCCACCGGGCACTGGAACGGGTGGGACTGACCCACGCCGCGGGCAAGCCGGTCAAGGCCTACTCCCTGGGCATGAAGCAGCGGCTCGGCATCGCCAACGCGCTGCTGGCCCCGCGCGAGCTGCTGGTCCTGGACGAGCCCACCAACGGCCTGGACCCGCAGGGCACCCGCGAGGTGCGGAACCTCGTGCGGTCCCTCGCCGCGGACGGCACCACCGTCTTCGTCTCCAGTCACCTGCTGGCCGAGGTGGAACAAATCTGCACGCACGCCGCGATCATGAGCGCCGGACGCGTGGTGGCCCAGGGGACGCTGGCGCAGCTCCGGCAGGGCGGCCACGCCCGGGTGCGGCTGCTAACCCCCGACCCCGACGACGCCGTCCGGGTCCTCCGCGGCCTGGGACTCCCCGCCGCGGCCGGACACGACGGGGAAGTCACCGCGCCGCTGCCGGAAGGCCCGGGCGCGGCGCCGCAGCCCCAGCCGGAAGATCTGGTCTCCGCCCTGGTGGCCGCGGGCGTCAGGGTGCGGGGCTTCGCGGTGGAGCAGGGCAGCCTGGAGGACCGCTTCGTGGAACTGACCGGGGAGGGCTTCGATGTCGCCCGCTGAACCGTCACCCCGTGAGAATCCTGCGTCCGAATCGGGGCCGGAGCGCCAGCCCGGGCCCGGGGGTCAGCCCGCGACAGCGCCCCGGCCGTCCACCTCGCCCAGTCCCGCGCCGGTGCTCCGGCTGCTCGGCTCGGAACTGGCCGTGCTCTTCCGCCGCCGACGCACCTGGGCCATGCTGCTGGCGCTCGCCGCGATCCCGATCCTGATCGCCGTCGCCGTCAGGCTCTCCTCCGCCGTGCCGCCGGGCCGCGGCCCCGCCTTCCTCGACCGGATCAGCCAGAACGGACTCTTCGTCGGGATCACTGCCATGGTGGTGGCGGTCCCGTTGTTCCTGCCGCTGACGGTGGGGGTGGTGGCCGGGGACACCCTCGCCGGCGAGGCCGGCCAGGGCACCCTGCGGTACCTGCTGGCGGCCCCGGCCGGACGCGGCCGCCTGGTGCTGGTGAAGTACCTCGCCGCGGCGGCGTTCGCCGTCGCGGCCCCGGCCGCCGTCGCCCTGGCCGGCGCGGGCATCGGCGCCTTGCTCTTCCCGGTGGGGCCGGTGACGCTGCTCTCCGGGGACACCATCGGCGTCGCTGAGGCGGTGGGCCGGCTGCTCCTGATCGCCGCCTACCTGGCGGTGTCCCTGCTGGGTCTCTCCGCCGTCGGGCTGTTCGTCTCGGCCCTCACCGACGTGCCGGTCGGGGCGATGGCTGCCACGGTGGTCCTTGCCGTCGTCTCCCAGGTCGCGGATGCGTTGCCGCAGCTGGACTGGCTTCACCCGTGGCTGCTCAGCCACCGCTGGCTGGACTTCGCCGATCTGCTCCGGCAGCCGATCGGCTGGGACTCGTTCGGCGCCAACGCGCTGCTCCAGGCCGGGTATGTGGCGGTGTTCGGAGCCCTGGCCTACGCCCGGTTCGCCACCAAGGACGTCCTGTCCTGACGCCCGGACCGTCTCAGTAGCGGGCGGCGTAGGGGTAGAGCTGCATGCCGGACATCGCGGCGATGTCCGTGACGGTGATGCCGGCGTCCGGGTTCAGCGCCTGGACCACGCGGCCGCCGCCCAGGTAAATGGCCACGTGGTAGAAGCCGGGAGCGGAACCCCAAACCAACAGGTCGCCCGGCTGCGCGGCGGAGAGCGGAACCTTCACCGGCGCCTGGGCGAACTGGTCCGCCGCCGTGCGCGGGAGGCGCTTGCCGGCTGCGGCGAAGGCGTTCTGGACCAGTCCGGAGCAGTCGAAGCCGTAGGCTCCCGTGCCGCCGTACTGGTAGAAGTAGGGCGCGCCCACCTTGGCCAGGGCCGAGGAGATCGCCACCTGGTTGGAGCCTCCGGTGGACGGCGGCAGGACAGGTGCGGGTGCGGGGGTCGGTTGTACCGGGGCGGGCTGGACGGGAGCGGGCTGGACCGGTGCTGGCGCGGCGGCCGGGGGTGCCGGCTGGGCGGGCGCGGGCTGGGCCGGTGCGGGCTGTTGGGCCGCGGGGGAGTTCACCGGTGAGTTTCCCTGAGGGGTTCCGGTGGTGCCGGCTGGCTGGTTCCCCGACTGTGAAGCCGATGCCTGGGGCGCGGACGGGGCGGTGCCCGCCTGTCCCGGCTGCGGGGCCCTGGCGGCGGCTGCCGTCACCGCGGCCAGCTGCGCCTCCTGGCGCTGGCGTTCCAGCCCGTCCACCCGCTCGGTCTCAAGGGCAACGGTGGTGTTGCGGAGGGTGGCGAGCTGGCCCACCAGCACAGTCTTCTGCGCCGCGGCCTCGGTTACAGCCCGCTGCCGCTCGGTGTTGGCCCGCTCGGCGTCGGACTTGCGGGATTCCGCGGTGGCCGCGGCGTCGTCGGCCGCGCGGCGGGCCTCGGCGGCGGCGTCCTTGGTGGAGGCAGCTGCCGCGGCGGCGGTTTCCGCAGCCTGGAACGCCCGGGTGCGGCTGGCCGCGACGGATTCCAGCGTGGCGGCCTGCTGCAGGGTCTCGCCGTCGCCGCCCACCAGGCTGCCCAGGCCCGGGGTCATGCCGCCGTTGCGGTACAGGTCACCGGCGAGCTGCCCGATGACCTTGCGGGCCTTGGCCTGCTCGGTCTCCGCCGCGGCGGCCTTCGCGTCCGCCAGTGCGGCGGCATCCTTGCGGATCTGCAGCTGCACCAGCGCGTCCGTGTAGGCGTTGTTCGCGGCCAGGGACGCGGCCATGCCGGTGTCGCGGGCCACGGAGGCGTCGGCAAGGAGGCCGTCGATCCGGTCCACCTCGGCGGCGGCAGCTGCGGCGTCGGACTTCGCGGCGGCGATCTCCTCCGGGGACGGCAGTTCGGGCGAGGCGGGGATCCGCTGGACCGTGGCCGGGGCTGCGGTGGCCGCGTGCGTCGGGAGTGCCGTGGCACCCAGGAGGACGACGGCGGTACACAGGGCCGCGGCCCTGCCGCCGGTTCCGGACCAGATCATGGGAAAACCTCGCTGCAGTCAGGCTGGCGCGAGCGAGGGAAGGAGTGATGGCAACGAAAAAAGGCCCTCTGCGGATCGCCCAGCAGGCTCGAGGCTACGTGCCAAAAACCACTTTGGCAACAGAGGTCACATGAATAACATAAACAACACGAGTGTCATTCGGAAGGCATTGCTCCGGCGTGTCGCGTCGTCGGCTCAGCCCCAGCCGAGCTCATGCAGCCGCCCGTCGTCGATGCCGAAGTGGTGGGCAATCTCGTGCACCACCGTGACCGTGACCTCGTGCACCACCTCCTCACGGGAGGCGCAGAGATCCAGGATGGGGCCGCGGTAGATGGTGATCCGGTCCGGCAGTGACCCCGCGTCCCACCACGAGTCCCGCTCGGTCAGGGGAACGCCCTCGTAGAGGCCCAACAGGACCGTCTCCGGGTCCTCGCCGGGCTGCGGGACGTAGTCGTCCTCGATGAAGACGGCCACATTGTTCATCGTCGCGGCCAGCTTCGGCGGGATACGGTCCAGGGCGTCGGCGACAGCCGCCTCGAAATCGTCCGCCGACATCGCGAACCCGGTGCCGCCGTCGTCGTCGTTTCCGGCGGGCACGATCGGCAGTCCGGGCGGCAGGGAAGCGGTCATGGGAAAACCCTACGCCGGGCGCGGGCGCGACCGGCGGCGGGTGAGCGCGACGCCGGCCAGGCAGATCACGCCGCCCACCAGGCCCCACACGGTGGGGATCTCGCCCAGCAGCAGCCAGGAGATCAGGATGGTGGTGCCCGGCACCAGATAGGTGGTGGCGGCCAGGCGGCCGGCGTCGATCAGGGACAGCGCATAGGCCCAGGTGGTGAACGCGATGGCGGTGGGGAACACGCCGAGATAGACCAGGCCCAGGGTGGCCGGCAGCGGGGCGGCCTGGACCTCCGTGACGAGCTGGCCGGCGAAGGGCAGGCAGCACAGGGCACCCACGAGGATGCCGAACCAGGTGGCCTGGGCGGCGGGGACCTTGCGCAGCACGGGCTTCTGGATGATGACGCTGACGGCGGCGAGGGCGGCGGCCAGCAGGCAGAGCAGTACCCCGGCCACGTCCCCCTTCGACTGCTGCCCGGAACCGAGTGCGATGACCGCGACGCCGCCGAAAGCCACCAGGCTGCCGATGATCAGCCAGCGCGGGAAGCCTTCCTTGAGGATGATCCCCGCCATCACCGCCACCAGGATGGGGTTGACGTTGATCAGCAGCGCGGCCGTCCCGGCATCCAACAGGTGCTCGGCGGCGTTGAGGGCCACGTTGTAGCCGCCGAACCACATCACCCCGTAGGCCAGGATGGGCCACCACTCACGGCCCCGAGGGATGATGCCGGTCCGGCGCAGTTGCGGCACCACCACCACGCCCAGCGCGACGACGGCCACGGCCAGCCGGCCCAGGGTGAGGCTGCCGGGGGAGAAGCTGGGGCCGACGGCGCGGATTCCCACGAAGGCCGACGCCCACAGCAGCACGGTGACGACGACAGCGGCGATGCCGCGGCCGCTGACGGCGGGCGGTACGCCCTGCGTGCGCGGGGGCTCGGGGAGGGCGGGACCCGCGGGTGCCGTCAGGTTGCTGTGCTGGGGGAGTCCAGTGCCGTTGCCGGCCGTTGTTGCCATAGTGCCAATCTAGCTCCCGCCGGAGCGGCCCGGCTGGCGGAAATCGGCCACGTCTCGTCGAGTTCCTGCCAGGCCCGGGTGGGAGCCGCTCAGTGCAGCACGCGGGCGGCGGCCCGGATGGCGTCGGCGACCCCGGTCAGGGCGGTGGAACCCTGCCGCCACTGCTGCCAGTAAAGGGTCACGTCCACCGGGGTCCCGGGGGAGAGTTGGGCGAGCCGGCCGGACCGGAGGTCCCCGTCCAGCTCCAAGTCCGGCATGAGGCCCCAGCCCAGGCCCTGCCGGATGGCGTCGGCGAACTCCTGCGCGGCGGGGATGTAATGCCTCGGCGGCCGGGAACCGGCGGACTGCATCGAGGCCAGCCACCGGTCCTGGAGGTCGTCCTTGCGGTCGAAGGCCAACATCGGTGCCTGGCCCAGGGCATCCGCGGAGACTCCGTGCGGGAACCATCGGCGGGAAAAGTCCGGGGTGCAGACTGCCAGGTACCGCATGGTCCCGAGCCGCCGGGAGGTGCAGCCGGGCACCGGTTCAACTGTGGCGGTCACGGCCGCGGCGGCCGCCCCGGACCGGAGCAGGTCCAGTGAATGCTCCTGGTCCTCGCGCAGGATCTCCAGCCGGGCCGCGGTGCCGGCCGCCGCCACGCCGGGCATCGCCCAGGTGTGCAGGGAATCGCTGTTGATCACCAGCGTCAGCCGCGGGGCGGTATGGGGGCCTGCCGGCTGGAGTTCCTCGGCCAGGTCGGCGGTGAGCAGTTCCAGCCGCCGGGCGTAGCGCACCACCACGTGGCCGGCGTCGGTCAGCGCCGGCGGCCGCGCCCGGGTCAGCACGGGACGTCCGACGGCGGTCTCCAGCGCGCGGATCCGCTGGCTCACGGCGGAGGCCGTGACGGAGAGCTCGTCCGCGGCCGCCTCGAAACTCCCCTCGGCCGCGATGGCCGCCAGCGTGCGGGCCTGCTCCGGCGTGATGTCGATCATTAGCCCAGCTTATGTTGCCGCAGAATCATTAACTGGTTTCAGGGTTCCGCGGCGCCTACGGTGGCAGGGTGATCCTCCCGCTGCTCACCGGCCTGTCCGCCGGGCTCTCCCTCATTGTCGCCATCGGCGCGCAGAACGTCTTCGTCCTCCGCCAGGGCATCCAGCGCTCGCATGTGGGCCTGGTGGTGGCTGTGTGCGCCGCCTCGGACCTGGTGCTCATCCTGGCCGGCGTCGCCGGGATCGGGGTCCTGCTGGACCGGGCACCCGCCGCCATCACCGTGATCCGGTGGGCCGGGGCCGCGTTCCTCCTGGCCTACGGGGCGATGGCGGCGCGGCGGGCGTTCCGTGGCGAGCGGATGGAGATTTCCGACGGCGCCCAGCCCCGGCGGCGGGTGGCGATTCTGGGCGCCTGCCTGGCCTTCACCTGGCTCAACCCGCACGTCTACCTGGACACCGTGCTGTTGCTCGGCTCGCTCGCCGCGGCCCAGGGCGACCCCGGCCGGTGGTGGTTCGGTGCCGGCGCCGGCCTGGGCAGCATCCTCTGGTTCACCGCACTGGGCGTCGGCGCCCGGTACCTCGCGCCGCTCTTCCGGCGCCGCGGGGCCTGGCGGGTGCTGGACGCGGGTGTCGCCGTCGTCATGGTGGCCCTGGCTGTGGCCCTCCTGGCCTGAGGTGCCGAACGGCGATGCGCTACCGGCCCCGCCCGGCCCACTCCAGCAACCGCTCCACCGGCCAGGTGGTGATGATCCGGTCCGCGGGGACCCCGTTGCGCTCCGCCCGTTCCGCCCCGTACTGCAGGAAGTCCAGCTGGCCCGGGGCGTGCGCGTCGCTGTCGATGCTGAACAGGCAGCCGGCCTCGAGGGCCAGCTGGACCAGCTCATCCGGCGGGTCCTGGCGTTCGGGGCGGGAGTTGATCTCCACGGCCACGTCGTGCTCGGCGCAGGCGGCGAAGACCGCCTTCGCATCGAAGTCCGACGGCGGCCGCGTCCCCCGGGATCCGGAGAGCAGCCGGCCCGTGCAGTGGCCCAGGATCCGGGTGTGCGGGTCCCGGATGCCGCCGAGCATGCGGGCGGTCATGGTCCGGGTGTCCGCGCGGAGTTTCGAGTGGACGCTGGCCACCACCATGTCCAGCCGGCCCAGCAGCTCCGGGCTCTGGTCCAGGGTCCCGTCCTCCAGGATGTCCACCTCGATGCCGGCCAGCAGGCGGGTCCGCACCCGGCCGTCGTCGTCCTGGTCCGCCTCGATCCCGGGCAACAGGTCCAGCTGCTCGCCCAGCCGCTCCGGGCTCAGGCCGTTGGCCACCTTGAGGTTCGGCGAATGGTCCGTGAGCCCGAGGTACTCCCGGCCCAGGGTGCGGGCTGCGTCCAGCATGGCCTCGATCGGGGATCCGCCGTCGGACCAGTTGCTGTGGCTGTGCAGGTCACCGCGTAGCCGGGCCGCCAACTCCTGGCCGCCCTCGGCCAGCGGAGCCGCGCCGCGTTCCCGCAAGTCCGTGAGGTAGTCGGGCACCCGGCCGTCCACCGTCTGGGCGATCACCTCGAACGTCCGGTCGCCGATGCCCTTCATCCGTTTCAGCCGCCCGTCCGCGCGCCGGGCCGCCAGCTCCTCAGGGGAGAGGCCGGCGACGGCGGCCGCCGCCTTCCGGAAGGCCTGCACCTTGTATGTCCCGGCGAGCTCGCGCTCCAGCCAGAAAGCGATCTCGTTGAGGGCTGCGACGGCGTCCATCCGACCATCATCCACACACCCCGGCGGGCCCTGTCCAGAGCTTATTCCCTGATCGGGCAACCGATTTTGGAGTTTCCGGAACTTGGCCCTATAGTTTTAGAGGTCCAGTTCGGAGGAACCCGGCGGGCGCAGGAATCACGGCTTCGGCGTGTGGCTTTTGTCCCGGCATTAATGGTTTGCCGGACGGCGTCTTGGCCCCCATCGTCTAGCGGCCTAGGACACCGCCCTTTCACGGCGGCGGCACGGGTTCGAATCCCGTTGGGGGTACGCAGGGAGCTGGTCAAACCGGGTGAAAAAGTCTGGTAAGCTAGAGTCCTTGAAAAAGTGCGGTAGCGATACGGCACGAGCAACAAAAAGCAGTAATTAGCAGTACACGCAAGGCCCTGTAGCGCAGTTGGTTAGCGCGCCGCCCTGTCACGGCGGAGGTCGCGGGTTCAAGTCCCGTCAGGGTCGCTTTGGTTGCCAGAAGAAATTCCGGCGGTCATGGTGACATGTCACCTAGGCTCTGTAGCTCAGTTGGTAGAGCGTTCGACTGAAAATCGAAAGGTCACCGGATCGACGCCGGTCGGAGCCACCAGCTAAAACCCCCAGGCAACGCCTGGGGGTTTTTCTTTTACCCTCAGGCGCGGGATACCGGTAATGAGGCGCACAATGAGGCAATATCCGGACCCTTCGGTACTCTGTGGGATTGCGAATAGTAGGCGGGCGTCACCCTCGGGACGCCAGCCCTTGCCCCGGAAGGGCCGCTTTGATCAGGAGGCCTCTGATGTGGTCAAAACTTGAGACGTATTTGTTCCCTTTGCCACCGGGAACTTCTTGTCCCTCGGGAACCTTTGAATATGAGCTTTCGTCGGGCACGATGCAGTGGTCCGACGGGTTGTTCGGGATTCATGGGCTGCACCCCGGTGATGTTGTTCCCACCTTGGAACTGTTCATGGCCCACAAGCACCCCTCCGACCGTGACCACATCCTAGGTATTTGGGCAGACCTGGTGCGCGACGGCGGCCAGGCGGCCTTGATGCACAGAATCAGGGACATCCGGGGCCGTGAGCGACGGGTTTTCTCAGCGGTTCAGGCCGTGGCCGACGCGACGGGGAAGGTGGACTCTGTCCGCGGATTCATGGTGGACGTGACGCAGAGTCTCCGGATCGAGTCGAAGGAAGCCGCGGAGAAAGCCATCGTCGGAAGCCATGCGCACCGGGAGCTCATCGAGCAAGCGAAGGGGATCGTCATGGCCCTAAGAGGTGGAGACGGCCCGGCGGCCTTCGGGACACTCTCCGCGGCGAGCCAAGACTCCAACCAAAAACTCCATGCTGTGGCGGAGGGACTCGTCCGCGCGGCTGCAGAGGGCCGGGCGGCGGCCCACTTGGCATCACTGCAAATCTTCAAGGCTCCTTAGCGGGCCGCAACTCGCAATAGCGGCGGTCACTCCTACGTGACGGGGTAGCTGGAGAGGATGTAGTCGGCGGCAGCCGGACCGGTGATGCGTCGGCGAAGGTTGAGGGGGTCTATGCCCTGGTGCTGAAGTACATCGCGGAGTTGGAGTTCCTCCAGCGGGGTGATGCCGTGGAGTAAGCACCAGCTGGTGTAGAGCCCGTAGAGGCAGTCGGGGCCAAGCGGCGGTTCGGTGTTGTCGGGGACAGTTGCTTCCAGGAGGAACGCTGTGACGTGAGACGTGGGCATGGTTGGGCCGTTCTCTTCGGTCATTCATCCCACCGGCCTGCTTCAGTGGATCTCCCGTGGGGTCAGGGGCCACCACGACAGTTCTGCTCCCAAGGTACTGGGAGGTCCTGTTCCCGTCCACCCCGGGCAACAAGGCAGCCGCCGGGGCCGGGCGGTCGCCCTCCGACCGTTTTGGGGACACGCCGGGACCCCGGGCTAGACTCGCACGCTGGGGAAGAACGCCAAGGCCACGGCCGGTCCCGCGGACCCCGTGGCGCAATCTCGACCAGAAGAGTAACTGTGAAGAACATCCTGCCCGCCGTTGCGCGCCCGCTGACCCTCGCCGCCGCCGTCTCTGCCGTGGCGTTGGCTGGCTGCACGGCCCCCGAAGCGGCCGCACCGGCGTCGTCCGCTCCCGCGCCGGCCACGGCTTCTGCCACCGCAACGCCCAGCGCCACCGCCTCCTCCGGCCCGTGGGGCGACTTCCCGTCGGCCGCCGAGGCCTGCAAGACCATCTCCGAGCAGGCCGCCGGTGCCTCGCTGCTGCCGATGTCCGCGGCGCAGGGCAAGACCGCCGAGCTGGAGCAGTACAAGGCGGAGTTGAGCCGGACCGCGGAGCGTGTGCCGGACAGCCTCAAGGCCGCCTTCAGCAAGCTTAACCAGGTGGCCGTGGCCGGCCTGAGTGACCAGACGGTGTACAGCAGCGGCAAGTTCCAGGCCGCCATGGCCCCGGTCACCGGCTGGATCGCCGCCAACTGCAAGTAGCCCGGCGGCCGGTTCCTCCCGCCTCATCCCCATCGTCGGCCCCACGGGCTAGGGTGGTGGAAAAGAGAAGGGAGTGCCCCATGGACTACCAGGATTCCCACCCGGCCGCTGCCGACGGCGCGCTGGTTCCGGCCGCGGCGTCCGCTGCCTCCGGCCGCACCGTTATTTCCGAGACCGCCGTCGCCAAGGTTGCCGGGATCGCCGCCCGCTCCGTGCCCGGCGTCTACTCGCTGGGCAGCGGCCCGTCCCGTGCCCTCGGTGCCATCCGCGACGCGGTCGGCAGTGTGGACCACGCCGCGGGCGTCCGCGCCGAGGTGGGCGAGACCCAGGTGGCTGTGGACATCGACCTGGTGGCCCTCTACGGCACGCCCCTGCACCCGCTGGCAGACCAGATCCGCGCCGCGGTGTACGCGGCCGTGGAAGAGCTCGTCGGCCTGCAGGTCATCGAGGTCAATGTCGAAATCCACGACGTGTTCGTCCCCGGCCCGCCCAAGCCCGCGGCCGCAGACGCCCGTCCCACCCGGGAGGTCCTGCAATGAGCCCCACCATCGCCGGCATTGCGGCCGGAGCGTTCCTGGCCTTCATGTCCTTTGCGTTCGGCGCGTGGGGCTTCCTCGGCTCCCTGCTCTTCATGGCCATCGGCGGGCTGCTGGGCCGCGCGGCGGAAGGGAAACTGGACCTGCGCGGCGTCCTCGACGCCATCACCGGCCGGCGCTCCTCCTCATGAGCGTGGCCACCGGGCGGCAGCTGGCCGGACACAACCGGATCAACACCCAGGCGCTGACGTCGGTGGCGCGCGCCGCGGCCGCCGAGGCGCTGGGCGTCCCGGCGCAGGACGTGCGCGCGGACTGGACCGACGACGACGGCCTGCTGGCCCTCTCGCTCGTCACCCCCATCGCCATCCCGTCGCTGACGTCCGTGCTGCGGGACCCGTCCCGGGTGGCGTCCTTCGGCGGACCCATCCAGGACCGTGCCGTAGCGGCCAAGGCGCAGATCCTGCGCCGCGTCACGGAACTCAGCGGCGCGCAGCTCAGCCGCGTCGACATCCGCATCAGCGGCGCCACCATCACCGACGGAGGGCGGGTCCGGTGACACACACAGCGCAGCCGAACGAGGTCCCGTCCGGTCCAGGGCCCAACCTGCCCGGGAACCCCGGAGCCTATGCCGACCCCGAAACCTCCGGCGAGCCCTGCAGGCAGCGGATCCTGGCCCGCGAGACCACCTCGTCCCGCGCCGGTGCCGCCGTGGTGGCGGCCATCCTGGTGATCGCCGTCTGCGGCTACGCGCTGCTGGAAACGGCGGTGCGCGCCGTCGGCCAGCCGCCCTGGCTGATCGACCCGCAGACTGCGGCGGACCAGGTCACCGCCCTGCCGGCCGGGGTCCCGCCGGTTCTGCTGGGCACCGTGGGGGCCATCCTGCTGGCCGCGGGAGTGGGCTTCGTCCTGGCCGCCGTCCTGCCGGGCCGCCGTGCCCGGCACGTCCTCGCTGACCCGCGCGCCGCCGTCGTCGTGGACGACGAGGTGATCGCCTCGGCCCTGGCCCGACGCGCCCGGCTGGCTGCCAATGTGACCCAGGAACAGGTCATGGTGGTGGTCTCCCGCCGCGAGGTCCAGGTCAATGTCCGGCCTACCTCCGGCGTCCCGCTGAGTACCGGTGACCTGCAGGCCGCGGTCGAGGCCGAACTGCGCGACATGGCGCCCGAACCGATGCCCGCCGTCCGGGTCAACGTGGCCTCCTCGGGGGTGATCGGCGCATGAACGGCACCCCGCGCGTCCTGAACCGGATCCTGGTCGGCATCTTCGGCCTTCTGTTGCTGGCCGTGGGGCTGCTGCTGGTCCTGCTGGCAGCCGTTCCCGCCGTCGCGGCCTGGTGGCAGGGCTGGTCGTCCGAGGCCTGGGACCGCATCCGGACGCTGTCCGAAAGCACCCGGATCCCCGGCCAGTCCGAGAGTTGGCTCTGGATCGTGATGGTCCTCCTGCTCATCGCCGTCATCGTGGCGATGGTGGCCTGGCTGGCGCAGCAGGGCAAGGGCCGCTCCAACATCCTCGTGGCCGAGGACGACGCCGGCGAGGTCCCCGGCTACGTCAGGATCGGCGGCGGCGTCGCCGAGCAGGCGCTCCGTGCCGCCCTTGCCGGCCGCCCGGACCTGGCCGGAGCCACGGTGGCGACCTACGACTTCCGGGGCCGGCCCGGTCTCCGGATCCGGGTCCAGCCCCGCCAGGGGGTCGCCCCGCACCTGCTCGCTGCAGAGGTTTCGGCGCTGGTGGAGGCGTTGGACGCGGTCATCGGACGGCGGACTCCGGTGCTCATCCACATCGGCTCCGGCGCCCGCTCCAGGTTCGGGCGCGCCGAACGGGTGCGCTGACGCCGGCTTCATGTCGCGTTTGTGAAACTCTTCCGCAACCCGCGATGTAAACGCTTGCATTTTGTTGGTAAGCCTGATTACTGTGATCGGTACCACATGAATGCATCACCGGTTCCGCCGGTACTCAGCGAGGAGCACCTGTATGAAAACCCGTAAGTATCTACTTCCCGTGGCCGCGGCCGGTGTGCTGGCCCTCTCCCTGTCCGCCTGCGGTGGCGGCGGCAGCTCCAGCGGTGGCGGAGGCGGCAACTCGGGCGGCGGTGACGCGGCAGCCAACATGGACGGCCGAGGTCCCATCACGTACGTCCAGGGCAAGGACAACAGCAACGTCGTCCGGCCGCTGATCGAGAAGTGGAACGCGGCGCACCCGAACGAGAAGGTCACGTTCAAGGAGCAGACCGACCAGGCCGACCAGCAGCACGATGACCTGGTCCAGAACTTCCAGGCCAAGAACGCCAACTACGACGTGGTCAGCGTCGACGTCGTCTGGACCGCGGAATTCGCCGCCAAGGGCTGGCTGCAACCGCTCAAGGACAAGATGGCGCTGGACACCTCCGGCATGCTGAAGCCGACCCTCGACGCCGCTTCCTACAAGGGCACCCTCTACGCGGCCCCCGAATCCTCCGACGGCGGCATCCTGTACTACCGCAAGGACCTGGTCCCCACCCCGCCGAAGACCTGGGACGAGATGATGAGCATGTGCTCGATCGCCAAGTCCAACAACATGGGCTGCTACGCCGGCCAGTTCTCCAAGTACGAGGGCCTGACGGTGAACGCCTCCGAGGCGATCAACTCCGCCGGCGGCTCCGTCCTGGACAAGGACGGCAAGCCCAGCCTGAACACGGATGAGGCCAAGGCCGGCCTCGGCAACCTCGCCAAGGCCTACGCCGACGGCAACATCCCGAAGGAAGCCATCACCTACAAGGAAGAGGAATCCCGCCAGGCGTTCCAGGACGGCAAGCTTCTCTTCCTGCGCAACTGGCCCTACGTCTACAACCTGGCCGTGACCGAAGGTTCCTCCAAGGTCAAGGACGTCCTGGGCATGACCGCCCTTCCGGGCAAGTCCGGCCCCGGCGCCTCCTCCCTCGGCGGCCACAGCGCCGGCATGAGCGTCTACTCCAAGAACAAGGCCACCGCGCTGGACTTCATGAAGTTCCTCACCACCGAAGAGACCCAGAAGTTCTTCGCCACCCAGGGTTCGCTGGCCCCGGTCCTGACCAAGCTCTACGACGACAAGGACCTGGTCGCCAAGCTGCCGTACCTGCCGGTGCTGAAGACCTCCATCGAGAACGCCGTCCCGCGCCCCGTGACCCCGTTCTACCCGGCCGTCAGCAAGGCCATCCAGGACAACGCATACTCGGCCATCAAGGGCGAGAAGGCTGTTGACGCAGCACTGTCCGACATGCAGAAGTCCATCGAAACCCAGACTAAGTAGTCACACCATGGCAACCGAACTAGGCCCGACGCCGGTTAAGAAACCGGCGTCGGGCGGGGCCGCCCCGCAGCGGGCCCCGAAGAAGGGCGTGGGGGAGGACAACGTCATCGCGAGCCAGGGCAAGTGGGCTTCGTGGCTGCTCGCCCCCACCATCCTGGCGCTTTCCGTGGTGATCGTTTACCCGATCATCAGCGCCATTGTGATGTCGTTCCAGGCCGACGCCGGCCTGGACCCGGCCACCGGCCTCTTCACCGAGGGCGGGCCGGCCGGTTTCAGCAACTACGTCAACTGGATCGCGCAGCAGTGCTCCTCGCCCAACGGCGGAACCGTGGCCTGCCCGCCCGGCACCCTGGGCTCGCAGTTCTGGTCCGCGACCGCCACCACCTTCTTCTTCACGGTGGTGACGGTGGCCCTGGAGACCGTGCTCGGTTTCTGGATGGCCATGATTATGGCCCGCACCTTCAAGGGCCGCAGCCTGGTCCGCGCCGCCGTCCTGGTCCCGTGGGCCATCCCGACGGCCGTGACCGCCAAGCTCTGGCTGTTCATCTTCGCGTTTGAGGGCATTGCCAACAAGCTGTTCAACACCACCATCCTCTGGACCGGCAGCGAGTGGCCGGCCAAGTGGGCGGTCATCATCGCCGACGTCTGGAAGACGACGCCGTTCATGGCCCTGCTGATCCTGGCAGGCCTGCAGATGATCCCGGCCGAGGTGTACGAGGCGGCAAAGGTGGACGGTGCCACGGCGTGGCAGCGGTTCCGGATGATTACCCTCCCGCTGGTCCGTCCGGCACTGATGGTGGCAATCCTGTTCCGTACCCTCGACGCGCTGCGCATGTTCGACCTGCCGTACATCCTCACCGGCGGCGCGAACAACACCACCACGCTGTCCATCCTGGTGATCAACCAGATCAGGCAGGGCTTCAACGTGGCGGCAGCGCTGTCAACGATCACGTTCATCATCATTTTCCTGGTCGCGTTCATCTTCGTCCGGTTCCTCGGAGCCAACGTGGTTGAGCAGCAGACCGGCGCCACGAGGGGAAGAAATGACCGCCGCCGCGACCGAGCTGCGCGCGCAGCAGGACCGTGGGCGGCAGGCCGCCCAGAACCGGGAGAAGTGGGCGCAGGGCCGGACGTACATCAGCGCCCTGGTGATCCTCATCTGGTGCCTGGCTCCGGCCTACTGGATGGTGGTGACGGCCTTCCGCGAGGTCGGCTTCACCTATGACACCTCGATCCTGCCCTCGCACGTGACGCTGGATAACTTCAACACCGCGTTCGACACCTCGTTCGGCAACCACTTCGGCCAGGCGCTGCTGAACAGTGTGTTCATCGGCGTCGATGCGCTGCTGATCGGCGTGTTCGCGGCCTACGCCCTGGCCCGGCTGAACTTCCGGTTCAAGTTCCTGGTCCTGGGCTTCATCCTGGGAGCCTCGATGTTCCCGGGCGTGGCCCTCATTACCCCGCTGTTCCAGCTCTTCACCAATATCGGCTGGATGGGTACCTACCAGGCGCTGATCATCCCGAACATCTCGTTCGTGCTGCCGCTGACCGTTTACACCATGACTTCGTTCTTCCGCGAAATGCCGTGGGAGCTCGAGGAATCGGCCCGGGTGGACGGCTGTACGCAGGGACAGGCGTTCCGGAAAGTGATCATGCCGCTCGCGGCGCCGGCCATCTTCACCACGGCCATCCTGGCGTTCATCTCCTCCTGGAATGAATTCCTGATCGCCAGCCAGCTCTCGTCCGACGCGACCCAGCCGGTCACCGTCGCGATCGCGAGCTTCGCCGGGGCCCAGCCGAACCAGATCCCGTACACGGCCATCATGGCCGCCGGCACCATCGTCACGATTCCGCTCGTGATCCTGGTGCTGGTGTTCCAGCGCAAGATCGTCGCCGGCCTCACCGCCGGCGCGGTCAAGTGACCCCGGGGACGGGGTCCTGATGGCAGCGCCCGTAAACCAGGGTCAGGTGCGCGGCGCCAACCGCCGCGTCCGCTCCGGCGAGGATTTCGACATCATCATCGGGTTCCTTGGTTTCTGGGCCGTGGTCCTGCTGGCGGTCACCGTCTGGATGGAGGTGACCGCCCAGCCGGCCCTCGGCTGGGCACTGGGTCTGCTGGTGACGCTGCTGGCGCTCTACGGAATGATCCGGCTGCGCCGGCGGCTTCCGGAGCGCACCGGCTCCCGCCGCCGCTGACCCGCCCTTGGCCTGCCCGACACCGGACACGTCCGGGGTCCGGGCCAGGAGCCTGCCCGGCAACGCGCCGGGTCAAGAATTGAACGGGCAGCCATGGGGGCTGCCCCGCCGGCCGCCCACGCGGCCGGCCGAAGGGGAAATGGTGGGACGGACAACAGACAGGGCGCAGCGCGGCGGCCATACCGGCGTCAGCATTGAGGACGTCGCGGCCGCGGCCGGCGTCTCCACCGCCACCGTCTCCCGCGCCGTCCGCGGCCTGCCCCGCGTCTCGCCCGCCACCCGGGAGAAGATCCTGGATATCGCCGAGTCCCTCGGCTACGTGGCGTCCTCCTCGGCGTCGGGCCTGGCCACCGGCCGCACCCGCACCATCGGCGTCCTCGCCCCCTTCGTCAGCCGCTGGTTCTTCTCCAAGGCCATCGAGGGCGCGGACCGTGAACTGCACGGCCGGCAATACAACCTCTCGCTGTTCAATCTCGGCGGGCACGGCAGCCGGCGCGAGCGGCTCTTCAGCAAGACCATGGTCTACAAGCAGATCGACGCGCTGCTGGTCCTTTGCATGGCGCTCAGCGAGGACGAACTGGACCACTTGCAGAAGATCGATATCCCGCTGGTGGTGGTGGGCGGCCACGTGGAGGGCTGCCCCTACATCGGGATCGACGACTACGCCGCAGCCTCCACTGCGGTGCGGCACCTGATCGACATCGGTCACCGCGACATCGCGCTGCTGCACGGCGACGACGAGACCGACCTCAACTTCGATGTGCCCCGGGTCCGCATCCGGGCCTTCCACGACGTCATGGCCGGGGCCGGCCTGCCGGTCCGGCCGGAATGGGACGAGTGGGGTGACTTCACCGTCCACAGCGGCCAGGAAGCCTTCCAGCGGCTGTGGAACCGGCCCGGCACCAAGCCCACCGCCGTCTTCTGCGCCAGCGACGAGATGGCCATGGGCCTGATCTTCGCCGCGAACCAGGCCGGCGTGCGGATCCCCGAGGACCTGTCCGTGGTGGGCATTGACGACCACGAATTCTCCGCCAGCGTTGGCCTCACCACCGTCGCGCAGCACCCGGACGACCAGGCCGAGCTCGCCACCCGGATGCTGCTGGACGAGCTCGACGGCGTCGCCGGCGCGGTGCGCTCCACCGTGGCGCCGCACACGCTGATCGTCCGGAGTTCGACGGCGCCGCCGCGCGCCCAGGAATAGGGCGCCGGCGCAGCCAAGCCCGACCCGCCGCCGTTAGGAGGCGCGGGCCAGCTGCCGGATCGGGATCCAGCGGGAGGCCAGCCGCCGGTAGGCCGCGGCGGCGCCGGTCATGTCCCCCTCGGCCAGGCACTCGATGCCCAGCCGCACATCCAGCGGCGATTCGTCGGGGTAGACCTTGTCCGCCACGGCGCCGTAATCCAGCTCCACCACCGAGTCCGGGTGGAACAGCTCCAGCCATTCGGTCAGCTGGGTCAGGTCTTCGAGCAAGTCCAGTTCAGGGGCGGCCAGCGCCAGGTGCGCGACGGCGGTCCGGGCCCGGTCCGTGGCCGCGGCCAGGGACGCCCTGATGCGCACGGTGACGATCCGCCCGTCGACTTCGACCACGTCGGTGGGATCGGACTCCTGGAACAGGCAGAACCAGCTGAACGGGATACCCCAGGTGGAGGCCCGGGTGTGCACGCGCACCGAGCCCTCGCGGGCCTTGACCTGGTCGATCCGTTCCTGGTGCCGGTCGCGGACGTCCTCCGGGATCAGCAGCTGGGCCAGCGGGCCGTGGATGCCCTCCATCAGGGCATTCGCGGCGAGACCGGCCCGCAGCACCAGCTGGCTGGGGCAGTACAGCAAACGTGCCGGCGCCGTTGCGGAGTGCGGAGCCGAGGCGGCGGAGGCTGCCGCGGAACCGCCGTCGAGGCTCCCCGCCCCGCGGGGCGCGGCACCGGAGACGGTGACCGCCAGCACCCGCACCAGGTCCGTCTGCCCGGTGGGGAAGGGATCCCCGTCGGCCCGGGTGATCCGGCCCAGGGAAGCCTGCAGTTCGGCGTTTTCCACCGCCGCGCGGGTCTCGCCCCGCCCGCCGGCCGCCTGCAGGGCCTCGCGCTGCGCGGCGGGGAAGGCCTCCAGAGGCTCATAGACGCGCAGCGCCGAGGAGAAAGGCAACCCGGCTTGGCCGCGGTAGAGGTTGCCCGTCATCGCTGTCCCGCGGTTCCCCGGCGCCCGGTCATCAGTCGGCCAGGTCCACGAGCACGGGCGCATGGTCCGAGGCGCCCTTGCCCTTGCGTTCCTCGCGGTCGATCGCCGCGCCGGTGACGCGGGCGGCCAGCGCGGGAGAGGCCAGGACGAAGTCGATCCGCATGCCTTCCTTCTTCGGGAACCGCAGCTGGGTGTAGTCCCAGTAGGTGTAGACGCCCGGGCCCGGGGTGTGCGGGCGGACGACGTCGGTGTACCCGGCGTCCTCGAAGGCGCGGAACGCGGCGCGCTCGGGCTCGCTGACGTGCGTGAGGCCGGCGGAGCGGAAGTAGTCGATGTCCCAGACGTCCTCGTCGCGCGGGGCGATGTTCCAGTCACCCATCAGGGCGATCTGCGCGGCCGGGTCGGCCTGGACCCAGCCCTCGGCGTGGGACCGGAGCGTGTCCAGCCAGCTGAGCTTGTAGGGCATGTGTTCATCGTCGAGGGCGCGGCCGTTGGGAACGTAGAGGCTCCAGACCCGCACGCCACCGCAGGTGGCGCCGATCGCGCGGGCCTCCTGGGTCTCGTCCTTGCCGCCCTTGCCGAAGGCGGGCTGGTCCATGAAGGTGCGTTCGACGTCGTCCAGGCCCACGCGGGATGCGATGGCCACGCCGTTCCACTGGCTGAGGCCGAAGTGGGCCACCTCGTAGCCCATCCGTTCGAACAGCTCCCAGGGGAAATTCTCGTCCTTGCACTTGGTTTCCTGGATGGCCAGCACGTCGCAGTCGCTGCGCTGCAGCCAGGCCTCCACACGGTCGGCGCGGGCACGGAGGGAGTTCACATTCCAGGTAGCAATCTTCACAGACCCTAACTTACCCAATGCGGCCGACGGCGGGGGCGGCGCGGGGCCCTGGGCGACGCCGCAGCGCGGCCCGCGGAGGCTCTGGAGATTACTAGGAAGTCCGAGTATATTCGGGTTCGAGATGATCTAGGTCACATGCAAAGGAGCATTCCCTCATGGTTCGTGAGCTTTCCCATTACGTCGGCGGCCAGCACGTCGACGGCACGTCCGGTCGTTTCAGCGACGTTTACGATCCCTGCACCGGCGAGGTGCAGGCCCGGCTGCCGCTGGCCAGCGCGGAGGAGGTCCGCAACGTCGTGGCCAACGCCGAGAAGGGCCAGCTCGAGTGGGCGGCCATGAACCCCCAGCGCCGGGCCCGGATCCTGCTCAAGTTCGTGGACCTGGTCAACGAGAACATGGACGAACTCGCCACCCTGCTCTCCTCCGAACACGGCAAG
This sequence comes from Pseudarthrobacter sp. L19, assembly GCF_050859435.1. Lineage (NCBI taxonomy): Bacteria > Bacillati > Actinomycetota > Actinomycetes > Micrococcales > Micrococcaceae > Pseudarthrobacter > Pseudarthrobacter sp. L19. Next base: position 997,331 of record NZ_CP193935.1, on the reverse strand, counting down.
ACCTTCCTGGACGCCAAGGGCGACATCCAGCGCGGCATCGAGGTGGTGGAGTTCTCCGCCGGTGCCCCGCACCTGCTCAAGGGCGAGTTCTCCGACAGTGCCGGCACCGGCATCGACGTCCACTCGCTCCGCCAGCCGCTCGGCGTCGTCGCCGGAATCACCCCGTTCAACTTCCCTGCCATGATCCCGCTCTGGAAGTCCGGCCCCGCCCTGGCCGCCGGCAACTCCTTCGTCCTCAAGCCCTCCGAGCGGGACCCCTCCGTGCCGCTGCGGCTGGCCGAGCTCTTCACCGAGGCCGGGCTGCCGGACGGCGTGTTCAACGTCGTCAACGGCGACAAGGAAGCGGTGGACGCGCTGCTCGAGGACCCGCGCGTGCAGGCAATCGGCTTCGTCGGCTCCACCCCGATCGCGCAGTACATCTACGCCACCGCCGCCGCGCATGGCAAGCGCGCCCAGTGCTTCGGCGGCGCGAAGAACCACATGGTGATCATGCCGGACGCGGACCTGGACATGGCCGCGGACGCGCTGATCGGCGCCGGCTTCGGTTCCGCCGGTGAGCGCTGCATGGCCATCTCCGTCGCCGTGCCCGTCGGCAAGGAAACCGGGGATGCGCTGGTGGCCAAGCTGCAGGAGCGGATCGCCGACCTGAAGGTCGGCCACAGCCTGGCCAAGGACTCCGACTTCGGACCCGTCGTTGCCGCCTCCGCCAAGGAACGGATCGAGGGCTACATCGCCGCCGGCGTCGAATCCGGCGCCACCCTGCTGGCGGACGGCCGCGGCCTCGCGGTGGAGGGCTACGAGGGCGGCTTCTGGGTGGGCCCCACCCTGTTCGACAACGTCACCAAGGACATGTCGATCTACAAGGAAGAGATTTTCGGCCCGGTCCTCAGCGTGCTCCGCGCCGAGAGCTACGACGAGGCGCTCCGCCTGTGCAGCGAGCACGAGTTCGGCAACGGCGTGGCCATCTTCACCCGCGACGGCGACGCCGCCCGCGACTTCGCCAGCCGCGTCCAGGTGGGCATGGTGGGCATCAACGTCCCCATCCCGGTCCCGATCGCCTACTACACCTTCGGCGGCTGGAAGGCCTCCGGTTTCGGTGACCTCAACCAGCACGGTGCCGACGCGTTCCGCTTCTACACCAAGACCAAGACCGTCACCACGCGCTGGCCCTCCGGCATCCGCCAAGGCGCCAGCTTCGTGATGCCGGAAGGCAGCTGATGGCGGAGCAGGCGGCCGCCGGGGCAACCAAGGAACCGGCCGCAGAGGTCCTGTTCGAGCGCCGCGGCCGGCTTGGCGTCGTCACCCTGAACCGGCCCAAGGCCGTCAACGCACTCACCGCCGGGATGGCCGCGGCCATGCTGGAGACGCTCACCGACTGGGCGACGGACGACGACGTCGCCGCCGTCCTGGTGCGGGGCGCCGGTGACCGCGGGCTCTGCGCCGGCGGCGACATCGTGGCCATCTACCGGGACATGGCCGACGCCGGCCGCGCCACGGCGGAATTCTGGGCGGTCGAGTACCGGCTGAACCTCCTGATCTCCGAGTACCCCAAGCCCTACATCGCCTTCATGGACGGGCTGGTTCTGGGCGGCGGCGTCGGTATCTCCGCCCACGGCTCGGTCCGGATCGTCACCGAACGGACCCGCACCGGCATGCCGGAGACCACCATCGGGTTCGTGCCCGATGTGGGCGGGACCTTCCTGCTCTCCCGCTCACCGGGGGAGACCGGGACGCACGCGGCCCTGACCGGGGCGCACCTGAGCGGTGCGGACGCGATCTTCCTGGGCCTCGCGGACACGTTCGTGCCGTCGGACCGGCTGGACGACCTGGCCGCCGCGCTGGAGACCGAGCCCGTGGAGGACGCCGTCGCCCACGTCGCCGAACCCGCGCCGTCCTCGGTGCTGGCCGCGCAGCAGGAATGGATCGATGCCTGCTACGCCGGGGGCGACGCCAGCGAGATCGTGCGCCGGCTGCGCACCGTCGGCGGGGAGGCGGCGGACGTCGCCGGCACCATCGAGGCCAAGTCACCGACCGCGGTCAAGGTGGCCCTCGCGTCACTGCGCCGCGCCGGCGGCCTGGACCTGGCCGGGGCGCTGGAACAGGAATACCGGGTGGGCCTGCGCTTCCTGGACGGCCCGGACTTCCGCGAGGGCATCCGCGCGCAGGTCATCGACAAGGACCGGACCCCGCACTGGCAGCCGGCCAGCCTGGACGAGGTGCGCGACGCCGACGTCGAGGCCTACTTCGCCCCGCTGGGCGACCGCGAACTGCAACTGACGAAGGAGCGCGACAATGTCTGAAACACCGACCGCCGAGGTCCCGCCGACAGCAGCACAGCCCGGGCCGCAGATGGGCCCGATCGCTTTCCTGGGCCTCGGGCACATGGGCGGCCCCATGGCGGTGAACCTGGTCAAGGCCGGGTACACGGTGACCGGGTACGACGTCGTCCCGGCCGCCCTCGAAGCGGCGCGGGCGCACGGCATCGCCACGGCGGACACCGCGGCGGAAGCCGTCGCCGGGGCCGCCGTTGTGCTGACCATGCTGCCCAGCGGCAAGCACCTGCTGGACGCCTACCGCGGAACCCCCGGCGGCCCGGGACAGCAGAGCCAGGAGGGCCTGCTGGCCGGCGCAGCGCCGGGAACCATGTTCCTGGACTGCTCCACCATCAACGTGGACGAGGCACGCGAGGCCTCCGCCCTGGCGGTCGAAGCCGGGCACCGGGCCGTCGACGCGCCCGTCTCCGGCGGCGTCGTGGGCGCCGAAGCCGGGACGCTGACCTTCATGGTCGGCGCCGAGGCGGAGGACTTCGAGGCCGTGCGGCCGATGCTCGAGGTGATGGGCAAGCGGGTGGTTCACTGCGGCGCGCACGGCGCCGGCCAGGCCACCAAGATCTGCAACAACATGATCCTGGGCATCTCCATGATCGCCGTCAGCGAGGCCTTCGTCCTCGGCGAGAAGCTCGGGCTGACCCACCAGGCCCTGTTTGACGTGGCCTCCGCGGCCTCCGGACAGTGCTGGGCGCTCACCACTAACTGCCCGGTGCCCGGCCCGGTGCCCACCAGCCCCGCCAACCGGGACTACCAGCCTGGATTCGCCGGCGCGCTGATGGCCAAGGATCTGAAGCTGGCCCTGAACGCCCTCGAGAGCACCGGCGTGGCCGCGCGGCTGGGTCCGATGGCCTCCGAAATCTACGATACTTTTGCCGCGGAGGGCGGTGCCGGGCGGGACTTCTCCGGCATCATCACCGACATCCGGGACAAATCAGACCAGCCGAGGGGATAGGCATGACCGACTACGCAAACATTCTGGTGGAGCGCCGCGGCCGCGTGGGCCTCGTGACGCTCAACCGGCCGCAGGCGCTCAACGCCCTGAACAAGGCCACCCTGGACGAAGTGGTCTCGGCCGTCACGGCCATGGATACCGACCCGGAGGTGGGCGCCGTCGTGCTCACCGGCTCCGCCAAGGCCTTCGCCGCCGGCGCGGACATCAAGGAGATGCAGTCCAAGGGCTACATGGAGATGTACGCCTCGGACTGGTTCCGCGGCTGGGAGGACATGACCCGGCTGCGGATCCCGCTGATCGCCGCCGTCTCCGGCTTCGCGCTCGGCGGCGGCTGCGAGCTGGCCATGATGTGCGACTTCATCATCGCCGGGGACAATGCCAAGTTCGGCCAGCCCGAAATCAACCTGGGCGTGATCCCGGGCATGGGCGGTTCGCAGCGGCTCACCCGTGCCGTGGGCAAGGCCAAGGCGATGGACATGGTCCTCACCGGCCGCATGATGGACGCCGCCGAGGCCGAGCGCTCCGGGCTGGTCTCCAGGGTGGTCCCGGCCGACGACGTCGTGGCGGAGGCCCTGAAGGCCGCCGAGGTCATCGCGTCGAAGTCCAAGCCGGTGGCCATGGTGGCCAAGGAGGCGGTTAACGCGGCCTTCGAGACCGGCCTGGCCCAGGGTGTCCTGTTCGAACGCCGCATCTTCCACTCCCTGTTCGCCACGGCGGACCAGAAAGAGGGCATGGCGGCCTTCAGCGAGAAGCGGCAGCCGGACTTCACCCACCGCTGACGCTCCGCGTAACGCCCGAAGCCGCCCCGCTGTCACAGCGGGGCGGCTTTGCCGTTTCCGGGCGGCCGGGGCGGCGGTCTGGAACGGGCGGCAGATCTCGGCTAGTCTGTATTCTTTAGACAGTCTTACAACTAGGCGATCGAAGGAATTCCGATGAAACGTCTTGGTGCCGGAGATGGTTACTGGTACCCGACCAGCGAAAGCCGACGCGCCACCGCCGTGCGTGTCCTGAATGCCCTCAGGGAATACCGGGCCTCGGAGACGGCCATGCGCCGCCGGACCCGCTCCTCCATGGCGATGGGGGAGACGGACCTGTTGGCCCTGCGGTACCTGCTCGACGCCGAGAAGGCCGGGCATGGCACCCGCCCCAAGGAGCTCGCCGCACGCCTGGGCATGACATCGGCGTCCATGACGGCACTGGTGGACCGTATGGTCAGCGGCGGGTACGTCACCCGCGAACCGCATCCTGTTGACCGCCGCGCCATTATCCTCCGGCCCACTCCCGGAGCCGACGAAGAGGTGCGGCATACGCTCAGTCAGATGCATCAGCGCATGATCGAGGTGGCCGAGTCGCTCACGCCCCAACAGGCTGATGCCGTCACTGTCTTCCTGCAGCGGATGCGCGACGCAGTTGATACGGTGGATGCCGAACATCCCGATCTCGTCTCTGCTGGACAAAGCTAGAAAACTAGATAGTCTAGCTAGGTAATTAGCTAGCTATCTAGAGGCGATGGATCGAATGACTGCTGTAATCGAACGCAAGACCTCCGAAGAACCGGACTCCGGCCGCGGCGCAGCGGCAAGCGGAACGGCAGTGGCCCCGAAGGCCGCCCAGGCTCCGGTGGCTGACTTTACTGTGAACGTGGACGAGGCTTTCGCCGGTCACGACACCCCGAAGGCCAAGGAGCGGACCGCCGCCTCCGCGGCGCCGTCGCACTGCGGCGCCGAGATGATCATGTCTCCGGGACCCGACGCCTCGCTGCCGTGGGCGCAGTTCCACACCGGCCTGGGTGAATGGGTCTGCCCCTGTGGCTTCCGCCAGGACGTCGCCCCCGTCGTCGACCCGCTGGCCGCCGTCCGCGCCGCCTCCGGCCGGCTGGAGAGCCTGCAGTGGGAGATGGACGCCGCTCAGGCGGCCCTCGCCACCGCCGTCCGCGCCGCCGACCAGGCCGGCGCCGACCGGTCCGGTCTCGGCCTCGCCGCCGGTATCAGCGCCGCCGAACTTGAGGACATCCTGGCCTAAGCGCCCGCACCGCCCTCTATCCGGCCTGACGGCCCGTCGCAATCGACGGGGTCAGGCCGGACCGCGTTGGTGAACGTTTTCCAAACCGGGCCGCGCCGTTCCGGCAATCTTGCCTACATATGACAAGATTGCCGCACCTTTGGGTTGGAGGGGGACGACATAGCTAAGGTCAGGCAGCCGGATCAGGCACGCCACCGATCACGGCCGCAGACCCGGATGGGGCTGCCGCCCGGTGCGTGGCTGGGCCTCATCGTGGCCACCGACCTGGTCCTCGCCCTGGTGGTCCGCATCCCCTCCCTGCTGGGCATCGAGCCGCCGGGGGACACGGAGCGCTGGCAGTGGGTGCTCGACGCGGTGATGCTCTCCTTCGTCCCGATCGTGGTCTACTCGGCCCTGCGCATCACCCGCGACCGCCGCGTCGAGCGGCTCCAGGCCACCCGCTCCTCCCGCCAGGTCCGCACCATGCTCCGGGTCAGCCGGGAGTGGCTCTGGGCCGTGGACAGCGCCGGCTCCATCACCTTCTCCAGCCCCATGTGCGAACAGCTCACCGGCTACGCCCCGGAGGAGCTCGTGGGCAGCCCCATTGGGCTGGTCCTGGACCCCTCCGAACTTGCGACGGCGCTGCGGACCCAGCCGGCCGTCGGTGACGACCGGACCTTCACCGGGCTGGTGCTGGTCTGCCGGCACCGCAACGGCACCGGCGTCCTGATGGAGGTGACGGGGGAGGCCGTCCTCGACGACGCGGGGAACCTCGCCGGCTTTGAGGGTATGGCGCGCGCCGTCGAGGACCTTCCGTCTACCGCCTACGAGACGGAACAAGTGCGCCGCCGGGTCTCCGAGCAGCTCGCCGCAGACCGGCTCGTCACCGCCTTCCAGCCCATCCGCTGCCTCGCCTCAGGCCGGGTGATCGGCGTCGAGGCGCTCAGCCGTTTCCCCGCCTCCGAGGGCACCTCGCCCGAGGCGTGGTTCGTCCAGGCGTCCTCCGTGGGGCTCGGGGTGCAACTCGAGCTGCTGGCACTGCGTACGGCGTTGCGGGCTGCCCGGCGCCTCCCGGCGGAGCTGTACGTGGCGGTCAACCTCTCCCCGGAGGCCTGCCTCGATCCCGCCGTGCACGAGCTTCTGTGGCAGACGCCGATCGCACCCGCCCGGGTGGTGATCGAGGTTACCGAGCGCCAGGAGGTCAACGACTACGCCGCCCTCTCCAATGCGCTGGCCCCGCTGCGGGCGGCGGGCCTGCGGGTGGCGATCGACGACGCCGGCTCGGGCTTCGCCTCGATGCGGCACATCATCAAGCTCACGCCGGACCTGATCAAGCTGGACCGAGCCATCGTCCGGGACATCGACTCCGAGACCGCCCACCGCGCCCTGGGCGCCGCCATGGTGGGATTCGCGGCCGAGATCGGCGCCTCCTTGCTGGCCGAAGGGGTGGAGACGGATGCCGAACTGAGGGCAGTCACCGCGCTGGGGATGGCCGCGGCGCAGGGCTACCACCTGGGCAGGCCGTCCGTGAATCCGGCGGACTGGGAACAATGGAGCGGCTCCTTTGGGCGCGGCTCCGGGGACCTTGGCTCCGGTGACTCAGGCTCCGGTGACCTCGGGCCGGGTGGCGCACTCTCCCGCTGACGCCGCGCGGATGGACGAAGCGGCGGGCCGGGCTTGCCTCAGGGCCTCCGGCGGGCGCGCAGCACCGCATCGTGCACCGTCACCGGCGTGCCCTCGGCGTCGGACGCCGCCCGGGCCCGTGCCGCGCAGGTGACGACTTCCCAGTCCTCCCCGTCCAGTTCCGCGGCGATCTGCTCGGCGGTGAACAGCAGCCCCGGCAGGGAGGGCCGGCGCACGGTGGTCTCCAGATCCGAGGGGTGGTGGCCGACGATCAGCAGGGTCCCCCGGGGAGCCACCGAGGCGGCGAGGCGCTGGTACACGTCCGGGCGCTGCTCCGGCGGCAGGTGCAGGTACTGGGCGGTGACCAGATCGAACGTCCCGGCCGGCGGCGGGGCCACCGTCAGGTCCGCGTGCTGCCAGGTGATGCGGGAGGCCGTGGCCGGATCGTCCCGGACGGCGTCGGCGGCGCGGGAAAGCGCCACGGAAGAAATATCGACGGCGGTCACCCGCCAGCCGTGCCGGGCCAGCCAGGCGGCGTCGGCCCCCTCCCCGCGCCGACGTCGAGCGCGGAGCCCGGTTCCAGCTCCGCCACCTCGGCCACGAGCTGGGGATTGGGCTGGCCGCTCCAGACCGAACCGTGGAGGCCGTGCTGCCGGTACCGTTCGTCCCAGAACGATTCGTCGTAGTCCATGCGGCTCTCCTTGGGCAGCTCGTCGCGGGGGCGGAATCCGGTCGTCAATCCAGTCTAGGGGTCCGCGGTGCTGCCGCCCCTCCCCGTCCACCGCTCCCTAGGAGGCCGTGAAGTCTCCGGCGCCGCGGCGGAAGTCGCCGAGGATCCGGATCAGCTCGTCCACGTCCTCGGGGCCGAAGCCGGACTGCGCGAACACCTCCGCGTTCAGCGCCGCCGTCGCCCGCTTCGCCAGCGTCCGCCCGCCCGAGGTGAGCTCGATCAGGGTGGTGCGCCCGTCGGTGGGGTGCGGCGAGCGGAGCACCAGGCCGGCGTCCTGCAGCCGGTCCACGGCGTTGGTCACCGAGGTGGGGTGGACCTGCAGCAGGGCGCTGGCTTTGTTCATGGGCAGGGCCCCGCTGCGGGCGAAGCTGAGCAGGGCCAGCAGCTCGTACCGGGCAAATGTCAGCCCGAACGGCTTGAGCACCGCCTCGATCCGGGCCAGCAGGATCTGCTGGGTGCGCATGATCGCGGTGATCGCCGCCATGGGGGCGGCGACGTCGGACCAGCCGTGCCGTTCCCAGTTCCGCCGGGCATCGGCAATCGGATCGCGCGGCAGCGGGGCGCCCACCACGGCTAGCCCTTCAGCCCAGGGAAGTCCGCCTCGGTGTACTCCGTGCCCAGTCCCTCCGGCGGAGTGCCGTTGCCGTGCCGGAGTTCTTCGCTGTGCCGCAGCTCCACCCGGCGGATCTTGCCGGAGATGGTCTTGGGCAGCTCGGCGAACTCCAGCCGGCGGATCCGCTTGAACGGGGCAAGGTGGTCACGGCAGTAGCGCAGGATGTCCTCGGCCAGTTCCGGGCCCGGCTCGTGGCCGGCGGCCAGCACCACGAAGGCCTTGGGGACGGAGAGCTTGAGGGCGTCGGGGGAGGGGACAACGGCGGCCTCGGCCACCGCGGGGTGTTCGATCAGGACACTCTCGAGTTCAAACGGGGAGAGCCGGTAGTCCGAGGACTTGAACACGTCATCGCCGCGGCCCACATAGGTGATGATGCCGCGCTCGTCCCGGCTGGCCATGTCGCCGGTGTGGTAGTACCCGTCGCGGAAGGCCTCGGCGGTCTTCTCCGGGTCGCCGTAGTAAGCCTTCATCAGGCCCACCGGCCGGGGATCCAGGCGCAGGCACAGCTCGCCGTCGTCGCCCTCCTCTCCGGTGGCCGGGTCGACCAGGACCACGTCGTAGCCCGGCAGCGGCTTGCCCATGGCGCCGATCTTGATCGGCTGGCCCGGGGTGTTCGCGATCTGCACGGTGGTCTCGGTCTGGCCGAAGCCGTCCCGGATGGTCTGGCCCCAGGCCCGGTTGACCTGGTCGATGACCTCGGCGTTGAGCGGTTCGCCGGCGGAGACCACCTTGGTGGGTGGGTTCTTCAACAGGGTGAGGTCGGCCTGGATCAGCATCCGCCAGACCGTGGGCGGGGCGCAGAAGCTGGTGACCTTTTCGCGGTCCATCTGCTCCATCATGGCCTTAGCGTCGAAGCGGTCGTAGTTGTAGATGAAGACGCAGGCCTCGGCGATCCAGGGCGTGAAGACGTTGGACCAGGCGTGCTTGGCCCAGCCGGGGAGGCGACGTTCAGGTGCACGTCGCCCGGTTCCATGCCGATCCAGAACATGGTGGACAGGTGGCCCACCGGGTAGGAGGTGTGGGTGTGCTCCACCAGCTTGGCCTTGGAGGTGGTGCCGGAGGTGAAGTAGAGCAGCAGCGTCTCGTCGGCCTTGGTGGGCGCGTCCGGGGCGAACTCCAGCGGGGCGTCGTCGGCGTCGGCGTACTGCAGCGCGTCTCTGTTCACATCGTCGGAAGTCCCGCCCTCCGTGCCTGCATCTCCGGTGTCCGTGCCGATCTCGATCAGTCGGTAGTCCCCGGGGACGCCGTCGAACTTGCCGATGTTGGCACTGCCGACGGCAGCCCAGCCGGCCCCGCCGCGCTCCACGCGGTCGCGCAGGTCCGCCGGGCCCATCAGCGTGGTTGTGGGGATCATGACAATCCCCAGCTTGATCCCGGCGAGCATGAGTTCCCAGAGCTCCACCTGGTTGCCCAGCATGATGATCATCCGGTCCCCGCGGCGGATGCCCTGCGCCCGGAGCCAGTTGGCCACCTGGGCGGAGCGGGCCGAGAGGTCCGCGAAGCTGCGGCGGGTGGCGGAGCCGTCCTGTTCCACAATCACCAGTGCCGGCCTCGCGCCGCGCTCCGGGTCCGCGGCGATCCGGTCGAACCAGTCCAGGGCAAAGTTGAATTCCTCGAACCGCGGCCATTCGAACTCCTCCCGGGCGGCCTCATAGTCCCCGCGCAGGGCCAGCAGCCTGTCCCTCGCGGCCCGGAATTCGTCAGTCACGGTCATGGGTGCACCTTTCGCAGCCGGTTGCGGCCCGGCGGTCCAGTGGCGGCCGCCGTTGGCCGGGCAATCCACCGCCACCGGGAGGGCCGCGATTCCCGGCGCCCCCTAGTGACGAATATCACTGTGCAATATACTAGGACATCCAAGGGTTTGGAAGAGCCTGCGCCGCCGCCGGCGGCACCCGACGAAGGGATACGTGCCCGTGCAGCCACAACGAAGTGTCGACGGATCAGCCACCGGAACGCCGCCGTTTCCGGACGCGGACCTCATGTACATCGTGGATCTCCTGCCCCCGGAGGAACGGGCCCGCTACGAGGAAATCCGGGAGTTCCTGCAGAGCCGGATCCGCGCCGCGTCGATCGACTACTGGAACCGGGAGGAGTTCCCCTTCGGCCTGCTCTCCGAACTGGGCAAGCACGGCCTTGGCGGGATCCAGACGGACGGGACCTCGAAGCTGTTCAAGGGCCTGATGTACGTGGAAGTGGCCCGGGCCGACGTCTCGCTCTCGGCGCTGGTGGGCATCCACAACGAACTGATCGTGGGGATGATCGACGAGCTCGGGTCCGAGGAACAGAAGGCCCGCTGGCTGCCCGGGCTGACCGCCTTCACCCAGCTGGGCGCGTTCGCCCTGACCGAGCCGGACCACGGCTCGGACATCGCCGGCGGGCTGGCGACGACGGCGCGGCGGGACGGCTCGGAGTGGGTGATCAGCGGCGCCAAGCGCTGGATCGGCGCCGGCACGATCGCGGACTTCGCGCTGGTCTGGGCCAGGGACGAGGCGGACCAGCAGATCAAGGGCTTCATCGTCGAGACGGACCGGCCCGGCTACACCGCCACCAAGATTTCCAACAAGATCGGCCTGCGGATCATGCAGAACGCGGACATCGTCCTCGACGAGGTGCGCATCCCGGCCGAAAACCTCCTGCCGGGGGCCACCAGCTTCTCCCGCGCCAACGACCTGCTGCGCGACTCCCGGGCCTGGGTGGGCTGGCAGGGCGCCGGCATCCAGCTTGCGGCGTTCGACATTGCCCGGGCCTACGCGCTGGAGCGGTTCCAGTTCGGCCGGGAACTGGCCCGGTTTCAGCTGGTCCAGCAGCAGCTGGCCGAGATCCTGGGCAACGCCAGTGTCTCCCTGGCCCTGATGGCGCAGCTGGCGCGGATCCAGCAGGACGGCAAACTGGAGATGGTGCAGGCCGCCATGGCCAAGTCCACCACCACCCGGCTGGCCCGTTCCTCCGTGGCGATGGGGCGCTCACTGCTGGGCGGCAACGGCATCACCACCGACTTCGAAATGGCCAAGCTCTTCGGCGACGCCGAGATCCTCTACACCTACGAGGGCAGCTACGAGATCAACTCGATGATCGTGGCCCGTGCCGTGACCGGGAAGTCCGCATTCGTCTAACGTGTACTGCCGACGGCGGGCCGTCGGTCAGGCGCCCCGGCGGTCAGCCGGCCGCGCCGTAGCGCTCGCTGCGGTCGCGGCCGGCGTGCTTGGCCGCGTACAGCGCCCGGTCCGCGCAGGCCAAAAGGCCCCGGCTGCCGGCGTCGGACAGCTCGCAGACACCCGCGGAGACGGTGATGTGCCCGAGGTCGCCGAACGGCTCGGAGCCGATCGCCACCCGGGCCCGTTCCGCCGCCAGCAGCGCCTCCGCCCCGTCCGTCTCCGGCAGCAGCCAGACGAATTCCTCGCCGCCGAATCGGGCTACGATCTCGTCCTTGCGCGCCACCGCCCGCAGCCGGGCCGCGACGTCGGCCAGCACCACGTCGCCCATCAGGTGCCCGAAGGTGTCGTTGACCTTCTTGAAGTGGTCGATGTCCAGCACGACGGCGCTGAGCCGGGTGCCGCGGGCGGCCGCCCGCTCGATCTCGCGGGCCAGGTGCTGCTCCAGGGAGCGGCGGTTTGGCAGGCCACTGAGTTCGTCTGTGGTGGCCTGGCGTTCAAGCTGGACCCGGGCCTCGGTGTTGCCGATGGCGATTTCCACCAGTTCCGCGAACTGCGCCAGCCGCTCCAGCATGGCCGCGGTGACGCCGGCACTGGTCTTGGAGGTCAGGCTCACCACGCCCCAGAGGCTGCCGTGCACCCGGATCGGGGCGGCCGCGGCGGAGCGGAATCCACCGGCGAGCATCTGCTCCTCCGCGACCCCGCCGCTCTCGGTACCGTAGGTGACGAGGGCCGGCTTGCCGGTGACCGCCACCCGCACTGTAGCGGAGTTGTCCGTCAGTGCGAAGTTGTGTTCCCTGCTGAGCGTCGGCGGCAGGGCGGGCGCCATGGCCACGATCTCGGCGGACAGGGGCCCGGTGAACCGGACGACGGCGGCCGAGTCGACGGCGAAGAGGTCTCGAAGGATGAAGGCCAGCTGCACCGAGATGTCCTCGGGGGCGGCGTTGCGGGCCACGGCGGTGGCGATCTCGTGCAGCGCGGCCCAGGTCTGTTCCTGCTGCAGCCGCTCGGTGATGTCCACGGCCACCACCATGCCGGCGGTGGCGCCGTCGGAGGTGACCGGGCCGGCCTTGAGCCGGTAGGTGCGGGCGCCGATCCGTCGGGTCCAGGCAACCTCCTCGCCGGCAAGTGCGGCCCGGTAGCGCGGTTCCAGCTCCTCGGCCAGCCAGCCCTCCAGCACATCATGGATGCGGTGGCCCTCCAGCTCCTCCGAGCGGTATCCGAAAGCGTGCAGCTCCTGGCCCTCCGCGATCAGGTAGCGCAGATCCGCGTCGAAGAGCAGGACGAAGACGCCCGGGATGCTGCCGGCCAGGGCGCGGTAGCGGTCCGTGTCGCGGCGCTGCCGGTGCTCCGCGAGGACCCGCTCGGTGACGTCGGTGACCATGACGAAAAAGCCCTGGATGCCGCCGTCGCGCTCGTCCGGCATGTAGGAGACCTCGGTGTGGCGGGTGCCGCCGGCGGAATCGGTGAGCGTGCGCTTGAACAGCTGGGCCTCGCCGTCGAGGACCTTTGCGATGTAACTGCGGTTCGCCTCATAGACGTCCTTGTGCAGCAGCTCCTGGATGTGCATCCCATAGAGCTGCTCGGCGTCGACGCCGAACCAGGACAGGTAGGCGTCGTTGGCCAGCCGGTTCCGCAGCTCCGCGTCCCAGTAGGCCACCATCGCCGGAATGCCGTTGAGCACCGCGCGCATCTGGGCAGGAATCTCCGGCATCGCCGGCGGGTGGTTCGCGTTCTCACGGTCGAGAGCGCTGTGAGTATTCATTGCCCAAGTATCTATTGCGGTGCGGTCCCGCGAAAAACCGGCACAACGAAAACGGGTGAAGGAAAGTTCCTCATCAAGGTCGGCGGCCGTCCGGGAATCCCCGTCCAGATCGGCTTGACCTCCATCGAGCGGGCCGAGGGCTTGAACGACACAAACACCCGCTGGCACGAACCCGCGTTCCCCCTAATGGACGCGGCAGCCCCGGAGCGGCCCGCGACAGGAGGAGCCCTGTGAGCGCACCGAACCTTAAGGGCATGGGCTTTGGAGACGCCGTCCTGGTCTGGCTTGCCATCGGCTTCATCGTCGTCTTCGGCGGCGGCGCGTACGCCGCCGTGCACATCGGGTCGTGGATGGCCGGCCTGCCGACCCCGCTAGGACACCCGATTGACCTGATCGCCGGCCTAGTGAAGGGCAAAGTCATCTTGCCGGCCCAGGCGACCGTCGTCGTGGCCGTCATGGCCGGCCTGGTCCTCGCCCTGGCGATCCTCGTGTTCTGGGCTTGGCGGAAGGGCGCTTCCAAGCGTGCCCGGGTCGACAAAGCTGCCCGGTACCTCGGCCGCGGTAAGAACCTCACCGCGTTCTCCGAAAAGGGCGCCCGAGCCACCGCCAACCGGCTGGGCGTCGCAGGCAAGCCGGGCATCGTCGTGGGCAAGGTCGTCTCCACCGGACAAACCTTCATCCAGTCTTGGGAAGACCTCAGCCTCGATATCTGGGGACCCCGAACCGGTAAGTCCACCTCCCGGGTAATGCCGGCGATCCTGGAAGCACCTGGCGCGGTCGTCTCGACCTCGAACAAGCGCGACGTCGTCGACGGCACCCGCGGCGTCCGCGGAGCCACCGCCCCGTGTGGGTCTTTGACCCGCAGAAGATCGCCCAGGAAGAACTGGACTGGTGGTGGAACCCGCTCTCTTACGTCACCGACGAAGAGAAGGCCTACAAGCTCACTCAGCACTTCTCCGTCGGCTCCCGCGTCCCGGGGTGCAAGCCGGACGCTTACTTCGACCCCAAAGCCGAAGACATCCTCTCTTCTTACTTCCTCGCCGCCGCCCTCGGAGGCCTGCCAATCACGCAGGTCTATTTCTGGGTCACCGAGCAGGTTAGCCAGGAACCAATCGAAATCCTGAAAAAGCACGACTACGAACTGCAGTACCGAGGCCTGGAATCCACGCTCAAGCTCGCGGACAAGCAGCGCGACGGCATATTCTGCACCGCCGAGAAGATGATCCAGTGCCTCAAGAGCCGCAACACCCTCCGCTGGGTAGCCCCCACCGGAGGCGCCACAGTAGCCATGGACGCACGCCGGCAGTTCAACCCTCACGCCTTCGCCGCGTCCCAGGAAACGATCTACATCCTCTCCAAGGAAGGGGCAGGCTCTGCAGCCCCGCTCACCACGGCCCTGACCGTGGCCATCGCGGAAGCCATGGAAGAACGGGCAGAACGCAGCGGCGGACGCCTCCCCAAGCCGGCGCTCTTCGCCCTGGACGAGCTGGCCAACGTCGTCCGCTGGGCCGGCCTGCCGGACCAGTTCAGCCACTACGGCTCCAAAGGCCTGATCGTCATAGGCATCCTGCAGTCCTGGTCCCAAGGCGTCGAACTCTGGGGAGAGGCGAACATGCGCAAAATCTGGTCCGCCGCCAACGTCAAGGTCTACGGCGGCGGCGTCGCCGAAGAAGGATTCCTCCGCGCCCTCTCAGACCTCATCGGGGACAACAGCTACACCGACGTCTCCATCAGCTCCGGCAAAACCGGGTCCAGCCGCTCCCGCCAGGAAAGCAAGGAACGGATCTTCGACGTCTCCAACCTCACCGAGCTGGACCGCGGCCGCGCCGTCGTCCTCGCCTCCGGCGCACCCGCCACACTGGTCCGCACCATGCCCTGGTACACGGGAGCACACAAGCAGGCCGTCGAAGCATCCATCAAGCAGTACAGCCCGCGCCCCGAAGAGGAAGCTGTGCCGGCCGCTGCCGCTACGGGCTCCAACCCTTGGGTCACTGGCTAGGAGAACCTGAAATGACTACCGAAATCGGACGCTTCGGCTCCCTCGACCCTGAAACGCAGGGAGATGCTCCTTCGGAGGACCAAAAGGCACCGGAACTGGTCTACGGCTCGGCCGAAGAGTTTCTCCACGAGCAACTGCTGCCAACGTACGTCCGCGACGTCGACGGCCGCGCAGCTAAATGGTGTATCGAGTGGTACTTCCACCCGGAAGCCGTCAGCCGGATAGAAGCCCTGTGGCGCGCCTGGGAACACCTCCGGCTCGACGGAGCGACGGGCATCAGTGTCTGGTTCAGAGACCATGCCGACCACCACATGAGCGTACTCCTGGATCCCCGCGGTCCTTTCTACAAGTGCGACATGCAAAAACACCGGGACCCGGAACACCTCGAACCCAAAAGGGCCCCTGAAGGCTGGTTCCCAAATGTTCGGCTGACGCCCGCGTAGGGGCAGCCAACTAGAGCTACATCAAGGGGATCACGAGGAAATCCATCGTCCGCCTGCGAACGGACTGCAGCCCTTAGACGGCGCCGCCGTCAACAGTTCCCTCGTCGAAAGTGCGCGGGGCGGAGGGCTAGTCGTCTTTCGATATAGGACGTAGGATGACTATTGGAAAGGAGTCCGATATGCGACTCGAAGGCTGGCATCTCATCATCATTATCGTCCTGGCTATGGTGCTTTTCGCGGCGCCAAAGCTGCCGGGCATGGCCCGCAGCCTAGGCCAGTCAATGCGCATTCTTTAAATCGGAGGTCCGCCAGATGAAAGGTGAGGACGAGCCCAATGCCGGGCCTGGCCGCTCCGCCATCGGGGGAAACGCCGTTGATGGCAACCTCGCTGGCGGAATCCATGACCACCCCGGCACCAGCACGGGTGTACCGCCCTGGACTCGGGCGTAGCTCGTCCGGCAGGCATAGCCAACCCGGATAGGAGTCCCGTACGCGTCGTGGCAGCCGACTTCAGGAGCGCCGCGCTCGGGACCTTCCGGCCCCAGCAACAACAGTCGCTTTGGGGGGCGCCGCTTTTTCCCGAGCGGCCCGAAAGACGGGCATGATGCAGGGCCGGGCTTGTGGGCTTGCCGTTAAAAGTCCCGGCGCAACTCGGGTATTCGAGGCCCCGGAAGGACACAAGTACCTCGCCGCCCCTTAGCTCCGGCCGGGGGCGCTCCTCGTAGAGCGTCAAAGCAAGTGCAGGCTGCCCCGGCGACGCTTGAGTCGCGCTTCCCGGCCAATGGCGGCGAAAGAGATTTGTTCGGGAAAGTTGCTGCGCCCATAACTCAACACGGCCTCGGCCCTACCCCCGAAGCAGCGCAGCCAAGTAGGTCAGCTGTCGAACCCAATGGTGTTCCTGACCCCCTTCGTGGCCATTGAAAGGGTAGACCTCAATAGATTTTGTGGTCGCTGCCCCGCCGCTCGGTACGTGTGATGTCCCGTAGGCGTTGTACGAAGCGAAAACTGTTGAAGGCAGGCAGACGTCGTCGCGCAGGGCTACCGAGTAAAGCGCTGGAGCTGTCGCCCGCCGGCTGAAGTGGACGCCGTCGAAGTAGTCCAGCACTTCATAAGCCTGGGCTTGTCGGTCACGGTGCCGTGAGAGAAATCTGCTGATTTCAGGGTAGGGGCCATTTTGGGCCAGGTCGATGTTTCTGGGAAGGTCCTGCATGAATGGCACATCCGTCAGGACGGCCCGGATTCCCCTTAGTCGGGTGGCCGCGAGTCCAGCGGTGGCGATGGCCAAGGCTCCTCCCTGGCTGATTCCTGCCAAAACGATTGCTTCTTCGTCGATCGGCGCAAGGCTCTGGACAGCCTCGACTGCCCGGAATGCGTCCGTGTAGAGCCTGCGGTAGTAGTAATCCTCCCGCGAGGACAGCCCACGCGTCATAACCCCCGGATACCCAACTTCTCCGGCGGAGGGGTGGGGGTCCGGAGTGGCTCCGGAAATCCCTCCGTAGCCTTGCCCCCGGGTGTCCATGATGAACTGCGCATATCCTGCCTGCGCCCAGGTCGTATCTTGTTGAACCAGGCCGCGGCCGCCCGAGTAACCGATGTACTGCACGATTGCCGGGAGCGTTTCACCGGGGCGGCGCGATGCGGGCAGGTGAAGCCAGGCCCGGATGCGGTCGCCGCCGTACCCGGCAAAGGACACATCGAAGCTGTCGATCAACGGCAGCATGTTTTCTACCGGCAGGCACGTGACGTCCAGAGCGTGTGAGCGCGCTTCCGCGAGCGTTTTCTCCCAAAAGTCGTCGAAGTCGGCAGGTTCCTGCGTCGATGAGGTGTAGTTTTGCAGCTGGTCCAGGGGAAGGTCTACAAGGGGCATCTAAACTCCGGAAGACGGTGGGTGCCCGAAGGCCTGGTCGGGGGTGTCCTGCGTAGTGGGGGTTGGATAAGGGTGCCTGGAGTAAATTCAGACGAAATCCACTTTCCACTAGGACAAAGGACGTCCCATCTCTGTATAGTAGGGGATGTGACCGTCATCAAAGTGCGGTCGAAGGAGATGACGTGACCCCGGCACCCACTACGGTTTCCCCGGCAAGATTCAGTGCACAGATCCGTTCGCAGGCCTTGCAGACGCGCATTATGGAGCTGATCCTGGAACGCGGTCTGGATGTGGGTGATGCCCTGCCCACCGAGAGCGAGCTGTCGGCTGAGCTCGGGGTCGGACGGAACACCATTCGTGAGTCGCTCAAAGTCTTGCAGGCCCTTGGAGTCATCGAAATCCGTCATGGGTTTGGAATGTTCGTCGCTCCGAACAATTTCAGTGCGCTCGTGTCGGGCCTGACGTTCCGCGGCCGGCTTTCATTGGGGCACCGCGGTGAAGAGGCCATGGAGTTGATCGATGTCCGGCAGGCGCTGGAGTCGGGGTTGATCGGCTCCGCGATCGATCTTCTGACCGATGAGCATTTGGCGGCTTTGCGCGAGACCATGGAGGCGATGCAGAAGGCGGCGGCCGAGGGTGGGCTGCTGGTCGAGCAGGACGCCGAATTCCACCGCCGCCTGTACGCGCCGCTCAACAACGATCTTCTGATCAATCTTATGGACGTGTTCTGGCAGGTGTACCGGCAGATCCACGAGGCGTTGGGTACCGGGCCGGTGAATCTCGACGAGCAGGTCAAAATTCACTGGGATATTTACGATGCGGTCGCCCGGAAAGATAAGGCTTTGGCATCCGAGCGGCTGCAGCGGCACTTCGACGGAATCCGCCGCAAACTCAAAGACGTCGCCTCCGCATAGGACCCCGCTCTCCCTCACTCTATTCCCACAGGCTCGCGCCCGTCGGGGATGTTTGCTGTGCCATCCGTTTAACCAATCGCTGTCGTTAAAAACAGGAAGCTCTCAGTCATGGAAATCTTCGTCGTACCAGCACCGACCGATACGGGTGCCGTGGCTGCCGGCATTGTCGCTGCGGTAAGTCGCAGTAAGCCGACTGCGGTCCTGGGGGTTGCCACGGGAGGGTCCCCGATCCCGGTTTATGAAGCGCTGGGCCGCCATCACCTGGATCTGTCGGGCGTGCGTGCGTTTGCACTGGATGAGTATGTGGGTTTGCCTGTAGGCCATCCGCAAAGCTATGCCGCAGTCATCCACCGTGAGGTCACTCAACGTTTGGGCCTCCATCCGGAGAATGTTTTTGTGCCTGACGGCTCCGCGCCGGACCCGCATCTGGCCGCCGAACAGTTCGATGCCGCCATTGGACGTGCCGGGGGCGTCGACCTGCAGATTCTTGGGATCGGGCATAACGGCCACATCGCCTTCAATGAACCGGGATCTGCGCTCGACTCGCGCACCCGCGTAGAAGAACTTACCGAACGTACCCGTCAAGCCAACGCCCGCTACTTCGCCTCTGCGGAGGAAGTCCCGGAACGGTGCATCACGCAGGGGCTTGGCACAATTATGGAGGCCCGGCACCTTCTGATGGTGGTTTCCGGAGACGACAAAGCCGAGATTCTGGAGCGGGCGTTGCAGGGCCCGGTGACCCCCGACTGCCCCGCCTCGATCATGCAGCGGCACCCCCACGTCACGGTCGTTGCCGACGAAGCCGCAGCCAAATACTTGTCGACCGGCCCCGTAGCGGTGCGGGTCGCGGCGCCTTCCGCCTGAATACCGGCGGTGACGCCCGCGGCCCCGGAATCCGCTCAGCTCGTTCTGACCGCTCAGCGTGTTGGCGGAGTGAGAACTTTGCCCGCGCGCATGACCATGACCGGGCTCAACTGCCCGTCTGTGACCAGGACGTCAGCCTTCATCCCCGCCCTCAGGCTGCCAACGCTGGTCCCCAGCCCAAGGACACCTGCCGGGACGGCAGTGGCCGATAACACGGCAGCGGCAGGGGATACACCTGCCGCGACCGTGCGGCGGACAACATCAAGCAGGGTGGCAGTTCCGCCGGCCAGAGAGTTATCAGACTTCAGGCGTGCCTCTCCGGCGGATACGCGGACCGCAGCGGGCCCCAACTCGTAGTCCCCGTCCGGGAGCCCGGTCGCGGACATTGAGTCCGTCACCAACAGAATGTTGGCGGCTCCTGCCGTGGAAAAAACCATGCGGACCGTTTCCGGGTCCAGGTGGACGCCGTCGGCGATCAGCTCGACGGCGATGACGCCCTCTGCGGCGAGGCGCAGGCACGCTGATACCGGGCCCGGAGTGCGGTGGTGAAGCGGGGGCATGCCATTGAAGAGGTGGGTCACTGTCGGGCGCCTGGCGGAGCCGGGAAAGACAGTTGCCAGATCACTAGCGGCCGCCGTGAGGGATGCCGCTGCGGTGGCCGCGTCGGCGTCTGTGTGGCCCAGAGACGGGGTTACTCCCAGGCGGGTCAGAGCCTTCACTAGGTGGGCCGCGTCCGGAAGTTCCGGCGCATAGGTCATGGTGCGCAGGTGGCCGCCGGAGCGGCGGACCAGCTCCTCTGCCAGTCCTATGTCGGGATCGAGCAGGAAACGGGGATCCTGCGCGCCGCACCGTGCGGATGCGAGGAATGGTCCTTCCGCGTGAATGCCCGCGATGAGTCCCTCTTCGGCCAGCGGGCGAAGGGTTTCTGCTGCCCGGAGAAGGTCAGGTCTGTCAGCGGTGACCAGGCTCGCGAGGAGGGTGGTGGTGCCGCTGCGGTGCAGGAATTCCACGGCTGCCTGGACGGAGCCCGTGTCGCCGCCGGGAAAGTCACCCCCGACGGCCCCGTGGCAGTGGAGGTCGATGAGTCCGGGAAGAATGATTGCGTCCGCCGGCAACGGCAGTGTCGTATATCTGGACCTCAGGCTTGGGCTTAGCCCTTCGCTGGGTCCGGCGTATTCGATGTGTCCATCAGCGACCGCAACGGTGGCCTCAGCCAGTTCTGCCCCGTCTGTGAGGAGGACACCATCCACTAAATACGCGTCGGTCACTGTGGGTGGTGATTTCACGAGAGGGCGTCCACAAACCAGCCCGTAATCGTTGCCGGGTGCGTGATGGCCGTCCCGACGACGACGGCGAAGGCGCCGGCTTCCCGTGCCTGACGGGCCTGGGCCGGTGTATGGATCCGGCCTTCCGCGATCAGCGGCACGCCGAGGTCGGCCCGGGCGATGTCGTCGAGCAGTTGCAGGTCCGGTCCCGATGTTTTGGGCCGTTCACCGGTGTAACCGGCCAGGGTCGTTCCGATGAGGTCCGCACCGGACCCGGCGGCGTGGACAGCGTCTTCGAGCGAGCCGCAGTCTGCCATCACCAACGCGTGGGAGTTGTGATGAATTTCTGCAATGGTGTCGGTCAGGCTGAGGTGGTCCGGCCGTTGACGGCGGGTACCGTCAACGGCTACGACGTGGGCGCCGGCGTTCGCCACGGCCAGGGCGTGGCGCAGCGTCGGGGTGATGAAGACTCCGTCGTGACCGTCTTTCCATAGGCCTATGACGGGCGCTTCGACCGCAGTGCGGGTGAATTGAATGTCCGCAAGGCCTTGGACCCGCACCGCGGCGGCGCCCCCGAGGACGGCTGAGGCCGCGACTTGGGCGGTTGTCCCGGGGTCGCGCATCGGTTCCCCCGGGTAGGCCTGGCAGGAGACGATGAGGCGGCCTTCGAGGGCAGCCAGGCCGGCGGGAGTCAAAATCATTTCTGCATCATTCCGCTTCGTGGGTTGTCTTTGAGTATCAGGCTGGCCGCCCCGATGACAGCGGCTGCGTTTCCCAACTCCGCGCGCTGCACCGGGAGGGCTGTCAGAACAGGGAGTAGTTCCGCTCTAAGCGCGGTTTCCATGGGTTCCCACCACATTGGACCGGCCGATGCGAGCCCACCAGAGATCACTACTTTTTCCGGGTCCAGGATGTTGGAGAGCCCACCCACGGCCTGGCCGGCCGCGGATGCCCCGGCCCTCACCGCGACTGCTGCTGCTTCGTTCCCCGCCGACGCCAAGGCGAACACGGCCCGGGCATCAGCCGCCGGTTCGCCGCTGAGTCTTCTGAAGTGATCAAGGATGGCGGGCCCTGATGCGATGGCCTCGACGTGCCCATGCCCTCCACAGACGCAGGGGAGCGGTTCTCCGGCATAGACGGCGAAGGGGGAGGCGAAGTGTCCGACGTGTCCGCCGACGAAGCGGTGTCCGGGCACCGGCGCCCCGTTGAGGACAAAGCTGCCGCCGACGCCGGTGCCGAAGGCCACGAGCAGGGAACTTGTTGTCCCTGCTGCGGCTCCGGTCCATGCCTCGCCGAGCGCGTGTGCGTGCACATCATTGGTCGCCCGCACGGCCGGTGCGGGCAACCCCAGCCGGGCCGCCAGTTCTTCCGTCAACCGGGTTCCGGTCCACCCGCGGATAGCATCGGTTGCCGACGTCACTGAACCCTGGACAGGGTCAATGACGCCGGCCGAACCGATGCCGACACCGTCAATCGTCAGGCCCAGATTGGCCGCGTAGCGGGATATTTCCACAACCGCCGCGGCGGTCGCATCGAGGATGGCAGCTGCGCCGTCACGGTTCCGGGTCGGGATTTCCTCGGAGAAAAGGACCCGGCCGGCGGCCGAGACGATACCAACCGCTGTTTTCGTGCCTCCCAGGTCAATCCCGATGGCGTGCAGCACAATCAGCCCTCCTTGTTTAGACCAGGCCGTTGCGTTCGAGGATTACCTTGATCGCCAGGGTCTCTTCCTCGTTCAGGGACAGCATGGGTGCGCTCATGGTGTTGGACTCGATGACGCCCATGACCTGCAGTGCGGTCTTGAAGGCTCCCAGCCCGGCCGCCCCTCCGGAAACGCGTCCATTGGGGGTGTAGACGATCTCGAAGAGGTCGGCCAGGCGGTCCTGCTCGGCGGCGGCTTTTGCCCAGTCTCCGGCGGCGGCTGCGTCCACGAGGGTGCGGTAGCCGCGTGGGTCTACGTTTCCGAGGCCGGGTACGACGCCCTGCGCCCCTCCCAGGAGGGCGCCGTCAACGACGACTTCGTGGCCGGTGAAGATGTCGAAGTTCTCGATGTCCTTGGCGGCCAGCAACAGCTGACGGAACCCGACGTCGTCGCCGGAGGAGTCTTTGACGCCGGCGATGACGCCGTCGCGGCCGAGCCGGACGAGCAGGTCTGTGGGGAGTTTGAAGTGCGTGCGGACCGGAACGTCGTAGGCGAAGATCGGCTTGTCGATGGCGGCGTGGACGCTGCGGAAGTGGGTTTCGGTTTCTTCGACATTGCCGATGGCGTAGTACATCGAGGTCACCACGATGGCGTCGGCGCCGAGGTCGATGACCTTTTTGGCTTCCTCGATGACACGGTGGGTGGTTTGTTCGTTGGCGCCGACGATCAGGGGTACCGCTCCGGCGTTGGCGTCAGCGATGGTCGTGACGACCAGTTCCCGTTCGGCGTTGGTCAGGTAGGGCACTTCGCCGGAGGATCCGAGAACGAACAGCCCGGAGACGCCGCCGTCCAGAAGGTGTCTGGTGACGTTTTGGAGTGACGCGGTGTCGATGCTGCCGTCGGCGTGGCGGGGAGTGACGACGGGCGGTATGACGCCGTGGAAGTGGGAGGGCACGGAAATCTCCAATGACTTGTTGAGAGGTGGGATGAAATTTAGGTGTGGAGGAGGCTGGGGGCGGCGCCCAGAAGCTTGCGGGTGTAGTCGTTGCGGGGGTTGCCGAAGACTTCTTCGGCCGATCCTTCTTCGACGATTTCCCCGAAGTACATGACGCAGATGCGATCGGAGACGTAGCGGACGGTTTGGATGTCGTGGGAGATGAACACCATGCCGAGGTTGAGCTGGGTCTTCAGGTCCGAGAGCAGGTTGAGCACCTGGGCCCGGACGGAAACGTCCAGAGCCGAAGTAGGCTCATCGGCAACAATGATGTCCGGGTCAAGGGCCAGGGCCCTTGCGATAGCAACACGCTGACGCTGCCCTCCGGAGACCTGCGAGGGCGTCACTTCCGCCGCGGACCCGGGCAGGCCGACGAGGGAGAGGAGCTCTTTGACCTTGGCGCGCCGGGTGGTTGCGTCGCCGATGCCGTGGACCTGGAGGGGATCGGTGAGGATGTCCTCGATCGTCATCCGGGGGTTCAGCGCCGTGGCCGGGTCCTGGAAGACGACGGAAACGGCCCGGCCGAACTCCTTGCGCATGGCAGCGTTGCGTTTGATGGCGGGCTTGCCGTGGAAGAGCACCTGGCCGGAGGTCGGTGTCTGGAGGCCGACGAGCACCGAGGCCAGCGTGGATTTACCGCATCCGGACTCTCCGACGATGCCGACCGTTTCTCCGCGGCTGATGCTGAAATTGACGCCGTTGACGGCTTTGACGATATTCGGTCGGAACAGTCCGCCGGTTCGGGCGCGGTGATGGACTTTGACGTCTTTGAGTTCGATGACGGGTTTTCCGGTGGAGACGCTCACTTGGCTTCCTCCTTCAGGTGGCTTGCCCAGTAGTGGTCTGAATCTCCAGTGACCGCGGTGAGGACGAGTCGCTGGTTCGGGTCGGCGTCGGGCCGCCGGGAACGTGGTGCGAATCGGTCTCCGGTCGCAAAGCTCTGCGGGGAGGGGACGGTGCCGGGGATCTGGTGGAGCCGTTCGGCGTCTGCCTCGATGGAGAGCACAGCACCGAGCAGGCCCCGGGTGTATTCGTGCTGCGGGTTTTGCAGCAGTTCGGTCGCCTGGGCGGATTCGACGACCTGGCCGGCGTACATGACGGTGATCCGGTGGGCCAGTGAGGCCACCAGGGCGAGGTCGTGGCTGACGAAGACCATCGCGAAGCCGAGTTGTTCGCGAAGTTCGTTCAGTAGGTCAACGACCTGTTTTTGCACGGTGACATCGAGTGCTGTGGTGGGTTCGTCGGCCACGACGATCTTCGGGGAGCGGGACAGGGCCATAGCGATCAGGACGCGCTGGCGTTGGCCGCCGGAGAGCTCGTGCGGGTAGCTCGCCAATGTGCGGACGGGGTCGAGTTTGACCATTTCGAGCAGTTCGGCGGGTGTTTTGCGGCCGCCGCGGCGGGTCAGCTGGGTCATCTGGTCTTTGATTTTCATCGAGGGATTCAGTGAGCTGAGCGCGTCCTGGTAGACCATGGCAATTTGTTCGCCCCGGAGTCCCTTATATGCTGCGGGGTTGCTGTGCCCGGTCCGGGGGTCAAGGAGTTCTTTGCCCTCGAAAGTGATGGATCCGCTGATCCGGGCTGCAGGTGGGAGGAGCCCCATGACCGCCAGGGAGGTGATGGACTTGCCGCAGCCGGATTCTCCGACCAGGCCCATGGTTTCGCCTTCGCGGACGGTGAAGGAGACGTTGTCGACAATTGCGGTGTCGCCGAATCGCCCCGGGAAGCGGATGGACAGGTTCTTGACCTCAAGAACGGTGCGGGCAGTGTCCGGGACCTGGGGGAGCCGGTCCGTGCGCCCGGCTTCAACGGAGGCAAGGAGGGCTAATTCCTTCTCGAGCAGCAGCCCCAGGTCGGCGGGCTTGGCGACAACCCGCCGGGCCTCTGCCGCGCCGGCCACATCCACTTCGCTGAGGGCGACGGGGTTGATGCGGACGCCGTCGAGTTCATGCTGTTCGACGACTGAGGGTTGCGCCACCGAGGTGGCCACTTCCGCGTCCACCGCGACAGCGTTCCCGGAGGCGGTGGCCGCGGTCCCGTCATCGTCTTTCACGACCGGCGCGCGGCGCAGGCGGGGATTGACCATGGCGTCGGTGAGGCCTTCGGCGAGGATGTTCAGCGCGAGGACCGTCAGGAGGATAGTCAGGCCCGCGAATGTCGTGGCCCACCAGCCGCCCGAAAGGACCAGGTTGCGTCCGTAGGAAATGACGTTGCCCCATGAGGGGGCGGGGTCCTGGACGCCGGCGCCAAGGAAGGAAAGGGAGGCCTCGAGGATGATCGCGTCTGCGACCATGACCGTGGCGAAAACCAGCACCGGGGCGGCGGTATTGCGCACGATGTGGCGGCTGAGGATGTGGAAGCGGCCGGCACCGATGACGCGTTCGGCGCGGACGTAATCCTCCCCATACTGGGCAAGGACGTTAGCACGCACCACCCGGGCCAGTTGGGGGGTGTAGATGATGGCGATCGCGACGATGATGGTCGGGACAGAGTTTCCAAAAGCTGCCAGCAACACGGCGGCCAAGGCGATGCCGGGGAACGCCATCAGGATGTCCATGATGCGCATGGTCAGCTCGTTGACGGCTTTGCTGGAGGTTGCAGCCACGGAGCCGAGGACGGCGCCGGCCAGGACCGCCAGCCCGACAGCGCCAAGGCCGATCATGAGCGATGATTGGGACCCGTAGAGCAGGCGGGAGAAAATGTCCCTGCCGAGGCGGTCGGTGCCGAAGAAGTGCTCGGCCCCGGGCGCAGTCGCGGGGATGAAGGTCTCCAGCGGGTCGTGCGGTGCCAGGACCGGTGCCAGCACGGAGGCCAGGGCGATCAGCACGAGGAAGGTCAGGGCGAGGCGGGAGCTCCAGGGAAGCGCTTTGAAGCGCAGGCCCGGGGCACTGAGGCGTTCAGCGAGTTTGCTTCGCATGGTCACACGGTCCTGATTCGGGGGTTGATGAGGAGGTACAGCAGATCCACGGCGATGTTCAGGAGAACAAAGGTCACAGAGATGGTGAGCACGACGCCTTGGACCAGATTGATGTCCAGGTTGGTGATTCCGTTGAGGATGAGCTGGCCCATGCCCGGCAGGGCAAAGATCATCTCGATGACTACGGCACCGCCCAGCAGGTAGCCGATCCGGAGGCCCAGAACGGTCACGGGGGTGACAAGGGCGTTGCGGAGGACGTTTTTGGAAACGACTTCCCGGTAGGGGACACCGTTGCCGATGGCGGTCCGCACGTAGTCACGGTCGAGTTCTTCGACCATGGACGTGCGGACCACCCGGATCAACGATGCCGACACCGGAATTCCCAGCGCCAGTGCCGGCAGGGCCATGGAGTTGATCCACCCTCCGAATCCCGATTCCGGGGTGGCGATTCCGCCTGAGGGGAATATCGGCGCCGGACCCAGCGCAAACCACTGGATCAGCAGGATACCGAGCCAGAACGAGGGGGTTGCGACAGCGGCGATGGAGAACACCCGCACTACCTGGTCCTGCCATTTGTCCCGGTAGAGAGCGCCGATGATCCCGAAGACCAAGGAGAGGACCACGGCAATGATCACTCCAAGGAAGGTCAGTTGCAGGGTGAGCGGAAAAGCGGACCCGATCATGCTGGCCACTGATTTCGCCGGGGGAGTGGTAACGCCGAGGTCTAACTGAACGAGCCGGCCGAGGAAGTGCACGTATTGCAGTGGCAGGGGATCGTTCAGACCGTTGGCCTGGCGGTACTGTTCTTTGGCTTCTTCACTGGCCCCTTCGCCCAGGGCGCTGCTTGCCTGATCGCCCGGGGCGGCCTGAAGGACGAGGAACACCAGCAAGGTGATGCCCAGAATCATCAGGGGCAGGGCCGCTAGTCGGCGGCCCAGCAGGCGCAATATCGTGGTCAATGTATTCTCCGGTCGGGGTGCTTAAGAGGTGCGGCCGACACCGATGAAGGAAACGCCGGTCGTGGGCAGCGGCTTGAAGCCGCTGAGCTTTTTGGCATTCCAGGCGCTGGGGAGCTGGCGGTGGAACATCGGGTAGAGCGGAACCTCTTCGGAGACGAGGTCAACGATGTCGCCCGTGAGCTTCTTCGCCTCACTCTTGGAAGCTTTTCCTGCTTTGGCCATGAGGTCCACGAGCTGGGCGCGTTCGGCGGTGGCGCCCCAGAAGGCGCGGTTTTTCATCCAGGTGTCCCCGGCGTAGAACCAGCTCAGCAGAAGGTCGGCGTCGTTACCGAAGACCGAGGGGTCCCCGGGAGCTGCGACGACTTTGTAGTCGCCCTTGGCCACCCGGTCCGTATACAGGGCACCGGACTGCAGGTTCTTCAGGCTCACCTTGACGCCGGGGATCTTGTTCCAGGACTCGAGCATCAGGGGGGCTACGTCCTTGACCCAGGCTGTGTCGGTGGTGAGCAGCTCGAACTCGAGGCTGGAAACGCCGGCCTGCTTGAGGAGGTCCTCGGCCTTTTTGGGGTCGTAGTTGTATACGTTCTTGGCTTTGACGTAGTCCGGGTGGCCCTCCTGGAAGTAGGAGCTCGCCGGCTTTGCGTTGCCGAAGAGCGCCTTCTTGATGATGGAGTCCTTATCCAGGCCGTAGTGCAGTGCCTGACGGACCAGCTTGTTATCAAAGGGCGCGGCGGAGCAGTTGAACATCAGGAACATCAGACCGAAGGACTGAACGGATTCGACGGTGGCCGCCGATTTCAGGCCGTCCATGTCGAGGTAGGGGACGTCCTCGATGGCCTGGACGCGGCCGGACTGCATGGCGGTCACGCGCGCGGCTGCGTCCGAGAGCAGCAGCCAGGTCATGCCCTTGGCCAGAGCCGGCATGGAGCCGGTGTAGGCCGGGTTGGCTTCGAAGACGATCTTGTCGTCCTTGACGGCGGAGACCAGCTTGTAAGGGCCTGTGCCGACGGGCTTGGCGTCGAAGGACTTCAGCTGGTCCGAACCCACCGGGAAGTTCGTCAGCGCCTTCGGCACGACCTTGACGACGGAGATTCGCGGGCCGAAGCCGGGGAACGGGTACTTCAGGATGAATTCCACAGTCTTTGCGTCGACTGCCTTGACGTCCTGGATGAAGGGGATGAACTGGGAGAAGAGCGACTTGTTGGCCGGGTCCATGACACGGGTGAAGGAGAAGACGACGTCATCGGTGGTGACCGGAGCGCCGTTGTGGAACACGGCGCCGTCACGGAGAGTCACCTGGTAGGTGGTGTCATTGACCATTTTCGGGTCAGCTGCCGCCAGCGCGTTGTAGGGCTCGCGAGTTGCCGGGTGCAGCTCCACCAGGCCTTCGAAGACGTGGAGGTTGGCGGCCATGGGCGTGGCGCCGGAAGAGGAGATGGGGTCGAAGCCGGTGGACAGAGCATAGGAGATCCCGGCCTCGATGGTGAGGTCCTTGTTGATCGGGGACGTGTTTTCCGTCGCTCCGGTGCTCGTGGCGGCCGGGCCGCCGCAGGCGGCGATGGAGGACGCAAAGGCTGCAGCGAGGCCCATGGCGCCGCCGAGCTTGAGGAAGTTCCGGCGGCTGGCATCGTTGACCAGGGGCAGGTTCTTGGAAGACAGGTTCATGAAGGCCTCACCATTCAGATGATTTATGGGACGTAGGATGTCCGAGCTTGTGAAAAAACTGTAAGGGCCATCACAGGGAAGCGTCAAGTGGCCCGGTCTTCGCATGGTCGATGACGCCTTATCTGCTTGCTAAGGTGGGCCGCACCCCTCGGAGTCCGGCTGCGGCGCTGACCGCGGGGATGTATCTCCGAATGATCCCGGCCGCGGCTCGAAAAAGTGTGGAGTTTCCAAAAATGTCCTTGATCCTTGGCGCCTACGCCGCCCAGCCCGCCGTCGAAACGGCCTCGTTCTATGCCGGCCTGGGGGCTATCGACTCCATTCGCGGACTGGAACTGCCCTTCGGCCCCCTAGGCGGTGGCCCCTGGCCGGAAGGCGCCCCGGGGGGCTTTTCCGCGGTTGTAACCGCAATTCCCGGGACGATGCAGCGGCTTCAGTGCTCGCCTTCTTTTGGGCTCGCCTCCGCCGACGCGGAGGGGCGCAACGAGGCCCTCGCGTACGTTTCGGAGCTGCGCTCCTACGTGTCCCGGTTGGAGGGGGAGGGCCACAGTGTGGAAGCCGTGGAACTGCATTCCGCGCCCGCCTACAGCTCCTCGGCCTCCGCTTTCGAGCGCTCTCTGCGCGAGATCCTGGAGTGGGACTGGGGCTCGACGCAGGTCTGCATTGAGCACTGCGATGCGCCCCGCGCCGGCCATGCCTCTGAGAAGGGGTTTCTGCCCTTAGAGGAGGAGATGGAAGTCCTCAGCACCCTCGGCGCGTCCGGTGCCCGGGTCGGGTTGGTCATCAACTGGGGCCGCTCGGTGATCGAGAGCGGTGACCCCGGTTCTGTGGTGGCGCAACTGGCCGAGGCCCGGGAGGCCGGGGTCCTCTACGGAGTGATGTTTTCTGGCTGCTCGCCGGTGGAAACGGAGTTTGGTTACCCCTGGATCGATGCCCACCTTCCCGCGGTAGAGGTCACCGGAGCCCCGCTGAGCTCCCTGCTGAACCGCCACGAGATTCAGAAGTGCTTGACCGCCGCCGGCCCGGTTCCCCTGGTCGGTTTCAAAATCGGCCTTGGGGATCCCGGGCTGGGCGTTCCGGAGAGGCTCCAGCGTCTCGCGCAGATGAGCGCCTTGACCGCGGGGTAAGCCCTCGGTCGGGAGGCCCCCATCGACCGGAGAACTACCCTGGGCCAGGGGAGGGCGCGACCCGGACTTGGCCGGTGTCGCGTGTGAAGGTGAACAGCCGTGAGGTCTGGATGGTTTCGCCATCCAGAGCTGCCGTCACTCCAAAGCGCAGTTCAAAGGACTCTCCGTTGAGGTCAGCCTCGGTCACCGTGTACACGAGGTCCCTGTAGAGCTTCTCCTGGCCCGGCATCAGGTCAGCAGGCGTCATCGGGGGACCTGTAGGCGCCTGTAGGCGGACGTCGGTCAGGGGTCCGGGTCCGTCATTTCTTGCACGCCCCGTGAATGCGAGGATGTCCCCGGCCTTGTATGCGGGCGTCACCGGGCCATAGTTAATGTCCTGGGCCTCACGTGTCCCCAACACTTGGCCTTGTCCGGGAGCGTATCCCTGCCCTATCTCTTTCCAGGCGGACGGGTCCCACCGGCCCGGCTCCGTCGCCACGACGTGGGACTCGCCGGCATCCTTCCACTCTGCGGGAAGGCCCGGGGTGATGGAGCGGAGCTCGAGATCGAAGTGAAGTCCGCAGCCCTCGCTGCTCTGCCCGCCATCGTTGCTCCTGGTTCCAAGAGCGGTAGCGGGGAGCTGCCGTTCAAGGTGACTGGTATCGACGGACGTAAAGACTATCTCCCTGTAGCCCTGGCGCTCGTAGAGGACTCCAATGTTCCCATCAGGCAGCCGGGCAGCCGTTGAGTACCCTGAACTGCCGGGGCAAATAACTACCCGCGCCGGCCAGGTCTTCCCATCATCCGGGGAGAGGCTGAGTGCGGTATTCCGGCGGATGCCGGTGTCGAGGTTATTGGTGGCGATCAGCCATCGGCCGGTTCTCTCCTCGGTCAGGTGGGACACCCCCGGGGACCCGTCAAAGCGCGCCAGTGATCCGTTGTCGCCAGGGTCGGGAAGTTCTTCTATGGAGGTCAGCGGGCTCCATGTCTCGCCGCCGTCCTCGGAAAGGGACGCCAGGCGTCGCGGTGTTGCCCGGCTGTGCAGGAGCAGACGCCCATCGTCGAGCGCCGCCACCTTATTTTCGTTCGCCGCCGCCCCATGAGTCCTTGCGGAGATGAGTTGACCAAGGCGCCAGCTCATTCCGTGGTCATCGCTAAAGGCTGATGCGGCCATGATCTCGCCGGAGCAGAGGAGGACGTACTGCTGGACCAGGCGCCCTCTGAAAGGGCCTGCATGAATTTGGATGCCTTGGCCGGCGGACGCAAAGATGCCGCTAACTCCATGCTCGTTTCCAACTGACCTCTTTAGTTCGGACGTGATGCGCCTGTGCTCCCACGTGAGACCGTCATCGTCGGAAATACTCAGGTCGCAGTGCTGAACATCGTGGTCGTCGTGCCCCGTACCTGTTGTGGCTTCAAAGAAACCGGCGCGGGTCCCGGCGGCGTGAAATAGGAGGATCCGCCCGGTTTCCACATCCACAAGAAGGCTAGGGTCACCGAACCCTTCCAAACCGGCCCCAGTTCGCACAGCCGTTTGCGCCTCCCACGTACGACCATTGTCGACGCTTCTGCGCAGCAGCAGGTCTATCGGGCTGGGCAGATCATCCAGGTTGGGGCGCCCATCATAGGCAGCCAGAACGGTTCCTTTAGCGCTGACAGCCAGAGCCGGAATCCGGTACTGGCGATAGCCGGCATAGCCCCTGGTGGCAAGGACAGCCTCATGATGGTCAGTTGCCTGGAATGAGCATAGGTGGGATGTCATACCTTATTCTGGGCCCGAGCGGGTGGCCATCAAAAATGCAGGCGCTGGGCCCATCCTTGACCCACGTGATCTACATCACTAGGTTAAAGGATGTCCCACATCCAATGTTGGTTTTACTGACAGGAACTCTTAATGCCCAAGAGCCCACCCCGTTCGCGGCCTCTCAGCCGTCTGGCCCTCGCCGCATCGGCGGCAGTAGTCGTCTTAGCCACAGCCGTCGTTCCCGCGGCAGCTGCTCCGGCAGATCCGCCGGGAGCCTTCTCCGAGCAAAATCTCGCCGCCACACTCGTCAGCCCCTTCGCCGCCTACCGGATACCGGCTCTCGCCTATCTAGGTAACGGAGTGGTGATTTCGGCCTGGGATGGTCGCCCGACCAGCGCCGCAGACGCCCCGAACCCCAACTCGATTGTTTTGCGCCGCAGTACTGATGGTGGCGTTACCTGGGACGCTCAGCGAACCGTGCTCGCCGGCTTCGCAGATTCCGCGAACAACGGTGCAAATAAGTTCGGTTACAGCGACCCCAGCCTGGTCTGGGATGCCAGCGCGGGGAAATTGTTCCTTTTCTCGGTCTACTCAAAAGATGCCGGATTCTCCGCCAGCAATTTCGGTAACGACGATGCGGATCGCAGCATCATCAGTGCCCAGGTCAGCGAATCGACCGATCTCGGGATCACTTGGGGTGCACCGCGCCTCATTACGAGCGTCGTGAAACCAGGAGCCACCCCCTCCAACCCGCAACCCGGGGACGTCAAAGGAATGTTTGCTGCGTCCGGCGAGGGAATCCAGCTCAAGTATGGTTCCCGAGCAGGGCGGCTGGTTCAGCAATTTACGGGCACCGTGCGCCAGGCGAACGGTTCGGACGCCATCCAGGCTTACTCGGTGTACTCGGACGACCATGGCGCCACGTGGCAGCGGGGCGCTTTCGTCGGCACAGCCATGGACGAGAATAAGACAGTCGAGCTTTCCGACGGCCGCCTCATGCTCAACTCCCGCTCCAACAATGCTGCCGATAACGCCCGAAAAGTCGCCACCTCGTCCGACGGCGGGACCACGTACGGCCCCGTCACTATCGACACGAGCCTGAGCGATCCAGCCAACAACGCATCCATCTTCCGGCTGTTTCCGGACGCCGCGGCAGGGACCTCCGATGCAAAAATGTTGGTTTTCACTAATGCCAACGACCCCGACACCCGCCAAAACGTATCAGCTCGTGTCTCATGCGATGACGGAATCTCTTGGGGTGTGCCCCGCACGATCCGCGCCGGATTCTCCGCCTACTCCACCGGTACCCGACTCGGCACTGGACAGATCGGCGTCCTGTACGAGGCCAGCTACAGCAGCGATCTAGAGTTCGCCCGCTTCAGTGACGACTGGCTCAACTCCTGCACACCCGCTGCCACCGCTAGCCCGACCACCGTCGCCGGCGTCTCCATTGCCGGCTCCCGAGCTGATGCCAGCCGAGACCTCACCACACGCCCCTACACTGCAGGCGAAACCATCGCCTACCAATTCACGGTCAAAAACACCAACACCGGGGCCGTGACGGTGGCCCCGACATCCGGAAATTTCGCTCCCCTGGTCCCACCAGGTAGCGGCAATTGCCGCTACTCAAACTTGGCGCCCGGCGCCGCCTACTCCTGCACAACGCCGCTGCACACAGTAACCCAGGCAGAGGTCGACCAGGGCTTCTTTGTCCCAGATACCCAATGGAGCATCAGCGGGAACGCAACCGGAACAGGTCGCGTACTCGGCCTGCCCGTGAACCTAAGCAGCGCTGCTCAGGCCGGAACAGCAACCATTGCAGGCGTTACCGTAAACGGATCAGCCACGAACACCACCCGAAACGTTGGTACCACTCCCTACACAGTCGGTGAGCAGGTGTCGTATCAATTCACTGTCAAAAACAACGCAGGCACAGCTGTCGACGTCATACCGACGGCTGGAAATTTCGCACCATTCGTCCCACCAGGAACAGGGAACTGCCGGTATACAGGCCTCGCCGCAAGCGCATCCTACCTTTGCAGCACACCCAAACACACAGTTACCTCAGCCGACCTGAGCCTTGGCTATTTCGTTCCCGACACTTCGTGGAACGTCGTAACCGCTGGCAATACATCCGCAGGAAGACTACTCGGACAGCCAGTACGTCTGAAATAGCAGACTCCATCGAAATGTGAGGGGCCGGCTCCATCGTTGGGGCCGGCCTCCCAGCATTGCCGCTGCGGGCACGGTGCAGAGAGCCTCTCAAGCGCCGATAATGAAGATTATGTCAGGTCGCTTATGCTTCCTGATGGTCCCGCACCTACGGCACGAACCGGTAGCCGATCCCCGCCTCCGTGAGCAGGTGCCTGGGGGCGGCGGGGTCCGCCTCGAGCTTGCGGCGCAGCTGCGCCATGTAGACCCGCAGGTAGTTGGTTTCCTTGGCGTACGCCGGGCCCCAGACCTCGGAGAGCAGTTGCTGCTGCGGGATCAGCTTCTCCGGGTTCCGGACCAGCACCTCCAGCATTTTCCACTCGGTGGGGGTCAGGCGGATGTCCTCCCCGCCGCGGGTGACCCGGTGCTTGCCGAGGTCCACGGTGAACGCCTCGGTGGCGACGACCGGCTGGACATCGACGTCGGCGGTGCGGCGCAGCAGGGCGCGCAGCCGGGCCAGCAGCTCGTCCAGTCCGAACGGCTTGGTGATGTAGTCGTCCGCGCCGGCGTCGAGCGCCGCCACCTTGTCCTCGGAGCCGTGCCGGGCCGAGAGCACCAGCACCGGCGCCTGGCTCCAGGTGCGGAGCTCGCGGAGCACCTCGGTGCCGTCCAGGTCCGGCAGGCCCAGGTCCAGGATCACCAGCGCCAGCGGGTGCTGGGTGGCGGCCAGCAGGGCGGACTGACCGTCCGCGGCCGTGGTGACCTCGTAGCCGTGCGCCTGCAGCGTGATGCGCAGGGCCCGAAGCAGGTGCGGGTCGTCGTCGACGACGAGGACGGCGGTCATCCGGCCTCCGTCCGGTTCGCGGCGGCGGGCAGGCGGTGTGCCCGGTGGTCCAGGGTGGACTGCGGTTCCAGCGGGGCCTGCCGGTGGCCGGGCTCGAAGGGTGCGCCGGTGGAGAGCGGCAGCCGGATCACCATGGTCAGGCCGCCGCCGGGGGTCGGTTCGGCGGTGAGGCTGCCGCCCATCGCGTCGGTGAAGCCCTTTGCCACGGCCAGGCCCAGGCCGATCCCGGTGGCCTGCGGGGCGTCGTCGAGCCGTTGAAAGGGCCGGAACATCTCCAGTACGCGTTCGGCCGGGATGCCGTGGCCGTGGTCGATGATCCGCAGCTCCCCGGCGGGCCGGCCGCCCAGGGCCACCGGGCTCAGGCCGCCGCCGGCGCCGACCAGGACAATGTCCGCCTCGGGCGCGTATTTCACGGCGTTCTCGACGACGTTGGCCACCACGCGCTCCAGCATGCCGGGGTCGGCGTCGACCTCGGGCATGTTCGGCGGCAGCTCCACCCGGACCCGGCCGGCCGGCACTGCGCGCAGCGCCCCGGGGATCACATCGAACCAGCGGACCGGCCGGAGCAGGGGTGGGCGGCGTCGGCGCTGATCCGGGACATGTCCAGCAGGTTCCCCACCAGGGCGTCCAGGCGGTCCGAGCATTCCTCGATGGTGGCCAGCAGTTCTTCCCTTTCCTCGGGGCTGTAGCGGTCCGCGTCGTGCCGGAGGCCGCCGACGGCCAGCTTGATGCCGGCCAGGGGCGTGCGCAGGTCGTGCGAGACGGCGCGCAGGATGGAGGTGCGGATGGTGTTGCTCTCGGCCAGGCGGAGCATCTGCCGCCGGCTGGCCACGAGCTGCTGGCGTTCCAGCTGCGCCTCGAGGTGGACGCCGAATGCGGCCAGCAGCCTCCGGTCGCTCGCCGGGAGGACCCGGCCGTAGAGCACCAGGCGGGCGCCGGAGCCCACCTCCTCGACGTTGTCCCCGGCCGCGCCGCCGTCGGCGGTTTCGGCGCTGCCCGGCGACCCGGCCGTGGCGATCAGCTCCCACTCCCCGGAGTTGCCGCCGCCCTCCGCGGGCCGGACGTAGAGCGCCGCGGCGCGGACCTGGAAGACGCTGAGCGCCTGCTCCAGCAGCGCGGCGAGCGTGTCCTCCGAACCGGCGGCGTTGCGGGCCAGGTCGCCCAGGGTGGTGGCTTCGGCGCGGGCCCGGGCGGCCTCCTTGGAGCGGCGGGCGGAGACGTCGACGACGACGGCGACGGCGGCGGAGACCCCGACGAACACCAGCAGCGCAAGCAGGTTCTGGGAGTCACTGATGGTCAGGGTGCCCACCGGCGGGGTGGAGAAGTAGTTAACGAGCAGGCTGCTGAGCACGGCGGCGAGGATGGCCGGCCACAGGCCGCCCACCAGGGCGACCGCCACGGAGCCGCTGAGCTGGACCAGCATGACGGTGGCGACGTTCCGCTCCGGATCGAGCACCAGCAGCGCCTGGACCGCCGGCGGCAGCAGCAGCGCCAGGGCGAAGCCCACCAGCACCCGGATCCGGCCCAGGTCCCGGGGCCGGACCGGGCGGGCGCCGCGGCCCACCAGCGGGTGGGAGACCATGTGCACGTCGATGTCACCGGAGTCGCGGACCACCCGGGTGCCCACGCCGCCGCCCAGCAGCCAGCCGGCCAGGGAATCGATCTTCCGGCGGCGGGAGATCCCGACCACGATCTGGGTGGCGTTGACGCTGCGGGCGAAATCCAGCAGCGCCGCGGCCGGGTCCTCCCCGGCGACCGTGTGGTAGCTGCCGCCGAGGTCCTGGATCAGGTGCCGCTGCGCCTCGAGGGCCTGCGGGGATTCGCTGGCGACGCCGTCGGCCACCCGGACGTGCACGGCCAGCAGGTCCCCGCCGTTGACCCGGTTGAGGATGCGGGCGCCGCGGCGGATCAGCACCTCGCCCTCGGGGCCGCCGGTCAGTCCCACCACGATCCGTTCCCGGGCCGGCCAGCTCTCCTCGATGCCCTGTTCGGCCCGGTATTTGGCCAGGCCCTCGTCCACCCGGTCCGCGAGCCAGAGCAGCGCCAGTTCCCGCAGCGCGGTCAGGTTGCCCACCCGGAAGTAGTTCGAGAGGGCAGCGTCGATCTTCTCCGGGGCGTAGATCTTGCCGTCACCCAGCCGCTGCCGCAGTAGCTCCGGGGAGATGTCCACCAGGTGGATCTGGTCCGCGCGGCGGACGACGTCGTCGGGCACCGTCTCGGCCTGGCGCACGTCGGTGATGGCGCTGACGACGTCCCCGAGCGAGGCCAGGTGCTGGATGTTGACGGTGGAGAGGACGTCGATGCCGGCCTCCAGCAGCGCATCGACGTCCTGCCAGCGCTTCGGGTTGCGGCTGCCGGGGATGTTGGAGTGGGCATACTCGTCCACGATCGCGGTTTCCGGGGCACGCGCCAGGACGGCGTCCAGGTCCATTTCCTCGAACTCGGTGCCCCGGTAGGGCAGGCGGCGCGGCGGCACGATCTCCAGGCCGTCCAGCAGGGCGCGGGTCTCGCTGCGGCCGTGGTCCATGGCGAAGGCTACGACGACGTCGGTGCCGCGCTGCGCCAGCCGGTGGGCCTCTTCGAGCATCTCGTAGGTTTTCCCGACGCCGGGCGCCGCCCCCAGGAAAATCCGCAGCGTTCCTCGTGCCATGCCGTCATTCTCTCACTTGGTCCGGCCCGGCTGCGCCGCCGCGGCGGCGTCCGCGACGGCCAGGTTCAGGGCGGTGACATTGACCGAGAGCTGGCCGAGGAACGCCGTGACGCCGCCGCGGGTGGCACCGCGGACCAGGTCCTCGACGGCGGCCGGGTCCAGCCCCTGCGCGGCGGCCACCCGGGCCACCTGGAGCGCCGCGTAGGCCGGGGAGATGTCCGGGTCCAGGCCCGAGGCCGAGGCGGTGACGGCGTCGGCCGGGACCTGGTCCACGGAGACGTGCTCTTCCGCGGCCACCGCGGCGCGGGCCTTTTGCACGGAGTCCAGCAATTTCGGGTCGTTCAGGCCGAGGTTGCTGGCCGAGGAGGACGCCGGGTCCCACGCCACCGCCGAGGGCCGGATGTGGAACCAGCGCGGGTCCTGGGCCCCGCCGTCGCCGGCGGAGGCCTGCGCGATCAGGGCCGACGCCGCCGGGCGCCCGGCGCTGTCCCGGAGGATGGAGCCGTTCGCCTGGGCGGGAGCAATCAGCTGCCCGGCGCCGAACACGGCCAGGGGGTAGGCGACGCCGAGCAGCAGGGTGGCGGCGAGGAGGAAGCGCAGCGCGGTGCCGGCTTGCCGGAGGTATCCGAAGATGGTGGTCATGGGTGTTCCTAGCCGATTCCGGGGATGAGGGAGATCACGAGGTCGATGATCTTGATGCCGATGAAGGGTGCCACCAGGCCGCCGAGGCCGTAGATCAGCAGATTCCGGGACAGCGCCCGGTTGGCGGTGACGGCGCGGTACTTCACGCCGCGCAGCGCCAGCGGGACCAGTGCGATGATGATCAGGGCGTTGAAGATCACCGCCGAGAGGATCGCGGACGCCGGCGTCGCCAGGCCCATGATGTTCAGCAGGCCCAGGCCCGGGAACGTGGCCGCGAACAGCGCCGGGACAATCGCGAAGTACTTGGCGACGTCGTTGGCCACCGAGAAGGTGGTCAGCGCGCCCCGAGTGATCAGCAGCTGCTTGCCGATGCCCACGATGTTGATCAGCTTGGTGGGGTCCGAGTCCAGGTCCACCATGTTGGCGGCGTCCTTGGCTGCCGGGGTCCCTGAGTTCATCGCGACGCCGACGTCGGCGGCGGCCAGCGCGGGGGCGTCGTTGGTGCCGTCCCCGGTCATGGCCACGAGCCGGCCGGCGGACTGTTCCTTGCGGATGACGGCAAGCTTGTCCTCCGGGGTGGCCTCGGCCAGGAAGTCGTCCACTCCGGCCTCGGCGGCGATCGCCTTGGCCGTGATGGGGTTGTCGCCGGTAATCATGACCGTGCGGATGCCCATCTGGCGCAGCTCGGCGAACCGGGCGTGCATGCCGGGCTTCACGACGTCGGCCAGGTGGACGCAGCCGAGCACCTCGGGGCGTCCGTCGGCGGCCACCTCGGCCACCAGCAGCGGGGTGCCGCCCTGCGCGGCAATCTCCCGCACCCGGGCGTCCACCTCCGCGCCGGTGCGGCCGCCGTGTTCCTCGACGAAGGCGCCTACGGTGGAGGCTGCGCCCTTGCGGATCATCCGCCCGTCCAGATCCAGCCCGGACATCCGGGTCGCGGCGCTGAAGGGGACGACGGCGACGTCCCGGCTGCCGGTTTCCAGCGCGGCCAGGTCCGCCCCGGCGACGCCGCGTTCGGCGGCCAGGTCCACGACGGACCGGCCCTCCGGGGTCTCGTCGGCCAGGCTGCAGAGCCGGGCGGCCTCAATCAGCCGGTCCACGCCGATCCCGTCCGCGGGGTGGAATTCCACTGCGCGGCGGTTGCCATAGGTGATGGTGCCGGTTTTATCCAGCAGCAGGGTGGTGATGTCCCCGGCAGTTTCCACGGCCCGGCCGGAGGTGGCCAGGACGTTGTGCTGGACCAGCCGGTCCATGCCGGCGATGCCGATGGCCGGGACCAGCGCCCCGATGGTGGTGGGGATCAGGCAGACCAGCAGGGCCACGAGGACGATCGGGGACGGGGTGGCACCGGCGAGGGCGGCGAACGGGGCCAGCGCCATGGTGACGATCAGGAAGACGATGGTCAGGGAGACCAGGAGCACGTGCAGGGCAATCTCATTCGGGGTCTTCTGCCGGACGGCGCCCTCCACCAGCTTGATCATCCGGTCCACGAAGGTCTCGCCGGCCTCGGCGGTGATCCGGATGACGATCCGGTCCGAGAGCACCCGGGTGCCGCCGGTCACCGAGGACCGGTCGCCGCCGGATTCGCGGATGACGGGGGCAGATTCGCCGGTGATGGTCGATTCGTCGACGCTGGCGACGCCCTCGATGATCTCGCCGTCGGAAGCGATCACGTCCCCGGCCTCGCAGATGATCACGTCGTTGAGCTTCAGCTCGGTGCCCGGGACGCGGCGGGTGCCGCCGTCGGGCAGCCGCAGCGTGGCCTCCACGCCCTGCCGGCTGGCGCGCAGGCTGTCCGCCTGGGCCTTGCCGCGGCCCTCGGCGATCGACTCGGACAGTGTGCCGAAGAGGACGGTCAGCCACAGCCACGCCGTGACCGCAATGCCGAAGACGGAGGGTTTCAGCACGCAGATCACGGTGCACAGCGCGGCGCCGACCAGCACGGTGAACATCACCGGGGAGTGGACCATCTGGCGGGGCGCGAGCTTGCGCACCGCGAGCGGCAGGGCGGCGGCCACGGTAGCCAGGGTCAGCCTGGCCGGGGCCTTGGTGTGGTGCTTGTGTTCGCCGGGGGTGCCGAGGGGTTGCCGTCGGCGTAGGTCCGGCTGGAGGTGTCCGCGGGGGACGGGGTCATCGGATCAATCCTTCTGCGAGGGGGCCTAGGGCGAGGGCGGGGAAGTAGCTGAGGGCGGTGAGGATGACCGTCACGCCCAGCAGCAGCACCGCGAACAGGGGGCCGTGGGTGGGGAGGGTGCCGGCGGAGACCGGGATCTTGCCCTGCCGCGCCAGGGAACCGGCGAGGGCCAGGACCAGGACGATCGGCAGGAACCGGCCCAGGAGCATGGCCAGGCCCAGGAGGGTGGAGAGCAGCGGCCCGGAGCTGGTGATGCCGCCGAAGGCGGAGCCGTTGTTGTTCGCCCCGGAGGTGAAGGCGTACAGCACCTCGCTGAACTGGTGCGGTCCGGTGGCCGGGGCGTTGGCGACGGCGTCGGGCAGCAGCACGGTCACCCCGGCCAGGGCCAGCACCAGGGTGGGGGTGACCAGGATGTACAGGGCGGCGAGCTTCATCTCGGTGGGCCCGATCTTCTTGCCCAGGTATTCGGGGGTGCGGCCCACCATCAGGCCGGCGATGAAGACGGCGATGATCGAGAGGATCAGCAGCCCGTACAGCCCCGAACCGGTGCCGCCGGGGGCCACCTCGCCCAGCATCATGTTGATCATCGTCATCCCGCCGGCCAGGGGCGGCAGCGAGTCGTGGGCGGCGTTGACCGCGCCGGTGGAGGTCAGGGTGGTGGAGGCGGCGTAGAGGGCGGACGGCGCCGGGCCGAAGCGCTGTTCGAAGCCCTCGCCGAGCCCGCCGGCCGCCGCCGTCGCCGTGCCCTGCGCGGAGGACACCGCCCAGCCGGTCAGCAGGGTGGAGGCCAGCCAGAGCGTGCCCATCACGGCCGCCACGGTGAAGCCCTGCCGCCGGTCTCCCACCAGCCGGCCGAAGGTGTACGGCAGCGCGGAGGGGATGAGCAGCAGCAGGAAGACCTGGAACAGGCTGACCGCGGCGTTGGGGTTCTCGAACGGGTGGGCGGAGTTGGCGTTGAAGTAGCCGCCGCCGTTGGTGCCGAGGACCTTGATGGCCTCCTGCGAGGCGACCGGGCCGCCGGGGATCGTCTGGTTTACGCCCATGGCCTGGTTAGCGACGTCGGTGGACCAGAAGTTCTGCACCACCCCGCCCAGCACCAGGAGGACGGCGGAAACGAACGCCAGGGGCAGCAGCACCCGGTAGGTCACGCGGGTCAGGTCCACCCAGAAGTTGCCCAGCCGGTCGGTGCGGACGCGCACCAGGCCGCGGATGAGGGCGACGGCGACGACGATGCCGACGGCGGCGGAGAGGAAGTTCTGCACCGCCAGGAGGCCCATCTGCACGAAGATGCCCACCGTGGCTTCCGGGGCGTAGGTCTGCCAGTTGGTGTTGGTCACGAAGGAGATGGCCGTGTTCATTGCCACCCACGGGTCCACGCCGGTCAGGGGGCCGGTGCCCGGGATGACGCCCTGGAGCCGTTGCAGCGCGAAGACCAGCAGGATCGAGACGGCGGAGAAGGCCAGCACGCCGCGCAGGTACACCGGCCAGGTCTGTTCCGTGCCGGCGTCGACGCCGGTCAGCCGGTAGAGGAGGCGTTCGGCGCGGGAGCTGCGGGTGCCTTCGACCACCCGGGCCAGGTAGAGCCCCAGCGGTTTGTGCACCGCGGCCAAGGCCACCAGCAGGGCGCCGGCCTGGAGCAGGAAGGAGAGAGTGGTGAAGGTCATCGGGCGGTCACCACTTCTCGGGGTTGATCAGGACGGCCAGGAGGTAGCCCGTCAGGCCCACCCCGGCCAGGAACAGGACCGCCCACATCAGGACCTCGGCGTTCACCGTCCACCCTCCGTCCGCCCGGCGTCGTCGCCAAGCATCCGGGCCAGGCGTTGCCCGACCCACATCACGAATCCCATGGAGACCACGAGGATTCCGATCACAGCCGCGTCGGCCATTACAGGTTCCTTTCATCTGCGCCCCGTCTGCGGGGCCTGAGACCAGTGAAGACCTTCGCCGGGGCTCCGCGGCAGGTGCTAACGGTTCCTTGACGGGGGCGGCCCGGATCTTGACGGATCCTTGACGCGGGGCCGTTCGGCCGGCCGGGAGGGGGCGTCAAGGATTCGTCAAGATTCGCGGATGTGGCCGGTTCCGGGCCCGGCCCGGTGCTACGTTTGCGGGTGATCGCAATGCGGTGCGCCGCGGCGTGCCGCGAGGAAAGGCTCTTCATGACCACCCTGAGCAGGCCCCCGGCCGACCCCTCGGCACCCCGGCCGGCCCGCAGCACAGCACTCCGGAAGTGGCTCCTGGTGGGGCTGCAGGACAGCAAGGGCGCCCACCAGGGTCCGCACGGCGTGCGGGCCGCGGAGGAGAAGAAGCACACCTGGTGGCAGGTGATGTGCCTGACCGGCGTCGACTACTTCTCCACCCTGGGCTACCAGCCGGCCATCGCGGCGCTCGCCGCCGGCGTTATTTCGCCGCTGGCCACCCTGGTCCTGGTGGCCATCACCCTATTCGGCGCGCTCCCGGTCTACCGCCGGGTGGCCGGTGAGAGCCACCGCGGTGAGGGCTCGATCGCCATGCTGGAGCGGCTGATGCCGCGCTGGGGCGGCAAGCTCTTCGTGCTGGTGCTGCTCGGCTTCGCCGCGACGGACTTCATGATCACCATGACCCTCTCCGCCGCGGACGCCACCGCCCACCTGGTCGAGAACCCGATCAGCCCGGGCTGGATGCAGGGCCAGAACGTCGCCATCACCCTGTTCCTGCTCGCGTTGCTGGCCGCCGTCTTCCTCCGCGGCTTCAAGGAGGCGATCGGGGTCGCCGTCGCGATCGTCGGCGTCTACCTGGCCCTGAACGTCGTCGTGGTCGGCGTCTCGCTCTGGGAGGTGCTGACCCACCCGCTGGCCGTCGGCAACTGGTGGGCGGCGATCGCCACCTCGCACGGGAACCCGCTGCTTGCCGTGGGTTTCGCGCTGCTGGTCTTCCCAAAGTTGGCCCTCGGCCTCTCCGGCTTCGAGACCGGCGTCGCCGTGATGCCGCAGATCCAGGGCCACCCGGACGACACCGAGGAGAACCCGGCCGGCCGGATCCAGGGCGCCCGGAAGCTTCTGACCACCGCGGCCCTGATCATGAGCACGTTCCTGATCATCAGCAGCTTCACCACCGTGGTGCTGATCCCGGAAAACGAGTTCCAGCCCGGCGGCCAGGCCAACGGCCGCGCCCTGGCGTTCCTCGCCCACGAGCAGCTCGGCATCGGCTTCGGCACCGTCTACGACATCTCCACCATCGCCATCCTCTGGTTCGCCGGGGCGTCCGCGATGGCCGGGCTGCTGAACCTGGTGCCCCGCTACCTGCCCCGCTATGGCATGGCCCCCGGCTGGGCCCGCGCGGTGCGTCCGCTGGTGCTCGTTTTCACCCTGGTGGGCTTCCTGATCACCTGGATTTTCGACGCCGACGTCGACGCGCAGGGCGGCGCGTACGCCACCGGCGTGCTGGTGCTGATGACCTCGGCGGCGATCGCCGTGACCCTGTCCGCCCGCCGGAAACGGCAGCGCAAGCGCACCGTGGGCTTCGGCGTGATCGCCGTGGTCTTCGTGTACACCACGGTGGCGAACGTCGTCGAACGCCCCGAGGGCATCCGGATCGCGTCGATCTTCATCCTCGGGATCATCGTCATCTCGCTGCTGTCCCGCGCCCGGCGGTCCTTTGAACTGCACGCCACCCACGTCCATCTGGACCGACAGGCGCTGGAGTTCCTGTCCGCCGAACTGGACGGCCCGCTGAGCATCGTGGCGCACGAACCGCTGCGTCTGAGCCCCGAGGCGTACCGGGAGAAGCTGGAATCCGCGATCCAGGTCAGCCACCTGCCGCTGGACTACCAGGCCGTGTTCCTCGAGGTGGTGGTGGACGACTCTTCGGACTTCGAAACCGAACTCGAAGTCAAGGGCATCACCCGGCACGGGTACCGGATCCTGGAGGTGCACGGGCCGGTGGTGCCGAACACGATCGCCTCCGTGCTGCTGCACATCCGCGACGTGACCGGACTGATGCCGCACATCTACTTCCGCTGGACCGAGGGCAACCCGGTGACCAACCTGCTGCGCTTCCTGGCGTTCGGCGAGGGGAGATCGCCCCGGTGACCCGCGAGGTGCTGCGCGAGGCCGAGCCGGATGTGACCCGCCGGCCCTGGGTGCACGTTGGCTGACTAGGCCTGGCGGCTCGCGGCCGTGGTGGCGCCCTCGACGATTTCGCGGGCGATCACCGCGACCTTCCGGTTGGTCTCCGAGCTCAGCTTGCTCATCAGCTCGAACGCCTCATCGGCGCTGACGCCGGTGCGGCCCATCAGGATTCCTTTGGCCTGTTCGATCACGGCCCGGGTCTTGGAGGCCGCGGCGACGGATTCGTTGGCGAGCTGG
The DNA here is from genome assembly GCF_050859435.1 of Pseudarthrobacter sp. L19. Classification (NCBI taxonomy): domain Bacteria; kingdom Bacillati; phylum Actinomycetota; class Actinomycetes; order Micrococcales; family Micrococcaceae; genus Pseudarthrobacter; species Pseudarthrobacter sp. L19. Next base: position 953,025 of record NZ_CP193935.1, on the reverse strand, counting down.
TGCCGGTCCGTGTGGATCGACTGCGTCAGGTCCACCACCACGCCCCAGACGCCGATGGGGGTGTCCCCGTCCATAATGTAGTCCGCGGAGTAGAGCAGCTTGTGCTGCCGGTTCTTCCGGTCCCGGATCGAGAGGTAGAGGGAGGACGGGCCGCCCTGGGACGCCACCCGTTCCCAGTACGCGGTGACCCGCGGCCGGTCCTCGGGCTCGATGTGGGGCATGACCATCTCCATCGAGGGGACCACCTCGCCCCGCTCGTAGCCGTAGATGCGGTAGAGGCCGTCCGACCAGCGGAAGATCCCGTCGGCGAAGTAGTGTTCCACCAGTCCGGTGGGGCAGTCCAGGAAGCCCTCGTGGGGACCCCCACGGGGAAGGGACCCGCGATGGTTATGGTTCACAGACATGGGCGGGGCCGTTCGACGTGGTGCGCCCGGCGTCACCGCGCCAAGCCTGAAAATACAAGGATATCCCGGGGCCCCCGTCCGCGGATGTGGCGGCTGATCCGTTACGCGGTGGTTGAGTTCCGGGGGAGTTCCAGCAGGAGGGTGTCCGAGCCGCCGTTGCGGCCCACCGTGCGGAACCCCAGCCGCTCGTAGAGTGCACGGGCACGGTTGCCGTCCTCCACGCTGAGGCTGATGGCGGGGATGGACCGGGCCGCTACTTCCGCAGGCGGCGTCGTCGTCGTCCGACCTGGAGGGCCGGATGGGCAAAACAAAGCCCCTCCGGGGGTACCGAAGGGGCTTGTGTTTTCTAGGAGAAGCAGTCCGGCTGGCCGGGCTTTCCCGAAAGCTTAGAGCGGGCGAATGTTCTCGGCCTGCGGGCCCTTGGGGCCCTGGGTGACGTCGAACTCGACCTTCTGGTTCTCGTCCAGCGAGCGGTAGCCGCTGGAGGCGATTGCCGAGTAGTGGGCGAAAACGTCGGCGGATCCGTCATCCGGGGCAATGAAGCCAAAACCCTTTTCGGCGTTGAACCATTTAACTGTGCCAGTAGCCATGCTTTATCCTTCTGAAATGCTGATCTCCGGCGGCCACACAAGGCCAACGGCTGCGGAGACATTCGTCCGCTGTCCCCAACGTACGGGGCGCGGGGCCAGGGTGCAAGAGCCACGCGGGGCAGTTCTGCCCGGCCGGAGGCTATAGTCTGCCCACCATGGCAACCATTTCGGTAGTGATCCCCACCCGCAATGACGCCGGGCCGCTGGCCGTGTGCCTCGCCGCCCTCGCCCGCCAGAGCCGCCGTCCGGACGGGGTGATCGTGGTGGATAACGGCAGCACGGACGGGACCGACGCCGTCTGCGCCGCCGCCGGGGTGCGCCGGATCCCCGCCGACGTCGCGGGCATCGCGGCCGCCACGGCCCTCGGTTTCGACGCGGCGGACACGGACATTATCGCCCGCCTGGACACCGACTCGATCCCGCCGGCTGACTGGCTGGAGCGGGTCGAAACCCTCCTCGCCGGGGCCTCCCCGCCCGCCGCCGTCAGCGGCCCGGGCGACTTCTATGGCGGCACGGCGCTGGCCCGATGGGCGGGCCGGAGCATCTGGATCGCCGGGTACCACCGCGTGGTGGGGCTGCTGCTGGGACACCCGCCACTCTTCGGCTCCAACTTCGCCATGCACGCGGAGGCGTGGGCGCTGATCCGGGACGCGGTGCACCGCGGGCGGCCAGCCGTGCACGACGACCTCGACATCTCCTACCAGCTCCCGCCCCAGGTGGCCGTGATCTGGGAGCCGACCCTGCGGGTGGGGGTTTCCGCCCGGCCGTTCGAGAGCGCCCGGGCGGTGGGGCGGCGTCTGGCGATGGCGTGGACGACGTTCGCCGTCGACTTCGCGGCGGATCCGCCGCTGGCCCGACGACGGCGGCGGCGCGGCTACCGGCGCGGGCTCACCCGGCCGAACTGAAAAGGGCGAGCAGGTCCCGGCTCATCTGGTGCGGGGAGGTCTCGCTGGGGCTGTGGCCGCCGCGGTAGACGGCGATCTTCGCGCCGATCGCCTGGGCGAACCGGCGGTGCTGGGCCAGCGGCCAGAGATCGTGCTCTCCTACGGCCACCAGTTTGGGCAGCGTGGCGGCGGCCAGAACCGGCCGGAGGTCCGGGGCGTGCTGCATCAGGCCGAAGATGTCCCGGACCGACTGCCGCCGGGTGAGCCGGAACCGGGAGCGGACGAACCGGAGCCGGTTTGGAGCCACCCAAACAACGTTGCTGCGGATGCCCCAGATCATCAGTGCGGCGCCCACCCGGGGGCTGGCCAGACCACTGAACCGGCCGATCCGCTGCACCCCGCGGAAACTGTTCCCCGGTTCCGGCGGGCAGCTGAGGAGCGTCAGCGTGCGGAACAGCTCGGGCCGCCGCTCGAAGGCCAGCTGCGCGACGATCGCGGCAAAGGAATACCCGACCACGTGGGCCGGCCCCTCGCCGGATTCCAAAAGGGCGATGAAGTCATTGGTGAACAACTCGTAGTCGTAGTGTTTCCGTGGCGGCACGAGGTGCTCCGGCCCGGCCCCGGCGGACTCATACTGGCCGGCGATGTCACAACTGAGCGCGTAGTAGCCGGCGTCGGCGAGTTGCGGAAGCATCAGGGCGAAGTCTTCCTTGGATCCGGTGGCGCCCGGGAGCAGCAGCACCCGCGGACCGCCCGGTACGCCCATGGCCAGGGTGGCAAGGCTCCCACTCGGCGCCTCGAAGACCCCACGGACGGCACCGGGCGGGGGCGCCGACCAGTCGACGTCGGGCAGCGCGGCATCCAGGCGGGCGGACTCATCGATCAGCCCGGAGCCAAAGACGCCGGGGTCCGGTTCGGGAACGCCGGTGATCCGGCGGCCGGTTCTCGCCATGGGTCAACGATAGCCCCGAGTCCGGCCGCTCCGGCTGAACCGCGGCTAGGTTCCGGCCACCCGGGCCACGAAGGCGTGCAGCCGGCGATAGACCTCCTGGGACTCGGGGAAGCGGGCGTCCTGCTGCCAGGTATGCTCGGCGTTGGCGGACTCCCAGCCGTAGACCAGCGCATCCGCCGGGACCCGGTGCTGCCGCAACCGATCGAGGAAGTTCAGGTTGGCGGTGTAGAAAAAGTCCCGCTCCGAGGTGGTCAGGAAAACGGGCGGATGCCGCGAATCCAGCCATTCGATGGGGGACAGGTGACGGGCAGCCCGCCGCAGCGACTCTCCGCCCGGGCCGGCGCAGCGGGGAGCAGCATCCGCACGAACGCAAGGCTCAGGACGAAGCCGCGCTCGAAGAAGACGGAGAAGTCCACCACGCTGCAGTGCTGCACCAGCCCCCGCAGGCTCGTTGCGGGCGCCGCGGGTTGCAGGCCGTAGTGCTCCGCCAGGTAGGTGTGGAGCGTCGATGCCGTCAGCAGCGCGGCAATCTGGCCGCCGGCGGAGTCGCCGCCCAGCACAATCCGGTCCGGGTCCCCGCCGTATCCGGAAATGGTGGCCCGCACCCAGCCCAGGGCGGCGTTGGCGTCCTGCAGGACGTGGCCCATGTGGAAGCGCGGGGCGTGGCGGTAGTTCACGTTGACCACCACCATGCCGGCGGCGGCCTGGCTGGCGCAGTATTTCGTCAGCGCCGCCTTGTCCCCGGAGGTCCAGCCGCCGCCGTGGAAGTAGACGTAGACGGGGAGACCGGTGTCTGTGGATCCGGTGGTACCGGCCGTCCCGGCGGGGGCGATCACGTCCAGCCGGTGCGCGCGGATTCCGTCGCCGACGAAGTCGATGTCGTGGAAGTAGTCGACGCCGGTCACCGGGTCAGCGTTGAACCGGGCCCTCTCGCCGGGGCCGACAATGCCCATCAGGGCCCGCCAGGTCCAGACCGGGACGCGGCGCAGGACACGCCGCGCGCGCCGGGCGAGGCCGAACGCTCCGTGGCCCGACCTGGGCCGGGAGGCAGCCGCCGAAGTCATGCCTCCATTCTACTGGCACGCCCGTGCTAGAACCGCCGGTCGCCCGGCCCGTCTTCCCGAAGCCGCACCGCCGACTGCGGCCCGGGTCCTCAGTCGGGCACAACCCGGACGGTGCCCGCGGCGCCGTCGACCGTCACCAGCTGCCCGGTCCGCAGCCGGGTGGTGGCGTCCGGGACGCCCACCACCGCGGGAATGCCGTATTCGCGGGCCACCACAGCCCCGTGGGAGATCACTCCGCCCATCTCCATCACCAGCGCTCCGGCGGTAAGGAACAGCGGCGTCCAGCCCGGATCCGTCGATGGCGCCACCAGGATTTCCCCGGGTTCCAGCCGCGCGCCCACCGGGTCCAGGATTACCCGGACCGTGCCCGTGGCGGAGCCGGCGGACGCGGGGGTGCCGGCCAGCGCGCCCGACGGCGGCGCCGCGGCCAGGGCGGCCGCCTCCACGTCCGTGCCGTCGGAGAGCAGGAGGCGGGGGATGTGGCGGCGCCGGACTTCGACGTCGTACAGGCGGCGGCGGGCGGCCACTGTCTCCTGCAGCCGGGCCCCGCGCAGGCCCGTCCGCAGCTCGCCGAAGTCCAGGAAGAACACGTCTCCGGCGGCGGCCACCGCGCCGCGGCGTACCAGGACCCCGCCCACCAGCAGCAGCTGGCGGTGCACCTCGGCCAGGATCCGGACGATGTGGAACTTGGGCAGTTCGCGCAGGCCGGCAAGTTCCCGGACCTCCCGCAGGGCCAGCTCCAGCAGCCGGGCCCGCCAGCGCCCGTGGGCGGCGGCGCGGTCCACCAGGCTCCGGATCCGTTCCTCCGCGTGCGCGGCGGCCAGGCCGAACTGCCGGTCCGGCGCCTGGTCCGGATCGTCCAGGCGCAGGTAGTTCGAGATCACGCCGAGGATATGGTCGGGCTCCTCGGCCCAGCGCGGCATGCCGAGGTCGATTTCGGCCACGGCGCGGTGGCCATACCTGCCCAGGAACTCCCGGACGGCGGACTGGGCCGTGTCCGGGAGCATGCCGGCGCGGTAGCGGGCGGCGAGGGCGGCCGGCCCGGTGGCCAGGAAGGCGTCCCGGGCCTCGGGATCGTCCCGGAGCGTGACGGCCAGCCGCCAGAGTTCCAGGTCCATCTCGGTGGTCACGTTGTGCGGCAGCCCGCGGAGCACCGCCTCGAGCTCCCGCGGCGGGGCGATGCCGCGCAGCAGCCGTCGGGCCACGGCCAGCATCAGGTAGCCGGCGGAGAACCCGGGGAGGGTGGCCTTGAGCAGCCCCTCAATGGTGCGCAGTCCCAGGTTTTCCGCGAAGTGCAGGCGCTCCTCGGCCGTGGCCGGCCCGGGCAGCTGCAGCACGGCGTCGAGCCGGCGGGCGTAGGCGTAGGTGCGGCGCAGCTCGCCCCGGGGATCCAAGACGGCGCGGACCAGCCGGGGGATTTGGTCCGCCAGCATGCCCAGGCTGGTGCCGACCCGGGCGGGGCGTTCTGTAGGAGTTGGTACCTCTCCCGGGGAGGCGCCCGTGGCCCGGGTGGGCAGGTCCGCACGGGGACGGTCGGCGCGGCCGCGTCCGCGCAGGAGGCGCCGGGCAACGCGGGCCAGGTCAGTGCCCGGGAACTGCCCCTCCCCGGCGAACCGCGGGTCCGCGAGCAGGCCGGGGACGAGCGCCGCGGACCGGCTGTCGGCCAGCGGCAGCACCCGGGTCAGGTACCGCCGGCCCCACCGGCTGCGGGTCAGGGGCGTCAGGTCCACGAACATCCGCAGGCCGGGATTCACGTAGCGCCAGAGGCCCTGCTGGTTCCGAAGCAGTTCCAGCACGGTCAGGCCCATCGGGGTGATGGGCCGGGTGAGGCCCTGGAGCAGCGTCCCGCAGAGGTAGACCCGGGTCTGTCCCTCCGGCGGAACCGGCAGCGGCTCGCCGGTCATCGGGTCCTCCAGCGGGTACAGCGTGGTGATCGGCCGGGATTGCGTCAGCCAGGTCCTGCCGGCGGCGTCGATCACCCATTCCACGTCCTGGGGCGAACCGAAGAGCCGCTGGACGGACGTGCCCAGCCGGGTCAGTTCGGCGAGCCCGGCATCGTCCAGGCTCCAGCCCCGCTCCGGGTCGTCGTCGCCCGCCACCCGGTGCAGCACCTCCGCCGTCGCCGTCCGCACGGTGAACTGGTCCGGGTTCACGGCGCCGGAAACCACTGCCTGCCCGGCGCCGGGGCTGGCGTTGACCAGCATTTCGGTGCGGGTCCCGGTGACCGGGTTCGCTGTGAAGAGGACGCCCGCCGTGGCCGCCTCCACCATGGCCTGGACGACGACGGCGAGCCCCACCCCGGCGTGGCTGATGCCGTTCGCGGTGCGGTAGGCGACGGCGCGGTCGGTCCAGAGCGAGGCCCAGCAGCGGCGGACCGCGGCCAGCACCGCGTCCGCGCCGGCGACTCCGGTGAAGGAGTCCTGCTGGCCGGCGAAACTGGCGAAGGGCAGGTCCTCGGCGGTGGCGGAGGAGCGCACCGCCACGGCCGTGTCCGGCCCGAGGTCCAGGTAGGCGGCGCGGACCGCGGACTCGACGGCGGGCGGGATCGGGGCGGCGCCGACGAGGTCCCGCGCCCGTGCCGCCTGCGCCGCCGCATCCAACCGGGCCCCGGCCCGGGATTCAGGCCCGGTTTCAGGCGCAGCCTGGGCGAGCCCGGCCCGCGGGATTGCGGCGTCGAGCGCGGCCCCCAGTGCGACGAGCTCCGGGGGGACGGCCAGCCGGTAGGCGTCCGTGGTCAGGCAGAAACCGCGGGGCACCGGCAGGCCCGCGGCCACCATCCGCCCCAGGTTCAGGGCCTTGCCGCCCACCAGTGACAGCGGCGCGGTGGCCGCCTCCGCCAGGTCCAGGGCGTACCCCTCGGGTGCGTGCGGCTCCGGGGCAGGTCCGGGCGCGGACGGTGAGGCCATGACGGCTCCTCGATGCGGCGGGGGTACGGGCGGGCTGCCCGTGGGCACACGCTAGTCCCGGCCGTTCCGGTGCGGCAAGGGCCGGTCGGCCCCCGCCGCGGACCGGGATGTTACGGGGTGAGGAGCACCTTGATGGCGCGGCGTTCGTCCATGGCCCGGTAGGCCTCCGGCGCCTCCTCCAGCGGCATGACGGCGTCGAACACCCGGCCCGGATTGATGCTGCCGTTGAGCACGTCCTCCAGCAGTTCCGGGATGTAGGTGCGTGCGGGGGCCATGCCGCCGCCGATGGTGATGTTGGTGTCGAACAGGTAGCGGACCGGGATTTCGGCGCCGCCGGTGGGAACGCCGACGAAGCCCATGGCGCCGCCGGGCCGGACGCTGCGCAGCGCCTGGTCCATCGATTCCTTGGTGCCGACGCATTCGAGCACGGAGTCCGCCAGGACGCCGCCGAGAAGCTCGCGCACCTTGGCGATGCCCTCGTCCCCGCGCTCGGCCACGATGTCCGTTGCACCGAATTCGCGGGCAATCGCCTGCCGGTCCGCGTGCCGTGACATCGCGATGATGCGCTCGGCGCCCAGCCGCTTGGCGGCCAGCACGCCGCAGAGGCCGACGGCGCCGTCGCCCACCACCACGACGGTCCGGCCGGGGCCGGCCTGCGCCGCGAGGGCGGCGTGATGGCCGGTGGCCATGACGTCGGAGAGGGTGAGCAGGCTGGCGCGCAGGGCGTCGTCAGGCTCGGTGATGCCGGGGACCTTGACCAGCGTGGAGGAGGCCAGCGGCACGCGGACGGCCTGGCCCTGGCCGCCGTCCACCGGGTGCCCGGCGTCGTCGGTGCCGCCCCAGCCGGCCAGCCGGTCGCAGGCGACCGTGACGCCGTTGCGGCACTGCGGGCACTCGCCGCAGCTGATCACGAACGGTGCGATGACCAGGTCGCCCACGGCGAGGCCGGTGACGTCCTCGCCCAGGCTCTCGATGATGCCAATGAACTCGTGGCCGATCGCGGAGGGCTTGTGGGTGGGCTTCACGCCGCGGTAGGGCCAGAGGTCGGAGCCGCAGACGCAGGCTGCCGTGACCTTGACGACGGCGTCGGTGGGTTGCTGGACGGTGGGGTAGTCGCGGTCTTCGACCCGGATATCGCCCGGACCGTGGATGATGGTGGCGCGCATGGGATTCCTTGCTCTGGGTGTGATGGGGATGGACCGATTTTAGTCCCGGCCGGCGGTCCGTGGCCCGTCGAGCAGCCGCCCGATCCGGGTCCGGACGTCCAGCTCGGCGGCGGATTCGTGGTTGAACAGGATCCGGTAGATCACCGGGGCGACGACGGCGTCGACGATCTCGCGGGCGTCGGGCGCCGTCTCCCCGCGCGCCGCGGCCAGCCGGCGCAGCTCCTCGACGTGGCCCTGCATTAGGGCGAAGTAGTCCCGGGTCACGGCCCCGTCGGCCAGCATGTCCAACAGCACCTGCCGGCCCAATTCGGAGGAGAACTCCTCCACGTACGGGATGAACCAGGCCTCCATGTCGCCGCGGAGCGAACCCGTGTCCTCCACCTGCTCGGGGAGCATCTGGTTGGAGGCGACGGCGGCGAGCAGCCGGGGCAGGTCGCCCCAGCGGCGGTAGATCGTGGAGGAGTTCACGCCGGCCCGGTCCGCCACCAGCGGGACCGACAAGGCGGTCCGGTCGCCGTCGTTCTCCGCCAGCAGGGAGCGCACGGCCTGGTGCACGGCCTGCTGGACGCGGGCGCTCCGGCCGCCGGGGCGCGGGGTCGCTGTCGTCATCATCACACCAGCCTAAGGCAAATTATCCGCTTTAGCGGGTATAGCCTCTTAATGCACAGATTGTGCGTTTGGTTGTTTCGAGTAGGCAGGATCAGTTGTGAAGAACACCGGTACCGCGTTCTGGCTTCACGCGGCGCTCTTGACGGTTTTCATTGGCGCCTCGTCGGCGCCGTCGCCGTTGTACGAGTTCTACGCCCGCGAGTGGGGACTCGGCTCCGCGGCGGTGACGGTGATCTTCGCTGTCTACGCCGTGGCCGTGCTGCTGACGCTGCTGGTGGTCGGTTCACTGGCCAACCACCTCGGCACCCGGCCGGTGCTCCTGGGCGCGGTGGCGCTGCAGATCGGCGCGATGATGACCTTCGCCTTCGCTCCGGGCCCGGAAGTGCTGCTGGCCGCCCGGGCCCTCCAGGGCGTGGCGACCGGCGCCGCGATGGGTGCCGCGGGCGCCGCACTGCTGGCGTTTGAAGGCCCGAAGCGCCGCGGCCGCGGATCCCTGGTCAACAGTGCCGCCTCGCCGATCGGCCTCTCCGTCGGCGCACTCGGATCCGCCTCCGTGGTCCGGTTCCTGCCGGAGCCGACCAAAACCGTCTACTTCTTCCTCGCCGCGCTACTGCTGGTCCTCGGCCTGGCGCTGCTCCGGCTGCCGAGCGCCGGAGAGGTGGCGCCGGGCTGGCTGCGGTCCCTGATGCCCGAGGCCCGGATCCCCGGCTCCGCCCGGAAAACCATGGCCGCCACCATGCCGGTGGCCGCCGCCACCTGGGCCCTGGCCGGGTTCTACCTCTCGCTGGGGCCGGCCTTGGCGCACGCCATCACCCGGGACAACTCGGTGCTGGTGGGCGGCCTGGCGCTCTTTGCCCTCTTCGTGCCCGGCGCCTTGGCCATCCTGGTGGTCCGCCGCCGCTCGGACCGGACCACGCTGCTGACCGGCGTCGTCTCCCTGATTACAGGCATCTCGCTGACCGTGCTGGCCGTCCAGCTCGGATCCGCGCCGCTGTACTTCGCGGGCACCGTGGTGGCCGGCGTCGGCTTCGGCAGCGGGTACTTCGGCGCGATGCGTATGACCCTCCCGCTCTGCGGTCCGCACGAGCGCGTGGGCATGCTCTCCAGCATCTACCTGATCTGCTACCTCGGCTTCAGCGTCCCCGCCGTGGCCGCCGGGCTGCTGGTGGCCGTGGCCGGCATGAAGGGGACCACGCTGATCTACGGCGCCGCCCTGGTGCTGGCCGCCATTCCGGCCCTGCTCCGCACCATCCGGAAAAACCCCGCCCACCGTCCCACCCTGGCTGCCGGTTCCCCGGCAGCGTCCTGAAAGGAAACGCCATGACCTTTTCCCTCCCAGCCGACACTGCAGTCCGGCCCATCACCGTCATTGGCGGCGGCACCCTGGGCCGCCGCGTGGCCCTGATGCTGTCGCTGCGCGGCGCCGACGTGCGCATCTTCGACCTCAATCCGGCCGTCGGCCAGGCCGCCGTCGACTTCATCGAGGCCGAGCGGCCCGCCGTCGCGGCCGACCACGGCGGCGCGCCGGCCGGCCGGATCACCGCCGGCGACGACCTCGCTGCCGCCCTGGACAACGCCTGGCTGGTGGTCGAGGCGGTGCCCGAAAAGCTCGAGCTCAAGCGCGGGATCTTCGCCGACCTGGACCGGCTGGCCCCGGCGGACGCCCTGCTGGCCAGCAACTCGTCGTCGTTCGCGTCCTCGGAGTTCATCGGCGGCGTGACCACCCCGGAGCGGGTCCTGAACATGCACTTCTACATGCCGCCGGCCGTGCGCTCGGTGGAACTGATGTCCTGCGGCCGGACTGACCCGGCCGTCCTGGACCTGCTGATGGCCGAACTGCCCGGCTACGCGCTGGCGCCGCACCTGGTCCGGAAGGAAAGCACCGGCTTTATCTTCAACCGGGTCTGGGCTGCGATCAAGCGCGAGGCGCTGCTGGTGGTGGCTGAGGGTGTGGCCGAGCCGGAGGACGTGGACGCCCTGTTCGTGGACGTCTTCAAGGCGGACACGGCACCGTTCCGCTTCATGGACCAGGTGGGCCTGGACGTGGTGCTCGACATCGAGAACCACTACTGCGAGCTGGCCGGCATGGAGAACAAGTCCGCCCCGCTGCTGCAGGATTACATCGGCAAGGGCTGGCTGGGAATCAAGTCCGGCCGCGGCTTCTACAACGACTACGCCTAAGGTGACTTGCCGGGGCGGCCGAGGGTTGTCCCGATTGTGAACGAACAGGTCTGTCTGGTACTTTCGAGGGCGTATCAGACAGATCTGTCTACCTGACTCCGAAGCTATTCCGGCCCCGCCACCGACGGCGTGCTTCGGGGTGGTCCGGGGTCGGTTCCATTCCCGAAAGAAGCACACGCCCTTCATGAGTACGCACCGCACCCTCGTCGTCGTCGCCCACCCCGACCTGGCCACGTCCGGAATCAACGCGCAGCTGGCCGCCGCGATCAGGGACCTCGACGGCGTGACCGTTCGGGAGATCGCCTCCATCTATCCGGACCGGCGCGTCGACGCGGCCGTGGAGCAGGAACTCCTGCGCGAGCACGACACCATCGTCCTGCAGTTCCCCTGGCACTGGTACTCCGTGCCCGGCGTCCTGAAGGAGTGGATGGACCAGGTCCTCACGTACGGCTTTGCCTACGGCGCCGGCGGGGACGCCCTGCACGGCAAGCGCCTGCAGCTGGTCATCTCCACGGGCGGTCCCGAGTCCGCGTATACGCCGACGGGGCACAACCGCTTCACCATGGCTGAGCTGCTTCGCCCGCTGGAGGCCACCGCACACCTGTGCGGGCTGGACCTGGCCGAACCGCTGGTCCTGCACGGGGCGCCGCGCGCGACCCCCGAGGACGTGGCGGCCCACGCCGCCCGCTACCGGGAGATCCTCGCCGCCGTCCCCGCCGCCGCCAACTGACCTGTTGGCCGGCCGTGGGATTGCGAGGGGCCAGCGGGCCCGGCTCCGGCCGGAAAGTAGAAATGGGGTGGGGCACCGCAACGTTGCGATAGGTTGACGATCCGGGTGATCGTCCGGTGCCCCACCACCAGCCTGTAGGGTCCCCGCGTCAATGGTTGGCGGGGACATCGGGGTTCGCGCACCAGATCTGGGTTCCGTCGGACTTGAAGAGCATGGTGCGCTCGCCCGTGGACCGGTAGCGGACCCAGAGGATCTTTCCGTCCGGGGTGGCGAGCTCCACGGTCGCGGGGACCGGCACGCCGCCGGGCCGGAGCACCATCACGGGTGCCCCGGCCGGCAGGCCCAGCCAATTGGTGGCCCAGACCAGTTCGGCGGGCGCCGGCTTAGACGGCTTCAAGCACGCTGACATAGTTCGCAATGCCGACGCCGCCCATGTTCTGTACCGCGGCCCGGCGCGGCGCCGCCAGCTGCATGTCCCCGGCCGTGCCGGTGAGCTGCATCGCGGCGATGACGTGCTGGGAGACCCCGGTGGCGCCGACCGGGTGGCCCTTGGCCTTGAGCCCGCCGGAGACGTTGACCGGGAGCTTTCCGTCCTTGAAGACCCAGCCTTCCTCGATCGCCCGGGAGCCCTGGCCGGGCTCGGTCAGGCCCATCACCTCGTACATCAGCAGCTCGGCGATGGTGAAGCAGTCGTGCACCTCGGCGAAGTCCAGGTCCTCCAGCCCGACGCCGGCCATGCCGAGGGCCCGCTGCCAGGAGGCGCGGGTCGCGGCGAACGCCGTCGGGTCCCGGCGCTCGGCGGGGAAGAAATCGTTCGCCTGCCCGAAGCCGGCCAGCCGGACCGGGGCGGTGGCCCCGCCGGTGGGGGCGACGGAGAGCACGACGGCGGCGGCGCCGTCGGAGACGGGGAGCAGTCCGTGCGGCGCAGCGGGTCGGCGACCATCGGGTTCTTATCCGACACGGTCCGGCAGAACTCCTCGCCGAGGTCCTTGCGGAGCTGGGCGTAGGGGTTGTCGACGCCGTTCCGGTGGTTCTTCGCCGCGATCGAGCCGAGGACATCCGAGACGGAGCCATAGCGCTTCTCGTAGTGCTTGGCGACCTCGGCGAAGAGGCCGGTGAAGCCGGTGGTGGAGGGCTTGCCCGCCATGTCATAGTCGGCGCCCAGCAGGGCGGCCCCCACGACGTCGGCCCCGGCCTGGGTCATCTTCTCCGCGCCGATCACCAGGACGGTCTTGGCGGTCCCGGCCAGCAGGGACTTGGTGCCCTGCTGAAAGGCGGCGGAGCCGGAGGCGCAGGCGTTCTCAACCCGGGTGGAGGGCACGTTGGCGAGCTGCTCGGACACCTGCAGCGCCAGCGAGGACGGGAACGCCAGCGGCATCATGCCGGAGTTGAACTGGCCCAGGTAGACCTCGTCGATCTGGCCCGGCTCGATCCCGGCGTTGGCGATCGCCTCGGTGGCGACCTGCACGATCAGGGACTCGAGGGTCTCCTCGGTGAGCTTGCCGAACCTGCTGTGGCCCCATCCGGTGAGCAGGACATCCTTGCCGAACTGGTCCTTCAGGCTCATGCCCGGGCCTCCTCAAGCGCGTCAGTGGTCTCTTCCAGGGCGGGATCGACGTCGAACTCCGCCTCGGTCTTCTCGCGGATCTCCTCGACCGTGACGCCGGGGGCGAGGCGCGTCAGCACGAGCCGGCGGCTGCCGGTGCCGTCCTCGGGCTTGACGAGGTCGAAGACGGCCAGGTCGCTGATGATGCGGTCCACGCAGCTCAGGCCGGTCAGCGGCAGGGTGCATTCCTTGACGATCTTGGCGGTGCCGTCCTTGGCGTTGTGCTCCGTGAGGACCACGACGCGCGGGGTGCCGGCCACCAGGTCCATGGCGCCGCCCATGCCCTTGACCATCTTGCCGGGGATGGTCCAGTTGGCCAGGTCGCCGGCGCCGGAGACCTGCATGGCGCCGAGTATGGCGACCTTGACGTGGCCGCCTCGGATCATGCCGAAGGAGGTGGCGGAGTCGAAGATGCTGCCGCCGGGCAGGACCGTCACGGTCTGCTTACCGGCGTTGATCAGGTCCGCGTCCTCTTCGCCCTCATAGGGGAACGGGCCCATTCCGAGCAGGCCGTTTTCGCTCTGCAGCACCACCCGCACGCCTTCGCGCAGATTGTTGGCCACGAGGGTGGGGATGCCGATGCCGAGGTTGACGTAGTCGCCGTCGTTGAGTTCTTCGGCCGCGATGGCGGCCATGTCATTGCGGGTCCAAGCCATGGTGAGTCTCCTGGGAAAGTGTCGGTGGGGCGGATCAGACTGCGGCGGGGGCGGCTTCGGCGCGGGGCCGGACGGTGCGCTGTTCGATGTCCTTGACCCGGTCCGTGGCCTGGACCAGGCGCTGCACGAAGACGCCCGGGGTGACGATGTGGTTCGGGTCCAGCTGGCCGGGTTCGACGATCACCTCGGCCTCGGCGATGGTCACGACGCCGGCGGTGGCGACGACGGGGTTGAAGTTCTGCGCTGTGTAGCGGTAGATCAGGTTGCCGTCGGTGTCCGCGGTGTGCGCGTGGACCAGGGCGACGTCGGCCTTGATGGCGCGCTCCTGGACGTACGTTTCGCCGTCGAACTCCGCGAGCGGCTTGCCTTCGGCGACCAGGGTGCCGACGCCGGTCTTGGTGAAGAAGGCGGGGATGCCGGCGCCGCCGGCGCGCATCCGCTCCGCGAGCGTGCCCTGCGGGGTGAATTCGACCTCCAGCTTGCCGGCCAGGTACTGCTCGGCAAAGAGCTTGTTCTCGCCCACGTAGGAGGCGATGACCTTGCGGACCTGGCCGGCCTCGATCAACAGGCCCAGGCCCTTGCCGTCCACGCCCATGTTGTTCGAGACAACCGTGAGGTCCTTGACGCCGGAGTCCCGCACGGCCTCGATCAGGTCCGCGGGGATGCCGCTGAGGCCGAAGCCGCCGACGGCGAGCGTCATGCCGTCCCGCAGGACATCCTGCAGGGCGGCGGCTGCGCTGTTTCTGAGCTTGGACATGGCATCTCCTCGTTGAGCGTTTCGAACTGTTGGCGGGCGGCGGGGCCGGAGCCGCCATCCACTTTGTGGACTGGTGACCTGATGAAGGAGCTTAGAGTGTGGCGTGGAACACTGTCAACGCGGGAAATTCCCGGGATTCCGTGGATTTCTACAGTGTGGACGGTAGGCTGTGAGCTGTCCATATTGTGGATGATTAGGATGCTTTTGAGCGGTTGGAGGGTTCGGATGAGTGCTGTTCCGGTGCAGGGCGCGCAGGTGGTCAGCCGTGTGGCGGCGCTGCTGCGGATCGTCGGGCGGAAGCCGGAGGGGTCCGGGCTGGCCGAGCTGGTCCGCGAATCCGGGCTGACCCGGCCCACCGTGCACCGGCTGCTGAGCTCGCTCGCCGCGGAGGGGCTGCTGGACCAGGACCCGGTCACCGGGCAGTGGGTGCTGGGTCCGGAGATCCTGCTGCTTGGGTCGGTGGCCTCGGCTCGCTTCCCGCTGGAGGACATCGCCCGGCCCAGCCTGCGCCGGCTGGCCGAGGAGACGGGGGAGAGCGCCTTCTTCTCCATCCGCCGCGGCGCCGAGACCGTCTGCCTGCTCCGGGAGGAGGGCAGCTTCCCGGTGCGGTCCTTCGTCCTGCACGAGGGGGTCCGCTTCCCCCTGGGGGTGGCCTCCGCCGGGACGGCCATCATGGCGTTCCTGCCGCCAGAGGAGCAGGAGGAGATCCTGTCGGATTGGGAGGCCCACGCGGGAAGTTTCGCCGCCGGGCACACGGAGGAGCGGGTCCGGGCCAACCTGGAGCTGACCCGGTCCACGGGCTACTCGGTCAATCCCGGGCTGGTCCTGGAGGGCAGCTGGGGCATGGGCGCGGCCGTGTTCGACCGGCGGGGTCGCCCGGCCTGGGCGCTGTCCCTGACCGGCATCGAGCCCCGGTTCCGCGGCGACCGGGGCGAACAGCTGGGCCGCCTGCTGCTGGACGAAGCGCACCGGATCTCACTGCAGCTGCAGGGAGCCTAGGGGGTTCTTGGCGCTCATTCGGGGCGAGGTTCGGCACGGGTGGTGCCGGCGGGCGGGGGTGGCTGACCGTCCGGGGGCACATTGCCACGGACACGCCGACGACGACGGCGGGAACCGGCGTCGTCGGGCTCCGAAGTGCCCCCGGACGGAGCCCAAGCAGGCCGCTAGGAGGCTACTGCTTCCACCAGGTGTCGAAGAGGGACACCGGCACGGTCCGCTTGTGCCGGGTCTGCAGATACCGCTTCTCGATCATCTCGGCCGCCGCCTCGGGGACATCCCGGCCCTCAAGGTAGTCGTCGATCGTGTCGTAGCTTAGGCCCAGTTCGTCCTCGTCGGTCCGGCCGGGGTGTTGTCGAGCAGGTCTGCCGTCGGCACCTTTTCCCAGATCCGCGCCGGGGCGCCGAGTTCGGCCAGCAGGGCCCGGTTCTGGCGCTTGTTCAGGCCGAACAGCGGGAGGATGTCCGCGCCGCCGTCGCCGAACTTGGTGAAGAAGCCGGTGACGGATTCGGCGCCGTGGTCCGTGCCGATCACCAGGTAGTTGCGCTCGCCGGCCAGGGCGTACTGGGCGGTCATGCGGGTGCGGGCCTTGGTGTTGCCCTTGTGGAAGTCGGAGATGCCGTCGCCGGTGGTCTTCTCGAACTCGTCCTCGAACCCGTCGACGGCGGCCGAGATGTTGAAGGTCCACTCGGTCTTGGCCTTGATGAAGTCGAGTGCGGCCTGGGCGTCTTCCTCGTCGTGCTGGATCCCGTAGGGGAGCCGGACAGCGACGAAGTCGGCCTCCGTGCCCTCGGCTTCAAGCTCCTCGACCGCCAGTTGCGCCAGCCGGCCGGCCAGCGAGGAGTCGAGTCCGCCGGAGATGCCCAGGACGAAGCCCTTGGTGTGGCTGGCCTTGAGGTATTCCTTCAGGAACGTGACGCGTTTGCGCACCTCCCCGGCCGGATCGATCCGGGGCTGCACGCCCATTTCCTCGATGATCTTCGCCTGGAGTTCACGCATGTCCCTCAGCCTAGTCAGCGGCATCCCCCGGGCTCAACTGTTGACGGCCTCCCGGCCTCCGGTGCGGAATCCGCGGCGCTTTCGGACCGGGGCGCCGCGGACCCGGGGTGCGCCAGTCCGTTTCCGCCGCGGCGGTCCGGAACCCGCGCGGAAATGCGCCCTCCCCGGCCCTGCCGCCCGGGTCCGGACCGGCGTAGCGTATGTCCATGGAGTCCACGGGATGTGTGGTGGCGGGCGGCGGTCCGGCCGGCCTGATGCTGGGCCTGTTGCTGGCGCGGGCCGGCGTGCGCGTGACGGTAGTGGAAAAACACGCTGACTTCCTCCGCGACTTCCGCGGCGACACCGTCCACCCATCCACGGTCCGGCTGATCGACGAGCTGGGACTCGGTGAGGAGTTCCGCCGGCTGCCACAGAGCAAGTTGCGGAGCGTGGTCCTGCCGGTGCCGGGCGGTCCGCCGGTGACCCTGGGCGACTTCGCGCTGCTGAAGCCCCCGTACGACTACATCGCCATGATGCCGCAGTGGGATTTCCTGAACTTCCTGGCGGCCGCCGCGGCCGAGGAGCCCGGCTTCACCCTGCTGATGAGCCACTCCGCCACCGGCCTGATCCGCGACGGCGGCAGGGTCCGCGGCATCCGCCTGCGCCGCCCGGACGGCAGTGAGGAAGACCTGCGGGCGGACCTGGTGGTGGCGACCGACGGCAGGCATTCCGCGCTCCGGGCCGCGGCCGGCCTGGCCCCGAGGGAGTTCCCCGTCCCCTTCGACACCTGGTGGTTCAGGCTCCCGCGGCATGCCGAAGAAGCCGGCGAGGTGGCCGGCCTGATCCCGGCACTCGGCCCGGGCGAGGCGCTGATCGCCCTCAACCGCACCGATTACTACCAGATCGCGTACTTGGCGCCCAAGGGAGCGGACGCGCGGATCCGGGCCGAGGGGGTGGAGGGCTTTCGACGGCGGATCGCGGCGCTGCGGCCCGACCTCGCCGACCGGGTGGATGCCATCGGGTCCCTCGATGACCTGCACTGGCTGGACGTCCGGCTGGACCGGCTGCGGTCCTGGCACCTGAACGGGCTGCTCTGCATCGGCGATGCGGCCCACGCTATGTCCCCGGCGGGCGGCGTCGGCATCAACCTCGCCATCCAGGATGCCGTCGCCGCCGCGAAGCTGCTGGCCCCGGCCCTGCTGCGGGGCACCGTCGGTGCCGGGGACCTGGAGAAGGTGGAACGACGGCGTCGCCCGCCCACCGTGATCGTGCAGACCGCGCAGCGCCTGATGCACCGGGCGATTTTTGGTCCGGTGATGGCCGGGAAGCGGACCAGGGTGCCGGGCCTCGTGATCCTGCTGGCCCGCCGGCTCCCGGCCATCCGCGGCCTGATGCCACGGCTGATTGGCTTCGGGCCGTTGCCCGAGCATGCCCCGGCGTTTGCGCGCCGCGCCGGGACAAGCCCGCAGGCCCGGACCTAGCGCCTAGAGGGTCGGCAGCAGCCCCTGCATCTCCTTGATCTCGGCCTCCTGGGCTGTGACGATGCTCTTCGCCAGCGCCACGGCCTCGGCGTTCTTCCCCTGGGTGATCTCGGTCTTGGCCATCGTGACGGCGCCCTGGTGGTGGGCAATCATCTGGGTCAGGAACAGTTTCGCCGCCTCGGTCCCCTGGGCGGCCTTCAGGCCGTTCAGGTCGTCGTCGCCCATCATTCCCTCCATGGTGTGGCCGGGGGGCATGGTGGCGGACTCGTTCCAGGCCTTGAGCCAGCCGGTCATGGTGGCGATCTCCGGGCCCTGAGCGGCCTTGATCCTGTTGGCAAGGTCCTTGACCGGCGCGGGGATGCCGCTCTTGCCCAGCATCAGGTCGCTCATCTCCACTGCCTGCTGGTGGTGGGGGATCATGCCCTGGGTAAACATCGTGTCCGCGGCGTTGTGGTCCGCTGCCGCGGGAGGGGTGCTGTTGGCGGATGCGCTGCCGGACATGCTCCCGTGGTCCATGCCGTTCATGGAATTCATCGGGGCAGAAGTTCCGCTCGAGCCGGAAGCGCAACCGGCGAGGGCAATGGCGGCGGCGACGGCGGCGGCGGCGGCGGACAGGGCAAGGTACTTCTGGGTTTTCATCGGGGTCCTTCGGATCGTTTCGGGCGCTCAGGCGCCCGCGGAAGAGGTATGCGTCATTGACGCGCCGGCCAGGCCCTTCGGGTAGTCGGCGGTGCGTGCTCCGGGAACTTCACGGCGCGCTCTCTTCTTTTACGTCCGGCTGATGCAGAGGTCGCCGGGGGATGGGCTCCCGGGACGATAGGACCAGCGCGGGGCCGCCACGGAGACGCCGGAGGGCGGGGTGGCGACGGCGACACCGGTGCCCGGCGGCGGGGCCGCGAAAGACGCCGACGCCGCGGCAGGAGTGCAGGAGGGATCCATGGTGTGCATTCCGGTGCCGCCATGCGGGCCGGTGCAATGGTCGTCGACCGCCGTCCCCGGCTGCTGCCGGCCAGCGTGGTTGTGGCCAGGCATTGCGGCGCTGTGGACGGCGGCAGAGGCCTCCGCCGGGGTGTTGTGCCCGTCCATTGGCGTGAGCGCCATGACGTGCATTCCGAGGATGCCGGCCATCAGGGCCAGGGACAGCAGGACCATCCGGGCACGGTGCAGGACGGCCATCATGCTGGCGGCCCGTCCGGTCACGGCGATCATCCCTCCTGGTGGAAGCAGCTGATCCAAGGCTACCTTTTCACCTTTGGGAGTCCCGCCGGGGCGGGGCTCAGGTGACGGTGATCTGGGTGTACATGCCGGCCTCGTAGTGGCCGGGGAGGTTGCAGGCCAGCTCGTACCGGCCCGGCGGCAGCGTGAGGGTCACCCAGCCCGAGGTGCCGGGCAGGAGTCCCTCGCCGGAGCCTTCGCTGCAGCTGGCGGAGACCTCCCCGAGGCTGCCGCCTTCGTCGATGGTGCCGTCCGGCCCGACCGGACGGGTGCCGGGGACCTGGTTGTCGGGCAGGGGAGGATCACCATCTCGTGGCTGATGTTCCCGGCGTTAGTCACCAGGAAGGAGACCGTGCCGTGGGGGACGGCGCCGCGGTCGGCCCGCAGGCGCATCGCCCCGCCCATCATGCCGTTCCGCGGTCGCATGACCGGTCCGCCCATGTTGGTCAGCGTGACGTTGACCTGGGTTCCGGTCAGGGCCGGGACGGTACAGCCGCCCGCCGGCCGCCCGCCGGGGCCGGCCGGGTTGCCCAGGAGCGCGACGGCCAGGAGGCTCAGCACGGTCAGGAGGACGACGGCGGCGGCCGCCGCGAGGTTCTGGCCCCGCGGAGACAGTCCGCTCATTCCCGCCGCCTCAGGGCCGCCCGCCGCGCGGTGAGTTCCTGCTCGTCGATTTCCCCGCGGGCGAAGCGCTCGTTGAGGATCCGCTCGGCCCCGTCGTGGGCGGGGCGCTCGGGGAAGCCGTGGCCGGGGTGGTGGGGCCTGCGCAGCAGGAGCACCACCACCGTGACCACGCCGCCCCAGAAGACCAGCATCAGCAGGGCCATGACGATCCAGCCGCCGGTGCCCCACCCGTGTCCATACCAGCCGTTCATCATGGCCGTTCCCTTTCCGTCCGGTCCCTATCCGTGGCTGCCGAGGTAGCCGACCAGTCCGTCCACCGTGGCGACGGCCGGGTAGTCGCGCTCGGGGATGTCGACCCCGGTGTCCGTGTCGATCACTTCCACCAGCCGGAGGAAGTCCAGCGAGTCCAGCTCCAGGTCCTGGCGCAGCCGGGCGCCGCCGTCGACGTCGTCCAGATCGACGTCGGGCGCCACCTTCCGCAGCGCCGCGCGGACCGCCTCCCGGGCGTCCTGTTCGTTCATAGCCTCTCCGTTCCCGCTCGTGGTCAAAGCTCTTCGGGTGCTTGCAGCAGTTCCCCGATCCGGGCCAGGTAGCGGCCGCCGCGGAGGCCGTCGCTGACCCGGTGGTCGGCCGAGAGGGTGGCGGTCACCGCATGCCGCACGCCCAGCATCCCGTTCTCCGCCCACGGCTGTTCCTGCACCCGGCCCAGGCCCAGCAGAGCCACCTGCGGCGGGTAGATCACGCCGAAGACGCTGTCGACGCCGAGGTCGCCCAGGTTGGTCACGGTGAGCGTGGGATCCGCCATTTCTGCCCGTTGCAGCCGTCCGGCCCGCGCGCGGCCCACCAGGTCGCGGAGTTGGGCCATCAGTTCGTCCACGGTGAGGGTGTCCGCGTCATGCAGGGCCGGCGCCACCAGGCCGCCGTGCCGCAGGGCCACGGCCACACCCAGGTGCACCGACGGGCTGGGCCGGAATTCGTCGTCGACATAGAAACCGTTGACCTCCGGGACGTCCCGGGCGGCGAGCGCGGCGGCCTTGAGCAGCAACGCGGACGCGACCAGCCGGGCGGCCACGGGCCGCTGCGCGTTGACGTGCTGCATCCAGTCCATGGCCGCGCGCAGGTCCAGCGTGGCACTGAGGTAGTAGTGCGGGATGGTCTGCTTGGAGCGGGACATCAGCGAACCGATCGCCCGCCGGAGCGCCGCGGTCCGGTCCGTTGCCGGGGTTTCGGGGGCGGCCGGTTGTGCGGGGGCGGGTGGCTCCGGCGTGGTCTGTTCCGGCCAGCTCTGTTTCTGTTCGGTCAGTTCCGGAGCAACGGGGACTGTCCGCGTTTCGGCTGCTCCTTGCACGTCCGGCACCGTCACGGCGCCGTCCGGGCCGGTCCCGGCGAGCGCGGAGAGGTCGACGCCGAGCTCCGCGGCCAGGCGGCGCGCACGCGGGGCCGCACGCACCCGGCCAGGCTCCATCGCGCCCGGTTCGGACTGGCCCTGCTCCGGCTGGCCGGCGGCAGCTCGGGCGGGGCCCGGTCGTGCCGCCGCGGCGTGTTCGACATCGGCGCGGGTGATGGCGCCGTCCCGGCCGGTGCCATGGATCCGGTCCGTGTCCACGCCGAGCCGGTGGGCCAGGTGCCGGACCGGCGGCGCGACAGGTGGCGGGCCCGGCGGCTGCGGCGGAGAGGACGGCCCCGAAGACTCAGGAGCAGGAGAGGCAACGGGCGGGACCACGGCGCCAGGCCCGGCCGCGGACGCTGGGGGAGCCGCCGGCGTCGGTCCGGGGACCTCGGCGGGGGTCTGCGTGATCCGGGCCACCGGTGTTCCCACCGGCACGGTCTGGTTCAGCCCCACCAGCAGCTCCGCCACGACTCCCTCCTGGAAGGACTCGATGTCCATGACGGTCTTGTCCGTGTCCACCACGGCCACCAGGTCTCCGCGGCGGACGTAGTCGCCGGGCTTGACCAGCCATTCGACGATCTTTCCGTGGTCCATGTCCGCCCCCAGGGACGGCATCAGGATGTCACCCACGCGCCCCCACCGCCCCGCGCGCGGCCGCGACCACCCGCTCGGCTGAGGGCAGCGCCGCAAGTTCCAGGTGCTTGGAGTACGGGATGGGCACCTCGGCGCTGCACACCCGGGCCACGGGGGCGTCGAGTTCGTAGAACAGCTGTTCGCCGAGCCGGGCGCAGATCTCGGCGGAGATGCTGCCGCTGCGCCAGCCCTCATCGACGACGACGGCGCGGCGGGTCCGGCGCACTGCCGCGAGGATGGTGGCCTCGTCCAGCGGGCGGAGGGTACGCAGGTCCAGAACCTCGGCGTCGATCCCGTCCCCGGCGAGCAGGTCCGCGGCCTCCAAGGTCAGCGGCAGCGTCCCGCCGTAGGTGATGAGGGTGATGTCGGTGCCGGGCCGGCGGACGGCGGCGGTGGTGATATCGACGGCGCCGGCATCGTCGGCGAGCTCGCCCTGGACGTTGTAGAGCGAGCCGTGTTCGAAGATCAGCACAGGGTCGGGGTCATCCAGCGCGGTCCAGAGCATGCCGCGGGCGTCCTCCAGGGTGGCGGGGGCGAGGATCCGCAGCCCCGGGATGTGCGCGTACCAGCCCTCGAGGCTGTGGGAGTGCTGGGCGCCGAGCTGCCGGCCCGCCCCGGTGGTCATCCGGACCACCAGTGGGACGTGGAACTGCCCGCCGGACATATGGAGCAGCGAGGCGGCGTTGTTCATCAGCTGGTCCAGGGCCAGCAGGCTGAAGTTGACCGTCATGATCTCGACGATCGGACGCATCCCGCCCAGCGCCGCCCCGATCCCGGCTCCGACGAAGCCGGACTCGGAGAGCGGCGTGTCCCGGATGCGCTCCGGCCCGAACTCCTCCAGCAGGCCCAGGCTGACGGCGAACGAACCGCCGTACGCGCCCACATCCTCGCCCATCAGGAACACCCGGTCATCGCGCTGCAGCGCCTCCCGGATCCCCGCGCGGAGGGCCTCCCGGTAGCTGGACTTCATGGCCGGCTCCCGGAACCGTCGGAACCCCGGCGGCGCCGGAACCCCGGGAGGCGCCGGCCTCGCTGTAGACGAAGCGCTCCAGGTCCGTGACCGGCTCGGGCGTCCCGGCCTCCGCGAACGCGACGCCGGCGGCGATTTCGGCGTCGGCGTCGGCCTGGAGCTGTTCCCAGTCCGCGTCGGAAAGGCTGCCGGAACCCGCCAGCGAGGTGCGCAGCAGCGTGATCGGGTCCCGCTCCTGCCAGCGCGCCACCTCGGCCTTGTCCCGGTAGCGTTCCGGGTCGAACATCGAGTGGGCCCGGAACCGGTAGGTGCGCAGCTCCAGGAAGTGCGGCCCGCCGCCGGCCCGGACCGCGTCCACCGCGCGGCGCGCGGTGTCCTCCACCGCCAGCACGTCCATCCCGTCCACCGCCCAGGCGGCCATCTCGTAGCCTGCGGCCTTGAGGGCGATGTCCGTCTGCGACTCGGACCGGCCCAGCGCGGTGCCCATCGCATAGAGGTTGTTCTCGCAGCAGAACAGCACCGGAAGCTGCCAGAGCGCGGCGAGGTTCATGCTTTCGTGGAATTCGCCCTCCGCGACGGCGCCCTCGCCGAAGAAGCAGGCGGTGACGCGTGGCCGGCGCGCCAGCTTGTCCGCGAGCGCCAGGCCCACCGCCAGCGGCAGCCCGCCGGCCACGATCGCGTTGCCGCCGTAGAAGCGGGTGGCCGCGTCGAACAGGTGCATGGACCCGCCCCGGCCCCGGCAGCAGCCCTCGACGTTGCCGTACATCTCGGCCAGGATGGCGCCGGCGGAGACCCCGCGCAGGAGGGCGTGGCCGTGCTCGCGGTAGGTGGCGACGACGGCGTCCTCCGGGCCCAGCGCGGACAGCACCCCGGCGGCCACCGCCTCCTCGCCGATATAGACGTGCAGGAACCCGCGGATCTTGGCGGCACTGTAGAGCTCGACGCATTTTTCCTCGAGCCGCCGCACCCGGAGCATCTGCCGCAGCAGGTCCACGGCGTCAGGGCCGCTCACGCCGGGTCCCCGGACGAGCCCGGGAGAGCGGGCTGCGTTGCGTCGGACGCCGGGCCGGCCTCGATGGTGGAGGTGTCGCCCTCCGGCAGGCCCAGCTCGCGGGCCTTCAGCAGCCGGCGGAGGATCTTGCCGCTGCGGGTCTTCGGCAGCGCCGCGGTGAAGTCCAGCAGCCGCGGTGCCACGGCCGGGCCCAGCCGCTTACGGGCGAACGCGATGATGTCCAGCCGCAGCCCTTCGGACGGCTCGACGCCGGGGCGGAGTTCCACGAACGCCTTCACCACCTCCCCGGCCACCGGGTCCGGGACGCCGATCACTCCCGCCTCGGCCACGGCGTCGTGCTCCATCAGCGAACTCTCCACCTCGAAGGGGCCTATCAGGTGCCCGGAGGACTTGATCACGTCGTCCCCGCGGCCCACGAACCAGTAGTAGCCGTCGGCGTCGCGCCGGGCGAGGTCACCGGTGAGGTACCAGCCGCCGGCGAAGCACTTCCGGTACCGCTCCTCCTCGTTCAGGTAGCCGCGGAACATTGAGGGCCAGCCCGGCCGCAGCGCAAGTTCGCCCATGGTGTCCGGGTCAGTGACCAGCACCGCCGCCCCGTCCCGGACCACCGCCTTGTCCGCCTCGTCCCGGACCACCAGGGCCGCCTCGATGCCCGGCAGCGGCCGCCCCATCGACCCGGGCCGGATCTCCGTCGCGGCGAAGTTGGCGATCATGATCCCGCCGGTCTCGGTCTGCCACCAGTTGTCGTGCACGGGCTGGCCGAAGGCTTCCCGGCCCCAGAGGACCACCTCCGGGTTCAGCGGCTCGCCCACGCTGGCGACGAACCGCAGCGCGGACAGGTCATGGCCGGCGGCGCGCTCCGCTCCGGCCTTCATCAGCATCCGCAGGGCCGTGGGCGCCGTGTACCAGACCGAGACGCGCTCGCCGGCGAGGATCCGGTACCAGCGGTCCGCGTCCATTTCCTCCTCGTCCACAATGCTGGTCACGCCGTGGCTGAGCGGGGCCAGGACGCCGTAGGAGGTGCCGGTGACCCAGCCCGGGTCCGCGGTGCACCAGTAGATGTCCTCCGGGTGCAGGTCCAGGGCGAAGGTACCGGTGGCGTGGTGGGCGGTGACGGCGTCGTGGACGTGGATGGCGCCCTTGGGCGTCCCGGTGGTTCCCGAGGTGAAGTGCAGCAGCGCCATATCCTCCGGCTGCGTCGCGGCGATCTCCTCGTCCGCGGGCGCCTCCGCCAGCAGCGCGGCCAGGTCCAGCGTGCCCGGCTCCGGGTGGCCGTCGGTGTCGGCGAGCAGGACGTGCCGCAGCTCGGGCAGGGCGTCCCGCTGCGGTGCGATCTTCCGCCGGTACAGCGCCCGGGTGGTGACCAGGGCGCGGGCGCCGCCCAGCTGCAGGCGCTGCCGCACCGGTTCGGGGCCGAACGCGGAGAACAGGGGACAGAAGACGCTGGCGTTCTTGAACGTGCCCAGCATGGCGGTATAGAGGGCGGGGCTGCGGCCCAGGAGCGAGAAGACGCGCTCGCCGCGGCCGACGCCGAGTCCCCGCAGCGCCGCGGCGAAACGGTTGCTCCGCTCGGCAAGGTCCGCGTAGGTCAGGGCGTGGGCGCCGCCGTCGGCCCGGATGAACCGCAGCGCCTCGCGGCCGCCGAGGCCGGCCGCCACGTGCCGGTCCGCCGCCTCGTAGGCGATGTTCAGGCCCCGGCCGCCCGGAAGGCCCGAGAGTTGCCGCCGGGCCTCGTCCCAGCTGAACGCGGCGCGGGCGGCGACGTAATCGGTCAGATGGGGCCGGACCCGGAAGCTGCCGGGGTCCTTCCCGATGGCCGGCCAGCAGAGCGAATGCGCGGTTCCTGCCGTCATGGTTACATCGGACGCCCCCGCCCCGCCGGTGCCAAGAGCCCTTAGTCCCGGCGCCAGAGCGGGGGAGGCGGGCGCCAGAGCGGGTCCGGGCGGCGCCGTGAGGGGCAGCCGTGCCGGGCACGTCCGCCCCGGCACTGCCACTAAACTGGGTGCCATGACAGCCTCCACTGACACCGCGGCCGACGCCGCCGCCGCCCGCGCCCGCCTCCTGGAACTGATCAAGGAACTCGCCGTCGTCCGCGGCAAGGTCATCCTCTCCAGCGGCGCCGAGGCCGACTACTACATCGACCTGCGCCGCATCACCCTGCACCACGAGGCCTCCCGCCTGGTGGGCCAGGTCATGCTGTCCCTGCTCGACGACGCCGGCATCGACTTCGAGTGCGCCGGCGGCCTGACCATGGGCGCCGACCCCGTGGGCACTGCCGTGATGCACGCCGCCGTCGACGCCGGCCGCCCCGTGGACGCCTTCGTGGTCCGCAAGGCGCAGAAGTCCTATGGCATGGGCCGCCAGGTGGAAGGCCCCTCCGTGGAGGGCCGCAACGTCCTGGTCCTGGAGGACACCTCCACCACCGGCGGCTCCGCGCTGACCGCGGTCGAGGGCGTGCGGAAGGCCGGCGGCAACGTGGTGGCCGTCGCCGTGATCGTGGACCGGGCCACCGGTGCCAAGGAAAAGATCGAAGCCGAAGCCGGCGTGCCCTACCTGTTCGCTTTCGGCAAGGACGAACTGGGCCTCGACTAGGAGTTTCCCCCGCAGCGGAATCCACTGGACCGGGTTTGGGGCCCGACTTATCATTTCCTCAACACCCGCGCCGGCATGCCGGCGCCTGCAGCCGGAGAACACTGCCCATGCTCCCTTCCCATGACCACACCGAGACCGACCTTGGAACGCTGGTGGACCAGGTCCAGAACCTCATCCTCGACAGCGGCGACTTCGAGGAGTTCCTGAACGACCTGGCGCGGTTTTCCGCGCACCAGGTGGCCGGCGACGGCGAGGACGCACTTTGCGGGATCACCCTGTTGCGGGACCGGAAGGCCGCGACGATCGGCTGGAGCAGCGACGACGCGCGGGCGATCGACGAGATCCAGTACCGGCTGGCGCAGGGTCCCTGCCTGACGGCGGCGCAGGAAGAACGCGAGGTCTACGTCCCCGACCTGCTGGACGAGGAGCGCTGGGGTCCTGAGTACGCGGCGGCGGTGGCCTCGTACGGCCTGCGCTCGGTGCTCTCCGTCCCGTTCCACCTGCAGGGCGAGGCGCAGGCGGCGCTGAACCTGTACTCCGACGTACCGCACAAGTTCGACGGCGAAGCCGCGGACAAGGCGCGTCACTACACCCGGCAGATCAGCCAGGCGCTGCGCATGGCAGTGCGCAGTTCGCTGCACGCGGACAGCGCCAGCAACCTGCGAGCCACCCTGGAGTCCCGCACGGTGATCGACATGGCCATCGGCATCGTCATGGCCCAGAACCGCTGCGACCAGGAAACCGCGGTGCGGATCCTGACCGACGCCTCCAACCACGGGAACAT
Source organism: Pseudarthrobacter sp. L19 (assembly GCF_050859435.1). NCBI lineage: Bacteria > Bacillati > Actinomycetota > Actinomycetes > Micrococcales > Micrococcaceae > Pseudarthrobacter > Pseudarthrobacter sp. L19. The sequence continues at coordinate 925,845 of NZ_CP193935.1, read as the reverse complement.
CAAACTCCGCGACGTCGCGACTTCCCTGGTGAAGTCCGTCGGTGGTTCCGGCACCCGGACCCACTACCAGGAGCCGGGTCGGCAAGCCGCGGGCTGATCCGGCAACTTGTGCAGGTAGTATTCGGCCGATAGTCTGAGCGAGGTTGAGCCGTCGGCCAAAGATACCTTCTTTGGAGTACCTATGGACCATTCCCTGAACGTTCAGGTTAAGCTCGACGTCGGACTCGACATCGTCCGGATCGATGTGGCGGGCGCCCTGACCCGCGAAACCCGTCCGGCCCTGCTGCAGCTGATCCAGCGCATCCGCCGCTCCGGTTTCACTTGGCACATCCGCGTGGACCTCTCCCGCTCGCCGTTCGTCGAATCCGCCGCCCTCGCCGGCCTCCGCCACGATCTCAACGCCATCGACTGCCAGAGCCGCCATCTCGACCTGGCCGGCGCCCCGTCGCTCGGCGCGGGCGTCTCGCTGGAACTGCAGTGCTCCGGGACCGCGACCGGCAGCGTCTTTGAGGACCTGGACTTCGCCGCCGGCGCCCCATGCCATGCCGCCAAAATCCGCCCGCTGGGCCGGTACTCCGACGCCGAACTGCTGGCGGCCTCGGACAGCGCCTTCAGCAAACTCGACGATCCCGCCCGCGGCGCAGCCTCCGAGCTGCTGGCCCACTACGAGGACATCCGGTTCGAGATGTCCCGGCGCGAATTCGACCGCGAAACCGAAACCCTCTGACCTGCCCGGGCGCCTCCTGCCCGGCGCCGCCGCACCTCCTGAATCGGCGCATTTTCCCGTGGCCGCCGCAGTGGTTACGGTTGTAGTGTGCCGCGTGAGACCGAAGTGACGGAGGGCGGAACCGCCGAGGCGGATGCCCGGCTCCTCCGGCACGCCGCCGAACTGAAACGGTTCTCCCGGCGAAACTTCCTGATCGGCGCAGGCACCGCGGGACTCCTGGCCGGGGACATGCTCTTCACCCGCCGCGTCCAGGCCGAGCGCCGGGTGAACAAGATCCTTACCGTGCCCGACGACGTCGCCGAACGCTACTACCCGCGCGCCAGCTGGATCCTCTTCCCGGGCTTCAAGACCAGCTGGGAGGAGGCCCAGTGGATCCTGAACTCCCTGCGCGGCGCCATGAACAAGCGCGGCCAGCTGGCCGCCGTCGGCTACTCCAACCTGGGCCTCGAGATCGACAAGATCGTGATCGCCGTGATCGAACACGTGCGCGCCCACAAGCTCGAAACGCTCTACTTCTACGGCCACAGCTTCGGCGGGATGGTCGCCGTGCAGGTGGCGGCCCGCCTGCTGGAACTGCACGGCGTCAAGGTGGCCCTCATCCTTTTGGACTCCAGCCCCGCCACCAGCAGCGACGTGCTGGACCAGAGCTGGTTCGAGGGGGTGGTGTTCCTCTACGAGAGCGGCGTCCGGTTCCCCACGGTGCTGCGCGGCGGCTACGAGCTGGGCGAACGGGTGCTCAACAAGCACGAGCGCACCTGGGGCCAGATCCTGGACCAGACCCTCGAGCAGCTCTCCCCGATCGCGCCCTCCAGCGTCCTGATCCAGAGCGAGTCCGCCTACATCTACCACTTCGACCCGGGCCGGTTCGTGGGCAAGCTTGGCGACGCCAAGATGGCGTTCATCGGCAACCCGGCGGACCAGACCGTCAGCTACGAGACGGCCCGGGACTCCTGGATGCTGCGGTTCGCGGGCAACATGGTCTCCGACTCGCTGCAGACCGACGGCGCCCGGCCGGCCCACGCCAGCCCCCAGTGGAACCCGGGCATCTACAAGCAACTGGTCGAGCAACTGCAGGACCAGATCCTGCCCCTCCCGGCCGGCGGCGGCCGGAAGGTGGCGTTCTAGCGGCCTAGATCTGGTTCTTGAGGTCCGCCACCGAGTTCAGGATCTGGTTGGGCCGGAACGGGTAGGCCGCGATGTCGTCCTTGTGGGTGATGCCGCTGAGCACCAGCACCGTGTGCAGGCCCGCCTCCATGCCGGCGATGATGTCCGTGTCCATCCGGTCCCCGATCATGGCCGTGGTCTCAGAGTGCGCGTCGATCTGGTTCATCGCGGACCGGAACATCATGGGGTTCGGCTTGCCCACAATGTAGGGTTCCCGGCCGGTGGCCTTGGTGATCAGGGCGGCGATCGCCCCGGTGGCCGGCATGGGGCCGTCCTTGGAGGGGCCGGTGGCGTCCGGGTTGGTGGCGATGAACCGGGCGCCGCCCAGGATCAGCCGGATGGCCATGGTGATGGCCTCGAAAGAGTAGGTGCGGGTCTCGCCGAGCACCACGAAGTCCGGGTCCTGGTCGGTGAGGATGAAGCCCGCCTCGTGCAGCGCCGTCGTCAGGCCCGCCTCGCCGATCGTGTAGGCGCGGTTACCGGAGTCGGAGCCGCGGACCTGGTCCTTGAGGAACTGCGCCGTGGCCAGCGCCGAGGTCCAGATGTTCTCCTCGGGGATCTCCAGACCGGAGCTGCGCAGCCGGGCGGCGAGGTCCCGCGGGGTAAAGATGGAATTGTTGGTCAGCACTAGGAAGCGCCGGGACGTGTCCACCCAGCGCTGGATCAGTTCGGCCGCGCCGGGGATGGGCTGGTTTTCGTGCACCAGCACGCCGTCCATGTCCGTCAGCCAGCACTCAATGTCCTGGCCGCTGCGGTACACCGACGCGGTGGAACGCATCTCGTCCGCGTCCTGCCGCTGCTCTGAGTGGTGCTCTGACTGCTCCGCCATGGTGCCCTCCGCCGATAGTGTTCCGCTACTGCTCCCAGTCTAATGTTGAGGAGTGACCCAGCCAGAAGTACCGCCAGCAGCAGAACCTGAACCCGGGCAGGAACCGGAGATCGGCGTCGGGCCCTGGACCGGCCCGCTGCCCGAGGGGGACCACTGGGACCCGGACCTGCTGGCCGACGGGGACCGGCGCAACGTCCTGGACAAGTACCGGTACTGGAAGCACGAGGCGATCGTCGCCGAGCTGGACTCTCGCCGCCACAACTTCCACATCGCCATCGAAAACTGGCAGCACGACATGAACATCGGCACCGTGGTCCGGACGGCGAACGCCTTCCTGGCCAAGGAGGTGCACATCATCGGGCGACGGCGGTGGAACCGTCGCGGTGCCATGGTCACCGACCGCTACCAGCACGTCCGCCACCACCCCACGGTGGAGGACTTCGTGGGCTGGGCGCAGGGGGAGAACCTCGCGATTATCGGGATCGACATCTTCCCGGACTCGGTGCCGCTGGAGACCTACGAACTCCCGCGCGACTGCGTGCTGGTGTTCGGCCAGGAGGGCCCCGGCCTGACCCCCGAGGTGCACGCCGCGGCGGTGGACACTCTCTCCATCGAGCAGTTCGGCTCCACCCGGTCCATCAACGCCGCCTCGGCCGCCGCGATCGCGATGCACGCCTGGATCCGCCGGCACGTCTTCAACCAGCTCCCCGGCTAGGCCGGCGGCCAGGCCAGTTTTTTAGACGGGCAGGCCCGCGGCGAACACCGCCGTGACGGCCAGGTCCTCATCCAGCAGCACCGCGTCCGCCTGGTACCCCGGCGCCAGCAGGCCCAGGTCCGCGCCCCGGCCGATTGCCCGCGCCGGCGTCCCCGTCAGCGCCGTCACCGCGTCCGCCAGCGGGATGCCCGCGTCCCGCACCGCCCGGCGCAGGGCCGCGTCGAGCGTCAGGGTGGACCCGGCGATCGGACCCTCCGCGTCCCCGGTCCCGGCCAGGCGGGCCACCCCGCCGCGCACCGTCACGGGCAGCGTGCCCAGCCGGTAGTCTCCGTCCGCGGCGCCGGCCGCGGCCATCGCGTCGCTGACCAGCGCCACCCGGCCCGGGGCCCCGGTGAAGGCCAGCCGCACCATTTCCGGGTGCACGTGGACGCCATCGTTGATCAGCTCAAGGGTCACGCCGAGGGAACGGAACGCCGCGGCAACGGGCCCGGGCTCCCGGTGGTGCAGCCCCGGCATCGCGTTGAAGGCGTGCGTGAGGATGGAGGCGCCGGCGTCGAACGCGGCCACGGCGGCGTCGTACCCGGCGGCGGTGTGACCGACGGCGACCGCGACGCCGGCATCCACCAGGGTGCGGAGGGCCGCCATCGCGCCGGGCAGTTCCGGGGCGAGGGTCCACTGCCGGAGCGTGCCGCGTCCCGCCGCCAGCAACGCCGCGACGTCATCCGGGTCCGGGGCGCGGAGCAGGGCCGGGTCGTGGGCGCCGCGGAAGGTAGCGGCGAGGAAGGGGCCCTCCAGGTGCGCGCCCAGGACCAGCGGGTCCGCCTCGGCCGCATCAGCGACGGCGGCGAGCCGGGCCTCCAGGTCCGGCCGGGCCGCGGTGACGAGGGAGAGCACCAGCCGGGTGGTGCCGTGCCGGTGGTGGGTGGCCAGGGCCCGGCCGATCGCGTCAGGTCCGTCGTCGAACGCGGCGCCGCCCCCGCCGTGGCAGTGCAGGTCGATGAAGCCCGGCACCAGCCAGCGCCCGGCCGCATCCGTGATGGCGCACCCGGGCTGCGCCAGCGCCCGCCAGCCGTCTCCGGACCCGATGGCCGCGACGATGCTACCGGCGAACGCCACCCAGGCGTCGGCGGTGATGGACCCACCGGAGACGAGGCGGGCGGAGTGGATGATGCGGGTGGGCTGGCCGGGCATGATGCTGCCACCCTATCCGCTCCGCTCCGGGGGCAGTGTTACAGCCGGGAGTGAGCGGAACCACTGCCCTCCGGCGGGAATGGCTAGGATGGTGCGTAGCCGACGAGGTTCACCCCAGGGGTCAGCCCAGCCCGCAGACGAAATTCACTTAAGGAGTCAGCATGCCCATTGCAACCCCAGAGATTTACTCCGAGATGATCGACCGCGCGAAGACGGGCGGTTTCGCTTTTCCCGCCGTCAACGTGACCTCCTCCCAGACCCTGAACGCCGCCCTCCGCGGCTTCGCCGAGGCCGAGTCCGACGGCATCGTCCAGGTCTCCACCGGCGGAGCCGCTTACTGGTCCGGCGCCTCCACCAAGGACATGGTGGCCGGCTCCCTGGGCTTCGCCGCGTTCGCCCGCGAGGTCGCCAAGAACTACGGCGTCAACATCGCCCTGCACACGGACCACTGCCCCAAGGACAAGCTGGACGGGTTCGTCCTGCCGCTGCTGGCCGCCTCCGAGGCCGAGGTCAAGGCCGGCCGCAACCCGCTCTTCAACTCCCACATGTGGGACGGCTCCGCCGAGACCCTGCAGGAGAACCTGCGGATCGCCCGTGATCTGCTGGCCCGCACCGCGGCCGCCAAGATGATCCTTGAGGTCGAGATCGGCACGGTCGGCGGCGAGGAAGACGGCGTCGAGAACGCCATCAACGACAAGCTGTACACCACGGTCGAGGACGCCCTCGCCACCATCGACGCCCTCGGCGCCGGCGAGAACGGCCGCTACATCACTGCCCTGACCTTCGGCAACGTGCACGGCGTGTACAAGCCCGGCGGCGTGAAGCTGCGCCCGGAGATCCTCAAGGACATCCAGGAGCAGGTGGGCGCCAAGATCGGCAAGGCCAACCCGTTCGACCTGGTCTTCCACGGCGGCTCCGGCTCCTCCGAGAAGGAAATCGCCGACGCGGTCTCCTACGGCGTGATCAAGATGAACATCGACACCGACACCCAGTACGCCTACACCCGCCCGGTGGTGGACCACATGTTCCGCAACTACGACGGCGTCCTGAAGATCGACGGCGAGGTCGGCAACAAGAAGATGTACGACCCGCGCGTCTGGGGTGCCTCCGCCGAGGCCGGCCTGGCCGCCCGCGTGGTCGAAGCCGCCCAGCAGCTCGGCTCCACCGGCAAGACGTTCTAACCGTGTCGGACGAATTCCGGAAGAACCTGCTGGGCCCCGAACCCACCCTCCTGCCCGCGGAGACCGAGGTCACCGCTGGCCTGGAGGCCGGTCACGAGGCCCTGGACCTGGTGGAGAAGCACCCGACGTCCTCGCTGCTCTGGGCCGTACTGGCCGAGGAAGCGTGGAAAGAGGGCCGGACCATCGATTCCTACGCCTACTCCCGCGTCGGCTACCACCGCGGCCTGGACTCCCTCCGGCGCAACGGCTGGCGCGGCGCCGGACCGATCCCCTGGGAGCACGAGCCGAACCAGGGCTTCCTGCGGGCCCTCTACTCGCTCGGCCGGGCCTCCGCCGCGATCGGTGAGGCCGAGGAGCCGGAGCGGATCGAGAAGTTCCTGCAGGAGTCCGATCCCACGGCCAAGGCCGCCATCGAGGCGCGCGGCTGACCCTGCGCCGCCCCGGATGACCCGGGACCCAACGGCGACGGCGGGTGCCCACCGAAAGGTGGACACCCGCCGTCGCGGTTTAGTTGTGGTGGTCAGGCCTTCGCCAGGCCGGTGCGGGCCATCGCGTCCGCGTAGGCCACGCGCATGTCCTCGAGGTACTGCTCCTGCCGCGCCGGGGTGCCGGCGAAGGCTCGGCCGCTGAGCGACCGGACCTTGTAGGTCTTCAGGCCGCGGCGCCAGATCATCGGCACCTCGGTCTTCAGCAGCAGGTTGGCCAGCCGGTTGGCCTCGGTGCCGTGGGCGACGATCACGGAGGCGCGTGGGACCAGGGCCAAGAACTTCAGCAGCGGCTTGAGTCCGGCGGAGATCTGGTCCGGGGTGAACTTGCCGTTGGGCTCCCCCTTGACGTGCCACGGGTGGACGTTCCACGGCATCACGAACTCGGGACGCAGGCCCAGCTTCCACTGGATGCCCAGCAGCCGGGTGGCGGCGTCGGAATCGCCGGCGGTGATGAACCCGGACGGGTCCGCCGTGCCGATGTTGGAGAACAGGCTCACGATGCGGCATTCCTCCACGTCGTGGGCGGGATCGACGTAGGGGACGGTGGTGCCGGCCTTGGCGGTCTGGAGGGTGTCGCACAGCTCGTTGACCGGAGCGACATTGGCCTCGTAGCGGCGGTCAAAAAGCTGTTCGCGGAAATTTTCAGTGGCCAGGGCTGTCATATGGTGCTGGGTCTCCTGCGGGATTGGTAACGCCGCCAGACCGGCCGCAGGCGCGCCAAAGTAAGGCACGCCGCAGCCGGTGTGGTGTGAAAATGTGGTGTGGGCCGGAACCTGTCCGGCCTTTACCAGTCTACCAAGATCCCGCCGGCCGGCCGCCGGTCACCAAAGTCGCTTGGTGGCCCGCCGTGCTCCCTCGCCCAGCGCCTCCAGCTTGGCGAAGGCAATCTGCGGGTGGACCCGGCCACCAAGGCCGCAGTCCGTGGAGGCGATGACGTTCTCGCGGCCCACCAGTTCGGCGAAACGCACGATCCGGTCCGCCACCAGGTCCGGGTGCTCTACGACGTTGGTGGCGTGCGAGACGACGCCGGGGATGATCGACTTGCCCTCGGGAAGCTTGGTATCCTCCCAGACCCGCCACTCGTGCTCGTGCCGGACGTTGGCCGCCTCGAAGGAGTAGGCGCCGGCGTTGACCTGCAGCACCGAGCCGATGATGTCCTGGAACGGGATGTCCGTGGTGTGCGGGCCGTGCCAGGAACCCCAGCAGACGTGCAACCGGATCTGCTCCTGCGGCAGGTCCCGGAGCGCCCAGTTGGTGGCCTCCACCCGGAGCTGGATGAACTTCCGGTAGTCCTCCAGGCTGGGCTCGGGGTTGATCTGGTCCCAGCTCTCGGCCAGCGACGGGTCGTCCAGCTGGACTGTCAGGTCGGCGTCGATGATGGCCTTGTACTCCTCGCGCATGGCATCCGCGCAGGCGTAGAGCAGTTCCTCGTCGCTCTGGTAGTACTCGTTGGCCACCCGGGCGCAGGACCCGGGGGAGAGGGAGGCGACGAAGCCCTCCGTCAGGCCCGCCGCGGCGAGCCCGGTCCTGAGGTTGGCGACGTCGGAGGCCACCAGTTCCTGGCCCGTGTAGGTCAGCGGCCCGGCGATCTTGGGCTGGGTGACCGACTTGCGGTGCGAGAGGATGCCCGAGGACGGATCGTTGTAGGCGTCGTTGAATTTCTGCCGGTCCCGGCGGTCCGGGAAGGACGTCAGGACGATGTGGCCCGGCGAGGAGCGGTGTACCTGGGCATCGGCCCAGCGGTCCACGTTGGTCGGTTCCAGGCCGCCGAGGCGGGAGAAGGAGTAGTTCCACCAGGCGCCGTAGTCCACGGAACTGGACATGGTGTGGCCGTATTCGCCGTCGTTGGCAATGTCGATGCCCAGGTCGCTCTGGCGCTGCACCACGTCCTTGACCGAGGTTTCCAGCAGGTCCAGGAATTCGGGGGTGAGCCCGTCCTTTTCCTTGGCCTCGTTCGCGGCGATCAGCTCCGGGGTGCGGGGCAGAGACCCGGCGTGGGTGACGCGGATGTGGTCGGTGTTCTGGGACGAGGGGGAGGTCATGGCTCGGTTTCCTTTCCATCGGTCCTGGCGGTAGCACCGTGGCCGGCCGCGGCAGCCGCCTTGAGGGGCGGTCCGGGTCCGGCGGGGTTGCTGCGGCGTCAACGGTCCAGGTCCCTCGGCCGCTCGGGATGGTCACTCCCACTACATTCCACCCGGGGGCCGCCCGCAAGTTACGCCCACAATGTGTCGCGGGCCCGTGGTGGCGGCCAAAAACGCGCCGCCGGCGCCGTCGTCGGCTAAACTTGGGTGGTAAGAGCCCCTGACTCCGGCGTTGACGGCACAGTCCACAGCAGTACGTAGTAGGACGAAACGTAGTGGTACTGCCCGCAGCGGTAGAGTCGGGGCATTCTCATGAACGGTGCCGGACTGCGGAATCACCTGGTGGACCGCTGCACGGCCCGAACGAATGGGGGAGGATCCCATGCCAGCAATCGTGATCGTCGGAGCCCAGTGGGGCGACGAGGGCAAAGGTAAAGCCACCGACCTGCTCGGCGGCCGCGTCGACTACGTCGTCAAGCCCAACGGCGGCAACAACGCCGGCCATACCGTCGTCGTAGGCGGTGAGAAGTACGAGCTGAAGCTCCTTCCTGCCGGCATCCTCAGCCCCAACGCCATCCCGGTGATCGGCAACGGCTGCGTGGTGAACCTCGAGGCCCTGTTCCAGGAGATCGAGGGGCTCGAGGCCCGCGGCGCGGACACCTCCAGGCTGCGCGTCTCCGCCAACGCCCACCTCGTTGCGCCCTACCACCAGGTGCTGGACAAGGTCACCGAGCGGTTCCTCGGCAGCCGCGCCATCGGCACCACCGGCCGCGGGATCGGCCCGGCCTACATGGACAAGGTGGCCCGCCTCGGCATCCGCGTTCAGGACGTCTTCGACGAGTCCATCCTGCGCCAGAAGGTCGAGGGCTCGCTGCGGCAGAAGAACGAACTGCTGGTCAAGGTCTACAACCGCCGCGACATCGAGGTGGACGAGATCGTGGACTACTTCCTCTCCTTCGCCGAGCGTCTCCGCCCCCTGGTGGTCGACAGCACCTTCCTGCTGAACACGGCGCTGGACGAGGGCAAGGTGGTCCTCATGGAGGGCGGCCAGGCCACGTTCCTCGACGTCGACCACGGCACCTACCCGTTCGTGACCTCATCGAACCCGACCGCCGGCGGCGCGTCCGTGGGCTCGGGCATCGGCCCCACCCGGATCTCCCGCTCGATCGGCATCATCAAGGCGTACACCACGCGCGTCGGCGCCGGACCGTTCCCCACCGAACTGTTCGACGAGATGGGCGTCTACCTGCAGAAGACCGGCGGTGAGTTCGGCGTCAACACCGGCCGCCCGCGCCGCTGCGGCTGGTACGACGCCGTGCTGGCCCGGCACGCCTCCCGCGTCAACGGCTTCACCGACTACTTCGTCACCAAGCTGGACGTGCTCACCGGCATCGAGCAGATCCCGGTCTGCGTGGCCTACGACGTCGACGGCGTCCGGCACGATGAGATGCCGATGACCCAGACCGAGTTCCACCACGCGAAGCCCATCTTCGAGTACTTCGACGGCTGGACCGAGGACATCACCGGCGCCCGCACCCTGGACGACCTGCCGGAGAACGCCCGCAACTACGTGCTGGCGCTCGAGAAGCTCTCCGGCACCCGGTTCTCCGCGATCGGCGTCGGCCCGGACCGCGACCAGACGATCGTGGTCAACGACCTCATCAACGACTGACCTGATCTAGGGCTAAGGCCCTTACAGCGCCCGACGGCGGCGTCCCACCCGGAACGGTGGGGCGCCGCCGTCGCCGTCTAACCCCGGACAACCCCCGACAACCCCGGAAAAAAACGCAAGAATCCGCGGCGGAACGGTCCTCAGAAAAAGAAATAAAAGAATATTCCGGATCCGCGTAACCTTTCCGGCCCTTCCGGCGATTACCCCTATGTAAGCGCCGCACGGGACCTGGACCCCAACCACGTTCCGCGGCGCGGCCGCGAAGCTACCGCACGGCACCCGCCCCCATCGGGCGCCGCGGGCTTCGCCGGACGGATCCGACCGGCACCTGCCCCCATCAGGTGCCGACGGGATCCCCACTGTAAGAGCCGGCGGGCGCCCGCCCCCATCGGGCGCCGCCGGCCCTCCACAACCAAAGGATGTAATTTTCATGAAGAGTGTTAGCAAGACCACCAAGATTGCTGTCGGCGCCGCCATTCTCGCGGTCGGAGGCTTCTCCGGAATCGGCCTGGCCAACGCGGCCCAGGTCTCGAACACCCAGCAGGCTGAAGTGAGCAACGCTACGCCCGCCACCCCGGCCGTTCCCGCGGTTCCGGCGACCCCGTCGCTGCCCGCCGTTCCGGCTACCCCGGCCGTTCCGGCTGTGCCGTCCGCTCCCGCCGTTGACGGTGCCGCCAAGGGCGACGCCTCCGTCAAGGGTGCCGACGAGTCCGCCGAGGGCTCCGTCTCCGCCGACAAGACCGGAGTGACCGTCGACGGCGCCGCCAACGCCAAGGGTGCCGCTGAGGCCCAGGCTCACGCCGGCGTCACCGTCGCCACCCCGGCTGTCCCGGGTGCCAAGGACCTCCCCGCTACTCCGGCCGTCCCGGCCGTCCCGTCGGTGGATGTCCCGCAGGTGAAGAAGTAAGCACTGCCCATCTCCTTTCGGAGGTGACGGGGTGCGGCCGCTAAGATCTTGGGGGCCGCACCCCACAGCAGTAAACGGAAGGAAAGCCTCTTGGCAGACCAGCTGAGCGATGACGAATTGTCAGCCGCCCTGGCTGGCGACCCGTCAGGATTCAGCGCCGTCTACACCGTGATGTCCCCGGCGGTGCTCGGCTATTTCCGGGCCAAGGGCGTCGACGACGCCGAGGCTCTCACCCAGGATGTGTTCGTGGACGTCCTGCCCCGGCTCGGCGGCGTCACCGGCGGCCACAAGGGACTGCGGACATTCATTTTCTCCGTGGCCCACGCCCGGCTGGTGGACCACTACCGCCGCTCGGAACGGGCCCCGCACCACACCCCTTACGACCCCCTGACGGATGACCGGCTCACGGTCTCCGCGGAGGACGAGGCACTCGGATCCCTCGGGGGCCTGACCCACACACTCTCCCTGCTCAACGAGGAGCAACGGGAAGTCCTGGTCCTGCGGATCGTCGCGGACCTCGCCATCGACGAGGTGGCCAGCATCATGGGCAAGAGCCCGGGTGCCATCAAACAGCTTCAGCGGCGCGGGCTCAGTGCCCTGCGCGAACTGGTAACAGAAAAGGACCACGCAGCATCATGACCGGCACCCGCAAACCCCAGCAGGATGGCAGCATCCAGGCGGTGCTCCGTGATGCCGGCCTTGAATCTGCCGCCGAACTCCGCGGGGCCCTGGAAAACCTTCAGGCCCTGATCCCGGAGCAGGCCCCCGCCCCCCGGGCCGACCTCGCGGCCCTGCTCGCCGCCGGCGCCCCCGCAGCAGCAACCTCCGATGAAGCCGTCGACTCCGTCGCGGAGCCCCCGCTCCCCGAGGGCGTCGCCAGCCTGGCCGCGCACCGCCGCAGCCGCGGAAACCGGCGCCGGATGGCCTTGGTGGGCGGCGCCGTCGTCGGCGCCATGACCCTCGGCGCGGGTGCCGTGGCTGCCGCCAGCCAGGACTTCCGCGACAGCGTCGGCCACACCGTGGGCAGCATCTTCCAGCCCGCCGGCAACGCCCCGGCCCCCGCTCCGTCCACGGTCCGCCCGTCGCCGTCGGACCTGCCGGCCGCCCCGGCACCGGTCCCCGCGCCGGCCGGCACCGTCACGGCACCGACCCTTCAGGCGACGGCTCCGGGCGCGGTCCCCGAACCGGTCCGGCCCAGCACCTCGGCCACGCAGCCGGGCCTCGGCCGCGACGTCGGCCGGACCGGCGTGCTGCCGACCCCTTCGCAGCGGCCGGTCACCCCGGTGATCCCCGGCGCCGACGGCCGGGGCATCCCGGTCAGCCCGCTGCCCACCGTCCCGGCCATCCCCGAGGTTCCGGACGGGACGGGGCAGCGCTGATCCCGGCTCAGGCCAGGACCTGCCGTTTCGAGGAGATGACTCCGGTGTCGAAGCCGGCCAGGTGCAGGCCGCCGTGGAAGCGGGCGTGCTCGATCTTCACGCACCGGTCCATCACCACATTCAGCCCGGCCGCCTCGGCCTCCTTGGCCACGTCCTCGTGCCAGGACCCCAGCTGCAGCCAGAGCGTCTTGGCGCCGGCGGCGATCGCCTCGTCCAGCACGCCCGGCAGGTCATCGTGCTTGCGGAACACATCGACAATGTCCGGGCTCTCCGGCAGGTCCGCCAGCGACGCGTAGCTTGGCTGGCCCAGGATCTCTTTCACCACCGGGTTCACGAAGTAAACCTTGTACCGGGTGGAGGACTGCAGGTATGTCGCCACGAAGTAGCTGGCCCGGGACGGCTTGTCCGAGGCGCCGACAATCGCGATGGACTTCGCCTGGCGGAGCAGGTTCAGCCGCTCCGGCGCGGACGGTCCGGTCCAGGTGCGGGTTGCGTCGGTCATCAGTTCGCTCCAATCGTGCAGGCTTCGGCGGACAGTTTTTCCGGTTCCGCGGATACGCCGTCGGCCGAAATATCAGACGCTGCGGCCAGGGCCTGGTCCAGGTCCCAGAGGATGTCCTCGATGTCTTCCAGACCCACCGAGATGCGGACCAGGTCCTCGGGCACGCCTGCGGATTCGAGCTGCTCCGGGCTGAGCTGCTGGTGGGTGGTGGAGCCCGGGTGGATCACCAGGGTCCGGGAGTCGCCCACGTTGGCCAAATGCGAGGCCAGCTGCAGGGCCTCGATGAACTTCTGCCCCGCGGCGCGGCCGCCCTTGACGCCGAAGGAGAACACGGACCCCGGGCCCAGCGGCAGGTAGGTGCGGGCACGGTCGAAGTGCGGGTGCGAGGGCAGTCCGGAGTAGTTCACGTACGCCACCCGCTCGTCGGCTTCGAGCCATTCGGCCACGGCCTGGGCGTTTTTCAGGTGCTCGTCCAGCCGCTGCGGGAGCGTCTCGATGCCCTGAAGCAGCTGGAACGCGGACTGCGGGGAGAGCGCGGGCCCGATGTCGCGCAGCTGCTCGCAGCGGAGCTTGGTGAGGAACCCGTATTCGCCGAAGTTCCCCCACCAGGAGACGTTGCCGTAGGAGGCCACCGGCTCGGTCATGGTGGGGAACTTGCCGTTGCCCCAGTTGAAGCGGCCGCTTTCGACGACGACGCCGCCCAGGGTGGTGCCGTGTCCGCCGAGGAACTTGGTGGCGGAGTGAATCACGATATCCGCGCCGTGCTCGATCGGCCGCACCAGGTACGGGGTGCTCAGGGTGGCGTCGACGACCAGCGGGATGCCGGCGTCGTGCGCCACCTTCGCCAGCCCGGCGAGGTCCTGGACCTCGGAGGAGGGGTTGGCAACGACCTCGACGAAGATCGCCTTGGTGTTCTCCCGGATGGCCGCGGCGTAGTCCGCCGGGTCCGTGCCGGGCACGAAGGTGGTGTCCACGCCGAAGCGGCGGAGCGTGACGTCCAGCTGCGTCACGGTGCCGCCGTAGAGCTGCGAGGAGGCCACCAGGTGGTCCCCGGCCTGGGTGAGCGCGGCGAAGGTGACGAACTCCGCGGCCATTCCGGAGGAGGTAGCGACGGCGCCGATGCCCCCTTCCAGGGACGCCACCCGCTCCTCGAACGCGGCCACCGTGGGGTTGCCGATCCGGGAGTAGATGTTGCCGTACTTCTGCAGGGCGAAGAGGTTGGCCGCGTCCTGGGTGTCCTTGAAGACAAAGGACGTGGTCTGGTAGATCGGCACGGCCCGGGCGCCGTGTTCGGCGTCGGGGGTGCCGCCGGCGTGCAGGGCGCGGGTGCGGAACCCGAAGGTACGGTCGGCCATTACGCGTTCACCTCAATCTTGGTTGCCGGGATGGCGGACAGGTTTAGTTCGGTGCCGTGCTTGCGGGCCAGGTCGGCCTCGAGTTCGCGCACGATCGGCAGGATGTCCTTGCCGAAGGCGGCCACCTCCTCCTGGAAGTGCAGGTAGCAGGTCAGGAGCAGGTTCACGCCGATCTTCTTGTATTCGACGATCCGTTCCGCGATCTGTTCTGGCGTGCCGATCAGCTGGCTCTTGAAGCCGTCGTTGTACTGGATCAGGTCCTCGAAGCTGGAGTCGGCCCACATGCCCTTGCCGTCCTTGGTGGACGCCCCGGCCTCCTGAACGGCGTCGCGGAAGCCCTCGACGGCGGGTTTGTGCGCCTTGGCGACAATCTCGCGGAGGGTCTCGCGGGCCTCCTTCTCGGAGTCCCGGGCGATCACGAAGCCGTTCAGGCCAAACTTCGGGAAGTCGAGGGCGCCCTCGGTACCGCGCCGGGCGTCGCCGGCCGCCGCAACGACGCCGGCGATGTTCTCCTTGAAGCCTTCCAGGTCCTTGCCGTTGGAGAAGTACCAGTCCGCCACGCGGCCGGCCGTGGCCTGTGCCGCGGTGGAGTTGCCGCCGAAAAAGATCTCCGGGTGCGCGCGGCCCGGGACGTCCACCGGGGCCGGCTGCAGGGTGAAGTCGGTGATGTTGTAGTACTTGCCCGCCTGGCTGAAGTTCTTCTCGGTCAGCAGGCCGCGGAGCACCCGGATGAACTCCTCGGTGCGCACGTAGCGCTCGTCGTGCTCCAGCCACTCGAGGCCGAAGTTCTCGAACTCCGCCTTGAGCCAGCCGGAGACGATGTTCACGGCGGCGCGGCCGTTCGAGATGTGGTCCGCGGTGATCAGGTACTTCGCGAGCACGCCAGGGTGCCACATGCCGGGGTGGACGGCGGCGATCACCTTCAGCCGCTCGGTGGCGGCCAGCAGGCCCAGGCTGAACGAGGTGGCCTCGTGCTGCTTGTCCGCGCCGTAGGAGGCTGCGTAGCGGGTCTGGGTCAGGGCGTACTCAAAACCGGAATCCTCGGCGATGCGGGCCAGCTTCTTGTTGTAGTCGAAGTCCCAGCCGGTGCGCTGTTCGATGGTGGAGACCACCAGGCCACCGGAGACGTTGGGGACCCAGTAGGCGAACTTGAGCGGTTCGGAGAGGCGGGCAACGGTGCTGTTCTCAGTCATGGTGTTCCTTACTTCCGGTTTGTTTCTGTGCTGCGTTCGCGGAGGGCCTGCTGGATGCCGGCGATCGAGGGTTCGTTCTGCAGCGACGTGGTGTCGCCGAGTTCGGTGCCCTCGAACAGCTGGGTCAGCAGCCGCCGCATGATCTTGCCGCTGCGGGTCTTCGGCACGTCCGGGACCACGACGACGTCGCGCGGCTTCGCGATCGGCCCGATCTTCGCCCCAACCCACGCCTTCAAATCGGCTGTGACTCCCTCCGTAGCCGCGCATCGCGCGAGCGAGGAACGAGCGAGTGAAGTGACCGGATCGGGGTCCCCGGGCGAGCTTGCGAGCTCGGGGAGTCCGCGAACGCTAAGCGGCGGGAGGGGTCACCGCCGATTCGCGGAGGACCACGAATGCGACGATGGCGTGCCCGGTTTTGGCGTCGGGGACCGGGCAGACGCCGGCCTCCACCACGTCCGGGTGCGAAACCAGTGCCGATTCGATCTCGATGGTTGAGAGCAGGTGTCCGGAGACGTTGAGGGTGTCGTCCACCCGGCCCAGGATCCAGATATCGCCGTCGTCGTCGTATTTGGCCCCATCGCCGGCGAGGAACCAGCCCTGCTCCGCGTACTGGCGCCAGTACGAGTCGTAGTAGCGCCGCGGGTTGCCCCACACGGTACGGGCGATCGCCGGGCCGGGGGCGTCCACCACGATGAAGCCCTGCACACCGGGCGGGACCGTGGCGCCGGTCTCGTCCACGATCCGGGCGCCGACGCCGGGCAGCGGCCGGGCGGCGCAGCCGGGCTTGAACGCGGTGTCGGTCGGGGCGGGGGAGAGGATGGTGGCGCCGGTCTCGGACTGCCACCAGGTGTCCACGACCGGCGCTGTCCCTGCGCCCACGTTCTCCCGGAACCAGCGCCAGGCTTCCGGATTCACGGCCTCGCCCACGGTACCGAGCAGCCGGATGGAGGACAGGTCGTAGTCGGCGGGCACGCCGTCCGGGAACCAGCCCATCAGCGAGCGCACCAGGGTGGGGGCGGTGTAGTACTGCGTGACGCCGTAGCGTTCGATGATCTCGAAGTGCCGGCCCGGGTGCGGAGTGTTCGGCGTGCCTTCGAAGATCACCTGGGTGGCGCCGTTGGAGAGCGGGCCGTACAGCTCGTAGGTGTGCGCGGTGACCCAGGCCAGGTCCGCGGTGCACCAGTGGATGTCCTTGCCGCGCTCCGCCGGGTCCGGGTTGCTGAAGAGGTGCTCGAAGCTCCAGGACGCCTGGGTCAGGTAGCCGCCGGAGGTGTGGACCAGGCCCTTGGGCTTCCCGGTGGTGCCGGAGGTGTACATGATGAACAGCGGCGTCTCGGCGTCGAACGCCTCGGCGACGTGGACGTCGGAGGCGCGCCCGACGGCGTCGTGCCACCACACGTCCCGGCCCGGGACCATCGGGACGGTGCCCAGGTCCTCCGGCGCGGTGGTCCGGTTGACCACCAGGACGTGTTCGACGGCGTTGTCCCCGGCGACGGCGGCGTCCGCATTGGCCTTCACCGGCACCGCGGTGCCGCGGCGGAACTGCCCGTCCGTGGTGACCAGCAGCTTCGCGCCGGTGTCCTCCACCCGGAACATCAGCGCGTCGGCGGAGAACCCGCCGAACACCAGGGAGTGGATGGCGCCGATGCGGGCAACAGCCAGGGTGATGATGACCGTTTCGGGGATCACCGGGAGGTAGATGACCACCCGGTCGCCCTTGGTGATACCGAGGTCCAGCAGGGCGTTCGCGGCCCGGGAGACCTCGCGCTGCAGGTCCGCGTAGGTGAAGGTGCGCCGGTCGCCCGGTTCGCCCTCGAAGTACAGCGCCACCGTGTCACCGCGTCCCGCCGCTACATGGCGGTCGACGCAGTTGTAGGCGACGTTGAGCTTTCCGCCCTCGAACCAGCTGATCTGCGGGCCGGTTCCGGCCGCCGGGTCCGCGGGGAGGCGGCGGTGCGTGGTGTGCCAGGGCAGCCCCGCACCGGAGGATCCGTCGGGTTCCCAGTCCAGGCGCAGCGCGGCCTGTTCCCAAAACGCGATGCGTTCGGCCTCGGTCGACGGAGCCTCTGTCAGTGGTGCCACGGTGCCGTGGCCTAGGCTCTGGGGGCCCGGAATCTGTGCCGTGGTCTCTGTTGCCGTTACGCCCACCGGTTCACCGCCCACTTCTCCGCCAAGCCCAGCAGGGCGTCGGTGATCTTGCCGATCACGGCCAGCAGCACGATGGCCAGCAGCAGCCGGTCCGTGCGGCCGTTGTTCTGCGAGTCGGTCAGCAGGAAGCCCAGGCCCATCGAGGAGGCGATGAGCTCGGCGGCCACGAGGAACAGCCACGCCTGGGCCAGGGCCAGCCGCAGCCCGGAGAACACGGCGGGTACGACGGCGGGCAGCTGCACCGTGGTCAGCAGCTTCACGCCCTTGAGCCCGAAGGCTCGGGCGGCCTCCACCAGGTTCCGGTCCACGTGGCGCAGGGCCAGCGAAACGGTGGTGAAGACGGGGAAGAATGCGCCGATCATGATCAGGGTGACCTTGGAGTCCTCGCCGATCTTCATCCAGAGGATCAGCAGCGGCACCCAGGCCAGGGACGGGACGGCCCGCAGCGCGCCGATGGTGGGGCCCAGCAGGGCGTCCGCCACGCGGGAGAGGCCCACCAGAGAACCGAGCACCAGGCCCAGGGCGGCGCCGGCGGCGAAGCCGATCAGCACCCGCTGGGTGGAGATGGCCACGTGCAGGCCCAGCTGCCCGCGGCGGAGCAGGTCGAGGCCGGCGTCGAGCACCAAGGCCGGCGGCGGGAGCTGGACCACGCTGAAGAGCCCCGCGGCGGTGGACAGCTGCCAGGCCGCCAGCACCGCCGCGGGGACCAGCAGTCCAAGGAGCAGACGCGCCCAGCCGTGGGCCAGGAACCCGGCGGGGGACCATCCGTTCGCCGGGGTGCCGTGTCCTCCCGTGACGGGGGAGGCCGGCCGGGCGGCGTCTGCCGGAGCTGCGGGGGCGGCTACAGCGCGCCCGTCCGCAACGGTGGTGCCGGTGAAGGGGAGTCTCCGAGGCTGGTCATCAGGAGTCCTTGATGGCGGAGGCGTCCGCCTTCTTCACCAGCGAGTCATCGAGAAGCGAGCCGACGGCGTCGTCGATCTGCTTCTGGCTCGCCACGTCCCCGGTCTCCACGAAGGTGGGGCCGATCTTCGCGAGGACCTTGCGCTGGGCTTCGCCCGGCGCGGGATTGACGTTGAGGTTGCTGCGCTGCAGGACCACGGTCTTGGCCACGGCCAGGTCCAGGCTGGCCGCCTCGGCCAGGATCTGCGCGGTTTCGTCCGGGTTCGCGGCCGCCCAGGCGCGGGCCTTCTCGTAGGCGTTCACCACGGTCTGCGCCTGCTGCGGCCGGTCCTTGAGGAAGGACTCGGTGGCGTTGAGGAAGCCGTAGGTGTTGAACGAGAGGTTCCGGTAGAAGAGCTTGGCGCCCTTCTGCTCGGCGCCGGCCATGATCGGATCCAGCCCGGACCAGGCGTCCACGGAGCCGTTCTCCAGGGCGGTGCGGCCGTCCGCGTGCTGCAGGTTTTGCACAATGACGTCCTTGGCTGAGAGCCCGGCCTCGGAAAGGGCCTGCAGCAGGAAGAAGTACGGGTCCGTGCCCTTCGTGGCCGCGACCGACTTACCCTTCAGGTCCGCCACGGTGCTGATGCCGGAACCGGGCTTCGTGACCAGGGCGGCCCATTCGGGCTGGGAGAAGATGTCGATGGTCCTGATCGGGGAGCCGTTGGCCTTGGCCAGGAGCGCGGCCGACCCGGCGGTGGAGCCGACGTCCACCGCGCCGGAGCGCAGCGCCTCGTTGGCCTTGTTGGACCCGGCCGACTGGACCCACTTGACGGTGACGCCCTGGTCCTTGAGGGCGGCCTCCAGCCAGCCCTTCTTCTTGATCACCAGGCTCAGCGGGTTGTAGGTGGCGAAGTCGATGGTCAGCGTGCCGCCGCCGTTGCCGCCGGCCGCCGCGGCGGCTGCGGGCTGGCTGCCGGAGCCTTCCCCGGCGACGCACCCGGTAAGGGCCAGGGCCGCGGAGGCGGCGACGGCGGTGAGGACGAAACGGCGGGACGTGGTGCGGGTGGGAGCCATGGAAGTTCCTTTACGAGCGGTGCGAGCGATGCGGAGAGACAGGAGAACGGTGCGTGTGGCCGTCGGCCCGGAGAGCGGGCGGCTCGGCCGGTCAGGGTGCCGGCGTACCCCCTGGGCTGCCCGCGGGAGCGCGCCAGCCGTCCAGGCCGTGACCGGCGCGGCGGGGCCGGTGTCGTTAGTGGCCGTCGACGCCGAGGCTGGCCAGGAGCGAGGTACGCATTCGGGCGAGTTCGGCCGAGGCGCGGTCCCGGGGCCGGCCGCCGGGGACGGTGAGGGTGCGCACGATCGTGGCGCCGGCCGGGGACGATTCGGTGTCCTCCCGGTCGAGCACGATGATGCGGTCCGCCAGCTGCAGGGCCTCGTCGACGTCGTGCGTCACCAGCAGCACCGTGGTGGGTTCGGCGCGGTGGACCTCCAGGAGCAGGTCCTGCATCTTGATCCGGGTCAGTGCGTCGAGGGCGCCGAAGGGCTCGTCGAGGAGCAGCACGCCGGGGTTCCGGGCCAGGGCCCGGGCCAGCGACGCGCGCTGGGCCATGCCGCCGGAGACCTCCCGGGGGCGGTGCTTGGCGAAGTCCTGCAGGCCTACGAGTTCCAGCAGGCGGGCCACTTTGGCCTTGCCTTCGCGGGCGCTGACGCCGGCGGGCAGGCCGATGGCGATGTTCGCCTGGAGCGTGTGCCAGGGCAGCAGCCGCGGCTCCTGGAACGCGAAAGCGCAGCGATCGTCGACGCCGCGCACCGGCGCGCCGTCGATGGCGACGCTGCCGGAAGTGGCGGCGTCGAGCCCGGCGGCGGCCCGGAGCAGGGTGGATTTGCCGCAGCCGGAGGCGCCGAGAATGGCCAGCACCTCGCCGGGGACGACGTCGAAGCTGACGTCCCGGAGGACGGTGTGCGCGGCGGGCCCGGTCCCGAAGGCGCGGCCCAGGCGGCGGAAGGACACCGGGAGGGCGGGGGTGCCGGAGCCAGGCCGGGCGTCGGACCGGGGCTGGGGTGGGTGCAGGACAGCAGTCATAGGGTTACTCCATCGGTCCTGGCAGTAGCACCCTACGGAAGCAGCCTTTGGCCCGGGTAGTCAGTCCGGACCTTTCCCTCGGCGTGCGTCCTCGTTATCGGCGGGCTCCGGGGTGGAGGTCCGTCGACCAGGGTTGCTGCGGCGTCATCGATCCAGGTCTCTCGGCCGCTCGGGATGGTCACTGTCTACTAAAACCGAACGGCCGATTTTTCCCAAATGGGCGCGTAATATTCGGACACCTGCGGGCTTCGGGTGCCTGGTCCGGTCAGAAATTCGGCACAGTGCCCGGGGCGGGTTTCCCTACTGCGGGGGCGCTGCCGGCGGACGTAGGCTGGCGGCATGAGCCACGTGAACGATCCCGCCGTTGTCGAACGCCTCCTGCGCACCAAGGGGCGGTGGGCCATCGTGGGCCTGAGCACCAACCAATGGCGCGCGGCCTACGACACCTCGCTGTTCATCCGCGACCGCCTGGGCATGGGCATCATCCCGGTCAACCTGCCCGGCGACGACGTCCACGGGGAGGCCGGCTACCGCTCGCTGGCGGAAATCCCGGCGGAGAAGCGGCCCATCGACGTCGTGGATTGCTTCGTGAACTCCGGACGCGTCGGCGACGTGGTGGACCAGGCGATTGCCGCCGGCGCCGGCGCCGTCTGGCTGCAGCTGGGCGTCATCGACGAGGCCGCGGCCGAACGGGCCAAGGCCGCCGGACTGGACGTCGTCATGAACGCCTGCCCGTCCCGGGAAGCGCCGCTCCTGGGCCTCTGAGCCCGGGTCCGGCCTGCCCGATGTCCGTGCCCGGACGTAAGCTCGGAGCATGGATGAGGCCGCACTGCGAGAGATCTGCCTGGGCTTCCCCGGCGCCTTTGAGGACTACCCGTTCGGGCCCGAGACGGCCGTGTTCAAGGTCCGCGCCGCCATTGCCGGCGGGGCCCGGCACCAGGCGAAGGTCTTCGCCCTGTCCGCCATGGACGCTGAGGACTTCAGCGTGAGTCTTAAATGCGAACCGGCGCTCGCGGAACAGCTCCGGCAGGCGCACCCGGAGATCACCGGCGCCTGGCACCTGAACAAGCGGCACTGGAACGGCGTCCGGCTGGACGGGGCGTTGCCGGACGACATGATCCGGGACATGGTGGAGGATTCCTACGACCTGGTGGTGGCCACCCTGAGCCGGGTGCAGCAGTCGCAACTGGGCTGGTCCCGGCTGGCACGCGGCGACGGCCGGAACTGGGACCAGCCGTGAGGGGCGGGAATCGGATCGCCGCGGGCGAGCTAACCTATTCCGGCGTCGGTGCCACCGAGAGCGGCCGGCTTCCCGCGGACGGCAACGGCATCGTCACCCGGGCCTACATCGGCGACGGCGAGGCGGCCTACCGCCGGGCGGTGCACGGCCTGATGACCTGGCAGCTGCACCGCGGTGCAGGGCTGCGGGTCCGGGCCGAATCCGACGTCGCCCCCGGCGTCCGCGTGGTCAGCGGCTTCGGCGTCGGCCCGTTCCGCATCGACGCCCCCTGCGAGGTGGTCTGGGTGCACCCGGCCCGCCCCGGGGGCGGCCCGCAGTCGGCCGGCTTCGGCTACGGCACCCTGCCCGGGCACCCCGTCCGGGGCGAGGAGTCCTTTGAGGTTGCGCTGGATGAGGCCGGCCGGGTGCTGATCACCATCACGGCCTTCGGTGTCCCGTCCACCTGGTTCTACGCTGCCGGCCGTCCCGTCACGGACCGGGCGCGCCGGCTGGTCACTTCCCGGTACGTTAGGAGTGCACAGGAACTGGCCGCCGGCGTGAACCGAGCAGGAGTGAGTGGATGCTGAACCAACAGAACCTGGACCTGATCTGGAATTTCGATAACCCCGGGCTCTCCGAAGCCCGCTTCCGGGAGGCGCTGGAGGACCCGGCGTTCGACGCCGATGAACGCGCCGAACTTGCCACCCAGCTGGGACGGGCGATCGGGCTGCAGGGCCGCTACGAGGAGGCCGACGCGCTGCTGGACGAGGTCGACGCCGACGAACCCACCGTGGCCGTCCGGGTCCTACTCGAGCGCGGACGGGTGCTCAACTCCGGCGGCCACCCCGAGATGGCCGTTCCCCTTTTTGAGCAGGCAGCGGAACTCGCGGACCACCTCGGCGAGGACTTCCTGGCCGTGGACGCGCTGCACATGCTGGCCATCGCGGACACCGCCCACGCCGAAGCCTGGACCCGCAGCGCCCTCGAGTACGCCTCCACCGCCGGCGACGAACGCACCCGGCGGTGGCTGGTGGCGCTGCACAACAACCTGGGCTGGTCGCTGCACGAAGCGGGCCGCTGCACCGAGGCCATGGTCGAATTCCAGCTGGCGGAGCAGTGGGCCGAACGCGTGGGCACGCCCCGGCAGCAGGAGATCGCCCGGGCCGCCATCGGCGCCTGCTGACCGGCTGACCGGCAGCGGGCAGACCGGCCTGCTGAAATACTGAAAGACCGTATCCGTACCGAAAGGGACCGTCCATGATCTTCATCGTCGTCAAATTCAAGGTCAAGCCCGACTGGTCCGAGCGCTGGCTCGGCCTCGTGGAGGACTTCACCACGTCCACCCGCAAGGAAGCCGGGAACCTCTGGTTCGAGTGGTCACGCAGCGTCGAGGACCCGAACGAGTTCGTCCTCGTCGAGGCCTTCAAGGACGACGCCGCCGGAGACCACGTCAACAGCGCCCACTTCAAGAAGGCCATGGAGGACATGCCCCAGGCCCTGGTGGAGACGCCCCGGATCATCAGCCGCCAGATCGACGGCGACGGCTGGGACCGGATGGGCGAGCTCACCATCTAGCCCGGACGCTACGCTGGGGCCATGTGGATCGGCTGGATTGAGTTCGACCTTCTGCTGGGCGACGTTCACAGCCTGAAGGAAAAGCGCTCCGTGGTCCGGCCGCTGCTGGCGGAGCTGAAGCGGCGCTTCGACATCTCCGTCACGGAGGCCGGCTACCAGGACCAGTACCGCAGGGCCCTGGTGGGCGCCGGACTGGTCGCCGCGGACCGCGCGCACCTCATCGAAGTGCTGGCCGCCGTCGAACGCTTCGTAGCGGCCCGGCCGGAGGTCGAACTCCTCAGCGCCCGCCAGCGCGAACTCCGCAGCGACGACTAGGCCCGGCGCCCGGCTCCGGCCTCCGGCGCCCGGCCTCAGGACGCGGGGTCCCGGGAAGTCGGGCCGCCGCCGTCGGGATCCTGGTCGTCCGCCTCCAGCAGGGCGGCCAGGGCGGCCAGCGCCGGGAGGGCGTCCTCGATGGCCTGCTGCGAGGAACCGGGCAGCCGCCGGAGGGCCTCGCCCAGGCGGCGGTCATTGGCGTCCTGCCAGGCGGCCAGCACCGCGGCGCCCCGCTCGGTCAGGGTCAGCGTCACCGAACGCCGGTCACCGGGCCGGGTCAGCCGCTCCACCAATCCCGACACCACCATCTGCTGGACCAGGTTGCTCACCGTGTTGACGGCCAGCCGCTGCCGCGACGCCAGCCCGCTTACGCCGATTCCCGGCTCCTCGGCCAGCCGCTGCATCATCTCCACCTGGGCCATCGGCAGCGCCTCCCAGGGAAATTCCTGTCGCACGCTGGAGCGCAGCACCCTGCGCAGGCGGGTGATCACGCCGGTCAGGGACCATGCGTCGGAGTCCCGGCGGGCCGCTGCCTCCGGTGCGGATTCCACGGCCCTCATCATCCGCCCAGTTTAGCCGGATACAGTCGGACCTAGAATAGTTCTGTGGCAGAACCAATTACCGTGCCGCGCACTTCTTAGACAGGACCGCCATGACCGCCGGAGATTCGTTTTTCCCGTCCCCGACCGTCAGCGCCTTCCACGTGGGACCGCTGACCATCCACTTCTATGCCCTCTGCATCCTGGCCGGCATCGCGGTGGCCATCTGGCTGGGGTCCCGCCGCTGGATCGCCCGCGGCGGCCTGCCCGGCCAGGTCCTGGACATCTGCGTCTGGGCGGTCCCGGCCGGGATCATCGGCGGCCGGATCTACCACGTCATCACGGACCCTGAGCTGTACTTCCTGCCCGGCCGGAACCCCTGGAATGCGTTCGCCATCTGGGACGGCGGCCTGGGCATCTGGGGCGCGATCGCGCTCGGCTGCGTGGGTGCGTGGATCGGCTGCCGCCGGGCCGGGGTGTCCTTCGTGGCCTTCCTCGATTCCGTGGCGCCCGGCGTCCTCTTCGCCCAGGCCCTCGGCCGCTGGGGCAACTGGTTCAACAACGAGCTCTACGGCGACCCCACCGCCCTGCCGTGGAAGCTGCAGATCCACCAGATGGACGGCGCAGGAAACGCGGTCACCGATCCCTCCGGCGCCGCCGTGGTGCTCGGCTACTTCCAGCCGACCTTCCTGTACGAATCGCTCTGGTGCGTCGTCGTGGCCCTGCTCATCCTCTTCCTGGACCGCCGCTTCAAGCTCGGTGCCGGCAGCGTGTTCGCCCTCTATGTCGCCGGATACACGGCGGGCCGCTTCGCGTTCGAACTGATGCGTTCGGACTACGCCAACCTGATCCTGGGGCTCCGGGTCAACACCTGGGTGGCCGCGCTGATCTTCCTGGGCGGTGTTGCGGGCTTCCTGCTGACCTTCCGCCGCAAGCGTTCGGTGGCGACCCCGGGCGCCGCGCCCGACGGCGGCGACGCGCCGCCCGCCGTGGAGGCGCCGTCCGCTGGCGATGCCCCCTCCGCCGTCGACGCCGGGACCGCCCCCGCGACCCGGGAGCATCCCGATGCCCGCTAGGCGATCCCTCTGGCGTGCGGTCCTGGCCTTCATCGCGGCCGGGACCGTGTGCGGCGTGCTGGTGGCCGGCCTCTTTATCCCCGCAACCGCCATGGCGGGCGCGGTGGTCAGCGACTCGATCGGCATGTTCGACAAGCTCCCCGACGACCTGAACCTCAACGCCCCGCCTGCCACCTCCACCGTCCTGGCCAACGACGGTTCCGTCATCGCGTCCTTCTACGCGGAGAACCGCGCCCCGGTCAGCCTGGACAAGATGTCCCCTTCATCAAGGACGGCATCGTCGCCATCGAGGACGCCCGTTTCTACCAGCACGGCGGCATCGACACCACCGGCATCCTGCGTGCCCTCGTCGCCACCGCGCAGGGCGGCCGCCAGGGCGCGTCCACCCTCACCCAGCAGTACGTCAACAACATGATCATCGAGTCCCTCGTGGCGCAGGGAAAGAGTGAGGACGTCAAGCTCGGCTACGCCAAGACCGTGGGGGACAAGCTGCGGGAGATGAAGCTCGCGATTGCCCTGGAAAAGAGCTACTCCAAGGACCAGATCCTGCAGGGCTACCTCAACGTGGTCTATTTCGGCAACGGCGCGTACGGGATCGACGCCGCCGCCCACGAATACTTCAACGTCAGCGCCGCGCAACTGACCCTGCCGCAGGCGGCGGCGCTGGCCGGCGTCGTCAACAGCCCGGTCTACTACGACCCGCTCACTCAACCGGACCACGTGGTGGCCCGGCGCAACGAGGTCCTGGACAAGATGCTCCAGCAGGGCAAGATCAGCCAGGCCGACCACGACGCAGCGGTCAAGGCCCCGATCGGCCTCAACGTCCACCCCGCCAGCCAGGGCTGTGCCGGTGCCGTCTCCGCACCCTACTTCTGCGACTACGTCCAGAGGCTGATCCTCAACGACCCGGCCTTCGGGCCTGACGAGGACGCCCGCAAGAAGCTGCTCTACCTGGGCGGTCTGACTATCCGCACCACCCTGGACCCGGCGCTGCAAAAGGTGGCCCAGGACCAGGTCAACGCCTCCATGTCAGCCACCGACCCGCTGCAGCGCGGGGCGTCCCTGGTCAGCGTCCAGCCCGGCACCGGCAAGGTTCTGACCATGGCGCAAAACACCAACTACAACCCCACGGCGGGTCCGGGCAACTACACCGGCAACTTCGCGCTGCCCGAACGAGACGCCAACGGCCAGCCCCTCGACGGCGCCGGCGGTTTCCAGATCGGCTCCACCATGAAGCCGTTCGTCTTCGCCGAGCGGCTCCGCGCCGGCAAGTCCATGGGCACCGTCCTGGACGGTGCGGTGCGCCTTTACCGGCCCGGCTACCCCTGGCAGAACTCCTGCGGCCGCACCACCGGTTCCTATGACCCGGCGGCCGGGACCCAGCTCCTGCCCAACGACGACGCGAACCACTACGTCAGGATGAGCGTCCTGCAGGGCCTCTACCAGTCGATCAACACCATCACCTTCCAGTCCGCGGCGCAGCTGGACTTCTGCAACATCCAGAAGATGGCGACGGCGGCCGGTGTCGCGGACGGACACACCAACAAGCCCTACGACGTTTCCAGCATCGCCAGCCTGATCGGCACCCAGGACGTCGCCCCGCTGACCATGGCCGACGCGTACGCCACCTTCGCCGCCGGCGGCAAGCACTGCGACCCGATCGCCCTCGAATCGGTGACCGGCCCGCACGGCAAGGCGTACCCGGTCCCGGACGCGCACTGCCAGCAGGCCATCGATCCGGACGTCGCGGCCGGGGTGACCTTTGCGCTGAAGAACGTGCTGACCCGGGGCTCGGGCTACAACATCCCGGTGTCCAAGGCCACGGACATCTTCGCCAAGACCGGCACCACCGACGGCAACACCATGACCTGGACCGTGGGCGGCACCTCCGGGATCGCCACGGCATCCTGGTTCGGCAGCTACCAGGGCATCGGGCCGCGCTGGGTGAACCAGGACATCACCATCAACGGCCGCTACTACGTGGGCGTGGACGGCGCGGACATCGCCGGCGGGCAGTGGGGCCGGCTGATGGACGCCGCCGCCCAGCGCTATCCGGGCGCGCCGTTCGCGACGCCGCCGGCGTCGATGACCCGCTGACGCCGTACACCGCCTGACCAGAGGCGGCGCTTAACCCGAACGGCCGCCCCTCCTGAGGAGGGGCGGCCGTTCTGTTCACGCGGCGGTGGGGACTTAGCCGAAGTACTTCGGCAGGGTCCCCTCGTGAGCCTCGCGGAGCGCGTCCAGGCTCAGGGTGTCCACGCCGTTGATCTCCAGCGTGCCGCCCTCGGCGTCGACGACGCCGATCCGGACGTGCGCGAAGCCGCGGGCGGTGCACATGTCCTTGAAGCGGATCTCCTCCGAGCGGGGCACGGCCACGACGGCGCGCGCCTGCGACTCGGAGAACAGCGCGGTGAAGAGGTCCACGCCGTCGCGATCCATGACGTCCTGCAGCGAGATCCGGGCGCCGACGCCGTAGCGCAGCGAGGATTCCACCAGGGCGGCGGCGATCCCGCCCTCGGACACGTCGTGGGCGGAGTCCACCATGCCGTCGCGGGAGGCGTTGATCAGGATCTGGCCCAGCTCGCGTTCGGCGGAGAGGTCTACCTTCGGCGGCCGGCCGCCCAGGTGGCCGCGCATGTTGGCCCATTCGGACCCGTCCAGTTCGGTGCCGGTGGTGCCGAGGAGGTAGATCGCCTGGCCGTCTTCACGCCAGCCCGACGGCGTGCGGCGGGCGACGTCGTCGAGCTTGCCCAGCACCGCCACCACGGGGAGGGGTGGATGGGGGTGGTGCCGGTCTGGTTGTAGAGCGAGACGTTGCCGCCGGTGACCGGGATGCCGAGTTCCATGCAGGCGTCGGAGAGGCCGCGGATGGCTTCGGCGAGCTGCCACATGACGTCCGGGTCCTCGGGGGAACCGAAGTTCAGGCAGTCGCTGACGGCCATCGGGATGGCGCCGGAGGTGGCCACGTTGCGGTACGCCTCGGCCAGGGCCAGCTGCGCGCCCTGGTACGGGTCCAGGTAGGTGTAGCGGCCGTTGGCGTCGGTGGCCAGGGCCACGCCCAGGCCGGTCTCCTCGTCCACCCGGACCACGCCGGCGTCGTCCGGGAACGCCATGGCGGTGTTGCCGCCCACGTACCGGTCGTACTGGTTGGTGATCCAGGCCTTGCTGCACATGTTCGGTGAGGCCACCAGCTCGGTGACGGCTGACGCGAGCTCGGACGGGGCTGCCGGGCGGCCGGCGTCCTGCACGGAGCCGGTGAAGGCATCCGCCTGCACGGAGTCCTGCCACTCGGGGCGGGCGTAGGGGCGGTCGTAGACCGGGCCGTCGTGGGCGACGGTGCGCGGGTCGACGTCGACGATCACTTCGCCGTCCCAGGTGATGATCAGGCGGCCGGTGTCGGTCACCTCGCCCAGCCAGGAGTACTCCACGGCCCACTTGTCCATCACGGCCTCGAACGCCTCGACGTTCTCGGGGGTGACCACGGCCATCATGCGTTCCTGCGACTCGGACATCAGGATTTCGCCCGGGGTCAGGGTGGGGTCGCGCAGCAGCACGGAGGTCAGCTCAACCTGCATGCCGCCGTCGCCGTTGGAGGCCAGTTCGGAGGTGGCGCAGGAGATGCCGGCCGCGCCGAGGTCCTGAATGCCCTCCACCAGGGAGCCCTTGAAGAGCTCCAGGCAGCACTCGATCAGTACCTTCTCCGCGAACGGGTCGCCCACCTGGACGGCCGGGCGCTTGGAGGGCTTGGTGTCGTCGAAGGACTCGGACGCCAGCACGGATGCGCCGCCGATTCCGTCGCCGCCGGTGCGGGCACCGAACAGCACCACCTTGTTGCCCTTGCCGGAAGCGTTGGCGAGGCGGATGTCCTCGTGCCGCATGACGCCGACGGCGAGGGCGTTCACCAGCGGGTTGCCCTGGTAGACGGAGTCGAAGACCATCTCGCCGCCGATGTTCGGCAGGCCCAGGGAGTTGCCGTAGCCGCCGATGCCGGCCACGGCGCCGTGCATGACGCGGGCGGTGTCCGGGTGGTCGATCGCGCCGAAGCGCAGCGGATCCATCACGGCCACGGGGCGGGCGCCCATCGAGATGATGTCGCGGACGATCCCGCCGATGCCGGTCGCGGCACCCTGGTACGGCTCCACGAAGGAGGGCGAGTTGTGCGACTCGATCTTGAAGGTCACGGCCCAGCCGTCGCCGAGGTTGGTGACGCCGGCGTTCTCGCCGATGCCCACCAGCATGTCCTTCTTCATCTCCTCGGTGACCTTCTCGCCGAACTGGCGCAGGTGGTTCTTGGAGGACTTGTAGGAGCAGTGCTCGCTCCACATGACGGAGTACATGGCCAGCTCGGCGCCGGTGGGGCGGCGGCCCAGGACCTTGACGACCTCGTCGAACTCGTTCTGCTTCAGGCCCAGCTCGGCCCAGGGCAGCTCGGTGTCCGGGGTCCTGGCCGCGTTCTCCACCGTGTCGATGTTGAACTTCTTGCCGGACTCCGCGGGCTTGGCCACGGCGGGGGTCTCGGTCATTTGTTGTCTCCCACGATCTTGTTCAGGACTGAGGTGAAGAAGCCCAGGCCCTCGGTGCCGGAGCCGTTCTCCGGACCGAAGCCCGCTTCGATGGCGTGCTCGGGGTGCGGCATGAGGCCCACCACGTTGCCCGCCTCGTTGGTGATGCCGGCGATGTCGCGGCGGGAGCCGTTGGGGTTCCAGCCGACGTAGCGGAACACCACGCGGTTCTCGGCTTCCAGCGCGTCGAGGGTCTTCTCGTCCGCGATGTACTGGCCGTCCTGGTTCTTCAGCGGAACGGTGATTTCCTGGCCGGCGCTGTAGTCGCCGGTCCACGCCGTGGCGGTGTTCTCCACGCGGAGGACCTGGTCGCGGCAGAGGAACTTCAGGTGGTCGTTCTTGATCATGGAGCCGGGCAATAGGTGCGACTCCGTGAGGATCTGAAAGCCATTGCAGATGCCCAGGACCGGCAGGCGGGCCTCGGAATTGGCGGCGTCGATGATCTTCGACATGAGCGGGGCGAACCGGGCGATCGCGCCGGCGCGCAGGTAGTCGCCGTAGGAGAAGCCGCCGGGGATCACGACGGCGTCGACGTCGGCCAGCGTGGTGTCCGCGTGCCAGAGGGCCACCGGGGTGGCGCCGGCCAGCCGGACGGCGCGGGCGGCGTCGCGGTCATCGAGGGTGCCGGGGAAGGTGACGACGCCGATCTTTGCGCCAGCGAGCCGGGGCTCGGCAGCGATCGCGACGGCTTCGCCGATCAGGGGTTGTTCAGTCATTTCAGGCCTCGACGACCTCGACGTTGACGACATCCTCGATCACCGGGTTGGAGAGCAGGGTCTCCGCGGCGTTCCGGGCCTGGGCCAGGATTTCCTCGGTCACCTCGCCGTCGACGGTGAGTTCGAAACGCTTGCCCTGGCGGACGCCGCTGAAGGCGGTGAATCCGAGGCGGGGCAGCGCTCCGACGATCGCCTTCCCCTGCGGGTCCAGAATCTCGGGCTTGGGCATGACGTCGACAACGATCCGGGGCATCCGGCAACTCCTGTGCGTGAGCGTTGGGTAAGGGCGCAGCGGAGTGGTGCCGTCTCACGCCGGTCCCGCTGTGATGAAACAGGAATGTTCCAGGACGGCGTGGTTCGGGCGCTCCGCGAGCTTGCACGCTTATTCTACCGGGCCCGCTCCGCCGGGCGTATTCGTGACCGATGGAGCCTGGTTGGCCCCGTGCGCGCGGATGTCCGGGGACGCCGTGGGGCGTCCCCGGACAGCTCACGGGACGGTTAGTCCTTTACGAGCGACCTTGCTTAGGCGGACCGCTTGAGCCGCACTCCGAACAACATCAGCAGTCCTGCCCCGAGGAACAGGCCCGCGAGCCATAGGGCGTTGGCGTTGGCCCCCGTGTAGGCGAGCGTCGAGGCCCCGGCGGGGATGCCTGACGGCGCCGAAGCGGCGGACACGGTTCCCTGCGAGGTGCCGGTGGCGCCCTGGTTTCCGGGCTGGACGGCGGCGGGCGTCTCCGCCGCCGGGAGGTTTACCACTGGCGCGGTCACGACCGGCGGGGTAACCACCGGGGGAGTCACGACCGGCGGGGTAACCACCGGGGGAGTCACGACCGGCGGGGTGGCGGTGGGCGGGTTGCCCGTCGTGGCCGCAGAGCCGCCACCCACGCCCACCGAGGTGGCGCCGAGCGAGATCGGTGCGCTGATGGGCGCGGTGATCTGGGTTCCGGAGAGAATGCCGCCGGCGCCCGTCGTGGCAGGACCCGATGAGGGGCCCGCTGCCGCCTGACCCGAACCGTCGGAGCCGCTGGTGGTGGCGGTGGAGTCGCCCAGTGCGCCGACGGAGGTGGCGCCGACGGTGATCGGTGCGCTGATGGGCGCGGTGACCTGGGTGCCGGAGAGGATTCCGTCCGCCCCGGTGGTTGTCGGGCCCGCAGCCGAGGGAGCCTGGGGCGAGGCCGGTGCGGTACCGGTGGTGGTCCCGCCGCCGGTGGTGGCGGTGGAGTCGCCCAGCGCTCCGACGGAGGTGGCGCCGAGCGCGATCGGGACCGTCACTGGTGCGGTGATCTGGGTGCCGGAGAGGATCCCGTCCGCCCCGGTGGTGGACATGGATCCGGCCTGCGCCGCAGGTGCGGTCCCGGTGGGCCCGCCGGTGGTAGCGGTGGATCCGGTGGGTGCGGCCGGTGCGGTACCGGTGGTGGTCCCTCCGGAGGTGGCGGTGGAGTCACCCGGCGCGCCGACGGAGGTGGCGCCGAGGTTGATCGGTGCCGTGACCGGCGCGGTGACCTGGGTGCCGGAGAGGATTCCGTCCGCGCCCGTGGTGGAGGTGGATCCGGTAGGTGCCGTCCCGGTGGGCCCGCCGGTTGTGGCGGTGGAGTCGCCCAGCAGCCCCAGGGACGTCGCCCCGAGGTTGACCGGAATCGAGATCGGCGCGGTGACCTGGGTACCGGAAAGGAGCCCGTCCGAGCCGGTGGTGGTCGTGTCGGCCGCTGAGGCCGCCGTGCTTCCGAGGGCCAGCAGGCCGCCGGCGAAGAGGGTGCCGAGCAGGCCTCGGCGAAGGTTTTGATGCATGACAAAGTCTCCTGGAAAGAGTGGTTGAGCGGCCGCTGGGGCCGTGGACGCCGTGGCCGCGCCTGGGCGCGGCAGGGCTCAACTAGTCAGGAGACGAACCCGGGTCAAAGGACACCGGGGAGGGCGGCGCGAGCAGGTCTCCCCGCGCCGGAATGTTGAGGGTGCCCGCAAGGTGCAGGCGGAAGCTGGAGAGCCAGGCAGGGTTGGCGTTGCCGCCGGAGGGTGCCCCGATCCCGAGCCGCTGCCGGGAACGCCCGGTGCGGGGTCCGGGACGGCCGGCGCCCGCTCATCGGCCGGATCATCGGCGAGGGTCATCATCGGGGTTTCAGCGGGGTTCAGCGCTGCTGTCTGCCCGCAGGGTACCGAGGAGGCCGCCGCCGTGACGGCGCCTCGGGCTGCGGCCGCCGCAGCAGGGGCAGGCTCGATGCCCGCAGAGGGGGCCCGGGTGCTGCCCGTAACGGCTGCGGCCGGAGGGGCGAGGGGTGCCGCCGCTGCCGCCCCGCCGGGCAGCTCCGATGGGACTTCCGGCAGTTCCGACGGGACGGCGGGCAGCGCTGGAGGCGTGACGACGGCGGCAACCGGCCCGGTCAGGGCGCCGAGGACCGGACCCACGCCGTCGACGACGGAAGCGACGGCAGAGTCGGCGGAGACCGCGACGGCGGACACGGCGTCGTCCGCGAGGCCCAGGACGGGGTCTGTGACCGGGGTCAGCGGTGGGAGCGTCAGGGCCGAACCGACCACCGGAACGTCGGCCACCGGGACCGCTGCCACCAGGGCATCAGCCCGGGACGTCACCGCTCCGGCCAACGGCTGCAGCTTCGGCACCACGGAGAGGAGCCCCGGTGCGGGAGCATCACCGTCGGGGCGGGAAGCCAGCGGGAGGTCGACGGCTGCATCGGGAGCGGCGATCGCCGTCACGGTGGACAGGACCTGCCCGGCGAGCGGCCCGCGGTCGGTGGGGGAGTCGGCAGAGGCTGCCGTGGCCGAGATGGCAAGCCACGAGGTCGCGGCGGCGGCCGCGAGAAGCACAGGCCGGACCACGCGCCACAAGGGCCGTGAACTTTCCATCTCAAACACCTCCCCCACGGAGTAGCGATATGCAAGTGAACCCAGCATACGGATGGTGAAGAAGTAATTTCCAGAGATTCCTGTAAAAAATCCTTCGATTGGATGAATTACGGCAGCGGGCCGGGCCGTCACCGGGCCGAGCGTCGGCGGCGGAGTGGGGTAGCCCGCGGGAACCGCGCCCGCGCGCCGAACGAGATACTGCGGGTGCGGTACGCGGGGCGGGATATCTTTGGCTGATGCGGCTATGGGGCCGGTGGGACTGAAGCGATTGATGGGACGGGAATGGCCGAAGTGGAAGGCGCCGGAGACGCCTACCGCGCCTTGGTGGAGGGCTCGCCGGAAGCCGTCCTGAGGATCGACGGCGCGGGAGTCCTCGGCTTCATGAACGCCGAAGCGGAACGGCTCTTCGGCTACCCGCGGGAGGAACTGCTGGGCTCACATTTCGGCGTGCTGCTGCCCAAGCGCTTCCGGGATGAGCTGGCGGGCGCCATCGCCGGGCTGTCCGGCGCCGGCGACATCTGCCGCCTGGGTCCCGGGCAGGCCGTTTCCGGTCTTCACCGGGGCGGCACCGAGTTCCCGATCGAGGTCAGCGCGGCCCATCTGGGAAGCGGCCCGGCCCCCGACGTGATCGTCAACGTCCGCGATGTCAGCGAGCGGCGCCAGACCGAAAACCAGCTCCGCGATACCCTCTCGCTGCTGGCCGCGACCCTGGAGTCGACGGCGGACGGGGTCCTGGTGGTCACCTCGGACGGGACCATCGCGGGGCTGAACGAACAGTTCGGAAAACTCTGGGGCATCCCGCCGGAGCTGCTGAACTCCCACGACGACGGCCAGGTCATGGCATTCGTCCTGAACCAGCTCTCGGACCCCGGCAGCTTCCTGGACAAGGTGCAGGAGCTCTATTCCGATCCCGGCGCCGAGAGCCTCGACATCCTGGACTTCAAGGACGGGCGGACCTTCGAACGCTACTCCCGTCCCCAGCGGGTGGGGTCCGAGATTGTCGGGCGTGTCTGGAGCTTCCGGGACGTCACGGCCCGGCGCCGGGCCGAGGATCAGGCCCGGGCGGCGATCACCCAGCTCAAGGGACTGGGCGCGATCGTGAACTCCTCGGCGGACGCCATCGTGGGCATGACCCCCGACGGCGTCATCACCAGCTGGAACGCGGGCGCCGAAAAGCTTTATGGCTACACCGCCGAGGAAGCATCCGGCCGCAACGCGCGGTTCCTGATCCCGGAGCCGTTGCGCGCGGAGGAGGAGGAAATGCTGGCCGGGGTCCGCCGGTTCGGCACCCCGAAGAGCTTCGAGGCCGAGCGGGTGCGCAAGGACGGCAGCATCGTCCCGGTATCGGTGACCATCTCGCCGATCCGCACCGAGGGCGGCGCCGTCACCGGCGTGGCCAAGATCGTCCGCGACATCACCAGCCAGCGGCATGCCGCCGCGGAACTCCTGGCCGCCCGGGAGGCGGCCCTGGAATCGAGCCGGCTGAAATCGGAATTCCTCGCCACCATGAGCCATGAAATCCGCACGCCCATGAACGGGGTGATCGGACTGACCGCCCTCCTGCTGGACACGCCGCTGGATGAGACCCAGCGGCGCTACGCCGAGGGGTCCGCGGCGCCGGCGAGTCCCTCCTGGCCCTCATCAACGACATCCTGGATTTCTCCAAGCTGGAGGCCGGGAAGGTCGAACTCGACGTCGGCTCCTTCGACCCGCGGGGCCTGGTCGAGGAGGTCGCCGGGCTGCTCAGCGAGGCCGCCCGCGGCAAGGGCCTGGAACTCATCGCCTACTGCCAGCCGGAACTGCCCGCCCGCCTCTCCGGCGATCGGGGCCGGATCCGGCAGATCCTGCTGAACCTCGCCTCAAACGCCGTGAAATTCACTTCCGCCGGCGAGGTGTCCATCCACGCGGAAACCACCGGGAAATGCGACGGCGGCCGGTGCCCGGTCAGGTTCGAGGTCCGCGACACGGGGATCGGGGTCACGCCGGAGGACCATGACCGGCTCTTCGAATCGTTTTCCCAGGCGGACTCCTCCACCACCCGCCGGTACGGCGGGACGGGCCTGGGCCTGGCGATCTCCCGCCGCCTCACCGAGGCCATGGAGGGAGAGATCGGGCTGGACAGTGTCCCGGGGGAGGGCAGCACGTTCTGGTTTGAGATCCCCTTGGAACAGGCGGACGACGACGGCGGCGACGGTCTGTCCGCGGGTGCCACACTCGCGGGGCTGCGGGTGCTGGTCATCGACGACAACGCCACCAACAGGCTGGTGCTGGAGTCCCAGCTCCGGTCCTGGAAGATGGCGCCGGACTCCGTCGGCGGCGCCCGCGACGCCCTTGACAGGTGCGCAGAGGCCCGCAGCGCCGGGACGCCCTTCGACGTCGTCGTCCTCGACCTGTGCATGCCGGAGGTCAGCGGGCTCGACCTGGCCCGGATGATCACCGCCGATCCCGTCCTCTCCGGCACGTCCATGATCATGCTCTCCTCCGACCCCCAGGTGGACCCGGCCGACCTCGCCGCGGCAGGCGTCGGCGAGTGGCTGACCAAACCGGTGCGGAGCTCGGAGTTTTACAACCGGCTGGTCCGGCTGCGCGCCGGAAGCGGACCCCGGGTGCCCGAACGGCCCTCCCCGGTGCCGGAGCCGGCAGGCAAGGCCGCCCGCGGCCGGGTGCTGGTGGTCGAGGACAACACCGTCAACCAGCTCGTGGCCCGGGAAATGGTGGGCAAGCTCGGCTATGACGTGGAGGTGGTCTCCGACGGCAGGGAAGCGGTGGCTGCCGTGGCGGCCGGCTCCTACGCGGCGGTGCTCATGGACTGCCACATGCCGGTGATGGACGGCTACGCGGCGACCCGGACCATCCGGGGCGCCGGGGAGGCTGCCGGCCCGCCGATCATCGCGATGACGGCGGGTGCCATGGACGAGGACCGCGAACGCTGCCTCGCCGCCGGGATGGACGATTTCCTCACGAAACCCGTGGACCTGGCCGCCCTGGAGGCGGCACTGGAGCGCTGGGTGGCGCCGCCGCCGTCGGACGCCGAACCGCCCGGTCCGGCGATGCCGGAACCGGCAGCGCCGGACCCTGCAGCATCGCCCGCCCTGGACGAGGCCCGGTTGACCGTGCTTCGCCAGCTGGGGCCCCAGGACGGCCTCGGGCTCCTCCCGGCCGCCGCCGAAGCCTTCCTTCACGACGTCCCCCAACCCTGAAGGAACTCCGCCACGCCATGACCACCGCCCCCGACCGCACTGCCGTCCGGAAGGCGGCCCACAAGCTGCGGGGCTCCGCCGGAAACATCGGCGCCGCCGCTGCAGCGTCGCTGTGTGCGGAACTCGAGGCCACCGGAGGCGGCGCGGCGGGGCTGGAGCTCCTGGACCGCCTCGGTGCCGAACTCGACCGGGTGGACGCCGCCCTCCGGCGTGCCCTGGCAGGTGAAGCGTGAAGGTCCTGGTGGTCGACGACGACAGGGGCTCCCTGATGGTGGCCGCCGCGGCCGTCGAGCAGGCCGGGCACGAATGCATCACCGCCCCCGACGGCGACGCCGCCTGGGCGCTCTACCAGAAGCACCGTCCGCACGTGGTGGTCACGGACCGGAACATGCCCGGGCTCGACGGGCTCAGCCTGTGCCGGGCCATCCGTGACTCGGAACGCGACTCCTACACCTACGTGGTGCTGCTGACGTCCCGCGGGGACAGCGACGATGTGCTGGCCGGGATGGCGGCCGGCGCGGACGACTACGTCACCAAGCCGCTGGACCCGTTCACCCTGCACACGCGGCTGCTCGCCGCGGACCGGG
Organism: Pseudarthrobacter sp. L19; assembly: GCF_050859435.1. Lineage (NCBI taxonomy): Bacteria > Bacillati > Actinomycetota > Actinomycetes > Micrococcales > Micrococcaceae > Pseudarthrobacter > Pseudarthrobacter sp. L19. Next base: position 888,706 of record NZ_CP193935.1, on the reverse strand, counting down.
TCACCTCACTGCACGCAGAACTCGCCGGGTATCGCAACGCCCTCGCTGCCCAGGCGCGGACCGACCCGCTGACCGGGCTGCACAACAGGCTCAAGCTCACCGAGGACCTGGAGCGGCTGGAGAGTCGGGCCGAACGGTACGGCGAGGAGTACTGCCTGGCCCTCTGCGACGTCGACAATTTCAAGAGTTACAACGACCTGTACGGACACCCGGCGGGCGACGCCGCGCTCGCCGCCGTCGGTGCGGCGCTGGCCGGGCATGCGCGGCAGAGCGACGGCGCGTACCGGTACGGCGGTGAGGAATTCGTGGTCCTGCTGCCCTACCAGTCGCCCGCCGCGGCGGCCGTGGTGATGGAACGGGTCCGGCGGGCAGTCCAGGAGCTGGGGATCGTCCACGCGGGCGACCCGTCCGGCGGACTGACCATCAGCATCGGCATCGCCGGCAGCGGACATACAAACAACGACGGCGGTGCCCGGATCCTTGCGGATGCGGACGCCGCCCTCTACGCGGCGAAGGCCAAGGGCCGGAACACCGTCGCGCTGGCCGGGGCGCCGCGGGAAGCCGTCACGGACCAGGCATAACAAAAACCGGGAGGCGTCCCCCAAGGACGCCTCCCGGTTTTTGCAGTGGTGCGCTGATTAGCCTTTGAACGCGTCCTTGACGTTTTCGCCGGCCTTCTTCACCGAGGCCTTGGCCTGGTCAGCCTGGCCCTCGGCCTCGAGCTCTTCGTTGTGGGTGGCCTTGCCAACTGTTTCCTTCAGCTTTCCGCCTGCGGATTCAGCGGCGTTCTGGATCTTGTCTCCGATACCCATGATGTACACCTTCCTTGTTCGTTGCTGCGGTTACGTACTTCTGTGCATTCACCCCGGGCGGGGGAATTCTGGGTGCAGAACTCTTCGGCGGCCTGTGCTGCCCTGATCAGCGGCCTAGCGGCGCGCAGGGGCTGTGTGCCCCCGCGGCGGCCCAGCCGTCCCCTGAGCCAGCCGGCCAGCGCCGTGACAACTGCTGCAATGATCTTGTTGCGCATGGTTCTCTCTTCCGTGGTCGGGAGAGCGCCGGAGTGAATCGCTCTACATAGATAAAGACGCACGCCGTTCGGAATCGTCACGGCCCTGAGGGGATTTTTTTGTGCGGACCGGATCAGTAGGATGAACGCATGGCTCAGAAACCCAGGTCCGTGGTCCTTCCCGTGGTCGCCGCCGCCGTCTTTGCAGGCCTCGGCCGGATGGTCCTGCAGAAGGTCCTGGCCGACCGGGCCGCCCGCGAGACGAATGTTGCCGGGCCGCTGGATGAGAAAACCAGGGCCTGGATCAGCGAGGTTGTGCGGACTCCCCGCCAGTAGCGGATCGGACCACCCCCAAGACCCTCCGCGGAGGGCAAAAGACACTGCGAATACCGGAAGCCGGACGGTCACAGACCGCCCGGCTTCCGTGCGCCCCGACCGCGACAAGAATTGTCGAATCGTTTGACCAAAGTTAATTCGTTACCTGTGGTCTATGTCATATGCGGCTCTCAGTCTGTACTGTGTGAAACGGCTGGTATCCGCCGGGCCGCATGAGACCAGAGTTGCTCCAGCGCCCGTTCCAGACCACAGTCCCCGGCCACCGCGCCGGGACCGTTCCTTCTGAAAGGTTCAAAACACTCGTGAAATCACCAGGAAAGAGCTTCCTTCGAAGCGGGGGACTCCGGAGGGCCGCGGCACTGACCCTGGGCTTGCCGGTTCTCCTCTCAACTGTTGCCATCGCGCCCGCTACCGCGGCACCGGCACAAGGCGCCACCGTCGCCGGCGTCGCCCAGAAGAATCTGGACCCGGCGAACTACCCGGACGGCCGCTACATCGTCATGCTGGCCGAGCAGCCGGCGGCCAGCTACGAGGGTTCCACCCCCGGCCTGCCGGCCACCAAACCCGCACCGGGCAAGAAGCTTGACCCCAGCAAGGGCGAGGTCAAGAACTACCGCGCGCACCTCGAGCAGAAGCAGGCCGAGGTCGCAGGCAAGCAGAACGTCAAGATGGGCCGCCAGTTCTCGGCGGCGGTCAACGGCTTCAGCGCCAAGCTGACCACGGACCAGGCGATCAAGCTCGCCAAGGACCCCAGCGTCCTGGCGGTGGCTCCGGACACGGAGAACGCCCCGGACTACTCCACCACCGACTTCCTCAAGCTCAGTGGCCCCAACGGCACCTGGAACACCACCTTCGGTGGCCAGGACGGCGCCGGCAAGGGCGTCGTCGTCGGCGTCATCGACACCGGCTACACCCCGGACAGTGCCTTCTTTGCCGGCGACCCGGTCAAGCCGCTCTCCGGCGCCCCCGTGGTCGGCGTCCCGTACCGCGCGGCGGATGGCAAGATTGCCATGCTCAAGGCCGACGGCGAGACGTTCACCAGCGACTGCCAGAAGGGTGTTGACTCCGGTGCGTCCTTCGATGGCACCGCCTGCAACTCCAAGGTCCTCGGCGCGCACTACTTCGCCGACGACTTCCTTAACTACGTGGCCCCGGGTGACCGCTCGCCGCTGGAGCAGCTCTCCCCGGTGGACGTGGCCAGCCACGGCACCCACACCGCCAGCACCGCGGCCGGCAACGCCAACGTCGAATCCTTCGTGGACGGCCGCAGCTTCGGCCTGACCAGCGGCATCGCCCCGGCTGCCAAGCTCTCCATCTACAAGGTCTGCTGGGAAGACACCGATCCCAACACCGGCGGCTGCTACAGTTCCTCATCCGTCGCCGCCGTCGAGCAGGCCATCGAGGACGGCGTCGACGTCCTGAACTACTCCATCTCCGGTTCCGCGACGTCCGTCATCGACCCGGTCTCCATCGCGTTCCTGAACGCGTCGGCCAGCGGCATCTTCGTCGCCGCCTCCGCCGGCAACTCCGGCCCCACCGCCAGTACCGTCAACCACGGCGCCCCCTGGGTGACCACCGTGGCGGCCAGCAGCTTCTCGCAGGAACTGCAGGGCACCATTGAGTTCGCCGACGGCAGCAAGTTCCGTGGCGCCAGCATCATGAACGGCGAGGTCAAGGACGCCGGTGTCGTGCTGGCAGCAACCGCGGCCGCCAAAGCCGGTGACGCAAACGCGGCGCTGTGCGGCCCGGACACCCTAGACCCGGCCAAGGTTGCCGGGAAGGTTGTCGTGTGTGACCGCGGCGTCTTCGACCGCGTCGCCAAGAGTGCCGAGGTTAAGCGCGGCGGCGGAGTCGGCATGATCCTCGTCAACCTCACCAACTCCTCCCTGGACGCGGACCAGCACGCGGTGCCCACCGTGCACGTGAACCCGCCGGCCACCCAGACCATCAAGGACAAGGTCGCGGCCAACCCGGGTATCAAGGTCTCCCTGGTCAACAAGGACACCACCGGCCTGCCCCTGGAGGCCCAGCCGCAGATCGCCGGATTCTCCTCCCGCGGACCGCTGCTGGCCACCGATTCGGACCTGCTGAAGCCGGACGTCACCGCTCCCGGCGTTGCAGTTCTGGCCGGTGTCTCGCCGATCGGTGAAAACGGTGCCAAGTTCGGCTTCATGTCCGGTACCTCGATGGCTTCCCCGCACGTGGCCGGCTTCGGCGCGCTGCTGCTGGGCAAGAACCCCACCTGGTCCCCGGCCGCTGTGAAGTCCGCCATGATGACCACCACCTCCGACGTCAAGCTTGCGGACGGCACCAAGAACACCGACGTCTTCGCCACCGGCGCGGGCGAGGTGGACCCGGCCCGCATGGTCGACCCGGGCCTGGTGTACGACGCGAACACCCAGGACTACCTGAAGTTCATCCAGGGCACCGGCGTGGACCTGGGCCTGAAGTCCAGCACCAAGGCGCGTGACATGAACGTCCCGTCCTTCGCCCTGGGCAACCTCACCGGGAAGATCGAGGTCACCCGCACGGTGACCGCCCTGACTCCGGGTGTCTACAAGGCCAGCGTCAACGTCCCCGGCATCAAGGTCAGCGTGGCTCCGGCGGCGCTGAACTTCAAGGCCGCCGGCGAACAGCGCACCTTCAAGGTCACCTTCGAGAACCAGGGTGCCCCGCTGGGCCAGTTCGCCATGGGTTCGCTGTCCTGGCAGGGTGCCGGCAAGACCGTCACCTCACCGATCTCGGTCCGCCCCCAGTCTGTGGTGGCCCCGAAGGACGTCACCCTGACCACCACCAAGGGCACCGGCTCCGGTGACATCAAGGTGGTCTCCGGCACGAACAACCCCACCAACATGACGCTGGACGGCCTCTCCAAGGCCGACGCCACCGCCGTCGAACTGGTCCCGGGTCCGTTCACCGCCACGGCCGATGCCTCGACGTACATCAAAACCGTCCAGGTCCCTGCCGGCGTGCCGCTGGCGAAGTTCTCCGTGATCTCCTCCGATCCCGGCGCCGACTTCGACATGTACGTGGTCACCCCGCGCGGCGTGGAGCAGGTTGCCACCTCGTCCTCGAGCGAGACCCTGTCTATCCCCAACCCCGCCGCCGGAACGTACACGATCTACGCGAACCTGTACGCCAGCCCGGGCGGCAAGGCCACCAAGGCCTCGGTTGAGGCGGCCGTACTCGGCGCGAACGTGGGCAACGCCTCGGTCTCGCCGAACCCGCTGAAGCTGACCAACGGCAAGGCCGGCAAGGTCACGCTGAACTGGAAGGGCCTCGCGGCCGGTTCGTACATCGGCCGGATCACCTTCGAAGGTGCCAGCGACCCGACCTTCGTTACCGTCATCGTGAGCCCGGACGGAACTACCGCCGTGGCCCCCACCGCCGAGGACCAGGCCAGCAACACCGGCCCGGGCGACGAGGCGGGCACCGGCAACGCGACCCAGCTGGAGAAGGGCGCCCAGGTCAAGAAGGAACAGGCCAAGGTGGTCCCGCAGGATCCGGACAGCCCGAACAACGCTATCTAGCGCTAGCGCGTAACACCTGAACAACAGCGGTGGCCGGCGGTCTTACCGCCGGCCACTGCTGTTGTTCTTCGTTCTGTATGCCCTGGCGCGTGGGTCCCAGGGCCGCGGGCCGGGCGCTAGGCGCCGTGGGCCGCCGCTGCGGCGCCTAGACCGCGCCGGTGGAACCGGCCGTCCCGCCCAGGAGCGGGGCCATGGACTTCCACCGGGAGATCTCGCAGCCGTCGGTCCGGCTGAAGCGGGCCTCGACGCCGCGGCCCCGGTACGTGCCGGTGACCACCGCGACCTGCGGGCCGCCGTACTGCTGGGTGCAGAGCTTCGGCGGCCCGGGCACGGGGAAGAAGATAGCCTCACCGTGCTGCCGGACGGCCGCCAGCGCGGCGGCGGCGTCGGGGAGGGTGGATTCAGGGCCGGGCTCCTGGCCGTCCGCGACCAGCCGGAACACGTACTCCGGGCCGCCCGGCGCCTCGGTCAGCGTGATGGAGAGGTCCACCTCGGGATTCGTGGTCTGGTCCTGGGGTGAAGCTGCCGGCTCGCCGGCGCCATCGGTGTCGGTCATGGCGTTCCTTCCTGGGTTACGGTGCGGTGCTGCTGGCGGGCGGCCGCCGTGAGCAGCGGGTCGAGTTCCTGCAGCAGACGGCCCCGCAACTCCTGGGCGGCGTCCGCGAAGCCGCGCTGCCGGTCCACATAGTCGGCCTTGCCGCCGGCGGTTTCGATCCTGATGGGCGGGTAGCCCCACTCGCGGAGGTCGTAGGGGGAGGCTTGCATGTCCATGGCCCGGATCTGCCAGGAGAGTTCGAAGCAGTCCATTACCAGTTCGCTCGGCAGCACGGGCGCCAGCTTGTAGGCCCACTTGTAGAGGTCCATGTTGGCGTGCAGGCAGCCGGGCTGTTCGAGGTCCCGCTGGTTTTCCCGGCTCGGGGCGAGGCTGTTCAGCGGCACGGCGTCCGGGGTGTAGAACCGGAAGGCGTCAAAGTGCGAGCAGCGGATGCGGTTTTCCTCCACCACCTGGTCCGTGCCCGCGGAGCCCAGCCGCAGGGTGAGGTATTCGTGGCGGAGCGCAAACTTGTCCTGCCGGTAGACCATGGCCCACTCGTGCAGGCCGAAGCAGCCGAACTGTGCGGGCCGGGCCGCTGTGCCGGCCAGGATGATCCCGGCGAACTGCACCGCCTCGCGCCGTTCGGCCAGGAAGCGCTCGGCGTCGACGGTCAATGCCGGGACGCCGTCGGGCACGCCCGCGGTGCCGCGTTCGGCGTCGTCGGCCTCGCGGTAGTACTTCCAGTCAGCGCGCGCGGTGGCGGCCGGGCCTGAGAGTACGACGCCGGCGCCCGGGTGCCAGCGCAACAGCTGCCCGGGTTTCTGGGTGTAGTAGGTGAAGAGGAAGTCCTCCACCGGGTGCTTGCGGCCGGCCGACCGCCGTGCCAGGTAGGGGTCGGCGTAGGTCCGGACGCGTTCCTGGTGGGCGGCCTCCCGCCGGGTCCACTGGTCTTCTGTCAGGTGCTGCAGTTTAGCCAGCCCCGCCGCTCGAGCCCAGGACGTCTTTGGCGGCGTTCCACTGGGCGATTTCGCAGCCGTCGCGCAGGCTGAACGTGGCTTCGACCGGCCGGTCGTCCACCGAGCCCGTGACCGTGGCCTCCTGCGGGCCGCCGTACTGCTGGGTGCAGGCCTTGTCCGTGGGCCGGGGTGCCGGGCTGAGCAGGGCGGCGTTGGCCTTCAGGGCGGCGCAGGCGGCAGCGGCGGAGGGGTGCTGGCTTTCCGCCGCGGGGACGCCGTCGCGGCAGACCAGGGTGTAGTTGGCCGGCTGGCCGCTGCCGCCGGGCTTGACCATGATGGAGAGCTCGGCGTTGCCGGCGCCCGGCCCGGCCGTGGGTGCCGCGGCCGAGGGGACGGTGCCGCCGCGGTGGTCTCGGCGTCCGCGGACGGGGTGCCGCTGGAGCTGCCTGTCGGGGTGCCCGCGGAAGTGCCGGTGGAGCTGGAGCCGGTGGGGGACGAGACAGTCGGGCCGGGGCCGCCGGAGCCGCCCGGCGAACAGGCGGCCAGGGCGGTGGCCGTGGCCGCGATCAGCAGCACGTGCATCAGGGGTTTGCGCATGGCGGACCTCCTCGGGTTGGTGTCCAGTCTATCGCCGGGTGGCCGCGATCAGCCGGGTCATGGCGGCATGGAGTTCGGCCACCTGGTCCCGGCTCAGTCCCAGCCGGGCCATCATGGTGCCGGGAATCGCCGTCGCGTCCCGGCGGAGCGCCGCGCCGGCCGGGGTGAGGCCTACGGCAAGGCTGCGTTCGTTGCCTTCGGCACGTTCCCGGGTCACGTAGCCCACGGCCTCGAGCCGGCGCAGCAACGGGGACACCGTGGCCGGGTCCAGGTCCAGGGCGTCGCTGATCTCGCGAACGGTGCGCGGGCTGGATTCCCAGAGGGTCAACATCACCAGGTATTGCGGGTGGGTGAGGTGCAGTTTGTCCAGGACGGGTTTGTAGGCGGCCACCACATTGCGCGAGGCGACCGTGAGGGCGAAGCAGAGCTGGTGTTCCAACAGCAGGTCCTCGTCGATGAAGTCGGGGGTGGCGGTGGCGCTGTCGGTCATGGAACTCCTCGGGGCGCGGGATAATTAGTGCACTAATCATTAGCGTACACTGGTGGCATGTCCGTTGCGAAGGAGTGGTGATGGCGAAGGAATCCGCCGCCGAGCGTTTCATGCGGGCGACCGGGAAGTTGCGGGCCGTGTTCGGTCCCGCCAGCCGCGGCTCGCTGGGCCACGACATGACCGAGCAGAACCGCCGGCTGTTGGCCCAGCGGGAGGCAGAGACCCGGCAGTGGGAGACCATCCGCCGCCCGGACGGCAGCACCTACGTGGTGCCGCGGGACCCCGGGGACAAGTCGCTCCGCTAGGCGGGTAGCTCGGGCTCATTTGCCGCCGTCGGGCGTAAAATTGAGGCACCGGCGGCCCCGGCCCGCTCGCTGAAAACGACGTCCAGGCCGACGCGCCGTCCTTCCGCTCATCCTGTCAGCAGGGGAGGAGGTGGAAACCATGGCACATGCACTGCGCAGGGCCGCCCACGGCAGCCGGCTGCACCCGTCCACCTGGGTGCGGTTCGTCTTCGGCCCGGCCTCACGCGGAGATTACGCCGCCCCGGTGGTGCACCGGCACGACGACTTCGAACTCGCCTCCGAGCAGGAGCTCGCCGGCTTCGAGATCGAAACGGATGCGGCGGGGCATCACTACGCCGTCCGCCGCGAAGACCTTCCCAAGGAACAGGTCTGACTTGCTGTTTTAACGCGAAAGGGAGCGGCAGGCTGCCGCTCCCTTTCGGATGTCTCGCGTGACGTGCCTTAGCGGCCGGTGCCGCCGTAGACCGTCGCCTCGTCCTCGCTGTCGAGGTCGAAGGCCTTGTGGATGGCCCGCACGGCGTCATCGAGCAGGTCCGCGTGGGTGACCACGGAGATGCGGATCTCGGAGGTCGAGATCATGTTGATGTTGATCCCGGCCTCGGACAGGGCGGCGAAGAACCGTGCCGAGACGCCCGGGTGGGAGCGCATGCCCGCACCGATCAGCGAGAGCTTGCCGATCTTCTCGTTGTATTCGATGTTCTCGAAGCCGATCTCGGCCTGGGCAGCGCGCAAGGCGGCCAGGGCGTCGGCGCCCTCGACGATCGGCAGGGTGAAGGAGATGTCCGTCCGGCCGGTCCCGTGGGTGGAGACGTTCTGGACAATCATGTCGATGTTCGAGTGCGCATCCGCGATGACCTGGAAGATCGCCGCCGCCTTGCCGGGGATGTCCGGGACGCCGACGACGGTGACCTTGGCCTCGGAACGGTCGTGTGCAACGCCGGAGATGATTGGCTGCTCCAAGGCAACTCCCTCTTGAATCGTGATCTTGTCGTCGGCGCTGGGCAGCACCCAGGTGCCTTCGTGCTGGCTGAATGAGGAGCGGACGTGCAGTGGAACGCCGAAACGGCGGGCGTACTCCACGCACCGCAGGTGCAGGATCTTGGCCCCGGAAGCGGCGAGTTCCAGCATTTCCTCGCTGGAGATGCTGTCGATCTTCCGGGCGGACGGGACCACGCGCGGGTCGGCGGTGTAGATGCCGTCAACATCGGTGAAGATCTCGCAGACGTCGGCGTCGAGGGCGGCCGCCAGGGCCACCGCCGTCGTGTCCGAGCCTCCACGCCCCAGGGTGGTGATCTCGTTCGTGGTGCGGCTCATGCCCTGGAAGCCGGCGACGATCGCGATGTGGCCCTTGTCCAGCGCGGTGCGGATCCGGTGCGGGTCCACGTCGATGATCCGGGCCTTGCCGTGGATGCCGTCGGTGATCATGCCCGCCTGCGAGCCGGTGAAGGACTGGGCGGAGGCGCCGTACTTGTTGATCGCCATGGCCAGCAGCGCCATCGAGATGCGTTCGCCTGCCGAGAGCAGCATGTCCATCTCGCGGGCCGGGGCGGAATCGGTCACCTGGGCGGCCAGGTCGAGGAGTTCGTCCGTGGTGTCACCCATGGCGGAGACGACGACGACGACCTCGTCGCCGGCGTTGTGCGCGTCCACGACGCGGCGGGCGACCCGCTTGATGCCCTCGGCATCGGCCACCGAGGAGCCGCCGAACTTCTTCACGACGAGGTGTTTGGTGGCACCCGGGATCACCGGCAGCCCCTGCGGCTGCGGTCCGGGGTGGACTTCGGTAGTGGGCAGACTCATGCGCGCACCCTCACTGGATCATCGGGGTTCTGGGTGAAGCAGCCAAACGGCGCGACCGAGTGGTGCGACGGCGGCTTCAGCCCAAGTTTATCGCCGCGGCCGGTCCGGCGTTCAATTGTGACCGGCGGGCGGACCCGCCGCCGGTGGCCGGTCCAGCCGGTAGCGCCAGGAGGGGAGGCCCTTCCCGGCGCGGTCCTGGGCCGCCGTGAAGTAGTGGTCCGGGACGAATCCCAGCGTCTCCAGCAGCCTGCGGGAGGGCAGGTTGGGTTCGTAGACGCCGGCGAGGACCGTGCCGACGCCCCGGTCTTCGAACAGCCAGCGCACCAGGGCACCCGCCGCCTCCCGCCCGTAGCCGCGGCCGTGGTGGTCAGTGTGGACCAGGTAGCCGAGGGCGGCGGCCGGGATGGGTCCGGGGGCGGACGGCGCGTCGGCGGTCCAGGTCCGCGCATCGCCGATCACCTCGCCGGTGCCGCGCAGGACCACAGCCCAGCAGAGGTCGAACTGTTCCGGGGTGGAGGCCTCGGCCCGGGACAGCATGGTGCGCAACCGCGTGGAGTTCTCCGCGGCACCCAGCGGGGCGTGCGAGAGATACCGGGTCACTTCCGGGTTGCCGCGGAACCGCAGCAGGGCAGCCTCGTCCGCGGCCGTCACGGGCCGGAGAGTCAGCCGTTCGGTGGGGATGGGGTCCGGGATCATTGTCCGTGACTCTACCGCCCGGCCTGTTCCGGTCTGTTCCGGCCGGCGGCCCGGATGCAATACTGGCCCGAAAGCCGGAACCGCACTGTGGGGGTTGCTATGAGCCAGAGGCCAGCATTGAGACTGTCCGGCATCGTCCTTGACGCCCCCGATGCCCACGGTTTGGCGGACTTCTACCGCCGCCTCCTGGGCTGGGAGATAGGGCAGGACGAGCCCGCATGGGTCACGCTGGTCTCCCCGAACGGCGGCGCCGGGCTCTCATTCCAGAGCGACGCCGAATACGTGCCGCCGGTCTGGCCCGCCGGGCGTGGGGCGCAACAGATGATGATGCATCTGGACATCGCCGTCACGGATCTGGCCGAGGCGTCCGCCCACGCCCAACAGGCTGGCGCGACGCTGGCCGACTTCCAGCCGCAGGACGACGTGCGGGTGCATCTTGACCCGGCCGGACACCCGTTCTGCCTGTTCCTCGACGCCTGAGCCGCGGCGGACACCGACGGTGCGGCTCTCACGGAAGGCGCTGAGGACGTGGGGTCGGAAACACCCGTACCTCGGTGCGTTTACCGGCCTGGTGGTGATAGCCGCCGTGAGCATCGCCGCCTGGCTGGCACTTTCCGGGCGAGAGCCCGGAGCCGTCATCTTGAGCGGCCTTTCAAATGTCGTCGTGTACTGGCTGATCACCGTGGTCTATCTGCGCGCGACGCGGAAGGAGCGAAAGGAACTCGCCGGGAAGGGACAGCTGCGGGCTTTCATTCGCTACCCGGATTCACTACCGGGGTCCCTGAGCGGGATCTGGAATCCCGGCGTCGTCACCCCCACGGAGGGCACTCTCCGGTTCCAACCCGCCGTCTACGAGAGCCTTGAATCCGTTGGCCGCGCCACGAACTTCACCGTCGCGGACGTGTCAGAGCGCTGGACAATCACCGGTAAAGACCGGAAGTACCTGCCGGCGTCGGCCGGCTACGAAGCGGTCACCCTGGCCACCGATAAGGGGAGGGTGGAGCTCGCGGCGAGTCCGGAGTCGCTGGACCTGTTGGCGGTGATCCGGCCGCCCATCGGACAGGACGATCCCGGGCCGCGCGGTCACTGACCCGGGTGAATCCCTCGCCAGGCCTGCCGCGGGCTAGCTGAGGGCGTTGCGGCGGCCCTCGAAGGCGCGGCCCAGGGTGACCTCGTCGGCGTATTCGAGGTCGCCGCCCACGGGCAGGCCGGAGGCCAGACGGGTGACGGCGATGCCGATGGATTTCAGCATCCGCGCCAGATAGGTGGCCGTCGCCTCGCCCTCCAGGTTGGGGTCCGTGGCGATGATGATCTCCTGGATCGCTCCGTCGTTCAGCCGCGTCAGCAACTCCCGGATCCGCAACTGTTCCGGGCCTACCCCGGCGATCGGATTGATGGCGCCGCCCAGCACGTGGTACCGGCCGCGGAAGGACCGGGTGCGTTCGACGGCCAGGACGTCCTTGGACTCTTCCACGACGCAGATGACGGACGGATCACGCCTCGGGTCACGGCAGATGTTGCACATCTCCTGTTCGGTGACGTTGCCGCAGACCGTGCAGAACTTCACGCGTTCCTTCACCGTGGTGATCGCCTCGACCAGCCGTTTCATGTCCTGCGGATCGGCCTCGAGGATGTGGAAGGCCAGGCGCTGGGCGGATTTCGGCCCGACGCCGGGTAGCCTGCCGAGCTCATCGATCAGCTCCTGGACTGCACCTTCGTACACAATTTCCTCGTTCGTTGGGGTGGCGCCCGCTCAGGGCGCCGGGAGGGTTAGAAGCGCGGGGCCAGTGGGCTGCCGTCGAGGGAGCGCTCCTCGAGCAGCTTGCCGCCCAGGATGCGTTCGACGGCGGCGCGGCCGAACACTCCCGATTCCTCGATGGTTTCATCGTCGGCGCTGGGGATGTCCTGCTCATAGGTGGTGGCGGCCGCGACGGCCCGGGCGGGCGCCTTGGCGCGTCCGGCCTCCGCCTCCGGGCTGTTCGACAGGCGCTGGTAGAGGCTCTGCCGTCCGCCGGCCGGGGCCCCGACGGGCGCGGGGGCCGTAACCGGCGGTGCCGCCGTGAGGACGGCCGAGCCGCCGCTTGCCGCGGTTTCCTGCGGTGCGGCGTGCGGGAGGTTCCCGGTGGCTGGGGCCGCCGGCGCAGAGCTGCTCTGCCGCGCAGGGGGCTGTGCCGTCGCGGGTTCGTAGCGGCGCGGTTCGGGTTCGGTGACGTGGGGCTCGGGTTCCGTGGCCTTTGCGGTCCCGGCGTCGGTCGCGTTGCGCCGTCCCACGTTCAGCTCGGTGCCGACGGTCCAGACGCCCGGGGACTGTTCGACAGCGCGGGCCCAAGGATCCTGGGCGGGATTGGGCTTGGCCGTTCCGGCACCTGCACCCTCGTCCGCAGTGGGAGCGGGGGCGGCAGCGGGGGTGCGCTCCGCGGCCGGCGCCCGGCCGGGCGCCGGGTTGTCGGCGCGCGCGGGCGTCGGGGTGGCCTGGACAGACCTGGACGGCGACGGAGTCCAGTCCATCGGCGGCTCTTCATCCAGCGGGGGAGCGTCCTCGTCGCGGGGCGGTCCCCAGTCGTCATCCGGATCGGCATACGATCCGCTCCAGCCCTGGTCCGCGGGTGCCGCGGAAGCGGACGGCGGCACGGGGGCGGCGGGTGCCGCGGGGGTCGATGTGGCTGAAGGTGCCGCGGCGGATGTCTCCCGAGAAACGGTTCCGCGGTTCGCCGCGGGTGCCGCCGGAGCAGGCTGAGCGGGAGCGGACTGGATCGGAGCAGGCTGGGCGTGCGCAGACTGCGCCGGAGCGGAATGAGCCGACGCAGCAACGGAGGTTTCTGCCGCGGCAGGCGTTGCGGCGGCTGCCGGGGCAGCATCGCGTGGGGCGCCCGAGGCCGGCCTGGGCGCGGCGGCCGGGGCGGTTGCAGGCGCGAGGCCCCACGCTACGTCGGCCGAGCTGGGGGCAGCAGCCTCGGGCTCAGTAGGCGCTTTTGGGTTTGGCTCAGAGCTCGCTGGGCTCTTGGACCCGCCGGCGACGGCGGTGATCTGGCAGTCGATGCCGATCGTCTTGTGGATCGCCTGCCGGAGGTTCTCGGCGTGGTCACCTCGGCCGAAGGCCCCGGCCAGCCCGGCGGTGCTGAAGAGCAGCGTCAGGACGTGGCCCTCCACATGACCCACCTGGGCGTTCGGCTCCACCAGGGCCCAGGTGCTGCGCTTGATCCTGGTCAGGGTCTGCAGGACTTCCGGCCAGGCGCGGCGCAGCACCTCCACATCGGGTCCCGAGCCGGAGCCCGGGGCGGCGGCCGCTGGAGCGGCAACCGGGGCAGCCTCGGCGGGCTGGGAGGCCCGCGGCGCGGGCGTCCCAGCAGGAGCGGGAGCGGGGGTGCCTGCGGGTGCCGGCGTGGGCGCTGCTGTCGACGTTGGTGCCGGTGCCTGAGTCTGGTCTGGACGCGCGGCGTTGCTGGCGCCGTTGTGGGCGGCGGCCGGAGCGGCTGCCCGGCTCGGAGCAGGGGACTGGTGTGGCGGCTCGGCCGATACTGCGGGCGCAGGCATGGGAGCGGACGGCTGGGCCGCGGCGGGAGGTGCGGCCGGTGTCCGCTCCGGGGCGGGGGCGGCCGGTTCCGGTGCCCGAACCGCGGGTGCCTGAGTCGCGGCGGGTGCCTGACTCTCAGCAGGTGCCCGGCTCTCAGCAGGTGCCTGGGCCGTGGGCGCAACAGCGGGAGCGGCAGCAGCCGCGGGTGCCGCAGCAGCGGGCATGGCTGCCGGGACGCCGCCGTCGGATCCGGCGTAGTTGAGGCGCCGCTCCACGCGGTCGATCCGGGCGGCGATGCCACGCTCGGTCTGCTCCGCGCTGGGCAGCAGGATTCGGGCGCACAGCAGTTCAAGGTGCAGCCGCGGGGAGGTGGCGCCCGTCATCTCGGTGAGCGCCGTGTTGGTCACGTCCGCCGCCCGGGAGAGCTCGGCCGCGCCAAGGTTGTGCGCCTGGCTCTGCATCCGGGCGATCTGGTCCGCCGGCATGCCCCGAAGAATGGACTGGGCGCTCTCCGGCATCGCCTGGACGATGATGAGGTCGCGGAAGCGCTCCAGCAGGTCCTCTACGAAACGGCGCGGGTCGTGACCGGTCTGGATCACGCGGTCCACGGCGCGGAACACCGTGGCCGCGTCGGCGGCGGCCACGGCCTCGACGACGTCGTCCAGCAGCGAGGCGTGCGTGTAGCCCAGCAGGGCCACGGCCAGCTCGTAGTCCAGGCCGTTGGGGCCGGCGCCGGCCATCAGCTGGTCCAGGACCGAGAGCGAGTCGCGCACCGAGCCGCCGCCGGCGCGGATCACAAGCGAGAGGACGCCCGGCGCCACCGGGACGTTCTCCTGCTGGCAGAGCTGCTCGAGGTAGGCCATCAGGGGCTCCGGCGGAACCAAGCGGAACGGGTAGTGGTGCGTGCGGGACCGGATGGTGCCGATCACCTTGTCCGGCTCGGTGGTGGCGAAGATGAACTTGATGTGTTCCGGCGGCTCCTCGACGATCTTCAGCAGCGCGTTGAACCCTGCCGAGGTGACCATGTGGGCCTCGTCGATGATGAAGATTTTGTAGCGGTCCCGGACCGGGGCGTAGGTGGCCCGTTCACGCAGATCGCGGGCGTCGTCCACGCCGCCGTGGCTTGCCGCGTCGATCTCGATGACGTCCAGGGAACCCGCGCCGCCGCGGGCCAGCTCCACGCAGCTGGGGCACACGCCGCAGGGGGTGTCGGTGGGGCCCTCGGCGCAGTTCAGGCAGCGGGCCAGGATGCGGGCGGAGGTGGTTTTGCCGCAGCCGCGCGGGCCCGAGAAGAGGTAGGCGTGGTTGACGCGGTTCTTGCGCAACGCCGTCATCAGGGGGTCGGTGACGTGCTCCTGCCCGATGACATCCGCGAACGAATCAGGCCGGTAGCGGCGGTACAGGGCGGTAGTTACGGTCACGCTTAAACCCTACCAATCGGCACAGACATAAAAGACCCCTCATGCACCCGCCAGAGCCCGTTTACCCTTGCTACCTTCCGGTCCTGGGGGAGTTCAACAGGATGACGCCACATGAGGGGCCGTCGACTACTTTACCCGAGATCCCGGCCTGCCCCGAATCCGCTCCCGGGCAGGGGCCATTCAGGCCCGTCGGCACCCCGATTGGTCGACAGGCGGAAGTTCGGGTAGTCTAGTATCTGCTTTTGATTCAGAAGCAACTGGAGAATTCGCCTAGCGGCCTATGGCGCACGCCTGGAACGCGTGTTGGGTTAACGCCCTCGGGGGTTCAAATCCCCCATTCTCCGCGGTTGGCCCCGGTCCCTTGGACCGGGGCCTTTTGCGTCCTGGCTCCGGACACCGTCAGGCCTGGAATCCGAGGCGGCGGAGCCGTGAGCGGGCGGCCAGTTCGCTCGGACCCGTCCGGCCGAGGGCCAGATGGACGACGCCGAGGGTGGCCCGGGTGATCAGCTTCACCGGCAGGGGAAAGGGCCCCAGCCGGGCGGTCCGAAGCCCGAGCAGCTCGCGGTACTCCGGTTCCAGGCTTGCCACCGCGGCGGCGAACAGCACCCGGTAGCCCGGCCTGAGCATCGGGTGCAGGGGAGGATGCCGGATGAAGTGCACGGTTTCGGCAACCATCTGCCCGGTGGTGAGCGTCCCGCCGTCGTACCAGTCGCGGAGCTCGCGGCGCATCTGCCCGGCACTGACCGGAGGCGACTCCACACCCATCATTTCCCCGGCCTGCGCCCATTCGCGGACGTAGGCGTCCGGCCCGCCCGGAATCGCCGACCCGAACATGGTGTGGGCCGTCAGGAAGGCATCGGTGAAGGCGATGTGGATCCAGCGCAGCAACTCCGGGTCGCTCGCCGCGTAGGGCCTGACGTCCCCCGCGGCGTCCCGGTAGTCGCCGCGGACCGGTTCGTGCAGGCGCTGGACCCACGCCGTGGCCTCCCTCGCCGCCGTCGTGGACCCGTAGGTGACGGTGAAGATCCAGCGGATGGTGCGGGCCAGGCGGCCCAACGGGTCCTCGCGGAAGTGTGAATGCTCGTGCACGCCGGTCAGGGCGCCGGGGTGAAGCGACTGCATCAGCAGCGCCCGGATGCCGGCCACGATCGCGGGCATGCCCCCGTGCACCGTCCAGACGGCCGAGCCCGGCAGGTGGTAGCCGGCGTCGTCGCCCTCCTTGAGACGGGCCACCCAGGGCGGCGCCGTGTCCCGTGACCCGGTGAAGGTATGCCGGAGTTCGGCCTGGAAATTCTGCAGCATAGTGCGCATGGTCCATTCTGCCCCGGATCCCGCCCTGCGGTACTTGGTGTCCGGCCCGCGACTACTGAGGTGCTACCCGAGTTTCAAGAAGGGTAGTTCGGACGGTTCACACCCCATGCCGATTGTGGTCCCATGAAAAAGGTCAGCCCGCGTTGCCGGCGGCTGAGGATGTGGGGTTTACATCGTGGGAAAGCACTGGGGAAACACGACCAGCGAACCAAAAACAAGAAAACGGATCGTGGCGGTGCGCTGCCTCTCGGGAGGGTTTTGCCTCTCGCTGGCCGTGCTGACGTTCGGGGTCCAGGGAGTCACCGGCGCGGGAACGGCCGTGGTCTCGGTCGGCGTGCCGGACCGGGACGTGGCGGTCAGCCCCACGTTGCGGCCCGGGGCGGCGCCCACCGCCGCCGGGGGAACGACGGCGGCCGCGACGGGCGCAGCGCAGGCCGCGGCCGCCGGTGCGGTCACGGCCGCGGGCGACCCGGGCGCGGGCTTCACGACGGATCCGCAGGCGCTGGTGGCGTACTCGCGCTCGGCCGTACTCACGGGCACCAAGGACGGCCCCGCGGGGGAGCTCAACGTCGCCTCCTCCGGGTTGAAGCGGCCCGCGGAGGGCTTCCTCATGGCACCCCTGGAGGTCCTGAACCCCTCGTCGCCCTTCGGTCTGCGGACCAGCCCGCTCTCCGGGGTGGCCGGGGAGTTCCACTGGGGCCAGGATTTCGCGGCAGCCTGCGGGACGCGCGTCTACGCCGCCGACGCCGGGGTGGTGCGCGCCGTGGGCTGGCACCCCTGGGGCGGCGGGAACCGCGTAGAGATCGACCACGGCAACGGCCTGATCACCACCTACAACCACCTGGAGGGGATCGCCGTGAAGAAGGGCGACTCGGTCCGGGTGGGCGAGGTGATCGCCAAGGTGGGTACCACGGGGTCCTCGACCGGCTGCCACCTGCATTTCGAGACCATCCTCAACGGGGTGCACAAGGACCCGCTGGACTGGACGTTCCTGCCCATTACGCAGACCGATCCGTTGGGCCCCCTGGAGATGACCAGCTACGCGCCCGACGCCGGGGTGCCCTCCAACGCCTCGCTGGGCTGGGCCATCCCGGTCTCCGACGATGGCCGGCACGAGGTGGCCAACGGTGCCCAGGAGATCCCTGCCGCCCTGCTCCCGCAGCTGCCCGGCTACACCGCTTCCTACTCACCTTCGCCCTCACCGACGGCGGACGCCCTCTCACCCACCCGGCCGCCGTCGTCCACCACCGGGCAGGCGCCCGGCACCTCGGCGCCGGTGACCTCCGAACCGGTCACTGCGGCTCCGCCGGCGACCGGCACCACGACGGGGTCCCCGACTACGAGTACGCCGACCACCAGCACGCCGCCCGCGACAACGCCCCCGGCCACCACCCCGCCGGTCGGCTCGGAGCCGCCGTCCACGCCTCCGCCGGTGACCACGCCGCCAGCGCCCCCGGTGACCACCCCGGCCCCGCCGCCGGTGACGGAGGCGCCGCCGCCCGTGGTGACCCCTCCGCCGGTCGTGGAGGTTCCTCCGCCACCACCGCCCGTCGTCGAGGTGCCTCCGCCACCACCGCCCGTCGTCGAGGTGCCCCCGCCGGCCCCGGCGCCGCCGCCCGTCGTCGAGGTGCCCCCGCCGGTGACCTCGCCGGCCCCGGAACTGACCGCCCCGCCCGTCACTGCGGCTCCCGCGCCGAGCGGCACTCCGGCCCCCACCGGCACGGTCGCACCCTGACCGCCTGACTCCTGGCCCCCGGCCCTCCGGCCGCCGGCCACCCATACCGCCGCCCGTCGGCGTCGAATTACGGTTGTGACCACGCCGGGCTATGCTTCCGGCACGCCGACTCGACGCCCGGGAGGACCCCGCCATGACCGACCTTTACTCCGTTCCGCTCACCCTCAACGACGGCACCGAAACAGACTTCGGCCGCTACCGTGGGCAGGTGGTGCTGGTGGTGAACGTTGCCTCGCAGTGCGGCTTCACGCCCCAGTACGCCGGCCTCCAGGCCCTGCACAACAAGTTCGAGGACGAGGGCTTCACCGTGCTGGGCGTGCCCTGCAACCAGTTCGCCGGCCAGGAACCGGGCAGCGACGCGGACATCGCCGAGTTCTGCGACCGGAACTTCGGCGTCACCTTCCCGCTGACCGCCAAGGCCGACGTGCGCGGCAAGAACCAGCACCCGCTCTACGCCCGCCTCACCAAGTTCAAGAAGGGCCTGTTGCCGGGCCTGGTGAAGTGGAACTTCGAGAAATTCCTGATCAACCGCGACGGCGAGATCGTCGCCCGGTTCGCCCCGACCGTTGAACCCGACGCCCCCGAGGTGATCGAGGCGGTGCAGGCCGCGCTCGCCTAAGCACCGGCTGGGACCCTCGGCCCACAAGGGCCCGAGGGGTCTATCCCTCCGCGTCATCCCGTCCTAGACTGGCCGGACCCTCCGACGTTCGGGCCGGTTCGCGGCTTTCTTGCGGCGCCCGCCGGCAGCGTGATCGACGCTGGCCAGGAGGGTGCATCAGAACGCTTCGTGAATCACAACTGGGCACTCAACATTGGGGTCCGTGAAACCAGGAGGAAAGTGATGACAGGAAACAAAGCCGTTGCCTACAAGGGGCCAGGGAAAGTCGAACTCATCGACATTGACTACCCCACTTTCGAACTCAAAGACGGACCAGGCGTTAACCCGGCCAACGTCGGCCGGCAGGTGCGCCACGGCGTCATCCTCAAGACCGTCGCGACGAACATCTGCGGATCGGACCAGCACATGGTCCGCGGCCGCACCACTGCCCCCGCCGACCTGGTGCTGGGCCACGAGATCACGGGCGAGGTCGTCGAGGTCGGTCCCGATGTCGAGTTCATCAAGGTTGGCGACATCTGTTCGGTGCCGTTCAACATCGCCTGCGGACGCTGCCGCAACTGTAAGGAACGTAAGACCGGCATCTGCCTGAACGTCAATCCCGACCGGCCCGGAAGCGCCTACGGCTACGTGGACATGGGCGGCTGGGTGGGCGGCCAGGCCAACTACGTACTGGTGCCGTACGCGGACTGGAACCTGCTGAAGTTCCCGGACCGGGACCAGGCCCTCGAGAAGATCATGGACCTGACCATGCTTTCGGACATCTTCCCCACCGGCTTCCACGGCGCCGTGACCGCGGGCGTCGGCGTCGGATCCACCGTGTACGTCGCGGGCGCCGGCCCGGTGGGCCTCGCGGCCGCGACCAGTGCGCAGCTGCTCGGCGCCGCCGTCGTCATCGTCGGCGACATGAACGAGGACCGGCTCAAGCAGGCCCGAAGCTTCGGCTGCGAGACGATCGACCTGTCCAAGGGCGGACCGGCCGAGCAGATCGAGCAGATCCTGGGCGTTCCCGAGGTTGACTGCGGCGTTGACGCGGTCGGCTTCGAGGCCAAGGGCCACGGACATGACGCCAAGGAGGCACCGGCCACGGTGCTGAACTCCCTGATGGAGCTCACTGCGGCCGGTGGGGCGCTGGGCATTCCCGGGCTCTACGTCACCGGCGACCCAGGCGGCGTCGACGAGGCGGCCAAGAAGGGCGCGCTCAGCCTGAGCCTGGGCACCGGCTGGGCCAAGTCGCTGAGCTTCACCACCGGCCAGTGCCCGGTGATGAAGTACAACCGCGGCCTGATGATGGCGATCCTGCACGACAAGGTCCACATCGCCAAGAACGTCAACGCCAAGGCGATCGCTCTGGAGGACGCACCGAAGGGCTACGCCGAGTTCGACGCCGGCGCCGCCACCAAGTACGTGCTGAACCCGAACGGCTACCTCAGCTAGGGCCCGCCCCACCGGGTGACCTACGGTCCGGCGGCAGCCTTCCTGCACCAGGGTGCGCAGGTAGGGTGCCGCCGGATTACTAATCCGCACGCGTAGCCGTGCCCGTTTTTAAAGCTGCCTACCTGAGTTTGCCCACGTCCGGCCGGAAATCTGGTTGGATAGAAGGTACTGAGAGGGATCGCTGGGGGGACCGCCTCCACCCAACCAGGAAGGTTGCAATGGAGCTCATCGAGGCCGAGCACCCACGGCCACGCCATTTCCTACTCCACGTCAGTGACGCGCACCTGCTGGGCGGTTCCGATCCGCTGCACGGCGTCGTCGACGCCGAGGCCCACCTGCGCCAGCTTTTCGAGCAAGTCCAGGCTTCCGGCGCGCGCCCCGAGGCGGTGATTTTTACCGGCGACCTGGCCGACCGCGGGGAGGCCGACGCCTACGCCAAGCTGCGCCGGATCGTCGAACCCGCCTGCGAGGCCATGGGCGCGAAGATCATCTGGGCCATGGGCAACCACGACAACCGGGCCAACTTCCGTACCGGCCTGCTCGACGAACCCGCCCACGATGGCCCCGTGGACCGCAGCTACTTCCTGGACGGGTTGCGGATCATCACCCTGGACACCTCGGTGCCCGGCTTCCATCACGGCGAACTCAGCCCCGAACAGCTCGACTGGCTCGCGGCGGAGCTGGCCACACCGGCTCCGGACGGCACTATCCTGGCGTTGCACCACCCGCCCGTGCCGTCCGTCCTGGACCTGGCGGTGCTGGTGGAATTGCGGGGCCAGGCGGCCCTCGCAGCGGTGCTCCGGGGCACGGACGTCCGCACCATCCTGGCCGGGCACCTGCACTATTCCACGTCCGCCACGTTCGCCGGGATCCCCGTCTCGGTGGCCTCCGCAACCTGTTACACCCAGGACCTGAACGTCCCGGTGGGCGGCAGCAGGGGCCGGGACAGCGGCCAGGCGTTCAACCTGGTCCACGTCTACGAGCACACCATCGTGCACTCGGTGGTCCTGCTGGGCGAGGTGCTGCCGCCGGTGGGCGAGTTCGTCACAGCGGAGGAAGCCACCCGGCGGATCGCCGCGGCCGGCATCCGCATCCCGGACCAGGGCCGGCCGGAGAACCCGTCGGCCTCCGGCGACCGGAGCATGACGTTCCTCAACTAGGCCCGCGTCCCCGCGGCCTGCCGGTCCGGGAATGTCCCGCCTACTTCTCCCAGGGCGCCTTGATCGGGAAGTACTTCTCCAGGAAGTCCGTCACGATCTCGGCGCGTTCCTCGGCGGGGACCTCCGGGAAGCTGCCGTCGTTGAGGCAGAAGAAGTCCATGTTCCGCTTGGAGAGCAGCTTGGGCAGGTAGTTCAGGCCCGCCCGGGCGGTGGTGTCCACGTAACGCACCTTGGCCGCCGTCTGGGTCACTGCCCGGCCGGTCAGCAGTGCGTAGTAGTGGTAGAACGAGTTCGTCACCGAGATGTTGTCCGCGGCGCGGAACCGGCTGGCCGCCGTGCGGGCGAACTCCTCCGGGAACTCCTGCTCCATCTTGGCGGTGACGCTGCGGCGCAGCGGCGCCGCCGTGTGCTCCAGATGGCGCGTGGTGATCCGACCGAAGCGGTTCCACAGCAGCTTCCGGTTCACCCGGGCCGCGTTCTCGAACCCGCTCCGCTCGGCGTCGTTGTCGCCCAGGCCGATCCGGGTCTCCGCCTCGATGAACTTGGTGATGCCGCCCGGGGTGAAGAACATGTCCGGGCCCACGGTGCGGCCGAAGAACATGTCGTCATTGGAATACAGGTAGTGCTCGGAGAGGCCCTCGATGTGGTGGAGCTGGCTCTCGACCGCCTGCGAGTTGTGCGTGGGAAGCACGGACGTGTCGGCGAAGAACTCCTCGCTGCGCACGATCGTCACCGCGGGGTGGTCGGCCAGCCATTCGGGGGCGGGGGAGTCCGTGGCGATGAAGATCCGCCGGATCCACGGGGCGAACATGTACACGGAGCGCAGCGCGTACTTCAGCTCGTTGATCTGCCGGAAGCGGGCCTCGTGGTCATCGCCCTCACCGACGACGACGCCGGCCATCCGGGCCTTGCGCGCGGCTATGTACTCGGGGAGGAGCCGTCAACCCAGGAGAAGACGATGTCGATGTCGAAGTTGATGTCGCTGGCGTGGTCGGCGAACATGTTCTCAATCGTGGGCCAGGTGTGGCCGTAGCGTTCGACCGTGCCGCGCACCGCGTCCTGGGCCAGCAGGGTCCGGCGGGTCAGGGAGTTCTCGATAGGCAGGATCAGCTGGTCGCCCTCGAAGCTCCAGAGTTCCAGCTGCACGCCGGCGGAGGCACCGAATTCGAGGCCGCCGTTGGGCTCCACGCAGGGCCGGTAGAGCCGGAAGATCCTGGCCTGGCGGTTGGGCGAGAGCTCGCCGTCGGCCACCAGGACCGAGGACTTCTTCTTGGCGTCCACGGTCATGGAGTAGAACGGCTCGTCCCGGCAGGCCTCCACCAGTGCGGCGCGCAGTTCCCGGCGGTTCTTCCAGTCCACGGCGATCACCGGCCGGTGGTTGTTGCCCCGGACCAGCAGGTAATCGATATCGGCACGGACCAGCACCTCACGGACGAACAACAGATCCTCGACCATCGACTGGTACGGGGTGCGGTTTTCATTGATCAGCGCGTAGCGGCCGTGCCTGCGGACAATGTCGCTGCGCGTTCGGAACCTGGCGACGGCTGCCGCTGACGTGACCTCTGCGTGGGCGTGGTCGTCCTCGGTGGCCTGGCTGCCGTAGTAAATCTCGTCCTGGATCAATGCGTCGGTGATGTCGATTCTCCGTTTTCCTGACTGGCTTTCGTGCTAGCCGCGTTGTTACTGGCATGATATCGCGGGCCGCCAAAACGGTCCGTCACAGCGGCCGCGGCTCAGCCGGCCAGGGCGGCCCGCCAGTGGCGCAGGAAGGCCGCGCCGGCGTCGTCGTGGATGACGTCCGCGCCCAGCCCCAGGTCCGCCGCGGTCAGCACCTCATAGGGTTTGACCGGGATGCCGTCCGCCGGCCGGACATCCACATGCTTGACCGGGTGGTCGTTGTGGAAGAGCCAGTCCGCCATGGCGTAGTCGGTGCGGGAATCGCCCACCGTCCGCCACGCCTGCGGGGTGATGCCCTGGGCGGCCAGCAGTTCGACGGCGCGGCTGGCGCCGAGGTCCTTGCCGAGCCGGACGGACTCGATGTCGGTGGAGATGATTGTGGGGTCAACGCGGTAGTCGATCGCGTCGTCGCTGTCCGGGACGTGGCGATCCAGCCGGACGACGCCGAGGCCGTGCCGCTGCATCAGGTCCATGGCGTCGGCGTCGAACAGGGCCTGTTCGGCGCGGTAGTCGGCGTTGGCGACGTCGACGTGCTGCTCCACCGAGACCATGGCGCGCTTGGTTTCATCGAAGAACATGTGCGCCGCGTAATCCTCGGCCACCAGCCGCCGGACGTCGTCGCCGAACGCGGCCGGGACGGCGAGGGCGTCATCGACGTGGACGGTGCCGGGGCCCGCCGCCGTGTAGCTGAACCAGACGGCGCCCTTCTCGCAGATCGCGTGGACGGTCAGGCCGGCGGGCATCCCGGCGGCGATCATCGGGTCCATGACCTGCTCGCGGATGAAGGCGTCCGAGCGGCCGGTGTTGAAGATGACGGGGATGCCGGCGGCGGTGAGGGTCAGCAGGTCGGCGATGATGCCGGGGGTGACGGTTCGGGTGACGGGGCTTGCGATGGGGCCGTCGACGTCGAGCAGTAGGGCCAGCGGCGGGGTGGAAGCCTCGGAATCTCTCATGCCTCCATTCTCTCAGCCGGTGCAGGGGGCCGCGGATGGTTACTGTTTGGCCACAACCTCCGGCGCCGGGGCTCCGTGGATTCCCCTGACCCGGGTTGTTCCATAGGCTTGCATGGTGATCTTCAAAGCTGTGGGCGAGGGACGCCCTTACCCCGACCATGGTTTCCATACGCCCAAGGACTGGGCGGCACTGCCGCCGCGCCCGGTCCGGCTGGATGAACTCGTGACCACCAAGCGCACCCTGGACCTCGAGGCCCTGCTGGCCGAGGATTCCACCTTCTTTGGCGACCTGTTTCCGCACGTCGTGGAGTTCCGCGGGGTGCTGTACCTCGAAGACGGGCTGCACCGGGCCGTCCGCACCGCGCTGCACCAGCGCACCGCCATCCACGCCCGTGTCCTGGTGGTCAATGGCTAGGAAGCCGCAGGACCCGACGGTTCTGCATGGGCATCATGTGGTGACGGGCTCGGATCTGCGGGCCACGTTTGTCGAAGAGGACGAGCTCGAGAATCCGGACCGGATGCGGCGCCGGATCCTCCACGGGGTGGTCCTGGTGCTGCTGGTGGGGCTGCTGGTTGCCGCCGTGGTGGTGGCGATGGCCATCCAGAACGGCCAGATCAAGATTCCGACGGCGGAGCGGAGCCCCGCCGCGGTCTCGGCCTGCCCGGAGGCCACCTACGACTACGTTCCGCACGAGAAGATCCGGCTCAACGTCTATAACTCCACCAACCGGCCGGGGCTGGCGAAGACCGTGGCGGACGAGCTGGTGGCCAGGAAGTTCGCCGTCGGCACCGTGGGCAACACCGAGTCCGGCTTCCACGGGGTGGCGCTGGTGGTCTCAGGCGCGGCAGGGCAGTCCTCGGCCTTCAGCGTCCAGCGGAACCTGCCGGGGTCCGACTACGTCCAGGACGGCCGCACCGACGCGACCGTGGACGTGATCCTGACCGGTGACTTCAAGGACCTGGCCAAGCCGGAACTGGTCGACCAGACCCCCGGCAAGCTCAGCTGCCCGCGGGAGACCCGCCGCGAGGCGGACGCCCCGGCGACGCCGGTGGTGCCGTCCGTCGTGCCGGCCAGCCCCAACCCCTAGCGAAACCTTTGACCCTCTAAACCGTCAGGCCGTGAGGCGCAGGGGACGGCCGGCGTCGTCGAACCGTGCGCCCGCACCGAGCTGGACGAACCGCACCGTCCGAGCGATCCGCGCCTCCGCCTCGGGATCCGCCCCGGCCCCGTCGCCGCGGGCGGCGCTGGAGGAGAGTGTGCCGTGGATGAGCTGGGCGAGCTGCCCGATGTCCGCGTCCGGGAGGTAGTGCTGGGCGACGCCGTCGCGGAGGATGTCCTGCAGCAGGACGCTGAGTTCGCCCACGTGGTCCGCCAGCTTCGCGAAGGACGCGGGGGAGAGGACGGCGGCCATGGCCGGGCCCGGCGGCAGGTGCCTGCGGCTGAGGTCCGCCACCTGAGCGCGGACGTACAGCGCCAGGCGGTCCACAGGGTTGTCAAGGCCGGCCAGCGCCTCGCGGAGTTCCACCAGGAAGCGTTCGGTCTCGTCCAGGGCGTACGCGATGAGGAGCTCTTCGATGTCCGCGTAGTAGTTGTAGACGGCGGTGCGGCCGATCTGGGCGTGCCGGGCGACGTCGGTCATGGTCAGCCCGGGAAGCCCGTGCGTGAACAGCAGTTCACCGAAGGCGGTGAGAATCCGCCGCTGGGTCTCGGCGCGTTGGGCGGAGTTGCTCGCGGCCGTAATCCTGGGCATACGGACACTTTAGCGCGATCTGTCAGTAAAGTTCCGGCGGGCGGCCAGCTAGCCCATAACCCCGCCGTCGGCTCTTTGCCTGTGACGCGGAAATATCACCTGCCGGAAACGCCGCCGAAACGTGGGCGGGGCAAGCTGGGGATCATGGGAGCCCCGACGACGGGGCGGACGCTGGGGAGGAGCAATTTCATGGAGGACAACGGGACGGCCGTGACGACGTGCGCGGAGCTGTCGGTTGGGGACGACATCGAGGCCTGGCACAACGGCAGGCTCTTCCACCGCGGGCGGGTGACCCAGACGGTGCCCCTGATGGAGCTGTTCTGGATCCTCGATTCCCGGACCGGGGCGCGGAAGCTGCTGGACGTCGAGGCGCTGGAGATCATCCGTTGCGTACCGGACGAGGCGGGCCGCACCGTGGATCTGGCACAGCCCGCCTGAGGGTATCGCCTAGATCGCGCAGCCGTCCGGGCCGCAGGCAGCGCCGTCGGCGCCTGAGGCATCAACCATCACCAGCGGCTGGCTCTCCTGCCAGGCCTGGTCCAGGGCCGCGCTGAACGTCTCGGCCGGCTGGGCGCCTGAAATCCCGTACTTCCGGTCGATCACGAAGAACGGCACGCCGCTCACGCCAAGGGCGCGGCCCTCGGCAATGTCGTTGCGGACGGCGTCGGAGTACTTATCGGTGGTGAAGAGCTCGTCGACCTCGGCGGCGTCGATCCCGAGCTCGAGGCCCAGCGAGGTGAGATAGGACCGGTTCCCGATGTCCTGGCCGTGCTCGAAGTGGTCGCTGAGCAGCCGTTCCTTGGCGACATCCTGCTTGCCGTGGGCCGCCGCGAGGTGGATCAGGCGGTGCGCCGCGAAGCTGTTCGCCACCACCACGTCGCCAAACTTGTAGTTCAGGCCTTCCCCGGCGGCCTGCGCGGCCACGTGGTCGAACATGCCGGCGACCTGCTGCGGGTCCAGGCCCTTGCGGGTGCTCAGGTAGTCCAGTTCGGTGCCGTCATAGTGCTCCGGCAGGTTCGGGTCCAGCTGGAAGCTGCGCCACTGGACCTCCACGGAATCGCGGTGGGGGAAGGCGGCCAGGGCGGTTTCAAAACGGCGCTTGCCGATGTAGCACCAGGGGCAGGCGACGTCGGACCAAATCTCAATCTTCATGCTTTCCACAACCGAGATGCCCCCGGGGCATTCCCGGACAACGACGGCGGAGCCGGGTCAGTCGGCGAGCGGACGTTCCAGCACGAAATCGTGTTCCACTGTGTCGCCCAGCCGGAAGGACTTGGTGCCCACCTGCCGGAAACCGGACTTTTCGTAGAAACGGATGGCCCGGGCGTTCTGGCTGTTGACCCCCAGCCAGAGCCCGCGGGCGCCGGTGGCGGCCGCGGCGGCGACGCTGGCCCGCATCAGCTCGGCGGCCGCGCCGACGCCGTGGTGGTCCGGGTGCACGTAGCACTTGCTGAGTTCGGCGGCCGGGGTGAGGCCCAGGGCGGAAGCCACGTCGGGATCCTGCGTCGGCCGGTCCACCAGCAGGCTGTAGCCGCGCAGGGCGCCGTCGACGTCGAGGACAAGCACCGTCACGTCCGGGTCGGCGAGGTAGTCCCGGAAATTCCGCTCGCTCAGGGTGTTGGCGATGTGCGCCGCAATGTCCTCCGGCCGCGACTCGGGCGGGCAGGCGAGAGGGAAAGTGACGGCGGCCAGTTCGGCCAGGGCGCCGGCATCTGCGGGGGTGGCTTTCCGGATCAGGTGGGTCATAGCAAAACCCTAGTCCCGGTGCCGGGCGAGGAGTCAGTCGGGCGGTCACGGCCGGTGCCGGGGCCGTCATCTGGCCGCGGCGGAAGCCCGGCCCCGGACCGCCGTGATAGCAATGGGATTGATGAAAACATATTTCAGCCGGTCCGTCACGGCCCAGACCGAAGGTGCCCGGCCCGGGCCGGTGCTGCCGTGATGGCTGCCACCAAACAGCCCAAGGCCTGGCTGATCATGCTGGCGATCGGCCTGATCGCCCTGAACATGCGCGGCCCGTTCGTCGCAGTCGCGCCCGTGGTGCAGAACATGCGCACCGACCTGGGCTTCTCGCCGGTCGAAATCGGCTTCCTGACCGGCATCCCCGTGCTGTGCTTCGCCCTCGCGGCCCCGCTGGCGTCGCTGACCGGGCGGAAGCTGGGTCCCGAGTTCGCCGTGACCCTGACCCTGCTGGGCGTGCTGCTCGGCGTCATCGTCCGCTCCGCCGGCGGTGGCGCTCTGGTGATGCTTGGCACCGTGATCCTGGGCATCGCCATCACGATCGGCAACATCGTGGTGCCGCTGATTATCCGCCGCGACTTCAGTCCCGCCCGGCAGGGTGCGGCCATGGGCACCTACACAGCGGCCCTGAACATCGGCTCCTTTGTCACCTCCATGGTGACCGCCCCGCTGGCCGAGTGGCTCGGCTGGCGCCCGGCGATCGCGGCCTGCGCCCTGTTCGCCGTCGCCGCCGGCGCGGTCTGGGCGCTCGCCGTCGGGCGCCGCTCGATCCGCCCTGAGGCGATTCCCGGCTCGGACCCCGCCAAGGCAACCGGCGCGCCCGCTTCACCGTGGATCACCGTGGCCCTGACGGCGGGCTTCGCCGGCCAGGCCTTCTCCTACTACGGGGTCACCGCCTGGCTGCCCAGCCTGCTGGCCGACGAGATCGGCCTGGCCCCGTCCGCGGCCGGCGCCGGGTCCTCGCTGTTCCAGATCCTGGCGATCGCCGGAGGCCTCGGCGTTCCGCTGGCGGCGCGATTCGCGTCGACGACGACGGTGGGGCTCACCCTGGGAGCCCTCTGGCTGACCGTTCCCGTGGGTCTGCTGCTGGCGCCGCAACTGTGGTGGCTGTGGTCCGCCCTTGGCGGCGTGGCCCAGGGCGGCGGCATCACCCTGATCTTCATCGCCATCATCCAGCTCGCGCGCGACCAGGCCTCCGCGGGCCGGCTCTCCGCCATCGTCCAGGGCGCAGGCTACTCCTTCGGCGCCGTGGCCCCCACCCTGATGGGCTTCGTCCACGGGGTCTCGGACTCGTGGACCGGGCCGCTGCTGATGATTCTCGGCTCGGTGGCCATGTTCAACATCGGCTGCGCTCTTTCCCTGCGGCACATCCCGAAGGCCGCACACTAGGAACCAACACGTCAGGCCCATGACCCGGGATCGGGTCATGGGCCTGACGTATCCGTTCGACGCCGTTGTCGGGCGGGAAAGGGGTTCCGTTGCCGGGCCGCCGCCCCGGATTTCGGGGGCCTGTTGCGAAGGGCGTGGCGGTCCGGCGGACGGAATTCTTTGCGGGACCGCCGGTTATGCGGCCACCAGGTCCGCTGCCTTGATGGCCGAGTCGGCGCCGTCGCGGGCCTCGTGCAGGTACCGGTCGTAGGCGGGAAGGGTCAGGAAGGCAGGGAACTCGTTGCTGAGGGTGACCTCCTCGAAGATGTCACGGGCGTCGGCGAACCGGTCCCCTTCGAAGCGCTCCAGCTTGGCGAATTCCTCGTCCAGCATGTCCTCAATCCAGTCGCGGGTGATGACGTCGCCTTGGTCCGTGATGGCCCGGGAGAAGATCCACTGCCACAGCTGCGAGCGGGAGATCTCCGCGGTGGCGGCGTCCTCCATCAGGTTGTGGATGGTCACGGCACCGTTGCCGCGGAGCCAGGATTCGATGTAACGGATGCCCACCTCGATGTTGATCCGCACGCCGCGTTCGGTGATGGTGCCGGTGGTGGAGGCGATGTCGATCAGGGCGCGGTCATCGGGGGTGACGTCTTCGCGGAGGCGGTCCAGCTGGTGCGGGCGTTCGCCGAGGACGCCGTCGAACACCTCGCGGCACACCGGCACCAGGTCCGGGTGCGCCACCCAGGAGCCGTCGAAGCCGTCGGCGGCGTCGCGGGTCTTGTCGGCACGGACCTTGTCCAGGGCGATGGCGTTGGCCGCCTCGTCCTTGCGGTTGGGGACGGCCGCGGCCATCCCGCCGATCGCCATGGCGCCGCGCTTGTGGCAGGCGCGCACCAGCTGTTCGGTGTAGGCCCGCATGAATGGCTGGGTCATGGTGACCTGGTCACGGTCCGGCAGGACGAAGCGGGGGCCGCGGGTCCGGAAGTTCTTGATCAGCGAGAAGATGTAATCCCAGCGGCCGGCGTTCAGCCCGGCGGCGTGCTCGCGCAGTTCGTAGAGGATCTCCTCCATCTCGAACGCGGCGGTGATGGTCTCGATCAGCACGGTGGCGCGGATGGTGCCCTGCGGGATGCCCAGCAGGTCCTGGGCCAGGATGAAGATGTCGTTCCAGAGCCGCGCCTCGAGGTGGTTCTCGATCTTCGGCAGGTAGAAGTAGGGGCCCTTGCCCTGGGCCATCAGCCGCCGGGCGTTGTGGTAGAAATGCAGGCCGAAGTCGACGATTCCGCCGGCCACCGGCACGCCGTCGATCAGCATGTGCTTCTCCGGCAGGTGCCAGCCGCGGGGCGGACCACGATGGTGGGCAGATCCTCGGTGGGGCGCAGCTTGTACTCCTTGCCCTCGGGTGAGGTGAAGTCGATCCGGCGCTCCAGGACGTCGGTGAGGTTCAGTTGGCCCTGGATGACGTTGCGCCACGACGGCGTGGAGGCGTCCTCCATGTCCGCGAGCCAGACCTTCGCGCCGGAGTTCAGCGCGTTGATGGCCATCTTCTTGTCCACCGGGCCGGTGATTTCGACGCGGCGGTCCTCCAGGCCGGGTGCCGGGGGAGCGACCTGCCACTCGGGGTCGTTGCGGATGGCGGCGGTCTCCGGGAGGAACCGGGGATCCTGGCCGCGGGTGATCTGCTGGCGCCGGTCGCGCCGGGCCTGCAACAGCTCCTGCCGCCGCCCCGCCGTCGCCCGGTGCAGCTTGGTGATGAAGGCCAGCGCGTCCGGCGTCAGGACCTCGCTCTGCCGGCAAATCGGCTGGGCGGTCAACGTGATGCCGTTGATGGTGAAGTTGTCAGTGAAGCTGTTCATTTCAAATCTCTCCCTGCAAGGCCCAACTGAGTCGCAGTAGTTGTCGTTTTGACTCTCCAAAACGACAACTACTGCTATCTAGTTGGGGAAAATTAGTGGAACTGGCCTTCTTCGGTGGATCCCACCAAGGCCAGGGTGGATGCGTTCGGGTTGAGCGCGGTGGCGATGTCGTCGAAGTAGCCGGTGCCGACTTCGCGCTGGTGCTTGGTGGCGGTGTAGCCGCGTGCTTCGGAGGCGAATTCCTTCTCCTGCAGCTCGACGTAGGCGCTCATGCCTTCCCGGGCGTAGCCGTGGGCGAGGTCGAACATCGAGTAGTTCAGGGCGTGGAAGCCGGCCAGGGTGATGAATTGGAAGGTGAAGCCCATGGCGCCGAGTTCGCGCTGGAACTTGGCGATGGTGTCGTCGTCGAGGTGCTTGCGCCAGTTGAACGACGGCGAGCAGTTGTAGGAGAGCATCTGGTCCGGGAACTCGGCCTTGACGGCCTCGGCGAACTTACGGGCCAGGGCGAGGTCCGGGGTGCCGGTCTCCATCCAGATCAGGTCGGAGTACGGGGCGTAGGCCTTGGCGCGGGCGATGCAGGGTTCGATGCCGTTGCGGACCTTGTAGAAGCCCTCCGCGGTGCGAACGGGCTGTCCACCTTCGCGGAGGATGAATTCCTGGTCCCGCTCGTCGACGTCGGAGGTGATCAGGGTGGCTGCCTCGGCGTCGGTGCGGGCGATGACGACGGTGGGGGTGCCGGCGACGTCGGCGGCCAGGCGGGCGGCGTTCAGCGTCCGGACGTGCTGCTGGGTGGGGATGAGGACCTTGCCGCCGAGGTGGCCGCACTTCTTCTCCGAGGCGAGCTGGTCTTCCCAGTGCACGCCCGAGGCGCCGGCCTGGATCATGGACTTCATCAGCTCGTAGGCGTTCAGCGGGCCGCCGAATCCGGCCTCGGCGTCGGCGACGATCGGGACCATCCAGTCCTCGACCGTCTGGATGCCCTCGGAGAACTCGATCTGGTCGGCGCGGAGCAGGGCGTTGTTGATGCGGCGGACCACGGTGGGAACCGAGTTGGCCGGGTACAGCGACTGGTCCGGGTAGGTGTGGCCGGAGTTATTGGCGTCGGCGGCGACCTGCCAGCCGGAAAGGTAGATGGCGCGGAGGCCGGCCTTGACCTGCTGCACGGCCTGGTTGCCGGTCAGGGCGCCGAGGGCGTTGGTGTACTTGCCCTCCTTGTGCTCCTCGGTGAGCTGCTTCCACAGCTTCTCCGAGCCGCGGCGGGCCAGGGTGTGTTCTTCGGAGACCCGGCCGCGGAGGCGGACGACGTCGGCGGCCGAGTAGTCCCGAGTGACACCTTCCCAGCGCGGGTTGGCTGACCACTCGAGCTCCAGGGCGGCAGCCTGCTCGGTGGCGGAGTCCTGGGCGGACGGCTGCTGGTTGGGCTCAAATGCTGCGGTCATTACTGATCTCCTTTGATGGCCCGGGCCGGCGGGGCCGCCTCTTCGCGGGAACCCGCCGGATAATCCGGAGCGGTGAAACTTTCTGTGGGATCTACTTTTCTGCAGTTCCAAGAGGGTTTCTAGAAGAAACCTCTGGAAAGAAATGCAGTTCTTCCCGTATTCTCAAAAAATGCATCCGAGCAGCTGGAACCGGCAGACCGCAGCCCCCGCCCTCCCCGCCGAACCCGAGGTGGACGTGATCAGCATGGGCCGCCGGGTCCGGCACCTGCGCAAGGCGGCGGGTCTGACCCTGGACGACCTGAGCGCCGCCGTCGGCACCGCCCCCAGCCAGCTGAGCCTGATCGAAAACGGCAAGCGCGAACCCAAGCTGGGGCTGCTCCAACACCTGGCCTCGGCGCTGGGCGTCAGCATCGACGAACTGCTCGGCGCGGAGCCGCCCAACCGGCGTGCGGCCCTCGAAATCGAGCTGGAACGCTACCAGCGCAGCCCGCTCTACGAATCCCTGAACCTGCCCAAAATCCGCATCAGCTCGCGGCTGCCGATGGATGTGCTGGAGTCCATGGTGGGCCTGCAGCACGAGCTGGAGCGGCGGCTCAACGAGCAGGTGGCCACCCCCGAGGAAGCCCGTCGGGCCAACGGTGGACTGCGGGCCATGATGCGGGAGCGGAACAACTACTTCCCCGAGTACGAGGCGGAGGCGCAGAAGGTCCTCGCGGCGGTGGGCCACACCTCCGGTCCGCTGTCCCACCACGTCATCGCGGACATCGCCGCGCACCTTGGGTTCAGCCTCCACCACGTGGGCGACCTGCCGCATTCCACCCGGTCCGTGACGGACCTGAAGAACCGCAGAATTTACCTCACGCAGAACGCCCGCAGCGATCACGACCCCCGGTCGGTGCTGCTGCAGGCCCTGGGCCACTACGTCCTGGGCCACCAGACACCCACCAATTACGGGGACTTCCTGATGCAGCGGGTGGCCACGAACTACTTCGCCGCGGCGCTGCTGCTGCCGGAGAAAGCCACGGTGGAGTTCCTGCAGCGGGCCAAGCAGGCCAAGGAAATCGCCGTCGAGGACATCCGGGACGCCTTCGCCGTGTCCTATGAGACGGCCGCGCACCGCTTCACCAACCTCGCCACCGAGCACCTGGACCTGCGCACCCACTTCCAGAAGACCCACAAGAGCGGCATCATCTACAAGGCGTACGAGAACGACGGCGTGACGTTCCCGCAGGACCACACCGGCGCCATCGAGGGCCAGCCGTCCTGCCGGAACTGGACCTCGCGCGTGGTGTTCGACGTCCCGGACAAGTTCAGCGCCTACAACCAGTACACGGACACCCCTGCCGGGACGTACTGGTGCACGGCCCGGACCGAGCGCTCCGCGAACGGTGAGTTCTCGCTCTCCGTGGGGGTGCCGTACGCACAGGTGAAGTGGTTCCGCGGCCGGGACACCACCGAGCGGTCCAAGTCCACCTGCCCGGACGAGAGCTGCTGCAAGCGCCCGCCCGCCGCCCTGGCCTCGGAATGGGCCGGCAACGCCTGGCCCTCGGCCCGGGCCCACTCGCACCTGCTCGCCGCCATGCCGCCCGGAGCCTTCCCTGGCGTGGACGAAACCGAGGTCTACTCCTTCCTGCAGGCCCACTCCGGTTCCTGACCCCTTCTACCGACGCTCCCTCAGGTCTCGTGCGCTATCGCGGGGCGCTCCCTCACATTCGGGGAAGGTTTGTCGGAGGGGGCGACTATTGTGGCCAGTGTCAGCTCATCGACTTACACCCCGGGAGCGTGCACTATGGCCAAGGAACTTGCCACCCAGCTTGTCGAACAACTCCAGGCTGCCGGCGTGCAGCGGATTTACGGGATCGTGGGCGACAGCCTGAACCCGATCGTGGACGCCGTGCGGAAGACCGGTGGCGCCGCGAAGGGCGGCATCGACTGGATCCACGTCCGGCACGAAGAGGCCGCCGCGTTCGCCGCCGCGGCCGAGGCCCAGCTGACCGGCAGGCTCGCCGTCTGCGCAGGCTCCTGCGGACCGGGCAACCTGCACCTGATCAACGGCCTGTACGACGCCAACCGCTCTGGCGCTCCCGTGCTTGCCATCGCCTCGCACATCCCGAGCAAGCAGATCGGCAGCAGCTTCTTCCAGGAGACCCACCCGGACCGGCTCTTCAACGAATGCTCGGTCTACTCCGAACTCATCAGCACCGCCGAACAGGCGCCGCGGGTGATGCACAGCGCCATCCAGCACGCCACGGCCCTCCGCGGCGTCGCCGTCGTGACCCTGCCCGGTGACATCGCCGGGCTGGAGGTCGCCGCCGAGACCCCGGCTCCTGCGGCGTTCCGGCCGGCGGTCATGGTCCCGGACCCCGCCAGCGTCCGGGAGCTCGCGGACGCCATCAACGACGCCGGGAAGGTCGCCATCTTCGCAGGGGCCGGCGTCGAGGGCGCGCACGACGAGGTGATCGCCCTCGCGGAACTGGTGAGGGCCCCGATCGGCCACTCGCTGCGCGGCAAGGATTTCATGCAGTACGACAATCCCTACGACATCGGCATGACCGGGCTGCTGGGCTACGGGGCGGCCGCGGAGGGGATCGAGGACGCGGACCTGCTGATCCTGCTGGGCACTGACTTCCCGTACGACCAGTTCCTGCCCGGGACCAGGACGGCGCAGGTGGACCGGGCCGCCGAAAACCTGGGCCGGCGCACCGACATCGACGTCGCGGTGCACGGCGACGTGCTGCCCACCCTTGCCGCGCTGATGCCCTTGGTCACGCCGAAGAAGAGCCGCCGCTTTCTGGACGCGATGCTGAAGAAGCACGACCGGCTGATGAACAAGGCCGTCGGCGCCTATACGCGCAAGGTCGAGAAAACCCAGCCCATCCACCCCGAATACGCGGCGTCACTGCTGGACCAGATCGCGGCCGAGGACGCCGTCTTCACCGCCGACACCGGCATGTGCAACGTCTGGACCGCCCGCTACATCAACCCGTTGGGCACCCGGCGGCTGATCGGCTCCTACCTGCACGGCTCCATGGCCAACGCGCTGCCGCACGCCATCGGAGCGCAGCTGGCCTATCCCGGCCGCCAGGTGGTCTCGGTCTCCGGCGACGGCGGCCTGTCCATGCTGCTGGGTGAGCTGATCACGGTGGCCGCGCACCGGCTGCCGGTCAACGTGGTGGTGTTCAACAACTCAACCCTGGGCATGGTGAAGCTGGAGATGCTGGTGGACGGCCTGCCCGACTTCGGCGTGGACGTCCCGGACGCGAACTACGCGCAGGTGGCCCGGGCGCTGGGCTTCCACGCGGTCAGGGTCACCGATCCGGCGAAGATTGCCGAGGCCTACCGGGAAGCGTTCGCGCACCCCGGACCGTCGCTGGTGGAGCTGATCACGGACCCGAAGGCACTCTCCATCCCGCCGAAGATCAAGGGTGCGCAGGTGCTGGGTTTCGCCACGGCCATGTCCAAGGTGGTGCTCAACCGCGGCGCGGGCGAGGCCGTGAGCATGGCCCGCAGCAACCTGCGGAACATTCCGCGGCGGTAAGGCGGTGGCGGCTTAGCGCGGGCCGCCCTGCCAGAGGGCGTCGAACGGGGCGCCGGAGGCTACCCGGTTGCGGATGCCGGCGGTGACGAAGTCCTTCGCGGTGCGGGCGGCTTCCAGCGGTGCGGCGCCCTTGGCCAGTTCGGCGGTGACCGCGGCGGCCAGGGAGCAACCGGCACCGGACACGGCGACGTCGCCGACCTTCGGGGCGGAGAGCACCTCGAGGGTCTCGCCGTCGTAGAAGACGTCGACGGCGTCGGGTCCGGCCAGGCGTACGCCACCCTTGGCCAGCACGGCGGCGCCGCTGAGTTCGTGGATGCGCACGGCCGCGGCCTTCAGGGATTCGACGTCGGTGATCTCCAGCCCGGAGAGCGACTCGGCCTCGAAGTGGTTCGGCGTGACGAAGGTGGCCAGCGGCAGGATCTGCGCCTTGAGCGCCTGGTCGGTGTCCAGGGCGTGGCCCGGCTCCTGGCCCTTGCAGATGAGGACGGGGTCCAGCACCACGTTGCGGAAGGCGCCCTCGGACAGGGCGGTGGCCACGGTGGAGATGGTGTCGGGGCTGCCCAGCATGCCGATCTTGACGGTGTCCAGCAGCGACGGCGCGCCGGACCCGGCGCCGTAGGCCGCCGTCGTCGCCTCCAGCTGGTCGGCGATGACCTGCTGGTCCACCGGTACGAAGCGGTGGTTCCAGTTGTCCTTCGGGTCGAAGGAGACGATGCAGGTGAGGTTCACGATCCCGAAGACACCGAGTTCCTGGAAGGTCTTCAGGTCCGCCTGCGCGCCGGCGCCGCCGGTGGCCTCGGAACCGGCGATGGTCAGGGCGACGGCGGGGGTGGTCTGGGTGTCCACGGCGTTGGAAGTCATGGCTCCATCCTGCCACTGCCGAAAAGTGCTCCGCATTGTGCGCATGACCAATATGAACTAAACGGGAGTGTTCTGGATCACGGGACGTAAGGTGGCGGGCGGCGTTGCTCGCTGGCGGCGCCGAATCCAGGAAGGTTCATCGATGAGCACCCAACCGACCGAAGCGGCCCAGACCCGGAAGGCCGTCGGCAACATCCTCAAAGGCTCCGCGGGCAACCTCGTGGAATGGTATGACGTCTACGTCTACACGGCCTTCGCGGCCTATTTCCAGTCCCACTTCTTCAACTCCAAGGACGACCTGCAGGCCGGGCTCGAGGCCATGGCGGTCTTCTCGACGTCGTTCCTGATGCGCCCCATCGGCGCATGGTTCTTCGGCCGCTACGCCGACCGAAAGGGCCGTAAGGCGGCGCTGACCCTGAGCGTGACGATGATGTCCGCCGGGTCCTTCGCCATCGCGGTCCTGCCCACCCAGCAGGTGATCGGGCTGTGGGCCATGATTCTGCTGGTCCTGATCCGCGTCCTCCAGGGCTTCTCCGTGGGCGGCGAGTATGGCACCAGCGCCACCTACATGTCCGAGGCCGCCACCACCAAGCGCCGCGGCTTCTTCTCCAGCTTCCAGTACGTCACGCTGATCGGCGGCCAGATGCTGGCCCTGCTGGTCCTCGTCATCCTGCAGAATGTGATGCCCAAGGCCGATCTCGGCGAGTGGGGCTGGCGGATCCCGTTCGCGATCGGCGGCGTCGCCGCCCTGGTGGTGCTGTGGCTGCGCCGTTCCATGGAGGAAACCGTCTCCGAGGAGCAGATCAAGGCCGCCAAGATCCCCGCCGTTCCGGGCCAGGCCCAGCCGGGCACCATGAAGCTGCTGTTCACCAGCTACTGGAAGCCGCTGCTGGTCTGCATCGGCATCACCCTCGGCGGCACGGTGGCGTTCTACACCTACACAAACTTCATCCTGAAGTTCATGAACGACACCTCCGGCATCGCCAAGACCAACACCTCGGTGATCAACTTCTGGGCACTCTTCATCTTCATGCTGCTCCAGCCGGTCTACGGCATCATCTCGGACAAGGTGGGCCGCAAGCCGCTCCTGCTCTGGTTCGGCATCACCGGCGTGCTCTTCACCTGGCCGCTGCTCTCCACCCTCGCGGGCACCAAGAACCCGTTCACGGCCTTCCTGCTGATGATGGGCGGCCTGCTGATCGTCGGCGGCTACACCTCGATCAACGCCCTGGTGAAGGCCGAGCTGTTCCCGGCCTCCATCCGCGCCCTCGGCGTCGGCCTGGGCTACGCGATCGCCAACTCGCTCTTCGGCGGCACCGTCCCGCTGATCGGCGCGGCGCTGCAGAAGGAAGGCCGGGAAGACCTGTTCTTCACCTACGTCACGGTGGCCATCGCGATCTCGCTGCTGGTCTACATCTTCGCGCTGAAGAACAAGAAGTCCACGCACCTGGACCACGAACAGGGCCACGCCTGGGACCAGCCGGCGGCCGTGGGCGCGGGCGTTGCCGCCTCTCCGGAGCGGGACGACGACGGCGTGCTGGACACTCCGCGGCGGTAGTCCGCCGAAGCGGGCGGGGTGCGGATGACGGTCCACCCCGGCTGAGAGTTGGGTAAGTACGACGACGGCGCGGAGCCGGCTACGGGATCAGACCCCAGGAGCCGGCGCCGCGCCGTCGTCGTTCCTGATGCGGACCAGGCGCCAAACGCTGAACCGGCCCTGAGCCGCGGCGGGGATCATCGCGATCGTGGCCAGAGGCATGGGCGGGTCTTCGAAGACGCCGAACGGCATTGTCATGATTCCGCCGAGCAAGGCGAAGGCGCCCACATGCCACCACTGGTTCCGCACCGGCCGGAGCGCGGCGGCCAAGGGCAGGCCGAGCGCCCACCCGATGACGGCGGCTGGAATAGCCCCAAACATAAGTGCCGCGAGGAAGAGGGACCCGGCGCCGAGTGCTGACGGCGGCAGGAACAGGGTTTCCAGGCTGAGGAGCAGGCAAAAGCTGACGTGAGTGACCAGGATCCCGGTCCAGATAGCTCCCGGGCCCAGTTCCACATGGACGGGCCGGCTCATCCCTGACGTCCGCGGCCGGCGTTCAGCGCCGTGTCGAGCGTGGGGTAGCGGTAGGTGAACCCCGCGTCGAGGAGTTTGCCGGGCTTGACCCACCGGCTTTTCAGGACCAGCTCGGTTTCGGTGCGGATGATGATTGCGCCAATCTTCAGCAACCAGGCAGGGGTGGGCAGCCCCACGGGCACCCTGTAGACGCTGCGCACAGACCGCATCAGCTCCCGGTTGCTGACCGCTTCGGGGGTGGCGACATTGACCGGGCCGTCCAGCTCCGTTCGGCTGTGGAGAAAGCGGATGGTCCGGTACAGGTCTTCGACGTGGATCCAGCTGAACTTCTGCGTGCCGGGGCCCATACGGCCGCCGAGACTCAGCCGGGCCAGGGTGGCGAGGGGCCGCATCACGCCGCCGCCGGGGCCAAGGACGATCGCGATCCGCAGCGCCACCTTCCTGGTCGCCGGCGTAGAGGCTTCCGCCAGGGCCTCTTCCCAGGCGCGGGCCACGTTGACGGAGAATCCCTCGCCGAGGTCGCCGTCGTCTTCGGTTTGTGGCCGGTCCCGGGCATCGCGGTAGATGGTGCCGGTGCTGGCGTTGAGCCAGGTCGGCGGGGAGCGGAACACCGGGAAAGTGCTGTTCCCAAAACACTCGTCGTGGAGACCCGGGACTCAAGGATCTCGGCCCGGTTGCGCCGGTTGTAGCGGCAGTTCACCGTGCGGCCGGCGAGGTTGACCAGCAGGTCCGCCCCCTCAAGCGCCGCCTTGATTGCGGCCTCATCGCTCCACGTCGCCGACGCGAGCGGGGACCGCCCTATGGTCCTGACGTTCCACCCGTCTTCTGCGAAGCGGCGGGAGAGGTGCTTCCCAATAAAGCCGGATGCCCCGGCGATGACTACTGTCGTGTTCTCCATGAATCCCCCAATTCGATGATGGTGCGTCAGTCGGTGCGGAGCGTGCGGGCCAGGCCGGTCGCATCGTCCAGGATTTTTCCCACTCCGGGGATTCGGGCCAGGGACACCCCGCGGGCTACCAGCGGGGCGATGCCGTCCACCAGAATCCGGGTCCGGCGTTGGTCCTCCGAGGTGTCGTAGACCCAGAACAGGGTGACTCCCATGTATGCCATCCAGAGCAGGCCGGGCAGTTCAGAGCGAAGGCGCCGCGGTGGTGCAGGTGCGGCTCCCTCGACGACG
Organism: Pseudarthrobacter sp. L19; assembly: GCF_050859435.1. Taxonomy (NCBI): domain Bacteria; kingdom Bacillati; phylum Actinomycetota; class Actinomycetes; order Micrococcales; family Micrococcaceae; genus Pseudarthrobacter; species Pseudarthrobacter sp. L19. The sequence continues at coordinate 848,830 of NZ_CP193935.1, read as the reverse complement.
TTCACGAAGATCTGTTGCGCGGCCTTTCGAGCGTCGGAAGAGGCCGGGTTGAACGGGTTGGTCGGGGACGTGGGGCGGAGTGCGGTGGCGATGAATTCGGCGCCGAAGCGATGATAGGGCGCCATGGTGTCGATCCCGGCCCGCATTGTCGCCTTGAGCCGGCCGCTGAGGTCGTGGATACCTTCGAGGGCTTCCGCTGCACGGGAGGCGTGGTCGGACTGGATCTGTTGGTAGAGCTCCTGGACGAGCTCATCCTTTGAGGCGAAGTAGTAGTACGCGTTTCCGACCGAGACCCCGGCTTCGGCGGCGATTGCCCGCATGGTGGTTTGCTCGAAACCGATGTCGCGGAACATTCGCAGCGCGGTTTCGGCCACCCGCTGCCGGGTCTGTTCGCTCTTCGCCGCCATGCTTCCCCGTTTCTGAACGTGTTCAAAAAGTATTGCATGGAATTTGAACGTGTTCAATACGTGGGGCCTTTCGTCATTTCGACGGTCAGATGCCCGAGGGATGTGCGTAAGCGTCTATCCGGCACGGAACCGTCGAAGCGGGGTCGCGTCATCGTCCCCGGCCTTGCCGAGAGCGCGCAGGACCCGGTATTTGAATTCCACCTCGTTGAAAAGGTCCTTCCACTCGATCCTCAGGAAGGTCCAGCCCTGATCCATCAGTGCCTTCTCGCGCCGCCGCTCGGCAAAGACGGCATCCGCCACCGGACCGTAATCGAAGTACTTGGCCCGGCCGTCGAACTCCAGAGCCACCCGGAGCTCCGGCCAGGCAAAGTCCATCCGGTGTTCGCCCAGCGGAGTGCGGACTACATATTGCAGCTTGGGCGCATCGATCCCCAACCGGTCCAGCAACTCTCGGGTAAGGCTTTCGCCAGCTGACTCGGCCCTCGGGTCAGCCAATTCCAGGGCGCGGCGCAGGGCCAGCACGCCGTTTCGCCCGGCGAGCCCTGCACACATGGCCTGCAGCAGGTCCATGTCGGCGCCAAGCCGTGCGGCGTGGTCGACCAGGATGACGGACTGCTGCACGGAGAACATCCGGCAACAGTCCACCACCGTGCGTTCCAGCGACGTACAGGGCAATCCCGCCACGAAACACAGATCACCGCTCGACAGGGCGCCGGTATGGGCGGCGACATCGCGCCCATGGGAGACCGGGGACGGTGTGCCCGCCTGGGTGAGATGGACCCGCTGCTCGGCATTCCACAGGTTCAGGCCGTGGAGGGCGGCAGCGGACAGGTGACTGTAGGCGAAGCCGCCCGCCGAGGTCGTCAGTGTCCCCAACGCGTGGGCGAAGACCAGTTGACGACGCCGGGCGGTGACGTCGAGGCCCCGCCACCACTCGCCACGGGCATAGCAGCCGCGGCGTGCCCGGACGAGACCGCCATCCTGCACCAGCCGGGCGATGCTGCGGGACGTGAATCCGGCGGCAAGGAGCTGGTCCGTGCGCCACAGGTCCGGTGTTGGCGGAAGTGCTGGGAGCATGCCCCCAGCTTCGGGGTGGCATCCGGGGTTAGCCAAGAGCAACACAGAGCTATGTGGATACCCGCCGCTTCGACGGTTCCCTGCCGGGTAGACGTTCAGGAGCGTCTACGTGGCAGGGAACCGTCGAAAGGGGCGGCAGGGGAGGCCGGGGAAGAGCGGGGGACGAAGCCCGGAACCGCCCTAGCCCTTGAGGGTCGAGTCCAGCAGCTCCCGGAGTTCGCGGAAGTGCCGCTCGGTGGCCTCCGGGTGGAAGGCCGAGGTGTCCGCCATCGAGTAGCCATGCGGTGCGCCGTCATAGACCTTGTTGCTGGCGGTCAGGCCGGCGGCGTTCAGCGCCTCACCCAGCCGGGCAACGGCGTCGGCGTCCATGCTCCGGTCCTTATCCGCGTGGCCGAAGACGAAGGTGGCCCGCGCGTGCTCCAGCCCCAGATGGGGGCTGTCCGGCTCGTCTGTGGCGAGGCCGCCGCCGTGGAAACCGCCGCAGGCCGCGACCTGGTCCGGGTGTGCGTTGGCCGTGCGGACCGCGAGGCGGGCACCCATGCAGTAGCCGGTGACGCCGATCGGTCCCTCGGCTACGCCGTCGAGCTCGCGAAGATCGCGGACCCAGGCATCGATGTCCGGGACGGCCTTGTCGCTGGTGAGGCGGCCGACGCGCGGGAACGCGGCGGCGCCGGCGGCCTCGCGGCCCTCAGCGGTACTCATGTCGCCGGCCGGTGCCAGCTCCGTGGCCGTGCCCTCGCGGTAGAAGACGTTCGGGGCCAGGACCACGTAGCCCCAGTCGGCGATCCGCTGCGCCATCTCCTGGATGCGCGGGCGGAGGCCGAAGGCGTCCATGTAGAAGATGACGCCCGGGAACGGGCCCTCACCGGTGGTGGGGCGGGCGACGATGGCCTCTGCTGTGCCGTCTGCGGCAGGAATCTCGATGAACATCGGGTCAGCCTACCCGACGGGCCTAGGAGTAATACCGGCGCAGGGTCTCCGCCTTGAACTCGAAGAAGCTGCCGTCCTCGATGGCGAGCCGGGCGTCGTCGACCATCTTCACCACGAAGCGCTCGTTATGGATCGAGATCAGCGTGGCGGAGAGCATCTCCTTGGACTTGAACAGGTGGTGGATGTAAGCCCGGGAGTAGTTCTGGCAGGCGTAGCAGTCGCAGCCCTCCTGGAGCGGCCCGAAGTCGCGCTTGTACTTGGCGCCGGAGAGGTTGAACCGACCGTCCGGGTGGTAGAACGCGGAATTGCGGGCCACCCGGGTGGGGGAGACGCAGTCGAAGGTGTCCGCGCCGTTCTCGATCGCCGTGAAGATGTCGTCCGGCTCGGAGATGCCCAGCAGGTGCCTGGGCTTGTCTTCGGGCAGTTCCTCGTTGCACCAGCGCACGATCGTGCCCAGGTTCTCCTTCTCCAGCGCCCCGCCGATGCCGAAGCCGTCGAAGTTCATCGCGCCGAGGTCCCGGCAGGCCTTGCGGCGCAGGTCCTCGTACTGGGCGCCCTGGATGACGCCGAACAGGGCCTGGTAGGGCTTGCCGGTGCGTTCATCTGTGAGCCGGAAGTGCTCGGTGATGCAGCGTTGGGCCCAGCGGCGGGTGCGTTCCAGGGATTCCTCCTGGTAGCCGCGGGAGTTCTGCAGGGTGGTCAGCTCATCGAAGGCGAACATGATGTCCGCGCCGATCTGGTGCTGGACGTTCATCGAGATCTCGGGGCTGAACCGGTGCTTGTCGCCGTTGAGGTGGCTCTTGAACCACACGCCCTCCTCGTCCACGTGGGCCAGGCGTTCCTTGCCGGGGGCGACGGCGTCGTCCGGACCGGACGAATCGACTGATTTCATGTCGATGACCTTCTTGAAGCCGGACCCCAGGCTCATCACCTGGAACCCGCCGGAGTCGGTGAACGTGGGCCCCTGCCAGTTCATGAAGGCACCCAGCCCGCCGGCCTCGTCGAGGATGTCCGCGCCGGGCTGCAGGTAGAGGTGGTAGGCGTTGGCGAGGACGGCCTGCGCGCCGAGGTCCGCGACGGCTTCGGGCAGCACGGCCTTGACCGTGGCCTTGGTGCCCACGGCGATGAACGCGGGCGTCTGGATCTCGCCGTGCGGGGTGCCGATGGTGCCGGTGCGGCCCAGGAACTCCCCGCCGTTCGCCGCCACCTGCTCCGGTGACGGCGAGCAGGTCTCGCTCAGGCGCTTGCCCACCCGGAAGGAGAAGTCGGATTGCTTGGCGGGCAGGGCGGAGGAGGGGGTGGTTTCAGGATTCGCATGCACCGTTCAAGTGTGCCAGTTGCCGCGCCGAAGCCCCACCTCAGGGAGGGTGGCCCAAGGTGCGCCGCCTCAGGCAACGCCCGGCTGCGCCGCCTCAGGCGACGGGGTCGGTGGAGGGGTAGTTCGCCGCGCGCCAGGAATCCCAGGCGACGCGGATCTGCTCGAGCCGGTGCGCGCCGAGCCCGTAGGTGGACACGATCACCAGGGACCCGCCGTCGGGCCGGAGCTCGGGGATGGCGGGCTGGTCGGCGATGATCACCAGGCCCTCGCCGTGCTCGGCGTAGCCCTGGACCGTCAGGCCCACCTGGTGGTTGCTGCGGAACCAGACCTTGCCGGAAACCGCCTCCCCGGTGGCCAGGGTCAGGGAGTAGGGCTCGCCGGCGGCCGGGACAGCGCCCGCGCCGAGCTTGTCGATGCCTGAGCCCGCGGTGCCCGGGACGGCGAAGAACAGCGTCTTCCGGTGGCCGCTGGGGTGGCGTTCCAGGGCGAAACGGAGCTGGTGCAGGAACGTCAGCCAGCCTTGGGTGATGTCCTCGTCCCAGGCCGCCCACTCGGAGTTGTGGTCCACGGCGGCGCGGGTGATGCTGACCTCGGTGCCGCCGGGGACGGGTTTGAGGGTGAAGGTGTCACCGCCGTCGACCACCAGGGAGGTGTGGTCCGCGCTTTCGATGACCTTGGGGCCGAAGTAGATCGCGTTGACCTCCGCCGCCTGGTCCTCGGCCTCCCAGCCGTGCCACTGGGCCACCTTCGCGGGTTCCCGCAGCATGGTCCAGACCTGCTGCGCGTCGGCGTTGATCACCACGGACAGATTGTTCGTCATGGGCCCGAATGTACTCCGACCCCCTGCCCGCGGGTAGGGCCGGGCCGGACGGAGTGCCGGTGATCAGCCGCGGACGAAATCCAGTTCATTGGTGATCCGGCGTTCCAGTTCGGCGCCGCCGATGGTCTGCGATCCGCCGTGGGCGCGCAGGAACAGCAGGGCCTCAAGCCGCAGCAGCCGCCATTCCCGCTCGGCGTCCCGGTTGGAGTTATCGATGGCGCGGAAGATTTCCTTGTCGTACAGATTCGGCTCGTTCAGCGACCGCTGCCGGACCTTGGCATTGATCCGGGCCTTGAACGGGTCCGTTTCCATGGCGTCAGGGGCGCGGAGGAACTTCTCGTAGACGGCGGCGCGTTCGTCATCGCCGCGCTGCCGGCAGATGTAGCTGGCCAGCGCCAGGGCGGCCTCCACGGAGGCCCAGCGGCCCGGGTTGCCGTCGAACGGCAGCACGGTGAGCAGGTCGGCGACGGCCAGGGCGTGCTCGGCGTCGCCGAGGACCACGAAGAGTTCGTGGGCCAGGTCGCTGAGGTCCTCGAGGCAGCTGCCGGACTTGGGGTTGATGCCCTTGGCCAGCCGGTCGCTGAGCAGCAGCACCCCGGCATCCTTGGGGTGCGCCTCGGCGGCGGCCTCCACGACGGACTCGGGCGTGCCCTCGGCGGTCGGGATGAGGGCCAGGTCCGCTTCGCTGGGGCCGACGACGGCGGGCGGCGAGGCGGGCGGCGGGGGCACGACGACGACGGCGGACAGGGACTCGCCGCCGTCGGCCGGCGCAGGGGCACCGGCGTCGTCGTTCGTAGCGCCGGACTCCTCCGCAGCGGGCGCTGAAGGAACGTCGGCGGGGGACTCACCGGCCGAGGCCGTGGACACTCCCGCGGATTCCGGCGCGGACGCCGGTACCTGGATCAGCACCGTGGACCCGGCCGCGATGCGGAGTACGCCGCCGCCGGTCAGGGTGGCCCGCACCAGGGCGGGGGTGCCGAAGTCGTCATTATCGACGGCGACGCTGGCGATTTCGGCGGTGCGCGTCGCGTCGGGCAGGAGCAGCAGATCCCCGGTCCGCAGAGATCCCGCCTGCCGTTCTCCATAGTTCACGGAAGCTGTGGGGTGGGTCATCTGGAGTCCTCAAATTCTTTTCGGTCCGCCCACCAGTCTACAAAGACCGGCGCGCCGGATCGGGGACGCGGGACGGCTGGGCCCCGGCGCCGCGGAAGCTAGTGGCCGACGCCGGCGAACGCGAGGGCCTGCCGGATCAGGGCGCCGCGGCCGCCGCTGAACTCGAGCTGGACGTCCGAGCGGAGCACCTCATCCGGGGTCATCCAGGTCAGTTCGAGCGCGTCCTGGCGCGGGGAACACTCGCCGGTGACCGGGATGACGTAGGCCAGGGCGACGGCGTGCTGCCGGTCGTCCGTGTAGCCGGTGTGCGAGGGGGAGGGAAAGTATTCGGCCACGGTGAACGGCACGGGGCTGACCGGCAGCTGCGGGAACGCCAGCGGGCCGAGGTCTTTTTCCATGTGCCGCAGCAGCGCGGCGCGGATGGTTTCGCGGTACAGCACCCGGCCGGAGACCAGGGAGCGGACCATGGTGCCGTCCTCGTCGGCCTGCAGCAGCGTGCCCACCTCGTTCACGAACCCGAGCGGGTCCAGCCGGACCGGCACGGCCTCGACGTAGACCATCGGCAACCGGCCCCTGGCCTCGAAGAGGTCGTCGTCGGAGAGCCAGCCGGGATTCGGGTCGGGGGTGCGCACGTTCATGCTTAAGTTCTACCCCATCCGGGCTGGACGGACGTGGTGGACGGGGTCAGTCCGCCGCCGGGGCCCGGGAGATCCAGAGCGGGTGGGCGTGCGCGGCGCCGGCCTCCGCGTCCGGGTTGGCCAGGTGCAGCAGCGGTACCGGGGACTCCTCCACCAGGGCCGCATCCTCCCCGGCGTCCTCGAGCCGGCGGCGCAGTTCCCCGAGGTCGCCGGCGTACTCGAACGCGAGCCCCGCCGCAGCCTGTTCCGAACCCGGTGCACCCGTCCCGATCATCAGGATCCCGCCGTTCTTGGCGGTGAAGGACTCCGCTTCCTCCGCGCTGCCGGTGCCGGGCCCGGCGCCGGGGATGGGGCGCGGGCGGGCGCCGATGTCCCGCAGCGTGCGGGCGGCGGTGGAGGGATCCGCGGCAAACCAGAGGCCGACGACGGCGAGGTCCGGATCCGCGTCCGGCGCGCCGCCCCAGCCGCCGTCGGCCGCGCGGACCGCGGGGTCGGCCAGGAAGCTGAACCCGTCGGCGGAAGTGACCTTGCAGGTGGAGCCGTGCTCGGCGTCGAGGACCTCCGCCCGGGTGCCCTGCCCGGAACCGTCGGGAGCCCCGGCAGTGCCGGCGGACTCCGCCGTGCGGCGGGCAAACTCGGCCAGGTCTCCGACCTCGACGCCGAAGTCTGTGCTGCCGTCCTCCGCGGAGCCGGCCTCGGCGAAGTGCAGCGCCAGGCGGCCGGGCCCGGCGTCGAACTCGCGCCAGGTGGCGTCGTCCACCGTCTTGACCAGGCCCAGCGCGGTCAGCAGCCGCTCCCACTCGTCCATGCGGGAGGTGTAGTGGATGGGACGGACGCGCAGCATGGGGTCTCCCTCGTGGGTGTGGGCCGGGAGCACAATAGTGCCATGGCTGTTGAGCTGATGGAACTGCTGGTGAAGGACGCCGCCGCGTGGCGGGCATGGCTGCAGGACAACCACGGGACCAGCCCCGGCGTGTGGCTGGTGCTGCACAAAAAGGGCGGCTCGGTCACCGAACTGGACTACGAAGCCGCGCTGCAGGAGGCCCTCTGCTTCGGCTGGATCGACGGCCAGGGCCGGCGCCGGGACGAGGAGAGCTCGTTCCAGCGGATGACCCGCCGGGGTCCGAAGAGCGTGTGGTCGGCCCGGAACGTGGACCGGATCGCCCGGCTCGAGGCGGAGGGGCGGATGGCGCCCGCGGGACGCGCCGCCGTCGAGAGCGCCAAGGCGGACGGCCGCTGGGAGGCCGCGTACGAGGGCAAGCGACCGCCGAGATGCCGGCGGACCTTGCCGCGGCGATCGCGGCAGACCCGCGGGCGCAGGCCATGTTCGAGGTCCTCACCTCCGTCAACCGGTACGCGCTGATCTACCGGACCAACGCCGTGAAGCAGGCCGCCACCCGGGAGCGGAAGATCGCCGGGTTCGTCGAGATGCTGGCCCGGTACGAGACCCCGCACCCGCAGGCGCGCAAGCCGGCCCGCCCGGAGAATCAGCGCCCTGCGAACCAAGACCCAAAGAGTTCGGGCCCGGGGATTTCCCGGTAACCGCACGGAGGGCGGACAGCCGGATGTGGCAAGGTGGACCAGTGCCTATCACCGAACGCCAGCAGCAGCGCGGAGCCCGCCGGACCCCGCCCTCGCAGCGGACGGTGTTCTTCTCCGCCGCGGCCCTGCTGGTGGCCGGGGAGGCCGTCTTCTGGCTGATGGTGGCCAGCATCCAGACCAACTCCGGGCTGGCCGTGTTCGACGGCGGGATCCACGACGCCCTGGTGGACCACCGGTCCCCGCTGGCCACCGCCGTCCTCACGGCCGTCAGTACCGTCACCGCGCCCGCCGTGCTCACAGTGATCGGCGGCGTCTTGGCCCTGGGATGGGCGCTGCTCCGGCGCGAACTCTGGCGCCCCGGGCTGTTCCTGGCGGCGGTGCTGGCCGCGGCCGCCGCCACCACCCTGGTCAAGCAGATGGTCTCCCGCGCCCGGCCGTCCGCCTCCGACTTCCTGATGGGCCCGGACGATGCGCTGTCCTTCCCGTCCGGCCACACCCTCGGCGCCGGGGTGTTCCTGCTGGTCCTCGGATACCTGCTGCTCGGCAGCGCGGCCGCCCGCCCGGCGCGGCGTTCGACGGCGGCCCTGGCCCTGGCCGGCGCCGTGCTGGCAACGCTGGTAGTCGGCTTCAGCCGGCTCTACCTGGGCTACCACTGGCTGACCGACGTGGTGGCCTCGCTGGGCCTGGCGGTGGCGCTCGCCGGCGTCGCCGTCCTGGTGGACGGGCTCCGCAGCGCCCGGCGCACGTCGCCGGACGCCTAGAAGGCCACCCCGAGGGCCTGCGCCAGCACCACGGCCGAGGCCGAGGACCACGCCTGCGGGTGGCACGAGGCCGGGTACGGCACCGCCGTGCCGGACTCCGCCGCGGTCACCCCGGCGAAGAGCTCCGGGAGGCGGTGGCCGAAGGCCGCGGACGCCGCCAGCAGCCCCTCGGCCAGCACCCGTGCCTCGTCGGTGAACCCCTCGGCCAGGAGTCCGCGCACCGCGATGGCCGTGTCGTGGCTCCAGACCGATCCGCAGTGGTAGCTGAACGGCCAGAACCCGGTGGCCCGGCGGGACAGGGTGTGCAGGCCGTAGCCGGAGAACAGCTCCGGGCTCAGCAGCCGATCCGCCACCAGTCGCGACTCGGCGGAGTCGAGGATCCCGGTGCCGAGCAGGTGGCCCATGTTCGAGCCGGGAACATCCAGCGGGGTGCCGTGGCCGTCCAGGGCCATGGCAGGGAACCGGCCGCCGTCATCCTCCACCCAGAAACGGTCGCGGAAGGCGTCCCTGAGGCCCGCGGCGAAGTCCCGCAGCTCCGCGGCGCCCGGTTCGCCGTAGGCGTCGAAGAGGTCCGCGGCCTCCAGGGCAGCCTGGTAGGCGTAGCCCTGCACCTCGGCGAGGGCGATCGGCCCGTCCGCCTGCCGCCCGTCGCGGAACTGCATGGCGTCACGTGAGTCCTTCCAGCCCTGGTTGCTCAGTCCGTGGCCGGAGGTGTCCTGGTAGCTGAGGAACCCGCCGTTACCGGCATCCCGTCCCGCCGCGCCGGCCGCCAGCAGCCAGTCCGCGGCGCGCGCGGCGTTGGGCAGCAGGGAGCGGACCGCGGCGTCGTCCGTGCCGGCCCGGCCCAGCTCGCCGAACAGGCACAACCACAGCGGCGTGGAATCCACGGCACCGAAGTACACCGGCGGCAGCCGCAGCGCCTGGCTCTCGAGAATCAGTTCCTTGGCCCGCAACTCGTGCAGGATCTTGCCCGGCTCCTCCGCCGCGGCGGGATCCGTCTTCGTGCCCTGGTGCGCGGCGAGGGCCCGCAGGGTGCCCGCAGCGAGGGCCGCGTCGAAGGGCAACAGCAGCCGCGCGGCCCAGAGCGAGTCCCGGCCAAACAGGGTGAAGTACCAGGGGGCGCCGGCGGCGAGGAACGGGGCGTCCGGGGCCGCGCGGGTGGCCAGCCGCAGCCCGTCCAGCTCGTCCAGGGAATTATCCAGCAGGGCACCCAGCGGCCCGGCCGGACGGTCGCGGACGGAGCGGGCCGCCGGGACGTGCGCGGGGACGACGGCGTCGCCGGTGTCGGTCAGGGTGGCCTGCCACTCGGCCTCCATCGGGCGCCCGGCGGACGCGGTGCCGCGCCAGACGAGGCAGCCGTCCTCCACCCGGCCGGGGGCGGCAACGGTCAGTGTCTTCCCCTCCTCGGCCCACCTCAGCGAGGAGCCGTCCGCGGACACGGGCTCCAGCGGCTCCCGGAAGCGGCCCAGCCGGATGGCGGCCATGTCCGTGAAGTCGGCGGCCAGCCGGACCCGGAGTTCGGCGTCCAGCTGCGGCAGCGAGGTGGCCAGCCGGAGCGAGACGCGGACGGCGCCGGGGGTCACTGTCCAGGCCTGGACGAGTTCGACGGCAGGATCCTCGGTAGGTCCCTCGATGCCGCGGACCAGGCCGCGCACGGTGAGGACGCCGCCGGGCGCCGGCTCCACGGTGGCCGGCTCCGGGGCGAAGCCGTTGACGGTGGTCTCGGCCCGGCTCAGCATCCGGGTGTCGCCGTGGAGCAGGCCGGTGAACCAGCCGCCGCCGTCGGCCAGCCGGCCCTCGGCGTCCAGCCAGAGCTGGGTGGGGGCGGCCACGGAACAGTGCTGGCGGTGCAGGGCTGGTTGTACGCTCATCCGACCAGCCTAGGACTCCGCCGCCCCGGGAGGGCCCTAGTCCTGCGGGGTGTCCTCGACCGGGAAGGCCACGGCCTCGCCCACCACGCGCAGGCACAACTCGGTACCGGGCCGCGCGATCGAGGCGTTCCAGTGCCGGATGGTGATGATCTCGCCGCCGCCGGGGTAGCGGTGGTCCGCGACGTCGCCCTCGGCCAGCTTCGGCGGGACCGGGAGCTGGAGCCGGACCGTGGTTTCGGGGCCGAAATAGTCGGTGTCCACGACGGTGCCGCGGATGGGGCCGTCCTCGGCGATCCGGATCTGTTCGGGCCGCAGCATCAGCTGGACCCGGCCCTGCGCCGGCGGCCGGCGGACCGGGATGCCGCCGAGGGAGCAGGTGGCCAGGGACCCCTCCATCCAGGCGTCCAGGATCACGGCGTCGCCCAGGAACTCCGCCGTCGCCCGGTCCGCGGGGCGGGTGTAAACCACGAACGGGTTGCCGATCTGGGCGAGCTTGCCGCCGCGCATCACGGCCACCTGGTCCGCGAAGGAGAGCGCCTCGGCCTGGTCGTGGGTGACCAGGATGGTGGTGACACCGGCGTCCTGGAGGACCTTGCCCACGGTGCGGCGGGTGGCCACGCGGAGGCCGGCGTCGAGCGCGGAGAACGGCTCATCCAGGAGCATCAGCTCCGGTTCGCGGGCCAGGGCGCGGGCCAGCGCCACGCGCTGCTGCTGGCCGCCGGAGAGCTGGTGCGGCCGGCGCTTGGCCATCGCCGGGTCCAGCGCCACCATCTCCAGCAGCTCGGCCACCCGGGCCTTGACGCCGCGATGCCCGCCCGGGAGCTTGCCGGCGTCGAGCCCGAACGCGACGTTCTGGCCCACGGTCAGGTGCGGGAAGAGCGCGCCGTCCTGCGCCACGTAGCCCACCTGCCGCTTGTGCGCCGGAACCCAGACGCCGTCGCCGGCCACCTTCTGCCCGCCCAGGGAGATGCTGCCGGTATCCGGGTGCTCGAACCCGGCGATCAGCCGCAGGAGGGTGGTCTTGCCCGACCCCGACGGGCCCACGATCGCCGTCGTGCCGCCGCGGGCGACCGAGAGGTTAACGCCCTTGAGCACGGCCTGGGAACCGAAGTTCTTGGTCACGGCCGCGACCTCGAGGTGGCTGTTGGTGCTGGGCGCCACGGAGGCGGCGATCCGGGGCTCCGGGAGCCGGGAGGGCTGTTGTTCGGTCACTGTCCCGCTGCTTTCTTGGACTGCTGGAAGAGGAGGTAGGTCATCGGGGCGGAGAGCAGGATCATCAGCAGCGCGTACGGTGCGGCGCCGGCGTAGTCGATCTCGCTGCTCTTGCTCCAGAATTCGGTGGCCAGGGTGCGCGTGCCGTTCGGGGAGAGCAGCAGCGTGGCCGTCAGCTCGTTCACGATCGCCAGGAACACCAGCGCCGCGCCGCCGGCCGCCGCCGGGGCGGTCAGCCGCAGGGTGACGCGCAGGAACGCCAGCAGCGGCGGCTTGCCGAGGGCCTGCGCGGCCTCGTCGAGTTCCTTCGGCGCCTGGGCCAGCCCGGAGCGCAGGTTCACCAGCGCCCGCGGCAGGAACAGGAGCACGTAGGCGGCGATCAGCAGCGTGGTGGTCTGGTACAGGTCGGGCGCCACCCGGATGCTGACGGTAACGAAGGCCAGGCCGACGACGATCCCGGGCATCGAGCTGGTGACGTAGTTCGAGAGCTCCAGGGCCTTGCTGAACCAGTTGGGCCGGCGCACCGCGAGGTAGGCCATCGGGAACGCGACGACGGTGGTGGCGGCGGCCCCGGCCAGCCCGTAGCCCAGGGTCTGCAGCAGGGCCGGCAGGAACTCTTCGGCGGACCAGATGTCCGCGCCGCCGGCCACGATCCAGCGCACCACGAAGGTTAGAGGCAGACCGAACGCCAGCGCGGTGACGGCCAGCAGGAACAGCTGGGCCGGTGCCTGGTAGAAGCGAAGCGGCAGCCGCAGGGCCCTCGCCTGGGCTCCGGAGCCCACCCGGGCGTAGCGGGCGGTGCCGCGGCCGCGGACCTCCACCAGCAGGAGGATCAGGCAGAAGAACACCAGCACGCTGGCCAGCATGTTGCCGGCGGCCCCGTTGAACGTGGACTGGTACTGGACCATGATCGCGGTGGTGAAGGTGTCAAAGCGGATCATCGCGAACGCGCCGTATTCGGCCAGCAGGTGCAGCGCCACCAGCAGCGCCCCGCCGGTCATCGCGATCCGCAACTGCGGCAGCACCACCCGGAAGAACGCCCGCCACGCGCCCAGCCCCAGGGACGCCGCGGACTGTTCGATCGCCGGGTCCAGCCGGCTGAGGGTGGCCGCGGCCGGAATGTAAACCAGCGGGAAGTAGGACAGCGTGGCGATCAGGACCCCGGACCACAGGCCGCCCAGCGACGGGACGGCGGAGACCCAGGCGTAGCTGTTGACGAACGCCGGGATGGCCAGGGGAGCGGCCAGCAGCACGGCCCACCCCCGGCGGCCCTTGAGTGTGGTCCGTTCCACCAGCCACGCCCCGCCGACGCCGATCACCAGGCAGAGCGGCACGGTGAAGACCATCAGCAGCACGGTGTTCAGCAGCAACTCACCCACCCGCGCCCGGAAGATCAGGCTGACTGCGGTGTCCCAGCCGGTGGCGACAGTCATCACCGCCACGTAGCCCAGGGGAGAAGGGAGAACAGAGCGATCAGGACCGCCAGGATGGCCACCACAGACACGCCGAAAGGCGGGCGGGGGCGCTTGCCCCGGCCCGCCGTCGTCGTGCTTCCGGTGGTCCCGGGAGCCGCCAGCGTCTTGGTCACTGGTTTAGAGCAGTCCTGCCTTGGTCATCAGATCGGTGACCTTGGCGGAGTTGAGCTTGGCCGGATCGACCTTGGGTGCCTGCAGGTCCTTGATCGGGACCAGCTTGTCGTTCGACGGCACATCGGAGGCGATCGCGTATTCGAAGGAGGTGCCCTTCTGCAGGATCTCCTGGCCCTTCTTCCCGGTGATGAACTTCAGGAAGGCCTGCGCAGCGCCGGCGTTCTTCGAGGACTTCAGCACGCCGCCGCCGGAGACGGAGAGGAACGCGCCCGGGTCCTGGTTCTTGAAGAAGTACGGCGTGACCTTATTCGAGTTCTCGCCGGTCTTCGCCTGGTCGCCGTAGTAGTAGTAGTGGTAGATCAGGGCGGCGTCCACCTCGCCGGCGTTGACGGCCTTCATGGCGGTGCTGTTGCCCTTGTAGGACTTGTAGTTGTCCTTCATGCCCTTGAGCCAGGCCTCCGTGGCGGCCTCACCCTTGAGTTCGAGCAGCGCGGAGACGATCGCCTGGAAGTCGGCGCCCGACGGCGACGCGGCCCACTTGCCCTTCCACTCCGGGTTGGCCAGGTCCAGCATGGACTTGGGCAGCTTGTCCTCGCTGATCTTGGTCTTGTCGTAGACCAGCACGGTGGAGCGGGCGGCGATGCCGGTCCACTTGTTGGTGGACGGGCGGAACTCGGCGGGGACCTGGCCGACGGTGGCCGGGTCCACGTCGGCGAAGAGGCCGGCGTTCTCCACCTGGGCCATGGCCGGGGAGTTCTCGGTCAGGAAGACGTCGGCGCGGGTGGCCGGGCCCTCCTGGATGATCTGGTTGGACATCTCGGTGTCCGAACCCTGGCGGACGGTCACCTTCACGCCGGTCTCGGCGGTGAATTCGTCCACCCACTCCTTGGTGAGGGATTCGTGCTGGGCGTTGTAGACCGTGATCTCACCGGAGGGCTTGCCGTCGGCGCCGGCGCTGCTGCCGGAGGACGAACCGGAGCCACAGGCTGCGAGGCCGAGCGCGGCGGTGGCGGCGAGGGCGACGCCTGCCAGCGCGTTCTTGCGGATCTTCATGGGGCTGCTTTCTGCAAGGAAAAGGTCGTAGGAACCCGCCTCCGTGAGCGGGAGGTTAGGGCATGCTCACTACAAAAAACTGTAGGTTAGCCAAACCTAAGCAACCAAGCCGAGAGCGCCTTAAGTGAGGGAGATCACACGAATTACGAAACTATTGCGTGACCTAATTGGTTTCGTGTGCCTGCCGGGCCGTGGCGTCGACGACGGCGGCAGCGGGCTCGGCGGGCGTTGCCTCGTGCGCCGCTTCCCCCGGCTGCACCTCGCCCGCCTGTTCTTCGCCCGCTTGTCCCTCGCCGGGCTGTCCGTCCGCCGGCTGCCCGGCGTCGGCGTCGTCGACGATCGTGGGCAGGCGGGGCGCGATCGAGGCCGCGGCTTCGAGCACCATCCAGGCCTGCAGCTGGGTGGAGAGTTCGACGTCGGCGCCGGCCGGGTAGGTGCGGCGCGCGGGCAGCTCGGGCCGGGCGGAAAAGACCAGCCGGGCACCGTTGCGGGCCAGCGGCTCGTTGGCGCCGACCACGCGCCGGCCCTCCCAGAAGGCCTCCGCCGAGTCCGTGACCAGCCGCGCCGCCGTCGCCCGGATCTCCTCCGAAAGGCGCTCGTCCACCGCGGCGAGTGCCAGGTAGCGCACCAGGATCCCGCTGAAGAGGCCGCCGTCGCCCGTTCCCTCGCCGCGGACCACCTCGCCGCGGCGGCCCAGCAGCGGCGCGTCCACGGTCAGGTGCTCTCGGACCGCGGTGATCAGTTCCTGCGCCCGCGCCAGGTTCGCCTCGCCGCCAAGCTCCAGCAGGGCGCCCAGCACCGGCCCCTGGTTGTAGGTGTAGACGGCCTCCTCGAGCCGGGGTTCCCCTCCGGCACGATCCGCAGGCCGTCCCGGTAGAGGCCCTGCTCCGGATCCAGCAGCTTGGCGTCCAACCAGTCCAGCAGCGACTGCGCGCGCGCCGCCTGCCCGGTCCGGGCGTAGTGCAGCGCCACCGGCCCGGTCGCCGGGGTGTTCTTGAAGTCCCGCTTCTTGCTCCAGAAGGTGCCGCCGCCCAAATCGTCGGTGGAGGCGGCGTCGAACTGCGCCCCCAGCCGGGTGAGCACGCGGGCATTGCGGCGGCGGCCCGCGCTCTTCCGGCCGTCCTCGGCCAGGAGCTCCAGCCGCCGGGTGGCCAGGGCCAGCCAAGCCATATCGTCGTAGTAGCTGTTGACCACGGTGAAGAGGTTCCGCACCCGGATGCCGTTGAGCAGGCGCGAGGCCAGCTTGCCGGCGCTGGGCAGGTTCTTGCCGTCGAAGTGCGCCGGGGTGTGGCCCGCGACGCCGAGTTCCCGCCGCCCGGCGTCCACCAGGCAGTCCACGTAATGCGCCTGCCACCAGTAGTGCCAGGGCCGGGAGAGGTTCTTCATCCGGCCGGAGGGACGGACGATGGCGCCGATGTGGGTGCCGGGGAGGAAGAAGAGGCGCTGGCCGAACAGCCGGGTCACCGAACGTGCGGCTTCATCGGCGCGGAAGGACCAGTTCGGGGCAGGGGAATGGGCGGCGGCTGCGGTCATGGTCCCAGAGTAGTGGCGGGGGCGCCCGCGGCGCGGAATCTCCACGAATGGGTGCGCTCTGTGTCAATTCCAGTTAACGTGTACTAACTAACGTTTCCGGACGCCGCGGCCCGGCCGGCCTTGTGCGGCCGGGCAGGGGTTTCCACATCAAGGAGGATGTATGGACGTCTTGGGTACCGTCGCACTGATCACGGGCGGCGCGTCCGGGCTGGGCGCCGCCACCGCACGCAGGCTCTACGACGCCGGGGCCTCGGTGGTCCTGGTGGACCTGCCCGGCGCCGCGGGGAGAGCCTCGCCGCCGAACTGAACGGGATGGAAGGCGCCGCCGGGAACCGGGCCGTGTTCGTGCCCGCGGACGTCACCAACGAGGAGCAGGTGCAGGCCGCCGTCGACGCCGCCGCGGAGCTGGGCCCGCTGCGGATCGTGGTGAACTGCGCCGGGATCGGCACCCCGGGCAAGGTCCTGGGCCGCGACGGCGTCCTGCCGCTGGAGGCCTTCAACCGCGTCATCCAGGTCAACCTGGTGGGCACCTTCAATGTCATCCGGCTCGCCGCCGCCGCGATGGCCACCACCGAGCCGGTGGCCACGGAGCTCGGCGGCCCCGAACGCGGCGTCATCATCAACACCGCCTCCGTCGCGGCCTTCGACGGCCAGATCGGCCAGCCCGCCTACGCGGCCTCCAAGGGCGCCGTCGCCGCCATGACGCTGCCGATCGCCCGCGAACTGGCGCGCTCGCTGATCCGCGTGGTGACCATCGCGCCGGGCATTTTCGAAACCCCCATGATGGCAGGGCTGCCGCAGGAGGCGCAGGACTCCCTGGGCCACCAGGTGCCGCACCCGTCCCGGCTGGGCCGGCCCGCGGAATACGCCAACCTCGCCGCGCACATCGTGGACAACGCCATGCTCAACGGCGAGACCATCCGGCTGGATGGCGCCATCCGGATGGGCCCAAAGTGACGCTCGCTATGGACCGGGTGCAGGGAGAACAGGCGCAGGGGGACCGGGCGCGTGGGGATCGGGCGCGTGACGCGGCCGTTTCCGAGGCCCCCGACGGTCCTCCGGAGCTGCCCGGAGCGGACTTCTTCGGCTACGAGGCGTTGCTGAGCGACGTCGAACGCGCCAAGCTGGCCGAACTGCGCGGCTTCCTGGCCCGCGAGGTGGCGCCCTACGCGGAGGATTGGTGGAACCGCGCCGAATTCCCCGCGCACATCCTGCCCAAACTGGCCGCCCTGGAGCTGAGCACGCCGGTCCAGCGCGGCTACAGCAACCTCTTCGCCGGGATCGTGATCGCCGAGATCACCCGGGTGGACACATCGCTGGCCACCTTCTTCCTGGTCCACCACGACCTGTTCGTCGAGTCGCTCTACGAATTCGGCTCCGAGGACCAGCGGGCGCGGCTGCTGGCGGACGCGGCGAGCCTACGCACCACCGGCGCCTTCGCCCTGACCGAACCGGACCACGGCTCCGACGTCGCCGGCGGCATGGAAACCAGGGCCCGGCGCGTCTCCGGCGGGGATGAGGGCGACTACTGGGTGCTCAACGGAGCCAAGCGCTGGATCGGCAACGGGACCTTCTGTGACTACATGCTGGTCTGGGCCCGCGACGAGGCCGACGGCGCCATCCGCGGCTTCATCGTCGATGCCACCCTTCCCGGGGTGAGACGCAGCCGGATCGAGAACAAGATTGCGCTGCGGACCGTGCAGAACGCGGACATCGTCTTCCACGACGTGCGGGTGGCCGAGGCAGACCGCTTCGCCGGCATCAGCAGCTTCGAGGACACCAACGAGCTGCTGCGCGGCTCCCGGATCATGGTGGCCTGGCAGGCGGTGGGCCAGCAGCTGGCCGCGTTCGACGTCGCCCGGCAGTACGCCGTCGAACGCCGCCAGTTCGGCCGGCCGCTGGCGAAATTCCAGCTGGTCCAGCAGCAGCTGGTGACCATGCTGGGCAATGCGGTGGCGAGCACCGGGATGATGGTGCGGGTCGCCCAGCTGGAGGACGCCGGCGCCGCGGACATGCCGCAGGTGGCCCTCGCGAAGTCCTACGCCAGCGCCCGGATGCGGGAGACCGTGGCGATGGGGCGGTCGCTGTTGGGCGGCAACGGAATCGTCACCGACTACCGGATGGCCAAAATCTTCGCCGACGCCGAGGCGATCTACACCTACGAGGGCTCCTTCGAGATCAACAGCCTGATCGCGGGCCGGGCCGTCACCGGGGTCTCGGCGATCGTCTAGGCACTCGACCTTGGCAGGGCCGCAGCGCGCTACGGCGGTCAGTTTCCGGCGGCGTCCTCCGGGGCGCCGTCGGGCACTTTTCCCCGGCCTCAATCCGGTAGTCCAGGCTGTTGTTCTTCACCGGCATGGGGCAGGTGCCGTACGGGGTGAAGGCGCTGGGGTAGTTGATGGCCCGGTTGAAGTCCAGGACCACGGTTCTGTTTCCCAGCGAATCAACGCGGGGTCGGGCGGTGGAGACCTTGCGCCACTCATCGGTCGTATCGCCGTTGGTTTCGTCGTGGAACGTCACCGTTAATGCCCCGAGCTTCTCCTCTTCGGCCTGCAGCCGGTACTCGTGGTTGCTGCCGGGGAGCCGGAACGCCAGTTCGCCGACGCTGCGGTGCACCCCGTCCACCAGCGGGTTGGCGGTGCCGATCGGGACGTCCACGGGCTCCGGATACGGCTCGAAGCGCGCCTCCACCGCCAGGTCCGGCCGGTAGCCGAAGGTGGGGACGCCGCTGAAGCCGGTGAATACCGGGGACCGGGAGTCCCGGGTCCGGATGGCGTACTTTCCGCCGCGCATGGCCAGTTCCACCCGCGCCCGGGTCCCGTCCGGGCCGCCGAACTGCACCCAGATCAGGGATTCCTCGTCGGCCAGGACCGCGCTGATGGTCCCGTCCACCGGCTCCCCGGTCTCCACCAGGGTCAGGCCGTCCGTCGCCGCCGCGGTGAGGAACGCCGTCGTGCCGTCCGTCCACCAGAGGCCCGGCACCAGCTCAAGGGCGGACGCCTCATGCGCTAGCCACTGGAACGACGTCAGGGTCAGCCAGCCGTATTCGGTGGCCAGGGCGGCGTCGCGGTTGGTGCGGAACCGCCGCCAACGGGCCAGCTGCGGGTCGGCGTCCTGGGATCCGGTGTCCTGTGCGTCTGCGGGGGTCATGGTCATCTCCGGGGTTCGGCCCAGCTGACTGGCAGTAGATGTCGTTTTGAGGGCCCAAAACGGCATCTACTGCGAGCTAGTTGGGTGGGCGGGTGATTTAGGGGACGGCGACGGCGGCGGCCACCAGCTGCTCCGCGGTGGACTTGGCGGCGGCCGCGGCGGCGGGGTCGCCGTCGAGCACCCCGCTGGCCAGGCCGCCGTCGAGGATCAGGGTGAGGCTGCGGGCGAGCGCCTCCGGATTGCGGGCGCCGGCCTCTTCGGCGAGCTCCGTGATCCAGGCCAGGATGGACTGCTTGTGCACGACGGTCTGCTCGTGCACGCGGGTGCCGGAGGGGGACTCGGCGGCGGCGTTGATGAAGGCGCAACCGCGGTACCCGTCGCGGCGGCAGGCCGTGGTGAGGGCGTCGAACAGCCCCACCAGCTGGCGGGCCGGGTCCGGGCCGGCGGCCTCGGCGGCCGCGTGCAACTGCCCGGACCAGACGCCGTCCACGTGCTCCAGGTAGGCCAGGATCAGGTCGTCCTTGGCCGGGAAGTACTTGTAGAACGTGGCCTTGGCAACGCCGGATTCCGCGATGATCGTGTCGATCCCTGCGGCCCGCAGGCCATGGGCGTAGAACAACCGGAAGGCCGTGGCCAGGATCCTCTCCCGCGCCTGGCCGGCGGGCGTGCGGGCCGCCTGCGGTGTGGCCGGGGCGGGTGCTGCTGCTGGACTCATACCTCCATGCTACAGACCGGTCTGTCTGTGCACCCTTGTGCATAGACAGATCTGTCTGGTAGCGTCCCGGCTAGAGGTAGACAAACTTGTCTGCAAACAATCCCCGTCCCCAGTGAGGTCACCATGAACATCGCAGTCTTCGGCACCGGAACCGTCGGCCCCGCCGTCGCCGCCGCCCTCGTCGCGCTCGGCCACGACGTCGTCATCGGCACCCGTGACCCGGAAGCCACCCTGGCCCGCACCGAGGCCGGCCCCATGGGCGGCGTCCCCTTCGCCCAGTGGCACGCCGAGCACCCCGGCATCCGGCTGACCACCTTCGCCGACGCCGCCGCCGGGGCTGACCTGATCGTCAACGCCACCAACGGCTCCGGCTCCCTCCCCGCCCTCACCGCGGCCGGCGAGGAGAACCTGGCCGGCAAGGTCATCATGGACATCGCCAACCCGCTGGACTTCTCCCAGGGCTTCCCGCCCTCGCTGAACCCGGTCAATACGGACAGCCTCGGCGAGCAGCTGCAGCGCGCCTTCCCGGCGGCCCGGGTGGTCAAGACGCTGAATACCATGAACGCCTCCGTCATGGTGGACCCCGGCAGCGTGGCAGGCGGCGACCACTCCGTGTTCGTTTCCGGCAACGACGTCGACGCGAAGGCCCGGGTCTCCGGCCTGCTCGCAGACCTGGGTCACCGCGACATCATCGACCTCGGCGACATCACCACCGCCCGCGGCACCGAGATGCTGCTCCCGGTCTGGCTGCGCCTCTGGGGCGCGCTGGGCAACGCGGACTTCAACTTCAAGATCGCGCGCTAGGGCGGCTCGCGGGGGAGGCGGGGTCTCCGGAGCGGGGTCCGGGGCCAAAGGTCCCGGGCTTTGAAGCTGCCCGGGTGGAACACTGGGTCCATCTGGCGGCCCGGCAGTGCCGGGCCGCCCCAGGCGACCGCAGTCTCCCGTGCTGTGCGGTCGTTCCGCCCGCCACCGGAGGAGCCGTTATGAACCCGATGGATTCCGTCGTCGCCGCCATCGAACGCCTCGACGGGCTGGACGGTCCGGCGTCGGCCCTGGCCGGGCTGGTCGGCAAGGCGGTGCAGCCCCGCGCCGTCCGCAACCTGCTCAGTGGCACCGTCCTGGGCCACCCGCTGCACCCCCTGCTCACGGATATCCCGATCGGCGCGTGGACCATGGCGTCCCTCCTGGACACCGTGGGCGGCAGGGAGATGGAACCGGCCGCGGACCTGCTGGTGACCGTGGGGATCGCCGCGGCCGTCCCGACGGCGGCGGCCGGCCTCAACGACTGGTCGGACACGGCCGGAAAACCGCGCCGGGTGGGGCTGGTCCACGCCGCGGCGAACACGGTGGCCCTGGGTCTTTACGCCTGCTCCAGCGCCGCCCGCTTCCGGGGCAACCGGGGCGCGGGGACGGCCCTGGGCCTGGCGGGGCTGGGCGTCCTGACCTTCGGCGGGTTCCTCGGCGGCCACCTGAGCTTCGCCAATGCGGTCAACGTCAACAGGGCCGCGGACCGGAACGGGCCGTCGAAATGGACTCCGGTGCTCGACGACGCCGAACTCCCCGAGGGCGGTTCGCGCAAGGTCGAGGCCGGCAAGGTCACCGTCCTCCTGTACCGGACCGGCGCGGCGATCCTGGCCATCGACAGCGTCTGCAGCCACGCGGGCGGCCCGCTGGAGAAGGGGACGATCGACGACGGGTGCGTGGTCTGCCCCTGGCATGGGAGCACGTTCCGGCTGGCGGACGGCGACGTGGTCCGCGGGCCGGCAACCCGGCCGCAGCCGGCCTATGACACCAGGGTCAACGAGGGGCGGATCGAAGTCCGGCGCCGGGCGGCCTGACCGGCGTCGTACCCGGAACCGGTGCGCACGGCGCCCCGCCGTCGTGCGCGGAGCCTGCCCCCGCCGTCGTGCCCGTCCGGCCCACCCAACGGGATGGATTCCCCGCTCGGCGCGTGAGGCGGGTAACATCCCAGAGGTAACCCGGCTCACAGTATCCAGCGCAGTGTACGAGCCACCTCGAACCTCGAAAGATGCTTCCATGGCTGACACTGCACTGACCTCCGGACTCGAGCTGGCCGACGACCTCGCCGCCGAATTGCGCGCCGACGTCCGCCGGGTGTCCACGCTCCTGGGCGAATCCCTGGTCCGCCAGCACGGCCCCGAGCTCCTCGATCTCGTGGAGCATGGTGCGGCTGCTGACCAAGGAATCGAAGGAAGCCGCCCGGGGCGGCGCGGACGCCACCGGGCCCTGGAGCTCGTACGACGTCGTCGCCCAGGTCCGCGAACTCCTCGGCTCCCTGCCGCTGGACCAGGCCACCGACCTGGTGCGCGCTTTCGCCTTCTACTTCCACCTGGTCAACGCCGCCGAGCAGGTCCACCGCGTCCGCGGGCTGCGGAACCGCCAGGAAAAGGACGGCTGGCTGGCCAAGACCATCGCCGAGATCGCCGAGAAGGCCGGCGCCGGCGTGCTGCAGGACGTGGTCAACGCCCTGGACCTCCGGCCGATCTTCACCGCCCACCCCACCGAGGCCTCCCGCCGTTCGGTGCTGGACAAGGTCAGGCGGCTCTCGGACATCCTGGCTGAACCCACCGCCGAGGGCACCGCCGCCCGCCGCCGGCAGGACCGGCAGCTGGCCGAGGTGATCGACCAGATGTGGCAGACCGACGAGCTCCGCCAGGTCCGGCCCACCCCCGTGGACGAGGCGCGGAACGCGATCTACTACCTGACCGGCATCCTGACCGATGCGATGCCGGAAATGATGTCAGACTTCGCCGACCTGCTGGCCGAGCACGGCGTGACCCTGCCGGTGGGCACGGCGCCGGTCCGCTTCGGCTCCTGGATCGGCGGCGACCGCGACGGCAACCCCAACGTCACCGCCGCCGTCACCCGCGAGATCCTGCAGATCCAGAACCAGCACGCCGTCCGGATCTGCATCGAACTGATCGACGGGCTGATCTCGATGCTCTCGAACTCCACCGCCCTGGCCGGCGCCGACCAGGCGCTGCTTGACTCGATCGACGTCGACCTCAAGAACCTGCCCGGCCTGGACCGCCGCGTCCTGGAGCTGAACGCCCAGGAGCCCTACCGGCTCAAGCTCACCTGCATCAAGGCCAAGCTGCTGAACACCCGCCGCCGCGTTGCCGCCGGCTCCACGCACGAACCCGGCCGCGACTACGCCGCCACCGCGGAACTGCTGGCCGAGCTGGAGCTGCTGGACACCTCCCTGCGGAACCATCAGGGCGCGCTGGCGGCCGACGGCGCCCTGGCCCGCGTCCGCCGCGCCGCGGCCTCCTTCGGCCTGCACCTGGCCACCCTCGACATTCGCGAACACGCCGACCACCACCACGACGCCGTCGGCCAGCTAATGGACCGGCTGGGCGGACCGGGCGTTCGCTACGCCGAGCTGAGCCGGGCCCAGCGGCTCGAGGTACTCGGCGCCGAGCTGGCCTCCCGCCGGCCGCTCTCCGGCCACCCGATCAAGCTCGACGGCGCCGCGGACGGCACCTACGACGTCTTCCGCGAAATCCGGCGCGGGCTGCGCACCTTCGGCCCCGACGTCGTCGAAACCTACATCATCTCCATGACCCGCGGCGCCGACGACGTCCTCGCCGCGGCCGTCCTGGCCCGCGAGGCCGGCCTGGTGAGCCTCTTCGGCGAGGCTCCGTACGCCAAGCTGGGCTTCGCGCCGCTGCTGGAAACCGTCGAGGAGCTCCGCGCCTCCGCCGAGATCGTGGACGCGCTGCTTTCCAACTCCTCCTACCGCGAGCTGGTCCGGCTCCGCGGCGACGTACAGGAAATCATGCTCGGCTACTCGGACTCCAACAAGGAATCCGGCGTCATCACCAGCCAGTGGGAAATCCACAAGACCCAGAGCAAACTGCGCGACGTTGCCGCCAAACACGGCGTCCGGGTGCGGCTCTTCCACGGCCGCGGCGGGTCCGTGGGGCGCGGCGGCGGGCCCACCTACGACGCGATCCTGGCGCAGCCGAACGGCGTGCTCGACGGCGAGATCAAGTTCACCGAGCAGGGCGAGGTCATTGCGGACAAGTACTCGCTGCCCGAACTGGCCCGGGAGAACCTCGAACTGTCCCTGGCCGCCGTGCTGCAGGGGTCAGCGCTGCACCGGGCGCCGCGCACCACCAAGGATCAGCGCGATCGCTACGGCCACGTCATGGACACCGTCTCCGACGCCGCGTTCGCCCGCTACCGAAGCCTGATCGACGACCCGGACCTGCCGGCCTACTTCGTGGCCTCCACCCCGGTGGAGCAGCTCGGTTCGCTGAACATCGGCTCGCGGCCGTCCAAGCGCCCCGATTCCGGCGCCGGGCTGGAGGGGCTGCGGGCCATCCCGTGGGTCTTCGGCTGGACCCAGTCCCGGCAGATCGTGCCCGGCTGGTTCGGCGTCGGCTCCGGGCTGAAGGCCGCCCGCGAGGCCGGCCACACCGAGCAGTTGGCCGTGATGATGGAACACTGGCACTTCTTCCGCTCCGTGCTCTCCAACGTGGAAATGACGCTGGCCAAGACGGACATGGACATCGCCGGCTACTACGTCTCCACCCTGGTCCCGGAGAAACTGCACCGGATCTTCCACGCCATCCGCGCCGAGTTCGACCTCACCGTGGCCGAGGTCCGGGCCCTCACCGGGGAGAACCTGCTGCTGGACGCCCAGCCCGGGCTCAAGCGCTCCTTGGAAATCCGGGACCAGTACCTGGACCCGATCAGCTATCTGCAGGTGGAGCTGCTGCGCCGCATCCGGGCGGCGGGCACGGGGTCCTCCGACGCCGAGATGTCCGGCGGGGAGATCGACGAGCGGCTGCAGCGGGCCATGCTGATTACCGTCAACGGCGTCGCCGCGGGCCTGCGCAACACCGGGTAAGTGGGCGCTGAGGGCCTGGGCGCTACCGGATCTGAGGGAGCGTCAGGGCGGCCGATAGGCTGGGAGTATGCCCTCCTTCCAGACCAGACTGAAGATCACCGGGCTCCGGCAGGGGAACCCGCCCGAAGCCGTGATGGACGCGGCGGTGGAAGCCCTGGGCACACGCCACCACGTGGAGGCCCACCAGCTGGAGCTGGCCGGTGGTGTCCCGCAGCTGAACCTGCGGTTCCAGGTGGAGGCCACCGCCTACGCGGCGGAGAGCAGCCAGGCGCTGGAGGCGGCCGCCATGATGCGCGACGCCGTCGAACGCGTGGCGCTCACCGGGAACCTCACGGTGCTGCGGCGCAACCGCGGCCGCTGGGCGCCGGTGTAGGCCCTAGAAGTCCAGCTCGACGTCGGGGTCCGTCTCCGCGTCCCCATTGTTGCCCGAGCCGGCGCCGCGTTCCACCACGGGGGAGCGGCTGCCGCGGCGGCGCGTCACCACCAGCCCGACGACGGCGCCGATCACCAGTCCCAGTGCCACCCCGATCAGCGAGCTAGCCCAGAACGGCAGCTTGGTGGCCGAACCGGTGGCGTAGCCGAGGCCTACCGACCAGACCGCCCACAGCGTCCCGCCCAGGGCCGCGCAGAAGCTGAACCCGCGGGTGGAGACGTTCGCGATCCCGGCCGCGGCCGTCGTCGCAAGCCGGCCGCCGGGGATGAAGCGGATGCCGATGATGCCGCCGTAGGTGGACGAGCGGCCCGCCTTGGCGATCGCCTGGTGGATGCCGCTGTGGAACTTCCGGCCCCAGCTCCAGCGGTCCAGGACGTGGCTGAGCCGGCGTTTGAAGAGCTGGAAGACCAGCAGGTCGCCCAGCCAGGAGGCGACGGCGGCCAGCAGGATGATCAGGAAGACGTTGGCGCGGCCGTCGGCGCAGAGGGCGCCCCCGGTGATGATCAGCATCTCGGACGGGACCGGCGGGAAGATGGCGTCGCCGATTACCACGGGGACGATCCAGAAGTAGATCGCCGAACCCCAGGTATCAGCATTGGCCAGGTCCATGGCCACAAGTTACCGCATCCGTGGCGGTTAGTCGGCGCGGGCCTCGGAGAGAGTCAGCCGGCTGCGGTATTCGACGGGCTTTCCGGAGACCGGGTCCACGAAGCGGATGCCGCGGGCCAGCAGCTGCAGCGGCTTGGAGTAGTCGTCCGGGGCCTTGTCCAGCAGGTCCGGGTAGAACGCGTCGTTGACAATCCCGAGTCCGAGGGACGCCATGTGCACGCGCAGCTGGTGGGTCTTGCCCGAGTGCGGCTCCAGGCGGTACAGGGCGCGGCGGGGGCTTGCGTCCCGGCGTGCGCCGCCGTCGTCGGTGCCGTTGTTGTGGTCGGCGTCGTCGTTGTGTTCGGGGCCGTCCTTGTGGGCGCCGTCGTCGTGCTCCGCCGCGAAGGTGCGGAGCCGCTCGATCCGGGTCTCCGTGTTCGGCTCACCCTCGATCACCTCGGCCAGGAGGTAGCTGCGCGACTTGGTCATCCGGTTGCGCACCACCACGGGGAAGTCGACGGCGGGGTGGCCGGGTGCGGGCTCCGCGGCGGAGACGCACTCGTATTCCTTCTGGACCTGGCGCTTCTCGAACAGGACCTGGTACTTCCCGCGGGTCTCCGGGTTGGTCGAGAGCAGCAGGATTCCGGCGGTCATCCGGTCCAGCCGGTGCATCGGGATCAGGTCCGGCAGCTGCAGTTGGTTCCGCAGCCGGACCAGGGCTGACTCCTGGATGTAGGTCCCGCCGGGGGTGGTGGGCAGGAAGTGCGGCTTGTCGACCACCAGCAGGTGCTCGTCCTGGTGCAGGATGTTCAGCTCCACCGGCATCCGGGTTTCCGGTGGCAGGGTGCGGTAGTACCAAATGAACGTGTGGTGCCGCAGCGGGGTTGTGCGGTCCAGCGGGATCCCGCCCTCGCCGACGATCTCGCCGGCGTCGAACCGGTCCGCGATGCCTTGCGGGTCGATGTGGCCCCAACGGTGCATCATGTAGTCCATCGCGGTCTCCCACGGACCCTCCTCCGGCAGCCGCAGGCGGGTCGCATTCACGCCGTCGCGCACGGGGAGGGGGATTGCATCACCGGTCCATTCTACGCGGCGGGGTTCCAGTGACGTTGTGCGTCAGGCGATGGCGGCGGAGGGCCCGGGCGCGACTGGCCGGCGCAGTTGCGGGGACCGGTCCAGCCGGTCCTGGGCTTCGAGTAGGGAGAGGACCGCGGTCTCCAGCTGCTCCGGCGGCAGGGTAAAGGGCAGGCGGAGGAACTGGTCGAAGGCCCCGCCGACGCCGAAGCGCGGCCCGGCGGCCAGGCGGAGGCCGACGTCGGGCGCCACGACGGCGAGGCCGGTGCTGACCGGGGCCGGCAGCCGGCACCAGACGGACAGTCCGCCGACCGGCCGCTCCGCCCGCCAATCGGGGAGGTGCCGGGCGATCAGGTCCAGCAAGACGTCCCGGTTGGTGCGCAGCGACTCTAAGCGTGCCGGGAGCGGCTCGTTCAGGTCGCGGACCAGGTGCGCGGCGGCCAGTTGCTCCACTACAGGGCCACCCAGGTCCAGGACGGTCCGGGCCGCGGCGAACCGCTGGATCAACGGCTCGGCCGCACGGATCCAGCCCACCCGGAGACCCGCCCAGTGCGACTTGCTGAGCGATCCGATGGTCACCACAGAGGGGCTGAACGCCGCCATGGGCGTGGAGGGCACGCCGTCGAGGTTCAGTTCCCGGAGCGTCTCGTCCGCCACCAGCACCGTCCCCGATGCTGCGGCGGCCGCGGCAAGCCGGCGCCGCTGCGCATCCGGCATCAGACGGCCGGTCGGGTTGTGGAAGTCCGGGACCACATAGGCCATCGCCGGCCGTTGCTGGCGCAGCGCCGCCTCCATCGCCTCGAGATCCCAGCCCGGGTTACTGGCAGAGTCAATGACGGGCCTGGCATCCTGCCCGTTGGCACCGCCGGATCTCCCCTGGCCGCCCAATTCTCCCGACCCGGCAGCGTCTCCGGCCGCGACGGGCATCGCCACCGGAACCGCCCGGCACCCGGCAGCACGGATGGCGTCGAGGGCATTCGGGTAGCTGGGGTGCTCCACCAGCACCTTCCCGGACCGGCCCGCGAGGGTGCGCAGCACAATGGTCAGCGCGTGCTGCGCGCCGGACGTGACCAGCACCTGGTCCGCCGTCGTCGGCACCCCGGCGGCGGTGTAGCGGTCCGCGATTGCCTCGCGCAGCGGCGCCACGCCGAGCGCGTCGTAGCCAAACCCCGGCAGCAGGGCCGGCAGCTCGGTGAGCGCGGCGGCGAAGGCGCGGTGCACTACCTCGCCGCTGGCCGGAAGCGAGGCGTAGGCCAGGTCCAGGACCCCCTCCGGCGCGGCGAGCCCGGGCGCGCCGCTCAGCCGGCGGCCGGTCTCCAGCGGGTGCGCGCCCCGGGCGGGAATCCGGCTCCGGCTGCGGCTGCCCTGGCTCCCGCTCAGGTAGCCCTGCTCGCGGAGCAGCGAATACGCGGCGGTCACGGTGGTCCGGCTGATGCCCAGGGTCCCGGCCAGAGACCTCTCGCTGGGCAGTGCGACGTCCAGCCCAATCCGCCCGTCGAGGATGAGCAGGCGGACGACGTCGGCCAGCTCGCGGTAGGCGGGGAGGCCCCAGCGTTCCAGCTTCCGAGAAACCGGCCGAGGGATGCGGGGGTCAGCGATCCAGTCATAGGGCCAGTATTTCAAACTGGATATGGAATTCAAGGCCAGTTCTGCGACAGGATGGGTCCATGATGACGCGCAGACTTACCCAGCTCCTGATTGGCCTCGTTCTCTATGGCATCTCCCTCGCCATGGTGATCCGCGCCAGCCTGGGCACCGCGCCGTGGGATGTGCTCCACCAGGGCCTGGCCGGGAAGACCGGGCTCAGCCTGGGCACCGTAGTCGTCATCGTCAGTTTCGTAGTGCTGCTGCTCTGGATCCCCCTGAAGCAGTGGCCCGGGATCGGCACCCTGGGCAACGCCGTGCTGGTGGGTGTCTTCGCCGACATCGGTCTGGCCGTCATCCCGAAGTTCTCGCACCTGGGCGGCCAGGCCGCGCTCCTTGTCGCCGCCGTCCTGCTGAACGGGCTGGCCTCGGCCCTCTACATCGGGGCCGGACTGGGCCCCGGCGCGCGCGACGGCCTGATGACCGGACTCGCACGGCGCACCGGCTGGCCCGTGCGGGGAGCCCGCACCGGCATCGAGGTGGTGGTCCTCGGCGGTGGCTGGCTGCTGGGCGGCTCGGTGGGGCTCGGGACGGTGCTTTACGCACTGGCCATCGGACCCCTGGTGCAGCTGATGCTGCCCCGGTTCACCATCGCCGACCCTACGAAGGGCACGGCGGAGGCACGTGGCACCGCGGCAGAGCCGACGGCTGACGAATCATCGACGAAAGCGGCAGCAGCGCCGCACGACGCCGGTCACGCCGTCGCGGTCGAAGGCACCGCCGAGGGCGCAGCGGACCTCGCCCGGACCGACCCGGAGGAAGCCGTAGCCGGCACCACCGCGCCGGCGTCCTAAGTCGGCGGTAAGCCGTCCGGCTCAGGTCCCCTCGGGTGGTGGCTGGCAGGTCGGGCAGAAGTAGATGTCCCGCTCCTCGGTTCCGGTGGCCTTGGCCAGCACGCCCCTGCGGATCGGGGTCCGGCACTTCAGGCACGGCTGCCGTTCCCGGCCGTAAACCCAGTACGGTGGCCGACCTTCGCTGCGGCCCACCGGCATTCCGTGGGCGTTCAGGATGGTGACTCGGCGGCCGGGACCGAGGTTCGCGCCAAGCATGACCTTCGCGTCCATGATCATGGCCGCCAGGTCCGGGACGGCAGAGACGGGCGCGGCGGGGTGCACCTTGGACAGGAAGCACGCCTCGCACCGATAGATGTTGCCGATCCCGGCCAGGTTGCGCTGGTCCAGGAGGGCGACGCCGATCGGCACGTCGGGGGCCGCGAGCATCCGCTTCTCGGCCTCCGCCAGGTCCCAGTCGGGGCCAAGCAGGTCCGGGCCGAGGTGCCCGACGACGCTGTCTTCCTCGGCGGTGGGCACCACCTCCAGGACGCCGAGGGAGAATCCGACGGCGTCCGCCGTGGCGGTGCGAAGCACGCACCGGGCCGTGAAGCCGGGTTTCCGCCAGCGTCCGCCGGGCGGGTACACCTGCCAGGTGCCCTCCATCTTCAGATGCGAATGGATGGTCAGCCGGTCCTGTGGGCGCGGCCCGGCCACCCGCATCAACAGGTGCTTGCCGCGCGGGACCACCTCTTCCACGGTCCAGCCGCCGAGCTTGAGGGTGGCGAAGCGGGGCACCCGGAAATCGGTGGCCAGCAGTTCCTTGCCGGCCAGGGCGGCGTGCAGTTGCGCGGCGGCACGGAAAACGGAGTCTCCCTCAGGCACGGATTCTCAGTCCCTTCGGGGTGGAGTAGGCGCCGGCCTGCGCCAGGGCGGCCGCCACCGGGGTATCCA
This sequence comes from Pseudarthrobacter sp. L19, assembly GCF_050859435.1. Classification (NCBI taxonomy): domain Bacteria; kingdom Bacillati; phylum Actinomycetota; class Actinomycetes; order Micrococcales; family Micrococcaceae; genus Pseudarthrobacter; species Pseudarthrobacter sp. L19. Next base: position 818,762 of record NZ_CP193935.1, on the reverse strand, counting down.
GGATGCCGTGGCCGTTCACCTTTTCCATGATCAGTTTGTCGACGGCGCCGCGCTTCACCACGCCCACCAGGGCAGCGCCGGAGGCGGCAAGCACCGCGGGATCGGCGCTGAAGGCCAGCAGTGTCTTCCCGCCGCGTTCGACGTAGAGCACCAGGGCGCCGTCGACCAGGACCACCAGGGCGCCGGCCTTCCGCCCGGGCCGGTGCCCGGTCCCGGCCTCGAGGTCCTGGGCCGGCCAGGCCAGGGCGGCGCCGTAGGGGTTGGCCGGGTCCGTCGCCGCCAGGGCCAGTGCCACCGGTTCGGACTTGTGCACCTCGGCGTCCTCGACATAGGAACGCAGCCGGTCCACCGTGGCCGGGACCGCGAACTGCGCGGCGCCAAGCTGTTCGATGAAGTAGCCGCGGCGGCAGCGGCCCGCCTCCTCCAGCCGGGCCAGCACCTTGTACATCAGGCCGAAGCCGCCCAGGATGTTCTCGGCCATGACCGAGCCGCGCGTGACGACGCCGTAGCGGTCCAGCAGGAGCTCGGCGGTGGCGCGGGCGTGGATCGTGGCGTCCAGCTCGGGTTCCGGCAGCGCCGACCAGCGGCCAGCGGCCAGCGGCGGCGTCGGGGTGGCCGCCGAGGCCGACCCGTACCTGCCGCCCGGCAGGCCCGGGGAGCCGAGCAGACCGGAGCCGTGCGAGCGGCCCAGCCGGTTGAGCCGCGGGGCGCGGGCCCGGGGCGCCCGGCTGACCTGCCGATGCGCGGTATGGCCGCCTGCGATCAGGGCGCGGACCGGGGCGAAGGTGTCGCCTGTGATCCGGCCGGCCCAGGCCAGATCCCAGAGGGCGGAGACCACGTCCTTGTCGCTGAGGACGCTGTCCATCCCGCCGGCGATCTCGGTCAGCTGCCGGAAGAAGTAGCCGCCGCCGTTGGTCCGCAGGTGGTCCAGCAACCGCTGCTGGGCGTCCCCTGGTTCGAAGTCGGGTGCCGGGTTGAGGGTGAGCTCGGCTGAGTCGGCCAGGTGCAGGCTGACCCAGCCGTCGTTGCCGGGTAGCGAGCCTGCGCCGGACCAGAGCACCTCGCCGGCGGCCATGAGCTCGTCCAGCATGGCGGGCTGGTAGTTCGAGACCCGGCTGGCCAGGACCAGGGGCTCCCAGGCGGAGGCCGGAATCGGCACGCCGGAAAGCTGGTCGATGGCCGTGATGATGCCGTCCAGGCCGCGCAGGGCCGACTGGCCGCGGCTGCCGGGGACGCGGACGTTCTGCCACGCTGGGAGGAACCGGCCGTAGGCGGACGGGTCCACGGGTTCCACCTCGGCGCGCAGCGCGGCGAGCGACCGACGGCGCAGTTTCCGCAGCACCTCGGCGTCGCACCATTCACTGGTTCCCGCCAAGGACACCGTCTCCGCCTTCTGGCCGGCGTCGTCGGCCCCGTCGGAGGGGTCGACCGGCGGGGCGTCGGGTGCGGTGACGTGCGGACGGAACTCGCCCTCGACCACACGGCCGTCGGCTCCCAGCCGCTTCAGCGCGGTGCCGACGACGGCGACGCCGAGCCCCAGCCGGGCGGCGGCCTCCGCTGCGGTGAAGGGTCCGTGGGTGCGGGCGTACCGGGAGACCAGGTCGCCGAGCGGGTCCGCTACGGGTTCGATGAAGGCCAGCGGCACGCCCATGGGCAGCGGCACCCCGAGGGCATCGCGGAGCCGGGCGGAGTCCTCGACCGCGGCGAACTTTTCCGTCCCGCCGATGTTGACCTTGATGGCGCGGTTGGACCGCTGCAGCGCGGCCAGGTGCGTCGCCGCCTCGGCGGGCGTCGCGCTGGCGGATACCGCGGTCGCCGGGGCCCCACCGGCCGCAGTACCGCCGTCGTCCCCGGCCCCGCCGTCGACGTACCCGGCCCCGCCGTCGCCGGACGCCGCCCCGTCGCCCGCGGCAGGAGCAGGCGCCGCGGAAACCCCGGCGGGTGCCTCGCCCGCCTCCGCGGTCTCCAGCCGGGCGGCCACCTCCTCAGGCGTGAGGGGACCGAGCAGCCGGAGCAGGTCGGCCACGCCCTCCACGCCGCGCATCCGACGTCCGGGCGCCAAGCGCTGCAGTTCGCGTTCGGTTTCGTCGACGACCTTCGCGTCGAGGAGTTCGCGCAGCTCCACCCGGCCCAGCAGCTCGTTGAGCAGGGTCGAATCGAGGGCCAGGGCGGCGGCGCGGCGCTCGGCCAGCGGCGAATCGCCCTCGTAGAGGAACTGGGCGACGTAGCCGAACAGCAGGGACTTGGCGAAGGGCGAGGGCTGCTGGGTGGTGGTCTGCAGGATCCGGAGCTCACGCCGCTCGATCGCGGTGGAGATGTCCTTGAGCGCGGGCAGGTCGTAGACGTCCTGCAGGCACTCGCGGACCGTTTCCAGCACGATCGGGAAGGTCGCGTATTTGCGGGCCACGTCCAGGAGCTGGGCCGAACGCTGCCGCTGCTGCCAGAGCGGCTGCCGTTTCCCGGGCGTCTGCCGCGGCAGCAGCAGGGCACGGGCCGCGCACTCGCGGAACCGGGAGGCGAACAGGGCGCTGCCGCCCACCTCCGCCGTGACGATCTGTTCCAGTTCCTCGGGGTCGAAGAGGAACAGGTCCGCGCCGGGCGGCTCATCGTCCATCATCGGCACTCGCAGCACGATGCCGTCGTCGGCGGCCATCGCGGAGCCGTCCATGCCGTAGCGCTGATGCAGCCGCTGCCCGACGGCCAGAGCCCACGGCGCGTGCACGGGCATGCCGAACGGGCTGTGCAGCACCACCCGCCAGTCGCCGAGTTCGTCGTGGAACCGCTCCACCACCAAGGTGGTGTCGCTGGGGACCACCTCGGTGGCGGCCTTCTGCTCGGCCAGGTACTGGATCAGGTTGTTCGCGGCGAAGTCGTCCAGGCCGCTGGCCTTGCAGCGTTCGGTGGCGGGCCCGACGTCGGACGCGGAAAGTTCGCGGATGAACGCGCCCAGGGCGCGGCCCAGGTCCACGGGCCGGCCGAGGGAGTCGCCGCGCCAGAACGGCAGTTTGCCGGGCTGGCCGAACGCGGGGGAGACCAGGACCCTGTCGTGGGTGATGTCCTCGATTTTCCAGCTGGTGGCGCCGAGGGCGAAGACGTCGCCCACGCGAGATTCGTAGACCATCTCCTCGTCCAGTTCACCCACCCGGCGTCCGCCCTTGGCGGTGGACTTGGCACCGGAGCCGCCCTCGCCGGAGCCGCCGGAGGATCCGGTGCCCTCCACCTCGGTGCCGATGATGTAGACGCCGAACATGCCGCGGTCCGGGATGGTGCCGCCGGAGGTGACGGCCAGCCGCTGCGCCCCGGGACGGCCCTCGATGGTGCCGTTGTTGCGGTCCCAGACGATCCGGGGCCGCAGTTCGGCGAACTCGTCCGAGGGGTAGCGCCCGGCCAGTAGGTCCAGGGTCGCCTCGTACGCCGAGCGGGGGAGGGACGCGAACGGTGCGGACCGGCGCACCGTGGCGAACCACTCCTCCACGTCGATCGCGCCCAGGGCAGTGGCCGCGACGGTCTGCTGGGCGAGGATGTCCAGCGGGTTGGCCGGCACGTAGAGCCGTTCGATCTTGCCGTCCAGCATGCGTTCGACGGTGATGGCGGTGTGCACCAGGTCCGCGCGGTGCTTAGGGAAGAGGACGCCCTGGGAGATCTCGCCCACCTGGTGTCCGGCGCGGCCTACGCGCTGCAGGCCGCTGGCCACTGACGGCGGGGATTCCACCTGGACCACAAGGTCCACGGCGCCCATGTCGATGCCCAGTTCCAGCGAGGAGGTGGCCACCACGCAGCGCAGCCGGCCGGATTTCAGGTCGTCCTCGATCATGGCCCGCTGGTCCTTGGACACGGAGCCGTGGTGCGCGCGGGCCAGCACCGGATCCGCCCCGGCCGTGCTGCCGGCCTGGGCCATCATCTGCGCGGGAGTGTTGCCGGGGCCGGACGACGCCGGGGTGCCCCGGCCGCCGCCCGCAGCGGCGCCGGGGGACTCAGTGCCAGCTCTGCCGTCGTCCCAGCCGCCGCCCTCGGCCATCAGCTGCCGTTCGACGTAGATCTCATTCAGCCGGGCCGTGAGGCGTTCGGCGAGCCGGCGGGAGTTGGCGAAGACGATGGTGGACTGGTTGGCCAGCACCAGGTCCACGATCTTTTCCTCCACATGGGGCCAGATCGAGGCGTGCGGCTGCAGCCCGGACGCCGGACCGGAGTCGAACGCCCCGGCCGCGCCCTGCAGGTCCGACATGTCCTCCACCGGGACGGAAACGGTCAGGTTCCAGGTCTTCTTCGACGGCGGCGCCACGATCTCCACCGGCGCGGACCCGGCGAGGAACTGGGCCACCAACTCCTTCGGCTCCACGGTGGCGGAGAGGCCGATCCGCTGCGCCGGCTTGGACAGCAGGGCATCCAGCCGCTCCAGCGATACGGCCAGGTGCGCGCCGCGCTTGGTCCCGGCGACGGCGTGCACCTCGTCGACGATGATGGTGTCCACCTCGTCCAGGGTCTCGCGCGCCTTGGACGTCAGCATCAGGAAGAGTGATTCCGGCGTGGTGATCAGGATGTCCGGAGGGCTGCTGAGCAGCGCCCGCCTGTCCGCGGCGGGGGTGTCGCCGGAGCGGACGCCCACGGTGGTCAGCGGCGCGGGCAGGCCGAGCCGCTTGGCCGTCTGGGTGATGCCGATCAGCGGTGCGCGGAGGTTCCGTTCGACGTCGACGCCCAGTGCCTTGAGAGGGGAGATGTAGAGGACACGGGTCTTGCGTTTGGGGGTCTTGCGGCGGCCCTTCTTGGCAGGCTCCGCCGCGGCAGCGGCCTCGGCACCCGGGTCAGCGCCGGCCGGAGCGGAGACCAGCAGCCGGTCCAGCGCCCAGAGGAAGGCGGCCAGGGTCTTGCCCGAGCCGGTGGGGGCCACCACCAGTGCGTGCGAGCCGGAGGAAATGGCATTCCAGGCGCCGTTCTGAGCCGGGGTGGGCGCGGAAAAGGCCCCCAGGAACCACTCCCGGGTCGGCCGGCTGAACCGGTCCATCGCGTCGGCCGCGAGCGTGGTCGCGAGCTCCTGCCCCTTCATTCCTCCATCATGCCTTACGGCACCGACAGTCTTTCGCGGGGGCCGGACCGCCCGGTTACATGGCGGTGAAGGCGCCGATGGTCAGCAGGTTGATGCCGGCGTTGCTGCAGGCGTCCTTGGGTGCGGCGAGGAACAGGGAGGCCGTGTCCTCGGGCGGGTACACGCGGAAACCGGCGGCCGGGGTTCGGGTGCAGTCGGGGTAGTTGCCGGCCTGGGTGTAGCGGAGGGTGGCGCTGCCGGCCTGACCCGGGGCGAGGAGCACGTCCGTGGCCGGGGTGGAATCGTCGCGGGTGGCTGCGGCGCCGATCGGGTCGCCGTCGGCACCGGCGGTGAGGGAGACACCGGCGAAGCCCTTGAGGACGCACGGTTCGGCGCCGGTGTTGGTGAGGATGAGCTTGCTGTAGACGCTGCCGGCGGCCCCGCCGCCGGTGGAGTCCAGGGCGCCCTTGAGGTTCGCGGCCTTGCAGAGGGCGGGGCCCGCCGCGGCGCCGGAGGCTGCCGGGGACGAGGATGCGGGCGCGGACGACGCCGAAGCGCTGGGCGCCGCCGAGGAGGTTGCCGGTGCCGCCGTCGTGGACTGAGCGGACGACGGCGATGCGCTGGCGCTCTGGGTCTGGGCCTGGCCGCACCCGCTCAGCAGCAGGACCGCCGCAGCGGCTGCCGTTACTGAAGTGATTGCTGCTTTGCGATTCATCTGCTGAGGCCTCATGGGACCACTGTTATGCGCCGTGGTTCCCCTCGTCAACGGTGCCACGACGCGGAAACCCGATTGATGCCCGGATTGTGATTTCCGGGCATCAACCGGGGGTCAGGTCACGGGACGGGTGCTACTTAGTGGCGGGACGCCGGCCGCGCAGCAGCGCCACCCCGCCCAGCACCAGGCCGCCGATCCCGGCGGCGAGGCCGGCCCAGCTTCGGGCCTCCGCTCCGCCGTCGTCGTTGCCGTGGTTGTCCGCCGGCGTGGTCTCCGCCGTCTGTGCCATGCCGTCCCCGGAGGCGGCTGCGCCATGACCGCCGTGCCCGTCGTCTGCCTTCGCCGGGGTGATGGTCACGGACGGAGCGGGGGTCTTCAGGGACTCCTCGTCCTGGCCGGCCTGCGGGATCTGAGACCAGTCGGTCTGGCCCGTCTCGCAGCTCTGCAGGGTGGGGAAGTACAGGGTCTTCCCGGCCATGTCCGGCAGTTTCACGGACAGCACCAGGGTGTCGCGGAGCTCGTGGCTCAACGGCGCCTTGGCCGTGTAGACGATCTGGCTGGTCCGCTTGGTGATGGAGGACCCGTCCGCCAGCTTTTTGGGTTGGGGGAGTTCCTCGGTGACCTTGGACGCGGTCCAGTTGGGGTTGACCGTGGGCTGCGCGTCGTTGAGTTCCTGGGGCAGCGTGATGGTCATCTTGGTGGTGCCGGCCTGATCGCAGCCGTGCGGAATGGCGAACGTCAGCAGCGAGTAGGAGTTGGCGGCGGTGTTGTCCGGGGTGGCCTCGACGTGGGCGGAGGCGGCGCTCACCCCGGTCAGCAGCAGCGCGGCGGTGCCGCCGGCCACGGCGGTGGCGGTGAAGGTGCGGCGCAGGGCGGAGGGGTGGAACTGGTGCGGGTCATCATCGTTGTGGTGCCTTTCGGGCGTGCGCGCATGAGGGCGCGCGGAAGCGGGGTGGCGCGGCGCGGGCACGGCGCAGGGGCCCGGGGTAATCCGGGGCGGGCCGGTAGATTCGGCCGCGGCCGAAGAATGGTGGGTTAGACGACGACGGCGCGCGGCGGCCCGCGCCGGCAGTCCCGCCGGAGGTTGCGCCAGGGCAGCGGCAGTGCGGGCTCGTCCCGGAACGGCAGGACGGGGACCGCGGCGCGGGGCGCGGGAAGGGCTTCGGGCAGCCGGATCAGCGGACGCAGCCAGGCGGCCAGCGACCAGAGGGCGTCCTCGCCGCGGGCCAGCAGCAGCGCGCAGACGAGGGTGGCCAGGGCGTGGCCGGCGATCATCCACAGCGCCAGGCCGGAGTCCAGGTCGTGGTGTTCGAGCGTGCCCGCGGGGTGCGGGAGCAGCGTCGGGACCTGGTGGTGCGACCGGACGGGAGCGCCGCCGTCGGCCGCTGCGGCGGGGCTGCTGAGGGCGGAAAACGCCTCGTGCAGCACCACCTGACCGGTTCCCAGCAGCCCGGTCATGGCGGCGGCGTTCAGCTTGAGCCGGGTGGCGGCGGTGGCCGCAAGGCCGGTCAGGGCCAGGACGGCGCCGAAGATCCCCGGGATGGGCAGGTCTCCGCCGGCGATCACGTGCGCCGCGGCGGCCAGTCCCACCATGGTGGTGGCCACCAGGGCCGCGCGGAGCGCGTGGAAGGGCGCCGGGGCACGGGTGTGGCGCACGGTGACCTCCCTTGCGGCATCTGGCGGGCTGCGGACGGGCCAATTCTACCGTTTGTCGAACTGGCTGCGGTGCCGCGACGGGGAGGCCCGTCACATAGTGGGACCGGTGCCGTTCGCCGCCCGGCCGTTGCGCGGCGCCACGGACAGCGACACCTCGACGTCGTCGCCTACTTCGAGCCGTTCGCCGAGCCGGACGTGCTTGCGCACGGGCAGCACGTAGCCGCCGTCGCGTGGCAGGAGCGAGGTCTCCCACTCCGTGCCGCCGATGCTGACGGCCACGGGGATGGCACCCCAGCCGTAGCTTGCCTCGGCGGCCTCGGCATGGATCTCGTCGGATGCGTCCAGCGGGAGGGCCAGCCAATAGAAGGGCGCCGGCCCGCGCCACTCGAAAAGCTCCGCCCGAAAGGTCATGTCCACGGCTCAGCACCGTAGTGCCCGGGGCTGCTGTTAGCAATGGTTCCCCGCGGGCTCTCCGCGTCTCCCGAGCCGCCGGATCCGCGCTGGACAATCCAATAAAGCTAGATAGACTAGTGAAAATTGCAAGCAAGCTTACTAAAGGGGTGATTCGAATGACGGCAGTAGCCAACCGGAGAATGGCGGGACCCGCGGCCGGAGCGCACGCGGAGTCGCTGCGGAGGTTCCACGAGCCGGCGCGCCCGTCCGCCCCCTCGAGTCAGCCCGCGGTGGCTCCCTTCGATGCGGACGGGACGCCCATGCACTGCGGCGCGAAGATGACGTCCACGCCCAGCCCGACGACGTTGCTCCCCTGGGCACAGTTCCACACCGGCGAGGGCGAGTGGGTTTGCACCTGCGGGTTCCGCCGGCCGGCAGATTCCTCATCCGACCCTTTGGCCGCGGTTCGCGCAGCGGGGCCCGGCTGGAGAGCCTGCAGTGGGAAATCGACGCTGCGGAGGCCTCCCTGGCCGCCGCCGTTCGAAGCGCCACAGAGGCCGGCGTCGAGGCGAAGGCGCTGATGCTGGAGACGGGTCTTACGTCGATCGAGCTGCTGGAGCTGCAGCTGCGCTGAGGCTTTCGGTCTTCGGGGGACGTTTGCGCCGGCTGTCCGCGGGTTGCATGACTTTGGGCTATCGGGCGGAAGGTCAACTTTAAGTGTGATTTCTAAGTAGTGGCGCCCTCGGGCTGAGGCGCATTCCACGCGTTCCATTGCTGGCGAGACTGCTCAGCTGTCTGCATGGCAGACGTGTTCACCTCTGTTAGTTCGCCCCGCTAAGCGTTAGTTGGGGCGCTGTGATTTTGCTGCGAAACTCCCGAACCTGGTATTCGGTTTAGTTGCCAGAAGATGGGCGTGCTGCCGGTCGGTAAAAGTGTTAGTAGGTTGAGGTGCGCGCATAGCCGCTGACGCTCGCTATGCCTGCGCACGGGGTGTCTCATAACCATTCGTGGGTACATCGATGCACCCCGATGGTTTCGAGACGTTGTTATGAGAATCGCTGATATCCCAAATTTCCCCGAAAATCCGCGAAATCGGAGTCAGCGCTGTCGCGGCCTGGAGGGCTCCTGCGAGACGTCTTGTATGCCAAGGGATTCGAGACGGTCTGGAGCGTTGCAGTTAGGGGACCTTCGCCGTGCATTTCATCGTGCAACGGCCCAGGCGTGTGGGTCCATGCTTGGCCGGTCGATCGACGACCGGCTTACGGGCGGTCTATAAGGTGCGCGGCGATCGAATCGGACCGAAATAGTAGGGTGCGAGGTGAACCAGTCGGGCAGGCTTGTAGTCGAAGGGGGAACCGTGATCGCAGCGCTCAATCAACTCGTTGATTTCATCGACGGTCACCTCACTGAGGAGATCTACATTGGTGACTTGGCGGTCGGTCTCGGCACAACGGAGTACCACCTCCGCCGCATGTTTTCGTCGCTCGCCGGTATGCCGCTCTCCGAATACGTTCGCAGGCGCCGCATGACGGTGGCTGCAACGGACGTTCTTGAAAAGGGCGAGCTGCTGGCAATCGCGGTGCGGTATGGCTACGGCTCGACCGAGGCTTTCAGTCGGGCGTTCCGATCAGTGCATGGCGTCGGTCCCGGCGACGTGCGCCGGGACGGAGGCCCCTTCGCACGCAACCGCAGCTCAGGTTCCGCCTGACCGTAGAAGGGAACACCACGATGGACACTCGCATCGCAGATCGGCCGGCATTCCGACTCGTCGGCCATTCGGCCCGCGTGCCGCTTATCCACCACGGCCCAAACCCGCACATCCAGGCGCACATCGCCTCACTGCCAGCAGCAGAGCACGCCCGGCTCAAGGAATTGGGCGACACAGACCCCGCTGGCCTGCTCCAGGTGAGCGCCGACGTCGACCCGGACTACACGGAGGGCAGCGAGCTGACCTACCTCCACGGCGTCGCCGTCACCGAAACTACCACGGTGCCCGAGGAGCTCGACGCGATCGAGGTCCCCGCGGGCATCTGGGCCGTGTTCCACGCCGAAGGGGCGTACCCGGCGGTCCTGCAGTCCGTCTGGGCCTCCACTGCCACCGATTGGTTCCCGTCCAACCCGTGGCGACTGCGCCCCGGCCCCTCGATCGTGGCAGTCCTTGATCGCGCCGCCGACTTCAGCACAGCGACCTGCGAACTATGGCTCCCCGTAGAACGCGCCTGACGGACCAGCCCGCCCGCTGGACAATGATCATGCCGGCGGGCGCACGGCCTACTTTCCTACGGGGTTCGAGTGCCCGGTGCAGGATCCTCTTATGGTGGCCCACGCAAGGAGCAATGCCTTGAAAGGTTCTATTACGGGAGTTTCTCAGGACAAAAAGGTGGAGTAAGCCCGTCAGAGTTCTGTTCTGGCCTCTATTCTTGCCTTTTTGGTGATGAGGCTTCTTCTACCTGCTGACATACCCTGGTTCTTTGCAGCCATTCCCGGATATCTGTTCCTCGGTTACGTTGTAAACCTCGGTGTTCAGCAGGTCCGGAACCCGCCTTCGCATGATCACAAGAAGTAGGTACGGGCAACCACGTTCGGTCTAAGTTGCCGCAACGTCATTGGATAGTCTCTCTGCCACCGGGTAGCTCAGCTCGTCAGTTTGTGGGCCGCGCGGGCAACGCTCTCCCCAGTATCTGATCCTGGATGCATGGGGATGGTGATGGCATCGAGTACGGCGCCGTTGACCAGGTGGTGCAGCCATAGGACCTCTTCTCGCCCACCTGGGAGGCCGCGGTCGAGGTGGAAGGTCACGTCTGCTTCGAAGCCGTGATGCAGGACTGGCGCCAGTACCTCTCGAATCTCTTCTGATCGGGCAGCCTCCAAGCGCAGTTCAATGAGGGCCGCTGCCACGTAGTGGCGCTGCAGGAGTCGGTCGGTAACGTATTTGGCATAAGCGGCTGTCGCGTCTTTGGCAGGAAGGAGTGCGAGCTGCTCAAGCCGTTCTGGTTCCGGGGCAAGCAGGTGAAAGATTTGCTGCGCCATTGCCAACAGCAACCCTGCTCTCGTGGGGAAGTAGTTGGCACAGGTCCCTAAAGGTAGCGCGGCTTTCCTGTCAACTGCGCGGTGAGTCATTGCCCGGGGACCTTCGGTTCCCAGGATCTTCAGTGCCGCGTGGGCAAGGGTCGAGCGACGCGCAGGATTGGCAACCATGGGACAAATCTATGGCAACTACTACGTATGTTGTGATTAGGTAACTACAACATATGTTGTGATTGGAGTTCGTATGAGGAAGCTCGTGTACTACGTTGCCGCCAGCATTGACGGCTACATTGCCGATCTGGAAGGAAGTACGTCGGCCTTTCCGGTCAACAAAACAACCTTGGATGAACTGTTTGGCCTATATCCCGAGACGTGTCCGCATCACCTTCGCGAACCGCTGGGCGTGGCCGGTCCCTCTCGTCGCTTTGACACCGTAATCCTGGGTCGCGCCAGCCACGAGCCTGCCCTGCAGGCCGGCCTCACGAGCGCCTACCCACACTTGCGCCAGCTGGTGGTGACGAGCCGCGACCTTCCCAAGGACCCCAGCGTCGAGGTCTTGTCCGGAGACCTCCTCGCCAGGGTTTCCCTGCTCAAGAGGGAGGACGGGCTCGATATCTGGCTCTGCGGAGGCGGTGACGTTGCGGACCAACTCCTGCCAGAGATCGACGAGATCCAGATCAAGGTCAACCCAGTCGTGCTGGGCGATGGAATTCCTATCTTCCGTTCCACGAGGCGTTGTGCCTGGAATTTGGAAAGCGCCAAACCTATAGACGGCGGCGTCGTTCTTATGACCTATACAGCGCCGAACCCTTTCCGCACGTAGAGCCAATCACGGGTAGGGGTCTGCCAAAGGACCGGTGTTTTAGCCTGCGCCGAACGCACGATCAGTGCCCTCGCGCATGTTTGTCCTCTGGCCATCTTCGTAGTCCGTCTCGATGTCTCCCTGAGCCACTGCCCTCTCCTTCTGCCATTTGGACCTGCTACCTGATTTTGCATACAGAAAAGCCCCGCGGCACTGGGGGGTCGCGGGGCATTTTCAAGCTTCTCCGCCTGATGGGGGACAGGCGGAGAAACTTGTACTAACTTAATGGCAAGTATGCTTACTTTTCAAGCACCATGCGCCGGCCCGGCTCGCCGGAGTCCTGGAGGTCCAGACTGTCCATGGGCACTGGCCCCACTCGTCTGGCGGCTTGGAGAGAGGCTGTTGGGTGATTACCGTCGTCGCGGACCTAGGATGCATGGATGAAAACCTGCCCCGGGCAAAGCAAAAGCCCCTGCTTCCCTTGTAAGCAAAGGGAAGCAGGGGCTTCGCTACATGGCGGTGACGGTGGGATTTGAACCCACGTTGGCTTTTACACCAAACAACATTTCGAGTGTTGCACCTTCGGCCGCTCGGACACGTCACCAACCTGACTAGGCTACCGGAGCGCGGGGCCGAACCCCAAAACGAGCCCCGCGCACCAAGGCCGCCGCGCCCGGACCGCCCCGGGAAGCTTCCGGCGACGCCCGCGCGGCACTAGATTCGACAGCACAATGACTATTTCGAACACGCTCTCCGCCCGGACCGCCGGCACCGCCACCGCCTACTGGACCGTCGGCCCGGAACAGGGCGAGCTCCGCACCGAGGACCTGCCCGCGCCCGGCCCCGGCGAGGCGCTGGTCCGCTCCCTCTACTCCGGCATCAGCAAGGGCACCGAGATGGTGGTGCACAACGCCCGGGTCCCCGACTGCGTCGCCGACGCCATGGCCGCCCCGCACCAGGAGGGCAGCTTCCCGGGCCCGGTGAAGTTCGGCTACCTCTCGGTCGGCGTCGTGGAAGCCGGCCCGGAGGAGTGGCAGGGCAAAACCGTCTTCTGCCTGCACCCGCACCAGGACCGCTACATCGTGCCCGTCACCTCCCTCACCGAGGTCCCCGACGGCGTCCCCGCCCGCCGCGCCGTGCTCACCGGCACCGTGGAAACCGCCGTCAACGCCCTCTGGGAAGCCGGCCCGCGGCTGGGCGACCGGGTGGCCGTGATCGGTGCCGGACTGGTCGGCGGCATGGTGGCCAAGCTCCTCGCCGGCTTCCCGCTGGGGCGGTTGCAGCTGATCGACATCGACCCGGCCAAGCGCGCCTTCGCGGAAACCCTCGGCGTCGAGTTCAGCCACCCTGACGAAGCCGCCGGCGACTGCGACATCGTCATCCACTGCTCCGCCTCGCAGGCCGGGCTGGAACGCGCCCTGCAGCTGGTCGGCGACGAGGGCGAGATCATCGAAATGTCCTGGTACGCGGACCGCAGCATCAGCCTGCCCCTCGGCGAGGACTTCCACGCCCGGCGCCTCTCCATCCGCGCCAGCCAGGTGGGCGTCGTCGCGCGCGCCCGCCGTCACCGCCGCACCACCGCCGACCGGCTGACCCTGGCCGTGTCCCTGCTCCGCGACCCCGTCTTCGAGGCCTTCCTCACCGGAACCTCCCGCTTCGATCAGCTGCCCGGCGTCGTCCAACGGCTCTCCGACGGCACCCTCGACGCCCTCTGCCACGTCATCGAATACCCGCACACCACAGAAACCACGAGGTAATCCGTGTTCAGCCTGACCGTCCGAAGCAACTTCATGATCGCCCACAGCCTGCCCCGCCCGGCGTTCGGCCCCGCTCAGGGCATGCACGGCGCCACGTTCGTCACCGAGGTGACCTTCCGACGCCGGAGCCTGAACCAGGACGCGATCGTCCTGGACATCGGGGAGGCGGGCGAGGTGCTGGGCGCCGTCCTGTCCGGCCTGAACTACAAGAACCTGGACGAGCACCCCGACTTCGCGGGCAAGCTGAGCACCACCGAGGCGCTGGCGCAGTACATCGCCGATGCCGTGGCCGCACAGATCCGTGAGGGCGATGACGGGCGCGAGCTCGCGGGCATCGACGTCACCCTGCGCGAGACCCCGGACGCCTGGGCCAGCTACTCGCTTGAGTTCGACGCCGGCTAGCCTCCCGTGCAGCCCTCCGCCGTCCGCCTGATCCTGCCCGGCAACGTCCGCCACAACTCCGGCGGCAACGCCTACAACGCCGCCCTGGTCCGTGCTCTCGGCGCGCTCGGGGTGCCCGTCTCGACAAGGACGGCCGACGGCGGCTGGCCCGTGGGCAGCCCGGCAGACCGGGAATCGCTGGGAAACCTCCTCGCGGAACCGGCCGGTCCCGGGACGGGCACCCTGATCGACGGCTTGCTGGCCTGCGGCGCCCCGGAGGAGCTGGAGGCCGCCGCCGACGCGGGAAACCCTGTGTGGATCCTGCTGCACATGCCCTTGGACGGGTTCCCGGAGCTGGAACGCCGCGCTATGGCGGCCGCGGCCGGGGTGATCTGCAGCAGCAGTTCGGCCGCGGCGGACCTTCGCACCCGGCACGGCCTCGACGTCAACGCCACCGCCAGCACGCCCGGCACCGCCAGCACGATCGTCGCCGTCGCGCTGCCCGGGACCGACCCCGCGCACCCGGCGGCCGGGTCCACCCCGCCGCACCTGGCCATGGTGGCCGCGCTGCTGCCGAACAAGAGCCAGCTGTTGTTCCTCCAGGCGCTCGCCGGCCTGACCGAGCTGGACTGGACCGCCGCCCTGGTAGGGGCGGACACTGCGGACCCCGAGTACGCCGCCCAGCTCCGCGCCGAAACGGAACGGCTGGGCCTCGGCGGCCGGGTCCGGATCCCCGGGGAGCTCCGCGGGGCCGCCCTGGAAACCGAATGGGCGCAGACCGACCTCACCCTGCTGATCTCTCGCGCGGAAACGTACGGCATGGCCATTACCGAATCCCTCGCTCGCGGCATCCCCGCCATCATCCGACGGGGGACCGGGGCGTTGGAGGCGCTCACGGCCGGTACGCCGCAGGCAGGACTACAGGCAGGAGAACAGGCGGCGGCGGACGACGTGGACGACCGCGGGCTGCCGGGCGCCGCCGTCGCGCTCGCCGAGGACCCCGCCCCCTGGTAGACCTGTTGAGCCGCTGGCTCACCGAACTGGAGCTCCGGGCGCGGTGGCGCACCAACGCGCTTGACGCCCGGCAACACCTGCCCGGCTGGGACGCGACAGCCCGTACCGTGCTGGAGATCCTGGGCCGCTAACGCGCCGCACGGATCACCCCGCCTTAGCCATCGGGAAAGAGCCGCCCGGTACCGCCGCCCGCGGCATGGATGGACAATGGGCGCATGAGCACCCAGCCAGCCACGGTCAGCCTTCCGCCCGAGAGCTTCACCGCCGCGAACCTCCGCGCCTGGTCCTGGCACCGGCAGGGCCTGGACGGGTCGCTGGCCGGCTTAACCGCCGGGCAAGTCCTCGCACAGGCGGGCTGGGCACGCTCCGTCGGCGGCGCCAACCCCTACCTTTCCCTGTTCGCCCGCGCCGGCCTCCGCCGCGGCGAGGTGGACGCCGACGTCGAGGCCCAGCGGATCCTGGAACTGCCGACGGCGCGCGGCTGCACCTACGTCCTGGGCATGGACGACTTTGCCTGGGCGTTGCGCCTGGGCCGCCCCGCCGCGGAGACCGCCGTCGCGGTGCTCACCCGGCTGGGCGTGGACCGCGGCGAGATCACCCTGCTCGAGGGGCAGGTCCGGCACGTCCTCGTCGAGGCCGGCACCGCGCTGGACCCGCGGCAGCTCAAGGAGGAACTCGGCGATGCGGTCCAGAGCCTGGGGGAGGACGGGAAGAAGAAGGGCGCCGCCACCACGCTCCCCGCGGCGCTGGGAATCCTGCAGGCGGAGGGCCGGATCCGGCGCGTTCCCGCGGACGGGCGCCTGGACCGGCAGCGGTACGCCTACGAAGCCTGGGACCTGCCCGCCTCCGACCTCACCGACGAGGAGGTCCGTGCCCTGCTGATGCGCCGCTATCTCGGCTGGACCGGCGGCGCCACCGCCAAGCAGTCCCAGTGGTTCACGGGCTTCACCGTGGCGCAGACCCGCGCGGCGCTCGCCGCCGCGGGCGCCGTCGAGGTTCCCCTCCCCGGGGACGCGGGCAAAGACAGTGCGGTGCTGTGGATGCTGCCCGACGACGTCGACCGCCTCGCCGCCTTTCAGGCTCCGGCGGAGGAACAGATCCAGCTGCTCGCCGGGACCGATTCGCTGGTACTCCTGCGGCGGAACGCGGCCGAGCTGCTGGACGAAGCGGACCACCGCAAGGCCGGGCTCAGCTCGCTGGCGCTGCAGGCGGACCTGCCGGACCACCCGATCCTGGACCGGGGCCGGATCATCGGGCTGTGGCAGTACGACCCGTCCGCCGGGGCGATCGCTGCCTGGGTCTTCGGGGACCTGACGCCCGCGGTGAGTCGTCGGATCGTGGAGGTGGAGGCCTGGATCCGGGAGGACCTGGGCGACTTCCGGGCCTTCAGCCTCGACGCGCCGGCCTCCCGGCGGAAGAGGATCGACGCGCTCCGGGCCTCGACGACGGCCACCGCCGAACGCTAAAGCGGGACCAGGGGACGCCGGGACCAGGGAGAGGAATAAGGGGGAGGGATTAGGCGCCGCGGTGCTCCGCGAAGAAGTCCCGCAGCAGGTCCCCGCACTCCTGCTCCCGCACCCCGCCGTAGACCTCCACCCAGTGGTTCAGCCGGCGCTCGCGGAGAATGTCGAACACGGACCCCGCGGCCCCTGCCTTCTCATCCCAGGCGCCGAACACCACGCGGGGAATTCGGGCCAGCACCACCGCGCCGGCGCACATCGCGCAAGGTTCCAGCGTCACCACCAGGGTGCAGTCCGCCAGCCGCCAGCCGTCGTCGCGCGCCCCCTCGGACGCACGGCGCTCCCGGAGCCGGGCGGCGGCTTCACGGATGGCCACCATCTCGGCGTGCGCAGTCGGGTCCCCGAGGGCCTCCCGCTCGTTCCGGCCGGTGCCCAGCATGGTCCCGTCCGGGCCGATCACCACGGCTCCGATCGGCACGTCCGCGGTGGCGAGGGCCTGCCGCGCCTCGATCAGGGCGAGGCCCATCCACTCGGCATGGCGGGGCTCGGGCGATGTCATGGCTCAATGGTAGTTTCGATCCTAAGCAAGCTGTGCACCGTGGGTGCACCGGACGTCGGGAGAAGGCAGTGAGCACCAGGACTGAGAGCTGGCTGATGCGGCGCTGGGGCAAATGGGTGGTGCCCTACGCCGCGCTGTGGATCACCATGCTGCTGGGCGGCATCGCGGTGGTGGCGCTGGCCCTGACCAGCGCCGAGGTCTACGACAACGTGGTGGACGACGCCGGCCTGGCCAACCTGGACAAGCCCACGCTCGCCGCCATGGAACGGCTCCGCAGCCCCGGTTTGGATGCGTTCGTCACCGGGTTCACCAACATCGGCGGCGGCATCGGCATGCCCATCCTGGCCAGCATCCTCACCGCGCTGCTGATCTGGCGGACCCGGACTTGGCGCCCGCTGATCCTCATCGGCGGGGCGGCCGCCGTCTCCGTCACCGCCACCTCCCTGGGCAAGAAGCTCATCGGCCGCACCCGCCCCGACTTCGCCGACGCCGTCCCGCCCTACGAGACCTCGCCGTCGTTCCCCAGCGGCCACACCCTGAACACCACCGTGGTCATCTCACTCGTGGTGTACCTCACCTGCCTGCAGGTCCATCGCACCATCGCCCGGGTGGGATTGATCACGGCCGGGGCGCTCTTCATCATCGCGATGGGCATGAGCCGGGTCTTCCTGGGCCATCACTGGATGACCGACGTGATCTTCGGCTGGGCGCTGGGCCTGGGCTGGGTGGGCATCGTGATCCTGGCGCATCGGCTGTTCCATGTGATCAGACACCGGGAACGGACCGGCCCGGCCCCCACCTTCGACAATGACCAGCACCTGCGGGAGAGGGCGCCGGACGGGCACCACGGCGCCGGAACCGCGCCTGCTCGCAGGGTGGCGGACGACGCCGGGTCCCCCGGCGGGCGGGGGCGGTCCGAAGCGTCCGGATGATAGTTTTGACCCATGCGCACTCTCGTTGTCGACCACCCGCTGGTGGCCCATAAGCTCACCGTTCTGCGGGACAAGAACACCCCGTCACCCGTCTTCCGCCAGCTCACCGAAGAGCTGGTCACGCTGCTGGCGTACGAGGCCACCCGTGACGTGCGCACCGAACCGGTCACCATCGAGACCCCGGTCAGCACCACCATCGGTACGGCCTTCACCAAGCCCACCCCGCTGGTGGTCCCGATCCTCCGCGCCGGCCTCGGCATGCTCGAGGGGATGACCAAGCTGGTCCCCACCGCGGAGGTCGGCTTCCTGGGCATGGCCCGCGACGAGGAAACCCTGGACATCATCACCTACGCCGAGCGGCTCCCCGAGGACCTGACCGACCGTCAGATCTTCGTCCTGGACCCGATGCTGGCCACCGGCGGCACCCTGCGCGAGGCGATCAAGTTCCTCTTCAAGCGCGGCGCCTCCGACGTCACCTGCATCTGCCTGCTGGCCGCCCCCGAGGGCCTGGCCAAGCTGGAGGAAGAGCTCTCCGATGCCAACGTGACGATCGTCCTGGCCTCGATCGACGAGAAGCTCAACGAGAAGTCCTACATCGTCCCCGGCCTGGGCGACGCCGGCGACCGGCTCTACGGCATCGCCGGGTAGCGCCCTTACGCATCCTGTCGAGGACTCGCCCGGGCTACCCGGGACACAGCAAAGGCACCGGATCTGAGAAGATCCGGTGCCTTTGCTATCTCTGCGCGAAGTGGCTGCAGCCTCTAGCGGCTTAGTACCAGTTGTTCGCGTAGTGGAAGTTCAGGGCGCCGCAGGGGAGCCGTACCGTTCCTGCACGTACTGCAGGCCCCAGTTGATCTGGGTGCGGTAGTTGGTCATGTAGTCCGCGCCGGCGCTGGCCATCTTCTCGGCCGGGAGGGACTGGACCACGCCGTACGCACCGCTGCTCGGGTTGGTGGCCGTGGTCTTCCAGTCCGACTCGCGGGTCCAGAGCTTCATCAGGCACTGCATCTCGCTCGGGGCCCAGCCGTGGGCCGGCAGCTGCGAGGCGGCGTAGGCCTGGGCGCCGGCGGGATCGTCCACGGCTACCGGCTGCGGGGCCGGGGCGGGTGCCGCCGCGGGGGCCGGAGCAGCCGGTGCGGGCGCCGGGGTGGGCGGAGCGGGGGTGGACGCGGCCGGAGCCTCGGGGGTGACCTTGGAGGCCTGGGCCTCGACGCTGGCCGGCGCCGTGGCCGGGGTGTAGCTGCCGAGCCGTTCCAGATCGGAGAGCTGCAGGCTCGGGGCCTGGGTGGCGGTCGCGGCCGGGGCGGTGGTGCCGGTGGCCTGGCCTGCGGCGCCGGCGCCCAGCAGCACGGCGGCCGCGGTCAGCGCGACGGCGGTGAGCGTGCCCTTGGAGCCAAAGCTGGCGCGGCCTCGGGTGGCCGAGCCCTGGGCCGGGTCGGCGCGGTGGCGCGCGACATCGGCCGAGGAGGTGCGTTTAGCGCCTTTTAGGCGCACGGGTGCCTTGTGTTCAGTCATGTTCGCCTCTCAACGCCTACGGAGTTAGCTGTCGGGTTCGGATGAGAAATCCGGCCGCTCGGATCATCAACGAGTCGGCTTAACCCCAAGGGGTGCATGGATGCAGGTGCCCGGGAACTCTGGGTTCCCCGTCTCTGCCTCAATCCATGGAATCCGGGAAGCGGCAGAGTTTGGCGTCAGACCCGGATATGCGGCCAGATCGATGGCCGCACCATAAAAACGATACCGGACTTTCTCTCGCATGTCACATTTAGGTAACGCCGCGGTGTGGCTGGTTGCCGAGTTGCGCTGGCTGGGGTCCGGTTTTCGGGCCGTTTCGACGGCTCCCTGCACGCTCGACGCTTAGTGACGTCTACGCGGCAGGGAACCGTCGAAACGGCGGACCGTCCGGGGTGGCTACTTCGACAGCAGGTACACCGTGGTGCCGCCGATGCTCTGGGCGGGGTAGGTGGCCGCCACCCAGTCGGCGATCCTGGCGGCGTCGTCGGATCCGCTCTCGCCCTGCATGGTGCGTCCGGCGATGAAGTAGTGGATCCGGCCGTCGGCGACGTACTGCTGGAACTGCTCGAGCGTGGGTGCGGGGTCGGTGCCGTTGAACCCGCCCACGGCCATCACGGGCAGCTGCGTGGCGAGCTGGTAGCCGGCGGCGTTGTTGGATCCGACGACGGCGGCCGCCCAGGTATAGCGGCCGGCGTCCGTTTCGAGGGCGTCCACCAGGGCCGACGACGGCGTGGTCGCGCCGAGCAGCCCGCCCATGCCGCCGCCCTGGCCAAAGCCCTGGCCTCGGCCGGTGCCAGTCGTTCCCGTGCCGTTGGTGCCGTTGGTTCGTCCGAACGGAGTGCCCTGCGCGTTGCCCATGGCTCCGCCCGTGCCGCCGAACATGGCCGGCAGGCCCGCCCGGCCACCCACCGAGGGCCCGGCGCTGACGATCGAGCCGGAATGGGCCGTCGCGGCCGTGGCCAGCGAGTACGCCAGGGGACCGGCAAGGGCCGCGACGACGGCGAGTCCCGCCGTCGTTCGCGCCAGCAGCCGCGCCGTCGGGCCGGCCGGGGTCAGCGGGCTGATGGTGCCGCCCGCGGAGCCCCCGGCGAAGACCCTGACGGCCGGAACCATCACGCCGACGGCCGCGGCCAGCGCCCCGACCAGCACCAGCCAGCGCAGCCACGGGACGAACGCGGGCGTGCGGCCCAGCAGCTCGAAGGCCATGAACCCGGCCGCTGCCACCGCCGCGGCGAGCGTCCCGGCGGCCACGGGCTGATCCCGCCGCTGCCACAGCAGCACCGACCCCAGGCCCGCCAGCCCGGCGACCCCCGGGGCCAGCGCCACCATGTAATACGGGTGGATGATGCCGGCCATCAGGCTGAACGTCAGCCCGGTGACCAACACCCAGCCGCCCCAGACCACCACGGAGGCGCGGACGGCGTCGGTCCGCGGCGCCCGCCGGCCCAGCCACAGCAGCCCGGCCGCCAGCAGCAGCACCGACGGCAACAGCCACGCGATCTGCCCGCCGAACTCGCTGTTGAAAAGCCGGAGCAGGCCGGGGTGCCCCAGCCGTTGCCGCCGCCGACGCTCCCGGTCTCGTCCCCGCTGAGCCGGCCCAGGCCGTTGTAGCCCAGGGTCAGTTCCAGGATCGAGTTGCCCTGCGAGCCGCCGATGTAGGGCCGGTCCGCCGCCGGGGTGAACTCGACGGCGGCCAACCACCAGCCGGCCGCTGCCACCATGGCTGCGCCCGTCGCCAGCAGGTTCAGCAGCCGCCGGCCTACTCCTGCCGCTCCGGCGAGCAGGTAGGCCGCGGCGAAGCCCGGGACCACCAGCAGCACCTGCAGCTGCTTGGTCAGGAACCCGAAGCCCAGCAGCGCCCCGGCCAGCAACAGCCAGCGCACCCGGCCGTCCTGGACGGCCCGCAGCACCGCGTAGGCGGCCGCGGTCATCAGCAGGACCAGCAGGGCATCCGGGTTGTTGAAGCGGAACATCAGCACCGCCACCGGGGTCAGAGCCATCACCGCACCCGCGACCAGTCCGGCTCGGTGCGCCAGCCGGGCATCCGCCGTCGCGGGTGCCGCGGCCCGGCGGACGGCCAGGTAGACCAGCCACACCGTCGCGACACCCATCAATGCCTCGGGCACCAAAACGCTCCAGGAGCTCAGGCCGAAGATCCGCACGGACAGGCCCATGATCCAGAGCGACGCCGGCGGCTTGTCCACCGTGATGGCGTTCGCCGCGTCGGAGGATCCGAAGAACCAGGCCGTCCAGTCCTGCGACCCTGCCTGCGCCGCCGCGGAGTAGAAGGCGTTCGCCCACCCCGAGGCGCCGAGGTTCCAGAGGTAGAGCACAGCGGTTCCGGCCAGCAGGACGGCCAGTTCTGCCCGGTGCACCAGGGCCTGGCGCCGGGGGACGGCAGCTTGGTGCGGGAGTCCTGGGGCCTGCGGCCCGCGGTTCTGTCGGCGGGCGCCGCGCCAGTGTGACGGGCGCTGGCCGGAGCCGGAGCCGGAGCCGGCGGCGTCGGGGGCGGGGACTGCGCCGGGCCCGGGTCGGGCGGGGGAGGCGACGGCGGACGCGGTGCTGGTGAGGTCGGTAGAGGCACTCATGGCTTAGCCCGCCAGCTTGTAGACGGTGGTGGACCCGACGGTCTGCGCCGGGTAGTTGGCGGCAACCCAGGCCGCGACCTCGGAGTTTCCGCCCCGGCCGCCGCCCATTCCGCCCATGCCGCCGCCGGCGATGAAGTAGCCGATTTCACCCCGGTCCACCATGGCCTGGAACTGGGCCAGGGTGGGGTACGGATCCCCACCGTTCCAGCCGCCGAGGGCAATGACATTAGTCCCGGTGGCGAGCTCCAGGTCCGCCGCGGAGGTGGCGCCGGATACGATCCCGGACCACTTCGCCGTCGAGGTCTTCAACAGAGCGGCCAGCTCGGGGGAAGCGGCACTGCCTTCCGGACCGCCGGCGCCGCCCGCGGTGAGGCCACCCGTATTCCGGGCCGCAGTGTCCTGGCCGCCGGGGACGCCGGCGCCGTCGGTGGTTCCGGTCCCGGCGCCACGCGTCCGGCCGGCCGCGCCGAAGCCGCCCATGGCGGAGCCCGTGGGCCCGGCGGTCGGGATCGAACCGGAGTGCGGCTGGGCCGCCGTCGCGAACGTCCACGCCGCCGTGCCCAGGCCGCCGGCCAGCAGCGTGAGGACAACGACCCCGGCGGTCGCTGCCTTGCGCAGCGCGGCGGGGATGGCCCGCAGCCGGTCAAGCTGCAGCATCAGCGCCGCCGCTGAGAGCACGCCGAGGACCACCACGATCACGCGCAGCCCGGGCAGCCACGACGGGTCCCGGCCCAGCAGCACCGCGGACCAGATCGAGGTCGCCAGCACCGTGACCGCCAGGACCAGCCGCGCCGCCCAGAAGGACCGGCCGCGCCACAGCTGCACGCCGCCCAGGCCCACGAGGGCCGCGACCGCGGGGGCCAGTGCCACCGCGTAATACGGGTGCACGATGCCGCTCATGAAGCTGAAGATGCCCGCGGTGACCACCAGCCAGCCGCCCCAGAGCAGCAGGGCAGCACGGGTCTTTGAGGTCCGGGCCTCGCGCCGGGTGAACCACAGGCCGGCCAGCAGGAGAATCAGCGCCGCGGGCAACAGCCAGGACACCTCGCCGCCGAAACTGGTGCCGAACATCCGGGCGATCCCGGCCGCCCCGCCGAAGCTGGCGTTCCCGCCGAATCCACCCGCGCCGGCGCCACCGGCCGCGCCCCCGACGCCGGCCGCACCGGCAGCGCTTCCAAGGTCAGATGCCCCGCCGAACCCGGCAGAGCCACCCGGCCGGCCTTCGCCGGACCCCGTAATCCGGCCCAGGCCGTTGTAGCCGAAGGTCAGTTCGAGGAAGCTGTTGGTGGTGGAACCGGCCATGTACGGACGGGCCGACGAAGGGGTCAGCTGGAACAGCGCCACATAGCTGCCGGCCACCACCAGGATTCCCGCGGCCGCGCCCAGCAGGTGCAGCAGCCGGCGCCGGAGGCTGACCGGGGCGGCCCAGAGGTAGGCCAGGCCAAGGCCGGGCACGATCAGGAAGCCCTGCAGCATCTTGCTCAGGAACGCCAGGCCGACCACGGCGCCGGCCGCGGCGAGCCAGCCCCAGCCGGCCTTCTCGATGGCCCGGGTGGTGAGGTAGGCCGCGAGCACCAGGCAGAAGGTCAGCATGGCGTCGGGGTTGTTGAAGCGGAACATCAGGGCGGCCACCGGGGTCAGCGCGAGGGCGCCGCCGGCCAGCAGGCCCGCGGCGGGACCGGAGACCCGCTTCAGGGTCAGGTACAGCAGTCCGACGGCGGCCACACCCATGAGGGCCTGCGGCACCAGCATGCTGAGCGGGGAGAAGCCGAAGATCCGGCCGGCCAGGGCGGGGATCCAGAGCGCGGCCGGGGGCTTGTCCACGGTGATCGCGTTGCCGGCGTCGAGGGAGCCGAACAGCAGGGCGGTCCAGTCCTTGGTGCCGGCCTGGATGGCCGCGGCGTAGAAGGTGTTGCCGTAACCGGTGGCCGCGAGGTTCCACAGGTAAAGCACGGCGGTCCCGATGAGCAGCAGGGCGGCGGAGGGCCGGACCCAGCGCGGCTGGTCACCGAACAGCAGGCGCCGGCGGCGGGAAGCTGAGGAATCGGGCGTATCGGACGTGGCGGCCGGCAGTGGCGAGTCGGTGCGGGGGAGCGGGCCGGAGGGCCGGGTCCCGTCGGCGGGGCTGAGGGTGGCGGTCATTTATCGGGCCGTTTCTGTGGGGAGGGACGCGGTGGGAGCGGACTGCGCCCGGGTGCCGGGCTCGGGGAGGGCCGAAAGCGGGGCCGCGGTGCCGGGGCGGGCCCGGAACACCACCAGCCGGAAGAGCAGGAATTTCACGGCGGTGGCCGCGAGGTTGGCCGCGGTGACGGTGGCGAGTTCCACCCAGCGGTCGGGGGTGCCGCCGGAGGCGCCGTGCACCAGCAACAGCGCCCCGGAGGTCAGGCCGAGCCCCAGACCGAAGACCAGCAGGCCCTCGAAGTGGTGGCGGGCCGCGTAGCTGCTGCCCTGGATGCCGAAGGTGAAGCGCCGGTTGGCCGCGGTGTTGGCCACGGCGGTGATCAGCAGCGCCAGGAAGTTGGCCAGCTGCGGGTCCATGACGCCGCGGCAGGCCAGGAAGATCAGCAGATAGGCCAGGGTGGAGGCGACGCCGATGCTGCCGAACCGGACCAGCTGCCCGAAGAGGCTGCCGCCGGGGCTTTGCTCCGGCCCACGGGAGGACGCCGGCAGCGGTCCGCGGGCCAGCGCGGCGCGCAGCTCCGGGACCGGGATTTTGCCGGAGAGCAGGTCGCGGCTGAGGCGTGCCATGCCGCGCAGGTCCGCGGCCGCCGTCTGGACGATGTCGACGCTTGAGTCCGGATCGTCGGTCCAGTCCACCGGGACCTCATGCACCCGGAGCCCGCAGCGTTCGGCGAGCACCAGCAGTTCGGTGTCGAAGAACCAGGCGTTGTCCAGGGTGTGCGGCAGCAGTTCCTGGGCGATGTCGGCCCGGATGGCCTTGAACCCGCACTGGGCGTCGCTGAAGTGCGCGCCGAGGAGCGAGTGGAGCAGGAAGTTGTAGCCGCGCGAGATGAACTCCCGCTTCGGGCCCCGGATGACGCGGGAGTTGCGGGTCAGGCGCGTGCCGATCGCCAGGTCCGAGTGGCCGGAGATCAGCGGGGCCAGCAGCGGTCCCAGCGCGGCAAGGTCCGTGGAGAGGTCCACGTCCATGTACGCCAGAACGGGCGACGGCGACGCGAGCCAGACCCGGCGCAGCGCATTGCCTCGGCCCTTTTCGGCCATGTGCACGACGGCGACTTCCGGCAGTTCGCGGGCCACCCGTTCGGCGGTCTGCAGCGTCGAATCGGTGCTGGCGTTGTCCGCCACGGTGATCCGGAACGGGTGCGGGAAGGAGCCCAGCAGGTAGGCGTGGAGCCGGCGCAGGCAGGCTTCGAGGTCGCGTTCCTCGTTGAAGACGGGGATGGTGACGTCCAGTACCGGCACCGCTGACCGGGTGTCGATCGGTGATCGGCGGCGGCCGACGCCGGTGAGCGCCGCCGGGAGCGGCGCTGCCGCGGCCGAAGCTGCCGGGCCGGCGCTGGTGACGGATCCGGGCGCGGCCGACTGGGTGCCGGCGGGGGCGGGCCCGGAACGGGACAGGGTACCTGGTGCCTGGTCTGTGGAAGTCATGCCTCCACTGTCGCGGCCCCCGGTATGAGGGGATTGGGGGAATGCTGTGTGCCTGCTGTGGAAGTCCGCGCGGGTGCGTCGGGCGGGGGTCAGGCGGGAGGTGCCGCCGGCAGCCGGACCGCGAATTCGGTCCGGCCCGGACGCGAGCTGACCTCCACGGTCCCGCCGTGCGCCGCCACGATCGACTGCACGATCGACAGGCCCAGCCCGCTGGTGCCCTGAACCGCCGTCGCCGTCGCGATTGCCCCGGGTGCCGCACCGGGACCCGCCGAGCCCCGGGCGCCCGCGCCTTCGGCGGGATTGGCGCGGGAGGCGTCGGCGCGGGCGAACCGGGCGAAGACCTTGCCCAGGAATGCGGGGGCGATCCCGGCGCCGTCGTCGGTCACAGACACCACGGCACTCCCGTCGGCGGACCGCATCACGCGGGTGACAACGGTGGTGCCCGGTTCCGTGTGTTTGCGGGCGTTGGAGAGCAGGTTCGCGAGGACCTGATGCAGCGCCGTGGTGTCGCCGCGCACCACCACCGGCTCGTCCGGCAGGTCCAGCTTCCAACTCCGGTCCGGGGCCATGACCTTCTCGTCGCTGACCGTTTCGACGGCCAGCTGGGTGAGGTCGACGTCGGTGATCTTCAGCGGCTGCCCCTCGTCCAGCCGGGCCAGTAGCAGCAGGTCCTCCACCAGGGCGGTCATCCGCTCCGACTGGCTCTGCACCCGGGCCAGCGATTTCTCGCCGTCGGGGGTGAAGTGCTCGGTCATCCGCATCAGCTCCGTGTAGCCGCGGATGGCGGTCAGCGGGGTGCGGAGCTCGTGCGAGGCGTCCGCGACGAACTGACGCACCTTCATCTCGCTCTCCTGCCGGGCCTGCAGGGCGTTCGAGACGTTGTCCAGCATCTGGTTCAGCGCGTGGCCCACGCTGCCCACCTCCGTGCCGGGGTGCGCGGCCGACGCCGGGACGCGGACGCCCAGCGCCACCTCGCCGGCGTCGAGCGGCAGGCGGGAGACCTTGGTGGCCACCTCGGAGAGCTTCTCCAGCGGCTCCATGGTGCGCCGGATGAGGGCGGTGCCGATCAGGCCGATCAGCACCAGTCCGCCGGCGGACACCGCGGCGAGGGTGCCGACGAGGGACCCGAGCGTGTTCTGTTTTTCCTCCAGCGGCAGGCCCGTGACGATGATGTCCCCGTACTGGGTCTGCGAGGCGATCAGCCGGTAGGCGCCTGCTGACAGTGTCCGGTCCACCGGGGCGGCGTTGGGCGTCAGCGCCAGAAGCACGGCATTGTCATCCGCCGAGAGACTCTTACGGGTAGCATCCCCGGCGAGGAAACCGGCGCTGGCAATCCTGCCGTTCTGTTCCCGGGCGTTGAGTGTGCCGATGCCTTGGCCCTTTGCCTCCAGCGGGTCCGGGCGCCCGCCGGGGCTTCCGGAGTCCGGGCGGCCAAACTCATTTGAGCGGTGGGCGGCAGCGCCGAGTTGCTCATCCAGCTGCCGGGTCAGGAACGAGTCCATTGAGACGTAGCTGAAGACGCCCACCGCCCCGCAGATGGTCACCAGCAGGGCCATGGCGACGAGCACCAGCCGGGTGCGCAGGTGCCAGGTGGAGGGGTTGCGCCAGTCGTGCCCGGGGGCGGGCGTGACACCGGAGAGAGTTGGCACGGATCAGTCCGCCGGTTTCAGGACGTAGCCCGCGCCGCGGACGGTGTGGATCATCGGGGCGTGGTTGGCGTCGATCTTTTTGCGCAGGTAGGAGATGTAGAGCTCCACGATGTTGGCCTGGCCGCCGAAGTCGTAGTCCCAGACGCGGTCCAGGATCTGGGCCTTGCTGATGACCCGCTTGGGGTTCTCCATCAGGTAGCGCAGCAGCTCGAACTGGGTGGCCGTCAGGTGCAGTTCCTCGCCGGCGCGGGTCACGTCCCGGGTGTCCACGTTCAGGACAAGGTCCCCGACGACGAGCTCGGCGGTGTCCATGGCGGCGACGCCGGAGCGCTGGACCAGGCGGTGCAGGCGCAGCAGGACTTCCTCCATGCTGAAGGGTTTGGTGACGTAGTCATCCCCGCCCGCGGCGAGGCCGGTGATGCGGTCCTGCACGGCGTCCTTGGCGGTGAGGAACAGCGCCGGCACCTCGGGCGCGAAGGCGCGGATCCGGCTCAGGAGTTCGACGCCGTCGAACCCCGGAAGCATCACGTCCAGCACCAGTACGTCGGGCCGGAAGTCCTTGGCCAGCTTGACCGCCTCCGGGCCGTCAGCGGCCACCGCCACGGACCAGCCGGCCATCCGCAGGCCCATGCTCATAAGTTCGGAGAGGCTGGGTTCGTCGTCCACCACCAGGGCACGGATGGGGGAGCCGTCCGGGTGGGTCAGCTGCGGAAGGTTGTTGGTCATGGAGTGAGACGAGGCCATGGTTCGACTCTCCGTTCTGCCGGTTAGGTGCGGCTTTGGGGATCCTGTGCGGCACCTGTGAATCCCAGCCTACCCAGCTGGGCGCCGCCGGGGCAGCACGGGCGTTCGCGGGTCACAGGCGCGGCTGGAAAACCTCACAGGCCCGGCACAGCCTGCCTGCGCACGCTGGGGGAAACAGCACCGCCTTCCCAGTCAGGAGAACCAGCATGAACCACCAGCAGCCCGAAGAGACCCCGCAGTCCAACGGCGCCGGCCACAACCCGGCGACCGCCCCGCTGCCGGGGTCCGCGCCGCGTCCGGTCTCGGCCCCGCAGCCGGTGACCACGTCGCAGCCGCAATCCGCGCCGCGGCAGGAACCGGCTCAGCAGCAGGAATTTGGACAGGGGTGGGGCGCGCCGTCGCACCCCGCCGGAGCCGCGCATTCCGGAGCCGCGCATTCCGGCCAGCCGGGTCCGACCGGGTATTCCGCCCAGGCGGCGCCGTCGCCGGCAACTCCGGGTTGGGGCGCGCCCTCCGGCCGGGCCGCCGGCGCCCAGGCGGACAAGCCGTGGACCGTCCGGCGCGCCCTCGCCGTCGGCGGGGTGGCGGCCGTTATCGCCGTCGGCGCCGGAGCCGGCGTGTACGCGCTGACCTCCAGCTCGGCCGCGGCCAGCGGGGACGGCGCGGCCGCGGGCGGCCCGCAGTTCAACGGCCAGGGCATGCCCGGAGGCCAGCAGGGCGGCCAGGCCGGGGGCTCGGCCACGGGCCGCGGCGGCTTCGGCCCGGAAGGGGTGGGCGGTATGGCCGGCGGCCTCTCCGCCGCCGTGCACGCCGAATACGTCGTCCTCGACGGCACCACCTACACCTCCATGGCGGAGCAGCTGGGCACGGTGACAGAGGTCAGTTCGACGTCCGTGACGGTCAAGAGCGCCGACGGCTTCACCCGCAGCTACGCCCTGGGCGACGGGGTGACGGTCAGCGCCATGCAGCAGCGCCGCCAGCAGTCCGGCGGTACCGGCGGCACCGGGTCCCAGCTCAGTGTGGCGGACATCGTCTCCGGGGCCACCGTGAGGCTGACCGCCACCAAGGATGGAGCCGGCTACTCGGCGAAGTCCGTGATGCTGGTGGCGGCGACGGCCGCCGGCGGGACGGGCGCGGGACAGCAGCCTGGCGACCAGGGCGGCGGCCAGACTGACTCTGGACAGTCGAACTAGCGGTCACAGGCGGGCGGAAAACCCGTTTTGAGAGTGACCACTCTGTGGACATTTCGATGCGAATGCCTGCCGTGGTCGTAATTCCATCCTCGGCCACCACTCCGAACGGAATCAGCAAATGAGAGACTACATGCGAAGAATATTCGCGTGTAGGCTCTCATTTCGTTGGCTAAGGGTTCGGATGCGCCGAATTCGGCAAGCCGTAGAATTGTGATTTGCGCGACAATCGCAGCATTCGTCTCACTATGCGGACTTTCGGGTCCATTGTTACTTGCTAGTTCGCTTTGTTACGTTGCACACTTCAACTGTGAACAAGAACTCAACAGCACCTGCAGCCGCAGTTTCCGGGATCAGCGCACCAGCTGGTACTGAGATGCGCTGTTGTCGAATGCGCGCCTAACTTCTCCACCCCAGAACGTTTATAGGCATTCGCCCCCAGCCCAGAGTCGGGCGCCCTCCCCAGTTTCATTGCGGGGACCCAGCATTCGAGCCGCGATGACGGCCATTCACATTGAGGTAAGCATTCCATGTCAGTTGCATCCGGATACGTCCACATCTCCGTTCGAAACGCCGCCAAGGCCGGCCAGGCCTCCGGCATCCGCCAGGGCTTCGGCGGCCGCCCCAACTTCGGCCCGGCGGGATCCGGCACCAGCTACCCCGCCCCCGGCTACGCGGCTCAGGGCTACAACCCCACCTCGTACGGACAGCTGCGCGCCGTCCCCGCGGCCGACTCCGCACCCGCCACCGCCCCCACCCCGGTCATCGCCGCCGGTGAGGCTGCCGTCCGCCCGGTGCCCTCCGACAACGTCGCCCGCGGCTTCGTCCTCTACATGGGCATCGACGAGGAGACCGCCGCCGCCGCCGGCACGTCCATCGCCAAGCTGGCCCAGGAAATCCGCGCCTACGCCCAGTCCCTGGTTGCCGGCGCGGAGAGCTACGCCGCCGTCGCCGTCGCCCCGGCCTCCGCTCCGGGATCCGCGCTCGACGTCGTCCGCTCCACTTTCGGTGACCCCACCGCCGGTGCCGCCCGGCAGCGCGCCGAAACCGCCCGCCTGCAGCAGGCCCAGGAACCGCGCCCGTCCGGCGTCCTGATCGACCTGGCCCGCCGCGAGGTGGCGCTCGACGGCGAATCGCTGAACCTGACGTTCAAGGAATTCGAACTGCTGAACTACCTGGTGGAGAACGGTACCCGCACCGTGGGCCGCGACGAACTCCTCGAGGGTCTGTGGCGGAACGCCGAAGAGGTCCCCAACGAGCGCACCATCGACGTGCACATCCGCCGTCTCCGCTCGAAGCTCGGCCGCCTGGCGAACACGGTCCGCACGGTCCGCGGCCAGGGCTACCGCTTCTACGAGCACCCCGAGGTCGTCGTCTGGGCCGCTCCGGAATACTCCATCTAGTGCCCCGGAGGCGCCGCCGCGGCGCCTCCGGCTAGGCTTGGCCCATGAGCCAGCACCACCTTCGACGCCTCGTGATCATGCGCCACGCCAAGGCCGACTGGCCGGGCGGCGTGGCGGACCACGACCGGCCTCTGGAAGAGCGGGGCCACCGGGATGCGCCCGTGGCCGGCGCCTGGTTGCTGAAGCACGGCGTCGTCCCAGACTTCATCCTCTGCTCCAGTGCCCTGCGCACCCGGCAGACCTGCACCTGGGTGTGCAGCGAGCTGGGCGACAAGGCCCCCACGCCCAAACTCGAACCGGGCCTGTACGGGGCACCGGCGCTGGGAATGCTCTCGGTGATCAACCACGTCCCGGACACCGTCTCCACGCTGATGGTCATCTCCCATATGCCCGGCGTGCAGGACCTGGCCATGCACCTGGCATCCCGTGATTCGAACCACGACGCCTACATGGACGCGGCCACCCGCTACCCCACCAGCGGCCTGACGGTGCTGGAGACCGAGAAGCCGTGGGCCGAACTGGACGGCCAAGACGCCCGGCTGACCCACTTCACGGTGCCGCGCGCCCGCTGATTGTCGGTGCGCCGTGCCATAGTCAGGCATCAGGTGGTGGTGTTTACTGAGCCTGTCGGGGCAGTTGCACTGCGGCCGGCAGGTAAGGCAACCGAGGAAAGGTGGATCAACGTGGATTCAGGACAGCTCGTGGGGATTATCGTCGGCATTGTTGTCGTGCTGGCGATCATTGCGGTGGCGGTCAGCATCAGCCGGAAGCGCCGGACGGAAGCGGACCGCAACCGTGCTGCCGAGATGCGCGAGAAGGCGGAAGCGGATCAGCTCGCCGCGAAGGAACATGAGGCCAAGGCCGCGCGCGCGGAAGCGGACGCCAAGGCCGCCGAAGTCGAGGCCGAACGCCTCCGCCAGCAGGCGCGAGGCACCCAGGAACAGGCGGCGTCGGTGCGTGCCGGCGCCGAGGAGCAGCTACGCAAGGCGGATGAGGTGGACCCCGACGTCGAGTCGACCCGTCGCGGGCACGAGCCCGCACCGGACACCGGACAGCTCCGCCGGGACCGGAGCCACCGGGGGACTGCCGATGACCGGGACGAGGCAGGCACGCACCCGAACGGCGCACATGCGGCGGCCGAGCGGGCCGCGACCGAGCGTGCCGCGGGGGAGCGCCCGGTGGGGGAGCACCCGGGCGGGGAGCACCCCGTCGGCGACACCGCGGGGGTGGACGCAGCCCGCGCTCCGTCGCCAGATGTCCGGCACGACGCCGGTCCGGCGCACGGCGAGCGGCCACGCAATCTCTGAGGCCACCCAGGGCACCACAGTCAGCAGGGCCGCCCGGTGAGCCCCCGGCACTCGGCACTGGCCCTGCTGGTGGCCCTTCTCTGGGGCGTCAACTTCGTCGCCATCGACCTCGGCCTGCACCCGCCCGGCGGGACCATGCCACCCCTGCTCTTCGTCGCGATGCGCTTTGCCCTGGTGGTGTTCCCCTGCATCTTCTTCATCCGGAAACCGGACGTCAGCTGGCGGGTGATCATCGTCGTCGGGCTGCTGATGAGCGCCGGCCAGTTCGGCCTGCTCTACCTGGGGATGGCCCTCGGCATGCCCGCCGGCCTGGCCTCCCTGGTCATCCAGGCACAGGTCCTGATGACCGTCCTGCTGGCCGCCGGCATCCTGTCCGAGCGGCCCACCCGGCGGCAGCTCGCCGGCGTGATCCTGGGCATCGTGGGCCTGGCGGTGGTGGCGGTGGATGGCAGCCTGGTGGCCCCGCTGCTGCCCCTGCTGATCGTGCTCGCGGCCGCGCTCTCCTGGGCCGGCGGCAACGGTGGTGGTGCGGCGGGCGAAGGCCGCCTCCGGCCTGGGCCTGGTGGTCTGGTCCGGGGCGGTGGTGCCGCTGCCGCTGGCCGGACTGTCGCTCCTGCTGGACGGCCCGGCCGCCGTGTCCGACGCCCTGCTCCAGGTCCAGCCGGTCACCCTGATCACCGCGCTGTACACCGCGGTCTTCGGCTCTTTGATCGGGTACGGCATCTGGAACCGGCTGCTGGGGCTCTATCCGTCCTCCGCGGTGGTGCCGTTCACCCTGCTGGTGCCCGTGGTGGGGATGACCGCCGCCTGGCTGGTGCTGGCGGAGCGGCCGTCCGCCGCGGAGATCGCCGGCGGGCTGCTGCTGCTGGCCGGGGTGGCGACGGCGGTGCTGCGCGGACGGAACGGTCCGGCTCAGCGTCGGGTGGCGGAACGGCCCGGGGTGGCCGCCGGCCCAGGGCGCGGGGCTGCCGTGCCAGCGCCCTTCGCCGCGGAGGGCGCCTTGGCCCCGGCCTTGGCTCCGGAAGCCCTGGGCACCGACGCGGTGGAACCGGACGATGTGGAACGTGAAGACGTGGAGCCGACTGACTTGGAACCCGTGGACTTGGAGCCGGCGGACTTCGGTGCCGACGGTTTGGCGGCGGGACGGGCCGCGGGCCGGGCGCTCGACTGACGGGAGGACGTCGCCTGGCGGGCGGCGGGCTGCCGGGCCGGTTGCCGCGAGGACGCCGGTTGCCGTGCGCCACCCTTTCCCGCCGTCGCCGGACGCGCCGCCCCTCGGCGGGCGGATCCCTGCCGCGGAACCGCGGTCGCAGGCCGTGACGGCCGCGCCGTGGGACGGCGCAGGGCCGTTCCGGCGCGGCCGGGGGTGCGCGCCGCGGGCCGACCGCCGGCCCGGATCCCCGGAGCGGGGCGCCGCCCAGGCAGCACCGTGCCCGCGATGAGCAACAGCAGGGTGAAAGCGCCGGACAGCGCCGAAAGATAGAAGTACAGGTCCGGGTGGTCGGCGTCGACTTTGGTGGAGATGGCGTCCGGATCCGGGTTGAAGGCGAGTCCCCATTGGCGCAGGAACGCGATGCCGAACGCGATGAAGAGGACACTGCCCACCCCGCTGGCCAGCAGCGTCTTGTGCCGGCGCCGGACCAGCACCTCGGTCACGCATGCCACGTAGGCCAGCGCCGCGGCCGCCAGGAACCACAGCGCCACCGTCCCGTTGAGGGTGGATCCGGCCAGCACCAGCAGGGCCAGCGCTGCGAGGGCGGCTCCGATGGCGGTCTTCCCGCTTCTCCCCATGTGGCGCATGGACTCCATCATCCCCGAGCGGGGCTACTTCAGGACGTAGCCACGCATGCTGGCCATGATCGCGGCGACGCTCTGTTCCCGGGTCCGCTCCGGGTTGTAGGTCTGCCGGTCCAGGCCCACGACGAAGCAAGCGCCGAAGATCGCGGTCTCCAGGCTGCCGCGGGAGATGTCCGGATCCACCGGGTAGCGGGCGGCCACGGCCTCGATCGAGGCCCGGATGACGCCCAGGAGGCGGCCGCGCAGCTCGGCGAAGGTGTCCTGCCACTCGCTGGGGGTGCGCCAGTTCTCGCTGACCCAGAGGCGGGCGAAGGACGGGTACTCGGCCATGAAGTCCATCGCCTGGCCGATCATCGCGTCCATCGCCAGCAGCGGGTCGTCGGCCTCGTCCTTGACGCTGAGCAGCCGGGTCATAAGGATGTCCACGCCGTACCGCAGCAGCTGCGCGATCAGGTCCGACTTGCTGCCGAAGTTGTAGTAGACGGTGCCCTTGGACACGCCCGCGGCGGCGGCGATCTCATCCACCGTCACGCCGGCCGCGCCGCGTTCGCCGATCAGCTCCATGGAGGCCTCGAACAGCTTCTGCTTGGTGGCCCCGGTGCGCCCGGGCCGGAGCTTCTTGTCCCCGGCCTCGGTGGCGTTGCTGGTCATACCGCGATCTCCGGTTTCAGGGTCTTGAGCGTCCAGAACTTGTGTTTGTGGACGGCGACGGCGGACATCGCCAGTCCCAGCACAGTGTAGCCAACCAGGCCCAGCATCACGGGCACGATCCCGGCCAGGTCAGCGCCGTAGATCAGGTGCCGCATGCCGCCCACCACGTATCCCATCGGCAGGACCTGGTGCACCACATGCAGCGGCTCGGGCGTGGTCTGCCACGGGAACGTGCCGCCGGAGGAGACCAGCTGCAGGACCAGCAGGATCAGGACCACCAGCTTGCCCGGGGTGCCCAGCAGCGCCACGATGCCCTGGATGATTGCGCTGAACGCCATCGCCGCGGCGAGCATCAGCACCCACATCAGCACCGGGTGGACCGGGTTCAGGCCCAGTCCCACGTCCACCACGAGGGTGAGCAGGCTGGCCTGGACGGCCGCGACGGTCAGGAACGGCAGCCAGCCGCCGGCGGCGATCTTCCACGACGGCGCATTGGAGGCCAGGGCGCGCTGCGTGATCGGGCGCATGGCCTGGACCAGCATGAAGATGCCGATCCACAGGGCCAGGGTCAGGAAGAAGGGGGCCAGCCCGGCGCCGTAGGACCCGGCCTTGGCCTGGGAGACGTTGCTGACGGCCACCGGGTCGGCCATGACCTTGGCCAGGCTGTTCTTCTGCGAATCGTCCGGGTTGGGGACCTGCCCCGCGCCCTTGGCGATCTCCCCGGCCAGGGTGCCGGCGCCGTCGGCCGCCTTGGCGGAGCCGCTGTCCAGCTGCGCCGCACCGTCGTCGAGCTGCGCCGCGCCCTCGGAGAGTTTGTCCGCTCCGGCCGCCGCGTTCTGTTCGCCGCTGGCCAGGGCCGCGGAGCCGCCCGCCAGCTGGTCGGCGCCGGCGGAGGCCTTGCCGACGGCGTCGGTGAGGGCCGGCGTCGCCCCGGCCAGCCGGGAGGCGCCCGCGCTGACGGCTGCCGAGCCGTCCGCGAGCTGCTGGATCTGCCCGGCGGCGCCCTTCAGTGCTGCGGCCGCGCCGGAGGGGCGGGGGTGTTGTGGGCGTCGTAGTCGGCCATCAGCGCGTCGGCCTGGGGCTGGAGCATCAGCCCGGAGGCCACCAGACGGGCGGTCGACTCCGCCACCTTGGCGCGCTGGGCCTGCGCCGCGGCCTGGTCCGCCGCGGCCATCTGCCCGGCCAGGCCCTGGACCTTGGCATTGAGCGCGGCATTCCCGGCGGCCACCTGGGCGGCCCCGTCGGCCAGCTGCCGCGAATCCTGCGGCAGGGTGGCGGTCTTCTCCCTGAGCTGGCCCAGCCCGGAGGAGAGCTGCCCCGCGCCGCTGTTGAGGGCGTTGGCGCCGTCGAGCAGCTTGTGCTGGCCGGCCGCGAGCTCGGCGGCCCCGCTTCGGAGCGACCCGGTGCCCTCGTGCAGGGAGGCCGCGCCGGTGTGCAGCGAGGAGACGCCGCCGGCGAGGCTGTGCGCGCCGTCGGAGGCCTTGAGCATCTGCGAGTGGATGGTGCCGAAGCCGGTCAGCAGCTGGTTGGCGGTCTCCTCACCCACCTCCTTGGCAACCGTGCCGTGGACCGCCGTCGTCAGCTTGTCCACGATGGTGCTCAGGAGGTAGTTGTTCGCGTCGTTGGTGGTGACGTTCAGCATGGCCTGGTTGGCGGCGTCGAAGCTGCCGGGGGAGGCCAGGTTGGCGGAGAAATCGCGGGGAATCTTCAGGGCGAAGGCGTACTTGCCGCTGCTGACGCCCTCGTCCGCGTCCGCGGAGCTGGAGACCTGCTGCCAGTTGAAGACGTGGCTCTCCAGCAGGCTGTCCGCCACCTTGTGGCCGGCGTCCAGGCGGGAGCCGTCGGCGGTGGTGGCGCCGGTGTCCTCGACCACCAGGGCGGCGTCGATCTGGTTCAGCTTC
Organism: Pseudarthrobacter sp. L19; assembly: GCF_050859435.1. Taxonomy (NCBI): domain Bacteria; kingdom Bacillati; phylum Actinomycetota; class Actinomycetes; order Micrococcales; family Micrococcaceae; genus Pseudarthrobacter; species Pseudarthrobacter sp. L19. The sequence continues at coordinate 782,689 of NZ_CP193935.1, read as the reverse complement.
CCGTAGGGGTCCCAGTTGGCGTAGAGATACACCGCGCCGTAGAGCAGCGGCACCAGGGTCAGGGCCAGGATGGTCAGCTTGGGGAGCAGGCCACCGGTCATGCGCTTGAGTTCGGAGCGGGCCAGCCGCAAGACGGTCATCGGATGTCCTCGGTTTCAACGACGGGTTCGGCCGGGGCCAGCGCTGCGGCGGGGTCCCCGGCGGGGAAAAGTGTCTGGGGTTCTTCGGCGCCTTCTGCGCCATCGGCGGCGGGAGCGGCGTTGCCGATGGCGGCGACTGGACCGGTCCAGCCGGCGGGGACGGCGGCGACGGTGGCAACGACGGCGAGCGGCCGGCCGGCGTCGTACGCCAGCTCCTCGAGCCGGGGCAGCCAGTCCGCGGGATCGCCGCTGTGGCGGTCGGGGGAGTCCACCACCAGCAGGTCCGTCCGCGGGTTGGCCAGCGCCAGCGCGGTCAGCAGCTCCAGCCGGCGGTCGGCGGCCAGGTCATCGGCCCAGGCGCCGGCGATGTCCTCGAACCGGTTGACCTTGAGCCACGGCGTGCTGAGCAGCGCGCCGCGGTACCGGCGGGGGACCAGGGCGAGGTCCTCGGTCACCAGGTCGCGGACGCTCAGGTGCGGCTCGGGCTCGTTCACGCCAGGGGCGTCGACGACGGCGGCACGCTGCCGCAGCTGCTTGATCCGGCCGTAGCGGTCCCACTCGACCGTGCCGGCGGAGGGCTTCATCCGCCCGGACAGGGTCAGGGCCAGGGCGGTGCGCTGGTCCTGGCGGTCGCCGGTGACGAGCAGCAGTTCGCCGCGGGCGGCCTGCAGTGAGGTGGGCGGGAGCAGCGGGACGCGCCGGCCCTTGACGGAGAGCTGGTGAACGCTGAGCACGGAAAGGAGCCTTTCGCAGAAGTTATCTGCTTCAAGGCTAACTAAACTGACTGGTCAGTTCAAATAGATGTGGGGAAGGGAACAGTCCCGGATCCCCGGAGCGGCTACAGCCCGTAACTCTCGAGCAGCCGCAGCCACACCTCACTGACGGTCGGGTAGGAGGGGACGGCGTGCCACAGCCGGTCCAGCGGCACCTCGCCCACGACGGCGATCGTGGCGGCGTGCAGCAGCTCGACCACGTCCGGCCCGGCGAAGGTGGCGCCGAGGAGGACCCGGCGGTCCTCGTCCACCACCAGCTGCGCCCAGCCCTTGTAGTGCTCCGAGTGCAGGGAGGAACCCGCCACCTCGATCGGCAGCTCCACCGAGGTCGCCGTGTAGCCGTCCTTCTTCGCCTGCGCCAGGCTGCGGCCAACGCCGGCCAGCTCCGGGTCGGTGAAGACCACGTTGGGGACGGCGTGCTCGTCCGCGGTCTGGGCGTAGCGGCTCCACGGGGCAGGGTCGCCGGACAGGGAGCCGTCGGCGCGGGCGGCGATCGCGTCGCCGGTGGCGCGTGCCTCGTACTTGCCCTGGTGGGTGAGCATCACCTTGCCGGCCGCGTCGCCCACGGCGTAAAGCCAGGGTCCGGTGGTGTTGCCCTGCGCGTCGTGCACCAGGCCGGTGGCGTCGGTGCGCAGTGTCAGGTCCTTGCCATCCCCGGCGGCCAGGCCCACGCTCTCCAGGCCGAGCCCCTCCAGCGCGGGGTGGCGGCCGGTGGCCACGAGGAGCTTGTCCACGGTGACGGTGCCGCCGCCGGTCTCCAGAGTGAGGGAGCCGTCGTCGTTGGCGGCGACGCTCTTGGTGGGTGTGTTGACGTGAATCTCGACGCCGTCGGCCCGCAACCCGGCCTTGACCAGGTCCGCCGCTTCCTCCGGATAAGACCCCAGCAGGGCGCCGCGGGCCACCACAGTCACGGAGGAGCCCAGCCGGGCGAAGGCCTGCGCCAGTTCGGTGCCGGCCACGCCGCCGCCCAGGACGCCCAGGCGCTCGGGGATCTCGTGGGCGGAGGTGGCCTCCCGCGTGGTCCAGAAGTCGACGTCGTCCAGGCCCTCGATCGGCGGAATGCTGGGACGGGACCCGGTGGCGATGACGACGGCGCGGTTGGCGGTGAGGGCATAGCTGTTGCCGTCGAGGCCGGCCACCTCCACGCGGCGCTCGCCGGTGAGCCAGCCGTGGCCGCGGATCAGTTCGATGCCGGTGTTCTCCACCCACTCGACCTGGCTGTCGTCCTGCCAGTTGGAGGTGAAGTAGTCGCGGCGTTTCAGGACGGCGTCGGTGTCCAGGACCCGGTGACCGCCTCTTCGGCGCCGGGGACGCTCTGGGCTCCGTGCAGTGCCGTGCCTGGCCGCAGGAGGGCCTTCGACGGCATGCAGGCCCAGTAGGAGCATTCGCCGCCCACCAGTTCCGCCTCGATCAGGACCGCGGTGAGGCCGCCCTTGACCACCCGCTCCGCAACGTTCTCGCCCACGGCGCCAGCGCCGATCACGATGACATCGAATTCCCGTTCAATCTGCGCCGTCATGGCAACAGCCTAGCCCCGCGCGGTCCGCGCTACGGTTCTGGACTGGCGCGCCTCGGACCCGGGGTGCGCCCGTCCGAATTCGCCGCATATTTCCGGAACCTCCGCGCCCGGCAGTGTGCCCGCCTTGGCGCCCGGAACTCTGCGGGCCCGGCAGTCCGCGGGCATAAAAAATCCGCACCGGCGGACCGGTGCGGATTTCTTCTGTGTGCGCCCAAAGGGATTCGAACCCCTGACCTTCTGTTCCGTAGACAGACGCTCTATCCAGCTGAGCTATGGGCGCATCTTCGGCTCTTTGGAGTTTCTCGCTCCCCCGAACCTCGAATTACTCTACGCGAGGTGGGCCGCGAGTGCCAAATCGAGGGCGCTGTAATCTCCGCGACTAGACCGGTCTATGTGACCTTGATCACAAATAAACCATCGCTTGGACTTACTATTCCGCGGAATGGCGCGGTTTTTGCTTTTGCCTCGCGCCGTCAAGACGCAATAAGTCCCGAATCTGAATCTACGCCGACCCCTAGCATTTAGGACACACCACTGAACCCGAAGAAGGGAACCGTAATGGGCGATCTGGCGAACATGCCGCTGCTTGAGAAAGCACCCACCACGCATGCCGGTCTACTGGCGTGGGTTGAAGAGGTAGCCGAACTGACCCAGCCGGATCGTATCCACTGGGTTGATGGTTCGGAAGAGGAGAACACGCGGCTCACCGACGAGCTCGTTGCCGCCGGCACCCTGACCCGGCTGAACGAAAAGCTGTTCCCCAACTCCTTCGCGGCGTTCTCCGATCCCGCCGACGTCGCCCGGGTCGAGGAACAGACCTTCATCTGCTCGGAGAACGAGCGCGACGCCGGCTTCACCAACAACTGGATGGAACCGTCGCAGATGAAGGAGAAGCTGCGCGGCCTGTTCAGCGGCTCCATGCGCGGCCGCACCATGTACGTCATTCCCTTCGTGATGGGCCACCTCGACGCCGAGGATCCGAAGTTCGGCGTCGAGATCACCGACAGCGCCTACGTCGTCGCCTCCATGCGGATCATGGCGACCATCGGCACCAAGGTGCTGGACAAGATCACCGCCACCAACGCCTTCTACGTTCCCGCCCTCCACTCCCTGGGCGCGCCGCTGGAAGAGGGCCAGGCCGACGTCACCTGGCCGTGCAACCCGGAGAAGTGGATCGTGCACTTCCCCGAGGAGCGCTCCATCTGGTCCTACGGCTCCGGCTACGGCGGCAACGCCCTGCTCGGCAAGAAGTGCTACGCCCTGCGCATCGCCTCGGTGATGGCCCGCGACGAGGACTGGCTGGCCGAGCACATGCTGATCCTCAAGCTCACCTCCCCGGAGAAGAAGTCGTACTACGTCTCCGCGGCGTTCCCGTCCGCCTGCGGCAAGACCAACCTCGCGCTCCTCGACCCCACCATCGATGGCTGGGAGGTCGAGACCCTTGGCGACGACATCACCTGGATGCGGATTGGCAAGGAAGGTGAGCTGCGCGCCACCAACCCCGAGGCCGGCCTCTTCGGCGTCGCCCCCGGCACCGGCTGGGGCACCAACCCGAACGCCATGCGCGCCATCGCCAAGGGCCACAGCATCTTCACCAACGTCGCGCTCACCGACGACGGCGGCGTGTGGTGGGAAGGCATGACCGACGAAGTGCCCGCGCACCTGATCGACTGGCAGGGCAACGACTGGACCCCGGACTCGGACAAGCCGGCCGCGCACCCGAACTCGCGCTTCTGCACCCCGATCTCCCAGGTCGACATGCTCGCCGAGGAGTACTACAACCCCGAGGGCGTCGAAATCTCCGCGATCCTCTTCGGCGGCCGCCGCAAGACCACGGTGCCGCTGGTGACCGAAGCCCGCGACTGGACCAACGGCATCTTCATGGGGTCCACCCTCTCCTCCGAGACCACCGCCGCCGCCTCCGGCCAGGTGGGCGTGCTGCGCCGCGACCCGATGGCCATGCTGCCCTTCATGGGCTACGACGCCGGTGACTACCTCAAGCACTGGATCAGCGTCTCGGGCAAGGCCAACCCGGAGCGCCTGCCGCACATCTTCCTGGTGAACTGGTTCCGCCGCACCGCCGACGGCGGCTTTGCCTGGCCCGGTTTCGGCGACAACGCCCGTGTCCTCAAGTGGGCCATCGAGCGCATCGAGGGCAAGGCCGACGCCGTCGAGACCCCCATCGGCTATGTCCCCACCGGCGATGCCCTGGACCTGACCGGCCTGGACCTGACCCACGCCCACGTCGAGGACGCCGTCCGCGTGGACCGCGAGGAATGGGACACCGAGCTGGCCTCGATCGAGGAGTGGTACGCCCGCTTCGGCGACTCGCTGCCCGACGCCCTGCGCGCTGAACTCGAGTCGCTCAAGGCCCGGATGGCCTCGCACTCCTAGCCTTACGGCACCACGACGGCGGCCCCGCACCTTCACAGGTGCGGGGCCGACGTCTGTTCAAGGTTGGGCTGCCGGTCCGGCCGGGCCCTAGTTGGCGAGCCAGATATCCGGGCCGAAGACCTCGTAGTGGATCTTCGTGGCGGGGATTCCGGCGTTGATCGCCTCGTTCCGGATGTTCTTCATGAACGGGAGCGGACCGCACAGGTACAGGGATGCGTCCGCGGGCAGGTCCACCTCGCGCAGGCTCATGAACCCCTCGCGGGCGGGGGTTCCCGCCGCCGGACGTTCGAGCCAGAGCTGCAGTTCGGCGCCGTCGAGGCGCTCGACGTCGTCGGTCATCTGGGAGCGCAGCGCCCAGCTCTCCAGCGTGCTTTCGGCGTGCAGCACCAGCACCCGGCGGTCCGAGCCCTCGGCGGCGAGCGAGCGCAGGATGGAGGCCGACGGCGTGCAGCCGATGCCGGCCGAGGCCAGCACCACCGGGCCGTCGCCCTCCTTGAGGGTGATCTCGCCGTAGGGGTTGGAGATCTCGAGGATGTCGCCGACCTGGACGGTCCTGTGCAGGACGGGAGAGACCTCGCCGCCGTCGTCGATCTTGGTGGTGAAGGTGCGGGTGGTCCCGGCGTCGCCGGAGAGGGAGTACTGGCGGACCTGGCGCAGGCCGTCCGGAAGGGTGACCTTGACGCTCACGTACTGGCCGGGCAGCGCGGCCGTGACCGGGGTGCTGTCCTCGGGTTCCAGGACAAAGGTCATGGAGCCGGTGCCGGCGGGGCGCTTGGCTGCCACCCGCCACGGGGTCCACATCGCGTCGTTGGCCTGCGCGGCGTAGAGGCCCTTCTCCAGCTTGATCAGCGCGTCGGCCATGAGCCAGTACACCTCGGTCCATGCCTCCGCGATTTCGGGGGTGATGACCTCGGCCAGGTCCTCGGCGATGGCTGCGAAGAGGTGCTCGTAGACCACCTGGTACTGCGGTTCGGTGATGCCGAGGGAAGCGTGCCGGTGGGCGATGCGGGAGAGGACGGTTTCCGGCAGGGTGCCCGGGTTGGTCACCAGGTGGCTGGCGAAGGCGGCGATGCTCCCGGCGAGGGCCTGCTGCTGGTTGCCGTTGCGCTGGTTGGACCGGCTGAAGAGGCCGTCGAGCAGCTCCGGGTGTGCGCCGAAGAGCCGGGCGTAGAAGTTGGGGGTGATGTCTCCGATGCGGGATCCGACCAGCGGCAGGGTGGCCTCGATGACGGGGAAGGACTTGTCCGAGAGCATGTGCTGACTCCTGAGGTAGTGGTCCGGCGTCTTCAGGCGGACCCTGTGCGTCCATACTGGTATTTCAAATACAAGTATTTACATGTTCTTTTCTACAGCTCGTAGAAGTCCGGTGCAAATCGTGACCGGGCGGCGGGTCATTCGGGCGTTTGGGGCGCGGGTGAATGCCGCCGGGGCCGGGCAGTGCGGGCGCGGGACGGTTCCGTGGGCTGCGGCGCCGGGCGCTGCTTCTCAGTGCTCGGGGTCCGCGGCTGTGCCGCTTAGAGGTCGGGTCGCAGGCCGATCGAGGCGAAGACGGGGTTCATCTGCCGTTCGGTGGGCAGCGAGGAGATGACGATGTCATCGAGTTCGCGGTAGAAGGCCTCGCGGGCCCGGTGCAGGGCGCCCCGGAGGTGGCATTCGGCGATCAGCGGGCAGGTGCCGCCGGGCACCTCGCAGTCGGCTGGATCCTGCCGGGTGTCGAGGGCGCGCAGCAGCTCGCCCACGGTGGCGCGGCGGCCGGCGGCGCTGAGTCGGGATCCGCCGTGGCGGCCGCGTTCGACGTCGATCAGCCCCATCATCCGCAGGTTGGCCATGGCTTTGCTGACGTGGTTGTACGGGGTGCCGACGGCATCGGCGACGGCCTGCGTGGTGAGCAGGCCGCCGCCGGGGCTGCCGCCAGGACCATCATGGCCCGCAGGCTGACGTCGGCGAAGGCGTTAATCCTCATGGTCTGCTGTTGGTCTAGTCCACCCAGACGGTGGGCTCGTTGGAGTCTGCCGCGAGATCCCCGAAGCGGAGGTCCCCGCTGTCATCGCCGGAGTAGGGCAGGACGGCGGCGAAGACGCTGCCGTCGCGGTGTTCGGCCGCGACGTGGATGGCATCGGAGTCTTCCTCCACCAACGTGATGTCGCAGACGATCGCCGCGGCGCGGAACTCGTCCCGGTGCTGGCGGAGGAGTTCCGTCAGGTCGGCGATCATGGCGTCGGCGTCGAAGTCCCCGTCCGTGCCGTCGGCGGCGTCGGCCGGTGTGACCGCCACCAAGCGCACCTCGTCGTCGTTCTGGACCACCAGAGCGAAAGGCAGGAATCCGCCGTTGCGCTCAAGCTGCTCCTGGGCCGCGCCGACGCCGGTACCCAGCAGGTTCTCCAGGTCCGTGGCGCTGGCCTCGGGCACGGAGCTGCGCCAGGAACCGGTGGCCGGGCTGCTCACCCGGTTAGCCCCGGACCACGGACAGCACCCGGTCGCGGATGCGTTCCATGGTTTCCTGGTCCGTGGCCTCGACGTTCAGGCGGAGGAAAGGCTCGGTGTTGGACGGGCGTAGGTTGAACCAGTAGCTGCCGTCGGTGGCGACGAAGGTGCTGCCGTCCAGGTAGTCGATCTCGACGTCCTCGGTGTGGAAATCCTGCCGGACCCGCTCCACGGCGGCGGCCTTGTCCTCGATCTCGGAGTTGATCTCGCCGGAGGACCGGTACGGCTCGTACTCGCGGCCCAGGTCGGAGAGCGGGCCGTCCTGTTCGCCCAGTGCGGCCAGAACGTGCATGGCGGCCAGCATGCCGGTGTCAGCGTTCCAGAAGTCGCGGAAGTAGAAGTGTGCGGAGTGTTCGCCGCCGAAGATGGCGCCCTCCGCGGCCATCACTGCCTTGATGAAGGAGTGGCCCACACGGGTGCGGACGGCGCGGCCTCCGTCGGTGGCGACCAGTTCGGGGACCGCCCGTGAGGTCAGGAGGTTGTGGATGATCGTGGGGGTGTCCTCGCCGTTGGCCTTGGCGCGGGCGATCTCGCGGCGGGCCACCATGCCCGTGACGGCCGAGGGGAGACCGGCTCACCCTTCTCGTCGATCACGAAGCAGCGGTCGGCGTCGCCGTCGAACGCCAGGCCGATGTCGGCGCCGTGCTCCACGACTGCGGCCTGCAGGTCGCGCAGGTTTTCCGGTTCCAGCGGGTTGGCCGGGTGGTTCGGGAACGAGCCGTCCAGTTCGAAGTACAGCGGCACGATCTCCAGCGGCAGCTTGGGCAGCAGCGTGTCGCCGAGGACCGCGGGGGTGGTCATGCCTGCCATGCCGTTGCCGGCGTCGACCACGACCTTCAGCGGGCGGGAGCCGCTGAGATCCACGAGGCTGCGCAGGTACTCGGAGTAGTCCTTGAGGACGTCGCGGACGCTGATCAGACCGCGGGTGCCCTGGGCGGGGATGGTGCCGGCGTTGAGGTATTCCTCGGCGCGGGCCTGGATCTCCTTGAGTCCGGTCTCGGAGGAGATCGGGACGGCGCCGGCCTTGGCCATCTTGATGCCGTTGTATTCGGCGGGGTTGTGGCTGGCGGTGAAAGTGGCGCCGGCGGCGTTGAGCTTGCCGCAGGCGAAGTAGAGCTCGTCGGTGGAGATCAGATCCAGCAGCTGGACGTTGGCCCCGCGGGTGGCGGCGCCGTTGGCGAAGGCCCGGCTGAACTCGGGGGAGGAGGGGCGCATGTCGCCGCCGACCAGGACCGTTTGTCCGCTCAGTTCGAGGACGTCGACGAGGGCGGCGCCAACTGCTTCGACGATCTCGACGGTGATCGAGTCGCCGACGATGCCGCGCACGTCGTAGGCCTTGAAGGAGGCCGAGAGGTCATAGGTCCTGGTCTGTTCGCTAGTCACGGGCACCATCTTACGGTGAACGGTCCGCCGCGCAGCCGAAACAGGTCCGCTTATGTGGATTTCCCGGGAGACGTTGTCCACATAGGGGCTGGCGGGCTTCGTCGCTGTCGGAGGGGGCTGGGATACTGAAGCAATGGCCACTCCCCAGAACGCACCAGTCATGACCCAGGAATCTACGACGCGGGCCCAGGCGCAGGACGTGCTGCGCGAGCTCGTCGGAAACCCGGGAGCGGACTTCCACGAGGGGCAGTTCGAGGCCATCGAGGCGTTGGTCGACGGCGGCCGGCGGGCCCTCGTGGTCCAGCGCACCGGTTGGGGCAAGTCCGCGGTGTACTTCGTCGCGTCCCTGCTGCTGCGCCGCCGCGGCGCCGGCCCCACCCTGATTGTGTCGCCGCTGCTGGCCCTGATGCGGGACCAGGTTGCCGCCGCAGCCCGGGCCGGGGTCCGGGCCGTGGCCATCAACTCGGCCAACCAGCTCGAATGGGACACCGTCCGGGAGCAGCTCGCGGCCGACGAGGTGGACGTCCTCCTCGTGTCCCCGGAACGGCTCACCAACCCCTCCTTCCGCGAGAACCAGCTCCCCGAACTGGTCCGGCGCACCGGCCTCTTGGTGATCGATGAGGCGCACTGCATCTCCGACTGGGGCCACGACTTCCGGCCGGACTACCGCCGCATCGCCGACCTGATCACCCAACTGCCGGACAGCGTTCCCGTCCTGGCCACCACGGCCACCGCCAATTCCCGGGTGGTCCACGACATTGAGGAGCAGCTCGGCGAGGGCGTCCTGACCATCCGCGGCGCCCTGGGCCGGGACTCCCTCCGGCTTGGCGTCCTCCGGCTCCCGGATTCACGCGAGCGGCTGGGCTGGCTGCTGACCCACCTGCGGGACCTCCCCGGCAGCGGCATCATCTACACGCTGACCGTCTCCGCGGCCGAGGACACCGCCCGGCTGCTGGCCGAAGCCGGGCACAACGTGCTCTCCTACACCGGCAGGACCGACCCGGCGGACCGGGAACGGGCGGAGCAGCTGCTCAAGGACAACGAGGTGAAGGCGCTGGTGGCCACCTCGGCCCTCGGCATGGGCTTCGACAAGCCTGACCTCGGCTTCGTGGTGCACCTGGGTGCCCCGTCCTCGCCCGTGGCGTACTACCAGCAGGTGGGCCGCGCGGGCCGTGGCGCCGCGAACGCCGACGTCCTGCTGCTGCCCGGCTCCGAGGACCGGGACATCTGGCAGTACTTCGCCACGGCGTCCATGCCCTCGGAGGAGAAGGCCGCGGCGGTGTTGACCGCGCTGGCCGAGGCCGGAACTGCCGTCTCCACCGTTGCCCTGGAAGCACGCGTGGACCTGCGCCGGACGCCGCTGGAACTGCTCCTCAAGGTCCTGGCCGTCGACGGGGCCGTGGAGCGGGTGGGCGGCGGCTGGCGCTCCACCGGCATGCCCTGGGTCTACGACGCCGAACGGTACCGCCGGATCGCCGAGGCCCGCGTGGACGAGCAGGACTCCATGGTGATCTACCAGGACACCGCCGGCTGCCGGATGGAGTACATCACGTCCGTTCTCGACGACGAGACCGCCCACCCGTGCGGGCGGTGCGACAACTGCGCCGGCCGGTGGTTCCCGGCCGACATCGCGGCCGACGCTACCCAGACCGCCGATGCCACGCTGAGCCGCGCCGGGATCGTGCTGGAGCCCCGTCTGCAGTGGCCCAGCGGCATGGACCGCCTGGGCGTGGCCGTCAAGGGCAAGATCAAGCCCGAGGAGAGCGTGGCCAACGGCCGGGCACTCGCCCGCCTGACGGACCTCGGCTGGGGCGGCGCGCTGCGCGAGACGTTCGCCGCCGGCGCCCCGGACCGTGCCGTGGACCCGGCGATGCTGCGGGCCTGCGTCAAGGTGCTGCGCGAGTGGGGGCAGGGCGATTCCCGGACCCCCGGCTGGAGCGGGGCAGGCCGGCCGGCGGGAATCGTCAGCGTCCCGTCCCGGAGCAAGCCGGAACTGGTGGACTCGCTGGCCCGCGGCATCTCGGAGATCGGCCGCATTCCGTACCTCGGCGCGCTGCAGCTGGCCCACGGCGGACCCACGGGCGGCCGCGGCGGCAACAGCGCGTACCGGCTCGCGGGCGTCTGGGAGCGACTGGTGGTGGGCCCGGAACTGGAGGCTGCCCTCTCCGCGATTCAGGGCCAGAGCGTGATGCTGATCGATGACCTGGTGGACAGCCGCTGGAGCGTCACCGTGGCGGGCCGGGCGCTGCGCCAGGCCGGCGCGGGAGCCGTGCTCCCCTTGGTGCTGGGCCAGGCCGGCTAGGGCCCGGGTACGCAAAGGCCCCGGTCCAGGACCGGGGCCAAACGCGGAGACGGGGGATTTGAACCCCCGGTGGAGTTGTGCCCCACACTTCATTAGCAGTGAAGCCCATTCGGCCGCTCTGGCACGTCTCCATCCGCTATCACTAGCCCACCAAGGATACGCAGAAGCGGCCATGCAGCGCAAAACGGTTGGCGGGCCGCCGGGTCAGGCGCCGCTGCCCGCCAGCGCCCGCCAGAGGAAGTGCTGGCTTCGGCTCTGCAGCGCCGCGGCCTGCCGGTTGTCCGAGGCCCCGGCGTGCCCGCCCTCGAGCGCCTCGTGGAACCACACGTTGGGGATCCCCATCGCCTGCATCCGTGCCGCCATCTTGCGCGCCTGCACCGGCCCCACCCGGTCGTCCGAGGTGGCGGTCCAGATCAGCGTCTCCGGATACTCGACCCCGTCCCGGAGCAGGTGGTAGGGCGAGAACGTCCGGATGAACTCCCACTGGTCGGCGTCGTCCGGGTCGCCGTACTCGCCGATCCAGGAGTAGCCGGCGGAGAGTTTGCTGTACCGGCGCATGTCCAGCAGCGGCACACCGCAGGAGACGGCGCCGAAAAGCTCCGGGTACTGGGTGAGCATGTTGCCCACCAGCAGGCCGCCGTTGGAGCCGCCCACGCAGCCCAGCCGTTCCCGCGACGTCACGCCGCGGGAGATCAGGTCCCTGGCCACCGCGGCGAAGTCCTCGTAGGCGCGGTGCCGGTTCTCCTGGAGGGCGGCGCGGTGCCAGGCGGGCCCGTATTCGCCGCCGCCGCGGATGTTGGCCACCACGTAGACGCCGCCGCGGCTGTGCGGGGCACCGCCGTCGGCCCCGGCCATCTCCTCGGTCCTGCGTTCCAGCCAGGCACGGCCCACCACGCCGCTGTAGGCGGGGGTGCGGGAGACTTCGAATCCGCCGTAGCCGGAGAGCTGGGTGGGGTTCTGGCCGTCGAGGACCAGGCCGCGCGCCGCGATCTGGAAGTAGGGGACGCGGGTCCCGTCCTGGGAGACGGCGAAGTGCTGCTGTACCTCGTAGGCGTCCTCCTCGAAGAACGACGGCGCCGTGCGCACCACCTCGTGGTTGCTGACCACCCCGTCGACGCCGGCGCGGGTGAGCGTGCCGCGGGTGAGGGTGGTGGGCGTGGTGAAGCCGGTGGCCACCAGCCAGAAGTCGTTGCCCCCGGAGACCCCGGCGTCCCCGGAACCGTCCGCGCCCTCGGCGGAGTCCTCGTCGTCGACGGCGTAGGCGTTCACGTCGTGCAGCGGCGGGCAGGCGTCCAGGACCTTGACCGCCCAGGCCGAGTCGGTGCCGGGCCGCTGCGGGTCCAGCACCCGGATCTCAGAGGACACATCGCGCAGCAGGTTCAGCAGCAGGAAGTCCCGGGTCCAGCTCCAGGACTGCAGCGAGGTGTGCTCATCCGGGGTGAACAGCACGGACAGGTCGCGGCCTCCGGCGAGGAAGGACTCGAAGTTCACGGCCAGCAGGGAGCCCGCGGGGTAGCTGGTGCCCTCCAGCGTCCAGTCCTTCTGCGGCCGGAACAGCAGCCAGTCCCGGTGCGAGCTGACGTTCACGTCCGCGGGCACGTCGATTTCCACCCACTGGCCGTCCACCAGCACCGAGGTGCGGGTCTCGAAGAAGCTGACCCAGTCCACGGCGAAGGTCCGCTCGTAGCCGGGCGTCGAATCGTGCACCACCAGGGCCATCATGTGCTCTTCGGGGATTTCGAACAGCGTTTCGGCGTCGGCCAGGGTACCGCCGCGGCGCAGCACGACGCCGGTACGGGCGTAGGAGGACGTGGTCCGCGGTAGCCCCTCGGCGGTGCTGGAGACCAGCAGCGTGTCCTCGTCCAGCCAGGACGCGTTGCCCTTGGCGGTGGGCAGGTCGAAGCCGCCCTCGGCCGGGTCCACGAAGGCGCGGCGCTCGACGTCGAACTCGCGGTAGCGGTTGGCGTCGCCGCCGTCGGGGGAGAGCGCCAGCAGCGCCCGGCGGTGCTCGCCGTCCTCGGCCGGGCGGAGGAAGTTGGCTCCGTGGAAGACCCATTCCTGGCCCTCCTCGGCTGCCAGGGCGTCAACGTCCAGGAGGACCTCCCACGCGGGCGAGCCCGCCCGGTAGCTGTCCCAGTCGGTGCGCCGCCACAGGCCCTTGGGGTTCGCCCCGTCCTTCCAGAAGTTGTAGTACCAGCGGCCGTGCTTGCCGACCATGGCGATCCGGTCGGTGGAGTCCAGGACTTCCAGGATGCGCTCCTGCAGGTCCGCGTACTCCGCGTCCTCCAGCAGTTCCTCGGTGCGGGCGTTCTGCTCGCGGACCCAGGCCAGCTGTTCCTCGCCGTAGATCTCCTCCAGCCAGATGTTTTCGTCAACGGGTTCGGTAGCGGCCCCCGGGGCGGCACCGGACACGGGGAATTGCTCAGCAGCAGTGGTGGTCATGGGCCCATCCAAGCAACTGCCTCGCCGGGCAGGCAAGTCAAGCCGCCGGGGCCGATGCCGATACTCTGGATGCCGTGGCAATAACGCAGAGCATCCGGACGGCACTGATCGGCGCCGGTCCCCGGGGCACCAGCGTGTTGGAACGGCTGCTCGCCAACTGGGCCCCCGCGGCCCCCGGCGCCACCCTGCAGATCGACGTCATCGACCCCTACCCGGCCGGCCCGGGACACGTCTGGCGGCCCGAGCAGTCGCGGCTCTACCTGATGAACACCCAGTCGTTCTACCCCACCGTGGTGCCCCAGGACCCCGGTCTCGCGCCCCCGCTGGCCGGCGGGACCTTTGAGCAGTGGCGGCAACGCCAGCGCCAGGACCCCGACGAAGCGCTCAGCGGCGCCGAACGCGAGGAACTCGACGCCCTTGAGGCCACCGGATTCCCCAGCCGTGCGCTGTACGGACGCTACCTGCGGCACACCCTCGAGGAGCTGGTCGCCGCGGCGCCCGAAGGAGTCACCGTCACCTTCCACCGGACCTCCGCGACGGCGGTCCGCCCCGTCATAGGTGAGGACGACGCCGGCGGGGGGTTCGACGTCGAGCTCGCCGACGGGACCACGCTGAGGGCCGGGTCGGTGGTGCTGGCCCTGGGCCACCTGGAATCCCGGCTGAACCCCGAACAGCGGGAGCTGCAGGCGGCCGCCGGTGACCTCGGCCTGACCTACCTTCCGCCGGCCGTCCCGGCCGACGTCGACTGGTCCGCCATCCCGGCGGTGCAGCCGGTACTGGTGCGCGGCATGGGGCTGAACTTCTTCGACGTGATGGGCCAGCTGACCGAGGGCCGGGGCGGGACGTTCCTGCCCGCGGACGATGGCGCCGGGCTCACCTACCTGCCCTCGGGCCGGGAACCGTTCATCATCGCAGCGTCCCGCCGTGGCACCCCGTACCGGGCCAAAGCCACCCTCTCCGGCTACTACCCGGCCTCGGTCAGCCTCCGCTACCTCACGGAGGAGGCGGTGGGCCGCTTCGCCGCCGCCGGCGTGGTGCCGGCCTTCGACCACGACCTGTGGCCGCTGCTGCACCGCGACGCAGTCTGGGCCTACTACTCCACCCTGGCGCGCTCGCAGCCGGACGCGGTCGGACCCGGCCCGGAACGCTTCCTGGGCCTGCTGGAGGAGGCGCTGCACCCGCACGCCCACTCCACCGCCAAGTGGGAGGACGCCGCCACCGAGGTCATCGGGGCGCACGTGGACCCCGCCTGCCGGCTGGACCTGCTGGGCCTGGCCGCGCCGCTGGCCGGGCGCAGCTTCGCCTCCCGGGCGGAGCTGGACGCGGCGGTGACGGACTACCTCCTCGACGACGCACGGCGCTCCGCCCTGGGCGAGGACGACCCGGTGAAGATGACCATTGGCGCGCTGCACCATGGACGCGCCGTGTTGAAGTCCGTGGTGGCCGACGGCGGCATCACCGACGAGTCCTGGGTGTCGGGGCTGCGCGGCTGGTTCGAGGCCTTCGTGGAGGGCCTGGCCAGCGGGCCGCCCGCCCTGCGAGCCGAGCAGCTCGCGGCGCTGGTCCGCGCCGGTGTGGTCAGCTTTGTCGGACCCGACCCGAAGTTCGGGGTGGACCGCAAGGCCGGCGTGTTCACGGCCGCCTCCCCGTGGGTGGGTGGCCCGGGAGAGACCCCGGGGTCAGCCACGGGCATCGCGCCGGCGGAAACCCCGGCGCGGGTCGAGGCATCCGTCCTGGTGGAGGCCCTGGCGCCGGCGAACCGGGTGGGCGTCAACGCCTCGCCCCTGCTCGAACAGCTGCTGGCCGACGGCCTGGTCCGGCCGCGCCTGACCATGACCGCCGAGGGCATCCCGCTGCAGAGCACCGGACTGGACGTCGTCCCGCACCCGTACCGCCCGGTGGCCGCGAACGGCTCCGTGACGGAGCGGATCTACGTCCTCGGGCTGCAGCTCTCCGCCGCGCAATGGGGCACCGCGATCGCCGCGGAGGCCCGGCAGGCGCAGGGCCCGGTCTACCGCAGCGGGCAACGGACCCTGCGCGACGCCGACGAGATCGCCCGGGACATCCTCGGCGACTGAGGCGCCCCAACGACAACAGGCACGCCCCGACCCCGGACCGGCCGGCGGACCCACCGCACTGGTGGTCCACCGTTCCGGCCGGGGCGGGGCGTGCCCGTTCCCGCCTGTCAGGGCATCAGCCCCGCAGGCACTTCTGGTACTTCACCCAGGCGATGCCGTACTTGACCCAGCCGGCCAGGTCGTACCACTTGGTCGGCGGCACCGGGGCGGTGCAGACCGGTGCCGGCGGGGCGCTGGCCGCCACCTGCACCGCGGTCTTCACCACGGTGCCGGACTCGACGGCGGTGAGCACCAGGGTGCCGGTGCCCGCGGCCGCACCCGCGGGCACGGCGAGGTTGACCGAGGCGGCGCCGGCCGAGACCGGGACGGTGCCCAGCGCGGTGACCTTCCCGGCGGAATCGGTGAACTCGGCCCGCAGCGAGGCGTTGACCGGGCTGCCCAGCGAGGTGAGGTCCAGCTTCGAGACCGCCAGGGTGATGGCCTCTCCGCCCTTGACCTCGGCCGCGGTGGTGTTGACCACGGCCACGGAACGGCGTGCGAAGTCCGGCGAGACGGGGTTGTGGGCCTTCAGGTAGGCGATCCACGCATCCCGGTCCACCAGCCCGGAGTCCTTCGTGCCGGTGCCGGCGGTGAAGATCCGGAAGTTGTCGCCGCCGGTGGCCAGGAAGCTGAACGTGCCGATCCGGTACGACTTCGCCGTGTCGATCAGCGCACCGTTGACCCGGATCGCGGTGATCCGGTCACCCGCGGCGCGGGCGGCGTCGTAGGTGTAGTTGACGTTCTTGGACAGGCCCAGCTGCTGGTAGGCGCGGCTGGGGACCGTGCCGTCCGGGTTGGTCTGCCACTGCTGTTCCAGCAGCGTCTTGAACTGCGCGCCCGTCAGGGTGGTCGTCCAGAGGTTGTTCACGAACGGCAGGACCGCGTTGGCCTCGGCGTAGGTGATGGTGCCGTCCGGAGCGTAGTACAGCTCGTTGCGCAGGCCGCCCGGGTTCACGACGCCGATCTCGGCGCCGCCCAGCTCGGGGGCCTTGAGCGCGTCCACCAGCGAGTCGGCCACGAGGTTGCCCAGGGTGGACTCGCTGCTGCGGTCATCGCGGACGGCGGGGGAGCCGCCGAATGCGGTGGTGATATCCGCGGTGACCTTGCCGACCGGCTGGTTGCCGATCACGGCGGCGTCCGCGACGGCCTTGTCCACGACGGCCTTGACCGCGGCGACGCGCGGGTAGGCGGCGATCAGGTCAGCCGCCGGATCCGTGCTGCGCTTGACGTTGGCCGCCTTGTACCCGGTGACGGACATGGTCTTGGTGTCGATGGTGAGCTGGATCTGGCCGATGAACTCGCCGTAGTTGCCGGTCTGGACGATCGGGCGGGTCTTGCCGGTCGGCTGGCCCGCGGCGTCCAGGACCGGTGCGTCCCAGGCGTACTGCTTGTGCGTGTGGCCGTTGAAGATCGCGGCCACGTCCGGGCTGACCTTCTGGACCATCGCCGCGAACGGGCCGCCGGCGGCGACTTCCTGCTCCAGGGTGGCGCCTTCAGGCGCTCCGGACCCGGCGCCGTCGTGGTTTTCGACCACGATCACGTCGGCCAGCTTGTCCGCCTTGATTTTCGCGGCGGCCCGGTTGATGGCCTCGACCGGATCGCCGAACTCGAGGTCCGCGATGCCGGCCGGGGTGACCAGCGCCGGGACTTCCTGGGTGACGGTGCCGATCACGGCCACCTTGATGCCGTTCAGCTCCAGCACGGTGTACTCGGGCAGCACCGGCTCGGTGGTGCCCTTCTTGTAGACGTTGGCGCCCAGGTACGGGAACTTGGCGTTCCCGCCGCCGGCGATCACGCGGTCACGCAGGTCGGCCCAGCCGCCGTCGAACTCGTGGTTACCCACGGCCGAGGTGCGCAGTTCCAGGGTGTTGAGCACGTCGATGGTCGGCTGGTCCTTGGCCACCGCGGAGGCGAACAGGGAGGCGCCGATGTTGTCGCCGGCGGAGAGGAACGCGGTGGCGCCGGGGGCGGCGGCAGCGCGGAGCTTCTCGATGGTGCCGGCGAACTGCACGGTGTTGGAGTCGATCCGGCCGTGGAAGTCGTTGATTCCCAACAGGTTGAGGTCGACGCTGGCCGGGAGGGCCGGGCCGGCCTTCAGGTCCAGGCCCACCACCACGGGGTCGTGGTCGCTGGCGCGGAACTGGTTAGGGGCGTAGTAGTCGGTGACGTTGTTGTTGTAGCGGCTGTACTCCAGCGCCACGGATTCCACCGAGTTGATGTTCCAGATGTCCGCGCCGGTGACGGCCGCGTTGGCCGCCGGGGAGGCGAGGATGTGGTCCAGGGAGCCCACCAGGCCGCCGAAGAGATAGGAGTGCTTGGCGGAGCCGTCGGCGTTCCTGGCCTTCTCGTCCTGGTTGACGTACCCGGCGCCGGTGAGGACGTTGATCGGGTCCTCCTTGGCGTAGGAGTTGAAGTCGCCGATCAGGAAGACCTTGTCCGTGCCCTTGGACTTCTGCAGCTCGTCGGCGAAGGCCAGCAGGGACTGCGCCTGGGCGGTGCGGGCGAGGTTGGAGTTGCCCTGGCCCTTGTCCGTGTCGTCCGGGGTCGCAGCGGAGCCCTTGGACTTGAAGTGGTTGGCGATCGCGATGAACTTCTTGTCATCGGAGGCGCCGGCCGACTTGAAGACCTGGGCCAGCGGCTTGCGGGCGC
The DNA here is from genome assembly GCF_050859435.1 of Pseudarthrobacter sp. L19. Taxonomy (NCBI): domain Bacteria; kingdom Bacillati; phylum Actinomycetota; class Actinomycetes; order Micrococcales; family Micrococcaceae; genus Pseudarthrobacter; species Pseudarthrobacter sp. L19. Next base: position 764,486 of record NZ_CP193935.1, on the reverse strand, counting down.
TGGCGAACGCGACCGTGTCGTTGTGGATGATGGACTCGCCCACCGGTTCGGCGGCGGCCTTCTTGTAGATGAACGCGGTACGGATCATGTCCTCATCGGACAGCGGGGGCGCGTTGGCGGGGGTGCGGACGTAGTCCCAGATGCCGGGGGTGGCCACGTTCAGGGCGTCCACCAGGGTGGAGAGGGCGGCGTCGCGGCTCTTGCCGAACTGGGCCGAGTTCTCCACCTCCATTAGGGTGACGACGTCGGCGCCGGACTTGGAGATCGCGGCAACGATCTTGTCCTGCTGGCGCTTGAAGTTCTCCGCGTTCGCGGCGCCGCGGACGTTGCAGCCGCCCTGGACGGTGATCGAGTTGCCGGCGCGGTCCTTGTAGAACGTGCAGCCGGCCACCTGGTCGCCGGTGGTGGAGAAGTAGTTCAGCACGTTGAAGGAGGCGAGCTTGAGGCTGCCGCCCACGGCCGCGGGGGCATCCGCGCGGGTGGCGCCGAAGCGCGCCGGCTGGACCGTGGCGGCGTTCGCCGGGGTCAGCTGGGTCAGCGGCTGGAACTTCCAGGCGTTGTTGGCGTAGCCGAGGACCACGTTGGTCGTGAACGTCACCGGTGAGCCGACGCGGACCGGGTCGGTGCCGGTCAGGTAGGGCAGCGGCTGGGCCTTGGCGGCGGCGTCCTTGAGGAAGTTGGTGGTGGCGCCGTCGTCGAGCTTGATGCCGCGTTCCGCGTTGGCCGCCACCGTGGCGGTGTAGTCGGCGGAGCCGTAGGGTGCGATGGCGGTGGGCTGCTCGAGCGGGGTGGTGCCCCCGGCCAGGCCGATCTCGCCGTACTGGTTCAGCGAGAAGTTGTCCGCCACCGTGACGGGGCCCTGCGGGGTCAGCAGCATCCCCTCGAGGGATTCACGGAACGCCTCGCTGGCAGGAAGGCTGAAGCCGGTGGCCTTGACCTCCGGGGCGGCCTCGGCCAGCGCGGCGATCCCGGTGGTGCCGGACACGTTGAGCTGGGTCATGCCGTAGTACTCGGCGACCTCGCCGGTCACCTCGAGGTAGTCGCCGATCTTCACGGAGGCGACCGCGGCGGGGGCGTAGACGAAGATGCCGTCGGAAGCGGTGTGGTTGGCCGGGGTCAGGTCACCGCCGGTGCCGGGGGTCTGCAGGTAGAAGCCGGAGATCCCGCCGGTGGGGTAGGCTGCGGTGACTTTGCCCCGGGTAGTGGCGGTGGTGCCGGTGAACGGGCTGGCCGCGCCGGTGCCCTGGATCTCGGCGATGGTGCGGTTTACCGGGGGAGTGCCCGGGACCGGGTCGACGGGAGCGGCGGTGCCGTTGGCCGCGCCGGGGGTGATGACGGTGTTGAGGCTGAAGTCCGTCGCGTTGTTGTTGCTGTCCGCACCGTCGGCGCGGTTGAGGCTGCGGACGTCGCCGGTGCCCGACGGGGCGGCCGCGGCCTGGGTCTCGAAGGTGTTCGAGCTGCCGTAGCCGAGGATGTCCGCGACGTTGGCGGGCTCGATGACCGAGCCGGTGCCCAGCGGGTTCAGGGCTGCCGGCTGCTTGGCCAGGATGATCGTGCCGCCGCCGACGGCGGGGTTGAACCCGGTGGCGGTGGCGTCCGCCGCGGGCAGGTCCTGGCCGATAGCGCCGTTGCTTCCGGCCTTGAGCAGGTAGAACCCCTTGGCCGCGATGGTGCCGGTGAGCGGCGCCGTCGAGCTGGGCGCCCCGGTGCCGGTCGCGGAGCGGTACTGGATGGACCAGCCCTCCAGGGACACGGGTGCGTCAGAGGAGTTGTACAGCTCCACGAACTTGTTCTTGTAGGCGGCTCCGGCGCTGCCGCCGCTGAGGTAGGCCTCGTTGATGGTCACCGGCGATGCTCCGGCGGCAGCCGGCGAGACCTCCAGTGCTGCGGCCGGAACGGCTGTCAGCGGGGCGGCGATGAGCCCCACTGACAGCGCGGTGCCCAGCGCTGTTTTCCATGGTGTGATTTTCATTCGCTCTAACTCTCATGAAGGTGCCCGGGTAAGGGCTGGGTGCGATGTCCGGGGTTGTGGCCCCGCGGACGGGCCGGACTGCTCCTGGTCAAGCAGGTCCCGGCACAGCAAAACAGGGGTGAATGAACACGGAGTGAATGACGCGAGCACTCGGCAGGGCGTTCCCCAGCGAAACGCCCAGCAGCCGGCGCGGAAACCCCACCAAAGGTGTCCCCCGCGACGGGTGTTGGTTGGTATAACGGTGCGTCCAGGCCTTTCCCCGGGCCCGGACACCCCAAAGAGTACCGACCACTCTCCGCCGGGTCAGCGGGTGGCCGGTGCTGGTTAACGCAATTTTTCCAAAAGATTTACTTAGGGTTGGGGCGACGGGGGCGCGTCGGAGGGCCGGCGCTCGCGGTGTGGCGGGCCGGGGTCCTGGGCGGTCAGCCCCGGTTGGGGGTCTGGGGTGGCGTAGTGGTCAGTGCCGGCCGGGGTTCAGCCGGGCGATCGCGGCGGACAGGACCGTGGCGAAGCCGCACCAGAGCGGATAGGGGACCAGTGCGACGCCGGCGCTGCGGTTGAGCGCGTAGGTGCGCCGGGCGAGGTCGGCGCTGCTGAGCGCCAGCACCCCGGCCTCGGCCGCGGCCAGCCAAGGCTGCCGGGAGCGCCAGAAGAGCCAGCTCCACCCGGCGTTCAGTGCGAGGTTGGTGGCCAGGGCGGCGCGGTAGGCGCGGATTGCCCTGCTTCGTTCCGCTGCGGTGGGTCCGCCGGACGGCCGGGCCGCGCCCGCCGTGGCCTCGTTGCCGTGGGCGCCGCCCGGGCCGCCGCTGTTAAGGGCGACGGCGGAGGTCACCGCGATGTCCGCGTAGAGCGCGGTCCAGACAATCGGGAACGCCAGCGTCGGAGGCTGCCACTCCGGCTTCCGGAGCGTCGTGTACCAGCGGCTTTCCGGGTTCAGTGGCCAGGCCGCCCAGGGCGGCAGTTGTGGCGGTGGCTGCGGCGGTCCACACCAGGGTGAGCGCTTTCATTGCGGTTCCTCGTTCCGTTGCTGGCGGCGTGGAACCAGACTAACGCCGCCGCTACGAGGGACAAAGGGTCTGTGCCGGTCAGCCGGTGCGTGTTCCTGCCCGCACATCGGCGGCTCCGCGCGGCACCGCCGTCGGGAGCTCAAAGATCCGTTTTAAAACCCTTGGGCCGGCCGGTCCATTTTGTTACTCTGGGAAAGGTCATGCAGGCGGCCACAACCCAATGACGGGAGGCCCTGCCTGATGTGCCACTATCCACCGCGGGGCGCCGTCGTCGGCCCCGCCATCGCCGGCGTCAGGTGCCGGCACGGCCCCTGAACCCCTCACTGGAATTCCCCGGACCCGCCCCGCCGTCCGCCCGGAGTCGGGCGTGTTTCGGATATGGGTGCGCCCCGATGCTATTGGGGGATGCATCGGGGCGCTGGTCGAAAGCATATCCCGGGGTGCATTGCAAGTCAAATGACCCGCCGAGGCCCGGTGGAGGAGAGCGGAGTGTGGCCCGCAGTTATTGGGGGCGGGCCACACACCATCCTCGGTCAGGCCGCCGCCGCGGCTGCGTATCACGGGCACCCGGCCTGCGACGAGAAGGAGGAAGGCAATGACGGAGACTCCCGGCTGCGCCTACGCCAGCGGGGTGAATGCCTCGGTTCTGCCGGCCGGAACCTTTGTGATGGACGGGGCCACCCGGTACATGTCCTGGTCCGATGAGCTGTACGCCATCCACGGGTACAAGCGCGGCGAGGTCGTCCCCACGCTGGCCCTGACCCTGTCCCATAAGCACCCGGGGGACCTGCCCCGGATCGAGGCGGTCAACGCCGAACTATTCGCCCACGGCGGCCATGTGGCCATCTACCACCGCATCATCGACGCCCAATCCCACGAACACCGGGTCCTGACGGCCGGGGAGGCCGTGCTCGACGACGCCGGCCGGCTCGCCAGCGTCTCGGGCGTCATGCTGGACCTCACGTCCACGATTCAGTGGGAAACCGAGCTCGCCGCGCGGGACGCCGTCCGCCGCGCCATGGCCACACGGGGGACCATCGCCAAGGCCGAGGGGCTCCTGATGGGCCGGCTGGGCATCGGGTCCGACGAGGCCTTCAGGCTGCTTACGTCCTTCAGTAACAACCGCAACGTCAAGCTCGCCGGGGTGGCGCAGGCGCTGGTGTCCCTGGCGGACAATCCGGCGGAGGCACCGGCGCTCGGGGCAATGATCGATGAGCTTCGGCTCAGGAGGCAGGAGCCGGTTCCTGCGGCGAAAGCCGGGCGGCCAGGCCGGACAACAGGATCGTGAGCCCCTGGTCCAGCTCCGCCTTACCGTCGTAGTCGACCAGGACATCGGCCAGGTTCCGGATGTGAGGGAACTCCCGCGCCGGGAGCTGGTGGAGGCCCAGCCGCAGCAGCACCTCGCTCTCCTCGGGGTCCACCACGAATTCCTGCAACTCATTGAGGATGTGGCCGTAGAGGTAGCCGTAATAGGCCCGGTATACGTGCAGGGCGTCGCTCGGGGCAAACCCCGCCCCGACCAGCTGGGACAGGATCCGCTCCAGCGGCCGGAGAGTGCCCCGCGGCCGCAGGCCCAGCGGCGTGGACAACGGCCGGGTCACCAGGAGGGGGACGACGTTGGGGTGGCGCAGCGCCACCTCGCGGAGGCTGTGGGCGATACGCCGGAGGTGCAGCTGCCAGTCCGCGGTCTCGGGAAACACTTCCAGCTCCTCGAACACCAGCTCCGTCACACCGTCCAGCAGGGCAGCCCGGTTCTCCGCGTAGCGGTAGAGGCCCATGGGATCGCGGCCCAGCGCCTGGCCCAGGCGCCGCATGGTGAGGGCGTCCAGCCCCTCCTCATCGACCAGCCGGAGGGCCGCTGCGAGGACCAGTTCCCGGCTCAGCCGCGGCTTGGCGGCGGAGGGCGACGGCGGGGAGGGGTTTTCCGCGGGGGGCATGGCGATCCGTTCGGATGGACCGGGAAGCCGGGGGCCACACTGGTCCCCGGTGCTATACCCGGCAAGCTTGCTTCAACCCAAGTCTACGCGTACCGTCTACAGTGTAGAGAAGCTCAGGCTTCTCACCCGGGCGCCCCGTGCATGGCGGTCCGGTTCGCCGCTGCAGCGCTCGGCGGCACCACAGCACCCCAGCGGAAATGAGCCAACCTTGGCAGATTCGCAATTTGACCAGTTCCTCCTCGAAGCAACCACCTCCGACGCCTCCGCAATGGCCGGCGTCGACCGTGACTGCCTTTACGGCGTCTACACCAGTTGGTGCTTCCTGACCCAGTCCGTTCCGCGGCCCGAAGACACCTTCTGGGCCGCGATGAGACAAAAACGCATCCGTCCCGGCCGCACGCCGCTCCGTATCAAGGGCCCGGCAGCCGCGGATTACATCATGTCCACGTACCCCGGGATGATCTAGGCATCAGCAGGCCGATCGATCACAGGCGATAGCTACAAAGCATCAGAAAAGAGGGCCGCAGGTTCCGGCCGAATGGTCGGACCCGCGGCCCTCTTTCACGTGCACCGGACCGTCTCAAGGCGGGCGGTAACGCCGGTGACCTTACGCGCCGGTGCCTTTACGCGACGGCGGGAACCCCGTGCACGTCGCGGACGGCGGGCAGTTCCTCGAAAGCGGGCTTGGCGAACCAGTACCCCTGGAAGAGGCGGATGCCGGCGGCCTTCAGCATGAGGTACTCGGCCTCGGTTTCAATGCCCTCGGCCAGGACCGTGATGTCGAGTTTTTCGGCGATGCCCACGATCCCGTCCACCACGGCCTGCCGGGCCGGGCTGGTGTCCACGTCGCGGAGCAGTTTCATGTCGATCTTGAGCAGGTCCGGCTGGAAGTCCACCAGCAGGCCCAGGCCTGCGTGCCCGGCGCCGAAGTCGTCGATGGCGGTGGTGAAGCCGTGCTTGCGGTATTCGGTGATGATGTTCTGGAGGTGCGCGGTGTCAGCGACCTCTTCGTTCTCGGTGAACTCGAACATGATGGCCGACGTCGGGAAGTTGTTCCGCCGGGCCGCGGACAGCGTGGCACGCAGGCAGGCGGCGGGCTCGTAGACGGCGTTCGGCATGAAGTTGATCGAGAGCATCAGGGGCTCGTCCGCAGGGAACAGGCGGGAGGCGAGCTCGATCGCCTTGACCCGGCAGTCCTGGTCAAAGCGGTACTTCTGTTCGGGGGAGACCTGTGACAGAACCGAGTAGGCACCCTCACCGGCGAGCCCGCGCACCAATGCCTCGTAGCCCCATACACGGCCGGCGACGGCGTCGTAAATGGGCTGAAAAGCCATGCTGAAATCGAAGTCGAGTTTCGAGGCAGTGCTGCAGCCGTCGCAGGTCATAGGGGCGTCCTTTCGTGGTTTAGGTCCACCGTAGGTCCACCGCCCGTGCCCGCCCCGAAACCGGCCGTCCGCATTTTTCCGTGTCGGAGGCGTCCAAACAGGCCAAGAGCCCCCCAGGTACGGGAAAAGCCGGTGTCCGCAGCCTCTCAGCTGCGGCCACCGGCCTTGTGGCGCGCCCTGGGCGCATCCCGCGGAAGGTAAGAGATTCGAACTCTTGGTACGGGGTTACCGCACACTGGTTTTCAAGACCAGCTCCTTCGGCCGCTCGGACAACCTTCCCTCCCGCGTAGTCTTTCATAGTCGGCGGACGGCCACAAAAGTCTTGATGGTCGTCGCCGGTGTCCCTGCCGCGTCCTAGGCTGGGGGAAGTGCACGTACGGCTGGCCGTGGCCGGCGGGCAGGCAAGACATCGGTGAAGAAGCGGAGAACTCCATGAAGGCTGTCTACATCTCAGAGCCCGGCGGACCGGAGGTCCTGGAGGTGCGGGACGTTCCCGCACCGGTGCCCGGCCCCGGTGAGGTCCTCATCGACGTCGTGGCCGCCGGGCTGAACCGGGCGGATGTCCAACAGCGCCGCGGGTTCTACCCGCCGCCCCCGGGTGCTTCGGAGATCCCCGGGCTCGAGGTCTCGGGCCGGATCGCGGGTTTTGGCCCAGGCGTCACCAAACCCTTCTCCCAGGGTGACAAGGTGGTGGCACTGCTGGCCGGCGGCGGCTACGCCGAGCAGGTCGCGGTACCGGCCGGACAGGTGCTGCGCGTCCCCGACGGCGTGGACCTGGTCACCGCAGCGTCCCTGCCCGAGGTGGCGGCCACCGTGTACTCCAACCTCGTCATGACCGCCCAGCTGCGCGCCGGCGAGACCGTCCTGATTCACGGCGCCACCGGCGGCATCGGAACCATGGCCATCCAAATGGCCAAGGCGCTCGGGGCGCACGTAGCCACCACCGCCGGCAACGACGAGAAGGTGGGAACCGCCAAGGCCTTCCTGGGCGCCGACATCGCGATCAACTATGCCGAAGAGGATTTCCCGGCGAGCCTCAAGGCGCAAAACGGCGGCCGGGGCGCGGACGTGATCCTCGACGTCGTCGGGGCCAAGTACCTCGCGAAGAACATCGAGGCCCTGGCGGACTACGGCCGGCTGGTGGTGATCGGGCTGCAGGGCGGGACCACTGCGGAGCTGGACCTGGGGCAGCTGCTGCGCAAGCGGGCGGCGATCATCGCCACGTCGCTGCGGCCCCGGCCGGTGGAGGAAAAGACGGTCATCATGGACGCGGTCCGCGACGCCGTCTGGCCGCTCCTGGTGGACGGGCAGATCCGGACGCTGGTGGCCAAGACCTTTCCCCTTGACCAGGTCCGGGAGGCCCACCGCTACTTCGACTCCGGCGAGCACATGGGCAAGATCCTGCTGGTGATGTGAGCGGAAACATGCCGTTCCGGGCATAGCCAGGCACGCCACGCCGGGCGAATCACGATACTGTAATTCCATGCACGGTATACACGCGTCTTGGGGCGCGTGTATCCCGTCGCCCTGCTAGCGTCGGATACACCATGTCTATCCGCCACAGCCTGCTCGCGCTGCTGCAGGACCGCCCCCGCTACGGCTACCAGCTGCGGACGGAATTCCACGAACGCACCGGCTCCGCCTGGCCGCTTAACATCGGGCAGGTCTACACCACCCTGGACCGCCTCGAGCGCGACGGCATGATCTCCCGGGACGGCGACGACGGCGCAGGCCACATTCTTTACAGCCTCACCCCGGCGGGCGCCGACGAAGTGCGGACCTGGCTGCGAACCCCGGTGGGGCGCAGTAACCCGCCGCGGAACGAGCTGGCCATCAAACTCGCCCTCGCCCTGACGCTTCCCGGGGCCGACGTCGGCGGAATCATCCAGGCCCAGCGGGCCGTCTCCATCCGTGCGCTGCAGGAATACACCAGGGCCCGCCGCGACGCGGCCGCCCAACCGCGGCTCACCGACACCGCCCGGCTGCTGGTGCTGGACTCCCTGATCTTCCAGACGGAGGCGGAGGTGCGCTGGCTGGACCTTTGCGAGGCCCGCCTGATGCAACTCACCGGCCCCGCCTGAGCCGCCGTTGGGCGCGGCGACCTTACCGTCCGGCGATCGGTGCGGCGCGGCGTCGCCGCCGGCACCCGCTCGGCCCGGCACGTTGGTAAGGTGCCTTGGGGCAGGTCTGACCATTGGCCTGTCCGATGGGTTTCTCAAGGAGGAGACATGGGCACCATGCCAGCTGGCAGGCCACAGACCGCTGATCCCGAGGACGGCATCACGCCGGTGCCGGGGCTGCCGCCGACGGCCGTTGACGAGACTGCCCGCGAGGCGGAAGAACGTAAGTGGACCCCGGGGAAGATCGCCCTCTGGGCCGCCATCGCCCTGCTGGGCGGCGTCGCCTGGTTCATGCTGGCGATCATCCGCGGCGAGACGGTCAACGCGATCTGGTTCGTGTTCGCCTCTGTCTGCACCTATCTGATCGGGTACCGCTTCTACTCGAAGGTCATCGAGCGGTACATCACCAAGCCCAATGACCGCCGCGCCACCCCGGCCGAATACAAGGCCGACGGCAAGGACTACGTCCGCACGGACCGCAACGTCCTCTTCGGCCACCACTTCGCCGCCATCGCCGGCGCCGGCCCGCTCGTCGGCCCGGTCATCGCCGCGCAGATGGGCTACCTGCCCGGCACCATCTGGATCATCATCGGCGTTGTCCTCGCCGGCGCCGTCCAGGACTACCTTGTCCTCTTCTTCTCCATGCGCCGCGGCGGCCGTTCCCTCGGCCAGATGGCCCGCGAGGAACTCGGCGTCATCGGCGGCACCGCCGCCCTGGTCGCCACGCTGCTGATCATGATCATCATCGTCGCCATCCTGGCACTCGTCGTCGTCAACGCCCTCGGCGAGAGCCCCTGGGGTGTCTTCTCCGTCGGCATGACCATCCCGATCGCCCTGTTCATGGGCGTCTACCTGCGCTACCTCCGGCCCGGCAAGGTCATGGAAGTCTCCATCATCGGCTTCGTGCTCCTGATGGCCGCCATCATCGGCGGCGGCGCCGTCGCCGGCACCGAATGGGGCGCCGCGTTCTTCCACCTGGACAAGGTCACCATCGCCTGGGGCCTGATCATCTACGGCTTCATCGCCGCGATCCTGCCCGTGTGGCTGCTGCTAGCCCCGCGTGACTACCTCTCCACCTTCATGAAGATCGGCGTGATCGTCATGTTGGCGCTGGCCATCATCGTGGTCCGCCCGGAAATCGCCGTCCCGGCGTTCAGCGAGTTCGCCTCCCGGGACAACGGCCCGGTCTTCTCCGGCGCCGTGTTCCCGTTCCTGTTCGTCACCATCGCCTGCGGTGCCCTCTCCGGCTTCCACGCCCTGATCTCCTCCGGCACCACGCCCAAGCTGATCGAGAAGGAACGCCAGACCCGCCTGATCGGCTACGGCGGCATGTTGATGGAATCCTTCGTCGCGATTATGGCGCTGGTGGCGGCCATCTCGATCGACCGCGGCATCTACTTCGCCATGAACGCCCCGACGGCGCTGACCGGCGGCACCGTGGAAACGGCCGCGCAATGGGTCAACAGCCTGGGCCTGGCCGGGGTCAACATCACCCCGGACGTGCTCGCCCAGACCGCCAAGGACGTGGGGGAGCAGAGCATCATCTCCCGCTCCGGCGGCGCCCCGACGCTGGCCGTCGGCCTGGCCCACATCATGCAGCAGTTCATCGGCGGCACCGCCATGATGGCGTTCTGGTACCACTTCGCCATCATGTTTGAGGCGCTGTTCATCCTCACCGCTGTCGACGCCGGCACCCGCGTGGCCCGCTTCATGCTGCAGGACTCGATCGGCAACTTCGTCCCCAAGTTCAAGGACCACTCCTGGCGGCCCGGCGCGTGGCTGACCACCGCCGTCATGGTGCTGGCTTGGGGCGCCGTGCTGCTGATGGGCGTCACCGATCCGCTGGGCGGCATCAACACGCTGTTCCCGCTGTTCGGCATCGCCAACCAGCTGCTCGCAGCGATAGCCCTCGCCGTCGTGCTGGCCATTGTCGCCAAGCGCGGGACGTTCAAGTATCTGTGGATCGTGGCGCTCCCGCTGGCCTTTGCGGCCGTCGTGACCATCACCGCCAGCTTCTACAAAATCTTCTCCCCGGTGCCGGCGGTGGGCTATTTCGCCCAGAACGCGGCGTTCGCCAAGGCCCTCGCCGACGGCAAGACCTCCTTCGGGACGGCGAAGACGACGGCGGCCATGGAAGCCGTGGTCCGCAACACCATGATCCAGGGCTGGCTTTCGGTGATCTTCGTGGTGCTGAGCATCATCGTCATCATCACCGCCGTGATCGCCGCCGTGAAGGCTTACCGCAACGCCGCCAAGGGCATCGCCAACGTCGAGTACGAGGACCCCGCGCAGCCGTCGCGCGTCTTCGCCCCGGCGGGCGTCTTCCCCACCCCGGCAGAGCGGGAGCTGCAGGCCGAGTGGGACAAGCTGCCCGCCGACCGCCGGCTCGAACACTCGGCGCGGCACTAACGGAGCCGGCCATGAATGCGCTCCTCACGGGCCTGCGCGGTTTCGCCGGCTACTTCAGCGGCGTCCTCGGGGCCGACGCGTACCGGAAGTACTTGGAACACCACCGGGATTCCGGGCACACCGGGCCCCCGCTCACCGAGCGGGAATTCTGGCGGGACCACACGGACCGCCAGGACACCAACCCGCAGGGCCGGTGCTGCTAGGCCCGGACCTGATCAACGACGGCGCCGCCGGGGAACCCCTGTTCCCCGGCGGCGCTTGCGTGTTCCGGGCTTTGTTCCTGGTGGCGGGCGGCCGTGGGTGTGCGCGTGACGTGCCCCGGCGTCATGAAGCCCTTCCCAGCCCGGATCCGCGTGAGAGTATGAAGCCATGAGCGAGCCGACCGACGTGCAGCCCGGCGAGGAGACCCCCGTGGAGGGCATAGCCACCCCCGCAGGCACACCCGAGACCACGCTTCCGGACGGGTCGTCCGGCACCCAGACCCCCGAGGCGGCCGCACCCGGCCGGCCGCGCGGCAGCCACGTCCAGGATCTGGTGGACGAACCGGCGAAGGTCATGCGGATCGGGACCATGCTGAAGCAGCTGCTGGACGAGGTGAAGTCCGCCCCGCTGGACGACGCCGCCCGGGTCAGGCTCGCCGAAATCCACGAACGCTCCATCCGCGAACTCGAGGATGGGCTGGCCCCCGAGCTGGTCCAGGAACTGGAACGCATCCACCTGCCCTTCAACGAGAGCGGCGCCCCCTCTGACGCGGAGCTGCGCATCGCCCAGGCCCAGCTGGTCGGCTGGCTGGAGGGGCTCTTCCACGGCATCCAGGCCGCCATCGCCGCCCAGCACGCCGCCCGCGAACACGCAGCCGCCCAGATGCAGCTACGCCAGCTGCCGCCCGGCACCATGATCGCCCCCGGCGTCATCATCGGGGAGAACGGCGAACCGCAGCGGGCAGCGGAGCCGCGGCCGGGCGCGGATCCGGCCCAGCCCGCGGACCCGGACCACGGCCCGGGCCAGTACCTCTAGGGCGCCATGGGATTCTTCAGCGCCGCACGGCAGGGCCGCAAGGACGACGCCGAACTCGGCAAGGGCCTCTGGCGGCGCGCCCACGACCGCTTCGTCCGGGGCCTGGACCGCTACCACCAGGTCCTGGAAGGCGTCGAGGACGAAGCGCTGTACGGGGAACTCGTCGAGATCGCCAACGAACTCTCCGACCTGGCCGTCCGGGTCCGTGCGGTCTGCACCGAGGCCCAGCGCCGCTCGCCCAGCGAGGGCCTGGACATCCCGGGGAACCTCGCCGCGGTGCACCGGGCACTTTCCACGGCGGGGAACTCGCTGGCCATGACGGCGGAGGCTGCCGCGATGCTGCGCCTGGCCGTGGGCCCGATCCCGGTCGGCGCGGCATCGGTGCGCCGGCGTGCCGAGAACGTCGTCGAACACGTCCAAGACGCCGAACGGCAGCTCGCCGCCGCCTCATAACGCGTTCCGTCTCCGCGCCAACGAAGGGGCGTAGGGATATTCCGGGTTAAGCGGCTAGCTTAGCCGCGCCCGCAACGCTGGTTTCCGGACCGAGGGCTTGGCAGGATACAACAATGACTTCTTCACCTGAACTGACTTTCAATGACGGCAACACCATCCCTCAGCTCGGTTACGGCGTGTGGCAGGTCGAGGACGACGTCGCAGAAAAGGTCGTAGGCCAGGCCTTCGAGGCCGGCTTCCGCCACATCGACACGGCCAAGATCTACGGAAACGAGGCCGGCGTCGGCCGCGCTATCGCCAGCTCCGGCCTGAAGCCGGAGGAAATCTTCATCACCACCAAGCTGTGGAACTCGGACCAGGGCTACGAATCCACCCTGAAGGCGTTCGAGGAGTCCATGGAGCGCCTGGGCCTGGAAACCCTGGACCTGTACCTGATCCACTGGATGCAGCCCAAGCAGCAGAAGTACGTGGACACCTGGAAGGCTCTCATCGAGCTCCAGAAGCAGGGCCGCGTGAAGTCGATCGGCGTGTCCAACTTCTCCAAGGAAGGTCTGCAGGAACTTATCGATGCGACCGGCGTCGTCCCGGCCATCCACCAGATCGAGCTGCACCCGTTCTTCAACCAGGCTGACCTGCGCGAATTCGGTGCCGCCAACGGCATCCTCACCCAGGCCTGGTCGCCGCTGGGCCAGGGCGGAGAGCTGCTGGAGAGCGCTGTCATCAAGGAGATCGCCGCCAAGCACGATGCCACCCCGGCCCAGGTGGTCATCGCCTGGCACCTGGCCATCGGCAACGTCGTGATCCCCAAGTCCGTCACCGAGTCCCGGATCCGCGAGAACTACGCGGCCCTGGATGTCACCCTGGACGAGACCGACATCCAGGCCATCAACGGCCTGGACCGCTCCGCCGAGGGTGCCGGCCGGATCGGCCCCGACCCGGCCGTGTCCGACTTCGCCTAAGCCGCGAAGCCGGCGGACCTCACCGCCTCGCAAGGCCCCTGCGGGCGTGACCACGTCACGTCCGCGGGGGCCTTTGCCGTGCCTGCTCCGCCGCTGATCGGCTGGCTCCTAAGCGGCGGGGCTCGGCCGGTGCCCAAGCGGCGGGGCTCTCCGGCGCCTGAGCGGCGGGCTTAGGCGGCGGCGCGGGCCGCCGTCGGGCGCACGACGTCGATGACCGCCCAGCCGTCCTCGTCCCGCACCTGGCGGCAGGCGAAACGCTCGGCGGATGCGGCGTCGTCAAAGGACTCGGTGCGGATCCGTCCGCAATCGCCGTCCAGATAGGTCACTTCCCAGTATTCGGCTGCTGCTGATGCCTGTTGCTGTTCCATGGAATTAAGTCTGCAACCGGCCTCTGACACTCACGCCGTTAGCCGGCCGGTGTGTCGCCCAACCGCAGGACACGCTCCCGGGCCAGGTCCTCCCGCCGGCGGTCCCGGTCCGCGGCGCGGCCGGCCTGCCGGGCCGCCGTCACCGCGGACTCCCGTTGCTTCCGGGCCTCCCGCAGGCGTTCTTCCGCCGCCGCGAGTTCCTTGGCCAGCCGCGCCACCTCCGCGGACAGGGCCTCTGCCTGTTCGGCCGCTTCGTTCAGCGCCGCCGCCGTGCGGTCTTCCTCCCCGCGGCTGGTGAGTGCAGCCTCGGATGCCTCCTCCAGCGCGGCCTGGGCCCGCTCCAACGCGCTGGGGCCGGGCGGCCGCCGCTGTCCCACCGCGCGCAACCGGGGTTCAGACCGTTCCGTGGCTTTCGCCCCGGCGCCCGCCGCCTTTTCCCCCGAGGGCCGGGGCGCCCCCGTGGCTCCCTTCGGGCCGGCTTTCACCCCGGTCACGGGACCGGGCGCTCCGGGAACGGCCACGGCGCCGTCGAGGTTCACCACGTCGACGCCGTCCGCGCTCAAGGCGCGCAACAGCCGTCCGCTGCACGCCGCGTCGGCCGCGCCCCGGTCCGCCGTCGCCGCCCGCAAGGTCTCCTCGATTTCCGTGGCGATGGCCCCACTGATGGCGCGCCCCTGCTGGGCGGCGGCGTCCCGGGCCGCGTCGACGGCGGCCGCCAGCTGGGTCCGGCGCTCCCGTCCCAGGCTGCGTAGCGCGGCGGCGTCGAGGCTGTCCTGCGCCCGGCGCATGGCGGTCCCCAGCTCCGCCAGTCCGGCGAGCAGCTCGGGGCGCCGGCGTGCCAGCATGTTCACCGCCCAGGCGCTGACGGAGGGCTTGGGCAGCGTCCGGACCTCCGCCGCCAGGGATAGGCTTTCCGGGGTGGGTTCCGACGCGGCCAGCAGCTCCTTCGCGGCCGCGGCCCGCGCCGGGACAAACGCGTCGAACGCCGTGGCGTAGAGCCGCGCCGCGATGCCCGCCAGCTGGTCCGTTGACATGCAAGAATCATAGAAGCTCCGGCCCAATCGCCGGGGGCGCGCAGCGCACGTTCATCGTAGGAGAGCCCCCACGTGATTGAGATTGCCGGCCTCCCGGCCCACATCCTCCTTGTCCACGCCGTCGTCGTCCTCGGCCCCATCGCCGGCGTCGCGGCGATCGTGTACGCCGTAGCCCCCGCTGGCGCCGGCTCCTGGCCTGGCCGCTGGCCGTGCTGTCGCTCTTGTTGGTCCCGGTGACCCTGGTGACCGCGCAGGCCGGCGAGCAGCTGGAGAAGGCCCGCCCGGCGAGCAAGCTGATCCACGAACACGCCGAACAGGGCGACGTACTGAAGTACGTCTCGGTGATCTTCTTCGTATTCGTTGCCGCGATGATCGTGGTCAGCTACGAACCGATCGGCCGCCGCTTCGCCTTCCTGGGCAGCCTGCGGGAAAACCGCACCGTCCGGATCATCCTCCTCGTCGCGGGTGCCCTGGCCGGCGCCTTCTTCATCTACCAGACCATCGTCACCGGTCACTCGGGCGCGGTGTCCGTCTGGTCCCGCTGACCGCCGCCAGCAACAGCACCAGGGCCACTGCCTGGAGCGCGACGACGGTCGCCACCAACGCCGGGCGGAACGGGTAGAGCGCTCCGTACAGCGCCCCGCCCGCCAACGCCCCCGCACCCTCGAAGGCTGCGAACACCCCGTACGCCGAACCCTGCCGCGCCGCGGGGACGATGTCCGCGACCAGCGCCTTGACCGTCGAATCCTGGATTCCGGTCGCGGCGCCCCAGACCGCCACGCCCGCCAGCGCCGGCCCAGCGGCCGGCGAAAGGGCCAGGACGGGCACCAGCGCGACGAGCACCGGCAGCACCAGCAGCACCGCCCCGCCGGCACGGTCGTAAAGGTATCCGCTGGCCAGCGCGCCGAGCGCCGCGGCGCCCATGGCGGCGGCGTAGAGCAGCGGCACCACGGCCACCGGGACATTGACCGCGGTGCTCAGGTGGAAGGAAATTACGCCGAACGCCACCAGCCCGGCGCTCCAGAAGAAGGCGCCGACGGCAAAGCGCAGGAAGACCGGCGAGAACAACGACGGCGCCGCCGCGCCGCCGGAACCGGCACCCGGGCCGGGTACCCGCCGGCGGAGCCAGACCAAGAGCGTCAGGGCAGCGACTGCGGGTATGGCCAGGACGGCGAACGCGGCCTGCAGGAGACCCGTCGCGGCCAAGACCGCGGCGACCAGCACCGGACCCAGCAAGGCCCCGACCAAATCCAGGGCCTTGTGGGCGGCGAACCCCCGCCCGCGGCCCACGTCCGCCGCTGCGGCAGCCAACAGCACCGTCTTGGCCGGGCTGCGGACGGCCTTGCCCACCCGGTCCGCGATGATCAGCGCCGAGGCTGCGGCCAGTCCTGACGCTCCCAGACTTGGTGTCACCGCCAGCAGCGGCACGCTCACCACGGTCATGGCGTACCCGGCCACGGTGAAGCTCCAGTACCGCCGGGTGCGGTCCGCCCAGGGACCGAACACCACCCGCAGGCCCTGCGCCGCCGCCTCCGCTCCGCCGGTGACCAGCCCCACCACCAGCGCCGTCGCGCCGAGCTGGCCGAGCAGGGGGCCGGCGAGGGAACGGGCGCCGTCGGACACCAAGTCGGTGACCAGGCTGACGAGGCCGAAGCCCGCCACGGTGCCCCAGGCGCGGTTCCGCCGCGGAACGGGGCTGCCTCCCGGGGCCCGGTTCCTCGGCCGCGGGTGTGTCCCGCTCGTGGCGGCCGGTTGAGGATCCGGCGGGTCCGGTGCTGGGCCTTCCATGGCATCAGAATCGCCCACCGGGAGCCCGGCTACAAGGGCTCCCGTGCGGCGCGGCCGGGCTTACAGGTGCCGGGCCGCGGACGATGGTGAGAGTATGAGCAACGATGACTGAGCCCCAGAACCACTTTCCGCCGCCCGGGCACGATGCCGGGCCGCCGCGCGTCGCAGCCTGGCAGCTCGAGGAGATGACCGGCGGCCCGGACGGGGCAGCTTCCTGGTGGGAGGAGCAGGAGGCGCGCGCACCGCGGGAGTCCTTGGGGCGGTGGAGTTCCCGGGCCGCGGGCCGGGTGCTGGGGCTGCTGTTCCGGACCGTCGCGGTGGTCAGCGCCGCGGTCCTGATCGCCGCCGGCGCGTTGTACCTGCACGGTGACCTGTCGCCGTCCGGATTGTTGGGACGTTTCCTTCCCGGACCGGCGGGGCAGCCGCTGCCGAAGGCCGGCGCCGCACAGGGGCCGCCCAGCCGCCCGCCGCCCCTGGAGCCGGTGCCGCTGACGGCGCGGCTCCTGCGCCGCGGGCCGTAACGGACCACCCGCCGGGAGGCCTGGAGGAAAATGCATCCCCGCTTGGTTCCCCGGCCCCGCTTGCCCGCACGTCGCCGTCGTACGCGTTCCTGCACAAGGGGGACGACGGCAAGCCGTACACCTACGACCCTTGCCGGCCGATCCACTACGTCACCCGCGCCGCAAACTCGCCGGCGGACGGGCCGGCGCTGATCCGGGAGGCCGTCGCCGCAGTCTCGCGCGCCACTGGGCTGGTCTTCATCGACGACGGCGCCACCTCCGAGGCGCCCGCGGCCGAGCACAAGTCCTACCAGCCGGAGCGGTACGGTAACCGTTGGGCGCCGGTGCTGATCGCTTGGGAGACGACGGCGGAAGAGCCGCGCTTCACGAACAAGGCCGTGGGCACGAACGTCATGGGCCTGGGCGGCAGCGAAGCCGTCAGCATCGGCAACTCGGGCTTCACGTATGTCAGCGGCCAGCTGGAACTGAACGGGCCTGCGATGCAGGCCATGATCGGCCGCGAGGGTCCGGCACAGGCCCGCGGCGTGATCGAGCACGAACTCGGCCACGTTGTGGGGCTGGACCATGTGCAGGACCCCTCGCAGCTGATGAACCCAACCGACTCGATCGGCGTGACCACCTACCAAGCCGGCGACCTCACGGGCCTGTCGATGCTCGGCCAGGGTCCCTGCCGGCCTGAGATCTAGGCGGCGCAGGGCCCTCACGGAAGACGCCCAGCGCCGTCGAGTAGGCTCTGGTGCCTATGTGGGGTTCTACGTTCATGTTGAGGGTGCCGATGGGCAAAGCCTGCGCGGTGCTGACGGTCGCGCTGCTGGCCGCCGTGGCCGCCGCGCCGACGGCCGGGGCCGACGACGCGCCGCCCTCCGGCTACCCCTCGTGGGCTGACGTCCAGGCCGCCAAGGGCAATGTCGATGCGAAAGACACCGAGATCCAGAAGATCAACGGCCTCCTGGACGGGTTGCAGCAGCAGGCTTCCTCCCTGGGTGCCGCTGCGGTGCGGGCGGGACTGGACTACGCCGTGGCGCACAACAACCTCGAGGCCTCGACGGCGAAGCTGGCCTCCCTGAAAGAGAAAACCGCCGCAGCCCATGCCACCGCTGACAAGCTTCACCGGCAAACCGGTGCCCTGGCCGCACACGACTACATGGGCGGGGCCACGGACCTCGGGCCGTTCTCGGTGATGGACACCCTGCAGAGCAAGGACGGCCTGCAGAAGCTGGATGTCATGCAGTTCGTCGCCCAACGGACCACGGACCTGTACAACAACTCCCGCGCCGCCGAGGCTGCTGCGGCGTCCCTGGATGCCCAGCAGTCGGTTGAGCAGGCCGAAAACCAGCGGCTCGCCGACGACGCCCGGGCCAAGCTGGCCGCCGCCCAGGACGCCCAGCGGGCCACCCAGGAGAAAGTCGACGAGGAAACTAAATACAGCGGGACCCTCACGGCGCAGCTGGCGGCCCTCAAGGACACCAGCGCCGCGGTTGAGCAGAATTTCCGCGCCGGGCAGGAAGCCCAGGCCGCCTACGAAGCCCAGCAGGAAGCCCGCCGGCAAGCAGCTGAGGCGGCGGCAGCGGCGGCCAGGGCTGCTGCAGCGGCTGACGCTGCGGCGGCTGCGCGGACACCCGCGCCCGCACCCGCGCCGGCCCCTACAGTGGTGACCCCGGAGATTCCGGGCGGCGCCGTCAACGACCCTGCCGGCGCCCAGGCGTTCGCCTCCAGCCAGCTCGGCGCCCACGGCTGGGGTGGGGACCAGATGGGTTGCCTGGTCAAGCTCTGGAACCAGGAGTCGAGCTGGATGACCAACGCCACCAACCCCTCCAGCGGCGCGTACGGCGTCGCGCAGGCCCTGCCGCCGGAGAAGTATTCGTCCACCGGATCCGACTGGCTGACCAACTACCGGACCCAGATTTCCTGGGGGCTCGGCTACATCGCCGGACGGTACGGGTCGCCCTGCGGCGCCTGGGACCACGAAGTGTCCAACAACTGGTACTAAGACGGACCGTCCGTCCGGACTCCGCCAGAATGATGAATATGCCAAGACCTGCCGAAAGCCGCGTCAAGAACGTCACCGCACAGATGCTCCCGCACACGTACCGCGAGGGTTGTCCGGTAGCCACGGCGGACCTCCGCGCGGTCAGCTTCGATCACCTCGGCTTCGACGACGCCGTCCACGAGGGCACACTCATCGTCCACCGGATGATCGCGGCCCCGATTCTGGAGGCGTTCACCGCCGCGCTGGAGATGGGCTTTCCCATCCGGCAGGCCATTCCGATCGACGATCCGGCCTTCAAAGGCGATGACTTCGTCTCCATGGCAGCCAACAACACCTCGTGCTTCAACTACCGCACGATTGCCGGCACTGACAGGGTGTCCATGCACTCGTGGGGACTGGCCGTGGACATCAACCCGGCGCTGAACCCCTACCTGGCCGAGGACGGAATCTGGTACCCGGACGACTCGAACGTGGACCGCAGCGCCCGGCCCGGAGTCTTCACTGCAGATCATCCCCTGACGGAAATCCTGCAAGGCCTGGGCTTCGACTGGGGCGGCTCGTGGGCCCAGCCGGATTTCCACCATTTTGAATGGCGCCAGGGACCGCCGGCCTGAATGGCTTCGGCCCGCAGGTCCCCGAGCTGCGGGTTACGTTCCTGCTCATTCCTAAGAATGCGCAACGGCCCACAGCACTTCGTTGTGGGGTCCCTCACCGGCGAGGCTGGCCACGAATTTGGATGGGGGAACGTGAGACAGCTTCATCGAGGACATAGCGGCTATCCATGGAGCTCGGCATTGGCCCATTCGGCCCCACCTTCGTCCGGGCGCCTTCTGTGGCAGGACGTCGGACTCGATAGAGTCCACCTCGAAGCCTTCACCGTGCATCTCGGTGATCTCTTGGGCACCTGGGCCATGTGGCGGGCGGGGTGGAAGTTGGGCCGGAGTTTCACCAGATTGTCAGTGTGCCCTGCACTCATCGACGACCCTCCTGGGGGCCGCCAATGTGGCGGCCCGGCAGGAAGCAGCGGCGCTGCTGGCAGAGGTGTCCGCCCCTTAGAGGCCTGTCGTGCTGACGCCGTACTCGGCCTGCTCCGGGGTGAAGCCCTCAAAGATCAGCTGGTCGAGAAGGCTTGCCCGAGAGAACGATGTGTAGGCCAGGTAGCTCTTGGCAGATTTGGCCGCTTGTTCGTTCCAGTCGACTTTCACGCGGTCCACAGCCCAGGTCGAATCAGCGACGGAATACTTTTCAAAGACGAGCTGGTCAATCAGGCTCTTGCGGGAGAACGCCGTGTAGTCGAGGTAGTCCGCTGCTGCACGCAGGGCGTTCTGCTGGCTGAGGGTGCCGAGCTTAGCTGCAGCTTCAGCGTCGGCCTTGGCCTTCGCGGCAGCGGCATCAGCGTCAGCCTTCGCTTTGGCATCCGCATCGGCTTTCTCCTTTGCGGCGGCCGCGTCGGCGTCAGCCTTTGCTTTCGCATCAGCGTCGGCCTTGGCCTTCGCAGCCGCGGCATCAGCGTCAGCTTTTGCTTTGGCGTCAGCATCTGCTTTCGCCTTGGCAGCTGCTGCGTCAGCGTCGGCCTTCGCCTTGGCAACTGCCGGGTCCTCCGTCTTGGTCTCCACCGGGGCCGGGGCGGCTGCAGCCGCCACAGAGTTTTTCGCCGTGGCGGACGTCGTACCGGATCCGGCGCGGGCTGCAGAGTTGCCGATCAGGCTGAGCAGGATGACGCAGACGGTGATGATCAGCGCGAGCCTCTTGTGCCGGCCGTAACCTTCCAGCGGAAGCCCCTGCTTGTCCCGCGTCCTGTTGGTGAGTAGCAGGATGAGGTCGACGAGGGCCCAGATGCCAAGGCCGCCAAGGGTGACGAGCTTGAGGATGCCTGTTCCGACCTTGCCGAGGTAGAAGCGGTCGACACCAAGAACGCCCAGGAGGAGCGAGAGCAGCCATGTCGTCAGGAACGATTTCTGGCTCATTTGCGGCGGCCCGTATGAGTTCGCGGGCGGGTAGGGTGCGAGATACGGGGGCTGGCTCATAGGAGACCTTTCAGGAGACCCTTGGCCGGCGTGCTATGCGAACCGTGCAGGGTTAGTGCGGAGTTGGGCGCGCATGGACGTAGCGTCACGTGCAGTGCCGTCCGCAGTGGCGGCAGAGCGCCCCAGCCTACAGTCACAAGCATTTTGCTTCCCCCAGTAGCGTCGCGGGCGCAGGTGCCCGCAAAGCGGACAATACACTGAATCGACAAAATGGGAAGACCTAGTTCCTCAATTGGACTTTCGTCAACGGGGCCAACCCCCGAATGAATCGTAGCGCCGCGGCCTGGGGAGCTGGCGCCGGCTGGCCGCACACATCACCCCCCCAAAATTTTGCTCCGGATCTGCTCGCCCGCGCCTTGCTATCGTCGGCGGCAAAGCCCGCATGACTCCTTTGTTCAGCGACACCTTTGAGCCCCTGCTGGGGCCAATGGGCGTCTGAATCTGGCTGGAACCCTTCAGTGGCGGCGCCAGTGCGGCCTGCACCCCCGCACGCCAACTGGCCCCAGCCCGGCTAAGGCGACTACCCGTCTTTGGCTGGATTGAGGCCGGACCACGTCTCACACAGCGCCGGGAGGGGCGGTAGGTGAGCGTTCCTACCTCCGCGGTTTCGCCCGTGTCATCGGGCAGCTCCGCTGCAGAGGCCCACCCGCCGTCGGCGGAGAACTAACCCGTGGGGCATCGAATTAATGGACGCCATCGGGGCTATGGCCAGGGCAATGCCGGAGCTTGCGAATCAACCTAGGACGAGCTTCCCGTGATTCGGTGGTCGCGGCCATAAGCCGCTTTAGAAGGGCCGGATCGGGCGCACAGTGGGCCCAATCACGCTCGGACGCACAGTGGACTCAATCACGAAGGTTCATTACCGCGCTCTTGGGGTCCTGGGGCCCACGCATTGGGTGGGGTGTGGCGCATGGAGGACCTGAGAATTACAACGAGCGCGCCAGGCAAAAAGGGCCATAAGAGGCCCCCGGGCCGACCACCACAAAAGAAAAACCCCGCTCATTCCTAGGAATGGCGGGGTTCTTCAGAGCTTCCTATCAGAATCGAACTGATGACCTTTTCATTACGAGTGAAACGCTCTACCGACTGAGCTAAGGAAGCACCGCGTGAGCCTCCGGCGGACCGGGCGGATCATGCAAGAGTCAACTGTAATGGAGGGTCCGCGCCCGGGTCAAAATGACCGGAACGGGCGCGGACACGGCCCCGGAACGGCCCTAGCAGACGGTGTTGTCCGCCGGGGTTTTGCCGTCCACGAGGTACCCGTCCACGGCGTTGCCGATGCAGCTGTTGGACCGGCCGTAGGCGGTGTGGCCCTCACCCTTCCAGGTCAGCAGCGAGGCCTTGCCCAGCTGCTTCCGCAACGAACCGGCCCACTCCACCGGCGTCGCCGGGTCCCCGGTGGTGCCGATGACCACGATGTCCGTGGAGCCCTTGTACTGCACCGGCGCGGGGGTGCGCTGGCTCTTGTACGGCCAATCCTTGCAGCTGGTGGCGCCGTATGCGAAGTAGTAGCCCAGGGTGGGGGAGAGCTGGCGGAGGCGCTGGTCCTCGGCCCGCATCTCGGCGGTGTCCGCGTCCATCGGGTAGTCCAGGCAGTTGACGGCGGTGAAGGCAAACGTGGAGTTCGCCGAGTAGGTCCCGTTCGGTTCCCGGTCCGCGCCGAAGTCGGAGAGCCGCAGCATGGGGGAGACATCGCCCTTCTTGGCACTGTCCAGGGCCTGGGTCAGCAGGGGCCAGTTGTCGTCGTTGTAGAACGGCAGGATGAAGCCGCTGACGAACATCGAGGCGTTGACCACCCGGCCGTCCTTGGCGGTCTTCGGACTGGCCTCAACGGACGCGATGATGTCCTGGATCTCCCGGATGGCGTCGTCCGCGCTGCCGCTGAAGGGGCAGCCGCTGTTCTGCAGGCAGTGCGTGACGTACGCGCGGATCGCCTTCTCGAACGCCTTCGCCTGGCCTGCGGTCAGCTCCTCGTAGTTCAGCGACGGGTCGAGCGCCCCGTCCAGCACCATGCGGCCCACGTTTTCCGGGAACAGGGAGGCGTAGGTGGAGCCCAGGAACGTTCCGTAGGAGTAGCCCAGGTAGTTCAGCTTTGCGTCGTTGAGCACCCCGCGCAGCACGTCCATGTCCTTGGCGGCGCTGACGGTGTCCACGTGGCCCAGGATCGGGCCGGTCTTCTCCGCGCATTTGGCGGCGATCGCCTTGTTGTCCGCGAGGGCGTCGGCCAGGCCGGCGTCGGTGTCCATCTTGTAGACCTTGGCGCGGTTCGCGTCCCGCTCCTGGTCGGTGAGGCAGGTGACGGGCGCGGAACGCTTGACTCCGCGCGGGTCGAAGCCGATGACGTCGTAGTTCGCCCGGACCTTGTCGGAGATGTTTGTGGCGCCGGCGTCGCGCACGAAGTCGACGCCGGACCCGCCGGGGCCGCCCGGGTTGACCAGGAGGCTGCCCTTCTTGTTCCCGCCCTTGGCCGCCAGCTTCAGGATGGCGAGGTCGATGCTGCCGCCGTCGGGCTTGCTGTAGTCCACCGGGACCTTGACCTTGGCGCACTGGAAGTCACCCTCGCAGCGGGACCAGGTCAGCTGCTGGGTGTAGAAGCTGCGCAGTTCCGCCGGAGCCGCGGCCGCGATCGACGGATCGGCGGATCCGGGGGCCGCGGAGGACTGGTTGTTGCCCGACCCGAACAGCGTGCAGGACGAGAGCACCAGGGCCAGCACCAGGCCTAGTGCCAGGGCGCCGGCCGAGCGCAGGCCGTACCACGGGGGTCGGCTGCCGGCGGGCCGGGATGGTGCTGACGTCATGCGGTTCTCCTCGGGACAGACAACGAAAAAGATCGGGACAGAAGCTGGGGGTTAGATGAGGCTGGCGGCCATGGACTCCACCGCCAGCAGGGGAGCGACGTTGGAGGTGGTGATCCGTTGCCGGGCGGTGTTGATGGCATCCATCCGAGCCAGCGTCACCTCCGGGGTGGAGCGGCCGGCGAATTCCTGGAGCTCGTCGCGGAGTTCGAGGTTGACCAGGTCCACGGCGTTGCCCATCTGGATGATCAGCACGTCGCGGTAGAAGGACAGGAGGTCCGTCAGCGTCCGGTCCAGGGAGTCCGTGATGGAGCGCTTGGCTCGACGCTTCTGGTCATCCTCCAACTGCTTGACCTGGCCGCGCATCGCCGGCGGCAGCGGCCCGCTCTCGGGGGCACCCAGGGTGGCCAGCAGCGCGGTCTTCTCGGCGGCGTCGCGCTCCTCGTTGGAGCTGGTGGCCTCCTCGGTGGCGATCTTCACCAGCTTGTCCGCCATCATGACGGCGGCGGTGACGCCGCGCAGGTGCAGCGGGAACCGCACCGTGTCCAGGCGGCGCTGCCGGGCGTCCGGGTCGCGCGCCAGCCGGCGGGCGATCCCCACGTGGCTTTGTGCGGCGCGGGCGGCGCGTTCGGCGACGTCGGGTGCGATCCCGTCCCGGCTGACCAGGAGAGCGGCGACGTCGGCCGCGGGCGGCAGCCGCAGGGCCACGGGGCGGCAACGCGACCGGATGGTCACCAGCACGTCCGCGGGGAGGGGGCGCAGAGCATCCAGATGGTCCGCGGGGTGGGTTCCTCGATGGCCTTGAGCAGCACGTTGGTGGTCCGCTCGGCCATCCGGTCCGCGTCCTCCACCACGATGATCCGCCACCGCGCCGAGGACGGCCGGTTCCCGGCGGTGGCCACAAGTTCGCGGGCCTCGTCGATGGTGATGGTGACCTTCTCGGTCCGGACGAACGTCACGTCGGAATGCGTTTCGCCGACGATCGTCTGGCAGGCGTGGCAGTGCCCGCAGCCGCGCCGGGTGATGTCGTCCTGGTCGCAGTTCAAGGCGGCCGCGAATGCCTTCGCGGCGTTGGAGCGGCCGGATCCCGGCGGACCGGTGAAGAGCCAGGCGTGGGTCAGGCCGTCACCCTCCGCGGCCTGCCGGAGCTGGTCGACGACGGCGGGCTGGCCCTGCAGGTCATCCCAGACACTCATGCCGAGCTGCCTTGCCGGAGCGACAGCAACGCGTCCACACGGTCCAGGATCTGCGCCGCCAGGTCATCCACCGGCAGGTGCGCGTCCAGGACCAGGTACTGGCCCGGCCGCGCCGCCGCGAGCTCAAGGAAGGCGCCGCGGATCCGGGCGTGGAAGTCGTCCGCCTCGGATTCGAGCCGGTCCTCCGCTGCATCCCCGGCGGTGCGGCGGCGGCGCCCGTCCGCGGGGTCGACGTCGAGCAGAACGGTCAGGTCCGGCCAGAGCCCGGCGGTGGCCCACTCGTTGATCCCGCGCACCCGGTCCGTGCCCAGGTGGCGGCCGGCGCCCTGGTAGGCGACGGAGGAGTCGATGTAACGGTCGGTCAGGACCACGTCGCCGCGTTCCAGGGCCGGCCGCAGGACCTGCTCGGCGTGGGCGGCGCGGGAGGCCGCGAAAATCAGCGCCTCGGTCCGGCCGTCGATCTCGCCGTGACCGTGCTCAAGCACCAGGGAGCGCAGCTTCTCGCCGATCGGGGTACCCCCGGGCTCCCGGGTGCGCAGGACGGTGAGGCCGCGTGACTCCAGCGCCGCGGCCAGCGCTGCCGTCTGCGTGGACTTACCGGCGCCGTCGCCGCCTTCGAAGGCGATCAACAGGCCGGGGAACGGCCCGCGGGCAGGGCCGGGAGTCTGGGAAGTCACTGCTCTAGCGTACCGACAACCACGGACACTCTGCTGGTGCGCCGTAACGCCCAGCGGGTCCCGCGCCGCCCCACGTACCCTGTCAGCATGAGTCTCTCCGAAGATCAGGCCGCCGCGCTGTCCGCCGAAACCGTCGTGGTCGCAGCGGGCCGTCCGCCGCGCGAACGCGACGCCCCGGTCAACCCGCCGCTGGTGCTGTCCTCCACCTACTTCGGCACCGGGCCGCTGGGCCCCGGCGACCGCGGCTACGGCCGGTACTCCAACCCCACCTGGGACCCGTTCGAGGAGGCCCTGGCGCAGCTGGAGGGAGCCTCACTGCCCGGGCTGCTCTACGCCTCCGGGCTCGCGGCCGTCAGCTCGGCGCTGTCCCTGGTCCCGCCGCAGGGCGTGCTGGTGATGCCCTCGCACAGCTACGCCGGATCCCTGGTGATGGCTACCGAACTGGCCGAGGCGGGGGCACTGGAACTGCGGACCGTGGACATCGCGGACACGGACGCAGTCCTGGCCCAGCTAGCGCCCGCGCAGGGCAAGCCGGCCAGTGTCCTTTGGTTGGAGAGCCCCACCAACCCGATGCTCGGCGTCGCGGACATACGCGCCCTAACCGCCGCAGCCCACGACGCCGGGGCCATCGTCATCACGGATAACACCTTCTCCACCCCGCTGGTGCAACAGCCGCTGTCCCTGGGCTCCGACGTCGTGCTGCACTCGGTGACCAAGTACCTCGCCGGGCACTCCGACGTCGTCCTCGGCGCCCTGGTGACCTCGGATGAGGCGCTGCACGCCCGCCTGCTGCACCACCGCACCATCCACGGCGGGATCGCCGGGCCGTTCGAGGCCTGGCTGGCGTTGCGCGGGCTGCGCACCCTGGCGCTGCGGATCGAACGGTCGCAGGCGTCCGCGGCCATCCTCGCGGAGCGTCTGGCCCGTCATCCGCGGGTGGGCAGCATCCGGTACCCGGGCCTTCCCACGGACCCCGGCCATCAGCGGGCCAAGGAGCAGATGACGGGCTTCGGCTCGATCCTCTGCATCGAAATGGCCCCCGCGGGCGGGCTGAGCGGCGCTGAGGCGGCGGACCGGATGATCACCAGCCTGCGGCTCTGGCTGCCCGCCACCTCCCTTGGCGGGGTGGAATCCCTGATCGAACGGCGGCGCCGGCACACCGCCGAGCCGCTCAGCGTGCCGGAGAATCTGGTGCGCCTCAGCGTCGGGATCGAAAATGTCGAGGACCTGTGGGCCGATTTGGAGCAGGCCCTCGCCACGTTGGACGGTTAGGCTGGGGACATGGACGGACGCTTGCTGATTGACTTTGCCGACAGGGGAATCTACTTCCTCCTCGCCCTGGTGGCCCTGGGGCTCGAGGTGTGGGCCTTCTTCGACTGCCTGCGGCACAAGCCCAACGCGTTCGAGGCCATGTCCAAGCGCACCAAGACCTTCTGGCTCGCCCTCACCGGCGGCGCCCTGGCCATCGGCCTGCTGTCCCTGCTGGGCGGCGGCGGTGGCTTCTTCGGCCCGCTGGGTCTGTTCGGCCTGGCGGCCGTCACCGCGGCCTCCGTTTACCTCGCGGACGTCCGGCCTGCCGTCCGCGACGCCGGCCGTGGCGGCAGCCGCAACATGGGCCCTTACGGCCCCTGGTAGCTTCCGCGGCCGCCCTCCGCGGCCGGTAGCCCGTCGGGGGCTACCGCGGCCCAGGCCACGGACAGTTCCCCCAGCCGCCAGCGGGACGGCCCGTCCAGCACGGGCCAGCCTGCCTCCCGCAGCGAAAGGCACGCTGCCATCCAGCGCTGCCGGTGACCGAAGGAAGCCAGCGGCGCAGCCTCCAGCCAGGCCTTGTCCAGCGCCTGCAGGAAGGCATGCACCTTCTCGCCGCGTACGTTGCGGTGAATCAGGGCCTTCGGGAGCCGTTCGGCAATGTCGGAAGGCAGCTCCACGGACCCGAAGCGCAGGGACAATCCCAGGCTGATCGGACCCCCGGCGTCGAGCGCCACCCAGGTGACGTTCCGCCCGATCTCGTCGCACGTGCCGTCGACGAAGAGTCCGTTGGGGGCCAGCCGGTCCTGCACCAACCGCCAGATCGCCGGGACGTCGGCCTCCTCATACTGGCGGAGCACGTTGAAGGCCCGCACCAGCACGGGCCGGCCGGGCACCGGCAGTTCGAAGCCGCCCAATTGGAAGCTCAGCCCTGGCTGTTCCAGCGCCTTTGCCTGGCGGACCCGTTCCGGTTCGATCTCGATGCCCACCACGCGGACATCCGGGCGGACGGCGGAGAGCCGCTGGAAAAGTTCGACGGCGGTGGCGGGGGAAGCGCCATAGCCCAGATCCACCACCAGGGGATCGGCCGCGGTGCGCAGCCGCCACGCCTGCGGCCCGGCCAGCCACCGGTCTACCCGGCGCATCCGATTGGGGTTGGTGGTGCCGCGGGTCACGTTGCCCACCGGCCGCCCTGCGCGTGCTCCACCGCGGGGTCCGGGGGACGTCACCCGCTCAGCCTTCTGCACCACGGCTTAACCCTAGCCGCCAGCCGGTAGGCCGGTCGCAGAAGCCCCTGTGAAGGAGCCAGGGTGCAGTAGCCCCTGTGCGGGAGCCCCGGTGTAACGGACGGCGCCGCCGGCGGGGGCCTCGGCTAGGATGACAACCATGACTTACAAGCTGATCCTGCTGCGCCACGGGCACAGCGAATGGAACGCCAAGAATCTGTTCACCGGATGGGTGGACGTGGACCTGAATGACCAGGGACGTGCCGAGGCGGTGCGCGGCGGCGAGTTGCTCGTGGGGAACAACGTCCTCCCGGACATCCTCTACACCTCGCGCCTGAAGCGGGCCATCAACACCGCCAACCTGGCCCTCGACAAGGCGGACCGCGGCTGGATTGACGTCAAGCGCGACTGGCGCCTTAACGAGCGCCACTACGGTGCGCTGCAGGGCAAGGACAAGGCCCAGACCCTGGCCGAATACGGCGAGGAACAGTTCATGACCTGGCGCCGGTCCTACGACACCCCGCCGCCGCCCCTGGCCGATGACTCCGAGTTCTCCCAGGTGGGCGACCCGCGCTACAAGGACCTCGGCGACGAGATGCCCCGCACCGAATGCCTCAAGGACGTCCTGGTCCGACTC
This sequence comes from Pseudarthrobacter sp. L19, assembly GCF_050859435.1. NCBI lineage: Bacteria > Bacillati > Actinomycetota > Actinomycetes > Micrococcales > Micrococcaceae > Pseudarthrobacter > Pseudarthrobacter sp. L19. The sequence continues at coordinate 735,720 of NZ_CP193935.1, read as the reverse complement.
CTGCCGTACTGGGAATCGGACATCAAGGAAGACCTGAAGGCCGGCAAGACCGTGCTGGTCACCGCCCACGGCAACTCCCTGCGCGCCCTGGTCAAGCACCTGGACGGGATCAGCGACGAGGACATCGCCGGCCTGAACATCCCCACCGGCATCCCGCTGGTCTACGACCTGGACGAGAACTTCAAGCCGCTGAACCCGGGCGGAACCTACCTTGACCCGGAGGCCGCTGCCGAGTCCATCAAGGCCGTGGCGAACCAGGGCAAGAAGTAGCCCCGGAAGTTCCCCGGAAACGTCGACGGCGGCCGTCCACCCCCAAGGTGGCCGGCCGCCGTCGTTTGTTCTGAATCGTTTGCGAGGAAGCGCCGCTAGCGGTCCTAGCGCTACTAGCTGTGCTCGATGCTGTTCGGGTGCCAGGCACCGGTGACCAGGTACGTCACCTTCTGCGCCACGGACACGCCGTGGTCTGCGAAGCGCTCGAAGTAGCGGCTGGCCAGGGCCACGTCCACGGTGGTGGCGGCGGACTCGGCCCAGTCGCCGCGGGCGATCGCCTTGAAGACGGACAGGTGGAGGTCGTTGACGGTGGTGTTGGCCTTCAGGATGTCCCGGGCCACCTCCAGGTCGCGGGTCTCCAGCAGGATGGTCAGCTTCTCGGCGATCTCCAGGTCAGCCTTCGCGAACTCCCGGAACGTGTCCTGTAGCGGCGCGGGGATGACGTTGGCCGGGTAGCGGAGCCGGGCCAGTTGGGCGATGTGCCGGGCGAGGTCACCCATGCGCTCCAGCGAGGCGCTCATCCGCAGCGAGCCGACGATCATGCGCAGGTCGCTGGCCACCGGGCCCTGGAGGGCCAGGATGTCGATGGCGCGCTCGTCGAGGCTGTTCTGCAGGAAGTCGATGCGGGCATCGGCGGCAATGACGTCCTCGGCGAGGTCGACGTCGGCACCTTCGAAAGCGGTGGTGGCCTTCTCGAAGGCCTCGCTGACCAGCTTGGAAATCTCTACGAGCTGTTCACCGACCTGGGCGAGCTCTTCCTGAAAAACCTTACGCACGGGGCGTCCTTTCCTCGTCAACGTCGCGGACGGCCGCTGGGCCGGCAACGTCTGGTTTCGCCGTAGCGGCGTTCAACCTGCCACCCTGCCACTCGTCGGTGAACTGTTGCGCCCCACTAGATGAACGTTAGCTGAACCAGCCCCGGAACCGCACACGTTTTCAATTGAGCCGCCCGCGCACCGCATAAGCTGGAGCCGTGGATCCAATGCTCATCGGTGTGATCGCGGGCCTCATCGGCCTGGCGCTCGGCGTCTTCGGCGTGCTCGCGTTCCGCCTCAGCGAACAGCAGCGCCGGATCAGCGACGTCGAAACCGACGAACCCTCCCTGCCCGAGGGCGCCGCCGAGGTCCTGGCCGTCCTGGGCCGGGCGTTCGTGGTGGTGGACGCGATCGACGGCGTCGTCCGGGCCAGTCCCGCCGCCTACGCCTACGGCCTGGTCCGCGGCCACACCGTGGTCCACCAGCAGCTGCTCGAGCTGACCGCCAAGGTCCGGCGCGACGGCGTGATCCTGGAGAAGCAGCTCGAACTGCCCCGCGGCCCGCTCGGCCAGGGAACCCTGATCGTCCAGGTCCGCGCGGCCATGCTCGGTGAGGAATACATCCTGCTCCTGGCCGATGACCGCACCGAAATCACCCGCACCGAGGAGATCCGCAACGACTTCGTCGCCAACGTCTCGCACGAGCTGAAGACCCCGGTCGGGGCGATCTCGCTGCTGGCCGAGGCGCTGGAGGCCTCCCCGGATGACGAGGAAGCGGTCCGCCGCTTCGCCAAGCGGATGCACAAGGAGTCCACCCGGCTCGCCGCCCTGGTTCAGGACATCATCGAACTCTCCCGGCTGCAGGGCGCCAACGTCGCCCAGGCCGCGCACCCGGTGGACATCAACACCGTCGTCGCCGAGGCCGTGGACCGCTCCCAGCTGCCGGCCGAGAGCAAGAACATCGAGATCGTGGTCGGCGGCCGGACCGACGCGATGGTCTACGGCGACCAGGACCTCCTCGTCACCGCCCTGCGCAACCTGATCGACAACGCCATCCGCTACTCGCCGGAGAACACCCGCGTCGGCGTCGGCGTCCGCTCCCGCGACGGCCTGGTGTCCGTCTCCGTGACGGACCAGGGCGAGGGCCTGAGCCCGGAGGACCAGGAGCGCGTCTTCGAGCGCTTCTACCGGGTGGACTCGGCGCGCTCCCGCCACACGGGCGGCACCGGGCTGGGCCTGAGCATCGTCAAGCACGTCATGGCCAACCATGGCGGCGAAGTCACGCTCTGGTCCCAGCCGGGCCAGGGTTCCACCTTCACCCTCCGGCTGCCGGAGATGGAAGGCCAGGACGCCCCCGTCGGCGATCCGCGCCGGGCACCCCACAGCGAACGACCCGAACGACGCGACGCCGCCGGCGTCCATGAACAAGGAGCTAGCGCTTGAGCCGGATTCTTATTGTCGAGGACGAGGAGTCCTTCAGCGACCCGCTGTCCTTCCTCCTGGGGAAGGAAGGATTCGAGGTGGAGGTCGTGGACAACGGCCTCGATGCGATCACCGAATTCGACCGCAACGGCGCCGATCTGGTCCTCCTGGACCTGCAGCTGCCCGGGCAGTCCGGCACGGAGGTCTGCCGGCAGCTGCGGCAGCGTTCCTCGGTCCCGGTCATCATGCTGACCGCCAAGGACGCCGAGATCGACAAGGTGGTGGGCCTGGAACTCGGCGCCGACGACTACGTGACCAAGCCCTACTCCTCCCGCGAGCTCGTCGCCCGCGTCAGGGCCGTGCTGCGCCGGCACGGCGAACCGGAGGAGCTGGTTTCCAGCACCGTTCAGGCGGGCCCGGTCCGGATGGACGTCGAAAGGCACGTCGTCAGCGTCCAGGGCGAGCAGGTCTCCCTGCCGCTGAAGGAGTTCGAACTGCTGGAAATGCTGCTGCGCAACTCCGGCCGCGTCCTGACCCGCGGGCAGCTGATCGACCGGGTCTGGGGGTCTGACTACGTCGGCGACACCAAGACCCTCGACGTGCACGTAAAGCGGCTGCGCAGCAAGATCGAGCCGGACCCTCCGCACCGCGGCACCTGATCACCGTCCGCGGCCTGGGCTACAAGTTCGAGCCCTAAACGAGCCTACTGCGTACAGCCGGCACGGTGCAGATCGGGCCGGCATAACAAGGAGCGGCACCCCGCGAGGGGTGCCGCTCCTTTGTTTTTGTGGTGCCTGGTGCCGGTTAGCGGCTGGCCGTCGGGGACGGCGTCGCGGATTCGGAGGCCGACGACGACGGCGAGGCCGAGCTGGACGCCGAGCTCGAGGAGGTGGCCGTCGGGGTCGGGGTCGGGATGTACTTCTTGTAATCCGTGATCGTGCCGTCCAGCACCGGCATGTTGAACTTGGCCTTCATGTTGGTGGCACTCTCGGAGAGGGTGACCTCCACCAGCGAACCGGGCTTCCCGCCGGTGGTGCTCAGGGTTGCAGAGTCGGTGCTGTCGTTGAGCAGGACGTAGGAGTTCTTCTTGACCGGCACCTGGGTCTGCGAGCCGCTGGCACCGTTGATGGTCAGCGTGACGTCGTTGGACGAGGTGTTGTACACGGCACCGAGCACGCGGCCGGGCTTGTTCTCGCCGTCGGAGACGATCATCATGTTGCGCAGCTGCACCGGGCCGAGGTCCGTGCGGGTTCCGTCGGAGGCGGAGTACTGCACCGAGGTCTGCTGGGGGTTGATGTAGCCGCAACCGGAGACGGACAGCAGGCCAATGCCAAGTGCCGCCGTTGCCATTGCCAGCTTGCCGCGCCGGCCCGGGGTCATCGCAGTGAAACGCACGTCACGCACTCCTTGAGAGTCTTGAAACAGTATTCAGCCATAGCCTATCGGCAACCGGGCCCAAACGAGGATTCCTAAGCCTCCCCGGCGACGCGATACGGGGACCCGCGCGGCGGGCACCGGCCTTCCCGGCGTCGTCGTCGAAGGCCTCCCGTGGCACCTTGGCGCGGCCCGCGCAATGCACTATTATCCGCATCCGTCAAGGGGTTTGAGCCGCCGATTGGGGCCATTTTCCGCGGAATCTCGCGGTTTCTCCGCCGGAACCATGCCAGTCGTATGCCTTAATCGTGATAAACTGGTCTGCGGGAAAGGGGAATGTCCACATGGTTTTTGAGGTCGGCGAGACAGTAGTTTACCCTCACCACGGTGCAGCAAAAATTGAAGAGATCAAGATGCGCACTGTCAAGGGCGAAGAGAGAATGTATCTCAAGCTCAAGGTGGCTCAGGGTGATCTGACCATTGAAGTTCCAGCAGAAAACGTTGACCTTGTTGGGGTCCGGGACGTAGTGGGCAAGGAAGGCCTGGAGCACGTGTTCGACGTGCTTCGTGCCGAGTTCACTGAAGAGCCCACCAACTGGTCGCGTCGTTACAAGGCAAACCTGGAAAAGCTTGCCTCCGGTGACGTGATCAAGGTAGCCGAGGTCGTCCGCGACCTGTGGCGCCGCGACCACGACCGGGGTCTCTCCGCAGGGGAGAAGCGCATGCTGGCCAAGGCCCGCCAGATTCTGATTTCAGAACTGGCTCTGGCTGAGAAGACCGACGAAGAGAAGGCTGCAAGCGTTCTCGACGAGGTCCTGGCTTCCTAACTAAGAATCGAACCCCGGTGGCTTCAAGCCGCCGGGGCTTCTTTTGCCCAAAACCGGCCCAACTGACTGGCAGTAGATGCCGTTATGGGCCCTCAAAACGGCATCAACTGCCAGCTAGTTGGGTCCGGCCCAGGCGCCGGGACGTAGGCTTGAGCGCATGACTACTCCATCGGCCGCCCCCGTCACCGCGGTCATTCTCGTGGCCGCCGGATCCGGCCAGCGGCTGGGTTACGGGATGCCCAAGGCCAAGGTCCCCCTGGGCGGGGACAGCATCCTTATCCACGCCCTCCGCGGGGTCGCCGCCGCCGGGGTCGCCCGGCTGATCTGCGTTGCACTCCCGCCCGGAGACCGGGACCTGGCAGCGCAGTGCGAGGCGTTCGCCGAGGAACTGCGGCACGGTGGCGGGGACGGGGTGGAGACGCCCGAGATCACGGCCGTCGACGGCGGCGCCAGCCGCGCCGATTCGGTGCGGGCCGCCCTGGCCGCTCTGCACCCGGACACCCGGTCCGTCCTGGTGCACGACGCCGCCCGCGCCCTGGCACCGGAGGCCGTCTTCCACCGGGTGGCCGAGGCCCTGGCCGCCGGAGCCCAGGCCGTCATCCCCGTCCTGCCCGTGGTGGACACGGTGAAGACCGTCGCCCGGACCACCGGCCCGGATGCGGACATCGCCCCGGAACTGGTCACCGGCACCGCACCCCGGGAGGCGCTGCGCGCCGTCCAGACCCCGCAGGGCTTCAGCCTGGACACCCTCCGCCGGGCCCACGAATCCGCTGAAGCATTTGACGAAGCCCAGGCGGCCGCCGTCACCGACGACGCCATGCTGGTGGAACTGCTGGGCGTTCCCGTCCACGCGGTCCGCGGCGCCAGCCAGTCGCTGAAGATCACCACACCGCTGGACCTGATCCTGGCCGAGGGCCTGCTTGAGGGTCCCCTCGGCGCCCGCTGGGTGGAAGGCTGACCATGGAACCGAAGCAACGCCCCCTGCTGCCGCGCACCGGCATCGGCATCGACGTCCACGCCTACGCCCCGGACGAGGCACCCCAGCCGCTCTGGCTCGGCGGCCTCCACTGGGAGGGTGAGCGCGGGCTGGCCGGCCACTCCGACGGCGACCCGGTGGCCCACGCCGCGGCCGACGCCCTGTTCTCCGCCTGCGGCATCGGCGACCTCGGCACCCACTTCGGCACGGACCGGCCCGAATACGCCGGAGCCTCCGGCGTCACCCTGCTGACCGAGGCGGCCCGGATCGTCCGCGCCGCCGGCTGGGAGATCGGCAACATCGCCGTACAGTTCGTCGCCAACCGGCCCAAGTTCGGCCCCCGCCGGGAGGAGTCCCAGCGGGTGCTCAGCGAGGCGGCCGGAGCCCCTGTCAGCGTCACCGCCACCACCAGCGACGGGCTCGGTTTCACCGGCCGCGGCGAGGGCATCGCGGCCACCGCCACCGCCCTTGTCTACCCGGCCGACTCCGCCGGAGGCGCTGATCTGGCCTAGAGCTTAACGGACAACCCCGCCCGGAACGTCAGGAGTTTCCCGTGAAAAAGCTAGCCCCCGCCGTCGTCCTCGCCACAGGACTGCTGCTGGCCGGGTGCGCCGGGTCCACCCCGCCTGCCGCCAGTCCCACGCCGTCGCGCATGAGCGTGGATGAGAGCTGCAAGTTCCTGAACACCGACACCTTCGTACCCACGGGCAGCGACAAGGACAAGGCCGGGCAGATCAGTAAGCACTACCAGGAGGTCGCGGACAAGGTGGCCCCCGAGGTGGCCGACCCCATCCAGAAAATGGCCGACGTGATGAAGCAGGTCGCGGGCAGCTCCACCGGAGTCCAGACCACGGACCAGCTCAACCAGCTGCGCCAAAACATGGACCAGATCGGCCAGCACTGCAAGTAACGGACCGGCCGGCGGCAACCCCGCATCGGCTAGTCTGGACCGGTGACCCTGCGCTTCTATGACACTGCATCCGCCGAAGTCCGCGACTTCGTCCCCCTTGTTCCGGGGAAGGTAAGTCTCTACTACTGCGGCGCCACGGTACAGGGCATGCCGCACGTCGGTCACATCCGCTCCGCGATCGCCTTCGACCAGCTCACCCGCTGGCTGCAGTACCGCGGCTTCAGGGTCACCACGGTCCGCAACGTCACGGACATTGACGACAAGATCCTGGCCAAGTCCGCCGAGTCGTTCGCGCCCGGCATCGACGAGGGCGACGGCACCGTCCGCGAAGAGGAATGGTGGGCGCTGGCCTACCGCTACGAGCAGGAATTCCGTAAGGCCTACGACACCCTGGGCGTCTCCAGGCCCACCTACGAGCCCCGTGCCACGGGCCACATCCCCGAGATGCACGCCCTGATTCAGCTGCTGATCGACCGCGGCCACGCCTACCCGGCGCTCGATGACTCCGGCGACGTCTACTTCGACGTCCGCTCTTGGTCCGCCTACGGATCCCTGACCCGGCAGAAGATCGATGACATGCAGGGCGCCCCCGACGCCGACCCGCGCGGGAAAAAGGACCCCCGGGACTTCGCGCTCTGGAAGGGCCACAAGGACGGCGAGCCGACGACGGCGAGCTGGGCCTCCCCGTGGGGCGCCGGCCGCCCGGGCTGGCACCTCGAGTGCTCCGCGATGGTCACCAAGTACCTCGGCACCGAGTTCGACATCCACGGCGGCGGCCTGGACCTGCGATTCCCGCACCACGAGAACGAGATGGCCCAGTCCCAGGCGGCCGGGCACGGCTTCGCGAACTTCTGGATGCACAACGGCATGGTCACCTACGCCGGCGAGAAGATGTCCAAGTCCATCGGCAACACCATCAGCCCGGCCGAGATGCTCGAACTCGCCCCGCCGCGGGTGGTCCGCTACTACCTCGGCCAGGCCCAGTACCGCTCCGTGCTGGACTACCAGCCCACCTCGCTGCAGGAAGCCGCCGCCGCCGTCGAACGCATCGACGGGTTCATCAGCCGTGCCGTCCGGGCCCTGTCCGACGGCGGGAACTACAGCTTCTCAACCTGCGGCGCCGTTCCAGAGGGTTTCGAACGCGCCATGGACGATGACCTCAACGTTCCGCAGGCCCTCGCCGTTCTGCACGAGACCGTCCGGGCCGGCAACACCGCCCTGACCGACGGCCGGACCGAAGACGCCCGCCAGGCCCTGCACCAGGTTCACGACATGCTGCGGGTCCTCGGCCTGAACGACACCGCTGCCCCCGCCGTGGACGGCCAGGCCACCACCGCGCTCGGCGTGCTGGTGGAGGCGCAGCTGGCAGCCCGGGCGCAGGCGCGGGCGGCCAAGGACTGGCCCGCCTCCGATGCCATCCGGGACACCCTGGCCGCGGCCGGCGTCGTCGTCGAGGACGGCGCGGACGGCGCCAGCTGGAGCCTCAAGCGCGGCTGAGCCCTGGCGGCCGGGCGGGCCGCCGCACCCACGCGGTCGAGGATTTAACCCGAGTCAGTAGACTGGAGTCCAGACTTATCAACGATTCGCGTACTTCAAAGGGTGAAACTCATGGCCAATAACGGTCGCCGCTCGGTCAAACAGAAGAAGGGTCCCACCGTCGGGACCGGCGGCCATGGCCGTAAGGCCCTCGAAGGCAAGGGCCCCACTCCCAAGGCGGAGGACCGGGTCTACCACAAGGCCCACAAGAACAAGCAGCTCGCGGAACGCTCCGCCGCCAAGCGCGGCACCGGAGCCCGCAGCGCCGGCGCCCGTTCCGGCCCCAAGGGCCGCGCCACCGAGGAAGTCGTCACCGGCCGCAACTCCGTGGTCGAGGCGCTCCGCGCCGGCATCCCCGCCAAGGCCCTGCACGTGGCCATTCGCATCGAGATGGATGACCGGGTCAAGGAATCCCTGAAGATCGCGGCCGAGCGCGGCATTCCGCTGCTGGAAACCGGCAAGCCCGAGCTGGACCGGATGACCGACGACGCCATCCACCAGGGCCTGGTCTTGCAGATCCCGGCGTACGAGTACCAGGACGCTTACGAGCTGGCCGAGGCAACCGTCGAGGCGTGGAAGGTGGGCCACATTGCCAATGCCCCGCTCTTCGTCGCCCTCGACGGCATCACCGACCCCCGCAACCTCGGTGCGATCATCCGTTCCGTCTCCGCGTTCAGCGGCCACGGCGTGATCGTTCCCGAGCGCCGGTCCGTCGGCGTGACCGCCTCGGCCTGGAAGACCAGCGCCGGCGCAGCGGTCCGCGTCCCGGTGGCCCGCGCCGCGAACCTCAACAGCACGCTGAAGGCGTTCAAGAACATGGGCATCTTCGTCCTCGGCCTGGACGGCGACGGCGACGTCTCGCTGCCGGACCTGGCGCTGGCGAAGGAACCGGTCTGCATCGTGGTCGGCTCCGAAGGCAAGGGCCTGAGCCGCCTGGTCCGTGAGAACTGCGACCAGATCGTCTCGATCCCGATCGACTCCGCCATGGAATCGCTCAACGCCTCGATGGCCGTGGGCATCTCGCTCTACGAGATCTCCCGCCAGCGCGCCGCCAAGTAAATCGCATCCCGGACGCTCCCTCACCTCAGGTGAGGGAGCGTTGTGGTTTAAGGCGCCGGATGTGAGGGAGCGTCGGCTAGAAGCGGTGGCGGTTGGCCAGGACCGGGAGGCTCTTGCGGGCGGCGTCGACCTCGGCGGGGTCCAGGTCCACGAACAGCAGGTCCGGTTCCGCCCCGAGCTCGGCGATCGCCTCGCCGAAGGGGAGGCCACCAGGGAATGCCCGACGCCGGTGGGGGCGGTACCCCGGACCTCGAGACCGGCGCTGGCCGGGTCGGCCTGACCGCAGGCCACCACGAAGCTGGTCGAGTCGGCGGCCCGGGCCCGTGCCAGCAACGTCCACTGCTCCGCCTTGCCCGGACCGCTGCCCCAGGAGGCGCTCACCAGGGTCACGACGGCGCCGCGGTCGGCAAGTTCCGTGAACAGGTCCGGGAAACGCACGTCGTAGCAGGTGGCGAGGCCCACGGTGACGCCGCCGACGTCGAACGTCACCGGCTCCGTACCCGCCTCCACCGTGTCCGACTCGGCGAAGCCGAAGGCGTCGAACAGGTGGATCTTGTCGTAGCTGGCGGACACGCCCGGCCCGGTGGCGAGCAGGGTGTTCCGGACCCGGGGGATCCGTCCTTGGCCGCACCCGGCGTGAACATGCCGGCCACCAGCACCAGGTCCTGCTCCGCGGCGATGGCCCGGACGGCCGAGGCCCACGGGCCATCCAGCGGTTCGGCGATGTCCACCAGCGAGTTGCCGAAGGCCCGCATGGTGGCCTCCGGGAAGACCACCAGGTCCGCGCCGCCGGCCTTGGCCCGCGCGGCATACTCCCGGACAAGGTCAAGGTTCCGGTCCAGATCGCGGCCGGTGATGATTTGCGCCAGTGCTATCCGCACGGTTACCTCCAGTTCGGTGCCTGCCTCCAGTATGCCGCGCCGGACGCGCCCGGCCTCGCGCCGCCCGCTTCCGCCAGCCTCCGCCAGCGCCCGGACGCGCCGGCCCGGGTCATCCGCCGTCGTAACCCGACGGTGCGGAGACGGTGCGGGAGGCGGCCCCGGCTAAGCTATGACCAATGGTCAAGTCCTTTGTAGATTCCGCAACGACCGTGGATGCCTCACGGCCGCTTCCGCTGGGACTGAGCGTGCCACGCACCGGCTCCCCGGAGACCGATGATCCGCGCGGTTCCTCGGTGAACGTGGCCGTCTATGCCCCCGCCGTCGCCACCCTCGAAGTGGTTTACCAGGCCCCTGGCCGCGGCTGGCAGGTCAAGGCGCTGCCGAACGTCACCGCCGGCGTGCACCACGGCATTGTCGAGGGGCTGCCGGTCGGCTCCCGCTACGGGCTGCGGGCGGCGCCGGAGGCCGAGGCTCTGCCGGTCCCGGTTCCCACCCAGGATTTCGACGACGACGGCGTGCAGCCGCTGTTGCTCGATCCTTATGGCCGCGCCGTGGATCAGCGGGAGAAGCTGATCACCAGCGTCAGGATGTCCGGCGACTTCGACTGGGGCGTGGACCGTGGACCGGCCACGCCGTGGCGCGACACCATCATCTACGAGGCACACGTGCGCGGGCAGACGATGCTCCACCCGGACATTCCCGAGCACCTGCAGGGCACCTACGCCGGCATGGCGCACCCGGCCATGGTCGAGCACCTGGTCTCGTTGGGCGTCACGGCGGTCCAACTGCTGCCGGTCCACTTCCACCTGGACGAGGCCCACCTGCAGAACCTGGGTTTGACCAACTACTGGGGCTACAACACGGCCGCCTTCTTCGCCCCGCACCCGGACTACGCCACTCAGGCCGCCCGCGACGCCGGGCCGCAGGCGGTTCAGGACGAGTTCAAGGGCATGGTCAAGCTGCTCCACGCGGCCGGCCTCGAGGTGATCCTCGACGTCGTCTACAACCACACCGCCGAAGCAGGTCCGGACGGGCCCGCGCTCAGCTTCCGCGGCCTCGGCGAGCTGCAGTACTACCGCCACGACGGCCAGGGCCGCTACGTGGACACCACCGGCTGCGGCAACTCCCTGAACTTCGGTGAGCCCCGCGTCGTGCAGCTGGTCCTCGATTCCCTGCGGTACTGGGTGAATGAGTTCCATGTCGACGGCTTCCGCTTCGACCTTGCCGTCACGCTCTGCCGGAACGCGGCCAACGAGTTCGACCCCCGGCACCCGTTCCTGGTGGCCGTCGCCGCCGATCCGGTGCTCTCCGAGACCAAGCTGATCGCCGAACCCTGGGATGTGGGCTACGGCGGCTGGCAGACGGGCCGGTTCCCGCCCGGCTGGGTGGACTGGAACGACCACTTCCGCGACGCCGTCCGCACCTTTTGGCTGGCGGACCGGGCCGCGATCGAGTCGGGCGGCCATGGCGGCTCCGTGGCGAAGCTGGCAGACGCCCTCTCCGGCTCCGCGGCGCTGTTTGCCGGCTCCGGCCGGAACCGGCTGGCCTCGGTCAACCTCATCACCGCGCACGACGGGTTCACCCTTGCGGACCTGGTCTCCTACGACCGCAAGCACAACGAGGCCAACGGAGAGCAGAACCGGGACGGCCACGGCGACAACCGCAGCTACAACCACGGCTTCGAGGGTCCCACCGAGGACGAGGCCATCCTGGCCAAGCGCGCGCAGAGCAGCCGCAACCTGATGGCCTCCCTGATGATCTCGCAGGGCGTGCCGATGATCACCGCCGGCGACGAGGTGGGACGCACCCAGCAGGGCAACAACAACGCCTACTGCCAGGACAACCCGCTGACCTGGATCGACTGGACCAGCACCCCCGAATCGCACTCGATGCTCCGCAGCACCAAGCGCGTCATCCGGCTGCGCAAGGAGTTCCTCGCCGGCCAGCCGCACGACTACCCCGCCCGGGAGCGGCAGTCCTACTTCCACTGGTTCGACGTCGACGGCCGGCAGATGTCCGCCGAACGCTGGCAGGACCCCGCCCACCGGGTGGTGCAGCTGCTGGTGGGTTCCGACGTCGGCCGCGTGGTGGGCTTGGTGGTGGTCAACGGCGGCGCCGACGACGTCAAGGTCACCCTGCCGCCCGTCCCGCACGACGACGGCACCGGCCAGCGGATCTACGAGCTGCGGCTCACCACCTCGGAGTGGCACGACCGCCGGCAGGGCGTCCGGATCGCCTCCGGTGAACGCGACGTGGTCCAGGCGAACAGCATCAGCATCTACCGCATCTAGGGGGAACCGGAGATGACCACCAAACGCCTCAGCACCCTGATCGGGGCGCTCCTGGGCCTGGCGGTGCTCGTGCTGGTGGTCGCCGGGATCCCGCGGACGGGCGACTCCCCGAGCATTGCAACGTCCCCGGCCCAGACCAGTGCCGCCGCCAGCGCCGGCGTCTCTGCCAGCGCCAAGCCTTCCGGAGGGCCGGCAGCAGCGCGGCCCACGGGCACCGGCGTCGCGAACCCGTCCAAGCTGCCCGAGGTCAAGGCCTCGGAGTTGCCGGCCGAGGCGCGGCAGGTCCTGGTGCTGATCGCGCGCGGCGGTCCCTACCCGTACAGCAGGGACAACATCACCTTCGGCAACTTCGAGCGGGTGCTGCCGCAGAAGCCCTCGGGCTACTACCGGGAGTTCACTGTTCCCACGCCCGGCGAGTCGGACCGTGGCGCACGGCGGATCATCGCCGGAGACGCGGGGGAGAAGTACTACACCGCGGACCACTATTCATCGTTTTCATTCATCGCCGAAGGCAAGTAGGGACCCATGAAGATCTATTCCGCAGACACCTGGACGCCCGAGGAGCTGCAGGCGCAGGTCCGCGACGCCGGCCGCCGGACGCTGACTGTCCCCGCAGCCAACACGAAGAAAGAGGTCCTGGCCGCCTTCGGCGAGGTCCTGGATTTCCCCGAGCACTATGGCGTGAACCTCGACGCCCTCAACGATTCCCTGCACGACTTTGCCGATGCCGCGGGCGACGACGGGCACGGCCCGGTCACGGTGATCTGGCAGGTCCCCGCTGCCTTCCGCGCCGACCGCGCCTTCGGCGTCATCTGCGAAATCCTTCAGGACGCCGAGAGCTACGCCGGCAAGGCCCTCAAGGTCATCACCGTCTGCCTGTGACTGGCCGCTAAGCTCTTCTCCGCGTCAGGCCCGTCGAGGGCGGGATGATCCGGAAGCGTGCGTCTAAGCAGGGCCCCCGCCGTCAGGGTCCCCTGGCCGAGCTTGCGAGGTTAGGGAGACGGTGGGGAGGAACGAGCGAGCACGCGGAGGATTATCCCGTCTCCGACGGGATAATCCTTCGCAGGTCAGGCGTTGACGATGAGTCCGAGTTCGGCCTTCGACGCCAGGCCGGCGTGCTTGGGCAGCACCCGGATGGTGTAGCCGAAGGACCCGGAGCGGTCGATCACCAGGGTGCCGCTGAACAGGTAGCGGCCCTTGCCCAGGTCCTCCACGGAGGTCAGCTCCACCACCGTGACGTCCGTCAGCTCGTCGCTGTCCTCGGCGCGGCCGTAGGCCACCTCCACGGCGACGTCCTCCGGCGGCAGGTCGTGCAGCGCGATGTAGGCGTTGACCTGAAGGTCGTCGCCGATCTGCGGGTCCTCGGAGACGCCCACGGAGTCCACATGCTCCACCTGGATCTGCGGCCACGCGGCGCGGACCGTGGAGCACCAGGCGGCCAGCGACTTCGCCTCGGCGTAGCCGTGCGCGGACGCCTGGCGGCCGGCCAGCGCGGCGGGCCGGTACAAGACATTGACGTAGTCCTTGAGCATCCGCTCCGCGGACACCGCCGGTCCCAGGTGGGTCATGGTGTGCTTGATCATGGACACCCAGTGGGTGGGGACCGCCTGCGGCCCGGACTGTGACGGCCCGGCCGCGCCGGCGCCGTCGGAGACCGTGAGGCCGTAGAACTTCGGCGCCACCTGGGTTTCGAGCAGCTCGTACAGGGCGGCCGCCTCGATGTCGTCGCGCTCCTCGGGGGACGCGTCGTTGTTGGCGGTGGGGATCGCCCAGCCGTTCTCGCCGTCGTACATCTCATCCCACCAGCCGTCCAGCACCGAGAGGTTCAGGGAGCCGTTGATGGCCGCCTTCATCCCGGAGGTGCCGCAGGCCTCGAGCGGGCGCAGCGGGTTGTTCAGCCAGACGTCACAGCCGGGGAAGAGCGTGCGGGCCATCGCGATGTCGTAGTTGGGTAGGAAGACGATCCGGTGCCGCACCGCGGGGTCGTCGGTGAACCGGACCAGGTCCTGGATCATCTTCTTGCCAGCGTCGTCCGCCGGGTGCGATTTGCCGGCGATGACCAGCTGGATGGGGTGGGTCTCGTGCAGCAGGAGCGCCTTGAGCCGCGCGGGGTCGCGGAGCATCAGGGTGAGCCGCTTGTAGGTCGGCACGCGGCGCGCGAAGCCGACCGTGAGGACATCCGGGTCCAGGACCGAATCGGTCCAGGACAGCTCGGCGTCGGCCGCGCCGCGCTTCTTCCACGCCGCGCGGAGCCGGCGCCGGACGTCCTCCACGAGGGAGACCCGCATTTCCCGGCGCAGCGCCCAGAGCTCTTCGTCGCTGACGTTGTAGGCGAGGTCCCAGCGGCCCTCGGACTCCGCGTCGGCCCCGAACCGGTCGCGGGCCAGCTGGGAGACGCGCGGATCCACCCAGGTGGGGACGTGGACGCCGTTGGTCACCGAGGTGATGGGCACCTCCGCGTGGTCAAAGCCCGGCCAGAGCGCGGAGAACATCCCGCGCGAGACCACGCCGTGCAGCTTGGCCACGCCGTTGGCGCGTTGGGCCAGGCGGAGGCCCATGACGGCCATGTTGAAGACAAATGGGTCACCGTCGGCGAAGTCCTCGCGGCCCAGGTCCAGGATCTTGCCCAGCGGAACGTCCGGGGCGAGGCCCGCGGAGAAGAAGTGCTCGATCTGGGAGATCTCGAACCGGTCGATGCCCGCGGGAACCGGGGTGTGGGTGGTGAAGACGGTGGAGGCGCGGCCGGCGGTGAGCGCCTCGTCCCAGCCTAAGGCGGTGTCCCCGGACATGAGTTCCTGGATCCGTTCGACGCCGAGGAAGCCGGCGTGGCCCTCGTTGGTGTGGAAGACCTCCGGCGCGGGTGCCCCGGTGAGCCGCTGGTAGGCGCGCAGCGCCTTCACCCCGCCCATGCCCAGCAGGAGTTCCTGCTGGAGGCGGTGGTCGCCGCCGCCGCCGTAGAGCCGGTCCGTGATGCCGCGGGCGGCGTCGTCGTTGCCGGCCACGTTCGAATCCAGCAGCAGCAGCGGCACGCGGCCGACGTCGGCGCGCCACACGTGCGCCAGCAGCCTGCGGCCGTGGGGGAGGGGCAGGGAGATTTCCACCGGCCGGCCGTTGCCGTCCGGGGAGGCCTCGCGGAGCAGCGTCAGGGGCAGTCCGTCCGGGTCCAGCACGGGGTAGGTTTCCTGCTGCCAGGCGTCCCGGGAGAGGGACTGCTTGAAGTATCCGGCCTGGTAGAGCAGGCCGACGCCGATCAGCGGCACCCCGAGGTCGGAGGCGGCCTTCAGGTGGTCACCGGCGAGGATGCCGAGGCCGCCGGAGTACTGCGGCAGGACCTCGGTGATCCCGAACTCGGGGGAGAAGTAGGCGATGCAGCGGGGCGCGTCCTCGCCCAGGCTCTGGTACCAGCGGGGCTGCTCCAGATACTGGTCCAGGTCCGCCGCGGCCTCGTGCACCCGGCGCACCACATCCTGGTCCGCGGCGAGGCGCTGCAGCTCCTCCCGGCTGACCAGACCCAGGAACGTCACCGGATCCTGCGCGCTCTCGGCCCAGATGGCCGGGTTCAGCTGCTCGAACAATTCGCGGGTGGGCAGGTGCCACGACCAGCGAAGGTTGGTGGCCAGCCGCGCCAGGGGCCGGATCGGTTCGGGAAGAACGGTTCTGACGGTAAATCTCCGGATAGCCTTCACCTGCGAAACACTAACCGACAACTCCGGACCCCGGAACAGTTCCGGGTTTCTTTCCGGTAAATGTCGGATGGCGCTTCGGATGACCCCAAAAAACGGAGCAGCCTTAGCATTCTGTGAGATTTGTAGATAACGTCGAGCCTGTGACGACTAACTCCCGAACCAGCGCCGTGTCCAAGCAAAAGCCGAAGGCCCTGATCACCGATGGGTTGAAATTCGGCAGGTTTCCGATCACCAACGTCCAGCCGTCGGTCGAGGGCGGTAAATTCCCCGCCAAAGCCACCGTCGGCGAGAGCATCGTCGTCGCCGCGACCGCGTTCCGCGAGGGCCACGACATGCTCGGCGTCAGCGCCGTCCTGCTGGACCCGCGCGGCAAGGAACGCCAGCGGATCCGCCTCGAGCCCCCGCGGGGCGACCGCGGCAAGGGCACGGATCTCTGGGAAGGCCTGCTGACCCCCACCGCCACCGGCAAGTGGTCTTACGTGATCGAGGCCTGGCACGACCGCTACGGCACGTGGCACCACAACGCCGAGGTCAAGGTTGAAGCCGGCATCGACGTCGAGCTCATGCTCGCCGAGGGCGCGGCGCTCCTGACCGAGGCCTCCGAGGATCCCAGCCGCCCGTCCGCGGACCGCCGCACCCTCCGGATCGCCGCCGCCGGCCTCGCCGACGGTTCGAAGACTCCGGAGGAGCGCCTCGGCGCCGGCTTCGGCGTGGACGTCGCCGCCGTCGTCGGCCGCCAGCCCATCCGTGAACTCGTCACCGTGTCCGAGCCATACCCGTTGCTGGTCGAGCGCGAACTCGCCGGCCGCGGCGCCTGGTACGAATTCTTCCCCCGCTCCGAGGGCGCCGTCCGCAACCACGAGACCGGCGAATGGACCTCCGGCACCTTCCGCACCGCGGCGGAGCGCCTCGACGCCGTTGCCGCCATGGGCTTCGACGTTATCTACATGCCCCCGATCCACCCGATCGGCACCCAGCACCGCAAGGGACCGAACAACACGCTCATCGCCGGACCGCACGACCCCGGCTCCCCGTGGGCGATTGGCGCGGAGGAGGGCGGCCACGACGCCATCCATCCGGACCTGGGCAGCTTCGAGGACTTCGACGCTTTCGTGGCCCGCGCCGGCGAACTGGGCCTCGAAGTGGCCCTCGACCTGGCACTGCAGGCCGCCCCGGACCACCCCTGGGTCAAGAGCCACCCCGAATGGTTCACCACCCGGGTGGACGGCAGCATCGCCTACGCCGAAAACCCGCCCAAAAAATACCAAGATATTTTCCCGCTGAATTTCGACAACGATCCCGCGGGACTGTCCAACGAAATCCTGCGCGTTGTTCAACTGTGGATCAGCCACGGGGTGAAGATTTTCCGCGTGGATAACCCGCACACCAAGCCGGTGTGGTTCTGGGAATGGCTGATTGCCAAGGTCAACAAAAAGAACCCCGACGTCGTCTTCCTGGCCGAGGCGTTCACCCGCCCCGCCATGATGCATGCGCTCGGCCGGGCCGGATTCCAGCAGTCGTACTCCTACTTCACCTGGCGCAATACCAAGGAGGAACTGGAGAAGTATTTCCAGGAAATCAGCCATGAATCCCCGGCCTATTTCCGGCCGAACTTCTTCGTCAACACCCCGGACATCCTGACCGAGTACCTGCAGTTCGGCGGACCGGCGGCCTTCAAGATCCGCGCCGCCCTGGCCTCGACCGCCAGCCCTCTGTGGGGCGTCTACGCCGGCTACGAGCTCTACGAGCACGTTGCCCGCCCCGGTGCAGAGGAGTACATCGACAACGAGAAGTTCGAGTACAAGGCCCGCGACTGGGATGCCGCAACGGAATCCGGCCGCACCCTGGCCCCGTACCTGACCCGCCTGAACGCGATCCGGCATGCCCACCCGGCGCTGGGGGACCTGCAGAACCTGACCTTGCACGCCAGCACGGACAGCTCCACGGTGGTCTACTCCAAGCACAAGACGCTGCCCGACGGCACCAAGGACACCCTGATCGTTGTGGTCAACGTGGACCCGCACAGCCCCCGCGAAAGCACGGTCACCATTGACCGCGCAGCCCTGGAACTGGACCCGGACGACCTGACCCACAACGGCGGTTACGTCGTCGAGGACCTGATCTCCGGTGAGAGCTGGGAGTGGGGCGAGTACAACTACGTCCGCCTCGACCCCCACATCGAACCCGCCCACATCCTCAACGTCCGGAGGTCCCGCCCGTGAGCTTTAGTCCGAGCAACCCCAGCCAGCACTTCACGCCCAAGGGGACCTTTGAACTGAATGCCCCCGGCCTGCAGCACGACCCGCATTGGTACCGCAAGGCGGTCTTCTACGAGGTGCTGGTCCGCGGCTTCGCCGACGGGAACGGGGACGGCTCCGGCGACTTCCACGGCCTGATCGAGAAGCTCGACTACCTGCAGTGGCTGGGTGTGGACTGCCTCTGGCTGCCCCCGTTCTTCCAGTCCCCGCTGCGCGACGGTGGCTACGACATCTCGGATTACAACTCCGTGCTGGACGAATTCGGCACCATCAGCGACTTCAAGCGCCTGGTGGCCGAGGCCCACGCCCGCGGCGTCCGCGTCATCATCGACCTGCCCCTGAACCACACCTCGGACCAGCACCCCTGGTTCCAGGAGTCCCGCAAGGACCCGGACGGTCCCTTCGGCGACTTCTACGTCTGGAGCGACACCGACGAGAAGTACCAGGACGCCCGCATCATCTTCGTGGACACCGAGGAATCCAACTGGACCTTCGACCCGATCCGCCGCCAGTTCTTCTGGCACCGGTTCTTCAGCCACCAGCCGGACCTGAACTTCGAAAACCCCAAGGTCATCGACGCCGTGTTCGACGTCGTCCGCTTCTGGCTGGACCAGGGCATCGACGGCTTCCGGGCCGACGCCATCCCCTACCTCTTCGAAGAGGAGGGCACTAACTGCGAGAACCTGCCGGCCACCCACGAGTTCCTGCGCCAGCTGCGGAAAATGGTGGACGAGAGCTACCCCGGCCGCGTCATCATTGCCGAGGCCAACCAGCCGCCGGCGGAGGTCGTGGAGTATTTCGGCACCGAGGAGGAGCCGGAGTGCCACATGGCGTTCCACTTCCCGATCATGCCGCGGCTCTACTACGCGCTGCGCGACCAGAAGGCCGCGCCGATCATCGAGACCATGCGGGACACCCCGGCCATCCCGGAAGGCGCCCAGTGGGGCACGTTCCTGCGCAACCACGACGAGCTGACCCTGGAAATGGTCACTTCCGACGAGCGCGCCGCCATGCTTGGCTGGTATGCCCCGGATCCGCGCATGCGGGCCAACATCGGCATCCGGCGCCGGCTCGCGCCGCTGCTGGACAACTCCCGGTCCGAGATTGAGCTGATCAACGCGCTGCTGCTGTCCTTGCCGGGCAGCCCTTTCCTGTACTACGGGGACGAGATCGGCATGGGCGACAACATCTGGCTCGAGGACCGTGACGCCGTTCGCACGCCGATGCAGTGGAACCCGGACCGTAATGCGGGCTTCTCCAACGCCGACCCGGGAAAGCTTTACCTTCCGGTGATCCAGTCGCTGGTCTACAACTACAGCATGGCCAACGTCGAGGCCGAGGCCGCGCACTCCGGGTCGCTGCTGCGCTGGACCCGGCAGATCCTCAGCGTCCGCAAGAACCACCCGGCGTTCGGGCTCGGGTCCTTCAAGCACGTCGAGGCGGACCATGACGTCGTCCTGGCCTACCTGCGGGAGCTCCCGGCCGGGAACGTCGCCGGCGAGGACCCGGAGACGATCCTCTGCGTCTTCAACCTTTCCCAGCACCCGGTGGCCACGTCGCTGCGAGTCCCGCAGCTGGCCGGCCGCGGCCTGCGGGACGTCTTCGGCGGCCAGGCCTTCCCCGGCATCGCCGAGGACGGGACCCTGACCCTGACCCTGGGCAGCCACGATTTCTTCTGGCTGCGGGTCCGCTCGGCCGCCTCCAACCCGGCGTCGCCCCACACCCAGGCGATGCCTATCCTGTCCATCGAAGGCTGACATGACCCGACCGACCCTTTCCCCCGCCCTGGACGTGCTTCTGCGCAGCTGGCTGCCGCGCCAGCGCTGGTTCCCGGTCAAGAGCGCGCACTTCAGCTTCGAACCGGTGGGCAGTGTGACCCTCGAAGCGCCCGTGCCGGCCGTGCCCTCCCCGGGTGCGCCGGCAGGAGACGGCGGTGCCCGGTTCGAGGTGCTGCTGCTGGCCGTGACCTACCCGACGGCGGACGGCGACCGGACCGACGTCGTCCAGGTCCCGCTGAGCTTCCGGACCCTGCCGCTGCCCGGTGCCGGCGCGGCCCTCCTCGGCGAGATCCAGGCCGACGGCGGCACGCCGGGCGGCTGGGTGTACGACGGCGTCCACGACGCGGCGTTCATCGCCGCGTGGCTGGAGCTGATGCGCTCCCGCGGCGCCACCGCGGACGGCTCCGCCACCGGTGAGCTGGTCGACTCCGACCACCGGCTGCCGCACGCCACCGGCAAGGTCCGGGTGCTCTCCGGCGAACAGTCCAACAGCTCGGTGATCGTCGACGACGGCACCTCGGCCGCGATCCTGAAGTTCTTCCGCGTCCTCTCCGAGGGGCAGAACCCCGAGGTCGAAATCGGCGCCGCCCTGACCGCGGGACGCACCGCCGAGGTCCCCGCCACCCTCGGCTGGGTGACCGGTGAGTGGACTGTCACTGACGGGTCGGTTCCGGATGTGGCCGGCCGCCGGGCTGCACGCGCCGAACTGGCCGTCGCCCACGAATTCCTCGCCGGCGGCCTGGACGCGTGGCGGCTCGCCGTCGACGCGGCCCGCACCGGAACCGATTTCACCGCGGAGGCGCACGCCCTCGGCGTCGCCACCGCCACTGTCCACCGCCGCCTCGCCGAGGCGCTCGGCACGGCGTCAGAAGCCGTTCCGGGCGGGGACATTGCCCCCGGCGTCGCGCAGAGGGTCCGCCAGTCATGGGCCGAGGCGGGCACCGCCGTCGGACCCTTCGACGACGCCCTGCGGGCCCTGCTCGGCCGGCTCGCCGGGACCAGCGCCGGGCAACTGCAGCGCATCCACGGGGACCTTCACCTCGGCCAGATCCTCCAGGTCCCCGGCGCCGCCGGCCAGCCCGCACGCTGGGCGATCCTCGACTTCGAGGGCGAGCCCCTGCGGCCCGTCTCCGAACGGAACTTCCCCGACGTGCCGCTCCGCGACGTCGTCGGCATGCTGCGCTCCTTCGACTACGCCGCCGGTGCGGCCGCCCGCGAGGACGACGGCGCAGCCGTCCCCGAAGAGTGGGTGGACGACTGCGCCTCGGCGTTCCTCGCCGGCTACGCCGAGGTCACCCCCGGCACCATCGACCGTGACTCACCCTTGTTCACCGCCCTGTGGCTGGACAAGGCGCTCTACGAAGTTGTTTACGAACTACGAAACAGGCCCGACTGGCTCGCCATCCCGGTGAATGCATCCCGTCGTCTCCTTGGCAGTACTGGCTCCGGCGCCCCCGTCGAAGCCGCAGCGGAAGGTAAGAACATGACTGGCTCAGCACGTACCGAACGGCCCGGAGCACCGCTCCCCGTCGACGCGGACACCCTCGCCCGGGTGGCCGCGGGGAGCACCACGCCCCGCACTCCGTTCTCGGCGCCCACCTCGACGATTACGGCCACGTCACCATCCGCACCGTGAAGCACATGGCCGAATCCGTCTCGGTGGTGACGTCCGCCGGCACCACCCCCATGACGCACGAGGCCGGAGGTGTGTGGGTGGCCGTCCTCGAACCGCTCGACGCTGGCCATGTCCCGGACTACCGGCTGGAGGTCCGCTACGAGGACCAGGACGCGGTCCGCACCGACGAGCCGTACCGCTACCTGCCCACCGTGGGCGAAGTCGACCTGCACCTGATCGGGGAAGGACGGCACGAACGGCTCTGGGACGTCCTCGGCGCCCACGTCCAGCACTACAAGTCCTCCCTCGGCGACGTCGACGGCGTGTCCTTCGCCGTCTGGGCCCCCAACGCCCAGGCTGTGCGCGTCAAGGGCGACTTCAACGGCTGGGACGGCCGCGAGAACTCGATGCGCTCCCTCGGCTCCTCCGGGGTGTGGGAAATCTTCATCCCCGGCGTTATGGCAGGGGCGTGCTACAAGTTCGAGATCAAGACCCGGCACGGCCACTGGGTGGAGAAGGCCGACCCGCTGGCGTTCGGCACCGAGGTCCCACCGCTGACCGCATCCCGCGTCGTCGAACCCTCCTACGTCTTCAAGGACGCGGAGTGGATGAAGGCCCGCGCCGCCCGCGATCCGCACAACGCGCCGATGAGCGTCTACGAGGTTCACCTCGGATCCTGGCGCGTCGGCCTGGACTACAAGCAGCTGGCCAAGGAACTCGTGGAGTACGTAAAGTGGCTCGGCTTCACCCACGTGGAGTTCATGCCCGTCGCCGAGCACCCATTCGGCGGCTCCTGGGGTTACCAGGTCACCTCCTACTTCGCGCCGACCTCCCGCTTCGGGCACCCGGACGAGTTCCGGCACCTGGTGGACGAACTGCACCAGGCCGGTATCGGCGTGCTGCTGGACTGGGTCCCGGCCCACTTCCCCAAGGACGCCTGGGCACTGGCGAAATTCGACGGCGAGCCGCTCTACGAGCACTCGGACCCGAACCTCGGCGAGCACCCGGACTGGGGCACGCTGATCTTCGACTTTGGCCGCAGCGAGGTGCGCAACTTCCTGGTCGCCAACGCCCTGTACTGGCTGGACGAATTTCACATCGATGGCCTGCGGGTGGACGCCGTCGCCTCCATGCTCTATCTGGACTACTCCCGCAAGGAGGGCCAATGGCAGCCCAACCGCTTCGGCGGCCGCGAGAACCTTGAGGCGATCTCCTTCCTGCAGGAGGCCAACGCCACGGTCTACAAGACGCATCCCGGCGCGGTGATGATCGCCGAGGAGTCCACCGCGTTCCCCGGCGTCACCGCCCCCACGGACCAAGGCGGCCTGGGCTTCGGGCTCAAGTGGAACATGGGCTGGATGCACGACTCGCTGAAGTACATGGCCGAGGATCCGTACAACCGCAAGTGGCACCACGGCACCATTACCTTCTCCATGGTCTACGCCTACACGGAGAACTTCTTGCTGCCGATTAGCCATGACGAGGTGGTCCACGGCAAGGGATCCATGCTGCGTAAGATGCCCGGCGACCGCTGGCAGCAGCTGGCCAACCTGCGCGCGTTCCTGGGCTACCAGTGGGCGCACCCGGGCAAGCAGCTGATCTTCATGGGCACCGAGTTCGGCCAGGAAGCCGAATGGTCCGAGCAGTACGGGCTGGACTGGTGGCTGGCGGACATCCCTGCCCACCGTGGCGTGCAGCTGCTCACCAAGGACCTGAACGAGCTCTACAGCTCGACGCCGGCCCTCTACGAGCGGGACAACGATCCGGAAGGGTTCCAGTGGATCAACGGCGGGGACTCGGACCGCAACGTCCTCACGTTCATCCGCCGCGACGCGGACGGTAACCCGCTGGTAGTGGCGCTGAACTTCTCCGGCGCCCCGCACCACGACTTCCGCCTGGGCGTCCCGGCCGCGGGACAGTGGCAGGAAGTGCTGAACACCGACGCCGGCACGTACGGAGGATCGGGCGTCACCAACGATGGGCCGCTGACTGCGACCGGCGACGGCATCGACGGACAGCCGGCCTCGCTGACCGTCACGCTGCCGCCACTGGGTGCGGCCTACTTCAAGGCCGCCGAGTAACACTCCTGTGAAAGGCCCGGAACCCTCGCGGTTCCGGGCCTTTCTGGTGTCCGGGGGCGTGTTTGAGGCCTCGGTTCGGCTGGCCCGCGGGGCTGATTCGGGGCGGGCTTTGGGCCGGCCCAGGGCCGCCGGGGGAGTGCTCCCAGGCCCCGCTTTGTCACCGCGGCCGAGTGGTGGTACAGTTTATTTCCGCGCTGCTCCCCGGAGTTGATCCGCTGAGAAGACCACGAAGGCCACGGCCAACTGGATCGGGACGCTGATTTGACTAGGGCGAAGTGCGCGGGTAAGTTTGGAAAGTTGCTCCGGAGCGAGTCACGGTCCCTTGATGGGTTGTGGTGGTGCCGGGTGTGTCTGTTGTTTGAGAACTCAATAGTGTGCCAAGTTTGTTGATACCGATTGTTTTATTGATTGGTTGATTATGCTGTGTTGTCCACCCCGTGGATGGCATGGTTTTCAGCTGGTTTCAAATTTTGTGCAGCATGTTATCCGTCGTTTTCCCGGTGGTGCGTGTTGTGTCTGTTTGTTTTCAACGGAGAGTTTGATCCTGGCTCAGGATGAACGCTGGCGGCGTGCTTAACACATGCAAGTCGAACGATGATGCCAGCTTGCTGGTGGATTAGTGGCGAACGGGTGAGTAACACGTGAGTAACCTGCCCTTAACTCTGGGATAAGCCTGGGAAACTGGGTCTAATACCGGATATGACTCCTCATCGCATGGTGGGGGGTGGAAAGCTTTTGTGGTTTTGGATGGACTCGCGGCCTATCAGCTTGTTGGTGAGGTAATGGCTCACCAAGGCGACGACGGGTAGCCGGCCTGAGAGGGTGACCGGCCACACTGGGACTGAGACACGGCCCAGACTCCTACGGGAGGCAGCAGTGGGGAATATTGCACAATGGGCGGAAGCCTGATGCAGCGACGCCGCGTGAGGGATGACGGCCTTCGGGTTGTAAACCTCTTTCAGTAGGGAAGAAGCGAAAGTGACGGTACCTGCAGAAGAAGCGCCGGCTAACTACGTGCCAGCAGCCGCGGTAATACGTAGGGCGCAAGCGTTATCCGGAATTATTGGGCGTAAAGAGCTCGTAGGCGGTTTGTCGCGTCTGCCGTGAAAGTCCGGGGCTCAACTCCGGATCTGCGGTGGGTACGGGCAGACTAGAGTGATGTAGGGGAGACTGGAATTCCTGGTGTAGCGGTGAAATGCGCAGATATCAGGAGGAACACCGATGGCGAAGGCAGGTCTCTGGGCATTAACTGACGCTGAGGAGCGAAAGCATGGGGAGCGAACAGGATTAGATACCCTGGTAGTCCATGCCGTAAACGTTGGGCACTAGGTGTGGGGGACATTCCACGTTTTCCGCGCCGTAGCTAACGCATTAAGTGCCCCGCCTGGGGAGTACGGCCGCAAGGCTAAAACTCAAAGGAATTGACGGGGGCCCGCACAAGCGGCGGAGCATGCGGATTAATTCGATGCAACGCGAAGAACCTTACCAAGGCTTGACATGAACCGGTAAGACCTGGAAACAGGTCCCCCACTTGTGGCCGGTTTACAGGTGGTGCATGGTTGTCGTCAGCTCGTGTCGTGAGATGTTGGGTTAAGTCCCGCAACGAGCGCAACCCTCGTTCCATGTTGCCAGCGCGTTATGGCGGGGACTCATGGGAGACTGCCGGGGTCAACTCGGAGGAAGGTGGGGACGACGTCAAATCATCATGCCCCTTATGTCTTGGGCTTCACGCATGCTACAATGGCCGGTACAAAGGGTTGCGATACTGTGAGGTGGAGCTAATCCCAAAAGCCGGTCTCAGTTCGGATTGGGGTCTGCAACTCGACCCCATGAAGTCGGAGTCGCTAGTAATCGCAGATCAGCAACGCTGCGGTGAATACGTTCCCGGGCCTTGTACACACCGCCCGTCAAGTCACGAAAGTTGGTAACACCCGAAGCCGGTGGCCTAACCCCTTGTGGGAGGGAGCTGTCGAAGGTGGGACTGGCGATTGGGACTAAGTCGTAACAAGGTAGCCGTACCGGAAGGTGCGGCTGGATCACCTCCTTTCTAAGGAGCGCCTACAACAACCCCGCCAGGCCGCATGGTTTGTGTGGTGGTGTTGTCAGGAGTAGGCCCGTTGCGCAGACGCAAGTTCTGCGGCGGGTGCTCATGGGTGGAATATCAACGAATAGGTGCCTGTCGGGTTTTTGCCGGTGGTTAGTACGGAAGACGCATCCTCTCTTGGGGGTGGGTGTTCCTGGAACGCTTCGGTGGGATTCCTGGTGGGTAGTGTTTGGCACACTGTTGGGTCCTGAGACAACAGGACCATGTTCTGTGTCTGTCCCTCGTTTGTGGGGGTTGGGTGCGGGGTGTGGGGCTTGTGTGTTTCTGGTTTCCTGGCTGCGACGCCCTGGACGCTGTCGACCTTCTGCTTTCGGGCTGGGGGGTTGGTGTGTGGGGTGTGTGGTACGGGGTTGTTGTTTGAGAACTACATAGTGGACGCGAGCATCTTTTATAAGAAGCAATTTCCAAGAATATGAACCTGGATCTGGCTGCGCTCGATGGTGTCACCCTTCGGGGTGGTGTTGTTGTGGTGTGGTTGGTTTCTGTGGTTCTCTCGAAATTACTCCTTGATCTTTTGTGGTCAAGTTTTTAAAGAGCACACGGTGGATGCCTTGGCATTAGGAGCCGAAGAAGGACGTAGGAATCTGCGATAAGCCTGGGGGAGTCGATAACCGGACTGTGATCCCAGGGTGTCCGAATGGGGAAACCCCGCCAGGGGCGCGAGTTGCCTGGTGACCCGCATCTGAACACATAGGGTGCGTGGAGGGAACGCGGGGAAGTGAAACATCTCAGTACCCGCAGGAAGAGAAAACAATAGTGATTCCGTTAGTAGTGGCGAGCGAACGCGGATCAGGCTAAACCGTTCCATGTGTGATAGCCGGCGGGCGTTGCATGGTCGGGGTTGTGGGACTTTCCGTTCTGTCTCTGCCGGGACAGTGGGGTGAGAGCGTGGGCATAGGTGAACGGTCTTGAAAGGCCGGCCAGAGAGGGTGTGAGCCCCGTAACCGAAATGTTTTTACGCCGCCTGGAGAGTATCCCAAGTAGCACGGGGCCCGAGAAATCCCGTGCGAATCTGTCAGGACCACCTGATAAGCCTAAATACTCCCTAATGACCGATAGCGGACCAGTACCGTGAGGGAAAGGTGAAAAGTACCCCGGGAGGGGAGTGAAACAGTACCTGAAACCGTGTGCTTACAATCCGTCGGAGCAGCCTTGTAGTTGTGACGGCGTGCCTTTTGAAGAATGAGCCTGCGAGTTAGTGTTACGTCGCGAGGTTAACCCGTGTGGGGAAGCCGTAGCGAAAGCGAGTCTGAATAGGGCGTTGCAGTGGCGTGATCTAGACCCGAAGCGAAGTGATCTACCCATGGCCAGGTTGAAGCGACGGTAAGACGTCGTGGAGGACCGAACCCACTTCAGTTGAAAATGGAGGGGATGAGCTGTGGGTAGGGGTGAAAGGCCAATCAAACTTCGTGATAGCTGGTTCTCCCCGAAATGCATTTAGGTGCAGCGTTGCGTGTTTCTTATCGGAGGTAGAGCTACTGGATGGCTAATGGGCCCTACAAGGTTACTGACGTCAGCCAAACTCCGAATGCCGGTAAGTGAGAGCGCAGCAGTGAGACTGTGGGGGATAAGCTTCATAGTCGAGAGGGAAACAGCCCAGACCACCAACTAAGGCCCCTAAGCGTGTGCTAAGTGGGAAAGGATGTGGAGTTGCGAAGACAACCAGGAGGTTGGCTTAGAAGCAGCCATCCTTAAAAGAGTGCGTAATAGCTCACTGGTCAAGTGATTCCGCGCCGACAATGTAGCGGGGCTCAAGTACACCGCCGAAGTTGTGGCATTCAGATTTTTGCTAAGCCCTTGTGGTTCAGGCGTCTGGATGGGTAGGGGAGCGTCGTGTGGGCAGTGAAGTCGCGGTGTAAACCAGCGGTGGAGCCTACACGAGTGAGAATGCAGGCATGAGTAGCGAAAGACGGGTGAGAAACCCGTCCGCCGAATGATCAAGGGTTCCAGGGTCAAGCTAATCTGCCCTGGGTAAGTCGGGACCTAAGGCGAGGCCGACAGGCGTAGTCGATGGACAACGGGTTGATATTCCCGTACCGGCGAAAAACCGCCCATGTTGAACAGGGGATACTAACCGCCCGAGACCTGCCCGATCACCCTTGTGGTGTGAGGGTTTTGGTGGAGCGCGGGACCTGATCCTGGGAGGCAAGCGTATTAACAGGTGTGACGCAGGAAGGTAGCCGGGCCGGGCGATGGTTGCCCCGGTCTAAGGATGTAGGGCGAACGGTAGGCAAATCCGCTGTTCATGATGCCTGAGACCCGATGGGACCCCCGTATGGGGGGATCCGGTGATCCTATGCTGCCGAGAAAAGCATCGACGCGAGGTTTTAGCCGCCCGTACCCCAAACCGACACAGGTGATCAGGTAGAGAATACTAAGGCGATCGAGAGAATTATGGTTAAGGAACTCGGCAAAATGCCCCCGTAACTTCGGGAGAAGGGGGGCCCCTATCGTGATGGACACTTGCTGTCCGGAGCGTGGCGGGGCCGCAGAGACCAGGGGAAGCGACTGTTTACTAAAAACACAGGTCCGTGCGAAGTCGCAAGACGATGTATACGGACTGACTCCTGCCCGGTGCTGGAAGGTTAAGAGGACCGGTTAGCCGCAAGGCGAAGCTGAGAATTTAAGCCCCAGTAAACGGCGGTGGTAACTATAACCATCCTAAGGTAGCGAAATTCCTTGTCGGGTAAGTTCCGACCTGCACGAATGGAGTAACGACTTCCCCGCTGTCTCAACCATAAACTCGGCGAAATTGCAGTACGAGTAAAGATGCTCGTTACGCGCAGCAGGACGGAAAGACCCCGAGACCTTTACTATAGTTTGGTATTGGTGTTCGGAGTGGCTTGTGTAGGATAGGTGGGAGACGTTGAAGCCCGGACGCCAGTTCGGGTGGAGTCATCGTTGAAATACCACTCTGGTCACTTTGGACATCTAACTTCGGCCCGTAATCCGGGTCAGGGACAGTGCCTGATGGGTAGTTTAACTGGGGCGGTTGCCTCCTAAAAAGTAACGGAGGCGCCCAAAGGTTCCCTCAGCCTGGTTGGCAATCAGGTGTCGAGTGTAAGTGCACAAGGGAGCTTGACTGTGAGAGAGACATCTCGAGCAGGGACGAAAGTCGGGACTAGTGATCCGGCGGTACATTGTGGAATGGCCGTCGCTCAACGGATAAAAGGTACCTCGGGGATAACAGGCTGATCTTGCCCAAGAGTCCATATCGACGGCATGGTTTGGCACCTCGATGTCGGCTCGTCGCATCCTGGGGCTGGAGTAGGTCCCAAGGGTTGGGCTGTTCGCCCATTAAAGCGGTACGCGAGCTGGGTTTAGAACGTCGTGAGACAGTTCGGTCCCTATCCGCTGCGCGCGCAGGAAATTTGAGAAGGGCTGTCCTTAGTACGAGAGGACCGGGACGGACGAACCTCTGGTGTGTCAGTTGTACTGCCAAGTGCACCGCTGATTAGCTACGTTCGGATGGGATAACCGCTGAAAGCATCTAAGCGGGAAGCTCGCTTCAAGATGAGATTTCCATACACCTTGTGTGTGAGAGGCCCCCAGCCAGACCACTGGGTTGATAGGCCGGATGTGGAAGCGAGGACTAAAGACTCGTGAAGCTGACCGGTACTAATAGGCCGATAACTTACACCACACACCACCCCCGCCAGCATCGACTGGAACACCGCGGGGTGGGTATGAAGAACAAGACTGCTTGCGTCCACTATGTGGTTCCCAACCAACAAACCCACCACCGGGTTGTGTTGACTGGCGAACCGAATGAATATAATTGAATACAACACCACACTGCCCTAAAAGCAGAGTTGTAACCAATAGATTTCCCGCCAACCCCCCAGGGGTTCGGTCCGGGTAACAGGGTTACGGCGGTCATAGCGTGGGGGAAACGCCCGGTCCCATTCCGAACCCGGAAGCTAAGACCCACAGCGCCGATGGTACTGCACCCGGGAGGGTGTGGGAGAGTAGGTCACCGCCGGACATAATTTAGCGGCTCAGGCCCCGACACTCAGTGTCGGGGCCTGAGCTCTTTAACTGACCACAGCAGCAGCAACGACGTAGGAGCTCCTACCGTTGAGCCGGCTCTGGGACCCGGCGGCAACGGCGTAGGAGCTCCTTCCGCTGAGCCATCCTTGGAAGCGGGAGTATGCACGGGGTGGCGCCATCTCTGTCCCTAGTAGAGTTGATGCCCATGGATAACCTCTTCAGCCACGCAGCTGCCGCCCCAGAGCCAGGGCCTTCCGAGGGCCTCGACCCGCTGGTGTGCACCGTCATCGTTCCGGGCGCCGTGGCCAGGGCGTTCGTGGGTTTCACCGAGCACACGCACCTGTGGTGGCCGCTCGAGGAGCACGGCGTGTACGGTGCCGGCTCGTACGTGGAGTTCGAGGAAAACCTGATCCTGGAAACCGCGGACGACGGCCGGACCTCCATCTGGGGGACCATCGATGACTGGCAGCCGCCACTGTCCTTCCACGCCAGCTGGCACCCCGGAACCCAGGCGCTGTGGTCCACGGAGATCCGCGTAGCGTTCCGGGCAGTGGATGCCGGTACCGAGCTCCGGCTGGTTCACAGCGGCTGGGAAGGCGCCGAACACCCGGCAGTGACCCGGGACGAGTATGAGGGCCTCTGGCCAATGATTCTTCAGCGCTATGTCCGGTTCATGGGCGGCGCCCAGGGCTAGTCCCGCAGGCCACGTACGCTCCTTCCCAGTTGCCCGGCGGGGAGGTGCGCGATCGGCCCCCGGAAGGTCCACAATCAGCTCTCTACGGCTGAGCGGATGCTCGGCCCGCGGGAGTAACCGGGCAGGAACGTACGCCAGCCGGCGGTGCTAGCTGTACTGCCCAGGCAGGTTGGTTAATCGGCTGATGGGCGGGTGGCCTCCGATTGCGGTGTGGGGCCTGTGGTGATTGTAGTTGTGCAGCCAGGCCGGGAGGGCGTTTCTTCGGGCTGATTCGGTGGCGTAGAAGCGTTTGAATGCCCACCCGTCGGCGAGGGTGCGGTGGAAGCGTTCGATCTTGCCGTTGGTCTGCGGCCGGTACGGGCGTGTCTTCTTCGCCTTGATGTTCAAGTCGCGGCAGGTGTCGCGCCAGAGGTGGGATTTGTAGGCCGATCCGTTGTCGGAGAGGACCCGCTCGACCGTGACGCCGCGTGCGGCGAACCACGACACGGCCCGCTTGAGCACTCCAACAGCGGTGACCGCGGTTTCGTCGCCGTGGATTTCGGCGTAGGCGACCCGCGAATGGTCATCGATAACGGTGTGAACATAGGCGGTACCGATCAGCGGATTGCGGTGCCTGTTCCGGGTTCCTGACGGGGTCGCGGAGCGGTTCTGTTTTCCCTGTTGCCGGCCCACATAGCGCCACCCGCCGCCGTCGGGGATGTTGCCGAGCTTCTTCACATCGACGTGGATCATCGCCCCGGGACTCTCATGTTCGTAGCGGCGGATCACTTCCCCGGTGCGTTTGTCCACGTGGTGCAGGCGGTTCAGCCGGCACCGTACCAGGACCGCGTGCACGGTTGAGGCCGGCATGCCCAGCTTCGCGCCGATCGCGACCGGCCCCAACCGTTGCTTCCAACGCAGATGCACGACCTTGCGCACCAGCTGCTGCGGTGTCCGGTTCGCCAGACGGTGAGGGCGTGAGGACCTGTCGGTCATGCCGGCCTCGCCCATTGCGGCGTAGCGGGACGCCCAGCGCTTGGCCGTCGGCCAAGAGCAATTGAACTGCTCGGCAGCCCGGGAAACCGGCCACCCATGGTCTATGACCAGACGCGCGACCCTTGAAACGTTGGCGCGGGGTCAAAGCGGCATTAGCGTGGGACATGAGGACCTCCTGGTCGCCTCAGCGGTTGTCTAAGCAACTCCACTGTGCAACCGGAGGTCCTCACCTTTAGGTCAACGACTCCAGCGAGTCACCACATTCACCAAACCACCGTCCCTGGGCAGTACAGCTAGCGCAGCGGAGAGGTGTCGGCCGGGGGCACGGCCGTGCTGGAGCGGATCACGAACCGGGTGGGGTATTCCATGTCCGCCGCTGCAGGCTCCCCGCCGCCGCCCTCCAGCCCATCGAGCAGGCGCCGGACGGCCAGGGCTCCTGGCCGCGGGCATCCTGGTCAATGGTGGTGAGGCCGAAGACTTCCCCCAGCTCGTGGCCGTCGATGCCGATCACCGAAAGATCCTCAGGAATGCGGAGCCCGAAATCGCGGGCCGCGAGGATAGTGCCAATCGCCATCTCATCGGAGGCGGCGAACACCGCCGTCGGACGCTCCGGGGAGCTCCCCAGCAGTTGCCGGGCGCTGGCGTAGGCGCCCTGGATGGTGAAGTCGGCGGAGACCAGCCACTCCGGCCGCACCGGAAGGCCGGCGCCGTGCATCGCCGCCGTGAAACCTGCCTGACGGGTGCCGGGGAGGCGGAAGTCCTTGTCGTAGGCGGCGTCGCCGGTCATGTGCGCAATCCGGCTGTGCCCCAGCTGGATCAGATGCCGTGCGGCGGACTCCGCCAGCCCGGAGTCGTTGATCCGAATGGTCGGAGCGCCCGGAAGGGGACCGCCGATGCCCACGATGGGCCGGTGGATGGCCAGAAGTTGCTGGATCTCTGCTTCGCTGAGCTCCAGGGACACCGCGATGACCGCATCCACCCGCTTGCGGAGCAGGAAGTCGTTCAGGACGCTGTGCCGCCGCTCCTCGCCGTCGCTGACGTTGTACAGCGTGAGGTCGTAGCCGGCGTCGAGCAGGGTGGCCGAGACACCCTCCACCACCGCGGAGAAGAACCAGCGGTGCACGGACGGGACCACGACGCCGACATTGTGGTTCCGCCCGGACGCCAGGCTGGAGGCATGGTAGGAGAGCACGAACCCGAGTTCCGCGGCCGCGGCCTGGGCCAGCGCGCGGCTGCGGGGGAGACGTTGCCCTTGCCGCTCAAGGCGCGTGAAACGGTGGCGATGGAGAGGCCGGCCCGTTCCGCGACGTCCTTGATGCCGGGCATTTTCAGCTCTCCGTGTCCTCGATCTAGATTTGCAGCCAAACAGTTTCCCCTGAGCCTAACTGATGCTCCGGGGCGTTCATGCCGGCGGCCTGGGAGCTGCGGAGCAGCACGGTTCCGGCGGGCAGGTCGAGCGGTTCGTGGCCCACATTCATCAGCACTGCGACGGTGCCGTTCAGGTAGCCCAGCGAGGTGTCCGTGGACCAGTCCTCGAGCCAGGCCAGCGAGCCCTCGCCGAGGCGCAGCTGCCGGCGCAGGGCGAGCATGCTGCGGTAGAGGTTCAGGTGCGACGACGGCGAGGCGGCCTGCGTGTCCCGGGCCAGAGCGCCGAAGCTTTCCGGCTGGGGCAGCCACGGGTCAGCGCCGGAGCCAAAGCCGTTGTTCGGCTCGCCGGCCCGCCACGGCAGCGGGACACGGCAGCCGTCGCGGCCCAGCCGCTCGCCGCCGGTCCGCCCGAAGGTGGGGTCCTGGCGCTGGTGGTCGGGAATGTCGATGCCGTCCGGCAGGCCGAGTTCCTCGCCCTGGTAGAGGTACGCCCCGCCCGGCAGGCCCAGCATGAACATGGTGGCGGCGGCGGCGCGGGCGCGGCCGAGCTCGGCGTTCGGCTGCGGGTCGGCGGGACCGATGCCGTCGCCGTCGCGGGGTGCGGGGTCGTCGTAGCCGAAGCGGGTGGCGTGCCGGACCACGTCGTGGTTGGAAAGCACCCAGGTGCTTGGGGCGCCGACGGCGTCCAGGGCAGTCAGGGACTCGGTCACCACGCGGCGCACGCGGTGCGGGTCCAAGCCGGCGTGCAGGTACGGGAAGTTGAAGGCCTGGTGCATCTCGTCCGGACGGACCCAGTCAGCGAGGCGGGGGAGCGGGTCCACGTTGGCCTCGGCGCAGAGGATCCGGTCCGGACCGTATTCGGCCAGGATCCGGCGCCAGGCGCGGTAGATGTCGTGCAGGGCCGGCTGGCCGAACATCGGCGCCTCGTGGCCCGGGAAGCCGTCTGAGCTGTTGCCGTCCGCGCGGCCGCCCCATGCCGGCAGGCCGGGGGCCTTGACCAGGGCGTGGGCGACGTCGACGCGGAAGCCGGACACGCCCCGGTCCAGCCAGAACCGCAGCACGCGTTCGAACTCTGCATGGACGGCGCCGTTGTCCCAGTTGAAGTCCGGCTGGGAGGAATCGAAGAGGTGCAGGTACCACTGGCCTGCGGTGCCGTCGGGCTCGGTGATCCGGGTCCAGGCCGGTCCGCCGAAGTGGGACTGCCAGTTGTTCGGGGAAGTTCGCCGGACTCGCCGAGTCCGTCGCGGAAAATGAACATGTCCCGCTCCGGGCCGTCGGCCGGGGCGGCGAGGGCGGCCTGGAACGCGGCGTGCTGGTCCGAGCAGTGGTTAGGCACCAGGTCCACGATCAGGCGCAGGCCCAACCGCTTGGCCTCGGCCATCATGGCGTCGAAGTCGTCCAGGGTGCCGAAGAGCGGGTCCACGTCGCAGTAGTCGCTGACATCGTAGCCGGCGTCGCGCTGCGGGGAGCGGTAGAACGGGGAGAGCCAGACGGCGTCGACGTCCAGCTCGGCGAGCTGCGGCAGCTCCGCCGTGATCCCGGCGAGGTCGCCGACGCCGTCACCATTCAGGTCGCGGAAGGACCGGGGGTAGACCTGGTAGATGACGGCGGAACGCCACCAGCCGGGAGTGTGGTCTGCGGCGTGCACCAGGGTCAACGGGCCGGCGAGGGCGGCGGGGACTGTATCAACTGACATGCCGGTAATCGTAAGGCCGAAGACACCGAATTGAAAACGCTTCCAGCATTTACGTCCCTTAGGTGTCGCTGCTGCCAAGGCGCCACTGTCGGGGCGGGAGTGCCCCTGTGCCCGAAAAAGCAGGCAAAAGACGGTCGGATCGGCCGTGGGCGGCTATCGGCGAGTTTTCGGAATGGCCCAAGATGGCGACACGCCCGGTACACGCCGACTTCCCAAACTACCTACTGGCGTGTAACTTGGAAGCGCTTGCAGCTGTGAGCCACATCACCGACGATGCCACCAGGCCCGACTCGATCCGATCGGGCCTCTCGTGTGGATGCAGGATCTTTATGAAAGGGACACCAATGAAGGTGCAGAACACCCTCACCACCGGCACCAGCCGCCGGGTTTTCACGGCAGGTGCCGTCTCCGTCGTGGCCGCACTGGCCATCAGCGCCTGCGGCGGCGCGGCGGCCACCTCCCCGGCCTCGCCTTCGGCCACGGCCAAGCCGGACCTCAAGGCCTCCGGTGCCAGCACCATCACCATGTGGGTCGACGCTGAGCGCTCCCCGGCGCTGAAGGACATCACCGCCAAGTTCCAGGCCGACACCGGCATCGAGGTCAAGCTGGTGGTGAAGGACTTCGCCGCCGTCCGTGACGACTTCATCACCCAGGTTCCCACCGGCAAGGGCCCCGACCTGATCGTCGGACCGCACGACTGGGTAGGCAAGTTCGTCCAGAACGGCGTGATCGCCCCCGTCGAACTCGGCGACAAGAAGGGCTCCTTCCAGGATTCCTCGATCAAGGCCATGACCTACAACGGGTCGGTCTACGGTGTCCCGTACGCGATCGAGAACATCGCGCTGCTGCGCAACACGGCAATCGTCCCCGATTCCGCCAAGACCATGGACGAGGTCATCAGCAACGGCAAGAAGGCCGTCGCCGACGGCAAGGCCAAGTTCCCGTTCCTGGTGGGCATGGACCCCAAGCAGGGCGACCCGTACCACCTGTACCCGCTGCAGTCCTCGATGGGCTCGCAGGTCTTCGGTAAGGCTGCCGACGGCGGCTACGATCCCAAGCAGCTCCTCATCGGCGACGCCGCCGGCGTCGAGTTCGCCAAGAAGCTGGCCGCCTGGGGTGACGCCGGCGAAAAGATCATCAACTCCAACATCACCGGTGACATCGCCAAGGAGAAGTTCCTGGCCGGGGAATCCCCGTACTACCTGACCGGCCCGTGGAACGTTCCGGACGTGCAGAAGAAGGGCATCAAGTTCGCTGTTGACCCGCTGCCCACCGCGGGCGACCAGCCGGCGCAGCCGTTCATCGGCGTCAACGGCTTCTTCATCAGCTCCAAGAGCGCCAACGCCCTGGCCACCAACGAGTTCGTCACCAACTACCTCACCTCCGAGGCAGCGCAGGACTCCATGTACAAGGCCGGCGGCCGCCCGCCGGCACTGAAGGCCTCCTTCGACAAGGCCGCCAGCGACCCGGTCGTCGCGGCCTTCGGCAAGATCGGCGCCACCGGCGTCCCGATGCCGGCCATCCCGGAAATGAGCGCCGTCTGGGCTGACTGGGGTGCAACCGAACTCTCCCTGATCAAGGGCCAGGGCGACCCGGCCGCCGACTGGGCCAAGATGGCTGCCAGCATCAAGACCAAGATCGGGGGCTAGCCCCGCCCCGGGTCCCGCCGCCGCGCACAGCCGCGGCGGCGGGACCCGGTCAGCTCCGGGTCGGGCGGCACCACACCGCCCGGCCCGTTCCTGCATCACCCTGCTTCTCCCAAGGACTGAAGAGCCATGCCAGATACAGAACTCCGCGAGGGCACCGACCCCGCCGCCGCACCGCCAGCCCCGGGCGCGGGATCCCGCACGGGCAAGCGCACGGGACGGCAGGCCGGGTCAGCCCACCGCCGCACCTCCCCGGACGGGACCAAGGGCATCATCGCCAAGATCGTCCTGCTGGGCCTGGTCGACGCCCTGGCCGTCTTCGTCCTGACCATGCTGTTCCTCAGCCACTCCTGGACCGTCCTGGTGGTCTCCGCCGTCGTCGTCCTGGCGATCAACTGGATCTACCTGCGCAAGGGCGGACTTCCGGCCAAGTACCTGGCCCCCGGCGTCTTGTTCCTGCTCATCTTCCAGGTCTTCGTGGTGGTCTTCAGCGGCTACATCGCCTTCACCAACTACGGCGACGGGCACAACAGCACCAAGGATGACGCGATCGCCGCCATCCAGCTCACCGCCCAGAAGCGCGTCCCGGACTCCCCGGCTTACAAGACCTCGGTCCTGGCCAAGGGCGAGTCGTTCTACCTGCTCTTCACAGACCCGGCCGGCAAGGTCTCCCTCGGCAGCACGGACAAGCCCCTCGAGGACGCCGCCGGCGCGGTCAAGGACTCCACCGGCAAGGCCAAATCCCTTGACGGCTACCAGACCCTGAACTTCCAGGAAATCGTCGCCAACCAGCAGAAGATCCTGGCCCTGACCGTCCCTGTGTCCGCCGACCCGGCCGACGGAACCCTGCGCACCGCTGACGGCAGCAACGCCTATCAGTTCAAGCCCTCGCTGAAGTACGACGCCGGAGCGGACACCTTCACGGACACGGACAGCGGCGCCGTCTACCGCGACAACGGGAAGGGCGCCTTCGCCGCGGCCGACGGTCAGATGCTGTCCACCGGCTGGAAGATCGACGTCGGCTTCGAAAACTTCTCCCGCGCCTTCACCGACCCCAGCCTGCGCGGCCCGCTCGTGGGCGTCATCCTCTGGACCTTCACCTTCGCCATCGCCTCCGTGGCGCTGACCTTCGCGCTGGGCCTGTTCCTGGCGATCGCCTTCAACCGCGAGGACCTCAAGGGCAAGAAGGTCTACCGGATCCTGATGATCCTGCCCTACGCCTTCCCCGCCTTCCTCACCGGCCTGGTCTGGTCCGGCATCCTTAACCCGGAGTTCGGCTGGCTGAACCAGACGCTCCTGGGCGGCGCCCATATCGGCTGGCTGACAGACCCCGTGCTGGCCAAGATCAGCGTCCTGGTGGTCAACCTCTGGCTCGGCTACCCGTACATGTTCCTGGTCTGCACCGGCGCGCTGCAGTCCCTGCCCTCCGAACTGGACGAGGCCGCCCGGATGGACGGCGCCAGCGCCTGGCGGGTGTTCCGCTCCATCAAGCTGCCGCTGCTGCTGGTCTCGATTGCCCCGCTGCTGATCTCGTCCTTTGCGTTCAACTTCAACAACTTCAACGTCATCTTCATGCTCACCGGCGGCGGCCCGCGGTTCGCGGACACCACCCGGGACATCGGCGCCACGGACATCCTGATCACCCTGGTCTACAAGGTGGCCTTCGGACAGGGCACCGGCCGCGACTACGGATTGGCCAGCGCCCTGGCCATCATCATCTTCATCATCGTGGCCACCGTATCGGCCATCAGCTTCAAGCAGACCAAGGCACTCGAGGACGTGAACTCATGAACCGGCCAGCACCGCGCACCGCATCGTCGGCGACCCCGACGGACCAGGCCACCGGGACGACGGCGGAGCCGGCAACGGGGAGGGCGCCCGCGCCACCGCCGCCGACGTCGAACGCCTCAAGTCCCTGCACCGCCGCCGCCCTTTCGGCGTCTGGCTCGCGGACAAGGGCTGGCGGCACCTGGTGGGTATCGCCGTGACCATCTTCGCGATCTTCCCGCTGCTCTACGTGCTCTCCGCCGCGCTGAACTCCACCGGCACCCTGGTGGGATCCAACGCCCTGTTCAGCAAGATCGATTTTGGCAACTTCACCGCCCTGTTCAACATCCCGTCCCGGCCCTTCGCCCGCTGGTTCCTGAACACGCTGGTGGTCGGCGGCATCACCTCCGCGGCCACCGTGTTCCTCGGCGCCATGGCGGCCTACGCGTTCTCCCGGATGCGCTTCACCGGCCGCCGGGTGGGGCTGCTAAGCCTGCTGCTGCTGCAGATGTTCCCGCAGCTGCTCGCCGTCGTCGCGATCTTCCTGCTCCTCAGCGGCATCTCCGAGGTCATCCCGGCCCTGGGCCTGGGCAGCCAGCTGGGCCTGATCATGGTCTACCTGGGCGGCGCCCTGGGCGTGAACACCTACCTGATGTACGGGTTCTTCAA
The DNA here is from genome assembly GCF_050859435.1 of Pseudarthrobacter sp. L19. Taxonomy (NCBI): domain Bacteria; kingdom Bacillati; phylum Actinomycetota; class Actinomycetes; order Micrococcales; family Micrococcaceae; genus Pseudarthrobacter; species Pseudarthrobacter sp. L19. The sequence goes on along the minus strand of NZ_CP193935.1, from coordinate 697,093 downwards.
CACCGTGCCGCAGTCCCTGGACGAGGCGGCCAAGATCGACGGCGCCAGCCACACCCAGATCTTCTTCGGCATCATCATGCGCCTGGTCACCCCGATCCTGGCCGTCGTGGGGCTCCTGACCTACATCTCGATCTCCGGAGAGTTCGTCATCGCCTCCGTAGTACTGACCGACCCGGACAGCCAGACCCTCGCCGTCGGTCTCTACTCCTTCGTGGCCCAGCAGCGCTCGGAGAACTGGGGGTCTTCGCCGCCGGCGCCGTGATCTCCGCCCTTCCGGTGATGGCGTTGTTCCTGTTCCTGCAGCGCTACATCGTCAGCGGCCTCACGGCCGGCTCGGTCAAGGGCTAGGGTGTCCGGCGCCGCTGCCGCCGGGCTCCTGCCGCACCACGACGGCTCCGCGCTCCACGCCCCGGACGGTGTGGAGCGCGGTGGCCCGGTCCGCCTGCGGCTCCGGATCCCCGCCGGGTGGGGCGAGGCGTCCCGGGTCTGGCTGCGCTCCCTGCACGACGGCGAACCCCGCTACGATGCCTGCGACCCTCTCGGGGGCGCCGATGGCTGGACGTGGTGGGAGGCGGCAACGACGGCCACCAACCCCGTCCTCCGCTACCGGTTCCTGATCGAGGCCGGCGGCCGGACTTGGCAGCTGAACGCCCAGGGCCTCTTCGGCCGGGACGTCTCCGACTACGCCGACTTCCGGCTGGGCACTTACCCGGCCGGGCCGGAGTGGCTGCGGACCGGGACCATGTACCAGATCTTCCCGGACCGGTTCGCCCGCTCCGCCCAGGCGGACACGCACCCGGCACCGGACTGGGGCGTCCCCGCGGACTGGCACACTACTCCGGTGGAAGGCGCCTCCGCGGTGACGCCGTACCAGTTCTACGGCGGCGACCTGCCCGGCATCATCGAGCGGCTGGACCACATCCAGGCGCTCGGGGCGGACATCATCTACCTCACCCCGTTCTTCCCGGCCCGCTCCAACCACCGCTACGACGCCGCCACCTTCGCCACCGTGGACCCGCTCCTCGGCGGAGACCAGGCGCTGGTGGACCTCGTGGAGGCGGCGCACGCCCGTGGCCTCAAGGTAATGGGCGACCTCACCGCCAATCACTCCGGCGACGCCCATGAATGGTTCCGGAACGCCCTGTCCGGACCGGACGCGCCGGAGGCGGGCTACTACTACTTCTCCCCAGACCACGGCAGCTACGAGGCCTGGTACGGCGTACTCTCCCTGCCGAAGCTCAACTGGTCTTCGGAAACGCTGCGCGACGCGTTCGTCCGTGACGAGGACTCGCCGGTGGCCCGCTGGCTCCGGCCGCCCTTCAACCTGGACGGCTGGCGGATCGACGTCGGCAACATGACCGGACGGCTCGGCGCGACGGACCTCAACCAGGACGTGGCCCGGCTGATCGCGGACCGGGTCCGCGGCATCAACCCGGACGCGGCGCTCCTGGCCGAGTCGACCAATGACGCGGCCCCGGACTTCAGCGGCGAGCACTGGCACGGCGCCATGACCTACTCGAACTTCACCCGCCCGCTCTGGGCCTGGCTGGCCGGCGACGCCGGGCACGTGAACTTCTTCGGCACCCCGCTGCCCGGTCCCGGCCGGATCGACGCCGCGGAATTCCTCGCCACCCATCAGGACCTGGCGGCCGCCTTCGGCTGGGACGTCCGCCGGCAGAACATGAATGCGCTGAACAGCCATGACACCGCCCGCGCCGCCACCGCCATGGTCGACGGCGGCCAGCAGCTGGGCGCGGTGCTGATGTTCACCCTGCCCGGCGTGCCGGTGCTCTTCGCCGGGGACGAATTCGGGTTCACCGGGGACAACGGAGAATTCTCCCGGACCCCCATGCCCTGGGACCGCCCCGACCGGGTCCGCAACGACCTCCGCGGCCTCTACGCCGCACTGTCCGGGCTGCACCGGGACCAGCCGGCGCTCACCGCCGGCGGCATCCGCTGGCTCCACGCCGACGGGGACGTACTGGCCTTCATGCGGGAAACCGCCGGGGCCACGGTGCTGGTGGCTGTTACCCGGGCCGCCGCCGACGCGCTGCTCGACCGTGCCCTGCTGACCGCCGACCAGTGGGAGGGCCTGGCCGGCGCCCCCGCGCTCGTCGTCGGGGACCTGGCGTTCGAAGGCGTTGGCCGTGCCGCTCCCGAGCTGGGTCGCGAGGCCGGGGCACGGCTGCGCTCCGCGGGCCCGGCTGCGGCCGTCTGGGTGCTGCCGGGGGTAACCGTCCCGGACGCCTAGACTGGGTCCGACACAGAGCGGGTTCAACGGCGAACGGGAGCGGGACATGCGCGGCATCATTGGAGATCTGACGGCGGCCCTGGGGGCGGACAAGGTCGCGACGGAGGACCCGGCCCTCGCCGCCTATGCCGTGGACCAGGCCCCCGTGCTGGACTACCAGCTGCCGCAGGCCGTGGTCTTCGCCGAGACCGTCGAGGACGTGCAGGCCGTGGTCCGGGCCTGCGCCGCCCGCCGGGTTCCGCTCGTGGCCCGCGGCGCCGGCACCGGCGTCTCCGGCGGAGCCCACGCCAGCGAGGGCTGCGTGGTCCTCAGCCTGGAGAAGATGAACCGCATCCTGGACCTCAACCCCGATGACGAGACCGCCGTCGTCGAACCCGGCGTCGTCAACGCCGACCTCAACGCCGCCGCCGCCATGCACGGCCTCATGTACGCCCCGGACCCTGCCAGTTACCGCAGCTCCACGATCGGCGGCAACGTCGCCACCAACGCCGGGGGCCTGCGCTGCGCCAAGTACGGGGTTACGCGGGATTCGGTGCTGGCCCTCGACGTCGTCCTGGCCGACGGCACCCTGATCCACACCGGACACCAGACCTTCAAGGGCGTGGCCGGCTACGACCTGACCGGGCTGTTCGTCGGCTCCGAGGGGACGCTCGGGATCGTCGTCGGGATCACCGTCCGGCTCAAATACCTCCCGCGCGAGGTGCACACCATCGCCGCCTTCTACCCGGACTTCCGCAGCGCCGCGGCCGGGGTGCTGGCCGTGGGCAAGGCCCGGGTGCAGCCCGCCATCATGGAACTGCTGGACAGCGGCACCCTCGCCCAGCTCGACGCCATGCACGGCTCCACCCTGTCGGCCCGGGGCGCCTCCCTGCTGCTGCTCCAGACGGACGGCTTCGGCGCCGCCGCCGAGGCCGCCGCCATCCGGCCGCTGCTGGCCGCCGGCGGCGCGGTGGTGACCATGGAGGCGGACGCGGAAGCGGAGGCCCTGGTGGAGCTGCGCCGGCACAGCCGCGGCGCCGAGGTCGACGACGAATACCGGGTGGGGGAGGACGTCGCCGTCCCGCGGTCCCGGCTGGTGGATTACGTGGCCGAACTTGAGGCGATGGCGTCCCGGCACGAGGTGAAGCTGAAGGTGGTGGCGCACGCCGGGGACGGCAACCTGCACCCCACGTTCTGGGTGGACCGGGACGGCGACGGCGTGGACCCCGGCGCGATGGAACGACTGGGCGCCGCCCTGGACGAGTCGGTGACCGTGGCCCTCGCGATGGGCGGCACCATCACCGGCGAACACGGCGTGGGCCAATACAAGCTGCGCTGGCTGGGCCTGGAGCAGAAGGAACCGGTCCGCGGGCTGCAGTACCGGATCAAGGAACTCTTCGATCCGGTCGGGATCCTGAACCCCGGCAAGGCCATCTAGCCCGGCCGCCCGCCCAACTGACTCGCAGCCAAGGCCGTTTTGGCGGCTGAAAACGGCCTTAACTTGCGAGTCAGTTGGGGGTGGGGGAGGGATCAGTCGTCGGCGTCCGGGTACTCGTCTTCGCCTTCGGGGGTCTCGTCCTCGTCGTAGCGGGGCTCCTCGGTCTCGACCTCAAGGATCTTGAGCAGCTCGGTGTCCGGGTTCAGCATGATCGCGGCCTCGTCGCGCCGGTGCCGCAGCTCGGAGTCGATGTAGGACTGCACGGCCTCGGCCAGAGGGATGTGCCGGTTTTCCTTTTCCGACATGTACCAGCGGTGCTCCAGGATCTCGTGCACGGCCTCCGCCGGTTCGAGTTTCCCGGACAGGTCGCGGGGGATGGCACGGACGATCGGCTCGAAGATCTGGCTGACCCACAGGTGGGCGCTGTACTCCTCGTCCATGCCGGGGTTGTTGTCCGCGCGGAACGAGTCCATGTCGTTCAGCAGCCGGCGGGCCTGGTTCTCCTGGGCATCCAGACCGGTGAGCCGCAGCAGCCGCCGCTGGTGGTGGCCGGCGTCGACCACCTTGGGCTGAAGCTGGATGGTGGAGCCGTTTTGGGTGGTCTTGATCGCGTATTCCTCGACGTCGAAGCCGAGTTCGTTGAGCCGCCGGATGCGGGCGGCCACCCGCCAGCGCTCGCCGACCTCGAAGGATTCCTTCTCCGTCAGCTCGGTCCAGAGCCTGCGGTAGCTCTCCATGATCAGTTCACTGGTGGCCACGGGGTCCACCTTCTCCTCGATCAGGCCGCCGTCGAGCAGGTCCATCAGCTCCCCGGCGATGTTGACCCGGGCGATTTCCAGGTCGTACTCGCGCTGGCCGGTGGACAGGTCCGGGTACAGCTCGCCGGTCTCGGCGTCCACCAGGTAGGCGGCGAAGGCGCCGGCGTCGCGGCGGAACAGGGTGTTCGAGAGGGACACGTCGCCCCAGTAGAAGCCGATCAGGTGCAGGCGGACCAGCAACAGGGCCTGGGCGTCGATCAGGCGGGTGAGGGTGTCCTTGCGCAGCATCTGCGAGAACAGGGCGCGGTAGGGCATGGAGAACTTCAGGTGCCGGGTCACCAGCACGGGGTTCAGGGGCTTGCCGTCCGGGGTGGTGCGGCCTGTGATGACCGCCACCGGCTCCACGCAGGGGACGTCCAGCCGGGCCAGCTTGCGGAGCATGTGGTACTCGTGCCGGGCGATGTGCTCGGAGGTTTCCTTGATGGCGATGACCGAGCCGCCCAGGTGCGCGAACCGGACGATGTGCCGGGAGATGCCGCGGGGAGGGCGGCCAAGTACTCGGCGGGCCAGTCTTCGAGGGCGATGTGCCAGGGCAGGTCCAGCAGTTCCGGCTCGGTGGCGGCGGCGGTGATGCTCAGGGAGCTGGAGATCGCCTTGTCGTCATTGGCGCTTGCGGGCACGTACCGGGGCAGCTTCCCGATCTGGCCGTAGTCAGTGGGTTCGTCGTGCCACTGGGCACCGTTGTCCTCGCTCATGCGGTTCTCCTCGGTCATGGGGCAATTCTCCCGTACCCGGCGGCGGCGCGCCTAACCACGGGGCGGTTAACGGCCGACGGCGGCCCTCCCGCAGGAGGACCGCCGTCGGTTAAGACCGAGTCAGTCGCCGAGGCGCAGGCCGGTCTTGGTGTCGAACAGGTGCACGTGGCCGGACTGAGGGCGGACCCAGATGGTCTCACCCTTCATCGGCGGGCGGCGGCCGTCGACGCGGGCCACGATGTCGTGGTCCTTGCCGTCGAGCGTCGTGTGGCCGTAGACGTAGGCGTCGGCGCCGAGTTCTTCGACGACGTCGACCTCAACCTGCAGGCCCTCGCCCTGGGCGACCGTCTCGAGGTCCTCGGGACGGGTGCCGAGGGTGACGGTGGAGCCGGAGGCGTCCTCGAGGACGTCGCGCGGCACCGGGTAGACGGTTCCGCCGAACTGGACGCCGCCGTCGACGACGGGCAGTTCCAGCAGGTTCATGGCGGGGGAGCCGATGAAGCCGGCGACGAAGACGTTCTTCGGCTTGTCGTAGAGGTTGCGCGGGGTGTCCACCTGCATCAGCAGGCCGTCCTTGAGCACTGCCACGCGGTCGCCCATGGTCATGGCCTCGACCTGGTCGTGGGTCACGTAGACGGTGGTGACGCCCAGGCGGCGGGTCAGCGACGCGATTTGGGTGCGGGTCTGGACGCGGAGCTTGGCGTCGAGGTTGGAGAGCGGTTCGTCCATCAGGAAGACCTGCGGGTTACGGACGATCGCGCGGCCCATGGCGACGCGCTGGCGCTGGCCGCCGGAGAGGGCCTTCGGCTTGCGGTCCAGGTACGGCTCGAGGTCCAGCAGCTTGGCGGCTTCGCGGACACGTTCGGCCCGCTCTTCCTTGCTGACGCCGGCGATCTTCAGGGCGAAGCCCATGTTGTCCGCGACGGTCATGTGCGGGTACAGGGCGTAGTTCTGGAACACCATCGCGATGTCGCGGTCCTTGGGCGGCATGTCGGTGACGTCACGGTCACCGATCAGAATGCGGCCGGAGTTGACGTCTTCCAGGCCTGCGAGCATCCGCAGGGAGGTGGACTTGCCGCAGCCGGAGGGGCCGACGAGAACAAGGAATTCGCCGTCGGCGATCTCGATGTTCAGCTTGTCGACCGCGGGCTTTTCGGTGCCCGGGTAGAGCCGCGTTGCGTTGTCAAAAGTAACTGTTGCCACAGTTTTCAATCCCTTCACCGGCAGGTACGTGCCGGACGATCCGTTGTGAATGGTCTTTTTATTCAGTTGTGAGTCTTGCGCCTGCTCCCCGGCCGAAGCCGAGGAGCAACCAGCGACGCCGCACGGTAGCTGTGCGCCACATCACATACAGAGTATGTCAGATGGATCGCGAATGGGGGAAAAGGTTACGGATGTCACTGGTGATCCCTGCCACCCGGCGCGGCGCGGCGCTGTGTAGGCTGTGCCCATGACGGCCCTCCAAATCTACGTGAGTTTCCCCGGTACCGCGCGCGAGGCCCTCGGGTTCTACGCCGACGTCTTCGGCGGTGACCTGGCCCTGTTCACCTATGAGCAGTTCAACCGCACCGACGGGCCAGCCCAGGCGATCGCCCACGGTGAGCTGAGGGGGGACGTGCGCCTGGCCGGCTCCGACGCGGCCGAGGGCGAAGCCACCATCCGGTGCGAGGGGCTGATGCTCTCGCTGCTGGGGACGGCCGAACCCGCGGTCCTGCACCGGTGGTTCGACCGGCTGGCCGACGGCGGACGCGTCGTCGACCCGCTGGGCCCCAAGCCCTGGGGCGCCTCCGACGGCCAGGTGGTGGACCGGCACGGACTGCACTGGCTGATCGGCTACGAACCCGAGACATCCCCCAACTGACTGGCAGGTAAGGCCGTTATGGGTGCTCAGAACGGCCTGATCTGCGAGTCAGTTGGGATCGGCAGCCCAGTCAGTTGCCGACGGCGGCCTTCCGCTCGCGCAGCAGCGCCTCCAGCAGTTCGGACACGTGCGGCGGGGCTTCCACCCGGAACTCCGCCTGGGTGAAGTCCAGGCCCACCTTCACGCCCAGGTCGCCGGAGACCAGGCTGTGCAGGGCGTCCTCGTCCGTGGTGTCGTCCCCGGCGAAGACCACCGCCGTCGCACCCGTGGCCTGCCGCAGGAAGGACACAGCCTCGCCCTTGGAGGCGTGGACCACAGAGGTCTCCAGGACCCGGTTGCCGGTCTTCAGGAAGACTCCGTCGCGGTCCTTCAATGCGGACTTCGCCGCGGCCACGGCGTCCTCGGCCACGTTGTCCGCGGCCAGGCGGGTGTGCAGCACGACGCCGGCCGGCTTCTCCTCGAGCAGGGTGCCGGGTGCCACGTGGACGATCTCCTCCAGGACGGCCCGCACGTCGGCGAGGAGCCGGCGCTGGTCCTCGTCGAGCTGAAGCTCGGCCGAGCCCGGACCCATCCAGATTTCCGCGCCGTGGCTGCCGATCAGCAGGGTCTTCTCCGGCGGGGACGCGACCGAGCGCAGGCTGTCCAGCGCACGGCCGGAAATCAGCGCCGTCGTGGTTCGAGGCAGTTCGGCCAGGGCGGCAAACGCCGCGGCCGAGCGGGGAGGGCGCGGGAGTCTGCCGCGTGGTCCACCAGCGGGGCCATGGTGCCGTCGAAGTCCATGGCCACCAGCAGTTCCTCGGTGCCGGCGATCCGCCGCACCGCGGCCAGCAGCTCCGGCGTCAGGGAGAGCTTGGGGGTGTTGGGCTCAGGAGTCATCACGAACCACCTTTTCCTGCAGCGCGCGAAGGAAGTCCGCGGACCAGAGGTCGACGTCGTTGGTCAGGATCTGCTTGCGCATGGCGCGCATCCGCCGGGCAGCCTCCGCGGGCTCCATGTTCACGGCCCGCATGATGGTGTCCTTGAGCCCGTCGATGTCGTGCGGGTTCATCAGCAGCGCCTGCTTCAGCTGGTCCGCGGCGCCGGCGAACTCGCTAAGCACCAGCGCGCCGTCGTTGTTCGTGCGGGCCGTGACGTATTCCTTGGCGACGAGGTTCATGCCGTCGCGCAGGGCCGTTACCAGCATGACATCCGCGGCCAGGTACAGCGCCACCATCTCCTCGATGGGGTAGCTGTGGTGCAGGTAGCGGACAGCGGTGTTCTGCATGGTGTCGTAGGTGCCGTTGATGTGGCCGACCGTGCCCTCGACCTCCTCGCGCAGCAGCCGGTACTGCTCCACCCGCTCGCGGCTGGGGCTGGCCACCTGGATCAGGGACGCGTCCTCGACCGTGACTTTGCCGTCCTCGAGGAGTTCCTCGTAGGCCTTGAGCCGGTGCCGGATGCCCTTGGTGTAATCCAGCCGGTCCACGCCCAGCAGGATGGTCTTGGGGTTGCCGAGGTCGCGGCGGATCTGCTTGGCCCGCTCGATGACCTCCGGCTTCTGCGCCAGCTCGCTGATCTGTTTCACATCGATGGAGATGGGGAAGGCCTGGGCCCGGGCGATGTGGGTGGTCTCGCCGTCGGCGCCCTTGACGTGCACCTGCTGCTGCTTGACGCTGGCGCCGAGGAAACGGCGGGCGGAGCGCATAAAGTTGCCGGCGTCGCTGCTGCGCTGGAAGCCGATCAGGTCCGCGCCCAGCAGGCCGTCGATGATTGCGCGGCGCCAGGGCAGCTGGGCGAAGATCTCCGGCGGCGGGAACGGGATGTGGTTGAAGAAGCCGATTTTGAGGTCCGGGCGTTCCTCGCGGAGCATCCGGGGGACCAGCTGCAGCTGGTAGTCCTGCACCCAGACGGTGGCGCCTTCCGCGGCGTGACGGATGACGGCCTCGGCGAAGCGCTTGTTGACCCGGCGGTAGGTGTCCCACCAGGCGCGGTGGAACTCCGGCGGGGCGATCACGTCGTGGTAGAGCGGCCACAGGGTCGCGTTGGAGAAACCCTCGTAATACAGCTCGACGTCGCGGGTGCTCAGCTGCACGGGGATCAGGTCGATGCCGCCGTGGCTGAAGGGCTCGAGGTGCTCGTCCGGGGCGCCGTGCCAGCCCACCCAGGCGCCGTCGGTCTTTGTCATCATCGGCGCCAGTGCCGTGACCAGGCCGCCGGGGGAGCGGCGCCAGCCGTCCTCGCAGCCGGGCTCGTCGGGGAGCACCTGTCCACCGGCATGCGGTTGGACACCACCATGAAATCGAAACGGTCGACGTCGTCCGTCGCGCCCCGGTGCCCTCCTGTCGCGGGCTGCTCGTCCGCTTGGTGTGCTGCGTGCTCGGTGCGCTGCTCGCGCTCGGTTGCTTGCATTAGTGCCCCCTGGGGTCGCTTGTGGCTTGTGTTCACCCTATCGGGGCGGAATCTTCCGGGCTATTCGTCCGTTGGGCACACGGGAAGAAACTTGAAAGCGCAAGCTCCCCAGCTTTCTCACCTAAAATGATGACCGTGCCACCCGCTGGCGCAGTCCAGGCCGATCGACACGAGGAACCAATGAGCCCCGCAAACGAACCCCGTCAGTCCAAAGCTGAGCGCACCGCCGCGGCCCGCGAGAAGGCCCGTGAGATCCGTGAGGCCCAGCTGAAGAAGGACAAGCGCAACAAGCTGCTCATTGGCTGGGGCATCGTCGCCGCCGTCGTCGCCATCATCGTGGTGGTGGCCCTGGTGGTGACCTCCAACATCAAGAACAACGCCCCCGTCGCCGACTCCGGCCCCACGCCCGCCAATGGCAACGTCCACGGCGGCGTGACGCTGCTGGCGAACACCAACGTGGCGAAGACTGACGCCGCCACGGTCAAGCTCTCCGATGTTCCCGCAGCCCCGGCCACCCCGCCGGCGGATCTGAAGGCCCCCGGCGCCGACGCCGAGGCCGGCAAGCCCGTCAAGGTGGTCCTCTACATCGACTTCATCTGCCCGGTCTGCAAGAACTTCGAAGCGCAGTACAACGACACGCTGACCAAGCTCCGCAACGACGGCAAGATCACGGTTGAGTACCGTCCGCTGGGCTTCCTGGACACCCGCTCCACCACCAACTACTCCTCCCGCGCAGCCGCCGCAGCGGCCTGCGTGGTGAACGAGTCCCCGGAGAAGTACGCGGCCTTCGTTGACGCCCTGTTCGCCAAGCAGCCCGCCGAAGGCAGCGCCGGCCTCTCCGACAATGAGCTGAAGAAGATGGCCACCGACACGGGTGCCCAGAACATCGACAAGTGCGTGGACGACAAGACCTACCGCCCGTACGTGAAGTACACGACCCAGGAAGCCGCGGCCATCGGGGTCACCGGCACGCCGACCGTCTTCGTCGAGGGCAAGCAGTGGGGCAAGGGCGACAGCGCCAACACCCCGTTCGACCAGTACCTGCAGGCAGCGGTGGACGCCAAGAAGTAACCACCACTTCCGCTGGTGCGGCCCGGTCCCGGATTCCTCCGGGGCCGGGCCGCTTTCGTGTGGCGGTGCGGATTTTTACCGCCGGGCATCGGTGGGCTACCCTTATCTAGCCGTTGTCCTCGTGCGCTTTCCGCCGGATACGACGACGGCGGATTGCCTCCTTAGCTCAGTTGGCCAGAGCACCGCTCTTGTAAAGCGGGGGTCGTCGGTTCGAATCCGACAGGGGGCCCAGCGAAACCCCTCTGTTCCGGCGATTCTGCCCGGGATGGAGGGGTTTTCTTTTGAGCCGGGCTTAGGGGCCGGTGATCCGGATTCCTGCCACCGCGCCGGTCCACGGTCCGGTGGGATTTTTCGGGTCAGCGCGACCTTGATGTAGCCCGGCAGGAGGCTCACCGTCCGGGATGTGGGCGCCGTGCAGTCCACGACGATGGACGTGGGGCCGGCGGGTGTCTCGTCCTGGGAGATGATGATCTGCGCGGCCTCGACCCCGACGCAGGCGGCCGTGACCTGGTAGTCGCCGGCAGTTTTGACCCGCCCCGCCTTCTGGAAGCCGACGCCGTTGCCGTCCGCCGGACCGGAATCGGTGAGCACCACGGGCCCCGTCGCCCCCGCGAGCAGCCTCTCCAGTTCGGTCTCGTTCCGCTGCTGCGCGGCCAGGACATCGGGTGGTGGGCCGGCGGGGATGGTGCGGCCGGGCCTGATAGTGGGCGCCGACGACTGCGCGGCAGGCGGCCGCTCACCGCCGTCGTCCTCGTAGGTGCAGCCGGCCAGCGATCCGGCCGCCAGGCACAGCATCACTGCCCCGGTCAGCGCATAACCGGGCCGGATGGTCCTCGTTCCCCCACGACGTGACATGGGCCGAGTCTACAAAGACCCGCCCCGTTTCGACGGTTCCCTGCGGATTCGACGCCCGGAACCGTCGAACCGACAGGCAACCGTCGATAGGGGCGGAACCCTAGGTGGTGGGGGAGGGCTGGCGAGGCGAGACTTCCTGGGCGCGCTCGTAGAACCACTCGATGTGCTCGCGCAGCAGCCGGGCCGCGCGCTCGCCGTCCTGGTCCCGGACGGCGTCGTAGATCCCGTGGTGCTGGGCACGCAGGACCGCGAGGACCTCCGGCCAGGACTCCATCGCGTCCATGGCGCCCTTGACGTAGTCCACGATCGCGCCGCTGAGCGACTCCATCATGGTGGCGACCACCGTGTTGCCGGCCAGGGAGCTGAGCGCGACGTGGAACCGGGCGTCGAGTTCGTGGAAGGTGGGCCGGTCCAGCTCCGGATCGTCCATGGCTTCCAGGAGCTGGGCCGCCTGCTCCAGACCCGCATCGCCCTCGTCGCGGGGCCGGGTGGCGGCGGCCTGCGCCGACCAGGTCTCCAGCAGGATGCGGGTCTGCACGATGTCCTCCACCGGCAACCGGTTGCTGGCCACGTGCAGCCGGAGGGTCGAGGACAGGCCGGCAGACGGGTTTGAAATGACGATCGCCCCGGAGGTGGGTCCGGACCCGACCGAGCTGCGCAGCACGCCCATCGCGTCCAGGATGCGGATGGCCTCCCGCACCGAGGCGCGGGAGATCCCGTAGTTCTCGGCCAGGGTCCGCTCGCCGGGCAGCCGGTCGCCGAGCTTGATCTTCCCGGAACGCAGGTCCGCCTCGATGTCCTGCAGCAGCGCGTCGTAGGTACGACGGCGGGGTGCGGCGTCGGTAGCGGTCACGGATGGTTCCCTTCGATGGCGGATGCTGGCGTGGGTGGCCGGTAGCCCAGGGCGGCGCTGGCGTCCCGGGCGGCGCGGGCCACCATGGGGCCCAGCCGCGGGACGTCCGCCGCGCTGACCCGCTGGGTCGGGAAGCCCACGCCGAGGACGGCCGCGAGCTGCCCGTCGTAGCGGAAGACGGGGGCGCTGATGGACCCGACGTCGCTGTTGCGTTCCCCGAACGCGGCGAAGAAGCCCTGCTCGCGGGCCTGCTCAGCCTGCGCGTCGAGCTGCTCCCAGCTGATCGGAGTGACGTCGGTGAACCGGGTCAGCTCGGTGTCCTTGAGGGCCTCCCGCGCTCCCGGGTCGAAGGCCAGGAAGATCTTGCCCGGCGCACCGGCATGGATCGGCATCACCTGGCCCACCAGGAAGGGCCGCATCACTACGTGCAGGGTCTCTGCCACGGCAACCACGGTGCGGAACTGCCCGTCCCGCATGTAGACGCAGGCAGTCTCCCCGCTGTCGTCACGGAGCTGCTGGATGATCGGGTGCAGCAGCCGGACCACGTCCAGGCCCAGGGTGCCCGGCGCGGCCCACTGGACCAGCCGCAGGCCGATCCGGTAGCGGTCGCCGTCGCGGTCCAGGAACCCCTCGCGGACCATGTTCTGCACCAGCCGCTGGCAGGTACTCGCTGGCAGGCCGGTGGCCCGTGCGATCTGCTGCAGCGTCGGTTCCGGCGCATCGATCGAGAAGCAGTTCAGGATCTCGCTGACCTTGCCCAGCACAAGGATGGGGGTCGTCCGGTCACCCTGTTCTTTTGCCGCCGCGTTGCCAGCTGCCACCTGCCACCGTCTTTCTCTACGGGTGTCCATCATAGCCAGCGGGTCCGGGTGTCCCTGCGGATTCCGCCTCCCGCGAGCGTCGGCTAAACCTCCGTGTTTCCATTGACAGCTCCACACTAAACCCGCAATATGGGTTGCGAAACCATATTGTGGGTTTTGCGTCGAGGGGGAGGGCTAAGAGCCCGCGTCCACCCGGCGAGGCCTCCATCCAAGCAAAGGCATTTGGGCCCAGCCGCGTCATAACAACGGAGTGATGATGACAGTTCAGGCAGTAACCCGAGAGCAGGCCGCACGGCGTGCAACCGTCGCCAGCGTCGTGGGCACCACCATCGAGTGGTACGACTTTTTCCTCTACGGGACGGCGGCGGCGCTCGTCTTCCCCCAACTGTTCTTCCCCGGCCAGAACGCCTTCGCCGGTGTTCTCTTCGCCTTCGGCACCCAGTTCGTGGGCTTCGTGGCCCGCCCCGTCGGCGCCGCGATCTTCGGCCACTACGGTGACCGCATCGGCCGCAAGACCACCCTCATGGTCACCCTCTTCCTGATGGCCTTCGGCACCGTGCTGATCGGCTTCCTGCCCACCTACCAGGCCATCGGCGTCGCGGCCCCGATCCTGCTGACACTGCTGCGCATCATCCAGGGCATCGGCGTCGGCGGCGAATGGGGCGGCTCCGTGCTGCTCAGCATGGAATGGGGCCACCAGCAGCGCCGCGGCTTCTCCGCCAGCTGGCCGCAGATCGGCGTTCCGCTCGGCCTGGTGCTCTCCACCGGCGTCGTCCGGATCACCTCCGGCATCACCGGCACCGAGGGCTTTGCCTCCTTCGGCTGGCGTATCCCGTTCATCATCAGCATCCTGCTGATCGGCGTCGGCCTCTTCGTCCGGATGCGCGTGATCGAGAGCCCCGAATTCGAAGCCATCCGCAAGTCCAACAAGGTCGTCCGCAACCCCCTGCTGGAGGTCATCAAGCGTCAGCCGAAGGAAATCCTCCTCTCGGCCCTGGTCCGCATGTCCGAGCAGGCACCGTTCTACCTCTTCATCACCTTCGTGATCACCTACGCCGTCAAGCACCTGCAGCTCAACAGCAACTCGATCCTGGACGACACCTTGATCGCCGCCGCGCTGGGCCTGGTCAGCGTCCCGTTCTTCGGCTGGCTCTCGGACCGCTTCGGCCGGCGCAAGGTCTATGGCGTGGGCATTGTGCTGACCGCCATCTTCGCCTTCCCGTACTTCGCCCTCCTGGACACCCGGGAACCCTTCATCGTGGGCGTCGCGATCGTGGTCAGCCTGATCCTGCACGACATCCAGTACGGTCCGCAGGCTGCACTGATCGCGGAGAGCTTCGACGCCGACATCCGCTACACCGGCGCCGGCCTGGGCTACCAGCTGGCCAGCGTGGTGGCCGGCGGCCCCGCGCCGCTGATCGCCGCGGCCCTGCTGGCCCAGTACGGGAACTCGACGGCGATCGCGCTGTACATTATCGGCTGCTGCGCCGTCGCCATGGTGGCCCTGATCTTCCTGCCCAAGGCCGGCCACCGCTTCCAGGCCAGCGCCGCCACCAAGACGGAAGCCACGGTATGAGCCTGACAGACACCGCACCCCGCCAAGAGGCAACGAACGACGCCGGGGCGGCAGCCCCGCAGACGGCAGGGCCGCAGACGGCGGCCCGGCCGGAGACCACGGACGCCACCGGCCCGCTGAAGGACCTGCTGGTCCTGGACCTGAGCCGGATCCTGTCCGGACCGTTCGCGACCATGACGCTCGCGGACCTGGGCGCCGAGGTCATCAAGATCGAACAGCCCGGCCAGGGCGACGACACCCGGCAGTGGGGGCCGCCGTTCCAGGGCGATGAGGCCGCGTACTTCCTGGCCGTGAACCGGAACAAGCGCAGCCTCGCCGTCGACCTCAAGTCCCCCGAGGGACTCGAGGTGGTCCGGGAGCTCGCCCGCCGCGCCGACATCGTGGTGGAGAACTTCCGGCCCGGCACCGCCGCCCGCCTGGGCCTGGGCTACGAGGAGCTGTCCAAGGACAACCCCGGCCTGGTCTACGCCTCCATCAGCGGCTACGGCCAGACCGGTCCGGACGCGCTCCGGCCCGGCTACGACGCGATCGCCCAGGCCCGCAGCGGCATCATGAGCGTCACCGGCGAAACCGACGGTCCGCCTGTTCGGGTCGGCGTCAGCAGCGCGGACCTGGTCGCCGGGATGTGGGCAACCATCGGCGTCCTGGCCGCCCTGCACGAGAAGCAGCGCACCGGTCAGGGCCAGTGGGTGGACATCAGCCTGCTTGACGGGTCCGTCTCCTGGCTGACCTACGTCTCCAGCGGCTACTTCGCCAGCGGCGAGGTTCCGCGCCGCTACGGCTCCGCCCACCCCACGATCGCCCCCTACCAGGCGTTCGCCACCGCGGACGGCTTCGTCATGGTCGCCGTCGGCAACGACGGACTCTGGCGGCGCTTCGCTCAGGAACTCGGGGACGCGGCGCTCGCCGCGGACCCGCGGTACGCGAGCAATCCGTCCCGCGTCGCCCACCGGGAGGAACTCATTCCCGCGATCGAGGCCATCATGCGGACCCGCACCACGGAGGACTGGGTACGCGCCCTGGACGAGGCGGGCGTCCCGGTGGGTCCGATCCAGACCGTGGACCAGGCGCTTGTTGACCCCCAGGTCCTGGCCCGGGGCATGGTGGCCGAACTGGACCACCCGACGGCCGGACCCATGAAGGTGGTGGGTTGCCCGGTGCGGCTGACCCGGACGCCCGCGTCGGTGCGCACAGCGCCGCCGGTCCTGGGCCAGGACACGGATCAGGTGCTGGCGTCCCTGGGCCTGGACACGGACCGGATCCAGGCCCTGCACAGCAGCGGCGCGGTGCAGTGACGGCCGCGGTGGGGCACGCCCCGGGGATCCGGCTGGATATCGACGACGACGGCGTCGCCCACCTCAAGGTGGGCACCGGTGAACGCTTCAACGCCCTCGACTCGGACCAGTGGCGGGCGCTCGCGGCCGAGGCACGGGCGCTCGCCGCGGACCCCGCCGTCCGTGCCGTGGTGATCCGCGGCGCCGGCGGGACCTTCTGCTCCGGCTCCGACCTGCGCGAATGGCAGGACGCGAGCGGGGACCAGGTGACCGGCGCCTTCGGTGCCATCGAGGAGGCGCTGCAGGCCGTGGAGGCCATCCCGGTGCCGACGGTGACCCTGGTGCAGGGTGTCGCCACGGGCGCGGGCTGCCAGCTGGCGCTCGCCTGCGACCTGCAGGTGCTGGAGGAGAATGCGCGGATCGGGATGCCGATCGCCCGGCTGGGGATGCTCATCCCGCCCACCTTTGCCAACCGGATGTCCCTGCGGATCGGACCGTCCCGGACCAAGGATCTGCTCTTCGGCGGCCGGATCCTCTCCGCCGCCGAGGCCTACGCGATGGGACTCGTCAGCACCCTGGCGGGGCCCGGCCGTGGTCCGGCGGCGGTGGCGGGGCTGACGGAACAATGGGCCGGCCTGTCGCTGGCCTCACTGAGGGCGTCCAAGGCGGCGGTCAACCAGGGACTGGCCCCGGTGGATCAGCCGGCCAAGGCGTTGCCGCTTGGTCCGGCTGCGGATCCGGTGGAATTCCGGGCACGGGTCAACCGGTTCCTGCACCGCAACCGCCGTCCCGCCGCGTCCTAGGGGCGCGTCCTAGGGGCGGGGGAGCCGCCCGCGAGAGTCCATTTGGGGTCCAACCTGGGGTCCAACCGGCCCTTGACCGGAACCGGGGGCGCGGGGAGGGTGGCCGTATGAACGAACACCAGCCCCACGCCGCCCCGGAGATCACCGTCAGCGACCGGCAGGAGCAGCCCACCGCGGTCATCCACGAAACCGTGCCGATGGCGGACCTGCGGGACTTCTTCGACCGGGCCTACCGGTCCGTCATGACCGCCGTCCAGCAACAGAACGTCCAGCTGGCGGGACCGCCGTTCGCGCTGTACCGGGGGACGCCCACCGACGTCGTCGATGTCGAGGCCGGCTTCCCGCTGGCCGGCCCCTACCCGGGAGGGGCGACGGCGCCGTCGTCGCCGGAACCCTTCCCGGCGGCAGGGCGCTGGAGGCGACCCATGTTGGCCCGTACGACACACTGCCGCAGACCTACGGCGCCGTCATGGCAAAGATGCAGGCGGACGGGCTCACCCCGGGGGAGGCCATGTGGGAGTACTACCTCACCGACCCGGCCGCGGAGCCGGACCCCGCCACATGGAAAACGCTGGTGGTCTGGCCGGTCGCCAGAGCCGTGCAGGCAGAATAAAACCGACATTTCCGCGCCACCACGGGGATTTTTTGCCTAAGATGTCGCCTTGCGCACACTATTCTTCAACTTCTGCGATGATGCCCTAAACTGCTTCACTGAGGTGCCTGAAATGGCGCTATGCAGCAACGAAAGTGAATCCCGTTATGGCTACCGATTACGACGCCCCACGCAAGACAGAAGAAGAATCTCCCGCTGAATCGCTGGAGGCCCTTCAGGCGTCCCGTGGCGGCGGCGCCCAGACTGCTGTTATCGATGTCGACGAGAACGACACCGCCGAGGGCATCGACCTTCCCGGCGCCGATCTTTCCGGCGAAGAACTGACCGTGATCGTCGTTCCCGAACAGTCCGACGAGTTCACCTGCTCCTCCTGCTTCCTGGTCCGTCACCGGTCCCAGGTCGCCAAGGAAAAGAACGGCCTGAAGTACTGCCGCGACTGCGAAGGCTAAACAGCCTTCCCTGCGGGTCCCGCCCAGGACCCGTCCAACAACTTCATTCCCCGATTGCGCCAGGCGCCGGATTCCATCAGGAGTCCGGCGCTTTGCCGTTCCCGGGACAATTTCAATGTGGACAACTGCGGCCAGGGACAGCTGTGACCTTGGCCGTGACCTGGTTAACGGCTTGACCCCGGCCGCAGCAAAACCCCTCGTCAACCACGGGCGATGAGCCTACGCTGGAAGGACCCGGCGAGGTTCGCCGCCGGGTGGCTTGAGGGGGCGGTCCAGGTGACCCGATTCCGTTCATATAAGCAGCTTGGCTGGCTGACGGCGCTGTTGCTCGCAGTTGCCTGGAGCCTGTTGACGCCCGGGCCGGCCGCCGCGGCACCGTACTGCGGCCAGGTCTGGGCGTCGCTGGCCAAGTCCGATCCGGCGATGAGCCACGCCAAGGTGGTCAACGTCCGGACCGGCCAGCACTACTGTTTTGACCGCCTGGTGGTCGACCTGAACGGTCCCGCGGGAGGCTACACCGTGCGGTACGTTCCGCAGGTTGTGCAGGACGGTTCCGGGTTGCCGGTTCCGCTGCGCGGCCAGGCGTTCCTGCAGATCACGGTCAACGCTCCCGCCTACGACGACGCCGGCCAGCCCACCTATTCGCCGGCCAACAAGAACGAGTTGAGCGACGTGGCAGGCTACCGGACCTTCAGGCAAGTGGCCTGGGCGGGCAGCTTCGAGGGGTACAGCACCATCGGGCTCGGGGTGCGGGCCAGGCTGCCGTTCCGGGTCTTCGCGCTGCCCGGTCCTGACGCCGGGTCACGACTGGTGATCGACGTCGGGCACTACTGGTAGGCGCTTAGCGTTACGCGCTAAGCCGCACCGAGGTTGGCGTCAGGCGGCGCCGAGGACTGCCCGGAGCGGGTACTCCCTGCCGTCCAGCACCAGCTGGGTGCACTTACGGGCAGCCTGGTTCAGCACGATCGGCGCCATCAGGTTCACCGTGGTGCCCTCGGGGGAGTGGTTGACCACCACGAGCAGCCGGGGCGCCTCGCCGTCGGTCAGCTCCAGGGCTTCCAGCGCGGGGCGCGGCAGGCGGGGACTGTAGTCCGGGACGAAGACGGCGGCGTCGGCAAGGAACAGCCGCACGGGCGCGGACTCCGATTCCAGGGCGAAGAGCCCGGGAGCGTTGTCGATGCTGCGGAGTGCGAAGTCGTGGACCGCTTCCAGCCCGGGCATGGGAGCGGTGAAGGTCACCGGGCTGCTGCTGAGGACCGAGTTCATCGCAGGAAGTCCATCAGGGTGGGCTGCAGAACCTTCGCCGTGGCCGCGAGAGCCACCTGGTAGTTGGTTTCCTGCAGCTTGAGGTCCATGATCACGCTGCCGAGATCTGCCTTTTCGATGCCGTTCTTCTGGGCGTCCAAGCTGGTCTCCAAATCTGTGTTGACGCTGCTGGCACGGTCCAGCTGTGCCTGCCGGGTGCCGATGTCCGAACGGCCGTCGATGATGTTCTTGACGCCCGTCTCGAGCTGTCCGGCAAACGGTGCAACGTCCTGGTTGCTGCGCAGGGCGGCGACGATGTTGCTGACGGTGTCGAAGATGGAGCCGGCGCCGTTGCCGAAGATCTTTGCCCCGTCGGCGTCGACCCGGACGGTCTGGTTCTCACTGATGCGCCGCTCCACCGAGCTCCCTGGTGTCCCGTTGAACGTCGTCGGGTTTCCAGGTGATGCCGGGGTGAAGGCGGTGGCGGCGTCGGAGCTGCCGGCGAAAATGTTGCGGCCCAGGTGCTTCCGGTTAGCGATGGAGATCATGTCCTTGTTCAGGCCCTCAAGCTCGAGCGCCAGCGCCTCACGGGCGGACTGGTTGAGGGTGCCGTTGCCGGCTTGGACGGTCAGGTCCTGCATCTTGTGTGCCACGTTCGTGGCCTGCTCCAGGGCTGAGTCGGCGGCGGTCAGCCAGCGGCCGCCGTCGTCGATGTTCCGGCCATACTGGGCGGCCGCGGCGATCCGTGCGCGGGTCTGCAGCGCCTGTCCGGTGGCCGCAGGATCATCAGAGGGACGGGAGATCTTGTCGAGGCTGCTGGCCTTGTCCTGCAGGCTGGCGAGCCGCGCCTGCTGGGCCTGCAAGGTCCGCTGCGCTGACGAACTCATGGTGAGGTTGGTGACCCGGTTCAGCATGATTACCTTCCTACCAGTCCGGTGTGGTTGATCAAAACATCAAGCGCCTCGTCGACGGCGGTCATCACCCGGGCGGCCGCCTGGTAGGCGTGCTGGTTGGTGAGGAGGCTGACGTTTTCTTCGTCCAGGCTGACGGAGGTTTGGGAGGCCCGGTTGGCGAGGGCCGTGGCCTCGGACGTCGCGGCCAGCGTCTCGCTTTGTTGGGCGCCGCGGGACTGCACACCGATGGCGGTCACGACGCCGGCCCACACGCTGTCCGGAGACCCCGGGCCGGTGCCGAGCTGGGAGATCTTGTCGGCGATGCCGCTGTCCAGCGTCCCGATGCCGGCGCCGATGCCGATGCCCTCGACACCCTGCGGAAGGACGCTCAGGGCGAGGGCCGCCGGGATTCCTGCGGCGGGTGCGCCGAAAAGTCGCCGGCGGTTCCGCCGGAAGAAGTCTTGGCCCCGGCGTGCAGCGTGTTGACGGCGTCCCGGAGCGAGCCGGCGAAGGCGTTGTACTTCGCGGCCGTTTCCGCAAAGGTGCCGCCCGTAGCCGAGGAGTTTGCCGGAGCCAGCAGGGACAAGGCGCCGGCGATGCTGCCGCCGTCGGGCCCGGCCGCCGTCTTGGTGTCGCTCCACTGCAGTTGCACGGGCGTATTGAGGGTGTCCGCGGACGTACCGGAAAGCTCGAGGGTCCGCACCGAGGTTCCCATCACGAGGGCGTTCCCGGCGACGTGGACGTCCACGGTGCCGTCGGGCTGCTCCCTGACGGTGGCTCCGGTGAGACGGGTGATGGACTCGGTGAGCTTGGCGCGGGCGTCGATGAGCTCATTGGCGGACCCGCCGGCGGCGGTGGTGGTGCGGATGGCGGCGTTGAGCGAGGCCACCTGGGTGGCGGCAGAGTTAACCGTGTCGACGTCGGCCTGCGCCTCGCCCCGCGTGGTGCTCCACTGGGAGGTCAGGGCCTGGTAGCCGGCGGCGATCTTGGCACTCAGCTCGGTTCCGGCCTGCAGCAGCTGTCCCGCCGGGCCGGATTCGCCGGGCTGGTTGGCCACGCCCTGCCAGGCGGACCAGAACTTCTGCAAGGAGTCGGAAATGCCGTTGTCTCCCGGTTCCTGCAGCGTTGCCTCAATGCCTTGGAGGGCACTGGAGCGGACCCCCGCATAGCCGGCCTGGGCACCCGCCGAGCGGACCCCGGCGTCTAGGAAGTTGTTGCCAAGCCTCGCGATTCCGTCCACCGAGACGCCGTTGCCGGCTTCGGGCCGTCCCGTGCCCATCAGCCCTTGGGCGGGGGCGGCGATGGCCGATTGCTGGACCCGCTGCCGGGTGTAGCCCTCGGTGGCGGCATTGGCGATGTTCTGGCCGGCCACGTTCATGCCCTGCTGCGCCGCGGTCAGGCCCCGGTAGGCGGTGTTGAGGGCGCCAAAGGTGCTCATGGGGTGGTTCCTTAGAATCGCTGATCGAAGATGCGGGAGCCGCTGGCGTCCCCGGTCTTGCCGTGGGCGTCGTAGGTGCCTGCGGCGGCGGTCGGCCGCAGGTCGGCGAGGGATTCCTGGGTGGAGCGGACGGCTCCGCGCAAAAACTGTTCGTTCGCGTCGCGCAGTTCCTTGATCAGGCCGGTCTGGCGGGTCATGGCGGTCAGGTGCGCCGCCAGCACCTCGGACCAGGCGCCCTCCGGGGCAGCGGCGGCCAGCTCGGAGAGGCTGGCATCGGTGGGCAGTCCCCACATTTCGGCGACGACGGCGGCCTCGATGGTGCGCGCCAGGCTGGCCTGGGAGAGGTGCTCGAGGACCTGTTCGACTTCTTTGGTGCCGTGGGCCAACCAACGGGACTTTCCTGCCGTGAGGAGGAGCTGTTCTTCTTCCAGTTTGAAAGTGAGAACGTCCAGAAGTTCACGCTCCCGCCAGAGCAGGGCTGAAAGTTCGTGGATGGCCATGGTCCGGAGGACTCCCTCAATGTGTGCGGATAGTGCTGGTCTCAGGTGCGGAGCTGCTGGACTGGCCGCAGGGTGGTTCGTGCGGATCAAACGGCCATAAGCAGGATTCGTAGAAACTATCGGCAGGTGTTTGCCGCACGTTAGCGGGAGTTAGCTGCGTGGGCCGGGAAAACATTTTCTACCGATTCGCCTTACCGCCTCCGGGGGCCGGGCGATAACTACTCCTGAGGGCCCACGGATGGGCCATCGAACACTGTCCCAATCATGGAGGAAACATCATGGGAATGCAGATCAACACCAACCTGGCTGCGAACAACGCGTACCGCAACCTCAGCAACACCCAGAACGACCTGTCCAAGTCGCTGGAGAAGCTTTCCAGCGGCCTGCGCATCAACCGCGCCGGTGACGACGCGGCCGGCCTGGCACTGTCCGAGGGCCTGAAGTCTCAGATCGGTGGCCTCACGGTTGCCGCTCGCAACGCCCAGGACGGCATTGGTGCTGTCCAGACCGCTGAAGGCGGCCTGAGCCAGGCCCAGTCCATCCTGCAGCGTCTGCGCGACCTGAGCGTTCAGGGTGCCAACGACACCAACAACGCCGACTCCCGC
Source organism: Pseudarthrobacter sp. L19 (assembly GCF_050859435.1). Classification (NCBI taxonomy): domain Bacteria; kingdom Bacillati; phylum Actinomycetota; class Actinomycetes; order Micrococcales; family Micrococcaceae; genus Pseudarthrobacter; species Pseudarthrobacter sp. L19. Next base: position 674,667 of record NZ_CP193935.1, on the reverse strand, counting down.
AACGCCATCAAGACCGAGGCCGACAGCCTGGTTTCGGAGCTGGGTCGGATTGGTTCGTCGACGAACTTCAACGGGGCTCAGCTGCTTGATGGTTCTCGTGCAAAGACGGCAACTACTGATACGTCCTTGAAGTTCCAGGTCGGTGCAAACGGAGATGCCGCTAGCCAGATTTCGGTTGACCTGGGCAGCGCAGATGTTTCGAAAATTGCCGCGACTCTGAAGGGTCAAGACAAGACCGGGGCCGCTCTGTCCGGGTCCAATAACCTCTCCGGAGTCAAGGTCGATTTGACCGCGGGCGACACTTACACCGTGACTCAGGCAAACACGAACGCATCGTTTAGTTTCACACTTGCTGCTGGAGACACGGAAGCGGCAGCGCTCGCGAAAATGCAAGCTGCCGCGGGTAGCGATTACACGGTGTCTGGCGACAACACCGCCGGGTACAAGTTCGTCTCCAATGCCGCTGCAGCCACGGGTAACACGATTTCTGTGACGGCCGCAACGCCCGCCAACGTTACGGCTGCTGGCACCACCGGAACAGAAGCAGCGCCAAAGGGGCTGGACTTCTCGTCAGCTTCGGCATCGCAGGCATCCATCGAATTGCTGACGGGGCAGATCACTAGCGTATCCAGCGCTCGTGCTTCGCTCGGTGCGTCGCAGAACCGCCTTGAGTCGGCTGTTCAGACCATCAACGTGGCCAAGGAAAACCTGACCGCTTCCAACTCCCGTATCCGCGACACGGACATGGCCGAGGAAATGGTCAAGTTCACCCGCAACAACATCCTGTCCCAGGCGGGCACGGCCATGCTGGCCCAGGCCAACCAGACCGGCCAGGGTGTCCTGCAGCTGCTCCGCTAGGTCGTAGACCAGGGATCAGCCCGCTGATTCCGTCCGGCAGGTAGCCCAGGAAAGCTCTTAGCGCCCGGGGAGGGTGACCTCCCCGGGCGCTAAGCAGCACCGGGCCACTGCCCATCCGAATACCGATTTTCTTCAAAGGAGTTGTGAAACGTGGGACTCTCCATCGACGGCCTGTCCAGCGGGCTGGACACCACCGGCTTGATCAACTCCTTGATGACCCTTGAAGCTGTGCCGCAGACCCAGCTGAAGAGCCGGGTAGCGGATGTGCAGTCCAGCATCTCGGCCTTCCAGGGCCTGAACGCCAGCGTGGCGGACCTTGCTTCAAAAGCCGCGAAGGTCGCCCTCCCCAACGCCCTCGACCTGTACGCCGCCACAAGCTCCTCCTCGGCGGTCACTGCCACGACCACCACGGGTACCAGCGCGGGCTCCCTCGACTTCACCGTCGATAAGGTGGCCTTCGCGCAGGTCTCGGTGAGCCAGCCCATGACCGCCTGGCCGTACAGCACGGTGACCATCACCACCGGGGGACGCCGCTCACCATCACCCCCGCCAGCACGTCACTGGACGACGTCGTCTCCGCGGTCAACGCGTCCGGCGTCGGCGTCTCTGCCAGCAAGGTCTCGGTGGGCGGGGGCAGTACCGGCTGCAATTTACGGCCGCAGCCACCGGCGCGGCGGCAGCCTTCTCCATTGACGATCCCAACGCCACCGCGGGCCTCACCACCATCCAGCCGGCCCAGGACGCACAGCTCACGCTTTGGGGCGGGACGACGGCGCAACAGGCGGTCACCTCCGCCACCAATAAGTTCGACGGACTGCTCCCGGGACTGTCCCTGACGGTGTCCGCCGTTTCCACTAGCCCGGTGCACGTCGCGGTTGCGCGGGACTCGAACCAGATCAGCAAGACGGCCTCGGACTTGGTGGGCGCCGTCAACACTGTCCTGGCACAGATCTCCACCAAGAGCACAGTGGTGGCCAGCACGGACGGCGCGGGCAACCCGATTACATCCGGCGGTCCCTTCACCGGTGACAGCACGGTTCGGTCGGTGAATGACGCCATCCTCAGCGCCGCCTCGCAGCCGGTCAATGGACGGTCGCCGTCCGAAATCGGCATCGTGCTGACGAAGACCGGAACCATGCAGTTCGACTCCGCCAAGTTCGCCGACGCCATGGCGAAGGATCCCACGGGAACCATGGCGGCCGTGGGTGTCATTGCCGGGCGCGTGGCCGACGCCGCCAAACAGGCCTCAGATCCCACCACCGGGCTGATCACCACCAAGATCCTGGGCCAGCAGTCCGACGCCAAGGACATCAACAACCAGATCGCCAGCTGGGATGACCGGTTGGCGATGCGGCGCGCCACCCTCCAGCAGACCTACTCGGCGCTGGAAGTCGCGCTCAGCGGCATGAAAGCACAATCATCCTGGCTCACGGCCCAGCTGGGCGGGGCCACCTCGGGAAGCAGCGGAGCATGACCAGCACACCCTTCGGCTACGGCAGCAGCCAGCGCAACCAATACCTCGCAGATTCCGTGCTTTCAGCCCCGCCGGCCCGGCTGCTCACCATGCTGTACGACCGGCTCCTCCTGGACCTTGGCCGGGCCGAGACGGCGCAGCAGACGGCGAATTGGCCTGTGGCCTCCGAGAACCTCGTGCACGCCCAGGCGATCATCACCGAGCTCTCCTCCTCGCTCAACACCGAGGCGTGGGACGGCGCCGACGGACTGCTGGGCATTTACAACTACGCCACCACCGCCCTCATCAACGCCAACATCCAGCGCAACCCGATCCTGACCCGCGAGGCGATCGACCTGCTGGAGCCGTTGCGTCAGGCCTGGCACGAGGCGGCGGCAGCGATTCCCGCCGCGCAGCCCACGGCGGCGGCACCGCCGTCGTCCTTCGCCGCCGCCGGTTCCTGGGCTGCCTCCTCCGGAGCAGGAAGCGGGAGCCTGGGCTTTGGCTGAACACGAGTCCCGCGGGGAGGAGCAGCTCGCAGATCCCGCCGACCCCGCAGCCGCCGCTTGGCACCTGGTCCTGGACGTCCTGGAAATGGCGGTCGCGTCCGCGGAAAAAACCCTCAACGATCCGCTCGGGCCGCTTTCGGCGCCGCTGCATCAGCCGGAGTCAGCGCTGCCCGTGCAGCGCTGGAGCCCGCCGGCGCTCAGCGGGCCCCTGCCCCCGAAGCCCGGCGGAGGGCCATGGCCCTTTCTGCGGCGCAGGACCGTGTTGCCCGCCGCCTGGAAGCCGCCAAACAAGACGTCTCCCGCCAGCTCCACGCATTGAGCACCGTTCCCGGTCTTTCCACCCCTCGCGGGCCGTCTACCTGGACGTCAAGGGCTGATTCTCCGGCGACGGTGGCTGCTATCCGCGCCGCCGGAGCCGGTCCGAAAAAGTTGTTTCAAATTTCCCTAACGCGGCCCTGAGCTGTGCCGATAACCACAGTAAGAGCACGGATCGCTCGTTTCCCGGCCACGGATCGGCCAAGCCCCACCCTTTCCCAGGCAGGACTCTGTGCTCGAATCCGTGACTTCCGCCGCCCTGGCCAGCGCCCTCAACGGGTTGTCCCAGCGCCAGCGCGCGATCGCGAACAACATCGCGAACGTCAACACGCCGAACTACCACGCCCAGCGCGTCAGCTTTGAGGACGCCCTGGCCCAGTCGGTGCAGTCCGGCGACGGCCGTGTGCAGGCCACCACGGCGTCCTCCCTGGAACCCACCCAGCTCAACGGCAACAACGTGAACCTGGACACCGAGACGCTTTCCAACATTGACACCGTGCTTCGCTTCCAGTTCGCCTCCCGTGCGATCGGCTACGAATTCAGCGGCGTCCGTTCGGCAATGAGGACCAACTAATGACCTTTGACGCCATCGGCATCGCCGGTTCCGCCCTCACGGTCCACCGCAAGTGGCTCGACGCCGTCTCTGACAACCTCGCGAACATGAACAACGTCTCCGCCACCTCCGGCAACGCCTTCCAACAGAAGTACGTGGAGGCGTCCGAAAGCCCGGACGACCAGGGCGTCTACGTCAAGAGCACCCCGCTGGGCAGCGGCGCCGGCCGAATCATCTACCAGCCGGACCACCCGCTGGCCGACGCCAACGGCAACGTCAAATACCCGGACATCGACATGGCCGAACAGATGGGCTCCCTGATCGTCGCCCAGCGCGGATACCAGGCCAACGCCCAGGTGGTTGACCGCGCCCGTGACACCTACATGGCTGCCCTTGAGATTGGACGTTCCTGATGCCTGTTTCCCCGATCGCCCCGGTCCAGGGCGTCATGCCCACTGATTACGTGGGCGGAGCCTCGGCCGTTTCCGGCACCGACGGGTCCGGCTTCGCGGCGTCCCTCACCGGGGCCGTTGACAACCTCCAGCAGCTGCAGTCGACGTCGAACCAGCTGGCCGTCTCGGCGGTCACCGGCAACCTCAACGACATTCAGGACGCCACCATCGCCGCCACCCGCGCCCAGGTCACCCTGGAGCTGGTTGCTTCCCTCCGCAACAAGGGCGTTGACGCGTTCAACGAGATCATGAGGATGCAGGCCTGATGCCTCCGCAGATCACCATCTTCTTCCAGCGCTTCGGCAACGGACTCAAAAGCTTCACCACCGGCCAGCGCACCCTGGCCGTCATCGGCGCTGCCCTCCTGGTGGTCGGCATCGTCGCGCTCTCGGCCTGGCTGTCCAAGCCGTCCATGACGCCGCTGTTCTCCGGTCTGAAGAGCGCCGACGCCAGCGCGATCGTCGACCAGCTGAAAAAGGACAGCGTCCCCTACGAGCTCAGCGACGGCGGCGCCACCGTCCTGGTGCCGCAGGAAAAGGTCTACGACGAGCGCCTGAAGGCCGCCTCCGCCGGGCTGCCCACCGCGGCTGCCACCGGTTATTCGCTGCTGGACAAGATGGGCGTCACGTCCTCGGAGTTCCAGCAGTCGGTCACCTACAAACGGGCCCTCGAAGGCGAACTCGCCAGCACCATCGGCGCCATGGAGGGCGTGAAGACCGCCGCCGTCCGGCTGGCCATCCCGGAGAAAACCGTCTTCGTCTCCAAGACCCCGGACACCACCGCCTCCGTCTTCATCGAGACGGCCCCCGGCGTGACCCTCTCCAGCGACAAGGTCCAGGCGATTGTCCACCTGACATCCGCCGCGATTGAAAATCTCAAGCCCACCAACGTCTCGGTCGTCGACTCCCAGGGCAACGTCCTGTCCACGGTCGGCGGCACGACGGCGGGTAGCTCCTCCAAGCAGGCCACGGATTACCAGCAGCGCACCGGCGACGCCGTCCGCGCCGTCCTGGACCGCGTGGTGGGTCCGGGGAACTCCACCGTGGCCGTCGCCGCGGACGTCACCGGCGAATCCGCCCAGCAGAAGAGCGAGACCTTTTCCAACACCGCCGGCGCCCTGCCGCTGAGCGAGTCATCCAAGACCGAGAAGTACACCGGCACCGGGGGAGGCGCCGCCGGCGTCCTGGGCCCGGACAACATCTCCGTCCCCGGCGGCAGCAGCAGCAACGGCAACTTCGACTCAACCACCGAGACCAAGAACAACGCCGTCAACAAGGTCACCGAGGACCGCACCATCCCGCCGGGAGCCATCAAGCGCCAGACCATCTCCGTGGCGGTCAGCCAGTCCGCGGCCGGCGGCCTGAACATCGGCTCCCTCACGGCCCTGGTCACCTCCGCCGCCGGCGTCGACAAGAACCGCGGCGACGTCGTCACGGTCGAGGTGATCCCCTTCAGCACCGCGGCGGCCGACCAGGCCAACGCCTCCCTGGATGCCGCCAAGGCCGAGATCGAGGCGCAGAAGCAGCAGGCCTTCTTCGGCACCCTCGTCACCGCCGGCAGCATCCTGCTGGGCCTGTTGATCCTGGCCCTCATCATCACGATCATCCTGCGCCGCCGCCAGAAGCGGGAACCGGTGGACCTGGGCGAACGCCTGGACCTGCTGCCGCCCGTCCCGACCGTCACCGCGCTGGATCCGGCACCGGCAACCTCCGCCATCCCGCTGATCGCCCGGCCGCTGGAGCCCCTGCCGCTGCCCGCACCGGCCCCCGAGGTCCTCGAGGCCGAGCGCCGGATGCAGGAAATCGACGCCATGGTGGCCAACAACCCGGAGAAGGCCGCGGACTACCTGCGCGGCCTGATGGATGACAGGCAGCCGGTATGAAAACCGGTGAGGCCTTGACCGGCACGCAGCGTGCCGCCGTCGTCCTGATGCAGATGAGCCCCACCAACGCGGCCCTGGTGATGGCGCAGCTGACCGACATGGAGGCCGAGGAGATCGCCGCGGAGATCGTTCGGCTCCGCAAGGTGGACCCGGAGACCGCCGAGAAGATCATGAAGGACTTCCACGAGGCCGCCCTGAGCAGCCCGCGCTCCGCCCGCGGCGGCCGGGAGCTGGCCGAGGGACTGCTGGAGGCCTCCTTCGGTTCGGAGAAGGCCGCCGGCCTGATCAACCGCCTGACCGTCAACATGGCCGGCAAGTCCTTCGAGTTCCTCGAGGACATCGAGCCGGTGCAGATCCTGGCGCTGATCGACGGTGAACTGCCGCAGACCATCGCCCTGGTCCTGGCCCACCTGAGCCCCCGCAAGGCCTCCGCCGTGATGTCCGGGCTGCCCGGCTCGCTGCGCGCCGACGTCGCCCTCAGCATCGCCACGATGGGCTCCGGCGCGCCCGAGGCGATCGGCATCGTGGCGGACACCCTGAAGCTGCGCGGCGGCGCGGCCGTCTCGCAGCAGGCCTCCAAGGTGGTGGGCGGCATCCAGCCGCTGCTGGAAATCATCAACCGGACCGACGCCGGCACCGAACGGTCCGTCCTGGACGGCCTCGACCTGCTGGACCCGGACCTGGCCGTGGAGATCCGCGCCCAGATGGTCACCTTCGACGACATCATCAAGCTTGAACGCCGCGACGTGCAGCTGGTGCTCCGCGGCCTCGACGCCTCGGTCCTGGCGGTGGCCATGAAGGGCGCCACCGAGCAGGTCCTGGAAACCATCACCACCAACGTCTCCGGCCGCAACCTGGAGATCCTGGAGTCCGAGATCGCCGCGCTCGGCCCGCTCCGCGCCTCGCAGATCGAGGAGGCGCGTGCCGCCGTCGTCCGCTCCATCCGCGAGCTCGTCGATGAGGGCCAGATCGTCATCCACCGCGGGGACGAAGAGGATTATGTTTACTGACGGGCGGAGCGCCGCGGGCGCGGTGACGGCGGGCGCCCCGGGGGAGGCCCCTGCCCGGATCGTCTTCCCGTCGCTGCGCTCCACCGGCCCTGCCAACGAGCAGGCCGGCTACACCGAGGGCCACGCCGCCGGGTACGCCGCCGGCGTCCGCGCAGCCGCCAAGGAGCAGCGCCGCTGGCGTGACCGGATGGCCGCCGAGCAGGCAGCCTCCCTGGCCGCCGGGCAGCAGGACCTGGACCGCGCCGTCCGAGCCCTGGCCGTCGCCCGCACCGACTTCGCTCACCGCAACGTCCAGGCCCTGCACGACGCCGAAGAGGTGCTGGCGCGGACCGCCCTGGAACTAGCCGAGGCCATCCTCGGCTACGAACTCGCCGAAGGCACCCGCACCGCCCGTGCCGCGCTGGCACGTGCCCTCTCCGGGTCCGACGCCGCCACCGTCCTGGCCATCCGGCTCCACCCGGCCGACATCGAAGTTCTGCGCCGCGAGGGGCAGGACGAACCCGGCGGGCTGCCGCTCGTGGCGGACCCGTCCCTGCAGCGCGGCGACGCCAAGGTCGAATACCAGCAGGGCTGGCTCGACGCCAGCCTCGGCACCGCCCTGGCCCGGGCCAAGGCGGCCCTGCTCGACGACCACCAATACCCCGCCGGCCCTCCCGCCCCGGGAGGCCGGCCATGAAAACCCTGTGGCGCCCCCGTGCCGCGGACTTCGAAGCCGCCCTCGCCGCTGCCGCCCCGCAGCGCGTCGGTGTCGTCACCTCCGTCATGGGCCTGGGCCTGGAGGTTTCCGGCCTGGACTGCGCACTCGGTGACCTGCTCACGGTGGGCGAAAACCCCGGGCTCGACACCGAGGTGGTCGCCGCCCTGGACGGCTCCGTGCGCTGCATGCCGCTGGGACGGCTCGCCGGCATCGCCGCCGGGGACCCGGTCCGTGCCAAGGGCGGAAACGTCCTGGTGCCTACCGGCGCCGGGCTCTTCGGCCGCGTCCTCGACGGCCTGGGCCGGCCGATCGACGACAAGGGTCCGCTGCTCAGCGGCCCCCGCGTGCCGATCGACAATGAGGCGCCCAACGCTATGAAACGCGCCCGGATCGACACCCCGCTGCAGACCGGGGTGCGGGTCCTGGACACCATGACCACCCTGGGCAAGGGCCAGCGCATGGGCCTCTTCGCCGGCTCCGGCGTCGGCAAGTCCTCCCTGCTGTCCATGATCGCCCGGGGCACCGACGCTCAGGCGTCCGTGATCGCCCTGGTGGGGAGCGCGGCCGTGAAGTCCGCGAATTCCTCGAGGACGACCTTGGCTCCGAGGGCCTGGCCCGCTCCGTCGTCGTGGTCGCCACTTCCGACGAGCCGGCGCTGATGCGCATGCGCGCGGCCTTCACCGCCACCCGGATCGCCGAGTCCTTCCGCGACGCCGGCCAGAACGTGGTGCTGATGATGGACTCGCTCACCCGCGTGGCCATGGCCCAGCGCGAGATCGGCCTCTCCGCCGGCGAACCGCCCGCCACCCGCGGCTACCCGCCGTCGACCTTCTCCATCCTGGCGCGCCTGCTGGAGCGCGCCGGCACCGCCGAAACCGGGTCCGTGACCGGGATCTACACGGTCCTGGTGGACGGCGACGACCACAACGAACCGATCGCCGACGCGGCCCGCTCCATCCTGGACGGGCACGTGGTGCTGGACCGCAAGCTCGCCGTGACCGGCCACTTCCCGTCCGTGGACGTGCTCGGCTCCGTCTCCCGCGTCGCGTCCAAGGTCAACGCCCGGCCGCACCTGGCGGCCGCCGCTGCCCTGCGCAAGGTCATGGCGGCCCGCAAGTCCGCGCAGGACCTGATCGACGTCGGCGCCTACCAGTCCGGCACCAACCCGCTCGTGGACGCGGCGCTGGCCAACGAAGACTCCGTTGCCGCTTTCCTGCAGCAGCCGATGGAAGAGTCAACCCCCACCCCGAGTCCTGGCGCCAGCTGGGCCACCTCACGTCGATCCTGGGAGCCGCAGCATGAGCCGGCAATTCTCACTGGCCGGGTTGTTGCGCCTGCGCCAAATCCAGCAGGACCAGGCCGCCTCCGGCCTGGCCCGCGCCCGGTCACGGTCCACCTCGGCGCGCGCCCGGGAAGCCTCGGCCCGCCGCCAGCTGGCGGACACGGACCCGGACATCGTCAGCTCGGCGTCGATGCGCGCCGTCGCTGCGGCCCGCTCGGCGTCGCACAGCATGCTGGCGGACCTGCAGGCCCTAAGCCGGGTGGCCGAAGCCGACGAGACTGCAGCACGCGAGGAGTTCATCGCCGCGCGCACCCGCTCGGTGGGACTGGAGAAGCTGGCCGCCCGGCACCACGCCGAGGTCGCCTCCGAGGAGCTCCGCGCCGAACAGTCTGCCCTGGATGAAATTTCCTCCACCATCTGGCACCGGGACGAACAGCAGGTGCGCTCATGAGCATGGCTGAGGCCCTGGGCCGGATGCAGGGCATTCAATCGATGATCGCGGAACTGACCCGTCCCGCGCAGACCGCGCAGAGCACCGCCGCCGCGCAGAAGGCCTCGACGGTGTCGACGCTGGCCTCCGGCACCGGAACCGCAAACTCCGCCGCGTTCACCGACGCGCTCACGGCGGCCCTCGGCGGCACCGGCGGCACCACGCAGACCGACCTGTCCTCCCTGACCGGGGCGGCCCCGGGGCTGGGCCTGGGCGCCCTGACCGGACTGGCCCTCCCGACCACCCCCGCAGCAGCGCCGGTCGCTCCGGGCAGCGCCACCGGCACCGACGTCGTCGCCATGGCCAAGAAGTACATCGGCGTGCCGTACGTCTGGGGCGGGACCAACCCGGCCACGGGCATGGACTGCTCCGGCTTCACCCAGCGGGTCTTCAAGGACCTGGGCATCGACATTCCCCGCGTCGTCAGCGACCAGATGAAGGTGGGCACCCCGGTGGCTTCCCTGGCCCAGGCCAAGCCGGGTGACCTGCTGATCAGCTTCGGCGGCAACCACATCTCCATCTACCTCGGCAACGGCAAGGCGATTGACGCGCCTGTCCCCGGGAAGACCATCCAGATCCGGGACGCCTGGGAGCAGCAGTCCAATCTGACCGCTATCCGCCGGGTTGTCCCGGCAGGGGCGGGCTCGTGAAGGCCCCGGTATCGGCGGACCTGGCGTCCGCCCTCACGAAGACGACGGCCGCGGCCCGCGGCGCGCAGTCGGGGTCCCGTGCCGCCGCGGGGACGGGGAACGCTTTGGCAGTGCCCTGAACGACGCCGTCGGGGCCACCACGCGCAGGTCCCAGCCGGAAACTGCGCACGACGCCGGGACCCGGGCCGGGCGCCCGGCGCCGGCTGCCGCCGACGACCGTGCCGGGCACGACCGCGCCGCCGCAGGCCACCCGACCGGCAAGGCCGCGCGCCGCACCGGAGCTTCCACGCAGACCGACGAGGCCGCCGGCGGGGCTGCCGGCGCTGGTGCCGTCGCCTCGGCCGCGGCGGCCACGGCGCAGCCCGCTGCTCCGCAGGCCGTAGCCACGCAGCCCGGAACGCCGCAGGTCACGGCCCCGCAGGCCGGTGCGGAGCCGACGTCGGCGACGCCTGATCTGACCGGAGTTGCGGCTGCCGGCATCCCGACTGCCGATGCCGGTGCTGCTCTATCCGGCGTCGCAACCGACGGCGGGCCGGGAGCCACCCCGACAGCCCAGGCAGATGTAGCCGCCGACGGGCTCCGCCTGCCGGGGCGCTCGCGCGCACCATTGGCCAGGCCGCAGCGCCGGCAGGAAGTCCCGCCGGAACCGAAGGCCAGGCAGCCGGACCTGCAGCCGGAACTATCGCTGGCCTGGCCGCTACAGCGTCCGGTGCGGCCTCGGCGGCTCAGCAGTTCGCCTCAGCCACTACCGCTACCGCCACCGGCGAGGCAGGCGCCCGTCCCGGCTCCGCAGCCGCGGGTCACCAGCCGGAGAGCCCTGCCGCCGGAGCAGTTGCCGCGGATCCTGCCGCCGGGATCACCACCCCAGTGACTGGAACATCCAGCCTCGTCGCGGGTCCGGCCCGGACCGGCGTCGCCGCAAACGTAGCCGCAGCCGCGCCCACCGGCGCCCCGGCAGTCGTTGCATCCGTGGCAGTGCCGCCCGCCTTCGCCACGGCAGGGTCGGCGGCCCACCCGGTTCCCGCGGCGGCTGCCGTCGGCGCGCCCGCCGCATCCGACGCTGCCGGAACCCCGGCCGCCATGGCTCCCGCCGTCGACGCCTCAGCCGCCGCGGCCTTCGCCGGTGCCACCGTTGCCCCGGCCGCGCCCTCCGCCGTCCCGGCGTCGGCAGCGCCGGCACCCGCCGCCCCACCCGCCGCGCCTCAGCAGCCGCTCCTGCCCCAACTGGCGAAGCCGCTCTTCACCCTCGCCGAGGCCACGCCGGGGCAGCACATCATGACCTTGAAGGTTTCCCCCGAGGACCTGGGACCGCTCACCGTCCGTGCGCATATCGACGCGGCCGGGGTGCGGATCGAGTTGTTCGCCCCGGCGGAGGCCGGCCGCGAGGCGGTGCGGGGACTCCTGCCCGAACTGCGGAAGGAACTCGCCGGTGCCGGATTCGGTGCCAGCTTGAACCTCTCGGACCAGAGCGGACCGTCGGCAGGGGGCCAGGACGGCGCCCAGCAAAACCGGCCCGACGCCTGGCTGGACGGTGGACAGGACCCGGGCCGGGGAGGCTACGGGGCCGGCAGCGGCCAGGACGCCCCGGGCACCCGCCGGCCGGGCCACCGGTGGGATGCCCTGGCGGACGAAAGCTCGCTCCGCACCGCCAGGATCCTGAACGGCCCCCAGACCACCCTCGACATTCTCGTCTGACACGAAGGAACGCGACCCATGACGATCCAGCCGATCACCCCGCAGTCGGTTATCCCGCAGCCGGTCACCCCGCAGGCTGTCGGGGGGACCTCAACGCCGGCGTCCGCCGTGCGCTCACCCGTCCAGACCATGGACGCCAACGTGTTCATGACCCTGCTGGTGGCCCAGATGAAAAACCAGAACCCCAGCGCCCCGATGGACACCAACCAGATGATGAGCCAGACCATCCAGCTCTCCATGATGGAAAAGACCACCGAGATGACCACCAACAGCAAGGAAGCGTTCTCGCTGCAGATGCGCTCCGCCGCCGCCCAGCTGGTGGGGCACAACGTCGACTACACCCTCAGCGACGGCACCACCGGAACCGGCCTCGCCGGGTCCGTGTCCTTCGCCGGCGCGGTGCCGACCGTCAAGGTCGGCACCCTCTCCATCCCGCTCGATTCGATTTCCGGCATTACGGCGCCCGCCGCCTCCTAATCAGCTCTTCCCCGTAGAAAGGCAGTTCCCATGCTCCGCTCGCTGTACTCCGGAATCTCCGGCCTCCGTGCCCACCAGACCATGCTCGACGTCACCGGCAACAACATTGCCAACGTCAACACGGCGGGCTTCAAGTCCTCCACCACCCAGTTCCAGGACACCCTGTCCCAGATGACCCAGGGCGCGTCCGCCCCGCAGGGCCAGACCGGCGGCAGCAACCCGGCGCAGATCGGCCTCGGCGTGCGGGTGGCCGGCGTCAGCACCAACTTCTCCCAGGGCTCCTCGCAGAGCACTGGCCGCGCCACGGACATGATGATCTCCGGCGACGGCTTCTTCATCACCAACAAGGGCGGCCAGCAGCTCTTCACCCGCGCCGGGTCCATGACTTTCGACGCAAACAGCCAGCTGGTCAGCCCCGACGGCGGCATCCTGCAGGGCTGGACGGCCAACGGCGGCACCGTGGACCCGGCAGGTCCGATCGGCAACATCACGCTGAACCCGAACACCATGGTGGCCACGGCCACGAAGAAGGTCACGCTGGACGGCAACCTGCCCAGCGACGCAGCCGATGGCACCTCCCTCCAGCGTGTCGTCAAGGTCTATGACCCCAGCGGCGCCGAAAGCACCCTGACCCTGAACTTCTCGTTCGACAAGACCGCGGGGCAGTGGAACGTCGCGGATGGAGCCACTCCCATCGGTTCCATGACCTTCTCCGCCGATGGGAAGCTGAGCTCCTCGGGAACCCTGACCACCGCAGGCGGCCTGACCGTCGACGTGTCCAAGGTCTCCGGCTACGCGACGATGAACTCCCTCACCGTCGCTGGGCAGGACGGCTCCGCGGTTGGCAAGCTCGAATCCTTCACCCTCGGCAACGACGGATCTTTGATCGGGTCCTTCAGCAACGGCACCAAGCAGGTGCTCGCCAAGATCGCGCTGGCCAAGTTCACCAACCCCGCCGGCCTGGAGAAGGCCGGCGGCTCCTCCTACGTCGCCACCGCCAACTCCGGCAACGTCCAGCTCGGCGCGGCCGGCGACCCCGGCATCGGCACCCTCGCCGGCGGCTCCCTGGAAATGTCCAACGTGGACCTCTCCCAGGAGTTCACCAACCTGATCGTCGCCCAGCGCGGCTTCCAGGCCAACGCCCGCATCATCACCACCTCGGACGAGGTCCTGCAGGAGCTCACCCAGCTCAAGCGCTAGCACCGCCGTCGTCGTTGCCCTATCACTTACCGCGGCCAAACCGGCCGGATAACAGCCGTGAGAGATAGGGCAACGCCGCGTTGCCGGGTAACCAAGCGCCCGGGGAGTGGGCCCGGGAACGCCCCTGCCTAACGAACGGGCCCTGCCGGCCGACAGTGAAGGGAGAACACCCGTCCCGCCTGTCCGCCCCCGGCCAGGCCGTCCCCAAAGCAGAATCGGCCCATGATCGTCGTCACACGCCTCAACGGAACACGCTTCGCGGTCAACCCGGACCTGATTGAACGGATCCACGAGAGCCCGGATACCCATCTGGTCACGCTCGACGGCGCCGCATACGTGGTGCTGGAAAGCCTGGCCGAAGTGGTCGAACTGATCGCCGACTACCGCGCTTACGTGTTGAGCAAGGCCCGGGACTTTCCCGCGGTGACCGGCTATCCGCTGAGCCTGGTCCCGGACGCGGAGACGGACGACGACGCCGGCTTGCCGGACCCCGAAGCACCGAGGAAGTAACCCATGGATCCCGCAACAATCGTCGGAATACTCCTCGCCTTCGGTGCCGTGATCAGCATGGTCTTCATCGAAGGCGGCAACATCACGTCGCTGCTGCTGCCCGGACCCATGGTCCTGGTGTTCGGCGCTACCCTTGCCGTCGGTCTGGCCGGAAACACGCTCAAGGATGTCATCCAGGCATTCAAGGCCGTACCGGCGATGTTCATGGGCAAGACCGCCAAGCCTCAGGAAAGCATCGACCAGATGGTCCGCTTCGCCGAGAAGGCCAGGGCCGAAGGCCTGCTCTCCCTGGAGGAGGAGGCTGCCAGCCTCAAGGACCCGTTCCTCGCCCGCGCCCTGCAGAACATCGCCGACGGCACCGACGCCGAGGACCTCCGCGTGCAGATGGAGGACGAGATCGACACGAAGACTCGCAGCGATCACGCGTCCTCGAAGTTCTTCGCCAGCCTGGGCGGCTACGCACCCACGGTCGGCATCGTCGGTACCGTCGTCTCCCTCACCCACGTCCTCGAGAACCTCTCCAAGCCGGACGAACTCGGCCACATGATCGCCGCGGCCTTCGTCGCCACCCTGTGGGGCCTGCTCTCCGCAAACTTCATCTGGCTGCCCTTCAGCTCCTGCCTGGCCCGGCTCTCCGAGCTGGAAATCGAACGCATGACCCTGGTGATGGAGGGCATGCTGGCCGTCCAGGCCGGCGCCCAGCCGCTGCTGCTGGCCGAACGCCTCCGCTCCATGGTGCCCGAACACCAGCTCAAGAGCGCCGGTTCCGGCAAGAAGGCCCCCAGCGGCGACGGCATCGCCGCCAGCCTGGACGACGCGGCGTGAGTTCCCGGCGTCGCGGGCGCAAGAAGCCCGAGGCACACCATGTCGACGAACGCTGGATGGCGTCCTACATGGACATGGTCACCGTCCTGATGTGCCTTTTTATCGTGCTGTACGCCATGTCCACGGTGGACGCGGCCAAATTCGAGAAGCTGCGTAACTCCCTGGCCACCGGCTTCGGCACGGTCGCCACGCAGACCGTGGACACGGCGGAAGGCACTGTGGTCCCGCCGGATCTTGTGGACAAGAACCTCGAGGCCTTCGCCGCTGCTTCCAGCCCCGCCTCGGCTCCCGCGTCCCCGCAACCGTCTGTCACCACTCCCGTCGACCCCTCCCGGCAGGAAGCCCTGGAGGAAGCCAAGAAGGAAGTGGACCGGCTGCGCGCCCTGCAGGAGAAGATGAAGGCCGGCCTTGCCGCCGCCGGACTGACCGAGAACGTCGAATTCCAGATCGACCAGCGCGGGCTGACCGTGAAGCTGATCGGTTCGCAGGCCTTCTTCGCCCCGGACCGGCCCGAGCTGACCGACCGTGCCATCCAGGTCCTCAAAATCATCTCGCCGGTCCTCGCCCCGGCCGGGCTGGAGATCATGGTGGAGGGCCACGCCGCCAACGGCATCACCGCCTACCCCTCCACCTGGGAACTGTCTTCGGCCCGCGCCGTCAACGTGTTGCGCTTCATGGTGGACCGCGGCAGCGTCCCGCCCGAGCGGATCGGCGCCGTCGCGTTCGGCTCGGCCCGGCAGGTCAACGACGACTCGACGCCGGAGCTGATGGAACGCAACCGCCGCGTGGACATCGTGGTCCTCTCGAACGAGCCGGAGACCGTCCGGGCGCTCATCCCGGAGGTGCTGAAACTCAGCGGGAAATAGGCCGGGCCGCAGCCTTACCGGCCCGGTTCCCTTGCCGATAGTGGCATCCGTGAGTGTTATGGATGAACGGGAAGTGGTACGGGAGCGGACCGTCAGCGTCTATGACTTCCGGCGTCCCGCGACGCTGGCGCGTGAGCACAGCAGGGTCCTGGAGCTCGCCTTCGAAACCTTCGCCCGGCAATGGGGCACCCAGCTGACCGCCAAGGTGCGCGTCAAGTCGGTGGTCCGGCTCGAGGACGTGCGGATGCAGAGCTACGACGAGTACGCCGCGTCCCTGCCGGCGGTGACAGCCATGGTGCTCTGCGCCGTCGACACCCAGGACTCCAAACTGGTGGTCCAGTTCCCCGCCCCCGCAGCCCTGGGCTGGATCAACCGGATGCTGGGCGCTTCGACTGACACGGCCATGCCGGACCGGAAGTTCACCCAGATCGAGCAGGCGCTGGTGAAGGGCCTGATGGACGAGGCCCTCGAGGACCTCGGCTACTCCCTGGGCCCGCTGCTGAGCGAGGCCATCAAGGTGGACACCGTCCAGTACAACTCCCAGTTCGCCCAGGCCGCCGCGCCGAGCGAGCTGATGATCGTCGCCGCGTTCATCATCAACGTCGGCAACATCAGCGCCCCCGCCACCCTGGCCGTCCCGGCAGCGCTGCTGCTGGGCCGGTTGAAGAAGGTCAACCCCACGGACAACCGCGGCGACGCCGCCGCCCGGGTCAGTTCCCAGCTGGAACGCGTCCCGGTGGAACTGTCCGTCCGGCTCGCCACCTCCTACGTCACCCCCAGCCAGGTCCTGGGTCTCGCCGTCGGCGACGTGCTGACCCTCCCGCATCTGGAAAACCGGCCCTTTGACCTGACCCTGGACGGCACGCGGCTGGCAACGGCCGCCCCCGCCCGTAACGGGTCCCGGGCCGCTGCAGTCATTGTCACCATCGAGGAGAACCACCAATGAGCATGACCCTGACCAAGCACGAATCGTCGGCGGAACGGCTCGTCGAGGAGCTGCCCAGCCCGGTGGCCCTCAAGGTAACGGCCCTCGTCCCGGCGCGGGCCGCCGCGGCGTACGCCCGGCAGGCCGTCACGGCCACCTTCGTCGGATCCGTCACCGCGGACCTGGCCCTGATGCTCAGCGACCGCACCTTCCTGGACGAGGCGGCCGGCGGGATGGCCGGCGGCCGCGGCGGCGTCGTCTCCGTCACCGACGTGCTCCGCCCCGCGATGGAGGCCGCCAGCTCGGTCTTCGGCGCCGGGGTGCTCTCCGACCTGCGCGAATCCGACGCCTCCGGCCTGCTCACGGACCCGGACACGGCCGTGTTCGAACTCTCCGACGGCACCAACCCGGCCGCCTGGTTCGCCGTACGCCTGCGCGAACACGGCGGCGGCCAGGACCGCGGCGGCGACCTCTTCGGCGGCGGCGACACCGTGGCCGGCCGCCTGGGCCGCATCAACAACATCGAAATGGCCCTGACCGTGGAGATCGGCCGCACCCGGATGTCCGTCCGGGACGTGCTCTCCCTCGAGCCGGGCAAGATCATCGAACTGGACCGCTCCGCCGGCGCCCCCGCCGACGTCCTGCTCAACGGCCGCCTGATCGCCCACGGGGAGGTCGTGGTCCTGGACCAGGACTACGCCGTGCGCATCACCCGGATCCTCGACGTGGCCGAGGGACTTAGCTGAATGGACTCGCTGATCCTTGGGCTGCGGGTAGTCGTAGCCCTGGGCGCGGTGCTGGGCCTCATCTGGGTGCTCCAGCGCCGCCTGGGCAAGGGCCCGGGACGACGCCGGGCTGACGCGACCCTGAGCGTGGTGAGCCGCCAGAGCGTCGGCCAGCGCGCCTCCGTGGTGGTGGTGGACGCCGGCGGGCAGCGCTTCCTGCTGGGCGTCACCGACCACGCCGTCAACGTCCTGCACACCGGGGACATCCCCGAGGAACCGGTTGAGGTGGCCGACGCCGAACCGCGCCGCGGTGCCGCTGGCGCCTTCGCCCAGATCCTCGCCGCCACGGGTGCCACTGGTGCCGCCGCTGTGCCTGCCGTAACCGCGTCTGCCGCTCCCGGGGCAATCGACGACGCCGCCGCTTCCGTGCCCGGTGCCCCCGCCGCGGAGCGACCGTTGTCCCGCCGCAGTTCCATGCACCGCGACGCCCACCCCCGCACCGCCGCCGGCCGGTCTACCCCGGGCACCACCCACCCGCCGCTGCACGGGTCGATCCTCTCCGGATCCACCTGGAAGCAGGCCGCCGCCGCGCTCAGGAGCGGACGCCGCAATTGATCCGCCCGCTCACGTCCTCCACGCTCCAGCCCGCACCTACCGCCGTCGACCGCTTCCAGAAAATCCTGGCCCTCGGCCTGGCCGCCGTGCTCCTGGCCATCCTCATCCTCTGGCTCAACGCCGCCGCCGGCCATGCCGCACCGGTGCCGCCGACGCCCCCTGCCACGCCCTCCGCCCCGGCGAGCCCTGACACCGGCAGCGTCAACATCGAGATCAACGGCATGGACGGGAAGCCCTCCAGCGCCGTCCTGACCCTGATCGGCATCACGCTGCTCTCCGTGGCACCGGCGTTGCTGCTGATGATGACCTCGTTCACCAAGATCTTCGTGGTGCTGGCGATGACCCGGAACGCGCTCTCGCTGCCCTCGATCCCGCCGAACCAGGTCCTGGCCGGCCTGGCCCTGTTCCTCTCGATCTTCGTCATGTGGCCGGTCATCAACGAGATGAACACCACCGGCGTCCAGCCCTACCTGAACGGCACCATCGACTTCAACGGCGCGCTCAGCGCCGGTTCCGTACCGTTGCAGCACTTCATGCTGGCGCACACCCGCGAGGAGGACATCGCGCTGATGACCCGGGCCGCGGGGATGGAGAACCCCGCCAACCCGGACGCGGTGCCCCTGCAGACCCTCATCCCGGCGTTCATGATCTCCGAGCTGCGCGCGGCCTTCATCATCGGCTTCGTCATCTTCATCCCGTTCCTGGTGATCGACCTGGTGGTCTCCGCCGCCCTGATGTCCATGGGCATGATGATGCTCCCGCCGGTCATGATCTCGCTGCCGTTCAAGATCCTGCTGTTCGTCCTGGTGGACGGGTGGGGCCTGATCATCACCTCGCTGATTCAGAGCTACGCGGGGTCCGGATGAACGCCAACGCCGTCCTGGATATCTGCCTCCAGGCCATGATCGTCGCCGCGAAGCTCTCCGCCCCGGTGTTGGTCACCGCGCTGGTGGTGGGCCTCGCCATCTCGCTGCTGCAGTCCATCACCCAACTGCAGGAAGCCACGCTGTCCTTCGTGCCCAAGCTCGCCGCCGTCGCCGTGGCCCTGTTGGTCTGCGGGCACTGGATGATCACCGAAATGGTGTCCTTCACCAACGACCTCTTCGCCAAGATCCCCGGACTGCTCGGGGGCATGTGAAGTGGGCATCCCGATCGACCAGACCTGGTTGGAAGTCCTTCTCCTGGCCAGCGTCCGGATGACCGCGTTCCTGGTGGTGGCACCGCCGTTCGCGCATGCCGCCTTCCCCGCGCGGATCAAGGCGATGCTGGGCGTGGGCCTCGGCCTGGCCGTCACCAGCCGCGTCTCCGGCGGCTACACCGCCAAGGACACCGCGGGGTTCTTCACAGCCGTGGTCCTGGAACTGGCCACCGGGCTGGTCCTGGGCTTCCTGGTGCTGCTGGTCTTCGCCGCCGTGCAGTCCGCCGGCAGCCTGATCGACCTCTTCAGCGGCTTCCAGATGGCCCAGGCGTTCGACCCGCAGATGATGGTCAACGGCGCGCAGTTCACCCGCCTCCTGCAGATGGCGGCCCTGGCGCTGCTCTTCGCCTCGGACGGCTACCAGCTGGTCATCGCCGGACTCACCGGCAGCTTCACGGCCCTGCCCCTGGCCGGAGGCCTTGACCTCGCCCAGCCCGTGCAGGCCATGACCTCCTCCGTGACCGGGATGTTCCTGGCCGCGGTGCAGATTGCCGGGCCGCTGCTGGTGGTGCTGTTCCTCGCCGACGTCGGGCTGGGCCTCCTGACCCGCGTGGCGCCGGCGCTGAACGCGTTCTCGCTGGGCTTCCCGCTGAAGATCATGCTCACCCTCTCGCTGGCCGCCTTCCTGTTCCTGGCGCTGCCGCGGATCGTGTCCACCCTGGCCGGGCAGGCCGCCAAGACGGTGCTGGGGGTGGGCTGATGGCTGATTCACAGGAGAAAACCGAGCAGGCCACCGAGAAGCGGATGCGGGAGGTCCGCTCCAAGGGCCAGCTCTCCCGCTCCCAGGACCTCACCGCCTGGCTGGCCGTCGGCGCGGCCGCGGTGATGATCCCCGCCACCATCCAGAGCGGCGCCAACTCCGCCGTGGACCAGCTCTTCAGTGTCCGGTCCGTCATGGCGGACCCGGACCCGGCGAAGGCCCTGAAGGCCCTCACCGACGGACTCGGCTCCGTCACCGGCATCATCACCCCGATGCTGGTGGTGGTGTTCCTCTCGGTACTGATCGGGTCCGCCCTGCAGGGCGGCATCCACGTCAAGAAGTTCCGGCTCGACTTCGAAAACTTCAACCTGCTCAACGGGCTCAAGCGCAGCTTCGGCACCCAGGCGCTCTGGGGCGGGGCGAAGGCGCTGCTCAAGGTCGCCGTCGTCGGGTTGGTGCTTTACTCAGTGGTGCAGGGACTGATCCCGGTGCTGCTGACCGCAGGCGGCCTGCCGGTCTCCGGCGTGGTCGCGGCGGCCGGCGGCGGCGTCGCCTCCCTGGTGCAGTTCGCGGTCTTCGCCGGCATCGGCCTCGCGGCGGTCGACTTCTTCGTGGTGATGCGCCGGAACCGCAAGAAGACCCGGATGTCCAAGAAGGAAGTCCAGGACGAGAACAAGAGCAGCGAAGGCGACCCGCTGATCCGCTCCCAGCGCCGGGCACGGCAGCTGGCGATGAGCCGGAACCGCATGATCGCCGCGATCAGCGACGCCGACGTCGTCCTCGTCAACCCGACGCACGTCGCCGTCGCGCTCAAGTACGAACCGGGCAAGTCCGCCCCGCGCGTGGTGGCAAAGGGCGCCGGCCACGTCGCGGCCCGCATCCGCCAGGAAGCGGAGGACAAGCAGGTGCCGATGGTGCAGGACATCCCGCTGGCCCGGGCCCTGCACGGCGCCTGCGAACTGGGCCAGGAAATCCCGGTCGATTTCTACCACGCCGTCGCCGGCGTCCTGGCCTTCGTCATGTCGCTCAAGGCCCGCGGCTCCGCCGCCGGGCTGCACCGGATGGCGGGAGCCACACTATGAACCCTCGTTGCTGCGCACGCCCCAGTGAAAGGACCGCGTCATGAACAACAGGCTCGCCCGGCTGGCGGTGCCCATCGGCATTGTCGGCATCGTGCTCCTGCTGGTGGTCCCGGTCCCGGCACCGCTGCTCGACTTCCTGATCGTCTGCAACATCCTGCTGGCGCTATTGGTGCTGCTGACCAGCATGTTCGTGAAGAAGCCGCTGGACTTCTCCGTCTTCCCCTCACTGCTGCTGGTGGCCACCCTGTTCCGGCTGGGCCTGAACGTGGCCTCCACCCGCCTGGTCCTGGGTAACGGCTACGCCGGCCAGGTCATCGAGGCCTTCGGCAAGGTCACCGTGGGCGGCTCCATGATCATCGGCGCCGTCGTCTTCCTGATCCTCGTGGTCATCCAGTTCGTCGTCGTCACCAAGGGCGCCGAGCGCGTCGCCGAGGTGGGGGCCCGCTTCACCCTCGACGCGATGCCCGGCAAGCAGATGGCCATCGACGCCGACCTCAACGGCGGCCTGATCACGGACACCCAGGCCCGCGCCCGCCGCGCCGAGGTCTCCGCCGAGGCCGACTTCTACGGTGCCATGGACGGTGCCTCCAAGTTCGTCAAGGGCGACGCGATCGCCGGCATCATCATTATCATCATCAACTTTGTCGGCGGCATCGCCATCGGCATGCTCCAGCGCGGCCAGCAGATCGGCGACGCGCTGGGCACCTACGGCCTGCTGACCATGGGCGACGGCCTGGTCACCCAGATCCCGGCGCTGCTGATGGCCGTCTCCACCGGCATGATCGTGACCCGGTCCAACGCCGAGGCGGACATGGGCCGGACCGCGTCCACCCAGCTGCTGCAGTCCCCGAACGCCCTGATGATCGCCGGCGTGGCCGCGATGGCCATGGCGCTGATCCCCGGCATGCCCCCGCTGCCGTTCATCCTGGTGGGCGCCGGCCTGGTGCTGGCCTCGCGCCGCACCGTCGCCGCGCAGCGGCAGGCCGCCGAGGCCAGCGAGGCCGAGGCCGCCGCGCTGAGCGCCCCCGAACAGGACCCGAACGAGAAACTGCTCGAGGAGATGCGGATCCACCCCGTGGAGATCCTGCTGGCCCCGGACCTGGTGGACATGGTCTCCGGCGCCTCCGACGACCTGTTGGCCCGGGTCCGGTCCCTCCGGCACAAGATCGCCATGGACCTGGGACTGGTCATCCCGCCGGTGCGGACCCGCGACAGCGTGGACCTGCCCCCGGCCACCTATGCCATCCGCATCGCCGGCGTGGAGGCCGGGCGGGGGAGTGCCCCGGCCGGGCAGATGCTGGCCCTCGGCGACTCCCTGGATTCCCTGCCGGGTGTGGCGATGATCGAACCGGTCTTCGGCCTGGCCGGCAAGTGGATCCCCGCCGAGATGCGGCACAACGCGGAAATGACCGGCGCCACCGTGATCGACCGTGTGTCCGTGCTGGTCACCCACCTGTCCTCGATCGTCACTGCCAACGCCGCCCGGCTGCTCTCCCGCGAAGACGTCCGGGTCCTCACCGAAGGCGTACGGAAGCAGAGCCCGTCCGCCGTCGAGGAACTCACCCCCGCGCTGCTCTCCCTGGCCGAGCTGCAGCGGGTCCTCCAGGGCCTCCTGGACGAGCAGGTCCCGATCAACGACCTCGCCCGGATCTACGAGGCGCTCACGCTCCGCGCCAAGGTCTCCACCGATCCGGAATCCCTCGTGGAGGCGGCCCGCCAGTCCCTGGGCCCGGCGCTCACCGCACGCTTCATGGACGGCCCGGTGCTGAACGTGATCATGATCGACCCGCTGCTGGAGCAGTCCATGCTGGAGGACATGCGCCCCGCCGAGG
This sequence comes from Pseudarthrobacter sp. L19, assembly GCF_050859435.1. Taxonomy (NCBI): domain Bacteria; kingdom Bacillati; phylum Actinomycetota; class Actinomycetes; order Micrococcales; family Micrococcaceae; genus Pseudarthrobacter; species Pseudarthrobacter sp. L19. The sequence continues at coordinate 651,866 of NZ_CP193935.1, read as the reverse complement.
GAGGCAGCCAGATCGTCATGGGCCAGGACCGCCTCGACGCCGTGCTCCGCTCGGTCCAGAACGCCATGGACGCCGCGGCGGCCGCCAACCGGCAACCCGTGCTGGTCTGCGCCCCCGCCCTGCGCCCGGCCATCCACCGCCTGATGGGCGCCCAGCCCGGGTCCCTTCCGGTGCTCTCCTACCGGGAGGTCACCTCCGCCAACGTCCGGATCGAGACCGTAGGAGTCGTGCGCCATGCCGAACCGCTATCGGCTTAAGGGAGCCTCGCTCGAGGAGATCCAGGCCAAGGCCCGGGCCCAGTACGGCCCCGCGGCGCGGATCGTCTCGGCCGAACGCGTCATCAGCCCGGGCATCGCAGGGATGTTCGCGGCCAACCGCTACGAGGCGGTGGTCGAGCTGCAGCCGCGGCACGACGTCGTCACGGGTGAGGTGGTGCCCGACGCCGACGTGCTGAACGCCGACGGCGACGGCGCCCCGGTCATCATTGGCGACGGCGTCCCGGCGGCCCAGGCGGCGGCGTCCGATTCTTCTTCGCCGACGGTGCCTGCCGCTCCGTCCGTGCCGGGCGCTCCGGCCGGTGCACCGCAGCCGGCGTCGGCGGCGTCGGCTGTGTCCCCGGCAGCCCCGGCTGCCGAGGAGCCCGGCCGCAAGTCCCGCCGCAAGGCCGCCAAGGCGGCCAAGGCAGGCCGGGCGGCGAAGGCTGACCCCGCTGCTTCCGCCACGCCGGCCCCGCCGGCTGGTGCCTCCGGTGGAGCCGCCCCGGGGCCCTCCGCTTCCGCTGCCACCCCCGGCGAGCAGGCCCGCGTATCCGCGCCCGGCCACGCCCTGCAGGGCGACGCCATCGCGGCCCTGCTGGCCGAGGCAGACGCCGCCGAGATGACCATGCACCGCCCGGCCCAGCCGGCACTGTCCACGGAGACGCCCGGCTTCGCCGACCTGCTGAACCAGCTCGGTTCCGGGCTGCAACCGCCGTCGACCGCCGCCTCGCCGGCACCCGCGAGGGCACCGCAGCCCGCCGGCGCACCCACCGGAACCGCACCCGGCGGAACCGCACCCGGCGCCGCTGCAGCCGGTGCCTGCACCGCCGCCGTGAGCCTGCTCGGCCCCGCCGAACCGGCCGACAGTGTCCGCTGCGGCGAGGATCGGTCCGAGGCACCCGTGGTCCCGAAACGCATCCCGGCCCCGGTTCCGCTCCGCGGCACCGGAGACCTGGTGGTCCTGGTGGGCCTGGGCGACGACCCGCTGGACACGGCCCTGGACATGTCCATTGCCGCGGGCGGGGCGGACGTGCGCACCGCGGGCGAGCTCAGCGCCTACGGCCACCTGCACCTGGACGGCCGTCAGAGCGCGACGGCGGCCCGCGCCCACGCCGTGGAAACCGAGCAAACCGTCATCGCGGCCTTCGGGCTCGGCAAGGGCCGGCACGCGTTGGCCCGGCTCCAGGCCCTCGCGGCCCTTTCCCCGGACCAGGTCTGGGTGGTGGTGGACGCCGGCCGGAAAACCGCGGATACCGCCCGCTGGATCAACGTGGTCCGGTCGCGGCTGGAGATCGACGCCATGGCCGTCGTCGGCGCCGCGTACACCTCCTCGCCGGAGACCGTCGAGGCACTGAACATCCCGGTGGGATGGATCGACGGGAAGCCGGCCGGTAACCCGCTTCCATGGGCCGCCGCAGACGGCAGCGAAGGGTAGATTGAGAGAATGCTGGTACTCACACGCAAGCCGGGCGAACAGATTATGATCGGCGACGGCATCGTCATCACTGTTCTGGAAGGCCGCGGCGACGGCGTCCGGATCGGCATCGAGGCACCCCGCGGTGTCCCGATCCAGCGCCGGGAAGTTATCGAGGCGATCGCCGCGGCGAACCTCGCGGCCGCCCAGGCGGGCGCCGACGACGGTTCCGGCACCGAGGACGCGTTGCGCGGCCTGCTCGCGCCGGCTCCCGCACCCGCCACGCCGGCACATTCCACACCGGCCCCCTCCACACCGGCACAGTCCGATCCCGCCGCCCCGGCATCCGACGCCGAACCCGCTGCCGGAGTCAACGGCTAGAGCGAGTTCGCGTCGTCCCCGAGGTACTGGGCCATCAAAGGCTGTGCGGCGCGCCGGGTGATGGCCAGAGCACGTTCAATGTTGGCGGCCAGCGTCAGCTGGTCGAGCATCGCCTCGGCGCTCGCGGCCGCCGGCGGTTCCAGCCCCAGGAGAGCGGTTTCGTTCGTGGCGGAGGCGGCGGCGAGCCGTCCCAGGAGGGCCCGCAACCCTTCGAGGTGATCCTGCAGGACCGTGGGCCAGGCGCCGGGCGGCGCGGCGGCGATCAGCTCCACCAGGGTGGCCTGCGCCGGGAGGCCCCATTCACCGGCCACGGCCGCGGACTCGACGTTGCGGGCGAGCGCCTCGAAGCGGAGGCGGTCCAGCACGGCTTCGATTTCGGAGGAGGTGAAATTCAGCCAGGCGAGGTTGCCGGCGGCAAGGTGCAGGCGCTGCGTTTCGAGCCGGAACAACAGCAATTCAAGCTGCCGGCGTTCCTGCCACAGCGCCGCCGAAAGATCCCCCGCACCCATGGGCCCCATTCCCTTGCCATCCCGGCCGTATGACGGCTTTCCGCATTTTCGGCCAAGCTTTTTCCTGAGGGTACACGCAGATTCCGGATCAGGTGATAGGTTTCGATCTGGGCGCTGCACCCGACCGTCGAAGACCGACTCCCATGGGGGGAGCACGGGGCCGTTTGGGGATGCGGCTTCCGCTGTTTTACAGCTCCTGAACCGGTCTCATGGGGGGACACACTATTGAATCGCGTGGAACGCAACGAGATGGTCACTCAGCACCTTCCGCTGGTTGGCTACCTCGTCTCAGATTTGTGCTCGAAGGCGTCCCACCTCTCGCGCGATGACCTGGCGTCGGCTGGCGCCGTAGCCCTGATTACCTCGGCCGATTCCTTCGACCCCGGGCTCGGTGTTCCCTTTGGCGCGTTCGCCCGCCGCCGTATCCTCGGCGCCTTTGCCGACGAGATGCGCGCCAGCGACTGGGCCACCCGCTCGGCACGCCGCCGGATCAAAGAGACCATGTCGGTGCAGGAGACCTTGGCCTCCGCCCTCGGACGGACCCCCACCGTCGACGAGATCGCCGCGGCCCTCGGTGTCCAGCAGAGCGTCGTGGAGGCAGCCCTCGCGGATGCCTCGCGCACCCTCACCCCGCTGGACGACGCCGTCGTCGACACCCTGGCGGCCGAAACGCTGTCCCCGGAGAGCTCGGTCCTGGCCGACGAGCGGCTCCAGTACCTGCGCGCCGCCGTGAAGTCCCTGCCCGAGCGGATGCGTTACGTGGTGGAGGAGATCTACTTCGGCGACCGGACCGTCAAGGACCTCGCCGCGGAACTTGGCTCCACCCACGCCGCCGTCTCCCAGCAGCGCGCCGAAGCCATCCGGCTGATGCGCGACGGTCTCACCGCACACTACGCCGACGACCCGGACCGCGGCTTCGAGCCCGAATCCCGGATCACGCCGCGGCGCCGCAACGACTACCTGGCCCAGCTGTCCGAGGCCACCGCCGGCGGGATCACGCGGGCGATATTCCCGCAGGGACCCGCGCTGAACCAGGCCGTCTAGACCCCGAATCCAGCTTAGTAAGTTCACTTACTAAGCTTATCGTGAAAACTCTCCCTGCCGTTTCCTGCCTGCGGTAGCGTCTGTGGCATCAGCCCGTCCAGACGCTCCACCAAGGAGGATTCATGAAAGCAACCCCCACCCTCGCAGGCAACATGCAGGCCGTGCTCGTGGACCTGATCGAACTCCACGTCCAGGGCAAGCAGGCGCACTGGAACATCGTCGGCACCAACTTCCGCGACCTGCACCTGCAGCTCGACGAGATCATCGACGCCGCCCGGACCTTCGCGGACGAGATGGCCGAGCGCATGCGGGCCCTGCACGCCCTCCCGGACGGCCGCAGCTCCACGGTGTCGAAGACCACCGCCCTGCCCGAGTTTCCCACCGGCCTGATCAACACCAAGGACGCCATCGAGAAGATCGTGGCCGCACTGGAGGCCGCCGTTGGCACCATGCGCAAGGTGCACGACGAGGTGGACGAGCAGGACCCCACCACCGCGGACCTGCTGCACGCCTTCATCGCCAAGCTTGAGCAGTTCGCCTGGCTGGTCAACGCCGAAACCATGCGGGCCACGGCCTCCGTCACGACACCGGACGCCGGCAAGTAAACCGAAGGACACAGGGCAGCGTCCGACGCCGGGAGTCCCGGCGTCGGACGCTGCTTTTGGACTCGCGGAGGGCCGCTGGTGTCCTTTTGGGGCGCCCGAGTCAGTGGGCGTGAGTCAATGGGCCCGGCTCAGTGCGCCCGCGGCACCCGGCGGAGGACGACGGCGGCCAGCACCGCCGCGCCGGCCATCAGGGCAAGCGCAATCGCCGCCGTGATGTGGACGCCCGAGTCGAACGCCGCGCGGGCGGCGGTCATCACGGCGTCGGCCAGGGGGCCGGGCAGCGTCGCGGCCAGTTCCGCCGCCCCGGCCAGGGTCTCCCGGGCCTGGCCCGCGGCGGCCGGGTCGGCCTGCGGGAGCCCGGCGGGCAGGACCAGGTTCCGCTGGTAGGACGCCGTCAGGATGGAACCCAGCACGGCCGTGCCCAGCAGCGAGCCGACCTCGTACCCGGTCTCCGAGATCGCGGACGCGGCCCCCGACTTGGCGGCCGGGGCGGCGCCGAGGATCAGGTCGTTGGAGATGGTCTCGGCCGCCCCCACGCCCAGGCACAGCACCAGGAGCGCCGCCAGCAGCATCGCCGGCCCGGAACTGTGGTCGCCGAAGGCCACGAGCGCATATCCGACGGCGCTGAACAGCAGTCCGCCCGCCACCACAAACCCCGGACGGACCTTCCGCACCAGCGGGACCACCAGCAGCCCGGCCGCGACGGTGGCGGCCAGCGCGGGGACCATCGCCAGCCCGGACTCGGACGGCGTCTGCCCCTCCAGGAGCTGGAGATGCTGGGCAAGGAAGAGGATGAAGCCGTTGTAGGAGAACAGCGCCAGGACGTTGGCCGTAATCGCCGTGCTGAACACCGGATTGCCGAACAGGCCCAGGTCCAGCAGGGGAGCGGTGGTGCCGCCCACGGCGAGCCTGCGCTGCCGCCGGACGAAGGCGTACCCCATGAGGAGCCCGGCGCCGAGGGCCGCCAGCGGCACCGGGCCGGTGCCCTCCACGGCCAGCATCTTGATGCCATAGACGGCCGGCGCCATCGCCAGCATGGACAGCGCGATGCTGGGCAGATCCACCGGCCCGGGGTTCGGGTCGCGGGATTCGGGGATGAAGGCGGGGCCGAGGAGCAGCAACGGCACGATAATGGGAACCGCCATCAGCAGCACCGCACCCCACCAGAGGTGCTCCACCAGCCAGCCGCCCAGGACTGGGCCCAGCGCCGCGCCGCCGGATAAGCCCGCGGCCCATATGGCCACCGCCAGGCGGCGCCGGTTCGGCTCCGGGAAGATGTTCCGGATTAGCGACAGCGTGGAGGGCATCAGCATGGCCCCGAAGAACCCCAGCGCCGCCCGACCGGCCACCAGCCACTCCGGGCCGGGGGCGAACGCGGTCGCCGCGGACACCGCCGCGAAGCCGGCGGCGCCGGTGAAGAGAAGCCGCCGGCGGCCGATCCGGTCCCCGATGCTGCCCATCGCGACCAGCAGGCCTGCAAGCACCAGCGGGTACACGTCGACCATCCACAGCAGCTGGACGCCGGTGGCATTCAGGTCGCGGGCGATCGCGGGCAGGGCGAAGGTCAGGGCGGTGTTGTCGACCGCCACGAGAAGGACCGGAAACATCAGCAGCGATAACGCCAGCCAGTCCCGCCACGGCGCCCGGGGGCCGGCCGTGGGATGCGCGGCAACAGGAAGCAAGGTCTTCATCAGAATAACTATACCGTCTGGACGGTATAGTTAAGAAATCAGGCTCCCACCGGGCATGATGGGAGCCATGCCCAGGAAACCCGTCGCCCGCGAGGCCGTCCTCGACGCCTTCGAATCCCTGCTCATCGCCGAAGGGGAGCGGGCCGCCACCCTCGACGCGGTGGCAAAGCGGGCCGGGGTCTCCAAGGGCGGCCTGCTGTACCACTTCCCGAACAAGGAGGCCATGATCGCGGTCCTCCTGGAGCGGCTGGACCTGTTGCTGGCCGAGGACCTGGCCGCCATGGCCGCGGCGCCGGAGGGTGCGGCCGCCTACTTCATCAAGTCCTCGGTCTGGGCGGATACCGCCCTGGACCGGGTCTTCGTCGCGGCCACCCGGCTCGCCGAGGTGGCGCACGCCGAGACCCTGCGCCGCATGGCCGGCGTGCAGGCCAGTTGGCTGGAACTGCTCGCCGCCGACGTCGGGCCCGGAATGGCCAAGGCGGTGCTCTACATGGGGGACGGCCTGTATTTCAACGCCATGCTGGCCCGCAGCGCGGGTGCCACGCCGCTTGCGGTGGACGACGACGTCGAGAGCCTCCTCGCCGCCGTCGACCGCCTCCGCCCCTAAGGACGCTCCCTCACGTCCGGCACCTCTCCAGCGGACGCTCCCTCACGTCCGGCACCTCTCCAGCGGACGCTCCCTCACGTCCGGCACCTCTCCAGCGGACGCTCCCTCACGTCAGGCGGCACTCCACGGGACTTTCCCTCACGTCCGGCACCTCTCCACGGGACGCTCCCTCACGTCCGGCACCTCTCCAGCGGATGCTCCCTCACGTCCGGCGCTCATTTGAGGGATGCACCCGCATGTCGGGTGAGCGGGCTTTCTGGAAATAACCTCCGAACCTGAGGGAGCGTCGTGGAAACGTGGACCGGACGTGAGGGAGCGTCGCAGAAGATAGAGCTGAACCGGAGGGAGCGTTCCGGAAAAGTGGGCCGGATGTGAGGGAGGGTCGCAGGAAATCGCGCCGAAAGCGAGGGAGCGTTGGACGGGGAGAAATGAAGTTTGCGGACGTGGGCTCCGGCATAGGACAATGAGTGCTGTGACCATGGTCACGAGCAACTGAATATGCCTTTGATCTGCGGCGGGAGAGTCCTGCCAGTTGTACACGCAGGCGCCGTAGGAGCAAATCCTCCCCAGGAATCTCTCAGGCCCATGTACCGCCGCGGCGAGGCCACTCTGGAAAGCAGCGCGCCACAAGTCCCCCGGGATGCCGCGCTCACCGACGGTGCAAGCGGGGCCCCGCCAAAGGGTCGCGCGGAAACTCTCAGGTCCAATACAGAGCGGGGAGGAACCCGAATCACTGCGGCGTACCCTGCGCCGCCTTAGTTATGGAGTTCCTTGTGACCGTTACCTCAGCCTCCACGTCCTTCGTTGACAGGCATATCGGCGCCCGCCGCCAGGCCGACGTCGAGACCATGCTCAAGGCCGTCGGCTACGACACCGTCGACGCGCTCGTTGATACCGCCGTTCCCAAGGACATCCGTCAGGACTCCGGCCTGGCACTGACCGCCGCGCTGAGCGAGGTGGAGGTCCTGGCAGAGCTGCGCAAGCTCGCCGCCAAGAACAAGACCGCCGTGCAGATGATCGGCCAGGGCTACTACGACACCGTCACCCCCGCCGTGATCCGCCGCAACATCCTCGAGGCGCCGGCCTGGTACACGGCCTACACGCCGTACCAGCCCGAAATCTCCCAGGGCCGGCTCGAGGCCCTCCTGAACTTCCAGACCATGGTCCAGGACCTGGTGGGCCTGCCGATCGCCAACGCCTCGCTCCTGGACGAAGCCACCGCCGTCGCCGAGGCCGTGCTGATGATGCGCCGGGCCAACAAGAACAAGGACGCCCGCGACGGTAAGACCGTCATGGACGCCGACTGCCTCCCGCAGACCATCGCGATCGTCAAGGGCCGCGCCGAGGCTTTGGGCTTCGAGGTGGAAGTCGCCGACCTGTCCAAGGGCCTCCCGGAGGGCACCATCAACGGCATCGTGCTGCAGCAGCCCGGCGCCTCCGGCCGCGTCTTCGACCACTCCGCCGTCATCGCCGAGGCCAAGGAACGCGGCGCGCTCGTCACCGTCGCCGCAGACCTGCTGTCCCTGACTCTGATCACCCCTCCCGGCGAGCAGGGCGCCGACATCGCCGTCGGCTCCGCCCAGCGCTTCGGCGTCCCGCTGTTCTTCGGCGGCCCGCACGCGGCCTACATGGCCGTCCAGAAGGGCCTGGAGCGCTCCATGCCCGGCCGCTTGGTGGGCGTCTCCAAGGACTCCGCCGGCGTCCCGGCCTACCGCCTGGCCCTGCAGACCCGCGAGCAGCACATCCGCCGCGAGAAGGCCACCTCCAACATCTGCACCGCGCAGGCGCTGCTGGCCATCGTCGCGTCCTTCTACGCCGTCTACCACGGCCCCGACGGGCTGAAGGCCATCGCCGAGACCGTCCACGGCCATGCCCGGACCCTCGCCGCCTCGCTCAAGGCCGCCGGCCTGGACGTCGTGCACACCTCGTTCTTCGACACCATCACCGTCTCCGTGCCGGGGAAGGCCGCCGACATCATCGCCGCCGCCGACGCCAAGGGCATCAACCTGCGCGCCATCGACGCGGACACCGTCGGCATCTCCGCGGATGAGGCCACGACGGGGACACACGTCGCCGACGTCGCCGCCGCGTTCGGCGCGAGCGTGGCCGACCCTGCCTCAGGCACGGATAGTGCCTTCGCCCTGGACTCCGCCGTCGAACGCAGCTCCGACTACCTCCAGCACCCGGTCTTCAACACCCACCGCTCCGAGACCCAGCTGCTGCGTTACATCCGCCGCCTCTCGGACCGCGACCTGGCCCTGGACCGCACCATGATCCCGCTGGGCTCCTGCACTATGAAGCTGAACGCCACGGCCGAAATGGAAGCCATCTCCTGGCCGGAGTTCGCCTCCATCCACCCGTTCGCCCCGGAATCCCAGACCGCCGGCTGGCGCGAACTGATCGATGACCTCGAGGCCCAGCTGACCGAGATCACCGGCTACGACCAGGTCTCCATCCAGCCGAACGCCGGTTCCCAGGGCGAGCTCGCGGGCCTGCTGGCCATCCGCGGCTACCACCTCTCCCGCGGAGACGACCAGCGCAACGTCTGCCTCATCCCGGCCTCCGCGCACGGCACCAACGCCGCCTCCGCGGTGCTCGCCGGCATGAAGGTCGTCGTCGTCGCCACCGCATCCGACGGGACCATCGACCACGCCGACCTGCAGGCCAAGATCGAGCAGCACAAGGACGCCCTGTCCTGCATCATGATCACCTACCCGTCCACGCACGGCGTGTACGACGCCGACGTCCGCGAGGTCTGCGACGCGATCCACGCCGCTGGCGGCCAGGTCTACATCGACGGCGCCAACCTGAACGCCCTCGTCGGCCTCGCCCAGCCGGGCCAGTTCGGCGGCGACGTCTCACACCTGAACCTGCACAAGACCTTCTGCATCCCGCACGGCGGCGGCGGTCCCGGCGTCGGCCCGGTCGCCGCCAAGGCCCACCTGGCACCGTTCATGCCCGGCAACGCCGCGGACCCGGCCAACGGCGCGGACGGCACCCCGATCTCCGCCTCCCGCTACGGCTCCGCCGGCGTCCTGCCGATCTCCTGGGCCTACGTGAAGCTCATGGGCGGGGAGGGCCTGACCGAGGCGACCAAGTCGGCGCTGCTCGCGGCCAACTACATCGCTGCCCGCCTGAACGACTCCTTCCCGGTGCTCTACACCGGCGAGGGCGGCCTGGTGGCGCACGAGTGCATCCTGGACCTGCGCGAACTCACCGCCAAGACCGGCGTCACCGCCGAGGATGTCGCCAAGCGCCTGATCGACTACGGCTTCCACGCCCCCACCCTGGCGTTCCCCGTGGCCGGCACCCTGATGGTCGAGCCCACCGAATCCGAGGACCTCGGCGAGATCGACCGGTTCATCACCGCGATGATCGCCATCCGCGCCGAGATCGACCAGGTAGCCCACGGCGACTTCACCGTCGAGAGCAGCCCGCTGCGCAACGCCCCGCACACCGCGGCCGCGACCATCAGCACCGATTGGGACCGCTCCTACTCGCGCGAGCAGGCCGTCTTTCCGGTCCACACGCTCAAGCAGGACAAGTACTTCCCGCCGGTCGGCCGGATCGACGGCGCCGCCGGGGACCGCAACCTGATCTGCTCCTGCCCGCCGCTGTCCGAATTCGAAAACTGAGGCCTCCGATGACTGAGAACTACACCGCCCTGTACGAAGAGCACAAGAAGCTCGGCGCCTCCTTCACCGACTTCGGCGGCTGGCAGATGCCCCTGAAGTACGGCTCCGAACTCGCCGAACACCACGCCGTCCGCGCCTCCGCGGGCCTGTTCGACCTCTCCCACATGGGCGAGGTCTGGGTCACCGGCCCCGACGCCGCGGCCTTCCTCGACTACGCCCTGGTGGGCAAGATCTCCGCCATGGCCGTCGGCAAGGCCAAGTACTCGCTGATCTGCAACGAGGACGGCGGCATCATCGACGACCTGATCACCTACCGCCGCCCGGCGGGGGCCGACGGTACCGACGCCTTCCTCGTGGTGCCCAACGCCGGCAACGCCAAGGTCGTCGCCGCGGCCCTGGCCGAGCGGGCGGCTTCTGCCCAGGAAGGCGGCTTCGACGTCACGGTCCGGGATGCATCCGCCGAGATCTCGCTGGTCGCGGTCCAGGGCCCCAAGGCCGAGGCCATCCTGATGCGCCTGGTTCCCGCCGCCCAGCACGACCTCGTCACCGGCCTGAAGTACTACGCCGCCGTCGAAGTTCCCTTCATGGTCGCCGGCGCCGGCAAGGACCTGCTGCTCGCCCGTACCGGTTACACCGGCGAGGACGGCTTCGAGATCTTCGTGGACAACGACGACGCCGCCGCCCTCTGGCAGGCGTTGATCGCCATCGCCGAGGAGGGGGAACTGACCCCGGCCGGGCTCGCCTCCCGCGACTCCCTGCGGCTCGAGGCCGGCATGCCCCTCTACGGCAACGAACTCTCGCTCCAAGGCGATCCGTTCGCCGCGGGCCTCGGCCCCGTCGTCGCGCTCTCCAAGGAGGGTGACTTCGTCGGCAAGGCCGCGCTGGCCGCCAAGAAGGACGCGGGCGCCGGCACTACCACCGGCCGCCGCCTCGTCGGGCTCAAGGGCCTCGGCCGCCGCGCCGGACGCAGCCACTACCCGGTCCTCAAGGACGGCGCCGTCGTCGGCGAAGTCACCTCCGGCCAGCCCTCACCCACCCTGGGCTACCCCGTGGCCATGGCCTACGTCGACGTCGCCTACACCGAACCCGGCACCACCCTGGACATCGACCTGCGCGGCAAGCCCGAACCGTTCGAGGTCGTCGCCCTGCCGTTCTACAAGCGCCAGAAGTAACACTCCGTGGGGCGCGCCCTTCGGGGTGCGCCCCACGCGCTAGGCTTTTTACCCTCCAAACTTAGGAATTTTTCATGGCAAAAGTAGCTCCTGAACTGCAGTACTCCGACGAGCACGAGTGGGTTTCCCGGGAGGACGGCACCGACGTCGTCTCCATCGGCATCTCCGCCGTCGCCACCGACGCCCTCGGCGACATCGTCTACGTCGACCTCCCCGAGGTCGGCTCCACGGTCACCGCGGGGGAGACCTGCGGCGAGGTCGAGTCGACCAAGTCCGTGTCCGACCTGTACGCCCCCGTCACCGGCGAGGTCACCGAGACCAACTCCGCCGTCGTCGACGATCCGGCCCTGATCAACAGCGACCCGTACGGCGCCGGCTGGCTCTTCAAGGTCGCCGCCGTCTCAGACGGCCCGCTCCTCTCCGCCCAGGACTACGCCTCCAAGAACGGCGGCGAACTGTGAGCGCGGCCGCCGGCACGCACACCGCAGTGTTCGAACAGGTCGTCTCCCCGTCCCTGGACGCGGACCTGTCGGAGCTGGACCCGGAGATCGCGGCGAAGATCGACGCCGAACTCGCCCGCCAGCGCGACGGGCTGGAGATGATCGCCTCCGAGAACCACACCGCCCGCGCGGTCATGCAGGCGCAGGGCTCCGTCCTGACGAACAAGTACGCCGAGGGCTACCCGGGCAAGCGCTACTACGGCGGCTGCGAGCACGTTGACGTCATCGAACAGCTCGCCATCGACCGGGTGAAGGCCCTGTTCGGCGCCGAATACGCGAACGTCCAGCCGCACTCCGGCGCCCAGGCCAACGCCTCCGTCATGCACGCCCTGATCCGTCCGGGCGACACCATCATGGGACTGAACCTGGCCCACGGCGGCCACCTGACCCACGGCATGAAGATCAACTTCTCCGGCCGGCTCTACAACGTCATCCCGTACCAGGTGCGCGAGGACGACCACCGGATCGACATGGCCGAGGTCGAGCGCCTGGCGCACGAGCACAAGCCGCAGCTGATCGTTGCCGGCTGGTCCGCCTACGCCCGCCAGCTCGACTTCGCCGAGTTCCGCCGGATCGCCGACGCCGTCGGCGCCTACCTGATGGTGGACATGGCGCACTTCGCCGGCCTGGTCGCCGCCGGAATGCACCCGTCCCCGGTGCCGCACGCGCACGTGACGACGTCGACGACGCACAAGACCCTCGCCGGTCCGCGCGGCGGCATCATCCTCTCCAACGACGCCGACATCGCCAAGAAGATCAACTCGGCCGTGTTCCCGGGCCAGCAGGGCGGGCCGCTGGAGCACGTCATCGCCGGCAAGGCCGTCGCCTTCAAGGTCGCCGCGTCCGCCGAGTTCAAGGAGCGCCAAGAGCGCGTCCTGGCCGGCGCCCGGATCCTCGCCGACCGTCTCACCCGCGACGACGTCGCCGCCAAGGGCATCTCCGTGGTCTCCGGCGGCACCGACGTGCACCTTGTCCTGGTGGACCTGCGCGACTGCGAACTCAACGGCCAGGAAGCCGAGGACCGGCTCGCCGCGATCGACATCACCGTCAACCGAAACGCCGTCCCGTTCGACCCGCGCCCGCCGATGGTCACCTCCGGCCTGCGGATCGGCACCCCGGCCCTGGCCACCCGCGGCTTCGGCGAGGCGGCGTTCACCGAGGTGGCGGACATTATCGCCGAGGCCCTCATTGCCGACGCCGACGCCGACCTCTCCGGGCTCCGCGACCGGGTCCAGGCCCTCGCCGCCGCCCACCCGCTCTACCCGTCGGTGACGAACCTGGGCTGATTCGCCCCTCGTTCTCCGTGCCCGCCGTCTTCGTGGTTGGCTCCGGTGCCCGCTGCCGTGGCTGGCTCCGGGGGCGCCGCCGTGGTTGGCTCACGTGCCCGCCACCGTGGTTGGCTCCGGGGCCGGCGGACCGGACTTTTCACGCGTGCTCGCTCGTACCTCGCTTAGACGCACGCTTTCGAAAAGCCCGGCTCCGCCGCCCCCTCCGGGGGTCGCATGCCGTTGTTGGCATTACTCAATTGGCGTCCGGGACCACGGCGCCAAGGTGACGGGCCAAAGGGAGGGTGCCGGGCATCCGGCAGCATGCGTCAAAGCGACGAAGGAGCAGCATGCAGAGGATGTCCGGTGCCCTCCCACCCAAGCCGGCCCGACGGCGAAGCTCACTTATGCAGTGTTTAGTTAGGATTTAGTAATGGCTGTAGGCGTCTTTGATCTGTTCTCGATTGGGATCGGGCCCTCGAGTTCGCACACCGTGGGGCCGATGCGGGCCGCTGCGTTATTTGCCGAGGAGTTGAAGGCGTCGGGCGACCTTGAGCGGGTGGCGTCGCTGCGGGTGGACCTGTACGGCTCGCTCGCCGCGACCGGACACGGGCATGGCACCATGACCGCCATCCTGCTGGGCCTCGAGGGGTACCACCCGGAGAAGATCCTCCCCGACGAGGTCGAGGAGCGGCTCGCCGCGATCGCCGGGACCGGGACGCTGCAGCTGGCCGGCGCCGTCGAACTTCCCTACGGGGTCAAGGACATGGTGCTCCGCCCCCTCACGGTGCTGCCCCGGCACACCAACGGGATGACGTTCACCGTCTCCAACGCCGACGGCGGCATCCTGCACCAGGCGACGTTCTTCTCCGTCGGCGGCGGCTTCATCGTCCGCGAGGGCGAGGAGGAAGCGGCGCAGCAGGAACTCGACGAATCCAAAAAGGAACTGCCCCTGCCGTTCCGCACCGCCGCCGAACTGCTCGAACACTGCCGGAACACCTCCCTGCGGATCAGCGACGTCATGCTGGTCAACGAGGAGGATATCCGCACCGCCGAGGACATCCGCGCCGGTCTGCTGCACATCTACTCCGTGATGGAGGAATGCGTGGCCGTCAGCCTCAAGCGCAAGGGCCTGTTGCCGGGCGGCTTGAACGTCCGGCGCCGTGCCCCGGACTGGCACGAGCGGCTGATGAAGGAAAGCTGCGAGGAGGACCCGGACTTCCGGGATCCGAAGTACTGGCAGGAATGGGTGAACCTGATCGCCCTGGCCGTCAACGAGGAGAACGCCTCCGGCGGCCGCGTCGTCACCGCACCCACCAACGGCGCGGCCGGGATCATCCCCGCCGTGCTCTACTACGCGCTGCACTTCGCCCCCGGCATGGACAAGGCCACCCAGCAGGACCGGGAGGAGACCGTGGTGAAGTTCCTGCTCGCCGCGGGTGCCATCGGTGTCCTCTACAAGGAACAAGCCTCCATCTCCGGCGCAGAGGTCGGCTGCCAGGGCGAGGTGGGCTCGGCGTCGTCGATGGCCGCCGCCGGCCTCGCCGAGGTCATGGGCGGCACCCCGCAGCAGGTGGAGAACGCCGCCGAAATCGCGATGGAACACAACCTCGGCCTGACCTGCGACCCGATCGGCGGACTGGTGCAGATCCCGTGCATCGAACGCAACGCCATCGCGGCGGCGAAGGCCATCAACGCCGCCAAGATGGCGCTTTGGGGCGACGGGTCGCACCGGGTCTCCCTCGACGAGGTGATCGTGACCATGCGCGAGACCGGCAAGGACATGAGCTCCAAGTACAAGGAGACCGCCATGGGCGGCCTTGCCGTCAACGTCGTGGAGTGCTGAGGCGACCACTCAGTTGGTGAAGGCCGCCCACAGGTTCAGCGTCGAGGCGAAGACCACCCACGCCAGGTAGGGGATCAGCAGCAAGCCGGCCGGGCGGCTGATCCGGCGGAAGCGGACCAGCGTTGCCGCCAGGACCACGGCCAGCGCCACGATGATGACCAGGGCAATCCACAGCGCCGGCGTACCCAGGGCCGGGTAGAGGGCAAAGAACGCCGGTGTCCACAGCAGGTTCAGCACCAGCTGGACGGCGTAGAGGGTCAGCGCCCGGCGGGTCCCCTCGGCGCGGGTGCGCCACACCAGCCACGCCGCCACCGCCATCACGGTGTAGAGCAGCGTCCAGACCGGTCCGAAAACCCAGTTCGGTGGCGACCACGGGGCCTTGTCCGCGGAAGCATACCAGCCGTCGACGTTGCTGGCGGAGGCCAGGCCGCTGAGTCCGGCAACCAGCGCGGAGGCTGCGAGCAGCACAAGCAGGCCCAGTACCTGGGCGCCGGCTCCCCGGTGCGCCGACGCGCCCGGCCCGGCCTGGCGGGAGGCGTTTAGTTCAGGCTGCGGGTCAGGCTGCGGTTGCATGCCTTCAGCCTAGCTCGGGAGCCGCTGGCGGCCACAGGGGCGGCGTCCCGGCCACCCGTGACGCCGATAGACTTGGTGGTGCATGCCAGCCATGCCGCCGAAGCTCGTCCCGCAAAGATTGGATACCGCACCCTTGCGAGAATTCACCGCCCGCTTTGCCTCCGCCGAAGAGGTTGCCACCTGGGACGCCCGCGTCACCGCGAACCCCAACGGCGGGAACCTGCTGCAGTCGGAGGCCTTCGCCGAGGTCAAGCAGCACTACGGCTGGAAGCCCCTGCACCTGGTGTACGAGACGGCCGACTACACCAGCTACAACCTGGTCCTGGAGAAGAGCTTCCCCGTGCTGGGCAAGCTCTGGTACATGATCAAGGGACCCGACGTCGCCTCCGTCGAGGACATTCCGGGCATCGCCAAGGCCAACGCCGACTTCGTCAAGCGCGCCCGGCTGGGCGTCTTCGCGATCAAGATCGAGCCCGACGTCGTCCTCACCGACGACGCCCGGCGCGTCATCGAGGGCGCGGGCCTGGTTAAGACCCACAACCTGCAGCCCAACGATTCCACCGCACTGCTGGACATCTCCCCGGAGGAGAACCAGCTGCTGCGCAACCTGCACTCCCGCGGCCGGAACGCCGTCCGCCGCGCCATCCGCGAGGGCGTGGAAGTGCACACTGTCGAGCCCACAGAGGAGAACTTCCGGGCCATGTACGGCCTGATGAGCACCACCGTCGAGGCCAAGTCCCAGGTCCGCGTCCGGGACTTCGGGTACTACCAGCGCTTCTGGACCAACTTCCTCAAGCGCGGCCAGGGCCGGATGATGTTCGTCTACGAAAACGGTGTCCCGTCCGTGGGCGCCTTCGTCATCAACTACGGCCGCAAGGGAACGTACAAGGACGGCGGCTCCCTGCAGCAGCGCGGCCAGTACGGCGACTCCCACCTGGTCCAGTGGACCGCCATCAACCAGCTGAAGGAGCTCGGCTGCACCGAGTACGACTTCTGCGGCACCCCGCCGAGCGACAAGCTCAAGGACACGTCCAACCCCTTCCACGGCCTGGGCCTGTTCAAGACCAGCTTCAGCAAGACCGTCACGGACTTCGTCGGCTGCTACGACCAGGTCCTCAGCCCGTTGAAGTACAAGGCCTGGACGGCAGCGGGGGAGCGGGTCGCCCGCCAGCTCTACACCCGCCGCACCGGCCAGCAGTTCTACTAGACCGCCCAGCAAGGTGAAGTGAGATGGCCGGGATGAACAAGACCCCCGAGGGCCGCCGCGGACCGCAGACGGACGGCCTGCCCCGCACCGAACCGATGTCGGCCATGCAGGTGCGGCAGAACGCCGCCGCCCGGCGCATGCTCCGCCGCCTTGTCCAGGGGGAGAACCCGCCGACGGCGCCGCTGAGCATCGTGGACCGGCTCGCCGGCAGCCCCTACGCGAACCCGATGATCCAGGTCGGCGGCGTGGACGCGTCCGCCCGGAAAACCATCGATTTCGCGCTCAAGCTCGCGGAATCGATGTTCCGGTACGGCGCCGGCGCCCTGGAGGTGGAGACCAGCATTATTGCGATCACCGCGGCTCTGGGGTTGAAGAACATCGAGGTGGACATCACCAACCAGTCGGTGGCGATCAACTATGCCCCGAAAGACCAGACGCCCATTACGCTGCTGCGCGTGGTCCGGTCCTGGACCAACAACTACGCCGGCCTCGCCGAAGTCCACCAGCTGGTGACCGACATCGTGGCCGGCGGGGTGGGCCGGGAGGAAGCAGTTCGCCGGCTTGAGGAGATCACCCACAGCGCCAAGCCGTTCCCGCGCTGGATGGTCACCGTGGCCTTCGGCGTCTTCTCGGCTGTCTTCGTGGCGGTGCTCGGCGGCGGCATCGCGGCCTCCGGGATCGCGTTCCTGTCCAACCTTCTGGTCAGCCTTCTGGCCCGGCAGCTGGGCCGCTGGCGCACCCCGGACTTCTTCATCACCGCCTCGTGCTCCTTCGTGGTGACCATCATCGCCCTGCTGCTCTGGCGGTTCGGGAGCCCGGTGGGGATCACTATCGCCCCGGCGATCGTGGTGGTGGGCGGCATCCTGCTGCTGCTGCCCACGGGACGCCTCGTCTCCTCGGTGCAGGATGCCATCAACGGCTTCCCGGTCACCGCCGCCGGCCGTTTCCTCTCCACCATGCTGACCTTCGGGGCCTTGGTCTCTGGGATCGCCGTCGGGTTCGTGGTGGGGGCAATGACGGGCATGCAGTCCATCGACGTGACCGAAACATTCCCGCCGAGGTATCCGCTCTGGGTGCTGGTGCCGCTGGTGGCGATCGCCGTCGTCGCGATCGGCGTGACGGAGCAGACCTCACTAAAGCTGCTGCTGCCGACGGCGGCGGTCGGCGTCGTCGGCCACCTCGTCCTGATCGGAGGCACCGCACTGGGCATCGGGCCGCGCTTCGCCCCGGCCCTCGCCGCCGTCGTCATCGGCCTGCTGGCCCGGGTGGTAGCGCTCCGGATGGGCGCCCCGCAGCTGGTGGTGGCCGTGCCCGCGGCGCTGATCCTGCTGCCCGGCCTGACCATATTCCGTTCCATGTATGTTTTGACCATCGAGGAGCAGGAAATCCTCATGGGCGCCGGCGGGATGCTCAACGCCGGGGCCATCGTGCTGGGCGTGGCCGCGGGCATCGTCCTCGGCGATACCCTCGCCAGGCCGCTGACCCGCAGCCTGGCCAGCAACGAGCGGCGCCGGGCCCGGCGCCGCTAGCCCGGCACCGCCCGGCGCCGTTGGCGGGATGCCGGGTCGATCAGATCTTGCCGATGGGGAGTTTCTTCTCGGCCTGGAAGTCGTCCTCCACCCGGCCGCGCGCCCAGTAGCCGGAGAGAGAGACCCGCCCGCGTTCCAGCCCCCGCTGGGTGAAGAACACCTCACGCAGGGCCTTCATGGCGCCGCGCTCACCGTGCGCGAAGACCGAGACGCGTCCCTCCGGCCAGTCGGCGGACCCGACGGCGCCGGCCAGGCGGCGCTCGTCGTCGGCGCCAGCGTCGTTCCCGCGGAAGAGCCAGCGCAGTTCGACACCGGCGGGGGCGGCCAGGGGCAGGACGTCCGCCTCGGAGCCGACCTCCAGAAAGGCCAGGCCGCGGGCGTCGCGGGGGAGGGCCTCCAGGGCCGCGCCGATGGCGGGCAGGGCCGATTCGTCCCCTGCGAAGAGGTGCCAGTCCGCCTCCGGATCCGGGTTGTAGCCGCCGCCGGGGCCGGTGAAGATCAGGGCGTCCCCCTCCCGCGCCGATGCGGCCCAGGGCCCGGCGAGTCCCTCATCCCCATGGATCACGAAGTCGATGGCCAGCTCCTCGGCCGCCTCGTCCACCCAGCGGACCGTGTAGGTGCGGGTGTAGGGCCACTGCTCCCGGGGATGGGTCTCACGGATCGCCCACAGGTCCAGGGGCTGGGGGTAGTCCACGCCGGGCTGCGGGAAGGCGATCTTGACGTAGCGGTCCACGTACGCGTTGTTGCGGTAGTCCGCGAAGCCGGGGCCGCCGGCGATGATCCGCACCATGTGCGGGGAGAGCTGTTCGCGCCGCAGCACCGTCAGGGTGGTCTGGGGCCGGGAGTTCCGGTTGGCGGAGGTGGCGGCGGGTACAGAAGTCATGCGGCTAAGCCTAGCCAACCGTGCCTCCTTCTTGTCCGCCCAGGCGCCGGGACTGCCGCCCCTTCACAGACGGGACGGAGGGGCCGCGCCGGGGTCCAGGGAGGCTTAAGGCAGCGGCGGCAGTTCCCAGTCGACCGGCGCCGCGCCCTGGGCGGCCAGCAGCTCGTTGGCCCGGCTGAACGGCCGGGATCCGAAGAAGCCCCGTGCGGCCGAGAGCGGGCTCGGATGCGGGCTGCTGACGACGGCGGTCCCGCCCAGCAGCGGCCGGACGGACTCCGCATCCTTGCCCCACAGGATGGCGACCAGCGGGACCGGCCCGCCCTGGGGGTCCGTGCGGTCAACGACGGCGCGGATGGCGGCGGCCGTGACCTCTTCCCAGCCCTTGTTCCGGTGCGATCCGGCGGCACCGGCCCGCACGCTGAGCGCCCGGTTCAGCAGCAGCACGCCCTGCCCCGTCCAGCGGCTCAAGTCGCCGTGGATACGCGGCGGCAGGCCCAGATCGGCGTCGAGTTCCTTGTAGATGTTGGCCAGGCTGCGAGGGAGGGGACGGGTGTGGCCCTCGACGGCGAAGGACAGTCCGATCGGGTGGCCGGGGGTGGGGTAGGGGTCCTGGCCCACGATCAGCACCCTGACGTCGGTGAGCGGCTGCTGGAAAGCCCGGAGCAGCCTGTCCGGAGCCGGCAGGACCTGGCGGCCGGCCGCGGCCTCGGCGGCGACGAACTCCAGAGCCCGGCGCAGTTGAGGTTCCACCGGTTCCAGGGCGGCCACCCAATCCCGGGCCACCAGCTCGCCCAGCGGCCGCCGGACCAGCGCGGCAAAACCGCCGTCGCCGTCGGCGGGGCCCTGCGGCGCCCCGCCGATTGCGCCGGGAACGGCATCCAGGGGAAACAGGGCTTCGGTCTGCGGGGTATCGCTCACTCCCTCATTCTGGCAGGCGCGAGCGGCGGCGTTCAGGGCAGGCGATCCGAGCAGACCTCCGGCACGGCACGGCGCCGGGCGAATGACAGGGCTGTTATTCGCCCGTAGCATGGGGAGGAATCCACAACAGCGAGCAGGGAGTGAGCCGTGGCCGAAGCAGTGCCGGACAACGCGACGGCGGACGACGTTCCGGTCGACGCAGGCCACGGGGAAGCCGGACCGGCCGAGTCCGGGCTGAGCAGCCGCGACAAGGAAATGCTGGCGCTTGAACGGCAGTGGTGGAAGTACGCCGGGGCCAAGGAACAGGCCGTCCGTGAGCTCTTCGACCTGTCCGCCACGCACTATTACCAGATCCTCAACGCCCTCATCGACACCGAGGCCGCCCTGGCCCATGACCCGATGCTGGTGAAGCGATTGCGTAGACTACGTACGTCACGACAACGTGCCCGCACGGCCCGGCGCCTGGGTTCGGACGCCTGAACCCGCCGGGTACGCCCCGGGAAGAACGCGGCGCCGGAGTCCCGGAATCTGCACCGGTTCCGGCCGCGGACCACTAGAAATCAGCAAGGACAGCGCTTCACCATGACCAGATACCCACGGGATGAATTCGACCGGGTCCCGGAGACCTCCACGCGCCAAGGGGTTCACCGCACCGTCGCGGCCGCCAAGTCCCGCGGGCTGGCACCCATCCTTTCCGTAGGAGCGTTCGCCCTGGCCGTCGGCCTGGTGGCCTTCCTGCTGCTGCCCCGGCTGGGGTTCGGTCCCGCCGGCGGAACGGCGATGGCCGCGGATAAGAGCAGCGCCACGGCCGCCGCGTCCGCCACCGCGCAGCCCACCGCGGCCCCGACCGTGCAGCCGACGACGTCCCCCACCAGCGACCCGGGCAGCACGGTGGCTGCCGCTTCCTCCGGCACCACCCCCGCCCCGACGGCCACCGCGGCCGCCGTCGACAAGACGCAGCCGGTGGCGGTCTACAACGGCACGACGACGGCGGGCCTTGCCGGCCGCGTCGGCAGCATGGTCACCTCCGACGGCTGGGTCCTGGGCCCGCTCGGCAACTGGACCGGTCCGCGGCAGCAGACCTCCGTGGTCTACTACAACGGCGCCGCCCAGAAGGCCAACGCCGAGGAACTCGCCGCCCTGCTGGGGATCGCCACCCTGGTCGATTCGGCCGATTTCAAGATGCCCCTGGTCGTCGTCCTGGGCCCCGGCTACCGCTGACCCGGTCCCCGTCCGGACCGGTTACGCCTGCATAACGTTCCGGCCGACCCCGTGACGCGCGGACCGGCGCGCCCGGGGCCGGCGGGTACAGTGGCCGGAGTTCATGACCGCTCCGCGGCGCACAGCGAGGTGCACCGCGGCCAAGCTAGCTGAAAGTGTGGAAACGATGGCTCTGGGCACCGTCAAGTGGTTCAACGCGGAGAAGGGCTACGGCTTCATCACCGTGGACGGCTCGGGCATCGACGTCTTCGTCCACTGGTCCGCCATCGCCGGCGAGGGCTACCGTGCGCTTGCCGAGGGGCAGCGCGTTGAACTTGAGGTCGGCGAAGGCGAAAAGGGCCCGCAGGCCGAGAGCGTCAGGCCCGCCTAGTGGCCCGTCCTGACCCAGCGCTGACCGCCGCGGCGCAGACGAACGCTGACCGACGAACCGCCAGCCGACGAGTAGCCAGCCATCGGCCGACCGGCCGCCCCGCCGTCGTCCTTTCCACCCTGCTTGCCTCCGCCTTGGCCCTCACCGGGTGCTCCGGCGCCACCGGCAACGCCAGAACGGACGCCGCCGAGGCCAGCGGGGACGGAACCCTGCGGATCGGCGTGCTGCTGGACAACACCGGGGACCAGAGCTTCCTCAACGCCCCGCAGTTGGCGGCGGTCAAACTCGCCATCAAGGAGATCAACGCCGCCGGCGGCCACAAGGGCAAGCCCGTGGAACTGCTCCCCGAAACCATCAGTTCCGACACCGCCGCCCAGGCCAAGACCCTCGTGGCGGCCAAGGCCGACGTCGTCATCGGCCCCACGGATTCCAGCCACGCCGCCGCCGCGATCGACGTGCTCTCCAAAGCCAAAATCGCCATGATCTCCCCGGCGAACGCCGCGCCGGGACTCAGCAGCTACCGGAGCGGCGGCTACTACTTCCGCACCGCCGCCGCCGACGTCGCCCAGGCCTCCATCCTGGTCAAGCTCGCCAAGGACGGCGGCGCCAAGACGGTCGCCGTCCTGCACGAGGCCGGAAGCTACGGCAAGGAGGTCTCCGCGGCGGTTGCCGCCGCGGCGAAGTCCGCCGGTTTCGGCACGCCCATCGACGCCGAATTCCCGGCCGGCCAGGCACAACAGGCCGCGACCGCGGCCAAGGCCGCCGCGCCCGACGCCGTCGTCCTCATCGCCCGGCAGGGTGCGCAGGGCGCCATCGCCGAACTCAACAACGCCGGACTCGCGGGGAAGAAGCTGGTGCTCTCCGACGGCGCCGTGGGCGAGTACGGCCAAGGCCTGGGCTCCCACGCCCTGGACGGTGCCCGCGGAGTCCTCCCCGGCACGTTCCCCAGCGCGCAGTTCCAGGCAGGCCTGGTCGGCATCGACCCCGGGCTCAAGGACATGACCTTCGCCGCGGAGGCCTACGACGCCGTCAACCTCGCCGCGATCGCCGCCGCCGCGGCCCAGGACGACGCCGGCACCTCCATCGCCTCCCGCCTCATCGCCGTCTCCGGCGGTAACGCCGCGGGGGCGGAGGGCTCCGCTGGCGGAGAGGCCGCCGACTGCCACACGTACAAGGAGTGTCTCGACGCCCTCCACGCCGGCAAGCGCCCCAATTACGAGGGCCAGTCCGGGCCCGTGAACTTCGATAGCAACGGCGACGTGACCGCCGCGGCCTACATGGTTTACACCTACGGGCCGGACAACACGGCGAAGATGACCGGCAGCGAAACGGCCCGCAGCGGCGGGTCCTGATCGCCCTCGGCGAAGCGCCCCGCGGGGACAGGCCCCGGAGCGCGAAGCCTTCTTGCACTCTCCCCGGGGGAGTGCTAATTATGGAGTTAGCACTCCCGCTCATCGACTGCTAACGCCGGGCCCCGGTCCGGACACGGCATCGGTGCCGCGGGAGCAAAGGAAACACCTGGCTGGGTGAGATCCCGGTCCGGCGGCATACAGAGGCTGCCGGGCAGGTATCGTCCGTCGCGGGCACCGACGCCAAGGTTCATTCTTTAACGACTGTCCCGAAAGGACTACTGCCGTTATGGCCAAGATCATTGCATTTGATGAAGAGGCACGCCGCGGTCTTGAGCGGGGCCTGAACATCCTCGCCGACGCCGTCAAGGTCACCCTCGGCCCGCGTGGACGCAACGTCGTCCTCGAGAAGAAGTGGGGCGCCCCCACGATCACCAACGATGGTGTTTCCATCGCCAAGGAGATCGAGCTGGACGACCCGTACGAGAAGATCGGCGCCGAGCTGGTCAAGGAAGTTGCCAAGAAGACGGATGACGTCGCCGGCGACGGTACCACCACCGCCACCGTGCTGGCCCAGGCCCTGGTCAAGGAAGGCCTGCGCAACGTCGCGGCCGGCGCTGACCCGCTGTCCCTCAAGCGCGGCATCGAGAAGGCTGTCGACGCCGTCACCGCCGAGCTCCTGGCCTCCGCCAAGGAAATCGAGACCAAGGAAGAGATCGCCGCCACCGCGTCCATCTCCGCCGGCGACAACGAGATCGGTGCCCTCATTGCCGAGGCCCTGGACAAGGTCGGCAAGGAAGGCGTCATCACGGTCGAGGAGTCCAACACCTTCGGCCTCGAGCTGGAGCTCACCGAAGGCATGCGCTTCGACAAGGGCTACATCTCCGCCTACTTCGTCACCGACGCCGAGCGCCAGGAAACGGTCCTCGAAGACCCGTACATCCTGATCGTCAACTCCAAGATCTCCAACGTCAAGGAACTGGTTGCTGTCCTCGAGAAGGTCATGCAGTCCAACAAGCCGCTGCTGATCATCGCCGAAGACATCGAGGGCGAGGCACTGGCCACCCTGATCGTCAACAAGATCCGCGGCACTTTCAAGTCCGTCGCCGTCAAGGCTCCGGGCTTCGGTGACCGCCGCAAGGCCCAGCTGGCCGACATCGCCATCCTCACCGGTGGCCAGGTCATCTCCGAGGAAGTCGGCCTCAAGCTTGAGACCGCCGGCCTGGAGCTGCTCGGCAAGGCCCGCAAGGTTGTTGTCACCAAGGACGAGACCACCATTGTCGAAGGTGCCGGCGACGCCGACCAGATCGCCGGCCGCGTGTCCCAGATCCGCGCCGAGATCGAGAACTCCGACTCCGACTACGACCGCGAGAAGCTGCAGGAGCGCCTGGCCAAGCTGGCCGGCGGCGTTGCAGTCATCAAGGCCGGTGCCGCAACCGAGGTTGAGCTCAAGGAACGTAAGCACCGCATCGAGGACGCCGTCCGCAACGCGAAGGCTGCCGTCGAAGAGGGCATCGTCGCCGGCGGTGGCGTGGCCCTGATCCAGGCTGGCGCCAAGGCGTTCGCCAACCTGCAGCTCTCGGGTGACGAGGCTACCGGTGCGAACATCGTCCGCGTTGCCATCGACGCTCCGCTGAAGCAGATCGCCTTCAACGCCGGACTCGAGCCGGGCGTTGTGGTGGACAAGGTCCGCGGCCTCGCTGCCGGCCACGGCCTGAACGCCGCCACCGGCGAATACGTCGACCTGCTGGCTGCCGGCATCAACGACCCGGTGAAGGTCACCCGCTCTGCCCTGCAGAACGCGGCCTCCATCGCCGGCCTGTTCCTCACCACCGAGGCCGTCGTGGCCGACAAGCCGGAGAAGAACGCTCCGGCCATGGGCGGCGGCGACGACATGGGCGGCATGGGCGGTATGGGCGGCTTCTAGCCACCCGGCCCACCCCGGCCGGCAGTCCGCTGCCGGCCCCGGTACAACGACGACGGCGGTCCCACCTTGCGGTGGGGCCGCCGCCGGCGTTTGAGCCGCCCGCGCCGGGGATCAGGGAGCAGCGAAGGCGGGCAGGTCTGGCAGGATAGTGCAGTGACGATTACAGCTGCGGCCGACGGTTCGGCCCTTGGAAACCCCGGCCCGGCCGGATGGGCCTGGTACGTGAATGACAACTGCTGGCATGCCGGCGGCTGGCCGCACGGCACCAACAACCAGGGCGAGCTGATGGCCGTGCTGGACCTCTTCCGTTCCACTGCCCACCTCGCCGACGAGGAGCTGCACATCCTCTGCGACAGCCAGTATGTGATCAACTCGGTGACCAAGTGGATGCCGGGCTGGAAGCGGAAGGGCTGGAAGAAATCCGATGGCAAACCCGTGCTCAATGTGGAGCTGCTGAAGGACATCGACCGGGCCCTCGTCGGCCGCAAATATAGGTTCGAATGGGTCCGCGGACACGCCGGCCACGAACTCAACGAGGCCGCGGACGACCGTGCCCGCGGCGCCGCAGTGGCCTACCAGCAGGGTGTCGCCGTCCGGCAGGGCCCCGGTTTCGTCCGCCCCGGCACCCCGGCGGCCCCGCAGGCAGCGCCCTCGCAGACAACCGCCCCGGCAACCGCCCAGGCCCCGGCCGGCGGCTCCGGCCGCCCAACCACGCCGCCCACGGCGACGGCCGCCGCGGCCGCCCCTGCACCAGTGGCCTTCGACGAGCCCACCCTCTTCGGCGGCCCGGACGGGTACACCGAACCCGACCTGTTCAGCGAGCTGGCGGACCAGACCGCGGCCGCAGCCACGGCGCAGGAACCGGAGCAGATCGTGGAGGCCCTGGAGCGGGAACTGCTGCAGCCGGAGACCAGGGCTGACCTGGGCCGGACCGGGGTGCTGCTGCACCCCGAGTTCACCGAGATCGGCAGCTCAGGGCGGCTCTGGACCCGCGACGAGGTCATGATGGCGCTGGAGGAAAACCCCGGCCCGCACACGGCCCTGGAGACGCTGGCGGCGGAGCGCATCGGCCCGGACACCGTCCTGCTCACCTACCGAAGCCGGACCCGCGCCGGAACGGTGCTGCGCAGCTCGCTTTGGGTCCTGGACGGACACCAGTGGCGGCTGCGGTTCCACCAGGGCACCGCCGAGGCCTGATCCCTAGCCGAAGCGCTGCGCGTTGCTCAGCTCGGTCTGGTCGTAGTTCGCGGCCGCCGAGCTGAGGGCGTGGTTGATCGAGGCGAGGGAGGCCTCCACCTTCCCCTGCGTCAGGGACCACTCCACGACCAGCGCCTGGAAGTTGGTGGCGGCGGCGCCGCGCCAGCTGGATTGAAGCTCCTCCAGCCCGCGTTTCATCGCCTGGACGTCGGCGCTGATCCGGTCGACCGTGGCCTGGACGGTGGCGGACTTGAGCTGCAACAGCTCGGTATCGACGGAAAGAATGCTCACGGTGCGGCCTTTCGAGGGGCAGGCAGCCGGGCGCCGGACCGGTAGGGGCGGCCACAGGGAGGGCCGTGCGGCGGGCTCCCGGCTGCCTGCGGTGGAGGGTCCGGGCTTTCCGGACTCCTCGAGCCTACGAAGGCGCCACCGTCGGCTTCCACGCCGCGAAGTCGCTATGTGGATAACCCGGTTCCCCGGCTGCCGCCCGCGGCGCGGTCCGCACCACCGGTTGCAGCAACCTCGTCGGCAGGCCCGTCAGCCGGCACGGCCCGGTCGGCGCCGTCCTCGGTAGCCGGAAGATCCTCGGCCGTCCCGGGCTCCTCCGACGGCGCCTCGTCCAGATACGGCAGGCTGACCACCAGGGTGGCGCCGCCGCCGTCGGTCGGCTGGACCCGGACGCTGCCGGAGTGGGACGCGACGATGGCCGCGACGATCGCCAGCCCCAGCCCGCTGCCGCCGGTCTCCCGGGTCCGGGAGGTATCGGCGCGGTAAAACCGCTCGAAGATCCGGGCGGCCTCCTCCTCGGAGACGCCGGGGCCGTGGTCACGCACCTCGATCACCGAGCGGCGCCCGCCGTCGGCCTCGGTCCGCACCCCCACGGCCAGTTCAATCGGGCTGCCCTCCGGCGTGTAGCGCAAGGCGTTGCCCACCAGGTTGCTGATCACCTGCCGCAGCTTGGCCTCGTCGCCCAGCACCGGCGCCGGGGAAGCGGACCCACCGTCCAGCCCGCGCAGCGAGACCACCCGGCTGCGGTCGGCAACCTGGGTATCCACCATGGCGTCATGGCCCAGCAGGAGCAGGTCAATGGGCTTCTGCTGCAGCGGCCGTTGCTCGTCGATCCGGGCCAGGAGCAGGAGGTCCTCCACCATGGCGCCCATGCGAATGGCCTCGCTCTCGATCCGCCCCATCGCGGTGGCCACGTCCTCGGGGGTGGCCAGGGCGCCGTGCCGGTACAGCTCGGAGAACCCGCGGATGGTCACCAGAGGGGTGCGCAGCTCGTGGGAGGCGTCGGCGGCGAAGCGGCGCATCTTGGCCTCGGAGGCCATCCGCGCGGCAAACGCGGTTTCGATGTGGGCCAGCATGGCGTTGAGGGAGCGGCTGAGCCGGCCCACCTCGGTGTCCGGATTCTCGACGTCCACGCGCCGGGAGAGGTCCCCGGCGGCGATCGCGGCCGCGGTCTTCTCCACGCGGGACAAAGGACGGAAGGACCGGCCGACGGTCCAGGTGGCAATGAAGAAGGCAAGCACCAGCGTCAGCAGTCCGACGCCGACAACCACCAGGGTGGCGTGCTCCATGACGGAGTCCACCGGGTAGAGCGGCAGGCCGATGACGACGACGGCGTTGCGCCGGTTGGCGTCGAGGACGTTGACCGCCACCACCCGCCAGTTCCGGCCGTCGGTGCCGCGGACCTGGAACGGTACCTCCGCACGGCTGCGGGCGTCCTCCGGGCTGATGCTGCCGATGGCCGGCCGGGGACCCTTGCCGCCGAAGATGATGGACGGCTGGCCGGGGGTGAAAAGCAACAGCGAATAGTCGGTGGGGACGTTGGGCCCCTGGTCCTGCAGCTGCTCGAAGGACTGTTGCTGGTGGGCCGTTTCGACGGCGACCTTGAGCCGGTCGTCGACCTGTCCCTGCAGGTAGCTGTGCAGCAGGGCCAGCGTTCCCGCGCCGGTGGCGGTCAACGCCACCAGCATCAGGGCCATCATGATGGCCACCAGCTGCGAGCGCAGCGAGGCCGCCTTCCACCGGCGCAACAAGGTCAGCGCTTCTCGGCCGTCCGGAGCACGTAGCCGACGCCGCGTTTGGTCTGGATCAGGGCGGCGGCACCCGGGTCGGTGTCCACCTTGCGCCGCAGGTACGAGATGTAGGACTCCACGATCGAGGCGTCGCCGTTGAAGTCGTACTCCCAGACGTGGTCAAGGATCTGGGCCTTGGAGAGCACCCGGTTGGGGTTGAGCATCAGGTAGCGGAGCAGCTTGAACTCGGTGGGGGAGAGCTCGATAACCGTGCCGCCGCGGCGCACTTCGTGGGCGTCGTCGTCGAGCTCCAGGTCATCGACGCGGATGACGGCGTCGTCGTCCTGCAACGGCTGGGTCCGGCGCAGCACCGCGCGGATCCGGGCCACGACCTCGTCGAGGCTGAACGGTTTGGTGACATAGTCGTCGCCGCCGACGGTGAGCCCGGTGACCTTGTCCTCGGTGTCGTCCTTGGCGGTCAGGAACAGCACGGGGAAGTGCTTCCCGGCGGCGCGCAGGCGCCGGGTGACGGTGAACCCGTCCATGTCCGGGAGCATGACGTCCAGGACGGCCAAGTCGGGGAGTGCTGGTCGGCGGCTGCCAGGGCGTCGCGCCCGGTGCCGGCCGAGACAACCTCGAAGCCTGCGAAACGCAGCGAGGTGGACAGCAGCTCGCGGATGTTCGGTTCATCATCGACGACGAGCAGCTTGGCTTCGGGACCGTTCTTTTTCATGATTCCCATCTTGCTCCCAGATTCTGTGAGTTTTCTGGACGAATCGTGTGTGTTGCGTGACCATCTCCGGGTGTCCTTCCGGAGAGAACCTTGGCGGAGCCATTCCCGTCCGCCGGGTCCCGGATTAGAGTTGGCTAACGGCCCGGTTCCAGCCGGGAGCGTCACTCTACGACTGGAGTAAACGATGTCTGAAGCGACAATTCCACAGTCCGGCGGGGCGGACTCAGCGGCGAACCGGTCGATCCGGGACTGGGCGGACCTTGCAGAGGAAATGTGGTCCTACCTCACGGGTAAGGGCGCCGCGATCAACTACGAGTTCGTCGACATGACCGTGGAGGTGCCGCGTGACATCGGCCCGGATGCGCCACGGGCCACGTGGAAGCTCAACGGCAGCCTC
The DNA here is from genome assembly GCF_050859435.1 of Pseudarthrobacter sp. L19. NCBI lineage: Bacteria > Bacillati > Actinomycetota > Actinomycetes > Micrococcales > Micrococcaceae > Pseudarthrobacter > Pseudarthrobacter sp. L19. Next base: position 622,618 of record NZ_CP193935.1, on the reverse strand, counting down.
CGCGTGACGACCAGTGACCGCGATGCGGCGGGGTCCGACAAGAACAGACGCTGACATGGGACCCCGGTTCAGGGTCGACGCCGACCTGGAGTTCTCCGTGACGGAACCCTCCGGTGGGGGTACCTCCGGCACGGTCCAGGCGGCCGGCGCCGAGGTCAAGGTGATGCTGAGCAGCCTCGATGCGTCGCTGGGCCAGCGGATGCCGTCCCTGCAGCAGCTACGCCCGCTGGCCAAAACCCTGGCCGAGCAGGGACTCACCGTGGTGATCGAAGGCCCGCAGGGGCTCATCGCATCCCTGGGGGCGGTCCGGACGGGCCGGGCCCAGCGGCTGCTGACCCGGTCTCCGCATATCCGGCTCGGGAACGTGCGGACCGTGGCCCCGCTGGCCCGGCGCGGCGGGCGGACCAAGGACGCCGGGATGTCCCTGCTCCCGCCGGAAACCCCGCTTCCGCTGCTGCCCACGGTCAAGCGGCGGATCGTGCGCAAGGTGACCACGACGCACCACACCAGGGGCAGCGGGCGTCCGCGCCTGATCTTCGTCCAGGACTCGGCCACCTGGGACGGCCAGGTGCCCCGCGAGTTCAATCTCTCCGGGGAACGGATGAGCATCGGCAGCGGGCCGGACGCCGACCTGCAGCTGGACGGCCTCGAACCCGTCCACGCCGAGATCGTCCACAACGAGCGGGACGAATACGTCCTGGTCCGGCACGGGGTGGTCACCGGAAGCTTCGGCCCCGCGGACAGCTCCATTCTCCGCACCGGCGCCCGGCTGCAGATGGGTCCGTGGTGCCTGGCTTACTTCCGGGAGGAGTTCGCCGACCACGGACGCCCCTTCGGCGGCCGCAGCGGCGGGGAGTTCGCCTACCAGAAGCCGCAGCTCGACCCGCGGACCGGGCTGATGGAGCAGGACGGCTCCACCGGCGTCACGTAGGCGGCGAGGCAGGGAAGGACAACGGCGGCCCGGGACCGTCCGCTGCGGCGGCGGGTCCCGGGCCGTTCCGCGTCCGGACAGTGGTGTGGCATCGGGGAGTGCGACAGATAAGCCGCGGGATCAGTCCCCGGCGCCGACGTCCTTAGCGTCCATGATCCGGTAGGCGTAGCCCTGCTCGGCCAGGAACCGCTGGCGCTTCGCGGCGAAGTCCTGGTCCAGGGTGTCCCGGGCCACGAGGGAGTAGAACCGGGCGGCGCGGCCGTCCTGCTTGGGCCGCAGCAGCCGGCCCAGCCGCTGCGCTTCTTCCTGTCGGGACCCGAAGGACCCGGAGACCTGGATCGCCACGGACGCCTCCGGCAGGTCAATGGAGAAGTTGGCCACCTTGGACACCACCAGGGTGCGGACTTCGCCGGCGCGGAAGGCATCGAAGAGGCGCTGGCGTTCCTTGACCGAGGTGTCGCCCTTGATCACTGGCGCCTTGAGGCGCTCGCCGATCTCGTCCAGCTGGTCGATGTACTGGCCGATCACCAGCAGCTGCTCGCCCTCGTGCTCCGCCACCAGCCGCTCCACGATCCCGGTCTTGGTCTCGGACGTGGCACAGAGCCGGTACTTGTCGGCGTCGTCGGCCATGGCGTACGCCACCCGCTCGTCCCGCGGCAGGTCCACCCGGACCTCCACGCAGTCGGCCGGAGCGATGTAACCCTGCGCCTCGATATCTTTCCACGGGGCGTCGTAGCGCTTGGGCCCGATCAGGCTGAAGACCTCGCCCTCGCGGCCGTCCTCGCGCACCAGGGTGGCCGTAAGCCCCAGCCGGCGCCGGGCCTGCAGGTCCGCGGTCATCCGGAAAATGGGTGCCGGCAGCAGGTGGACCTCGTCGTAGATGATCAAACCCCAGTCGTTGCCGTCGACCAGTTCCAGGTGCGGGTAGAGGCCGCCGCGTTTGGTGGTGAGCACCTGGTAGGTGGCTATGGTCACCGGCCGGACCTCCTTGACGGAGCCGGAATATTCGCCGATTTCCTCCTCGGTCAGGGAGGTGCGCTTGAGCAGCTCGTCCTTCCACTGCCGGGCCGAGACGGTGTTTGTGACCAGGATGAGCGTGGTGGTGGAACTGGTGGCCATCGCGGCGGCGCCCACCAGGGTCTTGCCGGCGCCGCAGGGGAGCACGACGACGCCGCTGCCGCCGGCCCAGAAGTTCTCCGTGGCCAGTTGCTGGTAGGGCCGGAGTTTCCAGCCGTTCTCGTCCAGCATGATCGGGTGCGGGGTCCCGTCCACGTAGCCGGCCAGGTCCTCGGCGGGCCAGCCGAGCTTCAAGAGCAGCTGCTTGAGCTGACCGCGCTGGGAGGAATGGACCACCACGGTGTCCGCATCGATCCGTGGGCCGAGCAGCGGCGCGATCTTCTTCGCGCGGCTGATCTCCTCGAGGACCGGGTAGTCGGAGGTGCGCATGACCAGGCCGTGCTGGGAGTCCTTCTCCAGCCGCAGCCGCCCGTACCGGGACATGGTCTCCTCGATGTCGATCAGGAGGGCGTGCGGCACCGGAAAACGGGAGTACTTCAGCAGCGTGTCCAGCACCTTTTCGGCGTCCAGGCCCGCGGCCCGCGCGTTCCAGAGGCCCAGCGGCGTCAGACGGTAGCTGTGCACGTGCTCGGGGGCGCGTTCGAGTTCGGCAAAGGCTGCGATGGCGTGGCGGGCCTCGGTGGCCAGCTCGTGGTCGACCTCCAGCAGGATGGTCTTGTCGCTCTGGACGATCAGCGGTCCGTCATTCACGGGAGCAGTTCCTCGGTGGCCTCGACATCAATGATCCGGTGGACGGACAGGACCCGTTCGGTCTCCCTCGCGGGGTCGAACACGCGGACCCGTCCGCCACTCACAGCAAGCGGAACAACGCGCTCGCGGGTGGCATTCCCGAGGCCGTCGACCACGTTCATCATCACCGCCTGCTTCAACCGGATCGCCCGGTGCAGGGTTTCCAGTCCCAGCTGGGTGCTCGCCTCGGCCGCCGTCCCCGCGGCGCCGGGACCGCCCGGACCCTGCGGGGAGCCAAGTCCGGTGCCGCCGCCCGGGTGCCCGCCGCGGAGCACCGCGAGCTGGGCGTCGACGTCGGCGTCCTCGGGGGCCGACCGCGGCGCCGTGTAGACGGGGCGGGCGCTCCCGGGGGCGGCGGCGCTGCGCCGCAGACGGACGACGGCGGACGCGGCGTCGTCGAGGGAGGGCGTCATGCCCAGTCCGCGCATCACCTGGGCCGCGTCCCGGGGAGCGGCCGTGGAGACCAGGACCGTCGGGGCGAGGCGGACCAGTCCGAGTCCCGCGGCGGCGGGGGCGTTGAGCAGTTCCAGGAGCGCCGTCTCGTCCTCGCTCTGGATGAAACTGGACGCCGGTCCCACCCGCAGCCGTGCGTGGCGGGACGCGGTGTCCTCGATCAGGTACTCCAGCGGCTGCGGCACCGCGGTGGCCGAGTGCGTCCGGAGGAATTCCAGCAGGCCCGGGGCGTCCTGGCCGGCGTCGAGCGCGCGCCGGATGGAGGCGACCGAGAACCGGTAGATGGTCGCCGGGCCCTGGCCCTCGGCGTCGGCCATGGCCAGCAGCTTCTCGCTCAGCTCCGGGTCCAGATAACCGGGGGCGACGGCGGTCAGGTCGGCCTGGAGCAGCACGTGGTTCACGGCCGCCGGCAGATGTTCTCCAAGGATGCCGAGCGCCGTCTCCGGATGGTCCAGGGCGATCTCGGCGCCGATCTGGCTCAGCGCCCCGGAACCCACCAGGCCCAGCATCTCCGCCTCCGCCAGCACGCCGCGGATCAGCGAGCTGAAGCGGCGGGCCATCCGTGGCTGCGACCAGTCGGCACGTTCCAGCACCGCCGCGGCGTCCAGCACCGGGGCCTGGCCGTCCGCGGCACCGGCCTCGGCCGTGAGCTCCTGCAGGATCTCCAGGATCCGTTTGCGCACCACCGGAGCGTCCGGCCGCTGGGCCTCGGCGGAGAGCGCGTTGATAGTGCCGGCGGCCCTCGGAGGCCGGCCCGCCGGGGCGGACGCCCCGCCGGCCGGCTGGCCCACGAGGGAGGGGACGCGTTCGCTGGAGAGCCAGGCGTTGACCAGCCACAGCCATTGCTCCTGCCGAGGCAGGGTCAGCCATTCCAGCTGCTCGGGCTGGACCCAGGCCGAGCTGTCCACGTCGAGCCGGAGCAGCCCGGCCAAGGCGCACAGTTCCACCAGCACCCCGGCTTCCGGGAGCCCGATCCGGAGCGTGTCCGCGAGCCGCTTCATTTCCCGGACGCCGACGCCGCCGCTGCGGAGCGTGACCAGGGGCTGGGTGTGGACGGCGTGCAGCAGTTCGCCGGCGAGCCGGAGGGTCTCGGCGATCGCGCCGAGCGCCGCGTTCCGGCGCAGCGCGGCGCTGGTCAGGCCCAGGTTCGGCACCGGCGGGGCCAGGGCGAAGTGGTCGATCACGTACCCGCCGCGCAGGGCCAGCCCCACGCTGTGCGGCAGTTCCACGTGCGCGGCGTCCAGCGGGACCAGCAGGCCTCGGGCCAGCAGCCAGTCAACTGGCCCGGCGTCGGCTGTCTCGGTCAGCACGGACACGCGGCGCTGCGCCTGCGGAACGGCGCCCATGGCCCAGTTCCCGAACCGGTCCAGCAGCGCGGCGGTCCGGGCCGGGGCGTGGGAGAGCAGGTCCTGCAGCGCCTCGGGCGAGCCGGTCCAGTGCTGCAGGGCGAGGGCGGCGTCCATCGGGGTGTCCGCCGGCGCGATCCCCGCCCCGGACTGGTGCAGCTCGGCCACCAGCTGGACCACCCGCTGCGCGAACGCCGGCTGCAGGCGCACGAGCTCGGTGTAGCTGCGGCCAAGGCCTGCCGGATAGATGCCGATGACATCCTTCAGGCTGCCCACCGGCAGATAGTGGCGTTGCCGTGCCGCCGATGCCGCGGTGCCGTGCGGCGGGTCGGCCCGGTGCACGAGGGCCAGGTCCTGGAGCGAGGCCAGCAGCCGGTCCAGCGCTGCCACGGTGGAGCCCTTGATCAGGCGCTTGAGGGTGGCGGCCGAGGCACTGTGGCCGGTGTCGGCGTTGGTGCACAGGTGCAGCGCCTCCAGCACCTGCATCTGCGGCCGGTTAAGCCGTTCCAAGGCGCGTTGGACGCTGACGCGGCCGCTGGCCCGGGCGGCCAGCGCGGCGAAGTCGGGGACGGCGGGGATCATCAGGTCAGGCCGCGCGGCGAACAGGGCGCGCAGCGACTCGTCGCTGCGCGCCTGCAGGTCCTCGCCGAGCGCGCGGATCTGGGACATGGGGTCTCCGTCAGCCCCTGCCGAGGCCGCGGGCGCGGCGGCGGGCGATGACGGCGTCGAGCACCAGGAGGGCCATCAGCAGGAACGCGGCCGGCAGGCCGTACAGCGCGGCCGAGGTCAGCCAGACCGGCGCCACGGCGTTGCCGGCGGCCAAGGCGATCACCGCGCCGAAGGCGGCCAGGGAAAGGACGGCGACGACGGCGGCGAGGATCAGCAGGGAGCGCCGGAGACGCTGTGGAGTCATGACAGCAACGCTAACAGTCCGCCTGCATCCGCGCCTCAAGCCCTCAAATCTGCCCGGGCACGATAACCTTGAAGGAACAGACCAACACGGTCGGGGCGGTCATACCCTGAACCCGCACATCGGTGCGGATGCGGTGACCGCCGGCCGCGTCCCAGCAGAACGAAGAAGGTTGATTACGTGCCTACCGGCAAGGTCAAGTGGTATGACAAGGAAAAAGGCTTCGGATTCCTCGCGGGCGAGGACGGCCAGGAGGTCTTCTTGCCCAAGTCCGCATTGCCCGAGGGCGTCGTTGAGCTGAAGGCCGGAACCCGGGTTGAGTTCGGCGTGGCCGACGGCCGTAAGGGCGCCCAGGCCCTGGGCCTGCGGGTGCTGGACAAGACTCCGTCGATCGCCAAGGCGAAGCGGCCCAGCGCCAAGGACCTCGCGCCCCTGGTCCAGGACCTGGTGACGGTGCTGGACAACCTCTCCGGCACCCTGTCCGCCGGCAAGTACCCCGAGGGCAACAAGGCGAAGGCTATTGCCGCCGCCCTGCGCAAGGTTGCCGACGAGCTGGACGCGTAGGGTCCGGCCGATGACTGCGGAACCTGAAGAGACCGGCTACCCGGTGCCCGACGCCGGACGGAAGCCGGCGGCCAAGGCGTCCGCCGCCGGAGCGAAGGGCACCAAGTCGGCGGCCAAACCGCGCTACGGCGTGCCCGTGTGGCGTGTGGGCAAGCCCGACGCCTTCCTGGCCGCGTCCGTCGACGTCGCCCGTGCCGCGGTGGAGGGCATCGCCGAGCCCGGGCAGGTAGGCCGCCACCTGGCGGCCAAGAGCGAGGGTGACCGCCTGGTGACCCATTTGTTCGAATCCAAGCTCCCCGGCTACGGCGGCTGGCAGTGGTACGCCGTGCTGACCCGCAACTCCCGCTCCAAGGTTGTGACGGTGGATGAGCTGGGCCTGCTGCCCTCGGAGGACTCCATCCTGGCCCCCGAGTGGGTGCCGTGGGCCGAACGCGTCCGGCCCGAGGACGCCCAGCCCGACGACGGCCACGAGGACGCCGGGGCTGAGCACCGGGACGAGTCCGACGCCGAGGCTGACCATGCCGGCAGCCCCGACGCCTCCCAGGACGACGCAGCGGACGATGACGCTCCCGCTGAGTCCGGGACCGTCGTGACGGACGAACCCGGGGACGAACACGACGAACGCGCAGCGGACGCCCGGTCCGCCGGCGGGACCGACTAGCGGTTTGGCGGCGTTCAGGGCGGAGCAGCGGGAGGACCTTCCATGAGGTCCACCTTCAAATCGCTGCACATCCTGAACTACCGCATCTGGTTCCTCGGGGCCCTGGTCTCGAACATCGGCACCTGGATGCAGCGGACCGCCCAGGACTGGCTGGTCTTCGACCACCTGAGCCACCAGGACGCCGGGGCCATGGGCATCACCATGGCCCTCCAGCTGGGACCCCAGCTGTTCCTCGCCCCGGTCGCCGGCCTGGTGGCCGACCGCTTCAACCGCAAGACCCTCCTGAACCTCACCCAGTCGGCCATGGCGCTGCTGAGCGCCCTGCTGGGCGCGCTGGTGCTCTCGGGGGCGGCGCAGCTCTGGCACGTGTACATTTTCGCCCTGTTGCTGGGCGTCGTCTCGGCCGTCGACGCCCCGGTCCGCCAGACCTTCGTTTCTGAACTGGTCAAGGACGACTACCTGCCCAACGCCGTCGCCCTCAACAGCGCCTCCTTCAACGTCGCCCGGATGATCGGGCCCGCGGTCGCCGGTGTCCTGACCGTCGCGATCGGGCCCGGCTGGGTGTTCCTGGTCAACACCCTGACTTTCGTAGCACTGCTGGCCAGCCTCGCCCGGATCCCGACAGCATCCCTGCGGAAACTCCCCAAGGCGCGTGGCGGCAAGGGCCGGATCCGGGAGGGCCTGCGCTACGTGCGGTACCGGCCGGACATCGTGATCGTCCTCGTGGCGGTCTTCATCGTCGGAACCCTGGGCCTGAACTTCGTGCTGTTCATCGCCGCGATGGTGGGCACCGAGTTCGGCCTGGACGCCGGCGCCTTCGGCCTGATGAACTCGATCATGGCCATCGGCTCGGTCGCCGGGGCCCTGCTCTCCGCCGGCCGGGGCCGCCCGCGGATGCGGATGATCTTCGGGGCCGCCGGGGTCTTCGGCATAACCTCCGGGCTGGCCGCGCTGGCCCCGAACTACTTCTGGTACGGCGTGGCCCTGGTGCCGGTGGGCCTGTGTGCCATCACCATGATGACCAGCGCCAACGGCTACGTGCAGACCACCACGGACCCGGCGATGCGCGGCCGGGTGATGGCCCTGTACATGGCGATCTTCATGGGCGGAACACCCATCGGGGCACCGTTCGTGGGCTGGGTGGCAAACGTCGCCGGCCCGCGCTGGTCCATGGGCGTGGCCGCCGCCGCCGGCGTGGGAGCGGCCCTGATCGGGATGGTCTGGATCATCCGGGCACGCCACCTGCGGATCGCCTTCAACCGGCGGGCCGGCGGCCTGCGCTTTTTCCGGCTGGTGCCCGGCGGGGCGATCGGCACGGCAGACGACGACGGCGTCGTCCGGGCGGTAAACCCCGACGACGCCGCCAGCCGCTAGGCCGCCCCGGAGGGCGGCTGCGGGCCTACTTCGCCAGCTCCGCCACGACGTAGTCGATGCACTCCAGCAGGGCCGACACGTCGTCCGGCTCGATCGCCACGAAGGTCGCGATCCGCAGCTGGTTACGGCCCAGCTTCCGGTACGGCTCGGTGTCGACGATCCCGTTGGCGCGCAGCACCTTGGCGATCGCGGCCGCGTCGACCGACTCGTCGAAGTCGATCGTGGCGATCACGTTGGAGCGGTCCGCCGGATCCGAGACGAACGGGGTGGCAACGCCCGATGCCTCGGCCCAGCGGTAGATCCGTCCGGCGGAGTCGGCGGTGCGTGCCGCGGCGAAGTCCAGGCCGCCGCTGGCGTTGAGCCAGCGCACCTGCGCGTCCAGGGTCACCAGGGTGGCCAACGCGGGGGTGTTATAGGTCTGGTTCAGCCGCGAGTTGTCGATGGCGGTCTGCAGGTCCAGGAAGTCCGGGATCCAGCGGCCGGACGCCTTGACCCGCGCGGCCCGCTCCAGGGCCGCGGGGGAAAACAGGCCGAGCCACAGCCCGCCGTCGGAGGCAAAGTTCTTCTGCGGCGCGAAGTAGTAGACGTCGGACTCGGCGACGTCGACATCCAGGCCGCCGGCGGCGGAGGTCGCGTCGACCAGGACCAGCGAGCCCTCGTCCGCGCCGGCCACCCGACGGACCGGGGCGGCCACACCTGTGGAGGTCTCATTCTGCGGCCAGGCGTAGACGTCCACGCCGGCCTCCGCCCGAGCCTCGGGCCGGGTGCCCGGCTCCGCCTTGATGATCGAGGACTCGGCCAGGAAGGGCGCCTTGTTCGTGGCGGCGGCGAACTTGGAGCCGAACTCGCCGAAGGAGAGGTGCTGTGCCTTGTTCTCTACGAGCCCGAAGCTGGCGATATCCCAGAACGCCGTCGAGCCGCCCACGCCCAGGACCACCTCGTAGCCCTCGGGGGCGCGGAAGAAGTCGCTGAGGCCGGAACGGACCGAGCCCACCAGGTTCTTGACCGGGGCCTGGCGGTGCGAGGTGCCGAGCAGGGTGGCCGAGGCCGATGCCAGGGCCTCCATCTGTTCCGGGCGCACCTTCGAGGGCCCGGCGCCAAACCGGCCGTCCTTGGGAAGAAGGTTCGCGGGGATGGTGATGCTGGTGTCGCTCACAATGGCTCCAATGGTCGGCTGGGTGCGAGAGGTGGCTGGTCGGCCGGTAAGGACCGCTTCCATTCTGCCCGACGGCGGCCCCGGCGCCGGAAAGCGGGCTGTCATAGTCCGGTCAGGAAGCCGGCTCTAAAATTATCCGGAGTAATTCACAATAGGCTAGGCTGTCGGGAGCGTATGGCGGATCCCGGGTGGCCGCGCCCCGCACGTTGTACGGTGGAATGACGCAAGGACGGCGCTCAAGGAGCTGAGCTGGATGACGGATCTGATCGACACTACGGAGATGTATCTTCGGACCATTCTGGAGCTTGAGGAAGAGAACATCGTCGCGCTCCGGGCCCGCATTGCCGAACGACTCCGCCACTCCGGACCCACCGTCTCCCAGACCGTCGGCCGGATGGAACGGGACGGGCTGGTCGTGGTCTCCGGCGACCGCCACCTGGAACTGACTGAGGTGGGCCGGCGGCGCGCCACCGAGGTGATGCGCAAGCACCGCCTCGCCGAACGACTGCTGGCTGACGTGATCGGCCTGGACTGGGCGTACGTCCACGAGGAAGCCTGCCGCTGGGAGCACGTGATGAGCGAACGGGTCGAGCGCCGGATCTTCGAGATGCTCGACCACCCCACGGTCTCCCCTACGGCAACCCCATCCCGGGCCTCGCCGAACTGGGCGGCCTGCCGACGGCGGAACAGGCCGACGGCGTCGTCAACCTCCTGGACGCCATGGCGGGATATGCCGCGGGCTCCCGCATCACCGTGAGCCGGCTTGCCGAACCCATCCAGGTGGAACCCGAACTGCTGGTGCAGCTGGACGAGGGCGGTATCCGGCCCGGCGCCACCGTCTCGCTGGAGCGGGTGGGGGAGTACATCTCCGTCCGCGTCCCGGACATTGAGGGCGCGCTCGAACTGCCGCCCGAGGTTGCCGCCCACGTTTTCGTTACCCGGGGGTAGTGCGACGCGGAAGCATACCGTAAGTGTGCTGTTTACTAGCCCGTCTAGGAGATAACGAAATTATTACTACGGGCCTTAATCCCCTATAGTTATCGACTAGTACCGAGACTAAAGCGTTACCTGATCCGAAGCCGAGCTCTGCCAGCGGATCAGGGTGCGAATCACCTTCTGGCAGAGGCGGGGGAACCACTACCGGCCGGTAATTCCGGCCTCGGGGTGAAGTCCGCTAGCGGCAAGCGAACTCTCTGAGGACACTCTTTCCGGGTGCCTCTCTGCCTGGATGCTTGCGTCGGCGGACCGGGTCTATGAACTCTCTGACCCGAATCCGACAGCTAACTTCGCAGGCTTTTTCAGAGAGGAACCACTTGAGCACGCAGACCGTCCGCGGGCGCCGCCGCGCCGCCGGCCCCGCTCCGGAGCCGCGCCCCGCCGTCGACGTCACCGTCCCGCGCCCCCGCGATGCGCACCGGGACGAGCGCCGCGGCCGGCGCAGTCCGATCCGCCAGGTCGCGGACTTCGCCGCCGTCACCGGAATGGGCCAGAAGGCCGGAATGACCCTGGCCGCCGCCGGCATCGCACTCACCGTGGCCGTCCCGGTGACCGGCCCCGCGCTGGCCGTCGACGCCCCCACCGCGGGGTCCGTCTCCGCCGCGGCCCAGCCCGAGGTCAAGGCCGCCGCAGCCCAGATCGACTTCAACCGCACCGCCGTCACCACCAAGGGTGACCCGGACGGGAAGCTCAAGCAGCTGCTCAGCGCGCAGTCCGTTGGCTCCATCACCCGCGCCGCATCCGCGGGGACGCTCGGCGCCCCGCTGGACACCATGATCACGGCGTCGCCCTTCGGCTACCGGGTCAGCCCCATCACCGGCGCGGTCGGCGAATTCCACCGCGGCCAGGATTACGCCGCGCAGTGCGGCACAGCCGTCCATGCCGCCGCGAGCGGCACCGTAACTTTCTCCGGCTGGCACCCCTACGGGGGCGGCAACCGGATTGTGGTCGACCATGGCAATGGCCTGGAGACCACGTATAACCACTTGTCGTCATCCAGCGTCCACGTCGGCCAAAAGGTCTCCCGTGGCGATGTGATTGCGATGAGCGGAACAACCGGTGCCTCCACCGGCTGCCACCTCCACTTCGAGGTGATGGTCAACGGGGACGTCGTTGATCCGCTGGGCTGGCTCTAAAAGAGCCCACCGCAATGCTCACACTTCCGTGACACGCCGTGATCTGAATGTGACATTGAGTCCGAACTGTTGTACCGTATGAAGCACGCCAACTTCACCGAAGTTGGCGCTCTTGAGTGGATTGCCTAACTCTGCCACCGCTCAAGGTCCGTTCGCATGACATCGTCTGGCAGGGGCGGGGGAACCAATTTTGGTCTTCGCAAGAAGACCTAGGGGTTAAGTCGCAAAGCTTCCCAGGAAGCGGAGCGGCCGGGTGACTCCCATCCGAATCCGACAGCTCACCTCGTAGGCATTGGGAGAGGCTACTTTCGTGTCTTCACGCCACAATGCTGCGCGTTTTCGCGCTGGCGAGGCTCAGTCGAGCCCGCTGATGACCATGCACCGCGTTGCCCTTGCCGGCGCCCGGGATGGTTCACGCAATGCAGTTACTGCTTTTGGCGCGTCTTCGCAGTACACCCTTCGCTAAAGAAACCCGTTTCGGGGCGATCCGGCGTACCCCCAAGATGCCGGAGCGTCCTTAGTCCCGCCTGTTCAAGAGCGCGGACACAAAGGATCACGAAAGAGAGAACTAAATGACTACTCGTGCAACCATTGCACGCCACCGCGCGGAGGTCACCAAGACCAACTCGCTGGCTGTCATTGCCAAGGCCGTCGGCGACAACGCCGGTGGCATGGGTCGCCAGGCTGCGGTTATCGCTGCTGCCTCCGGCCTGGTCCTGACCAGCGGTATCGCGGCCAACGCCGCCGAGACCAACGTTCAGCGCGAATCCACCTCTGCTTCCGCCACCGAGGTTCAGTCCACCGCTCCGGCCACCATCTCGGCGGCCTCCAGCATCGCCATCTCCTACGAGAAGCCTGCTGTGACCACCGCGGCCGCCCCCGTCGTCGAGGCCCCGAAGCCCGTCGTCAAGGTGCAGGAAGCTGACACCACCACCGCCAACACCGCCGCAGCCACCCCGGCCGCCGGCACCGCGGTCAACGCGTCCGTCGCCACCAAGGCTCCGGCCGCCACCAGCGGCATGGGCGCCTCGATCGCCGCCGCCGCTTACGCCCAGATCGGCGTGTCCCAGGACTGCACCATGCTGGCCACCAACGCCCTGGCCGCCGTCGGCATCCACTACCACGGCTGGCCGGCAGGTTACCTGTCCCTGGGCCGCACCGTCAGCGCCGCCGAAGCGCAGCCGGGTGACCTCGCGTACTACCAGAACGGCGGCATGGGCATGGCCCACATCGCCGTTTACGTCGGCAACGGCATGGCCGTCCACGGCGGCTGGAACGGCGGCACCACCGCCCTCTACAGTGTCAACGTCGGTTCCGGCCCGGTCTTCATCCGCGTCGGCGGCTAAGACCCCCGCTTCCCGCGAAGCTTCGAGAAGGACCCCTGCCACCGGCTGGGGTCCTTCTCTGCTGACCGCGTGCCAGCGGTGCAGGAAGCACCGCTGGCACGCGGGCCCAGGATCCGCCACGGATGCCCTGCGGCCCGAAATTCGGTAATCCGGGCCACCCGTGTTTACTCTTGTGGTGTCGATCCTTAGCCTGACCATGCAGAGGGCAGCCGGCCCTCGTGCCACTGGCGGGTGCGGCCGTGAAGAGGGATGCGGATGCGCACACTCGTTCTGAATGCTGGATATGAACCGCTGGCGGTTGTGACCTTCCGCCGGGCGCTGGTGCTCGTGCTGACGGGCAAGGCCAGTGTCGTGGCCGAGGGGGACGACCCGGTGGTGGGGCCGCAGGATATCCTCGGCCGGCCGAGCGTCATCCTGCTTAACCGCTACATCCGCCCCCGCTACAACACCGTGACTGCGGTCAGCCGCCGGGGTGTGCTCCGCCGGGACGGCCACCGGTGCGCCTACTGCGCTAAACCGGCCCACACCATCGACCACGTCCAGCCGAAGTCCCGGGGAGGGGCCGACTCCTGGGAGAATCTGGTGGCCGCCTGCCTGCGCTGCAACAACGTCAAGGGCGACCACACCCCGGCCGAGATGGGCTGGAAGCTCGGGTTCACCCCGGTCCGCCGAAGGGCACGATCTGGCAGATCAAGGAGCTGGAGAAGCCCACCCCCGCGTGGGACCCGTTCCTGCTGCCCGAATCCGCGCACTAGCACCGCCGGCCGCCCGCAGGCCGCTAGGCTGGGCGGGTGGAATTCAACGCCGTCATTCTCGCCGGGGGCAGGTCCTCCCGGCTGGGCGGAACCCCCAAGGCCGCCCTCCGCTTCCGCGGGGACACCCTGCTGGAGCGGTCGTTGCTCGCGGCAGCCGGTGCACGCGGCGTCGCCGTCGTGGGACCGGAAACCGGCAGACTCCCGGACGGAATCCTCCTGTGCCGTGAAGACCCGCCCTTCGCCGGACCCGCGGCGGCCCTTGCTGCCGGGCTCGAGGCCCTCGCTCGCGGGGGAGCGGCCGGCGGGAGCCAGGCGCCGCTGACGCTGGTCCTGGCCTGCGACATGCCGCTGGTCGCCGACGCCGTCCCCGCACTCTTCGCCGACCGTGCCAGGGCGCAGCCCGGCTCGGACGGCAGCGTCGCCGTTTCGGCGGACGGCCGGATCCAGCCGCTGGCCGGCCTTTATGACACGACCGCGCTACAACGATCGGTGGCGGACGCGGCACGGCGCGGCACGCTGGTGGGCGGATCGTTGTTCGGCCTGCTTGCTAGTCTGGACCTGCGGACGGTTCCCGTGCCGCCCGGGTCCACCGACGACGTCGACACCTGGGCGGACGCCCAGGCCCTGGGAGTCGCGCGTCCCGGCGTTGCCGGGAACGGAAGCGGCCGCCCGCACACGACATGAAAGGCCCACCGTGAAGAGCCAGGACGAAACCCTCGAGGACTGGTGCCGCGCACTGCTCCAGGCCCTTGAGCTCGACGGCGTCGACATCGACATCAACGAGGTACTGGGACTCGCCGGCGTTGCCGCGCATTCCGTGGTCCGCCCAGCCGCACCGCTGACCACCTTCATCGCAGGTTTCGCCGCCGGGCTGGCCTCCGGCACCGGCCAGGCCACCGACGAGGTTTCCATGCGGGCCGCCATGGGCGTCGCGCGGAAACTGGCCAAGGAATACGCCGCCGAGGCCCCCGGGGAATGACGTCCGAGCCACCCCGCGCCGACGCCGACGACGCCGGGACCGAGCCCGCCGCGCACCGGCACCTGGCCCACACGTGGCAGGAAGCCCGGGAGCTCTCGTTCGACTGCGCCACCCCCATCCCGCCGGCCCCGGTGCCCCTGCGCCGAGCCCTGGGACGCACCCTCTCCGCCGACGTCACGGCCTTCCACGACATGCCGCACTATGCGTCCTCGGCCATGGACGGCTGGGCGGTGAACGGCAGCGGCCCCTGGATCCTGGCCGAACCCGGGCAGCGCCTCGCCCCTCACCAGGCCAGTCCCATCGTCACGGGCGGGCTGATCCCGCCCGGTGCGAAGGCCGTCCTCCGCAGCGAGAGCGGCAGGATCGGCCTCGATGAGGACCAGCTGCCGGTGCTGAAGCTTGGCGGTGGCGCGAAGCCGGGGAGCCCCGCAACGGCGACCACATCCGCAAAGCCGCCGAAGAAGCGGCCGAGGGCGAGGTCCTGATCCCCAAAGAGACCGTGCTCAACCCGGCCCACCTGGCCCTCGCCGCCCTCGCCGGCCACGACACCCTGCCCGTGCTGGGCAAACCGGTGGTCCGCCTGGTTTTCACCGGTTCCGAGGTGGTCGCCAGCGGCGTGCCCCAGCCGGGGAGGTCCGGGACACCTTCAGCCCGCAGCTCTCCGCCGTCGTCGACCTGCTCGGCGGCGTCCCCGCCGGCGAAATCAAGATCGGGGACGGGGACGGGGAATGGCTCGCCGCCCTGGAGGACCCCGAACCCGCGGGCGACGACGAAGACACCCCGCCCGCCGACGTCGTCATCACCACCGGAGGGACGGGCCGGTCCGGGACCGACCACCTGCGCCGCACCGTCGAGCAGCTGGGCGGCAGGCTGCTGATCGACGGAATCGCGATGCGTCCCGGGCACCCGGCCGTCCTCGCCGAACTACCCGACGGACGCTTCATCATCGGCCTGCCCGGCAACCCGCTCGCCGCCATGATGGCGCTCTCCACCATCGGCGGACCACTCCTGGCGGCACTGGGCCACCGGCCCCGCCGCCCGTCACGGAGGTCCCGTGCGGCACGATGATCGACGCCGATCCCGGCCGTACCCGGCTGATGCCCTTCCGCATGGTCTACGGCATGGCCTCCCCGGCCCAGCACACCGGCCCCGGCATGATGCGCGGACTCGCCGCCGCCGACGGGGTCCTGGTGGTCCCGCCGCACGGTGCGCAGCTGGGCGAACCGGTCCCGGCGTTCGCGCTGCCCTGGGGGCGGCCGCTGCCGGAGCCCGACGCAGGCAAGCCTGCACCGAAACCCGCCGCTCGACGCACCCCGAAGAAACCGGCCGGCAACGGTCCGGTCGACTGGAGCGCCCTGCTTGGCTGACACCGGCCGGCCTGAGCCCGGCGTGGCTGGCGCCCGCTTGGCTGGCCCCACGGGTGCCGGCTTGGCTGGCACCAGTGCCGAGTTCAGAATGGATCCAGAGGCGGGAACCGGCCGCAGGCCGGGCCGCCCCACCGCACCGCTGATGAGGAGTACCGAATGGGCCGCGTGACGCAACGCCGCAAAGTGCACAAGTTTGTCCTGGACGGATCGCCGCAGGCGCGTGAGTTCCCGGTCCGGTACCGCGAGGACGTCCTGGCGGTGGAGGAACCACTGGAGGTACGGCTGGGCAGCACGTCCTTCTCCGTGACCATGCGCACCCCGGGCAACGACTTCGACCTGGTGGCCGGCTTCCTGGTCTCCGAGGGGATCATCTGGTCCGCCGACCAGCTTGTCTCGCTGCGCTTCTGCGCCGGCGAGGACGAAGACGGCGTGCAGACCTTCAACGTGGTGGAAGCCCAGCTCCGGCCCGACGTCGCCCGCCCCGACACCGGACGGAACTTCTTCACCTCAAGCTCCTGCGGGATCTGCGGCACCGATTCGATCGAGGCCGTCGAGAAGTCCTCGCACTTCAGCCCCGCGGGCGACCCGGTGGCAGTGCCCGTCGAGACGCTGGCCGCGCTCCCGGACCGGCTGCGCGAAGCCCAAGCGGTTTTCGACGCCACCGGCGGCGTGCACGCCGCGGGGCTGTTCCGCATCTCCGAGGACGGCGGCGCCGAGCTCCTCTGCCTGCGCGAGGACGTGGGCCGCCACAACGCCGTCGACAAGGTAGTGGGCTGGGCACTCCGGGAGGGGCTGCTGCCCCTGCGCGGCACCGTCCTGCAGGTCTCCGGCCGCGCCTCCTTCGAACTCGTGCAAAAGGCCTCGCTTGCCGGGATTCCCGTCTTGTCCGCCGTCAGCGCGCCCAGCAGCCTGGCCGTGGAACTCGCCGAAGCCAGCGGGATGACCCTCGCGGGCTTCAGCCGGGGCACCAGCCTGAACGTCTACGCCGGCCACGAACGGATCGGCGTGCCCGCCGCCCTCACCTAAACCGGACGGCTGGCCTAAGCCCCCGTGGCGCCGTAGATTAATCCAACGACTGGATTCAGGCCTGCGCCCGGCTCCTCCGCACCAGAGCAAAAAGAGGTTCACTGTGCACGACGACCGCCGTCTCACGGAAGTCCGGCTGGACCGCTTCGTCCGCGAACGCATCGTTCCGGCCATCTACCCCCGCACCGTCCCGCTGCGCCTGAGCAGCTGGACCGC
This sequence comes from Pseudarthrobacter sp. L19, assembly GCF_050859435.1. Taxonomy (NCBI): domain Bacteria; kingdom Bacillati; phylum Actinomycetota; class Actinomycetes; order Micrococcales; family Micrococcaceae; genus Pseudarthrobacter; species Pseudarthrobacter sp. L19. The sequence continues at coordinate 605,596 of NZ_CP193935.1, read as the reverse complement.
GCCCGGGGAACCCGTCCCGGCCTTGGAAGCCCTGCAGCAGGACTTCATCCCGCAGGACCCCGGGGCACCCTGGGGCGGCCCGTGGTCCACCACCTGGCTGCGGCTTCAGGGCGAGGTGCCCGAGACCTGGGGCAGCGCCCCGGACACCGCCGTCGAGGTCCTCGTGGACCTGGGGTTCAGCGCGGACCTGCCGGGCTTCCAGTGCGAGGGCACCGCCTGGCGGCCGGACGGCACCGTCATCAAGGCCATCTCGCCGCGGAACCAGTACATTCCGCTGAAACTCCTCGGCAGCGGCATGACGGTCGACTTCTACGTCGAGGCGGCCGCGAACCCCGACCTCTCACAGGGCTGGACCTTCGCCGCCACGCCGCTGGGGGACAAGGCCACCGCGGGCACCGAGCCCCGCTACCGGCTGGGCCGGATCGTGATCGCCGAACTGGACCAGTGCGTCTGGGAACTGCACCAGGACATCTGGACGCTGCGGGGGCTGATGCACGAACTGCCCATGGAGCTGCCCCGCCGCCATGAGATCCTCCGTGCCCTGGAGCGGATGCTGGACACCATGGACCCGGACGACGTCGCCGGCACGGCCGCCGCCGGGCGCGCAGAGCTCGCAGAGGTGCTGTCCCGCCCGGCCTACGCCTCGGCCCACCAGCTCCTGGCCACCGGCCACGCGCACATCGACTCGGCGTGGCTCTGGCCGGTCCGGGAGACCATCCGCAAGTGCGCCCGGACCTTCTCCAACGTGGTGGCGCTGATGGACGAAGACCCGGACTTCGTCTTCTCCTGCTCCTCCGCGCAGCAGCTGGCCTGGATGAAGGAGTTCTACCCGGAACTGTTCGAACGCATCCGGGACAAGGTCCGGGCCGGCCAGTTCGTCCCCGTCGGCGGGATGTGGGTCGAGGCGGACAGCAATATGCCCGGCGGCGAGGCCATGGCCCGGCAGTTCCTCGAGGGCAAGAGCTTCTTCCTGGCCGAGTTCGACGTCGAATGCCGGGAGGCATGGCTGCCGGATACCTTCGGCTACTCCGGCGCGCTGCCGCAGATCGTCAAAGCCGCCGGCAGCCGCTGGTTCCTGACCCAGAAAATCTCCTGGAACCAGGTCAACCGGATGCCGCACCACACCTTCGCATGGGAGGGAATCGACGGAACCCGCCTCTTCACCCACTTCCCGCCGGTGGACAGCTACAGCTCCGAGATCAGCGGCCGCGAACTGGCCCACGCCGAGCGCAACTACCGGGACCACGGCCGCGGCACCATGTCCCTGCTGCCCTTCGGCTACGGCGACGGCGGCGGCGGACCCACCCGGGAGATGCTGGCGGCCGCCCGGCGCACCGCTGACCTGGAAGGCTCGCCAAGGGTGCGGATCGGCTCCGCAGCGGACTTCTTCAGCGAAGCGGCGGAAGACTATCCCTCCCCGCCGGTGTGGGTGGGGGAGCTGTACCTGGAACTGCACCGAGGCACCTACACCAGCCAGGCCAACACCAAGCGGGGCAACCGCCGCTGCGAACACCTGCTCCGGGAGGCGGAGCTCTGGTCCGCCACCGCCGCGGTCCGGACCGGCGCACCCTATCCGGCGGCCGAGCTCAAGCGGCTGTGGCGCCTGGTCCTGCTGCAGCAGTTCCACGACATCCTGCCCGGCAGCTCGATCGCCTGGGTGCACCAGGACGCGGAAAGGAACTACGACGCCGTCGCCCGTGACCTCGAGGCGATCATCGCGGCCGCAGCCGTCGCCGTCCTCGGGGACGGGGACCGCGAGATCCTGCTCAACGCCGCCCCGCACACCCGCGCCGGGGTCCCCGCGCTCGGCGCCGCCGAACCGGGACCTGCCGGCGCTCCCGTCCACGCCGAGGCGGCCGACGGCGGCTTCGTGCTCGACAACGGGATCATCCGGGCGGTGGTGGACGCGGACGGGCTGCTGGTCTCGCTCCGGGACCACGCCGGCGGACGGGAGGCGATCGCCCCCGGCACCGCCGGCAACCTCCTGGAACTGCACCGGGACACCCCCAACGAATGGGATGCCTGGGATATCGATTCCTTCTACCGGCGCAACGTCACCGCCCTGACCGAGGCCCGGTCCGTGACCCTCGAACACGACGGCGGTGACGCCGTCGTCGTGATCGAACGGATGGCTGGCGGCTCACCCGTGACGCAGCGGCTGAGGCTCGCGCCGGGGTCCGCGTCCCTGGAGATCGCCACGGCCGTGGACTGGCGTGAGCGCGAGAAGCTGCTCAAGCTCGGTTTCCCCTTCGACCTCCGGGCCGACCGGTCCGCCGCGGAGACCCAGTTCGGCCACGTATTCCGGCCCACGCACGTCAACACCTCCTGGGAGGCGGCGAAGTTCGAGATCTGCGCCCACCGCTGGATCCACGTGGAGGAACCCGGGTATGGCGTGGCGGTCAGCAATGCGGCCAGCTACGGCCACGACGTCACCCGCCAGGTAAGGGACGACGGCGGGACCACCACCACGGTGCGGGTCTCGCTGCTGCGGGCACCGAAGTTCCCCGACCCCGGCGCCGACCAGGGCCTGCATGAGCTGACCGTGACGGTGCGCCCCGGTGCGGGCATTGCCGATGCCGTCGAGGAGGGGTACCGCACCAACCTCGTCCCCCGCGTGAGTTAAGGGGGCGCATGCGGCGGAGCCGCTGGTAGCCGTGACCAACCCGGCCCTGGTGGTGGAGGCGGTGAAACTGGCGGAGGACGGCTCCGGCGACGTGGTGGTCAGGCTGTATGAGGCCCTCGGCCGGCGCTCGCGGGGCGTACTCTCGGCGAATTTCGCCGCGTCCCGGGTCTGGCCCGTGGACCTGCTGGAGCGTCCGGCGGAAGCGCCCGGCGTCGAGATCCGCGGGACCGATGCGGTGCTGGAGCTGCGCCCGTTCCAGCTGGTGACCCTTCGACTGGCCCGCTGAGCTGCATCTTTCCGGCCGATTCGATGGCCGGCGGGTAGCCTGCGGAGCGAAAAAGGGCCTTAAACCAGGCTGAGTGGGAGCGGTCCTTGCGGACCGCTACCACTCATCCCCCAATGGCGCTTGGACGACCGCCGGTCCAATCAGACTGAATCCCCATTCAAGGGACCAGGCGGCGTTTTCACACATTCATGATTCTCTCACGGTCTAATGATTTTGTGAATGCATGACGTTATTTTTCCCGGAACGTTGCCGGAGCGTTATCTTGCGGCCGGGAAAAGCGCCCCGATAACCAGAAGAGCAGCAGGCCCAGCACGTAGCCGAGGACCGCCGCGTAGTTCAGCACGGTGCGTGCGTCATCCCAGGCTACGGAGGCAAAACTCGCGGGGACCGTGAGGATGGCGGCCACCGCTCCGGCGGCGGTCAGACCCGCGCCGGTGCGCACCAGCCGGGGCAGCCGTGCCCGCACCGCGGCGAGAAGGGCGGGCAGCAGGACCAGTGAGACGTAGGCCGGGTAGACGCGTCCGAAGCCCGCGTACAGCGGTTCGAGCGCGGCGTTGCGCGCACCCCGGTCCGGCAGGGCCTCCAGGCCCGCCGAGGAGCCGCGGGTGTCCATCAGGAAGAACGTCACCGCAAGCGCCACGCACGCCGCTGCCAGGGCCAGGCGTCCCCAGCGTCCCGTCACCAATTCCCGGGTACGGGTGCTGCCCAGGGCACGGGACAGGCGCAGCCCCACCAACAGGACCATGGCACAGACCAGGAAGCGCAGGATGAGGTTAGTCAGGTTGATCCCGCCGAGGGCGCCGTCGACGGCGGCATAGGGGCCCGGGAGGCTGAGCAGGCTGCAGAGGGTGGCCAGGAACAGGATGCCGAAGACGGTCCGGTTCCGGCCACGGACGGCGTCGGGCACTCGGAGCAGCAGAGCCACGCCGCAAACAATCAGGGTTCCCCATCCCAGCAACGTCATGATGCCTCGTTTCTAGGGGAGGGGCTGCTCTCCGATGACGGCAGCGGATTTCGGCGCCGGGCCTGCGCCCTGAGTTTGTCCGCCCAGACGGCGGCCAGGCCCAGGACGTAGCAGAGCACGGCGGTGTAATTGACGATGAACCGGATGAAGCCCATCCCCGGTGGGATGACCGGCGACGACAGGCTAAGAACCAGCCCCACCGCGCCGAGCGACAGGAATACCGCCGCGAGTCGGATCAGTGCCGGGAGGCGGCTGCGCACAGTACGGATCATGGTCGGCAACAGGACCACCGCGATATAACAGGGGTAGAGCCGGCCGAACGCGCCGTAGACCTCGACCAGTGCGGCGTTCCGGGCGTCCTTCGCTGCAATAGCCTTGAGACCCGCCGAGGACCCTTGGGTGTCCATCAGCAGGAACGTCACGACGACGGCGGCGCAGGCCATGGCCAGCGCGGTGACACCCGGCTTCCCGGCAATCCATGAGAGCGCCCGCCCGGCCCCGAAACCGCGGGCAACGCGCAGCCCGATCAGCAGAATGACCCCGAAGATGACGAACCGGAGCGCCAGGTTGGCGATGTTGGTGCCGCCCAGGGCCTGGTCCACCGTGACGTAGGGCGCCTCCATGCTGAGCAGGATGGCGAGCGTCATGAGCAGAAAGATTCCGAACATGAGCCGGTTCTCCCCGCGGAGTGCACTCGGGATGCGGAACACGGCCAGGAGTGCGCAGACGCCCAGCGTCGTCCATTGCAAGATATCGATCACCCCAGGTTCTCCCAGATCTTCTCGGTCTGGGCCTGTTCCTGTTCCTGCCGCCGCAAGGTGCGGCCCAAAGCCTGGAGCCGGTCACCGGCGAGCGAGACGAGGTCACCGTCGGACAGGGCATCGAGGGCTTCCTGCCGGGCCGAGGGGGCCAACCCGCCTCCGCCTCCGTGATCAGGCCGGTAGCCACAAAGCCGGCGCTGAATCCGACGCCGGCAGCCCGCGACGTGGCAATGGCCAGTTCCGGGGACAGCCGGTTGGCGGTCAGCTGCGCCGAGTAATTTTGCGGGGCCACACCGGAAGCGGCCGAGACCCGGTGCCGCAGTTCGCCGTCGTCGACGGCGTCCACCCAGTTCCGCACGGAGGTGGCGTGGGGCGGCAGGCTCAGCGTCAGCCGTTCGCTCCGGCCGGAGGACCGCGCCACGACGGCCTCCAGGAGGTCCATGGTGGCGATCTGGCTCACGAGTTCCGCGGAGGTGGGAGGCTTCCGCAGCTGCTTGAGCTCGGCGTACTGATCGAAGGAGGAAAGGGCCTCGGCGGGGTTGATCCCCAAGGCCCGGCTGATGCTGACCACGGAGGTCTCAGCCACCTTGCCCCGCACCAGCTGCTGCGCCAGGGTCGTCCGTTTCAGTCCCGAGATCCTGCAGATGTCAGCGGTGCTTGCCGCGGGCGCAACACCATGGAGCCAGAGTTGGAAGGCTTTGGCGGGTAAGGGCATCTATGACTTTCTGCGGATTCGTACCGGAGCGGGTTGGCAGGGCCTCACAGCACTAACGGTACGCCGCCGACGATGGCCGGCACCCCCCAATGCTGAGAACCATTATAGGTCGCTCTTGCCCGTCTTCGCCGGTCCCGCCATGCGGAGTTGGCGGGAATTCTTCAGCCTGGTGCCGCCGGATCGCCGGGCGGACAGCCGTCCCAGCCAGATCAGGGCCAGTCCCAGCACCAGTCCCAGGACGGCAGCCGAGCTGATGTAGTACTGGAGGAAAGTCAGGCCGCGGGGGACGAGATCGCTGAACGGCATCACAACCATGGCGATTGAACCCAGCGTCAGGAGCGCGGCCCCTCCCCGAACCAGGCCCGGGAGGCGGGAGCGCAGCGCGTGGATGGTTGCCGGCAGCAGGCAGGCGGCCACGTAGGCGGGGTAGAGCCGACCGGCCAGGGTGTACAGCGCGATGAGTTCCCGGTTGTGCTCACTTTGGTTCGGCAGGGTAGCAAGCCCCACGGACGTTCCGGCGGTGTCGGCCAAGAGGAACGGCACCGCGGTGGCGAGACAGATCAGCGCCAATGCGGCCATGCCGATGGGCCCCCGCACAAGCCGGAGGCTGCGTTCGTTCTCGAAGCCCTTGGCGATCTTGTAACCGGCCAGCAGCACGGTGCCGTAGATGACGAACCGCAGCAGCAGGTTCGCGTAGTTTTGAGACCTCAGTAGATGGTCGATGGCGTTATAGCTTGCCTGGATGCTGAGCACCATGGCCACGGTGGCCAGCAGGAAAATGCCGAACAGGGTCCGGTTTTCGCCGCGCAACGCGGCGGGAATCCGCAACACCGTGACGACGGCGCAGACCGCCAGGACGCAGACCAGGAGAGTGGTGATCACGGGGTGGTTCCTCTTTCGGTGTGTTCGCACCTGCCTCCGCTGTGCCCTGTTGTGAGTCCGGACCCTGACGCCGGCGATTTTGCCGGTGGGCCCGAATCAACTATGCTAGTTGCTCGAACCCGCTGGTCCGTACACCCCCCAAGTCCGGACCAGCGGGTTCTTCTATGCCCGGCCGCTTCGAGCCGGCACATGCCCCCGCGGCCCCGTGCGGGCGGGCGGTGAGAGGATGGATAAATGACGGCAACCCTCGTTGCAAAAGACCTTTCCGGCGGCCACGACCACCGAACTCTTTTCTCCAAACTCTCCCTCACGGTGGCCCCCGGCGACGTTGTCGGCGTCGTCGGCGCGAACGGTGCCGGCAAGTCCACCCTCCTCCGGCTGCTGGCCGGCGTCGACGAACCCCAGGAGGGGACGGTCAGCCTGGCCCCGTCGGACGCGTTCGTCGGCTGGCTGCCCCAGGAACACGAGCGGATCCCCGGCGAAACCGTCGGTGGCTACATCGCCCGGCGGACCGGATGCGCCCAGGCCACGGTGGAGATGGAGTCCACCGCCGAGGCCCTCGGCTCCGGTGCGCCCGGCTCCGACGACGCCTACGCGGCCGCCTTCGACCGCTGGATGGCCTCCGGCGCCGCCGATCTGGACGACCGCATCCCGGCCGTGCTCGCGGACCTGGGCCTGGAGGTTGGCGAGGACGCGGCCATGTCCGGGCTCTCCGGCGGCCAGGCGGCGCGGGTGGCCCTCGCGGCCCTGCTGCTCAGCCGCTTCGACATCGTGCTGCTGGACGAACCGACCAACGACCTTGATCTGAACGGCCTGGCCCGGCTAGAGGCCTTCGTCCAGGGCCTGCGAGGCGGCGTCGTGCTGGTCTCCCACGACCGCGAGTTCCTCGCCCGCTGCGTGACCACCGTGGTGGAACTGGACCTGGCTCAGAACGCCGTCGCGGTCTACGACGGCGGCTACGAGTCCTACCTTGAGGAACGCGCCGTCGCCCGCCGGCACGCCCGTGAACGCTACGAGGAGTTCGCCGCCACCAAGGCGGACCTGGTCTCCCGCGCCCGTACCCAGCGGGAATGGAGCTCCCAGGGTGTCCGGAACGCGATGAAGAAGAACCCGGACAACGACAAGATCCGCCGCGCCGCCAGCACCGAGTCCTCGGAGAAGCAGGGCCAGAAGGTCCGCCAGATGGAGTCCCGGATCTCCCGACTGGAAGAGGTCGAGGAGCCGCGCAAGGAGTGGCAGCTGCAGTTCAGCATCGGCGCCGCCCCGCGCTCCAGCGCCGTCGTCGCCACCCTGCGCGACGCCGTCGTCCGCCAGGGCGACTTCACCCTCGGCCCGGTGAACCTGCAGCTCAACGCCGGCGAGCGGATCGGCATCACCGGCCCCAACGGGGCCGGCAAGTCCACCCTGCTGCGCCTGCTGCTGGGCGTTCAGCGGCCCGACTCCGGGGACGCCTCGATGGGCGCCTCCGTGGCCGTCGGCGAAATTGACCAGGCCCGAGGGCTGCTGGCCGGACACCTTAAGCTGGCCGACGCCGTCGAAGCCGTCCTGACCGACCAGACGCCGGCAGAGGTCCGGACCCTGCTGGCCAAGTTCGGGCTCAAGGCGGACCACACCTCCCGGACCGTCGACTCCCTCTCGCCCGGGGAACGGACCCGCGCGGCGCTGGCACTGCTGCAGGCCCGCGGCGTCAACCTGCTGGTCCTGGACGAACCCACCAACCACCTCGACCTGCCCGCGATCGAACAGCTGGAGGAGGCGCTGGAGAGCTACGACGGCGCCCTGCTGCTGGTCACGCACGACCGCCGGCTGCTGGAAAACGTCCGCCTCGACGTCCGCTGGAACGTCGTGGACGGCACCGTCACCGAACTGCTGGGCGCGAGCGCCCCGAAAGGCACCAACACATGAGCATGGACCGGGTCGCCTGGAGCTCCCTCTACAACATCACCCGCGGCGCCGACGGTTCCAGGACCTTCTCCAAGGCCCTGGTCAAGCGCGTCTTCGGCTTCGCCCGGCCGCACCGCAACCGGTTGATCGCCTTCGTGCTGCTCTCCATCGTGATGGCGGTCCTGGCCGTCGCCACGCCGGTGCTCGCCGGCCAGGTGGTCGACGCGATCATCGCCAAGTCGGACGCCGGCACGGTCATCTGGCTGGCCGTCCTGATCGCGATCGTGGCCGTGGCTGAGGCCGGCCTGGGCCTCGTGACCCGGTGGCTGTCCTCGACCATCGGCGAAGGCGTGATCCTGGACCTGCGCACCCGGGTCTTCGACCACGTGCAGAAGATGCCGATCGCCTTCTTCACCCGCACCCGCACCGGCGCCCTGGTGAGCCGGCTGAACAATGACGTCATCGGCGCCCAGTCCGCGTTCGCAGGCACCCTCTCCGGCGTGGTCAGCAACGTGGTGGCCCTGGTCCTGACCCTGGCCGTGATGCTGAACAAGTCGTGGCTGGTGACGGTGCTGGCCATGATCCTGCTGCCGATCTTCCTGATCCCGGCCCGGCGGATGGGTTCCCGGCTGGCCGAGCTGCGGCGTGAGGCGGCCGAGCACAACGCCACAATGGGCACCCAGATGACCGAGCGCTTCTCGGCGCCCGGGGCCACCCTGGTGAAGCTTTTCGGCCGTCCGGACGAGGAATCCCATGAATTCGCCGTACGCGCCGGCCGGGTGCGGGATATCGGCGTTCGCACCGCCATGCTGCAGTTCACCTTCGTCACCGCCCTGACGCTGGTGTCCGCGCTGGCCCTGGCGCTGGTCTACGGCCTGGGCGGCTGGCTGGCGCTCGGCGGGCAGCTCGCCGCGGGCGACGTCGTCGTGCTGGCCCTGCTGCTCACCCGCCTCTACGCCCCGCCTCACAGCGCTTTCCAGCGCCCGGGTGGAGATCATGAGCGCTCTGGTCAGCTTCGAGCGGGTCTTCGAGATCCTGGACCTCAAGCCGCTGATCCAGCAGAAGCCGGACGCCGTGGCATCCCCGCGCGGACCGCTCTCCGTTGAATTCGACAACGTCCGGTTCTCCTACCCCTCGGCCGACAAGGTGTCCCTGGCCTCCCTCGAGGACGTCTCCACCCTGGACACCCGGGGCGGCGAGGAAGTGCTGCACGGCATCAGCTTCCGGGTCGAACCCGGCCAGACGGTGGCCCTGGTGGGGTCATCCGGCGCCGGCAAGTCCACGATCGCCCAGCTGCTTTCGAGGCTGTACGACGTCGATTCCGGCGCGGTCCGCTTCGGCGGCACCGAACCGGGTACCGGCGTCGACGTCCGTGACCTGACCTTCGATTCGATGCGCGAGACCCTGGGCATGGTGACCCAGGACGGCCACCTGTTCCACGAGAGCATCGCCTCGAACCTGCGCCTGGCGCGCCCGGACGCGACCGATGAGCTGATGTGGGACGTGCTGCGCCAGGCCCGGCTCGAGGACATGATCCGCTCGCTGCCGGACGGCCTGGACACCATCGTCGGGGAGCGTGGCTACCGGCTCTCCGGCGGCGAACGCCAGCGCCTCACCATCGCCCGGCTGCTTATCGCCCAGCCGCGGGTGGTCATCCTCGATGAGGCCACCGCCGCGCTGGACTCGACCAACGAGGCCGCGGTGCAGGACGCGCTCGGTGCCGCGCTGGAAGGCCGCACCGCCGTCGTGATCGCCCACCGGCTCTCCACCATCCGCGCCGCGGACGCAATCCTGGTGATCGAGGGCGGCGTGGTTGTCGAACGGGGGACGCACAGCGAGCTGCTGGCCGTCGAGGGCCGCTACGCCGAGCTGTACCGGACGCAGTTCGCCGAGGCCACCGCGGTCGCGGCCGACGCGCTGCCCGACGCCTAGCCCGGACTGACAGGGCCCGGCCCGCAGGTCACCCGGGCGTAGGGGCCCGGCCCCGCTTAAGCCCGGCCGTCGGGTGCCGCCGCGAGCAGCGGCAGCACGTGCTCGGTCAGGAGCGGGGCCAGGTCGCCCGGAAGCTCGCCGGCCAGATCCAGCCAGCGGATCTCCGCGATCTCGGCCGACGGCGCCGCGGTCCAGGTCCCGGGCGCGGTGAAGACCGTCGCGTCGATCCGGGTGGCGGACTCGTTGGCGGCGTCGGCCAGCCACCGGCCCAGCGGCTGCAGGGCCTCGGGCGGCAGGACGATGCCGACCTCCTCGGCCAGTTCCCGGGACGCGGCCTGCGCCGCGGATTCCCCGGCCTCGGGCTTGCCACCGGGGTGCATGAACTTGTGCGTCCCGCGCTTGCGGACGGTGAGCAGCCGGCCGCGGGCGTCGTACACGCAGACGGCGGAGACCACGATGTCCGGGTTGGTGCCGGGCTGCGGTGCAGGGTCCCGGCGCAGCTCCGACTCCAGCAGCAGGTCCTTGGCGGGGCCGGTGACATCCCAGGTGTAGCGGAAGGCGTCCGGGCCGAGCCGGGTGTAGCGCACCCGGTACGTGTCCGGATCGCACCAGTGGCGGTCACTGGCGGTGTCCGGCCCGAAACCCATCCGGTGGAAGGGGCGGCCATCGGCGAAGTGCATGTCCATGACGCCGGGGGCGGCGGTGGGGCGGAGCAGGTATTCGCGGCTGGCAGGACCGGTGAAGGGCGGGTCGCCGGCCGGGTTCCAGGTCACCGTGCCCTCTTCGCGGAAGCGGAGGCCGCCGTCGTCCGTCGCCGTGAAGCGCGCGACGCCGGCAAAGGAACCCCTGCTGCCCGTGGCACGGTCAAGCATGGTGCGGGCCACGGTCCAGGTACCCAAGAGGTAGGAGTGCAGGTCCTCGTCCGCCCCGTGCTGACCGGTGGCGTGGCTGCCGGCAGGAGTGCCGGGGCTCTGGGAATCCACGTGCCCTCGATTGGAATCGAACCAACGACACCGGCTTTAGGAGAGCCGTGCTCTATCCACTGAGCTACGAGGGCGGGCGTCCGTCGCGGCCGGCCACAGCCGACCCGTCCGAACACGGATACCAGCATACAAGGTGGGGGCGCGTACTACGCTCAAGGCATGATCGCCCCCGCACGCGCAGCAGACCGAGAGCTCCTCTACCTTCCGGATGTGGCGTCCACGCGGTTCTACGCCGGGGCGCTGGCCAAGCTCAGTGTCCTGCAATATTTCGTGGCCGAGACCGCCGTGATCGGCGCATGGGCCGGAAGGGAGGCATATAGCCGCCGCACCGGCTATATCAGCGACCTCGGCGCCCTGCACTGCGGCACCTACTCGGGCCGCGACGTCTGCTCCCCGGCCCACCTGCTGATGAACGCCTCCTTTATCGTTCAGGGCATCGGCATGATGGTGGGGGCCTTGCTGCTCACCTCTGCCGTGATCGGAGTGGCGGCCCGCGCCGGGGAACGGCTGCCCCGCACCCGTGGCCGGCGCCCGGCGTCCGTACCGGCGTTCATCGCCCGAGCCCTCACCACCATCGCCGGTGCCGGGACCGTGGTCGTCGGGCTGGTGCCCGAGGACGCCGGCTCCCCGTGGCATTACATCGGCGCCGTGGCGTACTTCTCCGCCGGGGCCTGGCCCTGGGGTTAATTGGCTGGCTCTGGCGTCGCCGGACGCCGCTGGGCTGGTTCATCCTGGCCTGCGGCGCGGTGGGACTGGCCGCCCTGATCGCCGGCGGCATCACGGGGATGGCCGTCCCCGAGCCCGGAACCCTCGAACGGCTGATGGGCTACCCGATCACCATCGGCACCGCGGCGGTTGGTCTGGTCGTGGCCCAGCGGGTGCGGAAGGAACGGACGACGCGCAAGGCGCATGCCGCGCGTTCCGGAGGGTGAGCGGCCGGCAGGGCCCTGGTTGGCTGGGCGCTAGCTGGACGACGGGGCGGCCGGGTCGCCCCTGCGACGGGGTGTCGTACATCTCATTCGGTAGCTGACGTGCACTATCATGGGGTCATTCGCCGGAACGCCGGGAGTCTTGTGCCGGGTTCCATTCGGCGCATGCGAAATCAACGACTGAGCAGTGCTGGGGACGAATGTCTGAACCAAGGGTTGTGCCGGTCACGGCAGCGACGGCCTTTGGCGACCCCGCGCCCGCCCGTTCGCGCGCATTCAGTGCGCCGGAGGGACGCCCATGACGGCAGCACCCCCGGCGGCCCCGCCGCTGGATACCTCTCCCGGGACGACGACGTCGGCGATCGCCGTTACGCTCGTCAGTCCGTCGCTCGTTGAACTGGAAATGCCGCGCGACGTCGAGATCGGCGGCCCCGTGGCGCGGCGGGCCGCCGCCGCCGTCCAGGCGATCGCCGGCCGCAACCGCGTCGGCGTCATGCTCAACATCTCCGGTGTCATCGGCGTCAGCCCCGAGGCCCGGCACGTCTACTCCGAGTCGACCGCCGCCCGCGCCGTCGCCATCGTGGGGGAGGGCCCCGTGGACCGGGTGATCGCGCACTACTTGCTGCGCTCCCGCAGCGAGAGCATCCCTGCGCAATTTTTTCTTTCCCGTCCAGCGGCCCTCGAATGGTTAAGGCAGTACACCGAGTGAAAAGTGAACCGGATCCCAGGCTCCATAACCTGGTCGAGGGCATTGTCCGGATCGCCAGCGGCGATCTGAGCACCCGCATTCCCCACTCGGGTGCGCGCGACGATGTCGCCGCCGTCATCGCCGGCATCAACCTGATGGCCGATGACCTGCAGACCATTTACCAGGAGCTGGAGGAGCGGGTCGACAGCCGGACCGCCATGCTCCGCGAGGCGCAGGTGGAACTCGAGCGGATGGCCCTGACGGACCCGCTCACCCAGCTCGCGAACCGCACGGCGTTGAACTCCGTCCTGAGCCACGCCCTGGCCGAGACCTCCCGTGGTGAGGCACCGCCCGCCCTGTTGATCCTTGACCTGGACTCCTTCAAGGGCATCAACGACACGCTGGGCCACAGCGCCGGCGACGACGTCCTGCGGGTCATCGCCCGACGCCTCCAGGAGGCCGTCCGCGTGACCGATACCGTCGCCCGGCTGGGCGGCGACGAGTTCGCCGTCATGCTGCCAAAATCGAACCTGGTCCGTGCCCGCCGCGTAGCGAACCGGATCCTGAAGGCACTGAACGAAAGCCTGGAGATCGGCGACCTGCGGATCACCTGCGGTACCAGCATCGGCGTGCGGGTGGCTGAACCGGGCCAGTCCGTGGACGACCTGGTGATGGAGGCAGACACCGCGATGTACGCGGCCAAGGCCCAGCCGCACAGCGGGATCAAGGTCTTCGAACCCGCACTGCTTTACGCCCGCCGGCTGCAGAGCCTGATGGTGACCGAAATGCGCACTGCCATCCTCGAGGACCAGCTGGTCCTGCACTACCAGCCCGTCGTGGAGCTCGCGACCGGCCGGATGGAGGGCGTCGAAGCGCTCGTGCGGTGGAACCACCCCGAGCGCGGATTGCTGATGCCCGACCAGTTCATCCCGCTGGCCGAAGAGACCGGCATGATCGTGGACCTGGGCCACTGGGTGCTGAAGACCGCGGTGCGGCAGCTGCGGACCTGGCAGGAGGAGCTCCCGCTGGACGAGGACTTCTCCATGCGGGTCAACATCTCCACCACCGAGCTGCAGAATCTGGAGCTGATTGAGCACGTCCAGGACATTCTCCGCGAGACCGGCGTGGATGCCGCCAACCTCATCATCGAGCTGACCGAATCCATGGCGGTGACCGGAGGCGACGTGGACAAGTACTCGCTCAGCGGCCTGCGCCAGCTGGGTGTCCAGCTCGAAATCGACGACTTCGGCACCGGCTACTCGTCCATCAGCTACCTGCGGCGGCTGCCGGTGAACGTCGTCAAGATCGACCGGAGCCTCATCGACGGCCTGGGCACCGACGAGGAGCAGGGCCGGTTTGTCGAGGCCGTGCTCCACCTGATCCACGCCTGCGGGCTTCGAGCCGTGGCGGAGGGGATCGAGACGGTGGAGCAGGCCGAGGAATTGGTGCGGCTGGGCTGCTCCAGCGGGCAGGGCTATTACTTCAGCAGGCCTGCCCCGGCCGAGACCGTTGCAGAGAACATTCTCGCCTGGAGCGCGGCAGCGGAGTAAGCCGCTGATTTCTTTCGGGAGAACAAAACAAAGGGCGGGTGCCGGATCGAAATCCGGCACCCGCCCTCAGCAGCTAACCCCAGTGTTAGTTCTTCGGGGTGGAGTTCGGCCAGTAGTAGACGGCCTCGACAGAGCCCGTGTTCGAGCCATTAGCGGACACGGCGGAAGCCGCGGAGAGGCCCGCTGCAGCCAGGGCGCCGGCGACGAGGAGGGTTGCAAGGGTTTTCTTCATGGAGGGCTCCTGTTACGTAAGTGGCTGAAGTGACTCGTGTAATGCAGCTTCAGTATAGGGGTAGTGGACACGCCGCACAGCAAGAATTCAAGATCTTTTAAAAACTGTGCTAATCGTGCGCAGCTGAGGTCACGAGTCGGCGTAGTTTGCGTGCCGCGTTCCCTTTTTCTTCGAATGCACTCGATACTGGTCTCATGCACTCCGTATCGCCGCTGTATGCCGCCGCCGAGCTCAAGGCGCATGAGCAGCGCAGCCACCACGCTTTTGCCGAGGCGGCCGGGAGCGCGGAACAGGCCGCCGAGATTGCTTTGGGTGCAGGCGATGCGGCTGCGTGGTGGAATATGAGTTTCCTGCGTGCCGAAAACCTATTGGATGCCGAACAGTTCGACGCGTGCGTGGAACTCGGCACAGCACTGCTCCGGGAGGCCGCTTTACCCGTGAGTGAGCGGGACCAAGCCCGGACGCACATCCTGATTGCGAAGGCACGTCAGGGCGCAGGCCTCCTCGACAAGGCGGCCGACTGTGCCCGACGGGCAGCGGACCTCACCCTTGGCGACTCCGATCTGGAAATCAACGTGCAGGCAAGGCAGGCGCTTATCGCCGCGCTAGCCGATGGCGGCCAATTCGACGAAGCCTGGGCGGAGAGTAAAAAGCTTGCCTTGGCTGTTTCTGATGAACTTGATGACCAGTTGGCAGGCAAGGCTTTTTGGGTCGTGGGTAACGTCGCCTTCCTCTGCGGCAGAATTCAGGATGGATTGCACTACCACGAGCTCGCTGCCGCGACCTTTTCCCCGACCAAAAACCTGGACGTCTGGGCCAAATTCAATAAGGCGTCTGCCGCCATGCGTTTAGCGGCAGATGTTGCGGATGCTGACACCCTCAGGTGCATTGAGAGGGCCGAGCTGGCAACGGACATCATTGGGGGCACCCAAAGTGACATTCTCCTTCTCCGACGTAATCGGGCGCATTGGAATTTTCTGGCCGGGGATGCCGCCGGTGCAGCCGAAATTTTGGAGGACATCTGCACAGCTGCCGTTGCTCCGCAACTCCTTGGCGACGCGTGGTTCCTTCTCGGACGCTCGTATTTGTCCATGGGCGACGAGTCGGCTGCACGAGCGGCACTGACCGAGGCCGTCACGCACTTTGAGAACGCCGGGGCCCCTCACCGCGCAGAGCAGACCCGGGAGTTTATCGCGGTCGAACTCGGCCCCTCGTCACTGTGGTCACGGCTGTGGCGCGCGGCCGGCTTCGGCCGGCACTAGTCCCCAGCAGCTCCGCGTGCCGGGGACGACTTCCGGTTCGGGAACACGGCTGCGCCGCCGGCCAGCAGGTTGAGCAGCAACAGCACCCACCCGGCCACCGTGAGCCCCGAAGCCAACGCCACCTGCCCGCCATCGAGGGTGCCGGCCGACATCATGCCGTCGATCGCGGCGTTCCCCCAGAGCCGCACCACGGCAAACAGCAGCGGCAGGGCCCAGAACGCCCAGCGCAGCGGCTTCCTGGCCACGTTGACCCCGATCAATAGCAGCCAGGTGAAGCCGAAGATCAGCGGGAAGAGCGTCCCGGCGGTCTTATGCACATAGTTCAACTGTCCGCGGGCGTCGTTATCCATGGCCGTGCGAAGCTTGTCAACGAACCCCTGGTCAAAGCCGCCGATCAGCGAATCCGGCATTGGCAGCCCGCCGCTGAGCTGGGTCAGCTGGTTCAGTGTCAGGAGGTGCAGATACCAAAACAGGAAGAGGCTCGCCACCACGCCGGCGATCAGGATCAGGTTGCCGTTGCTCTGCGCCTTTTGCGGCGTCCGGGAGATGCTGGGGTTGATCACCGGAGGCAGCTGATGCTGGGGGAGGGCAGCGTTGGCGCCGTGTTTTTGAGCCGCTGGGCGGGTGTTTTGGCCATGGACCCATTATCGCCCCTGCACCCCGCCCCTATGCCCGGCGCCGGTAGGCTGAACGAATGAGCGAAACAGGCAGCAACGACTTCGGCCACAGCGACCTCGGCAGGCACCGGCTCGGCCGGCACAGCGCCGCGGACCTCAGCCCCGACCTCGACGACGCCGAGTTGGCCGCCGCCCTGGTCCGGGAGGCGGGCAACCTGGCCCTGCTGATGCGCCACGCCGGGCTGGAAGGCCACCAGAAGACCTCCGTGTCCGACGTCGTCACCGCCGCCGACCACGCCGCGGAAGCCTACGTCCTCGAACAGCTCCAGCGGTGCCGGCCCGAGGACAGCATCCTCGGCGAGGAGGGGGCCGCCAAGACCGGTACCAGCGGACGGACCTGGGTGATCGACCCAGTGGACGGCACCTACAACTTCCTGCACGGCTCCAGCTACTGGTGTTCCGCCCTCGCGCTCAAGGACGCTACCGGGCCGATCCTCGGCGCCATCTTCCAACCCGAGGCGGACAAGCTCTGGCTCGGCGGCATCGACCACCCCGCCACCCTGAACGGGGAGCGGCTGACCGGCTTCGCCACCGAGGGAGCCGCACCGGCGCGGGACCAGTCGCCCCTCGCTGAGCAGGGCGCAGCCACCTACATCCACCCCACCTGGCTCGCGGACCCAATGTGCGCCATGCCCTGGCACGCGGCCGCCGTCTCCGCGGCGTCGCTGAGGATGTTCGGATCAGGCTCCTGCGACCTGGCCCGCGTGGCCGACGGCGAACTCGACTGCTGGTTCCAGCACAGCTGCCCGGAATGGGACTGGCTGCCCGGCCAGGCGATCGTGCGGGCGGCCGGCGGCAGCACCGACGTCGTCCGCGTCAACGGCCTCGAATGGTTCATCGCCGGGGGAGCGACGGCGGTGCGGGAGCTCCGCGCCGCGCTCCAGCGGGGGTCCGTGCAGTAGCCCCGAACCTCACCGTCGGTGGCACCACCTAGACTTGTTAACACCATGGATATGTTGTTTGACCCCTACGCCGACGGACCCTTCCAAGCAGCTGCGACCCCGGGCGCGCCCGCGAAAGCGGCGGCTCACGCGGGCGCCGGCACCGGGATGCCCGCCCTGGCGAACGGCCACGGGGGCGACGGCGGGCATGGCCATGTCGACGGCGAGCGGCACCGGCTACCCAGTGCCGAGGACCTCCTCCAGGGCCTGAACCCGCAGCAGGAAGAGGCAGTCAAGCACGCCGGCGGCGCCCTGCTGATCGTGGCCGGCGCGGGGTCCGGGAAGACCCGGGTGCTCAGCCACCGCATCGCCTACCTGATCGCCACGCGGCGGGCGCACCACGGCGAGATCCTGGCCATCACCTTCACCAACAAGGCCGCAGCCGAGATGCGCGAGCGGATCGAAGCGCTGGTCGGCGGCCGGGCCAAGACCATGTGGATTTCCACGTTCCACTCCTCCTGTGTCCGCATCCTGCGCCGCGAGGCCGCCAATGTTGGCCTGAATTCCAATTTCTCCATCTACGACTCGGCCGACTCGCTCCGCCTCATCACCCTGGTGGCCAAGAACCTGGACCTGGACCCCAAGAAGTTTGCGCCCAAGGCCATCCAGCACAAGATCTCCGCGCTCAAGAACGAACTGATCGACGCGGACAGCTACTCCTCCAGCGCCAACCACAACGACCCGTTCGAACAGGCCGTCGCAGAGGTCTTCAAGGGCTACACCCAGCGCCTGCGCCAGGCCAACGCCATGGACTTCGACGACCTGATCGCCGAGACCGTGTACATGTTCCGGGCCTTCCCGGCGCTCGCGGATTCCTACCGGCGCCGCTTCCGGCACGTGCTGGTGGACGAGTACCAGGACACCAACCACGCCCAGTACGCCCTGGTCCGCGAGATCGTCGGCGAGGGCGAGGCAGCGGCGGAACTGACAGTGGTGGGCGACTCGGACCAGTCCATCTACGCCTTCCGCGGCGCGGACATCCGCAACATCGTGGAGTTCGAAAAGGACTACCCGGACGCGCGCACCATCAAGCTGGAGCAGAACTACCGCTCCACCCAGACCATCCTCAGCGCCGCCAACGCGGTCATCTCCCGCAACCCCAACCGGCCGGAGAAGCGCCTCTGGACGGCCGAGGGCGACGGCGAGAAAATAGTCGGCTACGTCGGCGAGAACGAGCACGACGAGGCCCAGTTCATCGCCAAGGAAATCGACCGGCTGCAGGACGAGGGCAACCTCCGCCCCGGCGACGTCGCGATCTTCTACCGCACCAACGCCCAGTCCCGGTCCATCGAGGACGTTCTGGTCCGCGTCGGCCTGCCCTACAAGGTGGTTGGCGGCACCCGCTTCTACGAGCGCAAGGAAATCAAGGACGCCCTGGCCTACCTGCGCGTCCTGGTCAACCCCGACGACGACGTCAACCTGCGCCGCATCCTCAACGAGCCCAAGCGCGGCATCGGCGACCGGGCCGAGGGTGCCCTGGCCTCGCTGGCCCAGCGCGACCGCACCTCTTTCATGGCCGCCGCCCGCCGGGCCGACGAGGCGCCCGGCATGGCTACCCGCTCCGTGAACGCGGTCCTCGGTTTCGTCAAGATGCTCGATGACCTGGCGGAGGTGGCGGCCGGCTCCGGTGCGGCCGCGGCGCTCGAGGCGGTCCTGGAACAGACCGGTTACCTCGCCACCCTGCGCTCCAGCACGGACCCGCAGGACGAGTCCCGCGTCGAAAACCTCGCCGAACTGGTCGCCGTCGTCCGTGAATACGAGCGCGACAACCCCGAGGGTTCGCTCGGCGCCTTCCTGGAGCAGGTCTCCCTCGTAGCGGACGCGGACCAGATCCCGGACGCTCCCGGCGCTGATATCGATGCCGCCGTGGCCGAGGCCAAGCGGCTCGGCGTGGTCACCCTGATGACCCTGCACACCGCCAAGGGCCTGGAATTCCCGGTGGTGTTCCTCACCGGCATGGAGCACGGGCTCTTCCCGCACCAGCGTTCGGCCACCGACCCCAAGGAACTGGCGGAGGAACGCCGGCTCGCCTACGTGGGCCTGACCCGGGCCCGGAAGCGGCTCTACCTCACCCGCTCCGAGGTCCGGAACATGTGGGGGCAGAGCCAGTACAACCCCGCCAGCCAGTTCATCGAGGAGATCCCGGCCGAGCTGGTCGAGTGGAAGCGCGAGGGCACCAGCCGCCAGGCGGCCAGCTGGGGCGGCGGGTCCATCGGCTCCAGCCGCTACAGCGGATCCTTCTGGGGCGCGGGCACGGCCCGCGGCACCGGGGCCGACGCCGCTGCCGGTTTCAACGCCGATGTCCCGGCGGCGATCGCCCGGAACCGGGTCCAGCCGCAGAAGGAGATCGTGGCCGTCAGCGTCGGGGACAGGGTCAACCACACCAGCTTCGGGGACGGCACCGTACTGGCCGTCGAGGGCGCCGGGGACAAGACCGTCGCGAAGGTGACCTTCGCGGTCGGCGAGAAGCGCCTCCTGCTCCGCTACGCACCGCTGACCAAAATCACGGCCTGACCGGCGCCACGGCCTGACCGGGCGGCGGTTGCCCGTGCCGGTACCGGCCACCCCGGTTGGCATAATGAAGCCCATGCGTCGAACCAAGCAGGCCGCCCTCGCCGCGCTGGTGCTGCTCGCGGCCAGCGGCTGCAGTGTCACCCGGCAGGACCCGGACTACGTCCCGCCGGCGTCGCTGCCCGTCCTCGAGCAGCTCCGCCAGGCGCCGTTGACGGACCCGGCCACCCTCGGGGCAGGCACAGACGCCGTCAGCTTCGTGACCGCGGACCACACGGTGGCCTGCAGCCTCACCTCGGCCCGGGGCACCAGCATCAACCTTCCCTACGAACCCAACAGCTACACCGCGCCGGCCAACGCCAAGCTGGCCATCGTCCCCGTCGCGCAATGCGAACTCTCCGCCTACCCCCGCCCGGCCGCCCAGGACATCGCGGATGACTGCGCCGGCACCGGGCTGGGCTACCTTGGCGGCACGGCGCTGCTCACCCCGGACAAGGCCGTCTACGGTGAATGCCGCTCCGGCGTCACAGCCCTGGAGGCGGAATACGGGCCCACGGGGAGCGCCACCGGGCCGATCTCCCAGCTGGCGGTCCTGCCGGAGGGCGGCAACGTGGAGCGGAACGGCCTGCGCTGCTCCGCCTACGACGGTGGCGTGGCCTGCGGAAACGTCTCGGCGCAGGTCGCTTTCTTCGTCTCCCGCGACCGTTACGAGCTCATTAAGGGACCCGGCGCCACGCCCTCCGCGGCGGCTCCGAAGGCCTCAAAATCCCCGTAATGTAGGGGTTTCTCTACGCTCAATAGAATAGTGTCGTTACTCACATAACCTGTACTGTGGGTCGGGCTGCCCGCTCCAAAGGACTAGAGTTCCACAAGGAGCATTGCGTCGTGCGGCTCGTCTCCGGACCTGTCGCAGGGTGCCTTTAATCCGCAGCCCGGTCACCGCGAATCAGCGGCGAGCGGCTGTACAGAAACTACTTCGACGTAGAAGGACACTAAACCGTGGACCTGTTTGAATATCAGGCGCGCGATATGTTCGAGGCGCACGGTGTACCCGTGCTTGCTGGCATCGTGGCGCACACCCCTGAAGAAGCAAAGGCAGCTGCCGAGAAGATCGGCGGCGTAACTGTCGTCAAGGCACAGGTTAAGGTCGGTGGCCGCGGAAAGGCCGGCGGCGTTAAGGTCGCCAAGACCGCCGACGAGGCTCTGGAACACGCCACCAACATCCTCGGCATGGACATCAAGGGCCACACCGTCAACACGGTGATGATCGCCCAGGGTGCCGACATCGCCGAGGAATTCTACTTCTCCGTCCTGCTGGACCGCGCCAACCGCAACTACCTGGCCATGTGCTCGGTTGAGGGCGGCATGGAAATCGAGCAGCTCGCCGTCGAACGCCCGGAAGCGCTGGCCAAGGTTGCCATCGACCCGGCCGTCGGCATCGACCAGGCCAAGGCCGACGAAATCGTCAACGCCGCCGGCTTCGCCGAGGAACTGCGCGGCAAGGTCGCCGCCGTGATCCTCAAGCTTTGGGACGTCTTCAAGAAGGAAGACGCCACCCTGGTCGAGGTCAACCCGCTGGTCAAGACCGGCGCCGGCGACATCGTCGCCCTGGACGGCAAGGTCTCCCTGGACGAGAACGCCGACTTCCGCCACCCGAAGCACTCCGCCCTGGAGGACAAGGACGCAGCGGACCCGCTGGAGGCCAAGGCCAAGGCGCAGGACCTGAACTACGTCAAGCTCGACGGCGAGGTGGGCATCATCGGTAACGGTGCCGGCCTGGTCATGTCCACGCTCGACGTCGTCGCCTACGCCGGCGAGAAGCACGGCAACGTCAAGCCCGCCAACTTCCTGGACATCGGCGGTGGAGCCTCCGCGGAGGTCATGGCCGCCGGCCTGGACGTCATCCTCGGTGACGAGCAGGTCAAGGCCGTGTTCGTGAACGTCTTCGGCGGCATCACCGCCTGCGACGCCGTCGCCAAGGGCATCGTCGGCGCTCTCGCCGAACTGGGCTCCTCCGCGAACAAGCCGCTGGTCGTCCGCCTCGACGGCAACAACGTCGAGGAAGGCCGCCGCATCCTGGCCGAGGCCAACCACCCGCTGGATCACCCTGGCCGCCACCATGGACGAGGGCGCCGACAAGGCCGCCGAGCTCGCCAACGCAGCGAAGTAAGGGACGCGACATGTCTATCTACCTCAACAAGGACTCCAAGGTCATCGTCCAGGGCATCACCGGCGGCGAAGGCACCAAGCACACCGCCCTGATGCTCAAGGCCGGCACCAACGTCGTCGGCGGCGTCAACGCCCGCAAGGCCGGCACCACCGTCGTCCACGGCGACAAGGAAATCAACGTCTACGGCACCGTCAAGGAAGCCATGGCGGAGACCGGCGCCGACGTCTCCATCGTCTTCGTGCCGCCGGCCTTCACCAAGGACGCCGTCGTCGAAGCCATCGAGGCCGGCATCGGCCTGGTCGTCGTCATCACCGAGGGCGTTCCGGTTCAGGACTCCGCCGAATTCTGGGCCCTGGCCCAGTCCAAGGTGGACGCCAACGGCAAGCAGGTCACCCGCATCATCGGGCCGAACTGCCCCGGCATCATCACCCCGGGTGAGGCCCTGGTCGGCATCACCCCGGCCAACATCACCGGCAAGGGCCCGATCGGTCTGGTCTCCAAGTCCGGCACCCTGACCTACCAGATGATGTACGAACTGCGCGACCTGGGCTTCTCCACCGCCATCGGCATCGGCGGCGACCCGGTCATCGGCACCACCCACATCGACGCCCTCGAGGCCTTCGAGGCCGACCCCGAGACCAAGGCGATCGTCATGATCGGCGAAATCGGCGGCGACGCCGAGGAGCGTGCGGCCGACTACATCAAGGCCCACGTCACCAAGCCGGTCGTCGGCTACGTGGCCGGCTTCACCGCCCCCGAGGGCAAGACCATGGGCCACGCAGGCGCCATCGTCTCCGGCTCCGCGGGCACCGCACAGGCCAAGAAGGAAGCCCTCGAGGCTGCCGGCGTGAAGGTCGGCAAGACGCCGTCCGAGACCGCCAAGCTGCTGCGCGAAGTGTTCGCCGCACTCTAGGCCACAGCACCACAACGCGGGGCCACCCCGCCCGTCCGGTCCGCCGGGCGGGGCGGGGTGGCCCCGCGTTTGTGGTTTAAGCGGCGGGTCCTAGCCGACCAGGTTGTCCGCCGCCTGGTCCATGTGCTCACGGATGGTCTTCCGGGCCAGGGACGCGTCACCGGTCTCGATGGCGGCGACGATGTCGTGGTGCCGGTCCACGCTCATGTTCCGCACGCCCTTGTCCAGGCCGGCGAACATGATGGACATCCGGATGGATCCCTCCAGGGATTCCCAGGTGTGCAGCAGGGTTTCGTTGCCGGTGAGCCGGCAGAGGGTGCGGTGGAAGTCTAGGTCCCGCTCCACCCTGGCCTGCAGCCCCTCCGCCTCGGCGGTGCGCATGGCGTCGACCGCGGTCCGCAGCGCCGCGATCACGTGCTCCCGGTCGTCGAGTTCGCAGAGGCTGCGGGCGGCCAAACTTTCCAGCGCCGCGCGGACGGCGTAGATGTCCCGGATTTCCTTCTCGTCCAGGTGGCGAACGGACAGCCGGCCCCGCGGGCCGGCCGAGAGCAGGCCCTCCTGCTCCAGCTGCCGTAGCGCCTCGCGCAGCGTTCCGCGGCTGATGTGCAGCATCTCGGACAGCTCGGTTTCGACCAAATGCCGGCCCGGCTCCAGGTCGCCGCTGGTGATGGCGGTCCGCAGGGAGGACACGGCCTGTTCCCGCAGGCTCTTCTTCTCCAGCCCGAGGAGGGGGAGGGAGGTGGATGCTCCGGTCATGGGTGGTCCTCTGTGTTAATGGTCGACTGTCTACAGTTGCCTGTGCTCCGATACTACGACAAGGGGCACGGATCGGGATCTCCCGACTCCGTGCCCCTTGCCTCCGCCGGGTATCAGCCGAGTTCGGCCAGCACCTTGGCGACGATCCGGTCCACCGCGAGGCCATAGCGCTCGTGCAGGGTGGGCAGCGCTCCGGCGTCGAGGAACTGGTCCGGAAGGGCCACCGGAACTACCCGCTTGCCGAGCCCCGCGGTGACGACGGCAGACGCAACAGTTTCGAACAACCCGCCCACCACCGAGTGGTTCTCCAGGGTCACTGCGAGGCGGTCGGTGTTGATTTCCTTGAGGACTGTGGCGGCGTCGAACGGTTTGATCGTCGGGGTGTGGACGACGGCGACGTCCACGTTGTGCTCGGCCAGCGCCTTCGCCGCCTGCAGCGCCCGCATGGTCATCAGCCCGGAGGAGATGAACACGACGTCGTTGCCGCCGCGCAGCACCTTGGCCTTGCCCAGCTCGAAGGTGTAGCCATACTCGTCCAGCACCGTGGGCACGTTGCCGCGCAGCAGCCGCAGGTAGGTGGGCCCGTCCGAGGCGGCCAGCTGCGGGACGGCCTGCTCGATGTCCACCGAGTCGCAGGGGTCCACGATCGTCAGGTTCGGCATGCCGCGGAAGATTGCCATGTCCTCGGTGGCCTGGTGGCTGGGGCCGTAGCCGGTGGTCAGGCCCGGCAGGCCGCCGACGATGTTGACGTTCAGGTTCGGTTCGGCCGCGTCGAGGCACAGAAAATCGTAGGCGCGGCGGGCGGCAAACACCGAATACGTCGAGGCGAACGGGACCAGCCCGGTCTCGGCCAGGCCGGCCGCGGCGCCGAAGAGAAGCTGCTCGGCCATGCCCAGCTGGAAGAACCGTTCCGGGAACGCTTGGGCGAAGATGTGCATGTCCGTGTATTTGCCCAGATCCGCGGTGAGGCCCACGATCTTGTCGTTCTCCTGCGCGGCCTTGACCAGGGCGTGCCCGAACGGGGCGCTGGCGGTCTTCTGCCCCGGGTCGGCGAAGGAGGCGATCATGGCCGAGGTCTTCAGCTTGGGTTTGGCGGCCGTGCCGGCTGCGGATGCCGGGGCGGTCGGGGTGGTGGTGCTCATGCTGACGCCTTTCCTTCGTATCCGGCGGTGAGCTGCTCGCGGCAGATCTGCCATTCGTGTTCCTCGATGCGCATGAAGTGCGCCTTTTCGCGGTTCTCCAACAGCGGGACGCCGCGGCCCACCTTGGTATCGCACAGGATGACGGAGGGGCGTCCGACGGCGGCGGCCTGGGCGGCGGCGTTGTCGAATGCCGCCAGCAGCGCGCCGACGTCGTTCCCGTCCACCCGCTGGGTGTACCAGCCGAAGGCCTCCCACTTCTCGGTGACCGGTTCGGTGCGGAGTACGGTGTCGGTCTTGCCGTCGGCCTGCAGGGCGTTGATGTCGACCATGGCCGTTAGGTTGCCCAGCTGGTGGTGGTGCGCGCCCATGGCGGCCTCCCAGGTGGAGCCCTCATCCAGCTCGCCGTCGGAGAGGAAGTTGAAGATCCGGGACGTGGATCCCTGGTAGCGCAGGCCCAGGGCCATGCCGACGGCGATGGTCAGGCCGTGGCCCAGGGAGCCCCCCGAGATTTCCATCCCCGGGGTGTAGGTGGACATCCCGGACATCGGCAGCCGCGAGTCGTCCGAGCCATAGGTCTCCAGTTCCTCAACCGGGACGACGCCGGCCTCGGCCAGGGCCGCGTAGTGACCGATCGCGTAGTGGCCGGTGGAGAGCAGGAAGCGGTCGCGGGCCTCCCAGTGCGGGTCCTCCGGCCGGAACCGGAGCTGGTCGCGGTAGACGGT
Organism: Pseudarthrobacter sp. L19; assembly: GCF_050859435.1. Lineage (NCBI taxonomy): Bacteria > Bacillati > Actinomycetota > Actinomycetes > Micrococcales > Micrococcaceae > Pseudarthrobacter > Pseudarthrobacter sp. L19. The sequence continues at coordinate 580,073 of NZ_CP193935.1, read as the reverse complement.
GGCGAGCATGTCGGCGGCACCGAGGGCCTGGCCGACATAGCCCTGGCCCTGGACCTCGCCCATCATGAGGGCGTGGTGCCGGATCCGGTAGGCGGCGGCGGCGATCTTCCCCACGCGCTCGGCGCTCACCGTGGTGTGCTGTGTTTGTCGCTGAGGGGCGGCGTCTTGGAGGGTTTCTGTAGGCATTGCTGACTCCGTGGTGGTGTGGTCCGTGCCGGTCATTCAGGCGTTGACGGTGCTGGGGGTGCTTTTGGTGGCCTCGTCGGCCAGGTCGCGTTCCCGCTTGCCCCACGTTTCGCGGGTGGCGATCGCGGCCCAGAGCCCGATCAGGGCGTAGGCACCGAAGAGCAGCGCGGGACCCATCCAGCCGAAGCTGACGAACAGCAGGGTGGTGATGAACGGGGTGAAGCCGGAGACCATGGCGGAGATCTGGTAGGCCAGGCTGGCACCGGAGGCGCGGGTCTTGGCCTGGAAGAGCTCCGGGAACCAGGCGCCCTGGGCGCCGGCCAGCGAGTTCTGGCACACCGCGTAGGCGATGACGATGGTGAGGATGATGGCGATGAACAGGCCGGTGTTGACCAGCAGGAACATCGGGATCGCGAACAGGGCCGCGAAGGCGGTGGACCAGACGTAGAGCGGGCGGCGGCCGATCCGGTCGGTCAGTGCCGCCCAGGCCTGGGTGGCGAAGATGCCGATGGCCGAGGCGATGCAGAGCGCGATCAGGGTCTGGCTCTTATCCGCCAGGTGCTGGCTGTTGATGTAGGAAATCATGTACGTGATGGACACGGCGTAGCCAGCGGTCTCGGCAATGCGGAGGCCGATGCCCTTGACGATATTGCGCCAGTCCGTCCGGATGACCTCCACGATGGGGGCCTTCACGATGGCCCCGCTGTCCTTGACCTCGTCGAAGACCGGGGACTCGGGAACCTTGGACCGGATGACCAGGCCCACGGCAACCAGCAGGATGCTGGCCAGGAACGGAATGCGCCAGGCAAGCTCGCCGCCGAGTTGGACGCTGAAGAGGAACGTCAGGTTGGCCAGCAGCAGGCCGACAGGGAAGCCGGCCTGGACGATGCCGGTGTACTTGCCCTTGGCCTTCCACGGCGCATGCTCGTAGCTCATCAGGATGGCCCCGCCCCACTCGGCGCCGAAGGCCAGACCCTGGACGATACGGACGAACACCAACAGCGCGGGAGCCATCAGCCCCACCGCTGCGTAGGTGGGCAGCAGGCCGATGGCGAAGGTGGCGAGGCCCATCAGGATGAGGGAGGCCACCAGGACGGGTTTGCGGCCGACCTTGTCACCGAGGTGGCCGCCGATGATGCCGCCGAGCGGGCGGGCGGCGAAACCGACGCCCAGGGTGGCGAAGGAGGCGAGGGTGCCGGTCACCGGATCGGTGCCGGGGAAGAAGGCAGTGCCGAAGTAGAGCGCCGCAGCGGTACCGAAACCGATGAAGTCGTACGTCTCAATCACGGCCCCCACGCCGGATCCGATGGCCACCCGCCGGGCGTCCTTGGTGCCGTGGACCGGGCCTCGCATGCTCAGAGCATCTTTGCTCATGGTGGTTCCCTTTCGAAAAGCGGCTGGAGGAGGTCCGCCGCTGTCGACTGTTAACAAATGATATGGCAAGTGTGACCTGCATCATGATCTCTGTCAACAGTCAACTTTGATGGTTGACTGTTGACAGTAAACACAGCTAGTGTGGTGCCCGTCACTACGACAGCCGCACATCAAAGGACCAGCGATGTTCCACACAAGACTCGGATGCTCATCGATCAGCTTCCGGCACCTGAAGCTCGGGCCGGCCCTGGCCACCATGGGGGACCTGGGCTTCGAGGAGATTGACCTGGGCGCGCTGCCCGGCGTTTGCGACCATGTGCCCTACGAGCTGGACCCGTCCGCCGTAGCGGCGGTCGCGGCCACGGTCAACGGCTCCGGACTCCGGACCCGCTCGGTCAACGGGGACATCGGTGACCTGAATGCCCTACTCGACGCGGCAGGAGAGCAGCGGCGCCGCCGGCACCTGGACGCCCTGCTCACGCTCACCGCAGCCGTCGGAGCCACGGCCCTGGTCCTCCCGTGCGGCGCCCTGGGCCACGCGCCCATCGGCGGCAGCCTGGACCAGGACCTGGACCTCGTGGCTGCCCGGCTCGCCGACGCCGCCGAACGGGCCGCCGGGTTCGGCGTCGAAGTCTGGACCGAATCCCTGCACTTCCTCCGGCTCTGCTGGAACCTGGACCGGGCGGGCCGGCTGGCTGACCGGCTGGCGGACTCCGGCGTCGGGATCGTCATGGACTTCAGCCATATCGTCGCCGCTGGCGAGGACCTCCAGGCCTACCTGGACCGTCACCGGGGCCGGATCAGCCACGTCCACCTGCGCGACGCCGTGCCGGGCAACATCAACCTCAGCATCGGCAACGGCGACGCCGACTTCGCCGGCGGACTTCGGCGGCTCGCGGCCGACGGCTATGCCGGCCACTTTTCCCTCGAGCTGGAAACCCGGGACGTCACCAACGACGAACGCCCAGCGGCCACCGCTAAAGCGGCCAGCTTCATCACCGACCTCATCTGACCTGCACACACCCAAGGAGCACCACCATGACCACCATCCAGCGCACCGCCGTCCTCACCGGAGCCACCTCCGACCGGGGCATCGGCATCACCACCGCCCGCCGCTACGCCCGGGAGGGCTGGGCGGTGGTGATCCTCGACCTCGACGGTGAGAAGTCGGCCAAGGTCGCCGCCGAGATCGGCAACGACTTCAATGTCCCCGCCTTCGGCCACGAGATCGACGTCGCCAACGAAGCCTCCGTGACCGCCGCACAAGCCGCCGTCGCCGCCGAGGTGGCCGCCGGTAACTCTCCCGCCAGTCGGCGCCCTGGCCAACATCGCCGGAATCACCTCTCCGGTTCCGTTCCTGGAGACCACCCTGGAGCTTTGGCACAAGATCATGGACGTCAACGCCACCGGCACCTACCTGGTCACGAAGGCGTTCCTGCCGGACATGATCGCCAACGGCTGGGGCCGGATCGTGAACATGTCTTCCGTCTCCGCCCAGCGCGGCGGCGGCGTCTTTGGGAAGGTGCCCTACTCCGCGGCCAAGGCGGCCATCCTCGGCTTCACCAAGGCCCTGGCCCGCGAGCTCGGCACCACCGGGGTCACCATCAACGCCATCACCCCCGGCGCCGTCGACACCAACATCCGGGTGGGCAGCACCGCGGAACAGGAAGCGGCCATCAACGCCGGGATCCCGCTGGGCCGCAACGCCAGCACCGAGGAAGTCGCCTCCGTCATCACCTTCCTCTCCTCCGAGGACTCCGCCTACCTCACCGGCACGACCATCGACATCAACGGCGGCAGCCACTTGCACTAGCAGCCCGCCACCCAGCCCACCCGACCACCCGGACGCCGGAGAACCACCATGACGAAAATCTTCAACGACCCCTCAGCATTCGCCGAGGAAGCCCTGGCCGGCTTCTGCGACGTCCACGCCGACCTGGTCCGGCCGGTTCCCGGCGGAGCCGTCCGCCGTCGACGACCGCAGCAGCCCAAGGTCGCCGTCCTCGCCGGCGGAGGCTCGGGCCACTACCCGGCCTTCGCCGGGCTGATCGGCGCAGGCCTGGCCGACGGCGCCGTGGTGGGGAACATCTTCACCTCACCCTCCGCCAAGCAGGCCTACTCGGTGGCCAAGGCCGCCGAGTCCGGCGCCGGCGTCGTCTTCGCCTATGGCAACTACGCCGGGGACGTGATGAACTTCGGCCTGGCCAGCGACCGCCTTGCCGCCGAGGGAGTCGCTGTGGAGAACGTCCTTGTGACGGACGACATTGCCAGCGCCCCCGCGGCCGAGGCAGCCAAACGACGGGGCATCGCCGGCGACTTCACCGTCTTCAAGGTGATGGGTGCGGCCGCCGACGCAGGCGCCAGCCTGGCCGAGGTGGTCCGCCTGGGCCGCAAGGCCAACGACCTGACGCGGACCATCGGCAGCGCCTTCGGCGGCTGCACCTTCCCGGGTGCCGGGGAGCCGCTGTTCTCCCTTCCCGCAGGCCAGATGGGACTTGGGCTTGGCATCCACGGCGAACCGGGGCTGCACGACACGGACCTGCCGTCGGCCGTGGAGCTGGGCCGGGAACTCGTGGCCCGGGTCCTGGCCGAGAAGCCCGAGAGTGCGGGGGACCGGCTGGCGGTCATTCTCAACGGGCTCGGCTCCACCAAGCACGAGGAGCTCTTTGTGCTCTGGGGTGCCGTGGCGCCGTTACTCCGCGACGCGGGGTACACCCTGGTCATGCCCGAGGTCGGCGAGCTGGTCACCAGCCTGGACATGGCCGGGGTATCGCTCACGCTCACCTGGCTGGACCAGGAGCTGGAGCCGCTGTGGACGGCGGCGGCGGAAACGCCGGCGTTCCGCCGCGGTGCGGTGGCAGCCGGGTCCGGGCCCGCCGCCGATGAGGACACGGACGACGCCGGCACCGGGACCGCAGCATTCGAGGCGACCGACGCCTCCCGCGGTTTCGCGGCGTCCTGCGTCGAGGCCCTGACGGCGGCCCAAGCAACCCTTCACGGCGCCGAGGAACGGCTGGGCCGGATGGACGCCGTCGCCGGCGACGGCGATCACGGCCGCGGCATGGTCCGCGGCATCGACGCCGCCGTTTCCGCCGCCGCCGAAGCCTTCGACCACGGCGCGGGAGCGGGCGACGTCCTCGCCGCCGCCGGCGACGCGTGGGCGAACAAGGCCGGCGGAACCTCCGGAGTGCTCTGGGGCGCGGGCCTGCGCGCCGTCGGCGAGACATTAGGAAACACCGCCGCCCCCGACGCCGCCGCCGTCGCATCCGCCGTGACGGCCTTCGCCGACCGCATCGTCGAGCTCGGCAAGGCCGAACCCGGCGACAAGACCATGGTGGACGCGCTGCTCCCATTCGCCACCTCCTTCACCCGCGCGGTGCAGGACGGCGCCGACCCGGGCCTGGCCTGGCAGGCGGCGGCCGGCGACGCGGCCTCGGCGGCGGAGGCCACCGCAGACCTGCTGCCCCTCAAGGGCCGGGCCCGCCCACTGGCCGCGAAGAGCCTCGGCACCGCCGACCCCGGTGCCACCTCCCTGGCCATGGTCTTCGCCGTCATGGGCCCGCACCTCACCACCAGCACCGCCACCCCCGCCGCGGCGGGAGCCGGACAATGACACCGAAGGAGCACAGCATGGGACTGCGACTGATCGTAGGCGCGGACGAGGCCGGCGTGGACTACAAGGACCGGGTCCTGGAAGACCTGCGCAAGGACCCGCGGGTCAGCGAGGTCATCGACATCGGCGTCCGCCGCGGCGACGCCCCCGACGACTTCACCCGACCCTACCCCTACGTCGGCATCGCCGCCGGCGAAATGATCCGCGACGGCGCCGCCGACCGGGCCATCCTGTTCTGCGGGACGGGCATCGGGGTGGCGATCGCCGCGAACAAGGTCGAGGGAATCCGCGCCACCGCCGCCCACGACTCGTTCTCCGTGGAACGCTCCATCCTGTCCAACGACTGCCAGGTCCTAACCATGGGCCAGCGCGTCGTCGGCATCGAACTCGCGCGCCGTCTGGCCGCCGAGTGGATCGGCTACACCTTCGATCCGTCGTCCGCGTCGGCGGCCAAGGTCCGGGTGCTCACCGACTTCGAGGGCTGCTAGGGCGGGTTCGTCAGGCCCGTCGTCCGGCCCGGACCCGTCAGACCGTGGCGCCGGCCAGCAGTTCCTCGAGCCGTTCGTAGCCCTCGCTGACGCCGCCCTCCATTCCGGACTGGGCCATGCCGTCCCGGGCCTCCATACTGGGGTAGACCGCATGGGCGCTCAGCCGGGTGCGGCCGCCGCCGAGATCCGTGAAGGTCATGAATTCAATGCTGACCACGTCCGGGTAGCCGTCGAATTCAAAGGTCTGGATGGCGAACTCGTTCTCCCGGACCGTGTGGAAGACGCCGCTGAAAACGTGCGGAACGCCGTCGTGCCCGGTGTGCGTGTAGCTGTAGCTGCCGCCGGTGTGGAAGTCGTAGTGGTCCACCTCCATCCTCATCCCGCGCGGGCCGAGCCACTGCACGATCAGGGCGGGGTCCTTGTGGGCGCGGAACACGTCCGCCACGGGGTAGTCGAAGTCCCGTTCGAAGTCGATGAAGGGCAACCCTTCCGGGACGCTGAGTTTCAGGGCGTTGCTCATGATGAGTCCTTTGCCTGGGTGCCGCGTGCTGCGGCCTGGGTGTGGAGCGCGGCGTCGAGGCTGCGGAACTGCTCCTCGCGGACCAGCCGGTACTGGTCGATCCATGCGGTGAGCGCCTCCAGTCGTGCGGGGTCCAGGTGGACGGGCCGGCGCTGCGCGTCGCGCGTGCGCGTGACGAGCCCCGCCTGTTCGAGGACCTGGATGTGCTTCGAGACCGCCTGCTTGGTGATCGCGAAGGGTTCCGCCAGTTCGTTCACCGTGGCCGGCCCCCGGCTGAGCCGGGCGATGATCCTGCGGCGGACGGGATCGGCCAGCGCCAGGAAGGCGGAGTCGAGCTGGTCGTCGTCGTGGACCATGAAGTGCCCCCTCAGAGTTGGAGGTGCAGCCGCGGTGCGTGGCATGCCATCGGGTGGTCACCGGGGAGTAATCAACTCAACACTTGATCAACCAGATGGTTGTTTAACGGTACCTCCGCAAGAGCGCATGCGCCAGACCCGAGGTGGGAGATGCCCCGTGTGGGACCCGCGCTCCGGGCCGCTTCAATCCCCGGACTCAGGCGACGGCGTGCAGCCGGGGAGGGCGTCCACCAGCGGGGCGAGTTCCGGGATGTCCTGCGCCGCGGCCAGGGCGCGCTCCAGTGTGCTGTCGTGGACCGGCCGGGCCCGCTCCAGGAGTGCGATGCCGCTGGCCGTGAGTTCGGTGTAGATGCCGCGGCGGTCGTCGTCGCAGAGGATCCGGGTCAATAGGCCCCGGTCCTCCAGCCGGTTTACCAGCCGGGTGGTGGCGCTCGCGCTCAGTGCCGTGGCGCGGGCGAGCTGCTGCATGCGCATGTGCCAGCCGTCCTGACGGCTGAGTGCGTCCAGAACGGTGTACTCGACCACGGAGAGTTTTGCCTCGGCCTGCAGGGCCCGTTCCAGCTCCGTCTCGATCAGTCCATGCAGGGCCGCGAGGGTGCGCCAGCCTTGTGCGCGGACCTCTACGGCGTCGTCCTTGATGCCCATTCGTGTGCTTCCTTTCCCAATCGGACCGCCCGCGGCACCAGTCCGTGCCCGGCCAACCCAAAGTAGTTGCTTGCGCGCTATAGTTGCGTGTGCAACAATAAATAACGCGTCTGCAACTAATAGCTTACGCGTCCCCCCACTCTCAGTACAGTTTTCGAAGGAGTCATCCATGCCTATCGGCCTGATAGCACTCGCCCTCGGCGGGTTCGGAATCGGACTCACCGAGTTCGTCATCATGGGCCTGCTGCCGCAGGTCGCCGCGGATTTCCACGTCACCGAGGCGGTCGCCGGCTGGCTCATCTCCGGGTACGCGCTCGCCGTCGTCGTGGGGGCGCTGGCACTGACCGCCGCCGTGACCCGGTTCGAGCGCAAGCCCGTGCTGGCGGCCCTGATGGTGTTGTTCATTGCCGGCAACCTCATCTCCGCCCTCGCCCCCGGCTACACCGTCATGATGTTGGGCCGGATCATCGCCGCACTGGCGCACGGTGCGTTCTTCGGCATCGGCGCGGTGGTCGCCGCCAGCATGGTCGCGCCCACCAAGAAGGCCGGCGCCATCGCCATCATGTTTACCGGCCTGACAGCCGCGAACGTCCTGGGCGTCCCCTTCGGCACTATGCTGGGCCAGGCGGCCGGGTGGCGCTCCACCTTCTGGGCCATCACCGTCATCGGTGTCCTGGCACTGGCCGGCATCCTGGCCCTGGTCCCGCGGACCGGCGCCGGCGATGCGGGCACTGGTTCTACCGCAGGCGGTTTGCGCGGCGAGCTCCGCGCCTTCCGCTCCGGGCAGGTCTGGTTGTCCATCCTGGTCACCATCCTGGGCTACGGCGGCATGTTCGGGGCCTTCACCTACATCGCCTTCACGCTGACCGAGGTCACCGGCTTCTCCGCCGCCACCGTTCCGTGGCTGCTGATCGTCTTCGGCGTCGGTCTCTTCATCGGCAACACCATTGGCGGCAAGGCGGCGGACCGCAACGTGGACCGCACCCTTCTGATGGTGCTGGCGGCCCTTGTGCTGGTGCTAGTGGCCTTCGCGCTCACCGCGGCCAACCAGCCGATGACCATCGCCTCCATGGTGCTGCTGGGCGGCTTCGGTTTCGCCACCGTCCCCGGCCTGCAGATGCGCGTCATGAAGTACGCGGACAGCGCCCCCACGCTGGCCTCCGGCGCCAACATCGGCGCGTTCAACGTCGGCAACGCCCTGGGCGCCTGGCTCGGCGGCGTCACCATCACCGCCGGCCTGGGTTACACCTCCCCGATCTGGGCGGGCGCGGCCACCACGCTGGCCGGGCTCGTGGTGATGGCCATCGCCGCCGCCGGTGCCGTGAAGCGGGCACGGAACGCCGTCGTGCGGACCGAGGGAACGAACGACGTGGGTACGAACGACGGCGCCATGAACGACGACGGCGCCATGAACGACGACGGTGCCGCCGCCCCCGCGGAAACCGCCGAACCCGTGGCCGCGGGCCGGGGCTAGGCTCCCGCCCGCTCTGCCGGCACCCGCTGCCGGCAGACCGCCACGAACGCCGCGAACGGCGCCAGCCGCTCGGCCGCGGGAAGTTCGGCGGCCTCGGGGTGCCACTGCACCGAGGCCACCCAGCGCGCCGGATCCTCCAGCGCCTCAACCGTCCCGTCGTCGGCGAGAGCCGTGACCATCAGGCCGTCGCCCACCCGGGCGACGGCCTGGTGGTGTCCGGAGGCGATTCTGACCCGCTCCGGATTCCAGTCCGCGTACAGGGCGGCGACCTTCGATCCGGCCACGATGTCCACGTCGTGCCAGGCCCACGGCCCGGCGTCGTGGTCCGGATCGTTGGACGGGGCGGCCTCCCGGTGCGGCACCGCGCCCGGGTCCATGTCCTGGACCAGGGTGCCGCCGTAGAGCACGTTCAGCAGCTGGTGGCCCCGGCAGATGCCCAGTACCGGAACGCCGCCGGCCATCGCCTCCCGCGCCACCGCGAGGTCCAGCTGGTCCTGGGCGGCGTTGACGTCGTAGCAGGGGCCGCCGTCGGTCTCCCCGTAGAGCGCCGGATCGAGGTCCCCGCCGCCGGGGAGGATGACGCCGTCGAGTCCGCGCACGGCCTCCGCGTCCGTCAGGAGCACCGGTTCGCCGCCGGCCCCGCGCAGGAGCGCCACGATGTAGTCGAAGAGGTCGTTCGCCTCGCCCACCCGGGGGTCCGGGTCGGAGGAACTGCTGAGCCGGACGGGCACCCCGATGCGGGGTCCTCCGGCGGATGAGGTCGGAATCTGCATGCCTCATTCTGTACCACGTTCCGGGCTCCGCCGCGGCGACAGTCCCGCCGCGCGACGGAGGCTAGGATGGCCGGATGAACAACCGGTACCTGGTCTCCCGCAGCCGTTTCATCGCCGCCTCTCCGGAGGAGATCTTCGAGGTGCTGGCCACCCCCGCCCTGCACAGCGAGATCGACGGTTCCGGCACCGTGAAGGGCGCCCAGCCGCGCGGCCCGGAACGGCTGGGACCCGGCGCCCGGTTCGGCATGGAGATGAAAATCGGCGTGGACTACAAGATCCTCAATACCGTCAGTGAGTTCGAGGAGGGCCGCCGCATCGCCTGGCGCCACTTCTACGGCCACATCTGGCGGTACCTGCTGGAACCGGCCACCGAAGCCGGTGTCCCGGGCACCCTGGTCACAGAACAGTGGGACGCCCGCGCGGTCCGGGGACGGTTCCTGCTGCGCCTGGCCGGCTACCTCCGCCGGCACCCCGCCAACCTGGAGCAGACCCTGGCCCGGCTGGACCGGTACCTGGCCGAGCGGCCCGCCCGGGACGTCCCCGCCCCGGACGCCCGGGCGTAGCGCCGGATGAGCGCCGCCCGCAGCCTGCACCCCAGCCCCCGCACCCTCGAGGTCGAGAGCCTGGAGAGCTTTGACCGGCTGCTGTCCGGCGGCGCCCGGTCCCTGCACGGCTGGCACCTGCAGTCCCTGGACCTCCGCGGCCGGCGCGCGGCGCTGGAGTCAGCCGACGTCCAGGGCGCCGTGTTCCTGGGTTGCACCTTCGACGACGGCGTCGAGGTCATGCTCCGGTCCGGCGGCGCGCTGATCTTCCCCAAGCTGGAAAAGGTGCCGTTCAACCCGTACCGCGGGACGCTGTACACCCCGGAGGAGCTCTACGCCGGCATCGCCGACACCCGCTACGAGGACACCCCGGACGCCCGGATCTACCACTGGAGCATCCACTCCGGGCAGCGCCGCCGGCTCGACGCCACCCTCGCGGCCGCCCTCCACGATCACGCGATCGGGGACGCCCTGGAGGAATTCACCCGCTCCGACGCGGCCCGGGGAAAGACCCTCGTGGGGGTGATGGGCGGCCACGCCGCCACCCGTGGATCGGCCGGCTTCACGGAGGCCGCACTGCTGGGGCGGCTGCTCGCCGGCGCCGGGCGGCTGGTGGCCACCGGCGGCGGCCCGGGCGCCATGGAGGCCGCCAACCTGGGCGCCTACCTCAGCGGGGCCGCCGAAAACGACTTCCGGCAGGCGCTGGCGGACCTGGCCGCGGTGCCCGGCTTCCGGCCCTCCGTGTCGGCCTGGGCCCGGGCGGCCGCCGCCGTCGTCGAACGCCACCCGGACGGGACGCCATCGCTGGGCATCCCCACCTGGTTTTACGGGCACGAACCGCCCAACTACTTCGCCACCCACTTCGCCAAGTACTTCGCGAACTCCATCCGCGAGGCGGTCCTGCTGGAGCTGTGCAACGGCGGGATCGTGTTCCTGCCCGGTTCCGGCGGCACCATCCAGGAGATCTTCCAGGACGCCTGCGAGAACTACTACGGTGCGCCGGAGACCATCACTCCCATGGTCCTGGTGGGGCGGGAGCACTGGTTGCGCCGCTACCCGGCGTGGCCGTTGCTGCAGAGCCTCGCCTCGGGCCGGCAGATGGAACGGCGGATCTTCCTGGTGGACACCGTCGAGGAGGCGCTCGCCGTCCTGGACTCTTGAGCCCTAAAGGTCCTTGCGGCAGGGGACCCGGCCGAGTTCGTACAGGCCGTTCAGGTCGCCGGCGGCGAGCCCGTCCGGGGCACCGATCTCCGGATACATCAGCTGGTTCGGGTCGGTGACGTGCTCCAGGCCCATGACGTGGCCCAGTTCGTGCAGGATGACGGCGGTGGCGTAGGCGGACCCGTCGCCGCGCTGCAGTTCCTCGGTGATCTGCGGGGCGTCCAGCTCCAGGCTGCCGGTGACGTAGGTCTTGGGGCCGCCGCCGAAGCTGAAGTGGGTGCTGCCGCCGGTGCCGATCACGGGGCCCTCCAGCTGCGGCGCCTGCTCCGGCGTTGTCCAGGCGATCAGCAGGGGCGCCCAGTGGTCCCCGTAGGCGTCCTTTTGGTACGGGGCGCGGGCCTGGGACGGCAGCTCGGTGGTGGCGCCGTCGCTGACGAACCTGATTCCGGTCGCGGCGGCGACTGTCTTGATGGCGTCCTCCACCAGGGTTTCCGCGCCGGCCGGTGCCAGGGCGGCGTTGACCACGTAGTGCAGCGGCCGGCAGGGCGAGTAGCCCACCGGTCCGCCGTCCGCGTTGGTGGCCAGGAACGTGAAGGAGCTGCTGGCCGACGCGGGTTTGCGGGCCTGCCCGAGGGGCTGGTCCTGTTCCTCGTAGCCGGGTGGGGGGACGGCCATGGCGGTTCCGTCCGCCGGGACCCCGGCCTGCCGGGCGGGGCTGCTGGCCGTCGCATGGCCGACGGCGCCGGGCCCGGTGCCCAGCCCGGTCCCCGGCACGCGGCGGGCGGTGGCGTCGTGGGGGAGCCCCAGCAGTTCGGTCAGCCGGGGATCGTTGTAGACCAGCCCGGCAGTAGCGAAAGCGGCCACCGCGATGAACGCGATGGCCGCCAGGTTCCGGGCCGCCCGGAAGCCGCCGGCGGCACGGCTGTGCCGCGGCGGCCGGTTCCGGGAGCCCGGGTCTTCCACTAGCCGACCACCGCGCCGAAGGCCATGCCCAGCAGGTAGGTGACGGCGGCGGCGCCCAGGCCGATCGCCAGTTGGCGAAGGCCGCGGGTCACCGGGGAGGTGCCGGAGAGCAGGCCCACGACGCCGCCGGTGAGCAGCAGCGCGATACCGACCAGGCCGGCGGACACCACCAGGGCGGCGATGCCGGTCATGCCCAGGACGAACGGGATGATCGGGATGATGGCGCCGGAGGCGAAGAAGCAGAAGCTCGACGCCGCCGCGCTCCAGGCGGTGCCGACGGCCTCGTGCTGGTCCTCCGCCTCGGGTAGTTCCGGCCGGAGCGAGAGGCTGGGGTCGCAGTCGCAGTCCAGCAGGCCCATCCGCTCGGCCACCCGGTGCTCGGCGGCTTCCCGGGACATGCCGCGGGCCAGGTAGACGAGGACGAGTTCGTTGTGCTCGATGTCCAGGGACGGCGCCGCGGCCAGGGTGATCTGGGTGGGCCGGGTGGCGGCCAGCAGCTCACGCTGGGAGCGGACGGAGATGAACTCGCCGGCGCCCATGGACAGCGCACCGGCCAGCAGGCCCGCGACGCCGCTGAGCAGCACCACGGAGCTGCCGACGCCGGACGCGGCCATGCCCATCACCAGGGAAAGGTTGCTGACCAGGCCGTCATTGGCGCCGAACACGGCCGCGCGGAAGCTGCCGGCGAGACGGTTGCGGCCGCGGGTGGCCAGGCCCCGGACCACCTCCTCGTGGATTTGTTCGTCCGCGACCATGGCCGGGGTGGCGTTGGGGTCATTGGCGTAGGGGAGCGGCTCTCGGCGCGCTGGGCCAGGGCCAGGACGAACACGGAGCCGAAGTGCCGCGCCAGGAAGCCCAGCAGCTGGCTGGGCAGGGACGCGGGACGCGGCCGGCCGGCGTGCTCGCCGAGCAGCTGCAGCCAGTGCGCCTCGTGCCGGCCCTCGGCCTCGGCCAGGGCCAGCAGGATGGCGCGTTCCTCGCCGCTGCGGTTCTGGGCCAGGTCGCGGTAGACGCGGGCCTCGGCGCGTTCGTCGGCCAGGTACTGCCGCCAGCGCCGGATGTCGGCGGGGCTGTGTTCCGTCGTCGACGGGGCCGGGGCGTGGCCGGAGCCCGCCGGGGCGTCGCCGTGGGCGTGGTTTTGGTTGGATGGTGCGTGCTGGGACACGGAAAAACTCCTGGGTGGATGTGGCCTCATCGGGCCCGGATCAGCTCCCAGCGTACCCCGGTATTCCGCGGATTTTCGGCCGGTTGTCCTCACCGAAAAGTTTAGGGCCGCCGTAAAATCGCGGGCTCCGGCGGCCCCTCCGGGAGGGTCAGTAGCTGGCCGTCCCGCGGCCCGCAGCGGCGCCGTCGTCCGCCTCCGTTTTTCCTTCGGACGAGCCGTCCGCGCAGAACCGGGCGGCGAGTGCTTCGGAACCCCGGGCCAGGAGCGCGACGTCGGCGCCCACCAGGATGAACGCGGCGCCGGCCGCCCGGTAGCGGTCCGCCGTCGCCGGGGTGAAGGCGTTGACGCCGGCGGGTTTCCCTGCCTCCCGTGCCGCGGTCAGGCAGCGCTCGACGGCGGCGACGACGTCGGGGTGTTCCTGCTGTCCGAGCAGCCCCATCGAGGCGGCGAGGTCCGAGGGGCCCAGGAAGATGGCATCCACACCGTCGATGGCGAGGATGTCCGCCACGGCGTCGACGGCGGCGGTGGACTCGATCTGGACCGTGAGGCCGATGGTTTCTCCGGCCCGGGCAAGGTAGTCCGGGACCCGGTTCCAGCGGGCGGCGCGGGCCAGGGCGGACCCCACCCCGCGGACCCCCTGCGGCGGGTAGCGCGTGGCGGCGACAGCGGCTTCGGCCTCCGCCGCGGAGTTGACCATGGGAATCAGCAGGTTCTGCACGCCCAGGTCCAGGTACTGCTTGATCAGGACGGTGTCGTTGACCGGCGGCCGGACCATGGTGTGGACCGGGTAGCCGTGGATGGCCTGCAGCTGGGCCAGGATGGATTCCAGCCCGTTGGGGCTGTGCTCGGCGTCCACCAGCAGCCAGTCCAGGCCGGACCCGGCGCAGAGTTCGGCGATCAGCGGGCTGCCGGAGCAGACCCACATGCCCGCCAGCGGCCGGGTGCCCTCGGCCCGGCGGTGGAGGGCATCGCGGAAGGTTTCTTCTAGTCGAAACGGCATGTCACGGCTCCCAGCGGTCCGTAGTCGGCGTGGACGGTGTCGCCCCGGTAGACCCAGAGCGGGCGGGTGAAGGACCCGGCCAGGATGATGTCCCCGGCTTCGAGGGCGTCCCCGTGGGCGGCGATCTTGTTCGCCAGCCAGTGCACCCCGTTGGCCGGGTGGTCCAGGACGCCGGCGGCGACTCCGGTTTCCTCGACGGTCTGGTTCTTGTAGAGGATGGCGGAGACCCAGCGGAGGTCGACGTCGCCCGGTTTCACCGGGTTGCCGCCCACCACCATGGCGCCCATCGCGGCGTTGTCCGCGATGGTGTCCACGATGGTCCGTCCCTCCATCTCGATCCGGGAGTCCAGGATCTCCAGTGCCGGGACCACGTATTCGGTGGCCCGCAGCACGTCGAAGAGCGTCACGCCGGGGCCCTTGAGCCCGTCCTTGAGCACGAATGCGAGCTCCACCTCCACCCGCGGGTGGGTGTACCGGTCCCAGGGGACGGAGCAGCCGGTCTCCAGCACCATGTCATCGAAGATCGCCCCGTAGTCCGGTTCGGTGATGCCGGTGGCGGCCTGCATCGCCTTGGAGGTCAGGCCGATCTTCCGGCCCACCAGGGTCCGCCCGGCGTCCTCGTTCCGGCGCCGCCAGAGCCGCTGCACGGCGTAGGAGTCCTCCACCGTCATCTCCGGGTAGCGGGCCGTCAGCCGGGGCACGGGGGTGCGGGTCCGGCCGGCGTCGACCAGTTCGTCTGCGATCGCCTCGATCGCCTCCTGCTCCATCATGGTCAGAGCTGCGCGCCGAGCTTGAACCCGGTCCGGTCGCCCTCGGGGGAGCCGTCCTTACGGGTGTAGGAGAAGCCGTCCGCGCCGACCGTGACGGCCATTTCCGAGGCGTCGGTGCGCTCGATGACCGGCTGCGGGTTGCCGTCCAGGTCCAGGACCAGGGACGCCTCGGTGTACCAGGACGGGACCACGGGGTTGCCCCACCAGTCGCGGCGCTGGTTGTCGTGCACGTCCCAGGTGACGGTGGGGTTGTCCGGGTCGCCGGTGTAGTAGTCCTGGGTGTAGATCTCGATCCGGTGCCCGTCCGGGTCCAGGATGTAGAGGTAGAAGGCGTTGGAGACGCCGTGCCGGCCGGGGCCGCGTTCGATCCGGTCGCTGATCCGCAGGGCGCCCATCTTGTCGCAGATCTGGATGATGTTGTGCTTCTCGTGGGTGGCGAAGGCGACGTGGTGCATGCGCGGGCCGTTGCCGCCGGTCAGGGCGGTGTCGTGCACGGTCTGCTTGCGGTGCATCCAGGCGGCGTAGGTGACGCCGTCGGAGTCCTTGATGTCCTCGGAGACCCGGAAGCCCAGGTCCTCCAGGTACTTCCGGCCGCGGGGGACGTCCGGGGTGACCTGGTTGAAGTGGTCCAGGCGTACCAGTTCCCCGGCGGAGTACAGGTCGTAGCGCTGGGTGAGGCGCTCCACGTGCTCCACCTCGTAGAAGAACTCGTAGGGGAAGCCCAGCGGGTCCTCGACCCGGACGGCGTCGCCGATGCCCTTGGTGAAGCCCTCCTTGCGGCGCTCCACCCGGCAGCCGAGCTCCCGGTAGTAGGCCTCGGCGGCGTCCACCTCGGCGGGGGACTTCACCCGGTAGGCGAAGGCGGCGACGGCGGCCACCGGTCCCTTGCGCAGCACCAGGTTGTGGTGGATGAACTCCTCGAGGGAGCGCAGGTAGATGGCGTTCTCGTCCTCCTCGGTCACGTGCAGGCCCAGCAGGTCCACGTAGAACGCACGGGATGCGGCGAGGTCGGTGACCACGATCTCCATGTAGGCGCAGCGGACAATGTCCGGCGCCGGGACGGTGGGGGTGGGGATGAAGTCGGTCATGGGAGTCTCTCTTCGTTGAAAGGTGTCAGGTGGCGCTGGCTGGAAGATTCAGGCGCCGAACTTGGGCGTGTGAACCTTGCCAAGCGTGATGTGGACGGCCTGCTGGTCGGTGTAGAAGTCGATCGAGCGGTAGCCGCCCTCGTGGCCCAGCCCGGAGGCCTTGACCCCGCCGAAGGGGGTGCGCAGGTCGCGGACGTTGTGGCTGTTGAGCCAGACCATGCCGGCCTCGACGCTCTGCGAGAAGGTGTGCGCGCGGGTCAGGTTCTGGGTCCAGATGTAAGCGGCGAGGCCGTACTTGGTGTTGTTCGCCAGGGTGAGGGCCTCCTCGTCCGTATCGAACGGGGTGATCGCGACGACGGGGCCGAAGATCTCCTCCTGGAAGATCCGCGCGTCGGGGGCGACGTCGGCGAAGACGGTCGGGGCGATGTAGTTGCTGTTGTCCAGGCCCTCGGGGAGGTTCTCCGGGCGGCCGCCGCCGGCCAGTAGCCGGCCCTCGGTCTTGCCGATTTCGACGTAGGAGGCCACCTTCGCGTAGTGCTCGGGGTGGACCAGCGCGCCGACCTCGGTCCGGGGGTCCTGCGGGTCGCCGACGACGATGTTCTTCGCCCGGGCGGCGTACTTTTCGCAGAACTCCTCGTAGACGGGGCGTTCGACCAGGATCCGGGACCCGGCGGTGCAGCGCTCGCCGTTGAGCGAGAAGACGCCGAACAGGGCCGAGTCGATCGCGGCGTCCAGGTCGGCGTCGGCGAAGACGACGCAGGGGGACTTGCCGCCGAGCTCCATCGAGAGGCCCTTGAGGTTCTCCGCCGCGTTCCGGAAGATCGTCTGTCCGGTGGTGGTCTCGCCGGTGAAGGAGATCAGCGGCACGTCCGGGTGCTTGACCAGCGCGTCGCCGGCCTCTTCGCCCAGGCCGTTGACCAGGTTGAAGACGCCGTCCGGGAGGCCGGCGTCCTTGAAGATCGTGGCCCACAGGGAGGCCGAGAGCGGGGTGAACTCGGCCGGCTTGAGCACCACGGTGTTGCCGGTGGCCAGGGCCGGGGCCAGCTTCCAGGACTCGAGCATGAACGGTGTGTTCCACGGGGTGATCAGGCCGGCGACGCCGATCGGCTTGCGGTTGACGTAGTTGATCTGGGCGCCGGGGACCTTCATGGCGTCGTCGAACTGGGCGACGATCAGGTCCGCGAAGAAGCGGAAGTTCTCGGCGGCGCGGAGGGCCTGGCCCTTGGCCTGGGTGATGGGCAGGCCGGTGTCGAAGGTTTCCAGCTCGGCGAGCCGTGCCTCCTGCGCCTCGACGGCGTCGGCGATCCTGTTCAGCACCCGGGCGCGCTCGCGGGGCTTCATCGTCGGCCAGGGGCCGTTGGTGAAGGCTTCGCGGGCGGCGGCGACGGCGAGGTCGATGTCCTCCTTCTGGCCGGCGGCAGCGGTGGCGTAGGTCTGGTTGGAGGCCGGGTCCAGGACGTCGAAGGTCTTCCCGGACACGGAGTCAACGAACCGGCCGTTGATGTAGTGCTGGATGGTGGTGGGGAGGTCCTCCGGCACGTGCCGGGCGACGGTGGTTTCTGCAGGAGTCGTCATCGTTGAGGTCCTATCTGGTGATCGGTGGTCAGTCAGTGGTTGGTCTGGGCGAGGTAGGCGTCCAGGGTGGCGCTGCGGTGCCGGCGGGCGGCTTTCTCGATCTCGTCGGGATCGGCGGCGTCCTCGATCAGCCGCAGCAGCGCCTCGTGCTCCTCGACCGATTCGCTGGCCCGGCCGGGGACGAAGCGGAACGTGGAGGACCGCAGCGCGGCCAGCCGGTTCCAGCCCCGGTGCACCAGGTCCAGGATGTGCGGGTTGGGGCAGTGTTCGAACAGGACGCTGTGGAAGTCCTGGTTCAGCCGGGTGAACCGGACCGGGTCAAAATGCTGCAGGCACTCGCGCATCTCGGCGTTGACCGCCCGCGCCCGGGCCACGTCCGCGGCGCCGATCAGGGGAGCGGAGAGCGCGGTGGCGGCGCCCTCCACGATGCTGAGGGTCTGCATGGTGTAGAGGTACTCGGTGGGGTCGATCCCGGCGACGGTGGCGCCGATGTTCCGCTCGAACGTCACCAGGCCTTCGGCCTCGAGCCGCCGGATTGCCTCCCGGACTGGGACCACGCTGACGCCCAGGTCCTTGGCGATGGCGCCGAGTACCAGCCGGTAGCCGGGGGAGTAGCTGCCGTCCACGATCCTGGCCTTGACCGCGTCGTAGGCAAGCTGGGATGTGCTGGCGGCGCCCGTTGATGCGGTGCCCGGCGCGGCGGTCTCAGTCACGGGGCTGCTCCGCGTCCCAGGCTTCGTACTTCGCCCGCCAGGCGGCGTCGAGCGGGTAGAGGCCGTCCACGCTGTGGCCCTGGGCCACCATCTCGGCGATGAAAGCTTCCTCGCGTTCCTGGGCGATGGAATCCTCCGCCAGTTCCGCGGCGAGGGCCGGCGGGATCACCAGGATGCCGTCGGCATCGGCGACGATGATGTCCCCGGGCTGGACGGTGGTGCCGCCGCAGGCGATGGTGATGTCCGTGTCCCAGGGGACGTGCCGGCGGCCCAGGACGGCGGGATGCGGGTTGGCGAAGTAGGTGGGCATCTCCAGGGCGGCGACGGCGGAGAGGTCGCGGACGCCGCCGTCGGTGATGATGGCGGCGGCGCCGCGGACCTGGGCGCGGAGGGCCAGGATGTCCCCGACAGTGCCGGTGCCCTTCTCGCCGCGGGCCTCCATGACCAGGATCTCGCCGTCGTTGACGGTGTCGATGGCACGCTTTTGGGCGTTGAAGCCGCCGCCGTGGGTCTTGAAGAGGTCCTCCCGGTTGGGCACGTAGCGCAGGGTCCGGGCCAGGCCCACGATCCGCTTCCCGGGGCGGGTGGACTGGAGCCCGTCGATGCTGACGTTGTTCAGGCCGCGCTTGCGCAGTTGGGAGGAGAGGGTGGCGGTGCAGACGCTCTCCAGTTTCGCCTTCAGCTCCGGGGACAGAGCAGGTGCGGTGTTTTCGGCGGTACCGGTCTCGGGGAGGCCGGCCGCCGCGCGGGAGCCGTACGCCTCCTCGCGCTGGGTGTCGTCGGCCCTGGGTCGGGCGCCGAAGTCGGCGAACGGCGTCGTCCCCTCGGTCACCGTGGTCCGCAGCCGGCCGGTGCTGTGCGCGACGCCGCTGACTTCGACCTCGACGACGTCGCCGGGCCGGGCCACGGAGGCGCCGGCGGGGGTGCCGGTGAGGATGATGTCGCCCTCCTGCAGCGTGAGAAGCTGGGAGAGGTCCGCGACCAGCAGGGCGAAGGGGAAGAGCAGGTCCCCGGTGGTGTCGTCCTGGACCAGTTCGCCGTTGTGCCAGGTGCGGATCCGCAGCCCGGCGGGGTCGACGGCGTCGGCGGGGATCAGGGCCGGGCCCACCGGGGTGAATCCGTCGCCGCCCTTGGAGCGGAGGTTGGAGCCCTTGTCCGCGTAGCGGAGATCGTAGACGCCGAGGTCGTTGCTGGCGGTGACCGCGGCGACGTAGCTCCAGGCGTCCTCGATGCCGACGCGGCGGGCGTCCTTGCCGATGACCAGGGCCACCTCGCCCTCGAAGCCGAGCAGTTCGCAGCCGGCGGGACGTTCGACGCTTGAGCCGGAGAGGGCCAGGGAGGACGATGGCTTCAGGAAGTAGGAGGGCTGCTCCGGCGTGCGGCCGCGCTGGGCGGCCCGGCTGGGGTAATTGAGGTGGACCGCAATGACCTTCCGTGCCGCGGCCAGGGTGTGGTCGGTGACCTGTTCCAAGAGCTACTCCTCATCGAGTACGAAATCGTATACGATCACTGTCCCCCGGCGGCGGGGCTCTGTCAACCCCGTCCCGGCGGGATATTTCGGGCCACTTGTAAGCTGCGTCATACCTGCCGTACAGTCGATGAGCAGACACAAGCGTTCTATTATCGAACGCAAAATTCTATTATCGAACACATCGGGCCGCGCATCCGGCGCCCGAAACCCAACGCCACACAACGAAGTGAGGACAGCCCGTGCATTTCCACCACCACGGATACGTTTCCGGTGACCCGCGGGTCCAGGCTGCCGCCGGCGTCGGCCTCGACCGCCCCGACGAGCTGCCCGACCGGATGGACGTGCTGATCGTCGGTACCGGCCCCGCCGGCATGCTGGCCGCCGCGCAGCTCGCCCAGTTCCCCGGCGTCAGCACCCGCATCATCGAACGCCGCCCGGGCCGCCTCGCCATCGGCCAGGCCGACGGCATCCAGGCCCGCAGCGTCGAGACGTTCCAGGCCTTCGGCTTCGCCGAGCGGATCATCGCGGAGGCGTACCGGATCACCGAGATGGCGTTCTGGAAGCCGGACCCGGCCGACCCCTCCCGGATCGTCCGCTCCGCCCGCGCCCTGGACGACCCCGCCGGCATCAGCGAATTCCCGCACCTGATCGTCAACCAGGCCCGCGTCCTGGACTACTTCGCCGAGTTCATGGCCAACTCACCGGCCCGGATGCGGCCCGACTACGGCTGGGACTTCGTCCGCCTCGAGGTGGGGGAGGGCGACTACCCCGTCACCGTCACCCTCACCCGCACCGCCGGGCCCGACGCCGGCACCGAACGCACCGTCCGGGCCAAGTACGTCGTCGGCGCCGACGGCGCCCGCAGCCGCGTCCGCGACTCGATCGGATGCACCATGGCCGGGGACA
Source organism: Pseudarthrobacter sp. L19 (assembly GCF_050859435.1). Classification (NCBI taxonomy): domain Bacteria; kingdom Bacillati; phylum Actinomycetota; class Actinomycetes; order Micrococcales; family Micrococcaceae; genus Pseudarthrobacter; species Pseudarthrobacter sp. L19. The sequence continues at coordinate 559,290 of NZ_CP193935.1, read as the reverse complement.
AGGCCAATCACGCCTGGGGCGTCATGGACGTGCTGGCCAACACCGACTTCCCGGACATCCGGACCAAGTGCGCCATCACCTCCGGCTCCGGCGGCAGCATCCTGCTGATCCCGCGCGAAGGCGGCCACCTGTTCCGCATGTACGTGGACCTGGGCGTGGTCCCCGAGGGAGACGCCGGCGCCGTCCGGCAGACCAGCATCGAGCAGATCATCGCCAAGGCCAACGCCATCATCCACCCCTACACGCTGGACGTGCGCAACGTCGCCTGGCACAGCGTCTACGAGGTGGGCCACCGGCTCACCGACAGGTTCGACGACGTCGTCCCCGCGGACCGCGGGACCCGCACCCCGCGGGTATTCATCACCGGCGACGCCTGCCACACCCACAGCGCCAAGGCCGGCCAGGGCATGAACGTCTCCATGCAGGACGGCTTCAATATCGGCTGGAAGCTGGGCCACGTGCTCGAGGGACGCAGCCCGGAAGACCTGCTGGCGACCTACTCGGCCGAGCGCCAGGTGGTGGCCAAGAACCTCATCGACTTCGACAAGGAATGGTCCACCCTGATGGCCAAGAAGCCGGAGGAGTTCAACAGCCCCTCCGAGCTGGAGGACTTCTACGTCAGCACCGCCGAATTCCCGGCCGGCTTCATGACCCAGTACTCCCCGTCCATCCTGATCGGCGAGCCGGCGCACCAGGACCTCGCCGCCGGATTCCCGATCGGCAAGCGCTTCAAGTCCGCGCCGGTGGTCCGGGTCTGCGACACCAACCCCCTGCACCTGGGCCACCAGGCCACGGCGGACGGCCGCTGGCGGATCTACGTCTTCGCAGATCCCGCTGTAGCCGGCGCCCCCTCGCCCACCACGGACCTGGCGGCCTGGCTGGCCGGGGCCCCGGAATCGCCCGTGGCCGCGACGCCCGAAGGCCTGGACCGGGATGCCTGGTTCGACGTCAAGGTCATCTACCAGCAGCCCCACACGGAGGTGGACATCACCGCCGTCCCGGACGTGTTCAAGCCACAGGTGGGCCCCTTCGCGCTGACCTACCTGGAGAAGGTCTACGGCACGGACCCGGCCGCGGACATCTTCGACCTGCGCGGCATCAGCCGGGACGGCGTCGTCGTCGTGGTCCGGCCGGATCAGTACGTCGCCACGGTGCTGCCGCTGACGGCGACGGCGGAACTCGCCGCCTTCTTCGCCCCGCTCCTTCCCCGGTAGTCGACCCTCCCGGTCTCCTGAGGGCGGCGTCCGCCGCGCAGTCCCGCGAAACGCCGTCGGCGCCCCTACGGGTACCGGCGGCGTTTCCTTGACCGGAAGCGCGGCCGGTGTTCGAATGAAAACGCCAGGCGGGATTCCCGGCAGGCCCGCCAGCCGCTCCCGGAAACGTGAGCGGAGCAACCGCACACCGCTGCCAGCCCGAGCGCACGGAGGTCGCACCATGGACAACACCGGATCACAGGCCGCCCGGCCCTCGAGGGACTCCGTCGAGTCCGACCCCGACTACGATTTCGCCGACGACGCCCCGGTCGAGGACTCGGAGACCGTCGAGGAGGAGCTGCTGGAGGAGGCCGACCAGCGCCTGCCCCTGGATACGGAGGACTTTCTGGGTGAGGACCAGCCCGTCGGGTCGCCGGACGCGGACGAGTTCCGCGGCCCGGAGGACGGCGGGTAGCCCCGGCCCCACACAGCACGACGGCGGCGCCCCCCCACGGGAGGCGCCGCCGTCGTTCTTAGTCCGGGCGGGCCGTTAGTGCGTGAGAACCGGGACCTCGTCCGGTTCCTGTTCCGCGGAACCGCCGGCGACCCGCTGCTGCCACGAGCGCATCACGGCGGCGTCGGTCGGCTTGGTCAGCAGCGAGACCGCTACGTAGACCAGTGCCGAGGCGATGAGGCCGTAGTAGATCGGTTCGTTGGCGTAGATGCCGTCCAGTGGGACCTCGGCGTTGATCTCGAGGATGATCATGGTGCCAAGGGTGATGACCGATCCCACGGCCATGGACGCGGCGGCGGCGATCCCGGTGCCGCGCTTCCAGACCAGGCCGCCCAGGATTGCCACCAGCAGGCCGCCGACCAGGATGTCGTAGGCGATGGTGAGCGCGGCGACGACGTCCTTGGTGATGATCGCGATGACGATCGCCACGACGCCCAGGCCCAGGACCCAGGCGCGGTTGGCCTTGACGTCGTGCTCCGGGTTGTCCGTGTCATCGGTGTTGACGGTCTTGCCGAACCAGCCGGCGACGAAGGGCACGACGTCGGCGCGGGCCACGGTGGCCGCGGCGATCAGTGCGCCGGAAGCGGTGGACATCATGGCGGCGACGGCGGCGGCGAGCACCAGGCCGCCGATGCCGATCGGCAGCAGGTTGGTGGCGACCTCCGCGTAGACCACGTCCTTGCCGAGGGCCTTCACATCGATGGCGGGCAGGGCCACGCGGGCGCCCAGGCCGATCAGGGCGCCGGCGGCACCGTAGAGGATGCAGTAGATGCCCGCCGTCGAACCGCCCCAGCGGGCGACGGAGGGGGTCTTGGCCGTGAACACGCGCTGCCAGATGTCCTGGCCGATCAGCAGACCCAGGGTGTAGACGACGAAGTAGGTGATGATCGTTTGGGTGCCGATGCCGTCGATCTGGAAGAAGCTGGCGTCCACGCGGCTGCGGATGCCATCCAGGCCGCCCGCGGCGTTCAGGGTGAACGGGAGCATGAGCAGGAAGATGCCGACCGTTTTGATCACGAACTGGACCTGGTCCGCCAGGGTGATGGACCACATGCCGCCGATCGTGGAGTAGACCAGCACGATCGCGCCGCCGACGGCGATCGCGAGCGCCCGGTCCCAGCCGAAGAGCACCACGAAGATGGTGGCGTAGGCGCCGGTGGAGGTGGCGCAGAGCATCAGCGTGTAGGCCAGCATGACGATGCCCGAGGCCTGGGTGGCGCGGCTGCCGTAGCGCAGGGTCAGCATCTGGGAGACGGTGTAGATCTTCAGCTTCTGGATGGTGCCGGCGAAGAGGAGGCTCAGCAGCAGGACGCCGGCGCCGATCGCCACCACCAGCCACATGCCGGAGATGCCGAACTTGTAGCCCAGGCCCACGCCGCCGACGGCGGAGGCGCCGCCCAGGACGACGGCGGCCATGGTGCCGGTGTAGAGGAAGGGCCGAGCCGGCGGCCGGCCACGAGGAAGTCGCTGTTGTTTTTGGTGCGGGACTTGCCCCACCAGCCGAACGCCAGCATGGCGATCAGGTACACCACCACGATGGCGATGTTGAGGAATTGTGCATCCATAGAGGCTCCTTGGAGCGGTTGTGGCAGCCCGCGGGCCGGCCGCGGCACTGCGGAGCGGCCGCCGGATCTGCTGGACGGAAGAACATGCGGAGGGTGCGAGGTGTAACGTTCTTTGCCAAATAGGCAACACCTGTTGCCAAACGCTAGATTGTGATGGTGCTTACAGTCAACCTGTGAACGCCGTGTGTCCCAGCGGGAAACGGCCTCGGGGCAACGGCTAGGATTGGCACCAATGCTGGGGCCGCGCGGCCGGCCGTGAAAGGTTCCCTTATGAAGGCTCTCCCTGTTGAACCGAGCAACGTTCCGGTTGCCATCGGCTCCAGAATCCGCGCCGCGCGGCAGTCCCAGCGGCTCACCATCGAACAGGTTGCCGACGCCACCGGCCTGACCAAGGGCTTCCTGAGCCGGGTGGAGCGGGACCTGACCTCCCCGTCGGTGAGCTCCCTCGTGACCCTCTGCCAGGTCCTCTCCATCTCCATCGGTGACCTCTTCGCCGCCCCGGAGACGCACCTGACCCGACGGGGCGAGGGTCCGCGGATCTCCCTGGGCGGCGAGGGGATCGTGGAGCGGCTGCTTACGGCCCGCTCCGAGCGGCGGCTGCAGATTATCCAGGCCGTGATCGAACCCCGCGGCCGCGGCGAGTCCGAGCTGTACGCCGTGGACTGCGACGTCGACGTCCTGCACGTGGTCAAGGGCAGCATCCGGCTGGTCCTGACCAACGAGGCCTTCGACCTGGAGGCCGGCGACACGGTCACCTTCCCCGGCCGCGAACCGCACACCTGGATCAACCCCACCGACGAACCCGTCGAGGTGCTCTGGGTTTTGGTCCCCGCCGCCAGCCAATAGCGCCATTCCCCGTACGTTCCTCCCCGGTTACCTCGCCCCGGCCGGCGTACGGTCACGACTGGTGCCCGCCGTTCCGCGGGCTGTTTCTGGTGCCGGCCCGGGTAACTCGGCGGGAGCGTACGACGCCCTAGCGTCCGGCCCGCGGACCATGGGCCAGCGCTGCCCGGATCTCGGCCACGACCCGCTCCGGCTCGAACCACAGGTGTTCGGGCATGTAGCGCAGCACGGCGAACCCGTTCAGTGTGGCGGCGTTGTTCCGGCCCAGGTCACGCCGCATCGCCTCCCGGCCGGAGTGGAACGCGAACCCGTCCACCTCGACGATCAGGAACCCCTCCAGGAGGAAGTCCACCCGGCCGATCCCCGCCAGGAAGACCTGCGCCTCGTAGGAGATGCCGTGGGCGCGGAACAAATGGATGGCATCCACCTCCACGATCGACTCCGCCCGCAGGTCCAGTTCCCGCAGCACCGACCGCGCCGTGCCGGAGCGGTCGGCCCGTAATTGGTCCGCCAGCAGCTCCCGTGGCACGCCGAGCAGCCGCATGGCGGAGGTGGCCACCGCGGCGGAGGCTGGCAGGGCGAGGCAGCCCAGGGCGTGAAGGACCACGTCCTCGACGGCTGCCACCGGCGGGCCGGCAGGTGCCTCGAAGCGGACGGTCCGGTGCCGGACGAAGCCGCTGCCGTGGCCGTGGTTGCAGGCCAGATGATGGCTGCCTGGGGCCACGCGGAGCCAGAGCCCGTAGTGGGCCGCAGCGCTCGCGCAGGTCACCCGGGCATCGTTGAGGACGGCGGCGAGGAACTCCGGGCGGCATTCCGGGAGGGCAAAGATGCCCCGCCGCGGCTGTTGGACCCGGGCTGCGAGCCGGGCGACATCCCGCCGGGAGTAGCCCGCGGCCAGCAGTTTCCCGGTCCGGGCCACGCCGCCGAGCTGAGACAGATAGGTGAGCGGATCCATGGGATCCAGTCCAGGCCCGGACGGGACCGCCCGGAACGGGGGAGCGGGCCTATCTGGACAACTCCGGAACGGATTCCGCCCGGCTAGGCGTGCGTTCCTCCCCGGTTACGCCCGCAGACTCCCGCTCCCGCCCGGGCCGATCAGCGGAATGGCGGGGTTCGGCCGGCCGGACTGGAGTACGGGCCGGAGTAACTGGGGAGGAACGCACGGGGCCGCCCGGATCCAGCAGTCAGAAGTAAACAACAGGTGCGCAGCAGGCAACTTCGAGTGTATGATGACAGTCACATCCACCCCCGTATCCAGAAGGAGACGCCCGCTTGGAAGAGTTGCGCATCGAGGCCAACGGAAACCTTGGCCCCATCGATTCCGCCCGCATCCCCCGGTACGCCGGCGCGGCCACCTTTGCCCGCCTGCCCCGCCTCGACCAGGTGGCCAAGGCGGACGTCACGGTGGTGGGCGTGCCCTTCGACTCCGGGGTCTCCTACCGGCCCGGCGCCCGCTTCGGCGCCAACCACGTCCGCGAGGCCAGCCGCCTGCTCCGGCCCTACAACCCGGCCTGGGACGTCAGCCCGTTCGAGAACCTCCAGGTGGCCGACGCCGGCGACATGGCGGTCAACCCGTTCAACATCAACGAGGCCATCGAGTCCATCCAGCAGAACGCGCTGGACCTGACCGCCGCCGGCAGCAAGCTGCTGACCCTCGGCGGGGACCACACAATCGCCCTGCCGCTGCTCCGCGCCGCCGCCGAACGCGCCGGCCAGTCCGTGGCCATGCTGCACTTCGACGCCCACCTGGACACCTGGGACACCTACTTCGGCGCCGAGTACACTCACGGCACCCCTTCCGCCGCGCCGTCGAGGAGGGCATCCTCGACACCGAGGCGATCAGCCACATCGGCACCCGCGGCCCGCTCTACGGCAAGAAGGACCTCGACGACGACCACCGCTTCGGCTTCGGCATCGTCACCTCCGCCGACGTCTACTACCAGGGCGTGCTGGAAACCGTCGCCAAGGTCCGCGACCGGATCGGCAACCGCCCGCTTTACATCTCCGTCGACATCGACGTCCTCGACCCGGCCCACGCCCCCGGCACCGGCACCCTGGAAGCTGGCGGCCTCACCAGCCGCGAACTGATCGAGATCATCCGCGGCTTCCGCGGCATGAACCTCATCGGCGCCGACGTCGTCGAGGTCGCCCCGGCCTACGACCACGCGGACATCACCGGCGTCGCCGGCAGCCACGTTGCCTACGAACTGGTCACCCTGATGGCGGACAACGCGGCCGACGGCGGTCCGACGTCGGGCAACGGCTATGCGGCGCAGGCGCTGGGCCGCGAAAACCGCCGCCCGGCCGGCTTCGCCGCTCCTGTCCAGACCCCGGCCGCATCCGCGGAGGCGGCCCGATGAGCGGCGTGCGCAACGGCGGCGACCTCGTCGTCGAAACCCTGGAAGCGCTCGGCGCCAAGACCGTCTTCGGCATCCCCGGCCAGCACGCCCTGGGCCTGTTCGACGCCATGGGCCGTGGCAACCTCCAGTTCGTCTCCTCCCGGGTGGAAAACAACTCCGCCTTCGCCGCGGACGGCTACTCCCGCGCCACCGGCGAGGTCGGCGTGCTCTTCCTCTCCACCGGCCCAGGCGCCCTGACTTCCCTGGCCGGCCTGCAGGAGGCTTACGCCACCGGCGTGCCGATGGTCGTGGTGGCGAGCCAGATCCCGCTCGAGGGACTCGGCGCCCGGCGCAAGGGCATGCTGCACCAGCTCGATGACCAGAAGGCCTCCGCCGCCAACGTCACCAAGAGCCAGCGCCTGATCCAGCACGCCTCCGGCATCCCCTCCGCCATCCAGGACGCCTGGACCGAGGCCATCTCCTCCCCGCAGGGCCCGGTCTGGATCGAAATCCCACAGAACGTGCTGCTGGACCCGATCATGGTGCCCCCGGTGGAGGACGCCCTCGCCGAGGCCGCCGATAACCCGCCCCGGGTGGAGCTGGTCCGCGAGGCCGTGAAATGGCTCGAGGACGCCAAGCGCCCGGCCATCATCGCCGGCGGCGGCACCCGCCGCGGCCATGCGGAGAAGTCCCTGCTGTCCCTGGCCGAGAAGCTCCGCGCCCCGGTGATCTGCACCCCCGGCGGCAACGGCGCCTTCCCCTGGACCCACGAACTCTCGCTGCAGTCCTGGATCGAGGACCAGCACATGACCGAGCTGCTCGAGGACGCCGACGTGCTGATCGTCATTGGCTCCTCCCTGGGCGAGGTCACCTCCAACTACTTCACCTTCGAGCCGCGCGGCCGGATCATCCAGATCGACGCCGAACCCCGCGTGCTCGAGTCCAACCGGCCGGGCCTCGGCATCCGCGCCGACGCCGGCCAGGCCCTTGCCGCCCTCGACGAGGCACTGCTCGAACCGCACGGGGAACGCGCCGACTGGCACGGCACCCCGCCGGAAACCCTGGTCAAGGACACCCTCGCCAAGGTCCGCGCCCGGCTGGAGTCCCAGGACCTCGGCAAGGAACTGCAGTTCATGGCGGACATCCGCGAGGCGGTCCCCGCCACCATGCAGACCTTCTGGGATATGACCATCTCCGCGTACTGGGCCTGGAGCTGCTGGGACGCCCGCGAGGGCCAGTTCCACTCCGCGCAGGGCGCCGGCGGCCTGGGCTTCGGCTTCCCCGCCGCGATCGGCGGCGCGGTGGGCCTTGAGACGACGGGGCAGTCCGGTGCCTCGGCCCGGGTGCTGGCGGTCTCCGGCGACGGCTCGGCGATGTACTCCATCTCCGAGCTCGCCACGGCCAAGCAGCACAACGTCCCTGTCACCTGGCTGATCGTCGACGACGGCGGCTACGGCATCCTGCGCGAGTACATGGTGGGCGCCTTCGGCAAGGCCACGGCCACCGAGCTTGCGCGGCCGGATTTCGTCAAGCTTGCCGAGGCGTTTGGCGTTCCCGCGGTCCGGGTGGCCCCCGAGGATGTGGGGAGGCGCTGAAGGCGAGCTTCGCCGCGGACGGCCCCAACGTCGTCGTCGTCGAGACCTTGCTCAAGATGTTCGCCCCGACCCACCTGGACATCTAAACGCCCGAGGTCTAAAAACCCGTAGTACGAAAGGCCCCGATCCGCCCGGATCGGGGCCTTTTGCCGTCTCCGGAGCATCCCGGGGCAGGCCCGCTATGCCCTCCACGAACGCCCTTAGTTTCCCAAAGCAATCATTTTCATGTATTGTTGCTTCGGGCAAGCAAATAAGGGGGCATCCTCATATGTCAGTCGCATCGACCACTGCAGCCAAGTTGGTCCACCACATTTTTGATCTTCAGCGCGCCGTCCGGTGCGTTGCCGCCGCGAGCCTGCGCGGTGACGATACCGGCGTCGCGCTTCAGGGCGTCCTCCGCTTCGTGGGGGAGGGCGAGACCCGCGCCACCCACCTGGCGGAACGGCTCGGCGTCAGCGCGCCGGTCCTCAGCCGGCACCTGTCTGAGCTGGTCGACCACGGCTACGTCGTGCGCCGGCCCGATCCCGAGGACGGCCGCGCCCAGCTGGTGGCGCTGTCCCCGGCCGGCGTGGAGAAGCTCCGCGTCATCGAGGAACACCGGGCGGCCAGCCTGCAGTCCCTGTTGCAGGACTGGAGCGAGGACGACGTCGAAGAGACCGCCCGCTCGCTGAAAAACTTGCCGAGTCCCTTCGGAACTCGGCCCGGGCAAAGACGGCCGGATCCACCGATACCACCACCTTTGTTGAGGAGTAAAGATATGGCCAGTCACGCAGCGGCCGCCGGGCCAGCCCCGACAGCCACGCAGAATCCGCAGCCCGCACCGCAGGTGGTGATGTCGCACCGCCAGATCATGGAGGCCCTCACCGGCCTGCTGGCAGCGTTCTTCACCGCGATCATTAGCAGCACCATCGTCGCCAATGCCCTGCCGACCATCATGTCGGAGCTCAAGGGCACCCAGACCGACTTCGCCTGGGTGATCACGGCCGCGCTGCTGGCCAACGCGGCCACCACCCCCATCTGGGGCAAGCTCGCGGACCTCTTCGACAAGAAGTTCCTGGTCCAGCTGAGCATCGTCGTCTTCGTCGCCGGCTCCGTGATGGCGGGTTTCTCGCAGACCATCCCGTTCCTGCTCACGGCCCGCGTCATCCAGGGCATCGCCATGGGTGGCCTCACCGCCCTGGCGCAGGCCATCATCGGCTCGATGATCCCGCCGCGTGACCGCGGCAAGTACTCCGGTTACATGGGCGCCGTCATGGCCGTCGGCACCGCGGGCGGCCCGCTCCTGGGCGGCTTCATCGTGGACAGCCCGCTGGGCTGGCGCTGGACCTTCTTCGTCTGCGTCCCGCTCGCCATCATCGCCCTGATCCTCCTGCAGATCACGCTGAAGCTCCCGCACGTCAAGCGTCCCGCCAAGATCGACTGGCTGGGCTCGATCCTGCTCACCTCCGGCGTCAGCCTGCTGCTGATCTGGGTCTCCTTCGCCGGCAACCCGGACTACTACGACTGGTGGTCCTGGCAGACGGTCGCCATGGTCGGCGGCGGCATCGCCCTCCTGGCCCTGCTGGTCTTCGTCGAAGGCCGCGTCGCGCAGCCGGTCATCCCGCTCAAGATCATCTCCGAGCGCACCACGGCCCTGGCCATCCTGGCCTCCGTCGCCGTCGGCGTCGCGATGTTCGGTTCCTCTGCGTTCCTGGGCCAGTACTACCAGGTGGCCCGCGGCGCCAGCCCCACCGAGGCCGGCCTGCTGACCCTGCCGATGATCGCCGGCAACCTGATCGGCTCGGTTCTCTCCGGCCAGCTGATCAGCCGCACCGGCAAGTGGAAGCGCTACCTGATCGCCGGTTCCATCCTGCTGATCGGCGGCCTGGGTCTCGCCGGAACCATCGACCACACCACCGACCTCTGGATCACCGGCCTCTACACCGCGGTCCTCGGCCTCGGCCTGGGCCTGCTGATGCAGAACCTCGTCCTCGCCGTCCAGAACACCGTCCGGGCCACGGACATCGGCACCGCCAGCGCCTCGGTCGCGTTCTTCCGCTCCGTCGGCGGCGCGATCGGCGTGTCCGTCCTCGGGGCCGTCCTGGGCAACCGGGTCAAGGAACTCGCCACCCAGGGCCTGGCCGCGGCCGGGATCCCCGTCCAGGGCGGCTCCTCCGGAGGCAGCCTGGACCTCAAGGACCTGCCCCCGCAGATCCGCGACATCATGCGCGCCGCCTACGGTGACGCCACGGCGGAAATCTTCATGATCTCGGCGATCGTGGGCATCCTGGCGCTGGTTTCGGTCCTGTTCATCAAGGAGAAGCCACTGCGCCGCACCGTGGACGTCCAGGCCGAGCCCGCCGCCCAGACCGCGGCATCCGGAGCGATCACCGGTTCCGGCGCGGACATCGACGCCGGGGCTGCCGCCCACGCCGTCGCCGCGCACGGTTCTGCCGGCCAGGGTTCCGCCCAGGGTTCCGGCGAGCCGTCCACGGACACCACCCCTACCGGGATCGTGGACTTGGACCGCGAGTTCATCGAGGTCCTGAGCCGGCAACGGAACGGCGGAACCCGGTTCCCCGCCGCGGCCCGCGAGCAGGACCCGGCCGACGACGCCGACGCCCGCGCCGAGCGTGAGGGCGCCCGCCTCCGGTCCCGGACCATGGTGGCGGACGCGAAGGCTGACGACGCCGACGTGCTGCAGCTGCTCATGCAGACCCAGCGGCTGCTTGCCGAGCAGCAGGTGCAGCTCGCGGATGCCCTCCGCGCGGTGCACGACCAGGCCGCCGAGCAGCGCGCCATCGCCGCGGAACAGGCCCGCGTGGCCGAGCAGCTCACCACGCTCCGCCGCCAGCTGGCCAAGGAACGGAAGCTGCAGCGCGCCGCCGCGGATTACATCGCCACCCACGGCCGGCACCGCGGCGAATAGCCCCGCGCACCGCCCGGCGTCGCAGCCCGCATCCGACGGCCCCGTACCTTCCCGCGAGGGGAGGTGCGGGGCCGTTGGTCTCCCTTTCCGGACGCTGTTCCGCCGGCGCCCAAGACCTCGTAGAGTTGGACGGCTAAGGCTGTCGGCCCCTGCTGCTTTACTTTTGTCATGTATTTGGATTAACCGCTTCTTCCAGAAGGACCAGTGGGCATGCTTCTCACCCTCATCCGGCGCTACTCGAGGCCGTACCTGCCGTTCATCGCGGCCGTCGTCGTCTTCCAGTTGGCCTCCACCATCGCCGCGCTGTACCTGCCCAGCCTCAACGCCCAGATCATTGACGAGGGCGTCTCCCGCGGGGACACCGACTACATCTGGCGCACCGGCGCCCTGATGCTCGGCGTCGCCCTGGTCCAGGTGGTCACGGCCATCGCGGGCGTCTACTTCGGCTCCCGCGCGGCGATGGCGTTCGGCCGCGATCTGCGCCGCGGCGTCTTCCGCAAGGTCAGCAGCTTCTCCGCCCGAGACGTCAACGTCTTCGGGGCGCCGTCGCTGATCACCCGCGGCACCAATGACGTGCAGCAGGTGCAGATGCTGATGCTGATGGCGCTCAACTTCATGGTGGCCACGCCCATCATGTGCATCGGCGGTATCGTGATGGCCCTCCGCGAGGACCTGAACCTCTCCTGGCTGGTGTGGGTGTCCGTGCCGCTGCTGGTGGTGGTGGTCGGTTACCTGGTGGTCCGTCTGATGCCGCTGTTCCGCTCCATGCAGGCCAAGATCGACCGGCTCAACGCCGTCCTGCGCGAGCAGATCATCGGCATCCGCGTGGTCCGCGCCTTCGTCCGTGAACCGCACGAGGAGCAGCGCTTCGGCGCGGCCAACCAGGACCTGACCAACGTCTCGCTCAAGATCGGTTCGCTGTTCGTCCTGATGTTCCCGGCGATCGGCATGATCCTGCACATCTCCACCGCCGCCGTACTCTGGTTCGGCGGCCAGCGGGTGGATGCGGGGGAGATGCAGGTCGGCTCGCTGACCGCGTTCCTGCAGTACCTGCTCCAGATCCTGATGGCGGTCATGATGGGCACCTTCATGGCCATGATGATCCCGCGCGCCTCCGTCTGCGCGGACCGCATCGGCGAGGTGCTCGACGTCGAACCCTCCATCCACGAACCCGGCACCCCCGTGGCGCCCGCCGCCCGGGCCGGCCGGGTGGAATTCCGGAACGTCTCCTTCGCCTACCCCGGCGCCGAGGCCCCCGTGCTCAGCGACATCAGCTTCACCGCCGAACCCGGGCAGACCGTGGCCATCATCGGGTCCACCGGCGCGGGCAAGAGCACCCTGCTGGCCCTGCTGCCGCGCCTCTTCGACGCCGCCACCGGCGAGGTCCTCCTGGACGGCGTCCCCGTCACCAACCTGGACCGTGCCGAGATCACCAGCCGCGTCGCCATGGTCCCGCAACGGCCCTACCTGTTCTCCGGAACCATCGGCCACAACCTGCGGTTCGGCAAGTCCGAGGCCACCGACGCCGAACTCTGGGACGCCCTCACCGTGGCGCAGGCCGCCGACTTCGTCCGGGAGAAGAAGAACGGCCTCGACGCCCGGATCGCCCAGGGCGGCACCAACGTCTCCGGCGGCCAGCGGCAGCGGCTCTGCATCGCCCGGGCCCTGGTCACCGAACCCAAGGTCTTCCTCTTCGACGACTCGTTCTCCGCGCTCGACGTCGCCACCGACGCCCGGCTGCGCAAGGCCCTCAAAGCCAAAACCGCGGACGCCACCGTCATCATCGTCGGCCAGCGGGTCTCCACCATCGCCGACGCGGACCAGATCCTGGTGCTGGACAAGGGCCGGATCGTGGACCGCGGCACCCACGAGGAGCTCCTCGAGAGCTCCAGCACCTACCAGGAAATCGTCGAATCCCAGCTGACCGCGGAGGCCATCGCGTGAGCACCAACGAAAAGCTCGGCCGCACCGCGCCGAACGAAACCCCTCTCGACGGCACCGTGACCGGCCCGCAGGACGCACCGGACACCGTCGACGAGGACTTCGTCGAGGAGGAATTCACCCCCGGCGAGGCCGACGGCGGCATGTTCGGCGCCGTCCCGGCAAAGAAGGCCCAGCACTTCTGGCCCTCGGCGAAGCGCCTGATGGGCCTGCTGAAACCCGAACGCGCCGGCATCATCGCCGTCCTGGCGATGGTGACCGTCGCAGTCGTCCTCAACGTCGTCGCGCCCCGGATCCTCGGCCAGGCCATGGACGTGATCTTCGGCGGAGTCGTCGGCAAGCAGCTCCCCGCCGGAGCCACCAAGGACCAGTTCATCGCCGGGCTCCGCGCCCAGGGCCAGGACAATTTCGCGGACATGCTCTCCCGGATGGACGTGATCCCCGGCGTCGGCATCGACTTCCAGAAGCTCGCGTTCCTCATCAGCGTGGTGCTGGTGATGTACTTCGTCGCCAACATCTTCCTCTGGCTGCAGGGCTATGTCCTCAACGTCCTGGTCATGCGGGTGGTGCGCCGGCTCCGGGATGACACCGAGAAGAAGCTCAACGCCCTGCCGCTTAACTACCTCGACACCCGCCAGCGCGGCGACATCCTCTCCCGCGTCACCAACGACGTCGACAACATCCAGCAGGCCCTGCAGCAGGCGTTCGCGCAGCTGGTGAACTCGGCGCTGACCGTGATCGGCATCGTCATCATGATGTTCATCGTGTCCTGGCAGCTGGCCCTGATCGCCCTCATCGCACTGCCGCTCTCCGGGGTGGCCGCCGGCGTCATCGGCGCGCGCAGCCAGAAGCTCTTCGCCGCGCAATGGAAAAACACCGGCGAGCTGAACGGCCAGATCGAGGAGTCCTTCTCCGGCCACGACCTGGTCCGGGTCTTCGGCCGCGACGCGGACATGCTGGCCCGCTTCGATGAGCGCAACGAGGAACTCTACAAGGCCAGCTTCGGCGCCCAGTTCGTCTCCGGCATGATCATGCCGGTGATGCAGTTCGTCTCCTACCTCAGCTACGTGGGCATCGCCGTCGTCGGCGGCCTGCGCGTGGCCTCCGGCGGGATGAGCCTGGGCGACGCGACGGCGTTCATCCAGTACTCCCGCGAGTTCACCCAGCCGCTGGGTCAGATGGCCGGCATGGCCAACATGCTGCAGTCCGGCGTCGCCTCCGCCGAGCGCGTCTTCGAGTTCCTCGACGCCGACGAGCAGGATCCGGAGACCGCCACCGACCAGCTGCCGGCCAGGACCGACGGTCACGTGGAGTTCAACCACGTCACCTTCAGCTACACCCCGGACAAGCCGCTGATTGAGGATCTGTCCTTCACCGCCGAGCCCGGCCACACGGTCGCGATCGTCGGACCCACCGGCGCCGGCAAGACCACGCTGGTGAACCTGGTGATGCGCTTCTACGAGCTCAACGCCGGCACCATCACCCTGGACGGCGTGGACATCACCCGGCTCAGCCGCGCCGAACTCCGCTCCAAGGTGGGCATGGTGCTGCAGGACGCCTGGCTGTTCGGCGGGACCATCTACGAGAACATCCGCTACGGCAAGCTGGACGCCACCGAGGACCAGATCATGGCCGCCGCGAAGGCTACCTTCGTGGACCGTTTCGTCCGGGCCCTGCCGGACGGGTATGACACGGTCATCGACGAGGACGGCAACAACGTCAGCGCCGGTGAGAAGCAGTTGATCACCATCGCCCGCGCCTTCGTGGCCGACCCGTCGCTGCTGATCCTGGACGAGGCCACCAGCTCCGTGGACACCCGCACCGAAGCCCTGGTCCAGAAGGCCATGGCCGCGCTGCGGACCGAGCGGACCAGCTTCGTCATCGCGCACCGGCTCTCCACCATCCGGGACGCGGACACCATCCTGGTGATGGAGGCCGGCCGGATCGTGGAGCAGGGCCGGCACGCCGAGCTGCTCGAGAGCCAGGGCGCCTACTACCGGCTGTACATGTCCCAGTTCGCCGGCGAGGACGCGGAGGCGGCACTGGCCGACGCCGCGGGCGGCCCGGCGCCGGTGCGCAGCTGAGCGCCGCGGCGGCCGGGGCAGGCGGAACCGACGGTCCCGTCCCCGGGGGCGCAGGCGCCGGGAGCGCAGCCTCCGGGGGAGCGGAGCCGCGCCGGCTGGAGGTGCGGGTGCCGATGCGCTGGGGCGACATGGACGCCTACGGCCATATCAACAACGTCCAGCTGGTCCGCATCCTGGAGGAGGCGCGCATCGCCGCCTTCGGGCCGCCCGGCGGCACCGGACTGCCCGGCCTGGAGCCGGTGGTCCCGCTCTTCAACGAGGTCCCCGCCGGCATCCTGGCGCTGGTGGTCGAACACCGCATCCGCTACGTCCGGACCCTGGAGTACCGCAACATCCCGGCCCTCGTGCAGCTCTGGATCGGCGCGGTCAAGGGTGCCAGCTTCGACATCCACTACCTGGTCCAGGACCCCGTCACCGGCGAGGACTGCGTCAAGGCCAGCAGCCACCTGGCCTTCGTGGACGAAGCCACCGGACGGGTGGTGCGGCTGACCCCGGAGCAGAAGGCCAAGCTGGAGCAGTTCACCGCCCACTGACAACGCGGAGTTTCCGCACCGCGGCACGGGGCGGGAGGCCCTTACCCCGGCCGCCCGCGCCGCCCTGGACTGGACGCGCCCCACGGGCATCGGCACCAGAACCGACCAGAGCGAGGAGCAGGACCATGGCCAAGCGAAGCAAAGCGGCGGGCAGGAAGAAGACGTGGAAGGAACTCTCGCCGATGGCGAAGTTCGGCACCGTCACGGCGGCCCTCGTTCAGCTCTCCCTCCTGGTCGCGGCGCAACGGGACATCTCCCGCCGCCCGGCGGAGGAAATCCGTGGCAGCAAGGCGCTCTGGCGTGTGGCCACGCTGGTGAACTTCGTCGGACCGGGCAGCTACTTCACCTTCGGCGTGAAGCGTAAGGCCGGCGGCAAGTAGCCCGCACGGGCGCTTGGAGAACGTCCCGGACGGTCCGGCGGCGGGCCGCCCCGTGATGCGGGCGTTCAGCTTAAGCCTGTAAATTGGAGGGCATGACCCCCCACAAAAAGCCTGCCATGCACCGCGCCCTCGGTATCTCCAAGGAAATCGAAGACGCGGCGTGGTTTGTGCTCGGCCCGGGTCTGCTCGGCAAGGCCTCTCCGCTGGACGGCCGCACCCGGACGTGGTCCGTGGCCGCCGCCTCGGAGCTGCTGGAGCGGCTGGAACGGGGCATCCCGGATCCCAAGGCACCCATGATGACCAACCTGCGGGAAAACCTTGAGGGAGCCACCCGCGGCGCGAAGCAGCTCGCCGTCGAACTGCTGTTCCTGCAGTCCCTCCCGCTGGCCCACGAGGTCAAGTCCCTCAAGGTCAAGCGCGCCCGCGTGGCCGAGGCCGCGTCCTGGCTCGAGCCTCCCCTGGACCTGCCGGAGGAGCTCTACGCCGGTATGACGGATCACGGCGTTATCCGTGACCGCACCGCCGAGTTCAACTGGACCATCTGGGACCACCTGAAGTGGCTCTGCCGCTTCGTCCGCCACGTCGCGCAGCGTCCCGCCGGCGTCGTGCAGGCCGCCATCAAGGACCCGTTGGCGTTCCACGAGCTGACCATGGGCACCCCCGATGACCAGCCGGCGATCCGCCGCAGCATCGAATTCCTGGTCTGGCCGGCCTACTTCGAACCGATCGTGGCCGACGTCGAACGCCAGGAAATCCGGGACGCGTTCGCCTCCCTCGTCGGCGGCGCCAAGGGCGACTCGGACGAGGAAATCTCGGCCGACATCCACCGCATCCGCCTGCACCTGGACGAGCAGGCCGGACAGCGGATCGACTGGTACTCCCGGCAGCTGGTCAGCCAGTGGCGCAAGGTGGGAGACCCCGGCCGCCGCGCCTGGCTGCTGCGCAGCCACCACGACAATGCCGAGCTGCTCGCCGCGTGGCAGGACGAGGAGGCGGTGACGCTCGACGTCGAGCACCTCCGCCAGCTCGACCCGGGCGTCACCGCGGGACTGGTCCAGCACGCCGTCGACGAGGACTACAAGCACCTGAGCTACGTCGAGCGCGAGGACACCAAGACCGCCGTCTTCGCCTTCCTGACTGTCATGAAGCCCGGCGACCTCACCCTCTACCAGAGCGCCGGCGCGGTGCGCGTGGGCGTGGTGCTGGGCGAACCCGAACAGAACGAGGACAACCGCCGGCTGCGCCGCAAGGTCCGCTGGTTCGACGGCGACCACCAGCTCGCCGAGCTGCCCCGGCACGTGCAGCGGCAGCTGGCCAGCTCCGGCGTCGTCGTGGACGTTACCCGTGTGATCCAGGCGCTCGAGGCGCTGCTCCCGGCCGAGGCGGAGGGTGACACCCTCGACGGCGACGAGCCGGCCGCCGTCGTCGAACCCGTGGTTGAGGGCTTCCGGCCCCTGACCCCGGAGTTCGCCGCCACCCTGCACATGGACCTGGAACCGCTGCAGGAAATCGCCGAAATGCTGGAGGAGAACCGGCAGCTGGTGCTGTACGGCCCGCCCGGCACCGGTAAGACCTACCTGGCCAAGCACCTCGCCGCGGAGCTCGCCGGCGACACCGGCGACGAGCGCGTCAAGCTGGTGCAGTTCCACCCCTCGTACGCTTACGAGGACTTCTTCGAGGGCTACCGCCCGGACAAGACCGACGAGGGCCAGGTGTCCTTCAAGCTGGTGGCCGGGCCGCTGCGCCGGCTGGCCGAGGAAGCCGCGAAGCCGGGCAACGAGAACAAGCCCTACTTCCTGATCATCGACGAGATGAACCGCGCGAACCTGGCCAAGGTGTTCGGCGAGCTGTACTTCCTGCTGGAGTACCGCGACGACCGGATCTACCTGCAGTACAGCCCCACCGAGCCGTTCTCGCTCCCGGACAACCTCTACATCATCGGCACCATGAACACCGCGGACCGCTCCATCGCCATGATGGACGCCGCAATCCGGCGCCGGTTCTCCTTCATCGAGCTGCACCCCAGCACCGAACCCGTGAAGGGGACGCTGCTGCGGTTCTTGCAGGCCCGCGGCCTCGACACGACGCCGGCGCTGCTGCTCGATGAGCTGAACAACGCCATCGACGAGTGGGACCGGGACCTGATGATCGGACCGTCCTACTTCATGAAGAAGGCCGCCCAGACCCCCGCCGGGCTGCGGCGGATCTGGAAGTACGAACTGATGCCGCTGCTCGAGGAGCACTACCACGGTCAGCTGAACCGCGCCCAGCTGCAGGAGCGGTTCGGGCTCGAGCAGTTGATGGGTCGCCTTGCCCGCGTCTAGCGCCCTCCGGGACGGGTACGCGCGGCCGGGCGCCGCGCAGCCGGGCTTCGGGCAGCCCGACGACGCGCGGTCACCGGGCGAGGCGACGGCGGGCACGCGGGCCCCGCCGGGCAGTCGGCCGTCCGGCACATCGCCATGGACGAGCTGTCCCAGGGCGTGGTGGAGCGCCTCGATCCCGGCAGCGCCGCGTACATCAACGACAGCGGCCTGGCCAAGGCGTCGCCGCTGGGCATGGGACTGTTCCGGATCGAACCGGTTGGGAAGGTCGGCTCGGTCCGCACCCCCACGGTCCAGCTGGAGGTCCGGCCCAAGGAGCGCCTCGGCCTGGCGCGGCTGCTGTTCCTGCTCGGCTACACCGAGAACCAGGGCTTCCGCGATGACGCCGTCGCCGCCGTGGAGGACGCCGAACTCTGGAGCGCACTGGCCGAGTCCCTGGCCCAGCTCGCCGACCAGGCGCTGAGCCGCGGCGTCCTGCAGGGGTACCTGAACGTGGACGAATCGCTGCGGACCGTCAAGGGCAGGATCCGGATCTCGGACCAGATTTCCCGGCGGCCCGGCATGCTGGTGCCGCTGGAGGTTTCTTACGACGAATTCACCGAGGACATCCCGGAAAACCGCATCCTGCGCGCGGCGTTGGAGCGGATGTCGCAGGTGCCGGGGGTCCGGGCGGAAGTCTTGAGCCGGCTGCGGCGGTTGAAGGGCAAGCTCGACGCCGTCACCCGGCTGCAGTCCGGGGCGCCGCTGCCGCCGTGGCGGGCCAGCCGGATGAATGTCCGGTACCATCCGGCGCTACGCCTGGCCGAACTCATCCTGCGCAACGCCTCGGCCGAGGCCGGCGACGGCAAGCAGCAGGCGGCGTCGTTCGTCGTCGACATGTCCAAGGTGTTTTCCGACTTCGTGGGCGTCGCCCTGCGCGAGGCGATGGGCGCATTCCCGGGGAGATGCGGCTGCGGTACAACGCCATGCTCAACGAGGCGGTGGACGACGCGGACCGGATCATGGTCCAGCCCGGCGCGGTGCACCTGCTCGGCGGCCGCCCCGTGATGGTGTACGACGCCAAATACCAGGCCGCGTCCGACGTCGGTGCCTCCCTCTCGGGGGACCACTACCGGATGCTGGCCTACTGCACGTCCCTGCGGGTGCCTACCGCCTGGCTGATCTACCCGGGGTCGGGGGAGATCAAGCTGCGCCGGATCCTGAACACGGACATCGACGTGGTGGAGTTCCCGCTTGACCTGTCCCAGCCGCCAGCGCAGATTCTCGCCTCGGTGGCGGACCTGGCCCAGCAGTCGTGGGGCGAAGTGGTGCGTCAGGCAACCATCAGCCGCTAGGCCGGTGGCCTGTGGTTAGGCCGTGCCATCCTGAACGGTGGTGGAAACCGAGAGCAGGTGGTTCAGCAACGCCTTCTCGGGCTGGCCTGGATTGTCCGCCACATGCTGGCGGAGACGTTCCCGGACGAGTGCCTCTTCGGGGTTCTCGTCGGAAAGAATGGCGTCGATGATGTCGGTCACCTGCCGGCGGAGGGGATCGAGCTCCGACGCGGCCTCCGGACTGCGAACCGCGTGCAGCGGGCGGGCCTCGGTGGACAACAATAGGTGTGGCATCGTGCTTCTCCTGAGGAGTGAGTAGTACCCCGACGTACTGACCGATAGAGTCCTAGTTCCCCGAATGCCGAGTTTAGCCCAGGTGCGCGGGACTGTCTCTGGGCAGGGCCCAGATATTTCCGACGCGAGCATACCGGCACAGGTCTCTTACCCCGAAATCGTCAACGGCGCACGACGGCGGGTTGCAGCAAACCGGCACTGGGGCAGTGCCGGCGAAGCCGAGATTACCGGCCGGTAAGGCCTAGGACGCGGAGGCGGCGCGTGAAGGGTTCGACGGCGTGTCGTGCGTCACGTTGGCGTGGTGCTTTGTGTTGCCGGCCGTGTCCGGGCCGAGGAAGGATTCCAGCTCGGCTTCCAACGCTGGGAGATCTTTGATGCGGCACTCCCAGAGGGTGAGGACGTCCCAGCCCAGCTCCTCGAGCCGCTGGCGCTGTTCGGCGTCCCGGGACTTCGTGCGGCTCCGTTTGGTGTCCCAGAATTCGGCGTTGCTCTTGGGCGCGTGCTGGCCCACGCGGCAGTCGTGGAAATGCCAGAAGCAGCCGTTGACGAAGATGACCTTGCGCCGGCCGGCGAACACGAGGTCCGGGTTGCCCGGGAGCTTGCCGCCCCGGGCGGTGCCGTGGAGGCGGTAGCGGTAGCCCTTGGCATGCAGCAGCCTTCGGACCAGGAGTTCGGGCTTAGTGTTCTTGCCCCGGATGCGGGACATGTTCCAGCTGCGCCGCTCCGGGGTCAGACTGTCCGCCATGCGTTAAGTCTAGGCAGGCCTGCCGGCCGCGGCCGGCCCTGCCTCCGGTGGGTGACTCTTCTTGAGGCTCTGCCTTAGATGTCCCGTTCCGGGTGTTCGCCGAACTGGAAGTGGCGTCCGCTAAGGGCGGTGGGGGCGATCTCGACGTAGAAGTCCTTGAGCGTGGGGACCCAGGGCTTGAGCTGAAGGGCCTCCGTGGCGGCGATCTCGGCGGAGTGTTCCAGGGTGCGTGCGGTTCCGCGCACCACCACCGACCAGGCCTCTTCGGAGAGGATGCCGTCCGTTTCGAAGAGGACCTTGGCGTTGATGGTCAGCTCGGCGAGTTTGTTGCCGGGGGCGGTGCGCAGATAGAGCTTTCGGTCCGCGACGGCGTAATTCACCGGGAAGATGTCCGGTTCGCCGCCGACGGTGACCACAAGCCGCCCGTGCTTGGTGCCTTCGATGAGTTTCCAGCATTGATCCTCGGCCAGAGTCAGGATCGGTTGACCTTCAGCGTGTTCGAACATCATGGGCTCATTCTTCTATTCGGCGTAGAAGGACGCCAGAGGCCGAAAGGAACTGTTTGCCTCGAAGTTGAGCGGCCCGAATGATCTGTGGATAACTCTTACCGGGGGTCTGCGGTTCAGTTACCCTTAGGCATTGTTTGGATTTCAGGCGTCATGATTTTCTATTGGGGGATCAGCTGAACATGCCATCTCATAGTCCAATGCCTCGCCGGCTCGGAGCCGCAGCAGTCTTCCTTCTTGCCGCGCTGATCGGAACGACATCCTGTTCGGGCGGACAGTCGCCCCCACCGGCGCCGACGACGGCGGCCCCCGCGGAATCCTCAGCCTCGCCATCGCCGGCAACCACGTCGGCCACGGCTTCTGCCGCACCCGCCTACAAGCCGGCCGATGCCGCCGGCCGCGCCCAGAACGTCCCCGTCCCTGTCCTGCCCGAGGCCGCCAAAGCGGAGACCAAGGAAGGGCTCGAGGCCTTTGCGAAGTACTGGTTCGAGGTGCTCAGCTATGGGTACGAAACCGGAGATGTGAGCCGGTTGGATGCGATCACCTCGAGCGATTGCCAGCTGTGCTCGAATGTTGCCAAGTCCATAAGCACTAATTACCAACCCGATAGGTGGCTCGTCGGAGGAAAAATCGCGACTCCCTCGATCACCGGAAACGCTGGCCCGGATGCGAACGCCTATTATCAGGTTGTCGTGCAGGTTCGGCAGTCTGCTATCGCGTACTACAAAAGTGATGGCTCGGAATTCCGCGCTGCCACCCCGCCCTCCGACACCGGAAATGTGATGCTCGCCGTCTTTAAGGACGCAGCGTGGCGGGTGGCGGGATTGCACCCCATCCGATGAAGCCAAAACGTCGCCTATCCCGGCTGTTCATTGTGCTGGCGCTGGGCTTATCTCTGCTCTTCCGGGCTTCCGGCGCGGCGGTCGCCGACGAAGGGACGGACGCAGGATTCGGAAATCAGGGAGTCAATGTTGGTGGCTGGCGGCTGGACCCTGAAACCGGGCAATTCGCGCCACTGGGATCTGGAGTTCTCGCAAATGACCCCTACCAATACAAATACGAACTCCAATGTCATCTGGGCGGGGGAGAGTTCGACACCGTTTGCCTGAGCGATCTGGTCGACTGTAAATCCGGCCCGGACGGAAAACCCGGAATCCCTGTCGTCTGGCTCAAAGCGCCGGCTGGCGTGCCCAATCCGGTGTGGAGCTTCCACTCGGGGCCAACCTGCCTCTTCGATCCAAAACCGGCGGATCTGCTGCCGCGCATTGCCGCGATGATTCAGACCGAGTTTCAAAAGTTGCCGATCAACCCCGGGCAGGCCACCGCACAACCCAGCCCGCATACGCTCCGCGGAGCCGAAACCAACTTCTTCGCCCAGTCGGCGGCACAGCAATTCGACATCACCATCCTGAACCAGGCCGTCCACGTCACCGCCACCCCCGTCCAGTACACCTGGACGTACGGGGACGGCACCTCGCTGGGACCCACCCCGGCGGCCGGCGGCCCATTGCCGCAGGAACGCTGGGGAGAAAAGACCGCCACCAGCCACGCTTACGCCGAGACCGGTGACTTCGGCGTCGTCCTGACCACCCACTTCCAGGGAACGTACTCCGTCAACGGCGGCCCGCCGCTGCCCATCCCCGGACAGGGGCAGTTCAGCGGCCCCTCGCAGACTGTCAGCGTGTGGCGGTCCATCACCCGGAACTTCGCCGACGACTGCCTCCGCAACCCGCAAGGCCAGGGCTGCCCCGCCGGAGCCCCGCCGTCGCCCTGATCGGCCCGTGACCCCAGCCCGAGTGAAAGTGATTCGAGTCTCAGCCGGAATAGTTGCACGCGCCTCCTTGCTGTTCTACGTGGACATCATCCACAGCGAAAGGAACCGCGCATGCTGTTTTCCACTTTGACCGTTGGCCAAATGGAGCTCCCGAACCGACTCGTCATGGCGCCGCTGACCCGCCTGCGCTCCGGCAAGGAAGGCGTCCCGGGCCCGCTGGTAGCTGAGCACTACCGGCAGCGCGCATCGCTCGGCCTGATCGTCAGCGAAGGCACCTACCCCAGCGAAGCCGGCCGCGGCTTCCCGGGCCAGCCCGGCCTGGTCACCGAGGAACAGCTCAAGGGCTGGGCCGACGTCACCGCCGCCGTCCACGCCGAGGGTGGACGCATCTTCGCCCAAGTCATGCACGCCGGCCGTGTCACCCACGAGGCCACCACCGGCGGCCACGAGGTCGTCGCCCCGAGCGCCATCGCGATCGACGGCGTCACCCGCACCTACGAAGGCAAGCAGTCCTTCCCGGTGCCGCGGGCCCTCGCCACCGACGAACTGTCGTCCATCCGCGACGAATTCGTCCGCGCGTCCCGCAACGCGATCGAGGCCGGGTTCGACGGCGTCGAGCTGCACTCCGCCAACGGCTACCTGCTGCACGAATTCCTCACCCCCGCCGCCAACCAGCGCGATGATAACTACGGCGGTTCCCCCGAGAACCGCGCACGCTTCGTCATTGAGGTGGCCCAGGCCGTCGTCGACGCCGTGGGCGCGGACCGCGTAGGCATCCGCATCTCCCCGGAACACAACGTCCAGGGCGCCACCGAAACCGACGCAGCCGACGTTCGCGAGACCTACGGCATCCTGGTGGACGCCCTCTCGCCGCTCAAGCTTGCCTACCTGAGCGTCCTGCACAAGGACGCTGACAGCGAGCTGGTCAAGGACCTTCGCTCCCGCTTCGACGGCCCGTTCCTGCTGAACACCGGCTTCGGCGTCATCACCACCCGTGACGAGGCCGTTTCGCTGGTCGCCGACGGCCACGCCGACGCCGTCGTCGTGGGCCGCCCGGCCATCGCGAACCCGGACCTGGCCCGCCGCTGGCGTGAAGGACTGCCGGTCAACGAGCCGGACCAGTCCACGTTCTACGCCGAAGGCGCCGAAGGTTACACGGATTACCCGTTCTACCAGAACTAAATCCCGGCGGCCCCGGCTGCAACGGGGCGCCAGCAGGCGGCGGAGAGGAATTCCCTTCCTCTCCGCCGCCTGGCGTCTAAGCCCCGGTGCCGGTTCCGACCGATCGCTGGCACAGGGCAATGAAGCTGCCCAGTTGCTCCAACGATGCCGGCTGCGGCGGCAGGTAGTGGGTCAGCTCCGGCGACCGGACGATGACCGCGCGCCACTGCCCCCGGGAAACGGCCACGTTGATCCGGTTGCGGGATAGCAGGAATTCCATGCCGCGCGGTGCATCGGCCACGGCCGAGCATGCCATCGACACCAGCACCACCGCCGCCTCCTGGCCTTGGAACTTGTCCACCGTGCCCACCCGGACACCGCCCAGACCGGCCCGATTCAGTGCCTCCCGGATGAGGTTGACCTGGGCGTTGTAGGCGGCCACCACCAGGATGTCCGCGGTCCCCAACGGCCGGCTCTCCGCCGGCGTGTGCCACATCAGGCCGAGGTGCAGCCGGACCTGGCGGACGACTTCCGCCGCTTCTTCCGGGGACGAGGTGGTGTTGCCGGCGTGCGGGACCATGACCGTCTCGATTCCGGCCGGGACCCCGTCGAGGTGGCGCTGGTCGGCTGCCGGCGCCGACCGCAGCCGGCCGTCGTAGGCGAGCTCTGAGACGGCCCGGCAGAGCGCCGAGTTCATCCGCCACGAGTCGGCCAGGAAGTAGCCGAGCTCCGGTGGGAGCGTGGCGTGCCCCGCGGAGATCCAGCCGAGCGCCGATTCATCCACCGGCTCCGGGTGCTGGCCCTGGCTGACCTGCGGCAGTTGCTGCGGGTCGCCCAGCAGCAAGAGCCTGCTGCTTGCCTGCGCCACCGCCAGCGTGTTGGCCAGCGAGAACTGCCCGGCCTCGTCGATCACCAGCAGGTCCAGGGCTCCGGCCGGGACGGTGGCGCCGGTGAGGGTCCAGGCGGTGCCGCCGATCAGCGCCCCACCCCGGGAGGCGAGCAGCGCGGACACGCCCTTGGCGCTCCGGGCCTCCCAGGGGAGGGGCTCGGAGTGTTTGACGTCCTTGGCCACGAGGGCGGGGCTGACGCCGGCCGAGGTGGCGGTGCTGAGGAGGTGTTCCACGACGGAGTGGGATTGTCCGACGACGCCGATCTTCCAGCCGCGCTCGACCAGCCGGGCGATGACGCGGGCACCGACGTAGGTCTTTCCCGTCCCGGGCGGGCCCTGCACGGCAAGGTAGGAGCGGTCCAGGCCCAGCACGGCGCCGGTGATGGCGTCGATGAACCGGTCGGGTCCCTCCCCGGGTTGCGGCAGGGGAGAACCTCCCACCAGCCGGGGCGGCAGCCGGCGGACCAGGTCGAGGGCCGGGTGCCGCGGGAGAGTCCCCGACTCCAAACCCGCGGCGATGTCGGCGGCCAACGTTTCCAGCGCCTGCTCCAGGCTCCTGGTAGCGATCGGCTGGTCTTCGGTGAGCGCGATCGGCAGGTCTGCGTATGGCTCGATGTTTCGGTGCAGCCGGTCCCGGATGATGACCGTGTCCTTGCCGTCCTCATCGCCGAGTTCCAGGACTTCGGTGCCGAACCAGCCGTTGCGGCCGGCCCCGCTCTTGCCGGTGCTTTCAAGTCCGGCGGGCAGCGGGTGGCCGTACATCCGGAACCACTTGCTGCCTTCGCGCAGGTCCGATCCCGGGCTGATGGTGCCGGTCAGCTTCACCCGGCGCTCCGGCAATTTCCGGCCTTCCTGCCGCCAGTCATCGAGGATCTCCGCGGACTCGACCAGGAAGACGTTCCGGTCCTCGCCATGGGTGTCCGGTCCCTGTTCGCACCGGTCGAAATGAGCCCACCAGAACGATTTCCGTTCCCTCCGGTGGTAGCTGACGGCGGCGGCCAGCATGGCGACGGCCTTGCGGTCGTCCTCGGCCAAGCCGGAGTCGGGCGCGGCGAAACGGAGGAGCGCGGCTTCGGCCGGCCCCACCGTTTCCGCGGCACCCTTCTCATCTCCGGAGCCGTCGGCAGCTGCCGACCCTGCGGCGTCGCCCTGTCCCACAGCCGAGCCGTCACCAGCCGTCGCCGGCCCGCTCATACCGCCCGCCGCGGGGGAGATGCCGCGTTCTTCCGCCCGCCGCAGCAGCCAGTCCCGCAGTTCCAGGGTCGAGAGGCAGTCGTACTCGTTGTAGTCCGAGATGCCGGCCAGGATCGCCGCCGCCTCCTCGGCCCGGCCGGCGTCGCGCGCCTCGCAGTAGTGGGCGTAGGCCACCACGGAGGCGCCCGCGTCCTTCACGTCCCCGGTGCGGAGGTTGCTGCCCATGTAGAGCGGCTCGAGCCGCTTGATGCTGTAGGAGTTCTCCGAGATCCGGATGCTGTTGCGGACCGTCTGGTACAGGTCCACCAGGAGCCCGTCGCGCAGCCACTGGTCCACGGTGTCTTCGCCGGCGACGTGCTGCACCGAGAGCTTCCGCAGCGCCGTCTTCTCGTACGGCGCGTAGTGGTAGACGTGCATGTCGGGAAACTCGCTGCGGCGCTTCTCGACGTAGTCCAGGAAGTCCAGGAACGCCTGCTTCTCCGCCTCACGGCTGTGGGCCCAGAACGGACGGAAGACCCCCGGCGCGCCGGGCGAGGTGGGCGCCTCGATGACGCCGAAAAGGTATTCCAGTCCCCAGACCCCGGAGGCCGGATCCTGCCAGAGCGGGTCGCCCTCGAAGTCGAAGAAGATGTCCCCGGGGCTGGGCGGCGGCAGTTCCGCCAGCGTGTTCCGACTTAGCACGGCGTAGCGCAGCGTGTGCTCCTCGCCGTCCTTGCGGTACCGGACCTCCCCGTCCGCCGGGCCGCGCCCGCTCTGGATCCGGGCCTGTTCCTGCAGCCGCTGCAGCGTGGGGGAGGCGCCGGTCAGGTTGGCCTCCGCCAGCTCCGCCACCGTGTAGATTCCCAGCGCGTGCAGGTTTTTCCGCTGCACCGCGTTCATTCGCGCCACCAGCAGCAGGTCGTCTGTGGCCGCCACCTGCTCCCGGCAGTAGTCGCAGCGGCCGCAGGCACTGATCCCGTTCGCGCCCCACACAACGGGTCCTGGCTGGGCGGTGTGCGCCCCGGTCAGGGAAAGGAAGCGTTCGCGCCGCTCCCGGAAGACGGGGAGGATGTCCGCCAGTTTGTGGTGGCTCCGGACGTAATCGAAGCCGCCGCCGGGCAACGGCACGGTCGCGCCGAGGACCAGGGTGACGGCCGGGGCCACGTCGATGCCGGCCTTGAGCAGCTGGTCACCGTAGGCGGCCAGCTGCAGCAGGGCGGTCACCTTGGCGTGGCGGGCCAGCTTGGTATCGAACACCGCGTAGGCGCCGTCGTCCTGACGGACCAGAAAGTCGGAGCGGCCGTGGAACTGCCCGTCGAAGAAGGCGGCCTGGAAGACGACGTCGGCGCCGGCCCGCAGCGCCGCGATGGACTCTTCGTGCTTGGCTACCAGGGCGGTGCGGTCCATGCCTTCGGCGGGGACGACGTCGTACACTCCTGCCCCGCGCTCCGCATTCCATGGGCCGAACTCGGCGACGAAGGTGTCAAGGACCCGGTGTTCGTGCACGTCGCCCAGCACGGCCGCGTGCTGGAGCATTTCGTCGGGGCCGAAGTCGGCCTTCGCCGCCCTGCCGAGCTTCTCGTCCAGCTTGCGCAACAGCTGGTACTCGCACTCGGCGGCCACCACCAGGTCGCTCGCGGAGTAGACCAAGTCCGGGGCCGCGCCGGGTACTTCCGGTTCAAGGAAAAACACTGTGTCCCCGCCTCGTTTCTGTCCGCCTGCCTCTTTTGCCAAGCTACCAAAGCCCACTGACAAGAAAGACGTCTGGCCCCGCTCGGGAGGGCGATGCCGCCGCCGGGTCTGGCCGCGCCGCGAGGACCGGCGTAGGGTCGGTACGACCATGACCGAACAGCAGCCCTTTGACCTGGTGCGTCGCTATCCGCACTTCGAACTCCGCCGCTACCCCGCCCACGTCGTGGCCGAGGCGCAGGTCAACGCCCGCTTCGACCGGGCCGGCAACGCGGCTTTCCGCTACCTCTTCAACTACATCAGCGGCGCCAACACCGCCGGGCAGAAGGTAGCCATGACCGCCCCGGTGCTGCAGGCCTCCGGACCCGGCCAGAAGATCGCCATGACCGCGCCTGTGCTGCAGCAGGGCCCGTTGCCGGGAAGCGACGGCCCGGCGGACTTCGCCGTGGCGTTCGTGCTCCCGGCCGGCATGACGGCGGAGACAGCGCCGGTGCCCACCAGCCCCGAAGTGCACATCCGCTCCGTACCCGGGTCCCTTGCCGCCGCCGTGCGCTTCTCCGGCACGGGCACGGAGGACGCGTTCCGGCGCCGCCTCGAGGGCCTGCACGCGGCGCTGGCCCTGGCCGGCCTGACCCCCGTGGGGCCGCCGCGGTTCGCCCGGTTCGACCCGCCGTTCAAGCCCTGGTTTCTGCGCCACAACGAGGTGGTCCAGGACGTGCGCGAGCCCGGATAGGGCAAAATGGCTGGGTGAACTCCAGCTCCCAGCACCGCCCAGCCACCGCCATCGAGACCCTGATTGCCGAGGAACTGGGCGTCAAAGCCTGGCAGGTCGCGGCGGCGGTGGCCCTGCTCGACGGCGGCTCCACGGTGCCCTTCATCGCCCGCTACCGCAAGGAAGCCACGGGGACCCTCGATGACACGCAGCTGCGCACCCTTGAGGAGCGCCTGCGCTACCTGCGCGAACTCGAGGACCGCCGCCGGACCATCCTCGAGGCGATCGCCGCGCAGGGCGCGCTCACCCCGGAACTGGAGGCCGCCGTCGACGGCGCCGAGACCAAATCCCGGCTCGAAGACATCTACCTGCCCTTCAAATCCAAGCGCCGCACCAAGGCCCAGGCGGCCCGCGAGGCCGGGCTGGAGCCGCTCGCGGACACGCTTCTCAAGCACCCGGACCGCGACCCGGAGCGGGAAGCAGCCCGCTACCTCAACCCCGAGCACGCCGTGGGGGACGCCGCCGCCGCACTCGCCGGCGCCCGGTCCATCCTGGTCGAACGGGTCGCGCAGGACGCTGACCTGGCCGAGACGCTGCGCGAGCGGCTCTGGACCCAGGGCCGGATGGTCTCCCGCGTGAAGAAGGGCAAGGAGGCGGAGGGACAGAAATTCAAGGACTACTTCGAGTTCGCCCAGGCGCCGGCCGGGATGCCCTCACACCGGGTCCTCGCGCTGCTGCGCGGCGAGAAGGACGGGGTGCTCGAGCTGGACCTGAGCGAGGCGGCGCCGGACGACGACGCCGCCCTGGCCGCCGCCCGCGCCCGGTACGAGGCCGCCGTGGCCAGGTTCCTCGGCGTCGCCGACCGCGGCCGGCCCGCCGACGCGTGGCTCCTGCAGACCGCCCAGCAGGCCTGGCGCTCCCGCGTCCTGACCCGGCTGAGCGGTGACCTGCGCAGCCGGATGTTCGCCGCCGCGGAGGACGAGGCCGTGCGGGTCTTCGCCGCCAACCTCCGCGACGTGCTGCTCGCCGCCCCGGCCGGAAACAAGGCCACCCTTGGCCTGGACCCGGGACTGCGGACCGGCGTGAAGGTCGCCGTCGTGGACGGCACCGGCAAGGTCGTCGCCACGGACACGGTCTACCCGCACGCACCGGCCCGGAAATGGGACGACGCGCTCCGCACCCTCACCGCCCTGGCCCGCAAACACGAGGTAAAACTGGTCGCGATCGGCAACGGCACCGCCTCCCGCGAGACGGACAAGCTCGCGGCCGAACTGATCAAGCAGCTCGGGGCCGGGGGTACCGCCCCGCAGAAGCTCGTCGTCTCCGAGGCCGGAGCGTCGGTCTACTCCGCCTCGGCGCTCGCCGCCGCGGAGCTGCCCGGCATGGATGTCTCCCTGCGCGGTGCCGTCTCGATCGCCCGGCGGCTGCAGGACCCCCTCGCGGAGCTGGTCAAGATCGAACCCAAGTCGATCGGCGTCGGTCAATACCAGCACGACGTGACGGCCTCGAAGCTGGACCGCAGCCTGGACGCCGTCGTCGAAGACTGCGTGAACGCCGTCGGCGTGGACGTCAACACCGCATCCCCGGCCCTGCTGAGCCGGGTGGCCGGCGTCGGGCCGCTGCTGAGCGAGAACATCGTGGCGTACCGGAACGAGCACGGCCCCTTCGCCAAGCGCAGCGAGCTGAAGAAGGTACCGCGGCTCGGTGCCAAGGCCTTCGAACAGTGCGCCGGCTTCCTCCGGATCAGCGGGGGAGCGGAGCCGCTGGACGCCTCCAGCGTGCACCCGGAGTCTTACCCGCTGGCGCGCCGGATCAAGGCCGCCGCCGGTGCGGGCAGCGTCGCGGCGCTGAACCCGCAGGACTTCGTGGACGGCAGCTTCGGACTGCCCACGGTGCGGGACATCATCGCCGAACTGGAGAAGCCGGGCCGTGACCCGCGGCCCGAGTTCGCCGCGGCGAGCTTCCGCGAGGGCGTGGAGAAGATCTCGGACCTGGTGCCGGGCATGGTGTTGGAGGGGACTGTCACCAACGTGGCGGCGTTCGGCGCGTTCGTCGACGTCGGAGTGCACCAGGACGGGCTGGTCCACGTCTCCGCGCTGGCCAACCGGTTCGTCGCCGACCCGCACGAGGTGGTCAAGTCCGGCCAGGTGGTCCGGGTCAAGGTGCTCGAGGCCGACCCCGACCGCAAGCGCATCTCCCTGACGTTGCGGCTCGACGACGAACCCGGGCAGGGCGGGTCGGGCGGCGGCGCGCAGCGCCCGTCCGGCGGCCAGGGCGGCGGCGACCGGCGGGGTGCGTCCGACGGCGACCGCCGGAGCCCGCGCGGGCCACGGCCGGCGTCGGCAGCCAAGGCGCCTGCCGCCCCGGCGCCGGGGAACACCGCGATGGCCGAAGCCCTGCGCCGGGCCGGCCTCGGGAAGTAGTCGCGGCCTTACCGTTCGTCGCTTAATTGCTACCGCTCGTCGTGAATCCGCACATCATTAGTCCGGAACCTCGACGCCGCCGTGTGATCTGCACCATGATTGCCGAAGGCAACGGCCAAGTGAGGCCTTTCGCCTCTGTGCCCCGGGGAGGCGCAGATCAAACTGCGGGGACGGCGTCGTCCCCGACTGAGCAAGGGGAGCACCAATGGGCTGGCTGGACCGTGACCGCACAATCGCCCCTCCGGGGTTCAACCGCTGGCTGGTTCCGCCCGCCGCGCTCGCCGTGCACCTGTGCATCGGCCAGGCCTACGCCACCAGCGTGTACAAGACCGCCCTGGTCAAACACTTTGGCGCCAGCCTGACCGAGATCGGCATCATCTTCTCCATCGCGATCGTGATGTTGGGCCTCTCCGCCGCCATCATGGGCACCTGGGTGGACAAGAACGGCCCGCGCAAGGCCATGTTCACGTCGGCCATGTTCTGGGCCAGCGGCTTCCTGATCGGCTCCCTCGGCATCTTCACCCGCCAGCTGTGGCTGGTCTACCTGGGCTACGGCGTGGTGGGCGGCATCGGCCTGGGCATCGGTTACATCTCGCCGGTGTCCACCCTGATCAAGTGGTTCCCGGACCGGCCGGGCCTGGCCACCGGCATGGCCATCATGGGCTTCGGCGGCGGCGCGCTGATCGCCAGCCCCGTCTCCACCGCCCTGCTGAAGGCGTACGACCCCAACTCCGGCGCCCAGGGCTGGGTAGCCAGCGGCGACGCTGTCGGCAAACTCTTCCTGACACTCGCCGTCGTCTACCTCGCCTACATGCTCTTCGGCGCGTTCACCATCAAGGTCCCCGCCGACGGCTGGAAGCCCGCCGGCTTCGACCCGTCCAAGGTCAAGGCCGCCAAGCTGGTCACCACGGACAACGTCTCGGCCAAAAACGCGGTGAAGACCCCGCAGTTCTGGCTGGTCTGGGTGGCGCTGTTCTGCAACGTCACCGCCGGCATCGGCATCCTGGAGCAGGCCGCTCCCATGATCCAGGACTTCTTCCGCCAGCCCGGCGGCACCTCACTGGTCAGCGCCGCCGTCGCCGCCGGTTTCGTGGGCCTGCTCTCCATCGGCAACATGGCCGGCCGCTTCGCCTGGTCCGCCACCTCCGACGTCACCGGCCGCAAGCGCATCTACATGGTGTACCTGGGCGTCGGCGCCGTGCTGTACGTGCTGCTGGCCCTCGCCGGATCGTCCACCACCATCCTCTACGTGGCGCTGGCGTTCCTGATCATCTCCTTCTACGGCGGCGGCTTCGCCACCGCCCCGGCCTACCTGCGGGACCTCTTCGGCACCTTCCAGGTGGGGGCCATCCACGGCCGGCTGCTGACCGCCTGGTCCGCCGCCGGCGTCGCCGGACCGCTGATCGTCAACGCGTTCCTCGACGCCCAGGGCACCCCGGGCAAGCTGACCGCCGCGTCCTACCAGCCGGCGCTGCTGACCATGGTGGCCCTGCTGGTGGTGGGCTTCTTGGCCAACCTGATGGTCAAGCCAGTCGCCGCCCGCTTCCACGAACCCCGTCCCGAGAGCAACCGCTCCACCGAACCCGCCATGGAGGCCTGAGATGAGCACCCAGCACCCGCACGGAGCCGACACCCCCGTCAACGCGTCCCCCGCCCGGCTGACCATCGCGTGGGCCCTCGTGGGCCTGCCGCTGGCCTACGGCGTCTACGAGACGCTGACCAAAGTGACGGCGCTGTTCGGCTGAGCATGACGTTTACCGCGCCGGAACAGTTCACCACCCGGCCCACCCTGCAGGGCACCTTCGGCATGAGTGCCTCGACGCACTGGCTGGCGACGGCGGCCGCGCAGGCGGTGCTGGAACGCGGCGGCAACGCGTTCGACGGCGCCGTCGCGGCAGCCTTCGTCCTGCACGTCGTCGAGCCGCACCTCAACGGGCCCGGCGGGGACATGACCGGCGTCTTCGTGACCGCCGCGGACCCGGACACCCCGGTGGTGCTCATGGGCCAGGGCCCGGCGCCGGCCGCCGCCACCGCGGAGCATTACCGCAGCGAGGGCCTGGACCTGGTTCCCGGGTCCGGGGCCCTCGCCGCGGCCGTGCCCGCCGCCGTCGACGCCTGGCTCCTCCTGCTGCGCGACCATGGCACCTGGGAACTGGACGCGGTGCTGGAGTTCGCGATCGGCTACGCCCGCGACGGCCACCCGCTGCTGGGCCGGGTGGGCGCCACGATCGCGACCGTGGCTGAGCTGTTCCGCGAGCACTGGCCCAGCTCCGCCGAGCTCTGGATGCCCGGCGGCACCATCCCCGCCGAGGGCAAACTGTTCCGCAACCCGGCCTACGCCCGCACCCTGGAACGCCTGGTCGCGGCCGGACAGGCCGACGGCGGCTCCCGCGAGGACCGGATCGACGCGGCCCGGCGCGAATGGAGCCAGGGGTTCGTGGCCAGCGCAATGGTCGCCTCCGTCCAGCTCCCGCACCGGCACTCCTCCGGCACGGACCACGCCGGCGTCCTGGCGGCCGAAGACGTGGCCGGGTTCCGCGCCCGGTACGAGCCAGCCGCCACGGTCGAGTTCCGCGGCCACACCATTGCCAAGACCGGACCCTGGGGCCAAGGCCCGGCGTTGCTGCAGACGCTCGCGATCCTGGACGGGTTTGAGGACCGGTACCTGGACCCGTCGACCGAGCTCGGGGCGCACACCATCCTGGAGGCGCAGAAACTGGCGCTGGCGGACCGGGAAGCCTACTACGGCGACACCGACGTGCCGCTGGACTACCTGCTCTCACCGGCATACTGCGCCGAACGGCGCGCCCTGATCACCGAGCAGGCCTCCCACGAGTTCCGCCCGGGGACGGTACCCGGCCGGGAACCCTACCTGCCGCCGCTGCGGACCGAATACACCCCGCCCGCCCTGGTCCACGACGGCGCCGGGCCGGGCCCCGCGGAGCTGGGCGCCGGGGAACCGACGGTCGCCCGCACCGGGGAGACCCGCGGCGACACCTGCCACCTCGACGTCGTCGACCGCTGGGGCAACATGGTCTCTGCCACCCCCTCGGGCGGCTGGCTGCAGTCCTCCCCGGCCATCCCGGAGTTGGGGTTCTGCTTGGGCACCCGGCTGCAGATGACCTGGCTCGAGGAAGACACCCCCTCCACCCTGACGCCGGGGAAACGGCCCCGCACCACCCTGACGCCCACTCTGGTGCTCCGCGACGGGCACGCCGTCGCCGCCCTCGGCTCTCCCGGCGGCGATCAGCAGGACCAGTGGCAGCTGCCCTACCTGCTGCGCACGATCGTGGGCGGCTACACCCCGCAACAGGCCGTTGACGCGCCCGCCTTGCACACGACGTCGATGCCAGGCTCCTTCTGGCCGCGCACGTGGGAACCCGGCGGCGCGGTGGTCGAGGAACGGCTGGGCGACGAGGTCATCGCCGGGCTGAAGCGCCGCGGCCACGTGGTGACGACGGCGCCGGGCTGGAGCCTGGGCCGGCTGTCCGCCGTCGCGCGGGACCCGGAAACCGGGGTACTGCAGGCAGCAGCGAACCCGCGGGGCGCGCAAGGGTACGCCGCGGGGCGGTAACCACGCTGCGGTGGTCCGGTAGGCATCGCACGGCGGGCCGGTTGGTGGGCCCGGTCCGGCCGGCTACCGACCGTGGCCGTGCTCCAGGCAGAGCGTGGAGCTGAACTGCTCGATCGTGTCCGGTGTGCCGGGCGCACTGGTGAAGAGCGACACCGCGGCGGCGGCCTCCCCGGACGTGAAGCGGCCGCCGCCGGCCGGCAGCGTCAGTGTGACGGTCTCGGTCTCGCCCGTGCAGGGGTGCTGGCCCGAGCCGGCGCCGCCGACGACGTCGGGCCCTGGCTCTGCCGCCTGGCTGAGGACGATCCCGATGCCGGCGCTCCGGCCCTCATCATACCGGTAGCTGAAGCGGACCTGCACCTCCGCGCCGTGGCCGCGAAGGGTCGCCGCCTTTAGGTTGACCGGGTTGCCATCGTCGTCGGCGTGGGCGGGTACCGCCGCCGCGAGCATGGCCCCGCCGAGGGCCACACAGCCGGTCAGCGCCGCCAACAGGTGCCTGCGCCTGAGCGGACCCGGGCGGCTCTGTTGGAGCGTCTGTCGGAGTGCCGCGGTATTTTCTGAGACCTCGGGGCTGTGGTTCATGAGGTGCCTGCCTTGGCGCCCGGGGGTTTGGTGGCCGGGACCCCCTCCACTAGACGCCCGATGGGCGCTTCGCAGACAGGGACAAAAGACCTTCAAGCCCGGTCGGGTCCGCCGCGGCCCCGTAAGCCTGGGTCCGCCGCGGCCCCGTGCGCCCGTCTCCGTCAGCGGCCGGCCCCCTCAGCTCCGGCCCGCCGTGCCCGTCAGCACCCGCGGCCGGCCGAACTGGGTCCGGACCCCGGGGAGTAAAGCACCGACTCCGGCGGCCCGGCTACCGAAATCCCGGCCGCAGCCACCAGCCCGTCCTCCAGCCGCGCGATCCCCGCCGGATACAGCGGCCAGGGGGTGTGCGTGTTGGGGATGTACAGCGTCTGGCCGCGGAACCGGGAATGCAGCCCGAACCGCGCCGTCAGGTGCACGGAGAGCGGGTCCGCGGCGTCGCCGTCGTAGCCCGGCACCACGGCGAAGTCGCTGGCCGCCCCGCCCCGGAACCGCCGCACCGTGTACCCGGTGGCGTGATCGTCCGGGGTGGGTGGCCGGTAGCCGTCCCGGGACCAGACGTACGGGATGCCCGCGGCCCGCGCCGCGAGGACCACCGCCAGCCGCGAGGCGTCCAGGGACAGGAACACCACGCCGCGGGTGCCGTCCGGTTCGCGCGAGTAGAGCCGGACGTTGATCTCGGTGAAGCTGCCGAAGTACGGGATGGCCGGGCCGGTGCCGATGCCCGCGCCCTGCATCCGGAAGCCGATCAGGCCCACCCAGGCGGACCCGTCGAACTCGTCAGGCTCCACCCCCGCGGGCATGAAGCGCGCGGCGGTGGCCAGGGGATGCGCCAGTGCAGGAACACCGCGTCCGTCCAGCGCTGGTCCATGATGACCGGGCGGGGCAGCTCCGGCGCGGCGGGCCAGGAATCCATTAGTTCAGCGGCCGGGTGCCGTCGGGCAGGGCACCGCCGGCGAGGAGCTGGGCGGCGGCGTCGGCCAGGGCGGTCAGCGCCACCCGCTGGGTCCATGGGCCGTAGGAGATCCGGGCGACGCCGAGTTCCTGCAGGCGGGCCGGGGCGAGGGAGCCGGGGACGTTGATGACGGAGACCTTGTTCCAGCCGATCCCGTCCACCAGCGCGGCGACGGTTTCCTCGTCCAGCAGCCCGGGCACGAAGACGGTGGTGGCGCCGACGTCGAGGAACGCGCGGCCGCGTTCGATCGCGTCGGCGAGGACCTCGCGCTGGTCACGGTCCTTGCTTTTGAGGAACGCGTCGGTGCGGGCGTTGAGGACAAAGTCGATGCCCTCGTCCGCGGCGGCTTCGGTGACCGAGCGCATCTGGGCGACGGCGTCGGCCAGGGGCCGCATCTGGTCCTCGATGTTCGCACCGACGACGCCGACGCCGATCGCCTTCCGCACGGCCTCGCCGGGGGTTCCGTAGCCGGATTCGAGGTCGGCGCTGACCGGCAGCTCCGTGGCGGCCGTAATCCGGCCGATGGCGGCGATCATCTCATCGAGCGGGATGTTCTCGCCGTCCTCGTAGCCCAGCGACGCGGCGATGGAGTGGCTGGCCGTGGCGAGCGCCTGCGTGCCGGGCACGTCGCCGATGACCTTGGCGCTGATGGCGTCCCAGACGTTGACGACCTGGAGGATCTCGGGCGCCTGGTGCAGGCGCAGGAGTTCGGTGGCTTTGGAGGCTGTGGTTTCCGTCATTTCGCGAGCCTAACCGGGTGCGGCGGTCCCGGAACAGGGGTTTTGCTCAGGGATGAACGGTCAGGCCGCGCCGGCCTCGGCCCGGCTGCCGGAGGAGGGCTTCTGCCAGGGCCAGCGGCCGGTGATCTCCAATTCCAGGGAGAAGCTGAGGAAGGTCCGGATCAGCACGATGATGGCCAGCACGGCGACGCTCTCAAAGGTGGGGGTGATGGCCACGGTGCGGATGATGTCCGCCGCGACCAGCAGTTCCAGGCCCAGCAGGATGGACCGGCCCAGCAGCTGCCGGTAGGACCGGTACTTCGAGAGCGGCTCCGAATCGACCGGCAGGCCGCGCGGCTGGACGCCCCGCAGCGCCATGGGCAGCGACACGAGGGCGCCCACCACTATCACCGCCACCCCGGCGAAGTCCATGAAGCCGCCGACGGCCTCGATGATGCTCCTGAAGTCCATGCTGCTCCTTGGGACGAGGTGGGTGGCGTGGTTTTGCTGCTGCCTGTGTCAGGGGTGGCGGACGCCGACGCCGGCCAGTACGGCGCGGTAGCCCTCGCGGTAGCTGGGGTAGGTGAACTCCAGGCCGGTGCCGCGCAGCAGGGCGTTGCTGACCTTCTTGTTGCCGCCGCGGGACGGCTCTCCTGAACTGCGGCCGGCGGTTGGGCGGTCACCGCCGGTGCGGCCGCCGTCGTCGGGGTTCTCGGCCTGCGGGGCGGGCAGGCCCAGCTCGGCAGCGAGGAAGGTGAGGACGTCCGCCATCTCGGCCGGTTCGTTGTCGACGCCCAGGTAGAGCGGCGCCGGATCGGCGTCCATGGTGCAGAGGTGCACGATCGCGGCGGCGGCGTCGTCGCGGTGGATGCGGTTGGTGAGCTTGGAACCGGCCGGCAGCGTGGCCTTGCCGCCGCGGACCATGTCGATCAGGCGGGTCCGGCCGGGGCCGTAGATCCCGCCGAGCCGCAGCACCACCGGGGCGATGCCGGTTCCTTGGAGCCGGTCGGCCAGCAGCTGCTCGGCCTCGAGGATGATGCGGCCGGAAAAACCGCCGGGATTCGGTGCGGTGGTCTCGTCCACCCAGCCGCCGTCAGCGTCGCCGTAGACCGCCGTGGAGGAGACGAACAGCACCCGCCGCACGGGGGCCCCGGAGGCCGTGACGGCGTCGAGTACGCGGGCCAGGCCGTCCACGTACGCGGCGCGGTAGGCCTCCTCGGTGGGGGAGTCGGCGGCGACGGCCACGACGACGGCGGTGGTGTCCGCCGGGACCGGCGGCAGCTCACCGCGGGTCAGGTCCGCCGCGAAACCCTCGATTCCGGCAGGCAGCTTCTCCGGCGAGCGGCGCCAGCCCACCACGCGGTGTCCGGCGGCGGCGAACCGAAGCCCGGCCTCGGTCCCCAGGTCGCCGCATCCGGCAAGCAGAACAGTCATACCGGCAAGTCTGCCAGCAAATCGGAGCGGGCTTGGTTGCGGGGCGTCGCCGGCCGGTTGGTGCTCGCCGTTTGCTGGGACTCGGCCCGACTCGCGGGTTCGGCCCGCGCTCGCCGCATGGAAACACCGAGTGCGGACCGAACCAGCGAGTGGATGGGCTATCGCTTCGGAACGGGCTGGACCACCGTCGGTGTCGGGTGTGGAGCTGGCGGGCCTGCCGGCGCTGCCGTTCTTAGACCGGAGAGAAAGTTGAAGATGAAGGACAGCAGAATCATGAGGACGGCCAACCTGAAGAGCGCACCAAGGCAGCTGGTCTGTTGTGGGCCCCTGCGGCGGCGTTGACTCCGTGCTGGCGCCTTCGAGCGTGCCCATTGGTCTCGCCGGGAGCCCGGGTTTCGGGGTGGCACGGTGGCGGCACTGGGTGGCCGCGATGCTGTGGTGCTGGACGCGGTGAACTGCGCCGTGGAAAGCAGCTGCGGGCTGGTGGCGCCACCCAGGAGAGACTGCAGATAGGCATGGATTGTTGGAATCAGGGCCGCATCAAGGACCGGAGGCAGCTCGGCAACCGCCCGCGCAATGGTGTTGAGACCCTCGATGCGTGTGCCACCGCTCGCCGTACCGCTGAGCTCCGGCTGGCCTACCAGGCAGATCCATCCCTGCACCAACCGCCGATGCCCCGGTTCCAGTACCGCCGCCACGGCGGCCGCCTGCTGCCCGACCCCGGCAACGCTGTGGTGTCGGGCATATCCGTTTTGCCGGAGAGTTCCGCCGGAG
The DNA here is from genome assembly GCF_050859435.1 of Pseudarthrobacter sp. L19. Taxonomy (NCBI): domain Bacteria; kingdom Bacillati; phylum Actinomycetota; class Actinomycetes; order Micrococcales; family Micrococcaceae; genus Pseudarthrobacter; species Pseudarthrobacter sp. L19. The sequence goes on along the minus strand of NZ_CP193935.1, from coordinate 520,363 downwards.
AGACTGACCTCTCCGTTCCAGTTCTTGGCGTCCACCACCACAATGCCGCCCGGACCGATTAGGACGTGGTCAAGATTTGCCTGGGGCCGCCCCGGCCAGTGGACATCGTGGATGACCTGCCAGCCAAGCGGCTCAATCTCTCTGAGTTTCTCAGCGAGGATTGCTTCGCCCGCTGCACCCAGGGACCAGGCGTGGGCGTTCCGCTCGGCGTGCTCCAGCTCCCGTCGCAAACGTGCAACCCGTTCAGCTGCGAGCCGCGACTTCTCCGCGGCTCCTTCTCCTGCAGCCATGACTTCCCCCAAGCAGTGTCTGGCGTGATGCCCGTCGCCGAAGCGATGGGACGGTGGCAGACACCATATGTCACAGGGGCTGGTCTCACCAGTCACATCAACGGACTCACTCGCGGGTCCGGTCCGCTCTCGCCGCATGGAATCGCCGAGTGCGGTCCGAACCCGCGAGCGGAAGGCCGGCCACGAACGAGGGGCCGCCCGCAGAAACCCCGCCCCGCGGAGACCCCGCCCTCGCCTAGCGCGCGGGGATCGGGAAGAAGAGCCGGGGGTCCTGCAGCAGGGCCGGGTAGTCGAATTCCTCGCGGGCTATGACCTCGTCCACCTCGAAGTTGCGGGCGAATCGGCCCTCCACCTCGATCGGTCGTCCCACGACCTTGCCGACGGCGAAGGTGCGGCCGGCGTCGAACGGGACAGCCACCACGGACTTGCCCGGGAGCGTGGTGAACGCCTCCTCTTGGGCCAGGCGCTTGCGGGTGGGCTTCTTCGGCTGCGGCTTCGCGGGCCGCTTCTTGGCGTTCTTCTCCGGCCGGCGGGAGGTGGGCTCGGCGTAAACGAACTGGTACTCGCCGTCGTCCGGTGCCGCGCCCTTGCCGCGCACGGGCGGCAGGCTCACGGTCAACAGGTCCGAGGGATCGGTGCCCTCGACGGGCAGCCGCAGGATCCACATCTTCTCGCCCTCGGGGTCCTCCGGCAGCAGCTCGAGCTTGGGCTCTGGCCAGAGGTACTCCAGGTCCGGGTCCGTGCCGGGGAACACGTCGGCGTAGAACGCGGGCTCCTTGGCCAGCAGGCGGGAGCGGTGGGCGAGGTGGAACCCGGGGTCGCCCAGCCAGTACGGCATCTGGATCCGGTCCGCGTAGTCCGGGTGGCCGGCCTGCGGAGCGAACTCGAGGATCCTGCCGCGGGTGGTGTCCTCGCCGCCGCGGGCCACCCATTCATCAACCATTGCCAGGCCGTACATGGTCAGTGCGGGGACGTGGCCCATCCACATGCGGACGGCCGGGTGGGTCTGCCAGCCGTACTGGGGGATGACCAGGGCGCGGAGCACCTGGAGGGCCTCGACGCGCTGCTTGCCCAGCCGGGCACGGTCCAGGGCCGCGGCGCTTTGCCGGAAATCGGAGTAGGGCAGGAAAGTTTGCATCTCTCCAGTTTGAGGCCGCGGCCCCGCATCGCCAATTGCGGGCCGCCCGGGGTGAGCGTGTTCACATGTCGGGCGCCTACAGACAGCTCCCAGCCGCGGGATTTATCATGGATCGGAACCACCCACGCTCCACGGAAGATCCGCCATGACCCCTGAAACCACGGCGCCTTTTGCGCCCAAATACGGACAGATGCTCAGCCCGGAAGCCAACGGCATCCTGGTGCTCGAGGAATTCACCCTGGACCCGGCCGCGGCCCGCAAGGAACAGCACGGCTTCCGCGCGGCCCTGGCGTCAGTGGCGCTGACGATGCGCAGGATCCTCGCGTTCCGCATGCTGATCGCCCTGGTCGCCATCGCCAACCTGCCGCTATTCCTGCTCTCCAGCGGCTGGGAAATCTACGTGGTGTCCGTGGCCCTGGTGGTTGCCGTCCACGCCGCGGTGACCTGGCTGAACCGGCATGAGCCGCGGCTGAAGCAGCGCCGGCTGCTGGAACTGCACCTGCACCGGGAGCGTAGCGACAATTACCGCAAGGTCCGCGACGCCGTGAAGTACGTCATCGACACCCCCGCGCGGATGAACGAGCAGCTCTACCTCGAGCTCCTGGCCGCCAAGCGCGTGGCCCTGAACCTGGCCCACGGCACGGTGGCGCTGCTGGACACCAGCGACGACGCAGCGTGGAAGGTCCGCATCATCCGCGAGCTGCCGCGCACCGCCTGAGCACCTGCAGAGACAACAAAACGACGACGCCGGAGCGGCCCCGAAAGGCCGCCCCGGCGTCGTCGTTTTGTCGTGCCCTGAAAGTTAGGCCGGAAGCTGCAGGACCTGCCCGGCGAGGACCAGGTTCGGGTCGCTGATGGTGTCCGTGTTGGCGTCGGCCAGGGCCTGCCAGCCGCCCTTGATGTTCAGGTGCTCGGCGATGGTGCTGAGGCTGTCGCCGCTCTGCACGGTGTACGTCTTGCCGCTGAGCGCCACCGGGGCCGCGTGCCGGGCAGGAACGGGTGCCTGGACGGGCGCCTGCACCGGGGCAGACCGCGGCGCGGCCTGAACCGGGGCACTCTGGACGGGGGCGGACTGCACGGGCACGCTCGCCCCGCCGCCTCCGCTGAGGCCCAGCTGCGCGGCGCAGGACGGCCACGCGCCCCAGCCCTGGCTGGCCTGGACGTTCTGGGCGACGGCGATCTGCTGCTCGCGGGTGGCGTTCGCCGGGGAACCCGTGCCGCCGTTGGCCGCCCAGGTGCTCTGGGTGAATTGCAGGCCGCCGGAGAAGCCGTTGCCGGTGTTGGTGCTCCAGTTGCCGCCGCTCTCGCACTGGGCCAGGGCGTCCCAGGTGGAGGTGGACGTGGCGGCGGGGTCGCGGCGCTGGCGGCCGTGGCGGAGAGTGCGACGCCGGCGGCGGAGATGGCGGCGAGGGCGGCGCCGCGGCGCGCGGCAGTGGTGATGGTTGAGGTCTTCATGTGGTTCAGCTGCTCCTGAGGGCCACCTGCGCTCGGCCCGTCCCCGGGCGTTGTCGCGCCACTGCCCGCCCCTGACAATAGAGGTCATCTGCGGTGTCTGCCGATCGGGCAGTTCTGGTGGAGGCAGCACCGGGCATGCGATCGCCCGATTTCGGGCATCCGCCCACGCTAGGGCAGACCCCCGCAGGTTTCAACCCCGCCGCCTGCCCCAGCGCTTCCCTTAGTGCCGGGCGCGGCTTCCGAGGGCGGACTTCAGGTACGGCGCGGTGCGGCTCTTGGCGGAGCGGGCGACGGCGGCCGGCTCGCCCGCGGCGATGATCCTGCCGCCGGCGTCCCCACCGGCCGGGCCGAGGTCGATCACCCAGTCAGCGGCGGCCACCACGTCCATCTCGTGCTCGACCACCACCACCGTGTTTCCGGCGTCGACCAGGCGGTGCAGTTGGGCCATCAGCAGCTCGACGTCGGCCGGGTGCAGCCCGGTGGTGGGCTCGTCCAGCAGGTAGAGCGAGTGCCCGCGCTGGGCGCGCTGGAGTTCGGTGGCAAGCTTGATCCGCTGCGCCTCGCCGCCGGAGAGCTCGGTGGCGGGCTGGCCCAGCCGTAGGTAGCCGAGGCCCACCTCGCGGAGCGTCTGCAGGGCCCGGGACGCGGCCGGCACGGCGGCGAGGAATTCGGCGGCGGCGTCCACCGTCATGCCCAGCACCTCGGCGACGTTCCGGCCCTGATAGGTGACCTCCAGGGTTTCCGGGTTGTAGCGGGAACCGTGGCATTCGGGGCAGGGGCCGTAGCTGCCGGGCAGGAAGAGCAGTTCGACGGCGACGAAGCCCTCGCCCTGGCACGTCTCGCAGCGGCCGCCGGCGACGTTGAAGGAGAACCGGCCGGCACCGTAGCCGCGGGCCTTGGCCTCGTCCGTGCCGGCGAAGACCTTCCGGACTGCGTCGAAGAGGCCGGTGTAGGTGGCCAGGTTGGAGCGCGGCGTCCGGCCGATCGGCTTCTGGTCCACCTTGACGAGGCGGTCGATCAGTTCCAGGCCGGTCACGGGCCCGACGGTCAGCGGTTCGGCGAGCTCCCCGGCATCGTCGGCATCGTCTAGGTCACCGGCGGATCCGGCGGCGGTGGCAGCGCCGCCGCCTGTGCCGCCGGACGTGACGTCGCCGTCAGCACCGCCGTTGTCCCCGTGCAGCCAGCGGCCGGTGACCTCGGCGAGGACCTGGCTGACCAGCGTGGATTTCCCGGACCCGGAGACACCGGTGACGGCGGTGAGGACGCCCAGTGGGAACTCGGCGTCGAGGTGCTGAAGGTTGTGGCGGCTGATGTCGCGCAGCTTGAGCCAGCCGGACGGTACACGGGCGCCGCCGCTGTCGCCGCGCAACCCCGCACCGCCGTCGTCGTCACCGGGCCCCGAACCACCCGGGAACAGGTACGGCCGCGTGACCGAAGCGTCCACGCCGGCGAGCCCGTCCACCGGGCCGCTGTAGAGCACCTCGCCGCCGCCCTCGCCGGCCCGCGGACCCACGTCCACCAGCCAGTCCGCCCGGCGCACCACGTCCATGTTGTGCTCCACCACGAACACCGAGTTTCCGGCGGATTTCAGTTGGTCCAGCACGGCCAGCAGCGGCTCAGCGTCGGCCGGGTGAAGGCCGGCGGAGGGCTCGTCCAGGACGTAGATGACCCCGAACAACCCGGACCGCAGCTGGGTGGCGATCCGCAGCCGCTGCATCTCGCCGGGGGAGAGGGTGGGGGTGGAGCGGCCCAGCGCCAGGTAGCCCAGGCCCAGATCCAGCAGCACGGTGACCCGCTGCAGCAGGTCCCGGGTGATGGCGACCGCCACCTCGTTGGTTTCCCCGGACGACTGTTTCCGGGAGGCCGTCCCGGCGCCGGTCAGCTCGGTGGTGGGGCGGATAATGTCGGCGAGCTCGCTCATCGGAACCGCGTTCAGCTCGGCGATGGTCCGGCCCGCGAAGGTCACGGCCAGGGCCTCGGGCCGCAGCCCGCTGCCGCTGCAGCGCGGACAGGGACCGGTTTCCATGAACTTGAGGACCTTCTCGCGCATGGTGGAGCTCTTCGAGTCGGCAAGGGTGTGGAGCACGTAGCTGCGGGCGCTCCAGAACCGGCCCTTGTACGGCTTGGCGACGCGGTCCCGCTGCGGTGTCACCTCCACCACGGGCTGTTCCTCGGTGAAGAGGATCCAGTCGCGGTCTTGTCTGCGCAGCTTCCGCCAGGGGGTGTCGATGTCGTAGCCGAGGTGGCTGAGGATGTCGCGGAGGTTCTTGCCCTGCCAGGCGCCGGGCCACGCGGCGATCGCACCGTCGCGGATGCTCAGGCTTGCGTCCGGGACCAGCGAGGATTCGGTGACGGTGTGGGCGATGCCCAGGCCGTGGCATTCCGGGCAGGCGCCGGCGGCGGTGTTGGGCGAGAACGCGTCCGAATCCAGCGGGGTGGCCCCGGCCGGATAGGTGCCGGCGCGGGAGAAGAGCATCCGCACCGAGTTGGACAGCGTGGTCACCGTGCCCACGGTGGAGCGGGAGCTGGGGGTGCCTCGGCGTTGCTGGAGCGCGACGGCGGGCGGAAGCCCGGTGATCAGCTCCACCTTGGGGTTGTGGCCCTGCTGGATCAGCCGCCGGGCGTAGGGCGCCACCGATTCGAAGTAGCGGCGCTGGGCCTCGGCGTAGATGGTTCCGAAGGCCAGGGAGGACTTGCCGGAGCCGGAGACGCCGGTGAACGCCACGATCGCGTCGCGGGGGACGTCGACATCGACGTTGCGCAGGTTGTTCTCGCGCGCGCCGCGGACCCGGACGAAGCCGTTCGTGGGAGCCTCGGGTGCCACGCCGGGAAGATCGGAAGCCTGCTGATCATTCTGCATTGTATTGACTCTATCCGGCCCGGCCCGCTGCGGGCATATCCTTACCGAATGGAAAGTTACGACGGCGGCGCCCAGGCGCCGCAGGCAAAGAACGGCGTGCCGCAGGCGGAGAGCGGCGTGCCGCAGGCAGAGAGCGGCGTGCCGCAGGCGGAGCAGACAGCAGAGACCCGGCCCGAGGCGGTGCCCGGGTTCGCGGAGGTCCCGGAGGAGGTCCACGGCCCGCTGCCGGTGGCCGAATTGCACCTGCACATCGAGGGCACCCTGCAGCCGGAGCTGATCTTCGCGCTCGCGGAGCGGAACAACATCGCTTTGCCGTACGCGGACCTGGAGGAGTTGCGTGCCCGCTACGAGTTCACGGACCTGCAATCCTTCCTGGACCTCTACTACGCCAACATGGCCGTGCTGCAGACCGAGCAGGACTTCGCGGACATGACCCGGGCCTACCTGTCCCGCGCGGCCACGGCCGGGGTGCGGCACGCGGAGATCATGCTGGACCCGCAGGCGCACCTCTCCCGCGGCGTCGCCCTGGAGACCTGCGTCAACGGCGTCGCCTCCGTGCTGGCCACCTCACAGGAGGAGTTCGGCATTTCCACCCTGCTGATCGCGGCGTTCCTCCGGGACCTCTCCGAGGAGTCCGCGCTGGAGGTGCTGGAGCAGCTGCTGGCCATGAACGCTCCGATCGCCGGGATCGGCCTGGACTCCGCCGAGGTGGGCAACCCGCCGTCGAAGTTTGAACGGCTCTTCGCCCGGGCCAAGGACGCCGGGCTGCACCGGATCGCGCACGCCGGCGAGGAGGGCCCGCCGTCGTACATCGTCGAGGCGCTGGACGTCCTGGACGTCGAACGGATCGACCACGGCATCCGCTGCATGGAGGACCCGGACCTGCTGGAACGTCTGGTCCAGGAACTGATGCCGCTGACCGTCTGCCCGCTCTCCAACGTCAGGCTCCGCGCCGTGGACACCCTGGCCGACCACCCGCTGCCGGGGATGCTCGCCGCAGGCCTGAACGTCAGCGTGAACTCGGACGATCCGGCGTATTTCGGCGGCTATGTGGACGACAACTTCAGCCAGCTCAGGAGCGTGATCGGCCTCTCCGAGTTCGACTGCGTCCGGCTCGCGGCGAACTCGATCCGCTCCTCGTTCGCCAGTGAGGAGCGGAAGACAGAGCTGCTGGCCGGGCTCGCCGCCTCCGGCCGCTAAACCCGGCCCGGCGCCCCCGGACCGTGCCCGGCAGCGCCGGACCCGGCCCGGCAACGTCGGGTTCAACGGGCTCAGGCGTCGATGCTGCCCATGTCCGGGTAGCGTCCGCCGGCGGCCACGCCGGCCGGTGCCAGCTCCTCCAGTCGGGCCAGGTCCTCGGCACTGAGTTCGACGTCGACGGCCCCGAGGTTCTCCTGCAGCCGGTCGCGCTTCTTGGTGCCGGGGATCGGCACGATGTGCTCACCCTGGGCCAGCAGCCAGGCCAGCGCCAGCTGCGCCGGGGTGCAGCCCTTGGCGGTGGCCAGCTCGGTCACCCGGTCCACGAGCTGCAGGTTGCGGGTGAAGTTCTCGCCCTGGAAGCGCGGGGAGTGGCGGCGGAAGTCGTCCGGGGCGAAGTCGTCCTCGCTGCGCAACTGCCCGGTGAGGAAGCCGCGGCCCAGCGGGCTGTAGGGGACGAAGCCGATGCCCAGCTCGGCCAGCAGCGGGAACACCTTGGTCTCTGGTTCCCGTTCCCATAGCGAGTACTCGGTCTGCAGTGCGGTGATGGGGTGCACGGCGTGGGCCCGGCGGATGGTGTCCGCGCTGGCCTCGGAGAGCCCCAGGTGCTTGACCTTGCCGGCCTGGACCAGTTCGGCCATGGCGCCGACGGTCTCCTCAATCGGGACGGTCTTGTCCACCCGGTGCTGGTAGTACAGGTCGATGTGGTCCACGCCGAGGCGCTGCAGGCTCGCGTCGCACGCGGCCCGGACGTACTCGGGCTTGCCGTTGATGCCCACCCAGGAGCCGTCCTCGCGGCGTTCGTTGCCGAACTTGGTAGCCAGCACGACGTCGTCGCGGCGCCCCTTGATCGCGCCGCCCACCAGCTTCTCGTTGGTGAAGGGCCCGTACATGTCGGCGGTGTCCAGCAGGGTGCCGCCGGCGTCGAGGAAGGCGTGGATGGTGGCGACGGACTCCTGTTCATCGCCCTTGCCGTAGAACTCGCTCATGCCCATGCAGCCGAGGCCCAGGGCGGAGACGGTGAGCGAACCAAGCGTGCGGTGTTCCATGGGGGTTCTCCTGACACTGTGGGAGGGGCCGCGGATCGGCCCCCTGGGGAGTGGGGGTGGCGGCGATCAGGCCACTGTAGCCAGCCTGATTGCCCCGGGCAACGGGTGCTCAGTCCCTGGCGGCGGTCACTGCGCGGGGTCGGTGCAGCCGCAGGATCAGGGCCACCAGCGGGCTGACCGCGGCGCACACGGCAGCGCCCCAGGCGATGTCCGTGACGGCGACGACGGCGGGAAAGTCCTTGAGGACGGCAAACGCGGTGAGGGCCCAGGTGGCGTAGGTGAAGAAGCCGAAGAGCGCCCCGGACCGGGCCCGGCTTCGGAGGCTGGCGCGGGTGTCCGCCGGGCGCACGCCGTAATGGACGATTCCGGCGACGTAGACGAGGTAGAACAGCACGGCGCCGGCGGCGTTGAAGCTGGCCGGGAGCAGGTGGCCGATCTGGCTGCGGTACTGCGGGGTGGCCACGGTGAGGATCCAGACGGCGTCGACGGCGGCAAAAATCACGGCGGTCACGGCGTAGGCGAGCAGCCATTTCCTGAGTGGACGGGTCATGGGAGCTCCTTCGGGGCGTGGTGCGCGGTTGACGGTGGGCGGGGCGTAGCCGGTGGAGACGGAACTTTCCTCAATACTAGTTCGTAGGCTTAGTAGTTAGCGCCGGCACCGGGACCGGGCCGCCAAGGGAAGGAACGCTCCATGAAAGAGTCCGAACGCAAGGCCCTCGCCGCCATTCCGGTGGTGATTCTGCTCGGAGCCGGGCTCGCCTGGGCCGGCAGCCAGAATGGGGCGGTGACCGGCGGGATCCCGGTGTTCGCCCTTGCCGTGGCGGCCGCCTTCGTCATCCAGTGGCTGGCATTCATCCCGGCGTACCTGCGCCAGACGGAGCGGTTCTACGACCTGACCGGGTCCCTGACCTACATCTCCGTCACCGTTCTGCTGGTGCTGCTCACCCCCGGCATCGACGCCCGGGGCTTCCTGCTGGCGGCACTGGTGCTGGTGTGGGCCGCCCGGCTGGGGTCGTTCCTGTTCCGCCGGATCAGCAAGGCCGGCAAGGACGACCGCTTCGATGAGATCAAGCCCTCCTTTGTCCGCTTCCTCAGCACCTGGACCATGCAGGGGATCTGGGTGGCCTTCACCGCCGCCGCTGCGTGGGTGGCCATGACTTCGGCCCACCGGGTGGGGCTGGACTGGTTCGCCCTGATCGGCGTGCTGGTCTGGGTTGCCGGGATTGGCATCGAGGCGACGGCGGACCGGCAGAAGGGCCAGTTCAGCGCGGACCCGGCCAACAAGGGCAAGTTCATCTCCACCGGCCTCTGGGCGAAGTCCCGCCACCCCAACTACTTCGGCGAGATCCTGCTTTGGGTGGGCGTCGCGATCATCGCCCTGCCCGTGCTGCAGGGCTGGCAGTGGGTGGCACTGATCTCCCCGGTGTTCGTCGCCCTCCTGATCACCAAGGTCAGCGGCGTCCCGCACCTGGAGAAGAAGGCGGACAGGACGTGGGGCGGCCAGGCCGACTACGAGGAGTACAAAAAGAACACCCCGGTGCTTATCCCCAAGCTCTGATCCGCGTCATATCCGGTCACGACACCGGCCGAATCGCCGCGCCCGGTCGCGGAAGCCGGGGAACCTTGGCAAAATGCAGGTGGATCAATAGCTGCTAAAGGAGACCCATGGGCGCGAACGCTGCGGAAAACACTAACCTTCGCCTGAAAGCGGTGCTGGACGTCCTGACCGAGGGGGTGTGGTCCGGGGAGAAGCTGAACGCCGGCGTCGTCCTCGGCGAGGCGATCGCCCGGGTCCCGCTCAACGACCACGAGCGCGAACTGCTCAGCGGCGGCATTCCCCGCGGACACAAGGCGCTCACCACCGCGTCCGCAAAGCTGGTGAAGGCGGGTTGGCTGATCAAGGGCCGCTCCGGCTGGACCATCACCGAGGACGGCCAGCGCGCCACGGTCGCCTTCGCGGACCCGGCCACCTTCACCGCCGCGCTCGACGCCGGCACCCCGGTCCCGGCCGACACCCCGCTGCCCGCGGCACCGGCCGGCCATAGCGCCCCGAAGGCCGCCCCACACGGGGCGGAGAAGGCCGTGAAGGCGGTGGAAAAGGTCGCCGAGAAGGTGGCGGACACCGCCGCGAAGCTGGTCGAGGAGGCCGTGGCACCGGTAGCGAAGGCCGTCCGCAAGCGCAAGGCCGCGGAGCAGGCTGCCCCGGCTGAGGTAACGCCCACGGAGGCCGCCGTCGAACAGCCTGCAGAGGTCGCCGTCGCCGGTGACTTCAACGTCCTGCTCGGCGCCCCGGCGAACTGGGCGCCGCAGTATGACGAATCCCAGATGCAACTCGACGAGGCGGACCAGCTCTGGAAGCTCGCGGCGGACCTGCCGGCCGGCGCCTACAGCTTCAAGATTGCCATCAACCGGTCGTGGGACGAGAACTACGGCCGGTTCGGGGCCTTCGACGGCGCCAACCACGAGGTGCACCACCGCGGCGGACCGCTGGTGATCCGCTACGACCACCGCACCCGCGACATCGTCGCCGAGTAACGCGCAGGAACCAACCGGCCGGGGCCCCGCACTGGGGCCCCGGCCGGTTTCTTTCTGGCCTAAAACCGCGTGGGGTCGGGCCCGGGCGGGATTGGCGACGGCGGTGGGACCGGCCCCGGATCGGGGATCGGCAGCGGCCCCGGCGGCGTCGGTCCCGGCTCGGGGCTGGGCCCGGGTGCCGGACTCGGCGTCGGCTGGGGGATAGGCGCCGGGGGCGTTGGAGCCGGCGGTGTTGGCCCCGGCTCCGGTGGGAAGGGGTCCCCGGGCTGCGGCTCCGGCGAGGTGGGGCCGGGTTCCAGCGGAAACGGATCGGGTCCGGGCGGCGGGGGGATGGTCATGTCCCCGATTATCTGCCCGCATCCCCGCGCTGGGAAGAGCCCCTAGTTCTGCGACGCGGCGGACTTGTCCCGGTCCTCGAACACGTCCTCGCCCGGCCCGGCGAAGGCCTTGGAACGCTCCATCGCCTCGAGGGACCCGGTGAAGAGCTGGGAATCGTGCGGGTCGGAGGGGGTGCGCGGATCCGGGGCCACGACCCCGGCCGGAAGCGACTCGAGCCGGAAGTGCGGCAGCGCCGTCGGGTGCTTCTCCTGCAGGAAGAGCACCAGCTCCTCCCGGATCAGGCAGCGCAGGTCGAACAGGGCTGCGCTGTCCGCGGCGCTGACCAGGATCCGGACCCGGACATAGCCGGAGGTCGCGTCGGTGATCTGCAGGATGCCCACCCGCTGGTCCCAGAGTTCGGTGCCGGCCAGGACCCGCTTCAGCTCGGCCCGCATCGCGGCCACGGGCGCGCGCCAGTCCAGGTCGAACTCCACCGTGCCCATCACCTCGGACTGCCGCCGCGTCCAGTTCTCGAACGGCGTGGTGGTGAAGTAGGTCGAGGGCAGGATCAGCCGCCGGTCGTCCCAGATGTGCACCACCACGTAGGTGAGGGTGATCTCCTCGATCCGGCCCCACTCCTTCTGCACCACCACCACGTCATCCACCCGGATGGCGTCAGTGAAGGCCAGCTGGATCCCGGCGAAGACATTGACCAGCGAGGTCTGCGCCGCGAGGCCGGCCACGATCGAGATCAGGCCGGCGGAGGCCAGCAGCCCGGCGCCCAGGGCCTGGACCGCGGGGAAGGTCAGCAGGATGATGCCCAGCGCCACGATCGCGATCAGGGCCGCACCGATCCGCCGCGCCAGGATCACCTGGGTGCGCAGCCGCCGGGCCCGCCGGTTGTCCGCCACATCCACCCGGTAGCGGGTGGTGATCAGGGTTTCGATGATCAGCAGCACGGCGATCGCCAGCCACGCGACGGAGGCGATCAGCGCGATCACCAGGCCGTGGTCCAGCGTGCGGCGCCAGTCGGCGTCGTCCGTGGTGGCGGCGAGGGCGATCCGCACCCCAATCAGGCAGAGCGCGAAGCGCAGCGGCAGCCGGGCCACGCGGGAGGTTTCCCGGAGCGCCTCCTGCTTGCGGTTGAGCCGCAGGACGATGCGGCGCACCAGCCAGGAGGCGGCGAGCCCGGCGACGATGGCCAGGGCCACGGCCAGGAAGGGCATTGCGGAGGAGAGGAACTCTTGCATCTTCCAAGGTGTAGCAAGGATTCCCGCCCGGTTGAAATCGCGGCCCTGTCAACGTGGGGCCGCTCACGGGTTACACGGCGGGCAGATGCCTCCGGAGGTGGTGGTGCCCGGCCCGGGCGGCCTGGCTGCTCTTGGTCCACGTCGTCCCGCCCCAGGGGGTGGCGTGCGATTCCCGAATCAGGCCGGTTCCGGCGCATTCGCGGACGGCCATGATGCCGTCAGCCGCGGAGCGCTTGTCCTCGAAGGGTTTGGAGACAGCGAGCACTGTGCCGTCCGCCCCCAACAGCCGGAACCGGACGTTCGAATCTGTGTCGGTGAAGATCTCGAATTGTCCTGCCATTGTCTTTTTCCTTTCAGGCGATCCGGCGGGTTCACGGGACGTCGGATGGTGTCCGCGGGGCCGCGCCGGAGGGTCTTCTTCCACCCTCCGCAATGCCGCGCGGGGGCTGAAAGGGGCGAAGGTCCCGGATGCCGGACACACCGGGGCGGGGATAGATTGGCTCCATGGCGGAGAAAGCAAGGGAGCGGTCCGGACCCGACGGCGGGGCCGGCGTGCGGCTCACGGCCCGGATCACGGGCATGGTGCAGGCGGTGGGGTTCCGGTTCTGGACGGTGCGGAAGGCTGCCAAGCTGGGGCTCACCGGCACGGTCCGGAACGACGACGACGGCTCCGTGCGGCTCGTGGCGGAGGGGCCGCAGACGGTGGTGCTGGAGCTCCGGGCCTGGTTGCGGTCCCCGGACGCCCCGGGCCGGGTGGACCTCGTGGAGGAGTCCTTCACCCCGGCCACGGGGGAGTTCACGGACTTCGACGTCACCTACTGAGGTCTCGGGGCGCGCCGAGGTCCGGTGGGCCCCGTTGCAGTTGGCCCGGGTTCAGCGGGCGGGCTTCAGCAGCCCCCGCGTGAGGACGGCCGTGCGGGAGAGCGTCTTGTAGCCCTCGGAATCGAAGAGCACGGTGAGGACGTCGCCGTCGCACTGGATCACCTGGCCGGGACCCCACTCCGCGTGGACCACGGCGGACCCCGCCGGGAAGCTGTCCGGCCACTCCTCGCCGCCGCCGTTCGCGGCGCCTTTCGCCGTCCTGGCCGGTGACGTTTCGCCGGCCAGGCAGGTGTCGCAGTTGCCGCAGGGTCCGGGCAGCTCTTCGCCGAAGTAGCCCAGCAGGAACTGCCGGCGGCAGTGGTGGGTCTCGGCGTAAGCGCGGATCATCTCCACCCGGGACCGGTCCACCCGCCCCCGGGTCTCGGCGAGGTCGACGGCCAGGGCCAGCGCCGCCTCCGGGCTGCCGGTGAGCAGCACGCCGTCGTCGTCGCTGTGGAGGAGCCCCGTATCTTGCAGCTGGTTCAGCAGGGCGGTGAGGCGCCGGCCCGGGAAGCCTGTCCGGGCGGCGAGCTCGACGCGGGGGAGCGGGGCGTCCTCGGCGGCCAGGACGGCCAGCAGCACCCGCAGGGAGGGCTGGTCCGGGGCATGGGTGGTGAAGAACCGGCGCAGGCCGAGGTCCTCGGAACGGTAGTGCAGCACCGCCCGGGCCGGCTGCCCGTCCCGCCCGGCCCGGCCGAACTGCTGGTAGTAGCTGTCCAGGGATTCCGGGATGTCAGCGTGCAGCACGAAGCGGACGTCCGGCTTGTCGATGCCCATGCCGAACGCGGTGGTAGCCGCCACCACGTCCAGGGTCCCGGCCTGGAAGGCCTCGTGCACCCGGGTGCGCTCGTTCGCGGGCATCCCGGCGTGGTACGCGGCGGCCCGGAGCCCGTTCCGGGTCAGCTTCGCCGCATACTTCTCGCTGTCCTTGCGTTTGGCCGCGTAGATCAGGCCCGGTCCGCGCAGCTCCGCCACGAATGCGGCGGCCTGCGCGATCACGGCCCGGCGCTTCGCCTTGTCCTCGTGGTGCCGGACCACGGCCAGGCTGATGTTGGGCCGGTCGAAGCCGCGGACCAGCACCAGCGGCCGGTCCAGGTGCAGGCGCCGCTGGATCTCTTCCCGGACCGGGGCGGCTGCGGTGGCGGTGAGGGCCGCCGTCGTCGGGTTGCCCAGGCGCCCGCGGACCTCACCCAGGCGCAGGTAGTCGGGCCGGAAGTCGTGGCCCCAGGAGGTGACGCAGTGCGCCTCATCCACCACCAGCAGCGGGATCCCCAGCGCGGCGAGCCGCTCCACGGTGCTGTCCTTGGCCAGCTGTTCGGGGGCCAGGAAGAGGAAGGCCGCGGAGCCATCTTCCGCCGCAGCCCAGGCCCGGTCCTGCTCCGCGGCGGTGTGGGCGGAATTGATGGCGACGGCGGTGCCCGGCCCGGCGGCGCCGTTGATCCCCTCCAGCTGGTCCTCCTGCAGCGAGATCAGCGGCGAGATGACCAGGGTGGGCCCGGGCCGCGTTCCGGAGCGGTGCAGCAACAGTCCGGGGACCTGGTATATCAGCGACTTGCCATAACTGGTGGGCATGACGGCCAGCAGGTCGCGCCCGGCGGCCAGGGCGGCCATGCCCTCGAGCTGCCCCGCCCGCAGGGTGCCGATTCCGAAGGTCTCCGCCGCGATCCGGCGGAGCCCGGCGTCGCGGGGGTCCGGTTTGCCCGGGCTGGCGGGAGTCGCGGGCGTGCCGGAGCTGCCGACGGGCGGGTCTGCGGTGGCCTGGGTCATGGATGCTCCACGCTGAACGGTTCCGGCGGCCGGCTGCTGCAGCCGCACTCCCAGCGTAACGCGGCCCGCAAGGCCCACACCGGGACCGGGCCGCCGCAATGGAGGCCGCCCGCGGGAGCGTGAGCCCGACCGTGGACACCGTTTCGAATCACCCCGCCGCATGGGACAGACTGTTGCCGTGAGCAACTCTCCCCGGACCGGTCTGGCCATCGCAGGGCTCAGCCTTGGCACCGCGCTGAACCCGTTGAACTCCTCGATGATCGCCGTCGCCCTGGTGGTGCTGCAGGCGGACTTCCAGCTCGACGTCGCCACCGTCACCTGGGTGGTGACCTCGTTCTACCTGACCTCCGCCGCCGGGCAGCCGCTGATGGGCCGCCTGGCGGACCGGTTCGGCCCGCGCCGTCTGTTCCTGCTGGGCATGGTCCTGGTCGCGGCCACCTGCGCCTTCGCCCCGTTCGCGCCCAACTTCGCGCTGCTCTGCGTGGCCCGGGCCTTCATGGCCCTCGGCACCGCGAGTGCGTACCCCAGCGCCGTCGTCATGGTCGCCGCGCTCGCCAAGCAGGCCAACGTGCCCTCCACCCGGCCGCTGGGCCGGATCCAGATGGCCAACACCTCCGCCGCGGCGGTCGGACCGGTGGTGGGCGGCCTGCTGGTGAGCCTGGTGGGCTGGGAGGCGCTGTTCCTGATCAACGTGCCGCTGGCCCTGGCCTCCATCCTGATCGTCCGCCGCTTCGCCCCCGCGGACAAGGCACGCGAGCGCGGACGGGTGGCCGACCTGGTGCGGGACTCGGACCTGCCCGGCATCGGGGCGTTCATCGGCGCCCTGGCGCTGGTGATGATGGCGCTGCTGAACGTGCTCCCCGGCTACCGCTGGTGGTTGCTGGGCGCCGGGGTGCTGCTGGCGGTGCTGTTCACGGTGCGGGAACTGCGGTTCAGCCCGCCGTTCCTGGACCTGCGGCTGCTGGGCCGGAACCGGCCGCTGCTGCTGGTGTACTTGGGCTTCGTGCTGTTCAGCGGCGTCTACTACTTCGCGTTCTTCGGCCTTCCCCAGCTGCTGCAGACCGCCGGCGGGTACGATCCGGGCGTCGTCGGCCTGCTGATGCTGCCGCTCGCGGCGATCTCCGTGGTGGGCACCCCGGCCGCGGTGAAGGCGATCGAACGGTTCGGCGTGCGGCGGGTGCTGATCACGGGCGTCGTGCTGCTGCTTGCGGCGTCCGGGGCCATGTGGTTGCTGACGGCGTCCCTGGCCGTGCCGCTGGTGCTGGCCATGACCGCGCTGCTGGGCGTGCCGTACTGCGTGGTCAGCATCGCCTCCAGCCAGGGCATGTACTCCTCCACCCGGCTGGAGGAACGCGGCGTCGCGGCCGGGATCTACCAGACCTGCCGGTACCTGGGCGCGATCACCGCCACCGTGTTGATCGGCATCTTCTACGGCACCGGCGTGAACCAGGCCAACTGGGGGCTCATGGTGTTCGTCATGCTGGGCCTCGGAGCCGTGGTGCTGCTGGTCTCGCTCGCCTGGCGGGAGCCGCGGACCCGCTAAGGGCCGCAGCCCAGCCGGATGCCGCTGGGGGTCAGCTCGCGGCGGGCTCCAGCTCGGCGTCGTGGACGGCGCGTTCCCGTGCGATCTCGCCGGCGAGCGCCACCAGCAACGTCAGCGCCGCCGTCGCCATCACGCCCAGGCCCGGGTGGATGTGCAGCAGCCCCGCGCCCACGGTGGCGCCGGCCAGGATGAGGACGACGGCGCCCAGCCGGCGGCCGGTGTGCGCGCCGGTGCCGCCGCCCAGCCGTGAGTCGGCGGCCAAACCGGTCAGGGTGGAGGTGACGACCACGGTGGTGACGTCCTTGACGGCCAGATGCCGGGCGGTGGCGGCCTGCATGCCCATCGCCACGGCCAGCGCACCGGTGATGGTCAGGGTCACGGGATCCCCGGCGTGCGGTGCGTGGACCACCAGGACGACGGCGATCGCCGTCATGGTGAGCCCGACGGCGGCCAGCAGCACTGTGGTGCGTCGGCTCCAGCCCGCGGCCACGGGGCGGAGCGTCCGGCCGGCGATCACGGCGCCGGCCATGAAGCAGGCGAGGGCGATGGTGGGCCCCACCACCGGCAGGTTGTCCGCCCCGATCAGCGCCATGCCCAGGATCACCACGTTGCCGGTCATGTTGCCGGTGAACACCCGGTCCAGGCCCAGGTAACCCACCGCATCGATGACGCCGGTGGAGAAGGTCAGGACCAGCATGAGGGTCAGGTTCAGCCGGTCCGGTTCGGTGGATTTCAGTCGCTTGAGCATGGGTTATCTTTCGGTGCGGTGGCCGGACGGGCGGCGTGCGGGAGGCGGGCTCAGCGGGGGCCGAGCCGGCAGGCCAGGCGCAGCAGGTCCAGGTCACGGTGTACGGGTCCCACAATACTCACGCCGCAGGGCAGCCCGGCGGGTGTGACGAGCGGGAGGGAGAGGGCCGGCAGCCCGGCGATGCCCGCGATGCAGGTCAGTTGCATGGTGGCGCGGCGGACCGCGTCTAGGGTGAAGCCGCCGAGCGCGGAGGACTGCGCCACGTCGGTGAGCAGCGGCGCCACGGACGACGCCGACGGCAGCACCAGCAGGCCGCCGCCCACGGATGCGCGGATGCGCTGCCGGGCGGACCGCAGGACGGCCCGCGCCGCCTCCACCTGATCCGCGGAGATCCGCGACGCCGTCGCGAACCTCCAGGCGACGTCGGCGCCCAAGGATTGCGGGTGCGTCTCGAGCCAGGCGCCGTGCTGCTGCCAGGCTTCGAAGCCCTGAACGGTCTGGAACGCGGCCAGCCAGCCGGGCAGCTCCTCCACCGGAAAGAGGTCGGTGGCCGCTGGCGGCAAGGCCGGGGCGGCGGCAAATTCGCGGATGGCCTCGCCGATGCCCGGTTCGGCCAGCGCCAGCAGCTCCGGCGGGGCTGAGATGCCGGTGAACGCGCCGGCCGAAGCGCCCGCCGAAGAGCCGGTAGCGTTCGGCAGCAGCACCCCACCCACTGCGGTGAGGGTGGCGGCGTCGCGGGTCAGCCACCCGACGGTGTCGAACGACGGTGCCAGCGGCAGCAGCCCGTCGACGGAGACCGCGCCGTGGCTGGTGCGGATCCCGTAGAGGCTCTGGTAGGCGGCGGGGACGCGGATGGAGCCGCCGGTGTCCGTGCCGAGTCCCACGTCGGCCTGGCCGAGGGACACGGCGCTCGCCGAGCCGGAGGAGGACCCGCCGCTGATCCGGCCCGGCGCCCGGGGGTTGGGCGGGGTGCCGTAGTGGGCGTTGGTGCCCGCCAGGCTGTAGGCGAACTCGTCGGTCCGGGCGATCCCGGCCACGGACGCCCCCGCCGCGAGCAGCGCCGCGGGGGCGGCCGCCGTCGTCGTCTCCGGCGCGGCCCCGGCCAGCCGCGCCGGGTTTCCCGCGCCCACCGCGAACCCCTCTAGTGCGAAGAGGTCCTTGACCGCCACACTCAGCCCGTCCAGGGGCCCGGTGCCGGTGGGCGGGAGCAGCGGGGTGCCGAGGACGCGCCACACCGTGGGATCGGCAGCGGAGCCGGAAACAGAAACGGACGTCACGGGCGGAAGTCTTCCACCCGGATCCGGGCGTGCACGCCCTTCACCAGGTCCACCACCTGCGAGATGTTGAAGTCCGTGGCGGCGCTCAGGTACGCGTAGGCCAGGCTGGGATCCATGCCGTAGCGGGCCTGCAGCAGGGCGACGGCGGCGCGGACGCAGTTCTGCACCGCGGTGTCCAGGTCCTCGTCCATCCCGGTGGGGACCAGGAACTCGGGGGTCTGCGCCAGCGGCCCGGTGAGGGTGCCGAAGTTCCGCACGGCCTCGTCCTGGGCGACGACGTCGAAGCGGAGCCGGACCCGCAGCGAGGCCTCCATGGCGGTGAGGGAAACCTCACCGTCGCCCTGGGCGAAGTGCGGGTCGCCCACGTAGGCCAGGGCGTCGGCCACCTGGACCGGGAGGTAGAGCGAGCTGCCGGCGGTGAGGAGGTTGATGTCGATGTTGCCGCCGTGCGCTCCCGGCGGGACCGAGTGCGGGCGGCGGTCGCCGTCGACGGCCACGCCCATGATCCCCAGGAAGGGGTTGAGCGGGAAGTGCACGGACGGTTCGGCGCCGGGGCGCAGCGGCAGCCAGCCCGAGGGTGTCCCGTCCGCGTCGTCCCGGACGGTGGCGAAGGCGCTGTAGTTCCCGGCGCCGAGGGGGTATTCGCCGTTCAGCGCGCCGCGGCCGTGCCGGCTGGAGATCACGCCGTAGGGCACCCGCGGGGTCGTCTCCAGCACCGTGATCTTCAGCAGGTCCCCGGGCCGGGCGCCGCGGACAGCAATGGGACCGGTGACCACGTGCGGGCCCAGGTTGGCGGAGAGCCGCCGAATGTCCGATCCGGCCAGGCTGATGGCGTCCTCGAGGACCTGGTGTTCGGGGACCCCGTGCGAGCCGAAGTAGGCCAGTGGGTCCCGGCCCTGATCTTCCAGGATGCCCTCGTGGCTGATGGTGTCGATGGTGATGTCGGTGCCCGGGTCGATGCTGAGGACGGGGCGGTCCCCGGCGCAGGGAGCGCACCCCAGAGGACGTTCTCCCGGCTGGAGGGCAGGTAGGTGGTGTCGTCGGCGATGCCGTCCCAGGACTGCAGGATGCGGGCGGCTGTGTCGGTTCCGGCGGCGGTAGTTCCGGCGTCGGTGCCGGGCTGGATCAGTGAGGTGCTCACGGGTGGGTCTCCGATGGGTTGGTGTATGTGGGCTGGTGGTCGCGGATGAGGACGGCGACGTCGGCCAGGTGGTCGCTCATGGCGATCCCGGCGCCGGTGGCGTCCCGGGCCAGGACGGCGGCGAGGATCCGGCGGTGTCCCTCGATCGAGCAGCGCCGGCCCTCCGCGGTGGCGTGCGAGCGCAGCCGGACCTCGGAGGTCCAGGAGCTGGTGAGGGTCAGGACCGTGGCCATCAGCTGGTTGCGGCCGGCCTGGGCCAGCAGGGTGTGGAACTGGACGTCCAGCCGGAGGGCCTCCTCGGGGGAGAGGTGTTCGCTGGCCGCGGCCAGGGCGTCCTGCAGCTGGATCAGGTCCGCGGCGCTGGACCGGGCGGCGGCGAGTTCGGCCACCAGGGGTTCCAGGGATCCGCGCAGTTCGGCCACGTCCTGCTGCGCCTGCCCGGCCCCGGCGAGCCGGGCGTAGAGCTCGCTCACCGGCGCCGGGGGCTCCGCGACGATGGTTCCGCGGCCGCGGGTCCGCTGCACCAGGTGCTTGGACTCCAGCTCCTGCAGGGCGGTGCGGACCGTGGCGCGGGAGACGGACAGCTGCTCCGCCAGTTCCCGCTCGGTGGGGAGCTTGTCCCCGGGGGTGAGGCCGCGGGAGGCGATCTCCCGTTCCAGGTAGGCGGCCACCTCCGCGCTCATCGAGGCGGCCCGGCGCAGGGTGGGCGCGGTGGCGGTGCCGGTGCCGGTGCCGGTGCGCTGCGGAAGGGGCTGGGTCGCGGGTAGCTGGCTCATGGCGGTTCCTTTCCTTGACGTCCCCCAATTAGCTGGCAGTTGTTGTCGTTTTGGGCTCCCAGAACGACAACTATTGCGAGTCAGTTGGGTCAGGCGGCGGGCTGGGGGAGGGGTTCGACGGCGGGGGCCGGCTGGGCGGCGACCCGTGCCGGCGTCGTGAAGCAGAACGCTACCGCGCCCACCAGCAGCAGCACAGCAGACAGGTAGAACCCGGCCTCCAGCGCTCCGGTGGCGTCGGCCAGGGCGCCGGTGATGTACGGGGCGAAGATCGAGGAGAGCATGCCCGCGAAGTTGAAGTAGCCGTAGGCGGTGGAGTACATGGAGCGGGGGGTGTTCTCGGCCAGGAAGGCGATCAGGATGGGGTCCAGCGCCAGCTTGCCGACCAGGCCATAGACCACCAGGCCGGCGATCATCAGGGAGTAGTTGCCGGTCATCGGGACCAGGATCTGGCACAGGCCGCCCAGGACGGAGAGGACCACGATCAGCGGGCGGGTGTTCTTGAGGCGGCGGGCCCACATGCTCAGCAGGATGGCGCCGGGGATGGAGGCCCAGGGGACCAGGGAGGCGATGATGCCGGTCTGGGCGGGGGCCACGCCGCGGGCCTGCTGCAGGTAGGTGGGCAGCCAGGTCAGCATCGAGAAGAAGCCATACAGCGAGCAGAAGATCAGCACGTAGGTGAGGATGTGGTTGCGGGTGAAGAGGGCCTTGTTGGAGACCTTGGCGGCCGGGGCGCCGCCGTCGTCCGTGGCCTCGGAGGCCAAAGCCTTGTGTTCGGCGTCGATCGGGGAGAGGTAGTAGTTGATCAGGAACGCGACGATCAGGGTGGCGGCGCCGAAGATCAGGAACGAGGCGTGCCACGGCAGGCCCAGGGTGAAGGTGAAGTAGCCGGAGCCGATGAAGCCCAGGGAGATGCCCACGGCCATGCCGCTGTTGATCAGGGCGGCGGAGACCCCGCGCCACCTGTCGGAGATGTAGCTGGAGGAGATGCCGTAGACCGGGCTGTAGAAGGTGCCCTCGCCGATGCCGGTGAAAGCGCGCATCAGCAGGAACACCATGAAACCGGGGGCGAAGCCGCTGAGGATGGTGCCGATGCCGAACACCACGTAACCGGCCACCACCACCTTGACCCGGCTGATCCGGTCCGCGAGGTAGCCGGTGGGGATCTGCATCAGGGCGTAGGTGATGAAGAAGACCGTCGACATGAGGCCCAGCTGGCCCTTGTTGAGTCCCCACTGGTCCTGGATGACGCTCATGACGGGGGAGAGGATGTTCCGGTCCGCGTACATGAACACCCAGCCGAGGGAGAAGAGCAGGGTGACGGCCACGGGGCCGGGGCGCTTGCCGCTGACGGGCAGCAGACGACGGCGGCCCGTGGTGCTGGTTGTGGGGGCGGTGGTGGAGTCTGCGGGAGAGACGACGGCGGAACCGGCGGCGGGGCCGGCCGCACCCGCCGTGCCGGGCGGCACGGTGCCGGCGGTGGCCGGCGCTTCGACGGTGGAAACGTTCACGGGGTGCTCCTCGGGGGCTTGGGACGGCTTGGTTCATTGGTCGAACCAAGGTCCAAGCTAGGACCCCGAAAGGGCGGAAAACCCCTGAAATGGCGGGGGTGAGGAGAGCTTTACTGGCCGGAAACCGGGTTTAACCTGCCGGTTACACGGCTGGTTTTTGGCCGACTCATAGGACCAGTTATGCGTCGGTCATGTTGCCGCCGGCACGAGTGTGACGCGGCGGCTTAGACGATGGCGCTGAGGCGCTCGCCGTTGAAGTATTCGAGCTTCCAGCCGTCGTCCGGGTGGTGATGAGCCAGGTTGAGGGCGGCGTTCTCCACGCTGTCCAGGCGGCGGCCGGCGGCGCGGCTGAGGCTGACTCGGAGCAGGGAACCGTGCGCCACCACCAGGACGTGTCCGCCGCGGTATTCTTCGGCCAGGGCTTCCAGCGCGGCGAGCCCGCGTTCGGCGGCGTCCTCTTCGCTCTCGGCGCCGCGGAAGCCTTTGGGGATGCGCAGTTTGTCCAACTCGGGACCGTCGGTCATGCCCTCGGCGGGGCCGTAGGCGCGTTCGGTGAGCTCGGGGACGCGGCGGGCCACGCTGAGGCCCAGACCGGCGGCGATCAGGTCCGCGGTCTCGGCGGCCCGGCTCAGCGGCGAGGAGACGATCGCGTCCCACCGGTAAGCTGCGAGGGCGGCGACGGCGTCGCGTGCCTGGGCGCGGCCGACGTCGTTGAGCGGGATGTCGGTTGACCCCTGCAGCCTGCGCTCGGCGTTCCAGTCGGTCTGGCCGTGGCGGATGAGGGCGAAGGTAGTGAGGGTCATGGTTCCATTCTGCCGCCCCGCCTCTCGCCCGTGAAAAGCGGCCGGGAAATCAGCACCCCTACCGCATCCCCTCCCGGCGCTCGGGCACCAGCCCGGCCGCCTCCAGCTCCCGCCAGAGGTCCTCGACAATCTGCCCCGAGGACGTCGCGGCGTCGATCCGGACAAAGGATTCGAAGTCATCCAGCGCCCGGTACGCCGCGTCGAAGGTTTCCAGGCCCTCGAGGTCCTCGGTGTCGGTGGCCCGCAGGTCAATCCTGGCGAGGGCGGTGCCGGGCGTGACCTCGAGGTAGAAGACGACGTCGGGGCGGGGCAGGAGCCGCAGCAGCCAGGGCAGCAAGCGTCCGTCCCCCCGGCCCTTGACCCGCTTGAGGGCCAGCTGGCAGTAGAGGTAGCGGTCCATGACGACGATGCCCGGGAACGTGGCGGCGCGCAGCTGCGAGATCAGCACATTGACGCAGCGGATGCCCGTTTCCACCGCATCCAGCACCCCGGCCGGGACGGTGATCCCAAGACGCCGCGACCACGCCGCCAGGGTGCTCCGCCCGCAGGGATTCCTGGCGAGGACCGCCGGGTGCCCGGCGGAGGCGAGCCGCCGGGCCAGCAGCCGGCCCGCCGTCGACTTCCCGGCGCCGTCGATTCCGGTGAGGACGATGACGGTGCCGCGCCGGCGCCGGGACGGACGCCGGCAGCCGGACGCCTCAGTGGTCGCGGGGTGGAGGGGGGAAATCATGGTGGGACCTGCTTCCAGTCAGTGGTGAACCAACTGGAGGTCTCTCCCGGCCGCGGTTGACGGCCCTGCCCGCCGGGGAGTCCGAAGACTCCCGTATTGACGACGGGTCAGAAGCGGGGATACTCCCCTCCAAACTTCTTCAATTAAAACCCCGGGCGGGGTTGGGTGAGTGACCTACCGCAGCCCCTCCCGCTGCAGCGCCTTGTCGTGCTCGGCGTGGGCGCGGCGCAGCAGGTCCTTGAACTCGGTCTCGTGGTGGACCAGGGACTTGTACTTCTCCGGCAGGGCCTGGAGCTGTTGTTCCTCGGCCACCATCTTGGCGAAGATCCGCTCGCGCTCGGTGATGTCGGTTTCGTAGTTGAGGTCCAGGTATTCGACGGCGTGCCGCTTGGCGCCGGAGACGGCGTTCTTGGCCTTGCCCTTGGGGCTGAAGATGGAGGCCAGGACCGTGATGGTGAGGACGCCCAGGATCACCAGCAAGGACGCGCCGGTGCTGACCTCGATCACGTTGACGTGCTCGCCGTCGTTGATGAACGGCAGGTTGTTCTCGTGCAGGGCGTGCAGCACCAGCTTGACGCCGATGAAACCCAGGACGGCGGCCAGGCCGTAGGAGAGGTAGATGAGCCGGTCCAGCAGCCCGTCGATGAGGAAGTAGAGCTGCCGCAGGCCCATCAGGGAGAACGCGGTGGCGGTGAAGACCACGAAGACGTTCTGGGTCAGGCCGAAGATGGCGGGGATGGAGTCGAGGGCGAAGAGGATGTCCGTGCCGCCGATCGCCACCATGACCAGGAGCATGGGGGTGAGGACGCGTTTGCCGTTTTCGACCGTGAAGAGCTTGTCTCCGTCGTAGTTGGACGACGCCGGGAGGAACTTTTTGGTGAGCCGGACAATCAGGCCGTCCTTCTCATCATCCTCGTGGGAGTCGGGCTTGAGCAGGTTGCCGGCGGTGAGCAGGAGGATCAGGCCGAAGATGTAAAACACCCAGGAGAAGCTGCTGATCAGGGCCGCGCCCAGGAAGATGAACGCGGTGCGGGCAATCAGGGAGAAGACGATGCCGAACAGGAGCGCCTTCTGCTGGTCCGCCCGCGGCACCCGGAAGCTGGACATGATGATGAGGAAGACGAACAGGTTGTCCACGGAGAGGGCCTTCTCCGTGACGTAGCCGGCGAAGTATTCGGTGCCCATGTCCACGCCGCCGAAGATCAGTACGCCGACGCCGAACAGCAGCGCCAGGCCCACGTAGATGGAGGACCAGATGGTCGCTTCCTTCAGGCTGGGGGTGTGGGCCTTGCGGACGTGGAAAAAGAAATCGAAGGCCAGCAGGCCCACAATTCCGATGATGGTCAGTATCCAGACGGTCGTGGGAACCTGCATGTTGCCTCATTAGGTGTCGGCCGGGGTGGTCGGCGGGGGCGTGGTACCTAGGCCAACGAACGCGGTTCCCAGTCAGTGCCGGGTTTTTCTCCCGTTTTTCATCAGACTTTATTGCTAGGCGCCTCCGTGCCGGGGGTGGACGCCGGCGCCGTGTTCGACGGCGTCCAGGTCGCGGAGGGCGTAGCGCAGGTGGTCCCACTCCTCGTTGAGGATGGTGTGCAGGCAGGAGCGGACGGTCACCGCGTTGTCGGGGGCCCACGGGTTGCGGCGCTCTTTGTCCAGGTCCGCGGTGGTGACGGTGGTGAGGAAGTCGCGGACCATCCTTTGCCTGTCTCTCCTCGCTTCCAGGACTTCTTCGTAGGACGGCGGTTCGGCGGCGAAGACGGAGAGGTCGTAGCCGTCGGTTTCGAATTCCGCGTTGGGCTGCCCCAGTGGGTGGTACGGCTGTTCGATCCCCAGGATGGCCTTCCGCAGCCAGGTGTCCGTGGCCATCACCAGGTGGCGGAGGCTCTGGGAGAAGGACCACTCGCCGTCCACCTGAACCTCGACCGCGCCGGCCGGCAGCTCCGCGGCACGCTCCAGAGCCTGACGCCACGCTTCCTCCAGCCGGGCCCAGGCGTTTTGGAGTCCGTCAGGGCCCGTCGCGCGGCGACCGGCGCGGCCGGGGAAGCGGCGGTTCAGTTCGGCCTCCACCAGGGGCACGACGTCCACGCCGTTGACCAGCAGCGTGCTTCCGTCCTCGGCCAGCCACGGCGCGTCGATGTCCGCGCCGAGCAGGTCCACGCCCCGCATCACGGCGCCGGACAGGTCGGCCCGAATAAATCGCGCGCCGCGGAGGTTGGTGGCGGTGAAGGTGGCGCCTGAGAGATCGTCCGCGTGGTCGAAGGTTTCCATGGCGGTTACTGTGGCACGGGCTTGACCGGTGATGGAAGAGACGCCCTTGTGACGGGTGGCGCCGTGGTTAGGGCCGCAGGATCCAGGCGGCGGTGTTCGGCTGCAGCCAGCCGTCCTGGTCCAGCGGGGCGGCGCTGAGCAGCACCGTCCCGGCCGGGAGCCGCACGGGTTCATCGCCCATCGTGACGGCGACCAGGAAACGCTCGTTGCGTTCGCAGACCAGCAGATTCCCGGGCTCAACGCGCCAGGTGCCGCCGTCGCCGGCAGTGAAGACGCCGTCCCCCCACAGCGTCCGGCGCAGCTCCAAAGCGGCCTTCGCGAGGCTCAGTGCCGAGTCCGGGTCCTTCTTCTGGAGTTCGACGGCGTGGGCGCCCCACCCTGCGGGCTGGGGGAGCCACGGCTCGGAGGCAACAACCGGATCGGCCAGCGAGAAGCCGTGGCTGCGGCCGGAATCGGCAGTCCAGGGCAGCGGCACGCGGGCGCCGTCGCGGCAGACTCCGCCGCGGGCCCACATCGGGTCCACCCGGGCCTCGAGCGGAACGTCGACCTCGGGCAGCCCGAGCTCCTGGCCCTGATACAGGTACGCCGGGCCGGGCAGCCCCAGCAACGCCACCATCGCGGCGCGCGCCCGCAGCGCACCGGCGTCGCCGCCGCCGAAGCGCGTCACCGTACGGACAATGTCGTGGTTCTCCAGCGCCCACGTCGGCGTCGCACCGTGCACCAGGCGCGCGGCCTCGAGCTCATTGCCGACGGCGGCCCACGCCTCCGGATCCCAGCCGAGCTTCACGAACGCGAACGCGAAGGCCTGCTGCATCTCGTCCGACCGGGTGTAGCGCGCGGCGCGGGCCGGTTCCAGGTTCACCTCGCCCACCAGCAGGCGGTGCGGCTGATACTGCTCGGCCAGGGCACGCCAGCGGCGGTAGACCTCGTGGACTTCCTCCTGGTCGGAGACCTGCGGGTTGGACCGCAGCCCGTCCACCACGCCGCCCTCCGACGGGGAATCCGGCAGCCCCTCGGCCTTAAACAAAGCGTGGGCGACGTCGATGCGCAGCCCGTCGACGCCCTTGTCGAACCAGAACCGCAGCACCCCGTCGAAGTAGTCGCCGACGGCAGGGTTCCGCCAGTTCCAGTCCGGCTGGCCGGCGGAGAAGAGGTGCAGGTACCAGTCGAGATCCGTCCCGGAGGACGGGTTGGCGCGGCTCCAGGCCCGGCCGCCAAAGACGCTCTGCCAGTTGTTCGGGGGAGTGTCGCCCGCCGGTCCCGGGACGAAGTGGAACATCTCCCGCTCCGGCGAGCCCGGCCCGGCTGCCAGGGCCGCCTGGAACAGCGGGTGCTCCGAGGAGCAGTGGTTGGGGACGACGTCGAGCAGGACCTTCAGCCCCAGCGCGTGCGACCGCCCCAGCAGGGACTCGAACTCCTCCAGAGTCCCGAACAGGGGGTCCACGCCGCAGTAGTCGGACACGTCGTAGCCCTGGTCCACCTGCGGGGAGGGCTGGAACGGGGTCATCCAGATCCCGTCGACGCCCAGATCGGCGATGTACGGCAGCCGTGCGGTGAGCCCGGCGAGGTCGCCCACGCCGTCGCCGTCGCCGTCCGCAAAGGAGCGCGGGTACACCTGATAGATGACCGCGGACTCCCACCAGGCGGCCGGCGCCAGGGCGGTTTCCTCCGGCACGCTCATA
The DNA here is from genome assembly GCF_050859435.1 of Pseudarthrobacter sp. L19. Taxonomy (NCBI): domain Bacteria; kingdom Bacillati; phylum Actinomycetota; class Actinomycetes; order Micrococcales; family Micrococcaceae; genus Pseudarthrobacter; species Pseudarthrobacter sp. L19. The sequence continues at coordinate 493,167 of NZ_CP193935.1, read as the reverse complement.
GGCTGGCGCCCGCGGACCGTAGGCAATCGCGGCGAGCGGCCAATGGACGCGGCGTTGCGGAACGGCTCATCGTCACCCGGCTACCGCTGCCTTCGCGGCCCGCGAGGCTTCCATCCACTCGCTCAGCCACGGTGCCCGGACGCTCGACGTTATCCGGCAGTCGGCCACGAAGGTTCCCCTGGCGCCATTGTCGATCCAGTCGGTGAGCGCGGACAGGTCCTCCAGCGAGCGGATGATCGCCGACTCGGCACCAAGGGCCCGGGCGACGCCGCTGAAGTCCACCTCGGGGATCAGCATCGGCTTTTCGGTCAGGCCCTGGGACCCGTACTGGTGGATTTCTGCTCCGTAGGCGGCGTCGTTGTAGATCACGACGACGGCGCTGCATGCGGCGCCGATCAGCGATTCGAGGTCGGACAGGCCCATCAGGAAGCCGCCGTCGCCGGAGGCCAACACCAGGGTGCGGTCCTCCTCCACGGCGCGGGCTGCCCCGACGGCGCTGGCAAGGCCCAGCCCGATGGTCTGGTAGGCGGTCCCCACCATGACCAGGTCCTGCGGCCGCGGGATGTTCCAGTACATGGGTGCCCAGCCGACGAAGTGCCCGCCGTCCTGGACCACGGTGCGGTGCTCGGGCAGCACCGCGTCCAGCGCCTTGGCGAGGGAGCGCGGGTCCAGCCGGCCGTCCGGGGTCTCCGCTGCGCCGGGGTGGTGGGCCGGTCCCTCAGCCAGGCGTGCGCGGGCTTCCGCGCGCCAGGCGTCGGAGGGGCCGGCGGCGGGCGCCGCCAAATTATCCAGCAGCGTCAGGAGGCGTTCCGCAGCGGCCTGCACGTCCCCGTTGACGAACGTGTCCACCCGGGGGTGCGTCGGCTGCATGGCGGCGTCGATCTGAATGACCGTGCTGTCGGGGCCGATCAAGTGGCCGAACCGCATGGTGAAGGGGCTCAGGCTCGCGCCCGCCACGAGGACGACGTCGGACTCGCCCATGAGCCCGGCGGCGGTGTCGGTGCCGAATCCGCCCGCGACGCCGAGGTAGCCGTCGCCCTCGAGGAGGTTGAGCGCCAGCGCGGTTCCGGCGGTTAGTGCGCCGAGGCAGTCGGCGAGCTTGCGGAGTTCCGGGCCGGCGCCGGCGAGATGGGCGCCGCGGCCGGCGAGGATTAGCGGCCGCTTCGCTCCGGCGAGCAGGCGGGCCGCCTGCGCAAGGTCGCCGTGGCCGCCGCCGTCGACGTCGTCGCTTCCGGCCGGCACCGAGGCCGCCGGAAGCTCTTCATCGGCCGCCTCGACTGCCGCGAGGTCGTAGGGAATGGCAATAACGACGGCGGTGCGCTTGGTGAGGGCGTACTCCACCGCCTGCCGCGTGATGGAACCCGCGGCCTCACGGGTGACGGTGAAGGTGGCGGCGCCCAGGCCCGCGGCGATGGCTGCCTGGTCCACGTCCTGCGGACGGGCGCCGCTGGTGGGGGCGTCCCCGGTGACCAACACCACGGGGATCTGCGCCTGCACAGACTCGGCCAGGGCGGTGAGCGCGTTGGTGTAGCCGGGGCCGTAGGTGGTGGTGCCCGCCGCGAGGCGTCCCGACGTCCGGTAGTAGGCGTCCGCCGCGGCAATGGCGGCGCCCTCGTGCCGGACGGCGGTGAAGCGGAGGCCCAGCTGCTCGGCGCCGTCCAGGAAGTGGACGTTGCCGTTGCCCATGACCCCGAAGAGGTCGGTGAGGTAGCTGCCGAGAACCTGCGCTACGCGGCCCGAGACGGTGAGTGTAGTCATGCGGAAAGCCTGTGCGCTGGATCACGAATCGGCAAGAGCGTGGAATTCGGCTGGGACTTTTGGCAGCCAAAGCCGGTCGAAGTGAAAATCTGCCCATCTGAAGCGGGCGGTTCAGGAGCCCTGTTCGGCGGGCCGCGACTCCTGTTCCGAGAGCCGGGCCAGCAGGCCGTCGTAGCGCGGGGGCAGGAGTTCCAGCACGGAGATGGCGGTGCTGGTCCGCTGGATGCCGTCGATTTCCAGGATCTGGTTGGTGATGCGGTAGAGGTCGGCAGTGCCGCGGGCCACCACCTTGGCCATCAGGTCGGCATCACCGGTGGTGGCGTGCACCTCGATCACCTCGGGGATGTCGGCGAGCCCGTCTTCCACCGCCCCGGTGCGCGTCTGGCTGATGGACAGGGAGAGGAAGGCCATGAGCTCATAGCCCAGCGCGGCGGGGTCCAGTCTGCGGCTGAAGGACCGGAGGGCGCCGCTGCGCTCCAGCCGCGCCAGCCGGGCATGGACGGTGTTCCGTGCGACGTTCAGCGTCCGCGAGAGTGCCAGGGCGCTGGCCTCGGGATCCTTGTCCATGGCCAGGATGATCCGTCCATCGAGGGAATCCAGGGTTCGCGGGCTTGAGTTGGTCATATTTTCACCGCAGTCAGTAGAAGTTGAGCAGAAGTCCCAGTGGCATGAGGGTATCTTGCATTGTGTGGCGGGTCACAATCATGATCGGTCCTCATGACCTCTGATCAGCTCCTGACCGCACCGGCCACGGCACTTCCCGCCCTTCGTGGCGCGGTGGCCGGACTTCCGTCCTACGTCCCGGGGCGCCGGAGCGCCGGCCTGGACATCGCGGCCCTCGCCAGCAATGAAAGCCACTACGAGCCCCTCCCCGCGGCCGCCGCTGCGGTGACCGAAGCGGCCGGCGCCATGAACCGCTACCCGGACAGCGCCGCCGTCGAACTCCGCGAACGGCTCGCACGGCACCTGGGCGTCACCGCCGGGGAGATCGCGGTGGGGCCCGGCAGCGTCGGGGTCCTCCAGCAGATCATCACCGGACTGTGCGACGCCGACGATGAAGTGATCTTCGCCTGGCGCTCCTTCGAGGCGTACCCCATCCTGGTCGAGCTGGCCGGCGCCCGGCCGGTCCGCATCCCGCTGGACGACGCCGAGGGCCACGACCTGGAGGCCATGGCCGCGGCCGTCACCGACCGCACCAAGGTGATCCTGCTCTGCACCCCCAACAACCCCACCGGCGTGCCGATCAGCCACGAGAGCATCGAGGCGTTCCTGCGGTCCGTCCGCTCGGACATCCTCGTGGTGGTCGACGAGGCGTATGTGGAGTACGCCGAAGCCGGCAGTGGCCCCGATTCCCTGGCGCTCTACCGCCGGTACCCGAACGTCTGCATCCTGCGCACCTTCTCGAAGGCCTACGGGCTGGCCGGCTTGCGCGTGGGCTACGCCGTGGCCGCGCCGGCCATCGCCGAGGGACTGCGCCGCACCGCCCTTCCCTTCTCGGTGAGCGCGCTGGCCCAGAAAGCTGCGATCGCGTCGCTGGATGCCGGGGACGAGATGGAATCCCGGGTGGCGGCCGTCAAGGCCGAGCGTGCACGGATGGCCGCGGAGCTGGAAGCGCAGGGCTGGAAACTGCAGCCCAGCCAGGGAAACTTCCTGTGGATCCGTGCCGATGACAGCCTCCGGGAGGCGCTGGTCGACGCGTTCGACCGCGCCGACATCCTGGTCCGCGGGTACCAGGGCGACGGCGTGCGCATCACCGTGGCCGACCCCGCCGCCAACAACCGGGTGCTCCGGCTCCTGGCCGCCCACGCCGGCTGACACCCGACGTACCCCAACCCCTCACTCCGTTCCGCCTACAAATAAGAGGAATCCCCATGGAACAACAGACAAAGACGTCTGCCCGCCTGCTCGGCGCGGCCCTCAAACCCCGGCAGCTGACCATGATGGGCCTGGGCAGCGCGATCGGCGCGGGCCTGTTCATCGGCTCCGGCGCCGGCATCCAGGCCGCCGGCCCGGCGGTCCTGATCTCCTACCTTGTGGCCGGCACCCTGATCATCCTGGTGATGTGGGCACTCGGCGAGATGGCCGCCGCCAACCCGGACAGCGGCGCCTTCTCCGTCTACACCGCCAAGGCCTACGGCCCGGTGGCCGGCGCCACCGTCGGTTGGCTGTGGTGGATCCAGCTGGTGGTGGTCATCGCGGCCGAGGCGCTCGGTGCGGCCGGCCTGCTGGCGACCATCTTCCCGGCCCTGCCGGTATGGCTGATGGCCTTCGTCTTCATTGTCGTGCTCACGGCCGTGAACCTGACCAGCGTGAAGAACTTCGGCGAGTTCGAGTTCTGGTTCGCCCTGCTCAAGGTGGCGGCAATCATCGGGTTCCTGCTGGTGGGCTTTGCGCTGCTCTTCGGCTGGCTGCCGGGCGTGCAGTCGCCCGGCCTGTCCAACTTCATGGGGGAGGGCTTCGCGCCCAGCGGCTTCGCCGGGATCGCGACGGCGCTGTTCGTGGTGGCCTTCGCGTTCGGCGGCACCGAGATTGTGTCCGTGGCTGCCGCCGAAACGGCCGAGCCTGCCCGCAGCGTGAAGAAGGCCGTTCAGACCGTGCTGTGGCGGATCCTGGTGTTCTACATCGGTGCCATCTTCATCATCGCGGCCGTGGTTCCCGTGGGGTCGGACGGGCTGAAGAGTCCGTTCGCCGCGGTGCTGGACGCCGCCGGCATGCCCGGTGCTGCCACCGCGATCACCCTGGTGGCCGTCGCCGCGCTGCTCTCGGCGCTGAACGCGAATCTTTACGGCGCGTCCCGGATGGCGTACTCCCTCGCAGAGCGCGGTGAAGCGCCGCGCGTGCTGGCCTCGGTGTCCAAGGCGCGGGTCCCGGTGGTGGCCGTCCTGGCCAGCGTCGCCTTCGGCATCGTCACAGTGGTGCTGGAGCTGGCCTTCCCGGAGATGGTCCTGCCCGTCCTGCTGAACATCGTGGGCTCGACCTGCCTGCTCGTGTGGACCTCCGCCCTGTTGGCCCAGCTCGCCCTGCGCCTCCGCGCCGACCGTGCGGGCACCGAGCTGCCCCTGCGGATGCCCGGCTTCCCGGCGCTCACGGTCTTTGGTCTGGTGATCCTCGCGGCGATCTTCACGGTGGGCTTCATCGGGGAGGACTCCCGTCCCCAGCTCCTGAGCACCTTCACCCTCGTGGCGCTGCTGGCAGTGGGTTGCTGGCTGAATCAGCGGAAGCGGAAGGTTGCGCCGGTTGAGGAGTCCGCGGACCGCGACAAGGAGGCGGCACTGATCGACTAAATCAAGCTGCTGACCTGTCTCGCGGGTTCGGCGTAGGTGGAGGGCGCGTCCAGCTTCGGCTGGGCGCGCCCTCTTGTTCATCTGAGGTATCCGGCCTTGGCTATGTCGGCTACTCCAGAATGATCGGGCGATGCTGCGGGCTTCACGCTGTCGAGCTAGTCGCCGACGGCGGGGTGCGCCACTCCAGTAGGGCTGGCCGCTGTAGAAGAGGTGCAGGTACCAGAAGCGGTCCGTCGCGGAGCCAGCGTTGTCACGGTTCCAGACCGATCCGCCAGACGCTCTGCCAGTTGTTCGGGGAAGCGTCACCCCCAAGACCGGCACGAAGTGGAACATCTCCCGCATCGGCGAGCCCGCTCCGGCCGCCAGTGCTGTCTGGAACAAGAGGCTTTCTGCCAGTCTTTGCCGCCCCGTTAGTGGCTAGCCCGGCTCTTACACCGATCTCGCAGTTCGGCGATTACTGCGTTCTCAAATTTGTTTGGCGCTCCATCCACAGAAGCCACCCGTTCGGCGATACCAGGGATTTCGCTCAGATCCCCCTGTTCGTTGTCCAGGCGTCGCCACACCTCGGCAGGGTCGATATCGACTAGTCGTGCGAGCTCCTCATCCACTACCTGATGGTGGTCCCGGACCAAACTCACCAGGTTACGGAACAGGAGAGTCTCGTCGTCGGTAATTTTGCCGTCCGCCATAATCACCAGCCACGCAACCCAAAGCATCAGCTGAGGATGCTGACTGCCCTTGATCGTGTTCTCGGCGAGTTCAATCACACGCGCTTCGTTCCGGAAGACGGCTTGTGCGTGGCGACCCGCAAGCAGGGTCGAGTAGCGGTTCATGACCACCGAGAGGGGAACCCCAACTAGGGGGATGCCGATCTTGATGACACTTCGCTGCAGGAGAAACTTGCCGACGAAGGGAAGCCCCTTGGCGGCGGCCAAGACAGCGCCGGAGTAATAGCGCTTGATCAGTGGCCGCACAATAGCCGGGACAGCTCTGGTCACGCCGCCACGAACAAGTTCGCCACTCTTGATCGTGAGCGCCACGCGGATGAGTTTCCATGTGTCTTCAGGGTCGGACAAATCGAGCGGCACCCGATAGAGGACTGCGACGTCGTAGGCCAGACGGAGCTGCAGTTGCGTGACGAACGCGACGTCGACCATAACGGTCGCGATGGCGGCCGGGACAGTCGCAGGCGAGGAGCCCCCGAGGCTACCCATAGTAGTGATTACGGCGGCAGAGTAAGCGCTGGCGGAGAGCCCACCTTCAAGGGCGGCGTACCGAGTCGCTATCTTGATTCGCTGATCAACGATGGCATCCGCGGGCACACCTTGGTAGCGCTCTTGGAAGTATTGCCAATTGACCTTGTCAGTGTAGGAGCCCAGTGCGTGAGCGATGAGCTTGGTGAACCAGCCGCCCGACTTGATGTCGTCGGGGCTTAATCTCTTGATGAACTCCCGCAACTCGGCTCGCTCATCCTCCACGACCTTCCGGTCGGCGTCAGTGGGTTCGTCGCTGTCGACGGTATCGAAATCGTCGACTGCTTCAGTCGGAGTTTCAGGCATGACGTAATCCCCCCTGGTGGGTGCAATGGTGCGCGCGGTTGCCGACAGTCAGGCCGCCGAACTTTTATCAGGCTAACCCAACGAGGTGCCCATCCTTTGGTGCACGCCCCGGAAAGCAGATCTTCCCGCAGGTGCGCCCTCGTCGGACTTTCAAGTGCCGATCGACGGCGCCATGGCCCTGGGTGAGCCAGTCGACAGATTCCTGCTCGACCCGCGGCGCTAAGACCAATTTCTTGGGCGGCTGGGCGTGCCACGACAGAGTGATCTTCGCCAATGTATAAAGTTCGAGGAGCCTTGAGGCGGCGGACGGCCGACATCTTTCCGAAACACGCAATTCGAGGACCCTCCGCGTCGAACGAAACTGGAGATTGAATCGTCATGAAGTTTTTCAAAACGCGGGTGCTCCTTTGGCCGGCCGTGCTGCTTCTGGTGCTGCTCGGCGGGGGCGCGGTAGCTGCATTCGCATCCGGCGGACTAAACGCGCTGGCCCTAAAGTCTCTGTTCAGCAGTAGCTCCAGCGAGCGTGATTCCCAAGTGGTTCGGGCCGTCACACGCGTGCAACAGGTCGCCCTGCTTAGCCTTCACATCGAGGGCATTGATAGGTACGAAAGCAATAGAGAGATTTTCGGCGTTGTCGTGCCTACGAGTGAGAAAACGACGATGCTTCAATATGAATTTGACGCCAAATTGGGTATCGATGGGTCGAAGGTGAAGATCGAACCCACCGGCCCTACATCGTTCAAGGTGACCATCCCGCAGTTCACTGGGATCGGCTTTGACAACCCTGACTTCAAAGACCCGGTAGAGAGCAACAACACGCTCAGCTGGTTGGCCGAGCCAGCCGTTCAAACGCGGATGGTCAACAACATCCTTAGTGATGAGAACAAGCAGAAGTACGTCGCTCAGAATGAAGATGAGTTGAAAGATCAGGCCAAAGCCTTCTACTCGGGAATCATTGCAGGCGTGGATCCTAAAATCACCGTTGACTTTGAGTTCGCGGAGTAGGTGCCCGCAACGTCTTGTCTGCGCGGCACGAACCCGAGTCGCCAAGACTGCTACGCCATGACAGACATCTCCCGCCAAGTTACAAAAACTTCTTAGCTGTGATTGTTTCTGACACCTCAGAATGCCTCGTTCTGTCGGATCGTCGGCCTACAGTGCTCCCATGAGCCCCGACGAAACGGCCCCAAGCCCTAAACCAAAGAAGCGCGCAGTCTCGCGAAAGTGTCCTGTGTGCGGCAGCGAGGCCTGGCGAATCGCGTACGGGATGATCATGCGCTGGGATCAGGACGCGATGCCGAAAACCGAGTTCGCAGGATGCATGGTCATGCTGGAAGCGCGCGTCTACCCCGCCACTGGCAAAGTCGAATTGGGTACGGCCAAATGGGCGTGCCAGAACCCGGAGTGCCGGCACCGCTGGTGGTGAGGCTCAGCTGATCCGGTACATCTTCCCCAGCGCCGGCATGTGGATCAGTGTTTCGACGACGGGACGCCCGGTGATGGACTCAATCGCTTCGGCATACCCACGCATCTGGCCGATGTACTTGTCTCTGATATGGCCAACGGGGTCCTTGCCCGGATAGGACTTGTGGTCCACCAACACGTACCCTGCGGGCGTCTCCAGCAGAAGGTCGATCCAACCCTCCATGAGCTGGTTGTCAGCATTCCGCCAAGCAACCGACTGCTCCGTGGTGACCGTTGCATCGGGGTAGTGCCGGGCGAAGAAAGTAAGCATCCGCTCACCCGCTTCCACGACGACACTGGGCTCGACGGCCGTGGCCGCGCCCCAGCGGTCAAGCAAACGCTGCGCTGCCGAGAGCCGGGCGGAGTCGTCCATCTCGCCGAGAGGCAGGGCGAAGTAACCGTGGATGGCGGAGCCCACCTGGTCCCAGTTGGCCGCGCCGTGCGGAATCAGCTGCGGGCCAAGGGCGGCCGCCTCGATGACGTCGGCTGCAAAGCCGAAGCTCTCCAAAGAACTGGCGGTCACGCGGGCGGGTTTATGTGACACCGACGGTGCGGCGGTTAGGCAGTCCTCGTACTCGACGGCGGAGCCGTCGTCGGTGGCGGCGGGGCCGTCCGCCGGCTCGTAGCTGAACGCCTCCACGGGAAGAGTGTGTGCGCCGTGGCGCCCCTGCACCGTCAAAGTACCTTCCTTGCCGGCTCCCACCGTCCATTCCACAATCGCGCCCGTCCCCAGCGAGTTCAACGAAGCCGGCGCCGGCTTTGCGGCCGCCAAGCAGGTCACGCTGACGGAGCGGGTCAGGCCCACGTAGAGCACCCGTGCCGAGTCAGCCTGGCGCCGTGCCAAGACCCGCTGGGCGACCGCCGAGGATTCGGCCACTCCAGACAGCGGCTTGAATCCCTTGGCGCCGAAGGGCCAGGCCCAGAAACGGATCCAGCGCCCGTTGAGAGGTTCGCGAACGTCGATCTCGTCCGCGCCTTCGACAGTCACGCCCCACGGTTTTGCCACGACCTCGGTGTCGAGGCTTGCCAGCACGACGGCCGGCCATTCCAGTCCCTTGGCCTTGTGGTAGGTCAGCACGTTCACGACGTCGACGCCGAAGTTCTCGCTGCCGGTGCTGTCGACGTCGGCGAGGAACTTCAGTGACCCGCTCAGTGTCACGGGCTTGCTCAGCGCGGCACACGATTCGTAGTACTGCTCCAACAGGGAGCGCAACGCGTCCAGATTCTTGAGCCGGGTCCCCGGGTTGCTCCAGGTTTTGATGAGCCGGACAGCCCCGAGGCGTGCTGTGACCTCCTCCATGATCTCCGTCGGCGTGCACAGCTTGGCCAAGTCGCGGAGCTCAACCAGGCCTGACACCAGCGGGTCGCTTGCCCAGCCCTGGAGCTCTGCTGTCGGCTCCTCTGCATCGAACAGGGACGGGATCCACCGGCCGAACTGGGGATGGTCAGGATGTAGGTGTGCCAGCTCAGCCAAGGCCACCGTGTCGTCGTCGGACGCGACGAAGGCCATCCCGGCACGGACCAGCTGGATTTCCCGTGCGGCGAACAACGAGGAGGTGTTGGTGGTTGCGTTAACACCTAGCGCCGCCAGTTCTCCGGCGATGGCAGCCACGTCTACATTCGTCCGGGCGAGGACCGCGACGTCGGACCCCTTGAAGCCCCGGCGCTGGATAAGATCCACGACGCCGGCGGCGACGGACCGCCGCTGCTCCGGCACGGTTTTCGCTGCCAAGGTCCACGCTTCCCGGGCGCCGCCTACTGCGTTCTTGGGATGCGCGGCTTCCAGCCGGGCTTCCGGGATGGTCAGCCTGACTTCCTTCTCGCTCAACTCTGGGAACATGGCGAGGCTGATGGCGTTGGAGAGATCGATGACCGCCTCCTTCGAGCGCCAGGAATCGTGAAGTTGCGTCTTGTTCTGGACGTGCGCGGCGACGGCTTTCATCAGCTCCGGGTCCGTGCCCCGGAATTCATAGATGGCCTGTTTGGAGTCGCCCACCCAGACCACCTTGTCCACCAGCTCGGCAAACTTGGTGAACAGCTGGAGCTGAAGCGGGCTCGTGTCCTGGAATTCGTCCACCACCATGAACTTGATACGTCCCTTGATGGAGTCGCAGAACCCCTGGTTGTTCTCCAGCAGATCCAAGACGAGGGTTTCCTGATCGGCGAAGTCGATCAGCCCGTACTGCCGCTTGAATTCAGCGAACCGCTCCAGGCAGGATGCGGCGCAGGCAAACACCAGTTCGGTGAGTTCCCGCAGCTCGGTCTGGAAAGCCGGGTTAGAGACCAGCCCGAGTTCGACCGCTGAAATGTAGCTCTCCAGCTGCCGTTTGGCGTTTGCATTGGGGACGCCGGCCGCCTCGATCCAAAAACGCCAAGGGGTGTCCTCCGGCGACGCATTGGTCAGGACTGGCTCCAGTAGGGCGATCGAGGCCAAGAGGTTCTTGGGTGGAGTCTTGCCTGATTCGGCGATTTCAGCAGCCAGCCCGCGAAGGCTCATGAGCCCTTGGAGGAGCTGGTGGGACCAGGAGGCGCGGTCGTCGACGCCCGCCGGGCCCAGTACCTGCTGCAGCCCCTGCCAGGACGCCGCGGCGGAGCGGGTCAGCGCCGAAGGGGCAATCCGGTTGCTGCGGGCGGCGTCGGTGATGTCGCGGACGATCGTGCGCCAGTCGGTGTCTGCTCCCCGGATGTCGGCTTCGCCGTCGTGCCCCAAGCGACGGGCGAGCGGCTGAATCCGCGGAGTGAACTCTGCGAACACGGCGTCCGTGGCGAGCTGGAAGATCCGCAGCTGGTCGTCCTCGGCGATGACCTGGAGGGCCGGCGACAGCCCGGCGTCGATCGCGTATTCCTGGAGAAGGCGACTGCACACGCTATTGACGGTGCCCACCATGCTGACGGACATCTGCCGGGCGGCATCGGGGCGTTCATTGCCGAAGAGCTCGGCCTGGACCCGGTCGATCAGCTCGGCGGCGGCCTTCTTGGTGAAGGTCGTGGCAAGGATCTGGCTGGGCTTCGTGCCGCTGTTGATCGCGCGGGCGATTTCGCCCATCAGGCTGTAGGTTTTGCCGGTGCCAGCGCTGGCCGTGATCATTGTGACGTTCTGCAGGGCGTGGTTCATGACAGGTCCTCCTTGAGGCCGCACAGGACGGAGAAGTCGCAGAAGTTGCAGGAGGGCTTCTGATAAAGCCGGTCATCCGCCGTCGCCGTATCCCGTTGCTCATCGGCTGATCCCAGCTCCTGCCGCCCGGCGGCCACCACACGGCCACCGACCACCTCCGAGATGGAGAATTCGGCGGCGCGGACGGAACGCTGCCAGGTGCTGCGGCTGGACGCGGGACTGACCAGGGCCGGACCGAAGAGTTCGCTGGTGGAAGCGAACTCGCCCTGCTTGAGCATGTAGTAGGACATTGCGGCGTCCTCCTCCGCGGTGGACATGGGATCCGGCCCGTCGTCCAGCGCCCAGTGGTAAAGGGCCAGCTGCATGGCATCGCCCTGGGCGATCTCTTCGCGGCGGTACTTCGGGCGGTTGGTCCATTTGAGGTCGATCACGACGGGGTCTGCGCGCTGGTCCGCGGCGAGGATATCGATGGATCCTGAGACCTGTACTTCAAGCTGGGTTCCGGAGACGTTCAACATGGCCGGCTTTTCGAATTTGTGCTCGGTGGCGCGGATGTAGACACCCTGGGTTTGGAGGGTCTGGAAAAGCTTGATGACCGAGTTCTCGATGACGGGCCGGAGGCCGGCGAGTTTACTGCCCCTGCCGGGCAGGAGCAGTTCCGAGGCGTAGTGCGGAACCAGCTGGTCCAATTTGGCCTGGACTTCAGCAGGCTCGGGCACTGCGCGGTTCGCGGAGTAGAGATCGCCGAAGAGTTCCTCGACAACCCGGTGGACCAGGGTGCCGATCATGGTGTTCCCGGTGGGGACGGATTGTGCGTCGCCCACCCTCAGCCGCCCCTTTTTCTGCAGGACCCACTTCATGGAGCAGCCGATCAGGGTGCTCAGTTGCGAGAAGGAAAGCGCGTCAGGCAGGAAGGCGGGGCGGGGTCCCAAGTCGTACGATGCCGGAACCGGCCGGGATTCGACGGGCTGTACCGCGGTCAACGCGGCGCTCCGGCCAGCGAGGCGCCACACGCCGTCGTGCACCAACTCGGAGGGAGTGGTGCTGAAGGCTGAAATGGCGTGCTCCACGGCCTTCTTGTTTTCCTCCGGGGTTCCCGGCAGGGGAGTGCCGAGCGTGCTGAAGGCTAGTGAGGACAGCAGCGGGTGCACCTTCGTGGGCTCCCCGCTGACCTCCGCGGCGCGCACCAGCAGCAGTCGCCGGCAGCGTCGCGCGGCGTTTACTGCGACTGAGAGTTCCAACTCGGCGAGGTCAGCAGGATCAGGCAGCTCGACGCCGGCGCCCGCGAGTGCCTGGCGTTCGGCGTCGTCCCAGTGCCGGGGCCGGACCTGGCCGTCATCCTGGCACCCCCACCAGACGAGCGCGTCGACGTCATCGCACAGCTCGGCGAGGCTGCGCAGAGTGACCCGCGGCGCCGCCTCGCCGCCCGTCAGGGGACTGGCGCTGGCGGGAATGACGGACTCCAGGATCCGTGCGATGGTCTTGCGCGACACCGGCTCCGGCCCGTCGATCAGTGCCATGAATTCATTGAGCTGGCTGAGGACGGATTCGAGCTGAGGGTACAACTGCACGCGGCGGCTGAGCTGGGCGCGCAGCCACTGTGCGCGTTCGACGACGGCGCTGCCGCTGACCGTTCCGTCGTCGGTCAGCAGCCCAGTGCTCAGCAGTTGGTCCAGCTCCGCCGCGACGGCGGGGCCGAGCGTCTCGTCGGTGCTGATCTTTTGGAGGGCGGCGAGCCATTCCTCGCCACCGGTGCCGGGTTGCTTGGAAAGTGCGTGAAGCAGATGCCGGGCGGCGGCATGCCGGACGGGACCCACGGGCAGGTTCAGGAATTCGCCCAGCAGCTGAACGTCTGCCGGCCCCCAGATCACGTTAAAGAAGAGCGGAATGATCTGGTCGATGGCCCGCCAACGTGAACGGGCGCCGACACCGATCCGCGGCAGGCCGCGGATCGTCAGTTCGTGGTCCAGCAGTGCCGTGCTTGTTGAGGCGACGACGGCGGACCGGGCCGAAGCCGGGTTGTCGGCGGACGCGAGCCACCGGGCCGTGTGCTCGGCGGCTTCCCATTCGGTCTTGGCGACGAGAACGGTCACTTCGCCCACCGGCTCCGTAGGGACCTCCGGCTCCAAGACCGTCACGCCGCGGCGCTCCAAAGCGCCGATAAGGCGCTTCCAAATCGCCGGGAACGAGCCGCGGGGGTGCTGGAGTTCCAGCCGCGAGATTCCGAGTGGCCAGTGGGCTGTGGCTTCGCTCTCGAGCTCATGGATGAGCTCCAGCGGGTAGTCGGCGAACGCCCGATCGAGGGGGAGCCCGCTCTGTTCCAGGGCAGCGAGGGCCTTGAGCTTGGCGGTCGATCCCTCCGGGGCGAGGCCGGACCATCCGTTGAGGACAAGTTCGTCGCGCATGTTCAGCAGGTCGATGGCCGTGGACCACGGGTCGACGGAGAAGGAACCGTGGAACCAAGCTTCCGGGCTGTCCTGTTCCGCGAGCCGGGCCATGAACTGTCTGATCCGTGTGGAGTGGCGGGCATCCGGGCCGGTGAGTCCGAGCCGGGTCTGCAGGAGCTGGGTCAACCCCAACGGACCGAGCCTGACCGCGCCGAGTGCGGACTCACGATAGGTCCACGGAGCGCGGTCCAGATACAGGCCAAACAAAACGTTCACATCATCCCCCGGGACGTGTTGGAGCGACAGTTCCTCGATCATATGGTCCGGGTCGGACAATGAACGGTGCGACGCGTTCGTGGCCAAGACCGCCGACTTCAACCGGCGTCGGACGTGCCCTAAAGCCGACCGACAACAGCGGGCTGCCACACCTCGGCGCGAGCGAGTGCCGCTTTCAAGTCCCGCCCGCCGGCACTCTCCAGCAGTCCCGAATCCCCGACCACAACGAGCAGACTTCGGGCGCGGGATAGGCCCACGTATAGTTGCTCGGCGGCGCGCTCCATGTCCTTGAACCCGTTGACGCACAGCACCACGGCCGAGCGCTCCAGGCCTTTAAACCCCAGGACGTGGCCGTAGAAGACGTCGTTGTTCGCGTGGAAATCGAGCCAGTATTCGGCGATGGACCCGGCATCGAACCGTTCCTGGTGCACCGGATGCCGGGATTTGGTGGTGAGCAGGGCTATCTGGTTCGGGCTCCAGCCTTCGTCCATGAGCGCTTCGACGCACTCGTCGGCCGCATCCAGGGCGTCCTCGGTGGCGCAGTCAACGCGCCGGACGGGCAGGCCGGTACCGCCGCGGAGCGTGAAGTGCTCGCCGGCGAAGCCACGGAAAGTCTCGGCGATCTTGATGGTGTTGCGCAGGTTATCATCGATATGGATCGGGACCAGATCCGCCGTCGGATGCATGTCGTCGGAGCCGGCCCCTTTCCACCGTTGGTAGACGTCCTGACGGTCGTCCATGAAGGCATACACCTCCCCAGCGTCCGGGTCTTTAGTGCAGGCAAGCAGCGACTCCCACCACAGCGGGGCAAAGTCTTGTGCTTCATCGACGACGACGGCGTCTAAACGTTCGTGCGGTTCCATGCGGCCCGCCATTTCCCTGAGCAGGCGCGGCATCTCCTCCTCGAAGTAATCGGTACCGCTTCCGTCCGGGATACCCAAGGCGCGGACGTATTCGTGGAACTCGCCGGTGAAGACTGGCCTGGCTTGGCGCCAGCCGTCGACCTGAAGCTGCAGGTATTGGCTGAGCCCCTTGTTGTAGCAGAAGAGTCCCACCCGCTTCCCCTGTTTGCACAGCAGACGCGACTTTTCCAGGGCGAGCCAGGTCTTGCCGCTGCCGGCTCCGCCGGTGAAGCGGGCGCGGGGAATGGAACGGGTGGCACGCAGGAGGACGGATTGCCGAACGGTGAGGTGCTCCTGGGCGTCTTCGGCCTCGTGCGGATCGGGGAGTGGCCCTGCGTTGGCGTCGAGGTCACCGCAGAGCTTTCGCGCGATTCGTTCGAGGAAGACAGGCGCCAAACTGGTGGCCCCGCTGCCTTCATGCTCGATGGCGTGGCGGACCTTTGCAGCAATTGAGCCCGTGTCCACCCTGTCCAAGATCAGTGCGCGGGGGCACCCCGCCATTGCCCAACCCTGCGGCACGTCCGTATAGGGCAGGCTGACCAAGTACGCGAAACGGCTGCTGAGCTTGGAACCGAGCTGGCCCTCCAGCCAATTCTTCACGGCATGCATCGACGCCTGCGACTGCACCACGGGACTCTGAATGTTGTGGCTGCCCCCTTGTCGGACTGATGCCACTGCCCGTTT
This sequence comes from Pseudarthrobacter sp. L19, assembly GCF_050859435.1. Taxonomy (NCBI): domain Bacteria; kingdom Bacillati; phylum Actinomycetota; class Actinomycetes; order Micrococcales; family Micrococcaceae; genus Pseudarthrobacter; species Pseudarthrobacter sp. L19. The sequence goes on along the minus strand of NZ_CP193935.1, from coordinate 477,738 downwards.
TCGACGCCGACCTTCCCGCCTTTGACCTCGATGGCAGCCATTCCGACGCCGGGCCAGAGCACCAGAATGTCGATCTCGTGCTCTGCGCGTCCGTCCCTGACTTGGACGGAGTGGGCGAGGACAACGTCGTCAGGAAGGCTCCTCTTCAGGGCCTTCCAAACCGCTTCCTCGGCCACTTGGCCCTCGCCAAATTCGGGTTCTTCCGGAATGCATTTCATCACTGGCTCCTGGCGGACTGTCTAGGCTGCGTTCTCAAGAGACTGCACGGCACCATTGAGTGCATCCTCCAGCGTGACCCCGCCGTCCGGGCCGGGGCCGGCCGGAAATTGGCCCGTGTGCCAGCGAAATTTGGCTGGGTCATCGCAGCCCCAGCCACCGCTCAAGCCGTCAAGTATCTCGTGTCCGGCGTCTACCGGCGAGATGCCGTCCTTGTGCCAGTTCGGGAAAGTTTTGGTCGGAGCCGACCAGCCATTGCCGGCAAGATAACCAGTATTGATGGGCCACTGCTCAGCGGGCAGAAACTGTTCTGAGACGATTTCGCTCCACACTCCATCGGCGTCCGGGACTGCCTGGGCGTAGGGTGTCAGGTTGTCGGCGTCGTAAGCGTATTGAATGCTGAGGAAAGAACCCGGGCTCATGTTTGCGAGAACTTCGCTGATGAGTTCGCCGGCTCTCGCCCAGCTTTCTTCGCGGGCGTTCTCAGCTCTGTATGCGTCGACAATCCCGTCGAACTCATCCTCGATTTCGGAGGGCACGGACATCCGGATCACGGATTCCCAAGTCCCGAAATGCCGGCGGATAGCGATGGCGGAGGGACGTTCCCGACCGGCGGCTGTTTCGGCAATCACCCAGCTGTCGTAGCTCGATACTTCCTTTGGCGATCCGAACTCTTCGTAGGAGCTCATGAACGCTCTGGCCGCCTCTGCGAAATCTGCCGCACTAAAACGATATCCTCCGGAGGTAAGCTGCAGCCCCGCAGAGTCCAACGCAGCATCCCAGAACCCCCGCCCGAGTCGGCGGCGGAGGTCGTCTGCCGGAACGGGCCAGCTGCCCACATTTGGAGGGGTGACGTCTTGAAGATCACGCGAGATTGCCACGGCTATTTCGTTGTATTCGGAGTACGAAATTCCGGCCACATCGCCGTCGCGGATTGCCTGTGACGTCGATTCAATTACCGCCAAGATTCCGGCGGTCTTTTGATAGGAGTAGCGATCTCCAATATGCTCCCTGAGCGATGTGATGGATGAGACCGGCATCATCCCCAGAGCCAGTTCATAATCTGGTGTCACGCCGCGTTGAATTCCCGTCACGTACAGCAAGCTGAGCACGTCGAGGGGTGATGCAATCACCTCGCCAGCCACACCCTCTTGTTGCAGCACGCGATGCAGGCTTTCCTTGAACATAAACATGCTCCGGAGCATCTCTACGGCGATGTCTACGTCAACAGGTGCGCCCAAGGCGGCCAAGACCTTCGGTATGTCCGTGGTGAACCGTACCGGGTTTGATGCCGCTTCCTTTTTGTGAAGGATGGCGATCATGCCCAAGCGATACCCCCAGGACCAGCGTGAGCGTGCCGTGCGGATGGTCCTGGACCACCTCAGTGAGTACGACTCCGTTTTCGCCGCCTGCTCCGCCATCGGACCCAAGCTCAATATCGGCAGGGAGTCCCTGCGCCGGTGGGTTCTCCAGGCCCAGATCGACGCCGACGAACGTCCCGGCGTCACCAGTGCCGAGCAGACCCGGATCAGGGAGCTGGAAAGTGAGAACCGGGAACTGCGGGAGGCCAACGAGATCCTGAAGAAAGCCTCGATTTTCTTCGCGAGGGAGCTCGACCCTCGCCGCCGCAAATAGCCGGATTCATCGACGAAATGCGTGCCGATGGCCACGGGGTCGAGCCGGCCTGCAAGGTCCTGCGTGAGCAGGGCGTGCAGGTCGCCCCGCGGACTTACCGGTCCTGGAAATCCAAAGCACCCGCTGCCCGGACTGTCACGGACGCTGCTATCGTCAACGCGCTGAAAGACACCGCAGAGAAACCCGAGTCCCTGTACGGACGGCGGAAAATGACAGCCTGGCTGCGCAGAGAGGGCCACGAAGTGGCCAGATGTACCGTCGACCGGCTCATGCGGGATGAAGCCATGAACGGCCTCGTCCGGGGCCGGAAACCCAGAGCCGGTGCGCCAGCGAAGGACTCCCAGCGGGCCCCGGATCTGCTGAACAGGGACTTCACCGCGGCCCGGCCGAACGCCGTGTGGGTCACCGACTTCACTTATGTCAGAACGTGGGCCGGCTTTGCGTACGTGGCCTTCGCGATTGATGTCTTCTCCCGGGCGATCGTGGGGTGGCACGGCTCGACGATCAAGGACACGGACATGGTGCTCACCACCTTGAAGATGGCGCTCTGGCGCCGGGATCAGGCCGGAACGCCGGTCCCTGCTGGCATGGTTCATCACAGTGACGCCGGCTCCCAGTACACCTCGATCCGGTTCGGAGAGGCACTGCTGCTTGAAGGCTTGGCGGCTTCCGTCGGCAGCGTCGGCGACGCGTACGACAACGCCCTCGCGGAATCCACGATCGGTCTGTACAAGAACGAATGCGTCCGCAAAGGCAGTCCCTTCATGACAGGCCCGCTAAAGCAGTTGGCGGATGTGGAGAAGGCGACCATGAACTGGGTCCACTGGTACAACACCAAGCGGCTTCACAGCACCTTGTCCATGATCCCGCCCGACGAGTTCGAGCAGAACTACTATGCTCAAATAGACGCCTCATCAGACGACGAGGCCACCAGCAAGAAGACGGCCTAAAACCCGGTACGGTTCACCTTCTCGTTTTTTCATATCAAAGCGATGCAAGATTTCGACGTGCACTTCACGCTGCCAACAACACGCATCGCGGCACGCGTCGCTGTTGTGCACCATAGGCGACCACGGCTATGGCACCGTTCGAGGCTGACATTGAGGCGGTGTCGCGAGGCATCTAATCAAGGTAGACCCGGACAGCTTGAAAAGGAGCACTTGCAGAGGTGCGTTGCTCGCTGGCCGCCCACGTGGTGTAAGCGGAAGCGACGCCCTGTCTCAAGGCCGCTGGTCGGCAGATCCGCGGCTGTAGCGGTTGCGCAGGCCTCTGAGCTAGTCAGTACCCGGCAAGTTGCCGAGACTGGAGAATGGGGAGGCTCAACATGGGAACACGGTCCTAGTCGGACAAGTTGTAGGGCGTGGACGATTCTGTCCGTGGCATTGATGACGAGCCGGGAGTCGGCGCGTGGGCTCTCACTCCTGCACCCATCGCGGACGCCGCTACGACGAGTCAACTGGACGTTGGAGAACAAGCCGACGTCACTGATACTAGGTGCGGCCTCGCAATCCGGAGTAGTTCGTCGCTGATTCTACTGCGGTGTCGCGGCGAGCCCGGCATCGCCAATTCGGCCGCCACGCTGCGTGGCGTCGTTGGCATGCCCCAGCTCTTGAGAGAATGGGGTGGTGCATGCGCACTCGGCGGCCGGCAGGTAAGACGAAGGACGCCAACCACATTGTCAGAGGCACGCGGCATACTGCTGTCAAGTTAGATCTTGAACTGCCAGCGAGTGTAACCAGGGGGACCAAATGAAGAATTTTCGAGAGCATCGGACAGACGGCGCAAAGTACATAACTCTTGCCCACGGAGACTATTACCCAGACGCTCTGCCAGAGGCGGCGACCCTATATCAGCCTGTAATTGACAGGTTCGGAGAGCTAGTCCGGGCTTCCGCGAGCTCAGAAATTCTGTTCAAGAAGATAAACCGGGAGTCCAAAGACCGCATTCAGCTGTGTCGGATCTTTCGCAAGTACGTAAGCCCTAGCACCCCGGTTGAGATGCTGAAGAAGAAGTCTGCGGAGGCTGAAATCTTGCGAGATTTTGGAAACGCATTCCGTCCTATTGAGGAAGTCAAGACGCTTGTTGAGCAGCGACCCTCTCCCGATGAGGCGCTCTGTGCAGTCCTCTGGGAGTACAAGGACCGCGGCAAGAAGGGGTATGACCTTACGGAGCAGTTTTTGAACTGATGGAAGTCCACCACCCTGAGCTGCAAGTGACCGGTCCGAGACGCGCCGGACGCGACATTCGTTTGGGAGAGATTCTCGAGAAGTACACCAAGATCGATCGACCCATTGACTTTATGATTTATGATAATGATCGCATTTTGGCCGTCGGCTTGGCTCGCTATGACGGCGACCGCGGCGGCGCGCAGGAAGATGATCGAATCGGGCAATATCGGGAGGTTGCCGATGAATTTTTCAAGTATGCCGATAATAATGGGATGGAAGGCGCAAAAATGCTCTTCCTGAATGATGGGCCGGGCCTCCTTTTGGGAACCATGTGGGAGGACTATTCTAGGCTGGAAGAATTTTGGAAAGGCCGTGCGATGGTGGCAACGCTTCGAATGCTGGAAGAGCGCGTTACGAAAGAATGGCTAGGAGTATAAATGGCAACACCTGTTTCACCGCGATTGAAACGCCAAAGCAAGATCGCTGGCGCTGGCTTCACTATAGACTATGCTGGCAAGACTCCTCGGGGACAGATCCTCAATTCAGAGGCTGGCGAATACGAAGTGATTTCTCCATTTGTCAAAGGTCAGAATCATCTTATCTACGGGGACAACCTCCGCGCGTTAGCCCACTTGGTACGCGATCCAAGTGTGCGTGGCAACGTGAAGTTGGTCTACATCGACCCGCCGTTCGCTACTGACGCTGGTTTTGAGTCTAGGTCTCAAAACCACGCCTACGATGACACATTGACCGGGCCAGCTTTCATCGAGCATCTTCGCCAACGCTTAGTCTTCATTCACGAACTAATGGCCTCGGATGGAACAATTTATCTCCATCTAGATGGTCGGATGATATTCCAGGCAAAAATGGTCATGGATGAGATTTTTGGTGAAAAGAATTTTCAAAATCTTATTACTCGGAAAAAGTGCAATCCAAAGAACTATACTCGGAAGAGTTATGGTAATGTCTCGGACTATATCCTTTTCTACTCCAAGACGTCTACGTTCACTTGGAATCGACCGTTTGATGCCTGGGACGATGAGCGATCGCTGAAGGAATATCCGTACATCGATGAACAGGGGCGCCGATATAAGAAGGTGCCGGTACACGCCCCTGGTGTCCGCAACGGAGAGACCGGAGGGCTTTGGAAGGGCAAGAAGCCTCCGCCTGGGAAACACTGGCAATACACGCCTGCCAAACTTGATGCATTGGACGAAGCTGGAGATATCTACTGGTCTCCGACGGGTAACCCTCGCCGAAAGATTTATTTGGAAAAGAGTTTGGGCATTCCAGTCCAAGATATTTGGCTCAATATGCGAGATGCTCACAACCAGAATATCCGGGTGACTGGCTATCCGACGGAAAAGAATGTGGATATGCTCCGTCAGATAGTAGGGGCGTCCTCCAACGAAGGCGATATGGTCTTGGATTGTTACGCAGGATCTGGAACAACCCTTGCCGCCGCATCCGAAATGGGGCGTCGCTGGATTGGTGTCGATCAAAGCGGTGAGGCGATCGAAACGATTCTCAAGCGATTCAAGCATGGAACCGAAATTATGGGGGACTTCGTATCGGTGAAGCCTGCGGCCTTAGCCGCTGACCACGACGAGATCGATGATTTCGTTTTTCTTAAGGATGTTGCGATGACAATTTCTACTCAAGAGGAGTTATTCAAGATCGGATAAACTGCCGCAATGTCGCTTTGCCCGGCCTTTGCGACAGCCCTGTGCAGACGAGGGTACGCCACGTCCATTTGCCCTATGGGTCCCTCCCCGCCGCGGAACCGCCCGATCAGGCTCTCCACCTGCGGGTTAAGGGGCTCTTCGCGGTTCGTGGGGAACTGATTTCGTGTCGTAGCTAAAAAAGGGGCCCGTGGCCCTGCTGGGATGAGTGTGTCTAGCATTCAACCAGGAACAGGACCACGAGCCTTGACTGAGCCTACCTTCGTGGCGTTCGACGCTGCCACCAGCATCTTCAACCTGCCCGACTACCGCGTCCTCTCCGTCACCGTGCTGGAAGACGGGCGCCGCCAGATCATCGTCGAAACAGACCAGCCACCAGGCTGCCCGAGCTGCGGTGTTGTCGCGACGCGGCGGAAGGAACGGCGCCTCCAACGGATCCGGGATATCCCTGTCGCCGGCGCCGTGGAGGTGCTCTGGTCCAAGTACCGCTGGCATTGCGAGGAACCGGCCTGCCCGCGGCTTTCCTTCTTTGAATCCACCGCCCAGGTCCCGCGCCGCGCCCGTTCCACGGGCCGGCTCCGGGACCACGTCGTTGATGCGGTCATCAATTCCGGCAGGGCCGTGTCCGAGACGGCCGCTGCGTTCGCGGTGTCCTGGTGGATGGTCCGTGCCGCGCTGAACGAAGCCTGCCTTCTGACGCTGCCGGACGTGGATGAGCTCAGCCCCCGCATGCTGGGCATCGACGAACACCGGTTCCGATCCGTGCGGTATTTCCGTGACCCGGACTCCAGCTCGTGGATCCGGCACGAGCCGTGGATGACCACCATCGTGGATCTGGACACCGGGCAGGTCTTGGGTGTGGTCGATGGCCGGGACCACAAGGGCGTTGGCGACTGGCTCTTCGCCCGCCCGCTTCAGTGGCGGCTGGGCGTGCAGGTCGTTGCGATCGACCCCTCGGCCGCATTCCGGAAAGCGTTGAGGATGTGGCTTCCCCGCACCGCTGTCGCGGTCGATCACTTCCACTTGGTGTCCCTGGCCAACCAGGCGGTGACAGAGGCCCGGCAGAACCTCTCCCAGCAGGTCAAGGGCCGCCGCGGCCGCGGCATCGACAAGGCCTGGGCCCACCGGATGCTGCTCCTGCGCGCCGGCGACAAGCTCTCTGACCCCGCGGCCCACCGCCTGGCTGAGGTCTTCACCGCCGATGACGCCACCGGCAAGCTCGAGGCAGTCTGGAAGGTCAAGGAAAAGCTGCGGGCGCTGCTGCGCACCAACTCGCTGGCTGACGCCGCCGCGGCGAAAGAGGAACTCATGACCCTCGTTGAAGCCGCCGGAAGGCCGGAGACGAACAAGCTCTACCGCACTGTCTGCCGGTGGTGGAACGAGATCGAAGTCCTCATCGTCACCGGCGCCACAACCGGCAAGGTCGAAGCCAACAACACCGGAATCAAACACATCAAACGCACCGCCCGCGGCTACCGCAACGCAGGGAACTACAAATCGATTATCCTCATGACCAGTGCCGTCCGGACGGCGGCATGACACTCATCCGCGGAATCAATTTCCCCATAAACCTTGAAGAGCCGGTTAAGGGCATGGGCGTCACCACGATCATCAGCGAACTGACCCAGGCGCGGAAGGAAAAGGCCGTCTCCCGCGGGGTGGCGGACCATGTGCTGGACCCCAGCCAGGAGAACGTCCCGGCCCGGGTGCTGGAACTCACCGGCGGTACCGGCGCCGACGTCGCCTTCGAATGCGCCGGCGTGAACGCGGTGCTGGACACCATGCTCGACGCCGTCCGGCCCGGGGGAGTGGTGGTCAACGTCTCCATCTGGGGCGCGCCCGCCACCGTGGACATGCAGAAGCTGGTGCTCAAGGAGATCGACCTGCGCGGCACCATCGCCTACGTCCGGGATCATCCCGCGGTCATCAAGATGGTGCAGGAGGGCAAGGTGGACCTCAAGCCGTTCATCACCGACAGGATCGCGCTGGACGACCTCGTGGAGCAGGGCTTCGACACCCTCATCAACCACAAGGACACCGCCGTGAAGGTGCTGGTGCATCCATAGCGGCCGGAGCGTGAAAGACGCCCCGTCACCGCCCCGCGATATGCCCAGCCACGAACTCCGCGTCGTCGCCCACCACGGACAGCGTGGCGGACAGGTGCTTCGTGAGCCAGGGGAGGCCCACGGCGTAGAGACCCGGGACCTCGATGACGCCGCGGCTGTGCCGCGGGTAGTTCCACTCGTCGAGCACCGGCACGTCCAGGAAGCCAAAGTCCAGGCCGTAGCCGGTGCACCAGATGACCGAGGTGACGCCCTCGGCTTCCAGATTGAGCCGCCGCCCCGATTCTGCGGGGAGCCAGTCGTCCGACGGCATGGGCTCTGCGGGTGGGGCGTCGACGCCGGCCGCGGCGATGTAGGCGTCGGCCATCCGCCCCAGCCGCGCACCGAACCCCGCCTCCACCAGAGCGAGGCGTGCCGGGAGGTCGTCGCTGAAGACGAGAGTGCCGTCGTCGGCTCCCTCAAACCGGCCGTGCAGGCGGACGCCGCGGCGGCCGAGGTCGCGGAGGTGGATGCTGTGGCCGCCGCCGTTGCCGGAGATCAGCGGGTTGCACATGAAGCGCGCGGCCGGTGAGGGCAGCTGGTCCGTCTGGAGGCCGTTGATGCCGAATGCGGGGCCGTGCAGGTTGAGCTGCAGGATCCAGTGGAAAACGTCCTGGCCGCGGTACCGCCGTGGAGCCTCGGGGCAGGTCGCGACGGCAAGGTGGACCTCCCGGCCGGCGTCGAGCAGGTCCTCGGTGATCTGGCCGCCGGACTGCCCGGTGCCCACCACCAGCACCGCGCCGGCGGGGAGCTGCCGCGCGTTGCGGTAGTCGTGGCTGTGCAGCTGGCGGACGTGGGCCGGGAGGGCCGCGGCCGACGACGGGATCCGCGGACGCTGGAAGGCGCCGTTCGCGAGGACCACGTTCCGCGCGTCCCAGCGGCCCTGATTGGTCTCGACCGTAAATCCTCTGTCGACGACGCCGACCCGGGTCACCTCCGTGCCGAGCCGGACCGGCGCCTCGATCCGCGCGGCGTAGTCACGGAACAGCCCGATCACCTCATCCCGGGGGAGGAAAGCGTCCGGCTCGGGACCGTCGTAGCCCAGCTCCGGCAGCAGGAACCCAAAGTTCGGGGTGTTCAGGTAGAAGGAATCCCAGCGATCCTGCTAGGCGCCGCCCAGTTCCGGACGCCGTTCCAGCAGTTGATGGGCGACGCCGTTCCGGCCCAGCCAGTAACTGGTGGCCAGCCCGGCCTGGCCAGCGCCGATCACCAGGGTGTCTGTTTCGTGCACTGATCCTGCGCCGGGGGAGGGCATGGCTACTTCTTCGGAGCTTTCGGGGTTTTTGGTGATTTGGGGGCCTTCGGCGGCAGCCCGGCCACATGCTCGAACGCCTTCTCCACCCAGGCCCTGGCGCGCGCTTCATCGCCGTCGCCCTCACCGTTCCAGATTTCCGGCAATCCCGTGTAGCCGCCCATGGGGCGCTCGGCCGGCCGAACGGAACGGTCCGCTCCGCACTCTCGAGCGTCGCCTTGTCCGCCGCGGAGAGCTTCACACCAATGGTGGGACCGAACAGACCGGCGAACATGTTGCCGTTCACGAACGCCCCGAGATTCCCGAACATCGGCTTGATGACCACCTCGGGAGTCTCCGGCACCACCGCGCGGAAGCGCGCCTTGTCGGCGTCGGACGCTTTCGGCATTTCCATCGGTACCTCCGGGACGCTGCGGGCCACGAACGGGTCTTCCTGCAGGATATGCCCGTGGCCCGGTGCGGTACAGGCCGCCGGTGGGACGCCGGAGCCGTCCGCCGCCCGGATGAGCGAACAATCTGTAAGGATGGACCCCATGACTCAGAGCAACATTCGCCAGTACCAGGAATCGGTCACGGTCAACGCGTCAGCCGAGACGCTTTACGACCTTGTCTCAGACATCACCCGCACCGGTGAGTGGAGCCCCGTCTGTAAAACCTGCTGGTGGGACGACGAGGACAGCGCCCGCGAAGTCGGCACCTGGTTCACCGGCCGGAACGAGCTTCCGCAGCGGACCTGGGAGACCCGGTCGCAGGTGGTGGCTGCCGAGCGCGGCCGCGAGTTCGCCTGGGTGGTGGGCGGGAAGTACGTCCGGTGGGGCTTCACGCTCACCCCGGCCGACGGCGGAACCCCTCCTAAGCGAATCCTGGGAATTCCTGCCGGAAGGGATCGCCATGTTCAAGGAGAAATTCGGGGACAAGGCCGACGCCCAAATCGCCGACCGCACCCAACAGGCGCTGGACGGCATTCCGAAGACGCTCGCCGCGATCAAGCGGATCGCAGAGTCCATCGCTGTGCACCAGGACATCCGCTCCTAGGACTGGCCCTAGTCCTACCGGCCCGACGACGGCGGGTGCAGCGGCGTCGCGTCGGGGCTCCGGCTCACCCGCCAACGGTTGCCACCTCTACCCGGACCCCCGCGTCCCGGAACTTCTGCATCTGACCCGGGTCGGCGCCGTCGTCCGTGACCAGGGTCCAGGGCAGCGCCAGCCGAGCCCAGGCATGGAACGGCCTCAGGCCCAGTTTGGAGGAATCCGCGAGCACGTACACCTCGTTGCCGCGCCGGGCCATCAACTCCTTTAGCCGGGTCTGGGCGTGGTCGGCTTCGCAGATGCCGTCCTCGGCAGTGACGGCGTCGGCGCCGAGGAACACCCGGTCAAAGCTCATCCGCTCCAGGGCGGCCTCAGCCAGCGGACCCACGAAGCTCTGGCTCAGGCTCCGTAACCGGCCACCCAGGCAGTCCACCTCGATGCCCTCAGACTCGGCCAGTTCCTGCATGGTGTTGATGCCCGGCGTCGTCACGGACAGCTTTTCAAAGCCCCGCAGTTCATGCGCCAGGGCGCCGACCGTGGAGCCGGCATCAAGCAGGATGTTTTCCCCCGGCCGGATCACGGACGCTGCCCAGCGGGCAATGGCCTGCTTCTGCTCAAATGCCTCGCCGGTGCGCTGCCGCAGCGACGCCTCCGGGTGCGCACCCAGGGCCATGGCGCCGCCGTAGGTGCGGGCCAGCCGGCCCTGTCCGTTCAGCAACGCCAGATCGCGGCGGATGGTGGAGGCCGTGACCTCGAACCGGTCGGAGAGTTCCTCCACGGAGGCCAGGCCGGTGGTGACGGCGAGGTGGTAGATCTCCTCGCGCCGCGCCTTTGCGCTTAGCATTCCCGGTCTCCTTCTCCTGGCGGTGCTCTCCATGCTAGTTCCAACGGCGTGCTCGGAACGCCGGAACTCCGACGGCCGACCAGCGCTTCCGCGCTGACCGGCCGTCGGGAGGGATTGTCCGCTGTCCGCTAAGCGTCTTCGTCCCGGGCCGGCGCCAGGTCCACTGCCTGCCGCAGGGCTTCCAGCAGCGACTCGTGGTCCGCAATGTTCTTGCCCGCAATGTCGAAGGCGGTGCCGTGGTCCACGGACGTACGTACCACCGGCAGGCCCACGGTGATGTTCACGCCGTTCTCCAGGCCCAGGACCTTGACCGGGCCGTGGCCCTGGTCGTGGTACTGGGCCACCACCAGGTCGAAGTCGCCGCGGCCCGCCAGGAAGAACAGGGTGTCGGCCGGAAGCGGTCCGAACGCGTCGATACCGTCGGCCTGGGCCTTTTCGATGCCCGGCTGGATCTTCTCCGCCTCCTCGCCGTAGCCGAAGAGCCCGTTTTCGCCCGCATGCGGGTTGATGGCGCATACGGCGATCCGCGGGTTCTCGATCCCGGAGGCGCGCAGCAGTTCATAGCCGCGCTTGATGGTCCGGTAGACCAGGTCCCCGTTGATCTTGGCGATCGCGTCGATCAGGCCGATGTGGGTGGTGACGTGGATGACGCGCATCTTCGGTGCCGTCAGCATCATGGAGACTTCCTCCGTGCCGGTCAGCTCGGCAAGGAGTTCGGTGTGTCCGGGGAACTTGTGGCCGGCCGCGTGCAGGGCCGCCTTGTTCAGCGGCCCGGTGCAGATGGCATCCACCTGGCGGTCCAGCGCCAGCGCGACGGCCTTCTCGATGAAGAGGTAGGAACCGTGGCCGGCCGCAGCGGAAAGTTCGCCCCATGCGAGGTCCTCCGGGATGCAGCCGATGTCCAGCACGTCGATGGTGCCCTCCTCGAACCGGGCCTCCGACGGGTCAGCGACTTTCCGCAGGGCCAGCGGGCTGGCGACGATCCCCGAGGCGAGTTCCAGCCTGCGGAGGTCCCCGATGACGAGCATGCGTGCCTTGGACCGGAGTTCGCTGTCGGCCAGGGCCTTGACGATGATTTCCGGGCCGATGCCGGCCGCATCGCCCATGGTGATGGCAACAATCGGGCGTCCCATTATTTGATACTCATTTCAGTCGGTGTAGCAGTGAGAAATTGTGTGGTCCGGGCCAGCGTGCCGGCGTCCCCGAACGCGCCGGCCTTGGTGACCAGCAGGGGAGCGGCCCGGGCAGCAGGCTCATGACGACGCCGGGCTCGACTTCGCCCAGCACGGTGAAGGCGCCGGCGCCGAGCGTCTTCAGGACCGCCGTCGCCGTTTCCCCGCCGGTGAGGACCAGGGCATCGCAGTGCCCGATGCCACCAGCGGTGGCACGCGCCAGGGCCTCTGCGACGACGAGGGCCTGCGACTTGTCGACGGCGCCCATCGGGTCCGGGGTCAGGACCACATCCGTCCTGGTCATCGCCTCCGCAACCAGCCGGGGAACCGCCGGGCCGTCGAAGCTGGTGTGGTCCAGCGTGATGTGTTCCGCGCCCGCCTCGATCAGCGCATCGGTTTGCTGCCGGGCGAGGCCGGAGTAGCTGCCGATCACCGTCAACGTCCGGTTCACCCGCCGCGCCCGTGCCCCGCCGGCGCTGGTTGACCCGCGACCGGCGGCGAGGTGCCCCGCCAGCCCGCCCGAGCCGGCCAGGAACGCCGGGAAGTCCAGCAGTTCCGCGGCCGCAGCGATGACCCTGAGATCGGCATCGACGTCGGCGTCCAGCACGACGGCGTTGATCCCTCGTTCCTGTATCTCCCGCAGGCGCAGCGCCAGGTCCTCCGGGCTCCGCGCGGAACCTCCCGTCATGACCTCAACGGTGAGGCCGCCCTCAGAAAGTGCGCGGGCGACGTCGCCGTCGAAGTTGCCGCCGATGAGCGGGACGCCGTTCACGTGGACGGTGCCGCCCCGGGTGGTCCTTCCGGTGCCGGGAAACGCGGGGGCCACGATGGCCAGGCCGTCGGCGCGGCCCCCGGTGAGCTGCGCCAGGGTTGCCGCGACTTCGACGCCCACGTTGCCCCGCAACAGCGAGTCAAACTTCTTAAAGATTCTGCGCCGCTGTCCGAGGGCGCGCTGCACGGCCGCCGTGACCACCGACGAGGCTTCCCCGGCCGGCAGGTACCGGCTCTCCGTGTTGATCGAAAGGATCTGGGCCTCGGGCCAGTCCCGGTCGACGTCGAGGATGACGGAACTGCTGTGGGTGGGGCCGTAGGCGGCGGCCGCGTCGGCCGCGCCCGTCAGGTCGTCGGCAATGATTGCCCATCGGGCGGCTTCGAAGGTGCTCATACTGCGTGCGAAACCTCGCGTGAGGCCACAACCTCCTTGGCCTTGAGGCGCTTGGCGTACCAGGCAACCATAAGCGGGCAGCCGATGGCGGTGACGACGACGGAAGCTGCAACCAGCACCGTGGCGGGGCCGGCCGCGGGCAGGTAGGCAGGGTTGGCTGCCGCCACCAGCATCGGGACGGTGGCCGCATTTCCGGCGGTGGTGGCGGCCGCCAGTCCGGCGATACCCGAGCCGCCGGTGAGCTTGTCGGCAAAGAACAGCACAGCGCCGCCGGCGATCAGGACGAACAAGCCGAGCGCAACGCCCAGCAGTCCGGCGTTGAGCACCTGCCCGAGGTTGAGGCCGAAGCCAAGGGCGAGGGCGAAGAACGGAATGAGGACGGGGGCCGCGGAGGAGAGGAACTTCCGCATCGCGGGGTCCAGTGCGCCCAGCAGCGCGCCCAGGAGCAGCGGGATGATCGCGCCGACCAGTGCCTGCCAGGGGAAGGCGGAAAGGCCGGCGACGCCGAGGGTGACCATGGTCAGGAAGGGGCCGGACTCCAGCGTCATCACCGAGTACGCCGCCACATCCTTGGGCTTGCCGTACTGGCCCATGAGGGCCATGTACATTCCGCCGTTGGTGTCGTTGAGGGCAGCCAGGATGGCCAGAACCGACAAACCGGTGAGGAGGCCGCCGTTAATGGGCAGCTCGCCCAGGAACCGGCCGGCCACGACGCCGATGATGATCGCGAACAGGACCTTGCTGCCGAAAAGCACGCCGCCCTTCTTCAGGATGTACGGAGTGGCCTTGATGTCGATGCTGGCGCCCATGCACACATAGAACACGGCGAGGATGGTGGTGCCGCCGGTGAAGAGGGCACCCGTGAACGAACCGAAGAACTTGGCCGAATCCGGAGCAAAGGTGCCGAGAAGGGCGCCGATGAGCAGGGGAATCAGCATCATGCCGCCAGGAACCTTTTCCATGGTGGCCTTGATGGGGACAGACATATAGCAACCTCATTGTTGTTAGGGCGGGAGCGAGCCGGTGGGACTCTAAGAATGATCTAGAGCGTAAACCTAGTGCGCGTTTAGCGCAAGAACTGATGCGCGAAACGCGCAACTAGGTTTTTCTTCCCGGTCCAGGCGCCGGCGCCGCGGTTGCCTGGCTGCCCGAATGTAACGAACTGGTAACATGGATCGATGCCAAAACAGCCTGGATCCACCCGAGTCACGCAACTGGACGGCCTCCGCGGGCTCGCCGCCCTGGTGGTGGTCGCCTGCCACGCGCTCTCCACCCTCCCGTGGGTCGGCCGCGTGGTCTCGAACGACCGGTCCACCCGGCTCACCAGCCCCGAGATGTGGGCGGTGTTCTCCCCGCTTCACGTTTTCTGGAACGGCACGCCGGCGGTCCATGTCTTCTTCGTGCTCTCCGGCTTCGTCCTGATCCTGCCCTTCACCAAGGGCCTCCCCGGCAAGCGCTGGGCGCCGTACTACGCCAAGCGGCTCCTCCGGCTCTACCTGCCGGCGTGGGCAGCGCTGGGCCTGGCCGTGGCGCTGATCGTACTCATCCCGCGTACGCCGTCGCCGCTGCAGAGCCCCTGGGCGGACATGTACGTCACCGGCGTGGACCCGGGCCAGGTGGCCAGGGACGCCCTGCTGATGCTCAACGCCAGCACCATCAACACCCCGCTCTGGACCCTCCGCTGGGAGGTCGCCTTCTCCCTGCTGCTGCCGCTGTACGTCGTTGCGGCCCTGCGCTGGCGGCGTTTCTGGCACCTGAAACTCGGCATCGCCTTCGGTCTGGCTCTTATTGGGGGAGTGCAGCACGTGGAGGCCCTGACCTATCTGCCGATCTTCCTGATCGGGGCGATCCTGGGCGTCGAGCGGGAGCGGATCCGGGAACTGACCCGATCGTGGCCGCGGGTCGCGTGGCTGCTGCTGGCCGCCGTCGGGCTCTATCTGGCCAACGCCGAATGGATCAGCCCGGACCGGCCAATCCAGGGCGTCGAGGCCGTCATCACCGTCGGGGCGACGCTCATCGTCCTGGTGTTCCTGCTTTCCGGCGCGGCCAAGAAGCTCGGGGACACCACAGTGGCCCAGTGGCTGGGCCGCATCTCCTTCAGCCTCTATCTGGTGCATCTGCCGATCATCCTGGCCGCAGCCACCCTGCTGCGCGGCGTCTCCCTTCCGCTGGGACTCGTCCTCGGCGTCGCGGCATCTTTCGCCGTCGCCGAGCTGTTCTTCCGCTACGTCGAACGCCCCGCCCACCGGCTCTCCATCGCCGCAGGCCGGTCCGTGGAGCGGAGGCTCAACCGGGGTGCAGGCCGGACGGAAGCGGGCGGAGCGGCCAGCGGCAAGAGTTTGGGAAACCACGGCGCAGCAACCGCGCCGGGCACAGCGCCGTCGGCCGCCGACGCGCCCCGAACCAAGCAGTCCGCCGCGTAGGGCCGGCGCCGGAAGCCGCCCGCGGGGAGCCCGCCGTCGGTCGCCCGCCATGTGGTAATCCACCCCACGTAACTCCTGTACAGTAGATCTTGTTGTTGTGTTTATGCAGTTCGTAGTTCAGGCAGTACGCGCGGTCGAAAGTCCGTGTTCTTCTGAAGCAGCGGTTTTGAGCACCCCACACCGGAGGGCCCGAAAGTCGGGATTTTCCCTCCACCTTCACGAAGGACAAAAATAATGGCTACTGGTACCGTCAAATGGTTTAACGCTGAAAAGGGCTTCGGCTTCATTTCCCCCGATGACTCCTCGCAGGACGTTTTCGCGCACTACTCCGCGATCAACTCCTCCGGCTTCCGCTCCCTCGAAGAGAACCAGAAGGTCTCCTTCGACGTCGAGCAGGGCCCCAAGGGCCCGCAGGCAACCAACATCCAGGGCCTCTAATTCCTTAGAGTTCCGGGACCGTTAGGTTTCGAGCGGGGCCCGTCTCCGGACGGGCCCTGCTTTTTGTGCCCTTAGGACGCCACCCGTGCCCCGTTCACACCGCCGCCACCAGCGGTTCATCCGGACCGGCAACGGTGGAGGCATGACTGAATTCAGCCGCCGCAATGTCCTCAAGGGTGCCCTGGCCGCCGCCGGTGCCGCCGCCGTCGTCCCCGGAACGGCCGGAGCCGCCAGCGCCTCCGGCGTCGCCCTGGTCCGCAACCGCCTGACCCTGCCCTCCGGCATCTCCACCGGCGACGTCACCACCGGCTCCGGCGTCCTCTGGTCCCGCGCGTCCGGGCCCGGCACGCTGGTGGCGGAGCTGCTCGCAGTCGACGACGGCGGGTCCCCGCTGAGCGGCGGCCGCGCCTTCCGCCGGGTGCTGCGGGGGAGTGCAGCCACCGAGGCCACCGACTTCACCGCCCGGATCGACGCGAGCCACCTGCCCGCCGGGACCCGCTTCGCCGTGAGCATGCATTTCGAGGACGCCGACGGCAACGCCGGCGAGACCGCGCAGGGTTCCTTCAGCACCGCCGCCGACACCGGTCTGCTGGCCAGCGGCCGTGAAGCCCGCGGCCAAAGCTTCGTGTGGACCGGCGACACCGCCGGCCAGGGCTGGGGCATCAACGAGGAGATCGGCGGCATGCGCGGCTACGCGGCCATGCACGCCACCCGCCCGGACTTCTTCATCCACTCCGGCGACACCATCTACGCCGACGGGCCCATCAGCGCCCAGGTCACCGAACCGAACGGGCAGATCTGGCGCAACCTGGTCACCGAGGAGGTCTCCAAGGTGGCCCAGACGCTCAACGACTTCCGCGGCCGGCACCGCTACAACATGATGGACAAGAACATCCACGCGCTCTACGCCGAGGTGCCCGTCATCGCCCAGTGGGATGACCACGAGACGCACAACAACTGGTACCCCGGCCAGATCCTCACCGACACCCGCTACACCGAACGCCGCGTGGACGTCCTCGCCGCCCGCGGCCGCCAGGCCTGGCAGGAATACCAGCCCATCGCCGGGGTGACCGCCGGCGGCACCGGGTTCGAACCCGAGCGGATCTACCGCAAGATCTCCCGCGGCCCGCAGCTGGACATCTTCTGCCTGGACATGCGCAGCTTCAAGGACCCCAATACCGACGGCAAGGAAACGCACCTGACCCACATCCTGGGCCAGGAGCAGACCGACTGGCTGATCCGCGAGGTCAGCCGCTCCAAGGCCACCTGGAAGGTGATCGCCAACGACCTGCCGCTGGGCCTGGTGGTCCCGGACGGGCCGGTGAACGAGGAATCGCTGTCCAACCACGACGACGGCGCCCCGCTGGGCAAGGAGCTCGAGCTCGCCGCGGTCCTCTCCGCGTTCAAGCGCGACCGGGTTAAAAGCGTGGTCTGGCTGACCGCCGACGTGCACTACTGCGCCGCGCACCACTACTCGCCGGACCGGGCCGCGTTCACCGACTTCGACCCGTTCTGGGAATTCGTCGCCGGGCCGATCAACGCCGGCAGCTTCGGACCCAACGCCCTGGACGGCACGTTCGGCCCCAAGGTGGAGTTTTTCAAGGCCGGCGCCTACGCCAACGAGTCCCCGCGCAGCGGCACCAGCCAGTTCTTCGGCCACGTGGACCTCGGCGCGGACGACGTCTTCACCGTCAGCCTCCGCGACGCCAACGGCACCGTGGTCTGGAGCAAATCCCTCCCGCCGCAGCGCTAACCTCCGCGCGTGCCTGGGAGCCGCCGTCGTCCGCCCCACCCAACTAGCTCGCACCTGAGGCCGTTTTCACCCCTCAAAACGGCCTCACCTGCCAGTCAGTTGGGTCCCCAGAAGGCCAGTGGGCCCCTCCCGGAGTATCCCGGGAGGGGCCCACTGGCGTTCGACGCGAGGACGTTACGGCGTCGGCATGCCGCCGTTGACGTTCAGCGTCTCGCCGATCACGTAGCTGGACTCGGGCGAGGCCAGGAACACGTAGGCCGGGGCGAGCTCGGCCGGCTGCCCGGCGCGGCCCAGCGGGGTCTCCTTGCCGAACTCCGGCAGGTCCTCGGTGAGCTGGCCGCCGCTGGGCTGCAGCGGGGTCCAGATGGGGCCCGGCGCCACGGCGTTGACGCGGATGCCCTTGGGTGCCAGCTGCTGGGCCAGGCCCTTGGTGAAGTTGTTGATCGCGGCCTTGGTGGAGGCGTAATCCACCAGCGTCTCCGACGGGCTGTACGCCTGGATGGAGGTCGAGTTGATGATAGTCGCGCCGGCCGGCAGGTGCGGCAGGGCTTCCTTGGTCAGCCAGAACATCGCGTACACGTTGGTCTTGTACGTGTGGTCGAACTCGACGTCGGTGATGTCGCCCAGGGCCTTCTGCGCCATCTGCTTGCCGGCGTTGTTGACCAGGATGTCCAGGCCGCCGAGTTCGCGGACGGCGGTCTCGACCAGTTCGCGGCACACGGCCGAATCCTTCAGGTCACCGGGAACCTTGACCGCCTTGCGGCCGGCCTTCTCGATCAGCCCGGCGATGCGGGCGGCGTCCTCTTCCTCCTCCGGGAGGTAGGACATGACGACGTCGGCCCCCTCGCGGGCGAAGGCGATGGCCGTGGCGGCGCCGATCCCCGAGTCCGCGCCGGTGATGAGCGCCTTGCGGCCCTCCAGGCGGCCGGTGCCGCGGTAAGTCTCCTCGCCAAGGTCGGCCTTGGGGGTCATCTTGGCGTCCAGGCCGGGTTCCGGCTGGCTCTGCTCCGGCGGCTCAATCTGGTCATACGCCGTGACGGGGTTCCTGAACGTGTACTGGTCAGTCATAGTTCTCCTCCGATAAGTGCGTTCGGCCCGGCCGTGATGCGGCCCGGGCTCGGGCGGCGGGTGGATCCCACGGCACGCTAAGCATGCTTATCAATCACCCTAGTTCGACGGCGGGGACGGCGCAATGCGGGGGCCGGAGCGCCCGGGGCCGGCGCGCGCCCGGACGCCCCGCGAAGAGGTTCCGGGCATCCGCCGTCTGGCACAATGGCCAGCATGCAGCCAGTGGACCCGCACTCATCCACCGTTCCCGCCTACGACCTCCGGATCAGCATCCGGGACACTGAGCCGGAGATCTGGCGGAGGCTCCTCGTTCCGGAAAGCGTGACCGTCTTCGAACTGCACCACATCGTTCAGGCCGCCTTCGGCTGGGAAGACCGCCATCTTTTTGGCATCCGTTGCACGGACCGACGCGGCAGTGCCCGCGTCATCATTGGCCCCGATAGCGCTGCCGAAGAAATGGACGACGAGCCGGCGTCCGGCGTCGTTCTGGCCGATCTATTGGACCCCGGGCGCACGGGAGCCGCGGACTTCGAGTACGAATATGACTTTGGCGACGCCTGGACCCATGACGTCGTGGTGATGGGCGCCGCAGAACTGCGGCGGGACTCGTTACGGTGCAGTGCCGGCGCCAACCGCGGACCGGTGGAGGACTCCGGCGGCCCGCACGGATATGCACGCCTTGTTGAGGCGCTCGGCGATCCGTCCGATGGCGACCACGACGAACTCGCGGACTGGTACACCTTCGCAACTGGGGAGGATGCCAAGGCCTTCGAGCCCTTCGCGTTCGACGTCGATGCCCTCAATGCGCGACTGGAGGCCCTTGCGAAGCGGCTGTGGCCGGAACCTCCGACCGGCGCAGAAATCGACGCCGTTGTTCGACCCGTCCTCTGGATGCTGGAGCAGGCCGGCGCAGACGGACTGCCACTGACCCCCGAGGGCTACCTGAAACCTGCTGTTGTGAACCAAGCCGTTCACGACCTCGGCTGGGCTTACCGCTGGCCGGGCAAAGCAAACCGGGAGAGCCAGACGCTGCCGGTGTTGACACTCAGGAAGCAGACGCAGGCCTGGAAGCTGTTGCGGAAGTCCAAAGGCCGGCTGATTCCGACGCCGGCCGGGCGGAAGCTACGCGACGGCGGGCTGCCGTTGTGGGATTACCTCGCAGATGAGGTGGCACGACCGTCGGAGGAGGCAACGGCGATGGTGACCCAAATCGTCGTCAGCTGGCTGCTGCAAGGTTCGACGCCGTCCTGGACGGATGTCGGACAGATCATCGCGGACACGATGAATGCGGCGGGGTTTCGGGTAGGGGAGGGCAGTCCCGTTCCCCCGGAGGAGGCGCGGGAGCTCTATCGGGAAGTGCGCTGGTTGTTGGACAGCCTGCAGTTGAAGGTTCCCCAACGCACCTTCCTGGACGGCGCGGAACTCACCGACGGCGGCCGCAAATTCCTGCTTCAGGTCCAGCGCGTTTTTCGTGAGGGGTGATGCCACGGGCGTCTACCGGTCCGCATCCCGGTTCCGCGGGGTGGTGACCGAGCGCACACGGACCGGTTTTGCGCACGACGCCGGTTGTTTCGGCCGCGGAGGGGTGCTGGGTCCCGGGTTTCCGGGGTTTTTGGGGCGGGGAGGGCCTTTGGGGTGCGATTTGTGTGGGCCGGTGTTCGTGTGTAAAGTTATTCGAGTCGCCGCCGCTGAAGCGGAAAGATAGCGACCGACCCCCTGATGAACAGCCTGAAAAATGGTGCGGAATTGTGCGCCGGTTTTTCGGGTGGGGACCCTTCCATTGCGTGGGATTCGGCGAGTACGCCGGTTTGCATTGCGGTTGGTGATCGGGTAAGTTTGAAAAGTTGCTCCGGAGCGAGTTGCGGCCCTTGTGGGTTGTGGTGGTGCCGGGTGTGTCTGTTGTTTGAGAACTCAATAGTGTGCCAAGTTTGTTGATACCGATTGTTTTATTGATTGGTTGATTATGCTGTGTTGTCCACCCCGTGGATGGCATGGTTTTCAGCTGGTTTCAAATTTTGTGCAGCCTTCGTATCCCGTTTTCCCGGGGTTGTTGGTTGTGTCTGTTTGTTTTCAACGGAGAGTTTGATCCTGGCTCAGGATGAACGCTGGCGGCGTGCTTAACACATGCAAGTCGAACGATGATGCCAGCTTGCTGGTGGATTAGTGGCGAACGGGTGAGTAACACGTGAGTAACCTGCCCTTAACTCTGGGATAAGCCTGGGAAACTGGGTCTAATACCGGATATGACTCCTCATCGCATGGTGGGGGGTGGAAAGCTTTTGTGGTTTTGGATGGACTCGCGGCCTATCAGCTTGTTGGTGAGGTAATGGCTCACCAAGGCGACGACGGGTAGCCGGCCTGAGAGGGTGACCGGCCACACTGGGACTGAGACACGGCCCAGACTCCTACGGGAGGCAGCAGTGGGGAATATTGCACAATGGGCGGAAGCCTGATGCAGCGACGCCGCGTGAGGGATGACGGCCTTCGGGTTGTAAACCTCTTTCAGTAGGGAAGAAGCGAAAGTGACGGTACCTGCAGAAGAAGCGCCGGCTAACTACGTGCCAGCAGCCGCGGTAATACGTAGGGCGCAAGCGTTATCCGGAATTATTGGGCGTAAAGAGCTCGTAGGCGGTTTGTCGCGTCTGCCGTGAAAGTCCGGGGCTCAACTCCGGATCTGCGGTGGGTACGGGCAGACTAGAGTGATGTAGGGGAGACTGGAATTCCTGGTGTAGCGGTGAAATGCGCAGATATCAGGAGGAACACCGATGGCGAAGGCAGGTCTCTGGGCATTAACTGACGCTGAGGAGCGAAAGCATGGGGAGCGAACAGGATTAGATACCCTGGTAGTCCATGCCGTAAACGTTGGGCACTAGGTGTGGGGGACATTCCACGTTTTCCGCGCCGTAGCTAACGCATTAAGTGCCCCGCCTGGGGAGTACGGCCGCAAGGCTAAAACTCAAAGGAATTGACGGGGGCCCGCACAAGCGGCGGAGCATGCGGATTAATTCGATGCAACGCGAAGAACCTTACCAAGGCTTGACATGAACCGGTAAGACCTGGAAACAGGTCCCCCACTTGTGGCCGGTTTACAGGTGGTGCATGGTTGTCGTCAGCTCGTGTCGTGAGATGTTGGGTTAAGTCCCGCAACGAGCGCAACCCTCGTTCCATGTTGCCAGCGCGTTATGGCGGGGACTCATGGGAGACTGCCGGGGTCAACTCGGAGGAAGGTGGGGACGACGTCAAATCATCATGCCCCTTATGTCTTGGGCTTCACGCATGCTACAATGGCCGGTACAAAGGGTTGCGATACTGTGAGGTGGAGCTAATCCCAAAAGCCGGTCTCAGTTCGGATTGGGGTCTGCAACTCGACCCCATGAAGTCGGAGTCGCTAGTAATCGCAGATCAGCAACGCTGCGGTGAATACGTTCCCGGGCCTTGTACACACCGCCCGTCAAGTCACGAAAGTTGGTAACACCCGAAGCCGGTGGCCTAACCCCTTGTGGGAGGGAGCTGTCGAAGGTGGGACTGGCGATTGGGACTAAGTCGTAACAAGGTAGCCGTACCGGAAGGTGCGGCTGGATCACCTCCTTTCTAAGGAGCGCCTACAACAACCCCGCCAGGCCGCATGGTTTGTGTGGTGGTGTTGTCAGGAGTAGGCCCGTTGCGCAGACGCAAGTTCTGCGGCGGGTGCTCATGGGTGGAATATCAACGAATAGGTGCCTGTCGGGTTTTTGCCGGTGGTTAGTACGGAAGACGCATCCTCTCTTGGGGGGTGGGTGTTCCTGGAACGCTTCGGTGGGATTCCTGGTGGGTAGTGTTTGGCACACTGTTGGGTCCTGAGACAACAGGACCATGTTCTGTGTCTGTCCCTCGTTTGTGGGGGTTGGGTGCGGGGTGTGGGGCTTGTGTGTTTCTGGTTTCCTGGCTGCGACGCCCTGGACGCTGTCGACCTTCTGCTTTCGGGCTGGGGGTTGGTGTGTGGGGTGTGTGGTACGGGGTTGTTGTTTGAGAACTACATAGTGGACGCGAGCATCTTTTATAAGAAGCAATTTCCAAGAATATGAACCTGGATCTGGCTGCGCTCGATGGTGTCACCCTTCGGGGTGGTGTTGTTGTGGTGTGGTTGGTTTCTGTGGTTCTCTCGAAATTACTCCTTGATCTTTTGTGGTCAAGTTTTTAAGAGACACACGGTGGATGCCTTGGCATTAGGAGCCGAAGAAGGACGTAGGAATCTGCGATAAGCCTGGGGGAGTCGATAACCGGACTGTGATCCCAGGGTGTCCGAATGGGGAAACCCCGCCAGGGGCGCGAGTTGCCTGGTGACCCGCATCTGAACACATAGGGTGCGTGGAGGGAACGCGGGGAAGTGAAACATCTCAGTACCCGCAGGAAGAGAAAACAATAGTGATTCCGTTAGTAGTGGCGAGCGAACGCGGATCAGGCTAAACCGTTCCATGTGTGATAGCCGGCGGGCGTTGCATGGTCGGGGTTGTGGGACTTTCCGTTCTGTCTCTGCCGGGACAGTGGGGTGAGAGCGTGGGCATAGGTGAACGGTCTTGAAAGGCCGGCCAGAGAGGGTGTGAGCCCCGTAACCGAAATGTTTTTACGCCGCCTGGAGAGTATCCCAAGTAGCACGGGGCCCGAGAAATCCCGTGCGAATCTGTCAGGACCACCTGATAAGCCTAAATACTCCCTAATGACCGATAGCGGACCAGTACCGTGAGGGAAAGGTGAAAAGTACCCCGGAGGGGAGTGAAACAGTACCTGAAACCGTGTGCTTACAATCCGTCGGAGCAGCCTTGTAGTTGTGACGGCGTGCCTTTTGAAGAATGAGCCTGCGAGTTAGTGTTACGTCGCGAGGTTAACCCGTGTGGGGAAGCCGTAGCGAAAGCGAGTCTGAATAGGGCGTTGCAGTGGCGTGATCTAGACCCGAAGCGAAGTGATCTACCCATGGCCAGGTTGAAGCGACGGTAAGACGTCGTGGAGGACCGAACCCACTTCAGTTGAAAATGGAGGGGATGAGCTGTGGGTAGGGGTGAAAGGCCAATCAAACTTCGTGATAGCTGGTTCTCCCCGAAATGCATTTAGGTGCAGCGTTGCGTGTTTCTTATCGGAGGTAGAGCTACTGGATGGCTAATGGGCCCTACAAGGTTACTGACGTCAGCCAAACTCCGAATGCCGGTAAGTGAGAGCGCAGCAGTGAGACTGTGGGGGATAAGCTTCATAGTCGAGAGGGAAACAGCCCAGACCACCAACTAAGGCCCCTAAGCGTGTGCTAAGTGGGAAAGGATGTGGAGTTGCGAAGACAACCAGGAGGTTGGCTTAGAAGCAGCCATCCTTAAAAGAGTGCGTAATAGCTCACTGGTCAAGTGATTCCGCGCCGACAATGTAGCGGGGCTCAAGTACACCGCCGAAGTTGTGGCATTCAGATTTTTGCTAAGCCCTTGTGGTTCAGGCGTCTGGATGGGTAGGGGAGCGTCGTGTGGGCAGTGAAGTCGCGGTGTAAACCAGCGGTGGAGCCTACACGAGTGAGAATGCAGGCATGAGTAGCGAAAGACGGGTGAGAAACCCGTCCGCCGAGATGATCAAGGGTTCCAGGGTCAAGCTAATCTGCCCTGGGTAAGTCGGGACCTAAGGCGAGGCCGACAGGCGTAGTCGATGGACAACGGGTTGATATTCCCGTACCGGCGAAAAACCGCCCATGTTGAACAGGGGGATACTAACCGCCCGAGACCTGCCCGATCACCCTTGTGGTGTGAGGGTTTTGGTGGAGCGCGGGACCTGATCCTGGGAGGCAAGCGTATTAACAGGTGTGACGCAGGAAGGTAGCCGGGCCGGGCGATGGTTGCCCCGGTCTAAGGATGTAGGGCGAACGGTAGGCAAATCCGCTGTTCATGATGCCTGAGACCCGATGGGACCCCCGTATGGGGGGATCCGGTGATCCTATGCTGCCGAGAAAAGCATCGACGCGAGGTTTTAGCCGCCCGTACCCCAAACCGACACAGGTGATCAGGTAGAGAATACTAAGGCGATCGAGAGAATTATGGTTAAGGAACTCGGCAAAATGCCCCCGTAACTTCGGGAGAAGGGGGGCCCCTATCGTGATGGACACTTGCTGTCCGGAGCGTGGCGGGGCCGCAGAGACCAGGGGGAAGCGACTGTTTACTAAAAACACAGGTCCGTGCGAAGTCGCAAGACGATGTATACGGACTGACTCCTGCCCGGTGCTGGAAGGTTAAGAGGACCGGTTAGCCGCAAGGCGAAGCTGAGAATTTAAGCCCCAGTAAACGGCGGTGGTAACTATAACCATCCTAAGGTAGCGAAATTCCTTGTCGGGTAAGTTCCGACCTGCACGAATGGAGTAACGACTTCCCCGCTGTCTCAACCATAAACTCGGCGAAATTGCAGTACGAGTAAAGATGCTCGTTACGCGCAGCAGGACGGAAAGACCCCGAGACCTTTACTATAGTTTGGTATTGGTGTTCGGAGTGGCTTGTGTAGGATAGGTGGGAGACGTTGAAGCCCGGACGCCAGTTCGGGTGGAGTCATCGTTGAAATACCACTCTGGTCACTTTGGACATCTAACTTCGGCCCGTAATCCGGGTCAGGGACAGTGCCTGATGGGTAGTTTAACTGGGGCGGTTGCCTCCTAAAAAGTAACGGAGGCGCCCAAAGGTTCCCTCAGCCTGGTTGGCAATCAGGTGTCGAGTGTAAGTGCACAAGGGAGCTTGACTGTGAGAGAGACATCTCGAGCAGGGACGAAAGTCGGGACTAGTGATCCGGCGGTACATTGTGGAATGGCCGTCGCTCAACGGATAAAAGGTACCTCGGGGATAACAGGCTGATCTTGCCCAAGAGTCCATATCGACGGCATGGTTTGGCACCTCGATGTCGGCTCGTCGCATCCTGGGGCTGGAGTAGGTCCCAAGGGTTGGGCTGTTCGCCCATTAAAGCGGTACGCGAGCTGGGTTTAGAACGTCGTGAGACAGTTCGGTCCCTATCCGCTGCGCGCGCAGGAAATTTGAGAAGGGCTGTCCTTAGTACGAGAGGACCGGGACGGACGAACCTCTGGTGTGTCAGTTGTACTGCCAAGTGCACCGCTGATTAGCTACGTTCGGATGGGATAACCGCTGAAAGCATCTAAGCGGGAAGCTCGCTTCAAGATGAGATTTCCATACACCTTGTGTGTGAGAGGCCCCCAGCCAGACCACTGGGTTGATAGGCCGGATGTGGAAGCGAGGACTAAAGACTCGTGAAGCTGACCGGTACTAATAGGCCGATAACTTACACCACACACCACCCCCGCCAGCATCGACTGGAACACCGCGGGGTGGGTATGAAGAACAAGACTGCTTGCGTCCACTATGTGGTTCCCAACCAACAAACCCACCACGGGTACGTTGCGTTGCACGGAACCAAACCATAATTGAATACAACACCACACTGCCCTAAAAAGCAGAGTTGTAACCACAATAGATTTCCCGCCAACCCCGCAGGGGTTCGGTCCAGGTAACAGGGTTACGGCGGTCATAGCGTGGGGGAAACGCCCGGTCCCATTCCGAACCCGGAAGCTAAGACCCACAGCGCCGATGGTACTGCACCCGGGAGGGTGTGGGAGAGTAGGTCACCGCCGGACAACCATTAGGTCGAGAGCCTCCAACCACACGGTTGGAGGCTCTCCCACTAAGCCACCCATACAGGGTTCAGCCGTAAACGCCGGTCACTCCCAGACCCGGACGTAGTCCACCCGCATCGCGCCGGCCTCCCCTAGGATCCTGGCGCCCCGCCACACCCCGATGTTCAGCAGGAGGTAGTGCGGGCTGACGTTGTCGCTGGTGGCGTACGAGTGGACCAGCACGCCGTCGTAGTACACCTCGTTGGCGCCCGGCTTACGCAGCACCCCGTAGGTGTGATAGCCGCCGGCCCAACACCCGGGAACAACCCGGCTCTTCTTCCACGCCGCCGAGTGGTAGACGCTCCACATGTCCCCGGCGAGAGGTTCGGCGATGTCGATTTCCCCTGTGGAGGGATAGGCCTGGCCGGCGGTCCACCAGGCGCCCCAGTTCCTGATGCTGGTCTCGCAGGTGCCCGGGAAGAAGATCCGGGCTTCCGCGTAGCCGGTGGTGAACTGGAAGCCCGTATGCCCGGCTACGCCGTCGTTCGGGTTGGTTGAGAGCAGCGCCCCCGAGGAGACGTCGCTGAGCTGCAGCACGGCCTCGCCGTTGGCGATCCGGACGTTGCTGGAACAGGTCTTCACATTGTTCTTGACCGACTTCAGATCGCAGTCATCGAACCAGTATGGTGTCCAGGCCGCGGTGTTCAGGGAGTTGAAGTCGTCGTTGAAGACCAGATTCCAGCTCCCGGGAACACCCACCGGGTTCGGGGGAGGGGAGCCGCCACCGCCGGGGCGGCCATGGAGTCCGCCGCGGGAGCCTTGATGGCCGCGGGGGCGGGCGGCATCACGGCCGGCGCCGCGCCGACGGCCTGAGGCGCATCCGGCCCGCCGCCGAGCGCGCCACTCATGGGCGCGGGCGCGTTCGCTCCTGCGTCGCTGGAGACCTCCGGGGGCGGTGCCGCGGCCGGACCCGGCGCGGCTGTGGGCAGGGCACTGCTGGAGAGCACAGCGGCGGCTACCAGGCAGACGATCCAGGGGACTGAGCGGTGCTTCATGGGACCACCCTCTCCAGGGTGAGGGCAGCGACAGACAGCTGCTGGTGACGGTTTGCCCTGACGACCGGTTTCCCCCCAGTCAGACCGAGCAATGTGAGGGCTGAGCGCACGATGATCCCTTCTCTCGTGTCCGGGCGGGCCCGGTACTCCCACTAGCCTTCAGGCTATGAGCGGATCGGCCCTACGTCAGGCGTACCGACTACTTGCCCCGCGCGGTGGACCTCTTGGATCCACCGACCGGACTACCTGTTCCGGAACAGCCCAGAAGCCCCGCGCGTTGACTACCCTTGAGTAACACCAGACAGCAACAGCCACGGGAGGCCACCTTGAGTGCACGGACCATCATCATCACCGGCGCCAGCGACGGGATCGGCGCATCCGCGGCCCGGACCCTGGCAGCGCAGGGCGAGAACGTCGTCGTCGTGGGGCGTTCCGCCGCGAAAACGGCGCAGATTGCCGGGGAAATCGGCGCCGACCACTTCGTGGCCGACTTCGCCGAGCTGGGCCAGGTCCGCCGGCTCGCCGCGGAGCTGAGGGAGAAGTACCCGCGGATCGACGTGCTGGCCAACAACGCCGGCGGCATCATGGGGGATCGGCAGCTCACCGTGGACGGCCACGAGAAGACGTTTCAGGTCAACCACCTGGCCCCGTTCCTGCTCACCACGGAACTGCTCGACGTGCTGACCGCCAGCCGCGCGAAGGTCATCAACACCTCCAGCGTGGCCAACTCGATCTTCGCCCGCTTCGACATCCAAGACCTGGACGCGGAGCGTAAGTATTCGACTAACCGGGCCTACGGCAACGCCAAGCTCGCCAACATTCTCTTCACCAGCGAACTGCACCGCCGCTACCACGACGCCGGGATCTCGACCGCGGCGTTCCACCCCGGCGGCGTCGCCACCAACTTCGCGGCCGAGTCCACCAGCCCCATGCGGGTGGCGTACACCAGCTTCCTCAAGCGCTTCATGCTGACCCCGGAACAGGGCGCGGACACCCTCGTCTGGCTGGCCAACGGCACCCGGGGACGGACTGGACCTCCGGCGGGTACTACGCCAAGCGGGCGCTCTCGAAGGCCAACAAGCTGGCGTACGACGGCGCGCTGGCGCGGCAGCTGTGGGACCGCAGCGAGGCCATGGTGGCCCCGAAGGGCAGCTGACCCGGGGCGCGGGCCTGAACCAGAAGTGGCCTAAGCCGGACCGGGGAGGGCCTAGCCGGCCGCCTCGACGGTGTCGATGGCGTCCAGGGCGCTGCCCATGGTGCCGGCCAGGTCACTGGCCGGCGCCGGCTTCGCGAACAGGTAGCCCTGCAGCGCGTCGCAGCCGAGGTCCATCAGGTACTTGGCCTGCGCCGGGGTCTCGATGCCCTCGGCCGTGACCTTCAGGCCCAGGGCCTGCGCGGCGTTGATCATGGTCCGGAAGAACGGCAGGTGCTCCTTGCCGGTCTTGATCATGGCCACAAAGGACCGGTCGATCTTGACCTGGTCCAGCGGCAGCTCCCGGAGCCGGCCCAGCGAAGAGTACCCGGTACCGAAGTCGTCCATGGCGATCCGGACGCCCGCCTCGCGCAGCTGGTGCAGCTGGCGGATGACGTCCGAGTCGGCGTCGAAGAACACGCTCTCGGTCAGCTCGAGCATCAGCTGCCGCGGGTTCACCCCGGTGGAGGCGGCAATGCCGAGCACGTCACCGGCGAAGTCGCGCTGCTGGAACTGCAGGCCGGAGACGTTCACGGCCACGCTGTAGGCGGCGTCGCCAGCCAGCCACGGGCGGATCTCGGCGCAGGCCCGGCGCATCACCTCGTCGCCGATCTCCCGGATCAGTCCGCTCTGCTCGGCCACCGGCAGGAACTGGTTCGGCGGCACCAGCTTGCCGTGCCGCTCCCAGCGGGCGAACGCCTCGAACTGGACCACGGCACCGAGGCCGGGGAGACCACCGGCTGGTAGTGCACCGAGATCTGGCCCAGCTCCACGGCCTGGCGCAGCCCGGTCTCGCCGCCGGACTGGTGCGTGGGCGTCGCGAGCATTTCCGGCCGGAACTCCAGCCAGGTGTTCTTCCCGGCGGCCTTCGCCGCGCTCAGGGCCGAGTCGGCCTGCCGCAGCAGTTCCGCGCCATCGTGGTTCTGCGCCGTCCGGGACGCCATCCCCATGCTCACCGCGGGCCGGACCGTGGACCCGCCGATCCGTGCCGGGGTGTACAGCGAGTCCGAGATCCGCTTGGCGACCGCAGAGATGCTGTGGCAGTCCGTCAGCAGCACCACGAACTCGTCGCCGCCCAGCCGGGCCACGGTGTCGTGCGGGCGGATGCAGTTCCTCAGCCGGCTGGCGACCTCCACCAGCAGCTCGTCCGCGGCGGAGCGGCCCAGCATGTCGTTGTAGGTGCGGAAGTCGTCCACGTTAATGATCACAACGTCCACAGAGTCCTTGCGGCGCAGGGCCGCGGCCAGGCGCTCGTTGAACAGGGTGCCGTTGGGCAGGCCGGTCAGGGTGTCGCGGAGGACGGCGGCCTTGAGCTGGTCGTCGTGCTCCACCGGGGTCAGCCGCGGCAGGATCCCGGTGGTGCCGGGTACCAGTTGGGAGTCCAGGCCGGCCGGGCGGCCGGACGCGGAGTGGCCCTGCGCCGCCCGGGACGCGTTCTGGGTTCCGGTTGCACGGGGTGCGGCGGCCCGGGCGGAGAGCGCGACGGCGGCCTGGCCGCCGCCGGGCAGCGCGGCCACGGTGATCTCCACCGGGAACTCGGCGGCGTCCGCGCGGCGGCCTTCACCGGCGAACAGCGGGGCCGCACCCCCGGACGCGCCGCCGTCGTGCGTTCCCGCGAGCACCCTGGAGACGGTGGCGTGCAGGCCCTCACGCGAGGTTTCGGCCAGCAGGAGGCTGTAATCGGCGCCCAGCAGCTGCGCCCGCGGGTAGCCGAAGAGCCGCTCCGCGGCGCGGTTCAGGAAGGCGATGGAGCCGTCGGGGGCAAGCAGCAGCAACGCGTCCGGGCTGTGGTCCAACACGGTGTGTGCGAATGCTGAGTCCATAGTGATGCTGTCCCCCCGGAAGCAAATGATTCGATAAATATCCGCCCCATCATATGCGCCAGGCGGCATACCGGCTTCACGCCGCGACGCATATTTCCAAAGGCCCCGAATGTGTCGTCCGGAGTCCCGGACACGCGGCCCCGGCGGCGCCGCCTTAGTACACGACAAGCGGTTCCAGCAGTGATTCGATGGCCTCCACCGACTGCGCAAGGGAAGCGTCCCGCTGCGTCCCCGGCGCGGGCCGTGAGAACAGGTAGCCCTGCAGGGCGTCGCACTCGTGCTCGATCAGGTACCGGCCCTGGGCGGGGGTCTCGATCCCTTCCGCGGTGACCCGCAGGCCCAGGCTGTGCGCCATGTGGATCATCGAGGTCAGGATGGGCAGCCGCTCCTCCCCGGTGCGCAGCATGGAAACGAACGACTTGTCGATCTTCACCGCGTCCACCGGCAGTTCCTGCAGCCGCCCCAGCGAGGAGTACCCGGTGCCGAAGTCGTCCAGCGCCACCCGGATACCGGCCGCGCGCAGGTGGCTGAGCTGGGCAATCACGTGCGAGGCGGGATCGAAGAAGACACTCTCGGTGACCTCCAGGACCAGCTGGTGCGGGTCCACGTTGCTCCAGGCGGCGATGTCCAGCACCCGTTCGCCGAAGTCCTTATGCTGCAACTGCACGCCGGAAACGTTCACGGCCAGGGTCCGGCCCGGATCCTCGGCGAGCCACGGCTGGAGCTCCGCGCAGCTCTGCCGCAGCACCTCCGCCCCGATGTCCCGGATCAGTCCGCTGCGTTCGGCGGTCTGGATGAAGGTGTCCGGGGCCATGATCACGCCGTCGCGCTCCCAGCGGGCCAGTGCCTCGAACTGCACCACCTCGCGCCGGTTGGCGGAGACCACCGGCTGGAAGAACACCTTGATCTGGCCCAGCTCCACCGCCTGGCGCAACCCCGCGGTCAGCTGGGTGCGTTCCATCAGGGTGGCCAGCATCTCCGGCTGGAAGTGCACGTAGCAGTTCTTCCCGGCCTCCTTGGCCGCATACATGGCGACATCGGCCTGCCGCAGCAGCTCCGCGGAGGACACCTTGTCCGCCGCGCGCTTGGCCACCCCCAGGCTCAGGCTGGGACGCAGCAAGGCGCCCTCGATGGTGACCGGGGCATTGAGGGTACTCACGATCCTCTGGGCGACGGCGTCGGAGTCCCCGCAGCCCTCCAGCAGCACCACGAACTCGTCGCCGCCCAGCCGGGCCACCGTGCCGTGGGGGCCCACGCAGTTCTGCAGCCGGCGGGCGACTTCGATCAGCATCTGGTCGCCCGCGTGGTGGCCCAGGATGTCGTTGACTTCTTTGAAGTCGTCCAGGTCCAGCAGCAGCACGGCCA
Organism: Pseudarthrobacter sp. L19; assembly: GCF_050859435.1. NCBI lineage: Bacteria > Bacillati > Actinomycetota > Actinomycetes > Micrococcales > Micrococcaceae > Pseudarthrobacter > Pseudarthrobacter sp. L19. The sequence continues at coordinate 445,741 of NZ_CP193935.1, read as the reverse complement.
CGGATCCGGTGGAGTCCAGCGCGGCGGAGGCCCGCTCGTTGAAGAGCATGCGGTTGGCCAGGCCGGTCAGCGGGTCCTGGAACGCGAGGGCCTTGAGCTGGTCCGCCTGCTGCGCCAGCTCCTGCAGCGCCCGCCTGGCCTGGTCCTCCGCGACGGTCCGGGAGGTGACGTCGCGGAAGTTCCAGATCCGGCCCACCACCTCGCCGGCCACCTTCTGCGGCCGCGAGTCCAGCTCCACCGTGCGGCCGTCCTGGAATTCCAGCACGTCCTGGCTGTGCAGCTCATGGTTGGCGTAGAGCTCGGCCACCTTGGCCTTGAAGCAGTCCGGGTGCTGCAGCTTGGTGGCGATGAACTTCACCAGCGCGTAGGCGTCGTTCTCGGCCAGGATCTCGCGCGGCATGCCCCACAGGCGCAGGTACTGTTCGTTGACGCCGGTGATCTGCCCGGAGTTGGAGACCACCACGATGCCGTCCGCCGTCGTCTCCAGCGTCGCGTCCAGCATGGAGATGGCGTGCCGCCGCCCGGCGTCGGTATCCCGGTAGGTGGTTTCCCGCACCGCGACGGCCACCGACGTCCGGGCACCGGTGCTGACCAGCGAGCAGGTCAGCTCCAGCTGGATCTCGGTGCCGTTGCGGTGCAGCCCGATTCCGGGGAAAGGCTTGATGCCGAAGGTGCTGTCGCCGCCCAGCCGGCCGAGGATGCGCAGGAACCCGCCGCGGTCGTCCTTGGCCAGGAGGCGGGTGTGCTCCTCGCCCACCAGGTCGCAGGACTCGTAGCCGAACAGCCGTTCGGCCGCGGGATTGACGTAGGAGATGATCCCCGAGGTGGTTAGCAGCAGTAACGCGTCCGGACCCTGCGTCAGCAGGGTCTCTGCGAGTCCTTGTTCCACGTTGATGCCAGCCCCCAGGCTTTTGATGTCAAGTGCCGCCGGCCGCGCGGTGGCCAACAACTTTCAAGCATCATAGGGCCATGAGAGCCAAATCACAGTAACAGGGACCTCCGGGGCGCGGTGTCGCCGCGCAGGGCGGCCGCCGCGGCCTCCGCCAGGGCCAGCGCCGCGGGCAGGTTCGCCGCCGGCTGCGGGGTGGAGAGCATGTAGCCCTGCAGCGAATCGCAGCCCCGCTCCACCAGGTACCGGGCCTGCTGCAGGGTCTCGACGCCCTCCGCAGTGACGGTCAGGCCCAGGCCGTGGGCCATGCTGATCATGCAGTTGAGGATCGGCAGGTGCTCGGTGCCGGTGCGGATCATCTGGACGAAGGACTTGTCGATCTTCAGGGTGTCCACGGGCAGGTCCTGCAGCCGGCCCAGGGAGGAGTAGCCGGTGCCGAAGTCGTCCAGGGCCACCCGGACGCCGGCGCCGCGCAGCTCCACCAGCTGGCGGTGGACCTGGCAGTCGTCGTCGAAGAAGACGCTCTCCGTCACCTCGACCACCAGCTGGCGCGGGTCCACGCCGCACGCGGCCGCGGTGGAGAGCAGCAGCTCCGGGACGTTGCCCTGCTGCAGCTGCACGCCGGAGACGTTCACCGCCAGGGACCGGGCAGGGTCCGCGGCGAGCCAGGGCTGCAGTTCGGTGCAGCCGCGCAGCAGCACCTCGGTGCCGATTTCCACCACCAGGCCGCTGCGTTCGGCAGCGGGAATGAAATGCTGCGGCGGCACCAGGACACCGTTGCGCTCCCAGCGGGCCAGTGCCTCGACCTTGACCACGCGGCCCAGCCGTGCGGCGACGATCGGCTGGTAATGGACGGTGATTTCGCCGCGTTCGACGGCGGCGCGCAGCCCGGCCTCGAGGTCCGCGCGTTCGAGCAGCGCGGTCATCATCTCCGGTTGGAAGCGCAGGTAGCGGTTCTTGCCGGCCGCCTTCGCCGCGTACATGGCGATGTCCGCCCGGCGCAGCAGCTCGGACGCGTCGGTGGCGTCGGCGCTGATCGATGCCAGGCCCAGGCTGAGGCTGGGCCGGAGCATGGATCCGTCCACCCAGAGCGGCTCCTTCAGCGACTCGACAATCCGGGCCGCCGCGGCGTCGGCGTCGAGGGACCCGACCATCAGCACCACGAACTCGTCGCCGCCCAGCCGTGCTACAACGTCGGAGGGGCGGACGCAGGCGCGGAGCCGGCGGCCCACCTCGATCAGCATCTGGTCCCCGGCATGGTGGCCGTGGATGTCGTTGACTTCCTTGAAGTCGTCCAGGTCCAGGAGCAGCACGTCGACGGCGGTGCCGCACGGGCCGGCCAGGGCGTGGGCCAGCTGGTCGTTGAAGAGCTGGCGGTTGGAGAGTCCGGTCAGCGGGTCGTTGAAGGCCAGGGAGCGCAGCTGGCTGGCCTGCGCGGCGAGGTCGGCCATGGCCTGGGTGATGCGTTCCTGGTCGCGGCGTGCCTGGCTGACGTCGCGGAAGCTCCAGACGCGGCCGGCCACCCGGTCGCCCACCTTCTGCGGGCGGGAGTAGCGTTCGAAGGTCCGGCCGTCGCGGAAGGACAGCACGTCGTGGCTCTCGGCCTCCGGGTCCGCGTAGAGGGCGGTGACTTTGGCCAGGAATGCCTCCGGATCCGCGAGCTGGCCCAGGACGAAGCCCATCACGGCCTCGTCGTCGCCGGTGTCCACCAGGGCCCGGGGGACGCCCCACATGGCGAGGAACTGGTTGTTGACGGAGGTGATCCGGCCATCGCCGCTGACCACCAGGATCCCGTCCGCCGTCGATTCGAGGGTGGCCGCAAGCAGCGACATGGCCTCGCGGAGCCGGGCGTCCTCTTCGGAGCGCGTTGAAATGGTCATGCGGCCGGGACCGCGCGACTGTGAGACCGACGTTGGTGCAAAGTGATTCCTCCCCTCAGAGATCATAGGGGCCGACGCCGGTTCCGTCCGTTAGCGCGGCACCGCGGCGCCGTGGGCGGACCCGGCCCCGGCCCGGCCGAGCCCCCGCACGGTCCAGCCGGCCGCGGTCCAGGCCCCGGCGTCGAGCGCGTTGCGGGCATCCAGCAGGACCCGGCGCCGGACCTTTTCTCCGGCGGCGCGGGGGTCAAGGGTCCGGTACTGCTCCCATTCGGTCAGCAGCAGCACCAGCTCGGCGCCGTCGAGGGCAGCGTCCGTGCCGGCCTCGAAGCGCAGCTGCGGGTGATGCAGCCAGGCGTTGTTGACCGCCGCCGGGTCGGTGACGGTGACGTGGGCGCCGTCGTCGGCGAGCCGGCGGGCGACGTCCAGGGCGGGGGAGTCGCGGATGTCGTCGGTATCCGGTTTGAACGCCGCCCCGAGCACCGTGACCCGGCGCCCGGCCAGGCTGCCGCCGCACAGCTCCCGGGCCGCGGCCACCGTGCGGGAGCGCTGGTTGCGGTTGATCCCGTCCACGGTGGCCATCCAGTCGTCCACCGAGTCCACTCCCAGCTCCCGGGCCTGGACGCGGAGCGAGCGGATGTCCTTGGGCAGGCAGCCGCCGCCGAAGCCCAGGCCCGCGTGCAGATACCGGCCGCCGATGCGCGGGTCCAGGCCCATCGCGGCGCCCAATTCGGTGACGTCCCCGCCGGCGGCCTCGCAGAGTTCGGCCATGGCGTTGATGAAGCTCAGTTTCGTGGCCAGGTAGGCGTTGGCGGCGGACTTGATCAGCTCGGCCGTGGCAAAGGTGCAGACCAGCCGGGGGATACCGGCCGTCATCAGCGGGGCGTAGACAGCGTCCAGGGCCGCGGCGACGGCGGCCGCCGTGCTGCCCGGCTGGTCCGCCGCGTCGGCGCCGCCGGGGACGCCGTACACCAGCCGGTCCGGGACCAAGGAGTCCTTGACCGCGGTGCCCTGGCGCAGGAATTCGGGGTTCCAGCCCAGCAGCACGTCCGGCCTGGCGGCCAGCACGCCGCCGAGCATGTCCACGGTTCCCACCGGGACGGTGGATTTGCCGACGACCGCGGAGCCCGGGGCCAGGAAGGGCAGTAGGGCTTCGGTAGCGGCGACAAGGAAGCTGAGGTCGGCGCCGTCCGAGGTCTTCGACTGCGGGGTGCCGACGCAGAGGAAGTGCAGCTGTGCCCCGGCGGCGTCGGCGAAGCTGGTGGAGAAGGTGAGCCGGCCGTTGGCCCTCCCGTCGCGCAGCAGCTCGTCCAGTCCCGGCTCGTGGAAGGGCGCGGTGCCGCGGTCCAGCTGGGCGACCTTGGCGGCGTCGACGTCGATACCCGCCACGCTGTGGCCCATCGAGGCGAGGGTGGCGGCGTGCACGGCGCCGAGGTAGCCGCAGCCGATCACGGAAATTTTCACAGGGTTGCTCCTCTTCCGGGGCGGGTGGTGGAGGCGGCGCCGGCGGGTGCCGGTGCGCCGGTGGAAGCCTCGCGGTAATGGGTGACGAGTTCCTCGCCGAGGGCGTGCCAGGTCCGGCCCTGGACCGCGGCGTGGGCGGCCTCGGCGAAGGCCCGGCGCTTGGCGCCGTCGCCTGCCAGGTCCGACACCCGGGCGCGCAGGCCGGCGAGGTCGCCGGGTTCGTACAGCCAGCCGGTGCGGGAGTTCTCCACCAGGTCCAGCGGGCCGCCGCGGCCGGTGGCGACCACGGGTACACCCGACGCCATGGCCTCCTGGATGGTCTGGCAGAAGGTTTCAAATTCGCCGGGGTGGACGAACAGGTCGAAGGAGGCCACGGTCCGGGCCAGGTCTTCGCCGCCCAGGAACCCGGTGAATACGGCGCCCGGGAGCGCCGTCTCGAGGGCGGCCCGCTGCGGGCCGTCGCCCACGATCACCAGCCGGGTCCCGGGGAGGTCCGCCAGCACTGCCAGGTCCTCCACCTGCTTTTCTGCCGCGAGCCGGCCCACGTAGCCGATGATGCGCTCGCCGGCCGGGGCGACGGCCGCCCGCCAGCCGTCGTCGCGCTTGGCCGGGTGGAACCGGGCGGTGTCCACGCCCCGGCGCCACATCTGCACCCTGGGGATACCCCGGCCGCGGAACTGCTGCAGCGCGAAGGTCGAGGGAACCAGGGTGCGGGTGGCCAGCAGGTGGATCTGCTCCACCCGGTTCCACGCCCAGTTCTCCAGGTACGGCACGCCGTAGCGGGCCGCATAGCCGGGGACCTCGGTCTGGTAAATGGCCACGGTGGGGATGCCGAGCTGGTGCGCTGCCTGCACCGCCCGCCAGCCCAGCACGAAGGGGAGGCGAGGTGGACGACGTCGGGCGCGTAACCGGCAAGGATTCGCTTGACCCGGGCCACGCCTCCCATCGCCACGCGAACGTTGGTGTAGCCGGCCAGGGGGAGCGCTGGGAGCCGGTGGATCCGGGCCCCGAAGACCTCGTCCGGGACGCCGGTGTCCTGGCCGGAGGGGCAGATCACCAGCACCTCGTCACCGCGGGCCTGGAGATGCTCCAAGACCCGCAGGATGGAGTGGGTGACCCCGTTCATCTGGGGCAGGAATGATTCGGCGACGAGTGCGATCCTCACCCCTCCACCGTGGGGGCCGCGGCTGACGGCCCGGGGTGGCGGGCGTGGCGTGTGGGGGAAGACTGGGTTAACAGGCGGGGATCAGGGCCGGCTGCCGCCGCGAAGCACCTCGGGGAGTTCGTCCACGTAGACCGTCTGCGGCGGTTCGTAGTAGATCACCAGGACCTCCTCGCCCACCGCGAAGCTGCTTTCCTTGTCGAAGGGGTGGGCGTGGAAGGCGCTGATGCCGCCGCGGAACGGCAGCATCACCTCACCGAGCGTCCCCGGACCTACCCGGCCGGAGACCCGGCCGATCCGGCCGGTCAGGCTCCGGTCGACGTTCCTGGGCATCCTGGGTTCCTAGGTGCCCGGGGTCGGCTGCTTCGGGGCGGGGCGGCCCTGGGGTCCGGGTGTGCCGTCCGCCCGGGTACCGTCCGCACGGGCGCCGTCGCGGCCGTTCTTGAGCGCGCTCCGCAGCGCCGGAAGGTAGTCGCCCACCTGGGCGAGGATGCCGCCGACCATCCGGTTCAGGCCTTCGCCGCCGTTGAGCACCGTCAGCTGCCCCACGTGCGCGAACGGCTCCGCGGCCGCGGCGACAATGCCGGGCATGTTCTCCGCGAGCTGCTGGGAGATGACCGCGTCCTGGTTGGTGCCCAGGGCCTCGCCCCGGGCCTTGATGCCGTCCGCCTCGGCGAGGGCCTTGGCCTTGATGGCCGACGCCGCCGCATCGCCGCGGGCCTTCGTGGCCGCGGCCTCCGCCTCGCCGGTCACCCGGGTGGCGCCGGCGGCGGCCGCAGCGGCGTTGGCGTTGGCCTGCGCCTGCAGCTCGGTGCGCCGGGCGTTGGCCTGGGCCTCGAGTTCGGTGCGGCGGGCCAGGGCCTCGGCGGCGCTGATGTCCGCGGACTTCTGGCCCTCCGCCTCGGTCCGTTTGGCGTAGGCCTTCGCGTCCGCGGGCTTCCGGATGGTGGTCTGCAGCTTCTGCTCCTCCCGGTCCGCCTCCAGTTTGGCCACCTCGGTCTCCTGCACCACCACCTGCTGCCGGGCGGTGGCGTCTGCCAACGGGCCGGCCTGGGCAGCATTGGCGCGGGCGCGTTCGGCGTTGGCCTGGGCCTCGGACTGCTTGATCGCGGAGAGGCTCTGGGCGTCCGCGATCTGCGCGGCAGCCTCCGCCTCCCGTTCCGCGGCTTCCCGGTTGCGCGTGGCCTCGGCGATCCGGGCCTCCATCTTGACCTGGGCGATGTGCGGCTTGGCGATGTTCTGGATGTAGCCGGTGGGGTCCTGCAGGTCCTTGATCTGCAGCGAGTCCACCACGAGGCCCAGCTTCTCCATCTCCACGCCGCTGGCGCTGCGGACCTGGGAGCCCAGCTTGTCCCGCTCGCGGATGATCTCCTCCACGGTCATGCTGCCGATGATGGAGCGCAGGTGGCCCTCGAAGACGTTGTAGACCTGGCTTTGCATCTTCGGCTGCTGCCCCAGGAAGCGGCGGGCCGCGTTGGCGATGAAGGGCGGTGCGTCGCCGATCTTGTAGATCACCACGCCCTCGACTATCACCTGGATGCCCTGGGAGGTCACGCAGGAGACCTTCAGCTCGGTCTCGTTCAGCGTCAGCGAGAGGGCCCGGACCGTCTGCAGGCCGGGCACCACCAGGGCGCCCTTGCCGGTGACGATCTTGAAGTCCATGCCGTCCCGGGTTTCCAGCGTTCCACGGGTCAGGCCGGAGATGATCAGCGCCTCGTTCGGCTCCGCCACCTTCCACATCAGCTTCACCGCCACCCAGACGAGGGCGACGACGACAATCACCCCCGCGACGACGGCGAAGAACGGGATGAGGGACGTGAGATCAGGCATGGCCAACCTTTCGCGACGGTGCGTCAGGCCAGTCTGGGGTGACGGCGCCGGGTAAGTCCAGCATTTGGGCAAAGAAGGCTGGTGCGGGCTTCGGGACGCTGCCCGGGCCCGCACCAGCGGGTACTACGACTTATCGGATTAGTTGAACTCGCTCCTCATTCGCGGCTCCCTTTCCCGGTGGTGGTTTACCGGGTACCTGCGTCTTCGGCCAGGTGCCGTGCGAGCAGCCAGCCGGCGCCAATCATTGCCACGCCCAGCACCATGTGGGTCCAGTTATCCATGGTGTTGAAGGCCAGGAAATTGGCCGCCGAGCCGACGCCCACGATCAGCCCGTAGACGGCGAAGATGATGTACAACAGGCCAAATCCCATCAGGTAATTCCGGGCTCCCATGCTGTTGCGGGACATGACGTAGCCGGTCCCGCCGATCGCGAACTGGACGATGTTCAGCAGCATCGAGACCTGGAACAGATTGAGGAACATGGCGTTCGAATCCGGTCCAAGGAACCGGAGCTCGCCGTAGTGCGTGGTGATGCCGGGGATGAATCCCAGGACACCCACGGCCATGAGGACAATACCCACACCCATGCCGACGTTCTGGACGTCTGTCCGTCCGAAATGGACGCCGTGTGCATGTGGGGATGCGGTAGTCATTTTCTGCCTCCAACCACTGATTGCGGACAGTTCAATTTTACGGCGGCAGGGCCAAAAAAGCGCCGGGAATACGGCCCCGGACGCCTGTCGGAACCCGGGACGGACGCCGCCGCGTGGCACGATGGATCACGATGAAACTGCGCGCTGATCAGACCGGGGACCGTGGCCTTCCGATGCCGTTGTGGCTGCAGGGGGCACTCGAGTCCGCACAGGCCGCGGTGATCTCCGCGCTGGTGGTGATCGCCCCGATCGTGGCCGTCTGGGCCGGCGCCGGCTTCCGCGAGAGCGGGTTCGAGTTCCTGGCCCGTCTGGCCGGCCAGGCCTGGCTGCTGATCCACGGTGTCCCGCTGCTGCTGAACGGGGTCGGGGCCGACGCCGTCGCCCGCCCGGACTCCGGCGCCCTCACCCTGATCCCGCTGGGCCTGACCCTCATCCCGTTCCTGCTCGCCTGGCGTGCCGGCCGGCGGCTGGCCCGGGCTTCCTATACGGACCAGCTCTGGCAGGCACTTGTCGGGTCCTGGCTGACCTACGCCGCGTTCGGTTTCGCCACCGGCTTCCTCTGCCGCACCGCCGAGGTGGGGGTGAGCCTCTGGGCCGCCTCGGTCATTCCTCTGATTCCCTACGCCCTCGGCATGGTGGTGGGCGCCCGCCGCGAAGCCGGGTCCTGGAGCCGGCTGATCGGCGTCGACGCCGTCGCCTGGATCAGCCGCACCAGCCAGCACTCGCGCTGGGCCGGGTCCTACCTGGGCTCCGCCATCAAGGCCGGGTACGTGGCCGTGATGGCCACCCTGGCGATGGCCGCGGCGCTGCTGGCCGTGGACCTGCTGATCCACTGGAACCTGATCATCGACGTCTACGAGGCCCTTGGCGCCGGGCCGGTGGGCGGAGCGGCCCTGACCATCGCGCAGCTGGGCTACCTGCCCAACCTGGTGGTCTTCGCCCTCGCGTGGGCCTCCGGGTCCGGATTCGCCCTCGGCGTCGGCTCCCAGGCCGGGCCGCTGGCCACCGCCGTCGGGCCGCTGCCGTCCATCCCCGTGTTCGCGGCCCTGCCCTCGGGCCCGCTGGACTACGCCCTCGTGGCGCTGGTGGTCCCCGTCCTGGCCGGAGCCCTGGCCGGCTGGTGGTTCCTGCGCGAAGGGGAGAACCACTTCGACGAATGGCTCTCCATCAAGGTCAAGGCCCGCTGGTTCACCGCCACCGTCTCCACTCTGGTCCTCGGCGCGCTGATCGGCGTCGTGGCCGGGGCGCTCGCGGCCGGGCTGGCGTGGCTGGCCCGCGGCTCGGCCGGGATCGGGCGGCTGACCGACATCGGGCCGGACCCGGTGGCGACGGCGCTGTTCGTGGCCGCCGAAACCGGGATCGGCGTTGTCATCGGCTACGCTGCCGGCCCTTGGCTGGAACGCCGGCAGCGGCTGCAGGAAGCGGATCTCTCGGCGTCGACCGCCTCCTCATCCTCGTCCGCCCGGAGCAACTGAGCCCGGACGCCGGTGTCCTAGCGGAGCGGGGCCGGCAGGGATTTCTCCAGCGTGACCCGGCAGGTGGAGGCCGCCTGCTCGGTGAGAGCCTGCCGCGCGCACTGCTGGTAGTCGCGGATCTGGGTGTAGAACACGGAACTGACCAGCAGCATCAGCACCATCACGGTGGAAACCACCAATCCGGAAATCGTCCCGAAGAGCACCATCCGGGACTCCCGGAGTTTCAGGGCCCGCACCAGCAGGACGACGCCGAGCACCACCGCGCAGAGGGTGAGCAGCGCGGCCAGCCACAGGTAGGCGACGTCGAGCTGGAAGACGAAGAACGAGCCCAGGACCACCACGATAAAGGCGCGGAAGAGGTTCAATGTTCGCAGCCGCGACTCGGCCTTGCCGCCCTGGGGAAAACTCATGGTTTCCAGCGTACGCGAGCGGCCGCCTAAGCTAAGTCAATGCGCATCGTAGTCCTTGTTTCCGGCACCGGATCGAACCTGCAGGCCGTCATCGACGCCGTCCGGGCGGGTGACCTGGACGTGGAGCTCGCCGCCGTCGGCGCCGACCGTCCCGGGACCTACGGGGTGGAGCGCTCGGCCGCCGCGGGGATCCCCACCTTCGTGGTGGACTTCAAGGCCTACCCGGACCGCGCGGCCTGGAACGCGGCCCTAACCGAAGCCGTCGCCGCCTACCGGCCCGACGTCGTCGTCTCCTCCGGATTCATGCGGATCGTCAGCGCCGACTTCATCGCCGCGTTCGACGGCAAATACCTCAACACCCACCCGGCGCTGCTGCCGGCCTTCCCCGGCGCGCACGGCGTCCGCGACGCCCTGGCGTACGGGGTCAAGGTCACCGGCTGCACGGTGCACTGGGCCGACGCCGGCGTGGACACCGGCCCGATCATCGCCCAGGAAGCCGTCACGGTGGAGGACGGCGACACCGAGGAGACCCTGCACGAGCGGATCAAGACCGTGGAACGGCGACTGCTGGTGTCCACCCTCCGCGACCTCGCCGCCGCGGCACCCAACTAACTCGCAGCAGGGGCCGTTTTGGCGCCTCAGAACGGCCTCAGCTGACAGCCAGTGTGCGGGCCGGAGCCCCGCCTGTGGATAACCCTCCGAGGGTGGCCCCGGCTTTGCGACGATGGGTCGATGAAAACACCGCGGCCGCTTCCGGCCCCGCTGGGTACCGCGCCCTTCACGTTCCAGGAAGCCGTCGACGCCGGAGCAAGCCGGCGCCGGCTCAAGCACCGGTCCCTTATGGTCCCGAGTCGCGGCATCCGGGTGCCAGCGGGTGTTCCGACGGAGAGCCCGCTGCTGGTCAGGCCGCTGACCATCGTGACGGAGTTCTCGGCCGCCTCCCACGCGACGGCCTTCAGGATCTGGGGTTTCCCGGGTTTCCATCCGGGGCTTCACGATCCCGGCGTCCACATCTCCCGGCCGGACACCATGGCCATTCCGCGCCGCCGGGGCGTGGTTGGCCACGTGGGCCAGTTCTTCGACGACGAGATCACGGAGGTCGACGGCGCCCTCGTCACCACCAGGGCCCGGACCTGGCTGGACTGTTCCCGGCGGATGAGTATTGACGAGATCACCGTCGTCGCGGACCACCTGCTGCGCCGGCCGCGACCCTCGTTCGAGGGCCGGTCCGAACCCTACGCAACCATCGAGGAACTTGCCGACATGCTGGACCGGCACAAGGGCACGCCCGGAATCCGCAAAGCGCGGCTGGCCTTGGAGGACGCGCGCGTGGGTGCCGATTCGGCACCGGAGACGAGACTGCGCCTGATCCTTGGCCGGGCGGGTCTCCCCGAACCGCAGCTGAACGCCCCCACCGTTCTTCGGCCCGGCGTCGTTCGTGAACCGGACCTGTCCTACCCCGAGCACCGCGTGGCAGTGGAGTATGAGGGCGAGACAGTCCATTCGGACGCGGCCCAGGTAGTCCGGGACATCGCCCGGGAAGAAGATTTCGCCTCCGCGGGCTGGACATCGGTCCGCATTTCGAAGAGTCACCTGGCGAAGTCTGGCCATGCTGCCGTCGCCAAGGTCCGGGCTGCGCTCTATGCGCACGGCTGGCAGCCGGGGTGATTCGTCGCAAACTGCCTGGCAGCCGAGGACGTTGTGGGGGCTGAAAACGGTCTCAGCTGCGAGTGAGTTGGGGCAGGAAGGGTGTCAGTCCAGCCGGCGCTGCTTGGTCTCCGGGGCGAAGAACGCCATCCACAGCACCGAGACCAGCACCAGCCCGCCGGCCAGGGCGAACGAGGTGGCCAGTCCCAGCTGCGGCCAGAGCACCGCGGCGAACAGCAGCGGCCCGAAGCCTGCACCTACCCGGGAGAAGGTCGAGGCCCAGCCGAAGCCGGTGCCGCGCAGCTCGGTCGGGTACAGCTCGGAGACGTAGGCGTACAGCACCGGGATGGCCACCTGCACTACGAAGCCGAAGAGCAGCAGCCAGAACACCGCGGCCGTGGGGATGTCCACGACGACGGCGACCACCACCAGGATCAGGGCCGAGAGCGGGCCGGTGACCGCCAGGATCCATTTGCGTCCCGTCCGCTCCACCAGCAGGGCCGCCACCACCACGCCCAGCAGCCCGACGGCGGCCATCGAGGCCGTGGTCAGGAACGCCTTGTACTCCTCGAACCCGGCGCCGATCAGGATCCGCGGCATCCAGGTCAGGGACAGGTAGTAGACCAGCAGGATGGAGAAGAACAGGGCCCAGGCCGCGGTGGTGATCTTCCAGTCGTAGCGCCACAGCGCGCGCAGCTGGGTCCAGGCGCTGCCGGCGGAGAGCCGGGGGACGTCCTGCGGCTCGGGCAGGCTGTACGCCCGGGCCTGGCCGCCGGTCGCTGCCACCAGGGAATCGATCACGGCGGCCGCCTCCTCGCGGCGCCCCTTCCGGATCAGGAACAGCGGGGACTCCGGGACGCTGCGGCGGACCCAGACCACCAGCAGGGCAGGCAGCACCATGATCAGCATGGTCAGGCGCCAGTCCGCGAACGCCGCCACCAGCCCGGCGGAGACGAAGCCGCACAGGGCGGCCCCCACCGGCCACCAGCCGTCCATCGCGGTGAGGACCCCGCCGCGCTGCTTCCGCGGCGTGAACTCGCCCACCAGCGCGTAGTCCACCGGGATGCAGCCGCCCAGGCCGAACCCGGCCAGGAACCGGAACACCACGAACCAGGTGAAGTCGGGGGAGAGCGCGCCGAGGACGGTGAAGATGGAGAAGATCAGCAGCGTGGCGGAGAAAGCCTTCTTCCGGCCGATCGTGTCCGCAATGGTGCCCCAGACGAAGGCGCCGAGGGCCATGCCGATGAGGTTGGAGGTGCCGATCCACGCGGCGTCCCCGGGGCCGAGCGACCAGTGCTTGGACAGCAGCGGGATGAGGATGCCGTTGAGCGTGACGTCCCAGGCGTCGAACATGAAACCCAGCCCGCCGATCAGGAAAATCCGGCCCTGGACCTTCCACCGCCACGGCAGCTCCTGGACCACCTGTTCGCCGCTGGGCACCGTGGTATACGTGTTCATATCTGGCCTCCTGCAAGAACTCTACGTGCCCGGACCGACGGCCGGGGAGGTGGCCGGCCCCGGCGCGCGGAGCCGCTTCACACTCGGCCTGGGCGGCGGTCCCGGGACGGGGAAGTCCGGGCCGACGCGATAAACTGGGCGCATCCCCACCCGCCGCGGCCGCGCCGCGATATAAGACGGAGACTTTTGTGAGCTTTACGCAGCATGAGCGTGTGTCCATCGACCGTGTCCCCATTCGCCGGGCCCTCATCTCGGTCTACGACAAGACCGGCCTGGAGGAGCTCGCCCAGGGCCTGCACAACGCCGGCGTCCGGATCGTCTCCACCGGCTCCACCGCCAAGAAAATCGCGGCCGCCGGGATCCCGGTGCAGGAAGTCGAAGAAGTCACGGGCTCCCCGGAAATGCTCGACGGCCGGGTCAAGACGCTGCACCCGCGCGTCCACGGCGGCATCCTCGCCGACCGCCGCGTTCCCGCCCACATGAAGACCCTCGAGGACATGGCCATCGAGCCGTTCGACCTCGTGGTGGTGAACCTTTACCCGTTCGTGGAGACCGTAAAGTCCGGCGCCGCGCAGGACGACGTCGTCGAGCAGATCGACATCGGCGGCCCCGCCATGGTGCGCTCGGCCGCGAAGAACCACGCCGCCGTCACGATCGTGGTTGACCCTGCCGCCTACGGTTCCGTCGTGGAAGCCGCCGCCGCCGGCGGTTTCGACCTGAAGACCCGCCGCCGGCTGGCCGCCAAGGCCTTCGCGCACACCGCGGCGTACGACACCGCCGTCGCCACCTGGACCGCCAGCCAGTTCCTGGACGAGGACGGCGACGGCGTCATCGACTGGCCCGCCTACGCCGGCCTGGCACTGGAGCGCTCCGAGGTACTGCGCTACGGCGAGAACCCGCACCAGCAGGCCGCCCTTTACGTGGACAAGGCCGCCCCGGCCGGCATCGCGCAGGCCGACCAGGTGCACGGCAAGGCCATGAGCTACAACAACTTCGTCGACGCCGACGCCGCCCTGCGCGCCGCGTTCGACTTCGACCAGCCCGCCGTCGCGGTCATCAAGCACGCCAACCCGTGCGGCGTGGCCGTGGGCTCCGCCGACGCCGCGGACCCGATCGCCGACGCGCACGCCAAGGCCCACGCCTGCGACCCCGTCTCCGCCTTCGGCGGCGTGATCGCGGCCAACCGCACCGTCACCGCCGGCATGGCCCGGACCGTCGCCGGCATCTTCACCGAGGTGGTCATCGCCCCCGGCTTCGAGGATGAGGCGGTGGAGATCCTCTCCAAGAAAAAGAACATCCGCCTGCTGACCCTGCCCGAGGGCTACGGCCGCTACCCGACCGAGTTCCGCCAGGTCTCCGGCGGCATGCTGGTCCAGGCCACGGACAATGTCGACGCCGACGGCGACAACCCCGCCAACTGGACCCTCGCCGCCGGTGAGGCCGCCGACGAGAAGACCCTCGCCGACCTCGCCTTCGCGTGGACCGCGTGCCGCGCGGCCAAGTCCAACGCCATCCTGCTGGCCGCCGACGGCGCCGCCGTGGGCATCGGCATGGGCCAGGTCAACCGGCTCGACTCCTGCCGCCTCGCCGTCGAACGGGCCAACACCCTGGGCGTCTCCGTGGAGTCCGACGTCGACGGCGCCGGCGGGGCCTCGAACGCTTCGACGTCTCCGGGGCGCCGGAGCGTGCCCGCGGCGCCGTCGCGGCGTCGGACGCGTTCTTCCCGTTCGCCGACGGCCTGCAGATCCTGATCGACGCCGGCGTCCGCGCCGTCGTCCAGCCCGGCGGCTCCGTCCGGGACGAGGAAGTCATCGCCGCGGCCAACGCCGCCGGCATCACGATGTACTTCACCGGCGCCCGCCACTTCTTCCACTAGGAACCTCCGCCCGGGAGACCGGGCGGCTCGTGGAGCCTGCATAAAAACAGCGGTCGTGCCCTTCCCCGACGGGAAGGGCACGGCCGCTGTTTGTTATGCCGGGGAACGGCGACGGACGCGGGAACGCGGGGTCCCGGTGCCGGCCTGTCGAGGGGGATGGCCGGCGGTGGAACCCCGCGTTGCCCTGTCTTTTCCTTTCCCTAGGGCGCGGATAGTTGGGGAACTGGTACTTAGGAGGCTGCGGCGGTGCTGTAGGCCTGCTGGATGACCGAGCCCCAGTAGGGGCCATACATGGTGGTGGAGCTGCTGCCGTAGCCGTAGCTGTTGATCGAGTTCTGGTAGCCGGAAGAGCTGGTGCCGATGAACCACGGGCCGCCGGAGGAGCCGCCGGTCATGTTGCACGGGATGCCCTGGGTGTTGAACTGCGGGTTATACGGATCGTTCTTGGCGGTGCCGCTGCAGCTCTTGAGCGATTCGCCGTTGAACGGGGCGGCGGCCGGGTAGCCGAAGGACTTGTAGCTCAGGCCACGGGCGGCGTTGAACTGCACCCCTGAGGCGCCGACCACGTCGGAGAGGGTCTTCCCGTTGAGGGTGTTCATCACGGCGAAGCCGGTGTCATAGGTCATGTCGCCGCCCGAGCTCCACTGGGTGGGGGTGTAGAGGGCGTTGGCCGTCCACTTCCCGTAGGGTGCCGACCCGTTGAGATAGGCCGGCACGAAGGTGAAGTTGGTGGCGAAGGCGCCCGGGCCCTCGTTGACGCAGTGCCCGGCGGTGGACACTGTGCTCTTGTTCGCCGAGGTCACGGAGTTGCCGGAGCATACGTAGTTGGCGCCGGCCAGGGTGAAGAAAACCTTGCCGATGTGCGGGACGGGGTTCTCGCTGGCGTTGGTCTTGGTCTGGACCTGCTTGGACTGCAGCGTGGGGGTGGTTCCCTCCACCTTCGCCGGCGCCCCCACCTCCACCGGCTTGCCCGCGTCGGCCTTCGCGGCGCCGCGGTTCACGGCCTTGGCGGCCAGCACGTCACCGGGGATCGCGTTGCGCATCCGTTCGGGCGTCCAGTAGTCCGCGGCGGCGGCCTCGGTCACGGTGTGGCTGGCCACGTCCGGAGTGCCCGAGGGGGCGCGTCCGGCACCGCCGGGGGAGGCGGTGGCGCTGCCGGCGGCGACGACGGCGAGCAGGGCTGCGGCGGAGAGGCTGAGCAGGCTGGTGCCCAGGGATTTGCGTGTGCGCATGGGGATCCTTTTGGGTGCGGGATGCGGTGCGGCCCTTGGGGACGGGCCGCAGTGATGGCATCGAACCTACTGCACTATGACGAACCTGTAAAGCTGTTTGTCAAAACTTGTCATATCGCTTTTTGGCCGCTACCCGCCGTCGAGCCCGCTTCACCTGACTGCCGCCGGCCGTCCCTAACAAGCGCCGAGGCCGCCACCTCGGGTAAGTTAGAGCCGTTGAGATAACAAAGATTTCCGCAGACTTTCAGGGAGACGCCCAAGCATGGCCAAGATTATCTATACCCACACCGACGAAGCGCCGATGCTGGCTACCTATTCGTTCTTGCCGATCATTGAGGCCTACGCCTCGACGGCCGGTGTGGAGGTAGAGACCCGCGACATTTCGCTTGCCGGCCGCATCATCGCCGTCTTCGGCGACTACCTCACCGAAGACCAACGCATCGGCGACGCGCTCGCCGAACTCGGCGAACTCGCCAAGAAGCCTGAAGCCAACATCATCAAGCTGCCGAACATCAGTGCCTCCGTGCCGCAGCTGAAGGCCGCCATCGCCGAGCTCCAGGGCCAGGGCTACGCCCTCCCGGACTACCCGGACAACCCGGCCTCGGACGAGGAGACGGACATCCGCTCCCGCTACGACAAGATCAAGGGCTCCGCCGTAAACCCGGTGCTGCGCGAGGGTAACTCGGACCGCCGCGCGCCGCTGTCGGTGAAGAACTACGCGCGCCAGAACCCGCACAGCATGGGTGCCTGGACCCCGGAGTCCAAGACCAACGTGGCCCACATGGAGGCCGACGACTTCCGCTCCAACGAGAAGTCCGTGGTGATCCCGGCCGACACCAACCTCAAGATCCAGCTGGTCAAGGACGACGGCACCGTCAAGGTCCTCAAGCGTGCCTTCCCGGTCCTGGCCGGCGAGGTCATCGACGGCACCGTGATGCGCGCCGCTGCCCTGGACGAGTTCCTCAAGGCCCAGGTGGCCCGCGCCAAGGAAGAGGGTGTCCTCTTTTCTGCCCACCTCAAGGCCACCATGATGAAGGTCTCCGACCCGATCATCTTCGGCCACGTGGTCAAGGCCTACTTCGCGGACCTCTTCGCCACCTACGGCGAGCAGATCGCCGCCGCCGGCCTCAGCCCGAACAACGGCCTGGCCTCCATCCTCAACGGCCTGGAGGACCTCCCCGAGGAGACCCGCGGAGACGTCGAGGCCGCCATCACCAAGGGCCTCAACGAGGGCCCCGAGCTGGCCATGGTCGACTCGGACAAGGGCATCACCAACCTGCACGTGCCCTCCGACGTGATCGTGGACGCCTCCATGCCGGCCATGATCCGCAGCTCCGGCCACATGTGGGGCCGCGACGGGCAGGAGGCGGACACCCTCGCCGTCCTGCCGGACAGCAGCTACGCCGGCATCTACCAGGTGGTCATCGATGATTGCCGCGCCCACGGCGCCTTCGACCCCACCACCATGGGCACCGTCCCGAACGTCGGCCTGATGGCCCAGGCCGCCGAGGAATACGGCAGCCACGACAAGACCTTCGAGATCACCGCCGCCGGCACCGTCCAGGTGGTCGACGACGAGGGCACCGTCCTGATCGAACACCAGGTCTCCCCGGGCGACATCTGGCGCGCCTGCCAGACCAAGGACGTGCCGATCCGCGACTGGGTCAAGCTGGCCGTCACCCGTGCCCGCGCCTCCGCGACCCCGGCCGTATTCTGGCTGGACAAGACCCGCGCGCACGACGCCCGGATGATCGCCAAGGTCGAGGAATACCTCAAGGACCACGACACCGAGGGCCTGCAGATCGAGATCATGTCCCCGGAGGAGGCCACCGCCTTCACCCTGGAGCGCATCCGCAAGGGCGAGGACACCATCTCCGTCACCGGCAATGTGCTCCGCGACTACCTCACGGACCTGTTCCCGATCCTGGAACTGGGCACCAGCGCCAAGATGCTCTCGATCGTCCCGCTGATCAACGGCGGCGGTCTGTTCGAGACCGGCGCCGGCGGCTCCGCCCCGAAGCACGTCCAGCAGCTGCTCAAGGAAAACCACCTGCGCTGGGACAGCCTGGGCGAATTCCTGGCCCTGGCCGTGAGCTTCGAGCACCTGGCCACCACCACGGGTAACGCCCGCGCCCAGATTCTCGCGGACACCCTGGACCGCGCCACCGGCACCTTCCTGCTCGAGAACAAGTCCCCGAAGCGCAAGGCCGGCGAGCTGGACAACCGTGGCAGCCACTTCTACCTGGCCAAGTTCTGGGCCGACGAACTGGCACGCCAGAGCGACGACGCCGAACTCGCCCAGGCGTTCGCCGAGGTCTCCAAGACCCTCAGCGCCGACGAGGAAGCCATTGTCGGCGAGCTGCTGGCCGTCCAGGGCTCCCCGGTGGACCTCGGCGGCTACTACCGCCCGGACGAGGCCAAGGCCTCTGCCGTGATGCGCCCCTCCGCCACCTTCAGCAAGGCCCTGTCCCTGCTGGGCTAGGCACTTGAGGCGATAAACGCCGACGGCGCACCGGGTATCCGGTGCGCCGTCGGCGTTTAGGCTGTTTTTCGAATCCGCCGTTAATCGTCGGCGCGGCGCCCGCCCTCGGCGGTGGCGTCGTCCGCGTCCGCTGCGGGGCCGGTCGCGGGCTCCGTGGCCAGGTCCGGATCTGTGTTCTGCGGCGCGCCCGTGCCGATCACGTCGTAATCCGGGTCCGTCACCGGGGTCAGCCCGGAGTCGACCTCGCCGTTGTTGACCCGTTCCCGCCAGGCGCCGGTCTCGAAGTCGCGGTCCTCGATGAACTTCTTGAACCGCTCCAGGTCCGCGGCCACCTGCCGGGAGTCGAGCCCGGCGGCGGCGCCGAGCTTCTCCACGGCACCCTCTGGCTCCCAGCTGAGCTCCACGTCGACCCGCACGGAGCCCGGCGTGAGCTCGGTGAAGCGCACCGCGCCGGCATTCCGCGGGGCGTCGATGCTCTCCCACGCAACCAGCCGGTCCGGTTCCTGCGCCGTAATCCGGGCATCGTAGGCGCGCTGGACGCCCCGGATGCTGGTCTCGAAGTGGACGGTGGTGTCATCGAGCTGCCGGACGCTGTCGACGCCTGTCATGAACTGGGGAAAATCCTCGAACTGGGTCCACTGGTTGTAGGCCTGCTTGACGGGGACGTTGACGTCGATGGATTCCTGCACTGTTGCCATGCGCTCTGTACTCCTCTGGTCGGATAAAGCCCGGCTCTCTGCGGCCTGATTCACAAGCTATCCGCAACGGGGCATCCGGCAAAGTCCGGGCACGATGGCCGGGGCGGCAACGGCAAAGACCCGCGGGCTAGCCGCCGCCCTTCTTGCCGCCCTTGGCCTTACCGGGTGCCTGCTGTTGAGCCTGCTGGGCGGCGGCCTGTTGGGCCGCTTGATTAGCGGCAGCCTGGTCGGCGGCGGCTTGATCCGCGGCCGCCTTGGCCGCCGCGTCGGCTGCAGCCTGCGCCGCCTTTTCCTCCTCGGCGGCTGCAGCCTGCGCCGCCTTCTCCTCCTCGGCGGCCTTGGCGGCGGCATCCTTGGCGGCCTGCTGCTGGGCGATCCGGGCGTTCAGGTCGTTCCGGACGGCGTCGATGGAGGATTTGATGCTCTGGTGCCTTTTGAAGGAGACCTTGCCGTCCGCGGCGGCGGTGTCCAGGGCGGTGGTCAGTTCATCCAGCTGTTTCAGGGCGCCCGGGGAATCGTCGGCGGCCGCGGCTTGGGTGACGGCGAGGACGCGCGACTGCAGCTGGCCGGCTGCGGCGGCGTCCAGGTCGGGGGCGGGGGAGGCACATCCGCCCAGCGCGCCGGCACTTACGATCAGGGCCAACGCCGCGGCGGCGGCGCGGCGGTTCACAAGGCGCGCGCCATTGGAGGACAGGCCGGTCATGGGTTCACGCTCTCTTCCAGCTGCTTCAGGTGCTCGCCGATGTCTCCCGTCACGGCCGGGTACGGGACCGGCGGCGGTGCGGCGGGCGCCGCGGTCAGGGAGAGCAGCACGGCGGCGGCAACCGCGAGCAGCACGACGACGGCGAGGGCCAGCAGGAGCTTGGCCCGCCGGCCCAGCGGCCGCCGGGCGGTGGGGCGGCCCGGTGCGGCTGAGAGGCCCGGCCGGGAGGCGGAAAGTGCGGCAGTCGAGGGGATGGGCGGCAGCGCGGCGGTACCAGGCGCCGTCGTCCGGGCCGTCGAGCCCAGCCCCGGGCCCGCACCTGAACCTGCGGCCGCGCCCCTGGCGGTATTCCGCGACCGGCCCCGCGCCGGACCCTTCGCCGATTTCGGCGGTCGGGCCGGGGGCTCGGGCAGCACACGGGTCTGCTGCTCGGCCAGCGGGCCGGGCAGGTAATCCGGGGAGACCAGGGCCTGGCGCAGGACGGGCTCGAGGTCGGAGGCGGCCGGGCGCTCCAGCGGGTCAAGCGCCGTCATGGCCCGGATCAGGCTGGCCCAGGCGGCGGGCACGTCGTCGGGGATGGCGGGCGCCCGGTGCAGCCGGGCCACCGCCGATTCGACGGCGCTTCCCGGGTACTCCACGGTGCCCTTGATGCACTCCAGGAGCACCAGGCCCAGGGAGTAGATGTCGCTGGCCGGGCCCATGTCCGCGCCGCGGGCCTGTTCGGGGCTGAGGTAGGCGGCGGTGCCGACCATGGTCCCGGTGGCGGTGAGGCGGGTCCCGTCGGCGATCCTGGCGATGCCGAAGTCGGTCAGCTTGGGCCGGAGCGGCTCGCCCGGCCGGGTCCGGACCAGCAGGACGTTGGCGGGTTTGATGTCCCGGTGGATGATGCCGAGGGAGTGGACGTAGGCGAGGGCGTCGGCCAGGCCGGCGCCGATCACGGCCACCTCGTCCAGGGGCAGCGGGCTGTGCCGGATGCGGGTGCGGAGGTCCTGTCCGTCCACCAGTTCCATGGTCAGGAAAGGGCGGGGCTCGTCCGGGACGCGGGTGTCGGTGCCGGCGTCGAAGAGGGTAACCAGGCCGGGGTGGTTGAGAGTTGCCAGGAGTTCGATTTCGGCCTGCTGCCGGCGCAGTTCGTCGGCATCTGAGGCCTGGGGTGCGAAGAGCTTCAGCGCCACGTCGCGGCCCAGGTTCTCATCCTTGGCGGTGTAGACCGAGGCCATTCCGCCCCGGCCGATGACCTCTCCCAGTCGGTAGCGGCCGCTGAGAACCTCGGCCGTGACCTCGTTGGGCGACGTGTCCACGGGTACCCCCTGTTGCATCCGGACGCCGCGGTGGCGTCCTAAGGAAATGATACGGGTATGGGTATCGCGGTCCGGCGCGGGGCAGAATGGCCCCCATGGTGGTGCTGGTACGTGACGGGTGCTGTGCGCTTGTTCCTGTTCGTGACCTTTCTGACAGGGGCGCCGCCGGGGATAGAGACTTTTCCGGCAACGGCGCCTTGCTGGCACGGGACTGAAGGGTTCCGCCGGGGCCTGCGCGGCCGTTGGATCCCCCAGCGGACCCAACGACCACGCCCCGGCGCTCACGAGAACCTGCGCGGGGCGGCCTGTATCACGGCGGGCGTTCCGCAGTGGCCGGGAGGACACGGCTGCGACGGCCGCCCGGGACCTGGTGGCGGCGTGGCGCGACGGCGGGACTTTGATTGAAGCGGGAAACGGGTGCCGGGGTCCGGCGGGGGTGGGGCACATGGAAACTTCTCCTGACGAGCTGGTGGCGGGCGCAATGGGCGGCCCGCGGGACAGTTCTCTGCAGAGCGATGCTGCAGAGGACGGTCCAGCTAGTCGGGAGAAGAGCCGGGGTCCGCGGTGACGGCGCGGTAGGCGTGCTGGAGCGGGCCGCTAATGGGCTCGAAGCCCAGCGGCGGTACGACAAGGAAGGCATCCGGCAGCCAGGCGGCGGTGCCGGAAGCGCTGCCGGCGGTGGAACCGCCGCCGGATCCGGAGCCTGGGGCGGGCGGCAGCGCAGAGGGAGCCGGGAAGCCCGTTTCTCCGCCCCACGGGTGCGGCAGGTCGTTGTTGCCGGCGGGCGCGGCGGGGGCGCCGTCACCTGCGGGCGCGGCCGTACCGGCCGACCCTGTCGGGACGGTGCCGGGCGCGGGCGCTGGCAGATTCGGCTCCGGCAGGACCAGGACCGGGGTGAACGACGGATGCGTCGCAGCGTAACTGGTGATGCTGCCTACGTTTTGACGCACGACCACGGGGGCCGGGCTGCAGGGGAGCGCCGGGTCAACGGCGGCGACTGTCACCGCGGTGGCCGGGCTGGCGGGACCTGTGGGCTGGCCGGAGGCGGCAGGCCGGCCCGGGGAAGCTGCGGGCTCGGCGGCCGGGGGAGCGGGCGACGGGGCCGACTGCGCGGGCGGCTGGGTGGCGGGGGTGGTGCCGGTGGATCCGGCCAGCGGGTCGATCACGGGCAGCACCGGAACGGGCGACGCCGGGACGGTGACTACCGGGACAGAGACCACGGGGACGGTCACGACTGGCACGGGAGCCGTGGCTGAGGGCGTCGGAGTCGGTGTCGGTGCGGGCGTGGTGGGGGCCGGGGCCGGGACGGGGACGGGAGAAGGCGAAGGGGCCACCACGGGCGGCGCCGGTTCCGTGACGACGGGAACGGGCACGACGACGGGGTCCACGGGCGGCACGGGTGCCGGGACGACCGGGGTGGGATCGGGCGCCGGGGCCGGATCTTGCACTGGTGGATCTTGTACGGTCGGCTCCGGGGCGGTGACGGGAGCGGTGGCCGGGTCCGGCTGGGGCTCGGTGGCCGGAAGAGCCGATTCGGCGGGCGCGGGTGCCGGTGACACCGGCGTAGCCTCGACGGCGGGCGCCGTGGCCGTTGCCGTCGGCTCCGGGGCGGGCGTCGCGGCGGCCTCCAGTGCCTCGTCGGTCATGGGCAGTTGGATCATGGTGCCCAGCGAGGTTTTCACGTGGCCGGCTGCAACGGTGATGGCGGCCGGCTCGTCGGCGCTGGCCGCGGCGGCGCTCAGCGTCAGCCAGGCACAGACCGCCAACAGGGCCAGGAGGAGCCGCCGGAGCCGGAGACGCAGGGGAGAAGGGCCCGCCGCTTCACGCATGCGCAACACCCCTCCCCGGATAGGCTCGATGATTGGCCTATAGCGTAGAGCCAGGCGTAGCGGCGCGTCCAGAGCGGGAGGGCACTATTAGTCCCGGATTTCGGGTGCATGGTCCGGTGACCGGTGACCGGTGACCGGTGACCGGTGTCCTCCGGAGTCCCGCGTCAGCGAACGTGCACGTCGTTCGGGTAGCTGACCCCCAGCTGGGCGCGGACGCCGTCGAACAACCGCATGGTGTCCAGGGAATCCTGCAGCGGCATCACGGGGCTCTCGGTCAGCCCCTGCTGGATGCAGCGGGTGACCTCGCGCAGCTCGTAGCTGTAGCCGCGGCCCACCGTGGTGAACTGTTCCGTCCGCGGATCGTCGAAGCCCACCCGGACCAGCAGCTCGCGGGGGTTGTTGATCGATCCCAGGCTTTGCAGGAACCCCTTGTTCCCGGCCACGGTGGCGGTGCGCGGCCCGTGCGCCAGCAGGGAGGAGGTCAGCTGCGCCTGCGCCCCGTGGTGGTAGCCGAGCGTCAGGGCGTTCTGGGCGTCGACGCCGTCGTCGTTGACGAAGCCAGTGGCGGTGACCGTCTGCGGGAAGCCCAGCGTGCCCAGCGCCCAGAGCAACGGGTAGATGGTGATATCCAGCAGGGCTCCGCCGCCGTCCCGCGGCGCCCAGAGCCGTGAAGTGGGGGAGTAGGGGGCCGGAAAGCCCAGATCCGCGCCGACCCACTGGACCTCGCCGATCTCGCCGGACGCGGCGATCTCGAAGGCCCGCTGCATCGCCGGCAGGAACCGGCTCCACATCGCCTCCATCAGGAACAGTCCGTTGGCGCGGGCCAGGTCGATCAGCTCGGCCGCCTCGCGGGCATTGACGGTGAGGGCCTTCTCGCATAGGACGTGCTTGCCGGCCGTGAGCGCGGCCTTGGCGATGGCATGGTGCTGGGCGTGCGGGGTAGCCACGTAGACGACGTCGACGGCGTCGTCGGCCAGCAGGTGCTCGTAGCCCGGAACCCCGTCCCGGTCCCCGTAGGCGCGGGCGAAGCCGTAGTCCGCCGCGAAGGCATCCGCGGCGGCCTGGCTGCGGGAGGAGACCGCGTACAGCTGCGCGTCCGCGAGCAGTTCCAGGTCCCGGGTGACGGTGGCCGCGATCCCGCCGGTGGCGATGACGCCCCAGCGCAGCCGCGCTCCGGTGGCGGTCCGGGGATCCTGGTCGGGTTGGTCAAAGAGCCAGGGCCTGGCGATCGGGGCGTTCATGCTGCCATCCTCTCACCCGGGGCGCCGCCGTCGTCGTCCCTGGCCAGCCGCCGCCCCGAGCCCCCAGGCCCCCGGACGCAACAGGGCCCCGACCCTCCCGCAGCGAACTGCGGGGGAGCCGGGGCCCTGATGGTGGAGCGGAAGACTACTTGGTGATCGGTCCGAGTACCGGATCGTCAACGTAAGCGGTCTTGACGTTCTCCTTGGTCACGATGACCGGCTCCAGCAGGAACGCCGGAACGGTCTTGACCTTGTTGTTGTAGGACTTGTCGTCGTTGATCTCAGGCTTCTTGCCGGCCTGGATGTCCTTGACCATGGTGATCGCGTGCTCAACGAGCTTGCGGGTGTCCTTGTTGATGGTGGAGTACTGCTCACCGGCCATGATGGACTTGACGGACTCAACCTCGGAGTCCTGACCCGTGATAACCGGCAACGGCTTGCCTGCAGCCTTGACCGAGGTCAGGACCGCGCGGGCCAGCGTGTCGTTCGGGGACAGGACGCCGTCAAGGGTGGTGCTGCCGTAGCTGCCGCTGAGCAGGGTGTCGGCGCGACGCTGGGCGTTCTCAGCCTTCCAGCCCTGGGTCACAGCCTGCTCGAAGGAGGTCTGGCCGGAAACGACCTTGAGGGTGCCGTCGTCCATCTTCGGCTTCAGCACGCTCATTGCGCCGTCGAAGAAGACCTTCGCGTTGGCGTCATCCGGGGAACCGGCGAACAGTTCGATGTTGTACGGGCCCGTCGGCTTCTTGGCCTTCATGCCGTCCAGCAGGGCCTGGCCCTGCAGGACGCCAACCTTGAAGTTGTCGTAGGCGACGTAGTAGTCGACGTTCTCGGTGTTCAGCAGCAGACGGTCGTACGCGATGATGGTCGCGCCGGCGTCCTTGGCCTGCTTCAGCTGGGTACCCAGCTGCGCACCGTCGATGGCACCGACGATGATGACCTTGTCCCCCTTGGTGACCATGGCGCTGATCTGGTTCTGCTGCTCGGAAACGCCACCGTTGGCGAACTGAACATCAGCCTTGAAGCCGGCACCGTTGAGGCCATCGTTGAACAGCTTCTCCGCGAGGACCCAGTTCTCACTGGTCTTCTGCGGGAGGGCGACGCCGATCGGGGAGTTCTTGGGGAACGCCTCGCCGCCGCTGCTCGCGGAACCGGAGGTGCCGGTGTCGGCACGGCCGCAGGCTGTCAGCGCCAGTGCCGCAATAGCAGCGATTGCTGCTGCCTTTCCTGCTTTACCAATCATTTGCATTGCTTGGTTCACTTTCTTTTGATGGTGCGTGGAGACTCGGTGGTTTAGGGGAAGGGATCCGGTCAGGATTCCTTGGCGATGACCTCTTTGGTGGAAGTGGTCTCGTCGGCCTTGATCTCGTTGCCGCGGCCGAAGTTTTTCATCATCATGCCGATGATCGATTTCTTGCCCTGCGACTTGTTGTAGACGTCGAACGCGACGGCGATCAGCAGGACCAGGCCCTTGATGATCTGGGTCAGGTCGGCGCCGACGCCGAGCAGCTGCAGGCCGTTGTTCAGGACAGCCATCACCAGGCCACCGACGATCGAGCCGATCACGGTGCCGACGCCGCCGGTCACGGCCGCGCCGCCAATGAAGACTGCCGCGATTGCATCCAGTTCCCAGCCGACGCCGTCGAACGGGCCGGAGGCGGTGGAGCGGCCGACGAAGATCATGCCGGCGAGGCCGGCGAGGATCGACATGTTCATCATGACCAGGAAGTTGACCTTCTTGGACTGGACGCCGGAGAGTTCGGCCGCGTGGCGGTTGCCGCCGACGGCGTAGACGTGGCGGCCGATGACCGTCTTCGAGGAGATGAAGCCGTAGAGAAGGACGAGCACGGCCAGGATCAGGCCGGGGATCGGGAACGAGGTGCCCGGGCGGCCGGTGGCGAAGAGGTACGTCGCGTAGAGAATGGCCGCGCAGATCAGGACCAGCTTGGTGATGGTGACCCAGGCCTCGGGCACGTCGGCGCCGAGGGACTTGGCCTTGCGGCGGGCGCGCAGTTCGCTGACGATCACGAAGACGGCGCCGGCCAGACCCAGCAGCAGGGTGAGGTTGTTGTAGCCGGTGTTCGGGCCGAACTCGGGCAGGTAGCCGGAACCGATGTACTGGAAGTCGTTGGGCACCGGGATGGTGTTGGACTTGCCGACGTACTGGTTGAATCCGCGGAACAGGAGCATGCCGGCGAGGGTCACGATGAAGGCCGGGATGCCGACGTAGGCGGTCCAGAAGCCCTGCCAGGCGCCGATCAGGGCGCCCAGGAGCAGGCCGAAGAGGATGCCGAGGTACCACGGGATGCCCCAGTCACGGATCATCAGGGCCACGCTGACACCCACGAACGCGGCCACGGAGCCGACGGAGAGGTCAATGTGGCCGGCGATGATGACCAGCACCATGCCGATCGCGAGGATCAGGATGTAGGAGTTGCCGTTGAAGAGGTTGATGACGTTGCCCGGGGTGAGCGTGCGGCCCTCGGTGAAAATCTGGAAGAAGACGATCAGCGCAACCAGGGCGAAGATCATGCCGAATTGGCGGGTGTTGCCGCCAAAGAGCTTCTTGAGCGCGTTCATTGTGTCAGTCCTTGTAGTCCGGATTGTTCTGGATCGCCCGGGGTCAGGCAGTCTTGCGGGCGGAGGTCATCAGCTTCATCAGGCTTTCCTGGCTGGCTTCCTCTTTGGTCAGCACGCCGGTGATGGCGCCTTCGAAGATGGTGTAGATGCGGTCGGAGAGGCCCAGCAGTTCCGGCAGTTCCGAGGAAATGACGATCACGCCCTTGCCCTGGTTGGCCAGCTGCTGGATGATGCCGTAGATCTCGTACTTGGCGCCGACGTCGATGCCGCGGGTGGGCTCATCGAGGATCAGCAGGTCCGGGTCGGTGAACATCCACTTGGCCAGGACGACCTTCTGCTGGTTGCCGCCGGAGAGCTTCGCGACGCCTTCCTCCACCGACGGGGTCTTGGTGCGCAGCGACTTGCGGTACTGCTCCGCGACGGTGAACTCCTCGTCGGCGTCGACCACGTTGTGCTTGCTGATCTTCTTCAGCGCCGCCGAGACGGTGGTGGCCTTGATGTCGTCGAGCAGGTTCAGGCCGAGGGACTTGCGGTCCTCGGTGACGTAGCCCAGGCCGGCGTTGATGGCCGCCTTGACCGTCTTGAGCTGGATTTCCTTGCCGTCCTTGTAGATGTGGCCGGAGATGAAACGGCCGTAGGAGCGGCCGAAGAGGGAGCGGGCCAGCTCGGTGCGGCCGGCACCCATCAGCCCGGCGAACCCGACGATCTCGCCGCGGCGGACGAAGAAGCTGGAGTTCTTGCAGACCAGGCGGTCCTGGATCTGCGGGTGGCCGACGGTCCAGTTCTTGACCTCGAAGAAGGTCTCGCCGATGTTCGGGGTGTGGTCCGGGAAGCGGGACTCCAGGGTGCGGCCCACCATGCCCTTGATGATGCGGTCCTCGTCGACGCCGTCGGCCTTCACATCGAGGGTCTCGATGGACTTGCCGTCACGGATGATGGTGATGGAGTCCGCGATCTGCTCGATCTCGTTCAGCTTGTGGGAAATGATGATCGAGGTGATGCCGCGGCCCTTGAGGCCCAGGATCAGGTCCAGCAGGTGCTGGGAGTCGGACTCGTTCAGGGCTGCGGTGGGCTCGTCGAGGATGAGGAGCTTGACCTTCTTGTTCAGCGCCTTGGCGATCTCGACCAGCTGCTGCTTGCCGACGCCGATCTCCTTGACCGGGGTGTCCGGGTCCTCGCGCAGGCCCACGCGGGCGAGCAGTTCGGTGGAGCGGAGCCGGGCCTCGGCCCAGTCGATCACGCCGCGCTTGGTGGGTTCGTTGCCCAGGAAGATGTTTTCCATGATGGACAGTTCGGGGATCAGCGCCAGTTCCTGGTGGATGATCACGATGCCGGCGTGCTCGCTGGCCCGGATGTCCTTGAACTCCTGGACTTCGTTCTGGTAGACGATGTCGCCGGTGTAGCTGCCGTGGGGGTAAACGCCCGAAAGGACCTTCATCAGGGTGGATTTGCCGGCGCCGTTTTCACCGCAGATGGCGTGGATTTCGCCGGCCTTCACCCGCAGGTTCACCTCGGCCAAAGCTTTAACGCCGGGGAACTCTTTGGTGATGGAGCGCATCTCGAGAATTACGGGATCGCTGTGCGTGTCGAGGGACGTCATCTGCCCTTACGCCTCCAATGCATGACTTCGTTGTCCGCCCCTGCAAACCGCAGGGCCGTCTGATGGAAAAGTAAACTGGATCACGTCGTTGTCGTCAAGTCTTTAACGCAACGGACGGATAACGGTGGAGCTAGTTGCGCCGGATTCCGGCCTGCTGGAAGACCAGTGCGGTGGCCCCGAGGGCCTCGGCGCGGTCGCCCAGGGAGGACATGGTGAGGGTGGTTGTCTCGCCGATCACGGGCACGGCGTGCCGGATCAGGCCCCGCCGGATGGGGTCCAGCAGGAGCTCGCCGAGGCCCGCCAGCGGCCCACCGACGACGATCACTTCGGGGTTGATCAGATTCGCCACGTTGCCCAGCGCACGCCCGGCGGCGAGGCCGGCGTCGTCCACAACCCGCAGGGTGGCGGAGTCCTTGGCGAGGGCCTTGCGGACGATGTCCTCGCTGGTCATGGGTCGGTCGTCGCCGCGGCTGAGCAGCTCCAGCATGGTGGTGGTGGAGGCGACGGTTTCCAGGCAGCCGCGGTTGCCGCAGCGGCAAACCAGGCCGTGTTCGTGGATGGTGGCATGGCCGATTTCGCCGGTGATGCCGACGTTGCCGTAGTAGGGCATCCCGTTGATGATCAGGCCCGCGCCGATGCCCGAACCGATCTTGAGGAAGAGCAGGTTGCTGGTGCCGCTGTGCGGTCCCCACGTCACCTCGGACAGGGCGCCGAGATTGGCGTCGTTGTCCACGAAAATCGGCAGATCAAGGGCTTCCTCGAGCCGTTCCAGGATGTTGATGCCGACCCATTCGGGGAGGATGGCGCCCTGCGCAACGGTCCCGGAGCGGCGGTCGATGGGGCCGGGGATGCCGACGCCGGCACCCACCAGGGCGCTGCGTTCGACGCCGCTGGTATCGAGCAGCCGGTCAAGGACGGCGACGGCGGCGGCGATGCCGTCCTCAGCGTGGTGGCCCAGCGGCAGGAGCACCGCCTCCTCGGCCAAAACGTGATAGCTCAGTGAGGCCAGCACCACGCGCAGGTGCCGGCGACCGAAGTCGATGCCCACCGCCACGGCACCCTGGCTGTTGAGCCGGACGTTCAGGGCCCGGCGGCCGGAGCTGGTGGTCGGTTCCGTGGAGGCGAGCCCGGCGTCCTGCATGATCTTGACGATGTTGGAGACCGTGGCCGTGGAAAGTCCGGTCTGCCGGGCCAGTTCAGCCTGCGTGGACGGGCCCGCGAGCAGGCATTCGATGATCCGTTGCTGGTTCAAATGGCGGAGCGCGGACTGCGACCCGGGGTTTTTCGTGCGGCTCCTCGTTGAGCGCGTTGGTGAGGGCATGCAAAGAAGCGTGCACCATCAGGGGTTTGTAGTCAAGAAGTTAACGCAAGCGGCGGCGCGCCCCGCCCCGGGATCAGCCCACGAACCGGCTCACGGATCAGCGCACGGATCAGCCGTGCAGCTCCCGGTGCGCCCGGGCGAGCTCCCGGTAGTGCGCGGCGTTGTGGCGGACGCCGTCGAACTCCTCCTCCGTGAGTTCCCGGCGCACCTTGGAGGGCACGCCCGCCACCAGCGAGCGGGGCGGGATTACCGTGCCCTCGAGCACGACGGCGCCTGCCGCCACGAGCGAGCCGGTGCCGATCACGGCGCCGTTGAGGACGGTGGCGCCCATGCCGATGAGGCAGTCGTCCTCGACCGTGCAGCCGTGCACCACGGCGCCGTGGCCGATGCTGACGCCGGCGCCCACCGTGCAGGGGAAGTCCGGGTCCGCATGCAGCACCACGTTGTCCTGCAGGTTGCTGCCGGCGCCGACCCTGATGGCGGCGGTGTCCGCGCGGACCGTGACGCCGTAGAAGGCGCTGGAGTACTCGGCGAGGCTGGCGTTGCCGATAATCGAGGCGCTCGGGGCAACGAAGGCGGAGTCGTGGACGGCCGGGGTATCGCCGGCGAAAGCGTAAACGGGAGTCATGGACCCCAGCCTAGGACAGCGGCCGGACCTGCGGGAGCGTCGGGCGGGTTCGCGCCGGACGTGAGGGAGCGTCGGGCGGATTCGTGCCGGACGTGAGGGAGCGTCGGGCGGCAGGGATCAGGCGCGGAGGATCGTGAAGCCGGGTCCGGGTCCGGGGCCGGCGTCCGGGCCGGCCTGCGGGAGGACGACGGCGATCGGTGCCCCGGGGGCGGCTACGCGCCGGAGCTCGCGGGCCGCGTCGTCGGCCGCCTCGGCGTCGAGTCCGGCCAGGGCGTCGAGGGCCCAGACGGCCGGGAAGGCGGCATCCGCGAACGGCAGGGCGGCGGCGGTTGCCACCGAGGCGGAGAGGCCGTGGGCGCGGGCGGCGTGGATGTTCTCCTCGGAGGCGTCCACGCCGGTGAAGTGGAGCCCGGCGCGGACGAAAGCGAGGCCCTCGGCGCCCGTGCCGCAGTCCAGGCCCAACACGGCGTGCCGGCCCTCCTCCTTGAGCAGGGCCACGAAGTCGTCCAGCCGCTGCGCCCTGTCGTACATGGTCCAAGGCCCGGTCATGGGTGTGGTCAT
This sequence comes from Pseudarthrobacter sp. L19, assembly GCF_050859435.1. Lineage (NCBI taxonomy): Bacteria > Bacillati > Actinomycetota > Actinomycetes > Micrococcales > Micrococcaceae > Pseudarthrobacter > Pseudarthrobacter sp. L19. Next base: position 414,827 of record NZ_CP193935.1, on the reverse strand, counting down.
GGCTCCAGTAAAGGGCCCCGGCCGCGCACGCGGCAAGGGCCCTCCCGGGAACGGCTAGCTGAAGACGACCGTCCGGTTGCCGTCCAGCAGCACCCGGTGCTCGGCGTGCCACTGCACGGCCTGGGCCAGGGTGCGGCCCTCGACATCGCGGCCCATCTGCACGAACTGCTCGGCGGTGCGCCGGTGGTCCACGCGGATGACCTCCTGCTCGATGATCGGGCCCTCGTCCAGGGCGGCGGTGACGTAGTGCGCGGTGGCGCCGATCAGCTTCACGCCCCGGGCGTGCGCCTGGTGGTACGGCTTGGCGCCCTTGAAGGAGGGCAGGAACGAGTGGTGGATGTTGATGGCCTTGCCGGTCAGCTCGGTGCAGAGCTCGTCCGAGAGGATCTGCATGTAGCGGGCCAGGACGGTCAGTTCGACGTCGTGCTCGGCCATCAGGGCGCGGAGGGCGTCCTCGGCCTGGGCCTTGGTGTCCTTCGTGACGGGGATGTAGTGGAAGGGGATGCCGTAGAACTCGGCGAGGCCGGCGAGGTCGCGGTGGTTGGAGACGATCGCGGGAATTTCGATCGGCAGGGTCCCGGAGCGCTGCAGGAACAGCAGGTCGTTAAGGCAGTGCGCCGAGGTGCTGGCCATCAGCAGGGTGCGGAGCTTCCGGCCGGCCGGGTTCAGGTTCCACTGCATGCCGAAGGCCTGCGCCACCGGCTCCAGCGCGGCGAGCAGCTCCGACTCGGGGGCCGCCGTCGTCGCCTCCACCCGCATGAAGAAGGTGCCCGTCCCCTCGCTGCCGTACTGCTGCGAGTCCGTAATATTGCAGCCCGCCACCAGCAGGGCGCCGGCTACCGCGTGCACGATGCCGGGCCGGTCCGGGCAGGAGAGGGTGAGGATATAGGAGGCAGTCAGCTGGTCGTCAGTCACGATAGAACAGCCTACCCGCGGCTGGGATAGGCTTAACCTGTCGCAACTGGCGTTGGGTGGCCTACCACCAGGGAGCGGCACGCACGCAGACCACGGATCGTACGCCTGGGCCGAGGGTCATGTTTTTCCGGTTGGCAGCCCCGCGCTGCCCTCCCGCGGCCCCGTAATCTAGGGGCGCCGGCGCGGACCAGCCGGTAACCTGACCTCACAGCAGTGACCGTTGCCAAGCCAGGAGTTCTTCGTGACTACTTCCCTTCGCCTTTCTTCAGCAGCCGTAAGCAACCAGCCCCTCGCTGAACTCGATCCCGAGATCGCCGCCGTCCTGGACCAGGAGCTCGGCCGCCAGCGCGGCACCCTGGAAATGATCGCCTCCGAAAACTTCGCCCCCCGCGCCGTCATGGAAGCCCAGGGCTCCGTGCTGACCAACAAGTACGCCGAGGGTTACCCGGGCCGCCGCTACTACGGCGGCTGCGAATACGTCGACGTCGCCGAGCAGCTCGCGATCGACCGGGTCAAGGCCCTCTTCGGCGCCGAATTCGCCAACGTCCAGCCGCACTCCGGCGCGCAGGCCAACGCCGCCGCCCTCTCCGCGATGATCACCCCCGGCGACAAGATCATGGGCCTATCCCTCGCCCACGGCGGACACCTCACCCACGGCATGAAGCTGAACTTCTCCGGCAAGCTCTACGACGTCGCGGCCTACCAGGTCGAGGAAGACACCTTCCGGGTGGACATGGACAAGCTCCGCGAGCAGGCGCTCGCCGAGAAGCCCCAGGTCATCATCGCCGGCTGGTCGGCCTACCCGCGTCACCTCGACTTCGCCGCCTTCCGCTCGATCGCCGACGAGGTCGGGGCCCTGCTCTGGACCGACATGGCGCACTTCGCCGGCCTGGTGGCCGCCGGACTGCACCCGAGCCCGGTGCCCCACTCCGACGTCGTCACCTCCACCGTGCACAAGACCCTCGCCGGCCCCCGCTCCGGCGTGATCCTGGCCAAGCAGGAGTGGGCCAAGAAGATCAACTCCAACGTCTTCCCCGGCCAGCAGGGCGGCCCGCTCATGCACGTCATCGCGGCCAAGGCCGTGGCGTTCAAGATCGCCGGCGGCGAGGAGTTCAAGGAACGCCAGGAACGCGTCCTCGAGGGCGCCCGGATCATCGCCGACCGGCTGAACGCGGCCGACGTCGCCGAAGCCGGCGTCTCGGTCCTCACCGGCGGCACCGACGTGCACCTGGTCCTGGTGGACCTGCGCAACTCCCAGCTGGACGGCCAGCAGGCCGAGGATCTGCTGCACTCCGTGGGCATCACCGTGAACCGCAACGCCGTTCCGTTCGACCCGCGCCCGCCCATGGTCACATCCGGCCTGCGCATCGGCACCCCGGCCCTGGCCACCCGCGGCTTCGGCGCCGAGGAGTTCACCGAGGTCGCCGACATCATCGCCACCGCCCTCAAGGCAGGCACCGGTGCCGACGTCGAGGCCCTCCAGTCCCGCGTGGACAAGCTCGCCGCCGACTTCCCGCTGTACCCGCAGCACGAGCAGTGGTGATCCGGTTGACCAACGACATGACCGAAACCCACACCGCCCGCATCCTCGACGGCAAGGCGACCGCGGCCGCCATCAAGGCCGAACTGACCGAACGCGTAGCCGCCCTCAAGGCCGGCGGTGTTGTCCCCGGCTTGGGCACCATCCTCGTCGGCTCCGACCCGGGCAGCACCTGGTACGTCGGCGGCAAGCACAAGGACTGCGCCGAGGTGGGCATCACCTCGATCCGCCGCGACCTGCCCGAGGAGACCACCCAGGAGGAACTGCTGGCCGTGGTCCGGGAGCTGAACGAAAACCCGGAATGCACGGGGTACATCGTCCAGCTGCCGCTGCCAAAGCACATCGACCAGGACGTCATCCTCGAAGCGATGGACCCGGACAAGGACGCCGACGGCCTGCACCCGATGAACCTTGGCCGCCTAGTGGCCAACGTGTCCGGCCCGATGACCTCCCCGCTGCCCTGCACGCCCAAGGGCTGCATTGAGCTGCTGACCCGGCACGGCATCAGCCTCAAGGGCAAGCGCGTCCTGGTGGTGGGCCGCGGCGTCACCATCGGCCGGCCCGTGGGACTGCTGCTGACCCGCAAGGACGTGAACGCCACCGTCATCCTGGCGCACACCGGCACCGTGGACCTGCCCGCCGAAATCCGCCAGGCCGACGTCGTCATCGCCGCCGCAGGCCAGCCGCACATGATCAAGGCCGCGGACCTCAAACCCGGCGCAATCGTGCTGGACGTAGGCGTCAGCCGCGTCGACGACGGCAACGGCAAGGCCGTGGTGACCGGGGACGTGGAGCCCGCCGCGGCCGGCGTCGCAGCCTGGATCTCCCCGAACCCCGGGGGAGTGGGGCCGATGACCCGCGCCATGCTGCTGGCCAACGTGGTCGAGACCGCCGAACGCCAGCTCCAGGACTAACCCCGTACCACCCAACTGACTCGCAGCTGAGGCCGTTTTCAGCGCTCATAACGGCCTCAGCTGCGAGTCAGTTGGGTTTCCCGGCCTGAAAAGTCCGAAGAATTTACGAAAAGACTCTTTCATGGTTTGCCCGGATGGACTAGCGTGTTTCGGGTGCCTGAACTCGCCGCAAAAGAATCGCCCGTGGAAAGCGCCGCCGGATCCGGCCCCGCCCAGTACGTCATCACCGCAGAGAACCTGACCAAGAGCTACGGCGACATGACTGCCGTGGACGGGATCAGCTTCCGCGTGCCCGCCGGCGAGGCCTTCGGCCTGCTGGGCCCCAACGGCGCCGGCAAGTCCACCACCATGCGGATGATCGGCGGCGTCTCCCAGCGCACCTCCGGCTCCCTGACGATCATGGGCCTGGACCCGGAGCAGCACGGCCCCGAGGTCCGCGCGCACCTGGGTGTGGTCCCACAGCAGGACAACCTGGACGAGGAACTCAAGGTCCGGGACAACCTCCTGGTCTACGGCCGCTACTTCGGCCTGCCGATGAGCTACCTCAAGCCCAAGGCCGACGAGTTGCTGGAGTTCGCGCAGCTGACCGACAAGGCCAAGGCGAAGGTGGATGCGCTCTCCGGCGGCATGAAGCGGCGCCTCACGATTGCCCGCTCCCTGATCAACGAACCGAAGATCCTGCTGCTGGACGAGCCCACCACCGGCCTGGACCCGCAAGCCCGCCACATCCTCTGGGACCGGCTGTTCCGGCTCAAGGAACAGGGCGTCACGCTGATCCTCACCACCCACTACATGGACGAGGCGGAGCAGCTCTGCGACCGGCTGATCGTGGTGGACAAGGGCCGGATCATGGCCGAGGGGTCCCCGGCCAGCCTGATCCGCGAATACTCCACCCGCGAGGTGCTCGAGCTGCGCTTCGGCTCCGCCCGCAACGCCACGGTCGGGGCGGAACTGGAGGGCATCGGCGAACGGGTCGAAACCCTCCCGGACCGCGTCCTGATCTACGCCAACGACGGCGAGGCCGCCCTGGAAGAGGTCTCCGCCCGCGGCCTCCGCCCCGTCACCTCGCTGGTGCGCCGCTCTTCGCTGGAGGACGTCTTCCTGCGCCTGACCGGCCGGAGCCTCGTTGACTAGGGACGCGACCGTGACCGGGCGCGCCCACGCGCCGCAGGTCTCCGCGGCAAGGGCCCGCCGCTGGGGTGCGTTCTACTACGCCGAACAGGTCCTGCGGGTGATGAAGGGCTACGGCTGGACCATCGTGATGTACGGCGTGGGCCAGCCCGTCGCGTACCTCTTCGCCATGGGCGTGGGGCTGGCAACGCTGGTGGACTCGAACTCCGCGGCGGCCTTCGGCGGCGTCAGCTACCTGACCTTCATCGCCCCCGCGCTGCTGATCTCCGCCGCCGTGATGACGGCCGCGAACGAGTTCACCTTCCCGGTGATGGACGGGTTCAAGTGGCGCCGGGTCTACTACGGCCCGCACGCCTCCCCGCTGACTCCGGAGCAGATCGCCGCCGGACAGATCATCGCCGTGACGGTCAGGTTCGTGCTGCAATCCGCGATCTACTTCGGTGTGGTGACCTTGTTCGGCGCCTCACCCAGCGGCCGGGGCTGGGTCTCGATCTTCATCGCCACCCTGGCCGGCCTCGCCTTCGGCCTGCCCCTGATGGCGTATGCGGCCCGGATCAAGGAGGACAAGGGCCAGTTCGCCATGGTGATGCGCTTCATCGTCATGCCGCTGTTCCTGTTCTCCGGCACCTTCTTCCCGCTGGACACCCTGCCGCTGGGCGTGCGCTGGGTCGGCTGGATCTCCCCGATCTGGCATGGCACGGAGCTGGGCCGGGTGGTCAGCTATGGCTACCCCGAGCCGGCCTGGCTAAGCGCCGTCCACCTGATTGTCCTCGCCGGCCTCACGGTCCTCGGCTGGGTCCTGACCCGGCGCCAGTTCGCGAAAAGGATGGGTGCATGAGCACGCTCGCCACCGCCGGACAGCACGACGGCGCCCCCAGCGTCACCGACGCAGCCCGCGCCCGCCGCTTCGGCCCGCTGTACTCGCGCAACGTGCGCGCCGTCGTCGCCCGCGGGCTGATGGCCACCAAGAGCAGCAATTGGATGGTGATGCTCTCGGGCTTCTTCGAACCCGTGCTGTACCTGATCTCGATGGGTGTGGGCCTCGGCGCGATCGTCGGCTCCGTGCAGGGTCCTGGCGGCCAGGAGATCTCCTACGCCGCCTACATCGCCCCGGCGCTGCTGGCGGTCTCGGCCATGAACGGCGCCGTGTACGACTCCACCTGGAACGTCTTCTTCAAGATGAACTTCGCCAAGCTCTACCAGGGGATGCTCTACACCTCGCTGGGGCCGATCGACGTCGCCATGGGGGAGATCTTCCTGGCCCTGCTCCGCGGCCTCATGTACGCCACCGGGTTTACCGCGGTGATGGGCGTGATGGGGCTGATCACCACCCCGTGGGCCATCCTGATGATCCCGGCCTCGGTGCTGATCGCGTTCGGCTTCGCCAGCTTCGGCATGGGCATCACCAGCTTCATGAAGACCTTCCAGCAGATGGACTGGATCAACTTCATCATGCTGCCGATGTTCCTCTTCAGCGCCACCTTCTATCCGCTGAGCGTCTACCCGGGACCCATCCAGCTGCTGATCCAGGCCATGCCGCTCTGGCACGGGGTGGAGCTGCTCCGCCAGATCAGCGTGGGCGCCTTCGACGCCTTCACGCTGCTCCACATCGGCTACTACCTGGTGATGATCGTGCTCGGCGTCGCCCTCACCACCAGCCGGCTGCGCCGGCTGTTCCTGAAGTAGGGGCCCCGGCAGCGGCAGCAGGCCCGGACGACGGCGGCCCGTTCGCCGGGGGTGGAAGCGCCGCTGGCGGTGCGCGCCGTTTGCGATAATGGACCCATGCGATCCCTCGGCAACCCTTCCTCCACCACGTCCCCGTTCGCCGCCGCCGGCAAGAACCCGATGTTCCGCATCGGCGGCCTCGGCATGACGGTGTTCATCATCGCCTTCCTGGTGGCCGTGATCTTCGCGGCGAACCAGAACGACGTCGTGGGGTGGGTTGTCGCCGTCATCGCCTTCTTCTGGCTGGCGCTGGCCTCCTTCGTGGTCTTCAGCATCCAGAGGGCCGCCAAGCGCGCCGGGGCCAAGATTAACGAGGCGCAGAACGCCTTCAACTCCGCCGTGGGCCGGGCGCCGTCGGCCGGCAGCGCCGACCACGGCGGCACCCGCGTCGTCGGGGAGCGCCGGGAGGCCGATGAGGTCCGCGACATGAAGCTGGACCACTCCTTCAAGATCGTCCAGGTGCAGGTCCGCGTCGTCGAGCAGGAACGGGCCAAGGGCGAGGCGTCGGACCAGGACACCATCCGCCGTGCCCTCGAGACGATCGAAATCACCGCCACCAACGCCCGGGACATGATCAAGTCCGGCGGCGGTTCCGACGAGCCGGTGAGCGGAACCATCATCGACTAGAGTGGATCGGGTGAGCTCGGCATTGGAGAAGGACCACCTTCGCATCGCAACGGTCAACGTCAACGGCCTTCGCGCCGCCTACAAAAAGGGCATGGCGGAATGGCTGGCGGCGCGCGAGGTGGACATCCTCTGCCTGCAGGAGGTCCGCGCGCCCGACGCTGTGGTCCGTGACCTGCTCGGCGACGACTGGCACATCCTGCACGCCGAAGCCGAGGCGAAGGGCCGCGCCGGCGTCGCCATTGCCTCCCGTACCGAGCCGACGGCCACCCGGGGACACATCGGCGAGGACTACTTCGCTACCGCGGGCCGCTGGGTGGAGGCGGACTACATGGTCCGCGACGCCGCCGGGAACCCCGCCACGCTGACCGTGGTCAGCGCCTACGTCCACTCCGGCGAGGCCGGGACCCCGAAGCAGGATGACAAGTTCCGTTTCCTGGACCTCATGCTGACCCGGCTGCCGGAACTGTCCAAGCACAGCGACCACGCCCTGGTGGTGGGGGACCTGAACGTGGGCCACACGGAGCTGGACATCAAGAACTGGAAGGGCAACGTCAAGCGTGCCGGCTTCCTGCCCGAGGAGCGTGCTTATTTCGACCGCTTCATGGGCGAGGAGATCGGCTGGAAGGATGTTCACAGGGGCCTGGCGGGTACCGTCAACGGCCCCTACACTTGGTGGTCGCAAAGGGGACAGGCCTTCGACAACGACACGGGCTGGCGGATTGACTACCACCTCGCCACCCCAGCCCTTGCCGCCGCAGCGGTGCAGGCCGTCGTTGACCGGGCGCCGTCCTGGGATACCCGCTTCTCCGACCATGCCCCGCTGGTAGTGGACTACCGGCTCTAGTTTTAAGGCTTTCCCGATGACCTCTCCCGCCACCGCGTCGCCGATCCCCGACGCCACCCCCTCCACCGACGCCGCACCGGCGGCCGCCGCCGGCACCCGCCAGCGCATCCTCTCCGGGATGCAGCCCTCCGCCGACTCGCTGCACCTGGGCAACTACCTCGGCGCCCTGGTGAACTGGGTCCGGATGCAGGACGAATACGAGGCCGTCTTCTTCATCCCGGACCTGCACGCCATCACCGTGCCCCAGGACCCCGCCGAGCTGGCGCAGCGCACCCGGGTGACCGCCGCCCAGTACATCGCCGGCGGCGTCGACGTCGACAAGTGCACCCTGTTCGTCCAGTCCCAGGTCCCCGAGCACGCCCAGCTGGCCTGGGTGCTGAACTGCATCACCGGCTTCGGCGAGGCCTCCCGGATGACCCAGTTCAAGGACAAGGCGCTCAAGCAGGGCTCCGACCAGGCCAGCGTGGGCCTGTTCACCTACCCGATCCTGCAGGCTGCCGACATCCTGCTGTACAAGCCGCACGGCGTCCCCGTCGGTGAGGACCAGCGCCAGCACGTCGAGCTCAGCCGCGACCTCGCCCAGCGCTTCAACTCCCGCTTCGGCGAGACCTTCACGGTGCCCCAGCCCTTGATCCAGAAGGGAACGGCGAAGATCTATGACCTGCAGAATCCGACGGCGAAGATGTCCAAGTCGGCGGAGTCCCCGGCCGGCCTGATCAACCTGCTGGACGAGCCGAAGCTGATCGCCAAGCGGATCAAGTCCGCCGTGACGGATACCGGGACCGAGATCCGCTTCGACCGGGAGAACAAGCCGGGCGTCTCCAACCTGCTGACCATCTACTCGGCCATCACCGGCCGGACCATCGAGCAGCTCACGGAGGCCTACGAGGGCAAGATGTACGGCCACCTCAAGGTCGACCTGGCGGAGGTGGTGACGGCACACCTGAGCCCGATCCGCGACCGCGCCAACGAACTCCTGGCCGACCCGGCCGAGCTGGACCGCCTGCTGGCGGTCGGCGCGGACAAGGCCCGGGAAGCCGCGGCGGCCACCCTCAAGGACGTGTACGCCAAGGTAGGCTTCCTGCCGTACGCCGGGGCACGGGGAGACATCTAGGGCAATGTCCTCCGCCAGCAACGTCACCGCGAGCGAAACCGGCACGTCCACGGGCTTGTCCCGGGACACCGGCGGCACCGCCCCCTCGGCGGCTGCGCCCGCGGGACAGGACATGCACGCTTCGGAGGACGGCATCAGCATCGGTGTGATCCTGGGCTTCCCGCCCAGGATCGCCGAGGAGCTGCGGCGCTGGCGGGCCTCCTTCGGGGACCCGCTGGCCGCCACGGTGCCCGCCCACATCACGCTGGTCACCACCACCACCACCCGGGACTGGGAGGCCACCCGGCGGCACGTCCGCGAGGTCGCCGGCCGGCAGGAGCCCTTCACGGTCACGATTGCCGGCACCGGATCCTTCCGTCCCGTCTCCCCGGTGGTGTTCCTGAAGGTGGAGGAGGGTTTCGGCGAGTGCGTGAACCTGCACCGGCAGCTGCAGCGCGGCCCGCTGGAGCGCGAGCTGCCCTTCGCCTACCACCCGCACGTCACGGTGGCCCACGACGTCGCCCCGGAAAGCCTCGATGAGGCCGAAACGGCGCTGAAGGATTACAGGGCCAGCTTCCCGGTGGCTAGCATGGGTCTTTACGAGCACGATGACAACGGCATCTGGCAGCTACGGGAAGAACTGGACTTTGGCAGCGAACGTGACCACCACCGAGGCGAAGGCGCCCCAGAAGGCCCCCGCTAGCCCACCCGCACCCACGGACCTGCCCGGGCTGCGCTTGGAGGTCATCCACAAGCGGATGGACTGGGTCAAGGCACGCCGCTCCGGTGGCAACGTCCTGGCGGGATTGCCGCTGCTGTTCGCGAAGATCAACACCTTCCGTCCGCAGCGGGCGTTCATGCACTACAACCTCCAGCGCGGTCCGCTCCTGAGCGCTGGTATCGGCTTCCGGATGTTCTTCTCCATCACCGGCCTGCTGGCCACCGGATTCTCCCTCGCCGGGCTGATCCTCAACGGCCAGCCCGCCCTGCTGGAACAGATCATCCGCAGCGTCGCCGGCGCCGCCCCCGGCCTGCTCAAGGTCAACGGCGGCCCGGGCCTGGTGGACCCGCACCAGCTGCTCAACCCGTCCAACCTCGGCTGGACCGCCCTCATCGCCGCCGCCGTCACCGTGTTCACCGCGCTCGGCTGGATCAGCGGGGTCCGCGACGGCGTCCGCGGCATGATGCAACTCGGCCCGCGGCCCATCCTGCCCGTGCTGCAGATCCTGCGCGACGCCGGAACCCTGCTGCTGCTCGGCGCCGCCCTGGTGGTCAGCGCGGGCGCCTCCCTGGTGTTCGGCACCGCCGCCGACTGGGTGGCCGGCCTGCTGCACCTGGACCCGCTGCTGGCCGGTCCGCTGACCACGTCGGTGACCATCGTGGTGCCCCTGCTGCTGGCCTGGGGGACTGCCCTGATCATGTTCCGGGTGGCGGCCGGGGTGCGGCTGTCCCGGCGGGCGCTGCTGGAGGGCACCATCATGGCCGCCGCCGGCACCACGGTGCTGCAGTTCTTCAGCACCCAGCTGCTGGCCAGCTCGGGCCGCAACCCGATCCTGGCCCCCTTCGCCATCATCATCGGGCTGCTGGTCTGGTTCAACCTGGTCAGCCAGGTCTACCTGGTCTCCGCCTCCTGGTCCGCGGTGCGCGAATCAGATCGATCCGCCGGCCCGGCGGATAAGACCCTCGGCTGGGGTGCCCGCCAGGTCCAGCCCGGGCGGACCCCCGCCGAGCCGCGCGTCCGCCCGCGGCGGGCGCCGGCTAGTTTCCGGCGTCGAGGTACTGATCGGCCCACGCCGAAATAATCTTCGCCGCCCGTGCCGCCTGCCCCTTGCCGGTGAGCAGGTGGTCCGAGCCCTCGAGGGAGACGAAGTTCCGCGGGTGCCGGGCGGTCTGGAAGATGCTGCTGGCATTCTCGATGCCCACCGTGCTGTCCGTGGGGGAGTGCAGCACCATCAGCGGCTTGTGCAGCCGGTGGATGCAGTCGGTGAGGTCCGCGTTCTCCAGGTCCTCCACGAAGTGCCGGCGGATCTCCACCCGCTTGCCGCCCAGGTCCACCTCGGCGCTGCCCTCGCTGAGGATCCGGTCCAGGGCCGCGTCGAAGACGTGGGCCACGTGCTTGGGTGAGAACGGCGCTCCCACCGTGGCCACCGCATCCAGTTCCGGGATGCTGTGCGCCGCCGCGAGCACGGCGGCGCCGCCGAAGGAGTGGCCCACCAGCAGCGACACCGGCCGCCCGGAGGCACGCATGAACTCCGCCGCCCGGACCGTGTCCGCCACCTTGTGACTGAAGGACCCGGCCGACCATTCGCCCGCGGAGCCGCCCAGGCCCAGGTTGTCGAAGCGCAGCATGCCCACCCCGTTGTCCGCCAGCGCCTTGCACATCCGGGAGGCGGCCGGGCTGTCCTTGCCCAGGGTGAAGCCGTGCGAGAACACGCCCCATCCCTTCACCGGCCCTTCGGGCAGGTCGATGACCCCGGAGAGCAGTTCGCCGGTGGAACCTTCGAAGGTGACTTTTTCGGAGCGGGACACGGGGGCCTTTCGACGGAGACGGTTGAGGTGGGGGAGGGGGAGGGGGCGGGAAAACGACGACGGCGCCCCCACCCAAAGGTGGAAGGCGCCGTCGTTGTGGTGCTGCTGTGCCCGCGAGGGCTCAGCGGTGCTTAGACCTTGCGGGACAGGATGGCCTGCTTGACCTCAGCGATGGCCTGCGTGACCTGGATGCCGCGGGGGCATGCCTCGGTGCAGTTGAAGGTGGTGCGGCAGCGCCACACGCCTTCCTTGTCGTTGAGGATCTCCAGGCGCATGTCGCCGGCATCGTCGCGGGAGTCGAAGATGAAGCGGTGCGCGTTGACGATCGCGGCCGGGCCGAAGTACTGGCCGTCGGTCCAGAACACCGGGCAGGACGAGGTGCACGCGGCGCACAGGATGCACTTGGTGGTGTCGTCGAACCGCTCACGGTCCTCGGCGGACTGCAGGCGTTCCTTGGTGGGCTCATGGCCGCGGTTGATCAGGAACGGCATGACCTCGCGGAAGGACTGGAAGAACGGCTCCATGTCCACGATCAGGTCCTTTTCGACCGGCAGGCCCTTGATCGGCTCGACCGTGATGGGCTTGGAGGTGTCCAGGTCCTTGAGCAGGGTCTTGCAGGCCAGGCGGTTGCGGCCGTTGATGCGCATGGCATCGGAGCCGCAGACGCCGTGCGCGCAGGACCGGCGGAAGGAGACGCTGCCGTCCTGCTCCCACTTGATCTTGTGCAGGGCGTCCAGCACGCGGTCGGTGCCGTACATGGTGACCTGGAAGTCATCCCAGGTGGCCTCCTCGGAGACCTCGGGGTTGTAGCGGCGCACGCGCAGCGTCACGTCGAAGGACGGGATGTCCCCGCCGCCGCCGACGCCGGCGGGCAGTTCGATCTTGGAGGCTGGCTCAGCGAGTTCAGCGGTCATCTTAGTACTTCCTCACCATCGGCTCGTAGCGCGTGAAGACCACCGGTTTGGTAGCCAGCCGGATGCCGGCGATCGCCTCGGCGGAACCGTCCGCCGGGGCGTGCTCATCCTTGTACGCCATGGAGTGCTTCATGAATTTTTCGTCGTCGCGCTCGGGGAAGTCCTCGCGGAAGTGTCCGCCGCGGGATTCCTCGCGGTGCAGGGCCGCCACGGTCATGACCTTGGCCAGCTCCAGCAGGAAGCCCAGCTCCACGGCCTCGAGCAGGTCGAGGTTGAAGCGCTTGCCCTTGTCCTGGACGTTGATCCGCTGGTAGCGCTCCTCGAAGGACGCGATGTCCTTCAGGACCTGGTTCAGCGTGTCGGCGGTGCGGAACACCTGCATGTTGGCGTCCATGGTGTCCTGCAGTTCCTTGCGGATCTGGGCCACCTTTTCGGTGCCATTGGCGGTGCGGACGTGCTCCAGGAGGTTCAGCGTGTAGGCCTCCGGATCCGCGGGCAGTTCCACGAAGTCGGCGGTCTTGGCGTACTCGGCGGCGGCGACGCCAGCGCGCTTGCCGAAGACGTTGATGTCCAGCAGCGAGTTGGTGCCCAGGCGGTTGGAGCCGTGGACGGAGACGCAGGCGACCTCACCGGCGGCGTAGAGGCCCGGGATGATCGTGTCGTTGTCCTGCAGGACCTCGGCGCTGATGTTCGTGGGGATGCCGCCCATGGCGTAGTGCGCGGTCGGGAAGACCGGGACCGGCTCGGTGTACGGCTCGACGCCCAGGTAGGTGCGGGCGAACTCGGTGATGTCCGGGAGCTTGGCGTCGATGTGCGCCGGTTCCAGGTGCGTCAGGTCCAGGAGGACGTAGTCCTTGTTCGGGCCGCAGCCGCGGCCCTCGCGGACCTCGTTCGCCATCGACCGGGCCACGATGTCACGCGGTGCCAGGTCCTTGATGGTGGGGGCGTAGCGCTCCATGAAGCGCTCACCTTCGGAGTTGCGCAGAATCGCGCCCTCGCCGCGGGCGGCCTCGGAGAGCAGGATGCCCAGGCCGGCCAGGCCTGTCGGGTGGAACTGGAAGAACTCCATGTCCTCCAGGGGGATGCCGCGGCGGAACGCGATGCCCATGCCGTCACCGGTAAGGGTGTGGGCGTTGGAGGTGGTCTTGAAGACCTTGCCGGCGCCGCCGGAGGCGAACACGACCGACTTGGCCTGGAAGACGTGCAGTTCGCCGGAGGCCAGGTCGTAGGACACGACGCCGGCAACGCGCTTCTGCTTGTACGGGGTGCCGTCCTCGCGGACCGCATCTTCCTCGACCGTCAGCAGGTCCAGCACGTAGTACTCGTTGTAGAACTCAACGTTGTGCTTGACGCAGTTTTGGTAGAGGGTCTGGAGGATCATGTGGCCGGTGCGGTCGGCGGCGTAGCAGGCGCGGCGGACCGGGGCCTTGCCGTGGTCGCGGGTGTGGCCGCCGAAGCGGCGCTGGTCGATCCGGCCCTCGGGCGTGCGGTTGAACGGCAGGCCCATCTTCTCGAGGTCCAGGACGGCGTCAATAGCTTCCTTCGCCATGACCTCGGCGGCGTCCTGGTCAACCAGGTAGTCGCCACCCTTGATGGTGTCGAAGGTGTGCCATTCCCAGTTGTCTTCCTCGACGTTGGCCAGGGCGGCGCACATGCCGCCCTGTGCCGCGCCGGTGTGGGAGCGCGTGGGGTAAAGCTTGGTCAGTACCGCTGTTCGGGCGCGCTGACCGGATTCGATCGCTGCGCGCATGCCCGCGCCACCGGCGCCGACGATGACGACGTCGTACTTATGGACCTGCATACCAGATGCTCTTTCTCTCAAAATTCGCTGTGAACACCGCCGGCGAGACCAGGACGGTGGGGCGCACTGTTCCTGCCCGACGGGCAGGCAGGACTCAGCGGCCGGGGACCGGGGCGGCTACGGGGTGGGGCAGAACCCGCCGGGCAGCTGCACGCCGTCGACCACGGGGCAGGGGTTGAAGGTGAAGATCACCAGGGTGCCGAGGATGACGATCGCCGCGGCGGCCGCGTACAGCACGATCTTCAGCCACAGGCGCGTGGCGTCCTTCTCGGCGTAGTCGTTGATGATGGTGCGGACACCGTTGCTGCCGTGCAGCATAGCCAGCCACAGCATCGCCAGGTCCCAGACCTGCCAGAACGGGTCAGCCCACTTGCCGGCGACGAAGCCGAAGTCAATCGCGTGGATGCCTTCGCCGACCATCAGGTTCACGAACAGGTGGCCGAAGATGAGGACCACCAGGACGACGCCGGAGAGCCGCATGAACAGCCATGCCAGCATCTCGAAGTTGCCCTTCGAGGAACCGTTGCGGTTGTACTTCGGGGCGACGCGGCCCGCGCCGACCTTGCCGGAGCGCGGGCTCTGGATCTGCGTTGCACTCATGGCTAGTGACCTCCGAGGGCGAGGGACAGGTGGCGGATGGAGAAGCCGACCATGACGATGACCCAGAGGGCCAGAACCGTCCACAGCATCTGGCGCTGGTACTTGGCGCCCTTCTTCCAGAAGTCGACGGCGATGATCCGCAGGCCGTTGAAGGCGTGGAACACGATCGCCGCGACGAGGCCCGTTTCACCCAGGGCCATGAGGGGGTTCTTGTAAGCGCCGATCACGGCGGTGTACGCCTCCGGGGACACACGCACCAACGACGTGTCCAGCACGTGGACCAACAAGAAGAAAAAGATCACTACACCGGTAACGCGGTGTCCAACCCAGGACCACATGCCTTCACGGCCGCGGTACAAGGTGCCAGCTGGTTTTGTCGGCACTGAATAAACCTCCCTGCAACACAGCGGCGCTGGCATGGGATCCACGCGGGGGAACGCCTGCTGCGAGAGCACTCGTAAGCTCAAGCCTAAATCTAGGCTTCGCTGTCAGCTTATTCAATTCAGGGCGGCGGCACCGAGGGGACCTTCCGCTGTTTTTGCCCGGTTTTGAGACGAACGCCACATTCGCTGGCGTTGCGGGCCAATTTGAGGTCAGTGATCCGGGGCTGTGGAGCGGGTGTCGGTTAGAGTGGCCGTGATGAATACTGATAATGTGACCGGCCTCGAGCCGCATGATGCTGCCGCGGATTCGCCCCTGGACCGTTTCATCGCGGTGATCCCGGCCGGGGGTGTCGGGACGCGCCTCTGGCCGCTGTCCCGCGCCGCGGCCCCGAAGTTCCTGCACGACCTCACCGGGTCCGGCAGCACCTTGTTGCGCGCCACCTACGACCGCCTGGAGCCTCTGGCCGGCAGCCGGATGCTGGTCGTCACCGGCAACGCCCACCGCGAGGCCGTGTGCCGCCAGCTGCCCGAGATCCATGACGCCGACCTGGTGCTCGAGAGCGAGCCGAAGGACTCCGGCGCCGCGATCGGCCTGGCCGCCGCCATCCTTTACGAGCGCGACCCGGACACCATCATGGGCTCCTTCGCCGCGGACCAGGTCATCAGCCCCGACGAGCTGTTCCAGGACGCCGTCCGCGAGGCCATTTACACCGCCGCCTACGGCAAGATCGTCACCATCGGCATCAAGCCGACGCACCCCTCCACCGGCTTCGGCTACATCCGCGCCGGCGAGCAGCTGAGCGTCCCGAACGCCCCCAGCGCCCACACGGTGGTGGAGTTCGTCGAGAAGCCCAGCGAGGACGTCGCCCAGCAGTACGTGGACAGCGGCGAGTACGTCTGGAACGCCGGCATGTTCGTCGCCCCTGTGTCCCTGATGCTCAAGCACCTCGAGGCCAACCAGCCGGAGCTGTTCGCCGGCCTGCAGGAGATCGCCAAGGCCTGGGACACCCCGCTGCGTGACGAGGTCACCGCCCGCGTCTGGCCCACGCTGCCCAAGATCGCCATCGACTATGCCGTGGCCGAGCCCGCCGCCGAGGCCGGGGACGTCGCCGTCGTGCCCGGCACCTTCCGTTGGGACGACGTCGGGGACTTCGCCTCTGTGGGCCGGCTCAACAGTGCCAAGGAGGTCGACGAGGTCACCGTGATCGGCGCCGGCGCCCGGGTCTTCACCGAAAACGCCAGCGGCGTGGTGGTCACCGACACCAAGCGCGTCATCGCCCTGATCGGCATCAAGGACGTCGTGATCGTGGACACCCCGGACGCCCTGCTGGTCACCACCAAGGCCCACTCGCAGCGGGTCAAGGCCGCCGTCGACGCCCTCAAGGCCAGCGGCGACACGGACGTCCTCTAGCCAAGCCGCGCATTAGCGCCGCTGACCTGCGCATTCACTGCCGCCCGGGACCCGATGGGTACCCGGGCGGCGGTGCGTAATGCGCCGTCCGGGATGCCGCTATTTTTTGGACTGTGGCTACAGTGATTGAGTGCGCAATTACACTACCGAGGCCGAGCCCACCACCCGCGTGGAACCCTGGCTGGAGCCCCTCCTGCCGGAACTGATCGACTTCCGCCGTGACCTGCACGCGCACCCCGAGCTGTCCTTCAAGGAATTCCGCACCACGGACAAACTCGCCAGCCGGCTGGAGGCCGCCGGGCTGAAGCCGCGGCGCCTGGAAGGCACTGGCCTGACCGTGGACGTGGGGGAGGGACCCATCGCCACCGCCCTGCGCGGCGACATCGACGCGCTGCCGATCATCGAAGAAACCGGCCTGGAGTTCGCCTCCAAGAACCACGGGGTCACCCATGCCTGCGGCCACGACGTGCACACCACCACCATGCTCGGCATCGCCCTGGTCCTGCAGCGCATGCACGAAGCCTCCCGCTGGGCGGGACGGTCCGGATCATCTTCCAGCCGGCCGAGGAAACCATGCCCGGCGGCGCCCACGCCTGCATTGAACAGGGCGTCCTGGAGGGTGTGCCCCGGATCCTGGCGCTGCACTGTGACCCGCGGATCGAGGTGGGCAAGATCGGCACCCGCATCGGCGCCATCACCTCCGCCTCGGACACCATCAAGATCGAACTCTCCGGCCGCGGCGGCCACACCTCCCGCCCGCACCTGACCGAGGAGTTGGTCTTCGCCCTCGCCCAGATCGCCATCAACGTCCCCGCCGTCCTGTCCCGCCGAGTGGACGTCCGCAGCGGCGTCTCCGTCGTGTGGGGCCACATCTCCGCCGGCGCCGCCCCGAACGCCATCCCGGCCAGCGGCTACATGGCCGGCACCATGCGCTGCCTGGACCGGGACGCCTGGCACAGCGCCGGCCGGATCCTCGACGAGGTGGTCCAGCAGATCGCCGCACCCTACGGCGTAGACGTCCACCTCGAGCACACCCGCGGCGTCCCGCCGGTGGTCAACTCCGAGCACGAGACGGCCCTGATCGAGGCCTCCGCCCGCGCCGAGATCGGCGAGAGCTCCGTGGTGCTCACCCCGCAGTCCATGGGCGGGGAGGACTTCGCCTGGTTCCTGGCCGACCTGCCCGGGGCCATGATGCGGCTGGGCACCAAGGCGCCCGGCGGCGAGGAGTACGACCTGCATCGCGGCGACTACATCCTGGACGAGCGCGCCCTGGGCCTGGGCATCCGGGTCCTCACCGCAGCGGCCCTGCGCACCCTCCGGGACCTCGAGCAGCAGTAGCGCCTCCGCCTCACCGTCTGGCTTCCGCGCCGGAATTCCCCACCTTCGCCTCCCCGGCGCCGCGACGCGCCGTCGGATCCCAAGGACAGGCCGCAGGACGACGTCGAACCCGGGGAAATTTCGCGGGCGGCCCCGGTCGCGGCATTAGGTTGTGCACAACTGAGTTGCGCACAATTGAAAAGATGCGTACGGTGGAACCATGCCCGCTTCCGCAGAGACTTCCGACGCCGTGAACCGGCCCGAGGCGCCCCGCCTCGATGTGCCCCGCCTCGACAGGCAGGTGTGCTTCGCCATGTACTCGGCCTCCCGCGCCGCGACGGCGGCCTACCGGCCGATGCTGGAGGAGCTGGGCCTGACCTACCCGCAGTACCTGGCCATGATGGTGCTCTGGGAAGACCAGCCACGCAGCGTTCGTGACCTCGGCGAGGAGCTCGGCTTGGATTCGGGCACGCTGTCCCCGCTGCTGAAGCGGCTCGAGGCGCTGGGCTTCGTGGAACGGCGCCGGTCCGCCGAGGATGAGCGGCGGGTCGAGGTCTTCCTGACCGACGCCGGCGCAGCCTTGAGCGCCCGCGCCGCCGGTATTCCGCAGCGACTGGCCGACGCCGCCGGACTGTCCGCCGCGGAGCTGGACCAGCTCCGCGAAACCCTGACCCGGCTGGCCGCGGCCCTGCACCCCGGCCACTGACGGCATCCGGCCCGTTGCCAGGTCCACACCAAAGACTTTCCCCACCCCGACAGATTGGATCCCCATGAAAACCCTGTACACGGCGGAGGCCCTCGCCTCCGGTGAAGGACGCGACGGCAACGCCCAGACCAACGACGGCAAGCTCAACGTCACGCTCGCCAGCCCGGTGGAGCTGGGTGGCAGCGGCGAGGGCACCAACCCGGAGCAGCTCTTCGCCGCCGGCTACGCTGCCTGCTTCCACTCGGCCCTGCGCCTGGTGGGCCGCCAGCAGAAGGCGGACCTGACCGATTCCGCGGTCGCCGCGAAGATCCACCTCGGTGCCCTGGACGGCGGCGCCGGCTACGGCATCGCCGCCGAACTCGAGATCGCTCTGCCCGCCGTCGACCGCGAGACCGCCGAGGCGCTCGTGGCCAAGGCCCACGAGGTCTGCCCCTACTCCAACGCCACCCGTGGCAACATCACCGTAGACATCACCATCATGGAGGTCGCCGCATGAGCACCGAGAACACCACCATTCCCACCAGCACCCGCGAGATCCAGCTGGCCTCCCGCCCGCACGGCCGCCCCGTGCCGGAGAACTTCCGCCTGGCCGAGTCGGCCTTGCCGGAGCTGCAGGACGGCCAGGTCCTGGTCCGCAACCTCTTCATCTCCGTCGACCCGTACATGCGCGGCCGGATGAACGACGTGAAGTCCTATTCCGCGCCGTTCGCCCTGGACGCGGCCATGGAGGGCGGCGCCGTCGGCGAGATCATCGCCTCCCGCTCCGAGGACCGCAAGGTCGGCGACACCGTCGTGCACAGCCTCGGCTGGCGTGAATACGCCGTCCTGGATGCCGACGCCACCTCGCCGGCCCGCACGGACCTCGCCCCGGCGTCGGTCTTCCTCGGCGCTCTCGGCATGACCGGCCTGACCGCCTACGCCGGCCTGCTGAAGGTCGCCGACTTCAAGCCCGGCGACGCCGTGTTCGTCTCCGGTGCCGCCGGCGCCGTCGGCTCCCTGGTGGGCCAGCTCGCCAAGGCCATGGGCGCCTCCCGGGTCATCGGCAGCGCCGGCACCCCGGAGAAGGTTGCCCGCCTGCTCGAGCTCGGCTTCGACGCCGCGTTCAACTACCACGACGGCCCGGTCCGCGACCTGCTCAAGGACGCCGCGGGGGAGAAGGGCATCGACGTCTACTTCGACAACGTCGGCGGCGAGCACCTCGAGGCCGCGCTCTCGGTGATGAACGTCGGCGGCCGCGTCGCCATGTGCGGTGCCATCGCGCAGTACAACTCCACCGAGCCGACCCCGGCCCCGCGGAACCTGATGCTGGCCATCGGCAAGCAGCTGACCCTCAAGGGCTTCCTGGTGGGCGGCTACTGGCAGTACATGGGCGAGTTCGTCGAGAAGGTCTCCGGCTGGATTGCCGACGGCACCATCCGCTACGACGAGACGATCGTGGATGGCCTGGAGAACGCCCCGCAGGCCTTCATGGACCTGCTCGACGGTGCCAACACCGGCAAGATGCTCGTCCGCATCTAAGCGAACATCCTGCCCGCGCACCGCGTGCGGCTCCGAAAGGGCCCCGGACTCACTGTCTGGGGCCCTTTGCGCGCCCGGGGGCAAGGCAGGCAGGGGAGGAGCGGGGTAGGGAAGTGCGTTGGTAACAACTTCTCAACAATCTGGGAAACCGCTGTGAACTGTGTTACCCGACGTGGTGCAGGCCACTAAAGTAACTGGAATCAGTGCGCCTCGGCGCAGTGCTGCGAACGCCTCAGTGACAACAGTGTTTCGGGAGCAACACCGTAAGCGGACACTCATTGAACCCCCGTCGTAGCGCCCACCCCTTCCTGGAGGAACTTTGAAGAACTCACTGCGCGCAACTCTCAAGCGCGGTTCCATGGCCGGCGTCGCCACCGCGGGTGCGGCCGCCCTGCTGCTGACCGGCTGCGGTGCCGCCCCGTCCTCGTCCAACGCCTCGGGCTCCGCGACCAAGTCCGACTACACCGCCTGCATGGTGTCCGACTCCGGCGGGTTCGACGACAAGTCGTTCAACCAGTCCGGTTACGAGGGCCTGCAGAACGCCGCCAAGGACCTGGGCATCAACGAGAAGCACGTCCAGTCCAAGGCCGACACGGACTACGATCCGAACCTCCGCTCCATGGTCCAGCAGGGCTGCAAGCTCACCGTGACCGTCGGCTTCCTCCTCGGCGACGCCACCAAGTCCATCGCGACCGCCAACCCGAACAACCACTTCGCGATCATCGACTACAACGACCCGACCTTCCCGAAGAACGTCAAGCCGATCGTCTACGACACGGCCCAGGCCGCGTTCCTGGCCGGCTATTTGGCCGCCGGTACCTCCAAGACCGGCAAGGTCGCCACCTTCGGCGGCATCAACATCCCCACCGTCACCATCTTCATGGACGGCTTCGCCGACGGCGTGAAGTACTACAACCAGAAGAAAAGCAAGAACGTCCAGCTCCTCGGCTGGGACAAGGACAAGCAGGACGGCACCTTCGTCGGCGACTTCAAGCAGGTCGACAAGGGCAAGGTCCTGACCCAGGGCTTCCTGGACCAGGGCGCGGACATCGTCCTGCCCGTCGCCGGCCCGGTCGGCGGCGGCGCCGGCAGCGCCATCCTGGACGCCAAGTCCAAGGGCAAGGACGCCAAGCTCATCTGGGTTGACTCCGACGAGTTACCTGACCGCCGCCGAGTACAAGTCCGTGATCCTGTCCTCCGTGCAGAAGACCATGTCCACCGCCGTCGAATCCGTCATCAAGGACGACAAGGACGGCAAGTTCGACGCCGCCCCGTACATCGGCACCCTGGAAAACGGCGGCGTGGCCCTGGCCCCGTTCCACGACCTGGATTCCGCCGTTCCGGCCGACCTCAAGAGCGAGCTGGACCAGCTGAAGAAGGACATCATCTCCGGCACCGTCAAGGTCGAGTCGAAGTCCAGCCCGACCAAGTAAGCACCACACCGCGGGGCGCGCTGCCCTTCCGCCGTCACCCGGCCGAAGGGCAGCGCGTTCTGTTTTGCCGGGACCTCCCGGCACCCCGCCGGACCGCCTTTGGGGAAGCCCCGCCCGGCCACCACCCTGCCCAGTAACCACCCGTGACACTAGGCTGGGATCACCCGCTGCGCTGCCGCCCACCACGGCGCCGGAGCAGTCCATTTACACAGACAGATTGGTTGGGGTTTTGAAACTCGAACTGAAGGGGATCACGAAGCGCTTCGGATCCCTGGTAGCCAATGACCACATTGACCTGGTCGTCGAACCCGGGCAGGTGCACTGCCTGCTGGGAGAAAACGGCGCCGGCAAGTCCACCCTGATGAACGTCCTCTACGGTCTCTACGACCCGACCGAGGGCGAGATCCTGGTCGACGACAAGCCCGTGGTCTTCAAGGATCCGGGCGAGGCGATGGCCGCCGGCATCGGCATGGTCCACCAGCACTTCATGCTCATCCCGGTCTTCACCGTGGCCGAGAACGTGGCCCTCGGCAACGAGACCACCAAGGGCGCCGGGCTGCTGAACCTGGACGCCACGCGCGAGAAGATCCGGCAGATCTCGGACCAGTACGGCTTCGACGTCGACCCCGACGCGATGGTCGAGGACCTCCCCGTCGGTGTCCAGCAGCGCGTCGAGATCATCAAGGCCCTGGTCCGCGACGCCGAGGTCCTGATCCTGGACGAGCCCACCGCCGTGCTCACCCCGCAGGAAACGGACGAACTCCTGGACATCATTCGGCAGCTGAAGCGGGACGGGAAGTCGATCGTCTTCATCTCGCACAAGCTCCGCGAGGTCAAGGCAATCTCGGACACCATCACCGTCATCCGCCGCGGCAAGGTCGTCGGCCAGGCCGATCCCTCCGCCTCACCCACCGAACTGGCCTCCGCCATGGTGGGACGCGCCGTCAGCCTGAACCTGGACAAGGCTCCCGCCAGGACCGGCGACGTGACCTTCACGGTCCGGAACCTCACCGTGACCGACCACAACGGCCAGCACGTCGTCGACGGGCTGTCCTTCGATATCGCCAAGGGCGAGGTCCTCGCCATCGCCGGCGTGCAGGGCAACGGCCAGACCGAACTGACCGAGGCGATCCTCGGCGTCCAGCCGCACGTCACCGGATCGATCACGCTCGACGGCGAGGAACTGCTGGGCAAGAGCGTCAAGCACGTCCTCGGCGCCGGCGTCGGCTTCGTCCCCGAGGACCGCACCCTCGACGGCCTGGTCGGCACCTTCACCATCGCCGAGAACATGATCCTGGACCTCTACGACAAGGCCCCGTTCGCCCGCGGCGTCGGGATGAAACCCTCCGTGATCGCCGAGAACGCGGCCAAGAAGGTCGAGGAATTCGACGTCCGCACCCCCTCGGTCGCCGCCGCCGTCGGCACCCTCTCGGGCGGCAACCAGCAGAAGGTGGTGCTGGCCCGCGAGCTCTCCCGCCCGCTGCGGCTCTTCATCGCCTCCCAGCCCACCCGCGGCCTGGACGTCGGCTCGATCGAATTCGTGCACAAGCGCGTCATCGCCGAGCGCGACCACGGCACCCCGGTCATGATCGTCTCCACCGAACTCGACGAGGTCATGCAGCTGGCGGACCGAATCGCCGTGCTCTACCGCGGCAAGCTGGTCGGCATCGTGCCCGCCACCACCTCCCGCGACGTGCTGGGCCTGATGATGGCCGGCGTCCCGGCCGCCGAAGCCGAAGCCAGCGCCTCCGCCCACGCCCCCAGCGGCACGACGACGACGGCGCTCCCGGAGCCTGCCGGCCACGAAGGAGAAACCCATGTCTGAGAAGACAACCCCCGAGCCCCAGGCGCCGGGCGGCGCAAACCCCGAGCCCCAGGTGCCCGGCGGGACCACCCCCGAGGCCGTCGCCTCCGACGTCGCCCTCGACACCGCCGGCGGCCAGATGCAGCCCTCGGCCGTGCCGGCGGCCACCCAGCTGCACGGCGGTGACCGCGAGGGCACCGTGATGCACCGGATCTTCACCGGCAACGCCATGGTCTCCGTGCTCTCGGTCCTGCTCGCGATCGTGCTCGGCGGCATCCTGATGGCCGTCACCAACCCGAAGGTCGCCGCCGCGGCCGGGTATTTCTTCGCCCAGCCCGGCGACCTGCTCACCGAGGTCATCCGGCCCTACACCGCGCTGGTGCAGGGATCGATCTTCAATTGGGCCGGGGCGGACCTGTCCGCCCAGCTGTACCCGATCACGGAGACCTTCACGGTTGCCACGCCGCTGATCTGCGCCGGCCTCGGCGTCGCCCTCGCCTTCCGCGCCGGCCTGTTCAACATCGGCGCCCAGGGGCAGATCATCTTCGGTGCCCTGTTCGGCGCCTACGCCGGCTTCGCCTGGCACCTGCCCATCGGGCTGCACCTGCTCGTCGTCATCGTCGCCGGCCTGGTCGGCGGCGCGGTCTGGGGCGGCGTCGTCGGCCTGCTGAAGGCCCGCACCGGCGCCCACGAGGTGATCGTCACGATCATGCTCAACTACATCGCCAACTTCCTGCTGCTGTTCCTGCTGACCACACCGGCGTTCCAGCGCAAGGGCTCCACCAACCCGATCTCGCCGTTCCTGGACCCCAGCGCCCTGTTCCCGGAGCTGCTCGGACCGCAGTTCCGCCTGCACGCCGGATTCCTGGCCGCGATCCTGGCCACCGTGTTCGTCTGGTGGCTGCTGAACCGCTCCACCATCGGCTTTGAGTTCCGGGCCGTCGGCGCGAACCCGAGCGCCGCACGCACCGCCGGCATCAACGTCGCCCGCAGCACCATCCTGGTGATGGCGATCGCCGGCGCCTTGGCCGGCCTCGCCGGCATCGCCCAGGTCTCCGGCACCGAGAAGTACCTCTCCGGTGGCGTCGCCGCCTCGATCGGCTTCGACGCCATCACCGTCGCCCTGCTGGGCCGTTCGACGCCGTGGGGAACGTTATTCGCCGGCCTGCTCTTCGGCGCCTTCCGCGCCGGCGGCGTGGCCATGCAGGCCCAGACCCAGACCCCGATCGACATCGTCCTGGTCATCCAGTCCCTGATCGTGCTGTTCATCGCGGCGCCCCCGCTGGTGCGGGCGATCTTCGGACTGAACCCCCGTAAGAAAAAGACCACCACGAGTGGGACCGCCGGCACGCACGCCGGCGGCGTGAAGAGCGGAGCGGCAGCATGAGCGCCACCACACACTCCCCGGCCAGCACGCCGGGCACCGGGAAGGGCGGCGACACCGCCCCCGGCGGCAAGGCCGGAACCCCGGCCGCGGCCGAGCTGGTGAGCTGGAAGGCCGGCATCGGCCTGGGCCTGCTGGCCGTCCTCGGCACCGTCCTGTTCGGCTTCCTGGCCAACACCAAGTCCGCGGGCTTCCGGATCGCCGAGGCCCGCGACCCGAACGCCTCCTCCGCCGCGGCCTGGATCACCCTGGCCGTCGCCCTCGCCGCCGCGGCCTACGTCGGCTACCGCTGGATCAGCCAGCGGCGCGACGGCGGACCCGTGGACCGCTGGATCCCCGCCACCACCATCGCCGCCGTCGTCGTCCTGGGCCTGGCCGCCCTCGGCGTCGCGCAGGTGGAAAAGATCACCGTGCCCTCGATGGTGTTCGGCTGGATCTGCTCCGTGCTGCTGCTGGCCCTGGCCGGCTACACCATCTGGCTGACCCTGCAGCGCCGCCGCACCCCGCCTGGGTGGGCGGGCTCTTCGCCGTCGTCTTCCTGGTCGGCTTCATGATCTGGATCGTCGCCGGCGGACGCGACCCCGAACCCTCCATCTCCCTCGGCGGCCTGATGGCCGGCGCCGTCACCCTGGCCGTGCCGCTGGTCTTCGGCTCCCTCTCCGGCGTGCTCTGCGAGCGGGCCGGCGTGGTCAACATCGCCATCGAGGGCCAGCTGCTGCTGGGCGCCTTCTCCGCCGCCGTCGTCGCCACCATCACCGGCAACGTCTACATCGGCCTGGTGTCCGCCGCGATCGCCGGTGCGCTGGTCTCCCTGGTCCTGGCCGTCGTCAGCATCAAGTACCTGGTCAACCAGATCATCGTCGGCGTCGTGCTCAACGTCCTGATCAGCGGCCTCACCAGCTTCCTGTTCTCTACCCTGCTCACCGCGGACCCGGAGCACCTGAACAAGCCCGGCCGGCTGCAAGCGGTGGACATCCCGTTCCTGGCCGATATCCCGATCATCGGACCCATCCTGTTCCACCAGTCCCTGGTGGGCTACCTGATGTACATCGCCGTGATCGTGGTCTACGTCGGGCTGTTCCACACCAAGTGGGGCCTGCGCGTGCGCGCCGTCGGCGAACACCCGCAGGCGGCCGACACGGTGGGCATCAACGTCAACCGCACCCGGTTCATCAATGTCCTGATGGGCGGGGCGATCGCCGGCATCGGCGGCTCCTTCTTCACCCTTGTCTCCGTGGACGCGTTCAGCAAGGACATGTCCGGCGGCCGCGGCTACATCGCCCTCGCCGCCATGATCTTCGGCCGCTGGAACCCCATCGGGGCGTTCCTGGCCGCGCTGCTGTTCGGCTTCGCGGACAACCTGCAGAGCATCATCACCATCATCGGCTCGCCGGTGCCCAGCCAGTTCATGGCGATGCTGCCCTACGCCTTGACGGTGATCGCCGTCGCCGGGCTGGTCGGACGGTCCAGGCCGCCCGCGGCCGGCGGCATACCGTACGTGAAGGGGTGACGGGCGTGACCGGAAACCCCGCCGTCGAGCCCGTGGACCTCAGCGCTGCGGTGGACTGGCCGGCCCTCGAGGCCGCCGCCATCGCGGCGATGCGGAACGCCTACGCCCCCTATTCGTCCTTCCCGGTGGGGGCTGCCGCCCTTACCGCGGACGGGCGGATCGTCAGCGGCTGCAACGTCGAAAACGCCAGCTACGGCCTCACCCTCTGTGCCGAGTGCACCCTGGTGGGCAACCTGCAGATGACCGGCGGCGGGCAGTTGCGCGCCTTCTACTGCGTCGACGCGCACGGCACCGTCCTGATGCCGTGCGGCCGCTGCCGCCAGCTGCTCTACGAATTCCGCGCCCCGGACATGGAACTCATGACCACCCAGGGCATCAAGACGATGGACCAGGTGCTGCCCGACGCCTTTGGCCCCCAACATCTGGAGGAAACCCGATGACTCAGTCCAGCAACACAGCCAACAACACCGAATCCTTCGACGCCGTCGACATCATCCGCACCAAGCGGGACAAGGGCACGCTCAGCGCCGCCCAGATCGACTGGACGATCGACGCGTACACCCGCGGCGCCATCGCCGACGAGCAGATGGCCGCCCTGAACATGGCCATCCTGCTTAACGGCATGGACCGCGCGGAGATCTCCCGCTGGACCGCGGCGATGATCGCCTCCGGCGAGCGGATGGACTTCTCCAGCCTGCGCCGGCCCGACGGCGGCGTGAAGGCCACCTCGGACAAGCACTCCACCGGCGGAGTGGGGGACAAGATCACCCTCCCGCTGGCGCCCCTGGTGGCCGTCTTCGGCGTCGCCGTCCCGCAGCTCTCCGGCCGCGGCCTGGGACACACCGGCGGCACCCTGGACAAGCTCGAGGCGATCCCCGGCTGGCGCGCGGACCTCAGCAACGAGGAAATGCTCGCCCAGCTGCAGGACGTTGGCGCTGTCATCTGCGCCGCCGGCGCCGGCCTGGCCCCGGCGGACAAGAAGCTCTACGCCCTGCGCGATGTCACCGGAACGGTCGAGGCGATCCCGCTGATCGCGTCCTCGATCATGAGCAAGAAGATCGCCGAGGGCACCGGCTCCCTGGTGCTGGACGTCAAGGTGGGCAGCGGCGCGTTCATGAAGGACGAGGCGCGCGCCCGGGAGCTGGCCGAGACCATGGTGGCCCTGGGCAAGGACGCGGGCGTCAACACCGTGGCCCTGCTGACCAACATGAACACCCCGCTGGGCCTCACCGCGGGCAACGCGATCGAGGTCGAGGAATCCGTGGAGGTGCTCGCCGGGGGCGGCCCCGAGGACGTCGTCGAACTCACCGTCCGGCTGGCGGAGGAGATGCTGGCCTGCGCCGGCGTCCACGACGCCGACCCGCGGGCTGCGCTCAAGGACGGCCGCGCCATGGACGTCTGGAACCGGATGATCGAGGCCCAGGGCGGCGACCCGCGCGCGGCCCTGCCGGTGGCCAAGGAATCCGAAACCATCTACGCCCAGGCCGACGGTGTGCTGGTGGAACTCGACGCGATGGCCGTCGGCGTCGCGGCCTGGCGCCTGGGTGCAGGCCGGGCCCGCAAGGAGGACCAGGTCCAGGCCGGCGCCGGCGTGCGGATGCACGCCAAGCCCGGCGCCACCGTCCGCGCCGGCGAACCGCTGATGACGCTGCTGACCGACACCCCGGAAAAGTTCGAGCGGGCCAAGGAAGCGCTTGAGCACGCCGCCGTGATCGCCCCCGAAGGATCCCGTCCGGCCCAGCAGTTGATCATCGACCGCATCGCCTAAGACCACCGCGGGGACCCGGCAGTACACTGGCTGCACAGCAGTCCGGGAGAAACCGGGTCCCGCCGTGCGTTAGGAAATCGTGCAGGCAATCAACGACTTCATCCTGGCAGCCGCAGGCCAGCCGTGGGTTCTCATCCTGGTCTTCGCCTGCTGCCTCATCGACGGCTTCTTCCCACCGGTGCCGAGCGAGTCTGTGGTGGTGGGCCTGGCCGCCGTCACCGCCACCGCCGGCGTCCCCAACCCGGTTCTGCTGCTCGCCGTGGCCGCCGCCGGGGCCTTCGCCGGGGACAACATTGCGTACGCGATCGGCCGTTCCGCCGGGACCGACCGCTGGCGCTGGATGCGCGGCTACCGGACCCAGCGGGCGCTGGCCTGGGCCGGCCGGGAACTGCGGAAGCGGCCCGCGTCGCTGATCATGGTGGCCCGCTTCATCCCCATTGGCCGCGTTGCCGTCAACCTCACCGCCGGGGCGACCGGATACTCCCGGCCCCAATTCGTCGGCCTCACCGCGCTCTCCGCAGTCCTCTGGGGCGCGTACTCCGTGGGCATCGGATTGTTTTTCGGCCAGTGGTTCGATCACAACCACCTGCTCGCCGCCACTATCGCCATCATCTGTGCGGTCCTGCTCGGCATTGCCGTGGACCTGGTCCTGAACCGGCTCCGCCGGGGAACCCCGATGAAGGCGCCGTGACGATCCCGCGTAGCGCCGGGGGAGCCGGTCGTGGGACACTGGGATGCGATGCACATCACCCAGTCGACGACGGCGTGAGACGTCTCCCGTTCCGCACCCTTTCCGTTGTCCGCACCCGTTCAGTTTCCGAGGAGCACAGCCCGCGTGGAGTTCATTAATGAGGCCGTGCTCCATGCCGCCGGCCAATGGTGGATTTATCCCCTCCTGCTGGTCTTCTTCTTTGTCGACGGCTTCGCGATGGTGGTGCCCAGCGAGACCCTGATCGTGGCCCTGGCCGCGTACTCACGGCACAGCGGCGAGCCCAACCTCTGGATCCTCGGCCTGACGGCCCTGGTCGGAGCGATCGCCGGCGACAACATGGCCTACCTGCTGGGCAGCCGGATCGGGCTGGAACGCTTCCGCTGGATGCGGAAGCCCAAGGTGCAGCGGGTCTTCGCCTGGGCCCGGTACGAGCTCGAAAAGCGCGGCGCCGTGCTGATCTTCACCGCCCGTTACATCCCCTGGGGACGCGTCGCGGTCAACTACGTCGCCGGCACCACGGGCTTCCCGCACCGCCGCTTCTTCCTGCTCGACGCCTTCGCCTGCCTGACCTGGGTGGTGTACTCGCTGGGCATCGGCCTCCTGGCCAGCTCCTTCCCGTGGCTGCACCACAACCCGCTGCTCAGCGCCGGGATCGCCGTCGTCTTCGCGATCGTGCTCGGCGTCGGTGTGGACCACGCGCTGCGCTGGTGGCACAAGCGCCTGGGCCGTCGCGACGAGGCCGCCGGCGAGTCGGCACCGGAGGCCGCACACGATGGCGCACCGGAGGCCACCCACGAGGCCGCGGCCCCCGCCCGGCACGCGCCAAGCGACGCCTCGCGGAAGTAGCGCCGCGGCGCCGTCCGACCCTATGGTGGGAGCGTGACTGAGACTATTGCTGACGATGCCCCTGACCTCGAGTTCGACCTGAAGGTCCTGCCGAAGGTTTCCCTCCACGACCACCTGGACGGCGGACTGCGTCCGGCCACCATCATCGACCTGGCCGCCGAGGTCGGGCACACCCTGCCCTCCACCGATCCCGTGGCGCTGGGGGAGTGGTTCCGGGAATCCGCCGACTCCGGCTCGCTGGTCCGCTACCTCGAGACCTTCGACCACACCATCGCCGTGATGCAGACCAAGGAAGGCCTCTTTCGGGTCGCCAAGGAATTCGTTGAGGACCTCGCCGACGACGGCGTCGTCTACGGCGAAGTGCGCTGGGCACCCGAGCAGCACCTGCAGCGGGGCCTGACCCTGGACGAGGTCGTCGAGGCGGTCCAGGCCGGGCTCGACGCCGGCGTCGAGGCCGTCTCCGAGACCGGCCGCGAGATCCAGGTGGGCCAGCTGATCACCGCTATGCGTCACGCCGACCGCAGCCAGGAAATCGCCGAACTCGCCGTCCGCCACCGCCACCAGGGCGCCGTCGGCTTCGACATCGCCGGTGCCGAGGACGGCTTCCTGCCCTCCCGGTTCAAGGACGCCTTCACCTACCTGGCCCAGCACAACTTCCCGGCCACCGTGCACGCCGGCGAGGCGGCCGGCCTGGAAAGCATCCAGTCGGCCCTGGTGGACGGCCGCGCCCTGCGCCTGGGCCACGGCGTCCGGATCGCCGAGGACGTCACCATCGAATTCGAAGAAGCAGAGAGCGACGGGACCGAGGGCGACGAGGTTCCCGACACCATCGGCATGGTCACCCTCGGCGACCTCGCCGGCTGGGTACGGGACCGGGGCATCGCCCTGGAAATCTGCCCGTCCTCCAACCTGCAGACCGGCGCAATCTCCGGCTTCGGCGAGGGCATCGAGAGCCACCCCGTGGACATGCTCTACCAGCTGGGCTTCAACGTCACCATCAACACCGACAACCGGCTGATGAGCGGCGTGACCCTTACCGACGAGTTCGAACTGCTGGTGGAAACCTTCGACTACGACCTCGACGACCTGCTGGAACTCACCCTCAACGCCGCCGAGGCCGCCTTCCTCCCGCTGGAGGAGAAGGAAGCCCTGGTCGAATACATCAACGAGGCCTACGCCGACCTTGGCTAGCAACCCCGAGGCCGACCCTTCCGGGGCGGTGGTCGCGCTGGTAGGGGTAATTGCCAGCCTGCGCGACCACTGCCCCTGGATGGGCGCCCTTACCCACGACTCCCTGGTGGAGTACCTCCTCGAGGAGGCCTTCGAGACGGCGGAAACCATCGAGGGCGGGCACGGTGACGCCGAACTCCGCGCCGAGCTGGGCGACGTGCTGCTCCAAGTGGTGCTGCACGCCCGGCTGGCCGAGGAACGCGGGGCCTTCGACTTCGACGACGTCGCCCGCGGGCTGCGGGAGAAGATGATCCGCCGCAACCCGCACGTCTTCCGTCCCGACGGCACCCTGCAGGACACCTTCCCCGCGACGGTGGAGGAGATCGTGCAGACCTGGGATGCGGTGAAGCGGGCGGAGAGGTCCGGGATCGGCCACGCCTTCGACGGCGTCCCGGCCGGGCTGCCCGCCCTGGCCCGGACACAGAAGCTGCTCGACCGCGCGGACCGGGCCGGCCTGCCTGCCCGGCCGCCCGCCGTCGTGCCCGCACCAGGCGGAACCGCCACCGAACCCGCCACCGAGCCCGGTCCCCACACCGAGGAGGAACTGGGCGAGGCCCTGTTCGCCATGGTGGCCGCCGCCCGGGCCCGAGGGCTTGACGCCGAACGGGCGCTCCGGGCGGCCAACCGCCGCTTCCAGGCCGCCGCTACGGGCGGGACCGCACGGCCGGAACCCGCCGCCGGCGAGCCCCTGCCCGGGACGTAGCCGGGACTTAATAACTTTCCGTAACCCCGGCCCCTCTGGACTAGGCTAGGGGGTGACGAGGACGTCCACGACGGCTTGACCACCCCCTGAGATTCCAGCAGTCAGATACCCAACACACCGCTTCACCCAAAGGAGCATTCCATGGCGCTTATCGATGCCATCCACGCCCGCGAGATCCTCGATTCCCGCGGCAACCCGACCGTAGAAGTTGAAGTCCTGCTCTCCGACGGCCAGATCGGCCGCGCGGCGGTTCCCTCCGGCGCCTCCACCGGCGAGCACGAGGCGGTGGAACTGCGCGACGGCGACAAGGGCCGCTACCTCGGCAAGGGTGTCCAGAAGGCAGTCGACGCCGTCATCGACCAGATCGCCCCGGCCCTGATCGGCTTCGACGCCACGGACCAGCGCAGCATCGACCAGGCCATGATCGACCTCGACGGCACCGCCAACAAGGGCAAGCTCGGCGCCAACGCCATCCTGGGCGTCTCCCTGGCCGTGGCCAACGCCGCCGCCGCCTCCGCCGACCTGCCGCTGTACAAGTACCTGGGCGGCCCGAACGCCCACGTCCTGCCCGTGCCGCTGATGAACATCCTCAACGGCGGCTCGCACGCCGACTCCGACGTCGACATCCAGGAATTCATGGTTGTCCCGCTGGGCGCCGAGACCTTCTCCGAGGGCCTCCGCTGGGGCGTTGAGGTCTACCACGCGCTCAAGGCCGTGCTGCAGTCCAAGGGTCTGGCCACCGGCCTGGGCGACGAGGGCGGCTTCGCCCCGAACCTGCCCTCCAACCGCGCCGCCCTGGACCTGATCCAGGAAGCCATCAAGAACGCCGGCTACACCCCCGGCAAGGACGTGGCCCTGGCCCTGGACGTCGCCTCCTCCGAGTTCTTCAAGAACGGCTCCTACGAGTTCGAGGGCAAGACCCTGAGCTCCGCCGAGATGAGCGCCTACTACGCCGAACTGGTCGCCGACTACCCGCTGGTTTCCATCGAGGACCCGCTGGACGAGAACGACTGGGAGGGCTGGAAGACCCTCACCGACAGCATCGGCGACAAGGTCCAGATCGTCGGCGACGACCTCTTCGTCACCAACCCGGAGCGCCTGCAGACCGGCATCGACGCCAAGACCGCCAACTCCCTGCTGGTCAAGGTCAACCAGATCGGTTCGCTGACCGAGACCCTGGACGCCGTCTCCCTGGCCCAGCGCAACGGGTACACCACCATCACCTCGCACCGCTCCGGCGAGACCGAGGACACCACCATCGCGGACATCGCCGTGGCCACCAACGCCGGCCAGATCAAGACCGGCGCCCCGGCCCGCTCCGAGCGCGTTGCCAAGTACAACCAGCTCCTGCGCATCGAGGAGGAGCTCGACGACGCCGCACGCTACGCCGGCCGCAGCGCCTTCCCGCGTTTCAAGGGCTAGTACCCGCAAAAACCAGTGACCGGTGGCTATGGTGGAAAGAACCATGGCCACCGGTTCTGTTTTGGCCGGCCGTAACTGGCCCCCGGTCCGGCCAATGTGCCGGCCAGTTGTGAAGGAGTGACATGGCAACCCGCCGTCCCAAAGTTCCCAGGGCAGCCGCGCCGGCCGCCACTGTACCGGCCGCCGGCCGGGGAGCCCGACGGCGGCGACGTGATCCGGGCCGACTTCGGCGGATCCCGCCAGGCCCACGCCCCCGCGCAGGTCCCCGGACCGGGTGCAGGCCGCACCGCACACGCCGCCGCGGGCCGCGCTGCATCCGGCGCCACCGGCGCAACCGCCGCCGCGAAAGCGGGCGCAGCTTCGTCGGGCACCGCTCCCGGCAACCCCAAAGGCCCGGCCGCCAAGGGCACCGCTTCCGGTGCCTCCAAAGGCTCGTCCGCCACGACGCCGGGCAGCAGGCCCGTCGTCGAGCGCGCCGTGGACTCCACCGACCCCGTCCCCGCCAAGGCCTTCTCCGGCCGGATGCTGGCGCTGGCCCTGGTCATGGTGGCCATCACCATCCTGCTGGCCCCCACGGTCAAGATCTTCCTCGAGAAGCGGTCCGAAATCGCCGGCCTCCAGGCGGACATCACCGCCAGCCAGGCCAAGCAGGCGGACCTGAAGCGGCAGATTTCACGCTGGCAGGACCCCAACTTCGTCAAACAGCAGGCCCGCGACCGGATTAACATGGTTATGCCCGGCGAAACCGGGTACTGGGTGTTCGGCAGCGACATTCCTGCCGACACCCCGGCCACCGGCGCCGCCGCGACCAGCGGCGACAGCCAGGAAACCCTGCCGTGGGTGGATTCCCTCTGGGAATCCATCCGCCGATCAGCAACAGACTAAAAGCGGCGCCCGCCGCCGGAGCACCGGACCCGGTCCTCCCAACAGGGCAGGAAGGTGCCGCACCCGTGGACCAGAACCGAGTGGACGCCCCCCAGTCCGGAACCGACGGCCCCGCCGCGGACCACCGCACCCCGACGGCCCGGGACCTCGACGTCCTCAGCCGCCAGCTGGGCCGGCCGGTGCGCGACGTCGTCGAGATCCCCGCCCGCTGCGTCTGCGGCAACCCGCTGGTCGCCGCTACCTCCCCGCGGCTGAGCAACGGCACCCCGTTTCCCACCACCTTCTACTTGACGCACCCGGTCATCACCTCGGCCGTGTCCCGGCTCGAAGCGGCCGGCCTGATGAACGAGATGAACGACCGGCTCGTCGGCGACGGGGAGCTCGCGGACCGGTACCGCTCCGCCCACGAGGCCTACCTGCAGTCCCGCGCCGAGATCGGCGAACGCTCGGGCACCGGCCCGGTCCCCGAGATCGATGGCGTCTCCGCCGGCGGGATGCCCACCCGGGTAAAATGCCTGCACGTCCTGGTGGGCCACTCCCTGGCCGCCGGCCCCGGCGTCAACCCTCTCGGCGACGAGGCCATCGACGCGATCGCCGAATGGTGGACGCGGGACCGTTGCTACTGCGACGGCGCCTGG
Organism: Pseudarthrobacter sp. L19; assembly: GCF_050859435.1. Taxonomy (NCBI): domain Bacteria; kingdom Bacillati; phylum Actinomycetota; class Actinomycetes; order Micrococcales; family Micrococcaceae; genus Pseudarthrobacter; species Pseudarthrobacter sp. L19. The sequence goes on along the minus strand of NZ_CP193935.1, from coordinate 380,524 downwards.
GACACCGACGGCGAGGCCCCCAGCCGGGACCTCAGCCGCCACGGCCCGCAGGGCCTGCCCGACATCGTCGGCCGGCCGGCACCCGTGCGCAAGAACCGGGCCGAGAGCTCCGACACCCCCGATGCCTCTGTAGCCGGCGCGACCGACGGGGCAGCCCAGTGAGCCGCGTCGCCGCCATCGACTGCGGCACCAACTCCATCCGCCTGCTGATCGCCGACGTCGACACCAGCGATCCGGACGCGCCCAAGCTCACCGACATCGTCCGTGAGATGCGCGTGGTCCGCCTGGGTCAGGGCGTCGATGCCACGGGGGAGTTCGCCCCCGAGGCCCTCGAGCGCACCCTCGCCGCCACCGCCGACTACGCTGAGCTGATCCGCCGGCACGACGCCACGAGCGTGCGCTTCGTCGCCACCTCGGCCACCCGAGACGCCAAGAACCGCCAGGTCTTCATCGACGGCGTGCGCGACTTGCTCGGCGTCGAGCCCGAGGTCATCTCCGGCGACGAGGAGGCCGCACTATCCTTCGCCGGCGCCAGCAGCGTACTGCCCTTCCGCGGGACCGACCCCGTCCTCGTCGTCGACCTCGGCGGTGGCAGCACCGAATTCGTCCTCGGCAACGCCGACGGCGTCATCGCCGCCCGCTCGGTCGACGTCGGCTGCGTCCGCATGACCGAGCGGCACCTCAAGGCCGACCCGCCCACCGCGGACCAGGTCGCCGCCGCCACCGCCGACGTCGACGCCGCCATCGACGAGGCCGCCCGGACCGTGCCGCTGGAACGGGCCACCGCCCTAATCGGCGTCGCGGGCTCCGTCACCACCATCACCGCCCACGCCCTGAAGCTGCCGGAATACTCCGCGGACGCCATCCACGGCACCGAGCTGGGACTGGACGCCGTGCGCGCCGCCTGTACCTCGCTGCTGGACATGCCGCGGGACAACCGGGCCGCGCTGCCCTACATGCACCCGGGCCGCGTGGACGTGATCGGCGCCGGCGGGCTCGTGTGGCGCCGGATCGCCGAACGGATGGCGGAGGCCACCGGCGGTGTCATCACCACGGCCGTGACCAGCGAACACGATATTCTTGACGGAATTGCCCTGAGCATCAGCTAGCGCCGCGCGCCTCGCTGCGGCTCCGGCAGTCGAAGCGCCGATTGGACCCGAATGACCAGAGCACCAGCCCGGCTGAGCCGGACCGTCTCAGCCCTGATTGCCGTGGCCCTCGCCGGCGCCAGTGCCGCAGCCACCCTGACGGTGGCCCCGGCCGCCGTCGCCGACAGCACGCGGGACAAGGAATACTGGCTCGCCGAATCCGGCATCACCAAGGCCTGGGAGGTCTCCAAGGGTGCCGGCGTGAAGGTGGCCGTGATCGACAGCGGCGTGGACGGCAAGCACGCCGACCTCGCCGGGGCGCTGGCCGGCGGAACGGACATCTCCGGTGCCGGGGCGCCCGACGGTCAGAAGAGCATCGGGGCCAAGCCCGAACACGGCACCCTCGTGGCCACCATGCTCGCCGGCCGCGGCCACCAGCCGGCCCCTGCCACCGACGCGCCCTCACCCAGCCCGAGCCCCACCGCCTCCGGGCCGGGACCGGACGGGATCGTCGGCGTCGCCCCCGAGGCCCAGATCCTCTCCGTCTCTACCTGGCTGGGCTCGGCCAATCCCGGCGGCAAGAGCGACCAGGACCAGATCCCGGCCGCCGTCCGCTGGGCCGTGGACAACGGTGCCCGGGTCATCAACATCTCCCTCGGCAGCACCTCCCCGGAATGGCCGCAGAGCTGGGACGCGGCGTTCCTCTATGCCGAACAGAAGGACGTCGTCATCGTCGCGGCGGCCGGCAACCGCGTGGGCGGCAACGTCCAGGTCGGCGCCCCGGCCACCATTCCCGGTGTGCTGACCGTGGCTGGCCTGGACCGGAAGGGCGCCGCCAGCATCGACTCCTCTTCCCAGGGCATCAGCATCGGCGTCGCCGCCCCGGCCGAGAACCTCATCGGCGGCCTGCCCGGCGGCGGCTACGCCGAGTGGGCCGGCACGTCCGGCGCCACCCCGATCGTCGCCGGCGTCGCCGCCCTGATCCGCTCCAAGTGGCCGGACATGACCGCCAGCCAGGTGATCAACCGGATCGTCAGCACCGCCAAGGACGCCGGCGCCCCGGGCAAGGACCCGCTCTACGGCTACGGCGTGCTCAACGCCGAGGCGGCGCTGAAGGCCGACGTCCCCGAAACCACGGTCAACCCGCTCGGCACCATCTCCGACTGGATCCGCGTGCACCGGCGGGGCATCCCGGCGACCTCGGCGCCGGCCGCGGCGCCACCGCCCTCCAGCGCCGCCGCGGCCCTGCCGGAGCCCTCGGTTCCGGTGGCCCAGGCCCCGTCCCCGGCGGACACCGCCGTGCCCGCGATGGTGGTCCTGGGCTTCGGCGGATTGATCGTCTGCATCATCGCGGGGGCGGCCATCCAGCTCCGCCGGGCGGTCCGGGGGAGCGCCCCGGAGACCGCCGCAACGGTCCCGGAGCCGGACGACGTCACAGCCCCGAATAGTTAGTGAAGGTTTTCACAAAGTGCGGTATTCTGGACCCATGGCAACCACTCCTCAGCTCCAGGACCGTCCCAGGGTACTCGTCGTCGGCGGCGGGTACGTCGGCCTGTACGTAGCCCTCAAACTGCAGAAGAAGATCGCAAACGCCGGTGGCATCGTCACCGTCGTCGACCCGCTGCCCTACATGACCTACCAGCCGTTCCTGCCTGAGGTTGCCGGCGGCAACATCGAGGCACGCCACGCGGTCGTTTCGCACCGCCGGCACCTGACCCAGACCGAGCTCATCGAGGGCCGCGTCCTCTCGATCGATCACGCCAACCGCACCGCCGTGGTCGCCCCGGCCGACGGCGGTGAGAACTTCGAGATCCCGTACTTCGACGTCGTCCTGGCCGCCGGTGCCATCACCCGCACCTTCCCGATCAAGGGCCTCGCGGACAAGGGCATCGGCCTCAAGACCATCGAGGAAGCCGTCGCTCTGCGCAACGGTGTCCTCGAGCGGATCGAGACCGGCTCCCTGATGACCGACCCGGCGGAGCGCGCCCGCGCCCTGACCTTCGTCGTCGTCGGCGGCGGCTTCGCCGGCATCGAGTGCATCACCGAGATGGAAGACCTGGCCCGCGCCGCGGTCAAGAAGAACCCGCGCGTCAAGCAGGAAGAAATCCGCTTCGTGCTGGTCGAGGCCATGGGCCGCATCATGCCCGAGGTCACCGCCCAGCAGGCCGAGTGGGTCGTCGAGCACCTGCGCAGCCGCGGTATCGAGGTGCTGCTGAACACCTCGCTGGACAACGCCGAGGGCGCCATCAAGCTGATCAACCTGCCGGACAAGACCCCCGCGCAGGAGTTCGAGTCGGACACCCTCGTCTGGACCGCCGGCGTGCAGGCCAACCCGATGGTCCGCTCCACCGACTTCCCGCTCGAGCCCCGCGGTCGCGTGCGCGTCCTCCCGGACCTGCGCATCGCCGGCGACGAAGGCATCATCGAGAACGCCTGGGCCGCCGGTGACGTTGCGGCCGTGCCCGACCTCACGGGCAAGGGCCTCCCGGACGGCACCTGCGTCCCCAACGCCCAGCACGCGCTGCGCCAGGCCAAGCGCCTCGCCAAGAACCTGTGGGCCTCCCGCTGGGGCAAGGAGCTCAAGGACTACAAGCACAAGAACCTGGGCGCCGTCGCCGGCTTCGGTGAATGGAAGGGCGTGGCCAACATCAACCTGATCGGCCGCATCGGCCTCAAGGGCCCGCTGGCCTGGCTTGCCCACCGTGGCTACCACGGCCTGGCGATGCCCACGGTCGAGCGCAAGATCCGCGTGATCTCCGGCTGGTTCTGGCAGCTCTTCCTGGGCCGCGACACCACCCAGCTGATGGACCTGGACAACCCGCGCGGCGCATTCGTCGCCGCAGCCACCCCGGCCCCCAAGCCGGCGGACGCCAAGTAGTCCACCCGCAGTAACCACGACGGCGGCCGTTCCCCACGCAGGGGAGCGGCCGCCGTCGTCGTTGTCCCGCTGGTGGCGGACGCACTCCTGGCCCCGGGCTATGGTCGCGTGCCTAGACTGGGGCCATGACCCCAGCCGAGAAAGACCTGCATGCCCTGCTCGCCTCGATGCACCCGGCGGTCCGCGAAGGCGAGTACGTCTACGTCCGCTGGCCCGAGGGCAGGCCGCTGGGCGGCCACATCGCCGCCGCCGTCCGCGAAGCCGACGGGCTGACCGTGGTGCTGCCCCGCGCCGACGCCGACGCCCAGGACCTGACGTATGACCATGCGGCGGCCTGGATCACCGCCCAGGTCCCTTCCGCGGACGGGGCCGCCGGGCTGACCGCCGCCATCAGCGCCGCCCTGGCCGAGGCGAAGATCGGCGTCAAGGTCCTGGCCGGATTCCACCACGACCACCTGCTTGTCCCCGTTCCCGACGCCGAACGTGCCCTCGAGGTGCTCCACGAACTGTCCGCCGCCAGCCGGTCCGCCAGCGGCGGTACCCCGGCCCCGGAGCCGCGGCTGGTGCTGCGCGACGAACAGCCGGGGGACCGCCCCGCCCTGCTGGAGCTGACCCGCGCGGCGTTTGCGATCTCGCCGGTCACCGGGGAGCCGGTCGAGGGTGAACCCGAGGAGGTGGGGCTGCTGGCGGCCCTGTTCGAGTGCGGGGAGTACCTGCCGGCGTTCAGCGTCGTCGCCGAGCTCGACGGCGAGATCGTGGGCCACGTGATCAGCACCCGCGGCCGGGTGGGGGAGCTGGAGCTGCTGGGGCTCGGCCCGCTGGGCGTGACGCCGCGGCTGCAGCGCCACGGCATCGGCTCGGCCCTGATGAAGGAGACCATCAGCCGGGCCAACGCCGCGGGGGAGCGGGGCATCGCCCTCCTCGGCAGCCCTGAGTACTACGCCCGGTTCGGCTTCGTTCCCTCCACCTCCCTCGGCGTGCAGCCGCCGGACCCGGCGTGGGGCGAGTACTTCCAGCTGCTGCCGCTGGCGCTTTGGCCCGGGGGAGTGAACGGCACCTTCCGGTACGCGGCGCCCTTCGACGCCGCCGGCGGCCACGGTTAGGGCGTGCCGGCACGATACGATTGTCCGGCGCCCCAGTAGCCCAATTGGCAGAGGCATCGGACTTAAAATCCGCGTGTTGTGGGTTCGAGTCCCACCTGGGGTACCCCGTCGCCGCCCCGGCCCTTCCTATGTGAAGGGCCGGGGCGGCTTTGTGTCATCCCAAGGGCTGCCGTTCGGCGGTCTGTCGCGGCTCCGGGAGGGGTTTGGGGGCGGTTTGGGGTCCTGATTCCCCCTAGGCAACGAGTGTTATAAGGATGTGACCGTAGTCACTTATTTTCGGGCTGAAATTGCACTAGCTTGAAGCTAAATCAGGAACACCTGATCTTTCGCGTCAAAGGCCGTTCGCACCTTTCGATCGAGGAGACCTCTCTATGACTTCACTCCCCCAGGCGGCGCCGCGCATTGCTAAGCTCACCGCGCTTAGCATCGGCGTCGCCCTTCTGGCTACGGCTTGTGGCGGTTCGTCCACGCCCTCGTCCAGCGGCTCCGGCTCGGCTTCGGCTTCCAGCCAGGCCGGCGGCATTTCCTGCCCGGCTCCCAGCTCCTCCGCGGCTGCCAGCAGCTCGGCCAGCGCCGCAGGCTCCGTGCCCGCTTCCTCGACCACCACGGATACCCCGTTGAAGATCGGTTCGCTGCTGCCGACCACCGGTTCGCTCGCGTTCCTCGGCCCGCCGGAAATCGCCGGCGTGAACCTCGGCATCAAGGAAATCAACGACGCCGGCGGCGTCCTGGGCAAGCCGGTCGAGGTCATCCACCGCGACTCCGGCGACACCAAGACCGACATCGCCACGCAGTCCACCACCGCCCTCCTCGGCCAGGGTGTCAGCGCCATCATCGGCGCCGCCTCCTCCGGTGTCTCCAAGACCGTGATCAACCAGATCACCGGCGCGGGCGTCATCCAGTTCTCCCCGGCCAACACCTCGCCGGACTTCACCACCTGGGACGACAAGGGCCTCTACTGGCGCACCGCTCCCTCCGACGTCCTGCAGGGCAAGGTCCTGGGTAACTACATGACCACCTGTGGCGCCCAGACCGTCGGCATGATCGTCCTCAACGACGCCTACGGCACGGGTCTGGCCAAGAACATCCAGTCCGCGGTTGAGGCCGCCGGCGGCAAGGTTGTGGCGCAGGAACTCTTCAACGAGGGTGACTCGCAGTTCAGCAGCCAGGTGGACAAGGTCCTCGCCGCCAAGCCGGACGCGATCGCACTGATCACCTTCGACCAGGCCAAGAGCATCGTTCCGCTGATCACCGGCAAGGGCGTCAAGCCCACGCAGATCTTCATGGTGGACGGCAACATGTCCGACTACAGCAAGGACTTCAAGGCTGGCACCCTGAAGGGCGCCCAGGGCACCATCCCCGGTACCTTCGCCAAGGACGACTTCAAGAAGAAGCTGCTCGGCATCGACCCGGCGCTGAAGGATTACAGCTACGCAGGCGAGTCCTACGACGCCGTGAACCTGGTCGCCCTGGCCGCCGAGGAAGCCAAGAGCACCAAGGGCACGGAGATTGCCAAGCACCTCAAGGACGTCTCCGAAGGCGGCGAGAAGTGCAACAGCTTCGCCACCTGCGTCACCCTGCTCCGCAACGGCAAGGACATCGACTACGACGGCCAGTCCGGCCCCGTAACGTTCTCCGACGCCGGTGACCCGACGGAAGCCTACATCGGCATCTACGAGTACCAGGATGACAACAGCTACAAGCCCGTCAAGGAAGAGTTCGGCAAGCTCTAAGGCCCGCCTCTGACTGACACGCAGGAAACCCCCGTCCATTTGGGCGGGGGTTTCCTGCGTTTGCGGGGCGGGGTGCTGCCGCGACGGTTTTGGATTTGCGCTGGGGTTTCGGACAGGCGCATGCCGGGTCCGGGGTGCGTCGGTCCGATTCCGGCGCGGAACCTCGACGCCGGGCGGACGAAGGTGCGCGGAGGGATGTCGGCGGCGACACGGGGGCAGTCCGCTTGCGAAAGCGCCGTTGTTGCGTTGGGCCCACGGCGGCAGGGTTCCCTGCCCGAGCTTGCGAGGGGCGGGGCCGTCCGGGAGGGAGGAGCGCAGGCGCCGAGCAAGTGCCTGCGTCCGGAGTCGGAGCCGGGAGAGGAGACCCCAGGGAAACGGCGAAGGGCCGCCACCGATGCGGTGACGACCCTTCGGAGGGGTGAGCCCGGAACTACTCGACGGTGTCGGCCAGGGTGCCCAGATAGAGCTGGATGACCTTGGGATCCTTCATCAGTTCCCGGCCGGTACCGGTGTACGCGTCCTTGCCCTGGTCCAGGACGTAGCCGCGGTCGCAGATCTGCAGGCAGCGGCGGGCGTTCTGTTCGACCATGATCACGGAGACGCCGGCCCGGTTGATCTCGTGGACCCGCAGGAAGGTCTCGTCCTGCTTGACGGGGAGAGTCCGGCCGAGGGCTCATCGAGCAGCAGCACCGCCGGGTCCATCATCAGGGCCCGGCCCATGGCGACCATCTGGCGTTCGCCACCGGAGAGGGAGCCGGCGCGCTGGGCCCGCCGCTTCGCCAGCTCCGGGAAGAGGTCCGCCACGAACTCGAACCGCTTGGCGAAGTCCTTGGGCCGCTGGAACATGCCCATCTGCAGGTTCTCTTCGATGGTCAGGGCCGCGAAGACGTTGTTGGTCTGCGGGACGAAACCGACGCCCTTGGTGACCAGCTTGTTCGCCTTCAGCCCGGTGATGTCCTGGCCTCGGACCACCACGGAGCCGGAGTGGACCTTGACCAGGCCGAACATGGCCTTGAGCAGGGTCGACTTGCCGGCGCCGTTCGGCCCGATGATGCCGATCAGTTCACCCTTGCGGGCCTCGATGCTGCACCCGTTGAGGATGTTGACGCCCGGGATGTAACCGGCCACCAGGTTGGTGACCTTGACGACCGAGTCGCCGTCGAATCCGCTCTGCGCGGCGGGGGCGGGGCTCGTGGCGCTCATTCTGCGTCCTTCACTGTGCTGGGCGGCTGTTCGCCATGGTTCGGCTCCTCGGCGCTCCGCCGCCCGTGCGCCGCACCCGCAGCGGGTGCGGTGCCGGCGTCGGCGGTTTCCGTCGCGATCACATCGGAGGAGATGATGCCGGCGTTCTCGGTGCCGACGATCGATTCGTCGTCGGCCTCGAGCTCGGCGGCGAGCTCCTTGATGCCCTCGGAGTCGCCGAGGTCGACGTCGTGGTGGGCGCCCAGGTAGGCGTCGATCACGGCCGGGTTCTTCATCACCTCGGCGGGCGGGCCCTCGGCGACGATCTTGCCCTCGGCCATGACCACCACCCAGTCGGCGATGTGGCGGACCATGTGCATGTCGTGCTCGACGAACAACACGGTCATGCCCTCGGCCTTGAGGTTCTTGATGTGGTCCAGCAGCGACTGCGTCAGCGCCGGGTTCACGCCTGCCATCGGCTCGTCCAGCATGACCAGCTTGGGCCGGACCATGAGGGAACGGGCCATCTCCAGGAGCTTGCGCTGGCCGCCGGAGAGGGACGCCGCGTAGTCGTCCTTCTTGGCGTCCAGCTTGAACTTCTGCAGCAGCACCTCGGCCTGCTCGGTGATGCGCTTCTCCTCGCCGCCCCAGATGCCCTTGAACAGCGCCTTGTAGAGCTTCTCGCCGGACTGGTTGGAGGCGCCGAGGCGCATGTTCTCCATGACGGTGAGCTTGCCCATGACCTTGGTCAGCTGGAAGGTGCGGACCATGCCCATCCGCGCCACCTTGTAGGAGGAGACGCCGGCCAGGCTGTTGCCCTCGAACTGCCACTTGCCGGTGTTCGGTGTATCGAAACCGGTCAGCAGGTTGAAGAGGGTGGTCTTGCCGGCGCCGTTAGGGCCGATCAGGGCGGTGATCTTGTGCCTTGGGATTTCCAGGTATTCGACGTCGACGGCGTTGATGCCGCCGAAGCTGCGGGTGACGTTCTCCGCCACCACGATCGGGTCCCGCTTCTTGCAGCCGGGCGCGATCTCCCCGGCCGCGATCGGACGGGAGTCCGTCATGTAGTCGATGGTCTCGGCGTCGGCCGCTGGTGCCGGCGCCGGCCTTGGGTTCTTCGCTGTGCATGCTCATGCGAACGCCAGCTCCTTCTTATTGCCAAAGACGCCCTGCGGCCTGAAGATCATCAGCAGCATCAGGGCGATGCCTACCAGGATGTAGCGCAGCTGACCGGCCTGGACCGTGTTCAGCCAGGTGACGGCGCCGGACTCGATCAGTCCGTAGAGCACGCCCTGGGTCAGGGACAGCACCACCCAGAAGATCATGGCGCCGACGACCGGTCCCAGCACGGTGCCGAGGCCGCCGAGCAGCAGGCAGGTGTAGAGGAAGAACGTCAGCTCGGTGCCGTAGTTGGCCGGCTGCACCGCACCGCGGGGGAGCGTGAAGACCATGCCGGCGAGGGCGCCGAGGACGCCGCCGATGACCAATGCCTGCATCTTGTAGGCGTAGACGTTCTTGCCGAGGGAGCGGACGGCGTTCTCGTCCTCACGGATTCCCTTGAGGACGCGGCCCCACGGGCTGCGCATCAGCAGCCAGACGAGGACGCAGCACACGATCACGAGGGCCCAGCCGGCGACCCGGATGAAGAAGTCGCGGTTGTTCATGCCGAAGTAGGAGCCCTCGGGGAACGGGTTCATGGCGTAGAAGTCGCCCTCGAAGGCGGCCAGGCCGTTCGCCGAACCGGTGACCGAGGTCAGCTGGTTGGTGGTGACGATGTAGCGGACGATTTCCGCGGCCGCGATCGTGACGATGGCCAGGTAGTCGGCCCGCAGCCGCAGAGTGGGAATGCCGAGCAGCAAGGCGAAGATCGCCGAGCAGACGACGGCGATCAGCAGGCCCACGAAGAACGGCACGTGGAAGCTCAGGGTGGAGATGGCGAAGCCGTAGGCCCCCACCGCCATGAAGCCGGCCTGGCCGAAGTTCAGCAGGCCCGAGTAGCCGAAGTGCACCGCCAGGCCGAGCGCGGCGAGTGCGTACGCCGCCGTCGTCGGGCTGAAGATTTCTCCGGCAGCGCTGGAAAGAATGAATCCGAAGTCCATGTTTGTCTCCTAACCCACGCGCTCGCGGCGGCCCAGGATGCCCTGGGGCCGGAACAAGAGGACAACGATCATGATGAAGAGGGCTCCCACGTACTTGAGGTCGGCGGCGAGGCCGAACACGGTGGTGAGCTCCACGAAGATACCGACGATGATGGAGCCGAAGAGTGCGCCCCACACGGTGCCGAGGCCGCCCAGGGTGACGCCGGCGAAGATGAGCAGCAGGATCTGGGATCCCATGTCGAACGTGACGCCCGGCCGGTAGTAGGCCCAGAGGATGCCGCCGAGGGAGGCCAGCATGCCGCCGGTGACCCAGACGATGCGGATCACGGAGTCGACGTCGATGCCGGAGGCCGCGGCGAGGGCGGGGTTGTCGGCCACCGCACGGGTGGCCTTGCCCAGGCGGGTCTTCAGCAGCACGACGCCGAGGACGGCGATCACGATCACGCTGATCAGCAGGGACCACAGGTTGTTCGGCGAGATGGAGATCGGGCCGATCTGGATCTCGGCGCTCTGCGCGAACGGCAGCTGCTGGGTGGCGCCGCCGAAGTAGAACTGGATGACGTACCGGACCGCCAGGGCCAGGCCGATGCTGACGATCATCATCGGAACCAGGCCGGTCCCGCGGCGACGCAGCGGCTTCCAGAGCCCTGCGTCCTGGACGTAGCCGAAGAGGCCGCCGCCCAGGAGGGCCAGGATGATCGCGAGCCAGAACGGCAGGTTCATGGCGTTGAAGGCGAAGACCAGGACGGCCCCGAGGGTGACCATCTCGCCGTGGGCGAAGTTGGTCAGGCCGGTGGTGCCGAAGATCAGTGACAGGCCAACGGACGCCAGGGCCAGCAGCAGGCCGAAGCTCAGGCCGGCGACGAGGCGGTTGATCAGGTTCTGGCCGAAGTCCTGCTGCTGGACCACGATGCCCTTACCGAAGGCGAAGACCACGGAGAGGTTGGAAGTCTGACTGAACGTGACCTTGCGGGGGTTTTCCTGGCCCTCGGCGAGCTTGACGCCCTCCGGCAGGGTCTTGGTGTCCAGCTCGACTTCGTAGGTGCCCTGGGTGGGGACGCCGATGTTCCAGGATCCGTTGGCGGCCGACTTGGTGGTGCCGGTGAAGTTCTCGCCCTTGGCGGTGATGGTGACGCCGGCCAGCGGCGCCCTGTCGTCACCGCGGAGGAAGCCGCTGATGCTGTTCTGGAAGTTGGTGCTCGACGGGGATGGTGTCGGCGATGGGGTCGTGGCCTGCGATGCCGGCGCGACGATGAGCAGAAGGGCTGCGACGGCGGCGAAGACCCCGCCTACAGCTGTCATGATTCTGCCGCGGCGCCGCGGGGGCAGGCCTCGTGTTGTGCTTCTCAAAGGTGAAAACCTCCACGTGGGGATGGTCTGGGTTGCGCCGTTGCAACCGCTGCGAACGTTCGGGGGACGGGTGGAGCCGGTGGTGCGATGCGATGGAGCTGATGGTGAAGCTGGTTGTGATGTCCGTCACCCCGTTGGGCTCATGTTACCGCCCCCGGGGGGCGCTAATTGCCGCTCCGAGCAGGTATTACGTCGCGATCACATAACAACCGTGAAGCTGGACGCAGGTATCCAATTAGTTCAGCTAATGAAAACTTTTGTTGATCTCCATGCGTCCTAAACAATCCCCGTATGGGACGTGCGGGGGAGGTCACGGTTGGGTTGCGACGCCCGACGGCGGGAACTAACCCTGCCTGCGGGCCGTGGGAATTGGTAGCGTGGAAACTACCGAGCTCCACCGCAGTTCATCACTCAACCCCCTTATTTGGAGGACACCAGCAATGGCACTTGGCGGAAATCCGATCTTCAACGGAAAGAACTTCCGTGGAGCCACCCAGGCACCGCCGGCCCCGCAGGCGTACGGCCAGGGTTATGGCCAGAACTACGGTCAGGCACCCTATGGCCAGAACTACGGTCAGCCCCAGTACGGCCAGCAGGCCGGCTGGAACGCGGGCCAGCAGGCCATGAGCAGCGAGCAGCTGCAGGACCTGTACAACCGTCCGGCCGCCGGGCCTGCCGACGCGGGCCGGATGACGTTCGACGACGTCATCATGAAGACCGCCGCCTGCCTCGCCGCCGTGATCGCCGGCGCCGCCGTGACACTCGTCGTCGCGCAGGGCCTGGCCTCGATGCTGATGCTGGTCGGCGCGCTGGGCGGATTCGTCCTGGCGCTGGTCAACACCTTCAAGAAGCAGCCCTCCCCGGCGCTGATCCTGGCGTACGCCGCCCTCGAGGGCCTGTTCCTCGGCGGCCTGACCCGGATCCTCGACGGCATGTTCCCCGGCGTCGGCCTGCAGGCCGTCATCGGCACCCTCTCCGTCTTCGCCGTGACCTTGGTGCTGTTCAAGAGCGGCAAGGTCCGCGCCACGCCCAGGGCCATGCGCTTCTTCATGATCGCCCTGATCGGCTACGCCGTCTTCGCGCTGATCAACATGGTGATGATGTGGACCGGTGCCGTGCAGTCCCCGTTCGGTCTCCGTACCTCCGTCGAAATCTTCGGCATCCCGCTGGGTGTCTTCATCGGCCTGCTGGCCATCGGCCTGGCCGCGTTCTCGCTGATCATGGACTTCACCAGCATCGAGGCCGGCGTCCGCGCCGGTGCCCCGCAGCGCTTCTCCTGGACCGCAGCCTTCGGCCTGACCGTCACCCTGGTGTGGCTGTATGTGGAGATCATCCGCCTGCTGGCCATCCTGCGCGGCGACGACTGACACGACGCCCGATTCGGGCGACATGGTCGCCAGCCGTCGAAGTAGTTGGAAACGGGTCCCGCCTCACGGCGGGGCCCGTTTCGTCTATCAGGGCTTTATCGCAGCACCTGAAAGGCGCGCTAGGAGGGGAGCCCGCGGGTTGGGTACGGTGGTGCCATGGAACCGACCGCCTCTGCCCCCGCCGACACCTCCTCAGCCGCTGGCTCCGCCGAAACCGGCCCCGCAGCCGCCGACTCCGAGGCCCGCCGCTATGCCACCGGCCGGCAGTATGAACTGCGGCGCGGCGACGCGCTCGCCGTCATCACCGAACTCGCCGGCGGCGTCCGGCTCTACAGCCGCGCGGGCGTGGCACTGACCGAGACCTACGCCGACGACGAGATCGCCCCGGGCGCCGCCGGCATCATGCTCGCCCCGTGGGCCAACCGGATCGAGGACGGGATCTGGTACCTCGACGGGAAGAAACTCCAGCTGGATATCACCGAGGTCAGCTACAACAACGCCAGCCACGGCCTGCTCCGCAACGCCGGCTACGCCCTGGTGGATGAGGATGAATTCTCCGTCACGCTCGAGGCCGCGGTCTTCCCGCAGCACGGCTACCCGTTCCTGCTCCGGCACCGGGTCCGGTACTCCCTCGGCGAGGACCTGGGACTGACCGTGCGTCAGGCCCTCATCAACGACGGCCGGGACTCGGCCCCTTCGTGCTGGGCGCGCACCCCTACCTGCGGATCGGCGACGTTCCCACCGAGGACCTCACGGTCACCGTCTCCGGCGGCACCCGCCTGGTCACCGACGAACGCCAGATCCCGCGCGGCACCGAGCCCGTGGCCGGAGACTACGATCTTCGCGCCGGGCGCATCGCCGGAGACCTGGACCTGGACAGCGCCTACACGGACCTGGAGTTCGACGGCGGCGAGGCCGGCAGCACGCTGCACGCCCCCGACGGGCGCAGCGTCACGCTCTGGCAGGACGAGCACTGCCGCTACGTCCACGTCTTCGTCACCGACCGGCTGCCCGGGCTGGACCGCGCCGTGGCCCTGGAACCGATGACCGGCCCGGCAAACGCGTTCAACACCGGCGACGGGCTGCGCTGGCTCGCCGCCGGCGAGGAGTTCTCCATGACCTGGGGGATCCGCGCCACGCTGGGCGGCTAGCGTTTCCTTTCCTAGGCAAGCTAGGGAATTATGGGGTAATGACGCCAGCTGATGACGCCCGCCCCACCCTTCCGACCGGCACCACCGGTCCCGACGACCGCCCCGGAAGCGCCCTCCCGGGCTACGCAGATCCCGCACTGTCCGCCGCGCCGGCGGGAGTGCCGGTAACGACGGGAACTCCGGGGGAGGGGACCGCCCCAGCCGGAACCGGGCCGCGGGCCCGCACCGACCGCGAACTGGACGAAGACATCCCCTACGGCGTCCGGATCGCCGCGTCCTGGGCGTGGCGGATCGGCCTGATCCTGCTGGTCTCCGGCGCGCTGATCTGGCTGCTGAGCAAGATCAGCTTCCTCATCATCCCGATCATGGTCGCCGCCCTCCTCGCCGGGCTGCTCAGCCCGGTCACCCGCTGGCTCCGGCGGCGCAAGGTCCCCAACGGCCTCGCCGTCGCCATCACCCTGCTGGGTTTCATCGGCGTGATCGCCGGCGCCCTGGCCTTGGTGGGCCGCCAGCTGACGTCGGGCTTCGGCGAACTCTGGGGCCAGGCGCTCACCGGCGTCCAGCAGGTCCAGACCTGGCTCTCCGAGGGTCCGCTGCACCTGACCGCTGCGCAGATCGACACCTATATCGAGGAAGCCACCGCCGCGCTGCAGAAGAACAGCAGCAGCATCGTCAGCGGGGCCCTGACCTTCGGCAGCACCGCCGGCCACTTCGCCGCAGGTCTGCTCATCGCCCTCTTCGTTACCATCTTCTTCCTGCTCGAAGGCGAGCGGATCTGGCGCTTCCTGGTCCGGCTGATGCCACGGAAGGCCCGCCCGGCGGTCAACGGCGCCGGCCGGCGCGGCTGGACCTCGATGGTCAGCTACACCCGGATCCAGATGTTCGTCGCCTTCGTCGACGCCCTCGGCATCGGCGTCGGCGCCGCGATCATCGGGGTGCCGCTCGCGCTGCCGCTGGGCGTCCTGGTCTTCATCGGCTCCTTCATCCCGGTGGTCGGCGCGCTGGTCACCGGTGCCATCGCCGTGCTGCTGGCCCTGGTGGCCAACGGCCTGGTCAACGCGCTGATCATGATCGGCATCGTGCTCCTGGTCCAGCAGCTCGAAGGCCACATCCTGCAGCCGCTGGTGATGGGCAAGGCCGTCTCCCTGCACCCCGTGGCCGTCATCCTCTCCGTCGCCGCCGGCTCCTACCTGGCCGGCATCCCCGGCGCGCTGTTCTCCGTCCCGATCCTCGCCGTAGCAAACTCGGCCGTTCGGTACATCGCGGCCAGAACGTGGGAACATGATGGAGAGCTGGCAGCCGCCAACCATCCGGGCCTTTCCGCCCCGGCCGGCGCCGGCAACACCCCGGGCGACGGGCAGGAAAGCCACCCTCGCGCCGACGCAGGAACCCTAAAAGGAGACTAGTTCGTGAATACCCTCGAGACCCTTCCCGTCACATTGGACGATGTCCTGGAGGCGCAGAAGCTGCTCGACGGGATTATTACCCGGACCCCGGTGGAGTCCTCCCGGGCCCTCGGCGGCCTGGTGGGCGGCGAGGTCTACTTCAAGTGCGAGAACCTCCAGCGCGCCGGCTCGTTCAAGGTCCGCGGCGCCTACGTCCGGATGGCCAAACTCTCCGCGGCCGAGAAGCAGCGAGGCGTCGTGGCGGCCTCGGCCGGCAACCACGCCCAGGGCGTCGCCGTCGCCGCGAAGGCCCTCGGCATCAAGGCCAGGATCTACATGCCGCTGGGCGTCGCGCTGCCCAAGCTCGCCGCCACGCGCAGCCACGGCGCCGAGGTGGTGCTCCACGGCCACAACGTCGACGAGGCACTCGCCGAAGCCAAGCGCTACGCCGACGAGTCGGGCGCCGTGTTCGTCCACCCGTTCGACGACGTCGACGTCGTGGCCGGGCAGGGCACCGTGGGATTGGAAATCCTCGAACAGATCCCGCACGTGGACACCATCCTGATGGGCGTCGGCGGCGGGGGCTGCTCGCCGGCGTGGCCGTCGCCGTCAAGGCCCGCGCCAAGGAACTGGGCCGCACCATCCGCATCATCGGCGTGCAGGCCGAGAACGCGGCCGCCTACCCGCCCTCCCTCGCCGCGGACGCCCTGGTCCCGCTGAAGCGGGTCTCCACCATGGCGGACGGCATCGCCGTCGGCCGCCCCGGCCAGCTGCCCTTCAGCATCATCCGGGAACTCGTGGACGACGTCGTCACCGTCAGCGAGGACGCCCTCGCCCGGGCCCTGATCTTCCTGCTGGAACGGGCCAAGATGGTCGTCGAACCGGCCGGCGCCGTGGGCGTCGCCGCGCTGATGGAAGGCAAGATCGAGAACCCCGGCACCACCGCCGTCGTGCTCTCCGGCGGCAACATCGACCCGATGCTCATGCTCAAGGTCATCCAGCGCGGCCTCTCCGCCGCCGGCCGGTACATGACCGTGCGGATGATGCTGGACGACCGGCCCGGTTCGCTGGCCACCATCGCCCGGATCATCGCCGAGAACGACGCGAACGTCACCGGCCTGGACCACACCCGGGTGGGCGGATCGATCAGCATGGGCGACGTCTCCATCACGGTCAACCTGGAAACCAAGGGCCACGAGCACGGCGAGCAGGTCCTGGCCGCGCTCCGGGCCGAGGGGTTCCAGCCGATCGTGGTGCACTAGGCAGCCGCCGTGCTGGAAGCGCCCGAAGGGGAGCGGCGCCGGGACACCACCGCGGCCCGCGCCCGGCAGGGACTGGCGGTGGTGGGGTCCTTCGTGGCGTTCCTCTACGCTGTGGAGTTCGTCAATACCCTCATGCTGCATTCACTGAACCGGGTGTTCGGGCTCCGGCCGCGCACGCCCGAGGGCCTGGTGGACATCCTCACCTTCCCGCTGCTGCACGCCAGCCTGGCCCACCTGTTCTCCAACACCCTGCCGCTGATCATCTTCGGCTTCCTGGTATTCCTGTCCGGGCTGCGGGTCTTCCTCACCGCGATGGCCGCCAGTTGGCTCGGCTCCGGGCTGACGGTGTGGCTGATCGGCGGCTACAACATCACGGTGGGCGCGTCCGGGCTGGTGTTTGGGCTGTTCGCCTTCCTGCTGGTGCGAGGCTTCTTGAACCGGCACTGGGGACAGATCCTGCTCTCCGTGGTGCTGTTCCTGGCCTACGGCGGCATCCTCTTCGGGGTGCTTCCCACGGTGGCCGGCTACGTCTCCTGGCAGGCGCACCTGGGCGGTGCCGCCGGCGGGCTGGTGGCGGCGCTGCTGCTGCGCCGGCGTACCCCTTCAGCGCCGGCGCCTTGAACACCGACGCGTTAGAACGCCGACGCCGGCCCGTCCCCGGGAGGGGAGGGCCGGCGTCGTCCGTTGCTGGCTAGCCGACGTAGGGCTTCGCGGAGATGATCTCCACGGTGATGTCCTTGCCGTTCGGGGCGGTGTAGCTGAGCTTGTCGCCCTCCTTGTGGCCGACGATGGCCGAGCCCAGTGGGGACTTCTCGCTGAAGACGTCCAGGTCCGAGTCGCCGGCGATCTCGCGGGAGCCCAGCAGGAAGGTTTCCTCGTCGCCGGCGATCCTCGCGACGACGATCATGCCCGGTTCGACGATTCCGTCGTCGGCGGGAGCCTCGCCCACGTGGGCGTCGCGGAGCAGGACGGTCAGCTGGCGGATGCGGGCCTCAATCTTGCCCTGCTCCTCCTTGGCGGCGTGGTATCCACCGTTCTCCTTGAGGTCGCCCTCCTGGCGGGCGGCTTCGATCTTCTGAACGATTTCCGCCCGGCCGGCGCCGGAGAGGTGGTCCAGCTCTGCCTTCAGGCGGTCAAAAGCTTCCTGGGTAAGCCAAGCTGCAGTTGCGCTGTTGGTGGTCGACACGGACTTCTCCTTTGGTGGATAAACAAGCTGGTCAAACAAAACGGGTCAAACGAACTGGTCAAACAAGCAAAGACCCCGCCACGGTGGCCACTTATGGAACTCAGCAACCAGCTCAGCGGGGTTAAGGTATTGATCCATTGTAGTCAATGCTGTGGATAAACCAAAGAACCTGAGCGGCGCAGGTCACACCGTGTTACGCGTTGCGTCACACGCGTTGGCGGGCGTTACTTGCTGGCGGAGGGCAGCCAGCAGTTGTCGACGACGGCGGAGACCGCCTGAGATTCGGTCCGCAGCGTCACCCGCTGGGCGGTGGTGTGGCCGCCGTCGGTCCCGGCCGAGGCATCGTTCGGGCCGATGGTGACGACCTTCCAGCCGACCACCGCGAACTTCGAATCAAGGGCCTTCACGGCGCAGGCGGCGGTGCTGTCCGGGTTCTTCGTGACCTGGAAGTCCAACTGCGCGAGGGTGGCATCCGGGGTGCTGTAGCCGATGTCCTTGAAGCTGACGGACCCGGTGGCGGCGGAAGTTGCCACCCAGGCGAGGAAGGCCACCGCGACGGCCAGTGCCGCGATCAGGAGGTTGCGCCTGCGCTTGCGTCCGTCGGTGGTACCGGCGGTGCTCCCGGCCCTGCCGAAGCTGCCGCCAAGGGCGCGCTTTTGACCGCCGTAGCGATTGGCTAGGCTGGTGGGTGCCGGCGCGGGTGCTGCAGGCTGCTCCTCGGAAGTCACCAGTCCAGTTTAGTGTGGATCGGTCAGCCCGAAATCACCCGGCTCGAACCACCCAGAGAAGAAAGAGGAGCCGTCCGACGATGACAGCGTCCCCCAGCCCGTCCGCCCCGCTTCGGCTCCTCGCCGTCCACGCCCACCCCGACGACGAATCCAGCAAGGGCGCCGCGACCATGGCCATGTACGCCGCCGCCGGCGTCGACGTCCTGGTGGCCACCTGCACCGACGGCTCCCGCGGCGACATCCAGAACCCCCAGATGGAGTCCGCGCCGCACCCCAAGCGGGACATGGCCGGCGCCCGCCGGCTGGAGATGGCCAACGCGGCCAAGGTGCTGGGCATCCGGCAGCGCTGGCTGGGCTTCGTGGACTCCGGCCTGCCCGAGGGCGACCCGTTGCCGCCGCTGCCCGACGGGTCCTTCGCTACGCTTCCGCTGGAACGCGCCGCCGCGCCGCTGGTCCGCCTGGTCCGATCCTTCAAGCCGCACGTGATCCTCAGCTACGACGAGAACGGCGGAGCTACCCGCACCCGGACCACATCATGGCCCACCGCGTCGCCGTCGAGGCCTTCGAAGCCGCAGGCGACCCGGACCGCTACCCGGGTACCGGGGAGGCGTGGACCCCCAGCAAGCTCTACTACGACCGCGCCTTCAGCCCGGAACGGTTCAAAGCCCTGCACTACGCCCTGGAGGAGGCCGGCCTGCAGTCGCCCTACGCCGAGCGGATCGCCGCCTGGCTCGAGGCCGACGCCGAGGGCCACACCCCGCCGGCGCCCACCCACGAAACCACCACCCAGATCAACTGCGGGGACTACTTCGAAGCCCGCGACAACGCCCTGCGCGCGCACCGGACGCAGATCGACCCGGAAGGCTTCTTCTTCGCCGTCTCCCCGGCGATGCAGCGGCAGACCTGGCCGTGGGAGGACTACTCGCTGATCACCTCCCGCGTGCCCGCGGAACTGCCGGAAACGGACTTCTTCGCCGGGCTAAGATAGACCCAGCAGAGACTTCTATGCCGCGTAGAAAAGCGGCGGCGGAGACCTGACCCCCAGTTCCTCACAGAAGGTTTACCCGTGCACTCCTTGTTCATTGCCCTGGCCACCGCCCCGGCGCCTTCCCCGACGCCGTCATTGCGCCCCGGGCTCGACCAGGACCAGGTCAGCCCGGGCCTGCTGGGATTCGTGCTCACCGCCTTCATCGTCATCCTCAGCGCCCTGCTGATCGTGGACATGGTGCGCCGGATCCGCCGGGTCCGCTACCGAGCCCAGGTGGAGGAAGAGCGCGCCGCAGCCGAGGGCGGAGCCGACGCGGAAGCTGGCACCGAGCCCGGCTTCGAGCCCGGAACCGGCTCCGCAGCCGGAAGTCACGACGACGGCAGGGACGGGGCCGGACCGGCCCGCCCGGAGGCCAACGGTGACGCGGGACCCGGAAGCCGCTGACACCCCGTCGGCGGGGGAGCCACCGGTAATGGGCAACGCCCTGGCCGGCGAGCCCTCCGCCTACCTGCGCCAGCACGCAGGCAACCCGGTGCACTGGCAGCCCTTCGGCGACGCGGCCTTCGCCGCCGCCGCGGACCGGGACGTCCCGGTCTTCCTCTCCATCGGCTACGCGGCCTGCCACTGGTGCCACGTCATGGCCGGGGAGTCCTTTGAGGACCCGGAGACCGCCCGGTACCTGAACGAGAACTTCGTCTCCGTCAAGGTGGACCGGGAGGAACGCCCCGACGTCGACGCCGCCTACATGGCCGCCACCCAGGCGCTCACCGGTGAGGGCGGCTGGCCGATGTCCGTGTTCCTGCTCCCCGACGGCCGGGCCTTCCACGCCGGAACCTACTTCCCGCCCCGGCCCATGCCGGGCCGGCCCTCCTTCCGGCAGGTGCTGGAAGCGGTCCACGAGGCCTGGGCGGAGCGCCGGGAGGCCGTGGAAGCCAACGCCTCGGCACTGGCCCGCGGGTTAGCCGGCCTGCATGCCCGCTCGGCCGTGCGCCTGCAGCCCTCCGGCGCCGCCGGCAGTGACGCGACCGGCGTCGGGCCGGGCACCCCGGACCCAGCGGTGCTTGCCGACGCCGTCCGCGCGCTGGCGGCGGCCGAGGACGCCGGGGCGGCTTCGGCGCCGCCCCCAAATTCCCGCCGTCGGCCGTCCTGGAATTCCTCATCAGGCACGCCGCGGTCTCGTCCGCGACCGCAGGCACCGCCCGCGGGATCGCCGGGCGCACCCTGGCCGCGATGGCCCGCTCCGCGCTTTATGACCAGCTCGAGGGCGGCTTCGCCCGGTATTCGGTCACCCGCGACTGGTCCCTTCCGCACTTCGAGAAGATGCTCTACGACAACGCCCTGCTGCTGCGCGCCTGCGCGCACTGGGTCCGGCTGGGCGGCTCGGCGGAGTACCCGGCCGCGGAGGCCGCCGAGACCGCGGCCGGGACCGCGGACTGGATGCTGGCGGCCCTGGGTCTGACCGGCCACGACGGCGGAGTGGCGGCCCTCGCCTCATCCCTGGATGCCGACACGGTAGTGGACGGCGTCCATCACGAGGGCGGAACCTACCTGTGGACCGCGGCGGAACTCACCACTGTCCTGGGCCGGGAGGACGGCGCCGCCGTCGCCCGGCTCATGCACGTCGGCCCGGCCGAGGCTCCGCTGCACCCCGGAGGCGCCGCCGGTACCGGCCTCACCGGGGAGGACCGCCGGCTCTGGCAGCGGGTGCGCCCGGCGCTGCGTGCGGCACGTTCGGCGCGGCCGCAACCGGCCCGGGACGAGAAGGTGGTGGCCGGCTGGAACGGCCTGGCCCTCGGCGCCCTGGCCGACGCCGCCGACGTGCTGGACGGAACCGAACTGAACCGGGCAGAGCTCCTGGCGGCCGCCGAGCGGATCGCGGAGTACCTGGAACGGGTGCACTGGACGCCGGGGACGGACGGGGAGCCGGGGCTGCTGGTCCGGGTCTCGCACGCCGGGCGGGCCCGCGGCATCGGCGGGCTGCTGGAGGACTACGCCTTCTGCAGCGAGGGCCTCTTCGCACTCTATGCCGCCACCGGACGGACCCGCTGGTACACCCTGGCCGAGGGGATCCTCCTGGCCGCCTGCGCCCGCTTCGCCGCCGGGGGCACCCTGCGTGACGCCGCCGGGGAATCCGCCCAGGTGGGCAACGCCCAGGGCGGCGGCGCCGGGGCGGACCCGTTCGACGACGCCACCCCCAGCGGCGCGGCGGCCTTCGCCGGTGCGCTGCTCAGCTATGCCGCCCTTACCGGTTCCACCGGGCACCGCAGCCTCGCCGAACAAATCCTGGCCCTCCTGCCCCCGCTGGCCCGGCAGGCGCCGCGGGCCGCCGGCGGGCTGCTCGCCGCCGCCCAGGCCGCCGTCGCCGGGCCCGTGGAAGCCGCGGTGGCCGGTCCGCCGTCGGCCGCCCGCTCCGCACTGCACCGCGAACTGCTCCGCTCACCCAGCCCGGGACTGGTCATCGCCGTCCAGGACGCCGAGCCGGGCCCTGACACCCCGCCGGGCCCGGTCCCGCTGCTGCACGGCCGGGCGACCGCAGGGGACCCGGTCGTCTACCTCTGCCGCTCCATGGTCTGCCACGCCCCGGCGGTGTCCGTCGCCCAGCTGCGGGACCAACTGGCTAGCATGGCGGAATGACACCAGCCCCCGCTCAGCCAGGTCCGTTCGATCTCGTCGTGTTCGACTGCGACGGCGTCCTGGTGGACTCCGAGGAAATCTCCGTCCACGTCGACCAGCGGGTCCTGGCGGACCTCGGCTGGGAACTGGAGCGGGAGGAAATCGTCGCCCGCTTCGTCGGCAAGAGCGAGGCAAACTTCGTCTCCACCGTCGAGAACCACCTCGGCATCGAACTGGCCGAGGGCTGGGACAGCGCCTACCAGCACTGGTACCGCGAGGCCTTCGAACGGGACCTCTCCGCGGTGGACGGTATCGAGGAGGCGCTCGACCGGCTGGAGCTGCCGCACTGCGTGGCCTCCAGCGGCAGCCACGAGAAGATGCAACGCACCCTCGGCCAGACCGGGCTGCTGCCGCGCTTCGCCGGGCGCATCTTCAGCGCCACCGAGGTCCGCAACGGCAAGCCGGCCCCGGATCTGTTCCTTCACGCGGCGAGGACCCTTGGGGTCGACCCGGCCCGTTGCGCGGTGGTCGAGGACAGCGCCTACGGGGTGCAGGCAGCCCGGGCCGCCGGCATGCACGCCTTCGCCTACGCCGGGGGAGTGACCCCCGGGGAACGGCTGGCCGGCCCCGGAACCACCCTGTTCGAGGACATGCGCCTGCTGCCGGACCTGATCGCCGCCGGCCGCCCCTGACCGGGGTTTGTCCCCGGGGCCTCGCTGCAGGTCCGGACGCGGGGCTTTTGGTTTCCGCGCGGAATTTCCCAGCTACGACGGCGGTGCCCGGCGCGCCCGGGCCGCGAACCCGCCGTCGTGCTCCGAAGGAGGGGAGAACCGGCGGCACGCCAGGGGGAACCGACTCAGCCCAGGACGGCCATCGCGATGGCGATGTAGTGGGCCGCGAAGGCGAAGACCGTAAAGGCGTGGAACAGCTCGTGGAAGCCGAAGTGGCTGTAGCTGAAGTTGGGCTTCTTTAGGGCGTAGAACACCGCGCCGGCGATGTAGAGGGCCCCGCCCACGCAGATCAGGACGGCGGCGGGGGTGCTGGCGGCGAAGAAGTCGGGCAGGTAGAACAGGGCCGCGCAGCCCAGGGCAATGTAGATCGGCACGTAAAGCCAGCGCGGTGCGTGCGTCCAGAGCAGCCGGAACAGCACGCCCAGCACCGCCCCGGTCCAGATCAGCCAGAGCAGGAACACCGCTTTGGGCCGGTCCAGGAGGGCCCAGGCCAGCGGGGTGTAGCTGCCGGCAATGACGAGCATGATGTTGGTGTGGTCGAGACGCTTCAGGACGATCTTCACGCCTGGGGACCAGTTGCCGCGGTGGTAGACAGCGCTCACGCCGAACAGCAGCACCCCGGTGAAGGCGTAGACAGCGGAGGCGATCTTCAGCTCGGCCGTGGGGGCCAGCAGCACCAGGACCAGCCCGGCGGCAAAGGCCAGCGGGGCGGTGACCGTGTGGATCCAGCCGCGCCACTTGGGCTTGATCATCAGCAGCTCGGCGATCCGGACCGCTGCCTCGTCAACGGCGCCGCCCTTGCCCCGCGGGGCGCCTGCTTCGGGTGCCGGCCCCGCGGCACGGTCGCCGTCCGGGGACAGGCTCGGTCCGGGTTCCGCTGAGTTGCGTTCCATAGGGCAATAATATTCGACGCGCGGATAAGTTACCGACGGGTAGCAAGTGGGCTGCGTAAATCGCCCGGCCCGGGTGCGCGGCCCGGCCCGCGCGGCGGGTAGCCTAGGAATGCACTCCCGTCAGACCCAAGGAAGCCAGGTGAATCCCCGGATGGAACTGCCCGGATTCCTCTATGGCTTCTACGAGCGCAGCCTGCAGCGCTCGCTGGACCCGGAACGGATCCCCCGGCACATCGGCGTGATGGTCGACGGAAACCGCCGCTGGGCCCGGCAGTTCAACGCCCCCACCAGCCAGGGCCACCAGGCCGGCGCGGACAAGATCCACGAATTCCTCGGCTGGTGCCAGGAGCTCGGGGTCAAGGTGGTCACGCTCTACATGCTCTCCACGGACAACATGAACCGCTCCGGGGAGGAGCTTGAGCTGCTGATGGGCATCATCGCCAACACCCTGGACCGGCTGGACGAGGACGAGGACGTCTCGGTCCACGCCATGGGTGCCCCCGAACTGCTGCCCGACTACCTGGCCGAGCGGCTGAACAAACTCACCGCCCGCACCCCGGCGCACGAGAAGATTCACGTCAACGTCGCCGTCGGCTACGGCGGCCGGCGCGAGATTGTGGACGCCGTCCGCGAACTGCTGCACGACGCCGTCGCCCGCGGGGCAGACATCGGCACACTCGCCGACGAGCTCACCGTCGACGATATCTCCCGCTTCCTCTACACCCGGGGCCAGCCCGACCCTGACCTGGTGATCCGCACCTCCGGGGAACAGCGGCTCTCCGGATTCCTGATGTGGCAGAGCGCCTATAGCGAGTTCTACTTCTGTGAGGCCCTCTGGCCCGCCTTCCGCAAGGTCGACTTCCTGCGCGCCCTGCGCGATTATGCCGGCCGGCAGCGCCGCTTCGGGGCCTGACCGCGGTTCAGCCAGGGTTCACCCGATGGCCACCAGGAATCGCCGAAGAATGGGCGGCGAAAGCCCCGGTCCCGGACGTAGGTTAGTCCCATCAGCGGGCAAACAGCCGGCTGATCGGGGAGGCCAGTACATGGAGCGGACGTCCGCACCGGGTGTATGGGAGGCCGCGTCCGGCCTCAGGGCCGAACCGCCTCACCACTAACCTTTCCGGGCCTGGGGGCCCGGGGCTGGAGTCGATGTGGCTATTTCCGAAGCACTGCCCGCCGTCAGTTCCACCGAGGGCACGCAAGCTACCTCTCGCACCACGCGAGCCAAATCCACCGCCGGCGCGGCCGCCCCGCAGGGCGCGACCACCCGAAGCTACGTCATCGACACCTCCGTCCTGCTCTCGGATCCGCGGGCGCTGCTGCGCTTCGCCGAACACGAGGTGATCGTGCCGATCGTGGTGATCACGGAACTGGAAAGCAAACGGCACGACCCGGAACTGGGCTACTTCGCCCGCAAGGCCCTTCGCCTCCTCGACGACCTGCGGGTGGAGCACGGCGGACTGGACCGCCCGATTCCGCTGGGGGCCGACGGCGGCACCCTGATGGTGGAAATGAACCACATCTCCGCCGAGGTGCTTCCCGCCGGCTTCCGCGGCGGCGACAACGACAGCCGGATCCTGGCCGTCGCCAAGAACCTCTCCAACGAGGGCCGGGACGTCACCGTGGTGTCCAAGGACCTGCCGATGCGCGTCAAGGCCTCCGCCATGGGCCTGCTGGCCGACGAATACCGCAACGAGCTCGTCAAGGACTCCGGCTGGACCGGCCTCGCCGAGATCGACGCCGCCGAGGAGGACGTCGCCACCCTCTACGGCCACGAACCGGTCTTCATCCCCGCCGCCGGCGAACTGCCCGTCAACACCGGCCTGGTGCTGCTCTCCAGCCGCGGCTCGGCGCTGGGCCGGGTGGGCTCCGACAAGCAGGTCCGGCTGGTCAAGGGCGACCGGGACGTCTTCGGCCTGCACGGCCGCTCCGCCGAGCAGCGCCTCGCGATCGACCTGCTTTTGGACCCCTCCGTCGGGATCGTCTCCCTCGGCGGCCGTGCCGGCACCGGCAAGTCCGCCCTCGCGCTCTGCGCCGGCCTCGAAGCCGTCCTGGAGCGGCGGGAACACCGCAAGGTCATCGTCTTCCGCCCGCTCTACGCCGTCGGCGGCCAGGAACTGGGCTACCTGCCCGGCTCCGAGGCGGAGAAAATGAACCCGTGGGCCCAGGCGGTCTTCGACACCCTCGGTGCCCTGGTCAGCCAGGAAGTGGTCGAAGAGGTGATGGACCGCGGCATGCTCGAGGTCATGCCGCTCACCCACATCCGGGGCCGCTCCCTGCACGACGCGTTCGTGATCGTCGACGAGGCACAGTCGCTGGAGAAGAACGTCCTGCTCACGGTCATGAGCCGGATCGGCCAGAACTCCAAGATCGTCCTCACCCACGACGTCGCCCAACGCGACAACCTCCGCGTCGGCCGGCACGACGGCGTCGCCGCCGTCGTCGAGACCCTCAAGGGCCACCCGCTCTTCGGCCACATCACCCTCACCCGCTCCGAGCGCTCGCCCATCGCAGCCCTCGTAACGGACCTGCTCGAGGGGCTGAAATCTAGGTTCCGTCTGCGGGGGCCCGTGGCCCGGTTCGCCGGGCCACGGGCCCTTCGCCGTCGCTTAGACACGTCCCATTGGCCCCCGCCGGTCGCTGGGCGACCTCTGGGGGCCAATGTGCCGCGATGCGCGACTACGCGAAGAGCCCGCGGCGCGGCTCGTGCGTGCGTCGCCCAAGCGTCAGTGGGACGCCCGGATGCGTGGGTCGCTCACGCATCGCTGCGTTACCCCTGCGATCTCGTGCGTCCACCTCCCGCGCGGGGCTGCGGGGGCCCGCTAAGGAGCGCATCGCCGACCAGAACGGAGCGAAGGTCGCCCAGCGACCGCAGCGCAGCGACGGGAGGTGTCTAAGCGACGGCGGGGCGCCGCCGCCCCGCACCCGGACGGACCTCCAAAAGCCCGGGGAGCCCAGAGCCTAGGAGATGCCGAGGAACCGGGCGGTGGGTTCGTGGCCGTGGACCGTGAGGGTCCAGTCGGGGCGCTTGAAGGTTGCGGGGATGAGGCGGACGCGCTGGGAGTCCTGGAAGTCTCCTCCCCAGTTGACCCGGACGGTGCCGTTGAGTTCGTAGCCGAGCGAGCGGGAGACGCCCAGGGACTGCTGGTTCCAGGCGGCGGCCTCGGACTCGGCCACCTCGGCGCCCAGCCAGTCGAAGGCGTAGAGCGCGACCGCGGCGCGCATCTCCTTGCCGAAGCCCTGGCCGTGGACGCTGCGCTTCAGCCAGGAGCCGGTGCCGACGGTTTTCAGCGTGGCGAAGTCCTTGGCCGCGACGTCCTGGCAACCGATGAATTCGCCGTCGTGCCAGATGCCGAGCAGCATCGTCCATTCCTCCGGGGTCATGCCGGCCCGGCAGCGCCAGTACCACTTCGCCATGTTCGGGCCCAGTTCCTTGGCGGGCTTCTCGGCCCACGGCGAGCTGAACGGGTTCCGGCCCGGTTCGTGGACGCCGGAGAGGGCCGCGTCGACGGCGGCCGGGATGTCGGCGTCCTGGATGGGGCGCAGGGTCAGGCGCGGAGTGTGGAGGCTCAGGGCGAAGGGCGGCCAGAAGGCGGCGGAATCGGTCATCGGGGAAGCCTACCCACGCCCGCGGAGTCACACCAGTCACACCGATGCGCCGCGCCCGCCGCGTCCGCCGGGCAGCATCGAGTAGCATCCGAGGGTGATCCAACGACTGGGCGAGCTGGGAGCGACGGCGCCGGCCTTCTGGCTGGCGGCCCTGGCATGCCTCTATTTCCTGGTCCTGGCGGTGCGGCTGACCGTGATCGACGTCCGCCACCACCTGCTGCCCAACCGCATCGTCTTCCCCGCCTACCCGGTGGCCGGGGTGCTGCTGCTGGGCGCGGCGCTGCTGGCGGCAATGACCGGGCACGACGGCGGAACCGCCGCCGCCCTGTTCGGCGTTCCGGGCCTGCGGGTCCTGGCCGGCGCGGCCGCGCTGTGGCTCTTCTACTTCCTGTTGCGCGCCGTATACCCGGCCGGGATGGGCTTCGGGGACGTGAAGCTGGCCGGGGTCCTCGGCCTGTATTTAGGCTTCCTCGGCTGGGGACACCTGTTCGCCGCCACCTTCGCGGCCTTCCTCTTCGGCGGGCTCTGGGGCGTGGCCCTGCTGGCCTCCCG
The DNA here is from genome assembly GCF_050859435.1 of Pseudarthrobacter sp. L19. NCBI lineage: Bacteria > Bacillati > Actinomycetota > Actinomycetes > Micrococcales > Micrococcaceae > Pseudarthrobacter > Pseudarthrobacter sp. L19. The sequence continues at coordinate 352,626 of NZ_CP193935.1, read as the reverse complement.
GCGCGGGACCCTGAAGTCGGACATCCCCTTCGGACCCTTCATGCTGGCCGGCGCCGCGGCCGCCATGCTGCTCCTGCCCGCAGGATAGGCTGGCAGGCATGGCCACCCCCGACTTCATCCTGACCCTGCGCGAAAAAGTCGGCCACGACATGCTGTGGATTCCCGGCGCCCGCGCGGTGGTGTTCGACGACGCCGGCCGGGTGCTGCTGGGCCAGCGCGCGGACAACGGCCGCTGGGGCCTGATCACTGGCATCCTGGAACCCGGCGAGGAACCGGCGCCCGGGATGCTCCGCGAGGTGTTGGAGGAAACCGGCGTCGTGGCCGAGGCCGAGCGGCTGGTCTCGGTGGACACCGTGGGTCCGACGGTCTACCCGAACGGGGACAGCTGCCACTTCCTGACCCTGGTCTTCCGCTGCCGCTACGTCTCCGGGGAGGCCCGGGTCAACGACGACGAGTCCCTCGCCGTGGGCTGGTTCCATGCGGGGGACTTCCCGGAGCTGCTGCCGGGACACCTGGAAGACATCGAGCGGGCCCGCGAGGCCGACGGCGCCGCGCATTTCCGCCGGTAGATCCCTTTCGCCGCTCGATCCGAGCGCTGCAGACAACGAAAAACGACGGCGGCCGGCACCTTCGCGAAAAGGTGCCGGCCGCCGTCGTCGTTCTGCCCCTGCGGGGCCCTGTTGCTGGCCCTGGGCCCTAAGCCTTGTGCGGCGGACGGGTCATGGACATGACGTCCAGGGCGGTGTCCAGCTGCTCCTCAGTCAGTTCGCCGCGCTCCAGGAAGCCCATGGCCACGACGGTCTCGCGGATGGTCAGGCCCTCGGCGACGGCCTTCTTGGCGATCTTGGCGGCGTTCTCGTAGCCGATGAACTTGTTCAGCGGGGTCACGATCGAGGGGGAGGCCTCGGCCAGGAAGCGGGCACGCTCGACGTTGGCGGTGATGCCGTCGATCATCTTGTCGGCCATGACGCGGCTGGTGTTGGCCAGCAGGCGGACGGACTCGAGCAGGTTGGCGGCCATGACGGGGATGCCCACGTTGAGCTCGAAGGCGCCGTTGGTGCCGGACCAGGCGATGGCGGTGTCGTTGCCGATGACCTGAGCGGCGACCATGATGGAGGCCTCACAGATGACCGGGTTGACCTTGCCCGGCATGATCGAGGAGCCCGGCTGCAGGTCCGGGATGGCGATTTCGCCGAGGCCGGTGTTGGGGCCGGAACCCATCCAGCGCAGGTCGTTGTTGATCTTCATGAAGGAGATCGCGATGTTGCGCAGCTGGCTAGAGGCCTCGATCAGGCCGTCACGGTTGGCCTGGGCCTCGAAGTGGTCGCGGGCCTCGGTCAGCGGCAGGCCGGTGTCCGCGGCGAGCAGCTCGATCACGCGCTCCGGGAAGCCTGCCGGGGTGTTGATGCCGGTGCCGACGGCGGTGCCGCCCAGGGGGACCTCGGCGACGCGGGGAGGGAGGCGTTGATCCGCTCGATGCCGTAACGGACCTGCGCGGCGTAACCGCCGAACTCCTGGCCCAGGGTGACGGGGGTGGCGTCCATCAGGTGGGTGCGGCCGGACTTCACGACGTCCTTGAACTCGACCGACTTCCGCTCCAGCGACTCGGCCAGGTAGCCCAGGGCCGGGATCAGGTCGTTGATCAGCGCGGAGGTTGCGGCGACGTGGACCGAGGTGGGGAACACGTCGTTGGAGGACTGCGAGGCGTTGACGTGGTCATTCGGGTGAACCACCTTGTCGCTGCCGCCGGCCTTCAGCGCGCGGGAGGCGAGCTCGGCGATGACCTCGTTGGTGTTCATGTTCGAGGAGGTACCGGACCCGGTCTGGAACACGTCGATCGGGAAGTGGCCGTCGTACTTGCCCGCGGCGACCTCATCGGCGGCGTCGGCGATCGCCTGGGCCAGCTCGCCGTCGAGCACCCCCAGCTCCGCGTTGGCCTGCGCCGCTGCCTTCTTGACCCGGGCGAGGGCCTCGATGTGGGCGCGCTCCAAGGTCTTGCCGGAGATCGGGAAGTTTTCGACTGCACGCTGCGTCTGCGCACGGTACAGGGCGTTGGCCGGGACGCGGACCTCGCCCATCGTGTCGTGCTCGATGCGGAATTCTTCGTTGGTCAAATCTGCTGTGGAAGTCATGGGGCTAGCTTATTGGGCCGGGGCGCCGCTTCGAAAACCGTGAACCGGCGCCACCGGACCCCATGACATGCAGGCGGAGGACCCTAGAGCTCGCCGATCCCGGAGACGCGGTCGGCCCGGCCCTCGGCGAGGCGGTAGGTCACGCCCAGCACCGCGGTGCTGCCGTTGGCGACGGCGTCGGAAATGGTGCGCGAGCTGTCGACCAGCCGCTGGGCGATCTGCTTGACGTTTTCCTCGACCATGTCGTTGACCTCGGTGCGGTCGTTGCGCAACGAGGTCAGGACGGCCGGGGTGATGCGCTCGACCAGGCTGCGGACGAAGCCGCCGGGCATTTCGCCCGACTCGACGGCGTCCTTGGTGGCGATGACGGCGCCGCAGCTGTCGTGGCCCAGGACCACGATCAGCGGCACGCCGAGCACGCCGATGCTGTACTCGAGCGAGCCGAGGACGGCGTCGTCGATCACCTGGCCGGCGGTGCGGACGACAAAAGCGTCCCCGAGGCCCAGGTCGAAGATGATCTCGGCGGCGAGCCGGGAGTCGGCGCAGCCGAAGATGACGGCGAACGGGTTCTGGTTCTCCACCAGGGAGGACCGGCGCGAGGCGTCCTGGTTCGGGTGCGAGGATTCACCGGCAACGAAGCGCTGGTTGCCTTCCTGCAGGCGGCGCCAGGCGAGGGCGGGAGTCAGTTGAGTAGTCACCCTGCTTACTTTACGTCGAGGGTGCCGCCGTCGCAGAAACTGTTGCGGCGGGGTTGCTGTCCAGCGCCGCGACCACGGCCGCGCCCAGGGTGGAGAACTCGGCCAGGGAGGCCGGGCCGCTGAGCACCACGGTGGTGCCGCCGTAGTTCAGGACCATGCTCTTCTCGCCCTTGCCGGTGTCACGCAGTTCCCAGTCCTTGCCGCCGGCGTTCCGGGTGCCGGTCACCGGGGCGCTCTTCGTCTGGTCCCGCAGCCAGGTGGGATTGGACTGCTTGGTCTGGACCAGGCCGATGAAGGAGTCCTTGGGCGTCAGGTAGCCGACCTCCCAGGTGGCGACGCCGGTGGCGATGCCGGACTCCCAGCGGGCGTAATTGGCCCGGTACCCGTCGCCGGCCTGCGGGGCGACCGGTGTGAATCCTGCCACTCCCGCGGCGTTGGCGGCGATGCCGGCAACGTCGATGCTGGGACGGTAGCCGTCGCTCTTGGGCGCCGGGTTCATCAGCACCACCGGAAGGAACGCCGCGATGCTCAGCACCAGGGCGATGATCATGCCGATCACCGACGCGTTGGCCCGTTTCGCCGCGGCGGCGCGGATGACGGGTTTGACGGGCTGGTCCGCCGGGGCCGGCGTTCGGGGCGCCTCGGACGGCGTTTCCTGCAATTCGTTCACCCTTCTATAGTCGCCCATGGCGCACCGATCTCCCATTCCGCGGCGGCCCTCCGGCGGCCCCGGGGCGGGACCCTGCCGGGACCGTCCCGGGCCGCGGGAACAGGAAAGGGTCCGTCATCCACTGACCGATGGACGCGCCGGTGACTATGATCGGTAAGAGACGAACGACCGTTGCGGCCGCCACCCGGCCGGGCGGGTTCGATGATTGCCACTCGAAGAAGAGGTTCACGTGTCACCTGCGTCCATCACCCAGCAGTACTCCACGCTTTCCCCGTCGCTTGCCGTCGGCATCGACGAGCCTGACCGCAACCTTGCCCTGGAACTGGTCCGCGTCACCGAAGCCGCGGCCATCGCCGGCGGCCACTGGGTGGGCTTCGGCGACAAGAACAAGGCCGACGGCGCCGCCGTCGACGCCATGCGCTCCTTCCTCCAGACCGTCCACTTCAACGGCGTCGTGGTCATCGGTGAGGGCGAAAAGGACGAGGCCCCGATGCTGTTCAACGGCGAACGCGTCGGCGACGGCACCGGCCCCGAGGTCGACGTCGCCGTCGACCCGATCGACGGCACCCGGTTGACCGCCCTCGGCATCAACAACGCCCTGGCCGTCCTGGCCGTCGCCGAGCGCGGCTCCATGTTCGACCCGTCCGCCGTCTTCTACATGGAGAAGCTCGTGACCGGCCCCGAGGCCGCCGACATGGTGGACCTGCGCCTGCCGGTCAAGCAGAACCTGCACCTGATCGCCAAGGCCAAGGGCGTCAAGGTCAACCAGCTCAACGTCATGATCCTGGACCGCGACCGGCACCGCCCGCTGGTGGACGAGATCCGCGAGGCCGGCGCGCGTACGAAGTTCATCATGGACGGCGACGTCGCCGGCGCCATCGCCGCGGCCCGCTCCGGCACCGGCGTCGACGCCCTGATGGGCATCGGCGGCACCCCCGAAGGCATCGTCGCGGCCTGCGCGATCAAGTCCCTTGGCGGCGTCATTCAGGGCCGCCTCTGGCCCACCAGCGACGAGGAAAAGCAGAAGGCAATCGACGCCGGCCACGACCTGGACCGGGTGCTCTCCACCAACGACCTCGTCTCCAGCGACAACTGCTACTTCGCCGCCACCGGCATCACCGACGGCGACCTGCTCAAGGGCGTGCGCTACTCCAAGGACAAGGTCCTCACCCAGTCCATCGTGATGCGCTCCAAGTCCGGCACCATCCGCTTCGTCGACGGCGAGCACCAGGCCAGCAAGTGGGAGGGCTACGCCCGCAAGCACTAGCGGCCACCCGCCCCGTCAATTCCTGATCCCGGTACGCGCCCGCGTGCCGGGATCAGCTTACCCCGATAGGGTGGTGCCATGACTTGGCTTGTAACCGGCGGTGCAGGATATATCGGCTCCCACGTGGTCGCGGCGTTGCGCGCGGCCTCGATCCCTTCCCTGGTGGTGGACTCGCTCTCCAGCGGCCACCGCGAATTCGTCCCGGAGGACGTGCCGTTCCTGCACGCCAGCATCCTGGACACCGAGGTGGTGGCCCGCAGCATGGTGGACCACGGCGTCACCGGCGTCATCCACCTGGCCGGCTTCAAGTACGCCGGCGTCTCGGTGCAGGAACCCCTGCTCACCTACGAACAGAACGTCACCGGCACGGCCAACCTGCTCAAGGCGATGGAACTGGCCGACGTCGACAAGCTGGTGTTCTCCTCCTCCGCCGCCACCTACGGCACGCCGCGGGTGGACATCGTCACGGAGGACACGGCCACCTCACCCGAGTCCCCGTACGGCGAGAGCAAGCTGATCGGCGAGTGGCTGATCCGGGATCAGGGCGTGGCCCGGGGCCTGAAGCACACCTCGCTGCGCTACTTCAACGTGGTGGGCTCCGGCTCGCCCGAGCTCTACGACACGAGCCCCCACAATCTGTTCCCGATCGTTCTCCGGGCGCTGACCTCGGGCAAGACGCCGAAGATCAACGGCACCGACTACAACACCGAGGACGGCACCTGCGTCCGCGACTACGTGCACGTCGCCGACCTCGCCGCCTCCCACGTCGCCGCCGCCCAGGCCCTGGCCGCCGGCAAGCCGCTGGAGCGGGTCTACAACCTGGGCTCCGGCGACGGCCTGTCCGTGAAGCAGATCATGACCGCCATGGCCACCGTGACGGGCATCGACTTCGACCCGGAGATCGGCCCGCGCCGCCCCGGTGACCCGGACCGGATCGTGGCGGACGGCACCCGCGCCGCCCGGGACCTGGACTGGAAGATGCGGCACACCGTGGAGGACATGGTGGCCAGCGCCTACGAGGCGCAGAAGCGCGCGGGGGCTAAGTAACGGCGCCCTACGGCCTGGCGACACGCAAAAACGCCCGCGCCCCGGACATTCCGGGGGCGCGGGCGTTTTTGCGTGTCGGAGGGCAAACCCGCCGCCGGGGCTACTTCCGCAGCCGGTGGAGCAGCCCCTTCAGAACCTGGGCGCCCTTCCGGGCCAGCTGGTAGCCGCCGTAGCGCAGCTTGTTCACCGGCAGGTCCCAGGTGCCCGGGTAGGCAACCTCACGGCCGCCGAAGGACTTCTTGAAGGCCGTAAACCCGGCCCATTTATGACCGGGCTGGTCCGCCGGCGCGACGCCCCAGAGGTCCACGTGCCGCAGGCCCTTGTCCTTGGCGTCCGCCATCAGCGTCACCACCAGCGGGATGCCGGCGCTGAGCTTGCGGTGCGTGTCATCCAGCGCCGCGTGGGCGTAGGTGCGGGTGTCGGCCGAGTCATACGTCAGGGCCGCCGCGATCGGTGATCCCTCCAGCTCGGCGATAAACAGGGTCGCGGCGCCCGCGGGCATCAGCGTCCGTGCCACCTGCGTCAGGTACTCATCGCTCTGCGGCTTGAAGCCGTTGCGGGCGGCCGTCTGGTGCAGGAATCCGAGCAGGACGGAGATCTCGGCGGGGTCCTGGCTGGCCCGGAAGGTCACGCCCTTCTTGTGGATGTTGCGGTAGAGGTTCCGGTTGACCGGCTTCATCCCGGCCAGGACCTCCTTGAAGTCCGGCTCAAGATCAACGATCCAGCTCAGCTCCGGCTGCAGGTTCGCCGGGGCCGGGCGCAGGCCGCGCGCGCGCAGGAGCGCGTCGGCCTCCGCGGCGGAGAACCCGGCGCTGACCGGCTCGACGCGGAGGAAGACCGCACCGGACGCCTTGGCGCGGGCCGTCAGCGAGGCCAGGGCGGCGTCGAAGGCGGGCACCGACACGGCCACGGGGCCGTAGGGGACGTACAGGAGCTTGCCGGCCGGGTTGCTTTCCTCGATGGCGAGGTAGCTCCAGCCGTCGCCCGATTCCTCGTGGACGGTGCGGCCCAGGTCGCGCTGGACGCGAGCCCAGTCCGGGCCCTGCAGGAAGTGGTCCATGATCAGGCCTTCATTCCGGTGGTCACGGCAAAGACGACGGCCGGTTCGGCGGTGTCCCCGGCCGGGTGTACGTTGACCGGCGCCTCGGCGGCGGGCACGAAGGCGCTGCCGCCGCGGTCCAGCCGGAGGTCGCCCTTCGGCGAGTCGAGCGTCACGGACCCGGCCACCACGATCAGCACCGCCGCGCCCGACTGGGCCAGCGGAACGGCCTCGCCGCCCGGGGCGAGTTCGATGCGCTGCAGCGCGAATTCCTCGAACGGCGGCCGGTACAGTTCCTGGCCCAGCATGGTCTGCTCGGCGTGCAGCTCCGGCACGCCCACGGCTTCGAAGGCGATGGTCTGCAGCAGCTCGGGCACGTCGACGAACTTGGGGGTCAGGCCGCCGCGCAGCACGTTGTCCGAGGAGGCCATCACCTCGATCCCGAGGCCGTGCAGGTAGGCGTGCACGTTGCCGGCAGGCAGGTAGACGGCCTCGCCGGGGGCCAGGGAGATCCGGTTCAGCAGCAGCGAGATCAGCACGCCGGGGTCGCCGGGGTATTCGGCGTTGAGAGTGCCGACGGTGTCGAGCGCGGCGGCGTCGGGACCCTCCGGGGTGCCGGCGGCCAGCAGTTCGACGACGGCGGCCGTCGCGACGGCCACCTCGTCGCCCCCGCCGATCAGCCGTTCGAACGCGGCGCGCAGGGCCTGGCCCTCCTCCGGTCGGCCGAGGTCCCCGACCAGCTGCGGCAGCAGGGCCGGGACCTCGCGGCCGACCTGCTCGAAGGCCCGGGCCAGGTCCTCGAACACGGCGCGGGACGCGGCCGCCGGCCGGAAGCCGCAGAGCGCCTCGAACGGGGTGAGCGCGAAGATCATCTCCGGCTTGTGGTTGTCGTCCTTGTAGTTGCGGGTCGCGGCGGCACGGTCGACGCCGGCGGCCTCCTCGCGCGCAAAGCCTGACCGTGCCTGCTCCAGGGTGGGGTGCACCTGCAGGGAGAGCGGGTGGTCGGCGGCGAGGACCTTCAGCAGGAAGGGCAGCCGCGGGCCGAACGCGGCGACGCTCTCACTGCCCAGGAAGTGGGCCGGGTCGCCGGCGATCAGCGCGTCCAGTGCCAGCGGTGCGCCGTCGTCCGCTCCCGCCGCGGTGGAGGGGGAGTCCGGGTGTGCCCCGATCCACAGCTCGGCTTCCGGGCCGCCGGAGGCCGGGCGGCCCAGCAGGCCGGCGATCGCGGTGGGGGAGCCCCAGGCGTAGGGGCGGAGGACGTTTTCGAGTGCGTACATGGATCCTTATCCTAAAGCGGGGCGCACTGGCCGTTGGTGGCGACCAGGTTGCGGATCGACTGCTCGTCGCCCTGGCGCTTGAAGTCGTTGAGCATCTCCTCGGTGATGGGTTCACCGTCCGGCGTCGTGGTCACCGGGGTGAAATCCGAGGACGACGGCGATGGCGCCGGCGACGTTCCGGGCACCGTGCGGAGGTGCGGTCGCAGCCGACAGCCCGGACATGGTTCCGGCGGCGGAGAGCGGGCCGGGGAGCGCGGCCGGGCGCAGCAGCTCATCGGTGCCGGCGGCCGCCTGCGGGGCCGGGCCAAGGAGCTTGTCCACGGCCTGGTGGATCCGGTCGAAGTCCGGGACGGTGGAGAAGTAGGCCTCGAAGTCCGGCGGCCCGATGGTCAGGCGGCGGACCGGCTGGCCCTTGGACTTCATGGCGAGGTCCACGAAACTGCCCAGCTGCCCGGCGGAGACGTTGGAGTCCACCACCTTGGTGCCCGCCTTGACGATGTCTTCGAACTTTGTCAGCAGGGTGCCCGGGTCGAGCTGCTTGAGCATGGCCTGCTGGACGCACTGCTGCCGGGCGATGCGGGCGTAGTCGTCGACGAATTCGCGGGAACGGCCGTACCAGAGGGCGTGGTAGCCGTCCAGGGTGTTGTCCCCGGCGGGGATCCAGCCCAGCGGCATGCCGTGGATGCCGTTGGCCTCGTCGATGGTCTCGCCGCTGATCGGCACCCAGCCGCCGGCCTTAATCCGGATCCCGCCCATCGCGTCGATGAGCTTGGCGAAGCCGTCCATGTCCACCAGGACGTAGGCCTGGACCTTGATGCCCAGCGTGCCGGAGACGGCCTCAAGCGTGGCCTGCGCCCCGGGATCCTCGACGCCGGGGTAGAGGTCCTGGTGCTCGTTGGTGACCTCGGTGTTGATCGCGTTGATCAGGCACTCGTCGCCGCAGTTATAGCCGTCCGGGTAGATCTTCCGCATCGGCGAATCGTCGCTGAACCGGGCGTTTTGCAGGTTGCGGGGGATCGAGATGATCGCAGAGGCGCCGGTCTTGGCATCCACGCTGATCACCGAGAGGCTGTCCGGGCGGCGGCCGGTCCGGTCCGCACCGGCGTCGCCGCCCATCATGAGGAAGTTGTAGCGGCCCTCGGAGGGCTCCATCGCGGGGCCGTCGGCGAAGATGGTGCCGATCGCCTCGCGGCCGACATTCAACAGGTAGGCGGTGTAGCCGAGCCCGCCGGCGCTAAGAACCATCGCGACGACCAGGCCGAGGACGACGGCGGCGCGGGTGCGGGCCGCGGGCAGCAGCACCGGCCGGATCAGCCGGAGCGTGTTCAGGAAAAGGGCCGCCCAGCCGATGGCGAGGGCCGCGAGCACGACCACGAGGATCAGCGAGGTGACCGGGTTGGCGACGAGGTTGATCAGCGTGGGCCGTGCGACGGCCAGCAGGATCAGCCCCAGCAGCACCAAGGCCCAGACGGTGAGGGTGACGCGCAAGGCGGCGCGTCCCAGCCGCCGGTCGCCGGCCACCAGCCGTGCGCTGCCGGGAACCAGGAGGGTCAGCAGGATCAGCAGGATCCCGCGGCGAATCAGGGTGGCGGGCGCGGCTCCCCGCGGATACCGGACAGGGTCCGTTAGACGGGTCCGCCCGGGCCGGTCAGTGTCCGGCGCGCCGGCGGATCCTTCGCTCATGGTGGGAATCCTTACCGGCCGCCCCGCGGTTCGGTGTTCTCGGCGGAGAACACCTCGGCCACCTTGGCGCGCAGGCTGGCGCCCTTGGCGGTGGCGGCGTCGTTGAGGTCCTGGGCGAAGCGCAGCAGCTCGGCGCGCAGCTCGGCGGCGAACGCGTCCGTCCCGGCGGCCAGCATGCGCACGGCCAGCAGGCCGGCGTTGCGGGCGCCGCCGATGGAGACGGTGGCCACCGGCACGCCGGCGGGCATCTGCACGATCGAGAGGAGCGAATCCATGCCGTCGAGGGTCTTCAGCGGCACGGGCACCCCGATCACCGGCAAAGGGGTCACCGAGGCGAGCATCCCGGGCAGGTGGGCCGCGCCGCCGGCGCCGGCGATGATGACCCGGATGCCGCGCTCGTGGGCGGTCTGCCCGTAGCGGATCATCTCGGTGGGCATCCGGTGGGCGGAGACGACGTCGGCCTCGAAGGGGATGCCGAACTCGGCCAGCGCCTCGGCGGCGGCCTCCATGACCGGCCAGTCCGAGTCGGAGCCCATGACGAGCCCGACGAGCGGGGCGGCGGTGGTGTCAGTGGTGGTCATTCGGTCTCCCCGGTGGTCTCGGGCGCGGCGGCCTGGGGCCGGCCGTCCCGGATGATGGCGGCGACAGCGCCGGCGCGCTGCCGGACGGAGTCGACGTCGGCGGTGGAGCCGCCGACAAGGTTGACGTGGCCGATCTTCCGGCCCGGCCGCACGGCCTTGCCATAGCTGTGGACCTTGGCGGCCGGCTCGGTGGCCAGCGCCGCGGGGTAGGCCGAGTAGAGGTTCTGGTTGGCGCCGCCGAGAAAGTTCTTCATGACCACCACCGGGCCCAGCAGGTCGGTGGCGCCCAGCGGCAGGTTCAGGATGGCGCGCAGGTGCTGTTCGAACTGGCTGGTGACGGAGCCGTCCTGGGTCCAGTGGCCGGTGTTGTGCGGGCGCATGGCCAGTTCGTTGATCAGGAAGCCGGAGCCGACGCCGGGGGTTTCGAACATCTCCACGGCCATGACGCCGGTGACGCCGAGTTCATTGGCGATCCGCACGGCGGCGTCTTCCGCCGCGGCGGCGACCTCCAGCGGGATGTCCAGGGCGGGGGCGATCACCTCGTCGCAGACGCCGTCGACCTGGATGGTGTGCACAACGGGCCAGGCACGGCATTCGCCGTCCGGGGTGCGGGCCACCATGGCGGAGAGTTCGCGGCTGAACTCGACCTTGGCCTCGGCCAGCAGCGGGGACATCGACTCGAACCAGTCGGCCGACGCGGCGGCGTCCACGGCCGAAGCGATGACGCGCACGCCCTTGCCGTCGTAGCCGCCACGCGGGGTCTTCAGCACCACGGGCCAGCCGGCGTCGTCGCCGAACGCGACGAGGGCGTCGACGTCGTCCACCGCGGCCCAGCGCGGGTTCGGCAGCTCCAGCCGGTCGATCGCGGCGCGCATCACGAGCTTGTCCTGGGCATTGACCAGGGCGTCGGGGCCCGGGTGGACGTTGACGCCGGCATCGATCAGGGCACGCAGGTGCTCGGTGGGCACGTGCTCGTGGTCGAAGGTGAGGACGTCGAGCCCGCGGGAGAACTCCAGCAGGTGGTCCAGGTCCTTGTAGTCACCGACCGGGGCTTTCGCCACCGCGGCCACCGCGGAGACGTCCTCAGCCTCGGCCAGGACACGGAGTTCGAAGCCGAGAGCGGTCGCGGCTGGGGCCATCATGCGGGCTAGTTGGCCGCCGCCAACCACGCCGATTACTGGAAAAGTCACATCGACCAGCCTACCGAACCCGGCGCCGGACGAGGCCCCGGACCCGTGATTTGGGCCGGTGAGTCCCCGCGGCGGGGCAATCTCCGGGGAAACGGCGCTAAAATAGGCCGTCGGCCACCCGGCCCCACAGACAGCAACGCCCTCGGAGGGTCATGATCACCACACTTGCAGACCGGATCCGCGGGCTCGCCTCGCTCTTTTGGCGCGAAGTAGCGAAGTTCGGAGCCGTCGGCGGTGTCGCCTTTGTCATCGACAACGGCCTGACCTACTACCTGATGCACGGCCCCATGTCCGACAGCGAGGCCAAGGCCCGCTTCGTCGGGGCCACCGTGGCCACCATCTTCTCCTGGATCGCCAACCGCTTCTGGACCTTCCGGCACCGCCGCCAGGCCAACGTGCTGCGCGAGTTTGTGATGTTCGTGCTGATCAACGGCATCGGCATTGGCATCTCCACCGGCCTGACCGCCCTCGCCAAGTACGGCATGGGCATCACCGACAAGAACATGCTGTTCCTGGCCGGCGTCGTCGGCATCCTGGTCGCAACCGTCGTGCGCTTCTTCGCCTACCGGTTCCTGGTGTTCAACAAGGAACTCGACGACGAACCGGAGTTCTCCGGCGACCACGAGATCATCGAACGCCACCCGCACGCCGCCGGTACGTTGCCGGCCGGCAGGGAAACCGGAACCCCGGGCGCGACGCCGGACCGCCGCTAGGCCCCGCAGGCCTGCTTCGCAGGGCAGGCCGTAACGGGTCAGCGGTGACTGATCCGTTCGTCGCCCAGCAGCCGCTCGGTCAGGGCGACGTCCGGGTGCACCAGCACCACGGAGCCGTCGCGGGACCAGGCCCACAGCGCCCGTGACAGCGCAGCCTCCAGGCCGTCCCCGGCCCGCACCAGCAACCGCGGCGCCGCAGCGCCGTCATTAGCGCCGTCGTCCGCACCGCCGTCGTCCGCAACCCCGCGCAGCGCCCCAAAGTCCTCGATCAGCCGGCCGTGCGGATGGTCGACGCCGGCGGCGTCCCGCAGCGCGGTTCGGTCCGGCTCCGGGTCAACGTAGGGCATGAAGAAGTCGCCGTGGCTGCGGACCTCCGCCGAGTAGTCGAGGACGCCGCTGGGGAGTTCGCCCGGCCAGCGCATCGCCAGGGCCGGCAGCGCCACGGCCAGCACGGCGTCGGCTCCGCCGGTGGTCGCGGCCGGGCCGGGATCCGCCGTGGCGAGCAGTTCGGCGTCGCCGTCCGCCAGCACCACCTCCATCCCCAGCTGCCAGGCGGCCAAGGCCAGCACCAGGGATTTCCAGTGCGCCGGCAGGTCCAGCCGCAGTCGCGTCCCCGGTTCGGCGTCCAGTTCGTCCTGCAACAGGTTGCCGGTTTTCGCCACCCAGTTATCCAGGACCCGTCCGGAGAGCTCGACGCGCTCGGCGTCCGGTCCGTACCAGGTCAGGCGCGGGGCGGTGGACTGGCCGGAACGCAGGGCCGACATCAGGTCGGCGGCGGGGATGTTCATGGCGTTCATCTTGCCACGGTGGCCGCCGCACCCGCGTGGCGGTGCCCGGAGCTACCCCGGACATGCAGCAAGTGATCTCGGTCACGCCGCCCCGTGCCGGGTATATCGATGCCGTCATTTGAGTGGCCGCCGCGGGGAGGGGGATGCCACCGATCGTGCCGGAATATCGGCCGAAAGGGAGCAGAAATGGCCATTGAGCCCCCAAAAGTGGTCAGCATGCTTCCCATTTGGCGGGGACGGGCCGCAGGCCGCGCAAAAAATCACGGGCGTGGCGTGCCTCAGGAATTCCCAAGGAATTGATTATTATCCCTGCTGCCGCTTGACTCCCCGATACTTACACACGTGTAATTAGGTAACGAAAGCCACCGCACAACAGCCGGCGCTCAACCGAGTGTCCGTGGGTCAAGCAGGGGCTGCCAATCAGAGAGGGAACGCCAATGGGGCTTGCAGAGCGTATCCATGAAGAGGAAGTTGTCGCCGGCCAGGCGACGGCCAAATACCGTTCACGCGGGGTGCCGAGCGACTGGTACGTAGACCCGGCCGATCCGGAGGCCGCGGACCGCTACAACGGCCAGACCAAGGACGCGCTGGAGGACCAGGCCACTGCCTTCCTCGCAGCCCATGAGGCTCTCCATGCGGGGAACCCGGATCTCGACGACGATCCGCTGGACCCGCCCATGGAGGTGCAGGCCCCCGACGCCGGGACCGTCACCCAGGCGATCTGGATCGGCCTCCCCGCGCAGCAGGACTTCGACGACGAAGGCGAGCTGGGCTGGCAGACGGACGCGCTGTGCGCCCAGACGGACCCCGAGGCATTCTTCCCCGAAAAGGGCGGCTCCACCCGGGACGCCAAGAAGGTCTGCGGCGCGTGCAACGTCCGCTCGCAGTGCCTGGAGTACGCACTCTCCAATGACGAGCGTTTCGGCATCTGGGGCGGCCTCTCCGAGCGGGAACGCCGCAGGCTTAGGAAGCGGGCAGTCTAATTCTTCAAGAAGTACGAGTCACCGCCGTCGTGGTAGCCCACGACGGCGGCGACTCTCCCCAGAACCCTCGCGGCCCTGGCGGCGCAGACGCGCCCCGCGGACGCCGCGATCGGGGTCGACACCGGATCCCGCGACCATTCGGCGGCCCTGTTGGCGCAGGCGCTCGGTGCCGGCAACGTCACCGCCGTCGAACACTCCCGGACCGGTATGGGCGGAGCGGTGCAGGCCGGCCTGTCCGCCCTCGCCCCGCGCCGGGGAGGGCATGGCGGCCGACGCCGAATGGATCTGGCTGCTCCACGACGATGCCGCCCCGGCCCCCGGGGCCCTCGCGGAACTGTTGCACGCCGTCGAACGCGCGCCCTCGGTGACGGTGGCGGGCTGCAAGCAGCTCGACTGGCACTCCGAGCGGCGCCTGATCGACGTCGGACTCTCCATCAGCCGCTGGGCCGAGCGGCTCACCCTGATCGAGGCGGACGAGCTCGACCAGGGCCAGTACGACGGCCGCAGCGACACCTTCGCCGTCAACTCCGCCGGCATGCTGGTCCGCCGGGACGTCTGGGAGGAACTGGGCGGATTCGACCCCGCCCTGCCCGGAACCGGCGACGACGTCGACTTCTGCTGGCGCAACCGCCTGGCCGGCCACCGCGTGGTGGTGGTCCCGGCCGCGCGCATGTTCCATGTGGCGCACCGCCCGCACGGCCAGGGCACCCCCGCCGCCGCCCGAAAGGCCCAGGTCCACCTGCGGCTCAAGCACGCCTCGGCCTGGAAGGTGCCCCTGCATGCCATTGGCGCCCTGCTGGGAACCCTTTTCAAACTTGTCCTGAGCATCGCGCTCAAGGACCCCGGCCACGGCCTGGCCCAGCTGGTTGCCACCCTCGGCGCCCTCGCCCGGCCCGCCGCCGTTCTCCGCGGCCGCCGCAACGCCGCGCGCACCCGCCGGATCCGCCGCTCCGTGATCAAGGGCCTGCAAACCCACCGCCGCGAGGTCTGGGCCCACCGGCGCTCCCTGATCGAATCCCTCGGCTCCGACGAGGCCGAGGGTATTGCGGGCCATGACCCGCTGGGGGAGCAGCCCAGCGGCGACGCCGCCGACGACTTCGCCGCCCTTGCCGCTACGGACCGCGGCTGGGTGGGAGCCGGCGCGCTGCTGGCGGTGCTGCTCGCGGCCGCGGCCTCGGTTGCGGGGCTGCTGAACATCTTCCGGGCCGACGCCGTCACCGGCGGCGCCCTGATCCCGCTCTCCACCGGGCTGGGCAGGATCTGGGACCACGCCACCGGCTGGTGGGTGGAACTCGGCGCCGGGCTGCCCGGGCGCGGGGATCCCTTCGGCTTCGT
Source organism: Pseudarthrobacter sp. L19 (assembly GCF_050859435.1). Classification (NCBI taxonomy): domain Bacteria; kingdom Bacillati; phylum Actinomycetota; class Actinomycetes; order Micrococcales; family Micrococcaceae; genus Pseudarthrobacter; species Pseudarthrobacter sp. L19. The sequence goes on along the minus strand of NZ_CP193935.1, from coordinate 337,223 downwards.
GCTCTGGTTCCTGGGCGTCCTCGGCGCCGGGAACGCCAACGCCTCGGTCGTGTGGCTGCTGTTGCTGGCCATGCCGCTGGCCGCCTTGACGGCCTGGTTCGCTGCGGGGGCCCTGACCCGGCGGCGCCGGCTGCGGTTCATCGCCGCGCTGGCCTGGGCCGGCGCCCCGGCGCTGCAAGTCGCCCTGAACCAGGGCCGACTGGGTGCCCTGGTGGCCCACGTGATGCTGCCGTTGCTGGTCCTGGCGCTGCTGCGCGCCACCGGCACCGTCCCCGGCCGCGGCCGCTTCGCGGTGCCCGCGCCGGGGGAGCGCCGCTTCACCGAGAAGCCCCCCATCAAACCCGGCATCAACGGGACGCCGTCCTGGACCGCCGCGGCCGCCGCCGGGCTCGCCCTCGCGGCCGTCACCGCCGCCGCCCCCTCGCTCCTGTTGCCCGCCCTGGTCCTGATCGTCCTCGGCGCGGTCCTGCTGGGCCGCCGGGGACGCACGCTCTGGTGGTCGCTGCTTCCGAGCCTGGCGCTCTTCGTTCCGTTCGCCCTCTCCGCCCTGGACCGACCCCGCGCCCTGCTCGCCGACCCCGGCCTGCCGCTCGGCTTCGACGCCGCGCCGCTGTGGCAGCAGGCGCTCGGCCAGCCGCTGCGCTTCGACGCCGGCGCGGGCCTCTCCGGTCTATCCCTCTTCGGTCCCGGCCCCGTGCCGTGGGCGCTGCTGCTGGCCCTGCTCGCCGGGGTCCCCGTCCTGGTGCTGGCGCTCACCGCGCTGTTCCTCCCGGGCCGCCGCGGCACCGGCCGTCGGCCCCGCCTCGCGCGCAGCCTGTGGGCCGCGGCACTCTTGCTGCTGGCCGGAAGCTGGCTCGCCGGCCACCTCGCCGTTGCCGCCAGCGCCGAGGTCCTGGTGTCCCCGTTCTCCGGACCGGCCGTGTCCGCCGCCGCCTTCCTCCTGCTCGGCGCGGCGCTGCTCGGCGCCGAGGCCCTGCTGGACGCCGCGGCCGCAGCCCGCACCCGGCCCGTCACCGCCGAGGCAGAGGCGGGGACCGAGCCGGCCGCCGACACCGCACCAGACCGGCCCACCACCTCCCGGCCGCTTCCGGCCCGCGCATCCGCCGTCCCTGTCTTCCTGGTGAAGGGAGCCGCCGCGGCCGCCGTCGTGCTCCTGGTCGCCGGGCCGCTGGCCGGGCTCGCTGCGTGGTCCGCGCACAACGTACTGCAGACCACGGCCCCGTCTGCCACGGCACCGGCCGCCGGGGCGGCCCCCACCGGAGCCGCAGGAACCGATGCTCCGGCCGCGGGACCTGCCGCCGGCACCGACGCCGCGGATGCCGCCGCCGGTAACGGGGCGCTCGGCGTATCCCGGCTGCTCCAGCCGGGCCGGGCAACGGCGCTGCCCGCCACCGCAATCGACCGCGGCGAGGGTCCCGAACAGACCCGGACCCTGGTGATCTCCACGCAGGACAACGGCGGATTCGCCGCCTCGCTGATGCGCGGCTCCGGCACCACCCTGGACGCACTGTCCGCGATCGCCTCCGCCCGACCCGTGTTCGGGGCGCCGGGCGAGGAATCCGTCCGGCTGGACGACACCGTCAACGGCACGCTCCGCTCCGTGGTCGCCACCATCGTCGCCGGCCAGGGCGTGGATCCGCGCCAGCAGCTGGAGGAATTCGGCGTCGGCTTCGTGGTGCTTTCGGCCACGGACAGCTCCGCCCAGCTGACGGCCAGCCGGATGGACGCCGTCCCCGGCCTCGTCGCCGTCGGGCAGACCGACGTCGGCTGGCTGTGGCGCATCACCCCGCTGCACCGGAGCCAGCAGGGCCCCGCCGACGCCGCGGAGGTGGCACACCGGCTGCGGATCGTCGACGGCGCCGGCGCCACCACCGGCCTGCTGCCCGCCGGACCGCTCGGCGCCGACGCGCCCGTTCCGGACGGCCCCGAGGGCCGGCTGGTGGTCCTCAGCGAACGGGCCGACGCCGGATGGAGCGCCTTCCTGGACGGCAAACGGCTCACCGCCACCACCTCGGACTGGGCACAGGCCTTCACGCTGCCGGCCCGCGGCGGCCAGCTCAGCATCCGCTACGAGAACCCCTGGGCGCTCTGGACCGGCATCGGGCAGGCGGTCGTGATCGGCCTGACCGTGCTGCTGGCCATCCCCATGCCCGCCCGCCGCCGTAGTAATGCCGGCATCTCCCGGGACGAAGCGTCCCTGCGGAAGGAACACCAGCATGCCTGACGAACAGCACCGCGCCGCCCGGCCCGAAACCTCCGGCGAAGGGCGGGCGGACGGCAGACGGGACCGCAGCGCCCGCGGCAGGGAACGCCAGGGAAAAGAGCGCAAGTCCAAGGAATCCCGGCCCACTGATTCCCAACCCACTGATTCCCAACCCACTGGTTCCCAACCCACAGGGCAGCGGCTGAAGACACTGGCCCGCCCGCTGGGTGGAGTCCTCGCAGGCGTGGTCCTGATGGCCGCGGGCGGCGGCCTGGTGGCCGCCACGGCACTGGCACCCCGGACTTCCGGCAGCAGCCCGCTGACGGCACCCCAGGCCGCGGTTCCGGCCGGTAACCTCGTGGCCGTGTGCCCGGCACCGGCCCGGCTGCTCCAGGCCACCCCGGTGGGCACCGACCCGCAGTTCAGCCCCGAGTCGGCCACGGCCAAGAGCGCCGTCTCCGCCCTGGTCCTGGGCAACGGCTCCGGCGTGCTTCCCGGCAGCCGCCTCGCCGGCCTCACCGGCGGCCCCCTGGTGGAATTGGCCAAGGCCCCGGCCGCGCCCGCCAGCCCGGCTCCGGCCCCGCGACCACCCCGCCCGCCCCTCGCGCCGCCGTCGCCCAGCGCGGGATCGACGCCGTGAGCGTCCTCAGCGCGGACGCGTTCGGGGACCAGCAGCCCTCTGCCGCCGCCGCCATGAGCTACGCCGCGGACGACGGCGACCTCCGCGGCACCGCCGCCGCGGCCTGCCAGAATCCCGCCAACGATCTCTGGCTGGTAGGTGCGGACACCTCCCTGGGCCGGACCGCCGTGCTGAACCTGACCAACGCTTCCGGCACCCCGGCGACGGTCAACCTCGACCTCTTCGGCGCCAAGGGCGTCATCCAGGCCCCCGGCAGCCGCGGCCTGCTGGTGGCCCCCGGCGCCACCCGCTCGATCGTCCTGGCAGGCCTCGCGCCGGGACAGGACAGCCTGGCCGTGCGGGTGCGCAGCACCGGCGGCCCCGTGGCCGCAGTCATCCAGCAGAGCGTGCTCCGGGGACTGACGCCCGGCGGCGTCGACTTCATCACCCCCGGCACCGGCCCCGCCACCCGGCAGGCCGTCACCGGGCTGGACATCCAGGACCCTGCGGCCCTCGGCCCGCTCACGGCCAGGTCAGGCTTCGAGGACGCCGGGCCCGCACTCCAGATCGCCGTCCCCGGCGCCGCGGACGCCGTCGTGGAGGTCAAGATGTTCGGCCGGGACGGGCAGAAGCCGCTGCCCGGCGGCGGCGTCGTCACCGCCAAGGCCGGTTCCGTCACCACGGTCCCGCTCGTGGGGGTCCCGGCCGGTCATTACACCGTCTCGGCCAGCTCGGACGTCTCCTTCACGGTGGCCGCCCGCGTGACCCGCGGGCTCAAGGCCGAGGACCCCACGGATGTCGCCTGGGCGCCGTCCGCCATCCGGCTCGGCAGCCAGCATCTGGTGCCCGTCCCGGCGGCCGGCAGCCGCTTCCTGATGTTCGGCGCCCCGGACGGGCGGGCCACCATCTCCTACACACCGGTCACCGCGGACGGCAAGATCCGCAGCGTCACGACGGCGGATATCGCCGGCGGCACGACCGCGTCCGTGCAGATCCCCGCCGACGTGGAAGGCTCAGCGGTGGTGGGTTACCTGGTGTCCGCGGCGGGGGAGGCGGCGTACGGCGCGGTCCTGCTCGAACGCGACGGCAAGGCGGACGTGGCCACCGTGCCCGTGTCCCCGGGCGCGGCCGGCCAGGAAAAGGTCGCCGTTACCCTCGGCTACTAGTAGCGACGGCGGTAGACGGGGTCGAGCGTCTCGGGCGGAACACCCAGCATCTCGGCGGTGCGTTCGACGACGACGTCGTGCACCAGGTCCGCGAGTTCCTCCCGGCTCCCGCACGCCTGCTCCACCACGCGGCGGTAGAGCGTGATCACCGGGCCCTCGCCCGCCGTCGCCGGCGCGTAGGCACCCATCGGCGCGGGCGAGCCCTCGGCCACGAGCTGCTCCAGCTGCGGCGGGATGTCCTCAACAGCGAACCGGACCCCATCCAGCGGCTTGCCCCAGATGTCGTGGAGGCGCTGGGCTGAATCGAGGACGAAGTCGTCGAAGCGCTCCGCCCGGGTCCGGTACCCCGGCAGCGTGGGCATCAGCAGCTCACCGCGCAGGCCACGGCCATGGCGGTTCCTGCGGCGTTCGCGGAAGCCCCGGACACGGCCGCCCTCGGCGGCGCCGGGCTCCGTGAGCCGCACCGTAAAGCCGGAATCGTGGGGCAAAGACTGCATACCTCGACTCTAAACCCGGCGCCCTGATTCCGCGATATGACGGGCCGTACGCGGGCGCGGGCACCTCCTGCGGTGTTTCAATGCGGCCCCGGAACCGTACGGGGGAGTAGTCTGTGGTGTCGTGGGTGCAATTCGTCTCTGTTCAAGGTCCGCCTGCCGGAATTCGGCGGTGGCGACTTTGACGTACGTTTACGCCGACTCCACCGCCGTTCTCGGCCCGCTGGCCACCTACGCCGAACCGCACTGCTACGACCTCTGCGAACAACACGCCGGGTCCCTGACGGTGCCCCGCGGCTGGGAGGTCCTGCGCCTGGCCATGCCCGCGACGCCCGCCGGGCCCGGCCCCGACGACCTGCTGGCCCTGGCCCACGCCGTCCGTGAGGCCGCCGGACGCCCGGCCGCCACCGGCCCGGGTAACGACGCGGCCCAGGCCCCCGGGCAGCGGGCCAGCCATCCCGCCCTGGAGGCCCCGGCCACCCCGGAGGGCACCCGGCGCGGCCACCTGCGCGTCCTCCGCGAACCCTCCTAAGCCCCGAATCAGCGGTAGGCTGGGGAAGAACTTTCCGTAAGCCACCGGCGCCCGACGCGGCGCCCCCAGGGAGCCTTCGCCATGCCAGGTCTTAACGTGCCATTGATCAGTTCCGAACTTCTCTCCGTGCTGCGCTGCCCGGTCACCGGCTCCACCCTGGTGCAGGAGGGCGAGGAACTCGTCGCCACCAGCCCCGACGCGCAAGGCCGCACCCTCCGGTACGGCATCGAAGACGGCATTCCGCTGCTGCTCCCGCCCGAACTCCTGGCCGCCGCCGGCTCCGCCGCGTCCGACCAGCACGACGGCGGCGCGTCCGCCGGACCCCGCCACGCCGCGGACTAGCACCTGCCCCGAGGCGTCCGCGGGGCGCCAATGAGGTGCGCCCGGCCCGCTTCCCATCGGAACCGCCCGCGGCTCCGAACCCCTGACAGCCCCGTGCTTTCAACCCGACGCTTCCAACCCGGCTACTCCAAAGGATTTTCATGACCTTCGATTACAAGATTGCCGATATCTCCCTGGCCGAGGCCGGCCGGCACCAAATCCGCCTCGCCGAGCATGAGATGCCGGGCCTGATGGCCCTGCGCGAGGAATTCGGCCCCAGCCAGCCGCTCAAGGGCGCCCGGATCGCCGGCTCCCTGCACATGACGGTGCAGACCGCTGTGCTGATCGAGACCCTCACGGCCCTGGGCGCCGAGGTCCGCTGGGCCTCCTGCAACATCTTCTCCACCCAGAACGAGGCCGCCGCGGCCGTCGTCGTCGGCCAGGGCACGGTCGAGGACCCGAAGGGCGTCCCCGTCTTCGCCTGGAAGGGCGAGACGCTCGAGGAATACTGGTGGACCGCCGAGCAGATCCTGACCTGGCCCGGCGCGGACAGCAACCCGGACCTGGGCCCGAACATGATCCTCGACGACGGCGGCGACGCCACCATGCTGGTGCACAAGGGTGCCGAGTTCGAGGCCCTGGGCTCCGTCCCGGCCGCCGGCGACGACGAGTCCGAGGAGGGCCGGGTCTTCCTGTCCGTCCTGCGCGCCTCGCTCGAAAAGGACCCGCAGAAGTGGACCCGGATCGGCTCCCGCCTGCTGGGCGTGACCGAGGAGACCACCACCGGCGTCCACCGCCTGTACCAGCTCGCCGAGCAGGGCAAGCTGCTCTTCCCGGCCATCAACGTCAACGACTCGGTCACCAAGAGCAAGTTCGACAACAAGTACGGCATCCGCCACTCCCTGCCCGACGGCATCAACCGCGCCACCGACGTCCTGATGGGCGGCAAGGTCGCCGTCGTCTGCGGCTACGGCGACGTCGGCAAGGGCGCCGCCGAGGCGTTCCGCGGCCAGGGCTCCCGCGTGATCGTCACGGAGATCGACCCGATCTGCGCGCTGCAGGCCGCCATGGACGGCTACCAGGTGGCCACGCTCGAGAGCGTGCTCGCCGAGGGCCACATCTTCATCACCACCACCGGCAACAAGGACGTCATCCTGGCCGAGCACATGGCCGGCATGCGCGACAAGGCGATCGTGGGCAACATCGGCCACTTCGACAACGAGATCGACATGGCCGGCCTGGCCCGGATCCACGGCATCAAGAAGGTCGAGATCAAGCCGCAGGTCCACGACTGGGTCTTCAACGAGGGCACCGACGGGGAGAAGTCGATCATCGTCCTCTCCGAGGGCCGCCTGCTTAACCTCGGCAACGCCACCGGCCACCCGTCCTTCGTGATGAGCAACTCCTTCGCGAACCAGACCATCGCGCAGATCGAACTGTTCACCAAGGCCGGCCAGCCCGAGGGTGAGAAGGAGTACGAGAAGCAGGTCTACGTGCTGCCGAAGATCCTGGACGAGAAAGTCGCCCGGCTGCACCTGGACGCGCTCGGCGCCACCCTGACCGAGCTGAGCAAGGAACAGGCGGAGTACCTCGGCCTCGACGTTGCCGGCCCGTTCAAGCCGGAGCACTACCGCTACTAGGAGTTCCCTGGGAACGTCCCCTGAGTCTCCCGGGAAGGCCCCGGACCCACGGCACCCGCCGCGGGCCCGGGGCCTTTTTGTGACCGTATCGTGCCTCGCCCCGGCCCGGTCCGGCGCCCGTTTGCCCCTATGCTGGCAAGGTGACGTCTGGAAGGACCCGAGTATCGTGACCGTCTCAAAAACCTGGAGCACCCGCCGCAAGGCCATCGTCCTGGCCGCTGTCTGCGTGCTGGGAGCCGGCGGAGGAGTCTTCGCCGCGGCCGGGCCGCTGGCCCACCCGTCCTTTGCCTCCGAGGCTTCCTCGCCGGAGCGGTCCACCCCGGGACTGGCCTACCCGGTGCTGCCGCCGGTGCAGCTGACCGCGGCCCCGGCGGATGCCGCCACGGCCGTGAACCCCGCCTCGCCGGTGACCCTGAAGGTCGGCAACGGACGGATCGACCGGGCCTCCCTGACCAGCGAATCCGGCGGCTCGGTGGATGGCACGCTCAGCGCCGACGGGTCCAGCTGGACCGCGTCCGGGCCGCTGAAGTTCAACTCCCGGTACACCTACACCTACACGGTCATCGACGCCGCCGGCCGGAGCACCACCTCCACCCGCAGCTTCACCACAGTCTCCACCGCCAACGAGGCCGACGCCGCGATCTACCCGCTGGATGGAATGAAGGTGGGCGTCGCACAGCCGATCCAGATCACCTTCAGCGAACCGGTCCTGAACCGCGACGCCGTCGAGAAGGCCATCAAGATCACCTCCACCTCCGGCCAGCCCGGGGAGTTCCACTGGTTCAGCAACACCATGGTCCGGTACCGGCCGGAGAACTTCTGGGCCGCCAACAGCACCATCACCATGGACATGCAGCTCTTCGGCGTCGACCTCGGCAAGGGCCAGATCGGCAACTTCAACAAGAAGGTCACCATCCACATCGGCGACAAGAAGACCGCGATCGCCGACGCCACCGCCCACACCTTCAAGGCCTTCATCAACGACCAGCAGGTCGGCGAATGGCCCACCACCATGGGCGACACCCGGTTCCCCTCGGCGCGCGGCTACTTGGTCCTGATGGAGAAGTACCGGGTGGAGCACATGAGCGCCGCCTCGATCGGCCTCAAGCCCGGTGACCCGGCCTACTACGGCGAACTGGACGTCAACTTTGCCACCCGGCTGACCCCCAGCGGCGAGTTCATCCACCAGGCCACAGACTCCGCGTTGCCCTACATCGGCAAGACCAACCTCTCGCACGGCTGCATCGGGCTGGGACCCGACGGCGCCCAGTGGGTCTTCGACAACATGACCGCCGGCGACGTGGTCCAGGTGGTCAACACCGAGGGCGACTTCGCCGCGTTCGACGACGGCTACGGCGACTGGAACATTCCATGGGCCCAGTACGCCAACTAAAGCGCCGGAGCAGGCTGCCCGCCGTCGCGGTCATCTGTCTCCTCCTGGCCGCGGCCGGTATCGGGTCCGCCACCGCCCCGGTCTGGGCCGAGGAAAAGCTGCCGTCGGAGGCGTCTGCACCGATGCGCTCGGTCAGCGGACTCGCCGTTCCCGTGCTGCAGCCCCTGGAACTCGGCGTGACACCGCTGGACGGTGCCACCGGCGTCAACCCGGCCTCGCTGCCCGCGGTCAAGGCCGTGAACGGCCGGGTGCTGGAGGTGACGCTGCGGCCCGAGGCCGGTGGCGACCCCGTCCCCGGCAGCCTCAGCGCCGACGGCTCCACCTGGACGGCGGAGCAGCCGCTCGACTTTGATACCGCCTACCGGTACCGCTTCAGCATCGTCGACGGCGCCGGACGGGCCACCGTCCGGGAGCAGCGGTTCACCACGGTGGCCGCCGCCAACGAGGCCGACGCCGCCGTCTACCCCCGCGCCGGCAGCACCCTCGGCGCCGGCCAGCCGCTTGAGATCATCTTCAGCGAACCGGTGAAGAACAAGGAGGCGCTGGAGCGGGCCGTGACGGTCACGGCATCCTCCGGCCAGCCCGTGGCCTGGCGCTGGTACTCGGACCGGCGCGCCCGGATCCGGCCGGAAACCTTCTGGGCCGCCAACGCCACGGTCAGCGTGGACCTGCGCCTCTTCGGGGTGGACTTCGGCAACGGAATGGTGGGCAACGCGGACACCCGGATCGGCTACACGGTGGGCCCGCAGCGGATCGCCGTCGTGGACGACACCACCAAAACCATGAACGTCTACATCGACGGCGCCCTCGCCCGCACCGCGCCGGTCACCCTCGGCGGGGAGGACTGGCTCTCCCCGACGGGGTACGCGGTGATCATGGAGCAGGAGCGCAGCTCCCGGTTCAACGCCGGCAGCATCGGGCTCAAGCCGGGGGACAAGGGCTACTACCCGCCCCTGACAGTCGAGTACGCCAACCGGCTCACGACGTCGGGCGTGTACGTCCACCAGGCCCTCGAGTCCGCCTGGGGCGCGGTGGGCCGGGCGAACGTCTCGCACGGCTGCGTGGGGCTGCTGCCGGCGGACGCCGCGTGGTTCTTCGCCACGATGAAACCCGGCGACGTGGTTCAGACCCTGAACACGGGCGCTCCGCCGGTTGAGCCCCTCGAGGGCTTCGGCGACTGGAACATCCCCTGGAGCGTGTATGCCAAGCGCTAGGGGAGTCCGGGGAGTTTGGCCACGAATCGGTGACGGTCCGGGGTGGCACCTCCCCGGGGCCGAAACCCTGACGGTAGGCTCGAGAACAGATATGAGGTGCGGCCCGGCTCGACGCCCGGACGCGCGGAATCCGACGGAAGCGAAGCAGCAGTGACTGAGAAGAGTGCCACCCCTCCGAACCGGCCGGAGCCCGACCTGGACCCCGCCGGGGACACGGACGAGCCCGTCTTCGAGTGGATGAAGCCCTCCGGCGCCGCCGCCTCGAAGCCGGCCCCGGGCAAGGACACCGTTGCAGAACCCGGTGAACGCCAGGGCCGCCGCGCCGAACGGCTCGCCGCCGAACGCCGCACCGACGAGCGCGCCGGCGGTGCCCCCGCAGGCGGCCGACCCGCCGGGGAAGAGGCCTACCATGAGGCGCTCCCCACCTCGGCCCTGCACGTGCGCCCGCCCCAGGAAGAAGTCGAGCGCCGCAACGCCGAACGCGAGCAGGCCGCCAACGCCAAGCCCGTGGCGCCCCGGGTCATGCAGGTACTGCTGGCCGTCTGCTTCCCGGTCATCCTGCTGGTCCTCGCCGTCCGCGCCGTGACCAGCCCGCTGTTCCTCTGGGCCGAATATAACCGCCCAGGCTTCCCCGGCGACGGCTACGGCTTCAACATCGACGACCGGATGACCTACGGCTCCTACGCCGTGGACTACCTGGGCAACTGGTCCGGCCCGCGTTACCTGGGCGAACTGGTGAACCGCAGCGGCGAGAAGCTGTTCAAGGCCGGCGAGGTCAGCCACATGGCGGACGTCAAGACCGTGATGCTCTCCTCCTTCGCGGCGGGGACGCTGCTGGGCATCGTCAGCCTGGTCGCCATCCTGTATCTGCGCCGCCGCAGCACCGGCGGTGTCCGCCGCGGGCTCTTCGCCGGCTCCATCGCCACCCTGGTGATCATCATCGGCCTGGGCGTCCTGGCGGTGCTCGGCTGGGAACAGTTCTTCACCGAGTTCCACCAGATCTTCTTCGCCAATGGCACCTGGACGTTCTCGCTGCAGGACACCCTGATCCGGCTCTTCCCGGCCCAGTTCTGGAGCGACGCCGGGATCGCGATCGGCGCCCTGGTACTGCTGGCCTCGCTGCTGACCCTCATCCTCACCTGGCCCACCCGCCGCCGCCGCGGCCTGCCGCCGCGGACCGGGAAGGCGAAGGACACCGTTGCCAGCGACGCATCGGCCGCCGGCGGTCCCGCCGACGCCGACACATCCACCGAGGCGGCGCTCAAGGGCCGCCGCTTCAAGCGCCGCGGCGCCCGGCCGCGGATGCGCCCGCAGAAGCCAAAGCTGTGCCTGACACTGCGACGGAACCGGCTACGGACGCCGCCCCGGAATCGGTCTCCAAGGGCGCAAGCGCCCCCGCCGGCCCCGCGCAGTCGTAGTCAGAACCTCGCGGCCGCCACACGCGGCCGCAGCCTGCGGCGGGGCCCGGCCCCGGCGCAGGCTTTAGCCGTAGATGCGGTCGATGTGCTCCTCGTAGTCGCGGACGACGGCGGCGCGCTTCAGTTTCAGTGACGGGGTCAGGTGGCCCGACTCGACCGTGAAGTCGGCGTCCAGGACCACGAAGCTGCGGATCGACTCGGCCTTGGAGACCAGCCGGTTCGCGTCGTCGACGGCGGCCTGCAGGGCCTCCCTGACCAGCTCGGAGGAGGCCGCCTCCGCGGCGCCCATGACGGGGATGCGCTGCGCCGCGCACCAGTTCTCCAGGCCCTCGGGGTCCAGGTTGATCAGCGCGGAGACGAACGGCCGCCCGTCGCCCACCACCACGGCCTGGGCCACCAGCTGGTGCTCGCGGATCTTCTCCTCCATCGGCCCGGGAGCCACGTTCTTGCCGCCGGCGGTGACCAGCAGGTCCTTCTTGCGGCCGGTGATGGTCAGGAAGCCGTCCTCGTCCAGGGCGCCGAGGTCGCCGGTGCGGAAGAACCCGTCGGTGAAGGCCTCGGCATTGGCCGTCTCGTTCGCGTGGTAACCCTTGAAGACGCCGATGCCCTTGACCAGGATCTCGCCGTCGTCGGCGATCCGGATGGTGGTGCCGGGGATCGGGATGCCCACGGTTCCCACCTTGGTCCGGGACGGGGTGTTGGCCGTGCACGGGGCCGTCGTCTCGGTCAGGCCGTAGCCCTCCAGCACCGGGATCCCGGCGCCGCGGAAGAAGTGCGCGTCGTTGGCGCTCAGCGGGCTGGCGCCGGAGACGGTGTAGCCCAGCTGGCCGCCGAACGCTTGCCGCAGCCGGGGGTAGAACACCTTGTCGAAGAGCCCGTGCCGGGCGCGCAGCAGCAGGCCGGGCCCGCGGCCCGCGCCGCAGGCCTCGGCGTCGAGCGCCCGGGAGTATTCGACGGCGGTGGCGGCGGCGGCGTCGAACAGCTTGCCCTTACCCGCCTCAGCGGCCTTGTGCGAGGCGCCGGCGTAAACCTTTTCGAAGATCCGCGGCACCACCAGCAGGAATGTGGGCTTGAAGGTGCCCAGGTCCTCGAGGAGTTCCTTGGCGCTACCGGTGTGGCCCAGGGTGGTGCCGGCGGCCAGGCAGACCACCTGCACGGCGCGGGCCAGCACGTGCGCCAGCGGCAGGAACATCAGCGTCCGGTTGGAGGGGCTCAGCAGGATCTCGGGCAGGAACAGGACGATGTTCTTGGCCACGGTCGCGAAGTTGCCGTGTGTGATCTCGCAGCCCTTCGGCCGGCCCGTGGTGCCGGAGGTGTAGACCAGGGAGGCGACGTCGTCCAGGCTCGCCGCGGACCGGTGCCGCTCCAGCTCGGCGTCGGTGACGCCGGTGCCGGCGGCGGCCAGGCTGGCCAGGTTGGGGGCGGCGCCGTCGAAGTCCATCCTGACCACGCCGAGGACGCGCTCGGCGAGCAGGGCCGAGGAGTCCAGGACGCCCTGGACCAGGTCCGCCTTGGCCTGGTCCTCGACGAAGACGCGGCGGGCGCCGGAGTCGTGCAGGATCCATTCGACCTGGCTGGCGGAGGAGGTTTCGTAGATCGGCACGGTCACGCCGCCGGCGAACCAGATGGCGAAGTCCACCACGGTCCATTCGTAGCGGGTGGCGGACATGACGGCCACGGTGTCGCCTGGGACGATGCCGCCGGCGATCAGCCCCTTGGCCAGGGACCGGACCTGCTCCACGAACTGCCGGGCCGGCACGTCCGTCCAGCCGTTGGGACCCTTGCGGGCATACAGGGCGCGGACCGGGTCCTCGGCGTACTGTTCCAGCAGCAGGTCCGTGACATTACTGTCCGGATCGAGCTCCACAAGCAGTCCGGTGCTGGCTTCTCTCACGTCGCGTCTCTCCCGTTCCGGGTCGGCCGGCCGGTGACCGGGTGTCCGCTAGTAATCCTGCCCTAGATCCAGGACGGCATCCACATCCGGGCCCGCCAGTCCTGGTAGGAAATCACTTCGGCCGTCCAGACCGGATAGAAGAACGCCGAGAGCAGCACCGCGCCGACGACGAAGACGGCCACCACGAGCAGACCGGAGCGCCGCCGCCACAGCGGGTCGGTCCGGCGGCCCAGCACCAGCCCCAGGCAGTAGACCAGGGCGAGGACCAGGAAGGGTTCGAAGGAGACCGCGTAGAAGAAGAAGGTGGTGCGCTCCGGGTACATGAACCAGGGAAGGTAGCCCGCGCCGACGCCGGCCAGCACCGCCCCGGCCCGCCAGTCGCGGCGGCCGATCCACCAGAACAGCAATACGCCGAGGGCGACGGCGGCGCTCCACCAGATCAGCGGGTTGCCCACCGAGAGGATGGCCGAGGTGCAGCTGGGCAGCTCGCAGCCGCCGGTGCCCTGCTTGGGGGACTCGTAGAAGAACGACGTCGGCCGGCCCATCACCAGCCAGCTCCAGGCGCTGGCCTTGTACGGGTGGTCCGCGCTGAGGCCCTGATGGAACTTGTACGCCTCCAGGTGGTAATGCGCCAGGGACCGCAGCGCGTTAGGGATCCAGCCCCATTGCTCAGACGGGTTGGCCTCGGCCCAGTGCCGGAAGTAGGCGTTGCTGGACTGGAACCAACCGGTCCAGGTGGCCAGGTAGACCAGCCCGGCGACCGGGACGATGCCCAGGAACGCCGGCAGGCCGTCCTTGAGGATGCCGCCGGCAATCCAGCCGTGCACCCCGGCGATCCGGCGCGCACTGAGGTCCCAGAACACGGTGAGGAGGCCGAAGCCGGCCAGGAAGAACAGTGCGGACCACTTCGTGCCCACGGCCAGGCCAAGGCAGACTCCCGCGGCGAGCCGCCACCAGCGCACCCCGAGCCAGGGGCCGGCGGCCAGCTGCAGCCGCGTGGGGACACCAGCCTGCAGGGTGGATGCTTGCGAGGCGGAGGCCTGCGCGGCGAGACGTGCCGCGAGCCGGCGCCGGCCGTCGTCGCGGTCCATCAGCAGCGCGCCGAACGCCGCCAGGATCCAGAACATCAGGAAGATGTCCAACAGGGAGGTCCGGGACATCACCAGGTGGTGGCCGTCCACGGCCAGCAGCAGCCCGGCCACCGCGCCCAGGGTCATGGAGCGGAACAGCTTCTGGGCGATCAGGGCGAGCAGCAGGATGGAGAGGGTGCCGGTCAGGGCCGCGCCGAAGCGCCAGCCGAACGAACTCTCCGGCCCGAACAGCCACATGCCCGCGGCGATCATCCACTTGCCCACCGGCGGGTGCACGACGTACTCAGGGCTGTCCAGAAGGATGCCCGGGTTGCCGGCGATGAAGGAATCGTTGGCCTTGTCCGGCCACGCCCGCTCGTACCCGCTGACCAGGTAGGAGTATGCGTCCTTGACGTAATAGGTCTCGTCGAAGACCAGGTTGTGCGGGGTGTCCAGCCGGACGAAGCGCAGGATGCCGCCCAGCACCGCGGTGAGGGTGGGGATCAGCCAGTACCAGAGACGCAACGACGGCGGGCAGTCCCGCCAGCTGCCGAGGTCCCCGACCAGCCGCCGGGTGAGGGCGAGGAGGGTGTAGGCCTCCTTCGGCCGGGCAATCCAGCGGTGCCCCTCGAGGTTCCGGCCGCCGCTGGCGGTGCCGGCCGAACGTCGGCGGGACGGGGCGGGCTGCTGCGTGCTTGCGTCGGCGGGGGTCGGCGCGGCCCCGGCTGACCGCATGGGGGTCTGCGTCACGAAGCCCATGCTACCGGCGGCAGCCGGCCGGGTCGGTCCCGCGCGCCGGGCGGCAGTAGGCTGGTGCTGTGGAATCCGAGCCGAGCAGCCCCCAGTCCGACGCCCCCGCAGGCACGTCCGCCGGAGCCTCTTCCGGCAGCTTCTCCGGCAGCATCTCCGGCCAGGGCCGGGTGGTCCTCGCAGCCACCCCGATCGGCAACGTCGGCGATGCCTCCGCGCGGCTGATCGGGCTGCTGGAGACCGCGGACATCGTCGCGGCCGAGGACACCCGCCGCCTGCATCGCCTGGTCCAGAGCCTTGGCATCACGGTGGCCGGGCGGGTGATCAGCTACCACGAGCACAACGAGGCGGCCAAGACCGGCGAACTCCTGGACCAGGTCCGGTCCGGCAAGACCCTGGTGATGGTGACCGACGCCGGCATGCCCTCGGTCTCGGACCCGGGCTTCCGCCTGGTCGAGGCGGCCGTGGCGGAAGGCATCACCGTCACCGCAGCTCCCGGCCCCTCCGCCGTGCTGACCGCCCTGGCCCTCTCCGGCCTGCCCACCGACCGCTTCTGCTTCGAGGGCTTCCTGCCGCGGAAGGCGGGGGAGCGGGCGGGCCGGCTCGCCGAGCTCGACGACGAGTCCCGCACCATGGTGTTCTTCGAGGCCCCGCACCGGCTGGAGCCAATGCTTCGGGCCCTGCACGAGCGCTTCGGCGCCGGCCGCCGGGCCGCCGTCTGCCGCGAACTGACCAAGACCTACGAGGAGGTCATCCGCGGGGACCTGCGCGAGCTGCTGCGCTGGGCCGAGACTTCGGAGATCCGCGGCGAGATCGCCGTCGTCGTCGCCGGGGCCCCCAAACGCGAGCCGGGAAAGCCGGAGGACCACGTGGCGGACGTCAACGCCCTGGTCGCCCAGGGCATGCGGCTCAAGGAGGCCGTGGCCGCGGTCGCGGAGGACACCCGGGTCAGCAAACGCGAACTCTACGCCGCCGTCCTGGCCGCCCGCTGAGGCCAACGCGGCAGCCCGCCGCGCCTTGTGCAGCTGCACAGCGGTCCGCCCGGTTCCTAGTGCGCAGAATCGTAGACACCCCCGAGAAACCGGCAGTACCGTGGGCAGTAGTTCGGCCCGGCCGCACCCGCCGGCGGGCCCGCCCCACCGGCCTGACGGAACCACCAGTGCGACGCCAGTCCCCGGGCCCGCCATCCGACCTTTTCCATCCAATGCCGACGAGGGAGTCATTGTGACTGTAACTGCCCAGCCCACCGTTACCGCCGAGCGGGAGGCCGCGCTGCTGGCCTCCGTGCCCACCGGCCTGCTGATTGACGGGCAGTGGCGTCCCGCCGCGTCCGGCAAGACCTTCGACGTCGAGGACCCCGCCACCGGCAAGGTGCTGCTGAGCCTGGCCGACGCCGGCCCCGAGGACGGCGCCGCCGCCCTGGACGCCGCCGCCGCGGCGCAGGAGTCCTGGGCCAAGGTCCCGCCGCGTGAGCGTGGCGAGATCCTCCGCCGGGCCTTCGACATGGTCACCGAGCGGGCCGAGGACTTCGCCCTGCTGATGACCCTGGAAATGGGCAAGCCGCTGGCCGAGGCCCGCGGTGAGGTCACCTACGGCTCGGAGTTCCTCCGCTGGTTCTCCGAGGAAGCCGTCCGCGCCTTCGGCCGCTACTCGGTGTCCCCGGACGGCAAGTCCCGCCTGCTCGTGGCGAAGAAGCCGGTGGGCCCCTGCCTGCTGATCACCCCGTGGAACTTCCCGCTGGCCATGGCCACCCGCAAGATCGCCCCCGCCGTTGCCGCCGGCTGCACCATGGTGCTGAAGTCCGCGAACCTGACCCCGCTGACCTCGCAGCTGTTCGCCGCCGTCATGATGGAGGCCGGCCTGCCCGCCGGCGTCCTCAACGTCATCCCCACCTCCACCGCCGGTGCCACCACCGGCCCGCTGATCAAGGACTCCCGGCTCCGGAAGCTCTCCTTCACCGGCTCCACCGAGGTGGGCCGCCGGCTCCTGGCCGACGCCTCCGAGAACGTGCTCCGGACCTCCATGGAGCTCGGCGGCAACGCCCCGTTCCTGGTCTTCGAGGACGCCGACATCGACGCCGCCGTCACCGGCGCCATGCTTGCCAAGCTGCGGAACATGGGCGAGGCCTGCACCGCGGCCAACCGCTTCATCGTGCACGAGTCCGTCGCCGACGAGTTCGCCGAGAAGTTCGCCGCCAAGATGAAGGAAATGACCCCGGCGCGCGGCACCGAGCCGGAGTCCAAGGTGGGCCCGCTGATCGACGCGAAGAGCCGCGACAAGGTCCACGACCTGGTCGCCGACGCCGTTGCGGCCGGCGCCGAGACCGTCATCGGCGGCGCCGCCGTCGAGGGTCCGGGCTACTTCTACCAGCCCACCATCCTCAAGGGCGTCACCGAGGGCACCCGCATCCTGAACGAGGAGATCTTCGGGCCGGTCGCCCCGATCATCACCTTCGACACCGAGGACGAGGCTGTCCGGCTCGCCAACAACACCGAGTACGGCCTGGTGGCCTACGTCTTCACCAAGGACCTCAACCGGGGCATCCGGATGGGCGAACGCCTTGAGACCGGCATGCTGGGCCTGAACGCAGGCGTCGTCTCCAACGCCTCCGCCCCGTTCGGCGGCGTGAAGCAGTCCGGCCTGGGCCGCGAGGGCGGCCTGGAAGGCATCGAGGAGTACCTCTACACCCAGTACATCGGCATCGCCGACCCCTACGCCGGCTAGTTCCGGCGAAGCCTCCGGACGGCGCCGCGGAACCCTGAACGGGTCTCCGCGGCGCCGTTCGGCGTTTGCGGGGTGGCCCGGTTGTCTCGGGCGGCTCTGTTGTCCGGGGCCGGCCGCGGCAGGCGGCGCAGGGGGCGCGTGAGGGCGTTGCGCCAGCGGGTGAACAGCGACGGCGGCAGCCACCCGGCGCGCAGCCGGGCCGCCCAGCGGGCATTGGCCTGCAGGCTGCCGCGGATCAGGGCGATCCGCTCCGCCGTGTCACCCCCGGACGCACTTCCGGACCCGCCCCCGTCCGCACCCGTTGACCGCCCCTCGACCCCGGGGCGGCCGTAGCGTTGCCGTTCGCGCTCCGCAGTCAGGGTCTCCACCGCGTCCCGGGCCGGTGCGTCCGCCCCGTCCGGGACTCCCAGCAGGGAAGAGCCCAGCAGCCGGGCTGCGAACAGCCGCGGCGAATCGCTCCCGCGCGGCGGCAGGCCGTAGTCAGCGGCGAGGTCGCGCAGTTCCGCCCAGGCCGGCCCGGCGGCGGCCGCCGGATCCTCCGCCGCGGCCCGCAACCGCCGCCGCCGCAACCCGGAACGGGCCAGGGCGGGCGTGGCCAGCAGCAGCGCCGCCAGCAGCACGCCCCCGGCGCCGTAGAGCAGCGGCCAGGGGATCTCCGGGCCCGTGGCGGTTCCGCCGGCCGCGGCGGGAACAGGCACCGGGAGGGGCGCCGCCGACGTCGTGGGCTTGGGATCGGCCGAGGGAATCAGCCCGTCGTTGTTCTCGTTGGTGCTCGCCCCGCTCGGGGCCGCCGCCTCGGTCGCATAGCCCGGGACGACGCCGCGGGAGGGCGTGGGTTCGAACGGCACCCAGCCCAGTCCCTGGAAGTACAGCTCGGGCCAGGCATGGGCATCGCGGGCATCCACCTCGTACTCCGGCAGCGCCCCCAGCCCGCCGAGCGACACCGTCGAACCGGTGGGCCGGCCCGGGGCGTACCCGACGGCGATCCGGCTGGGGATCCCCTCCAGCCGGGCCATCACGGCCATCGCCGAGGAGAAGTGGATACAGTAGCCGCTCTTCTGGTCCAGGAAGTCGGCCAGCACGGAGAGCCCGTTGCCGTCGTACCCGTTCTGGACCGGCGCCTGCAGCGAGTAGGTGAACGCCGGGGAGCGCAGGTAGGCCTGGATGGCCATCGCCTTGGCGTACTCGGTGCCGGCCCCGGCGGTGACCGTGTCCGCCGTCTGCCGCACGATCGCCGGGACGTTGCCCGGAACCCGGGTGAAGAGGTCCGGCAGGCCGCGGGGCTGCTCGGTGGCCCGGTCCAGGACGGCCGGGGTCAGCTTCGGCGCCACGGACGCCACGACGTACTGCTGGTCGCGGGAGTTCACGTCGATGCCCTTGATGCTGAGCGTCGCCGGATCCCAGCTCCACCGGCCGGTGAGGCCGCTGACGGAGGCCGGGGCGTACGGGACCGGCAGGTACGGGCTGGTGAACTGCCCGGTGTTGACCGCGGTGACGGTCCGGACCTGCTCGTCGGCGGTGACGTCGGTCCCCGGATCGATCGAACCGGTGCCCGGCCTGCGGGTGGCGTCCCGGTCATCCGGAGACCAGGAATCGCCGTCGAAACTGTCCACTGTGACCGAGCGGAGATAGGGTGCGGAGCCGGCGTTGCTGGCATAGGTGATCCGGCCGACGCCGGAGGGGCTCCGGAGGCTGTTGCCCAGGCTGATCATGGGGTTCAGGCCGGTGGCGCCGCCCCAGGGGGCGAGCCGGGAGCCCTGCGGGAAGGCACCCTGGTCGAAGCCCGGCAGCACCGCCTGCACCAGCAGCGTCAGGGCCAGCGCCATCGCCCCCAGGACACCCGCGCGGCGGAGCTGCCCGGGGGTCCGCGCGGTATCCCCGCGCAGGCCCGAGCCGGGGTGGAACCAGTGGCTGCAGGCCAGGATCATCAGGTAGCCGGCGGCCGCGGCGGCGAACGCCGGCCAGCCCACGCTCTGCGGCTTGACCAGGGCGGGGACCGCCAGGACCGCCAGGATGCCCAGCCCGCTGGTGGCGGGCAGCGCCAGCGGGCCGCAGAGGGTATCCACCAGGACCACCAGGAGCCCCAGCACCCCGCAGATCAGCAGCACGATGCCCGCGTTCGGCGCCACCGGGGTGCTCTCGCCAAGGATCGTCTCGTTGGCGCGGCGCAGGTAGGCCTGCAGCTGTCCCAGCGTCTCGGCCGTGGGGATGACCCCGGCGATGCTGGACGGGCGGAAGAACGTGCTGGTCAGGACAGCCGCGAGGGACAAGAAGCCGCCCAGGCTGACCACCACCCCCGGCAGCCGGAGCGAACGTAGCGCGGCGGTGGCGAGGGCGACGGTGAAGACGGTGGTCAGCACGGGCGGGTACCAGGCCCAGCCGCGCAGCACGCCGTTCATGCCCAGGGCCGCCCCGGCCAGCGCCACGGCGACGGAGAGCGCCATGGCCCACGGTTCCAGGCCGGCGCCGCGGATGCGGCCGGCAGGCCCGCCCGGAGTGCCGCCTGTTTCGCCACGACCGGCGCCGTCGCGGCCGGCGTCGGGACCGTCTCCGGTGGGGCCGGTCCCCGCGCCGCCCCGGGCCGGCTTATCCGTCAGCGTCATCGCCGGGCCCCCGCGCCGCGGCGGGCGTCGGCGGCCGTCGCCTCCGGGGCGGCGCCGTCGTCGTCGAACGCGGACCACGCCGCGGGCAGGGCTGTGGCGGGGAGACCGCCACCGCCCGCCAGCCGCCGCGGCGCAGTACCGCCAGCGCCTCCTCCGTCTCCGCCCCGCGCCCGGCGGCCACGAGGGCGAAGGCGTTGGCGCCGAACGCGGCCGCCGGCGCCAGGTCCCGGGCCTCGGCCGGGGTGAGCCGGCCCAGGATGGCCAGGACGGGACCGCGTAGGCGGTGAGCGGAGAGCTTGTCCAGCAGCCGGTCATCAAAGGGCCGGGGCCCGGCGTCCCCGCCGGGATGCCGGGGGCCGGTGAGCCCGATCGCGGCCAGGCTCTCGGCGATGGACTGCAGCCCGGCCGCGCCCAGGAACTCCTCGGTGTGCGGTTCCGGGGCGGAAGGGGAGTGGAGGAAGGCGGGCTCGCCGGAAGGGTCGAGGCAGCGCAGCGCGTAGCTGCGCTCGCCGAGGTGGGCGCAGACGGACATCGCGGCCGTCACGGCCCATTCGAACGAGTCGCTGCTCACCGGCTCCAGCCCGTCCGCGGGGCCGGCGTAACCGGTGCCGTGGGAGTGGGCCAGATAGCGGTGGTCCAGGATCACGGTCGCCTCCGGGGTGGTGACCGACTCCTCCTGGCGGACCATCAGCTCCCCGTGCCGGGCGGTGGCGGCCCAGTGCACCCTGCGCATCGGGTCGCCGTGCCGGTACTCGCGGGTCATGACGTCGTCGTCGCTGGGGTTGGCCCGGCTCCGGGTGGCGGTGACGCCGTCGTGGCCCCGCGCGCCGGCGAGCGAGGTGGGCGGCAGATAGACCGGGGCGGGCGTGACCGTGAGGACGTCGCCGGCGTCGATCGCGTGCCGGTGGACCGAGAGCCCGAAGGGGTCGCTGAACTCGGCGGTGACCGGGCCGATCACGAACTGCCCGCGCGTGGCGCTGCGCAGCTGGTATTCGTAGCGGCTGCTGCCGGCCGTGGCGCTGCGGGCCGGAAAGCGGAACACCGGGGACTGGCCGAACCTGGGCGGGAGCTGTTCCTCCATCAGGGCGTGCCCCGTGCCCGGTCCGGTGCGGGCCACCGCCAGCCGGACCGTGACGGCGGCGGACGTCTGGACCGGGGACGGGTCAAACTCCCGGTAAACGCTGAACCGCGGCTTCAGCACCCGGGTGCCGGCCAGGGAGAGCAGCGGCAGGATCAGCAGCAGCAGGGCCAGGGAGAGCAGGTCCCGCCGGCCCAGCACCTGGGCGGCCAGCAGGCAGAGCACCCCGGCGGCCAGCAGCCCCCAGCCGCGGGTGCTGAAGATCTGCTTCGGGATCCGGTCCCATACCCCCATGGCGGCCGGGTCCTAGCGGCGCCGGCTCGCGGGCGGACCGGCGGCCCCGTCGCCCACCGGAACCTTGGCCAGGATGGAGCGGATGACCGACTGCGGAGTCTCGCCGGCGCCGGCGGCCTTCCGGTCCAGGATGATGCGGTGCGCCAGCACCGGCTCTGCGACGGCGACGACGTCGTCGGGCAGGACGAAGTCCCGGCCCTCCAGCGCCGCAGTGGCCTTTGCCGCGCGCAGCAGCTGCAGCATGGACCGGGGGCTAGCGCCGAGCCGCAGCAGAGGGCTCTCCCGCGTGGCGCGGCCGAGCGCCACCGTGTACTCCTTGACCGCGCGGGAGACGTAGACCTGCTGGACCGTGGCGATCATGGCGGCCACCTGGGCGGCGGTGACGACGGCGGACACGGTGGCCAGCGGCGAGGCGGACTGGTGCGTCTCCAGCATCTCCAGCTCCGCCTCCCGGTCCGGGTAGCCCATCGAGATCCTGGCCATGAACCGATCCCGCTGCGCCTCGGGCAGGGGGTAGGTGCCTTCCATCTCGATGGGGTTCTGCGTGGCCACCACCATGAACGGCTCGTCCAGCCGGTAGGAGGTCCCGTCGACGGTGACCTGGTGCTCCTCCATGCACTCGAGGAGGGCGGACTGGGTCTTCGCGGAGGCCCGGTTGATCTCGTCGCCGATCACGATGTTGGCGAAGACCGCGCCGGGACGGAACTCGAACATCCGCGTCGCCTGGTTGTACACGGACACGCCGGTCACGTCCGAGGGCAGGAGGTCCGGGGTGAACTGGATCCGGCTGACCGTGCAGTCGATGGTGCGGGCCAGGGTCTTGGCCAGCATGGTCTTCCCGACGCCGGGCACGTCCTCCAGGAGCAGGTGGCCCTGGGCCAGGAGCACCGTCAGGGCCAGCTTCGCCGCCTCGGCCTTGCCGTCGATGACCGTGTTGATGCCGGCCAGGATCCGCTCGCAGGCCCGGCTGAACTCCACCGGATCCATCGGCTCCTGACCGGTGCGGGCGGCGGTGACATGCCCGGCCTGCTCCGGCGCGGCCATGGCCTCGTCAACGGTCTCGTCAAAGGTGGTGCGGCGGTGGAAATCCATCGGCAGCCTTTCAGCCCTGGGGCGGCCGGAACACCGCGGCAGGCAGATGCTGCCGGGCACCACGGTGGGCCGCCTGTGTGATATCAGCGTACTCACACAACTCACAGCGCAGACAGAGAGTTCCGGTAATTCTCCGATCCGGGCCGCCGCTAGGCTGGAAGCATGTCCTCCCCTTCCCAGGCCCCGGCCCCCTTCCGCGCGATCAGTGACGAGGGCGCCGGTACCTCCGGTCGCAAGGCCTACCCGCCGGCGCCGGAGCCGCTGCCGGTCCCGGTCATGGACAACCACACCCATCTGGACTTTCCGGACGCCGGTTCGTCCGCGGACGGGCCCGCCGTCGGCATCAAGGACGCCCTCGACGCCGCCGCCGCCGTCGGCGTGCAGGGCGCCATCCAGGTCGGCTGCGACCTGGAGTCCTCCCGCTTCACCGTCGAGGCCGTCGACCTCGACGCGCGGCTGCTTGGCGCCGTCGCCCTGCACCCCAATGACGCGCCCGACTACGCCGCCCGCGGCGAGCTGGAGGAGGCGCTGGCCGAGATCGAGGTGCTCGCCGCCCACCCCCGGGTCCGGGCCATCGGGGAGACGGGCCTGGACTTCTTCCGCACAGAGGGGGAGGGCCTGGCCCACCAGCGCTACTCGTTCCGCCGGCACATCGACATCGCCAAGCGGCTGGGCCTGACCCTGCAGATCCACGACCGGGACGCCCACGACGACGTCGTGCAGGTGCTGCGCGAGGAGGGCGCCCCCGAGCGGGTGGTCTTCCACTGTTTCTCCGGCGGCGAAGAGCTCGCGAAAACCTGCAACCGGGAGGGCTGGTACATGTCCTTTGCCGGGACGGTGACCTTCAAGAACGCCGCCGATCTGCGCAGCGCGCTGGCCATCGCCGAACCGGAGTTGCTGCTGGTCGAAACCGACGCTCCGTTCCTCACCCCACACCCGCACCGGGGCCGGCCGAATGCCAGTTACATGGTGCCGTACACGGTGCGCGGCATGGCCGAATTGACAGGCCGGGACCTCGCCGGACTCTGCGCCGGACTGGCCGAAAATACCGTGCGGGCATACGGATCCTGGGACTGACGCCGGGGTTTTTCACGCTCTCCGATGTGACGTCCCATGAATACCCGGTATGCATAATTTCTTGGCCGCTTTATAACGCTCCGGTTACAGTGGTCAACTATTAGCCGGGGTCGGGGAAGGCCTTCGGATAATTTCACTCCTTGCGGACGCGCGCTCCAGTGGTTGATCCACGTGCGCGCTCTCGTTTGGTGGTGTGGCGGTGCCCGCGTTTTCCGCAAGCATCCGGACCCGGTCCGGACCAGCCCTCGAGGGTGTTTGACGGGACACGCCTGTGCACTTTTCCCCGTGCCCGGATGGTCCAAGAGATTCGGGCAATCGTGGTCAAGTTCTTCACAACGGACGGCAAGGTCAGCGTCGTCAAGGTCGGTTCACAGCTGGTGGTCCTCATGGCCCTCGTGCTCGGCCTCGTCGCATTCGTCGGCAACAACAAGACAGTCACGCTCAACGTTGACGGCAAGGTCAGCTCCGTGCAGACCTTCGGCGGCACCGTAGGCCAGGTTGTCAAGGCCGCCAACGTCGAACTGCAGTCCGCGGACAAGGTCACGCCCGCCGCCGACGCCCATGTCCAGGACGGCTCCGTCATCAACGTCAACCTCGCCAAGGCCGTCAAGGTCAGCGTGGACGGCGCCGAGCGGACCGTGACCACCACCGCCCCCACCGTTGAGAGCCTGGTCTCCGAGCTCGGCGTCGCCAAGGCCTCGGAGGTCTCCGTCCCCAAGGACGCCCAGCTGGCCGTCTCCGGTTCCTATGTGAGCATCTCGACGCCTAAGACCGTTACCCTCGTAGCCGACGGCAAGGACCACCAAGACCACCACCACCGCCGCCACCGTCGGTGAGCTGCTGAACGGCGCCGGTATCAAGCTCGGGGCCAGCGACCGTCTCTCCCAGCCGGCCAACGCCCCCGTCGTCAACGACATGGTGGTCAAGGTGTCCCGGGTGGACACCACCAAGACCGACGAGACCACCGAGGCCATCCCGTTCGAGAGCCTGAGCTCCGACGACGCCACCCTGTTCAAGGGCGATTCCAAGGTCCTGCAGGCCGGCGTCAACGGCAGCATGAGCAAGAGCTTCAAGCTGATCCTGGTTGACGGCCGCGAAGCCTCGCGCACCCTCGTTTCGCAGAACGTCACCCTCCAGCCGGTCATCGAGAAGATCGCGGTCGGAACGAAGGAAAAGCCCAAGCCGCAGGCCGCCGCAGCCCCGGCCGCGTCCGGCAACACCGGTGCCGCCGCCCCGGCCATGATGAACGAGGCCATGTGGGACAAGATCGCCCAGTGCGAGTCCGGCGGCAACTGGTCCATCAACTCCGGCAACGGCTACTACGGCGGCCTGCAGTTCGACATCCCGTCCTGGCTCGCCAACGGCGGCGGGGCTTACGCTCCCAACGCCAGCCAGGCCAGCAAGGCCCAGCAGATCGCCGTCGCGAACACCTACTACGCCAAGGCCGGCCTCGGCCCGTGGGGCTGCGGCTGGGCGGCCTCGCGCTAACCTGACCGCGTAGACCACCCCGCCTAGAACCGACCGCGCTGCCGACCACCGCGCGATCGAATTCAAAAGGATCGAATACAGCGGGATCCCGTCAAGGCCGGCCCCGGCTCTGTCCAGCACAGAGCCGGGGCCGGCCTTGCCGTTCCCCAGGCTGTTCCCGCTCCGTTCCCCGGTCAGGTCCCCGTCGGGGGTGGCGATACCGCGGGATAGGATACCTAGGTGACTGAACCGACCTCCGCCGGGCCCGACGCGGCAACTCCCGCCACCGCCGCGACGCCTCCCGTGACCGCCCCGGCACCCCTGCTGGGCGCCACCGACATCCGCCGGATGGCCGAGGAGATCGGGGTCCGTCCCACCAAGACGCTGGGCCAGAACTTTGTCATCGACGGCAACACCATCCGCCGCATCGTCTCCGTAGCCGACATCGCCCCGGACGAGACCGTCCTCGAGGTCGGCCCCGGCCTCGGGTCCCTGACCCTGGGCCTGCTGGACGCCGCCAAAACCGTCGTCGCCGTCGAAATCGATCCGGTCCTCGCCGCGAAACTCCCCGCCACCGTCGAACGCTGGCGCCCCCACGCCGCGCAGGACTTCCACCTGGTCCTCTCCGATGCCATGAAGGTCACCGAGCTGCCGGTGGAGCCCACCGCGCTGGTGGCCAACCTGCCCTACAACGTGGCCGTTCCCGTGGTGTTGCACCTGCTCCAGCACTTCCCGAGCCTGCGCCACGGGCTGGTCATGGTCCAGGACGAAGTGGCGGACCGGCTGGCCGCGGCGCCCGGCTCCAAGACCTACGGCGTCCCCTCCGTCAAGGCCGCCTGGTACAGCGGGATGCGCAAGGCCGGGGTCATCGGCATGAACGTCTTCTGGCCCGCGCCGAAGATCCACTCCGGCCTGGTGGCCTTCACCCGCCGCGAACCCCCGGTCACGACCGCCACCCGGGAAGAGGTGTTCGCCGTGATCGACGCCGCGTTCGCGCAGCGCCGGAAGACCCTGCGCGCCGCCCTGGCCGGCTGGGCCGGCAGCGCCGCCGAGGCCGAGCGGTGCCTCCGCGCCGCGGGCGTGGACCCGACAGCGCGCGGCGAGGTGCTGGACGTGACCGCCTTCGCCCGGATCGCCGAGGCGCGGAACGCCCCCACGCCCGCCGACGCCTGAGCCCTGGGCCGCAGAGCGCGGTGCGGACCCCCGGGCCGCGTGGATATCACCTGCGCCGGCGGCTTGGAACCGCACCGCCCATGCCATAGCGTGGAGCCATGAACGCAGTGAGAGGGCGCTTCCCGGCGCGGACCGTGAGGGTCAAGGCGCCAGGCAAAGTGAACGTCTCACTGGATGTAGGGCCGCTGCGGCCCGACGGGTACCACTCGGTGGCCAGCGTCTACCTGGCCGTCTCGCTCTATGAAGAAGTGGCCGCCACCAGCACGGACACGGGTGAAATCACCGTCGGCATCAGCCCGGCCAGCACCCTCGACCTCGACGGCGTCGACATCCCCCTCGACGAACGCAACCTGGCCTACAAGGCCGCCGCCATCATGGCCGACGTCTCCGAACACTCCACCGGCGTGCACCTGGAAATCACCAAGCGCGTCCCGGTCGCCGGCGGCATGGGCGGCGGCTCCGCGGACGCCGCGGCCACGCTGCTGGCCTGCGACGCGCTCTGGAACAGTGGCCTCTCCCGCGAGGAACTCGCCCACCTCGCCGCCGAGCTCGGCGCCGACGTGCCCTTCTCCCTGCTCGGCGGCACCGCCGTCGGCCTCGGCGTCGGCGACGAACTCTCGCCCGCGCTCGTCAAGGCCCAGACCGACTGGGTGCTGGTCACCGCGGACTTCGGCCTCTCCACCCCCGAGGTCTTCCGCACCCTCGACCGGCTCCGGGCCGAGAGCGACGAGGCCATCGAGGAGCCAACCTCCGTCGATCCCCGGGTCCTCGCGGCGCTGCTCAGCGGCGACGCCGACGCCCTGAGCCGGGTCCTCGTCAACGACCTGCAGCGCGCCTCGATCGAACTCGCCCCGGAGCTGCGCGACGTGCTGGGCCTCGGCGAATCCTGCGGCGCCATCGCCGGGATCGTCTCTGGCTCCGGTCCCACCGTGGCGCTGCTGGCCCACAACCCCTCGGCCGCCGACGGGCTCGCCACCGAGCTGCGCCACCACGGCCTGGACGCCATGGCCGTCCATGGCCCGGTGCACGGCGCCCGCATCATCTCCGATACGCTCCTTTAAGAACGTTCGCAGTACGGACCCCGGCGGGGTCCTTCAGATCCAGGAAAGCAGTTCCCCGTGGCACACCTGCTCGGCGGCGAAAACCTCACGGTTTCGTACGCAACCCGCACCGTCCTCGACGGCATCACCCTCGGCCTCGAAGAAGGGGACCGGATCGGCATGGTGGGCCGCAACGGCGACGGTAAATCCACCCTGATGCGGCTGCTCGCCCTGCGTTCCACCCCGGACTCCGGCCGCGTCACCAAGCGCGGCGACGTCAACGTCGGCTACCTGGACCAGAGCGACGTGCTCGACGGCGACCTCACCGTCGGCGCCGCGATCGTCGGCGACCAGGCCGACTACGAGTGGGCCCGCAACCCGCAGATCCGCGAGATCATGGGCGGACTGGTCTCCGACGTCGACTGGCACGCCAACGTCCACTCCCTCTCCGGCGGCCAGAAGCGCCGCGTGGCGCTGGCCAAGCTCCTGATCGAGGACCACGACGTCATCATGCTCGACGAGCCCACCAACCACCTCGACGTCGAGGGCGTCGCCTGGCTGGCCCGGCACCTGAAGTCCCGCTGGCGCGCCAACCAGGGCGCCTTCCTGGTGGTCACCCACGACCGCTGGTTCCTCGACGAGGTCTGCACCAAGACCTGGGAAGTCCACGACGGCATCGTCGACCCGTTCGAGGGCGGCTACGCGGCCTACGTCCTGGCGCGCGCCGAGCGTGACCGCTCCGCCGCCGTCGTCGAATCCAAGCGCCAGCAGCTGGTCAAGAAGGAACTCGCGTGGCTGCGCCGCGGCGCCCCGCCCGCACCGCCAAGCCGAAGTTCCGGATCGAGGCCGCCAACGCCCTGATCGCCGACGTCCCCGAGCCCCGCGACACCACCGCGCTGAGCAAGATGGCCACCGCCCGGCTCGGCAAGGACGTGCTGGACCTGGAGAACGTCTCCCTCGACCTGCGCGGTGACGAGTCCGGCCGGAAGCTCTTCGACAACATCACCCTGCGCCTGGCCCCGGGGGAGCGGCTGGGCCTGGTGGGCGTCAACGGCGCCGGCAAGACCACGCTGCTGAAACTGCTCAACGGCGAGATCGAACCCACCACGGGCAAGCTCAAGCGCGGCAAGACCGTCGTCACCGCCGTCCTGACGCAGGAGGTCAAGGAGCTCGACGACGTCTCCGACCTGCGCGTGATTGAGGTCATCGAGCGGGAGAAGCGCTCCTTCAACGTCGGCGGCAAGGAATTCACGGCCGGCCAGCTGGTGGAGCAGCTGGGCTTCACGAACGAGAAGCAGTGGACCCCGGTCAAGGACCTCTCCGGCGGCGAGCGGCGCCGCCTGCAGCTGCTCCGCCTGCTGGTGGGGGAGCCGAACGTGCTGATGCTCGATGAGCCCACCAACGACCTGGACACGGACACCCTCGCCGCCGTCGAAGACGTCCTCGACGGCTGGCCCGGCACCCTCGTCGTGGTCAGCCACGACCGCTACCTGCTCGAACGCGTCACCGACCACCAGATGGCACTGCTGGGCGACGGCAAGCTCCGTGCCCTCCCGCGCGGCGTGGACCAGTACCTGGAACTGCGCGAGGCAGCCCTGGCCGGCTCCACGGTGTCCGGCGGCGGCAACCCGGTTCACCTCCGGCGGCGGCGCGGCCGCAGCTGCGGCGTCCGGCCCCTCCGAGGCGGAGAAGCGCGAGGCCCGCAAGGCCAAGAACCGGATCGACCGCCAGCTGGGCAAGCTGCAGCAGCAGGAGGACAAGGTCCACGCCCAGATGGCGGCCGGCGCCGGCGACGCAAGCAAGTTCGACGAACTCGCCGCCCTGAACGCCAAGCTCCAGGAACTCGCCACCGAACGCGAAACCCTCGAACTCGAATGGCTGGAAGCCGCAGAAACCCTCGGCGAATAATCCCCCGCTGGCCGTCGGGCTGGCTTGGGTGCCGCAGGCTGCCCTTCCCCCGCCGGCCGTCGGGCTGGCTTGGGTGCCGGAGACGGCCCTTCCCCGTCGCTTAGACACGGCACGTCGGAGCCCTCCGGTCGCTGGGCGACCTCCGGGCCCCGAGGTGCCGCGATGCGCTCCTTTCGGAAGGACCGCCTCCGGCGACGCGTCTCACTGTCGGTGGGTGAAGAGGTAGAACGCGACCTTGCGTGTGCGCTCGAGAGGGGCGCGCAGAACGTTCACCGGTGCTGTCCGCGCGAGCGGCGCCGCGGTCTTTCGCGTAGTCGCGCATCGCGGCACAACGGGCTCCGGAGGTCGCTCAGCGACCGCAGGGGCCTGTTGGGCCGTGTCTAAGCGACGGCGAAAGGCCGCTGCACCGCGGTGGTGACAACGAGCGGACTGCGGCGGCAGACTCAGCCGTCGATCTGCAGGCCCGGGTCCTTTTGGAGGCCGGTGAGGCCGTTCCAGGCGAGGTTCACCAGGTGCGCTGCCAGCTCGTGCTTGTTCGGGGTACGGGTGTCCTGCCACCACTGGCCGGTCATCGCCACCATCCCCACCAGCATCTGGGCGTACATGGCGCCGTCGGCGGCGCTGAAGCCGCGGCGGGAGAACTCGTCGGCCAGGATGTGCTCCACCCGGGTGGTGACCTGGGCCAACAGCGCGGGGAAGGCTCCGCCGGGCTGGGCCGGGGAGCGTCGCGGACCAGGATCCGGAAGCCCTCGGCCCGGTCCTCGATGTAGCCCAGCAGTGCCAGGATCGCCCGCTCCACCAGGACCCGGGGCTTCGCGTCCGCGGACAGTGCCCCGCCGACGGCACCCAGCAGTATCCCAAACTCGTGGGAGACGACCTGGCTGTAGAGGCCCTCTTTGGAGCCGAAGTGCTCGTAGATCACCGGTTTGGAGACACCGGCGGCCGAGGCGATCTCCTCGATGGTGGTGGCGTCCCGGCCGCGGGCGGCGAACAGGCCGCGGCCGACGTCGAGCAACTGCAGCCGCCGCGCGGCGCCGGTCATCCGGGGCCGCGGGATATGGCCGGGCGCCCGCCCCGGCATGCCGGTGCGGTGGTCCGCCCCTCCGGACCCGCCTGCGTTCTCACTCACAGCATCCATCATGCCCTAATCCGCGCGGCCGCCGCGGACCGCCGAGTCGCACGAGCAACATGCTTCGTGGCAGAATTGGCTCTCGTGCCAGGGCCTAACCGCCGGGCATGGTCCGCTCTGGTGTAATGGCAGCACCCCGGCCTTTGGAGCCGTGGAGTATAGGTTCGAGTCCTATGGGCGGAACTGCGGCAGCGGGTGGGGGCCCTGT
Source organism: Pseudarthrobacter sp. L19 (assembly GCF_050859435.1). Lineage (NCBI taxonomy): Bacteria > Bacillati > Actinomycetota > Actinomycetes > Micrococcales > Micrococcaceae > Pseudarthrobacter > Pseudarthrobacter sp. L19. The sequence continues at coordinate 306,716 of NZ_CP193935.1, read as the reverse complement.
GGATTCCAGTAGGATGGACAGGATGCCGAGATCCACCGAGCAGCGGCCACGAGTCAGGCCGCTGAGCAAGGAGAGCCCGTACGTGAGCCCCGAGAACACCGGCCCAGCCGCCGTCATAGTCCTTGCAGCAGGCGCCGGTACCCGGATGAAGTCCCGTACCCCCAAGATTCTCCACGAGATCGGCGGCCGTTCCCTGGTCGGCCACGCCCTGAACGCCGCGCGCGCCCTGCACCCGGAGGAACTGGCCCTCGTGGTCCGGCACGAACGTGACCTCGTGGCCGCGCACATCGCCGCGCTGGATCCCGAGGCGCTGATCGTGGACCAGGACCACATCCCCGGCACCGGCCGCGCCGTCGAGGCAGCCCTCGAGGCGCTCGATGCCCGGCATGCCGGCGGCCCGCTGACCGGCACCGTCGTCGTCACCTACGGCGATGTCCCGCTGCTCACCGGCGGCCTGCTCGCCGAACTGGTGGCCGCGCACGAGGCCGGCGGCAACGCCGTCACCGTGCTGACCGCCGTGCTCGACGACGCCACCGGCTACGGCCGCATCCTCCGCGCCGAGGACGGCACCGTCACCGGCATCCGCGAACACAAGGACGCCTCCGAGGCCGAGCGCGGCATCCGCGAGATCAACTCCGGCATCTACGCCTTCGACGCCGCCGTCCTCCGCGACGCGCTGGCCCACGTCACCACCGACAACGCCCAGGGCGAGAAGTACCTCACCGACGTCCTGGCCTTAGCCCGGGCCGCCGGCGGGCGCGTCGCCGCCGTCGTCACCGAGGACCGCTGGCAGGTCGAGGGCGCCAACGACCGCGTCCAGCTCTCCGCACTCGGCGCCGAGCACAACCGCCGCACCGTCGAGGCCTGGATGCGCGCCGGCGTCACCGTCGTCGACCCCGCCACCACCTGGATCGACGCGACCGTCACCCTCGACGAGGACGTCCGCCTGCTGCCGAACACGCAATTGCACGGCACCACCCGTATTGCCCGCGACGCCGTCGTCGGCCCTGACACCACGCTCACCGACGTCGAGGTGGGGGAGGGCGCGAAGGTCATCCGCACCCACGGCTCCGGTTCGCGCATCGGTGCCCGCGCCTCGGTGGGACCGTTCACCTACCTCCGCCCGGGCACCGACCTCGGCGAGACCGGCAAGATCGGCGCGTTCTACGAAACGAAGAACGTCACCATCGGCCGCGGCTCCAAGCTCTCCCACCTGGGCTACGCCGGCGACGCCGAAATCGGCGAGGACACCAACATCGGCTGCGGCAACATCACCGCCAACTACGACGGCGAGAAGAAGCACCGCACCATCATCGGCTCCGGCGTCCGCACCGGCTCGAACACCGTCTTCGTCGCCCCGGTCCAGGTCGGCGACGGCGCCTACAGCGGCGCCGGCGCGGTGATCCGCAGCGACGTTCCCGCCGGCGCCCTCGCCCTCTCCCTGGCCAAGCAGCGCAACGCCGAAGGCTGGGTCGCGGCGAACCGCCCCGGCTCAATCTCGGCCACCCTGGCCGAGGCGGCCGGCACCACAACTTCCTCCACTACTCCGGCACCAACAGAAGAGGGCTAGCAAACATGAGCGAAATTACGGCACACGGCGAGAAGAAGCTGGTGCTGGCCGCCGGGCGGGCGCACCCGGAGCTGGCACGCGAGATCGCCAAGGAGCTGGGCACCGAACTGCTGCCGCTGGACGCCTACGACTTCGCCAACGGCGAGATCTACGTCCGCGCCGGTGAGAGCGTCCGCGGCACCGACGCCTTCGTCATCCAGGCGCACCCGGCACCGCTGAACAACTGGCTCATGGAACAGCTGATCATGATCGATTCGCTCAAGCGGGCCTCCGCCAAGCGCATCACCGTGGTCTCCCCGTTCTACCCGTACGCCCGGCAGGACAAGAAGGGCCGCGGCCGCGAGCCGATCTCCGCCCGCCTGGTCGCCGACCTCTACAAGACCGCCGGCGCGGACCGGATCATGAGCGTGGACCTGCACACCTCGCAGATCCAGGGCTTCTTCGACGGCCCCGTGGACCACCTGATGGCGATCCCGCTGCTGGCGGACTACATCCGCACCCGGGTCGGCTCCGACAACATCACCGTCGTCTCCCCGGACACCGGCCGCGTCCGGGTCGCCGAACAGTGGGCCGAGCGCCTCGGCGGCGCCCCGCTGGCCTTCGTGCACAAGAGCCGCGACCTGACCGTGCCGAACCAGGCCGTCTCCAAGACCGTCGTCGGCCAGATCGAGGGCCGCACCTGCGTGCTGATCGACGACATGATCGACACCGGTGGAACCATTTCCGGCGCCGTCCAGGTGCTGAAGAACGCCGGTGCCAAGGACGTCATCATCGCCGCCACGCACGCCGTGTTCTCCGACCCGGCCGCCAAGCGGCTCTCCGAGTCCGGTGCCCGCGAGGTCGTCGTGACCAACACCCTGCCGATCGCCGCGAACAAGCACTTCCCGCAGCTGACCGTGCTCTCGATCGCCCCGCTGATCGCCCGCGCGATCCGCGAAGTGTTCGACGACGGCTCCGTCACCAGCCTGTTCGACGGCAACGCCTGACCGCTCGCTCCACCACGGCCGTGCCGGGCCCCGTTTAGCACATCGGGGGCCGGCACTGCTAGACTTTTCCCGATACCTTGGCGAGGGAGAGTGCCGGCAGGATTGCCGGTCTCCGTTATCGACTGGGTCTGAATCTCCTTCTGAAGTGGGCCACGCGCCCGGCGTCGAAGGTCGCTGACAGACCTCCGCCCTTGCTGAACCACCGTTCCACCAGAGGAGACGCTATGTCTGAGCAGAAGCTCGCAGCAGAAGTACGCACCGAATTCGGCAAGGGCTTCGCCCGCCGCGCCCGCATGGCCGGCCTCATCCCCGCCGTCATCTACGGCCACGGCGCCGAGCCGATCCACGTGACCCTGCCGTCGAAGGCCACCACCCTGGCCGTCCGCACCCCGAACGCCCTGCTGAACCTGGACATCAACGGCGAATCCCACCTCGCCCTGGTCAAGGACATCCAGCGCAACGCCGTCAAGCAGATCGTCGAGCACCTCGACCTGCTGACCGTCCGCAAGGGCGAGAAGGTTGCCGTTGACGTCCCCGTCACCGTCACCGGCGACGTTGCCCCGGGCAACGTCCACAACCTGGAACTGACCACCGTTCCGCTCGAGGCCGAGGCAACCCACCTGCCGACCGCCATCGAGGTCAGCGTCGAAGGCCGCGGCGCCGGCGAGCACGTTCTCGCCTCCGACCTGGTCCTGCCGAAGGGCACCACCCTGCTGGCCGACGCCGAGACCCTGGTCGTCAACGTCTCCGAGGCCGTCGAGCTCGAGCTCGAGGAAGAAGAGACTGGCGAAGAGGCTCCGGAAGCCGGCGAGGAAGCTGCCGAGGAAGAGTCCTCCGAAGCTGCCGCCGAGTAATTACGGCGAATCTTCCGGCGGCCGGGTCCCACAGGGGCCCGGCCGCCGTCGTCTGTGCCCGCCCCGCCCCGGCGGGCCGCCCTGAAAGGATCCACCCATGAGCGAAACCTGGCTGATCGTCGGCCTCGGCAACCCCGGCGCCGAATACGCCCACAACCGGCACAACGTCGGCCAGATGGTCCTCGACGACCTTGCCGCGCGGGTGGGTGGGGGCTTCAAATCGCACAAGGCGGCACGGGCCCAGGTACTGGAAGGCCGCATGGGCATCGGCGGCCCGCGCGTGGTGCTGGCCAAGCCGCTGACGTATATGAATGTCTCCGGCGGCCCGGTCTTGGCGCTGACGAAGTTCTACGACATCGACCCCGCCCATGTCATCGCCGTCCACGACGAGATCGACATCCCCTTCGACACCATCAAGCTCAAGCTCGGCGGCGGCGAGGGCGGCCACAACGGCCTGCGCGACATCTCCAAGGCCCTCGCCACCAAGGACTACCTCCGGGTCCGCGTGGGTGTGGGACGGCCGCCGGGCCGGATGGACACCGCCGACTTCGTGCTCCGTGACTTCGCCGGACCCGAAAAGAAGGAGCTGCCCTTCCTGGTGGGCTCAGCCGCCGACGCCGTGGAGGACCTCATCCGCGAGGGCCTGCTCGCCGCTCAGCAGAAGTTCCACCCCGCGAAGGCCTGACCTCCGCCCCTCCCGGCCATAGTCAAGAGTCCTCTGCTACTTCCCACGGTTTCCGCCGCGCCGCTATGATTTCGGTAATTCCGGGTCGCGGGACAGGGGTAGGCTACTGCCATGTCGACGGCTCAGGCCGCGACGTCCGGAAGCGCTAAGAGGGGGCGTGATGTCGAGGGATACGCTGGGCTTGGGGGATGCCTCCGTGACGCTGGCTCCTGGGGCGTTCCACCGTGACCGGCCCGCTGACCGTACACCCCTGGGAAACGCGCCGGTCGAACCGGGAGCGGCGCCTCCGGGCCGCCGTTCCTGGTCGGGCTTGGCACGTGGCGCCGACGCCGACCGCGTTGTTCGGGCACTGACGGCGCCTGAGAGCATGGGCGTGGTGATCACCGGCGATCGCGGAGTGGGCAAGTCGATTGTTGGGCGGAGCGCGCTGGCCGGCTTTGGCCCTGACATTTATACGCTCCAGCTGCGCAGTCCTGGCAATGGCACCGCCACGCCCTACGGCTGCCTGTCCTTTACGCTCGCCCGCCTCCCACAGAGCTCCCTTGGATCACCGACCGCTATCCTGCACGGCATCACCTCGCTGATCCGAAACGACGCCGCCGGCCGCCGATGCGTCATCCTGCTGGACAACGCCGGAGCCCTGGACGAGCAGAGTACCGGAGTGCTGCTGAATCTCCTGCAGACCGGCACGGCGCGACTCATCGCCACCGCGCAGCGCACCACGGACCTGCCGCCGGACTTCTACTGGCTCATCACCTCAGGCCAGCTTGCCGAAGTCAGGCTCTCCGCCATGACTGAACAGGAAACCCACAAGGTACTTCAGGCCGCCCTGGGACACCGGGTATCCACTGCCCTGGCCAGCCAGTTGCACGAGCTGGTCGGGGGCAGCCCCACCTTGCTCCAGGCCCTCGTTTCCGAACAGATCGAACGCGGCAACCTCGTCCTCGCCGGCTCCGTATGGACGCTCATCGACGAGGTGGTCCTGGACGGGCGCACTGCCCTGGAAGACATCGTCCGTGCACGGTACGCCCGCGAGTCGCCGGAGGCCCGGGAGGTGATCGAAGTGCTTTCCTGCGCCCGGAGCATGTCACTGTCCCGCCTTGCCCGGATGTACGGCCCGTCCCTCATCGCGGATATGGAGGAGGCAGGACAGATCGTCGTCGATCGCACCGACCGCCACGTCGTCTCCCTCGGTGACCGCTACCTGGGGGACGTTGTCCGCAACTGGCTCAGTGTGGAGCGCCGTCTGGAGCTGCGGGACAAGGTCCCCGGCCACCGGGAGGACGAGCTCGATGAACTAACCGTCCAGGACCTGCTGGCCTACGCGGCGTGGACGCACGACTGCAATGCCGAACTCGCCCCCGCCCATGCCCTCGCCGCGGCGCAGGCAGCCGTGCGGCTTTTCGACCCCAAGTTCGCGCTGAAGTGCGCCGGCAGCATCGGCTCCCGCGACCGTGAATGGCCGGAGGGCCAGCAACAAAAGGCCGCAGCGTATCTCCAGCTGGGACTGCCGCTGCAGGCGATGTCGGCCTTGGACGACATCTCCGAGGCCCAGCTGTTCGCGCTTGCGCCCCGGGCTTTCGCCGACTTCATCGCCTCAAAGGCCGATTGCATGGCATGGCTGGAAGAACGTTCGGGCGAGGTCCCGGACATGCTGCGCCGCGCGCGGCTCCGGCTCCAGGAATTCGGTCCGGACACCGACGCCGAGGAGCTGAGCTGTGCCGGCCGCTGCCTCGAGCTGTGCGAATTCAACCATTTGTCGTTCATCGGTGATTACGCGCCCATGATGGAGCGTCTCCGCAAGGCCGCCGTCGACACCGCTGCGGACGCCGCAAGCCCCGACTTCCGGTTGCGCGCCGCCATCATCCTGATGGAGGCGCTGGGCATGACGGGCCGGGAACTGGAGGCCCGGGCCGTGATGCGGGACGTCGCGGGCCAACTGGGCGAGCGCGCCAACATCCCGCGGCTTCGGGAGAACTTCGCGTGGCGGTCCTTCAACGTCCTGCTCCTCGCCGGGCAGTGGCGCCAGAGCATCGACATGCTCAAGGACGCCAGCGGCAGGGCCGGCCACGGCCTCCACTCAGGCAGCGCCGCCACCGACCTCGCCGTCGGCCTCGCCTATGTCTACGCCGGCCGCGGGCACCTGGCCCTGGATCCGCTGCTGGCCGCGATCGCCCAGCTGGAGGTCCGGCCCAGCCTGCAATCCCTGCGGCAGGCGTACGCCGCCACTGCCTTCGCCTATGCGCAGATGGGCAACTCGGTCCAGGCCACCATCTATCTTGACCGTGCCCGTTCCGCCGACGGACCCGGGCGGTTCGTCGTCAGCAGCTCCGCGGATTTCTGTATGGACATGGCCTCCCGCTGGCTGGGGGACCCGGAGGCGAAAGACCGCTTGGTCAACGCGGCCGAACGCTACGCCCGCGAGGGCCTTTTCACGCTGGCCGGCATCAGTATGCTGGGCGCCACCGTCAACGGCACGGTCAAGGATTTCCTCTTCATGGAGGAGATCGCCGGCCGCCGGCAGGGTCAGCTGGCTGAACTGTCCCGGGTGGTCGCCGTAGGGAGCCGGAAGAAGGACGCCGAAACCATGCTGGAAGCTGCCGCCCTGGCCGCAACACTGGAGCTCGACGCGGTCCAGGCCCGGTGCGCGGCCCTGGCATTCGATTTTGCCCGGGCTTCGGGCCTCCCGGGCGTTGCTACGGCGGCGCACAGCATGTTGGAGTCCCTGGCCGCGTCCGTTCCATCGCTGCCGGTGGTCCCGAAAAGCAAGGGTCCGCTGCTGACCGACCGGGAGCGGCAGATCGCAGCGCTGGCCGGCAATGGCGCCACCAACAAGGATATTGCCCAGGAAATCGGCATCTCCGTCCGCACCGTGGAAGGCCACCTTTACCAGGTCTTCACGAAGCTCGGGGTGTCCTCGCGGAGTGATCTGCTTGGACTCATCTAAAACCACCTCACCCGAGGCCAGGGACGGGCGCAGTATTGGCGTTTCGGGGCGGGCCGAGGACCTGCGCGCCGCGATGGATGCCCTGCGCGGCAGTATGCACGTTGCCGTGTTGCTGGTGGGGGAACACGGCATCGGCAAGTCCACGCTGATGGAAGCGGTTGTCGCAGAACTGGGGAACGAGGTTACTCCGATCCGTCTGCACGGCAGCCCGGCGTTGAGCAACGTCCCGTACGGAGTCCTCGGGCCGTACATCGTAGACCTCCCGGTGGAGGAGGCCACCTCCCAGCTGGCCGTACTGCGGACGTTCTGGAGCCACCTGGAAGCCCAGCGCCGCATCACAGGCCAGCCGCTGCTCCTCATCGTCGACGACGCCCACGACCTCGACGAGGCGACCGCGGCGGTGCTGGTTGAACTCGCGGCCGCCGGATGGGCGAAGCTTGTGGTGAGCGCGGCCGTCCGTCCGGGCCTACCCACCCCACTGCTGGAACTGTGGTTCGAAGGCATCGCCGAGCGGCACGACCTGCGCCCGCTCACCCTCGAGCAGACACAGGAACTCCTCAGCGATCGGCTTGGCCCGCAGGTGCTGCCGAGTGCCGCGGAAATGCTCTGGCACGCCTCCGCCGGCAACCCGCTGTTGCTGACCTGCCTGATCGACGACGCCAGAAACGACGGCACACTGAAGCAGCGCAATGGGGTCTGGCTTCTCACCCGCGCCCTGAACAGCCACGGTGAGCGGCTCACCGACGTCGTGCGCCGGCAGCTGCTCCGCCTCTCCGTGGACGAGCGCACGGCCCTAAACCTGGTGGCACTCTCCGAGCCGGTGTCCCGGAAACTCATCGAGGCCATGGTGGACGAGGACACCGTCGCCGGACTGGTCGAACAGGAACTGCTCCGGGTGACAGACGCGGCCGAGCCTGAATTGCGGCTCTGGCACACCACCTACGGGGACACCCTGCGGAACCTCGTGTCCCCGGCCCGCAGCCTGCAGCTCCGCCAAGGCCTGCTCCGCCTGATGGACCGGGAACCGGCCAGCGCCGAGGGCCTGCTGAGGCAGGTGAGCTGGTCGCTGGACTGCGGCATGGAGGTCGGGGACCGGCAGCTGCTGCGCGCCGCCGCCTTGGCCAGCGCGCTCTTCGAGGACGAACTGGCGCGCCGCGCGGCCGGCCAGGTCAAGGACCCGGACCTGCGCATGGCGGGACGGGCGATCATCGCACGGACGTACTACAACACCGCACATCACGCCACCGCGCGGGACATCCTGGAGGAGGACTTTGGCCGTGGCGGCTCCGTCACCGGTCTTCTCTCCGGCACGTTGCTGTGGGCTGCCGTCCTCACCGCACTGGGCCACAAACCTGACGAGATTGTCCGGCGCTCAGAGGAGCTGATGGTCGCGGGCGAGCGGCTTGCCGGGAACCATCCGGGGGAAGCGGACAGCATCCGGGCCGCCACTGCCGCCCGGGTCGGGTCCCTGCGCGCGCTGGCCCGGGCCCTGGCCGGCGAACGCGAAGACGACGGCGTTGAGCCACCCGGCGACCCCATCGGTGATCAGGCCGTTTCCTTTCCTGAAACTGGGGAGGCCCTGCCGGATCACCACCTGGAAAGTGCCTTTGAGCTGGCCCTGCAAGCCGAGCAATTGCTTGTCAGGGGAAAAACCGAAGGAGCCTACCAGGCCGCGACGGCGGGGATGGAAGCCGCTGGGCAGGCCGATGAGGAGGTTTCCTTCCTCACGGACTTCCTGGCCGTCCGGGCCGCCACTCCGCTCGTTCATGGGGGCAACTGGAGCGCAGCGGAGTCTCTACTTGGCGGCTTCTCGGCCAGCTATGGTGCCAGCCTGATCGCCTTCGGCGGCGGCGTCCACACAGCCGCCGGAATCATGCTGCTCTACCAGGGCCGTGCCGCCGAGGCGAAGAAGACCCTGCGGGCAGGCCTGGAGGCCCTGCGGATCGCCGACGCGCAGCAGCTTTTTGCACTGACGGCTGCTATGGCGTTCGCCGCCGCCGCTGAGGTGGGGGCCAAGAGCAAGGCCGCGGGGCTCTTGGGAGACTATGAATCCGCCCGGCCGCCGGCCTCCCGGTACCTTCGCACTCTTGCCTCCATGGCGGTGGTTTACGGGAAGGCCAAGCTGGAGGACCACGCCGATCCCCTCGGCGAGCTGCGTCGGCTGGGGAGTCCGCGGGTCCCGGGGGTGCGGGACTTGAATTCGAGTCGCTGGCCTGGCGTCTGGCCCTCGGGGACAAGAACGCCGCGGCCCGGCTGCGGGACCTCACGCCGGAGCTGGAGGGCCGCCGCCCGGCGGCTGTCTGCGCTTACGCCACCGCCCTGTGCGCCGGGGATGCTGGTGAGCTGCTGGCGGCGGCCAAAGGCTGTGAGGAAGCCGAGCTGTGGGGATTTGCCGCGCAGGCCTACGGTGAAGCGTCCGCGGCGTACCGCGATGCCGGTGACACCCTGCGCGAACGGGCTGCTGCCGCGCAGCGCCTGCGGTGCCGTGACAGGGCGTCCGTTGGCCCGGACCAGGAACAGGAAGCCGGGGAAGGTGCCTTGGACCTGCTCACCCGGCGGGAACGGGACATCGTGGCCCGGGCCGTCCGAGGCCTGAGCGATCGCCAGATCGCCGCAGAACTGCAGGTCTCAGTCCGCACCGTGGAGGGACACCTGTACCGCAGCTACGCCAAGCTGAACATCAAGGGCCGCGAGGACCTCCGGCGCCTGGCCGCCGACGACTGACCGGAGCTGAGGGATAGAACCTTCGACGTCGCGGTCACGCACCGAGTGGTCGCCACGTCAGGACTGCCCCGGCACTCAGCGGTCCGCCGGCAGGCACGGATGCGGCAGGGCGGCTGACTACTTGGTTATTTTCAGCCGCCTCGGCGAGGAACTGAGTACAGCTAAGTAAAGACCGCTCGGATACCTGTCGTTCTTTCGGGTACTACTTACGGGTGTCATCCCGGTGGCTCATCCATACGGTGGAGCTATCACTGGCTATCCATTGATTGCGAAGGTCTCTCCCATGTTCCAGCTTGACGCCGGCGTGCCTGCCGGAAGCGGTAAAAAAGACGTGCATCCACCCGCCCAGCAGACTGCGGGCGGCCGGTCCGGCAAAAACAAACACGCCAGCACATCATCGACGACGTCGTAGAGACCCTGACCTCTGGGTCCGGCTGCGGCGTCGTTTTGGTGGGCGAGCACGGAGCCGGCAAGTCCTTCATTGCCCAGCGCGCACTGGAGCGGCTGGGGGAGGACTACCTGGTGGTCCAGGTCCGCGGCAGCTCGATCTCCTCGAAGCTGCCTTACGGGGCGCTCAGTGTCTTGCTCAACGACCTCGAGTCTTCCCATCTCGAACATCCGCTCATGGTCCTGCGCGGTCTGACCCAGTTGCTGCACGCCAAGGCGCAGGGCCGCACCATCGTCCTGTTCGTGGACAACGCCCACGACCTGGACGACCTCTCCTGCATGATGGTCGCCCAACTGAGCGCGGGCGGGCACGTCACCTTGCTGGCAGCCTGCGTGGACCTGCCGCACGTCGGGGGCGACATCATGGGCCTGTGGAAAGACGATCTGCTTCGCAGGGTGGACCTGGAGCCCTTCGACTTCGCAGAGACGGCGGCCACCCTCCATCAGGAGTACGGCGGCCACTTCTCTAACGCCGCTGCCCGCGCCCTCTGGACGGCCAGCGGCGGCAACGCGCTCTTCCTTCACTCCCTCGCCCGGGAACAGATCAAGCTCGGCGTTATTGCTAAGCAGGACGGCACATGGGTCCTGGGCCCCCGCCCCATTTCACTCACCGGCGAGGTCAGGGACGTGGTCAAGGCCCGCCTCAACCGTCTCAGCCCCGGACAGCGTGATGTCTTCGAACTGCTTTCCCTGGCCGGGGCGGTGTCCCTGCAGACGCTGATGGGCATCTTTGATCCACACGACATGGACACGCTGCAGGAACGTGGCCTCATCACGGTGAGCCACGAACACCCGCCGACCGTACGGGTCTCCAACACCGTGACCGCTGCCATCGTCGGCAGCGTCGTCCCCCCGGGACGAAGCGCCGAACTGAGGCGCCGCCTGACCGCCGTCCGGGGCCCCGGCAACAGCCTAGAGCCAGGCGGACCCACCGGGGTGGCCTGGGCACTGGACTGCGGCGAGCAGATCAGTCCGGAGCTGGCCCTCGCGGCGGCACGGCGCGCCAACGGCTCCTCCGATCCCGCTTCCGCCCTTCGCTTCCTGCGCGCGGTCGAGGACTCTGCAGCGTCCCCCGGTGCGGTGATCGAGGCCGCCCGTGCCCACCTGGAATCGGGCAACGCGCCGGCCGCGCGCCGGCTGCTTCAAGACTTCGAGCTGGCTGGCTCCGGGGCGAGCATCACGGAGCGGGTGGACGCGGGAATACTGTTGGCGGGCGCGGACGGCGTCGGCAGTTCCGGCGGCACAACCGCTGATGAGCGGCTGGACAGCCTCGCGTCATGGCTCGCCACTGCCGTCGATCCCCAGAGCGTTGATGCCATTCGGGCACGGGCGAAACTTGGTCTTGCGAAGGCGCGGCTGGCCGCCCGTCACGGCCGCTACATGGACATCCTGACGGACAGGGATGCGCTGGGCGCCGACAATTTGGGGGCCGAGCAGGGAATCGTCGCGGGTGCCCTGGTGTGTGAGGCGCTAGCCGCAACGGGTGACGCCGCCGCGGCGGCGATGCTCGGACAGCAGCTCCTGGTCGCGACACGGGACCCTGACCTGTCGGACGAGGCGCTGGGGGAAGTTCGGGAACGCCTGCTGTTGTCGGCTGTCCACTCTGCCAGATTCCGGGACGTGAGCCAGCTGCTTGCGTCCGCATCGGAACTTCCCGACGGAAGCGTCAGGGTGGGGGGAGTCTTCGAGATCGGTGAGGGCATTCTGGCCCTGCACGCCGGGCGTCTCGCTGAGGCCCTGGACCTGCTGACGGCGGGAATCGAACAGCTGCGGGTCGATGGCGACTCCTCCTGCTCGCGCTGGGGAACGCTGCGGTTGCCTACACGGCGTCCCTTCAGGGGAAGCTCGACTACGCCGCGGCGGTGCTGGCCGACCACGGCACCGGGAACCCGTCGGCACCCTGGCTGACCGCGAGGTTGACGAAATATTTCGAACTCTGCGCGAAGGTTGAGCTCGGCCAGCGCGCCGCCGCCATCCGTGAACTGGCCGCGGAGGCCGAGGATGAGATCCAGAGGGGGGCCAACGGTACCGCCTTGCTCTTCCAGTCCGGGGCCGCGCGCCTCGGGGACCGCCAGTCGTGCCAGAAGCTGGGGGTAATCGCCCAACGGGTGAGCGGACCATTCGCCGCGCTCTGCCACCGCGTCGCTAACAGCCTTCGGGATGCCGACAGCGAAGCTCTGTTGGCAGTAGTCAAGGACGCCGAATCCGGCGGTGATGCCATCTTTGCCAGGGACATCGCCCGCCAGGCGGTCACGTGCGCCAGTGACTCCGGCAACCGTCTCGCGCTCCGCGTCGCACAAAGGGCCGAGCAGAAGCTCGATGAGCTGTTCGGCGGCCCGCGGAACGGAGTTCAGGCGTTGACCTCATCCGTCCTCACCGCGAGGGAATGCGAGGTGGCCGTCCGGGCCGCGGCCGGTAATTCGAACCGTAAGATCGCCGAGCAAATGCACGTGTCGGTGAGGACGGTCGAGGGACACCTCTATCAGGTGTACGCGAAGCTCCACCTCGGCAGCCGGGCCGAGCTCAAGGACGCCATTGCCGGCTCCGCCGGGCCCGCCGGTAATGCCCGCATCGGATAGCGCGTCCGTGCCCACCCCGAAGGGCCAGCCGCTGCCGGCCGAGGGGTATGAACGGAGCCTCTGATGAACGAGGGCGGGTTCGTGGAATTTTCGGGCACCATTCGGGCGGTCCTGGACGACTTGAAGGAGGAAGGCACCGCGGGGGCTCTCATCGTGGGCGGAGCCGGCTCCGGCAAGAGCACAATGATCAGCCGCGTCCTCGACAGGATCCCGACCGGGACGGACGTCATCCGGCTGGCGCCCACCCGTATGCTTGCCTCAATCCCCTTCGGAACCCTCGGTCCCTACCTGGACGGGCTGCCGGTCGAGGAGTTGGATTCCTCCGCGGCTGTCATCAGGGCGTTTACCCAGCTGTTGCGTTCGAAACAGTCGCGGCCGCTCGTGGTCGTGGATGATGCCCATCACCTCGACGCGGGAACCCTGAAGCTGGTTGCGCAGGCCGTGGCCACTGGGGCGGCAACTTTACTGGCGTCTTCTCTTCCAGTGCCCAGCATGCCGGAGGAACTCCTCGCGCTCTGGGACGCCGGGATAGCGACCAAACACGATCTCGCACCCTTTACCGTGGCGCAGGTGCACGAGTTTTGCCAGCGCAATGTGGACGCCAACGTCTCTCCCTGGATCAGCAGACTGTTCGCGGCCGTGACAGCGGGCATCCCCTTCCAACTCAAGTCCCTCCTCGACCGGTCTGCCGAAAGACATACCATCGGAGCCAGGTTCGGGCAGTGGGTCCTGCTGGACCGCCCCGATTTCAATGCCGCTCCAGCTTCGGACATTATCGATTCCCGGCTGAAATCGCTCCCGGCCGAGGAACAGGCCGTCGCCTCGATCGTTTGTTCAGCCGGCGCTCTGCCCTTGGGTGTCATACTTCGTTACGGCAGCCCACGCAGTGTGGACACCCTGGAGGCGGCAGGCATCATCGCGGTCGCCCAGGACGGCGACCGGCTCGTACGCCCCTCCAGTTTGATGGTCAGCGAGGTGGTCAGGCAACGGATTCCGGCTGCCAGAAGCGTCCGGCTGCGGGCCAGTTTGCTGGCGCTGAGCCCCGAGAAGGAGCGCCCGCCGGAAGCGTTTCTCAGTTGCTTCCGATGGGCACTGGACACCGGTGCGACGCTGAGTCCTGAGGAACTTCTTTTCGGGGCGGCGGCAGCGAACGCGGAGATGGACCAGGCGACGGCGGTCCGGGCCGCTGCCGGCGTGGCCGATCTTCTACCGGAGGCGAGAATCCAGCTTGCCTACTCACAGTTCGTTATGGGCAGACGCCGGGAAGCGGAAGAGCTCCTTGCGTGCGCGTGCCCTATTCAGGCAGGCCGCTCCGCTCTCCTCGCGGAGTTACTCGCCGGGAGACTGGGCACCGGGGGAGGGACCGCGAACGCTGGCTCAGGGGACCCCCAGAGCGACGCCGTGAGAATTCTGGTAACCCGGTCACACCGGGCCGAAATCCTCTCCGCAAGGGGCCAGGTGGTGTCCGGTGTGGAGCTTGGCCGGAAGATGTGGAGCCAGGCCCAGGACCTGGACAACGGGTTTCCACTCGTCTACGAAGACCTTCTGGCGAGGTACTGCCTCACGCTCGTTCGGGGCGGCGAATGGGCCGAGGTGGAGCGTATCGTGGCGGATTATGTCCGGCGTGCCCCGCTTCGCTTACCGCGCAGCGGCGGCTTGCTTCACGTAGTGCAGGGGTACAGCAGCCTGCGGCAGGCCCGCTTTTCAGAAACGTGGGCAACACTCACCTTTGGTATCGCCGAGTTGACGGTGTCGGACCCGTGGGGAGTGCTGCCGCTTGCGCACGTCCTGGTGGCCTATGCCGCCAGGATGACCGGGCGTCAGTCCGACGCCGACGACCACAGCCGACGATTCCGAAAGGATCCGGGATGCTACCCGGAGTCGCTGGGCCTTCTCGCCGACGCATATTGCACGGTCGCCGAAGGCGGAGATGGGACGGGCGATAGTCTGAGGCGAATCGCGGATGCAGCCAGTCGACGTCGCTTGTGCGGCGTTGAAGCCGAGGTTCTCCGACTTGCGCTGAGCGAGGGAACGGAAGCCCTGGGCGAAACCCTGGCGACCTGCAGTGCCGCGCTGGAGGGGCGCGAGGGCAGACTCCTCTCCCTCCTCGCCCGTGTTGTTAGTGCCCCGCAGGCGTCCATGCTGGCAGAGCTGAGTGATCAGGCACTGGAGTCCGGCTACCCGCTCCTGGCCTTGGAGGCATCCCGATACGCAACAGGGATGGCCGCCCGGAATCCGCAATGGTGGCGGCCGGCGGCCACCATCGATAGAAGATTGCAGCAGCGGCTGTTGGCGGCCGGGATAGCAGAGGACATCGGCGCCGTCCGCATCGGAAAGCCCACGAACCTCACCGAGCGTGAGGCGGAAGTACTGGATTTGGTTGGCCGGGGAGCGAGCAACGCAGAGATTGCCGCGGCGCTGACCCTTTCTTCGAGGACCGTCGAGGGTCACCTCTATCGGATCTTCACGAAACTGGGCGTCAGCCGGAGGGCTGAGCTGGTGGAGGACGCGACGACGGGATGGCCAGACGCGGCGAGGCGCGCCGGCGACGGGCCCGCACGGGGCACATCCCGACCAAGGCCGCGTAGTTCGCCGGAGGCGGGCACTGAATCCGGCAGTAGGTCCAAGTAGTGACGTCGCGGTCGGATGCGGCAAGTCGGGTAAGTCCTACTCGTGCACCGCAACAAGCGCCCTGATTAACTTAAGTCAGTCAAGCGAAGCCCGCTGGGGGGCAAAGGTGGCTTAGATGTGAAGCACGTTAGCATTTGACGCACCGTAGCATGTGACGCACCAACTGAACCGACTTCCTTCGATGGAATCGTACGGGGCCTTCGGGCAGCCGTACCCCTAAGACGGAGCCGGCGGCGTCAGAGCCTTCTGAGACCGAGGCTCTCCCCCAGCCGCCGCCGGCTCCCTTTACGGTCTCCCCGCCCGGTGCATCGGGCGGCAGATGCAAGGACCAAACGCCCCGCCCGGGAACCCAAGGCCCGCTGGCGGGGCGTTTGTCTGCCCGGGGTAAGGGGGCCTCCGTGGGGCATCCGGCCAGGCCGTGGAATAATTAGGCTAAATCTGTGTAACGTAATCGGTCGCCCACGCCGCGCTCACCCGCAGGGCGGACGCCGACGCAGCGACTGCCGATCAGGAGTTCCACCCATGGTTGCACCACCAGCCCACCTGCCCAGCCCGGCCCCGGCCTTGGGAAACGACGAGGTCCTGAGGATCCGCAACGACTTCCCGATCCTCAACCGGCCCGTGAACGGCCAGCCGCTGGTGTATCTGGACTCCGGGGCCACCTCTCAGAACCCCATCAGCGTGCTCGAGGCCGAACAGGAGTTCTACGAGCAGCGCAACGCCGCCGTGCACCGGGGTGCCCACCATCTGGCCGTGGAGGCCACCGACGTCTTCGAGGACGCCCGGGAAACCGTCGCCGCGTTCATCGGCGCCGGCGACGACGAACTCATCTGGACCTCGAACGCCACCGAGGGCCTGAACCTGCTGAGCTATTCCTTCCTCAACGCCTCCCTGCCGGGCGCCCCGGCGGAGGCTGCCCGGTTCGCGCTGGGGCCAGGCGACCGGATCATGGTCACCGAGATGGAGCATCACGCCAACCTCATTCCGTGGCAGCAGCTAGCCGCCCGGACCGGCGCCACCCTGGACTACATCCCCGTGGACGACGCCGGTGTCCTGGACCTGGAGGCCGCCGCCCGACTGATCGGACCCCGCACCCGGGTCCTGGCCTTCACCCATGCCTCCAACGTCCTCGGCACCATCAACCCCGTCGCGGACCTGGTCGCGCTGGCCCGGGCCGCCGGCGCGCTGGTAGTCCTCGACGCCTGCCAGTCCGCCCCGCACCTGGAGCTCGACGTCAAGGCCCTGGACGTGGACTTCGCCGTCTTCTCCGGGCACAAGATGCTCGGGCCCACCGGGATCGGCGGCCTCTACGGTCGTTCGGAGCTGCTCAACGCCATGCCCCCTTCCTCACCGGCGGGTCCATGATCACCACGGTTACCATGGACCGCGCCGGCTTCCTGCCCAGCCCGCAGCGCTTCGAGGCCGGCACGCAGCGGATCTCGCAGGCGGTCGCGCTCGCTGCCGCGGCGAACTACCTGACCGAGACCGGCCTGGCCCGGATCCACACCTGGGAGGCCACACTCGGCCAGCGGCTCGTCGAGGGCCTTGAGGCTATCCCCGGTATCCGCGTGCTGGGCCCCGCCGCCGGCCGGGAACGGATCGGTCTGGCCGCGTTCGACGTCGCCGGCGTCCACGCCCACGACGTCGGGCAGTTCCTGGACAGCCGCGGCATCGCCGTGCGCGTGGGCCACCACTGCGCCCAGCCGCTGCACCGCCGTCTGGGCCTGACGGCGAGCACCCGCGCCAGCACCTACCTGTACAACACCACCGACGACGTCGACGCGTTCTTGGACGCCGTCGCCGGCGTCCGTCCCTACTTAACGCCTGAGGACCGCCCGTGAGCCTTGACCAGCTGTACCAACAAATAATCCTCGAGCACGCCAAGGAACGGCACGGCAACGGCCTGGACACGGGGGCGGAGTTCCCCGCGGGGGCCGCGTCCGGCCAGTCGCACCAGCTGAACCCGACCTGCGGCGACGAGATCACCGTGCGGGTGTCCGTGGCCGGCGGGAAGGTCAGCGACCTCCGCTGGGAGGGTGAGGGATGCTCGATCTCGATGGCGTCCGCCTCGGTCCTGACCGACCTCGCCGAGGAGCTCGACACGGCGGAGCTGCAGCGCATCATCGACAGCTTTCGGGAGGTGCTGCGCTCCCGCGGCAAGGTGGCCGCGGATCCGGAGATCCTCGGGGACGCGGCGGCGTTTGAGGGCGTGTCCCGCTACGCTGCGCGGGTCAAGTGCGCCATGCTGGCCTGGGTTGCCGCCGAGGACGCCCTGGGACAGGCTTCGCAGCCCACGTAGTTCCCACGAGATCCCGGCTCCCGGGCCGTTAACACTGCACGTCAGCCCCATAGGGCCTTTCGGCCCGGCCAAGTAGCAAAGCGAGTGGTCAAAGTTCGCGTAATCGCGTATTTGTCCCCCTCGCCGTACCTTACCCACCCAAAAGACGCGTAGGGCCCACTCGTGCCCGAAGTAGTCCGTCGTTTCTACGCTGAATCATGTTGGGGCATAGTCCACACGCGGAGTCACCACTACTCCGGGGAGCTGGCGCCGCACCGGACCCGAACCAGGGACGGGCGGTAGCAGCGTTACCCCGAGAAGCCGACTCCAATGAGTGAGCTACCCCCGCTTCTGTATCGATCGTGGCTGGGATGAATCGTTCGGATCTCACACTCTCCCTTTTGATGCGTTTGCGGCAAAAACGGATTCGACGGAAAGCACGCTCACTGGGAGGTCGGCGAACCATGGCACCGAACACTAAGACAAAAAACCGCAGGGCCAAGGCGCCTGCCCCGACCCAGTTGGTGGACGCCTCGCATCAATGGACCGATGAAGTCCAGGTCGAGCTGGCACCGATGCACACCGGGGACGTCATTTCGGCGGGGGAGGGAGCCGCCCGGGAAGTGGCCTTCGACTTCGATGTGGCCATCGTTGGACTGGGGTACGTCGGCCTGCCGACCGCCCTCGCCGCGAACGCATCGGGCCGGCGCGTCCTGGGGCTCGATGTCTCCGAAGCCCGGCTCGCTACCATCCGGGCCGAGGAGGCAGACCTCCTCGACTCGGACAGAGTCCGGCTTCGGTCCGCCCTCAACGACCCGACGTTCACGATCAGCACGGATGTGTCACAGCTGGCCCGCGCGGCCGCCGTGGTGGTCTGTGTACCGACGCCGGTGGACCCCTACCTCGTGCCGGACCTGGGAATCCTTAAGTCGGCGTGCGCGTCGGTCGTGGAGTTCGCCGTTCCCGGCCAACTCCTGATGCTGACGTCCACGACGTATGTCGGCACCACGAGGGACCTGCTCGCATCCCCCTGGCAGCCAGGGGCCTGATCCCTGGTCGTGACGTCTTCGTGGCCTTCTCTCCTGAGCGAATCAATCCGGGGGTCGACGCCTTTTCCCACGAGGACGTCCCGCGGGTGGTCGGCGGTGTGACGCAGGCCTGCGGCGATGCCGCCGCGGCCTTGCTGAGCGCGAGTACCAAGTCGGTACACAAGGTCCCGTCGGCCGACGTCGCCGAGATGACCAAGCTGGTGGAGAACACCTTCAGGGCCGTAAATATTGCCCTCGCTAATGAATTTGCGGATATCTGCCAGGGGCTCGGAATGGAGGTCATGGACGTCATCGAGGCGGCGTCCACGAAGCCCTATGGTTTCATGCCCTTCACTCCCGGGCCCGGGGTTGGCGGCCACTGCATCCCTTGCGACCCGCACTACCTGCTGTGGCAGCTGCGTAAGTCAAGGGTGACGGCGCCAGTGATCGAGCACGCAATGGCCGGCATCGCAGGCAGGCCGCACCAGGTCGTGGAGAAGGCCCGCAAAATCCTGTCAGAACGAAACCACGGCCTGACCGGGGCCCGGATCCTCATCATGGGCGTCGCCTACAAGCCCGACGTCGAAGATCTCCGCGAGTCGCCGGCACTGGAAATCATCGCAGAGCTGATCGCCGACGGTGCCGAGGTCGCCTACCACGACGAATGGTGCCCGACGGCGCCCGACGGGCACGGGGGACGGCTGGAATCCCTGCCGGATCCACGTGCGTGGAACGCCGACCTGGTCATCATGCACACGAGGCACTCGGCGATGGACACCGGCTGGCTTTCAGAGGCATCCGCCGTGCTCGACACGACATACCGCTTGCCGAACGACGCCAACGTGACCCGCCTCTAAGCGGTATCTGAAAACGCCACACCAACGAGAAAGTAGTAGCAATGAAGACCACAATTACTGGGGGGCGGCTTCATTGGAAGTCACCTGGTGGAACACCTGCTGAGTGCAGGCGACGAAGTTACCGTGATCGACAACTTGTCCACAGGCCGCCTAGAGAATCTCCGCGACGTCATAGGACACCGGAATTTCCGCTTCATAGAAGGGGACATCCTGGATAAGGCCGCTGTCGACAAGGCGGTAGCCGGGGCCAATCGTGTCTTCCACCTGGCTGCAGCGGTGGGGGTGAATCTCATCGTCGAGCACCCGCTGGAGAGCCTCCGGACGAACATCCACGGAACCGAAGTCGTGTTGGACTCGGTGCTGGCCAACGGGGCCTCGCTCCTGTTGGCATCCACCAGCGAAATCTACGGGAAGAACACGGCCGACAGCCTCAACGAGGACGCTGATCGGATCCTCGGGTCGGCCCTTAAATCGCGGTGGACGTATGCGGCGGCGAAAGGTATCGATGAGGCGTTCGCCCACGCGTACTGGCGCGAGTTCGGTCTCGAAGTGGCTATCGTGCGACTCTTCAACACCGTGGGTCCCCGGCAGACCGGGCGCTACGGCATGGTGGTGCCGAGACTGATCCGGCAGGCACTGGCGGGCGAGCCGTTGACCGTATACGGCGACGGACGGCAGACCAGGTGCTTCTCCTACGTCGGCGACATCGTCCCCGCTATCACCCGGATTTCCGAGGTTCCGTCCGCATACGGACAGGCCTTCAATCTTGGTGGCAGCTACGAAATTTCGATTCTCACGTTGGCCGAGCGGATCATCGAGCTTCTCGGAAGTGAAAGCGATATCCGCTTCGTTCCCTATGAAGAGGCTTACGCAGAGGGCTACGAGGACATGCGGCGGAGG
The DNA here is from genome assembly GCF_050859435.1 of Pseudarthrobacter sp. L19. NCBI lineage: Bacteria > Bacillati > Actinomycetota > Actinomycetes > Micrococcales > Micrococcaceae > Pseudarthrobacter > Pseudarthrobacter sp. L19. The sequence continues at coordinate 286,230 of NZ_CP193935.1, read as the reverse complement.
GTTCCGGACAACGGTAAGGCCCGGCAGCTCGTTGGTTTCGACCCCAAAACCACCCTGGATCAGATCATCCGGAATGTGGCGGCGGACCAGCGATCCGAAACTCAAGCTGGAGGCCGATTGAAGGTGTCAATGGCAGGGAATTAGTTACCCCCGCAGCATCATCATCGGCCAGGCAGAGAAACCGCACGCAATTTCGAGGGAGAACCAAAAGTCATGAGCTTGTTCCATCAAACACCTCCACAGAAATCTCCGCCCTCGGTTGCTAGGCGGAGGACAACCGGAACGGGACGCTACAGAAGCCTGGTGACGGGATCACTTGGCATCGCAATGGCTGCGGGCCTTCTCGGAGTCTCGGTACCGGCCGCTCATGCAGCCAATCCAACAATTGTGTCGTTTACTTTCGACGACGGAAACTCGGACCAATTGCCCGCTGCAGCCAAGCTGAAGTCCGCCGGCATGGCCGGGACCTTCTTCCTCAACTCCGGGTTCCTCAACGGCGCCAATCATCTCACCTCGGCCCAGGCGCAGGCGCTCCAGGCGGACGGCCACGAGATCGGCGGCCACACGGTCACCCACGCCGACCTCGCTCAGGTCGGCCCCGATGAGCTGAAACGCCAGGTATGCAATGACAGGGTGACGCTCACCTCGCTGGGCCTCAAGGTGGCCAACTTCGCCTATCCCTTCGCCAGCACCAGCGCCGAGGCGCAAGCCGCTGTGGCGGCATGTGGCTATAACAGCGCTCGCGGCCTCGGCGACATCAAGAGCAAGGTTCCGGGCACGGAGACGTTCCCCGTAGCCGAGACCATCCCGCCTGAATCCCCTTTCCTTACCAAAGCGCCGGACCAGCTGGACAACACATGGACTCTTGCCGACATGCAAAACCTGGTAACGAATGCTCAGAATGGCGGCGGCGGCTGGGTCCAGCTCACCTTCCACCATGTTGGCGATGGAGTTGATCCCAGTTCCGGTGTGGCAGACCCGCTCTCCGTAAGCACTGCAAATTTCAATGCCTTCGTTGATTGGGTGGACACCCAGAAGGCAAACGCGACGAGCCCTGTCCAGGTGAAGACGGTCGCTGCCGTCATCGGAGGCGCTGTAAAGCCGGTGGTCAACGGGCCGGCTGCACCGGCTCCTCAAACGGCCGGAAATTTGATCAAGAATCCGAGCCTCGAAACTCCGGGGCTCAACGGATCCACCGTCCCGCGCTGCTGGCAGGAGGGCGGCTACGGGGCAAATACGAGGGTCTTCTCCAGGGTGGTCCCGGGACACGCGGGAACGACAACGGCGTCCGAGCAATTAGTTCTCTCAGCCCACACCAGCGGGTCGGGTGCACTCTTGCCCTATCTTGATACCGGTGAATGTGCCCCAAGCGCCGCGGCGGGCCACTCCTACCGAGCGATGGCTTGGTACAAGGCAACGACCACCACCCAGTTCGACATTCATTACCGCACGGGAACCGGGTCCTGGGTCTACTGGACTTCCAGCCCGTACTTCCCTGCCTCATCCACCTGGGTCCAAGCGAGCTGGGACACGGGCGCTGTCCCGGCGGGAGCTACCGCAATAAGTGTCGGCCTGAACCTTATCAATAACGGAACTCTGACGACTGACGATTACGAGTTGTACGATTTGGCGGGGGTCAAGACGTTTAGCGACGTGAGCTCCACCAACCAGTTCAACCGGGAAATCAGCTGGCTCTCCAACAACCTGATCACTCAGGGCTATCCGGATGGTACCTTCCGACCCGTATCTTCGATAAGCCGAGAGGCCATGGCGGCGTTTCTCTACCGACTTGCGGGAAGCCCTGCTGTGCCCTCCAATGCACCAACCTTCGTTGACGTCCCCGCCGGTAGCCAGTTCTACAATGAAATTCGCTGGCTTGCCTCTAAGGGCATGACGACGGGCTGGCCTGATGGAACGTTTAGGCCAGGAAATCCGGTAAACCGAGACGCTATGGCAGCATTCCTCTACCGTTACAACGGCAAGCCGGCAGTGCCGGCCTCGGCGCCCTCTTTCCCCGACGTCACGCAGTCAAATATGTTCTACAACGAGATTCGTTGGCTGGCAGCGACTCAGATCACGACCGGCTATCCCGACGGACTGTTCCGTCCCGTTCAACCGATCAACAGGGATGCGATGGCTGCCTTTATCTACCGCTATAACCTCAACTTCCCTAAGCTGTTCTAACATCCGCGTAGGAGAAAGTCAGGGCGGCCGTAATTCCGGTTTTTCCGGAGTTGCGGCCGCCCTTCATGTAAAGACGGAGATTGTCCGGGGAGGCAAAATGTCCACACATCGTCCGGTTGCTCAGGGCACCCTTGTAAGGCTCGTCGGCTTAGGTGCTATCTTCACGCTAGTCTCGTGTTCGGGGCCGTCCCCTGCCCCAAGTCCTACGCCGTCGTCCGGCTATCCATGGCACACAGGCATCGTGGCCACAACGTTCTGGGTGGGCGAGATCTTTGACCCCAATGCCGAAGACGGCAGCCAGGTCACCTCAACCTATGACAGCGAATGGCTAAAGAGCTACGGCGGCTGCGACGGTGTCGTCAAGGATAACGGCTGCAAGACCGAGCCCAGGTCGAGTTCGAACGACTACTTCCCCAGCAGCATGACGCCGAAAGAGAACCCGTTCTACCTCGACCTGCCGTTCGACGACGTGAACAATGCCGCCGCATTTCAGGAGCGGGGATCGGTAGTTCCTTGGGCCAAGGAGTCGACCTTCGCGGGTCAGTCCAGCAACCCCCGTGTGAGCCTCATGAAGAACCGGTGGGTCAAGGTCAGGATGAACGGCAAAGAGTGCTACGGACAGATCGAAGACGCCGGGCCGGGCGAGTACCAGGACAAAGCCTACGTCTTCGGCTCCGATGACGCGCGGCCCAAGAACGCAAAATTCAATGGCGCCGGCATGGACGTCTCGCCCGCACTCAACGGCTGCCTCGGCTTCAAGGACATCGACGGCGAAAATGACAAGGTCGACTGGCAGTTCGTCGACCGCAGGGACGTCCCGGCCGGACCCTGGCTCAAGATTGAAACGACGACACCGGTCCAATGATGGCCGTTCCGCCGTAAAAATCAGTTCATCCGGCCCGTCATCCCGGAACCCAGGATTCGGGCGAACTGTCCGGGAACTTGCTCCACACCGCTGCAGGCATGGTCCGGCCCGTCGATTCCATTACCTGGGGGACAGGCTGCGTCCCGGTTGAGCGACCACATCGACAAGCGCTGCACGCCCTTGGACGAGGCATAATCCCGGAGAGCCTCTGCGGCGTCGGTCGAAAACACTTCGTTAGGGAAGTCGTTCTGACCGATCATCGGCGTCAGCCCGATTTTTGACCAGATGGCACTGCTGGAGAGATTGACGCCCGCCCGCTGATAGATAATGTCCAGTTGATCGTGCGTGAAAGAGGCCGCCGATTTGGACGCCTCCGCCATACTCTGAGAGCTCGTTCGGCTCTCTCCGTAGTTCATTGTCATGATGTTCACCCCGGTTAGCTCCACGCCGGCGGCGAGCATCTGCTCGACGGCAGCGATTCCCGCATCAGTCAGCCCCCTGGGGGAGGCGGGAAGGGTGAGCCAGACTCCGAATCCTTTGTCCAACGGCCCTCGTTCCGTCTGGATCTGGCGGATTGCCTGGGCCCGTCTCTCTCCGGCGGCGCTGTCCAGGAGGTTGTCACCTTCGATGTCGAAGTCCAGGAGTGTGGGGAGTATCGCCTCAGGACCGAGCGGTAAGCTGCGGTCAGGGCTGACTGATCCTTACAGGCGTTGGCGAGCTCCTGATTCACCGAGCCGCCGAACGAGACACCTATCCGGCCGCCGCCGGATACCATGGCCTTGACACGGTCGTCCAGTTTGAGCTGCTGACCGGCGTCGTCGAGGTTGTACAGGTGTCCCCAGCTCGGCACACACGGGTCACCGGGCGACGCGACGATAAAGGACAGGACCACATCCTTGGCGCCGGACGATTCGAAAGCGTATGTGGGCGTGACGGTGACGTCGGTGTAGCCGGCAAACCACGGTGGTCCCGGGGCGTTCCGACCCGGCCAGAATCTAATCATCAGAAGCACCCCCACGAGAACTACGAGGACGACCGAGCCGGTGATGACGGCACGGCGGACCCGGGGTAGGGCCTCCCGCCAAGCGTCTCTGCGCCGCAGCCGACGGCGGACCCTCGGCATCGATGCTGGATCGGAGGGCCGCTCCAGGTCGCTGTGCGTGGTCATTCAACCCTTCCACTCCCCGAACGTCCTCATCTCAGCACTATTTCACCACGAACGCCGGGCACCTGGGGCGGAGAGTGCCGACGGCGTGTGGAATGTTCCCACCGCCGCTACCTGTGTCGCCGGTGCGGAAAGACGAGTAGGGATCACTCGTGCCGCAACCCGTGCAGGTCCTTAGCATTTTTGCTGTCGGCTGCATCAGGAATGCCCGGGGTTAGTCCTCGGGGCGTCACCACTGACGCGTATCGGACTCAGGGCACGACATCGCACTCAGGGCACAACGAATGGAGGGGCCTCAGGCTGGCAACTGAACACCATGTGTGGTCAGGAATGATGAGAGGGGCATCTTGAATGGCGGAGACACCCAGGCACGAACGCGGAAAGCATCCCCGGTGGGGACGCATCCCCGGCGCCCGCACCCGTACGGGCGCCATGCTGGTCATTGCCGGGTTGGTACCCCTGCTGGCGATGGCATCATCGACGCTCTCGGCCCCGGGGGTGCAGACCGGCCCCGGCTCGCCGGCCGGACAGGGAACCGGCCCGTCGTCGTCGCCAACCATCCCGCCGACTACGGTGAGTCTGACATTCGACGGCGGCCGATCAGATCAGATGGCAGCCGCGGACATCCTCGAGGGGCACGGCCTGCGAGGGACATTCTTCGTGAACTCCGGATTCCTGGGTCAGCCGGACTTTATGTCGGAGGGTGACCTGCACACTCTTGAGGCGGCAGGCAACGAGATCGGCGGGCACACAGTTTCCCTGGCCGACCTGGGCACAGTGGTGGGGGACGAAGCAGCCCGGCAGGTCTGTATGGACCGGAGTTCCTTGCTCGCCTTAGGCTTCAAAGTTTCGTCATTTGCCTACCCGTTCGGCACAGTGACTCCAGAGGCGCAGCAACACGTGGCAGCCTGCGGCTACAACAGTGGCCGGGGAAGCGGTGGCATCAAGAATCCTTTCGGGTGCCAGGACTGTGCCGTGGCCGAAACGACCCGGCCCGCCGATTCCTTCAGCACGAAGGCGGTAGAAGTAGGCAATAACTGGACCCTCGACGATCTGCGCGGCGTCGTCCTATCCGCCGAGCGGAGCGGTGGATGGCTGCAACTGGCTTTCGCCGACATCGCAGACAGCGGTACAGGCCAGTCGCTCAGCCCCCGAGTTTTCGCTGATTTCGTGGCATGGCTGGTTTCGGGTGCGAGAGACAACCCGGCGTCGGTGCGCACCGTTCACGAGGTTATCGGCGGCGTTACGAAGCCCTCGGTGCAGGGGCCGGCCACACCACCCGCCGCAGCGGGTAGAAATGCACTCGCGAATCCCGGCCTCGAGGAACAAGGAAAGTACGGGCTACCGCGGTGCTGGCAGATCGGGTCCTACGGCGAGAACGCAGCGATTTTGAGTACTCTCAGCCCGGGCCGCAGCGGTCAGGTTGCCCGTCGCCTGGACGTCACCGGCTATAAGTCCGGCGACGCCAAACTTCTCCCCACTCTCGATCTCGGCGAATGCTCACCCAGCGTCCAGCCGGGTCACGCCTATTCGGTCAGCGCTTGGTACACCTCTACCGCGCCCACACAGTTTGAGTTCTACTACCGCAACAAGGCTGGCACCTGGACCTACTGGACCGCCAGCCCATGGTTTCCTGCGGGGCCCGCTTACCGGCAGGTCCAATGGACGACTCCGGTGGTTCCCGGCGATGCCGTCGGGATCAGCTTTGGCCTGAATCTTTTCAGCGATGGCCAGCTCGCCACCGACGATTACGAAATGTTGGACGCAGGCGTGCCATGACAGCCGCCGGCGGAAACTCGATAGAAGCCAGAATGTGGTGCCCCGCAAGGAAGCGAGCAGGAAATGCAAGCAAAGAGTAGGCCAGAGGCCGCCAACCGACCCGATACCCGCAGATGGGGGGCGCTCATCTTCAGAAGGATCGTCACAGCCGTCGGTATCCTCGCCCTGACCGTGGCCGGGTTCGCGGCAGGTGCTCCGGCGGCTGTTGCGGCGGCTCCCACAGTCGTTTCACTAACGTTCGATGATGGCAACGCGGACCAAATGAACGCCGCCCAGATTTTGAATGACAAGGGACTGAAGGGGACGTTCTATATCCCATCGGGTTCCGTGGGTACCCAGAACTACCTGACCCTGGCCAATCTTAAGAGCCTTGCGTCCGCCGGACATGAAATCGGCGGCCACACCGTCACACATCCGGACCTGACGACGCTTACAACGGACGAAGCGACGCGACAGATCTGCAACGACCGGGTCAACCTGAGCAACTGGGGTTTTCAGGTCAGGAATTTCGCTTATCCCTTTGCCGCGGAAAACTCGACGATCGAAGGAATCGTCAAGAACTGCGGCTACAACAGCGCACGCGGGTTGGGTGACATCAAAACCCGGTTCAGCTGCCCCGGCTGCCCGCTGGCCGAGACCATTCCACCGGCCAACCCTTACAACACGGCCGCACCGGATGAGGAGGACTCCTCCTGGACCCTTGCGGATCTCCAAAAGTCCGTGACCCAGGCCGAGACAGCGGGCGGGTGGGTGCAGTTCACCTTCCACCACGTGGCCGCCACCAGTGCTGATCCGCTCAACATTACCCCCAGCCTGCTGACCCAGTTTGCGGCATGGTTGAAGGCGCGTCCGGCAACGACGACGGTCAAGACCGTTGACCAGGTGATCGGCGGCAGCACCAAGCCGCTTGTTTCGGGCCCGGCGGTCCCGCCCCCGCCCAGCAGCGGAAACCTCGTGCGCAACCCCGGCCTGGAAACGCTCTCGGGTGCGACTCCGCAATGCTGGCAAACCGGAGGCTTCGGAACTAACACGGCGAACTTCAGCGTCGTCAGCCCGGGCCGCGGCGGAAACGTTGCGGAAAGGTTGGTCGTCACAAACTACGTGAATGGCGACGCCAAACTGCTGCCATCCCTGGATCTTGGCGGCTGCTCGCCCGGCGTTACCGCCGGCCACACCTATAACCTGGCGGCCTGGTACACCTCGACGGCTGCTACGCAGTTTGCCCTGTACTACCGGACCGGCATCGGCTCATGGGTCTACTGGACGTCCAGCCCGTGGTTCGGAACTGCGTCCGCCTTCCAAAAGGCCAGCTGGACGACGCCCCCCGTCCCCAGCGGTGCCACCGGGCTGAGCTTTGGACTCAACCTCTTCAGCAATGGGACGCTGACGACCGACGATTACGAGATGTATGACTCGGCGACCGCGCCCACGCCGCCCCCACCCCTGCAGGGACGAACCTCGTCCAGAATGCGAGTCTCGAAACCCCGGGTTCCCCGACTCCTCAGTGCTGGCAAACCGGAGGGTACGGAACGAACACGGCGGCCTTCAGCACGGTGACGGCGGCGCATTCGGGTGCGGCGGCTGAACGACTGACCGTCACGGGCTACAGCAGCGGCGACGCAAAACTGCTGCCGACCATGGACTCCGGATCGTGTGCTCCGCCGGCGATTGCCGGGCACACCTATTCACTCCGGGCGTGGTACACATCCACCGCCGTTACCCAGTTCGCCCTCTACTACCGGAACGCATCGGGTAGCTGGGTCTACTGGACCTCCGGACCCTGGCTGGCCGCAGCCGCGACCTACACACAGGCCAGCTTCACGACGCCGGCGCTCCCCGCGGGAGCGACAGCCATCAGTTTCGGCCTGAACCTGTTTAGCAACGGCACCCTGACAACCGATGACTACGCGATGTACGACTCGGTAGGAGCGCCGGCGTTATGACGGCCGTTTATATCGTGTTGGTCCTGGGAATCAGCACCATCTTCTGGGCGCTGGTGGGGCTCTCCCGGATTTCGATCGAGACCTACCACCGGCAGAAGGCCTTTATTCCCCCACTGGGTTTCACGGGACCGCGGCGGTTCTGGCCGGGGGAGGGTTTTGGCGCCCGGAGTTTTCCGGCCGTCCCCTCCCACGGCCGCGCCGCCCGCATCAGCCGGGTACACGGGCGACGCAAGGCGAAGCCGCATAAGGTAACCCCTGCCGACGTCGCGGTTCTCGTGGCCGCGCACAACGAGGAGCTGGTCATCAGCGCTACGATCCGCACCGCATCGGCCCTCGTTCCAGTGCAGAACATCTTCGTCATCTCCGACATGTCCACCGACAACACCGCCGCGATCGCGCGCAACGCAGGGGTCAACGTGTTGGAGCTGGATCCCAACCGCGGGAAGGCCGGGGCGCTCGCGGCGGGTATCGCCCATTTTGACCTGTGCAACCGCTTCGAAGTGGTGATGTTGCTTGACGCCGATACCAGGCCGGCGCCTGACTATCTTGCAACGGGACTTCCGCTGTTCTCAGATCCGGGCGTGGTTGCGGTTGCGGGTCGGGCGAAGTCGATCATGAGCCCCAAATCCAAGACTCTCATCGGGCGGTTCCTGGTTGATTACCGGGAACGCCTGTACATCGTGGTGCAATTGCTCCTCAAATACGGCCAGGCGGCCAAGGGTGCAAATGTCGTGTCCATCGTCCCGGGATTCGCCAGTATGTACCGCACCAGTGCGCTGGCAAAAGTGAACGTGCTGGCACCCGGACTGGTCATTGAGGATTTCAACATGACCTTCGAGCTGCATGCCAAGAAGCTCGGCAAGATCGCGTTCCACCCGTCGGCTGCCGTGGCCTATACCCAGGATCCCGACACTTTCGAGGACTATACAAAGCAGGTGCGCCGGTGGATTCTGGGCTTTTGGCAGACCGTCCGCCGGCACCGGCTGCAGGCGGGGAAATTCTGGCTGGCCCTGGTTTTCTACATCACCGAGCTGCTCTTTAGTTGTGCGTTTTTCGTCCTGATGATTCCGATTTTGATTGTCTCCGTCATCGCGACCGAGCAACTGCAGGCGGGCAACACGTCGCCCCAAATCGTCGCGCTTGCTGGGCTGATCCGCCCCCAGGATGTGCTGCTGGGGGTCTTTCTGCCGGATCTGCTCCTCACGGTTATCGCAGCCATTGCACTCCGACAGCCATCGTTTCTGCTGCGTGCTCCGTTTTTCCCGCTGATGCGGATCGTCGATGCCGCCATCTGCCTGATGGTGCTGCCGAAGGCGTTCTCTTCGCAGTCCTCGGGTGTTTGGAAGAGCCCGACCCGTCGCGCCCAAGGCCTCCCGCAGGGCGCCTCTCTCCAAGGCCAGCCCAGTCCGGAGGCCCGGTTTACCGGGTAGGCCGCAGGCCCCGGCCTGAAGGAAAATAAGCCCCCGGCGCTGGGAAGCGCCGGGGGCTTATCTGGCCCACGTGGGCTTGGTGCGGAAGAGGCCTTAGCTGACGCCGGAGGTGGTCTCCACGGTAAGCCATGGGCCGGCCGGAACGGCAGACCTGTCAACGAAGGACCACGAGACGTGGTCGCCGCTGCCGTTGAGTTCTGCGAAGCCGAGGCATCCGTTCAGCGCCGGGGAGACATCCATTCCGGCCCCCTGCGTCGCGTCGACAGAGAAATCGGTGTTGGCCGGCCGGGCGTCGTTGGTGCCAAAGACATAGGCCGCATCATGGTATGCCGAACCGCTGGAAGGGCCCGCATCCTCGACCTGGCCGTAGCAGACCTTGCCGTTAGGACCGGTCAGTTTCACCCAGTGGTTCTTCATGTAGCTGTAGCCCGGGTCCGCGCAGTGGTTGACACCGGTGGCGGCGTTGTCGGCGGCCGCCCAGGGGATCACCTGGCAGCGTTGCTGGAAAGCGGTAGCGTCGTTGACGTCGTCAAACGGCAGATCCAGGTAGAAGGGGTTTTCCTTCGGGGCGGGCTGGTGCTTCGGGAAGTAGCCATTGGAGGCGTCACGGGCCTCGGTCGAGCACGTGAAGCTGTTACCCGATCCGGCACTGACGCCGTCGCAACCGCCGTAGATGCTTCCGGGGCAGCCGGAGGCGCTCTGGGCGGTGGTGCCGAGGTTGACACCGGTGTGCTTGAAGGCCCACTGGCTGCTGTACGTGGAGCAAACCTGCGACCCGTCGGACAGGCTTGCGTTGAAGATCTCGCCAACCCAGAACGTCGTGCTCACGATGTTGGTGTGCAGCGGGTTGGTTCCGGTGGAGGCGGCGGGAGCAAGCGTCGGGGCCGCCTTAGTTGACGGCTTCGCCACAGCGGCAGGTGCCGCCGGCGCGGTCGTGGCCGGCTTGGCGGAGGGTGCCGCGGCCGGGCTCGTAGCAGGTGCCGCTGCAGCCGTCGTCGCCTGGGAGGGGGTTTCCGTGGGCGAGGGGGCGGGTGTACGGCTGGCGGTGGGTGCCGCCTTCGCGGCGGTTGGAAGTGCGGACGACGCTCCAAGGGAAGACGACGTCGAGGCGCAACCGGAGGCGAGCGCGCCGATAAGCAGCACCAGCAGGGCAAGGATGGATGGACTTACTTTTTCATAAAGGGATGCTTGTTCTGTTTGGGGGCATGGAAAAGGGCAGCACGGCGCCGACGGGCGCGCACTGCCCATGACCACAGCTGCACGGCTGAGCCGTAGTTGTTCAAAACCAGGTTCGCCGGCACCGGCGGGGTCGCCGGGTTCGTTCCCCGGCGCGCTCTCCCCAGAGCTGCCAGGCGGACGCCGCGGCCCTTGAGACCGAATCGTGCAGGCTCTACCTTACATGGCACCCGGCGGACGGTTGCCGCGCCGAGGCCCTACAGGCAGTGGGCTGTGATCTTTGGCACGTTTCCCGGAGTCGGTTGGACGCATCCCGAAGGACCGCGTGAGGCGGCCGTGCGAATCCACTCCCCGAGACTGGCTAAAACCAGGAATTTACAAAGACACCCCGGTCAACAGGAAAGTCGACCGGGGTGTCAATAACAGTAGTTACGCCGTGTTGACAATGAACTGATGTCAAAGCGGAAAGAGGCCTATCAGGCCGACTAGAATGACGAGGAGAACGAGGGAAAAATAGAGGGACCAGTTTCGCTCGTCAGGTTTTCTGTGGCTGCCGTGCCAAACCCGTTCCATGCCGTTGGTGCTCATGAAATTATTAGACGGCGGGTGGCCGAGAGTTCCCAGAGTGCTCCCTACCCGTAATTCACCATCACCGGCGGGTCTGCTACCTACCTACTTACTGGCGAAGGGACCGCGGAATCAGAAGAGACCGGCGATCCCGATCCCGGCCGTGGCCGCGCCGAGCACCATCGAGATGCTGACCAGCACCACGTGCACGGTCAGGAACCGGGTGGCCTTGCCGTTGGCGTCACGGGCCCGCGGATCGTTGCGCACGCGGCGCAGGAACTGCGGCCAGACCACCAGCGACCAGATGCCGGCAATGATCAGGACGACGGCGGCTAGGACGGGAAGCTCCATGGCCTAGTGGCTTTCGAGCCAGGCCTGCGCCTGGGTGGCCTGGATGTTCAGGGCCTTGCCCACCATCGGCTCGGCGGCGTCAGCGATCTTCCCGCCGAGGAACGGCACGGAGGAGGACACGGTGCCCTCCAGTTCGATCCGGGTGCTGCCACCCTCGGCCACGAGCCGCTGCACAGCGTTGACGTCCAGCGGGGCGCCCGCGACCTTGAGGGAGATGTTGCTTTCGCGCGAACCGTCGGCCGCCGGGGCGCCCCAGCTCTCGAGCTGGGTGACCTTCAGGCTCTCGCCGACGAACTTCCGGGCGATGTCCGGCATCCGGGTGGTGGGGATGGTGCGCACGGTGGTGGTGTTGAATGCGCCGGCCGGATCGCCGTCGACGGCGAACGATTCCAGGGTGCCGCCGACCAGTTCACTGGTGTGGCGCAGGAAGTCCTCGTTGGCGAAGACTGCCGTGACACTCTCGACGGTGTGGGGAAGGGTGGTGGATGCGCTCAGGGCCATTAGGGTCCTCCAGGGGGTGGAAGGGGTCGTTTCGGGCTCCCAACATCTTACGCGTTGGGTCCGGCCGGTTCCGATTCGGCCTTCGTTTCCCTCTCCGGTTGGGTCCCGGGGTCCGTCCCGGGCTCTGTCTCTGCGAGGCGTTGGGCCGCGGCCGCGATATTCCGCGACATGGCGGGGAAAATCAGGCTGTGGAACGGCAGCACGGCCAGCCAGTAAAGCTTGCCGCTGAGGCCCTTGGGGAAGAAGATGGCCCGCTGCCGGTAGAGGCTGCCGTTGCCCTCAGGTTCCACCATGAGCTCCAGCCAGGCCCGGCCCGGGGCGCGCATCTCGGCGCGGAGCCGGAGCAGCCGGCCGCGGTCGATCCGCTCCACCCGCCACCAGTCCACCACTTCGCCCTCGGCCAGCAGCCGAGGGTGGCGCCGGCCGCGGGCCAGCCCGGCGCCGCCGGTCAGCTTGTCCAGCCAGCCGCGCACGCTCCACGCCAGCGGCAGGGAATACCAGCCGTTCTGCCCGCCGATGCCTTCAATGATGGTCCAGACGTGGTCCGGGGGCGCCGGGCTGGAGTAGCTGCGCTCGTCCACGTAGACCCGGTGCCCGGCCCACTCCGGGTCGCTCGGCAGCGGGTCGGCGTCGGCGCCCGCGTTGGCCCACGTGGTCTCCACCTGCCCGTCGCGTTCCCGGCCCAGCGCCAGGGCGACGGCGCGGCGGTAGGGGGTCAGGCCGCCCTCGGGCAGCGGGATGTAGTCATCGATGTCGTGTTCGCGCGCCACGGCGTCGTGCTGCAGCGATTCCACCAGCGGCAGCGACATGGACAGCGGAATCGGGGTGGTCAGGGCCACCCACATGCCGGCCAGCTTCGGGGCCGGGACCGGCAGGGCCAGCACCATCCGGTAGGGCAGCCCAGCCTCCGCGGCGTACTCCTGCATCATCCCGGCGTAGGTGAGCACCTGCCGGGAGCCGATGTCGAAGGTGCGGTTGATCGGGCCCTCCAGCGAGGCGGCGCCGACCAGGTAGTAGAGCACGTCGCGCACGGCGATGGCCTCGATCTTGTTCCGCACCCAACTGGGGGCCGGCATCAGCGGCAGCGTCTCGGACAGGTGCCGGATCATCTCGAAGGACGCGGAGCCGGAGCCGATCACCACGCCGGCCTGGAAGACGACGGCGTCCACGGGGCTGTCCAGGAAGATCCTGCCCACGGCCTCGCGGGAGCGCATGTGGGTGGAGAGCTCGGCTCCGGAGGGGTGCAGGCCGCCGAGGTAGACGATCCGGTCCACGCCGGCGGACTCGGCCGCCTCCGCGGTGAGGGCCGCCATTTCCTTTTCCTTGGCCTCGAAGCCGGAACCGCCGGCCATCGAGTGGACCAGGTAGTAGAGGACGTCGACGCCGGCCAGGGCCGCCTTGAGTGCCGCGCCGTCGTCGAGGCTGCTCTGCACCACCTCCACCTGCTCCAGCCAGGGCACGCCCGCGATCTTCGCCGGCGTCCGGACCAGGACCTTGACCTTGTGCCCGGCCTCCAGCAGCCGGGGGACCAGCCGCCCGCCGATGTAGCCGGTGGCGCCGGTGACCAGGACCGTCTTCGGGTGCGGGGTAGGGGGATGCCGGTCATTGCGGGTGGCTCCTTCTCGTTGCGGATATTAGCCATTCGGAGCGGCGGGGCCGCCGGACGTCCCTGCTGCCATGGGACAGGCGTGGCAGGGAGCCGGAACGGGCCGGGCCCGTCCTGCCAGCTTAGCCTGCGGGTGCCCGGTCCGCTCCGGTGGCGGTAGGCTGGAATCACCCGGGATTCTTGCGAATTCCGGGTATTCGTGTTGCCTGCACGTCAGCGATCAGTTCAGGAGTTTCCGCCATGAGCCTTCCCGGCCCCTCACTTTCCGGCCTGCGGCGCGTCCTCGCCCGGGACTCAACCTTCGCCCGGGTGCAGGCCGAGGCGTCACGGCCGGTCTCCGCCCGCAGCGAGGGCTACCAGCTCAGCGCCCCGGCCGGACTGCGCGCGGCCCTGCTCGCCGAGGTTTCGGACGGCCTGCTCTCTTCCGGCGCCGCCGGCGCAGAAGGCACGGCCGCGGCCGCCCCCGTCGTGTTGGCCGTGACCGCCACCGGGCGTGAGGCGGAGGACCTGGTGCAGGCCCTGGACGCGTTCCTGCCCGCCGGCAGCATCGCCGAATTCCCCAGCTGGGAGACCCTCCCGCACGAGCGGCTCTCCCCGCGCTCGGACACCGTCGGCCGCCGCCTCTCCGTGCTGCGCCGGCTGGCCCACCCGGAGGCCTCCGGCACGCCGCTGCGCGTCGTCGTCGCTCCCGTCCGCGCCGTCGTGCAGCCGATCGTGGCGGGGCTCGGCGAGCTGGTGCCCGTGACCCTGACCGTGGGCCAGGAGGCCCCGTTCGGGGACGTGGTGAAGAACCTCGCGGCCGCCGCCTACGCCCGGGTGGACATGGTCACCCGGCGCGGCGAGTTCGCCGTCCGCGGCGGCATGCTGGACGTCTTCCCGCCCACCGAGGACCACCCCATCCGGGTGGAGTTCTTCGGCGACGAGGTCGAGCAGATGCGCTGGTTCGCCGTCGCCGACCAGCGCTCGCTGACCGCCCCGGGCGTGCACCACCCCACCGAACTGCACGCCCCGCCGTGCCGCGAAATCCTGATCACCCCCTCCGTGATGTCCCGCGCCGCGACGCTGAAGTCCCAGCTGCCGGCCGCCGCGGACATGCTGGAGAAGATCGCCGGCGGCATCGCCGTCGAGGGCATGGAGTCCCTCGCCCCGGTACTGGTGGACTCGATGGTCCCGTTCGTGGACCAGTTCCCGGCCGGTTCGATCACCGTCGTGATTGAACCCGAGAAGGTCCGCACCCGCGCCCACGACCTCGCCGCCACCAACGAGGAATTCCTCGAGGCGGCCTGGTCCACGGCCTCCGACGGCGGGGCGGCCCCGCTGGACCTGAGCGCCGCCGCGTCCGAGGCGCTGCACTCGGCCAGCTTCCGGTCCCTGGCCGAGACCCGCGCCACCGCGCTGGAGCACCAGGTGTCATGGTGGTCGATCAGCTCCCTGGCCAGCGACGAGGAGTTGCTGCCGGACATCGACGTCGTGAACCTGCACGCCCGCGAACCGCGCGGCTACCAGGGCGATGTCGCCGAGATGATGGACTTCATCGGCTCGCACGTGCGCGACCAGTGGCGGATCGTGGTCGCCACCGAGGGCCCCGGCCCCGCGCAGCGCCTCGCCGAACTCTTCCATGACAACGACATCCCCTGCGCCCGGGTCGAGACCCTGGAAGCCGAGCCGCAGCCGGGCCTGATTGAGGTCACCACCGCGTGCGTGGGCCGCGGCTTCGTCCTGGACGGGCTCAAGACCGCGCTGCTGACCGAGGCGGACCTGCTGGGCCGCACCTCCGCCGGGTCCACCAAGGACATGCGGAAGATGCCCTCCAAGCGGCGCAATGCCGTCGACCCGCTGCAGCTGCTCGCCGGCGACTTCGTGGTGCACGAACAGCACGGCATCGGCCGGTTCGTCGAACTGATCCAGCGCAAGGTAGCCGGTGGTGGCGACGGCGTGCGCGAGTACCTGGTGCTCGAATACGCCCCGTCCAAGCGCGGCGCCCCCGGCGACCGGCTCTTCGTTCCCACCGACCAGCTGGACCAGGTCACCCGCTACGTCGGCGGCGACACCCCGGTGCTGAGCAAGATGGGCGGCTCCGACTGGGCCAGCACCAAGTCCAAGGCGCGCAAGGCCGTCAAGGAGATCGCCGGCGAACTGATCCGGCTCTACTCCGCCCGGATGGCCTCCCGCGGCCACGCCTTCGGCCCTGACACGCCCTGGCAGCGCGAGCTCGAGGAGGCCTTCCCGTACGTGGAGACCCCGGACCAGCTGACCACCATCAACGAGGTCAAGGCGGACATGGAGCGGGAAATCCCGATGGACCGCCTGGTCTCCGGCGACGTCGGCTACGGCAAGACCGAGATCGCCGTCCGGGCCGCGTTCAAGGCCGTCCAGGACGGCAAGCAGGTAGCCGTGCTGGTGCCCACCACCCTGCTCGCCCAGCAGCACTACGAGACGTTCACCGAGCGGTTCTCCGGCTTCCCGCTGCGGGTCCGCCCGCTGTCCCGTTTCCAGGCCGCCAAGGAGGCCAAGGAGACGGCCGAGGGCGTCAAGACCGGCGCCGTCGACGTCGTGATCGGCACCCACCGGCTGCTGTCCAAGGACTTCGAGTTCAAGGACCTGGGCCTGGTGATCGTGGACGAGGAGCAGCGCTTCGGCGTCGAGCACAAGGAGGCGCTGAAGAAGATGCGCACCAACGTGGACGTCCTGGCCATGAGCGCGACGCCGATCCCGCGCACCCTGGAGATGTCGCTTACCGGCATCCGCGAGACCTCCACCCTGGCCACCCCGCCGGAGGAGCGGCACCCGGTGCTGACCTACGTGGGCCCGTACACGGACAAGCAGACCTCCGCCGCGATCCGCCGCGAGCTGATGCGCGAGGGGCAGGTCTTCTTCGTCCACAACCGGGTCTCCACGATCGAGCGCACCGCCGCGAAGATCCGCGAACTCGTGCCCGAGGCGCGCGTGGAGGTGGCGCACGGCAAGATGTCCGAGAGCCGGCTGGAACAGATCATCGTGGACTTCTGGGAGAAGCGCTTCGACGTCCTGGTCTGCACCACCATCATCGAGACCGGCCTGGACATCTCCAACGCCAACACCCTGATCGTCGACGGCGCGGACAAGTACGGGCTCTCGCAGCTGCACCAGCTGCGCGGACGGGTGGGCCGCGGCCGGGAACGCGCCTATGCCTACTTCCTCTACCCCTCGGAGAAGCCCCTGGGCGAGGTGGCGCTGGAGCGGCTCAAGGCCGTGGCCACCCACAATGAGCTTGGCGCCGGCATGCAGCTGGCCATGAAGGACCTCGAGATCCGCGGCGCCGGCAACCTGCTCGGCGGCGAACAGTCCGGCCACATCCAGGGCGTCGGCTTCGACCTCTACATCCGGCTGGTCGGCGAGGCCGTGGCGGATTACCGCGGCGAGGCCGAGGAGAAGGCCGCCGAGATGAAGATCGAGCTGCCGGTCAACGCGCACCTGCCGCACGACTACGTCCCGGGCGAACGGCTCCGCCTGGAGGCCTACCGCAAGCTGGCCGCCGCGCTGACCAACGAAGCCATCGAGGAGGTCGAGGCCGAGCTGGTGGACCGCTACGGCGAGCTGCCGCTGCCCGCGCAGAACCTCGTGGCCGTGGCCCGATTCCGGGTCGGGGCGCGCGAGGCGGGCCTCACCGACGTCGCGCTGCAGGGGAACTTCATCAAGTTCTCCCCGCCCAGCTGCCCGAGTCCAAGCAGATGCGCCTGGCCCGGATGTACCCGGGCTCGCAGACCAAGCCGGCGCTGGACGCGGTGCTGATTCCCAAGCCCAAGACCGCCCGGATCGGCGGCCGCGACCTGCAGGACGCCGAGATCCTGGCCTGGGCCAACAGCGTGATCGAGGCGATCTTCACCGACGCCCCGCCCGCCGCGGGCTAGGCCGTGATGGGAGGACACCACGCCGCGTCAGGTGCCGCGGCGTGGGTGGCGATTGCCTCGACCGGGCCGTACACGCTCGGCTGGTACCCGCTGGATCCCGCCGGGATCGTTATCGGCGGGATGGCGACGGCGGGGACGGCGCTGATCTGCGACTGGGACCACCGCTCGTCCACGGTGGCGCACGCGCTGCCGCCGCTTTCGAACCTGATCGCCGTCGGGATCGAGAACGCCTCCGGCGGGCACCGCCAGGGCACCCACTCGGTGCTGGGGGCGGCGTTCTTCGTGCTGCTCGCCGCGCTGGCCGGGAAGATCCAGCTGCAGACCGACTGGGGCCTGCTCTCGGTGGGCGCCGGGCTGCTGTGCATGTTCCTGATCAACATCGCCGCGAAGGCGCTGAAGCTCTTCCCAAAGTACGGGGTGGTCAGCAACTGGATCTTCGCGCTCACCATGGCCGGGCTGGTGACTTGGTTCGCCCCGCACCAGTGGTCCTGGCTGCCGGTGTCCATGCTGACCGGCGTGCTGGTGCACATCATCGGGGACATGATCACCACCGGGGGAGTGCCGCTGCTGTGGCCGATCGTGGTCAAACCGCCGAAGTTCCTGCGCAAGCTGCCGCTGGTCAAGGACGTCTGGAAGGCCAACGGGGCGTTCTCCATCCCGCTCCTGGGCCGGGCCGGTTCGCGGCGCGAGTGGCTGGTGCTGATCCCCGTCGGCGCCTACGCCATGGTGGGGATGTGCGTCGCCGCCGTCGACGTCGCCCGCGGGCACTTCCCGGCGGCGGTCGCCTTCGGCTCCGCCGTCGTCGGCCGACTGCTCGGCACGGGAAGCTAGCCGCCGGCGGCGGCGCCGCGGGCAGAAAGCGCCGCGCCCGTCCGGAACCGGCCGTTAAACGACTGAAGCCCCGGCGGACCGGGGCTTCAGTGCGTTGGACGAGGCTTAGTGTTCGCCGGCCGAGTCCGAGCGGCCGGTGATGGTCTGCGGGATCCAGAACGCCAGGGCGAACAGCACCAGGCAGGCAAGCATCGGCCAGGGGTTGCCCAGGGTCAGGAACGACAGCGAGTACAGGGCACCGAAGAAGAGCGCCATCATGATGACAAACAGCACCACGCTGGATGCCAGGTTGTTCTCGCCCCGACGGGTCTTGGCGGTCTTGCCGTTGTTGCTGGACATTCGTTCCTCCTCGGCCCCGCGGGGCTGTAAAAACTGTGGCGGCGTGCTTTCCGGTGCGGCGCTCAGTACGCGGACGAACCCTGTTCGCCCTTGACGATCGCGATGCCGGAACTGGCGCCAATACGTGTTGCACCAGCAGCTATCATAGCCTGCGCGTCGGCGAGGGACCGCACGCCGCCGGAGGCCTTGACGCCCAGGTCCGGTCCCACGGTGCGGCGCATCAGGGTGACGTCCTCGACCGTCGCGCCGCCGCCGTTGAAGCCGGTGGAGGTCTTGACGAAGTCGGCGCCGGCCTCGACGGCGGCCTCGCAGGCGAGGACCTTCTGCGCGTCGTCCAGCAGGGAGGTCTCGATGATGACCTTGAGGATGGCGCCGCCGGCGTGAACGGTCTCGGCCACGGCACGGATGTCGTCGACCAGGGCGCCCTTGTCGCCGGCGCGGGCGGCGGCGATGTTGATCACCATGTCGATCTCGTCCGCGCCGTCGAGCACGGCGCCGCGGGCCTCGAAGGCCTTGACGTCGCTGGGCGTTGCGCCGAGCGGGAAGCCGATCACGGAGCAGGTCAGTACGCCGGATCCCTTGAGGGCGGTCTTGACGGTCTTGACCCAGATCGGGTTCACGCACACGGACTTGAACTGGTACTCCGCGGCCTCGGAGCAGACCTTGAGCACGTCGGCCTCGCCGGCCTCCGGCTTGAGCAGGGTGTGGTCAATGAACGCGGCGATGTTGCCGGTGCCGTGGTGGAGGTCCTGGCCGGTGCCGGAGGCCCCGGCCGTGGTGGCGTCGTTGCTCATGGTGGTCCCTTTCCTGACGGGACGGATCATGGCCGGCCCGGCTGCTGACGCGGCGCGCGTCGTGGCTTCTCAGTGCACCATCTTGCCATATGGGACCATGCCGGCCGGGGCTCAGGCGGCGGCAGCGACGGGGACCTGGAGGCAGGCCTGCACGAGGCCGGCGGCGCAGATGCTGGCGGCCGACCCGGCGGCCACCAGCAGGCCCAGCCGGACCCCGTCGAGCGCCGCGGCGTCGCCGATCGCCCAGATCCCGGGCACGGAGGTGCGGTAGTCGGCGCCCACCAGGATCCCGCCCTGGGCGGCGGTGGCCAGCCCGGCGGTGCGGGCCAGTCCGTCCCGGGAGATCCGCTCCTCGGCGAGGACCACCAGGTCACCGCTCATGCTGGAGCCGTCCTCGAAGACGATGCCGGAGGCCGGCAGTACGGACCCTGCGAGGGTGGGGACGACGGCGGCGGGCCGCAGCGTGGTGCGGACCGGGCGGACGCCGCGGGCCCGCAGCACCGCCTCGGCCTGTCCGGCTGCGGTGCCGGTGCCCACCAGGATGCCGAGCGGCCGCCGACCGAGGACCCGGGTGACGTCCTTGACCGCGTCGCCGAGGGTGCCGGCGTCGTCGATCGTGGAGTAGTTCAGGCACCGGCCCGAGCCCTCGATCGGGGCCAGGGCCGGGGCCGAGCCGGTGGCGATGACCAGCTGGTCGTAGCCGAATTCGAGGCCGTCCGCCGTCGTCACACGCCGCTGCTCGGCGTCGATGAAGCTGGCGGGCTGGCCGAACCGGACCGAGACCTGGGGGAGGACGGCCAGCTCCAGCAGTTCCGCCGGGGCGTCGTCCCGGTTGCTGAGGACCGTGATGGCGCCGCCGAACGGGGTGCGGGTGAGCTGGCGGACCAGGGCCTGCGCCGCCGGACCGGCCCCGGCAATCACGATCCGCGGCGAGGAGGCCACGGTGGTGGAGGCGGTGCTGGCGGCGGAGGTTTTCGGTGCGGACATGTGCTGGCCCTTTCGCTGGCGGGCCTGCTGGTGTGGCCCCTGTTTCTGTTGTTCCCCAGCGTAGGAGGCCGGTTTTTCGCGCACGTTTCTGCGGTGTTGCGGTATTTTCGCTCCCTGTTCGCCAATTGTTACCAGCTGGTAATGGCGTGGCTCACACCCGGAGCCGGTAGCCCCGCTTCACCACAGTTTCCACCAGCGAGGCGTCCGGCAGTGCGGACCGGAGCCTGCTGACCGTCATGTCCAGCGCGTGCACCGAGCCGCGAAGTTCCAGCAGTTCCGAGAGCGACTCCCGGGACAGCACGGCGCCGCCGGCCCCCAGCAGCGCGCGCATCAGCAGCAGCGGCGCGGGCGCCAGTTCCACGGGGTCGCCGTCGATCCGCAGCGACCGGCCGCGCAGCTCCACCGCGCCGGCGGCGGTGTCCAGACGGCGGACGTGGTTCAGGGCCAAGTGTTCGCAGACCAGCCGGATCAGCGCGCCCATCCGGAACCGTTCCGGCACCAGCGGCTGCACGCCGGCGTCGACCAGCGGCTGGGCAGTGATTGGGCCCACGACGGCGGTGGCCACCGTGGTCTTCAGCGCCGCGACCAGTTGCTTGTACAGGCCCATCTCGTGCGCGGTGCTCCACAGTGCGTCGACGGCGGGGGCGGAGGTGAAGGTCAGGACGTCGAGGCTGCCGTTGCAGGCGGCCTCGATCAGCTTGGGCAGCCGGCCGGCGCCCTCGGGTTTGACCCAGCGGTAGGGGGTGACGGTCATGACGTTCGCCCCGGACATCCGGAGCCGCTCCAGCTGCCGGACGTCGGTGTAGCCGTGCAGCTGGACGGCGACGGTCTTGCCGCGGACCCCTCGGCCAGCAACATGTCCACCAGGGTTGCGGTGGTCTCGTCGCTGCTGATCCCGACGTCGGCCAGGCCGGCCGCGCGCACGGCGCCGCGGGCCTTGGGCCCGCGGACGAACATCCGCGTGGCGCCCAGGGTCTCCAGCAGCTGGTCGCCGATGCCGAAGCTGTCCGCCGCCTCGCACCAGCGGCGCATGCCGTAGGCGGTGGTGGCGATGCACAGCTGCGGCCGGGCCTCGATAATGGCGCGGCTGTCCTCGATCAGCCCGTGGTCCTCCTGCACCGGGGCGATCTTCAGCGCCGGGGCGTGCAGCACCTCGGCGCCGCGGCGCTCCAGGGCCTCGATCAGGTCCTGCGAGCGGCGGTGGGAGGTGACACCGATCCGGAAGCCTTCCAGCGGCTGGTCGGCGGATCCGGCGGCGTCCGTGGCGGTGCCGGCCAGGCTGTTCACGGTCACGGCGCTCACGCCCCGACCAGGGACGCCGCGAGGCGGTCCAGTTCGGCAGCGGCGGCGTCGCAACCCCGGTTCGCCTCCGCGACCCGGACCACCTCGCCGATCACCAGGACGGCGGGGTTGGCGCAGCCGGCCGCGGCCGTGGTGATGCCGCCCAGGTCCGCGATGGTGGTGCGCTGGCCGGGCTGGTAGCCGCGCTCGATCACCGCCACCGGCATGTCCGCGCGCATCCCGGCCCGGCGCAGCCCGGCCGCCAGCTGGTGCAGCGTGCCGATGCCCATCAGCACCACGATGGTCCCGCCGAGCCCGGCCAGGTGCCGGTGCTCGTCTTCGGTCAGCGGGGCATGGCCGGAGACCACTGTGAACAGGCGGCTGACCTCGCGGTGGGTGACCGGGATGCCCGCGGCGGCCGGGACGGAGACGGCGCTGGTGACCCCGGAAATGACCCGGACGGGCAGCCCGGCGCGCACGCAGGCGGCCACCTCCTCGCCGCCGCGGCCAAAGACGTACGGGTCGCCGCCCTTGAGCCGGACCACGTTCGCTCCGGCCAGGGCGGCGGCGACCATCAGCTCCTCGATGCCGGCCTGGCTGACCTTGTGGTGGCCGGGGGTCTTGCCCACGTCCACCAGGTCCGCGGTGGTCAGGGACGGCAGGTCCTGGTGCGGTGCCAGCCGGTCGTAGAAGACCACGTCGGCGTCACGCAGGGCGGCCACCGCGGCGACGGTCAGGAGCTCTCCGGCGCCGGGGCCGCCGCCCACCAGGGTGACGTGCCCGGCCGGACCGGCCGCGGGTTCGGCGGCGATCGGAACCCCGGCGGCGCGGAAGCGGTCCAGGCGGGCCGGCCAGCCGGGCTGGCCGTCGTCCACCGCGGCCACCAGGAAGGGCAGCGGACCCGGGGCCGCCGGGGCGTCCGGGCCGGTGAGGCGGCCCACGACGGCGCCGGCGGCCCGGTAGCGCAGGACGGCCTGCCGGGCGGCGGCGTCGGAGCCGGCGACCAGGACGGTCCGGCCGGTGAGTTCGATGCTGAGCTGCATTAGACCCTGCTTTCGGTGGGTTCGCCGGCGGCGGGGCCGGCCGACCTGACGGGGATGGTCGTGGCGATCAGCCGGGAGCGTTTCTCTTCCGCGGTGGCGGGCCGCATCTGGCCGCGCTCGTCGGGGACCAGGGTGATGGAGTCGTCCTTCTGGTCCGGCGCGTTGACGAAGGAGCGGAAGCGGCGCAGCCGGTCCGGGTCCTGCAGGGTTTCGGCCCACTCGTCGACGTAGGTGTCCACGTGTTTGGCCATGGCTGCCTCCAGGTCCGCGGCGATGCCCAGGCTGTCGTGCACCACCACGTCCTCGACGTGGCGGATGCCGCCGTCGAGCTCCTCCTGCCAGCGGGCGGTGCGCTGCAGCCGGTCGGCGGTGCGGATGTAGTACATGAAGTAGCGGTCGATGTAGCGGATCAGCGTCTCGTCGTCGAGGTCCTTGGCGAGCAGCTGGGCGTGCGCCGGGGTGGCGCCTCCGTTGCCGCCGACGTAGAGGTTCCAGCCGTCCGCGGTGGCGATCACGCCGACGTCCTTGCCGCGGGCCTCTGCGCATTCGCGGGCGCAGCCGGAGACCCCCATCTTCAGCTTGTGCGGGCTGCGCAAACCGCGGTACCGGAGTTCCAGGCGGATGGCCATGGCCACCGAATCCTGCACCCCGAAGCGGCACCAGGTGGACCCGACGCAGGACTTCACGGTGCGCAGGCTCTTGCCGTAGGCCTGGCCGGATTCGAACCCGGCGTCCACCAGCAGCTTCCAGATCTCCGGGAGTTGTTCCAGTCGGGCGCCGAACATGTCGATCCGCTGGCCGCCGGTGATCTTCGTGTACAGGCCGTACTGTTCGGCGACGGCGGCGATCACGCCGAGTTTCTGCGGCGTGATCTCACCGCCGGCGATCCGCGGCACCACCGAGTAAGTGCCGTCCTTTTGCATGTTCGCCAGGGCCCGGTCGTTGGTGTCCTGCAGGGTGCCGCGGCCGGCGTCGAGGACGTAGGCGCCGTGCTGGCTGGCGAGGATGTTGGCAATGGTGGGCTTACAGATATCGCAGCCCTCACCGCTGCCGTAGCGGGCCATGACGTCCTCGAAGGAGGTCAGTTCCAGGACCCGGATGGCGTCGAAGAGTTCCTGGCGGGAGAGTCCGATGTGTTCGCACAGCGCCGTGGAGACCTCGACGCCGGACTTGGTGAGTTCGCCGTCGAGGAGCTTCTTGAGCATCGGGACGCAGGATCCGCAGCTGGTGCCGGCGCGGGTGCAGCCTTTGAGCCCGGGCAGGTCCCGCACCGGTTCGCTGCCCTCGCAGGTGCCGCAGCCGTTGACGGCGTCGCGGATGGTCCCGGCGGCCACGTTGTTGCAGGAGCAGAGGATGGCGTCGTCGGGCAGTTCGGCAGCGAGGGCGTCGACCCCGCCGCCGCCGGCCGCGGTGAGGTAGGCGCCGGGTTCGGCCGGCAGTGCGCGGCCCAGCAGCGGCCGCAGCGCGGTGTACGGGGCGGCGTCGCCGACAAAGATCCCGCCGAGCAGGGTGGTGGCGTCGTCGGTGGTGACGATCTTTTGGTAGACGCCGCGGGCCGGGTCCGCATAGACGATCTCCAGCGCGTGGTCGGTGCGGGCGAAGGCGTCGCCGAAGCTTGCGACGTCGACGCCGGAGAGCTTGAGTTTGGTCGCGGTGTCGAAGCCGTGGAAGGTCGCGGCGCCGCCGTGCAGCCGGTCCGCGACGATTTCCGCCATCGTGTTCGCCGGTGCCACCAGGCCCAGGCACATGCCGCCGAAGTTGGCCACCTCGCCGATCGCCCAGATCCCGGGGACCTCGGTGCGGCAGTCCTCGCCGATGACGACGCCGCCGCGCGGGCCGAGCTGGAACTGTTGGGGCCCGCCGTCGCCGGCCCGGAACAGCTCGTCGCGGGGCCGCACGCCGACAGCGGTGATGACGATGTCGGCATCGACCACGCGCCCGTCCGCCAGCAGCACGCCGGTGACCGCGCCGGCGTCGTCGGCGAGCACCTCGGCGGGGAAGACGCCGCCGTGGACGGTGAAGCCTTTGGCCTCGATCAGCCGGCCGAGGGCCTGGCCGGCGCCCTCGTCCAGCTGGGTGTTCATCAGCCAGGGGAGCCGTTGATGACGATCGGGTTGGCGCCGAGCTGGGCGGTGCCGGCCGCCGCCTCCAGGCCCAGCAGCCCGCCGCCGATGGTGACAGCGTTGACCGTGCGGCCCAGCGCCGCGGTGAGGTCCGCAATTTCCTGGTTGATGGCCCGGACGTCCTCCAGGGTGCGGTAGACGTGGGTGTGTTCGGCGCCCGGGATGGGCAGGCGGGCCGCGTCCGAGCCGGTCGCAACCACCAGCTCGTCGTAGGGGTAGACGGTGCCGGCGGCGGTCTGGACGGTTTTCGCGGCGGTGTCGATGCCGGTGGCGCGCTCGCCGGTCCGGAGCGTGAGCGCCTCGTGCTCCCACAGGGAGGCCTCGCCCAGGGTGAGGTCCACGCCGGTATCGGTCAGCGCCCTGCTCAGCGCCACCCGGTCGTAGGGCAGGTGGGCCTCCTCGGTCAGCACGGTGATCTGCCAGCCCGCCAGGCCGCGGGCGTGCATTGCCTCGACGAAACGGTGGGCTGCGGGGCCGCCGCCGGCGACGACGACGCGCCTCGCCGTGGCGGGTGCGGGGGAGGAGGAGCTGGGGCTGGCGGTCTGTCCGGTCACGGGTGGCCTTTCGTTGGGCCGCAGGCGGTGTGCTGCAACATCTCCGGCCAGCCTAGGCAGCGGCAGTTTCGCGTCAGTTTCCCGAATGTTTCGTGGTCTTAACTTCTGCATCACGGACGGGTTTCGGCCCGGGTGAGGTCTCTTTTACCGGCCGGACACATGGGCCTTATGCGGCCGTTACACGATAGTCCTAGCGTTGGGGCATGGCCGCAGTGGCTGCCGGAAAACCGGAAAGCAAGCAGGGAGGAGCCCCGGATGACTGCCGTACTGGATGACGCGGCCCGCAGTTTTGCGGAGCAGATGGCGGGAACGCACGGGACCGGGTGGCACCGGGTCTGCGCGGTGCAGGACCTGGAACCGGGCTGGGGTGAGGCGGCGCTGGTCGCGGGGCGGCAGGTGGCCGTGTTCCGCACGGCCGGCGGTGAGGTTTTCGCCGTCGACCACGCCGATCCGGCCACCGGCGCGCACGTCATGGCCCGGGGAATTACCGGGTCGCGGGGGACCAGGCGGACCCTCGCGTCCCCGTTGCACAAGGAGGTCTACGACGTGCTGACCGGGGAGTGCCTCGGCAACCCGGAGCTGCGCCTGGCCACCTACCCCGCGCGGGCTGTCGACGGCTTCATCGAAATCCGGCTGTAGCCCCGCAGGGCAGCCCGAGGGTTTAGAGGCCCAGGGCCTCGCGCACGTCGGCCAGCACGGCGTCCAGCGCGGCGCGGGCCTCCTGCCGGGCCTGGGGCAGGCCGGCGGCGGATTCCAGGCCCCGGATCACCTCCAGGTAGCACTTGAGCTTCGGCTCGGTGCCGCTGGGCCGGATGATCACGCGGCTGCCGTCGCGGGTCAGGTAGAGCAGGCCGTCGGTGGGCGGAAGCTGTTCGCTGCCCTCGGCCAGGTCCGCGGCGGTCTCCACGGCGGAGCCGCCGAAGGATTCCGGCGGGCTGACCCTCAGCCGGTTCATCATGGCGTCCAGCAGGCCCAGGTCCGCCACCCGGATGCTGAGCTGGTCGCTGGCGTGCAGGCCGTGCACCAGATACAGCTCGTCGAGGGTGTCGAAGATGGTCCGGCCGGCGGCCTTGGCCGCGGCGGCGAGTTCGGCGATCAGCACGGCGGCGGAGATGCCGTCCTTGTCGCGGACCAGGGACGGGGCCACGCAGTAGCCCAGGGCCTCCTCGTAGCCGTAGAGCAGGTGCGGGACACGCGCGATCCACTTGAAACCGGTGAGGGTCTCCTTGTGCTCGTAGCCGGCGGCGGTGGCCACACGGGCCAGCAGCCGGGACGAAACGATGGAATTGGCGAACACACCGGCGGTCTCGCCGTCCTGCGCGGCGCCCGCGGCGCCTGCCTGCACAGCCCCCGCCGTCGGCCGCGAGCCGGGCGGCCACGTGCGCGCCCAGCAGGGCGCCCACCTCGTCGCCGCGCAGCATCCGCCAGGCGCCGGTGTCCGGGTCCTTGGCCGCCACCGCGGCGCGGTCGGCGTCGGGGTCGTTGGCGATCACGATGTCCGCGTCCACCCGGGCCGCGGTCTCCAGCGCCAGGTCAAGGGCGCCGGGTTCCTCGGGGTTGGGGAAGCTGACGGTGGGGAAATCCGGGTCCGGGAGGGCCTGCTCGGTGACCAGGGTGACGTCCGCGAAGCCGGCGGCGTTCAGCACGGCGACGGCGGTTTCCCCGCCCACGCCGTGCATGGGGGTCAGGACGATCTTCAGGTCGCGGGCCGGGAAGTGCTCCGGCATCACCAGCGCCGCGACGGAGGCCTGGTAGTCGGTGGCGATGGAGGGCTCCAGGACCGTCCAGCCGTCCCCGGCGAGGGCGATCGAATCCAGTGCGCCGACGGCGTCGATCTCGGCGGCGATCCGGGCGTCGTAGGGTGCCACGATCTGGGCGCCGCGGCCGGACTCCTCGACGGCGTGCCGGCCCAGGTAAACCTTGTACCCGTTGTCCTGCGGGGGGTTGTGGCTGGCGGTGACCATCACGCCGCCGTCGCAGTCCAGGGCGCGGACGGCGTAGGCCAGCAGCGGGGTGGGCAGCGCGGCGGGCATTAGGAACGTCTCGATGCCGGCGGCGGTGAAGATGGCGGCGGTCTCGCGGGCGAACACGTCCGAGTTATGCCGGGCGTCGTAGCCGACGACGGCGCGCGGCCGGGTGCCGGCGGCGGCCTGGCCGACGGCGCCGGTGAGGAAGACGGCGAGCCCGGCGGCGGCGCGCCGGACCACCACGCGGTTCATCCGGTTCGGGCCCGGGCCGAGGGCGGCGCGCAGGCCGGCCGTGCCGAACTCCAGGGTGCCGCTGAAGCTGTCCGCGAGTTCCTGGCGGGCCCCGGGGGCGCCTTCCTCGGTGAGGCGGATGAGCTCGGCCAGGGCGGCGGCGGTGGCCGGATCCGGGTCCTGTCCGGCCCAGGCGCGGGCTTCGCCCAGGAGATCGTTCAGTGCGGCATCGGAAGACGTCATGGATACCAAACTAGCGGCAAACCGGGGGCCGGCGCGCCGCGACAAGCGCGCGCGGCCTTACAGTTCCATTACGTCCGGACCCTCCGCAGGGCTTGCTCAGGATTGCCGCAGGAGAGCCCCACCGGGCCCCTTGGCCCGTTGACACCCCAATTTCCGGACACATAGCGTCTGGAATATGAGGATGGGGCGAGGGGTGGAGTGGGCGCTGCATGCGTGCGTCGCCATGTCCTGGACCCCCGTGGGAGAGGCCGTCAACAGCGGCCGATTGGCGGCCCTGTACGACCTGCCCGCCGCCTACCTGAACAAACAGCTGCAGGCGCTGGTCAGGGAGGGCATCCTGGTCTCGGTCTCGGGCCCGCGCGGCGGGTTCGCGCTGGCCCGGCGGCCGGATGCCATCACCGTCCTGGACGTGGTGCTGGCCATCGAGGGCCAGGAACCGGCCTTCCGCTGCGAGGGCATCCTGGGCAATGTCCCGGGCGGCGGGGAGCGGGACGACTTCACCCGGTCCTGCCTGGTCTCCCAGACTATGCGGCAGGCGGAACTGGTGTGGCGGCAGACCCTGGCCCGGCAGACCATCGCCGGGATCGCCGACTCGATGGAGCGGCGGTTCCCGGAGGACCGGGCCAGGACCGTGGCGCGGTTGGCGGCAGGCTGAGCCGGTCCGCTTAGAGCTTGGCGATGATCTCCGCGAGCAGCTTGGAGATGCGCGGGCCCGCGGCCTGGCCGGCCTCGAGGACCTCTTCGTGGCTCAGCGGAACCGGGCTGATGCCGGCGGCGAGGTTGGTCACCAGCGAGATGCCGAAGACCTCCATGCCCGCGTGACGTGCGGCGATGGCCTCCAGCGCGGTGGACATGCCCACCAGAGAGGCGCCGATCCGCTTGGCGTACTGCACCTCGGCCGGGGTCTCGTAGTGCGGGCCGGTGAACTGCGCGTAGACGCCCTCGTCCAGGCTGGAATCCACTTCGCGGGCCAGACGTCGGATCCGGGAGGAGTAGAGGTCGGTCAGATCC
Source organism: Pseudarthrobacter sp. L19 (assembly GCF_050859435.1). NCBI lineage: Bacteria > Bacillati > Actinomycetota > Actinomycetes > Micrococcales > Micrococcaceae > Pseudarthrobacter > Pseudarthrobacter sp. L19. The sequence goes on along the minus strand of NZ_CP193935.1, from coordinate 257,369 downwards.
ACGAACGTGGCGCCCTCCAGCGGGGAGGTGGCGGTGAGGTTGATGTGGTCGCTGATCAGCACCGGGGTGCCGGGAGCCCAGTCCTCGTTTAGGCCCCCGCAGCCGTTGGTCAGGACCAGGGTCTTGCAGCCGGCGGCGGCGGCGGTCCGGACCCCGTGCACCACGGCGCGGACGCCCTTGCCCTCGTAGTAGTGCGTGCGGGCGCCGAGCACCAGGGCGCGCTTGCCCTCGCGGGTGAGAACCGAGCGGATGGTGCCCACGTGGCCCACCACCGACGGGGCGGAGAAGCCAGGGACCTCGTCCGCGGACAGGGTGGCGGTGGTCTCGCCGATCAGTTCGGCGGCGTCCCCCCAGCCCGAGCCCAGCACCAGGGCGATGTCGTGGCTGTCGACGCCGGTCTCCTCCGCGATGTAGTCGGCGGCGGCGCGGGCGGCGTCGAAGGGGTCAGTGTTCAGGAATTCCGTGTTGCTCACTGGAACAAGCTACCCTGCCGCCCCCGCGCTGCCCAGCACCGTGGCTTGGTGGCGCCGGTCCGGATGATGGACAATGGATGATTGTGACTACGCATCCCGATTTCAGTGCACCCCGTATCGCGATTCTCGGCGGAGGGCCGGGTGGCTACGAGGCGGCCATGGTCGCCGCCTCGCTGGGAGCGCAGGTCACCATCATCGAGCGCGCCGGCCTCGGCGGCTCCGCCGTACTCACCGACGTCGTTCCCTCCAAGACCCTCATCGCCACCGCGGACCTGATGACCCGCGTGGGCGAGGCGGGGAGCTGGGCGTGAAGTTCGACGTCGACGGCGGCGACTGCATGCCCACCATGCGCGCTGACCTCAAGCACATCAATGACCGGCTCCTGGGCCTTGCCCGGCAGCAGTCCGCCGACATCCAGCGCGGTCTCGAAGGTCAGAACGTTCGCGTCATGCTCGGCTCCGGAAAGATGCTCGACAACCACACGCTCGAGGTCCTGACCGCGGACGGCGTGGAGACGGTCGAGGCGGACGCGATCCTGCTCGCCGTCGGTGCCCACCCGCGCGAACTGCCCACCGCCCGCCCGGACGGCGAACGCATCCTGAACTGGGCGCAGATCTACAACCTTGACGAGCTGCCCGAGGAACTGATCGTGGTGGGCTCCGGCGTCACCGGCGCCGAATTCGCCTCCGCGTACAACGGCCTGGGTTCCAAGGTCACGCTGATCTCCTCCCGCGACCGGGTCCTCCCCGGCTCCGACGCGGACGCCGCCGAGGTCCTCGAGGGTGTCTTCGAACGCCGCGGCGTCACCGTGCTGTCCCGGGCCCGCGCCGAGACCGTGGAACGCACGGACGACGGCGTCGTGGTCACCCTCGCGGACGGCTCCACCGTCCGCGGCAGCCACTGCCTGGTGGCGGTCGGCTCCATCCCGAACACCGACGGGATCGGACTGGAGGAGGCGGGCGTCGCGCTGACCGAGAGCGGCCACATCAAGGTCGACGGCGTCTCGCGCACCACCGCCCCGAACATCTACGCCGCCGGTGACTGCACCGGCGTCCTGGCTCTGGCCTCCGTCGCCGCCATGCAGGGCCGGATCGCCATCGCCCATTTCCTCGGCGACAGCGTCGCCCCGCTGAAGCTGCACCAGGTGGCCTCCAACATCTTCACCTCGCCCGAGATCGCCAACGTGGGCGTATCCGAGGCGGACATCGACTCCGGCAAGTACCAGGGCGACGTCGTCAAGCTCTCGCTGCGCAGCAACGCCCGCGCCAAGATGCGCAACCACCGCGACGGCTTCATCAAGATCTTCGCGCGGAAGGGCTCCGGCACCGTGATCGGCGGCGTCGTGGTGGGCCCGAACGCCTCCGAGCTGATCTTCCCGATCTCGCTGGCCGTGACGCAGAAGATGCACGTCGACGACGTCGCGAGCACCTTCACGGTCTACCCGTCCCTCAGCGGATCGATCTCCGAGGCGGCCCGCCGCCTGCACGTGCACATGTAGCACCGCTCCGTCCCGGTCCGAACGCCGGCGCCCCGGGCGGCCCGCTCCTAAAACGGGTAGGGCGCGATCTCCGGCCGCATGGTGAGCCACTGGATCTCGGTGAAGGACTCCATGTTGGCGTGATGGCCGCCGATCCGTGAGCCGTTGCCGGAGTTCTTCGTGCCGCCGAAGGGGAGTTGGCCTCGTCGGAGACTGTCTGTTCGTTGATGTGGACCTTGCCGGAGTCCAGCCGGTCGGCGATGGTCATGGCCAGGCCCACGTCGCCCAGGATGCCGATCGAGAGGCCGTATTCGTTGTCGTTGGCCAGCGCCACGGCCTCGTCCACGGTGGAGAACTTCATCACCGGGGCCACCGGGCCGAAGATCTCGTCCTTCCAGGCGGGGCTGTCCGTGTCCAGGTCCACCAGGACGGCCGGCTGGTAGAAGCGGCCGTCGTGGGTGCCGCCCGCGGCGAGCTTCGCGCCGGCAGCGACGGCGTCCTGGACGATCCCGTCCACCCGCTGCAACTGGCGTTCGTCGATCACCGGCCCGAGCGCCACGGTGCCGCTCTTCGGGTCGCCCACGGGCAGGTGGGCGGCCTTCTCGGAGAGGGCTGCGACGTAGTCGTCGTAGATGTCCTCGTGCACGATGTGCCGGCCGGCGGCCATGCAGATCTGGCCCTGGTGCATGAAGGACCCGAACGCCGCGGCGGAGGCCGCCTTGGCGATGTCCGCCCCGGGCAGCACGATCAGGGCGTTGTTGCCGCCCAGTTCCAGGTGGGCGCGCTTGAGCAGCCGGCCGGCGGTCTCGCCGATCTTCCGCCCGGCCGCCGTCGAACCCGTGAACGCGATGACGCTCACCTCCTCGGCCTCGACGACGGCGGCACCCACCTCCGCGCCGCCGGGCAGGAGCGAGAGAAGCCCCGGCGGGAGCCCGGCCTCCTCGAAGATGCGGATGACGCTGACGCCGCCGCACACCGTGGTCCGCGGGTCCGGCTTGAGTAGCACGGCGTTGCCGAGGGCCAGGGCCGGGGCGACGGCGCGGATGGAGAGGATCAGCGGGAAGTTGAACGGGGCGATCACGGAGACGACGCCGACGGGCCGGCGGCGGGCAAAGGACCAGCGGTTTTCGTTGGAGGTCAGGACGTCACCGGCCGGCAGCGAAGGCAGTGCGGAGGCCTCGTAGCATTCGTTGGCGGCGATGTGGGTTTCCAGGCCGGCCTTGGGAGGGATGCCGCCGGATTCGCGGACGATCCAGTCCTGGATGTCGGCGGCGTGCTCCTCCCAGAGCTGCCCGGCGCGGCGCAGGACGGCGGCGCGCTCCTCCGGGTTCCGGGCGGCCCATTCCTTCTGCGCCTTCGCCGCCGTGGCGGCGGCCTCCCGGACGTCATCCACCGAGGCGACCCCGTAGCTGCCCAGCTCCTCGCCCGTGGCCGGTTCGACGGCCGTGCCGGTCCCGCCGCCCCCGTCGCGCCAGCCGTTGAGGTAGATCTTGCCGTTCCAGAGGGCGGAGTCGAGCAGGGACATTCGTTGTCCTTTCGGCGTTCCGGACGGCGGGCGTCCGGCAGATGGGTGGTCCGGGGTCGGTTCCCGTCCATCACATGCTGTCCGGACACCGCCGTCAAGAGCCGTTTCACGCTAGGTGCGCGGTGCCGTCAGCCGGCGTTGACGAACTTGATGCACTGCCCCTGGTTCTTGAATGACGGCAGGAAGGACTTCCAGCCGTCGTCCTTGCAGGCCTGTGCCGAGAGGGGGACGACCGCTTTCTCTCCGGTCCGCTGGTCCCAGGCGCTCATGCCGTTGTTCGCGGCGCTGAGGGCGGCCATGGACGGGTAGCGGCCGGCCTCCGTCGATCCAAAAACGACGAAGCCCCACTCGCTCGGTTGGGCGGCGTCGCCGGGGCGGTTGCCCTGGAAGGTGAAGTTGGCGTTATCGATCAGGAAGTCGCCCTTGGTGTTGTAGAGGGTGTTCCCCTCGATCAGGCCGCTGCCGTTCGGGTTCAGGTAGGCGCCGCTGCGGAGGGAGTGGAAGGTGTTTCCGCTGACGGTGAGTCCGGGGATGCCGCCCTGGGTGACGAGTCCGCGGTTGGTCACCCAGCCGCTCATGGGCAGCGCCTGGGCCGGTCCGAACACGGTGTTGCCGGAAATGGTGACGTCCGCGGCGCCCACCTGGATGAATTCCTTGGGGTAGGGGACGTCGCTGGTGATGGTCAGGTTCGTCAGGGATGCGCCCGCCCCGGTGACCAGGACGGTCACGGCGTTTGCGGTCTGGGTCAGGGTGGCGCCGCCGGAGCCGGTGACGGTGACGTCTTTGGTGATCACCGTGGTGCCGGCGACGGTCAGCGGACCTTGGACCTGGATGGTGTCGCCGGGCGCCGAGGCGTCGACGGCGGACTGGATGGTGCTGAAGTCGCAGCCGGCGGTGCAGACGGTGCGCAGTTCGGCGGCGGTGGCGGCGGGTGCGCCGACGCCGGCTCCGACGACTCCGGCGGACAGCAGCAGGGCAAGAAGTGGCTTTTTCAAAGGTTCCCCCAGTGATGGAATGGCCGGCGCCGTGCTCGACGTCGGCGGGCCCGGCGCAAGCACCTGAGCGGTTCCGGCGGCGGGAGTTCAGGCAACCCTAGATCACGCCCGCGGCGGGATACGGAAAGCCGGGTACTTGTTTCTCACGGCTTCACTACTTGGTTTTCTCCGCCGCCGGGACTTAGGCCGCGGCGGCCCGCTTGCTTTCCGGCGTCGACTTTCCGCGCGTCATCAGGGACGCCACGAGGTAGATGGCTCCGGTGACCAGAGGAACCACACTGGCCGCGGCGAGCGAGGCCGCCGGGCCGGACCTGGCCAGGACCGTGATCAACAGCGGGACGGCCCCCAGGGCCAGCAGCAGCCAGCCGGCCGTGCGGGTCCGTTCCAATCCCAGGACGGCGGCAGCGAACGCGAGCACGACGACGCCGATGGCGAGCACCGGACCATGAGCATTCTGGATATCGCGTGCCGCCGCCGGATCGAGGGCAAACCATATACAGACGGCGACGAGAACCGCCGTCAGCGCCACCAGCAACGGAGCGCTTCCGGCCGGCCAGAACCAGGCGAGGACAGCGAGGACCAGAGCCGGTGCCGCCCAGGACAGGATCATCATCAGACCGGCCTGGCCGCCGGGCTCGTCCATCGCGTAGCCGCCGATGAATGCTCCGGCCAAAAGAGTGAAGACCGTCATGAGCGCAAGGCCGGTCTTCACCAGTGTGCCGGCCCTCCGCCGAGGGTCTTTCTGCCGACCGATGGCGACCGCCACCACGACCGCGAGGACGACGACGGCGACGGCCAGGAGGATGGGGACGGACATTGTGTGCCTCCGGATGCGGTGAGGGCCTGCGCCCAGTGAAGCCTGCTCCCGGAGCCGCGCCAAGAGGCCAAGGACCCGCCGGGTCGAAGGCCGCGCGGCGCGTCAGTTACTGCCCGGTAGGCTGGTCGCATGCTTGAGATCCGACCGAACTGCGAATGCTGCGACAGGGACATCGCGCCCACCGACGAGGCCTACATCTGCACCTTCGAGTGCACCTGGTGCCCGGGCTGCGTCGCCCGTTTCCGCGACGGGGCGTGCCCCAACTGCGGCGGTAACCTCGAGCGGCGTCCGGTCAGGCCGGCCGCAGCCCTCGTTTCCAACCCGGCCAGCACGCTGCGGGTCGTCTCGCCCAGCTGCCAGGAACGCCTGACGGAGGTGTAGGTGCCGACCCAGCCGCTACGCCACCGCCGCCTGGAAGTGCTTTTCGATCAGGCCCCTGATCTCGTCGTGGCAGCTGCCGCAGCCGGCGCCGGCGCGGGTGGTCCCGGAGACCTCGGCAACCGTCGAGCAGCCGGAGGAAACGGCTGAGGCAATGGCAGTGCCGCTGACCCCGGCGCAGCGGCACACGGTCCGCGCCGGGTCGGCCACGGACTGCGAGGCGTCAGCCTCCGGCCCGTCCAGCCGGAGCAGCAGTGACCGGTCAGCCGGCAGTTCCGCACCGCGTTCGAAGAGCTGCACCAGCTCGGCCGCCGTGCGGGGCATGCCGACGGCCACCAGACCCTCCAGCACCCCGGCGCGGGTGGACATCTTGACGTAGCGGCCGTGCTCGGGGTCGGCCCACTGGGAGACCTGCAGCCGCGGCCGGCCGCCGGCCGCCCCGGAACACAGCGCCTCCTCGTCCCATGGATCCGCGCTGACGTCGCCGGCCACGGCCATGGTCAGCCCGCGCGCCTTGAGCACCACCACGGCCGGCTGTTCAGGGGGCAGCGGTGGCACCGCCTCGGCTGCGTCAGGGGAACCCCGGCCAGCAGCGTGAGGTAGCCGGCCAGCCACTCGGCCTGCCGCCATCCCGGCCCCACCAGTCCGGATGGCCCACGGGACGTGCGGCAGTCCACGCAGTCCGGTTCGGGGCACCGGACCTCCGCGCAGTCGCCGACGGCGAAGACATGCGGCTCGTGGTGCGTACGGAGCCGGTGGTCCACCAGGATGCCGGCCGCCGTCGGCAGCCCGCAGCCCTCCGCGAGCTCAACGCGGGGCAGCACGCCGCAGGACAGCACCAGCAGGTCCCCGTCGATCGCGGAGCCGTCGTCCAGGAGCAACACGGAGAATCCGCCGTCGTCGTCCGTCTCCACGCCCACGGACCGCGCATTGCCGGCCATCCGCACCCCGCAGTTCCGCAGCGATGCCGCCAGCACGGCCCCGCCGCCGCGGTCGATGCTGCGGCCCAGCGGGAACGGGCCGTTGTGCACCACGGTCACGGTGGCGCCCTCCTCGGCGGCGGCCAGCCCGGTTTCGAGGCCCAGCACTCCGCCGCCCAGGACCACCACGCGTTTGCCGCCGGCCACTGCGGCGTGCAGCGCCGCCGCGTCCGGCAGGTCGCGCAGCGCGGTCACCCCGGGCGGAAGGGCGGGCCGGCCGGGATCCGGATTCAGCCCGGTCAGGTTGGGAATCACGGGCCGGGCGCCGGTGGCGAACACCAGCCGGTCATAGCGTGGGGTGCTGCCGTCACCGAGCAGGAGCCGGCGCCGGGCCCGGTCCACCCGGCGGACCCGCATGCCCAGCCGGACATCGACGCCGGCGGCGACCAGGGACGCCGCATCGGCAAGGGCCAACGCGTCCGCGCTGGTCCGGCCGACGCCCAGGTCCGCCACCAGGACCCGGTTATAGGCGGCCACGGGTTCCTCTCCAATCACGGTCAGCTCCACCACCCCGGACGCCACCGCCGGCAGCAGTTCATCGATCAGCCTCGCCGCAACCGGGCCGAAGCCCACCACCACAACACGTTCGCTCATGAGGCACCTTCCCTCTGCAGGGCTACGGCGGGCGCACCGGCAGCAACCGGCCGCACCAATACCTGGCTGGTCTTGAATTCCGGCATCCCGGAGACGGGGTCCGTCGCGGCCTCCGTAAGCCGGTTCGCGCTCTCCACCCCGGGGTAGTGGAACGGCAGGAACACGGTTTCCGGGCGGATGTCCGGGCTGACCTCGGCACGGCACAACACCTCGCCGCGGCCGTTCGCCACGAGCACCAAGGCGGCGTCGTCGATGCCCTGCGCCGCGGCGGCCGAGGGATGCAGCTGCAGCCGCGCCTCGGGCCGTGAATCCACCAAGGTGGGCACACGCCGGGTCTGGGCGCCCGACTGGTAATGCTCCAGCCAGCGTCCGGTCACCAGGGTCATCGGGGCGCCGCCGCCCACGCACCCTGGGGCGCCGCCGTCCCCGAAGCCGGCGGATTCGGCGGACGGCGCACGACGGCGGGGCGTCACCGGCGTGAACACCGCACGCCCGTCCGGATGGGCGAAGGCCTCCAAAAACAACCGCGGCGTCCCGGCGCTGCCCGCGGGATACGGCCAGTAGGCCTCCTCGCCGCGGTCCAACATCGCGTAATCGATCCCGGAGTAGTCCGCCGGTCCGCCGGCGGAAGCCCGGCGGAGTTCCTCGAACACGGTCTCCGGATCCTCGCTGAAGGTCGACGGGGCGTCCAGCAACTCGGCCAGCCGTGCCATGATCCACAATTCACTGCGGACCCCGGGCGGGGAGTGACGGCCCGGCGGCGGCGCAGCACCCGGCCCTCGAGGTTGGTCAGCGTTCCCTCCTCCTCGGCCCACTGGGTCACCGGCAGGATCAGGTCCGCCTCGGCCGCAGTCTCGGAGACGAAGAAGTCACAGACCACCAGGAAATCCAGCCGGCGCAGACCCGCGATCACGGCAGTCGCATCCGGGGCGGACACCGCCACGTTGGCGCCGTGCACGAAGAGGCAGCGGACGCCATCGGGCTGTCCCAGCGCGGCAAGGAGTTCGACGGCGGGGACCCCGGGACCCGGGATCAGCGCCTCGGGCACTCCCCAGACGCCCGCGACGTGGGCGCGCGCCGCGGGGTCGGTGATCTTCCGGTAGCCGGGCAGCTGGTCCGCTTTTTGACCGTGTTCCCGCCCGCCTTGGCCGTTGCCCTGGCCGGTCAGTGTCCCGTAGCCGCTCCGGGCCGACCCCGGCAGGCCCAGCAGCAGGGCCAGGTTAATCGCGGCGGTGGCGGTGTCCGTCCCGTCCACGTGTTGTTCCACGCCGCGGCCAGTCAGGATGTAGCTGCCGCCGCGGCTCGCCCCCTCGGCCAAGCGCCGGGCCGTGTCCCGGATCAGGCCGGCCGGCACGCCGGTGAGAGACTGCACGCGCTCGGGCCAGAAACCGGCCACGCTGCGGGCGAGGGCCGGGTAGCCGGCGGTGCGCCCGGCGATGAAGTCCTGATCCGCCAGGCCCTCGTGGATCACCACATGCGCCAGCCCCAGCAGCAGGACCAAATCAGTGCCCGGCAGTGGCTGCATGTGCAGCCCGGCGCCGTCGGAGGTCAGGGCGGCCGTCGCGGAGCGCCGCGGGTCGACCACGATCAGGCCGCCGGCATCCCGCGCCCCGCGCAGGTGCTGCACGAACGGCGGCATCGTTTCCGCCACGTTGGAGCCAAGCAGGAGCACGGTGGCTGCGCCGTCCAAGTCGGCCACCGGGAACGGCAGCCCCCGGTCAAGGCCGAACGCGCGGATCCCGGCCGCCGCGGCGGAGGACATGCAGAACCTGCCGTTGTAATCGATCCGGGAGGTCCCCAGCCCAAGACGAGCGAACTTGCCCAGCTGGTAGGCCTTCTCGTTGGTCAGCCCGCCGCCGCCAAACACGCCGACGGCGTCGGGGCCGTAGGCGGCCCGGGTCTTCCGGACCGCCGTGGCGACGAAGTTGAGGGCGGTGTCCCAGTCGACCGGCCGGTGCACGCCGTCCGCACCTTTGACCAGCGGTTCGAGTGACCCGCCCGGGGTGCTCGAGCAACGACGTCGAGGTCCAGCCCTTCCGGCATAGCCCGCCACGGTTGGTGGGGAACTCCCTGCCGGTCACCTCGAGCGGGGCCTCCGCGGCCGCCTGCGCGGTCAGCATCATGGCACACTGCAGGGCGCAGTACGGGCAGTGGGTTGCGGCGCCGTCGGCCATCTAGACGTGTCCCTTGCCGTGCCCTGCGGGGCGCAGGTAGCAGGCCCAGCACACGGCCAGCATCAGGACGTAGGCCGCGACGAAGCCGTAGAACGCCGGTGTATAGGAGCCCGTGGCGGTGTTCGCGGTGTTGAGCACCTGCGGGATCACGAAGCCGCCGTAGGCTCCGATCGCCGAGATCAGCCCCAGCGCCGAGGATGCCAGTTTCTGCGTGGCCGCCGGAGCGGCCCCGGTGCGGGCTGCCTGGCTGTGCAGGGCGAAGATCACCGGGATCATCCGGTAGGTAGCACCGTTGCCGAAGCCGCTGGCCGTGAAGAGCGCCAGGAACAGGACCAGGAAGAGCCAGAAGTTCTTCAGCGGCAGCGTCCACACCACGGTCAGGGTGATTGCGGCCATCGCAGCGAACGCGGCCACGGTCATCCGCGCCCCGCCCAGCCGGTCGGCCATCCGTCCGCCGTAGGGCCGCGCCAGGGATCCCACCAGCGGGCCGAGGAAGGCCAGAGAGAGCGCCACAGTTCCCACCCCGAAGGAGGAGAACGCCGGGAAGTAATCCTTGATCAGCTTGGGAAAGACGCCCGCGAAGCCGATGAACGAGCCGAACGTGCCGATGTACAGCAGCGCCATCACCCACAGGTGCGGTTCCCGGACCGCGGCGAGGGAGCCGGCCACGTCACCCTTGGCGCTGGTGAGGTTGTCCATGTACTTCCAGGCGCCGAATGCCGCGAGCAGGATCAGTGGAACCCACATCAGCCCGGCCACGGGCAGGTTGACGGCGCCGGCGGCCAGCAGGGTGACGGCGACCGGGACGGCCAGCTGGGCGACGGCGGCGCCCAGGTTTCCGCCGGCGGCGTTGAGGCCCAGCGCCCAGCCCTTTTCCCGGGCCGGGTAGAAGAAGCTGATGTTCGCCATCGAACTGGCGAAGTTGCCGCCGCCGAAACCGGCCAGGGCGGCCACCAGCAGCATGACGCCGAACGGCGTGCCCGGGTTGGCCACGCAGAACGCCAGCCCGGTGGAGGGGATCAGCAGCAGCAGCGCCGAGACCACCGTCCAGTTCCGGCCGCCGAACCGCGGGACCATGAAGGTGTAGGGGATGCGGAGGGTCGCTCCGACAAGGCTGGGCATCGAGATCAGCCAGAAGATCTCATTGGTGGAGAAGCGGAAACCGGCCGCGGGCAGCTGCACCACCACGATCGACCAGAGCTGCCAGACCACGAAGCCCAGGAACTCCGCAAAGATGGACCAGTTCAGGTTCCGCAGGGCGATGCCGCGCCCCACTGACTCCCATTGGGCGGTGTTCTCGGCGTCCCAGTTGGCGATCCAGCGGCCGGGCCGGTGTTCCAGCGCGGGAACGTCGACGGCGGTGCGGGCGGCGGTGCCGGTGCCGCCGCCGGTGCGGGAAGCGCCGGCGACGCGGGCACCGTCGTCGTGGCCGCCGTGGTCGTGTGTTGGGGGAGCGAGGGTGGCGGTGTCTGCGATGCGTTCTGTCACGGGGACCTCCTTGGGGATGTTCCCTCAAAGCTAGGGAGGTCGCATTTCCGGGACGCTCGCCGAATGTAAACGTGCTGTGACGTTTGCCTATCCGGGGTTCAGCCGGGGGCGTGAGGCGCCGGCGGCATCCCGGGCCATCCGACCCCTGATCCGGGCGACACGCAGATGTCCAAATAGTGAAATAAATGTCCAACTCGTGGACAGTGCCGCGTAATATGGCAGATATATTCCACTCCTTTGCCGGACGGCCCCGCGGGTCGCCGGTCTTGATGAAAGCGTTCTCACATGTCACCCACCGCCATGTCGACGGAGCATGGATCCGCCAAGCAGGTGAACTCGCGCGGCCGCGTGATCGTTGCCAGCTTGATCGGCACCACCGTCGAGTTCTACGACTTCTACGTCTACGCCACGGCCGCCGTCCTGGTCTTCCCGAAGCTCTTCTTCCCGGGCCAGAACGAGACCACCCAGCTCCTGAGCTCCTTCGCCGTCTTCGGCGTCGCGTTCGTCGCCCGTCCGCTCGGCTCGATCGTCTTTGGGCACTTCGGTGACAAGTTCGGGCGCAAGGGCACCCTGGTTGCCTCCCTGCTCACCATGGGCATCGCAACCTTCCTGATCGGCTGCCTCCCCACGGCACTGGTACCGGGCTGGGAATTCTGGGCGCCGGCACTGCTGGTGGTCATGCGCTTCGCCCAGGGCCTGGCCCTCGGCGGCGAATGGAGCGGCGCCGCGCTGCTCGCGACGGAGAACGCCCCGGCCAACAAACGCGCGATCTACGGAACGTTCCCGCAGCTGGGCGCGCCGATCGGCTTCATCATCGCCAACGTCCTCTTCCTGGTCTTCAGCTACACCCTGACCCCGCAGGCCTTCAGCGACTGGGGCTGGCGCGTGCCGTTCCTGGTCAGCGCCGTCATGGTCATCATCGGCCTGTACGTCCGCCTGAAGCTGATCGAAACCCCCGCCTTCACCAAGGTCCTGGAGACCAACGAGGTTGCCAAGCTGCCGCTGGGCCGGGTCTTCAAGACCAGCTGGCGCCCGCTGATCCTGGGCACCTTCATCATGCTGGCCACCTACGTGCTCTTCTACCTGATGACCACGTTCACGCTGACCTACGGCACCAAGCCGACCCTGGCCGGCGCGCAGGCCGCCGCGGAGAAGGCCGGCAAGCCGATGAGCGAGGCCGCCACGGCCGCGTTCGTCCCTGGGCTGGGCTACTCCCGCAACGACTTCCTCTGGATGCTGATCGCCGGCGTCGTGTTCTTCGGCATCTTCACCCTGGTCTCGGGTCCGCTGGCCGAAAAGTACGGCCGCCGCAAGATGCTGCTGGCAGTCACCGCCGGCATCTTCGTCTTCGGCCTGCTCTTCGTGCCGCTGTTCAGCGCCGGGTTCGCCGGTACCATGGGCTTGCTGATTCTCGGTTTCTCCCTGATGGGCCTGACCTTCGGCCCGATGGGTGCGCTGCTGCCGGAGCTCTTCCCGACCAACGTCCGTTACACCGGCTCGGCCATCAGCTACAACGTCTCCTCCATCCTGGGTGCGGCCGTGGCTCCGTTCATCGCCGTCTGGCTGTGGGAGTCCGCCAAGGGCAGCCCCGTCCTGGTGGGCGTCTACCTCTCGGTCATGGCCGTGCTGACGCTGATCGCACTGTTCATCAGCCGCGAGACCCGCGATCTGGACTACGAGAACAACGTGGCCTGACGCCCCTCCCCGGTTACTGCGGCAAATGCCCGGCGTGTGCACCTGACACGCCGGGCATTTCCGTGTCCGGGGCGGGTGCGGCCGGAAGTAACCGGAGAGGAGCGTACGACGGCGGCGGCTTCCTTGCAGGGCTAGCGCGCGTACCGCTCCACGAAGTTGCGCAGGATGGTCATCGGCTCGCTTACGTTGTGGCTCCGGGCCTGGGCCATGAGTTCCTCGGCGGATTCGGGCGGGAAGTAGCCTGCGTGCCGGTAGATGTCGATCCGGGTGGTGAGGCCGTCGGCGTCGAGCTCCGGATGGAACTGGGTGGCATAGAGGTTGGACCGGATCCGGAACATCTGCACCGGGCAGGTCTCCGAGCTGGCCAACAGCACGGCCCCGCCGGGCAGTACGGTGCAGGCTTCCTTGTGCCCGACGAAGGCGGTGAACTGCTCCGGTAATCCGCGCAGCAGCGGGTCCTGCAGGCCTTCGTCGGTCTGGCTGACGGTCACGCCGCCCAGCCCCTCGCCGTAGGTCCGGTCGATCACCGCGCCCTGATGCAGGCCCAGGGTGCCGACTCCGTAGCAGGCGCCCAGGAACGGGAAGTCCTCGGCCACAATCCGGTCCAGCAGGGCGAACAGGTCCTTTTCCACCCGGTGCTGGACGTCGGTCTTCTCCTCCGCGGGATCGCTGGAGGTGAACGGGCTGCCGCCGACAATCACGCCCGAGTACCGCTCCAGGTCCAACTCGGGCAGCGGCGCGGCCTCCATGCGGATCCGGTGCAGCCCGGACTCGGCCAGGCCGGTGTAGCGCAGGTAGGCGAGATATTCGTCGTCGGCGGCGGCGTCCTCCGCGCGGGAGGCGAGCAGCAGGAAGGGCTTCACAGACCTAAGTCTGCACCGCCGCCGACGCGGCCGCTATTCGGCGCTCTCGCCGTCCTCGATCATGGCGATCACGGCACCGGCGGATACGGTCTCTCCGGCGGAGGCGGACAATCCGATCACGATGCCGGCGCGGTGCGCGGTCAGCGGCTGTTCCATCTTCATGGCTTCCAGCACCACCACAAGGTCACCCTCGGCGACGCGCTCACCCTCGGCGACGGCCACCTTGACGATGGTGCCCTGCATCGGGGAGGTCAGGGCGTTCCCGCCGGCGGCCGCGGCGGGACCGGCGGCGCTGCGGGAGCGCTTCTTGGCCTTGGCGGGCTTGCCGCCGCCGCTGACGGTACCCAGCGATGCGGGCAGCACAACTTCCATCCGCTTGCCGCCGACCTCGACGACGACGCGCTGGCGTTCGCCGGCGTCGGCCGCCTCAGCGGTGGTGCCGCCGGGGTCCAGGCGGGAATGTCGTTGACGAACGCGGTCTCGATCCAGCGGGTGTGGACCTTGAACGGTCCCTCCGCCGGGGCGAATTCGGGGTTGGTGACGACGGCCAGGTCGAACGGGATGACCGTGGGGATGCCCTCGACCACCATTTCCTCGAGGGCGCGGCGGGAGCGCTGCAGGGCCTGCTCGCGGGTGGCGCCGGTGATGACCAGTTTGGAGAGCATGGAGTCGAAGTTGCCGCTGATGACGTCGCCCTGCTCCACGCCGGAGTCGATCCGGACGCCGGGGCCGGTGGGGTTCTTCAGCGCGGTGATGGTGCCGGGGGCGGGCATGAAGTTCCGGCCCGGGTCCTCGCCGGTGATGCGGAATTCGATCGAGTGTCCGCGGACCTCGGGGTCGCCGTAGCCGAGCTCCTCGCCGCGGGCCAGCCGGAACTGTTCGCGGACCAGGTCGATGCCGGTGACTTCCTCGGAGACGCAGTGCTCCACCTGGAGGCGGGTGTTGACCTCGAGGAAGGAGATGGTGCCGTCCTGGCCGACCAGGAATTCGCAGGTGCCCGCGCCGAGGTAGCCGGCCTCCTTGAGGATGGCCTTGGAGGATTCGTAGAGGCGCTGGTTCTGCTCGTCGGTCAGGAACGGTGCGGGGGCCTCTTCGACCAGTTTCTGGTTGCGGCGCTGCAGCGAGCAGTCGCGGGTGGAGACGACGACGACGTTGCCGTGCGCGTCGGCCAGGCACTGGGTTTCGACGTGGCGGGGCGCGTCGAGGAAGCGTTCGATGAAGCATTCGCCGCGGCCGAAGGCTGCGGTGGCCTCGCGGACGGCGGATTCGAAGAGTTCGGGGATCTCCTCGCGGGTGCGGGCGACCTTGATGCCGCGGCCGCCGCCGCCGAAGGCCGCCTTGATGGCGACCGGGAGGCCGAACTTGTCGACGAAGTCGAGGATTTCCTCGGCGGAGCTGACGGGGTCCGCGGTGCCGGGGACCTGGGGCGCGCCGACCTTTTCGGCGATGTGCCGGGCCTGGACCTTGTCGCCGAGGGCGGAGATAGCCTCGGGGGAGGGGCCGATCCAGGTGATGCCGGCGGCGATGACCTTGGCGGCGAATTCGGCGTTCTCGGCCAGGAAGCCGTAGCCGGGGTGGACGGCGTCCGCGCCGGAGCGCAGGGCCACCTCGATCAGCTTGTCCATGACCAGGTAGGACTCGGCCGCGGTGTTGCCGCCGAGCGCGTAGGCCTCGTCGGCGAGCTTGACGTGCAGGGCGTCGCGGTCCGGATCGGCGTAGACGGCCACCGAGGCCAGGCCTTCGTCACGGGCGGCGCGGATGATGCGCACCGCGATCTCGCCACGGTTGGCTATCAGAACCTTGCTCAGGCGGCGGGTGCCCGGCTGGGTTGAGGCGGGCGCGGACTGGACGGACTGCTCCGAAATAGCTGACAAGGCGTCTCCTTCTTTCCTTCACGGAGCCTAGCGCGGTTTTGTGGGTTCCGCCGAGATTCCTTGCGGATCCCGCGCGTAAACCGCTATTCCTTTGTGGGGTTCCTACAAGGCCGTGCGAATTGCCTCACTCGGCGCGGACCTCGGCGGGATTCGCGGCGCCGGAGGTCCACAGCTGTGTGACGTTGACTCCCGCCTGGGCCAGGAGGCCGCGGAGGGTGGAGATGGAGAGCCCGACGACGGTGTGCGGGTCGCCGTCGACCTTGCGGATGAACGCTCCGCCGTAGCCGTCGATGGTGAACGATCCGGCGCACAGGAGCGGCTCCTCGGTGGCGATGTAGGTGTCGATCTCCGCCTCGCTCATGTCCATGAAGTGCACCTCGGCCGAGGCGACGGAGCCCAGCGTCGCACCGGAACCCGTGGCGCCGGCGTCGTCCGATTCGTCCGTGTCCCGGCAGTCGACCAGCCAGTGTCCTGTGTGCAGGATGCCCATGCTGCCGCTCATCCGGAGCATGCGTTCCTTGGCGACCTCGGGGGTGTAGGGCTTGCCGTGGGCTTCGCCGTCGAATTCGAAGACGGAGTCGCAGCCGATCACCAGGGCGCCCTCCGCCTCGGGCAGCGAAGCGACCGCCTCGGCCTTGGCGCGGGCCAGGAGGAGGGCGGTGTCGTGGGGGTCGGTCACGCCGTAGCGGGCCTGGACGGCGTCCTCGTCGACGTCCGAGACGAGGACGGAGTGCGCGATGCCGGCATTGCTGAGCAGCTTGGTGCGGGCGGGGGACTGGGAGGCGAGGATCAGGCGGGTCACGAAACCAGCGTAGTTCCTCGGGCTGACAGTGTGGCGGGTTCGGTGGGCATGTGTGGCTGGTTGGAGGCCGGCTCAGCCGTCGCCACGCGCCCAAGTAAAGCGGACGACGACGGTGCGTCGCCGAGGGTGCCGGCCGCATTGCTGCGGGTCCGTCGTCAGGTCTCGGTCCCTGCGGCAGGGGCGGGGCGTAATGGCATGGGCGCGGCCTTATATTGTCAGACCCCTCCGGTTGAATTGATTTATGGAAGGCACTCGGAAGCTTTTCGAGGATTCAGTCGCTGCAGCGGCCCCCACGGTGGGAGACGCGGCGGCGATCATCGATGAGCTCCGTGCTCTGGAGGACCGGAAGTCGGCGATCTCAGCCCGGCAGGCCAGGTTGGCGGTGGCGCTGGATGTGGTCCGGCGGCGGGAACAAGCCGCTCTTGGCTTGCCCGCGGACCAGCTCGGCGCGGGTGTTGCGGCGGAGGTTGCGTTGGCGCGGCGGGAATCCCCGGCCAAAGGCTCACGGTTGCTGGGGCTTGCCCGGGCGCTCGTCACCGAGATGCCGCACACCCTCGCCGCCCTCGGCACCGGGCACCTGAACGAATGGCGCGCCACGCTCCTCGTCCGCGAAACTGCCTGCCTGGACGCCGACGACCGGGCCGCCGTGGACGAAGAACTCGCCGCCGACACCGGAACCTTCGACGGCGCCGGAGACCGGGCCATCATCTCCGCAGCCAAGACCGCCGCCTACCGGCACGACCCACGATCCGTCACCCAACGCGCAGCCCACGCCGAAACCGAACGCGGTGTCAGTCTCCGACCCGCACCGGACACCATGTGCTACCTCACCGCCCTACTCCCCGTCGCCGCAGGAGTCGCCACCTACGCGGCCCTGACCAGGCACGCCGACACCGCCCGCGCCGCAGGAGACCCACGGTCCCGCGGCCAGCTCATGGCCGATGCCTTGGTCGAACGCGTCACCGGGAACCCCGGCGGCATCACCGGCATCGAAGTCCAACTCGTCATGACCGACCGGACCCTCCTCGCCGGCGACAACGAACCCGCCCGCCTCTCCGGCTACGGGATCGTCCCCGCCGGGTGGGCAAGGAAACTCCTAGCCGGCAAAGGCGACAGCTCAGAGCTCACAACCTGGATCCGCCGGCTCTACACAGCGCCCGGCGCCGGCGAACTCATCGGCATGGACTCACGGGCCCGGCTCTTCCCCGCCGGCCTGCGCCGGTTCATCGAGGCTCGCGACAACACCTGCCGCACCCCCTACTGCGACGCACCCATCAGGCACCTCGACCACACCGTTCCCTGGCACCGCGGCGGAAAAACCACAGCAGCCAACGGCGCAGGCCTCTGCGAAGCCTGCAACCACACCAAAGAAACCCCCGGCTGGACCGCCCGGACGGTCACTGGAACGGGTTCCGACCACCCGGCAGAAGCGACCAGGACAGCTGAACCGGGTATACGGGCCGGTCTGGACAGCGCAAGACCGCAGTCCAGCCGTGCCTGGCGCCACACCCTGGAACTCACCACTCCCACGGGCCACACCTATTCCTCGGTCGCGCCGCCGCTTCCCGGTGAGCCGTCGAAGCCCCGGAGCCGGCGAAAACAACTCAAGAGGCACGTTGGAACCTCCGCCGTCCCCCGAGCCGGATAGAAATCTCTCCCGGCCGGGTGCCGGCACTGCGGGTCTGGACAAGACAGGGCCATCAAGAAGAAACAACCCAAACGACCACCGCCCGCCGATCACAGGGATCGACGGGCGGCGTCTAGGGGAGTTCGGCGCAGGGGTGCGGTGCCGGGTTCGGTGCGCAACCCGGGAAGCGGCGGAAGCAACCCTTACCGGGCGGCGACTCCGGCCGGCTCGGACTCGGCGGCCCCGCCGTCGGCGTCGGCCTTGCGCAGCTTGGCACCCTCGACGTCGACGTCCGGGAGAATCCGGTCGAGCCAGCGGGGCAGCCACCACGCCTTGCTGCCCAGCAGGTACATGACCGCGGGGACGATCGTCATGCGCACCACGAACGCGTCCACCAGCACGCCGAACGCCATGGCGAAGCCCAGCGGCCGGACCATGTTCAGGTGCGAGAAGATGAAGCCGGAGAACACGCTGACCATGATGATCGCGGCGGCGGTCACCACGGCGGCCGCGTGGCTGAAGCCGGACCGGACCGCGTGCTTGGCCGTCTCGCCGTGCATGTACGCCTCGCGCATCCCGGAGGCGATGAACACCTGGTAGTCCATCGCCAGGCCGAACAGCACGCCGATCAGGATGATGGGAAGGAAGCTCAGCACCGCGCCCGGGTTCTCCACACCGAACACGGACCCCAGCCAGCCCCACTGGTACACGGCCACCACGGCGCCGAACGCCGCGGCGAGCGAGAGCAGGAAGCCGCCGGTGGCCAGCAGCGGAACCACCACGGAGCGGAACACCAGTAGCAGCAGGATCAGCGAGAGCCCCACCACGATCGCCAGGTACGGCGGCAGCGCGTCGCCCAGCTTGGTGGAGACGTCCACGTTGCCGGCGGTCTGGCCGGTCAGGCCGATGGACACGCCGGTCTGGTCCTTGATCTGGCCCTTCTCGGCCCGCAGGTCGGCCACCACCTGGACGGTGCTGGCGCTGGCCGGACCCTCCTTCGGCAGCACCTGGAACACGGCGGTCCGGCGGTCCTCACTGAGGGCCAGCGGCACGGCGGCGGCCACGTTGTCGGTCTTCCGCAGGACGTCGGCGACGTCGAACTGCTTGGCCTGCGCGGCGGCCGCGTCCAGGCCCTCGGGGAGGTCGCCCACCACGATGATCGGTCCGGTCATGCCCTCGCCGAAGCTGCGCTTGGTGACGTCGTAGGCCTTGAACGCGGTGGAGGCCACCGGTTCGGAGCTGGCGTCCGGCAGTGCGAGCCGCAGCTGGCTGGCCGGCAGCGCCACGACGCCCAGCAGGATCACGCCGGCCAGGAGTGCCAGCCACGGGTGCTTGGTGACGACGCCGCCCCAGCCGTGGCTGCCGCGGTACTCTTCGCGCTCCTGGTCCTCCGAGTCGTGTCCGGGGTCGGCGTTGTGCCGTTCGGCCTTGGCCCAGGCCCGCTTCGAGATCAGCTTCCGGCCCACCAGCGACAGGATGGCCGGGGTCAGCGTCAGGGCGACGACGACGGCGACTGCCACCGTAGCCGCGGCGGAGAGGCCCATCACTGCCAGGAACGGCAGTCCGGGCACCACCAGGGCGGCCAGGGCGATAATGACTGTCAGGCCGGCGAACATCACGGCGTTGCCTGAGGTGCCGGTGGCCAGCGCCACGGATTCCTCCGTGTCCATGCCGGAGAGCAGCTGGCCGCGGTGCCGGTTGACGATGAAGAGCGAGTAGTCGATGCCGACCGCGAGCCCCAGCATCAGGGCCAGCATCGGCGAGATGGAGCTCATGTCGACGGCGCCGCTGAGCGCGAAGGTACCGCCGACGCCGACGGCCACGCCCACGATCGCCATCAGCAGCGGCAGGCCGGCGGCCACCAGGGTGCCGAGCATGACGATCAGGACCAGGGCGGCGACGGCGATGCCGATGATCTCCGCGGTGCCGAAGATCTCCGAGATGTCCTCGCTGATCTCCTTGCTGGGCAGGGCGGTGACGCTGGCGGCGGAGACCTCGTTGACGATGTCCTGGACCTGCTGGCGGACCTCCGGCTTCAGGCCGTTGATCGAGGTCTTGAACTGCACCTGGGCGATCGCGGCCTTGCCGTCCTCGGAGACGAACCGCAGCCCCTTGGAGGCCTCCAGCTGGCGCTTACCGAGCGCCAGCTTGGCGTCGCCGGCGGCGAGGTCTTTGGTGCCGGCGTCGAGCTTCGCCTGCCCGGCGGCGAGGGCCGCCTTCTGCTGGCCGAGCTGGGCCTCGATGGCGGCATCCGGCAGGCCGGCGGCCTTCATCTGGGCCTCGGCGGCGTCCAGCTTGGCCTTGCCGGCGGCGAGGTCCGCGGCGGACTTGTCCAGCTGCGCCTTGCCTGCCGCGGCCTGCTGCTCGCCGGCGGCCAGGTCGGTGCCGGCCTTGTCCAGCTGGGCCTGGGTGGCGAAGGGGTCCACGGTTCCCTGCACGTCAGGAATGGTCTTGAGCTTGGCCAGGGCGGCGGACACCGCGTCCTTGCCGGCCTGGCTGAACTGCGCGTCGTTGGCCTCGAAGACCACCGTGGCGGACCCGCCGGAGGACGACGGCAGGTCCTTCTTGAGCTTGTCCGCCATCTGCTGGGTCTCGGTGCCCGGGATCTGGAAGTTGTTGCTGAGGGTGCCGTGGAAGGCGGCGGCGGCCCCGCCGACGGCCACCATGACGGCGAGCCACAGCGAAATGACCAGCCAGCGGTGGCGGTAGGAGAACTTGCCGAGGCGGTACAGCAGGAGTGCCATGTCAGAGCCGATCTGGGGAAGGGGTGGCGGTGGAAGCGGCGGCCGGGGCGGCCGCCGGGGAAGCGAATCCGGAGCCCAGCAGGCTCATGGAGTCGATGAGGAGCTGGCGGAGGGCGGACAGCGAGGCGGGGGAGAGGTCGCCGTGGCAGCGGTCGAACCAGAGGTCCATGGCGGCCTTGCCGCAGGCGATGACCGAGCCGGCCAGCGCCCGCAGGTACAGCTCGTCGAGCGCCCCGGCGGGGCCGGTGAAGCGGGACCGGGCGGCCTCGATGATCTCGGCCGTGCAGTGGTCCCAGGCCTCCAGCTCGGAGCGGTTCAGCTGCGGGTTGGACTGGCCCAGGGTGTACAGCTCGGCCAGCGGGGCGATGGTCATGGGATCAGCGAGGGCCATGAGCGAGGCCCGGGCCGCCTCCAGGATGGGTTCGCTGACCGGGCGCAGCCGGAACTGCTGGAGCGCGGTGTCCAGGAAGCCGTGCGTCACCGAGGCGATGACGGCGTCGGTGCTGCCGAAGTAGTTGAAGAAGGTGCGGCGGGAGATCCCGGCGGCGTCGGCGATTTCCTCGACCGTGAAGTTGCCCGGGCCGTTGGCGCGCAGGAGCCCGAGGGCGGCGTCGATGATGGCCTGACGGGTGGCAGCCTTGTTCAATTCACGCCGGGAGGGTGCGGCCGCGGGGGCACCGGGACCGGTCGCGGAGGAGGGCATGGAATTACACTAAGTGCATCTTTGCACTCCGGGCAACTTTATGACGCTGAGGTCAGCTGGATTGACTGTCCGGTGGCGCCCTGCTCGCCGCTGGTCAGCGGAATCGCGTAGACCGCCGTGCCGTAGGCGCAGATCTCGGACCAGTTGTTGGCCATGTGGGCGGTGTCGAAGCGCATCGCCACGATCGCGTTGGCCCCGCGCTGGGCCGCTTCGGCCACCATCCGGGCCATGACCTCCTGCCGGCTTTCGTAGAGCACATCGGTCAGTTCACGCAGTTCCCCGCCTGCCAGCGACCGGAAGCCCGCCACCACTTGGGCGCCGACGTCGCGCGAGCGGACGGTAAGGCCCATGACCTCCCCGAAGACGGCATCGATGCGGTGGCCGGGGATGTCGTTGGTGGTGACGATCAGCATGCCCTGAGCCTAACCAGTGATCAGCATTCACAGGAAGCTAAAAGGTTCCCAACAGCCCACGCAGAAACGGGCAGTCCACACTGGAAGAGCGGCCGGTCCGTCAGCCACCATGGTTTCCGGGCCGCCGCACACCGTAAGACTGACACCGCCGTCGCTGACGGCAGATCCAGGAGACATCGCATGTCACGTACCAAGAGAATCACGCTCGGCGTCTCGGCCACCGCCCTGGCCCTGGGCGCAGGCCTCGGGGTGGCCGGGATGGCTTCCGCCACCACCACTCCCGCCCCCAGCCCGAGCGCCAGCTCCAGCGCGCCCGCCAACGGCAGCACCGCCAAGGGCGACGGCGACGGGATGCGCGGCGGCCACGGCCGCGGCGACCGCGAAGGCATGGCGGGCGTCAAGGCCGCGGAACTCGCCACCAAGCTGGGCGTTGACAAGACCAAGGTGGTCGATGCCCTGAAGGCCTTCCGTGACGCGCACAAGCCGTCCACGCCGCCGGCCCAGGGTACCAAGCCGGACCGCGCCGCCATGGAAACGGAGCTGGCCAAGTCGCTCGCCTCCTCGCTGGGGATCGACGAAGCCAAGGTCACCGCGGCGCTGGATGAATTGAAGTCCGAGGCCCAGGCCAAGCACGCGGCCGCGCTGAAGACGAAGCTGGACAAGGCCGTCAGCAGCGGCACCCTCACCCAGGCCGAGGCGGACGCCGTCACCAAGGCCGTCGAGAAGGGCGTCATCGGCGGCGGACGCTGACCGAAAGTCAACGACGCCGATCAGGCGAATTCGAACGAAAGGTCCCCGGGAGACGTATCTCCCGGGGACCTTTCGTTGTGGCGGGTGGGTCAGGCGTTGCTGCCCACCAGGCGGCCGCCCTCGAACTCGTCGGCGTCGGCCTCGCGGCTGCCGGCCGCGGCGGTCGGGTCGGAGCCCTTGGACTCGGCGTCGTCGTCGGCGAACGGGTCACCGTTACGAGGGGCGTTATAGAGTGCCTCATCCAGGATGCCCTGGCGCTTCGCGACGATCGTGGGGACCAGCGCCTGGCCCGCGACGTTGACCGCGGTGCGGCCCATGTCGAGGATCGGGTCGATCGCCAGCAGGAGGCCAACGCCGGCCAGCGGCAGGCCCAGGGTGGAGAGCGTCAGGGTCAGCATCACGACGGCGCCGGTGGTGCCGGCGGTCGCGGCGGAGCCCAGGACCGAGACCAGTGCGATCAGCAGGTACTGGCTGAAGTCCAGCTGGATGCCGAAGAACTGGGCCACGAAGATCGCGGACACGGCCGGGTAGATCGCGGCGCAGCCGTCCATCTTGGTGGTGGCGCCCAGCGGCACGGCGAAGGAGGCGTAGGCGCGGGGGACGCCCAGGGACCGTTCGGTGACGCGCTGGGTCAGCGGCAGGGTGCCCACCGACGAGCGCGAGACGAAGGCCAGCTGCACGGCCGGCCACACACCGGAGAAGTACTGCTTGATGGACAGGCCGTGGCTGCGGATCAGGACCGGGTAGACGACGAACAGGACCAGGGCCAGGCCCAGGTAGATGGCGACGGCGAACTTGCCGAGCGAGCCGATGGTGTCCCAGCCGTAGACGGCCACGGCGTTGCCGATCAGGCCGACGGTGCCCAGCGGGGCGATCCGGATGATCCACCAGAGGACCTTCTGGATGACGGCCAGGGCGGAGGCGTTGAGGTTCAGGAACGGTTCGGCGGCCTTGCCCACCTTGAGCGCGGCGATGCCGACGGCGATCGCGATCACCAGGATCTGGAGGACGTTGAAGCTCACGGCCGTGGTGGCGGTGCCGTCCGCGACGGTGGTGCTGGCGCCCAGGCCCAGGAAGTTCTTCGGGAAGAGGCCGATCAGGAACGCCCACCAGTCGCCGGACTTGCCGGTGTACTTGGCTTCCTGGGTGATGCCGGTACCGGCGCCGGGCTGCAGCAGGACGCCCAGGCCCATGCCGATCAGTACCGCGATCAGCGAGGTGATCGCGAACCAGAGCAGCGTGTTCCAGGCCAGCCGGGCCGCGTTGGAGACGGCGCGGAGGTTGGAGATGGAGCTGACGACGGCGGTGAAGATCAGCGGGACTACGGCCGTCTGCAGCAGCGAGACGTAGCTCGAGCCGATGGTCTGCAGCGTGGCGCCGAGGGCGTTCGGGGCCGCCTTGGTGCTGCCCGTGTACTTCGCGAGCAGGCCGAGGCCCAGGCCGACGATCAGCGCGGCGATGATCTGGAAGCCGAACGAGCCGGCCCAGCGTGGCAGCCGAAAACCGGGCTTGCCTGCGGTTGCGGGGGTACTTGTCTGAGTGGTCACCCGAATACGCTAGGACCACGGCCTCTACCACGGCGAATGAATGTTGAGAAATGTTACGCGGTAGATTTTGCAGGGCACTCCGGAAAATCGCGCAGAGACGCCGAATGACTGTCGCTTTGTGAAGTTATTCCGGCCCGCGGTGTGGTGATTGTCTCTCCAGGGCCGGCGGCCTAGAGTGGGCGCCATGGCTATTGCACGCTTCCCCGCCGTCGTCCTCGACTGCCCCGACCCCCGGGCCCTGGCGCGGTTTTACGGCGCCCTGCTCGACTGGACCATCGAGCAGGACGACGAGGGGTGGAGCTCCATCCGCGCCGAGTACGGCGACTCGATCAATTTCCAGAAGGTGGAATCCTTCGTCCCGCCGCAGTGGCCAGGCCAGGAGATGCCGCAGCAGATGCACCTGGACCTGACCGTTGACGACCTCGACGCGGCCGAGGCGGCGGTGCTCGAGCTCGGTGCGACCCGGCACGAGCACCAGCCGGGGGAGACCTTCCGGGTCTTTCTGGACCCGGCCGGCCACCCCTTCTGCCTCTGCCTGGGCTAGCCCCGAAAAGCTAGCCCCAAAAAACTAGCCCAGCAGCGCCCGCTTCAGCGTGTCCAGCCCCACCGACCCCATGTTCAGCGCCTTGGTGTGGAACGCCTTCAGGTCGAACCCCGGCCGGGATTCGAGTTCGGCCCGGATCTGCTCCCAGAGCCGCTGGCCCACCTTGTAGGAGGGGCCTGGCCCGGCCAGCCCAGGTAGCGGGTGAACTCGAACTTCAGCTGTCCCTCGCTGATGGGCAGGTTGGCCTTGAGGAACTCGAAGCCCTTCTCCGAGGTCCAGGTGCCGCTGCCCCAGCGTTCGGGGACCTCGAGCTCCAGGTGCACGCCGATGTCGAAGACCACGCGGGCCGCGCGCATCCGCTGCATGTCCAGCATGCCCATGTGGTCGCCCGGATCCTTGAGGTAGCCCAGTTCCTGCATCAGCTTCTCGGCGTACAGCGCCCAGCCCTCGCCGTGGCCTGAGGTCCAGCAGACGCTGCGGCGCCACTTGTTCAGCAGCTCGCGGCGGTAGACGGCGGTGGCAACCTGCAGGTGGTGGCCCGGGACGCCTTCGTGGAAGACGGTGGTGGTTTCGGCCCAGGTGGTGAAGGTGTCCTCGCCGGCGGGTACGGACCACCACATGCGGCCCGGGCGGCTGAAGTCCTCGGACGGGCCGGTGTAGTAGATGCCGCCCTCGTCGGTGGGGGCGATCCGGCATTCCAGGGTCTTCATGATGTCCGGGATCTCGAAGTGCACGCCGGCGAGGTCCGCCACGGCCTTGTCCGAGAGTTCCTGCATCCAGGCCTGGAGCGCGTCGGTGCCCTTGAGCTGGCGCGCCGGGTCATTGTTCAGGATCTCCTTGGCCTTTTCGATGCTGGCCCCGGGGCGGATCTGGTCCGCCACGCGCTCCTGCTCGGCGATCAGCCGGTCCAGTTCCTGCACGCCCCAGGCGTAGGTTTCCTCGAGGTCCACGGCGGCGCCGAGGAACTGGCGGGAGGCCAGGGCGTAGCGTTCGCGGCCTACGGCGTCCTTCTCCGGGGCGACCGGCAGCAGCTCGGATTCGAGGAACCCGGCCAGGCGGGAGTAGGCGACGCGGGCGTCCGCGGCACCGGCATCGAGGTCCGACTGCAGGTCCGCCGGGAGCGGGCCGTCGTCGGTGCGGGCGCCGGCGGCGAGCTTGGCGAAGAAGCCGTCTTCGGCGGCGTACTTGGTGGTCTGCTCGATGACGATCCGCACCTGGCGTGCGGCGGAGACCTTGCCGTCGGCCTTGGCCGCGCGGAGGGATTCGATGTAGCCGTCGATGGCGCCGCCGATGTTGTGCGCGCGGCCGGCGATGTGCTGCCAGTCCGTGGTGGTGGCCGTGGGCATCAGGTCGAAGATGGCCCGGATCTGCTGGGCCGGGGATTCGATGTTGTTCAGCTCGGCCAGGCCCCAGCCCGACTCGTGGATTTCAAGCTCCAGGCCCAGGCGCTCGCGCATCGCGTCCAGGGTGACGGCGTCGACGTCGTCTTCCGGCTCCAGCCCGTCCAGGGCGTCCAGCGCCTCGCGGGCCGCCGCGGCGAACGCGTCGTGGCCGGCGGGGGAGAAGTCCGGGTACTCGGTCTCGTGGCCGGGCAAGCCCAGTTCGGTGGCGAAGCTCGGGTTGAGCCGGATCAGGGTGTCCGTGTAGGCGTCGGCGACGGCGTCGATCCGGGTCTGCGGGCGGGCCGGCGTGCCGGCGGCGGGGGTGTTGGTTTCGATAGTCACCCGACCGAGACTAGCCCGGCCCGCGCAGTTATGAAAGGGTTACTGAACTTTTAGCCGCGGCTGCGTTTCCACGAGCCGGGCCCGGGCTTCGGGGCCAGCTGCAGCTGCTGCCGGCGGATCCAGTGCCGGGCGCTGGGCTGCTTCGCCTCGGCGGGCGCGCCGCTGCCCAGGGACAGCACGACGGCGGTGAGCGCGGCGAGTTCCTCCTCGGTGGGATCGCCCTTGACGACGGCCAGCAGGGGCTGCTCCTCCGGGGCGGCGGCCGGTTCCGGTGCGTTCGTCACAGCGGGATGTTCCCGTGCTTCTTGGCGGGCAGGCTGGCGCGCTTGTCCCGCAGCGCCCGCAGGCCCTTGATGATCTGCAGCCGGGTCTCCGACGGGGCGATCACGGCGTCGACGTAGCCCAGCTGGGCCGCCTGGTACGGGTTGAGGAGCTCCTCCTCGTACTGCCGGATGACCTCGGCGCGCTTGGCCTCGACGTCGCCGCCGGCCTCCGCCTCGGCCGCCAGCTCGCGGCGGTACAGGATGTTGACGGCGCCCTGGGCGCCCATGACGCCGATCTGCGCGGTCGGCCAGGCGAGGTTCAGGTCCGCGCCGAGCTTCTTGGAACCCATCACGATGTACGCTCCGCCGTAGGCCTTGCGGGTGATCACGGTCAGCTTCGGCACAGTGGCCTCAGCGTAGGCGTAGAGCAGCTTGGCGCCGCGGCGGATGATGCCCTGGAACTCCTGGTCCTTGCCGGGCAGGAAGCCGGGCACGTCCACGAGGGTGATGATCGGGATGTTGAAGGCGTCACAGTGCCGGACAAAGCGGGCGGCCTTCTCCGAGGCGGCGATGTCCAGGGTGCCGGCGAACTGCATCGGCTGGTTGGCCACGATGCCCACGGTGTGGCCCTCGACCCGGCCGTAGCCGATGATGACGTTGGGCGCGTAGAGGGACTGCATCTCCAGGAAGTGCGCGTCGTCGACGATCTGCTCAATGACCTTGCGCATGTCGTACGGCTGGTTGGCCGAGTCCGGGATGAGCGCGTCCAGGGCGAGGTCCTCGTCGTCGAGCTCGAGTTCCTGGGCGTGCTCCAGCACGGGGGCCTCGGCCAGGTTGTTCGAGGGCAGGAAGTCCAGCAATTCGCGGACGAACTCGACGGCGTCGGCCTCGTCGGCGGCGAGGTAGGTGGAGGTACCGGTGTTGGCGTTGTGCTGGCGCGCCCCGCCCAGGGTCTCCATGTCCACGTCCTCGCCGGTGACGGTCTTGATCACGTCGGGGCCGGTGATGAACATGTGCGAGGTCTTGTCCACCATGACCACGTAGTCGGTCAGGGCGGGGGAGTAGGCCGCGCCGCCGGCGGAGGGGCCCATGATGAGGGAGATCTGGGGGACGACGCCGGAGGCGTGAACGTTGTTGCGGAAGATATCCGCGAACATGGCCAGGGAGGCGACGCCTTCCTGGATGCGGGCGCCGCCGCCGTCGAGGATGCCGACCACGGGGCAGCCGTTGCGCAGCGCGAATTCCTGGACCTTGACGATCTTCTCGCCGTTGACCTGGCTGAGGGACCCGCCGTAAACGGAGAAGTCCTGGCTGTAGACGGCGACCGGCCGGCCGTCGACGGTGCCGTAGCCGGAGACCAGGCCGTCACCGAGGGGCTTCTTCTTCTCCATGCCGAACGCGGTGGAGCGGTGCACGGCCAGGGCATCGAACTCGACGAAGGAGCCGGCGTCCAGCAGCAGGTCGATGCGCTCGCGGGCGGTGTTCTTGCCGCGGGCGTGCTGCTTGGCGATGGCTTCGGGGCCGGAGGGCTGCTCGGCACGGGCCTGGCGGTCGCGGAAATCGGCAATCTTTCCCGCAGTCGTGGTCAGATCGTGGCTCATCAGGTGTGTCTCCGGCTCTGTTGTTCTGCTGTCGGTTGTGGCCGCTGGCCCGGCCCCGTGCGGGGAGTTCGCCATTTAGGTGAATCCACACAAAAGCAGGGCCGTTGTGGCAAGTCTAGTAACGGTATTCGTGCTTGCCGCTGTAGAAACCCTACAATTTTCGGCCCGATCCGCGGCGGGTGCCCGTACCTTCCCTCCTGGTTACCGGCGTCGCGCCCGCGCCGCAGCCCGGGCCAACCCCGGAATTCCGCGGCGGCGGCCGAAGCAGTGGCGGGCCGGTCCGGAGTAACCGGGGAGGAGCGTACGGCACACCGGGAAAAGGGGATGTTACTGGCGGGTAACATCGGTTAGGGTAGTGCCATGACTTCCAGCAATGACGCTTTGGACACCTCCGCCGCCCAGCAGCCGGGCCCCTACCGGGCCACCGGGTCCCTGGCCGGCCGCACCATCCTGATGTCCGGCGGCAGCCGCGGCATCGGCCTGGCCATCGCCCTGCGCGCCGCCCGGGACGGGGCGAACATCGCGCTGCTGGCCAAGACCGGCCAGCCGCACGCCAAGCTGGAGGGCACTGTCTACACCGCCGCCGAACAGATCGAGGCGGCCGGCGGCCAGGCCCTGCCGCTGGTGGGGGACGTGCGCAACGACGCCGACGTCGAGGGCGCCATGAAGTCCACGGTGGAGCGGTTCGGCGGCATTGACATCGTCATCAACAACGCCTCCGCGATCGACCTGTCCAAGACGGACGCCGTGGACATGAAGCGCTACGACCTGATGCAGGACATCAACGTCCGCGGCACGTTCCTGCTGAGCAAGCTGTCCCTGCCGGCACTGCGCGAGTCCGAGGCCGGCCAGATCCTGACCCTCTCGCCGCCGCTGAACCTGGACCCCAAGTGGGCCGGGCTGCACCTGGCCTACACCATGGCCAAGTACGGGATGAGCCTGACCACCCTGGGCCTGGCCGAGGAGCTCAAGGTGGACGGCATCAGCGTCAACTCGCTCTGGCCCTGCACGCTGGTGGACACCGCCGCCATCCGCAACATGCCCGGCGGCGACCGGATCGTCCGCGGCGCCCGTGGCCCGGAAATCATGGCCGACGCCGCGCACGCCATCCTCACCGCGGGCAACGCCATCCCCGAATCGGGCAGCTGGAGCGGGAACTTCTACACCGACGAGCAGGTCCTCAAGGCCGCCGGCGTCACGGACTTCACCCCTTACAGCATGGGCGCCCCGGAAGATCAGCTGGTTCCTGACATTTTCCTCTGAGTTCCCCGACCATGCCGCCGGTGACGGGCAGTCACCGGCGCCGGGGAGGCCGCAACTCGGTAGGATTCAAGCATGGAAGCCGAGCAGCGAAACCCTGACCGTCCGCCGCTGGACCGGGCGGTCCTGACCGATCCCGCTTTCCTGGCCGGCAACGGGCTCGCCGGGGTGAGTGTGGTCGACTCCACCGGCTCCACCAACGCGGACCTGCTGCGCGGCGTCACCGTGGACCCGGCCGCGTTTCCGGACCTCACCGTACTGACCGCCGAGCACCAGAGCGCGGCCCGCGGCCGGCTCGACCGGCACTGGGAAGCCCCCGCCCGCAGCTCGGTCTCCGTCTCGATCGTGCTCCGCCCGGTCAACGCCGACGGCCGGCCGCTGCCCACCGACTCCTACTCCTGGCTCTCGCTGCTGGGAGCGCTGGCGCTGCGCGAGGCCCTGCTGGAAACTGCCGGGATCCCGGCCGAACTCAAGTGGCCCAACGACGTGCTGGTGCGCGGGAAGAAGATCGCCGGCATCCTGGCTCAGCTGGGCCCCATGGGCGACGGCGCCGTCCCCCCGGTGATCCTCGGCACCGGCCTTAACGTCACCCTGACCGACGCGGAGCTGCCGGTACCCACCGCCACGTCCGTGCTGCTGGAGAACCCCCGCACCGTGGACCGGACCGAGCTGCTCAAGAGCTACCTGTCCCGCTTCTGCACGCTGTACCGCGGCTTCTGCAACGCCGACGGCGACCCCGCCGCGGGCCTGGCCGGCGGCCCCGCCCTGCACAAGCGCGTTGAACACGTACTCACCACCCTCGGCAAGCAGGTCCGGGCGCAGCTGCCCGGCGACCACGAGATCATCGGCCACGCCAGCCGGCTGGACGAGTACGGCTCGCTGCTGGTGGTCGACGAGCACGGCCGCGAGCACGTGGTGACCGCCGGCGACGTCGTCCACCTGCGCCCGTGGAGCCCGCCCGGCACCGAAAGCGGCTATGCGTAAAGAGCTGTTCCCGGGCGAGCAGGTCATCGTGACCACCCGCCCGCAGCCCCGGACCCTGATCGGCCCGGCGCTGCTCCTGATCGTCATCGCGGCCCTCACCGCCTATGCCTGCGCCTGGATCACCAAGGGCGGACCGGGCAAGCTGCTGCCGCTGGTGACCGCCGAATGGACGCCTTGGCTGACCGGGGCGTGCATGGTGGTCGCGGCGTGGGCCGTGCTCTCATACGGGCTGCCCCGGCTGGTGGCCTGGCAGGGCAGCCGCTACATCCTCACCAGCCGGCGCCTGGTAGCCCGCAACGGCATGCTCCGCCGCCGCGACCAGCAGGTTCCGCTCGTCGCAGTCCGTAATGTGTTTGTCGATCAGTCGTTGCTTCAACGGAGCCTGCGGTCCGGGAATATATCCTTGGACACCGGGTACCCCGCGAACACGGTGATTCCCGACGTCCCGGAAGTCATGACCTTCCGGCGCTTCATCCTCGAGGCGATGGAAGAGCTTCCGGAGGGCGAAGTGATGAACGACGGCGGTACGGAGGACGGCTCCGACGAATGGCCATGGGAGATGAGGGAAGGTGGACGAGATGACCGCTGAGAACGCGCACCCGGAAACCGGACTCCTGGCGCCCGAGCCCTCCGACGTGCCCGACGCCGTCGTTGACCCCGCCGCCCTGGAGGCCGCGGTGCTGGACACGGCCGACGACGACGCGGCCCGCGGCGCTGCTGTAGGGACTGTCGATCCCGAAACCCTCACCGACGACGCCGCCGATGCCGGTTCCGACCCGGCCGACGCCGACGTCCCCGACGCGGCGGAACCGCCCGCGGAAGACCTGTCCGAGGCAGACCGGTCCGCGGAACAGACCGCACGCGCCCAGGCCGTCGCCGCGCACCCCGCCACCGGCACCATGTCGCCCGAACGGCTGGCGATCAAGGCCCTCGAACAGCGGCTGCTCGGCGGCGAACGCAAGCTGCGCCGCCGCGAGGTGGCCGCCGGGGCCGGCCTGTCCCTGCTCTCCGCCCGGAAGCTGTGGCGCGCCCTCGGCTTCCCGAACCTGGGCGATGAGGACGTGGCCTTCACCGAGGCGGACCTGACCGCCCTGAACACCGTGGTGGACCTGGTCCGCACCGGCACACTTACCGAGGAAGCGGCCATCTCCGTCACCCGCGCCATCGGCCAGATGACGGACCGTATGGTGGTCTGGCAGATCGAGGCCCTGGTCGAGGACATGGTCCACCAGCAGGGCGTCAGCGACGCCGTCGCCCGCAAGCAGCTGGTCGGCCAGCTGCCCGCCCTGGTGGACGCCCTCGAGGAGGTGCTCGTCTACTCCTGGCGCCGGCAGCTCAACGCGGGCGTGCAGCGCCTGGCCGTCCGCGCCGAGGCCGGGCTGGCCTCCAGCGAGGAGGGCCGCGAGGGCGACGAGGACGACGCGCCGCTGCCCCTGGCCCGCGCCGTCGGCTTCGCCGACCTGGTCTCCTACACCAGCCTCTCGCGCCGGATGAACGAGAAGACCCTGGCCCAGTTGGTGCAGCGGTTCGAAAACAAGTGCGCGGAGATCATCTCCGTGGGCGGCGGCCGGCTGGTCAAGACCGTGGGCGACGAAGTCCTCTATATTGCCGAGACCCTCGCCGCGGGCGCCGAAATCTCCCTGGCCCTATCGCAGGCCTTCAACGACGACGAGATCCTGCCCCAGGCCCGGGTGGCGATGGTCTGGGGCCGCATCCTGTCCCGGCTGGGCGACATCTACGGTCCCACCGTCAACCTGGCGGCCCGGCTGACCGCGCTCGCGGACCCCGGCACCGTGCTGGTGGACTCCATGACCGCTGCGGCCCTGGAGCACGATGAACGCTTCGTCCTGCTGCCCCGGGAAGCCGAAAACGTGCGTGGTTTCGGCGAGATCCTGCCGGTGGAACTGCAGCGCGGACAGGGCAAGGGCCTGGTCCTGGACTAAGTCCCGGGGTTTCTAAAGTCGCCGGTCTTATGTCATAGTCGTGGAGGCCCAGCCGGGCCGGAGCCCACGGGGGAGCCGCCGGCGGGCAGAGCTCCCCATCGCGCCGCCGCGGGCCGTTCGGTAGGCTGTCGCGGGGCGTCGAGCCCTGCCCGGGGCATCCGCCCGGAACCCAATGCCGCATTTTTCTTGAGGGACTACTGACGCCGTGACACGACTGCTGAGCACTCTGAAAGCCAAGAAACCGGGCTCCCTGCTGCCCCGTTTCCGGCGCCTGAGCCGTGCCCGGCGCCGGGCGCTGTCGGTGGTGGGGTTCGTGGTGTCGCTGGCCGTCCTGGTGGTGGCCGCGGTGCTGTAC
Organism: Pseudarthrobacter sp. L19; assembly: GCF_050859435.1. Classification (NCBI taxonomy): domain Bacteria; kingdom Bacillati; phylum Actinomycetota; class Actinomycetes; order Micrococcales; family Micrococcaceae; genus Pseudarthrobacter; species Pseudarthrobacter sp. L19. The sequence goes on along the minus strand of NZ_CP193935.1, from coordinate 224,776 downwards.
CCGGGGTTCAAGACCACCGAGGTGGATTTGAACGACGGCGGCGTCTGGGTGGTCTCGAAGTCGAAGAATGCCGTGGGCCGGCTGAACTACCCGTCCCGCGTGCTCGACGGCGCCGTGACGCCGGCGTCGACCTCTTTCGATGTCCTGCAGGACGCCGGCACCGTATTCGTCGACGACGCCAACGGGGCGACCCTGAATCAGGTCTCCGCCGCGCAGATGCGCCTTGGCGGGGACCGGAAGCTGCCCGGATCCGCTGAGGTCAGCTTCGGCTCGCGTGTCATTGCCGTGACCGACCCGGCGAAGGGTTCGGTCTGGGCGCTCTCGCCGTCTTCGTTGAACAGTTTTGACCCGGAGAACGTGGAACCGGTGCTCCAGGGCGGCCAGGGCGTGGTCTCCGTCGTCGGCTCCGACGACCGGATCTACAGCGTCGACCCGAAGTCCGGGAAGGTCACGGTCACCGGTGTCGACACGGCCGGGAAGCCCACGGCGGACTCGCAGTCCGCTACCTGGGACGGGCTGAAGGGCGCCGGAACGGTGCAGCTGACGGTTGTGGGGGACCAGCCTGTGGTGCTCGATGCCGGCCGGTCCAAGCTGTTCCTGCCCGGCGGCCGGGAACTGGCGCTGGCGGATGCGAAGGATGCCAAGCTGCAGCAGCCCGGTCCGGGCTCGGATGCAGTGGCCGTGGCCACGCCGAAGGCGTTGCTGGAGGTTCCGCTGGATGGTTCGACGGCGCGGACGGTGACGTTCGGCGGCCAGGGCGTGCCGGCGGCGCCGGTGCAGCTGGGCGGTTGCGTGCACGCGGCCTGGTCGGGGGCTAACAAGTACGTCCGCGACTGCGTGAACAACGCGGACGACAAGACCTCTGACGTGCCGAAGGCCTCGGCGTCGCCGAGCTATGTTTTCCGGGTCAACCGGGACCTGGTGGTCCTCAATGACGTGAACTCCGGCAACGTCTGGCTGGTCAACCAGAACATGCAGCTGGTGAACAACTGGGACGACGTCATCCCGCCGAAGAACCAGTCCAACGACCAGGACCAGGAATCCGCGGACAACAACACCATCAACATCCTCCCGGACCGCACCAAGCCGAACCGGCCGCCGGAAACCAAGCCGGACAGCGTGGGCGTGCGGCCCGGCCGCACCACCGTGCTCTCGGTCCTGGACAATGACTCCGACCCCGACGGCGACGTCCTCACCGCCTCCGTGGCCGGCAACGGCCCCAAGTCGGGCAGCCTGGAGAGCATCTACGGCGGCACGGCCTTCCAGATCACCGTCCCGCCGGACGCCAAGCCCGGCACCGAGACCTTCGGCTACAACGCCGCGGACGGCCGCGGCCTCTCCGCCGGCGGCACCGTCACGCTCAGCGTCGTCGGCCCCGACGAGAACAAGCCGCCGCTCTTCAAGCGCGGCGAGCCCACCACCATGCTGGTGGAGCAGGGCAAGTCCGTGAGCCAGAACATCCTCACCGACTGGACCGACCCCGACGGCGATGACCTGGTGCTGCTGGACGCCAAGGCGGACAACGAGCAGGACCAGGTCAAGGTCCGCCGCGACGGCCTCCTCAGCTACCAGGACTCCGGCGCCGCCCCCGGCAAGAAGACCGTCACCGCCACTGTGTGGGACGGCCGCGCCACCACCACCGGCAAGGTGATCGTCAACGTCCAGCCGCCCGGCGCCCTGCAGCCGGTGGTCAACGCGGACCACGTCACCGCCGTCGTCGGCCAGGACCTGGTGATCGCGCCGCTGAAGAACGACGTAGACCCCAACGGCGGCGCCCTGCGCCTGGCCCAGGTGGAGGCCGCCGGCCCCGCCCAGCTGGGCCCGGTGACCGACGGCGGAACCTTCACCTTCCGCAGCGACACCGCCGGTCCCGTCTACCTCACCTACATCGCCAGCAACGGCCCGCAGAGCACCCAGGGCCTGATCCGGGTGGACGTCGAATCCGGCAAGGACACCGGCAACCCGGTGGCCGTGCACGACGTCGCCCTCATGCCCACCGGCGGCAGCGTCCTGGTGGACCCGCTGGCCAACGACTCGGACCCGGCCGGCGGGGTCCTGGTGCTGCAGTCCGTGCAGGTGCCGGAGAACTCCACCGCCTCGGTCAGCGTGATCGACCACAGCGTCCTGCGGGTCACCGACATCGTCGGCACGCGGGAACCGTTCACCTTCCGCTACACCATGTCCAACGGCAGCAAGTCCGCCACCGGCAGCGTCTCCGTGGTCCCGGTGCCCGCCCCGGCCGTGCTCGAGGCCCCGCAACCGAAGCCGGACGAGGTCAACGTGCGCGTCAACGACGTCGTCACGATTCCGGTGCTGGCCAACGACACCCACCCGCAGGGCCAGAAACTCACCGTGGACCCGGTGCTCCCGCAGCCCGTCCCCGAGGCCGACGGCAAGAGCTTCGTCTCCGAGAACACCCTGCGCTTCATCGCCGGACCCGTTCCGAAGACCGTCCGCGCCATCTACAACGCCGTGGACCCGCAGGGGCAGAAGAGCGCCGCCGCGGTCACCATCCACATCCTGCCGCTGGAGGGGGCGCAGAACTCCCGCCCGCAGCCGAAGAACCTGACCGCCCGCGTGGTGGCCGCCGGCACCGTTCGGATCCCGGTGGAACTGGATGGCATCGACCCCGACGGCGACTCGGTCCAGCTGACCGGGATCGACAGCTCCCCGTCGATGGGCACGGCCACCGTGGGAAGCAACTTCATCGACTTCACCGCCGCCGGCGACGGCGCGGGCACCGACACCTTCCGCTACAAGGTGGTGGACCGGCAGGGTGCCGTGAACACGGGCACCGTGACGGTGGGTATCGCCCCGCGCGGGGACGTCAACCAGAAGCCCACCCCGGTGGATGACGAGGTCAAGGTCCGGCCCGGCAGGCAGATCGCCGTCGACGCCCTGGGCAACGACACCGATCCCGACGGCGACCCGATCAAGATCCTCGCGAACGAGATCGAGGCCCCTCAGGAGCTGCAGGCCACCGTCAGCAAGCAGAGCGGCCGGATCATCGTGCTGGCACCGGGGGAGGAGGGCACCACCAACGTCCGCTACACCGTGGCGGACGACCGCGGAGCCACCGCCCAGGCTTCGATCGCGGTGAAGGCCATGAAGGACGTGCCGCTGCAGGCACCGATCGCCCGCGACGACCGGGTCACCTCCGCCCAGACACTGGGCAAGACCGCCGTCGACGTGCCCGTGCTCAAGAACGACGAGGACCCCGACGGCGTCGGCGAGAACCTCAAGATCTCCACCGAGTCGCCCACCGCCCGGCCCGGCACCGACGGCAACGTGATCGTCGAACTGACCGAGGGGCCGCAGCTGATTCCCTACACCGTGGAGGACGTGGACGGGCTGAAGTCCACCGCCATCATCTGGGTGCCCGGCATCGGCCAGCAGGTTCCCACCCTGGCCAAGAACGACGTCATTGAGGTGGTCGCCGGGCAGTCCGTCACGGTCGATCTCAAGGAATGGGTCAAGGTCCGCGACGGCCGCTCACCGCGGCTGACCCAGACGGACCGGATCAAGCTGATCGGCGCGGACGGCTCCGACCCGGTGGCGGGCGACGGCACCGCGCTGAAGTACACCGCCGGCCAGGACTACGTGGGCCCCGGTTCGCTGAGCTTCGAGGTCACCGACGGCGCCGGCCCGGACGACCCGGCCGGCCTGAAGTCCACCCTGAGCATCCGCACCAAGGTGCTCCCGGACCCCAACCGGAACAACCCGCCGGTGCTGCTGGGCAGCCAGGTGGACGTGCCCAAGGGCGACACCGCCAGCACCGACCTGGCCAAGCTCACCACCGACCCGGACGACGGCGACGTGGACTCCATGAAGTACGAACTCGTCGGCAACGCGCCCGCCGGGTTCGACGCCTCGATCGACGGCAAGACGCTCAAGGTCACGGTCAAGGACGGCACCGCCTCCGGCGCCACCGGCGCGGTCCAGGTCAAGGCCAAGGATCGCCGCGGCCTGGAATCGACGGCCACGTACCAGCTGACCGCGACGGCCTCCAACCGGCCCAAGCCGGTGGCCAACGACGACGTCGAGGAAAACGCCGCCGTCGGCAAGCCGGTGACGGTCAACGTGCTGGCCAACGACGCGAACCCGTTCCCGGAGACACCGCTGAAGATCCTCTCCGCCACCGCGGAGACCGGCTCCGGTAACGTCTCCGTGGCCGGGGACAGCGTGCAGGTCACCCCGTCCGCGTCGGGCACCATGGTGGTGTCCTACACGGTGGCGGACAAGACCGGCGACCCGTCCCGGAACGCGACCGCCCGGATCAGGCTGACCGTCAAGGACAAGCCGCTGGCCCCCGGAACCCCGCAGGCCCAAAGCGTGGGGGACCGGACGGCTCTGCTGACCTGGACCCCGCCGGCGGACCGCGGCTCGCCGATCACCAAGTACACGGTGACGGGGGAGGGCGGCTTCAGCCAGGACTGCCCGGCCAACTCGTGCACCCTGAACGGGCTGACGAACAACACCAAGTACCACTTCACCGTCACGGCCACGAACGCCATCAACACCTCCGACCCGTCCCCGGCCTCCGCCGAGGTGCGCCCGGACGTCAAGCCGGACACCCCTGCCGCGCCGACCCTGAAGTTCGGTGACAAGCAGCTGGCCGTGGCATGGACGGCGCCCGCCTCCAAGGGATCGGCGATCAAGTCCTACGACCTGGAGATTTCACCGGCCCCCGCGGGCCAGAATGCCCAGATTCAGAACCTGACCACAACCAGCTACGTCTGGAAGGGCCTGAAGAACGGCGTGGCCTACACGGTGCGCGTGCTGGCCAGGAACGACGCCAAGGACCCCTCCGAGTGGAGCCCCTACTCGGCTGCGGAAACCCCGCCGGCGTGCCCGTCACCCCGGCGGCGCCGAGCGCCAGCCAGGCCGGCTCGGTCGGTTCGCAGAGCCAGATGAAGGTCTCCTGGGCGGCGCCGAACAACAACGGCGACGCGATCTCCGCCTACACCCTCACCACCCTGCGGGGCGGATCCGTGGTGAACACCCAGCAGGTCTCCGGCACCTCGCAGAACGTGACCGTCGATAACTCGGAGGCGGACTACACCTTCACGGTGGCGGCCACCAACAAAGCCGGCACCTCCGGTACCAGCCCGTCCTCGGCCCCGGTCCGCGCGGCCGGCAAACCCGGCATGGTGAGCAGCGGCACCGTGGCCGCTCCCGGCAACAGCGGGGAACTGAAGGTCACCTTCACCCCGCTGACGCAGGCGCAGCGCAACGGCTCGCAGGCCTCCGAGATCGCCTACCGCTGGAGCACCGCCTACGGGTCCGGTCCGATTAACGCGCCCGGCGGCACCATCTCCGGCCAGCCCAACGGAAAGAACGTCACGGTGAACATCATCGCCGTGTCCACCAAGAACAACGTTTCCGGCGATGCCCAGGCCATCGGCTCGGCAGTTCCCTATGGCCCGCCCGGGGCACCCAGCGTCAACGGCGGCACGTCCGCGAAGGGCGACGGACAGGTGCACTGGACCTGGAGCCAGCCGAACGACAACGGCCGGGTGATTAATCGCTACGAGGTCAGTTACGACGGCGGCGGCTGGACCAGTGTTGGACTCAACCGCAGCTACGATCACAGCGGCGGCGGCTGGAGCCAGCGGCATACCCTTGCGGTTCGGGCCTGCAACGGCACCGACGGAAACAAGGACTGCGGCGGCTCCGGCAGCGCGGCCTCCACCTCCGGTGCCGACCCGACACCGCCGCTGTCCCAGATCCAGGCGCACAACAGCACCTGCCCGGGCAAACCCGGCCAGGCGGACACCTACAACCCGAGCGGCCCGTCCTGCGGCGTCGGCTGGGTGCAGAACTCCGAGGGAAGGCTGAACGTCGACTGCACCAAGGACATCTACGGCAACGGGACCCCCTGGTACCGGATGACCGAGGGAAGCCATCCGCAGTGGTACGCCAAGTCCACCACGGTGAATCTTTATGGACCCGCACCGGGCGGCTGCTGATGTCCGCCCCCACCTCGAAAGCCGGCCGCCGCCGGGAATCCCTCCCGGCGGCCCCACCCATGAACCACCCGATCCAGAAGAGGACCACGCCATGACCATGACCACCGAACAGGCCGAGTGGTTTGCCGGCACCTTTGACAAGCTCGTCGCCAACGTCGGCCAGGCCGTCCTCGGCAAGGAACACGTCATCCGGCTGACCTTCACGGCCATGCTGGCCGAGGGGCACGTGCTCTTCGAGGACGCCCCCGGCACCGGCAAGACCTCCCTGGCCCGTGCCCTCGCCGCCACCGTGCAGGGCTCGAACAGCCGGATCCAGTTCACCCCGGACCTGCTGCCCTCGGACGTCACCGGCGTGACCATCTACGACCAGAAGACTCAGAAGTTCGAGTTCCACAAGGGCCCGATCTTCAGCAACATCGTCCTGGCCGACGAGATCAACCGCGCCTCGCCGAAGACCCAGTCGGCGCTGCTGGAGGTCATGGAGGAGTCACGCGTGACCGTGGACGGCACCACCTACGAGGCCGGCCGGCCGTTCATGGTGATGGCCACCCAGAACCCGATCGAGCAGGCCGGCACCTACCGGCTGCCGGAGGCGCAGCTGGACCGCTTCCTGATCAAGACCTCCATCGGCTACCCGGACCACGCCTCCACGGTGCAGCTGCTCGGCGGCGCCAACCTCAAGGACCGGTCCAAGGAGATCACCGCCGTGATCACCACCCAGGCCGTCGCGGACATGGCCGACCTGGCCGCCACCACCCACGTGGACACCGCCGTGCTCGAATACATCTCCCGGCTCTGCGAGGAGACCCGCAACGCCGCGGAGACCCGCCTGGGCGTCTCCGTCCGCGGCGCCCTCGCGATGGTCCGCGCCGCCAAGGTCTGGGCCGCCGCCCAGGGCCGCAACTTCGTCCTGCCCGACGATGTCAAGGACCTCGCCGCCGTCGTCTGGACCCACCGCCTGGTCATGGACCCGGAAGCGGAATTCTCCGGCGCCACCGCCGACGCCGTGCTCACCCGGGTGCTGGCCGACGTCGCCGCCCCGCAGCAGCGCGCCGCCGTCTAACGTCCCGCTTCACTCCGCATTTCCCGCACGAACGAAGGCCACCCCTATGTCCACCGGCACCCCGCTGACCCGGCTTGCTGACCGCCTGAAGCAGCCCTTTTCCCGGGCTGGCGTGCCCGCGCGGCTGCACCCCTCCGCCGTCTGGGCCGAGGCCCGCGGCACCGCCGCCATGGCGCTGGCCCCCGCCGCCCGGCTGGTTCGCGACCGTTTCCGGCGGCACGTCCAGCCGGTCCTGGCCGTGGTCAGTATCCTCGGCTGGGCCGTGCTGGCCGGCTCCGTGCTGCTCTGGATCCTGGGCCAGGCCTATGGCTGGCAGGAGGCGCAGGCGGCGGCGATCGCCGCGTTCGTGCTCTTTGTGCTGGCCGTTGGCTTCATCCTGGGCCGGTCCTCCTACGGTGTCCTGCTGGACCTCGCCCGGATGCGGGTGGCCGTGGGGGACAGCGCCGTCGGCAGCATCGCGGTGTCCAACACCTCGGCGCGGCCGCTGCTGCCCGCCGCCCTGGAACTGCCGGTGGGGTCCGCGACGGCGGTGTTCCACCTGCCGCGGATGAAGCCGGCGCAGGTGCACGAGGACCTCTTCACCATCCCCACCGCCCGCCGCGCCGTGATCGTGGTGGGCCCGGTCCGTTCGGTGCGCGCAGACCCGCTGCACCTGCTGCGCCGACAGGTGCTCTGGACCGAACCGCGCGACCTGTTTGTGCACCCCCGCACCGTGCCCCTCGCCGGGTCCGCCGCGGGCTTCATCCGCGACCTCGAGGGCATGCCCACCACCGAACTCTCCAGCGCCGACGTGTCCTTCCATGCGCTGCGCGACTATGTGCCGGGCGATGACCGCCGGCACATCCACTGGAAGACCACGGCCCGGACCGGAAAGCTCATGGTCCGGCAGTTCGAGGAGACCCGCCGCGCCCACCTGGCGATCTCGCTCTCGACCAACACGGACGAATACGCCTCCGAGGAGGAGTTCGAACTCGCCATCTCCGCCGCCGGATCCATCGGCCTGCAGGCCATCCGGGAGCAGCGCAACCTTGACGTCCTGACCCAGCAAGGCCCCCTGCGCTGCGAGACCGGCCGCAACATGCTCGATGACATGACCCGGATTGTCGGCGCGTCGCAGCGGAAGACCGCCGTCGACCTCGCCCGGACGCTCGCCGATACCGTCCCGAACGCCTCGGTGGTGTTTTTCATCGTCGGCAGCAACGTCACCCCCACGCAGCTGCGCTCCGCGGCCGCGTCCGTGCCGCCGGGCGTCCGCAGCCTCGCCGTCCGGGTCCAGGCCGGAGCCGCCCCTCCCGCGCCAACATCGCGGACCTGACCGTCCTCACCCTCGGCGACCTCGCCGAGCTCGCCATCGTGCTCCGAAAGGCGGCCGCATGAGTGCCAGCCCGCTGCGCCGCGACCGCAATCCCGCCAGCCGCAAGCCCGCCACGCGTTCCGTCCCTACGATGTCGGGGTTCAGCGACGGGCAGCCGGCCTGGCATTACCTTCTCGACGCCGGCGTCCTCACCGTCCTGCTGGGCCTCGGGGTCCTGGGCTTCAGCCTCAGCTTCGGCGGGGACCCGTACTACCTCGTGGCCGGCCTCGGCGGCGTCCTGCTGGGCCTCGGCGTCGCCGCCGCCTCCGTGCACCTGCGGCTCGGCGGCCTCGCCACCGCCGCGCTGACCCTCGCCGCTTACCTGATCTTTGGCACGGCGCTGGCCGTCCCGGGCGCGGCCCTGGCCGCCGTGCTGCCCAGCCTGGAATCGCTCCGGACCCTGCTGACCGGCATCGTCTTCGCCTGGAAGGACATGCTCACCGTGGGCGTGCCGGTGGGAACCGCCGGCGGCACCCTGATCGTGCCGTTCCTCAGCTCGCTGCTCACCGCCCTTGCCGCCGGGCTGTTGATCTGGCGGCTGAAGAACCCGTACTGGCCGCTGCTGCCGGTCCTGGTGCTGTTCATCACCGGGATCGCCTTCAGCACCAACGCCGCGTTCCTGACCGTGGAGCGCGGCACCGCCCTGACCGTGATCGCGATCGCCTGGGCCACCTTCCGACGGGACGCCCTGCGCCGCAACAGCACCCGCACCGTTTCGGTGAACCGGCCGGACGCGGACCCGGCCGCGGCCCGTGCCGCCCGGCTCCGCCGCCTCGGCACCGCCGCCGGCGTGATCGCCGTGGCGATCGGCACTACCGCCGTGACCTCCCCGCTGCTTACCGGCGGGGACGACCGGCGGGTGCTGCGCAACGCCGTCGTCCCGCCGTTCGACCCGAAGGACTACGTCACGCCGCTGGCGAGCTTCCGGAACTTCGTCAAGGACAAAAAGGACGACAATCTCTTCCTGGTCAAGGGCCTGCCCAAGGACGGCCGGGTCCGCCTGGCCGCGCTCGATTCCTTCAACGGCACCAACTACTCGATGGACCCCAACGGCTCCGGCAGCTTCAGCAAGGTGGGCGACGCCAAGTCGCTGAACACCCTGGCGGACTCCTCCGGCGTCGTACCCACCCGGGACTACACCCTCGACGTGACCATCGAGGACTACCAGGGCTACTTCCTCCCCGGCGGACGGAAGACCACCGGCATCAGCTTCACCAGCGACGGCTCCGGCGCCGCTTCCGGCCTGTACTTCAACTCCGGCACGGACACCGCCGTCACCACCCGCGGCCTGGCCAAGGGCGACTCCTACAGCGTCCAGGTGGCCGACCCGGTGATGCTCGAACACGGCCAGCTCACGCAGTACGACTTCGCCAAGGACACCCTGCCGGACCCCGAGGAAGTCCCGCCCGTGGTGGGGTCCCAGGCGAACGACCTCGCCGCGGACGCACCCACCGCGATCGACCGGGTCCGGCAGATCGAGGCCCACTTCCAGAAGAAGGGCGCCTTCAGCAACGGCCTGATCGACGACGGCCAACTGCCCAGCGTCTCCGGCCACAGCTCCAACCGCATCCGCGCCCTGCTCACCGCCAAGCAGATGCTCGGCGACGACGAGCAGTACTCCGTGGCGATGTCCCTGATGCTGCGGCACCTGGGCATCCCGTCCCGCGTAGTGATGGGCTTCTACCCGGACCCCAAGGGCCCGGAAAACGGCGCCGGACAGGTGCAGATCACCGGCAAGGACGTCCACGCCTGGGTGGAGGTGGCCTTCGACCGCGTCGGCTGGGTGGCCTTCGATCCCACCCCGCCCAAGGACAACGTCCCGATCCCGCCGGACCCGGAGAACAAGTCCAAGCCCAAGCCGCAGGTGCTGCAGCCGCCGCCCCCGCCGCAGGAGCCGGCCGAGCTCCCGCCGGACTCCTCCCCGGACGCGCTCGACGCGGACGAGAAGAAGAACAACCCCTGGCTGTTCTGGGGACCGCTGCTCTCCGCGATCGGCGTCGCCCTCATCCCGGTGGCCGTGATCGCGCTGCCGCTGCTGCTGATCGCCCTTCTGAAGTCCCGGCGGCGGAAGGCCCGCTTCACCACAGGCAACCCCTCCCAGCGCGTGGGCGGCGGCTGGAGCGAGGTGCTGAGCCTGGCCACCGACCTGGGCGCCGGCGTGGACGGCCGGGCCACCCGGCGGGAAACCTCCGTGGTGCTCGGCGAGGCGTTCCCCGCCAGCAAGGGCACGACGACGCTGCTGGCCCACCGCGCCGACGCCGCCATCTTCGGCGCGGGCGAACCCAGCGAGGACCAGGTGCGCCAGTACTGGGAGATCGTGGACGGGTCGCTCAAGGAAATGACCGGGACGATGGGCTTCTGGCGGCGCCAGCAGGCGAGGTTCTCGCCCCGCTCGCTGCTGGCCGAGGGCCGTGCCGCGCTCACGCTGCGCAGCCTCAGGCCGGTGCTGCCCGGCAGGAAACGGCCCGGCCGGAAGCAAGCTAGTACAGTGGAGCCCGGTCCGCCCCAGGAACCACAGTGACGCTTCAGGAAGACCCGCACCGAGCCATGACCGACGCCGACCGCTGCCCGCGCTGCCAGCAGCCGATCCGCCCGGGCGCCACATTTTGCCCCGCCTGCGGGACGCCGCTGGCCAACCGCGCCGCCCACGCCGTCCCCTCCGCCCCGCGGAGCGTCCCCGGACCCGGTACTATCCCGGTAGCGCCAAACAGTCCGGGCGGCGCGACATCACGGGACGCCCGGCCGGCCGGCGCGGACGTCCACGGACCAGGGGAGGTACCGCGTTGCCGAACAAGCTTGAGCTGGTTCCAGCGACCGCGCAGCGGCGTCTGGGGGCCGCGGTGCTGGACTGGACCGGCCCTGTGGCGGTCCTGGCGATCCTTTTCGCTGTGGGGTTCTCGCAGGTCACCCGCACCCGCAGCAACGGAACCATCATCTACAACACCTCCTCGCTGGTGCTCTTCGGCGGCATCGGTCTCGGCATCGCCGCGGTGTACGTGATCGTCCAAGCGGTGTTCGAGTCCCGTTCCGGCGTCACCCTGGGCAACCGCGTGCTGGGCCTCCGGACCGCCGACGCCGACGGGTACGCCCCCGGCGGCGGCGCGGTGTTCCTGCGCGGGCTGATCACCGGAGCCGGGGTGCTGCTGGCCGCCGTGGCCGCGGTACTGGTGGTGGCCTTCCAGTGGTTCGGCGCCGCGCAGTGGATCCTCGGGGCCGCCGTCGTTGTCGCCGCCGTGTGGGCCGTCCTGGTGGTCATCTCCAACCGGTGGGACAAGAACAACGGGCTGCGCGGCTGGCACGACGCCGCCGCCAAGACCCTGGTGTTCGACGTCGCCGCCGGACGCAACCCCATCGCCACCGGCGGGATCCAGGGCCCCTACAGCTTCGCCCCGCTCGACCTGCCGCCGGTGCAGCAGGTCGCCTCGCCCGTCGCGGGTGCCGCCCGGCTGGATGCCCGGCCTGCGACTGCTGCTCCCGCCCCGGCCCCGGCGGCCGAACCTGCTGCCGTGGCGCCCGCCCCCGCCGTCGTCCCCGCTCCCGCCGGGTTCGCGCCGATCGAGGCCGTCCGCAGCACCCCGGCGAACAACCGCGCCTTCGGCGTCCACCCCGACGATGACCATGACCGCACCCAGGTCCGCGGCGACTCCTCCGCGCCGATAACCCTCGCCATGCTGCGGATCCGGATCGACGACGGCCGGGAAATCGAGCTCGACCGCGCCTCGCTGATTGGCCGCAACCCCGCCGGCCACCCCGGCGAGGACGCCGTGCAGCTGATCCCGGTAGCCGACCCGGGCCGCTCCATCTCCAAGACCCACCTGCACCTGCAGGCCGGCGACGGCGGCATCTGGGTGACCGACCGGAACTCCACCAACGGCAGCGCCGTCACCACCCCGGACGGCATCCGCACCGCGCTGGCCCCCGGAGAGCCCACCCACGTACGCCCCGGCTCCACCGTGCACTTCGGTGACCGCTCCTTCTACCTAGGACAGGCATGACAACACAGCCGTCTCCCGTTCCCTCCGCCGCAGCCACCGCGGGTGCCGCAAGCAGCGGTGCCGGCAGCAGCGCCCCGAGCCTGCGGCTCAACTGCGGCTACGGCACGGACCGTGGCCTCCGCCGTGAAATGAACGAGGACTCCTACATCGCCGCGGACCCGGTCTTCGCCGTCGCCGACGGCATGGGCGGACACGAGGCCGGCGAGATCGCCAGCGGCATCTGCGTCCGCACCCTCGCCGGCATCCCGCAGCTGGCCACCGGGGAACGCGACGCCACCGCGGCGGGCCTCCAGCAGTACCTGGTCCAGGCTGACGCGGACATCCGCGAGGCCACCGGCTCCCGCGCCGGCACCACCCTCACCGGCGTCGTGGTGGTGGAGCAGCGCGGCGTGCCGTACTGGCTGGTCATGAACATCGGCGACTCCCGCACCTACCGGCTCAGCCAAGGCACACTCAGCCAGGTCAGCGTGGACCACTCCGAGGTCCAGGAACTCGTCGACGCCGGCGAGATCACCAAGGCCGAGGCCGCCGTGCACCCCCGCCGCCATGTGGTCACCCGCGCGCTGGGCACCGGCGACGAGACCGAGGCGGACTACTGGCTGCTGCCCGTGGAGGAGGGCGACCGGATGCTGGTCTGCTCCGACGGGCTGAACGGCGAGCTCAACGACGAGCAGATCGCCGGCATCCTTGCCGGCGAGCCGGACCCGCAGGCAGCGGTGGACCAGCTCATCCAGGCGGCGCTGCGCAGCGGCGGCCGCGACAACGTCACCTGCATCGTGGTGGACGCCAGCAACGTGGCCGGCGACGGCGGCGCCCACACGGCCCCGCGCACCCCCGGCGAGGCAGAGGACGAGAACACGCTCCCACGCCCCGAACTGGTCGACACCGACGTGCTCCCGGCCGAGGACATCACCGCCGAGTCCGCCGCGACCGAGGTCCTGGACGTGGACCCCGATGGTGCGGTGGCCGATGCCCCTGACCGGGACAGCCATGGCAAGCGCTGACGCCGCGGCAGCTCACGCTGCTGAGGAACGGGCACAGCTGAGCTACCTGCCGGGGGACTGGCTGGGGATCATCCGCGGCGGCACCGTCGTGCTGCTGCCGCCGGACACCAGACGCTCCCTGGTGGAGCCGCTGTGGGCGCTGCTGGGCCGGTCCCCGGAGATCCACGAGGTGCTCGACGCCGTCACCGCGGCCTCGGGCGGGTCGCTGTTCCGGCTGCCGTGGTTCGGCGTGGTGGGCCTGACGGCGCCCCTGCGGGTGTTCCTCCGCGGCGAGATTGACCTGACCGTCCGGCTCGACGGCGGCGCCACCACCGAACTCAGCGGCCGCGACGTGACCACCTGGACCGAGCGCCGGCTGCCCGCCGCTGAGGGTTTCGAAGCCGTACTGCCCGCGGCCGCGGGCGACTCGGCTGCGGCTGCGGCGGCGGCCGCCGCGGCGGCGGGGGACCTGCTGCCGCTGGCCGAGGGCGTCGTGATGCTCCGGGGGCTCGTCTGCACGCTCGACGGCGGTACGCCCGGGACGGTACAGACCCCGGCAGCGGTAGAGACCTCCGCAACGGCGGCCCCTGCGGTTGCGGCACCCCGCGACGAGGTGTTGCTCGCCGCCGCGGCGGCGGATGTCGAGGCTGAGCTGGCCGGTGGGGCCGCCGACGAAGCGGACGACCAGACCTCCGACGAGACCGAGATCGAATCCGGCGACGGAGGCAGCTCTGCCGACACCATGCTGGAACTGCCGGAGGACCTGGCACCGGCGGAGCCGGAAGCGGCAGAGCCTGCAGCCGCCGCCTCGGAACCCGCCGCATCTGAACCCACGGACCCGGATGTACCCGAGGTACCCGAGCCGGCCGAGGCCGAACCCACCAGCAGCTACGACCACCTCTGGGAACAGACCGTGCTGCGGACCATCGAGGACGCCGCCGTCCGTGAGGACCCGGACGCCGACGGTGAACCCGCAACTGCCGCGGCCGAACCCGCCGCGGAACCGGAGCCCGCCCCCGAACCGGAGCCGGTTTTCGCCCCCGGGCCGGAGCCCGCGCCCGCTCCTGCCCCCGCGCCGCCCGCCGTGCCCGGCGGCCTGATCGATTCGGTGCCCTGGGCCACCGGCGGCGACCGTGCACCCGCCGCCCCCGGGCAGGTTCCTGCCGCCACGCCGCCTGCCCAGCAGGGGCCGCCGTCGTTGATCCACGCCTTCGCCCGCCCGGACACGGCCCCGGACAGTCCCGCTGCTCCGTCGCCGGCATCACCGGCCTCGTCGCGGGGCGCAACCGACGACACCGACCACGACGGCCAGACCATCATGAAGAGCGCGCTGCCCGGCAGGGAGCGGCCCCGCTGCAGGCACCCCCGGAGCCGGCTCCCGGCACGGGACCCATGGTCCTGGCCCGGGTCTGCCCCCAGGGCCACGCGAACCCGCCCACCAGCGCCGCCTGCGCCTACTGCGGACATGCGCTGCCCGGCGACGGCGTGCAGGTCCGGCGCCCGCGCCTCGGCCGGGTCCGGCTCTCCACCGGCGAGCTGATTGACCTGGACCAGTCCCTGATCATCGGCCGCCAGCCCTCGGTCTCCTGGGTCCAGGGCGCGGTCATGCCCCGCTTGATCCAGGTGGCCAGCCCGGGCGGGGACATCTCCCGCTCGCACGTCGAGGTCCGGCTGGAGGGCTGGCACGTGATGCTCTGCGACCTCAAGGCCACTAACGGCACCGTGCTGCTGCGCGAGGGCCAGGCCCCGCGAAGGCTCGCCCAGGGCGAGATGGCGATCGTGTTCGACGGCGACATCGCCGAGCTCGGCAACGGCATCCAGTTGCGCTTCGAGGAGCTGCTGTGAACGCCAAACGACCCGCCGCGCCGCCGCCCACCATCCCCGGTTTCAGCTACGTCAGCCTGCTGGGCTCCGGCGGCTTCTCCGACGTCTACCTCTACGAACAGGACCGCCCGCGCCGCAAGGTGGCGGTCAAGGTGCTGCTCTCGGACCTGAAGACCGAGGGCGCCCGCCGCCGGTTCGAGTCCGAGGCGAACCTGATGGCCCAGCTCTCCTCGCACCCCTACATCGTCACGATCTTCGAGGCGGAGATCACCGACGCCGGCCACTCGTACCTGGCCATGGAGTACTGCTCCCGGCCCAGCCTGGACGTCCGCTACCGGCGTCAGCGCTTCAGCGTGGACGAGGTTCTGGCCGTCGGCATCCAGGTGGCCTCCGCGGTCGAGACCGCGCACCGGGCCGGGATCGCCCACCGGGACATCAAGCCCGCGAACATCCTGGTCACCGACTACAACCGGCCCGCGCTGACGGACTTTGGGATCTCCGGGACCCTCGCCGGGGACCAGGACGAGGACGCCGGCATGTCCATCCCGTGGTCCCCGCCGGAACAGTTCAGCGACCGCCAGGTCGACGGCGTCCTGGTGGATGTGTGGGCGCTGGGCGCCACCCTTTACACCCTGCTGGCCGGCCGGTCCCCGTTCGTCCTGCCGGGCGCGGATAACTCCCAGCGCGAGCTGATTTCCCGGATCACCAGCATGCCGGTGCCCAAGCTTGGCCGCGCGGACGTGCCCGAGTCCCTGGAACTGGCGCTGGCGACCGCGATGGCCAAGGCCCCGGCGTCGCGGTACTCCTCGGCGCACGCCTTCGCCCTGGCCCTGCAGCGGATCCAAGCCGAACTGAACCTCTCGGTGACCCCCTTCGAGGTCCTCGAGGAACCCCGCGCCGACGAACCGCACCCGGACGACAGCTTCGAGGAGACCCGGGTCCGCAGCATCGCGGCGATCGACCCGGACGCCACCGGGCACGGGCCCACGTTCCCCACCCGGTTCGGCGGGGCAACGGCACCGAACACCGCCGCAACGGCTCCCACGACGGCGCCACCGCAGGGTGCGTCCGGCAGCGACACCGTCCGCCGCCCCGCCGGTGCGCCCGCCGCCCGGCAGGGGGCCGACACCGTCCGGAAGCCGGGCGCCGTGCACTCCTTCAGGCCCGCCGCCCCCGCGGAGGACGACGACGTCGCTGCCACCGTCAGCCGCTCCAGCCGGCAGGTCGCTGGGGACACTGACGCGGCGGCAGCCGATGCCGTCGGAGACACCGACGCCGTTTCGGACCACCGCCGGCGCAACCTGGTGCTCGCCGTCGTCGCCGGCGCCGTCCTGGTGGTGGCCGCCGTCGTCGGCGTCGTGGCCGGAACCACCCGCCCGGCGCCCGCCGCCAAAGCGTCCGAGCAGGTCAGCCGGCCGCCCGCCGACGCCCTGGACAACGGCACGGTCCCGGACGTGGAGAACCTCGCCGGAGTCGTGGACGCGGCCGGGAAGGTCACCTTCACCTGGAAGAACCCGCAGCCCAAGCCGGGGGACAAGTACAAATGGCGGACCTACTCCCTCCAGGGCACGGGGGAGTTCCAGGGGGCCGCCGAACCCAAGGTGCAGGTGGAACCGAATCCCTCGGGGGAGACCTGCATCCAGGTGATGATGGTCCGCGCCGACGGGGCCTCCTCACCGATGGAACAGCCCTCCATCGGCTGCGCCAAGAAACCGTGACCACCACCCGAGAAGGAGAAGCATCATGGGGGACCTAGCGATCGATTTCTGCGGCGAATGGCACGAACCATCCGACGAGGACATCTTCAGCATCGGACGCGAGGGCGACCTGGAAGTCGATGACAACCCGTACCTGCACCGGCAGTTCCTGCAGATCGCCCGCTATGACGGCATCTGGTGGCTCAGCAACGTCGGCAGCATGCTCTGCGCCACCATTGCCGACGCCTCCGGCGGCATGCAGGCCTGGCTGGCCCCCGGCGCCCGGATCCCGCTGGTCTTCAGCCACACCAACGTCATCTTCACCGCCGGCCCCACCACCTACGAGTTCGCCGTGCACCTGCGCACCCCGTCCTTCCGGCAGGAATCCCGCGGCGAGGACAGCGGCGGCGACACCACCATCGGGCCCGTGGTCTTCACCGACTCGCAGAAGGCCCTGATCGTCGCCCTCGCCGAGCCCATGCTCCGCCGCGAGGGCACCGGCTTCAGCGCCATCCCCTCCTCCGCGGAGGCGGCCAAGACCCTGGGCTGGACCCTGACCCGATTCAACAGAAAGCTGGACAACGTGTGCGACAAACTTGACCGGGTGGGAGTCGCCGGACTGCGCGGCGGCGGCGGCAAGCTCGCCACCAACCGCCGGGCCCGGCTCGTCGAGCACGCCGTCACCTCGCACCTGGTCACCCCCGCGGACCTGGTGCTGCTGGAGACCCAGCGCGGAAGCGGGGACGCATGAGGATCCGACTGACCCTGCGGCGCGACCCCGCCGAGGCCAAGGACCTGGCGGTCACCGTCGACGGCCTCGCCACCGTGGCGGACATCGCCACCGAACTCTGGGCCGCCGACCCTGCCCGGCGCGGCACCCCCGCGCCGGCGAATCTCTCGCTCCGGATCGAGGAGGCCTTCGCCGCCGGCGGCTCCACCGGCACTGTCCTGAACCGGGAAGACGGCCTGCTCGAATCCGGGCTCCGGCCCGGCTCGATCATCTCCCTCACCCAGGTCAGCGAGCAGTTCGCCGTCCCCGGGGCGAACCGGGGGCCCGCCGCGGCGACCCTGCGGATCCTCTCCGGGCCCGACGTCGGCCGCGAATTCCCGCTGCCCTCGGGCACCAGCTACGTAGGCCGGGACCGCGACGTCGACATCCGGCTCACAGACCCGCTGACCTCCAAGCGGCACGCCCGGATCACCGTGGGCGAGAGCATCGAGATCGTGGACACAAACTCCGCCAACGGCCTGCTGATGGACGGGCTGCCGGTCACCCGCGCCACCCTGACCTCCTCGGACACCGTGACCCTGGGCGACACCACGGTCTCGGTGGTCTCGCTCGGCGGCAGCCAGGGAGCCGCGCCGAGCTCCCCGCTGATCGACTTCAACCGCTCGCCCCGCGTCGTGCCCCGGTTCGAACCGCGCAAGCGCACCGTGCCGTCCGGGCCCACCCGCCAGGAACGCCAGCCCTTCCCGTACATCATGCTGATCGCCCCGCTGATGATGGGCGCCGTGGTCTTCGCGGTCACGCAGAACATGATGTCCGTGATCTTCATGTTGATGATGCCGCTGTTCGTCGTGGGCCACTACATGGACCAGAAGATGCAGTCCCGGCGCGAACGCAAGGAACAGCTCAAGTCCTTCCGTGCCGCCATGGCCGCATTCCAGGCCGACATCACCGGGCTGCAAAAGGTGGAACGGGCCGTCCGGCTGCAGGAGGCTCCCTCCGTCAGCGACACCGTGGACTCGATCTACAAGCTGGGGCCGCTGCTGTGGACCCACCGCCCCGAACACACCGGCTTCCTGGGCCTGCGCTTTGGCCTGGGCACCGCCCCGTCCCGGATCCAGTTCGAGGAACCGCAGAACAACGAGACCGACCCCGAGTTCATGGCCGAGATCCAGGAGTGCCTGCACCGGTTCGCCGAGGTCGAGGGCGTGCCGATCGTCTCGCAGCTGCGCACCGCCGGCTCCTTCGGCCTGGCCGGCGCCCGCGGCCTGGTGGACGACGTCGCCCGCGGCATGGTGCTGCAGCTGGTGGGCCTGCACTCGCCGGCCGAGGTGGTCCTCACCGCGATCACCTCCGCCCACTCCCGGGACCGCTGGGACTGGCTGCAGTGGCTCCCGCACGCCGGCTCCGGCCACAGCCCGCTCGCCGGGGACCACCTGGCCGCCGGTCCGGCCGGCGGCACCGCCCTGCTGTCCCGGCTCGAGGACCTGATCGACCAGCGCGAGGCCGCCTCCCGCGAACCCGCCCCGTCGCTGCGCCCCGGCTTCACCGACCGGCCCGGCGAAACCGCCGCGGAGGTCCCCGCCCCGCAGCTGCCCACCGTGCTGCTGGTGGTGGAGGACGACGCCCCGGTGGACCGCGGCCGGCTCACCCGCGTCCTGGAGCGCGGCCCCGACGCCGGCGTGCACGTGATCTGGGTGGCCGCCTCGGTGGAACAGCTCCCCGCCGCGTGCCGGGATTTCATGGCAGTCGACGGCGAACACGGCACCACCACCGGCCAGGTCCGCCTGGGCCGGCACACCTTCCCGGTCTCCTGCGAGAGCCTCGACGCCGGCCTCGCCGCGCAGCTGGCCCGCATGCTGGCCCCCGTCGTCGACGTCGGCAAGCCGCTCGAAGACGACTCCGACCTGCCCCGCGCCGTCTCCTACGCCACCCTGATCGGCAAGGACTTCCTGGACAACCCGCAGGCGGTCGCGGACCGCTGGAGCGAGAACAACTCCGTGCACGCCTCCGCCTCGCCCAACCGCAAGGACAACGGCTCGCTCCGCGCCCTGGTGGGCTCCAAGGGGATCGAACCGCTCTACCTCGACCTTAAAAACGAGGGCCCGCACGCGCTGGTGGGCGGCACCACCGGCGCCGGCAAGTCCGAGTTCCTGCAGTCCTGGGTGATGGGCATGGCCGCCGCGTACAGCCCGGACCGGGTCAGCTTCCTGTTCGTGGACTACAAGGGCGGCGCCGCGTTCGCCGACTGCCTGCAGCTGCCGCACACCGTGGGCCTGGTCACCGATTTGTCCCCGCACCTGGTCCGCCGCGCCCTGACCTCGCTCCGGGCCGAGCTGCACCACCGCGAGAAGCTGCTGAACCGCAAGAAGGCCAAGGACCTGCTGGAACTCCAGCGACGGGCCGACCCGGAGGCGCCGCCGTACCTGATCATCATCGTGGACGAATTCGCCGCCCTCGCCACCGAGGTTCCCGAATTCGTCGACGGCGTCGTGGACGTCGCCGCCCGCGGCCGCTCCCTGGGCCTGCACCTGATCCTCGCCACCCAGCGCCCCGCCGGCGTGATCAAGGAGAGCCTGCGCGCCAACACCAACCTGCGCGTGGCGTTGCGGATGGCGGACGAGGACGACGCCGTCGACATCCTCGGCGTCCCCACCGCCGCCTACTTCGATCCCTCCATCCCGGGCCGCGGCGCGGTCAAGACCGGTCCCGGCCGGATCCAGGGCTTCCAGACCGGCTACGCCGGCGGCTGGACCACGGAGAGGCCGCAGCGGCCCCGGATCGACGTCGTGGAGATGGCGTTCGGCTCCGGTCCGGCCTGGGCCGCCCCGGCCGAGGCGGACCCGGCGGCCGAGCAGCCCGCTGGCCCGAACGACATCGCCCGGATGACGCAGAATATCCTGCGCGCCGCGGACGTGCTCGCCATCGACCCGCCCTGCAAGCCGTGGCTGGACGAGCTGGCCACCACCTACGACTTCTCCCTGCTGCCGAACCCGCGCACCGACGAGCGGCTGCTCCTGGGTGTGGCGGACGACCCCGCGCACCAGGACCAGCCCACCGTGTTCTACGAACCGGACCGGGACGGGAACATGGCCATCTACGGCACCGGCGGCTCCGGCAAGTCCGCGGCGCTGCGCGGTATCGCGATCGCCGCGGCCGTCACCCGCGCGGCGGCCCGGTGAACGTCTACGGCATCGACTGTGGCTCCGCCGGACTGCGGATGCTCGACGAGCTGCCGCACGTGGGCGAGGTGATCGACGGCGACGACGTCGAACGCGTCGGCCGCCTGCTGCGCTGGCTCCGCGACCTGGCCGACGACCGGGCCGCCCGCTTCGCCGAGGTCCGCGCCAGCACGATCGTCGAATACCGCCGGCTCTCCGGGATGGCGGACGAGAAGCGCATCTTCATCCTGGTGGACGGCATCTCCGCGTTCCGGGAGACCTTCGAGTACAGCAAGCTCTCCGGCCTCTGGGACATCTTCCTGCAGCTGGCCACCGACGGCCGGCCGCTGGGCATCCACCTGGTGGTCACCGGCGACCGGCCCAACGCCGTCCCCGCCTCCCTGCTGGCCTCCATCCAGCGCCGGCTGGTGCTGCGGCTGTCCTCCGAGGAGGACTACCTCTCCATGGACGTCCCCCGCGATGTCCTGGGCGCCGGCAGCCCGCCCGGCCGCGGCCTGCTCGGCGGCCTCGAGGTGCAGCTGGCCGTCCTCGGCGGCAACTCCAACCTGGCCGTCCAGGCCCGCGAGGTGCACAAGCTCCGGGAGGCGATGCTGCGCCAAGGCGTCGAACGCGCCCCGCAGATCGAGCGCCTGCCCGACTCGGTGGACCTGGACCTGCTACCCGCCGGCAGCCCGGACCTGCCCGTGATCGGCGTCGACGACGAGACCCTGCAGCCGGCCGAAATCCTGGCCAAGGGCCCGCTGCTGCTGGCCGGCCCTCCGGGGTCCGGCCGCACCGTGGCCCTGGTGACCCTGGCCCACGCCCTGCGCCGTTCCAACCCGGGCGTGGAGCTGATCTATCTGGGCTCCCGGCGCTCCGCGGCCGCGTCGCTGAAGCTCTGGGACCGGTCCGTGGTGGGCGCCGACGACGTCGACGAGGTGATTGACGAACTGGTCGACTACAGCACCGGCACCCCCGGCAAGCTGGCGATCTTCATCGAGGGCCTCACCGAGTTCACCGACACTCTGGCCGAATCCGGACTGGCCCGGCTGGTGACCGCCTCGATCAAGGCCGAGCAGTGGGTGGTGGGCGAATCCGAAACCTCCACCTGGTCCTCCGCCTGGTCCCTGGCCCAGCCGTTCAAGTCCGGCCGCCGGGGCCTGCTGCTCAACCCCGGAGACATCGAGGGCGACAGCCTGCTCAACACCTCCCTGGGCCGGGTCAGCGGGGACTTCATCCCGGGCCGCGGCTACATCGTGGGCCGCGGCAAGGTCCGCAAGCTCCAGGTCGCCCTGCCGCCGGAAAACCGGGCCTAGCAGCTACCTCCGGGTTTTCGCCCTACCGCCGGGGACGCAGTGGTGTCCCCGGCGGTAGGGTGTGGGCATGACCCGGGTAAGGAATCGGGCGGTGGCCGCGCGGAGGGTGGCCCCAGACAGCGACACGGCACTGGACAACGCCCTCTTCGTCTTCAGCGGTGTGGCCGCCCTGTGGCTCGCAAGCATCCTGTTTGAGGCGAGCCTGGACTGGAGCCGGGCCTGGTTCGCCGTCGTCTTTTGGGCCGCGCTCGCGTACCTGGTGCTGCCCCGGCTGCACCGGATCCTCACCCGCATCTACCTGCCCGACTACTTCATCGGCCGCGCCCGGACCAGCGACGGCCTGCTGTGGGACCCGGTGAACCTGGCGCTGCTCGGCTCGCCGGGGCAGGTCCACACCGCCATGCGCCGGGCCGGCTGGACCCTGGCCGACCCCGTCGACCTGGTCAGCAGCCGGCGCATCATCACCGCCACCCTCACCCGCCGCAGCTACGACGAGGCGCCGGTCAGCCCGCTGTTCCTCTTCGGCCGGCAGCAGGACTTCGCCTACCAGCAGGAGGTGGACGGCAACCCCGGCAAGCGGCACCACATCCGGTTCTGGCGCTGCCCGCCCGGCTGGGTCCTGCCCGGCGGCGCCGCCGTGGACTGGGTGGCCGCCGGCACCTACGACCGCTCCGTCGGCCTGTCCCTCTTCACCCTGCAGGTCACCCACAAAATCGAGGAGGACATCGACCGGGAACGGGACTTCGTCCTGGCCAGCCTGCGTGCCGCCGACCCGGCCGTCGGGGTGCGGATCCTGCGCGACTTCTCCTCCGGCTACCACTCCCGCAACGGCGGGGGAGACACCATCTCCACCGACGGGCACCTTCCCGTCGTCGACCTCACCGGGGTCACGGCCGACGCCGGGGCGGCGCCGCCGCCCGCCGTGACGGCCGCCCGCCCGCCCGCGCCCACGCTCTTCGGCGTCGGGCTCGCTGCCCTCCGCGGCCTGGCCGCCCTGGCCCTCGCGGCCCTGATGGCTGCCTCGGACCCGGGTTCGCTGCCGCTGGCGGACCGCGCCGGGGAACAGTTGCCGGTGGTCGTGGCGGTGATCGCCGTGTTCGGCGTGGCCGAGCTGGCGCTGGGCTGGTTCGTGCTCCGCGGCGGCAACCGCGCCCGCGTGGCCACCATGCTGCTGAGCGCCCTGGCCATCACCGCCCAGGCCGTCGACGTGCTCACCGGCGGACCCGCCGTGACCTTCCAGACCAACCTGGTGGGCCTATCCCTGGACATCCTGCTGATCATCGCCCTCACCAGCCGGCGCTCCCTCACCTACGCCCGGAGGGCCCATGGGCAGGGGTCCCCATCGACGCTGGCGGAGGCGGCAGGGTAGGTTCTTGGCATAGGAACTTCCGGATCAGCCGGGGGCCGCTGGGGACGCCGAGAGGTTCGGGTCCGACGATCTAAGGAGATTTTTCGCATGGCTATTTGGGGTGCAGATGTTGATCAGCTGAAGGCGCTGGGGTCCAAGCTGCAGGCCGGGTCGCAGGAAATCGATAACCAGAAGTCGATGCTGACCAAGGTCCTGGCCGGCACGCAGTGGATGGGTCCGGACGCGGAGAAGTTCCGCAGCGAGTGGAACGGCGAGCACGTCGCGGCCCTGACCCGCGTGTCCCAGGCGCTGCAGCAGGCCGGCCAGCAGGCGGTCCGCAACGCCACCGAGCAGCAGAGCGCCTCCGCCCGCTAACAGCTCTTGCGGGTACAGCCCGCGAAGGAACCACCGTCAGGCCCGGACGCACCCGCGTCCGGGCCTGATGCGTCCCTCCGCCGGACGGCTTTTCCGGGGCCCGACAATTTTTCCAGGCCGCCACAATGTCGGTGTTCTAAGGCAGGATAGGTCTGTGAGCACAGCGAAGACCGCAGCAGACAGCGAATCCACGGCCACCGCCCCCGGCAGCGACGGTGGCGCCGTCCCGTCCGAGGCCATCCGCGAGGAGTACGAGCAGCTGGTCGAGGAGGTCCGCAAGCACCGCTTCGCGTACTACCAGGAGGACGCCCCGGTCATCTCCGACGCCGAGTTCGACGACCTCTACCGGCGGCTGGAGACGCTCGAGGCCACCCACCCCGAGCTGGTCGCCAACGACTCGCCCACCCAGGAGGTGGGCGGCGAGGTCTCCGCCGCGTTCACCGCCGTCGAACACCTCACCCGGATGTACAGCCTCGAGGACGTCTTCTCGGTCGAGGAGGTGGAGGCCTGGATCGCGAAGGCGGAGGCCGGCATCGCCAAAATCGGCAACGGCGGCACCCCGCCGCAGTGGCTTACCGAACTCAAGATCGACGGCCTGGCCGTCAACCTGCTCTACCGCGACGGGGTCCTGGTCCGCGCCGCCACCCGCGGCGACGGCACCACCGGTGAGGACATCACCCACAACGTCCTGACCATCAAGGAAATCCCGCAGCGGCTCAGCGGCACGGACTTCCCGGCCGAGATGGAGATCCGCGGCGAGGTGTTCATCCCGTCCAAGGATTTCGCCGCCTTCAACGAGGCCCTGATCAACGAGGGCAAGGCCCCGCTGGCCAACCCGCGCAACGCCGCCGCCGGGTCGCTGCGGCAAAAGGACCCGGCCGAGACCGCCAAGCGGCCGCTGAAAATGTACGTCCACGGCATCGGCGCCCGCGAGGGCCTGCAGACCCGGAGCCAGTCAGACACCTACCGCCAGCTCGCCGACTGGGGCCTGCCCACCAGCCCCTACTTCGAGGTCCTGCCCGGCCTGGCCGAGGTGCTGGACTTCATCAAACGCTACGGGGACAAGCGGCACAGCCTCAGCCACGAGATCGACGGCATCGTCGTCAAGGTCGACGACCTCGCCACCCAGCGGGCGCTGGGCTACACCAGCCGCGTGCCCCGCTGGGCGGTGGCGTACAAGTACCCGCCCGAAGAGGTCAACACCAAGCTGCTGGACATCGCCGTCAACGTCGGCCGCACCGGCCGGGTCACCCCGTTCGGCATCATGGAGCCGGTCAAGGTCGCCGGCTCCACCGTCAGCATGGCCACCCTGCACAACCAGGACGTAGTCAAGGCCAAGGGCGTCAAGATCGGCGACATCGTGGTGCTCCGCAAGGCCGGGGACGTGATACCGGAGATCGTCGGCCCGGTCCTGGCGCTCCGGGACCAGCAGGACCCGCCGGTCCGGGACTTCGTCATGCCCACCGAATGCCCGTCCTGCGGCACCCCGCTGGCCCCGGGCAAGGAGGGCGACGTGGATATCCGCTGCCCCAACGCCAGATCCTGCCCCTCGCAGCTGCGGGAGCGCGTCTTCCACGTGGCCAGCCGCGGCGCCTTCGACATCGAGGCGCTCGGTTGGGAAGCCGCCGTTGCCCTCACCCAGCCCACCGAGCCCGAGACCCCGCCGCTGACCAGCGAGGCGGCCCTGTTCCGCCTCACCCCCGAGGACCTCGCGGACGTCCGGATCCGGCGCGAGAAGCGCAGCAAGGGCGTGGGCACCGGCGAGTACGAACTGGTCCCGTACTTCTACACCAAGGGCACGGCCAAGAACCCGTCCAAGCCCACGGCCAGCACGGTCAAGCTGTTCGCCGAGCTGGAGAAGGCCAAGTCCCAGCCGCTCTGGCGCGTGCTGGTGGCCCTCTCCATCCGGCACGTGGGCCCCCGCGCCTCCCGTGCGCTGGCCACCGCCTTCGGCAGCATGGCCGCGATCCGGCAGGCCTCCGAGGAGGAGCTTGCCGGGGTGGACGGCGTGGGCCCGGTGATCGCCGTGGCGCTGAAGGAATGGTTCGCCGAGGACTGGCACCGCGAGATCGTGGACAGCTGGGCCGCCGACGGCGTGCGGATGGAGGACGAGGTCGACGACTCCACCCCGCGCACCCTGGAAGGCCTGACCGTGGTGGTCACCGGCAGCCTGGAGGGTTTCAGCCGGGACGAGGCGAAGGAAGCCATCCTGATCCGCGGCGGCAAGGCCGCCGGTTCGGTCTCGAAGAACACCGACTACGTGGTGGCCGGGGAGAACGCGGGCACCAAGCTGGACAAGGCCGAGCAGCTGGGCCTGCCGGTGCTGGACGAGGACGGCTTCCGGGCACTGCTGGCCGAGGGACCGGCAGGCGTGGGCGGCGGGAACGGCGAGGAAGCAGGCGACGGCGCTGCCGACGAGGCTGTTGCGGAGGCTGACGCCGCGGACGGTGCGGCGGCGTCCGCCGTCGTCGATGCCGGGGCCGACGCCGAATGAGCGGGACGGACGCGGCCTTCCCCGCCCCTGAGGCGTTCCTCGCCCTGGCCCGGGAGGCGGCCGCCGCCGGCGCCGCCGTGCTGGCCGGCCGCAGCTCGGCCGACCTGGGCGTCAGCAACAAGGGCGACGCGGGGGATTGGGTCACGGACTTCGACCTCGCCGCCGAGGCCGCGGTCCGGGGCGTCATCACCGGCGCCCGGCCCACGGACACCATCACCGGCGAGGAGGGGGGCACCGTGCTGCCCGCCGACTCCAGCGGCTACCGCTGGTCCGTCGATCCGCTGGACGGCACCACGAACTTCATCCGCAACATCGTCTATTACGCCACGTCGGTGGCGGTCGCCGGGCCCGACGGCGCCTGGCTGGCCGGCGTCGTCCACGCCCCGGCATTGGGCCGGGTCTACTACGCCTCCCGCGGCCAGGGCGCCTGGCTCGAGGAAAACGGCCGCCGGACCGCGCTCAACGGACCCGTCCAGGGCAGGACCGGCCAGATCCTGGCCACCGGCTTCAGCTACGACCCGGCGGTCCGCGCCGAGCAGGCCGCGGGCCTGGCGCACCTGATGGGCGGCTTCGCGGACGTCCGCCGGCTGGGCTCCGCCGCGCTGGACCTCTGCCTGGTGGCCGACGGGACCCACGACGCCTACGGCGAACGGGGCCTGAACGAGCACGATTCGCCGCCGGCGCCCTGATCGCGGAGGAGGCCGGCTGCTGGGTCCGCCGGCCGCGGCTAACCAGCGTGCTGAACGGCGGGCCCTCGGACGAGGAACGCCTGGGCGCCTGGACCTGCGCCGGGCCGCTGGAGCTCTCCGGGACCTTCCCTCTCTGATACCCTCAGTCACGGAAAGGGGCGTTTGGCCGGGCGGCCCGCACGGCTGCCCGTACCATTGACAGGTGCCTTCGCAGATCCTTATCCGGCCCGCCGTCCCGGCCGACTTCGACGCCGTCGCCCGCATCACCACCGACGCCTACCTCGCCGCCGGGTACTTCGACGACGCCGACCACCCCTACATGCGCCAGATCCGGAAAGTCGCCGAGCGCAACGACAACGCCGTCATCTGGGTGGCCGAACGCGCCGGCGAGGTCATCGGCTCCGTCACCCTGGCCGTCGCGGGGGAGCCGTACGCGGACATCGCCCTGCCCGACGAACTGGAATTCCGGATGCTGGTGGTGGACCCGGCCGTGCAGCGCAGCGGCGCCGGCAAGGCCATGGTCGACGCCATCATCAACCACGCCCGGACCCTGCCCGGCGTCACCGGCGTAGCCCTCACCACCGGCCTGACCTGGGAAAGCGCCCACGGCCTCTACCAAAAGACCGGCTTCCAGCGGGTTCCGGAGCGGGACTGGTTCGTCCCGGACACCCAGATCAAGCTGCTGGTCTACCGCCTCGACCTCTGACGGCTGCCCTCGGGTAGGGTGGCCAGCATGGCACCCCGCATCCCCGAGACCATCGACCGGAAGCTCCTCGGCATCTACCTCTCGGACCACCTCACCGGCTCCACGGCCGGGCTGGGCCGGCTGGAACGGATGGCGAAGGACTTCACCGACACCCCGTTCCGGACCGAGCTCGCCCGACTGGTGGACGAGGTCAGCCGCGAGCGGGAGCTGCTCCGGAACCTCATCCACGAGCTCGGCGTCCCGCAGCGCCCGCACAGACAGGCCGCCGCCTGGCTGGCCGAACACGCCGGCCGGCTGAAGCTCAACGGCCGGATCGTGGGCCGCTCCCCAATGACCCTGGTGCTCGAGTCCGAACTCATGCGCGCGGCCGTCCTGGGAAAGATCGGCGGCTGGCAGACCATCCTGGAACACGCCGCCGACCTCGGCCTCGACCCTGCCACCTACGAGCGGCTGATCGAGGACGGCCACGCCCAAATGGAGATCCTGGGCCGCATCCACGAACACGCGAGGAAGAATGCCTTCCGGGCCGGCGGCAGCATCAGCGGCTGACGGCCACCCCGTACCGGTGCTCCGGGCGGCCCGTGCTGCCGTACCGGAGCTGGATCTCGACGGCGCCGTCGTCCGCCAGTGAGGACAGGTACCGCTGCGCCGTGGCCCGGGAGACGCCCACCCGCATGGCCACCTCCGCCGCCGAATACTGCTCGCCGGGCTCGAGGGATTCCAACACGGCGGCCTCCGTCGCGGAGCGCGGCCGGGCCGAGGCGGTGACGTCGCCGGGCATGAGAGCCCGTTTCGCCCGCTCCACGGTTTCCTGCGTCACGGCGCCCGGCTGGGTGAGGATCCGGCGGTACCGGGCGTAGGAGCGCAGCTGCTGGGAGAGCGACTCGGACGTGAACGGCTTGAGCAGGTAGCCCAGCGCCCCGCGCCGGAACGCCACCCGAAGCGAGGCGGTGTCCGCGGCGGCGGTCAGCATGATCGTGTCCACATCCAACTGGTGCAGCAGGTCCAGGCCGGAGGCGTCCGGGAGATAAACATCCAGCAGCACCAGGTCCGGGCGGAGGCTGTGGATGGCCTGCAGCGCCTGGGCCGCGGAACCGGCCGGCGGCAGGGCCAGGAAGCCCGCCACGGAATCGACGTAGGCGGCGTGCAGCTTCGCGACGTGGAAGTCGTCGTCGACGATCAGGACGCGGAAGTCCTCAGGCATCGTCCCCTCCTTCGGGGTTCGGGGTCATGGCGGTGGTGCCGGGCAGGGTGGCGAGGAAGACGGCGCCCGGGCCGCCCGGGCTGCCGCGGTCCAACACGGTGACGTCCCCGCCGCGGCGGCGGGCCAGCTGCCGGGCCAGGGCGAGTCCCAGCCCCTGGCCGGCACCGGCGCGTGCCGGGCTCCGGGCGGTGGTGAAGCCCTCGGCGAAGACCCCGTCCGGGCCGGCATCGGACCCGGCGTCGGACCCGGGGAGCCCGTCGCCGGAGTCGGCCACGATGATATGCAGGGTTCCGGCGGTGCCGTCCGCATCCGGGGCGTCCAGCACCTCCACCTCCACCCAGCGGTCCGGGCCGGACCCGGCGACGGCGGCGTTCACGGCGTTGTCGATCAGGTTTCCCAGCACGGTGGTGACGTCCTGTGGCTCCACCACCTGGCCGCGGACCAGGGTCTCTGGGCCGAGGCGCAGACTAACCCCGCGCTCGTCCGCCTCCACGCCCTTGGCGCCCAGGAAGGCCTGCAGGTAGGGGTCCTGCAGCAGCTCGGCCTGGTCCACCGGGAACTTCAACGGGCCGGTGGCGGCCAGCCGGGCCAGGTAGTCGCGGGCCTGCTGGTGCTGGCCGATGCTCATGAACCCGGCGATGGTGTGCAGCTGGTTGGCGAACTCGTGCCGCTGTGCCCGGAGCGCGGTGGAAAGCGTGCCCACGGCGTCCAGCTGCCGGGTCAGGTGCTGGAGCTCGGTGCGGTCCCGCAGCATGACCACCCAGCCGAGGTCCTCGCGCCCGTGCAGGGCCTTGCGGGCGCTGGCCACGAGGGACCGGCCGCCGGCCACCACCTCGACGGCGTCCGCCTCGGCCGCGTCCGCGCGGGTCAAGGCGTGCAACGCAGCGGGGACGGGGGCTTCCACCCAGGCGCTGCCGGCCAGGTCCGGCTGGTCCAGCATCCGCCGGGCCGCCGCGTTGAACACGCTGATCCGGCCGTCGGCGGAGATGCCGATCACGCCGTCGTCCACGCCCTGCAGCACCGCCACCTGGTCGTGGACCAGGGTGCTGATTTCCTCCGGCTCCAGGCCCAGGGTCAGGCGGCGCAGCCGGTGGCGCAGCAGGAAGGAGGCCAGAACGCCGGCCAGCAGGGCGCCGGCGGCGGTGAGGAGGATCGGGGCGATGTCCCGGCCCAGGCTCTGGCCGATCGATTCGGTGGAGTAGCCCACGCTGACCTCGCCCACCACTTGGCCCGTCGGCGCCCCGGCGCCGGGAGCGTAGACGGGGACCTTGGCGCCGGCGGAGGGGCCCAGGGTGCCGGTGTTCCGGGTGGTGACCTCCTTGCCGGAGAGCGCCTCGGACGGGTCGGTGCTGACCCGCTCGCCCAGCCGGTCGGCGTCGGGGTGGGCCAGCCGGAGCCCGGTCTCGTCGGTGATGACCACGAAGAGCGCCCCGGTCCGGGCGCGGGCGCCCTCCGCAGCGGCCATCAGCGGCCCGGTGAGCAGTTCGGCAGGCGGCGGGGTGCCTGCCTGGGCGCTGATCTGCTGCACCTCGGAGCGGACGCCGGGGTCGGAGGCGACCGTGCGGGCCAGGGTCAGGGCCTGGTTCTCGGCCTCGCGGCCCAGCCGGTCGTAGGTGAGCCAGGCGTGGACGGCGCCGCTGAGCAGCACCACCAGCGCCACGACGGCGAGCTGCAGCAGCAGCGTCTGCGTGCTGAAGCGCAGGGGAGTGCGGCCCGTGAGGGGTCCCATGGCGGCCTCCTGGGGCGGTCCGGCGTCGTCGATCGGGTGGTGAGCAAAATGAGCACAATGCGTCCAACAAGCAGTATGCCAATCAAATGAGGCAAAGGCATCACCGTGACGCACGCCACCCTAACGTCTGTAGTGCGCATCACAGCGGAGTGGTGCGGACCACTGAAGAAGGAGCCGGCTGTGCTGGTAATACTCGGATTCGCCATGATCGCGGTGTTCATGGTGCTGATCATGACGAAGAAGCTGACGCCGGTGCTGGCGCTGATCATCGTCCCCACCGTTTTTGGACTCTTTGCCGGCGCGGGCCTGGGCATCGGTCCCATGGTGCTCGACTCGATGAAGTCGATGACCTCCACCGCCGCGCTGTTGATGTTCGCCATCATCTACTTCGGCCTGATGATCGACGTCGGGCTCTTCGACCCGCTGGTGCGGTTCATCCTGCGCAAGCTCGGCAATGACCCCGCCAAGGTGGTCCTGGGCACCGCGATCCTCGCCGCGGCCGTCTCGCTCGACGGCGACGGTTCCACCACCTTCATCCTCACCACCGCCGCGATGCTGCCGGTGTACCTGCGGCTGAAGATGAGCCCGGTGGTCCTCACCTGCGTGGCCGGCCTGGCCAACGGCACCATGAACATCCTGCCCTGGGGCGGTCCCACCGCCCGCGCCGCCACCGCGCTGAAGCTCGACGTCAACGACGTGTTCGTCCCGATGATCCCCTCCCTCGTGGTCGGCCTGGCCGTGGTCATGGTCTTCGCCTGGCTGCTGGGCCTGCAGGAACGCAACCGCCTCCGCGCCACCGCCCCGGAGATCTGGGCCGAGGGCGTTGAGTTCGGCGGAACGGCCGACGGCGGCACGGGCACCGGCGGCACGGGCATCTCCGGCCGCCGCGCCGGCCGCAACGGCACCCCGCCGGCGGCGCTCCCGCCCCCGCCGGCGGCTCCGGCGTCGCCGTCCTGGAACGCACCGAGGACCTCGTGGACGATCGGGACTCCGCCATGGCGGACACCGCCCTGGACCCGAACCGCGCCACCCTGCGGCCGAAGCTGTTCTGGTTCAACCTGGCACTGACCGTGGCCGTCATGGTGACCCTCGTGGCCAACATCATGCCCCTGCCCTTCGTCTTCATGGTCGGCTCCGCCGTCGCCCTGCTGGTCAACTTCCCGAAGATCAAGGAGCAGAGCGCGCAGCTGATCGCCCACGCACCCTCGATCGTCGCCGTCGTCAGCATGGTCATGGCCGCCGCGGTCCTCACCGGCGTCCTCAACGGCACCGGCATGGTCAAGGCCATGTCCGAGTGGCTGGTGCAGATCATCCCGTCCGACATGGGTCCGCTGATGGCCGTCATCACCGGCGTCCTGAGCATCCCGATGACGTTCTTCATGAGCAACGACGCCTTCTACTTCGGCGTCCTCCCGGTCCTCAGCGAAACCGCCGCCCACTACGGCGTCGGCGCCGCGGACATGGCCCGCGCCTCCATCACAGGCCAGCCCTTCCACCTGCAGAGCCCCCTGGTCCCGGCCATCCTCCTGCTGGTCTCCCTGGCCAAGGTGGACCTGGGCGACCACCACAAGAAGGTCCTCTGGCGCACCGCCGTCATCTCCCTGGTCATGCTCGGAGTAGGCATGGCCACCGGAGCCATCGGCATCGGCTAAAACTCTCCGCGGCATCACGCGGACAAGATAGAAAAACAGGAGGAGGCAGGGGCGGAAGATTTTCCGCCCCTGCCTCCCTTGTGTGCTGCAACGACCAAACGAGCCAGCAAAAGCACGCCATCGAAAGGCACCCAGCGCACACCGTTGGGGGGACGGACATCCGGAAGCGTGCGTCTAAGCGAGGGCCCACGCCGTCAGGGTTCCCTGCCCGAGCTTGCGAGGGGAGGGGACGGCGGGGAGAACGAGCGAGCACGCGGAGGATCGTCCGGCCTGCCGCCGGAAGGCGGCAGGTGCGCCGACGGCTGAGGCGGCAGAGGACGGGGACAGTACGCGGGGCCACGTAGACTGGGACGGAAAATAATCCGAACCTTGCAGGGGAGATCCATGGCTGCGATCAACCGCGACGACGTCGCGCATCTCGCGCGTCTCGCGCACATCGAGATGAGTGCTGAAGAGCTGGACAGGATGGCCGGCGAGCTCGCCGTCATCGTCGAATCGGTCAAGTCCGTCAGTGAAGCCGCCGGGGACGACGTCCCCGCAACGTCCCACCCGATCCCGTTGACCAACGTGTTCCGCGAGGACGTCGTCGGCCACACGTTCACGGCCGAGCAGTCGCTCTCCGGCGCCCCCGACGCGTACGAGGGCCGCTTCAAGGTCCCGGCCATCCTGGATGAGGACTAAGACATGACTGACACCAACGAACTGATCCGCCTCTCCGCCGCCGCGCTCGCCGAGAAGCTGGCCGCCCGCGAGGTCACCGCCGTCGAGGTCACCCAGGCCTACCTGGACCGCATCGCCGCCGTCGACGGCCAGGTCAACGCGTACCTGCACGTCAACGCCGAGGAAGCCCTCGCCGTCGCCGCCGAGGTGGACGCCATCCGCGCCGCCGGCGGCGCCGAAGCCGAGGCCCTGCACGTCCTCGCCGGTGTCCCGATCGCCGTCAAGGACCTGATCGTCACCGTCGGCCAGCCCACCACGGCCGGCTCGAAGATCCTCGAGGGCTGGCACAGCCCCTACGACGCCACCGTCGTCGAGCGCCTGCGCGCGGCCAAGATGCCGATCCTGGGCAAGACCAACCTGGACGAATTCGCCATGGGTTCCTCCACCGAGCACTCCGCCTACGGACCCACCCGCAACCCGTGGGACCTGGACCGCATCCCCGGCGGTTCCGGCGGCGGGTCCGCCGCGGCCGTGGCCGCCTTCGAGGCCCCGCTGGCCCTCGGCACGGACACCGGCGGCTCCATCCGCCAGCCCGGCGCCGTCACCGGCACCGTCGGCGTCAAGCCCACCTACGGCGGCGTCTCCCGCTACGGTGCCATCGCCATGGCCTCCTCGCTGGACCAGATCGGCCCGGTCTCCCGCACCGTGCTGGACTCCGCGCTGCTGCACCAGGTGATCGGCGGGCACGACCCGCGCGACTCCACCTCGCTGCCGGACCCGCTGGAGGACCTGGTGGCCGCCGCGCGCACCGGCAACGTCGAGGGCATGAAGATCGGCATCATCAAGGAACTCCACGGCGAGGGATACCAGGCCGGCGTCGAGAACCGCTTCAACGAGGCGCTCGAGCTGCTTAAGGGCGCGGGTGCCGAGATCGTCGAGGTCTCCTGCCCGAACTTCAAGTACGCCCTGGGCGCCTACTACCTGATCATGCCCTCGGAGGCCTCCTCCAACCTGGCCAAGTTCGACGGCGTCCGGTTCGGCCTGCGGGTGCTGCCCGAAGAGGGTCCGCTGACGATCGAACGCGTCATGGGCGCCACCCGCGCCGCCGGCTTCGGCGACGAGGTCAAGCGCCGCATCATCCTGGGCACCTACGCCCTGAGCGCCGGCTACTACGACGCCTACTACGGCTCGGCCCAGAAGGTGCGCACCCTGATCCAGCGCGACTTCGACGCCGCGTTTGCCCAGGCCGACGTGCTGATCTCCCCGACGGCGCCCACCACGGCGTTCAAGCTCGGCGAGAAGCTCGACGACCCGCTGGCGATGTACCTCAACGACGTCGCCACCATCCCGGCGAACATGGCCGGCGTCCCCGGCCTGTCCCTGCCCGGCGGCCTGGCGGACGAGGACGGCCTGCCCGTCGGCGTCCAGCTGCTGGCCCCGGCCCGGCAGGACGCCCGGCTCTACCGCGTGGGCGCCGTGCTCGAGTCGCTGCTCGAGGAACAGTGGGGCGGACCCCTGCTGGCGAAGGCCCCCGACCTGACCGATGCTTCTTCTTCGGCTGATTCTTCTGCGGCTGGCGCCGCCTTGAGCCACGGAGGTTCACACTAATGACTGACGCAACCCTCAGCTTCGAAGAGGCGATGGAGAAGTACGACCCCGTCCTCGGCTTCGAGGTCCACGTCGAACTGAACACCAAGACCAAGATGTTCTCCTCCGCGCCGAACGTCTTCGGCGACGAGCCGAACACCAACGTCAACGAGGTGGACCTGGGCCTGCCCGGCGTCCTGCCGGTGGTGAACAAGACCGCGATCGAGTCCTCGATCAAGATCGGCCTGGCGCTGAACTGCAAAATCGCAGAGACCTGCCGCTTCGCCCGGAAGAACTACTTCTACCCGGACACCCCGAAGAACTTCCAGACATCCCAGTACGACGAGCCCATCGCATACGACGGCTACCTGGACATCGAGCTCTCCGACGGCACCGTCTTCCGCGTCGAGATCGAACGCGCCCACATGGAGGAGGACGCCGGCAAACTGACCCACATGGGCGGCGCCGCCGGACGCATCCAGGGCGCGGACTACTCCCTCGTGGATTACAACCGCTCCGGCGTGCCGCTGGTGGAGATCGTCACCAAGCCAATCGAGGGCGCCGGCAGCCGCGCCCCGAACTGGCCAAGGCCTACGTCGCCGCGATCCGCGAGATCGTCAAGAACCTCGGCGTCTCTGACGCGAAGATGGAACGCGGCAACGTCCGCTGCGACGCCAACGTCTCGCTCCGGCCGCACGGCCGTGAACGCTTCGGCATCCGCTCCGAGACCAAGAACGTGAACTCGCTGCGCGCCGTCGAACACGCCGTCCGCTACGAGATCCAGCGGCACGCCGCCGTCCTGGATTCGGGTGAACCGGTCATCCAGGAGACCCGGCACTGGCACGAGGACACCCGCTCCACCACCTCGGGCCGGCCCAAGTCCGATGCGGACGACTACCGCTACTTCCCGGAACCGGACCTGGTGCCGGTCGTGGCCTCCCGCGAATGGGTCGAGGAGCTCCGGGCCACCCTGCCCGAGCCGCCGGCCGCCCGCCGCAAGCGCCTGCAGGCCGACTGGGGCTACTCCGACCTGGAGTTCCGCGACGTCGTCAACGCCGGCGTCATGGACGAGATTGAGGAAACCATCGCCGCCGGCGCCACCCCCACGGTGGCCCGCAAGTGGTGGATGGGCGAAATCGTCGGCCGCGCCAAGAACGCCGACGTCGACCCCGGCCAGCTGGGCGTTAACCCGGCCACCATCGTGGAACTGAACACCATGGTGGAAGCCGGCAAGATCAACAACAAGATGGCCTCCGAGGTCCTCGACGGCGTCCTCGCCGGCGAAGGCACCCCGGCGGAAATCGTCGAGAAGCGCGGCCTCGCCGTGGTCTCCGACGACGGCCCGCTGCTCGAAGCCATCGACGCTGCCCTCGCCGCGCAGCCGGACGTCGCGGACAAGATCCGCGGCGGCAAGGTCCAGGCGATCGGCGCGATCGTCGGCGGCGTCATGAAGGCCACCCGCGGCCAGGCCGACGCCGGCCGTGTCCGGGAGCTGATCCTGGAACGCCTCGGCGTCGAAGGCTAGGCCCTAGCCGCCCGGCTCAGCCACCCACCAGATCGGTCATGATCGTCTGCAGCGCCTCGCAGACCATCATGACCGATCGGCGTTCAAGGTTCTCCGGCCGGGCCAGCAGGTCGATCCGGCGCCGCGTGCTGATCCCCTCCAGCGGTTTGAGCACGATCGAGGGGTTCAGCACCGGCTGGGCGGTGTGGCGGGGGAGCAGGCCGATCACGCTGCCCGCGGCCACCAGCGCCGCCACGGTCGAGTAGTCGTTGATCCGGTGCACGATGTTCAGCTCCCGGCTGGCCACGGCGGCGACGGCGGAGAGCACGTCCGCGGGCGAGTACCCGGCGTGGCTGGTCACCCAGGGCTCGCCGACGACGTCGTCCGTGCTGACCGCACGCTGCCCGGCCAGCCGGTGGCCCGCCGGCAGGGCCACGTCCAGCGGCTCGTGCGCGAGCGGAATCACCGCCACCCGCTCCTCCGGCCAGCGCGGGCTGTGGTCCATCCGGTGCGCCAGGACCAGGTCGTAGCGGGCGGTCAGGGCCGGGAAGTCCTGCTGGGCGACGTCCTCGTCGGAGAGCCGCACCTCCGGCTGGCCCGGCCCGGACAGCAGCCGGGCCAGCGGCGCGAACAGCGCCTGACCGGCGCTGTGGAACCCGCTCAGGGTCACCGGCGCGGCGGGGGAGCCGTGGTACTCGCCGATCGCGGCGCGGGCCTCGGCCATGGCGCTGACGACGGCGGCCCCGGCGTCGGCGAGCACCTGCCCGGCCTCGGTAAGCACCAGGTTCCGGCCCTCTTTGCGGGTTAGCGGCACCTCCACCGAGCGCTGCAGTGCCGCCAGCTGCTGGGAAACCGCAGACGGGGTGACCAACAGGGTTTCGGCGACGGCCTTGACGCTACCCAGGGCGCCGAGTTCGCGGAGCATTTCGAGCTGGTGGATTTCCATGCCGACCATCATAAGGCTAAGAAAAACCTAAATCGTCGATTGAGAAATTTTCGGTTGTGCTAACGCATCCGGGCGGTTGTAATGGGGTGAGTTGACCCACACCCCGCCACCTCCCCGGCGGCACCAGCACAGTAAGGCAGGCCCATGAAGGCTCTCTACAAGTCCGGCGCGCACGCCGGATTCGACCTCGTCGACCGGCCGGAACCGGAGACCGGGGCCGGGGACGTCAAGATCCGGGTGATGACCACCGGGATCTGCGGCACGGACCTGCACATCCAGTCCTGGGACGCCTGGGCCCAGGGCATGATCAACGCCCCCTGATCGCCGGCCACGAGTTCTACGGCGAGGTGGTGGAGGTCGGCGAGGACGTGCTGGACGTCAAGGTCGGCGACCGCGTCTCCGGCGAGGGCCACATCGTCTGCGGGATCTGCCGCAACTGCCGCGCCGGCCGCAAGCAGATGTGCATCAACACCGTCAGCGTCGGCGTCCAGCGCGACGGCGCCTTCGCCGAGTACGTCGTGATCCCCGAGACCAACGTCTGGGTCCACCACGACCCGTCCGTCACCCCCGAACTCGGCGCCATTTTCGACCCGTTCGGCAACGCCGTCCACACCGCCCTGAGCTTCCCGCTGGTCGGCGAGGACGTCCTGATCACCGGCGCCGGACCCATCGGCCTGATGGCGATCGCAGTCGCCCGCCACGCCGGCGCCCGCAAGATCGCCATCACCGATGTCTCCGCCCCGCGCCTGGCCCTGGCCCGCACGCTCGGCGTCGACCTCGCGATCGACGTCTCCACCACCCGGGTCAAGGACGCCCAGCGCGAACTGGGCATGCGCGAGGGGTTCGACATCGGCATGGAAATGTCCGGCCACCCCACCGCCCTGCCGGAAATGATCGAGAACATGAACCACGGCGGCCGGATCGCCATGCTCGGCCTGCCCAGCCAGTCCATCGACATCGACTGGGGCAAGGTGGTCACCCACATGCTCACCATGAAGGGCATCTACGGCCGCGAGATGTTCGAGACCTGGTACGCCATGAGCGCCATGCTCTCCTCCAACCCGGTGCTGCACGCCAACATCTCCGCCGTCGTCACCGACACCCTGCCCGCCGCCGACTGGGAAAAGGGCTTCGAGATCGCCCGCGCCGGCGTCGGCGGCAAGGTCGTCCTCGACTGGACCGCCTTCTAGGCCGCGGCCCTTTCCGGTACCGTACAACCACCCACCCAGCCCAGGAGCGCACCGACCATGTATTCAGCCATCAAGGACCAGCTGCAGCACGAACTCGATGAGATCCGCAGCGCCGGCCTGTTCAAGACCGAACGGCACATCGACTCGCCGCAGGCCAACCACATCACGGCCGGTCAGCTCGGCCAGCCCGGCACGGACGTGCTGAACTTCTGCGCCAACAACTACCTGGGCCTGGCCGATCACGCGGAGATCATCGCCGCCGCCAAGGACGCCATGGACTCCCGCGGCTTCGGC
Organism: Pseudarthrobacter sp. L19; assembly: GCF_050859435.1. NCBI lineage: Bacteria > Bacillati > Actinomycetota > Actinomycetes > Micrococcales > Micrococcaceae > Pseudarthrobacter > Pseudarthrobacter sp. L19. The sequence goes on along the minus strand of NZ_CP193935.1, from coordinate 186,309 downwards.
ATGGCCAGCGTCCGCTTCATCTGCGGCACCCAGGACCTGCACCTGGCCCTGGAGGAACGGGTCTCGACGTTCCTCGGCACCGAGGACACCATCCTCTTCTCCTCCTGCTTCGACGCCAACGGCGGGGTCTTCGAGTCCCTGTTCGGCCCCGAGGACGCGGTCATCTCCGATGCCCTGAACCACGCCTCGATCATCGACGGGATCCGGCTCTGCAAGGCCCGCCGCTTCCGCTACGCCAACCGGGACATGGCCGACCTTGAGGCCCGCCTGATCGAGGCGGACAACCAGGAAAACCCGGCCCGCCGCAAGATTATCGTCACCGACGGTGTCTTCTCGATGGATGGCTACCTCGCCCCGCTTGAGGCGATCTGCGACCTGGCCGACAAGTATGACGCCATGGTCATGGTGGACGACTCGCACGCCGTCGGCTTCATGGGTCCCACCGGAGCAGGCACCCCCGAACACGCGGGCGTCTCGGACCGGGTGGTCATCTACACCGGCACCTTCGGCAAGGCCCTGGGCGGCGCCTCCGGCGGCTACGTCTCCGGCCGCCGCGAGGTCGTCGCCATGCTCCGGCAGAAGGCCCGCCCGTACCTGTTCTCCAACTCCCTGGCCCCCGCGATCGTGGCCGCCACCCTGAAGGCCCTGGACCTGGTGGAGAACTCCGCGGAGCTGCGCGGAAAGCTCTTCGCCAACGCCGGGCTGTTCCGCCGCCGGATGGCCGAGGAGGGCTTCGAGCTCCTCGAGGGCGAACACGCGATCGTCCCGGTCATGTTCGGCGACGCCGTGATGGCCGCCAAGGTCGCCGACGCCATGCTCGGCCACGGCGTCTTCGTCACCGCCTTCAGCTACCCCGTGGTCCCCAAGGGTGCAGCACGGATCCGCGTCCAGCTCTCCGCCGCGCACAGCACCGACGACGTCGAACGCTGCGTCCAGGCATTCGTGGCCAGCCGCGCGGAGGTCGCCGCCGCGTAGCAACCCGGTCCGCAAGACCTGCTGACGGATGTCCCCGCGGGTGCGAGGATGGGGGACATGACAGCTCATTACGATGTTGTGATTGCCGGCGGCGGCATCGCCGGACTGTCCCTGGCCTCGGCACTGGCCGGCAAGTGCAGCGTGGCGCTGGTCGAGGCCGAGCAGACGCTGGGGTACCACACCTCGGCGCGCTCGGCCCGGCAGCTCATCCCCAGCTACGGCCCGCCCGTGGTCCGGGACCTGACGCTGCGCACCCTGGAACTGATCGGCACGCACGAGGGCACCCGCCCCGAACCCGTCCTCTCGCCCCGGCGGTTCATGCTGATCGGCGACGAGGGCGCGGTCCGCGAGCAGGCCAGCGGCTTCATGCACCTGATCGGCCACGACGAGGCGCTCAAGCTCTGCCCGGCGCTGAAACCTGAGAGCTTCACCGCCGCCGGGCTGGACTCCGGCTCCTTTGCCTGCAACGCCTCCCTGCTGCTGGAGGACCACCGGGAGCGGGCCGTCGCCGGCGGCGTGGACATCATCACCGGCGCCCGCATCCACTCCGCGCAGCGCACCGGCTCCGGCTGGGAACTGGGCGCCGGGCAGGAGGCGCTCTCCACCGCCGTCGTGGTCAACGCCGCGGGCGCCTGGGCGGACGAGCTCGCCGTCCTCGCCGGCGTCGAGAAGCTGGGCCTGCAGCCCTACCGCCGCACCGCGGCGATCGTCGACGTCGAGAACCCGCTCCCGCCCGGCTGCCCGATGGTGGCCGCCACGGACAGTTTTTACTTCCGCCCGGAAGGCCGGCACCAGGTGCTGATCTCGCCTTCGGAAAAGGTCCCCAGCGGGCCCGAAGACGCCCGGCCGTACCCCGGCGACGTCGAGGCCCTGACCGCCCGCCTGAACGAGGTGACCACCCTCGGCATCAACGCCGTCAGCCGGGCCTGGACCGGGCTGCGCACCGAGGCCTCCGACGGCATCCCGGTGGTGGGGTTTGATGCAGAGGCGCCGGGCTTCTTCTGGCTCGCCGGCCAGGGTGGCTACGGCTTCCAGACCTCCTCCGGGATCGCCGAACTGGCCGCCGAACTGATCCTCGCCGGGCAGGCGGCCGGGGCGCCGTTCCCGGCCGACAGTCCGGCATCCCGGACAGCGGCGGCGCTGGCGGCGACGCGGATGTCCATCCGGGCCTGAAGAATGGACCCATGAGCACCCTGATCACCAATATCGGCGAACTGATGACGCAGGACCTTGAGTACCGGGTCCTCCGTGATGCCGCCGTGGTCATCGAGGGCGAACGCATCGCCTGGTTGGGGTCCGCCGCGGACGCCCCGGCCGCGGACGACGCCGTCGACGCCGCGGGGCGCGCGTTGCTGCCCGGCTGGGTGGACTCCACACGCACCTGGTCTTCGCCGGCGACCGCACCGCGGGAGTTCGAGGCCCGCATGGCGGGGGAGGAGTACAGTGCCGGCGGCATCGCGGTGACCATGGGCGCGACCCGGGCCACCGGCGACTTCGACCTCACCCGCCTGGCGCTGGGCCGGGTGGCGGAGGCCGTCTCTCAGGGCACCACGTACCTGGAGACCAAGACCGGCTACGGCCTGGACGTGGACAACGAGGCCCGCAGCGCCCGCATCGCCTCCACGGTCGCCGACGAGGTCACCTACCTCGGCGCCCACCTGGTCCCGGCCGGCATGGACGCAGAGGGGTACACGGACCTGGTCTGCGGGCCGATGCTCGCCGCCGTTCGGCCCTACGTGGGCTGGGCGGACGTCTTCTGCGAACGCGGCGCCTTCACCGAGGAGCAGTCCCGCCGCGTGCTGGCGGCCTGCCGGGAGGCGGGCCTGGGCCTGCGGGTGCACGGCAACCAGCTTGGCGAGGGCCCGGGCGTGCGGCTGGCGGTGCAGTTCGGGGCGGCCAGCGTGGACCACGTGAACTACCTGTCCCGGGAGGACGTGCGGGACCTCGCGGACAGCTGGTCCGGCTGGGAAGCCGCGGCCGGTGCGGGGGAGCGCGGCACGGTGGCCACCTGCCTGCCCGCCTGCGACCTTTCCACCCGGCAGCCGTTGGCCCCCGGCCGCGAACTGCTGGACGCCGGCGTGCAGCTGGCCCTGGCCTCCAACGCCAACCCCGGCACCTCCTACACCAGCTCCATGGCCTTCTGCGTCACCACCGCCGTGCTGCAGATGCGGCTCAGCGTGCACGAAGCGGTGCGCGCCGCGACCTACGGCGGGGCGCTGGCGCTGGGCCGGGAGTCGGGGAACGACGTCGACGGCGAACGCGCCGTGGGGTCGATCGCCGTCGGCCACCGGGCGGACCTGCACCTGCTCAACGCCCCCTCGGCCACCCACCTGGCCTACCGGCCGGGCATGCCGCTGACCCACGCCGTCTGGCGCGCCGGGGTCCGCGCCCGCTAAGCCCAACTAGCTCGCAGCTGAGGCCGTTTTGAGGGCCGAAAACGGCCTCAGCTGCCAGTCAGTTGGGTCAGAACACCATGGGCGGGGCGTGCAGCACCGTCTCGTCCACGCGCCGCTCCACCCACTGGCTGAACGGCTTGTCGAGTTCGTACTTGCCGTCCCCGGTGCGGTGCAGGGTGCGCAGCTCCGCGTTGTCCGGGTTGTTCAACGACTCGAAATACTCCACGGACCAGTGGAACCAGCGCATGCAAAACAAGCGCATGGTCAGCCCGTGCGTGACGAACAGGGCGTTGGGCGCGTAGTCCGGCTTGGACCAGTGCCGGTACAGGGTCTCCATGAACGAGGAGATCCGGTCGTAGACATCGGACCCGGACTCGCCCTCACGGAACCGGTAGAAGAAGTGCCCGTAGGCGTTCCTGAGCTCCTTCTGGTCCTCGATGTCCCCGGCGATCTGGAAGTTCGCCCAGTCCTGCTCCCGCAGCCGGGGCTCCTCGATCACCCGCTCGGTCAGGTTGCCCAGGTCCAGCGCCTCGAGCGTCTGGTAGGCGCGCAGGTAGGGGGAGACGTAAACGCAGACCTGCTGCCCGTCCAGCTGGCGGCGGAGTTCGACGCCGGCGGCCCGGGCCTGCTCGACGCCGAGGTCGGTCAGCGGGATGCGGTAATCGGGCACCCTGTTGTAGATGGAGGTATCGGCATTGGCGGCGGACTGGCCGTGCCGGATCATCAGGATTTTCCCGGGCGCGCTCACAGCCCCAGCATAGGCGCGTCCGGCCAACTCCCGGCAACGGCAGGCAAGATAGGACCATGCTGGTTACCTCCCGCCGCCGCGTGCGGTTCGAAGTATGGATTGTGCTGGGACTCTCGCTGGGGCAGTCGGCGGTGTACTCGGTGGTGCAGCTGCTGGACAAGCTCTCGCAGGCGCCGCTGGCCCAGGGGACCTCCACTCTGAACCGCTCCCAGAGCAGCCGCGAGTACTTCGACCTGACCTACCAGCTGCTGGACATCATCTTCGCGCTCGTCCCCGTGCTGCTGGTGCTCTACTTCCTTACCGGTCCCCGCGAGCCGGGGACCCCCGGCGGCTCGGCATTCCGGAAGCTCGGGTTCGACCTCGCGCGCCCCGGAAAGGACCTGCTGCAGGGTGTGGGCCTGTTCCTGCTGATCGGCATCCCGTCGCTGGGCCTCTACGCCGCCGGCCGGGCCCTGGGCATCACGACGGCGATCATCCCGAGCGCGCTGGGCACCTACTGGTGGACCGTGCCCGTCCTGATCCTCTCCGCCATCCGGCACGGGATCGTCGAGGAGGTGATCGTGGTGGGGTACCTGCTGGACCGGTTCGGCAAACTCGGCTGGCGGCTGCCGGCGGCGATCGCCGCGAGCTCCATCCTGCGCGGCAGCTACCACCTGTACCAGGGGTTCGGGCCGTTCATCGGCAACGCCATCATGGGCGTCATCTTCGCCCTGGTCTACACCCGGACCCGGCGGGTGATGCCGCTGGTGATCGCCCACGCGCTGCTGGACACCGTCGCGTTCGTGGGCTTCAGCCTGTTCGGCAAGGCGGTGGGGCTGGGCTGAGGTGTCCGCGACTGACCCGGCCGGCGATGACGCGTCTAAGGGCGGTTTAAAGAGTTTCGGCCCCCGGCAGCGGGTGGCGTCGTTGACACCCGCGGCCGGCGGCCGAAGTTGTGGCGGGCCGGAGCCCTAGATGGTGACGGCGCCCGAGGCGGTCTCGAAGGTGACCGAGAGGATGCCCGGCGTGCCGTGCGGGGACTGCCAGTTCACGGCCACGTCCTCCAGCGGCTTCTCCACCGGTTCGCCCAGCCACTCGGTGACCCGCTGCGCGGAGCCCGCGATGGTGAGTTCGGACATCTTCACCGAGCTCTCGTAGGCGTTGGACGGGTGCAGGGCCGGGTCGCCCTCCCACTTGAGCATGTAGGGGACCTGCGGATCCGCGATCAGGCCCAGGATGCCGATCTGCTTCCAGACCAGTTCGCGGCCATCGGGGAACTTGCGGTTGCCGTTGACCGCGGAGCGGCCCAGGCGTTCCTCGAAGGGTGCCAGGTCGTCGACCTCGACGCACCAGCCCATCCAGCCGCCGCCGGCGGCGGAGCGGGCGCGGACCGCCTGGCCGAACGGTGCCTTGTCCGACGCCGGGTGGTCCAGGACCTCCACGACCTCCAGGTACTTGTGCCCGGCGAGCGGGATGATCATGTTGCGGGTGCCAAAACGGGGGTGCACGCCGCCCTTGACGGCCTCGACCCCGAGGGCCGTGGCGATACGGTCGGTGGTGGCCGCGAGGCCATCCTTTTCACAGGCGTAAGAGACGTGATCCATGCGCATGCCCTCATCTTGGCACTTTGTGATGGACCTCTCAGCTTAGGCTGTCCTAACCTCGCCGGGACCATCCGGCGGACACCCGTGCCGCCCGGCCCGGTCGAGGAATTCCGCCGGACAAGCCGTCCCGCGGACCGGTCTCTTCATCTTTGTCATAAAGCTATCCGGGCCGGTTTCCGGCTTCCTACACTGGGGACAGGTCATGAGTGCCAGCGCCAAGCCCCGGCTCGCTGGCCGGCAACCCTCCTTGCGCGGTGGGGTGCCCCGGGTGAAGACCTGGCCTCCCGGCGACCGCCGGCGGGGCAAGCGCGGCGCCAGGGCCGTGCCGGCATTCCGGGACCCGCCAGCAGCGCGGGACCCGGGATCCGGTGCCGCCCTGAGCCCAGTCACAGGAGACGCCATGTCCAACGCCTGGTCCTTTGAAACCCGTCAGATCCACGCCGGCCAGCAGCCGGACGCCGCCACCGGCGCCCGCGCGCTGCCGATCTACCAGACGACGTCGTTCGTCTTCCCGAGCGCCGAGAGCGCCGCGAACCGGTTCGCCCTGGCCGAGCTCGCCCCCATCTACACCCGGATCGGCAACCCCACCCAGGACGCCGTCGAACAGCGCATCGCCAGCCTGGAGGGCGGCCTCGGCGCGCTGCTGCTCAGTTCCGGGCAGGCGGCGGAAACCTTCGCCATCCTCAACATCGCCGAGGCCGGGGACCACGTGGTGGCCAGCCCCAGCCTCTACGGCGGCACCTACAACCTGCTGGCCCACACGCTGAAGAAGTTCGGCATCTCCGTGACCTTCGTGGCGGACCCGGACAACCTGGACCAGTGGCGCGAGGCCGTGCAGCCGAACACCAAGCTGTTCTTCGGCGAGGTGGTCTCCAACCCGCGCCAGGACGTCCTGGACATCGAGGGCATCTCGGACGTGGCCCACCAGGCGGGGGTGCCACTGATCGTGGACAACACCCTGGCCACCCCGTACCTGATCCGCCCGCTGGAGTGGGGCGCGGACATCGTGGTGCACTCGGCCACCAAGTACCTCGGCGGCCACGGCTCGGCGATCGCCGGCGTGATCGTGGACTCCGGGAAGTTCGACTTCGGCGCGGACCCGGAGCGGTACCCCGGTTTCAACACCCCCGACCCCAGCTACAACGGCCTGGTCTACGCCCGGGACCTGGGCGCGGACGGCGCACTGGGGGCCAACCTCTCCTACATCCTCAAGGCACGGGTGCAGCTGCTGCGCGACCTCGGCTCCGCCGTCGCGCCCTTCAACGCCTTCCTGATCGCCCAGGGCATCGAGACGCTGAGCCTGCGGGTGGAGCGGCACGTCGCCAACGCCACCCGGGTGGCCGAATGGCTTGAGGGCCGGGACGACGCCGAATCGGTCGCCTACGCGGGACTGCCCTCGAGCCCCTGGTACGAGCGCGGCAGGAAGTACGGTCCGCGCGGCACGGGCGCCGTCGTCTCCTTCGTCATCGCCGGGGGAGTGGAGGCCGGCAAGCGCTTCGTCGACGCCCTGGAGCTGCACTCGCACGTGGCGAACATCGGCGACGTGCGCTCACTGGTGATCCACCCGGCGTCGACCACGCACAGCCAGCTCACCCCGGAGCAGCAGGCGGTGGCGGGCGTCCACCCGGGCCTGGTCCGGCTCTCGGTTGGCCTGGAGCACATCGACGACATCCTGGCGGACCTCGACGCCGGCTTCCGCGCCGCGAAGGCCGGCTAGTCCCGGGACCCCTGCCGGATTTCCCCACCTTTGCGGGCCCGACGGCGGCCGGCGCGGCGTGTCCGCGGCGACCCGCCGGCCGCGGCGCCCAAAGGTGGGGAAACGGCGCGGCCGGGCGGGCGGCTGTCACATGCAAGTCACAATCTTGGCCACGGCACCGCCCTCTTTCGTACACTCGGTGCAGGTCATGAGTGCCAGCGACAGCCCCGGCTTGCTGGCCGGCAACCCTCCTTTTGCGGCGGGGTGCCCCGGGTGAAGACCTGGCCTGCCGGTCAACTGACGGCAGGCAAGCGCGAAGTGAGGTCTTTTAACATGACGATTGCCGTCACCCGAACGGGTGTACCCGCCACCAGTCCCGCAGCAGGAAACACCGCCGTCCCCGACGGCACCGTGCAGTACGTGTCCGTCGGCGCTTTGGAACTCGAATCCGGGGCCGTCCTGCCGGAGGTGGTGCTGGCCTACGAGACCTGGGGCACCCTGAACGCGGACGCCTCCAACGCCGTCCTGATCGAACACGCCCTCACCGGGGACACCCACGTCACCCGCGGCGCCGGCGGGGAACCCGGCTGGTGGGAACAGCTCGCCGGCCCCGGCGCGCCCGTGGACACGGACCGGTACTTCGTGGTGTCCATCAACATCCTCGGCGGCTGCTACGGCTCCACCGGCCCGTCCACGCCGGCACCCGACGGCCGGCCCTGGGGGTCCCGTTTCCCGCTCGTCACCCTGCGGGACAGCACCGCGGCCGAGGCCCGGATGGCCGACGCGCTGGGGATCAACCGCTGGCACGCCGTGCTCGGCGGCTCCCTCGGCGGCGCCCGGGCACTGGAGTGGGCCGTCAGCTACCCGGAACGCGTGGGCCGCTGCGCCGTGATCGCCGTCGGCGCCTACAGCACCGCCGAGCAGATCGCCTTCGCCCAGGCCCAGACCCTCGCGATCCGGCAGGACCCGCGCTTCAATGGCGGCGACTACTACGGCGGGCCCGAGCCGCACGAGGGCCTGGCGCTGGCCCGGCGCATCGCGCACATCACCTACCGCTCCGCTGCCGAACTGGAGGGCCGCTTCGGCCGGACCGGGCAGGACGGCGAGACCCCGCTCGCACCCGGCCCGCTGTCCGGCCGCGGCCGCTACCAGGTGGAGAGCTACCTGGACCACCAGGGCAACAAACTGGTGCAGCGCTTCGACGCCAACAGCTACATCGCCATCACCGAGGCGCTGATGAGCCACGACGTCGCCCGTGGCCGCGGAAGCCTGCAGCAGGCGCTCGCCGGGGCCACCGCCGAGTTCTTCATCGCCGCCGTGGACTCGGACCGACTGTACTTTCCCGAACAGTCCCGGGAGCTCGCGGCGGCCCTGCCGGGGAGGTGCCCGTGCACGTCATTTCCGCCCCGATCGGCCATGACGGGTTCCTGACCGAGATCGGCCAGCTGGGCGGCGTCCTCCGGGAGGCGTTCTTCGCCTGAGCCTTACGGCTTCTTCGCAGGCTCTTGCCGGGGACTGATGTGCAATTTTGCAGATAGGCTCTGCGCGATTGGTCGTTGAGGCTCCGGCGGTGACACTCCATACTCGTGGAGAATGACCGCGTGTGGTCCAACTCACACGGAGTCAGCCCAGTAAGCCGCAGGGTGTCGATGGCGACACCGAAGGAGTTCTTATGAGCACGGAAAACGCCGCCGCGAGGCGCGCAGAGGAAACCGACGTCAAGGCGTCCGGCCTCAAGAAAGTCGTCGCCGCCTCCATGGCCGGCACGGTGGTGGAGTGGTACGAATTCTTCCTCTACGCCTCCGCCGCCACCCTGGTCTTCGGCAAGGCCTTCTTCCCCAATTCCCAGACCGAGTTGGACGGCATCCTGGCCGCCTTCCTGACCTACGCCGTCGGTTTCGTCGCCCGCCCCATCGGCGGCATCGTCTTCGGCCACTTCGGTGACAAGTTCGGCCGCAAGCAGCTGCTCCAGCTGAGCATCATCCTGGTGGGTGTCTCCACCTTCCTGATGGGCTGCCTGCCCACCTTCGCCCAGATCGGTTACTGGGCCCCGGCCCTCCTGGTCTTCCTGCGCTTCGCCCAGGGCTTCGCCGTCGGCGGTGAGTGGGGCGGCGCCGTCCTGCTGGTGGCCGAGCACAGCCCCAGCAAGTCCCGTGGCTTCTGGGCCAGCTGGCCGCAGTCCGCCGTGCCGCTGGGTAACCTCTTCGCCACCGCGGTGCTGTTCGTCCTCTCCTCCACCCTGTCCTCCGCCGACTTCCTCGGCTGGGGCTGGCGCGTGGCGTTCTGGCTCTCCGCCGTGATCGTCCTGATCGGCTACTACATCCGCACCAAGGTCAACGACGCCCCGATCTTCCTTGAGGCCCGCAAGGAGGTCGAAGCCGGCCACAAGGGCTACGGCGTCGCCGAGGTCTTCCGCCGCTACCCCCGCGGCGTCTTCACCGCCATGGGCCTGCGCTTCGCGGAAAACATCCTCTACTACCTCGTGGTGACCTTCTCCATCACCTACCTGAAGACCGTGGTCCACGCGGACACCACCCGCATCCTGCTCCTGCTGCTGGTGGCGCACGCGATCCACTTCTCCGTGGTTCCGATGGTGGGCCGGCTCTCCGACCGCCTGGGCCGCCGCCCGGTCTACATGGCCGGCGCAGTCCTCGGTGCCACCTGGGGCTTCTTCGCCTTCCCGATGATGGATACCGGCAACGACTTCATCATCCTGGCCTCTGTCATCATCGGCCTGCTGTTCCACGCCCTGATGTACGCCGGCCAGCCGGCCATCATGGCCGAGATGTTCCCGACCCGGATGCGTTACTCCGGCGTCTCCCTCGGTTACCAGGTCACCTCGATCGTGGCCGGCTCGCTCGCCCCGATCATCGCCGTCGCGCTGCTGGGTGAGTACAAGTCCTCCGTCCCGGTCGCCATCTATCTGGCGATCGCCTGCGCGATCACCGCCGTCGCGGTGCTCTTCCTGAAGGAAACCCGCGGCATCTCCCTGCACGACGTCGACGCCGCCGACGCCCAGGGCACCGCAGACCTCCTTGCCGCAGGCAAGAAGTAACAGGCATCAAGTAACAGGCAAACTCTAAAACGCTTCACGGCAGCCCCCGTCACCGCACCGCGGGAGACGGGGGCTGCTCTTGTGGGGGCCTTGACAATATTACTGAGTGCGCTCAATATTGAGAGTGCTCGGTAAGCATTATCCGGGCCTTCACGACACCAAGGGATCAGCCATGAAAGCGTTTGCCGTCACCAAGTACAAGGGCCCGGTGCAGGAAATCGAGGCGCCCGAACCCGCCGTCGGCCCCAGGGACGTCCTCATCCGGATGCAGGCCGCCGGCGTCAACGCGCTGGACGAGAAGATCCGTGCCGGTGAGTTCAAGCAGATCCTGCCGTACCGGCTGCCCCTGATCCTGGGCAACGACGTCGCGGGCACGGTGGTCCGGGTGGGCGCGGAGGTGCGCCGCTTCGCGACCGGCGACCTCGTCTACGGACGGCCCGACGCCCGCCGCATCGGCACCTTCGCCGAAGTGGTCGCCGTCGCCGAGGCGGACCTGGCGCCGTCCCCCGCCACGGTCAGCATCGAGGAGGCCGGATCGCTGCCGCTGGTGGCCCTCACCGCATGGCAGGCGCTGGTCGAGAGGGGTGGCGTCCAGCCGGGCCAGAAGGTCCTCATCCACGCCGGCGCCGGGGGAGTCGGGGCCATCGCTATCCAACTGGCGAAACACCTCGGCGCGACCGTGGCCACCACCGCGAGCGGCGGGAACGCGGACTTCGTGCGCGAACTGGGCGCCGACATCGTCATCGACTACAAGACCGAGGACTTCGAGGACACGCTCAGCGGCTTCGACCTGGTGCTGGACAGCCTCGGCGGGGCGAACCTGGAAAAGTCGCTGCGGATCCTCGCCCCGGGCGGCAAGGCCATCGGCATCGCCGGGCCGCCGGATCCCCGGTTCGCCCGCGAGGCCGGACTGAATCCGGTGCTGCGCCTCGTGATCGCCGCGCTGAGCCGAAAGGTCCGTGCCCAGGCCAGGAAACTCGGCGTCAGCTACGAATTCCTCTTCATGCACGCCGACGGCGCCCAGCTGGGCCGGATCACCGAACTGGTGGAACGCGGCGTCATCCGCCCCGTCGTGGGGCGCGTCTTCCCCTTTGACCGGACGGTCGAGGCGGTGGCCAGCGTGGAGCAGGGCGGCATCCGCGGCAAGACCGTCATCAGCAACCCCTGATGCCGGGCGGCCGCCCCGGGAAGCTCCCGGCGGCCGCCCGGCCGGGGAGTAGCCGTGGCGTGCCGGGGAGCGGGGCGCCCCGCATCGTCGTCAGTGAATATACTCAGAGCTGAGCGCAGTCAGACCATATTCCCGAAGGACGCACCATGCCCACTGCAGCCCCGCGGCCCGGCCGTCGCGAGCGCAACAAGCAGGACAAACTCGACCGCATCACCGCCGCCGCCCGCGAACTCTTCACCGAATTCGGCGTCGACGACGTGACCACCCAGCAGATCGCCGACAAGGCCGACATCGGGACCGGGACTTTGTTCCTCTACGCCAGGACCAAGGCCGAGCTGCTTCTGCTCGTGCAAAATTCCGCCTACGCCGACGCGCTGGTGCGCGGGACGGCCGCGGCCGAGCGGGCCGCCGGAACGCTCGACGCCGTGATGGCGATCCTGCGTCCGGTGGTGGAGTGCAACCGGGTCCAGGTCGACAACGGCCGGACCTACCTGCGCGAAGTCGTCTTCGGCGACCCGGGGAACCCCACCACCGCGATGCCCTGGGCTACACGATCGAGACCGAGAAGGCCGTGGCCGGGGTCCTGCAGCGGCGCGAGGGGCTCGGCCCGGACGCGGCGGCCACCCTGGCCCACGTCGTCTCCGCGGTCATCTTCGTCACCCTGGCCGTGACGGCCAACGCCGCCAAGGGCGTCGAGGAGCTCCTCGCCGAGATCACCGCCCAGCTCCGCGTCATCCTCCCCGCCTAAGAGCACCGGTCCGGTTCACCCCGTCAGGACGTCCTGGCGCTCAGCGATCTCGGCCCGGAGCGCGGCCAGCACGGCCTGCACCGGCGCCGAGCGGAGCGACTCGGCCCGCGCCGCGGCCCAGATGGGGAGCTGGCGCTGGAAGTCGGCCGGCAGGACCGGCACGAACCCCTCCTTGCCCACCACCAGGAAGTTCGGCAGCAGCCCGATCCCGGCCGCCCGCCGGACCGCCTCCACCTGGGCGAAGATGCTGGTGGCCTGGAAGCTCGACCGTGGCATCGGCAGCTGCGTTGAGCGGTGGCCCAGCTCCGCCACCTGCAGGGCGGACTCCACGTAGGAGACGAAGCCGTGCCGGCGCACGTCGTCGAGCGTCTCTGGCGTCCCGTGCTCGCGGACATACTGCGGGCTGGCGTAGAGCCGCAGGAAGTAGTTGGCCAGGAAGATGGTCTGGGCGCTGCTGACCTCCAGGTTGCCCACCACCACCTCCAGGTCCACGCCCGAGCGGTTCTGGCTGACCTTGCGGGTAGCGCTGAGCACCTCCACGTTCAGCTGCGGGTGCTCGCGTTGCAGACGGACCAGCGCCGGCGTGACGAACTCGGCGCCGAAACCGTCGGGGGTGCTGATCCGCACCAGCCCGGCCAGCACATCGTCCCGCCGGGCGATCCGGCCGCTCAGCGCACCCAGGGTGCCCTCGATCGCCTCCGCCGCCGCCACCGCCTGGCTGCCCAGTTCGGTCAGTTCCCAGCCCTGCGGGGTGCGCTCCAGGGTCCGGCCGCCCAGCTGCTTGTCCAGCGCCAGGATCCGGCGCGAGATGGTGGTGTGCGTGGTGCCCAGGGCCTCCGCGACGGCGTTGAAGCGGCCCAGCCGCGCCACGGTCAGCAGGATCAGCAGGTCATCGGGGCTGGGCAGGCGGTTCACGGTCCGGGCCTCTCGGTGCTTGCGGCGGCCATGTGCATGGCTGCACATGGCATCTTCACTTTTTGTCTTGATTGCACTGTAGCAGGGTGTGATGGTGGACACAGTGTCCCGCCGAAGCGCGGGGAGTTCCGCACGGAACGATCAGCCACACCAAGCAAAGGAGCTTTAGCCATGGCAGTTGTCGCCTGGATCGGACTGGGAAACATGGGCGGATTCATGTCCGTCAACCTCGCCAAGGCCGGACACGAGGTCCGCGGTTTCGACCTTAACCCGGACGCCGTCGCGGCCGCCGAGGCCGGGGAGTGACCCCTGCCGGCAGCATCGCCGAAGCCGTCAAGGGCGCCGACGTCGTCTTCACCATGCTGCCCAAGGGCGAGCACGCCCGCGCCGTCTACCTCGGCGAGGACGGCGTCCTGGCCCACGCGGACACCACAACCCTGCTGGTGGATTCCTCCACGATCGACATCGCCTCCGCCCAGGCCCTGCACGACGCCGCGGCCGAAGCCGGCTTCCGCTTCGTCGACGCCCCGGTTTCCGGCGGCATCAGCGGCGCCAAGGCCGCCACCCTGACCTTCATGATCGGCGGCAAGCCCGACGCCGTCGCCGACGCCACCGGGTTCATCCGCCCGATGGCCGCGAACATCATCCCCACCGGCGGAGCCACCACCGGCCAGGCCGCCAAGATCTGCAACAACCTGATGCTCTTCATCAACCTCGCCTCCACCGCCGAGGGCGCCGTCCTGGCCGACCGGCTGGGCCTGGACAAGCAGGTCTTCTGGGACATCGCCTCCGTCTCCTCCGGCGACAGCTGGGCGCTGCGCACCTGGTACCCGGTGGCCGGCGTCGTGCCCACCGCCGCCTCCAACAACGACTTCGCCCCCACTTTCACCGCGGAACTGGCCAACAAGGACATCGGCCTGGCCATCAGCGCTGCCCAGGACACCGGCACCCCGCTGGAGATCGGCCAGCACGTCCAGCAGCTCTTCCAGCGGCTGATCGACGGCGGCCAGTCCGGCACCGACTGCTCCGCGATCGTCAAGCTGGTCGACGGCTCCTTCGAGTCCGCCAAATAGCGCCGGACCCCCGAGAAAGAGAATCCCCATGGAACGCATTCCCCACGTCATCAACGGTGAACTGGTCTCCGACGCCGAGCGCTACGGCCCCGTCTTCAACCCGGCCACCGGCGAGCAGGAGAAGGAAGTCGCCCTCGCCTCCGCCGCCCGGGTCGAGGAAGCCATCGCCGCCGCCCGCGCCGCCCTGCCCGGATGGCGCGCCACCAGCCTGGCCCGCCGCACCGCCATCTTCTTCCGGGTCCGCGAGCTGCTGATGCAGCGCCGGCCGGAGCTGGCCGCGCTGCTGACCAGCGAGCACGGCAAGGTCCTCTCCGACGCCGAGGGCGAGATCACCCGCGGCCTCGAGAACATCGAGTTCGCCACCGGGCTCTCCCACGCCCTCAAGGGCGAACGCTCCGAGCAGGTCTCCGGCGGCGTCGACGTCCACTCCGTCCGCCAGCCCGTCGGCGTCGTCGCCTGCATCACCCCGTTCAACTTCCCCGCCATGGTGCCGCTGTGGATGATCGGCAGCGCCCTGGCCTGCGGGAACACCGTGCTGCTCAAGCCCAGCGAGAAGGACCCGTCCTCCGCCGTCTTCATCGCCCAGGTCTTCGCCGAGGCGGGACTGCCCGCCGGCGTCCTGAACGTGGTCCACGGCGACAAGGAGGCCGTGGACGTGCTGCTGGAACACCCGCACGTGAAGGCCGTCAGCTTCGTCGGGTCGACGCCGATCGCCCAGTCCATCTACAAGCGCGCCGCCGACCACGGCAAGCGCGTCCAGGCCCTTGGCGGCGCCAAGAACCACATGGTGGTCCTTCCCGACGCTGACCTGGACATGGCCGCCGACGCCGCGGTCTCCGCCGCCTACGGCTCCGCCGGTGAGCGCTGCATGGCCGTCAGCGTGCTGGTGGCCGTCGGCAACATCGCCGACGACCTGGTCGGCGCGATCAAGACCCGGATGGCCACCCTGAAGATCGGCCCCGGCACCGACCCGGCCTCCCAGATGGGGCCGCTGATCACCGCCGAGCACCGCGACAAGGTGGCATCCTACGTGGCGGGCGCCGCGGACGAGGGCGCCTCCGTGGTGGTGGACGGCCGCGAGCAGGAGTTCGACTCCAACGGCTTCTTCATCGGCGTCAGCCTGATCGACCACGTCAAGCCCGGCATGAAGGTCTACGACGACGAGATCTTCGGCCCCGTGCTCTCCGTGGTCCGGGTCGAGACCTACGCCGACGCCGTGCAGCTGGTCAACGACAACGAGTTCGGCAACGGCGTGGCGATCTTCACCCGCGACGGCGGCGCGGCGCGCCAGTTCGAGTTCGACGTCGAGGCCGGCATGGTGGGCGTCAACGTTCCGATCCCGGTGCCGGTGGGGACCTTCTCCTTCGGCGGCTGGAAGAACTCGCTCTTCGGCGACACCCACATGTACGGCCCGGAAAGCATCCGCTTCTACACCCGCGGCAAGGTGGTCACCACCCGGTGGCCGGACCCCTCCACCTCGGTGATCGACCTGGGCTTCCCGCAGGTCGACTAGGGTGACGGCCCGTTCCGATCAGCCCTTCATGATCTCCGCGCGCCGGGCCATGTAGTCCTCCATCGCAAGCTCGCCGTTGCTGTACATCTGGTCCAGCTCGGCGAGCTTGCGGGCGCGGTAGCCCTGCGCGTTCGACGACGGCGGCAGGACCGGCGGCACGTCCTGCGGGCTGTCTGAACCCTGCGGCTGCGGGGCGGGCCGGGGCGGGTTGTTCCGGTACTGCTCGCTGTCCTCGTAGGGGACGGGCGGCTGCGGCGCGGGGTACTGGTTACTCTGGGCAGGATTCCCCGGGTACGGGTTGCCCGGGTAGGGCTGGCCGGCGGGGTACTGGTTTCCCGGGTACTGCTGGCCGGCGGGCGGCTGCGGGGATTGAGCTGGCCGAACCCGCCATAGTAGTCCCGCTGGGTGAAGCCGTCCCGCGGCTGGTTGCTCTGGCCGGGACCCGGGCCGGTGCCCGGGAAACCCCCGAAGCCGCCCGGCATGCCCGGGTACGGGCCCTGGTCCCGGTTCTTGTTCTGCACCGAGCGCCGGTAGTAGCGCATGGCGGCAGGAATCACGAGGGACAGGATGATGATCCAGAAGAAAATACTCACGGTACCGGGCCTCTCAGAAGATGATCTCCCAGCTTAACGCCCGGCACCCGCAGCCCGTGCCGGCCTCAGGACCGCAGGGCGTCGGCGGCGTCCGCGCTGCCGGCCGAACCCCCGGCAGTACCGGTCCCGGTGCCCTTGGGCCCCTCGCCGGAGCCCAGCGGCACGCCGGGACCGAACACCGGCCCGGCCAGCGGACGCTTGGCGGTGATGCCGTCGCCGGAGGAGCGGTGCCGCAGCCGGCGCACTACCCAGGGCACGAAGTGCTCCCGGGCCCAGATCAGGTCCCCGGTGCGCGCCTCGCGCCAGGTCTGCGGAGGCAGCGGCTTGGGGGAGAGCGGTTCCAGGGTGTGCTGGACATTCAGGGAATCGAGCACCATCGCGGCGATCGTGTGGTGGCCCAGCGGGGAAAAGTGCAGCCGGTCCGCGTCCCACATCTGCGGGTCGCTCAGCTGCCGGAGGGACCACATATCCGCGATCACCGCGTCGTGCCGGGCCGCCACCGTACGGAGGTTCTCGTTGTAGATCGCCACCTTGCTGCGGATCCGGCCCAGCACCGAGGACCCCGTGTCGGGGCCGTTGAACAGCACCACCGTGGCGCCGTTCAGGCTCAGGATCTGCACCACCGAGTCCAGCCGCTCGGCCAGCACGTCGGGGTCGCCGCCGGGGCGGATGAGGTCGTTGCCACCGGCGGAGAGGGTGACCAGGTCCGGCTTCAGCGAAAGGCAGTTGGCGAGCTGCTGGTCCACGATCTGCTGGAGCAACCGGCCGCGCACCGCCAGGTTGGCGTACGCGAAGTCATCGTGCCCCCGGCTGAGCTCCTCGGCTACACGGTCCGCCCAGCCGCGGTGGCCGCCGGGGCTCGCGGGTTCCGGATCGCCGATCCCCTCGGTGAAGGAATCGCCCATCGCCACGTAGCGGGTCCAGGGGTGGTTGACCGTGCGGTCCGGATCGTTCTCCGTTGCTTTTGTTTCGCTCACCGTTCCATCCTGCCCCCTGCCCCGCAAATCGCGCCACCGTCGCATGTTACTGATTGGTAACTGTAAGAATGGAGCCATGACTGACGCCGCCGGCTACCCCGCAACCTTTCCCGAACCCGTCGTCCTCTGGTCCCGGCCGGAATCCGAGCGGGCCGGGCGGCCCCTGCTGGTGCTGCTGCACGGCTACGGCGCCAACGAACAGGACCTCATGAGCCTCGCGGACATGCTGCCGCAGGACTTCGTCGTGGCCTCGCTGCGGGCACCGCTGCCAACCGGCCCCGGCTTCACGTGGTTCCCGCTGACGGCGTCCATCGAGTACTCCCTCGACGCCGTCAAGGAAGCCGCCGCCTACGCCGAGCACTGGATCGACTCGGTCCGCGGGGAACACCCGTCGGTGACGCTGCTGGGCTTCTCGATGGGGATGGCCCTGGCCACCACGCTGCTGCGCCGCCGCCCCGGGGCTTACGCCTCCGTCGTCGGCCTCTCCGGCTTCGCCGTGGACGCTGCCGGTGACCCCACCTTCCACGACGCCGAGCTGGACGGCACCGTACCGATGTTCTGGGGCCGGGACCAGCAGGACCCGGTGATCACCCCGGACAAAATCGAATTCACCATGGGCTGGGTGCGCAAACACGTCAAGCTCACCAAGGTGCTCTACACGGGCATGTGGCACGGCATCAACCAGCAGGAGGTGGGCCATGTAGGGGAGTTCCTCACCCACGAGGTACTCACCGCCTAGGGGCCTGCCGTGACGCTCCGCTAGGCTCCCGCGGGGGTGCTGATCCGGACCGACTCGCCGTTAACCGTGACCACGTCGCCGTGGTGCAGCTGCCGGCCGCGGCGCTCCTCGATCTCCCCGTTGACCTTCACGAGCCCGTTCTTGATCAGTTCCGCCGCTTCCACCCCGTCCTCGACCAGGCTGGCCAGCTTCAACAGCTGCCCCAGCCGGATCATCTCGTCGCGGATCGGGACCTCATCAATTTCCGGGTTGCTCATACAAGCAATAATGCCTGACCAAAGGTGCCACCAATGACCCACACACCCCGGCTGCCGCTGCCGCTCGGACTCCTCGCCGCCGTCACCGCCGGCCTCCTGGTTCCCGTCCAGGCCCGCGTCAACGGCGCCCTCGGCATGGCGCTGGCCGACGGCCTCGCCGCCGCGGTGGTGAGCTTCACCACCGGCCTGATCCTGATGATCGCCATCTCCCTGGCGCTGCCCAGGGGCAGGGCAGGGCTGGCGGAGGTGCTGCCGGCCCTGCGGGAACGCCGCTTCCCACGCTATTACGTGCTGGCCGGTGCCATCGGCGCGCTCTTCGTCTTCGCGCAGTCCTTCACCGTGGGCCTGCTCGGCGTGGCGCTCTTCACCGTCGCCGCCGTCACCGGCCAGACCCTCAGCGGCCTGCTGGTGGACCGGATGGGCATCGGCCCGGCGGGCAAGCGGCCCATCACCGGCATCCGGGTCCTCGGCAGCGTCCTCACCGTCGCCGCCGTCGCCTGGGCCGTCTCGCCCCGATTCTCCGGGGGCGCCGGCGCCTCGGACCCGCTGCAGCTCATCCTCCCTGTGCTGCTGCCCGTGCTGGCCGGCTTCCTGATGAGCTTCCAGCAGGCCATGAACGGCACCGCCACCGTCCACTACGGCACGCCCATCACCGCCACCCTGGTGAACTTCGTCGCCGGCAGCGTGCTGCTGTGGCTGGCCTGGGGCATCAAACTGGCCATCGCGGGGGCCGGTAACGGCCTGCCCGGACAGTGGTGGTACTACCTCGGCGGCCCGATGGGCTGCATCTTCATCGCCGTCGCCGCGTTCCTGGTCCGCAGCCTGGGCGTGCTGGTCACCGGCCTCGGCATGATCGCCGGGCAGCTCCTCGGCTCACTCGGCCTGGACCTCGCGCTGCCGGCCCCCGGCACCGTCGTCGCCCTCCCCACCGTGCTGGGCACCCTGCTCACCCTCGCCGCGATCGTCCTGGCCAGCCTGCCCTGGTCCCGGAACGCGCTGAAACGGTAGGGGCCACACGGGTAGGCTAGGACCTTGAATCACCCCGTTCGTACCACCCCGCCCGGCAACCAGCCGGTGACCCGGGGCCAACAGCGCGGACCGCACCCAGCGGCCCTGTAGAAAATGGAGTTCCCATGGCAGCAAAATCCGTACTCGACCAGATCATCTCCCTCGCCAAGCGACGGGGATTCGTCTTCCAGGCCGGCGAAATCTACGGAGGCTCACGCTCTGCCTGGGACTACGGTCCCCTCGGTGCCGAGCTGAAGGAAAACATCAAGCGGCAGTGGTGGCAGTCGGTCGTCCGCGGCCGCGAGGACGTCGTCGGCCTCGACTCCTCCGTCATCCTGCCCCGCCAGGTCTGGGAAGCCTCCGGCCACGTCGAGGTCTTCTCCGACCCGCTGGTGGAATGCCTCTCCTGCCACAAGCGCTACCGCGCCGACCACCTCGAGGAAGAGTACGAGGAGAAGAAGGGCCGCCCGGCCGAGAACGGCCTCAAGGACATCGTCTGCGCCAACTGCGGCACCCGGCGGCCAGTGGACCGAGCCGCAGGAATTCTCCGGCCTGCTCAAGACCTACCTCGGCCCGGTCGCCAGCGAGGAGGGCCTGCACTACCTGCGCCCCGAAACGGCCCAGGGCATCTTCGTGAACTTCAACAACGTGCTCACCACCTCCCGGAAGAAGCCGCCGTTCGGCATCGGCCAGATCGGCAAGTCCTTCCGCAACGAGATCACGCCGGGCAACTTCATCTTCCGCACCCGCGAGTTCGAGCAGATGGAAATGGAATTCTTCGTCGAGCCCGGCACCGACGAGCAGTGGCACGAGTACTGGATGAAGGAGCGCATGGCCTGGTACACCGGCCTGGGCATCCGCGAGGAAAACCTGCGCTTCTTCGAACACCCGAAGGAAAAGCTCAGCCACTACTCCAAGGGCACCACGGACATCGAGTACCGCTTCGGCTTCTCCGGCTCCGAGTGGGGCGAGCTCGAGGGCATCGCCAACCGCACCGACTTCGACCTCTCCACCCACTCGAAGGCCTCCGGCCAGGACCTGAGCTACTTCAACCAGGCCACCAACGAGCGCTACACCCCGTACGTGATCGAGCCCGCCGCCGGCCTCACCCGGTCCTTCATGGCGTTCATGATCGACGCGTACGTGGAGGACGAGGCCCCCAACGCCAAGGGCGGCGTCGACGTCCGCACCGTGCTCAAGCTGGACCCGCGCCTGGCCCCGGTCAAGGCCGCCGTCCTGCCGCTGAGCCGCAACGAGGACCTCTCGCCCAAGGCCAAGGACCTCGCCGCGCAGCTGCGCAAGAACTGGAACATCGACTTCGACGACGCCGGCGCGATCGGCCGCCGCTACCGCCGCCAGGACGAAATCGGCACCCCGTTCTGCATCACCGTGGACTTCGACACCCTCGAGGACCAGGCCGTCACCATCCGTGAGCGCGACACCATGAGCCAGGAGCGCGTCGCCCTGGACAAGGTGGAGGGCTACCTCGCCGCGCGGCTGATCGGCGCCTGAGCATGGCGATCGAGTACCGGCCCTGGCGCGACGGCGACGACCTGGCGCTGCTGGAAATCTGGGGCGGCCCGGAAACGGAGCAGGCCCGGCAGTTCCGCGCCGCCCTGGCGCCCTCCAGCAACACGCCGTGGCGCCGCTGCATCGTGGCCGAGGACGTCGTCGACGGCGTGGCCATCCCGGTCGCGGCCGGCGTCGTGCACGAGGCCACGCTGCACCCGGAACGCCTCTGGGTGTACGTCGAGGTGGCCCGGGACCACCGCCGGGCCGGCATCGGCTCGACGCTGCTGGCCATGCTTCGGCACGAGGCCCAGCAGTCGCCCTCCGGCGTGACCCGGCTGCGGACCAAGGTCGAACCCGGTACCCCTGGTGCCGGCTTCGCCGAGGCCGCCGGCCTGACCCCCATCCAGCGCTCCCGCCTGGTGGTGGTCGAGCCCGGCTCGCTGAAACTGCCCGTCTTCGGCGACGGCTCCGAGGCCGCGGCCTCGGAGCAGGTCGAGGACCTGGCCACCGGTTCGGTGGAGCTCAGCGACGTCGTGGGCCGGTACTACACCGCCGTCCACCACTGGGACACCCCGGGGGAGCTCAGCATCGCGACGGTGCAGCGGCTCTTCCTGGATGACCTGACCGGGGCCCGCGGCGCGATCGTGCTGCGCGCGCCCAAGGCCAGTGCCTTCGGCGCCGGCGTCCCGGCCAGCAAGAAGGGCAAGCTGCAGGCCTTCGCCGTCAGCTACGCGCAAGGCGCCCTGGAGACCGGCGCCCTGGAGACGGGCACCCCCGACGCCGGCGCGGCCGCTGCGGGCGGGGCCGAGCCCTCGGACGTGTTCCTGGGCCACGACCCGGAGCTGTCCGCTGAGGACGCCCGGGCCGCGGTCCGCGACCTGCTGGCCCTGATCGCCTACCAGTACCCCGTGCTGCTGGAACTGGACGATTCGATGGAGGCGCTGACCGCCGTCGTCGAACCCCTGCTGGAGGCCGGTACCGCCCGGCTGGCCGAGGCGGACGCGCTGATCCTCTCCGACCCCGCCTAAGCCGCCTTGAACCACACTGACCCGCAGCTGTTGTCGTGATGACATCGGCTGCGGGTCAGGTGGTTCAAGGGCTACTTCCCGGGGATCACCGGCGGGACGAAGTCGAACGTCATGCCAAGCAGCCAGACCAGCAGGAGCACCACCGGGAGGTGGAAGAGGAACTGCAGGAACGTGAAGCCCACCAGGTCGCGGGCCCGCAGCTTCAGCACCGCGAGCAGCGGCAGCATGAAGAACGGGTTGACCAGGTTCGGCAGCGCCTCGGCGATGTTGTAGATCTGCACCGTCCAGCCCAGGTTCATCTGCACATCCGTGGCGGACTGCATCACGTACGGGGCCTCCACCAGCCACTTGCCGCCGCCGGAGGGGACCAGCAGTCCCAGCAACGCGGTGTAGAGGGCGATCACGACGGCGAACCCGCCGCCGCTGCCGATCTGGGCGAAGAACTCGGACAGGTGCCCGGAGATGGACATGCCGCCAGCGCCGGTGGCCTTGGTCAGGATCGCGGCCATCGCGGCGTAGAGCGGGAACTGGACCAGGATGCCGGCGGTGGCCGGGACGGCCTTGGTGACGGCCTGCAGGAAGTTCCGCGGGGTGCCGTGGAGCACCAGGCCCAGGATGAGGAAGACCAGCAGGTAGCCGTTGAGGCTGCTGACCACGGACAGGAACGGCTTGGTCAGGAACTGGGAGACCAGCCAGCCCAGGGTCAGGAGTCCGGCCAGGATCGGGAGGATCCGGCTGTATTCGAGCCACTCGCCCGGCCGGGACCGGGGCGCCGGCTCGGTCGGGGCGTCGTCGAGGTCCACGCCCAGGTCCTGCGCGGTGCGGATCGAGCCGCCCTGCGGGGCGGAGAAATGCGCGATCACGGTGGTCAGCAGCATCAGGATGGCCAGGGTCAGGAGCGACTGCCAGGTGAAGATGGTGGTGCCGAAGTCCAGGACGCCGGTGATCTTCAGCAGCGCCGGCGGCAGCGAGGCCGGGGTGGCCTGCAGCTGGGCGGCGGAGGAGGACAGGCCGAGGGCCCAGACGGCGCCGAGCCCCATGAAGGCGGCCGCGCCGAGGGCGCGGTAGTCGACGGTCAGGTCCTTGCGGCGGGCGATGGCGCGGGCCAACAGGCCGCCGAAGATCAGGCTCAGGCCCCAGTTGAGGAAGGACACGGACATGGACATCAGGGCCACGAAGCTGACGGCGGTGCGCGCGGTGGCCGGGACCATGGCCAGGCGGTTGATCAGGCGCGCCACCGGCGGGGACGTTGCCACGACGTAGCCGGTGAGGACCACCATGGCCATCTGCAGGGTGAAGGCGGTCAGGTCCCAGAAGCCGTTGCCGAAGGAGTCGGCGATGGACTGCGGGGAGGCGCCGATTGCCAGTGCGGCGAGCGCGATGATGATGACCCCGGCGAGGGCGAAGATGTAGGCGTCCGGGAACCACTTCTCCGTCCAGGCGGCCATCCGTTGGGCGATGCGGGCGAGACCGCGTTCCTCGCCGATAGTGCTTGTGGTCAGGGCTGTGTTTGCCACCGGGGGTGTACCTCTCCATTGAGTGCGTTTTTCTACCCGATGGAGTTTAGCCAGCACGCCGCCCCGTCCCGGGTTCATCGGCGCGTGTTGGCCCGGCCCTGGCCGTCAGGCCGCCAGCGGAGCGCCAAGCGGTCGGTATGCGGCGGTCAACGGCGGAGTAGTTCAGCGGCGGAGCTCACCGGTGGAGCTCAGCGGCGGCGGGCGCGGGCGCGGCGGGGGCCCTCGGCCTCGTCCAGCCGGCGCCGCTGTTCCTCCGTGGGAGCGCCGCCGCCGTGGTCGGCGGGCATCCACCAGGCCCCGGGCGCGGGGCGCAGGGGGAAGTCGGCCATGGCGACGTCGATCCCGTCCTGGAGCACCGTCCGGAGCGCCTCCGTGGCCGCGGCAACGTCGACCCCCGGGCCGGGTGTGAGGGGTTCGCCCACGTGCACCCGCACGGGGGCGCGCCAGGCCCGCAGCGGCGAGAAGCCGTGGTGCCGGGTCATGATCCGGTGCGCGCCCCAGACCGAGACCGGGATGATCGGCACGCCCGCCTCGGCGGCCATCCGTACGGCGCCGGTCTTGCACTCGCGGACCTTGAAGCTCCGGCTGACGCCGGCCTCGGGAAGGATCGCCACGTACTCTCCGGCGCGCAGTTTCTGCACGGCGGCGTCGTAGGCGTGGGAGCCGGTCTCGTAGCCGACGACGACGTGCCCGGCGGCGCTGACGGCGGGGCCGGCGAACCAGTGGTCCGCCGCGCCCTGGGTGATGAGGAAGCGCATCTGCGCCTTGTTGCGGGCCCACAGCAGGAGCTCCGCGGCGGCGAAATCCACGTACCCGAAGTGGGTGATCGCGACGACGGCGCCGGAGCCGGGAACCGGGGTGCGGGAGGCGGTGCCGCGGTGTTCCGGGGCCGGCAGGTGCTCCTGGCCGGTGACGATGATGCGGATCTGGAACAACCAGCGCAGGGCCTGGCCGGTGCGCACGATCGAGCGGTAGAAGCGGTCGTTGGGCGCCGGCCGCCAGTGCGGGAACCGTCCCATCAGTGCCCCGTGCCCGTTGCCGCGCGGCGGTTCCGGGGCGGCCACGGCAGGAAGCCGGAGGTCGCCTCGACATATTCCTTGTAGCCCGGGCGGCCGGACATGGCCTTCTCGGTCAGGGGTTTGCCGGTCTTGCCAGCCAGGGTCCAGATCATCAGGGCGGGGGAGAGGACGGTGAGGATTCCGGGCCAGGAGTCCGCGGCCACCAGGAACAGCCCCGCCCAGACTGCCGCGTCGCCGAAGTAGTTCGGGTGCCGGGTGTAGCGCCAGAGGCCGGTGTCCAGGACGGTACCGCGCCGGGTCGGATCGGCCTTGAACTGCGCCAACTGCCGGTCGCCGACGGTCTCGAAGACGAAGCCCACGGCCCAGAGCAGCGCCCCGGCAAAAGCCAGCCAGTCCAGGGGAGCGGTGGCGAACATTCCCACCTGAACGGTCAGCGAGACGAAGAACAGCACGATGCCCTGGGGCAGATAGACCCGCCTCAGCGCGTACACATCCCGGGAGCCGGGCGCGCCGTCGAGCATGGCGGTGTAGCGCGGGTCCTCGTGCCCGCCGCGGGCCCGGACACCGATGTGCACGCCCAGCCGGAGGCCCCAGACGGCCACGAGCGCCAGCAGCAGGAGCCGCCGGCCGCCGTCGCCGTGCCCCGCCGAGAGTAGCCACGACACCGCCGCCACGACCACGAAGCCGGGCCCCCACACCACGTCCATCACCGAGTGCCGGCGCTGCCGGACGGCGACGGCGAACGTCACGGCCAGCAGTGCCACGATGCCCGCCGCGGCCCACGGCAGGCCGGCCAGGAACGCGGCCAGCGGGAAGTCCACCGGCGGGAAAGCCTGCATCAGAGGACCACCGGCAGCGCCGCCGTGGCCGGCAGCACCTGGCGGAGCGCGTCGGTGCCGGCCGGTTCGGCGCCCGTGCTGGCGGCGAAGGAATCCAGGATGAAGCCGTTGGCCAGGGAGTTCCAGAGCCCCACGCGGCGGAACATGAAGTGCCCGGCTCCGGTGAGCGAGACGTAGTCGATCGAGGCGGCAACGCCCTCGGCGCGGCGGGCGTAGGCCAGGGAGTTCACCGGGCTGGTCCAGCGGTCCTCGTCGCCGTGGACGATCAGGACGCGGCGGCCGGCCACCCGTTCCACCGGCGTTTCCGCAGTGAGCCAGGGGGCGAGGGCGACGACGGCATGGACCTGCGGATCGTCGGCCACGCAGAGGGCGGTGAGGCCGCCCATGGAGTGGCCCAGCAGGAAGACGGGCACGCCGGGGTGCTCGCGGGCGATCTCCGAGAGCGCCCAGCGGGCGTCCTGCACCGGGGACATGTCCGGTCCGTTCCAGCCGCGGTACCGGTTCCGGAGGGTCCAAACCGCCAGGCCGTGCGGTCCGCCCTGGCTGCGCAGGGTCTGGGCGAAGGGCAGCATCCGGGCCGGGCTGAGGTGCCGGGCGCGGACCTGGTCGAAGCTGTCCGCCCGTCCGCCGTGCAGCACCAGCGCGACGCCGCGGGTCTGCCCGCCGGCGTCGGCCACGCTCAAGTCCGCCCGTGCCGCCGGGCCCGGGCCCGTGTGTTCGCGCTCGTCTGCAATCCGCCTGGCCACGATAGTGTCCTCCACCTTTCTTGTCCTGCCCATACCAACATTAAAGTTGCGGCCAAAGTTCCCGGCAGCGACTCCGCCGGTTGCGTTTCCCGAAAGACGTTCGGAGCTGTGCCCGGGAAGGATGGGAGCCCTTGACTCCGCTCCGGCGCAGGAGTAGGCCAGTTCTCGTAAACCTCCGGACGCCATGCCGGCTGGGAGCACAATTTACCGTCCGGGTCGGAATTCACGACGAAATCGACGGTACAGAAAATGAACGGAACCGACTTCGATAGTCTGCGCGGGCAAGTCCGCGGACAGGTCATCACGTCCGTGGACGCGGGCTACGACGACGCGCGGACGGTGCAGAACGGCATGATCGACAAGCGGCCGGCAGCGGTGCTCCGGGTGTCCCAGGTGGCGGACGTTATTGCGGGCGTCAACTTCGCCCGGGATAACGGCCTGGCCCTGGCCGTCCGCGGCGGGGGCCACAGCGGGCCAGGATTTGGCACCGCGGATAACGCAGTGGTCATCGACTTTTCCCGCACCCGCGGGGTCCGCGTCGATCCGGCCGGGAAGACGGCCCGGACCGAGGCCGGGGCAACGTGGGCCGACTTCAATCACGCCACTCATGCCTTCGGACTGGCCACCACGGGCGGGATCGTCGGCTCGACCGGGGTGTCGGGGTTAACCCTGGGAGGCGGCATCGGCTACCTTGACCGCAAATACGGACTGAGCTGTGACAACATCCTCTCGGCCGACGTCGTCACCGCCGAAGGGAAGTTCCTGACGGCCAGCGACAGCGAGAATCAAGACCTCTTCTGGGCTTTACGCGGAGGCGGCGGGAACTTCGGCGTCGTGACGTCCCTGGAATTCCGCCTGCACCCGGTGGATATGGTCCATGCCGGCATCGTCATCTACCCTGCGGAGCACGCCGAAGCGGTGGCGACGTTCTATCGCGGGTACATGGCGGCCGCGCCCGAGGATTTCGGCGCCTTCCTGGCCTTCCACCAGGGCCCGCCCGTCCCGTTCCTCCCGGAGGAGTGGCACGGGAAGCCCGTCTGCGTCGTGGTGGGCATGTGGACCGGAGACCCGGCCGAAGGGGACACCCGCTGGGAGCCTTTCCTCGCCGCCGCGCCGGTAGCAGGCTCTATGGTGGGCCCGATGCCGTACCCGGCGTTGAACTCCGCGTTCGACGGCATGTATCCCAAGGGCCTCCTGGCCTACTGGAAGGCGGCCTTCCTGACCGAACTCAACGACGGCGCCATCAACGCCCATCTTGAGTACGGCCGCCGGGTTCCGAGTCTGCAGACCGCCGTGCACATCTATCCCATCGACGGCGCCGTGCACCGGGTGGGGGTTACGGACACTGCATTTCCAAACCGGACCGCTATGTTCTCTCCGGTCATCGCGTGCCACTGGGAGGATCCCGGGGACAGCGCGGCGAACATCGCCTGGGTGCGGGACTACGCGGCAGCGCTGCAGCCTTTCTCGGAGACCGCGGGTTACATCAACTTTATGGACGGCGACGACGCGCACCGGGTGGCGGATAACTACGGCCCCAACTACCAGCGGCTGAGGGACGTTAAGGCCAAGTACGATCCGGAGAACCTCTTTCACGTGAACCAAAACATCCTGCCGGCAGAGGGGGTGCCGGCACCGTAGAGTTTTCGGCATGAGGTTGAACTGCTGATGGGCGCCGGACACTCACACGCCCCACACCCGGCCGAACCGCCGTCGCCCAGGGCGCTCGCCGCCCGCCGTAAGGCCAACTGGATCCTGGCAGCGGTCCTGGCGCCCCTGACCGTCCTGACCATCGTGGGGATGATCCTCCTCTGGCCCTCTGGCAGCAAGGAAGGCCTCACCCTGGCCAGCCCCTATGCCGCCGCCCCGGGCGTCACCTTCGACACCGGCAAGATCCAGCGCGTCGTCACCGGCAGCTGCATGGACGCCGCCGGCCGGGCGCAGTCGCAGGCGCCGGCCCAGCAGGGCCAGCCCGCCGACGGGCAGTCCGCCCAGCCCCAGGCCCCGGGAACGGGCTCGCAGTGCACCTTTGCCTGGACGGAACCGGATCAGGGCGGCAACCCGGTCAAGGTGGTGATCAACCCCGACGTCGCCAAGTCCCACGGCGTCAAGGCCGGCGACAACATCCGCTACCTCAATCTGTCCCGGGTCCAGGGCGCCGACGCCGGCGGCTCCCCGGCGTTCGTCTTCGTCGACTTCGTGCGGACCCTGCCGATCATCCTGCTCGCGGTGCTCTACGCAGTCGTCGTCATCGCCGTCGCCCGCTGGCGGGGCCTGCGGGCGCTGATCGGCCTCGTGGGCGCCTACGCGGTGCTCGTTTCTTTCATGCTGCCCGGCCTCGTGGAGGGCAAACCGCCGCTGCTGCTGGCCCTGGTCGGTTCCACCGTGATCATGATCGGGGTGCTGTACTTCGCGCACGGGTTCACCGCACGGACCTCAACGGCGCTGCTGGGCACCATGTTCGGCCTGGCGATCACCGCCGCGCTCGCCGCCTGGGCCACGGACGCGGCGAACCTGGCCGGCGTCGGCAACCACGACGCCGCCACCCTCGCCAACGTCTCGGACCACATCTCGATCTCCGGGATCATCCTCTGCGGGCTCATCATCTCCGGCCTCGGCGTCCTGAACGATGTCACCATCACCCAGTCCTCCGCCGTCTGGGAACTCTGGGAACTGGCCCCGGAGACGTCGGCCCGGAAACTCTTCGCCTCCGCCATGCGGATCGGCCGCGACCACATCGCCTCCACCGTCTACACCATCGCGTTCGCCTACGCGGGCGCGGCGCTGCCCATCCTGATCATCGTGATGCTCTACGAGCGCCCGCTCGGGGATGCCCTGACCAGCGCGGAGCTCTCCGAGGAAGTGGTCCGCACCCTGGTCGGGTCGATCGGGCTGGTCCTGGCCATCCCCGTCACCACCCTGATTGCCGTGCTGGTGGTTAAGGCCACCGGCCTCCGGGGCGCCGGACCCGCCGCCCCGGTGGCGGGCACCCAGGACGCTGGCGACGACGACTCTGCCGCTGCCGGCGACGCCGGGCGCCGGCGCGGGGAACCCGCCCTGGACGACGGCCAGGAAGTCGCCGCAAACGGCAGCCGGGAAGCCGCCGGGGACTCCGATTCCGACGCCCCGCCGGAGAAGCGCCGGGGCCGGCGCGCCGCCCCGGTTTCCACATAGCGGGCACGGCGCGGGCTCGATTTGTCCGGCTTTGAGACAATGGAGGGGTGACTGTTGTAGCAACCCCTCCCGCCCCCAAGCTGGAACTGCCGCCCCTGAAGCTGGGCCCGATCACGGTGGACACGCCCGTGATCCTCGCCCCGATGGCAGGCATCACCAACTCCGCCTTCCGCAGACTCTGCCGTGAATACGGCGGCGGCCTCTACGTCGCGGAGATGGTCACCTCGCGCGCCCTCGTCGAGCGCACCCCCGAATCGCTGCGCATCATCTCCCACGACGACGATGAGAAGGTCCGCTCCGTCCAGCTCTACGGCGTGGACCCGGTCACCGTCGGCGCGGCCGTGCGGATGCTGGTCGAGGAGGACCGCGCGGACCACATCGACCTCAACTTCGGCTGCCCGGTCCCCAAGGTGACCCGGCGCGGCGGCGGCTCCGCCCTGCCCTGGAAGATCGACCTGTTCACCTCGATCGTCCAGACCGCCGTCAAGGAAGCCTCCAAGGGCAACATCCCGCTGACTATCAAGATGCGCAAGGGCATCGACGATGACCACCTGACCTACCTCGATGCCGGCAGGATCGCCCGCGACTCCGGCGTCGCCGCCGTCGCCCTGCACGGGCGCACCGCCGCCCAGTTCTACTCCGGCCAGGCCGACTGGTCCGCCATCGCCCGGCTGCGCGAGGCCCTCCCGGACATCCCCGTCCTGGGCAACGGCGACATCTGGTCCGCGGAGGACGCCGTCCGCATGGTTCGGGAAACCGG
Source organism: Pseudarthrobacter sp. L19 (assembly GCF_050859435.1). Classification (NCBI taxonomy): domain Bacteria; kingdom Bacillati; phylum Actinomycetota; class Actinomycetes; order Micrococcales; family Micrococcaceae; genus Pseudarthrobacter; species Pseudarthrobacter sp. L19. Next base: position 156,270 of record NZ_CP193935.1, on the reverse strand, counting down.
CGTCGACGGCGTCGTCGTGGGCCGCGGCTGCCAGGGCCGGCCGTGGCTCTTCGGCGACCTGATGGCCGCGTTCGAGGGCAGCGACGTCCGGCACAAGCCGGGACTGCGGCAGGTGGCCGAGGGTATCTACCGGCACGCTGAACTGATGGTCGAGACCTTCGGGGACGAGGGCAAGGCCCTGCGCGAGATCCGCAAGCACATGGCCTGGTACCTCAAGGGCTACGTGGTGGGCAGCGACCTGCGCCACCGGCTGGCCCTCGTCACCAGCCTGGAGGTGCTCCGCGGCACCCTGGACGAACTGGACCTCGACTCGCCGTACCCGGGAGTCGACGCCGAGGGGCCGCGCGGCCGCGCCGGCTCGCCGAAGAAACCCGCCCTGCCCAAGGACTGGCTGCTGGACCGCCGCCTGAACGCGGAGCAGTCCCAGGAGATTGCCGCCGCCGAACTGGACGTCTCCGGTGGCTGAGACCAGGACCGCCGCTCCGGTGCTGGACGGCTACGTGGCGAGCGACACCGCCCGCTGGGTCGAGGAGCCGCCCAAGAGCACCTACCGGTCCGACTTCGAACGGGACCGTGCCCGGGTGCTGCACTCCTCGGCGCTGCGCCGGCTCGGTGCCAAGACCCAGGTGGTCGCCCCGGACACCGACGACTTCGTCCGTACCCGGCTAACGCACAGCCTCGAGGTCGCCCAGGTGGGCCGTGAACTGGGCCGCGCCCTGGGTTGCGATCCCGACGTCGTGGACACCGCCTGCCTGAGCCACGACCTGGGCCACCCGCCCTTCGGGCACAACGGCGAGTCCGCCCTGAACGAGGTGGCGCACGCTATCGGCGGCTTCGAGGGCAACGCCCAGACCCTGCGCCTGCTGACCCGGCTGGAACCGAAGGTCCTCGCCGCGGACGGCCGGCCGGCCGGGCTTAACCTCACCCGGGCCAGCCTCGACGCCGCCGCTAAGTACCCCTGGTCGGCGGAGAACGCACCCGTCATCCACGGCCAGCGCACCAGCAAGTTTGGCGCCTACGAGGACGACCTGCCCATCTTCGACTGGATCCGCGAGGGCGCCCCGGAGCGGCGCTCCTGCCTCGAAGCCCAGGTCATGGATCTGGCCGACGACATCTCGTACTCGGTGCACGACGTCGAGGACGCGATCGTCGCGGGCACTTCCAGCTTCGCTGGATGGACAATCCGGACCACCGCGCCCGCGTCGTCGGCTACGCCAAGCAGTGGTACCTTCCGCACAACGACCCGGCCGCGATCGACGCCGCCCTGGCCCGCCTCGAAGCCACCAGTGTGTGGGTCCGCGAGGCCGACGGCAGCCGCAAGTCCATGGCGGCCCTGAAGGACATGACCAGCCAGCTGATCGGCCGGTTCTGCCAGAGCGCCCTGGAGACCACCCGCGCCGTGTACGGGCCGGAAAACCTCACCCGCTACAACGCCGAACTGATCGTCCCGGACGAGACGGTGATGGAGATCGCGGTGATGAAGGGTCTGGCCACCACCTTCGTGATGACCACCGAACACCGGCAGCCGATCTACGAACGCCAGCGCGAGGTCCTGCACGCCCTGGTGACGGCACTGAACGCCACCGGCGACCGTCACCTCGAGCCGATGTTCGCCGCGGACTGGCGCGCCGCCGGCGACGACGGGGCGCGGCTGCGGGTCGTCATCGACCAGGTAGCCTCGCTGACTGACGGCTCCGCGCTGGCCATGTATGAGCGGCTGGTCGGCAGCCTACCGTCACTGTGGTGACAGGGGGAGTGACTAGGATGGCTCCGTGGCCGGCCTGATCAAACGCGAAGACATCGACGAGGTGCGCCAGCGTACCGACATCAAGGAAGTCGTCGACGGCTACGTCACGCTCAAGGGCGCCGGACTCGGCTCCTACAAGGGCCTCTGCCCGTTCCACGACGAGCGTTCCCCCTCCTTCACCGTCCGCCCCCAGGTGGGCCGGTACCACTGCTTCGGCTGCGGCGAGGACGGGGACGTGATCTCGTTCGTGCAGAAGCTGGACCACACCACCTTCCACGAGGCGGTCGAGAAGCTCGCCGCCCGCATCGGCTACGAGCTCCGCTATGAGGACGGCGGCTCCGGCCCCAACCGCGAGGAAATCGGCCGCCGCCAGCGGCTCCTCGACGCGCACAAGATCGCCGACGAATTCTTCCGCGCCCAGCTGTTGACCCCCGGCGCAGCCGAGGGCCGGAACTTCCTCTACGGCCGCGGCTTCGACCGGGCAGCCTCCGAGCAGTTCGGCGTGGGCTACGCCCCGCAGGGCTGGGACTCGCTGCTCAAGCACCTCCGCGGCCGCGGCTTCACGGATGCGGAGCTGAAACTCACGGGCATGTTCTCCGAGGGCAACCGGGGGATCTACGACCGGTTCCGCGGCCGGCTGATCTGGCCTATCCGCGACATCGCGGGGGACACCATCGGCTTCGGTGCCCGGAAGCTCTACGAGGACGACCAGGGCCCCAAGTACCTCAACACCCCGGAGACGGCGCTCTATAAGAAGTCGCAGGTCCTCTACGGGATCGACCTGGCCAAGCGCACGATCGCCAAGGACCGGCAGCTGGTGGTGGTTGAGGGCTACACCGACGTCATGGCCTGCCACCTGGCCGGCGTGACGACGGCTGTGGCCACCTGCGGCACCGCCTTCGGTACGGACCACATCAAGATCGCCCGCCGGCTGCTTTCCGACGACGGCAGCGGCGGCGAGGTCATCTTCACCTTCGACGGCGACGCCGCCGGCCAGAAGGCAGCCCTGCGCGCCTTCGAGGAGGACCAGCGGTTCGTCGCGCAGACGTATGTGGCGGTCGAACCCACCGGGGCAGACCCCTGCGACCTGCGCCAGGCCAAGGGCGATGCCGCCGTGCGCGATCTGATAGGCACCCGCCGGCCGCTCTTCGAGTTCGCCATCCGGGCCACCCTGCGCCGGCACAACCTGGATACCGTAGAGGGCCGGATCTCGGCGCTGCGCGAGTCCGCTCCCGTCGTGGCGCAGATCCGCGACGCCGGCATGCGCCCTGCCTACGCCCGCGAGCTCGCCGGCTGGCTCGGGATGCCCGTGGAGGACGTCAGCCGGGCCGTGGGCGCGGCCATGAAGCGCGGCACCCAGGGCGGCCCCGGTCAGCAGGGCGGCCGCGGGGGAGCGGGCCAGGGCAACGGCTTCGGCTCCGCGGGCCAGCAGGGCGGCTACCAACAGGGCTACCAGAATCAGGGCGGCTACCCTCAGCAGGGCCAGAACCCGGGCGCACCGGGGTGGCGCCGCTGCCGCCGTCGGCCGCGCTGCCGGCGTTCAACCGGCCCGATCCCCGCGACCCCGTCGCGGCGATGGAACGGCAGGCGCTGGAAGTGGTGCTGCAGCAGCCGTCGATGCTGGAGGGAACCACCTGGGAGCGGTTCTCCGAGGCGCGATTCTCCACCCCGGCCTACCTCGCGATCCACGAGGCCATCCGCGCCACGGGCCTGGCCTCGGCCGCGGATCCGGCCCGCTGGGTGGCGGAGCTGCTGCAGGAGGTACCGGAGCCGCTCCGTCCGCTCGTCTCCGAGCTCTCGGTGGTGCCGTTGCCGGCCAGCACCGAGGAAGCCGTGCAGCGCTACTGCCGGGACATCCTGGCGCGGCTGTTCGAGTTGCAGATCACGCGGGTCAAGGCGGACAAGATGGGCCAGCTGCAGCGCCTAGACGCCGCCGCGAACCCGGAGGAGTTCCAACGGCTCAACCGCGAGCTGATGGAACTGGAGATGCAGCGGCGGTCGCTGCGCTCCGATTCCTGAGGTTGCGCCCCCGCGTCCGGCGGCCCGGCCGGTCCCGATTTCGCTTCCGGGCCGCGCGTTTGCTAGGCTAGTAGCCGCTTCATTCCTCCTTAGCTCAATTGGCAGAGCATTCGACTGATAATCGAAGGGTTGCTGGTTCAAGTCCAGCAGGAGGAGCGCACAGTCCCCGTTCCGGTCCGCCGGAACGGGGACTTTTTCATACCCGGCGGGGGTATCTTCCGAGGCGTCGGGGGCCGATTTCCTTAGCGGTAAAACCTTTGCTAATGTCATACCTGCTTCATTCCTCCTTAGCTCAATTGGCAGAGCATTCGACTGTTAATCGAAGGGTTGCTGGTTCAAGTCCAGCAGGAGGAGCGGACAGGCCCCGCGGCCGGCGAACAGCCGGCTGCGGGGCCTTTTTCTTGCGCTCAGACGAAGAACATCTCCACCTGCAGGAAGCGTTCCGCCTCGCCGACGGCCGCCTGGAACGCCTCTTCCTCGGTGGGGGACTGCCGGGGTTCGCGGGGATGCCATTCGTGGGCGCCTGAGTGGACCCGGGTGAACCCGCCGCGCGGCGGGGCGTAGAAGATGCCGAAGCGCTGCACCGGCCATTCCGGGGACGTCTCGGGGGCCACCAGCAGGGCGGCGTCGAAGGCTGGGTTGTACCACTGTGCGATCGGCCGGCGCCGGTCCTCGGTGAAGAGCCCGGCCGCGTAGAGTGCCGCCGATTGGGGGCTGGTCTGCGAACACAACCGCTCCCACCACAGGGGCAGGATGCCGTCATCGCACCGCTGCCACGTGGCCGGGAGGGAGGGAGGTCCTGCCGTTCGGGCACACCACAACCTTATCGCCCGCCGCCGGGCGGGAACAGGGCCGGAACCGGCCCCGAACGGTTGGCCGGAGCGTCCTTCGCGGGCGCAGGGCCAGACCCCCGGGCGGGCCGCCGGATCGGACCCGAAGGTGGCCTCGGAGCGGGCCTTCGCGCGCAGCCTATCCGGATCCCGTGGCCCGCCGGATCAGTGGATCGAGGGTACCGTCCGCGGCCGGACCACGAACCAGAGCGCGGCAGCCGCCAGCAGAATGCAGCCTGCCTGCACAGCCCCCATCGGCGTCGCCGACTGGACTCCCAGCCAGCCCACGACGGGGGAGATGATCCCGGCCATGAGGAAGGTCGCGGCGCCGAGCAGGGACGCCGCCGTGCCGGCCTGGGCGCCATGGTTGGCCAGCGCCAGGACCTGGACGCACGGGAAGGTGAAGCCCGCGCCGAGGATGTAGAACCACAGCGGCACCATCACGCCCCACAGCCCCAGGCCGGCCCGGTCGAAGACGACGATCAGCAGGGCCATCAGGAACATCCAGGCCGTCGAGCAGGCCACGATCCACTGCGGCGGGACGCGCTTGATCAGCCGGGCGCTGGTCTGCACCCCGGCCACGATCCCCAGGGAGTTGATGCCGAAGAGCAGACCGTACTGCTGGGCCGAGAAGCCGAAGACGTCCTGGAAGAGGAAGGGCGAGGCCGAGAGGTAGGTGAACAGGCCGCCGAAGTTCATCCCGCCCAGCAACAGGGTGCCCACGAAGATGCGGTCAGCGAACAACACCCGGTAGCGCTGGCGCATCGTCATGCCCGAGGCGCCGCGCAGGTGCGCCGGCAGCGTCTCGCGGACCAGGAACAGCGCGGCGATGATCACGCAGCTGCCATAGCCGGCCAGGAACAGGAAGATGCCCGGCCACGCCGTTAGCAGAAGCAGTTGCGAGCCGATCACCGGCGCCAGGATCGGGGCCAGGCCGTTGACCAGCGCCATCCGGGAGAACATCCGCACCATGGCGTAGCCGCTGAACAGGTCGCGCACCATGGCCATGGCGACGACGCCGCCGCCCGCAGCGCCGATGCCCATGAGCACCCGGAACAGGCCGAGGGTCCCGATGTCGGTGGCCGACGCCGCCCCCAGGGACGCGCCGATGTGCAGGGCGGTGGCGAGGATCAGCGGCATTCGGCGGCCGAACCGGTCGCTGAGCGGTCCCACCACCAGCTGGCCCAGCGCGAAGCCCACGGTGGTGCCGGTCAGGGTCAGCTGGACCGCCGCCTCGCTGACGCCGAGGCTGGCCTCCAGGGCCGGGAAGGCCGGCAGGTACAGGTCCACGGTGAAGGGTCCCAGTGCCGTCAGGGCGCCCAGCATGAGGATGTAGAGAAGCTTGCGGCGGCGGGTCAGGGAATCGCCCGGATTGCTGGGTGTCTGCACAGAGGTCAATCCTAGGGCCGGGGCGGCGGCACGGACAGCGCCGCGGCCGCCGCCGCCGGGCACGACACCGGGCACGGACGCGCGGCACGTCGCCCGAGCGCGACGCGCAGGCGCGCGGCCCTCCGCTGGCCGCCGTCGGCGCCCCGAATGATAGTTTTGACACCTGGGCGTGCAATCAGCCGCGCAGGCCCGGGCATTTCAGCGGAAGCGGAACGACAGATGGCACCAGTTAGGCGGAACCGATGAGTGGACGGCACACCGGCAGGACCGGCGGGGGCTGCGCCTTTCCGCGTTGCCCAAGACCTTGAAACTGATCTTTAAGCTGGCACCGCGGCAACTCAACGATGAGATTGCCTTCGCCAAGGCCGAACTCAAGCGCAAGGGCATCCAGCTCGGCATCGCGGCGGCCTTCGCCGTCGTCGCCCTGATCTTCGTCCTGCTGCTGGTCATCGGGCTCGTCGTGGCAGCCATCATGGGCCTCGCCACGATCATGCCGGCCTGGCTCGCGGCCCTCCTGGTCTGCGCCGTGTTCCTGGTCATCGCCCTGATCGTGGGACTCATCGGCGTCAGCCGCTTCAAGAAGGCCATGCCGCTGGTCCCCGAGGAGACCATCCGCGGGCTGAAGTACGACCTCGGCATCGCCAAGGAGGGCTCCTCCTTCGACCCGGCCGTGCTTGATCCGAACACGCCGCAGGCCAAGGCAGCGAAGGCCGCCAAGGAGGCAGCCGCCGCCCGTGCCAAGGCGGAGAAGGAAGCCAAGAAGGCGGCCGAACAGCCCGACCTCGGCCCCGCTCCCTCCGAGGATGAGCTGCGCCGCCGGCTGGACCAGCGCCGCCGCCACCTCACCGGCGTCCGCGACGAACTCGGCGAGGAACTGGACCTCAAGGCCCAGGCGCAGATCCTCCTCGCCGCCGGCCAGCAGCGCGTCGAAGAGGGCAAGGAACTGGTCGACGACCGGATCGCCGCCCTGCGTGGCCCCTCCGCCACCACCCCCGGTGCCCGGCCTTCCACCGGCAGCTCCGGCACGGCGCCGGCCGCGGAACTGGCCAAGCGTTGGAAGCCGCTGGCAGCCTTCGCGGCGGCGACCACCACCTTCATCGTCCTGCTGCGCCGCCTGCTCAAGGGCTGACAGGACCGTAAACCCCGACAACGAATGGACACCGGCAGCGGAAAGGGAGGCCGAATGAGGTTCATCGGCGCTGGCGCGCGTCCCGGCCAACCCCAAATCCATTCGGATGTGGTCTTCACCGTCCCCAATCTCCTGACCGTGGTGCGGTTCCTCGGTGTCCCGCTGTTCATCTGGCTGGTCCTCGCGAAACAGGAGTACGGTGCCGCCGCCCTGGTCCTGGCCCTCATGGGCAGCACCGACTGGGTGGACGGCTACATCGCCCGCCGCTTCAACCAGATGTCCAACCTCGGCCGGATCATGGACCCGATAGCGGACCGGCTGGCCCTGATCGCCGTCGCCGTCACCCTCGTGATCGCCGGCGTCGTCGAGTGGTGGTACCTGACCGCCCTCCTGGTGCCCGACCTGATCCTGATGGCCATCTCCCTCTACTACTTCCACAGCCACCCCGACCTCCCGGTCAGCCGGGTCGGCAAGATCCGGACCGCGCTGCTGCTCCTCGGCACACCCCTGCTGGTGCTCTCGAAGCTGCAGCTGCCCGGCGCCGAGGGCTACTTCGTGGCGGCCTGGGTCTGCCTGGGCCTCGGCCTGGTGGGGCACTGGATCGCCGCCTACAACTACTTCTGGGCCATCATCCGCAAGGGCCGCGGACAGCGGCCCGCCGCAGAAGCAGCACCGCCGTGAACCCGCAGGAACGTTCCAACGACGACGGGGGACCCCGCTGATGGTCTGGCTGGCAGTCGTGCTGGCCGTCGCCGGCGCCTTTTTCCTCGCCTTTGGCGCGCAGCGGCAGGGCAGCGCGGTCAAGGCAGACACCGGCGGCCTGGCCCTGAGCTCCAACGGCCTGCTTCGGCTGATCCGTAACCGCCGCTGGCTCCTGGGGCTCGTGCTCTTGTGTGTCGGCACGGCCCTGAATGCCATCGCCCTCGTGTCCGCCCCGCTGACCGTTGTGCAGCCGATCGGCGCCATCGCGCTGGTCATCACCACGGTCATCAACGCCAAGGACCAGGGCCTGAGCATGAACCGGGCCACGGTGGTGGCGATCAGCTGCTGCGTCACCGGCTCCGCCCTGTTCGTGATCCTGGCCGTCACGGTCACCCAGGAGAATCACCACGTCAGTGCCGCGGACGAGCTCACGGTGGTGCTGTTGCTGGCCCTCGTCGTGGCCCTGTTCGGCACCCTGGCGCTGCTCTTCAAGCACCGGATGAGCGCGTTCGTGTACATCATCGGCGCCGGCATGCTGTTCGGCTTCGTTGCCGTCCTGACCCGGATCATTGGGCGGCACCTGCTGGACCCCAACGGGCTGTTCCTGCTCAACGTGCAGTGGTACACCCTGCTGGCCATCCTTGCAGCGGGCGGTCTGGGTTCGTGGTTCGTGCAGAGCGCCTACTCGGGCGGTCCGCCGGACCTGGTCATCGCCGGCCTGACCGTGATCGACCCCATGATCGGCATCGCGATCGGCGTCGTGATCCTCGGCGAACTGCGCCCCGATGTCCACGCCGTGACCGCGATCGCCATGGGTGCCGCGGCTCTCCTTGCTATCGTGGGAGTGATCGCCCTGTCCAGGCACCACCCCGAGGTCTACCAAGCGCAAGAAAGACGCGCGGAAGGCCGCGGCGCGGAGGCCTTAGGGCGACGCCACAGACTTCAGGCGCCGGCGGGCCGCGCCTGCGCCGGCGGCCGGCCGGCCGCCGCTACCCACCGTGACCACCAGGAGCCATCCCCGTGACCATGCCCCAGACCGACAACCCCGGCAGGAAACTGACGATCCTGATCGCCGCCGAAACCTACCCGCCGGACGTCAACGGAGCCGCCCAGTTCGGCTACCGTCTCGCCAAGGGCATGACCGGACGCGGCCACGACGTCCACGTCCTGGCCACCCGCCCCAGCAAGGGCAAGAGCTACAGCGAGTTCCGCGACGAGGCCACCGTGCACCGCGTGCGCTCCCACTCCGTCCCCACGCACGAGAGCTTCCGGATCACCTTCCCCTGGGAGATCAAGAAGGAGATCGCGCTGCTCTTCGACCGGGTCAAGCCCGACGTCGTGCACATCCAGAGTCACTACATGATCGGTGAGCACGTCCTCTACGAGGCGGTTCGCCGCGGCGTCCGTATCGTGGCGACCAACCACTTTATGCCGGAGAACCTCAACCCCTTCCTGCCGTTCCCGCAGTGGTTCAAGGACATCGTGGGCCGCGTCTCCTGGCGCGACATGGGCAAGGTCATGGGCCAGGCCGACGTCGTGACCACCCCCACCCCGCTCGCGGCCAAGGCGATGCACGACCACGCCTTCCTCCGCAAGGTGCTGCCGCTCTCCAATGGCATCGACGCCGCCGCCTACGAGCTGAAGCCGGGGGAGGAAGTCCCCGTCAACGCCAGCCCCACCGTGCTCTTCGTGGGCCGCCTCGCCGAGGAAAAGCACATCGATGTCCTGATCGACGCCATCTCCAAGACCCCGGCCACCCTCGACGTCCACCTGCAGGTGGTCGGCGGCGGCGAGGTCCGCCCGGCCCTGGAGGCGCAGGTCAAGCGTTTGGGCCTGGGGGACCGGGTGCGCTTCCTGGGCCTGGCCAGCGACGAGGAACTGCGCCGCGCCTACCTCGGCGCCGACCTGTTCTGCATGCCGGGCACCGCGGAGCTGCAGTCCCTGGTGACCCTTGAAGCGATGTCCGCCTCCACGCCCGTCGTCCTGGCCGACGCGATGGCCCTGCCGCACCTGGTGCGCGACGGGGAGAACGGCTACCTGTTTACCCCGAACGACAGCGACGACCTGGCCGCCAAGATCACCACGGTGCTGTCCCTGCCTGCCGACGAGCGTGCCGCCATGGGCAAGGTCAGCCGCAGCATGGTGGAGAACCACAGCATCGAGCGGACCCTCCAGACCTTCGAGGACATTTACCGCGGCGCCAGCTACGACGACCTGGTGGTCTAGCACTCGGGCACGGGCCGGGGCGCCCGGCCGGTACGACTACTATTGCTAGAGTGTTTTGCCCCGGGGCCTGCCGTGACACGGCCGGTGCCCCGGGTCCCACGGGGCTATAGCTCAGCTGGTTAGAGCGCGGGACTCATAATCCTAAGGTCCTCGGTTCAAGTCCGAGTAGCCCTACCATCACCGGTCTCCCGGCCGGTCAGCGTCACCTCCCACCATCAAACGCCGCACTTCCCAGGCCGCGTCCGGAAGCTCCGCCTCCCGGACGCGGCCTTTGCGTTCCCCGCCCCGCGGGTGGGCCAGGTCACTTGCGGCACCCCTCCGCACACGGTAAGTTACTGCCCAGTAACATATCGGTGCGGATCTCTCCGCGCCCTTCTGGTCGCCGCTGATCACAAGTGAGGGAACACCATGTCCAAGGCTGCAATCGACTTCAACAACCTCCCGTACGCCGACGGCGACTTCTTCGCCTTCGAGCAACTGCTCAGCGACAAGGAGCGCGACCGGCTGGCCGAGGTCCGCGAGTTCCTGGCCCGCGAGGTCAAGCCGATCGCCGTCGACTGCTGGAACCGCGCCGAGTTCCCGATGGACCTGATCCCCAAGTTGGCCGAGATCGACCTCGTCAGCCCGGTCAAGCGCCAGGGTTACTCGAACCTCTTCGCCGGCATACTTCACGCCGAGACCACCCGCGCCGACACCTCGATCGCCACCTTCATGGGCGTCCACGACGGACTGTTCACCGGCTCGATCGAGGCGCTGGCCTCCCAGGAGCAGCAGGAGGCCTGGCTGCCGGAGATCTACTCGATGAAGAAGATCGGCGCCTTCGGCCTGACCGAACCGCTGGGTGGCTCCGACGTTGCCGGCGGCACGCGCACCACCGCCCGGCGCGAAGGTGATCACTGGGTCCTCAACGGCGCGAAGCGCTGGATCGGTAACGCCACCTTTTCCGACTGGGTGGTCATCTACGCCCGCGACGTCGAGGACAACCAGGTCAAGGGCTTCCTGGTGGACACGAAGACCGAGGGCTACGGCGCCACCAAGATCGAGAACAAGATTTCGCTGCGCACCGTTCAGAACGCGGACATCACGCTGGAAAACGTCGTGGTGCCCGACTTCTTCAAGCTCGCGAACGCCAACAGCTTCCGCGACACCAACAAGGTCCTGAAGGTCACCCGCCTCTCCGTGGCCTGGCAGGCCGTCGGCCAGCAGCTGGCCGCGTTCGACGTCGCCCGCCGCTATGCCGTCGAACGCAGCCAGTTCGGCCGGCCGATTGCCTCCTTCCAGCTCGTGCAGAACCAGCTGGTCCAGATGCTCGGCAACACCGTCAGCTCGATGGGCATGTTGGTCCGGCTCTCCCAGCTCGAAGACGCGGGCCAGGCCAAGGACGAACAGTCCGCCCTGGCTAAGGCCTTCACCACGGCCCGGATGCGGGAAACCGTGGCGATCGGCCGCAGCCTCCTGGGCGGCAACGGCATTGTCTCCGACTACGAGATGGCGAAGGTCTTCTCCGACGCGGAGGCCATCTACTCCTACGAGGGCACCCACGAGATCAACACCTTGGTCACGGGCCGGGCCATCACCGGAATCTCCGCGATCGTCTAACCCCGACACCGGCGCCCGGACCGGCGGCAGCAGCACCGAGGGCCGCAGGTCCAGGACGAACCCGAGGGGGTTCAGATACTCCTCGCCGCCGCGGACGCCCCAGTGCAGACACGGCGTGCCGCCGCAGTGGCCGGGCGTTCCGGGCTGCGGGGCCGCCACCACACCCACCGGGGACCCGGCCGCCACCGGGTCCCCGGCCCGCAGGGTCGTCTCCACGGGTTCGAAGCTACTCCGGAGACCGTCCCCGTGGTCGATGCTCAGCACCGGGCGGTCCACCACCATGCCGGCGAAACTGACCCGTCCCGCGGCCGGTGCGCTGACCACGGCCCCGGCGTCGGCCCGCAGGTCCACCCCGCGGTGTCCGCTGAGCCACGGCCGGTCGGGCGGATCGAAGCCCCGCACGACCGCTGGCCTGGGGAGAGCGGCCAAACCCAGCCCCGCGCCGGCGCCGCGCGGGCCGGAACCGCCGGCGCCGCGGCGCCAACTCCGGAAAGCATCACTGGCGGGTGCGTCGGGACCTGCGGGGCAAGGGAACCGGCCAGTGCAACGGCGAGCAGCAGCGGGAGCACGGGGAACAACGTCATGGCTCCAGCCTGGGTGCCCTGGCGGTGTCGAAACAGGCGCCCGGGACGCCATGTGGACAACTCCACCCAGGCCCCAGATATGCCTCCGGAACACCGCCGTCGGCGCCCCGTCGGAACCCCGAAGCACCCCCGGCCGGCGCCCCGGACGCGTCCGTCGGGCGGGGCCCGCTGTAGTACACTAGGTGGAGCAGTTTGCTGTTCCCTCATGCCCCGATTCGTTGCGCTGTCCTTCCCGGACGTGCCGCGGAAGGCAGCACATCTCATTCAGGAGTGCGGGAACGCTTGCTGACTACGCGTATCCAGCCCTCTGCAGCCGAAGCACCGCTCCGGCCGACGAGGACTGCGCCCCTTGCGGTCCGGACCCCATGGTCCGGATGAGGAGCGCGGTGGATACCAGGAGGAGCTCCCGGAACCGGGTGCTGCTAATCAACCGTCAACTATTGGCAGGGTAAGAGGGCCTCACGGCTCTCTCATGAATGACCTGCCGGAAGGAGCGTCGGCATGCCCGTCGTAACCATGCGCCAGCTGCTTGACAGCGGCGTCCACTTTGGACACCAGACCCGTCGTTGGAACCCGAAGATGAAGCGCTTCATCTTCACGGAGCGCAACGGCATCTACATCATTGACCTGCAGCAGTCGCTGTCCTACATCGACCGTGCCTACGAGTTCGTGAAGGCCACCGTCGCACACGGCGGCACCGTCCTCTTCGTTGGTACCAAGAAGCAGGCACAGGAAGCCATCGCCGAGCAGGCCACCCGCGTCGGCCAGCCGTACGTGAACCAGCGTTGGCTCGGCGGTATGCTGACCAACTTCCAGACGGTTTCCAAGCGCATCCAGCGCATGAAGGAACTCGAAGAGATCGACTTCGACGACGTCGCCGGTTCCGCTTACACCAAGAAGGAACTGCTGCTCCTGCGTCGCGAGCTGACCAAGCTGGAGACCAACCTCGGCGGTATCCGCAACCTCACCAAGGCGCCTTCGCTCCTGTGGGTTGTCGACACCAAGAAGGAACACCTCGCCGTCGACGAAGCCAAGAAGCTGAACATCCCGGTTGTGGCCATCCTGGACACCAACTGCGATCCGGACGAAGTTGACTTCCCGATCCCGGGTAACGACGACGCCATCCGCTCCGTGAACCTGCTGACCCGCGTCGTTGCCGACGCCGTTGCCGAGGGCCTGATCGCCCGCAACCAGCGCGCCACGGGCACCACGGAAGCCCCGGAAGAGCCGCTGGCCGAGTGGGAGCGCGAGCTCCTCGAAGGCAACAAGGCCGAAGAGGCTGCTCCGGCCGCCGACGCTGCTCCGGCCGCCGAAGCTGCTCCGGAAGCCGCCGAGGCCCCGGCCGCGGACGACGCCAAGTAGTCACCCCGGCTTAGCCGCACTTCCCTGCGCGCTGCCCGCAGCGCGCGGGGTACCGACAGGATGGCCGCTCACTGTGCGTGAGCAGCCGTCCTGTCGGTCCGTACACCAGACAAAATTTTCTAGACAGAGGGGTTCACATGGCGAACTACACTGCTGCTGACATCAAGGCCCTGCGCGAGCGCACCGGCGCCGGCATGATGGACGTCAAGAAGGCTCTCGACGAGGCCAACGGCGACGCCGAGAAGGCCATCGAGATCATCCGCATCAAGGGCCTCAAGGGTGCCACCAAGCGCGAAGGCCGCTCCACGGCCGAGGGCCTGGTTGCCGCCAAGGTCGCCAATGGCGTCGGCGTGATGGTCGAAGTCAACTGCGAGACCGACTTCGTTGCCAAGGCTGACAAGTTCATCCAGCTGGCCGACAAGGTCCTGACCGTCGCCGTCGAGTCCGGCGCTGCCGACCTCGAGGCCTTGCTGGCCACCGACGTTGACGGCAAGCCGCTCTCCGAGGTTGTCGTCGAAGAAGGCGCCATCCTGGGCGAGAAGGTCGTCGTCCGCCGCATCGCCCGCATCGAGGCCCCGACCGTCGACGCGTACCTGCACAAGACGTCCAAGGACCTCCCGGCCCAGGTCGGCGTCCTCTTCGCCGTCGACGGTGAAGGCGAAGCCGCCACCGCCGCCGCCCACGACGTCGCCGTCCACATCGCCGCCATGGCCCCAAACTACCTGACCCGCGAGGACGTCCCGTCCGAGCTGGTCGAGTCCGAGCGCCGCATCGCCGAGGAAACCGCAAAGGCCGAGGGCAAGCCCGAAGCTGCGATGACCAAGATCGTCGAAGGCCGCGTCACCGGCTTCTACAAGGGCGAGGTCCTGGTTGACCAGGCATTCGCCAAGGACGCCAAGAAGTCCGTCGCCGCCGTCCTCGAAGAGGCCGGCGTGAAGGCTACCGGCTTCGCACGCTTCCGCGTCGGTTCCTAACCGGCAACGCCAGGGGGTGGTCACTTCGGTGGCCACCCCTTTTGCATGCGCAGGAGACCCCAGGGCGCCTGCGCCGGGACCCGGGCGGCGGGGAATGCCGCCGCCGGGCCCCGGCACGATAACCTTTTGAGAGCTCACCAACGGGAAGGCACCATGGATACCGTCAACAATTCCGCCCAGCCAACGAAGACGCGGCGCCGCGTCCTCCTCAAGCTTTCCGGCGAGGTCTTCGGCGGCGGCAAGCTGGGCGTCGACCCGGACACCGTCCGCGGGGTCGCCAAGCAGATCGCCGCGGCCGTCCCGGACGTCGAGGTCGCGATCGTCGTCGGCGGCGGCAACTTCTTCCGCGGTGCCGAGCTCTCGCAGAGCGGCATGGACCGCTCCCGCGCCGACTACATGGGCATGCTCGGCACGGTTATGAACTGCCTGGCGCTGCAGGACTTCCTGGAGCAGGCCGGCGTCGAGACCCGCGTGCAGAGCGCCATCACCATGGGCCAGGTCGCCGAGGCGTACATCCCGCGCCGCGCCATCCGCCACATGGAGAAGGGCCGCGTTGTGATCTTCGGCGCCGGCGCGGGGCTGCCCTACTTCTCCACCGACACCGTCGCCGCGCAGCGCGCCATGGAGGTGCACGCCGACGTCGTCCTGATGGCCAAGAGCGGCGTCGACGGCGTCTACACCGCCGACCCGAAGAAGGATCCCACCGCGGAGAAGCTGCACAAGCTCAGCTACGACGAGGCCCTGCGCCGCGACATCCGCGTCATGGACCAGACCGCCATGACCATGTGCAAGGACAACAACCTCACCATGGTCGTCTTCGGCATGGAGGGCGAGGGCAACGTCACCCGCGCGATCCGCGGCGAGGACCTGGGCACCGTGGTCACCCCCTAGCTCCGGCTAGGATGGTTTGAGGACAGTTCAGCTCCCCGGGCTCTGGGGCGCGCACCAAATTTCTGAGGAGAGAACGTGATCGAAGAGACCTTGCTCGAAGCCGGCGACAAGATGGACAAGGCGGTCGAGGTTGCCAAGGAAGACTTCGCCTCGATCCGCACCGGCCGCGCCACCCCGGGCCTGTACAACAAGGTCATGGTGGAGTACTACGGCTCGCCGACCCCGCTGCAGCAGCTGGCGTCCTTCGCGGTGCCGGACGCCCGCACCATCCTCATCACCCCGTTCGACAAGACCGCGCTGCGGGACATCGAACGCGCCCTGAGCGACTCCGAGGTGGGCGCCAACCCCTCCAACGACGGCAACGTCATCCGGGTCACCATCCCTGAGCTGACCAAGGAACGCCGCAAGGAATACGTCAAGATCGTCAAGTCCAAGGGCGAGGACGCCAAGGTGTCCATCCGCAACATCCGCCGCAAGGCCAAGGAAACCCTGGACAAGCTGGTTAAAGGACGGCGAAGCCGGCGAGGACGAGGGAACCCGTGCCGAGAAGGAACTGGACGCCCTGACCAAGTCCCACGTCGACGGCATCGACGAGCTGCTCAAGCGCAAGGAAGCCGAGCTGCTCGAGGTCTGATGACAGGCGAACAGCAGGCACCCGGGCCGCGCGTCCGGGTGAGGGGGAAAGAGCGGAAGAACCCGACGCCCAAGGCGGGCAGGAATCTTCCCGCCGCAACGGCCGTCGGCCTCGCCATGCTCTTTGCGGTGCTCGGCGGCCTGCTGTTCCTGCCCCTGGCCTTCGTCCTGATCGTCACCGCCTTCGCGGTCTTCGGCGTCTGGGAGGTCTACCGGGCTCTGGAGGCCTCCGGCACGCGGCTGCCGATCATCCCCGCGATGACCGGCACCGTGGCGATGCCGGTCTCCGCCTACTTCGGCGGCCCGGAAAGCCTCATGTTCGCGTTCCTGCTCAGCAGCGTCGCGGTGCTGCTGTGGCGGTCGCTGGAGGGCGCCGCGGGCTCGGCCCGCAGCATCTTCGCCGGCGTCTTCACCATGGCGTGGGTACCGTTCCTGATCAGCTTTGCGGTCCTGCCGCTGCATGCCTCCGGCGGGGTCACCCCGGTGGGCTTCTGGCCGAACGGCGTAGTGCCCGTCGGGGCCTGGCAGATCGGCACCCTGCTGCTGCTGGTGGTCTCCAACGACACCTTCGGGTACCTCGTCGGTGCCTCCCTCGGCAAGCACCCGATGGCGCCCAAGATCAGCCCGAAGAAGTCCTGGGAGGGCTTCGCCGGGTCCGTGGGCGGGGCCGTCGTCGTCGGCGTTTTGGCCTCGATCTTCGTCCTCGGCGAGCCGTGGTGGTTCGGCGCCGCCCTGGCCGTGGGCATGGTGGGAGCCGCGACCGCCGGCGACCTCGCCGAGTCCATGGTCAAGCGGGAGCTTGGCATCAAGGACATGGGCAACAGCCTTCCGGGCCACGGGGGAGTGATGGACCGGCTGGACTCCATCGTCTTCGCCTCGCCGGTGGCCTTCATGATTTTCTCCGCCGCCGCGGGTGGCTGAGCGGGCGGACGACCCCGCCCCGGCGCCTACAATGGTGCCCGTAAAAAGCGCCGTACACGGATCCGGCACAGCCGGACAAACCAGTGCCGCACAACAAGAGCCGCACGGCCTCGAAGGATAAGAAGTAAACAGTGGACAGCAACCGAGTGGACCTCAACCGGCAGATCCCTGCCTCCTTTGACCGCGTCCAGCGCAACCAGTACGGCTACAACGCCAAGCAGGTGGACCAGTTCCTGCGGCAGGCCCGGGTCTCCTTCGAGACCCCGCAGGCGGCCGAGCGCGTGGTCAAGAGCGCCGATGTCCGCGCCGTCACCTTCGACCCGGTCAAGGGCGGCTACGCTGCCGCCGCCGTAGACGCGGCCCTGGACCGGCTCGAGGACGCCCTGGCCCGCCGGGAACGCGACGAACTGGTCGGCGAACGCGGCGAGGACGCCTGGCTGCGCGAGATCGGCCGGCTGGCCGGGCTGCTCCGCGGCCGGCTGCACCGCCCGGACGGGCAGCGCTTCCGCCGGCCGGCGAAGGCTAAGGTCCGCAGCTACAACATCGCCGACGTCGACGGCCTCTGCCACGAGCTGATCGGCTACTTGGACGAGGACCAGCCGCTCAGCGTGGACAACGTCCGCCGCGCCACCTTCCGGCCCGCCGTCGGCCGCGACGGCTACGAGGAAACCCAGGTGGATGCGTTCCTGGACAAAGTGGTCGAACTCATGGCGGCGATCGACTGACCGGCTCTAGCGACCGGCCGCTAGCTGACCCGCGCTAGCGCTCCGTCACGAGCGGCCGCTCGGGGGTGTGCAGCCGCGTCATTAGCCGGGTGATGCTGCGCGGCACCCGGTCCCGGGTGGCCCGGGACACCAGGACCATGACGGCGAACGCGGCCGGCACCGTCCACGCGGCCGGCTGCGCCAGCCACGACGGCGTCCCCGCCGCACCCAGCACCGCGCCGGCCAGCATCGAACCGCCGCACGCCAGCGCCCCGGTCAGCATTCCCGCGATCGCCCCGGCGTCGGTCAGGCCGCGCCACCAGATCCCCAGCAGCAGCACCGGGCAGATGGTCGAGGCGGTGAAGGCGAACACCAGCCCCACGCTCCCGGCCAGCGCCGTCGAATCCGTCGTCGCGGCGATCCCCAACGGCACCACCGCCGAGAACAGCGCCGCGAGCCGGAACCCGCGGACGCTGCCGCCCAGGATGTCCTGGCTGATCACGCCGGCCAGCGAGACCACCAGCCCGGACGTGGTGGACAGGAATGCCGCGAACGCCCCGGCCACCACCAGGGCGGAGAGCAGGTCCCCGGCGAGGCCGCCGATCATCCGGCCCGGTAGCAGCAGCACCAGCGCGTCGGCCTGGCCGGCTCCCGCGGCGCCGGGGGCGAAGACCCGCCCGATCAGCCCGTAGGCGGTAGGGAAGAGGTAGAACACGGACAGCAGACCCAGCACGATCAGGGTAGTCCGCCGCGCAGACTGGCCGTCCGGGTTGGTGTAGAAGCGCACCAGCACGTGCGGCAGGCCCAGCGTCCCGAAGAGCAGCGCCACCAGCAGCGAGATGTTCTGGTACGGACCGGCCGGCGGCAGCCTGGTGGGGTTCACCGGCGCCTCGGCCACGGCAGGGGTGCCGGTGCCGGCGAGCACCAGCAGGAGGAACAGCAGCGGCACGGCCAAAGCGGTGAGTTTCAGCCAGTACTGGAAGGCCTGGACGAAGGTGATGGAGCGCATCCCGCCGGCCATCACGGTGACGCAGACGACGGCGATCACGGCCACCTGGCCCACCCAGGCCGGCAGCCCGGTGGTGATCCGGATGGCCAGCGCCGCGCCGTGCAGTTGCGGGACGATGTACAGCCAGCCCACCATCACCACCACCAGGCTGGTGACCCGTCGGACGGCGCGGGATTCCAGCCGCGCCTCGGTGAAGTCCGGGATGGTGTAGGCGCCGGAGCGGCGCAGTGGGGCCGCCACGAACAGCAGCAGCATCAGGTACCCGGCGGTGTAGCCCACCGGGTACCAGAGGGCGTCGGTGCCCGAGAGCAGGATCAGCCCGGCCACGCCGAGGAAGCTGGCCGCGGAGAGGTATTCGCCGCCGATGGCCGAAGCGTTCCACCAGGGCCGGACGGTGCGGGAGGCGACGTAGAAGTCCCCGGTGGTGCGGGAGATCCGCAGGCCGTAGAAGCCGATGACGGCGGTGGCGAGGGTGACGGCGGCGAAGGCGGCGACGCCGACCACTGGGTTCATGGCCGCCTCACCGCTCGCCGGCGAGGTCGCGGTAGCGGGCCTCGTTGCGGGCCGCGGTCCGGACATAGAGCCAGGCGCTGAGCCCGATCACCGGATAGATCCCGGCGCCGAGCAGCACCCAGTCGAAGGGCAGACCGGCGATACGCAGCTCGGCGAGTCCCGGCACCAGGCCCAGCAGGAGCGCGAAACCGAGCATGATCAGCAGGAACCCGGCGGCCACCACAATCCCGAGCCGGAGCTGGGACCGGATCAGGGCGCGGACGAAGACCTGCCCGGCGTCGGTCTCCTCCGCCGCCTTGCGTGCCTCGCCCGCGGCTCTGCCCAGCGCGGAACCGGCGGCGCCTGCGGTGCCCGACCCCGCAGTGCCGGAACCAGCGGACCCGGCCCCCGAAGCAGCGGCGCCGGCGCCCGTGGTGACGCGGCGCGGGGCGGTGACCCTGACCCGGGTCATGCCTGCGGCCGGATCCGGGTGGCCTCCAGCTTTTCCCGGACCGGGGGCAGATGCCGGCGGCTGATCGGCAGTTCGGCGCCGGCCACCGCCACGCTGGGCCGGCCCGCCGCCAGCTTCAGGTGCCCGACGTGGGCCAGCGACACCAGGTAGGAGCGGTGGATGCGCAGGAAACCGGCCTCGGCCCACTGCTGCTCCAGGTCCGCCAGCGGCACCCGGATCAGGTAGCTGGCGTCCGCGGTGTGCAGCCGGGCGTAGTCGCCCTGGGCCTGGACGTAGGTGACGTCGTCGCGGCGGATCATCTTGGTGGTGCCGCCGAGGTCCACGGTGATCATTTCCGGGGCTGGTCCGCCGTCGCGCAGCAGCTCGCTGATCCGGCCCACGGACCGGGCCAGCCGCTCGGCGCGGACGGGTTTGAGCAGGTAGTCCACGGCCGCGAGCTCGAAGGCCTCCAGCGCGCAGTCCTCGTCGGCGGTGACGAAGACGACGGCGGGCGGCCGGGCGCTGCGGGCGATCACCCGGGCGATGTCCAGGCCGGAGAGGGCGGGCATGTGGATGTCGAGGAAGACGGCGTCTACGTCGGCGCTCTCCAAAGTGCGGAGCGCCTCGGCGCCGGAGGAGGCGCGGTGGATGGTGCCGATCCGGTCGTCCCGTCCCAGCAGGAACGCCAGCTCCTCCACGGCGGGCAGCTCGTCGTCGGCGACGAGGACGTTAATCATGGTCCTAGGGTACCGCCGTGCCGGCGCCCCGACGGGCGCCATGGCGG
The DNA here is from genome assembly GCF_050859435.1 of Pseudarthrobacter sp. L19. NCBI lineage: Bacteria > Bacillati > Actinomycetota > Actinomycetes > Micrococcales > Micrococcaceae > Pseudarthrobacter > Pseudarthrobacter sp. L19. Next base: position 135,824 of record NZ_CP193935.1, on the reverse strand, counting down.
CGTGGGCCGGGCGTCGGTTCAGGCGTCGTGGCGGGGCTGGGACTTCGGGACGCGCAGGGTGATCAGCGTGCCCTCGCCGGGCGCCGTCTCGATCACCAGGCCGTTGTCCTCGCCGTAGACCTGCCGCAGCCGGGCATCCACGTTGTGCAGGCCCACGTGGTCGCCGCCGCTGTGCCCGGCCAGCACCGAGCGCAGCTGCTCCGGGTCCATGCCGACGCCGTCGTCCTCGATCGTCACCTCGGCGAATGCACCCGAATCGTTGGCCGTGATGCTGATGTGTCCGGGCCCCTCCTTGGCCTCCAGGCCATGCCGGACGGCGTTCTCCACCAGCGGCTGCAGGCTCAGGAACGGGATGACCGTGCTCAGCACCTCCGGCGCGATCCGCAGGCTGACTTGCACCCGCTCGCCGAAGCGGGCGCGCTCCAGCAGCAGGTACCGGTCGATGCAGCGCAGCTCCTCGGCCAGGGTGGTGAAGTCCCCGTGCCGGCGGAACGAATAGCGGGTGAAGTCGGCGAACTCCACCACCAGCTCCCGCGCCCGCACCGGATCCGTGTTGATGAAGGACGCGATCGCGTTCAGCGAGTTGTAGATGAAGTGCGGGCTGATCTGGGCCCGCAGCGCCCGCACCTCCGCCTCCATCAGAAGTGTCCGGGAGGCGTCGAGTTCGGCCAGCTCCACCTGGGTGGCCACCCAGTCCGCCACCTCGCCGGTGGCCCGGACCAGGCCGGACCCCGCCTCGGGTGCGAACGCGGCCACCACGCCCGCCACCCCGGACCCCACCCGGATCGGCGCAATGACCGCCGCATAGCCGGACCCGGGCGCGCCGGCGGGGAGCGGCCGCCCGGGGCCCGCAGCTCCCCGGCGGGGATCACGGCGGTGTGGCCGCCCGCCAGCACGCTCGCGGCCACCTCCATCAGGACCGGTCGGAGTTCCTCGGCGGCTCCGTCCCAGGCCAGGACGCCCGTGGTGTCCGTGATGGCGAACCCGTCGCAGCCGAGCAGCCCGCGCAGCTGCCGGCTGGCCTTGCCCGCACCGGCGGGGTTCAGGCCGGTCCGCAGGTGCTGGCCGGCGCGGGACGCGGCGTGCAGGGTCTTATAGGTGGCGCGTTCGGCGTCGGTGCCGAGGTCGCGGAAGGAGCGCAGGACCTTGAGCCCGACGGCGATGACGACGGCGATCGCCAGCGCGATCACGGCGACGGCCGCGGCGCTGACCAGGGGGAGTCCGGCATGCTGCCAGCGTATCGCCCGGCCGGGCGATACGCCGTTTGTCGCAGCGCGGCGACCGCTGGGCGACGCCGCCCGCGCCGGTGCTGGAATGTAGCGCACGTCACGTTGCACAGTGATTCCAGTCACACAATGCCGGAGGAGTGTTGTCCGGAAGCCGGAGTGCCCGGCGGTGACTCGCCAGTCTCAATGAGGAGGAATGATGGGTCACGACGCCCAGCATACGGACGCAGCGGCGTCCGTGGACTTCAAGGAAGTCCAGTCGACGGAGCGGTTCCAGGAACTGCGCAAACGTCACCGCAGCTTCGTCTTTCCGATGGCCATCGCGTTCCTGCTGTGGTACTTCGCCTACGTCCTGCTGGCCGACTATGCGGTGGGCTTCATGTCCACCAAGGTCTGGGGCAACATCAACATCGGCCTGATCCTGGGCCTGCTGCAGTTCGTGTCCACGTTCGCGATCACGGGCTGGTACGTCAGCTACTCGAACCGGAAGCTGGACCCCATCGCCTCCGAGATCCGCCAGGAGATCGAAGGCCACGAGTTCGACAAGCACGGCAACCGAGTGAGCGGAACGGCCCAATGACACTGCACGCATCCCTGACGGTCCCCGCGGTCAACGTCGCCGCGCTCAAGGACACCACCCTCCTGAACATGGGCATCTTCGCCCTCTTCGTCGCGGTCATCATGGTGATCGTGTTCCGCGCCAGTCGGAACAACAAGACCGCCGCGGACTACTACGCCGCAGGCCGGTCCTTCACCGGCTCGCAGAACGGCACCGCCATCGCCGGCGACTACCTCTCCGCCGCGTCCTTCCTGGGCATCACCGGCGCGATCGCCGTCAACGGCTACGACGGCTTTATGTACTCCATCGGCTTCCTGGTCGCCTGGCTGGTGGCGCTGCTGCTGGTGGCCGAACTGCTCCGCAACACGGGCAAGTTCACCATGGCCGACGTGCTCTCCTTCCGGCTCCGGCAGCGCCCGGTCCGGATCGCCGCGGCCATCTCCACCCTGGCCGTCTGCTTCTTCTACCTGCTCGCCCAGATGGCCGGCGCCGGCAGCCTGATCTCCCTGCTGCTGGGCATCAGCGACTGGGGCGGACAGGCGCTGGTGATCATCGTCGTCGGCGCCCTGATGATCATGTACGTCCTGATCGGCGGCATGAAGGGCACCACCTGGGTCCAGATCATCAAGGCGATGCTGCTGATCGCCGGCGCCGCCGTGATGACCTTCTGGGTCCTCGCGATCTACGGCTTCAACCTTTCGGACCTGCTCGGCGGCGCCGCGGAGACGGCCAAGAACCCGGCCGTCCTGAACCCTGGCCTGCAGTACGGCAAGTCGGACACGTCCAAGCTGGACTTCATGTCCCTGGGCCTGGCCCTGGTGCTCGGCACCGCGGCCCTGCCGCACGTGCTGATGCGCTTCTACACGGTCCCCACCGCCAAGGAAGCCCGCAAGTCCGTGGTCTGGTCCATCTGGCTGATCGGCATCTTCTACCTGTTCACCCTGGTCCTCGGCTACGGTGCCGCGGCCCTCGTGGGCGCCGACACCATCAAGGGCGCCCCCGGCGGCGTGAACTCCGCCGCCCCGCTGCTGGCCTTCCACCTCGGCGGACCGCTGCTGCTGGGCTTCATCTCGGCGGTGGCGTTCGCCACCATCCTCGCCGTCGTCGCCGGCCTCACCATCACCGCGGCGGCCTCCTTCGCCCACGACATCTACGCCAACGTGATCGCCAAGGGCAAGGCCGACGCCGAGACCGAGGTCAAGGTGGCCCGCCGTACGGTGATCGTCATCGGCATCCTCGCCATCGCCGGCGGCATCTTCGCCAACGGCCAGAACGTCGCCTTCCTGGTGGCCCTGGCCTTCGCCGTCGCCGCCTCCGCGAACCTGCCCACCATCGTGTACTCGCTGTTCTGGCGCCGGTTCACCACCCAGGGCGCGATCTGGAGCATGTACGGCGGCCTCGCCGCCGCCATCATCCTGATCGCCCTCTCCCCGGTGGTCTCCGGCACCAAGACCTCGATGATCGCCGGCGCGAACTTCGCGATCTTCCCGCTCAGCAACCCCGGCATCGTCTCCATCCCGCTCGCGTTCTTCCTGGGCTGGCTGGGCACCGTGCTGGACAAGCGGCGCGAGGACACCACCAAGCAGGCCGAGATGGAGGTCCGCTCCCTGACCGGGGTGGGCGCCGAGAAGGCCACCAACCACTAACGCACCACCGCATAGCTGCATCACCCAACGACACAGGACCCCCGCGCCGCCCGGCGCGGGGTCCTCTGTGCGTGAGGGGTCAGCCCTCGGCCGGGCCCCGTTCGAGCAGCGGCTGGATCCGGAACGGAATCATCTCGCTCATCGCCAGCGCCGTGTCCGTCCGGTCCACCCCGTCGCAGGAGAGGATCTTGCCGTTGATCCGGAACAGGTCCTCGGCGTCGCGGGCCACCACACGCAGCAGCAGGTCGGCCGATCCGGTCAGGCCGTAGCCCTCCAGGATCTCAGGGACCGCGGCCAGCTCCACCGCCAGCCTGCCTAGCTTCTGCTGCTGGACGTGGACGGAGATGAAGGCCATCAGCGGGTAGCCCAGCGTTGCCGGATTGATCCGGCGCTCGAAGGAGAGGAACACGTGCTTTTTCTCGAGCTGCGCCATCCGGGCCTGCACGGTGTTGCGGGACAGTCCCAGCTTCTGCGCCAGGGCCACGACGGTGCCGCGGGGGTCCCGTGCCATGGCCGAAAGCAGGCGGGTGTCTGTGCCATCCAAGGGTTGCATAGTGCGCAAGGTTAGCACGGTCTGGGAGGTGCGAACCGGGCAGGATGCTCAAAATATTGACGGGTGGTTGTACCCAATGGCACTTGTGAGTAGGGTCACAATTATCCGGGGCAACGGCGCCCGGGTGGCCGCCGCGCGCTGGGATCACGAGTCCCGCGGGCAGGGGTCGAGACGACGTCAGAAGGTTGCGGACAAACTGTGTTTACCGACGACGCGGGCCAGGGCGGCGCAGCCCGGCGGCCCCGGAAACAGTGCAGGATCGAACAGGCGCACGGGCGGGGATCTCGTCCAGCTCATCACCCCGGGGGTGAACGCATCAGCCATCCCGAGTTCGACCCCTGGGTCCAGGACATCGGCGACGACGTGCTGACCTCCCTCTACGAGGACATGGTGGCCATCCGGAGGATCGACGCCGAGGCCACCGCCCTGCAGCGCCAGGGCGAACTCGCCCTCTGGCCGCCGCTGCTGGGCCAGGAAGCCTCCCAGATCGGCTCGGCCCGGGCCCTGCGCGAGGACGACTTCGTCTTCCCCAGCTATCGGGACAACGGCGTCGCCTACGTCCGCGGGGTCAAGCCGGCGGACATCGTCAAGGCCTGGCGCGGCAACGCCCTCGCCGGCTGGGACCCGTACACCGTGAACGTCGCCACCCAGCAGATCATCATCGGCGCGCAAAGCCTGCACGCCACCGGCTACGCCATGGGCATCCAGAACGACGGCGCCGACTCGGCGGCCGTGGCCTACTTCGGCGACGGCGCCACCAGCGAGGGCGACGTCAACGAGGCGATGGTCTTCGCCGCCAGCTTCCAGGCGCCCGTCATCTTCTTCTGCCAGAACAACCACTGGGCCATCTCCGAACCCGTGATGCTCCAGTCCCACATCCAGATCGCTGACCGGGCCTCCGGCTTCGGCATCCCCAGCATGCGGGTGGACGGCAACGACGTCCTCGCCGTGCTGGCCGCCACCCGGATCGCCCTGGACCGGGCGCGCCGCGGAGGCGGCCCCACCTTCATCGAGGCCGTTACGTACCGCATGGGCCCGCACACGACGGCGGACGATCCCACCCGGTACCGGGACGCCAACGAGCTCGAGGACTGGGCCGCCAAGGACCCGATCCACCGCCTCAAGGCGCTCCTGGAGCGCAAGGGCCTGCTGACTGCGGATGTGGAAACCGCCGTCGCCGCCACGGCCGACGCCGTGGCCAAGGAACTGCGCTCGGGCACCATCACCATGCCCGAACCGCAGCCGCTGCAGATCTTCGAGCACGTCTACAGCACCCCGCACTCCTGGCTGGACCGCCAGCAGGACCACTACACCCGTTACCTGGCCTCCTTCGGCGATCCCGCAGGTGCCCCCTCCGAAGAAGGTGCTCGCTGATGACGCAGATGACCTTTGCCCGGGCGATTAACTCCGGCCTCCGCAAATCCCTCGACAACGATCCCAAGGTGATCCTCATGGGCGAGGACATCGGCACCCTCGGCGGCGTCTTCCGCGTCACCGACGGTCTGCAAAAGGACTTCGGCAAGCACCGCGTGGTGGACACCCCGCTCGCCGAATCCGGCATCCTCGGCACCGCCGTCGGCCTCGCCTACCGCGGCTACCGCCCGGTGGTGGAAATCCAGTTCGACGGCTTCATCTACCCGGCCTTCGACCAGATCGTCAGCCAGGTCGCCAAGATGCACTACCGGACCATGGGCGCCGTGAAGATGCCCATCACAATCAGGGTGCCCTTCGGCGGTGGCATCGGTTCACCCGAACACCACTCCGAGTCGCCCGAGGCCTACTTCACCCACACCTCCGGCCTGCGCGTGGTCAGCGTCTCCAACCCCCAGGATGCGTACACGATGATCCAGCAGGCCATCGCCTGCGACGATCCGGTCCTCTACTTCGAGCCCAAGCGCCGCTACCACGACAAGGGCGAGGTGGACGAGTCCCTGGACCTTTCAGCCGCCCCGTCGATGGAAAAGGCCCGGGTGGTCACCGAGGGCACCGACGTGACCCTCGTGGCCTACGGCCCGCTGGTCAAGACCGCCCGCGACGCCGCGCTCGCCGCCGCCGACGAGGGCGTCTCCGTGGAGGTCATCGACCTGCGCTCCCTCGCCCCGGTGGACTTCGCCACGCTGGAGGCCTCGGTCCGCAAGACCGGCCGCCTGGTCATCACCCACGAGGCCAGCCAGTCGGGCGGCCTCGGCGCCGAGGTCGCCGCGAGCATTACCGAACGCTGCTTCTACCACCTCGAGGCCGCCCCCGTCCGGGTCACCGGCTTCGACGTCCCGTACCCCTACTCCAAGCTGGAGATGCACCACCTGCCCGGGCTGGACCGGATCCTCGACGGCGTGGACCGGGCCCTGGGCCGCCCCAACTCCCTGAGCGGGCTGGAAGGATGAGCGCCACCATGATCAAGGAATTCCGCCTCCCGGACCTCGGCGAAGGCCTGACGGAATCGGAAATCGTCGCCTGGAAGGTCGGCGTGGGGGACACCGTCACCCTGAACCAGATCATCGCCGAGGTGGAGACCGCCAAGGCTGTCGTCGAGCTGCCATCGCCGTTCGCCGGCGTCGTCACCGCGCTGCACGAACAGCCCGGCACCGTGGTGGAGGTCGGCAAGCCGATCGTCTCCTTCGAAATCGAGGGCGACGACGACGGCGGTTCCGGTGCGGCTTCGGGCGAGGCGCCCGCCAAGCGGGAACCGACGCTTGTGGGGTACGGCGCCATGCCGGAAGGCTCCGGCCGGCCGGCCCGCCGGGCACGGACTTTCGCTGCCGCTGCTGCACCGGCTGCTGCTTCCGCGCCTGCTCCGGCTCCTGCTTCCGCGCCTGCTCCGGCTCCTGCTCCCGCCGCTGCCGCCGCGCCTGCCCCGGCACCCGCCATCGCCGCGCCTTCACCGCAGGATGGCGCCCCTGCTGCCGAGCGGCCCCGCTCCACCCCGCCGGTCCGCAAGCTGGCCAAGGACCTCGGCGTCGACCTCGCCGCCGTCACGGGCTCGGGGGAGCACGGCCTGATCACCCGGGAGGACGTGCGGAACTTCGTCGGCGGCGGGGACCTCCCGGTCGCCCCGCAGGAACTGGCCGGCGCGCAACCGGCCGCCGTCACCGCGGCGTCGGGCGAGCGGGAAACCCGGACCCCGATCAAGGGCGTCCGGAAATTCACCGCCGCGGCCATGGTCTCCAGCGCGTTCACCGCGCCGCACGTGACCGAGTTCCTGACCCTGGATGTCACGCCCACCATGGAACTGCTGGCCAGGCTCAAAGAGAGCCGGGCCTTCGCCGGGTACAAGCTCACCCCGCTGACCCTGGTCTCCAAGGCCGTACTGATCGCCCTGCGCAGCCACCCCACGCTCAACGCCCGGTGGGACGAGGCCAACCAGGAGATCGTCCAGTTCAACTACGTCAACCTCGGCATTGCGGCCGCCACGCCGCGCGGGCTGACCGTGCCGAACATCAAGGACGCGGACCGGATGTCGCTGACCCAGCTCTCCACCGCGCTCACCGAGCTGACTGAGACCGCCCGCGCCGGCAAGACGGCACCGGGGGATCTCTCCGGCGGCACCATTTCGATCACCAACATCGGCGTCTTCGGTATCGATGCCGGGACCCCCATCCTCAACCCGGGCGAGGCCGCCATCCTGGCCGTCGGCGCGGTGCGGAATATGCCGTGGGAGTACCGGGACGAGGTGGCGCTGCGCCAGGTCATGACCCTCAGCCTCTCCTTCGACCACCGGCTGGTCGACGGCGAGCAAGGCTCCCGCTTCCTGCAGGACGTCGGTACGCTGCTGTCCGACCCCGGCATGGCACTCGCCATGGCCTAGGTTCATCGGCCCACGGGGCCGGGCATCCCTCCATCGCCTGAGGGGTGCCCGGCCCTTGTGCCGTCCGGGGAGTATGCCTAGCGCGTGCCGTTGCCCGGGGCCGTCAGCGCGGCCAGGGCCATACCCTCCAGAAGCGGCCGGGCACGCTTGAGTGCCATCCGGCGGCCCTGGGTGCGGACCGAGTGCGGGGTGGAGTTGATCAGGCCGAAGGTGGCGTGGGCGCGCATCCGCAGCTCGGCCGGGTCCGTGTCCGGGTGCAGGCCGGACAGCACGTCCACCCACAGCTCCACGTAGTTCCGCTGCAGGGTCCGGACCTCGGCCTGGTCCTCGTCTGCGAGGTTACTGAAGTCCTGGTCCTGGACCCGGATGACGTCCGGGTGGCTGAGGGCGAAGTCCACGTGGAACTCCACCAGCCCGGCGAGGGCGGTTTCCGCGGTCCCGGCGCCGGCCACCACGGCCCGGCCGCCGTCGAGAAGGTCCTGGCTGACGCTGAGCAGCATGGCCCCGAGCACCGCCTGCTTGCCGGCGAAGTGCCGGTAGACGGCGGGGCCGCTGACTCCGGCCGCGGCGCCGAGATCCTCCAGGGAGACCCGGTTGAAGCCCTCGGCGGCGAAGAGTGCGGCCGCGGCCTGCAGCAGCGCCTGCCGGCGGCTCTCCTTGGCCCGGCTGCGCTGGGTTGGCTGGCTGGACTCGGTCACCGGCTCGCCCTTCTTCTCGGCTGGTCTGGGTTTTCAGTGTGATGTCCAGGCTCCGGGAACCGGGCTGCAACCCGTCCAACGGCACTTCTGTGTTGGACATCACAGTTAGTAGAGACTAACCTAAAACTCAGTTATGCGTTACTAACCGAAATGGCCGGACCGGCCGCCCTCAGGGCCCGGTCCGGCCGGGGATGGAAGCAGTCAATGGAGACAATCGCCAGCCGGGTGGATCCGGGCAGCGCAGGCTTCGCCGCCAACCGGGAGGCCCAACTGGGCCTGGCCCGGGAGCTGAAGGAGCGCCTGGCCGCGGCCGCACTCGGCGGACCGGAAAAGTCCCGCGAACGCCACATCGCCCGCGGCAAGCTGCTGCCGCGCGAGCGCATCGACCGGCTCCTGGACGACGGCAGCCCCTTTCTGGAAATCGCACCGCTCGCCGCGGACGGCATGTACGACGGCGATTCGCCCGGCGCCGGGGTGATCGCCGGCATCGGCCTGGTCCACGGCCGGCAGGTGCTGGTCATCTCCAACGACGCCACCGTCAAGGGCGGCACCTACTACCCGATGACGGTCAAGAAGCACCTCCGCGCCCAGGAGATTGCGCTCGAGAACCGCCTGCCCTGCATCTATCTGGTGGACTCCGGCGGGGCGTTCCTGCCCCGCCAGGACGAGGTCTTTCCGGACAAGGAGCACTTCGGCCGGATCTTCTACAACCAGGCGCAGATGTCCGCGGCGAAGATCCCGCAGATCGCCTCCGTCATGGGCTCCTGCACCGCCGGCGGCGCCTACGTGCCCGCGATGAGCGACGAGACCGTGATTGTCCGCAACCAGGGCACTATCTTCCTCGGCGGCCCGCCGCTGGTGAAGGCCGCGATCGGCGAGATCGTCACGGCGGAGGAACTCGGCGGCGGCGACGTGCACTCGAAGATCTCCGGCGTCACCGACCACCTGGCCGAGAACGACGAGCACGCCCTGCAGATCGTCCGCGACATCGTCTCCACCCTGCCGCGGCCGGCCGCCCCCGCCTGGGAGATCGACCGCGTCGTCGAACCCGAAGTAGACCCGGCCGAGCTCTACGGCACCGTCCCTACCGACGTCAACGCCCAATACGACGTCCGCGAGGTCATCGCCCGGCTGGTGGACGGCAGCCGCTTCCACGAGTTCAAGAAGAACTACGGCACCACCCTGGTCACCGGCTTCGCCAAGCTGCACGGCCACCCCGTCGGCATCGTGGCCAACAACGGCGTCCTGTTCAGCGAGTCCTCACTCAAGGGCGCGCACTTCATCGAACTCTGCGACCAGCGCGGGATCCCGCTGATCTTCCTGCAGAACCTCTCCGGCTTCATGGTCGGCAAGGACTACGAACAGGGCGGCATCGCCAAGAACGGCGCCAAGATGGTCACCGCCGTCGCCACCGCCCGGGTGCCCAAGCTCACCGTGGTGATCGGCGGCTCGTTCGGCGCCGGCAACTACTCCATGTGCGGCCGGGCCTACTCGCCGCGCTTCCTGTGGATGTGGCCGGCCTCCCGGATCTCCGTCATGGGCGGCAACCAGGCCTCCAGCGTCCTCGCCACGGTCAAGCGCGACCAGTACGAAGCCCGCGGCGAGGAATGGTCCGCCGAGGATGAGGAAGCTTTCAAGGCCCCCATCAAGCAGCAGTACGAGGAGCAGGGCAGCCCCTACTACTCGACCGCACGCCTGTGGGACGACGGCATCATCGACCCCGCGGACACCCGCACCGTCCTGGGACTGGCGCTCGACGTCGTCTCCCGCACCCCGCTGCCGGAGACCTCCTTCGGCCTCTTCCGGATGTGAGCCCCGCCGTGACAGTAACCACCAGCACCCCCGCCGCTTCGACCCCGGCGCCGCTCTTCGGCACCGTCCTGGTCGCCAACCGCGGCGAGATCGCCTGCCGCGTGATCCGCACCCTGCGCGCCCTCGGCATCCGCTCGGTCGCCGTCTACTCGGACGCCGACGCCGGCGCCCGCCACGTGCGGGAGGCCGACGCCGCCGTCCGGATCGGCCCCGCTGCGGCCACCGAGAGCTACCTCAAGATCGAGGCCATCATCGACGCCTGCCGCCGGAGCGGCGCCGAGGCGGTGCACCCCGGCTACGGGTTCCTCAGCGAGAATGCCGACTTCGCCCGGGCCCTGGAGCGGGCAGGCATCACCTTCATCGGCCCCGGGGTCGAATCCCTGAACATCATGGGCGACAAGATCCGCTCCAAGAACCACGTCACCGGCTACGGCGTCCCCGTGGTCCCCGGCGTCGCCGAACCCGGCATGAGCGACGCGCAGCTGATCGAGGCCGCGGCCTCCGTCGGCTACCCGCTGCTGATCAAGCCCTCCGCCGGCGGCGGCGGCAAGGGCATGCACGTGGTCGAACGGCCCGAGGACCTCAAAGCCACCCTGGCCACCGCCCGCCGGGTCGCCGCCAGCGCCTTCGGCGACGACACCCTGTTCCTGGAGCGGCTGGTCACCACCCCGCGGCACATCGAGGTCCAGATCCTCGCCGACAACCACGGCAACGTCATCCACCTCGGCGAGCGCGAGTGCTCCCTGCAGCGCCGGCACCAGAAGGTGATCGAAGAGGCTCCGTCGCCGCTGCTGGAGGGCCTGCCCGACGGCGCCGCCATCCGCGCCCGGCTGGGCGAGGCCGCCTGCCAGGCCGCCCGCAGCGTCAACTACTCCGGCGCCGGGACCGTGGAGTTCCTGGTCTCCGACAACGCCCCGGACGAGTTCTTCTTCATGGAGATGAACACCCGCCTGCAGGTCGAGCACCCGGTCACCGAAATGGTCACCGGCATCGACCTGGTCGAATGGCAGGTCCGCATCGCCGCCGGCGAGGAGCTCACCGTAGCCCAGGACGACGTCGTCCTCAGCGGACACTCCGTGGAGGCGCGAGTGTACGCGGAGGTCCCGGAGAAGAACTTCCTGCCCTCCGGGGGAGAGGTGCTGCTGCTCGACGAACTCCCCGGCCCCGCCCAGCGCCCCAGCGCGCCGGCCCGCACCGAAACCGAAACGGCCCACGGCCGCGTGCGCGTGGACTCGGCCCTGGTCCACGGACTCGAGATCTCCTCGAACTATGACCCGATGATCTCCAAGGTCATTGCGTGGGGCGAGGACCGCACCGCGGCCCTGGACACCCTGGATGAGGCACTCGCCGGCTACACGGCGCTGGGCATCGATACCAACGTCGAGTACCTGCGGCTGCTGATCAACGACGCCGACGTCCGCGCCGGACGGCTCGACACCGGCCTGATCGAACGCAAGATGCCGGACTTCAGCTTCCGGCGGGTGGGCGACGCTGAACTGGTGGTCGCGGCTCTGTACGCCGTGGCCATGGCGGAGGAGGCCAATCCGGCGGATCGTGACGGCAGCCCGTGGCAGCGCCGCGACGGCTGGCGGCTCGGCGCGCCCGCGCCGCGCCGGATCAGCCTCGGAACCTCCGACGGGGGCGTTGCCACCGTGGAGGTGAGCGGGCGGTCTGCCGGGGAGCAGGTCACGGTGAGCGTGAACGGAGGGCCGCAGCTCACGGCCCACTCTGCAATACAACGCGAGGGACCGCCCGATGCTCACACTCGAGGGCGCGACCAGCAGTTACGCACTGGCACCCGTTCGCACCGGTCCTCCCGCCCAGAGCTGGATGGCTCCCGATCCCCGCGTTCTGTCAGAGCTCTTCCTCGGCAACGACGGCTGGTCGTGCCGCCTCGAGGTACTCACCCGCGAGGCCCGGCTCGCCCGGGTGCTGGCCGCCGTCGAACGCGAAGAAGGCGCCGCCGACCCGGCGGTGCGCTCGCCGATGCCCGGCACCGTGGTGTCCGTCTCCGTGGCCCACGGCGACGCCGTCACCGCGGGCCAGGCCCTGGTGGCCGTGGAGGCCATGAAGATGGAGCACCAGCTCACCGCACCCCTGGACGGCACCGTCCACCTCAGCATCACCACCGGCGACCTGGTCAAGGCAGACCAGGTCCTCGCCACCATCCACCCACAGGAGTGATCCCCATGCCCGATTTTGAACTCAGCGAGGACTACCAGGACCTCTCCGACACCGTCCGCGACTTCGCCGACCAGGTGGTGGCCCCGGTCTCCGCCAAGCACGACGAGGAACACAGCTTCCCCTACGAGGTCGTCTCCCAGATGGCCGACATGGGCCTCTTCGGCCTGCCGTTCCCGGAGGAATCCGGCGGCATGGGCGGGGACTACTTCGCCCTGGCCCTGGCCCTGGAGCAGCTGGGCCGCGTGGACCAGTCCGTCGCCATCACCCTGGAGGCCGGCGTCTCGCTCGGCGCCATGCCGATCCACCGCTTCGGCACCGACGCGCAGAAGGAGGAGTGGCTGCCGCTGCTGGCCTCCGGCAAGGCACTCGCCGGCTTCGGCCTGACCGAACCCGAGGCCGGTTCGGACGCCGGCGGCACCAAGACCACCGCCCGGCTGGAAGGCGGGGAATGGGTGATCAACGGCAACAAGGCGTTCATCACCAACTCCGGCACCGACATCACCAGGCTCGTCACCGTCACCGCGGTCACCGGCCAGCAGGAACGCCCGGACGGCAGCATCAAGAAGGAAATATCCACCATCCTGGTGCCCACCAGCACGCCGGGCTTCACGGCGGAGAAGGCGTACAACAAGGTCGGCTGGAACGCCTCGGACACCCACCCGCTGACCCTGGACAATGTCCGGGTCCCGGAGGCAAACCTGCTCGGTACCCAGGGCCGCGGCTACGCCAACTTCCTCTCCATCCTCGACGAGGGCCGCATCGCCATCGCCGCGCTCGCCGTCGGCGCCGCCCAGGGCTGCGTGGACCAGTCGGTGAAATACGCCAAGGAACGCAGCGCCTTCGGCCAGAACATCGGCAAGTACCAGGCCATCGCATTCAAGATCGCGCGGATGGAGGCACGGGCCCACACCGCCCGCCTGGCCTACTACGACGCGGCCGCCCGGATGCTCGCCGGCAAGCCGTTCAAGACGCAGGCGGCCATCGCTAAGATGATCGCAGGCGAGGCAGCCATGGACAACGCGCGGGACGCCACCCAGGTGTTCGGCGGCTATGGCTTCATCAACGAGTTCACCGTGGCGCGCCACTACCGCGATTCCAAGATCCTCGAAGTCGGCGAGGGCACCACGGAGGTCCAACTGATGCTGATCGCCCGCGAACTGGGACTGTAGCCGGCCGGAAGGATCCCCAGATGATCAACAAAGTTGTTGCCAGCGCCGCCGAAGCCGTCGCGGACATCCCCGACGGCGCCTCGCTGGCCGTCGGCGGCTTCGGCCTCTGCGGCATCCCGGTGGCGCTGATCGCGGCCCTGCACGAGCGCGGCGCCACTGACCTGGAGACCGTCAGCAACAACTGCGGCGTGGACGACTGGGGCCTGGGCATCCTGCTCAAGGACGGCCGGATCCGCCGCACCATCAGCTCCTACGTGGGGGAGAACAAGGAATTTGCCCGGCAATACCTGTCCGGCGAACTCGAGGTGGTCCTCACCCCGCAGGGCACCCTGGCCGAGAAGCTGCGCGCCGGCGGGGCCGGGATCCCCGCGTTCTACACCCCCGCCGGGGTCGGAACCCAGGTGGCCGAGGGCGGCCTGCCGCAGAAGTACGACGCCGACGGCAACGTCGCGGTGGCCTCCGCGGCCAAGGAGGTCCGCAGCTTCCAGGGCGCCGACTACGTGCTGGAGGAGGCGCTGACGCCGGACTTCGGCCTGGTCCACGCCTGGAAGGGGGACCGGCACGGCAACCTGGTCTTCCACGCAGCCGCGATGAACTTCAACCCGCTCTGCGCCATGGCCGGGAAGATCACCATCGCCGAGGTGGAGGAACTCGTGGAACCGGGCGAGCTGGATCCCGGACAGATCCACGTCCCGGGCATCTTCGTCCAGCGCGTGGTCCTCGCCCCGGAGGCGGAGAAACGCATCGAGAAGCGCACCGTGGCCGCAGCATCCGGCGCGCCCGCCCCAGCAGCGGCGCCCGCCGCGCCCGCCGGAACGACAGGAGCCTGACCGTGGAGAGCACCCAGACCCCGGACGGCCCCGCCCGGCCCGAAACCGTCCGGCACGAATACCGTCCGCCCGCCGTCGAACACGGCGCTGTTCCCGGCGGCACCGACGCCGGCGCACCGGCCAAGGGCTGGACCCGGAACGAGCTCGCCGCCCGCGTGGCGCGGGAGCTGCACAACGGCCAGTACGTCAACCTCGGCATCGGCATGCCCACGCTGATCCCGAACTACATTCCGGACGGCGTCGAGGTGGTGCTGCACTCGGAGAACGGGATCCTCGGCGTCGGGCCCTACCCGGCGGAGGACAAAGTCGACCCCGACCTGATCAACGCCGGCAAGGAGACCGTCACGGTCAACAAGGGCGCCGCGTTCTTCGACTCCGCCGCATCCTTCGGGATGATCCGCGGCGGCCACGTCGACGTCGCCGTCCTCGGAGCCATGGAGGTGGCGCAGAACGGGGACCTGGCCAACTGGATGATCCCGGGCAAGATGGTCAAGGGCATGGGCGGGGCGATGGACCTGGTCTTCGGGGCCAAAAAGGTGATCGTGATGATGGAACACGTTGACCGCAACGGCAACCCGAAGATCGTGGAGCGCTGCACCCTGCCCCTGACCGGCAAGGGCTGCGTGGACCGGATCATCACCGACCTCGCCGTCATCGACGTCGTCACCGAAGGAGGTACCTCGCGGCTAGTGCTGCGGGAACTGGCCCCGGACGTGACCGCAGAAGAGGTGGCCGCGGCCACGGGCGCCGAACTTTTCGAGGAAGACCAGGAACTCTCCGTATGACGACCAGCCACTCCCACATGGACGCCGGCGCAGCCGGCCGCCGCGTCATCGAACAGCGCGGCCTCTACTTCGACGAGCTCGAGGAGGGCGTCGCCTACGCGCACCGGCCTGGCCGGACCGTGACCGAGACGGACAACGTCCTGTTCACCACCATGACCATGAACACCCAGTCGCTGCACCTGGACGCCGCGTGGAGCGCCGGGCAGCCCTTCGGCCAGCGGCTGATGAACTCCATGTTCACCCTCGCCACCATGGTGGGCCAGTCCGTGCCGCAGCTGACCCAGGGGACCATCATCGCCCAGCTGGGCCTGACGGATGTGTCCTTCCCACACCCGCTCTTCCACGGGGACACGCTCTACACGGAGACGGTGGTGACCGGGAAAAGGCTCTCCTCGTCCCGGCCGGGCCAGGGCATCGTAACCATGGAGCACACCGGCCGTAACCAAGACGGCACCGTGGTGGCCCGTGCCACCCGGAGTTGCCTGATGTGGACCCGTGACGCGTACGCTGCGCAGCAGTCAGGGACGCAGGCGGCCCGGCAGGCGGGGGCACAGCCGGCGGCGCAGCCGGGGTCGCAACAGAACGGGCCACGGGAAGCCGCGTCACCGGAAGCCGCCGAAAAGGGGAGAATCGAGGCATGACCTTCCTGATGGGCCCCGCCCTGCTTTTCTGCCCCGCCGACCGGCCCGAGCGCTACCAAAAGGCCGCCGACCGGGCGGACACCGTGATCGTGGACCTGGAGGACGCCGTCGCCCCCGCGGACAAGCAGCGCGCCCGCGGGGCGATCCTGGCGCAGCTCGGCTCCGCCGGGGACGTTCCCGAACTGGATCCCAGCCGGACCATCATCCGGATCAACCCGGCCGGGACCGAGGAGTTCGAGAAGGACCTGCACTGCCTCAAGCACACCCCCTACCGGCACGTGATGCTCGCCAAGGCCGAAAGCGCCGCCCAGCTCCATGAGCTCGAGGGCTTCAGCGTAATCGCCCTGTGCGAGACGGCGGCCGGGATCGTCAACGCCGCGGCCATCGCCGCCGAACCCAACGTGGTGGGCCTAATGTGGGGCGCCGAGGACCTGATCGCCTCCCTCGGCGGCACCTCCAGCCGGACCGACGACGGCGGCTACCGGGCCGTCGCCCTACATGCCCGCTCCACCGTGCTGCTGGCCGCCCGCGCCGCCGGTAAGGAAGCGGTGGACTCGGTCTACGTCAACATCCCGGACCTCGACGGACTGGCTGCCGAGTCCCGTGACGCCGTCGCCTCCGGCTTCGGCTCCAAGGCCTGCATCCACCCAAACCAGGTGGCCGTGGTCCGGGAGGCCTACGCCCCGTCCGAGGAGGAGGTGGCCACGGCGCGCGAGCTGCTCGACGCCGCCGCTGCCGCCGGTACGGGCGTGTTCCAGCACCAGGGCAAGATGATCGACGGTCCCATCCTCAAGCACGCAGAGGCCACCCTCCGCCGCGCCGGGCACTAACGCCAGGGGCGTCGGAGCGAACCGGTGGCTCCTTCGATCCGCGCACAGACTGTTGCTCAGCGGCGCCAGAGGTAGCGGTTCTCGGGCCGGCCGGCGGCTCCGTACCGCGGGGTGAGCCGGGCGAAACCGTTCACCACCAGGTATTCGAGGTACCGCCGGGCACTGACCCGGGAGAGGCCCAGCCTCAGCGCCAGCCCTGCCGCGGACACGTCCTCGGGACTGGCCCGCAGCGCCTCGATCACCGCGTCCAGGGTGGGCCGGGACAAGCCCTTGGGCAGCCTCACCGCGTCGGCGCCGGGTCCGGAGGCCAGGCCCGCGCCGGCACCGACCCCCGCACCGGTCCCACCGCCGTCGGCCTCTGATGTCTGACCCCCGGCAGCCTGTCCGGCCCCGGCCGCCGCGACGTTCCGACGGGTGGGTGCCACCAGCCGGTCGATCCGGTCCTGGTCCAGCGGCCCGGCCGAGGACCCGGCAGCCAGCTCGTCGCGCAACGCCACGTACTCGTCCAGCCGCTCATTCAAGGCCTGCGAGGTGAACGGCTTGACCAGGTAGTGCAGCACCCCGCCGGCCA
Organism: Pseudarthrobacter sp. L19; assembly: GCF_050859435.1. Lineage (NCBI taxonomy): Bacteria > Bacillati > Actinomycetota > Actinomycetes > Micrococcales > Micrococcaceae > Pseudarthrobacter > Pseudarthrobacter sp. L19. The sequence continues at coordinate 118,515 of NZ_CP193935.1, read as the reverse complement.
TCGCCGCACGGACCGTCTCCAGCTCCCGCGACGCCGTGATCACCAGGACGTCCGTGGGCTGGTGCGGCCGGTTCCGGAGCTGCCGCAGCACCTCCAGCCCGGACATGTCGGGCAGGTGGATGTCCAGCAGGACCAGGTCCGGCAGCAGCTCCGCGGCGAGGTCCAGCCCCTGCCGTCCCGAGTGGGCGGTGCCGACGACGTCGAAGCCGCCGCGGGCCAGCAGGAAGCCGTGATGGATCCCCGCCACCGCCACGTCATCGTCGATGATGAGGGTGCGTATGCCGCTCATAGCCGTTCCAGTGCCGCCTTCCGTGGGGCTTCCGGCCCCGCCGGGGAGCCGCCGCGGCGCTCCCCGCCGTGTGTGAAGTAACCGTGTGTGAAGTAATCGTGTTTGAACTGGTCGTGCTGAACGTGACCGTAAACCGCGCCCCGCCCAGATCCGAACGGCTTACCACCGCCGTCCCGCCGCGCCGCCGGGCAACGCGCTGGACCAGGGCCAGCCCGAACCCGCGGGTGTTCACGCCGTCGGACTCCTTGCTGGTGACTCCGGGCTCGAACACCGTCTCCCGGTGCGCGTCCGGCACGCCCGGTCCGTCGTCCTCGACGGTGAGCACCCGGCCGCCGCCCGCGGTTTCTGCCAGGGCGACGGCCACGGTGCTGTCATAGCCCGCGGCGTCCACGGCGTTGTCGATCAGGTTACCCAGCACGGTGATGACGTCGTCGGTCCCGTCCGGGGAGCAGACCGAGTCCTCCGCCACCTCGATGTCGATCCCGCGCTCGGCGCACACCGTGGACTTGGCGATCAGCAGGGCCCGGACGCCGTCGTCGGTGATGCCCGCCGCCAGCGGTCGGTTCACGAACCCGGCGTCGGCGGCGCTGCGGCCCAGGAACTCCACCGCCTTCGACTGCTGGCCCAGTTCCAGCAACCCGGAGACGACGTGCAGCTTGTTCGCGAACTCGTGCGCCTGCGCCCGGAGCGCCTGCGTCACGTCCAGGGCGCCGTCCCGGTCTCTCAGCATGGCGTGCAGCTCGGTCCGGTCCCGCAGGATCAGCACCTTGCCCACCTCCCGGCCGTCCACCGTGGCGGCGTTGACCTTGCCCAGCAGGATCCGCTCGCCGGAGAGGACCAGCTCCTCGGTGCTGGACCCGGCAGCGAGGAGCCGGTGAATGCCCGGCTCCAGGGAGGCGGTGGCGGGGGAGCCGAGGATCTCCTCGCCCACGCCCAGCAGCCGCCGGGCCTCGTCGTTGACCAGCACCACGGTGCCGTCGGCGTCGACCGCCACCAGCCCCTCGCCCAGGCCGTGCAGCATTGCGTCCCGGGTCTCCAGCAGCGCCGCGATGTCCTCCGGTTCCAGCTTGTAGATCCGCCGCCAGACCAGCTTGGAGATGTACATCGCGCCGAGGGACCCCAGCAGCGCGGCGCACACCAGCCAGCCGAAGAGCTGCGGCAGGTCCTCGTAGAGGTCGGCGGCGAGGGTGCTCTCGAGGACCCCCACGGATGCAGACCCGATCACCGCGCCGTTCCGGTCGAAGATGGGCACCTTGACCCGCCAGGACTCGCCCAGCGTGCCGGTCTGGGTCCCCACGTAGATGTCCCCGGCAAGCGGGACGGACGGGTCCGTGGAGACGTGCTTGCCGATCTCCTCCGGGTTCGGGTGGGACTGCCGCACGCCGAACTTGTCCGTCACCACCACATAGGTGACGTTCGAGGCCTGCCGGATCACCTCGGCGATCGGCTGGATAGTCTCAGCGGGGGCGGGCGTGCCGAAGGCATTGATGACCGACGGGAGCCGCGCCACGGACTCGGCCACGCCGATCAGCCGGCTCTTGTACGCGTCGCGCAGCTGCGCTTCCTGCATGCGGATGGTCACGACGCCGACGGCGGTGAGCACGGCCAGGACGATGGCCAGCTGGAGGGCCACCAACTGGAAGCGGAGCGGGACGCTGTGAAACACCTCACAAGTCTGCCACCCGGCACCGCCGCCAGGTGCCGGGAGCCGGCCACGATCCGTGACCAATATGACCACTACTACCTCTACGTCCTAATACTGTCCCGCCACCGTGGCCGCTCCTAGGGTCGGGGAAGTGATTCCAATGATGTGCATCACATGTGTCCAAGGAGAGATCATGACGTTCCACCACACCTTCACCCGCCGCGCCGCCCTCACCGCCGGAGCGGCCGGCCTGGCCCTCACCCTCGCGGCCTGCGGCGGCGGCACCGGCACCGGCAGCGCCGCCGGCAACGGATCCGCCGCCGAACCGGTCAAGAAGCTCAGCATCATCGTCCCCGCCAACCCCGGCGGCGGCTGGGACCAGACGGGCCGGGCCATCCAGGCGGACCTGCAGTCCAACAAGCTCGTCAGCTCCGCCCAGGTCACCAACATCGGCGGCGGCGGCGGCACCAACGGCCTGGCCAAGCTGGCCACCGAAAAGGACGCCAACACCCTGATGGTGATGGGCTACGTCATGGTCGGCGCCGTCGAGACCAACGGCGCCAAGTCCCGCCTGGAGGACACCACCCCGATCGCACGCCTCACCGAAGAGCCCCTGGTCCTGGTGGTCCCGGCGTCCTCGAAGTACCAGTCCGTCAAGGACCTGGTGGACGACATCAGGGCCAACGGCAAGGGCGTGGCCATCACCGGCGGCTCGGCCGGCGGCGCGGACCACATCCTGGCCGGGCAGATCCTCAAGTCCCAGGGCGTCGGCTCGGACAAGCTGAACTACATCGGCTACTCCGGCGGCGGCGAATCCATTGCCGCGCTGCTGGGCAACAAGGTCCAGGCCGGCATCTCGGGCATCGGCGAATACGCGGAACAGGTCAAGGCCGGCAAGGTCCGCGCGCTCGCCGTCTCCGGCAAGGGCGAGGTCCCGGCGCTGCCCGGCATCAAGCCGCTCACGGAGCAGGGCATCGACGTCGTGCTGACCAACTGGCGCGGCGTGGTGGCCCCCGGCTCCATCGACGACGCCCAGAAGACCAAGCTGACCGAGCTCGTCACCAAGCTGCACGAGACCGAGGCCTGGAAGTCCACCCTGAAGAAGAACAACTGGGACGACGCGTTCCTGGCCGGCGACGGCTTCAAGACCTTCCTGGGCGAGGACATCACCAAGGTCAAGACCACGCTGACCGAGATCGGCCTGGTCAAGTAACAGTGTCCGCCCCAACAACAGAGTCCACCCACGTGGAGGCGCCCGCCCGGCGGCCTCTCGGGGAGATTCTCTTCGCCCTCCTGTTCGTCAGCATCGGCGCGGCGGGACTCCTCACGGCGGGATCCATCCCGATCCCGCCGTCGGAGACCGGCATCGGCCCCCGCGCCTTCCCCTATATCGTCTGCGGCACCCTCGTGGCCGTCGGCACCGGCATCGTTATCCAGGTCCTGCGCGGCAAGGTGGGCCAGGCCGAGGAGGGCGAGGACCTCGACGCCGACGCCTCCACCGACTGGGTGGCCCTGGCCAAGCTGGTCGGGTTCGTAGTGCTGCACATCGTCCTGATCGAACCCGCCGGCTGGCCCGTGGCCGCGGCGGTCCTGTTCAGCGGCGCGGCCTGGACCCTCGAGGCCAAGCCGCTCTGGAAGGCGATCGTCGTCGCCGTGATCATGGCCCTGCTCCTGCAGTACGTCTTCGGCGGCCTGCTGGGCGTTTCCCTGCCCCCGGGTCCGCTGTTCGAGGGGGTGCCGTTCTTCCATGGATAGCATTTCGTTCCTGCTTGACGGCTTCGCCAATGCCCTCCAGCCGGTCTACCTGCTCTACGCCCTGGGCGGCGTCTTCGTCGGCACCGCCGTCGGCGTCCTCCCGGGCATCGGCCCGGCCATGACCGTGGCGCTGCTGATGCCCATCACCTACGCCCTGGACCCGGCGGCGGCGCTGATCGTGTTCGCCGGCATCTACTACGGCGGCATGTACGGCGGGTCGACGACGTCGATCCTGCTCAACACCCCCGGTGAATCCGCCTCGATCGTCACCGCCCTCGAAGGCAACAAGATGGCCAAGGCCGGCAGGGGAGCGGCGGCGCTGGCGACGGCGGCGATCGGTTCGTTCATCGCCGGCACCATCGCCACCGTGCTGCTGTCCTTCCTGGCCCCGGTGGTGGCGGAATTCGCCGTCGGCCTCGGCCCGGTGGACTACGTGGCACTCATGGTGGTGGCCTTCCTCACCGTCGGCGCGCTGCTGGGCGCCTCGGTGCTCCGGGGGCTCGCCTCCCTGGCCCTGGGCCTGTTCATCGGCTTGATCGGCATCGATGACAGCACCGCCCAGCAGCGGTTCACCTTCGACAACCCCAACCTGGTGGACGGCATCGACATGGTGCTGGTGGCCGTGGGCCTCTTCGCCCTGGGCGAGGCACTCTACGTCGCCTCCAAGCTCCGGCACGGTCCGGTGGAGGTCATCCCGGTCAGCAAGGGCAAGAACGCCTGGCTGTCCAAGGAGGACTGGAAGCGGTCCTGGAAGCCGTGGCTGCGGGGAACGTTCATCGGCTTCCCGATCGGCACGGTCCCGGCCGGCGGCGCGGACGTCTCCACGTTCCTGTCCTACGCGGCGGAACGGCGGCTGGCCAAGGGCGAGAACCGGCGCCAGTTCGGCAAGGGTGCGATCGAGGGCGTCGCCGGTCCGGAGGCGGCCAACAACGCCGCCGCCGCCGGTGTCCTGGTGCCGCTGCTGACCCTGGGCATCCCCACCACCGCCACCGCGGCGATGATGCTGACCGCGTTCCAGCGTTACCAGATCCAGCCCGGGCCGCTCCTGTTCGAAAACCAAGGCGCCCTGGTCTGGACCCTGATCGCCTCCCTGTACGTGGGCAACCTGATGCTGCTGGTGCTGAACCTGCCGCTGGTGGGCCTTTGGGTGAAGATCCTGCAGATCCCGCGGCCGTTCCTCTACGCGGGCATCCTGGTCTTCGCGGCCCTGGGCGCGTTCTCGGTGAACTTCTCGCCGATCGACGTCGGGGTGCTGCTGGTGGTGGGCATCCTGGGCTACTTCATGCGCCGCTACGGTTACCCGGTGGCGCCCATGGTGGTGGCGATGATCCTGGGGCCGATGTTCGAGGTGCAGCTGCGGCGCTCGCTGCAGCTCTCCCAGAACGACCCCACCGCGCTGTTCTCCACCCCGTTCGCCGTCGTGGTCTACGCGACCATGGCGCTGATCTTCCTGGGCTCCTGGTGGCTGCGCCGCCGGCAGGCCGCCCTGGAAGCGGTCACCGAGAAGGAATCTGTGTCCGTCTAGGGTGGGAGCAGCGGCCGGGCCACTGCGCCTGTTTGCCACGAATGGCCGGAATGGTACCTACCATTCCGGCCATTCGTGTCAGACGGGTGCGTTCCCGGCGGGACTCAGTCCTCCGGGGGCAGGGACAGCGGCGGGATGGACTCCTGCAGCAGGATCCGGACCCAGCGCTGTCCGGTGGCGCGGAACTCCGCCCGGGTGGCGAAGCGGTAGTGGAAACTCCGGGCCCGCACCCAGCGCGGCCGGGCGCCGTCGAACGGGTCCTCCCGCAGCAGCCGCAGCGTGGGACGGTCCGCCTCAAGCAGCTTCGCCAGGAACGCGTAGAACCACTGCTCGTGCACGGTGCGCAGCGGCAGGAACCACATCAGCCAGTCCAGCCGCAGGTGGTAGGGCGCCCACTGCCGCGGCACCCGCCGGACATCACCGGGCTTGCCGCGGAACCCGTACTCCCGCCAGTGCGCCGCCTCATCCGGCTCGGCGTCCAGGGTCCCCTCCACCACGACCTCGATCCGCTGCTTGGTCACCGACCCGAACGCCCCGTAGGCATTGACCAGCTGCCAGCGGTTGAACGCGGCATTCATCAGCTGGTATTTCGAGACCAGGTTCGCCGCCGGGCGGTAGCTCAGCACCAGCAGCAGCACGGTGGCCAGGACCACCAGCACCAGCCAGGGCAGCGGCGCCTGCGAACCCTCCGTTGACACGACACCTCCCGCCGGCACTGCTCCCTCCGCCGCGGCCGGGGCCCGCCAGCCGGACGGCAGGCCCGGAAACAGGGTATGCAGCACCGGATCGCTCACCGCCGCGAAGGCCAGCAGGATCGCCATCCAGTTCAGCCACGCGAAGTTGCCGCTGGCCACCAGCCACAGCTGGGTGAACACCACGATCCCCGCGGCCACGGACGCCAGCGGCTGCGGGGCGAAGAGGAAGAACGGCACCACCAGCTGGGCGCCGTGGTTGCCCAGCACCTCCAGCCGGTGCCAGGCCTTCGGCATGAGGTGGGCCTGGCGGCTGAGGGGTCCGGGCATCGGCTGGGTCTCGTGGTGGTAGTACAGCGCGGTGAGGTCCCGCCACTCCGGGCCGCCGCGGATCTTGATCATCCCCGCCCCGAATTCCAGCCGGAACAGCAGCCACACGAGCAGGAGCAGGATGGCCCGCGGCGGGGGAGTCTGCTCCGAGCCGAGGAACCCCACGGTGAATCCCGCCTCCAGCAGCAGCATCTCCCAGCCGAACCCGTAGAAGGTCTGGCCCACGTTCACGATCGACATGTACAGCAGCCAGAGCGCCAGGAACGCCAGCAGCGGCAGCCACGGCGGACCCTGCTGCGGCAGGCCCAGCACCAGGGCGGCGCCGATCAGCATCCCAAGGGCGCAGACCGCGCGCAGCCAACGGTCCGAATAGTGCCAGGCGAACAGGGTGGGCCGGAGCGGGCGCCGGGCGCGGGCCAGGAGCGAGGGTACCGGGAGCAGTCCGCGCTCGCCGAGGAGCGCCGGAAACTGGTTCAGCGAGGAGAGGAACGCCACCACAAAAACGGCCGCCACGCCGCGCTGCAGTACTTGCCGGGCGAATCCGTAGTCCGGCGCGTCAAACCAGGCCGTCCACTCCACGATTCCCACGGTACGCCGCCGCCGGATGGCGTCAAGGCGCGGCCGGGGCAGTGCCGGTGCGGGATACTGGAGGCATGAAGCCGCGCAGCATTGTCCTCCTCGGATCCACCGGGTCCATCGGTACCCAGGCCCTCGACGTCGTCGACGGGGCGCCCGACCGGTTCGAGATCGTGGCACTCAGTGCGGGCGGCGGCAACCTTGAACTCCTGGCCCGGCAGGCGGTCCACACCCGGGCCCGCGCCGTCGGCATCGCCGCCGGCGACCCGGCCGGCCTGCAGCGCCTGATCGACGACGCCGCGCGCGCGGCCGGGGTGACCGGCTACCGGCCGGAGATCCTCGCCGGCCCGGATGCCGCCACCCGGATCGCGGAGATCCCCGCCGACGTCGTCCTCAACGGCATCACCGGCTCGATCGGCCTGGCGCCCACCCTCGCCGCCCTGAAGTCCGGCGCCACGCTCGCCCTGGCCAACAAGGAATCCCTGATCGTCGGCGGCGCCCTGGTCAAGGCCGCCGCACGGGAGGGCCAGATCGTCCCGGTGGACTCCGAACACTCCGCCATCGCCCAGTGCCTGCGCTCCGGCACCGCCGCGGAGGTGAACCGCCTGGTCCTGACGGCCTCCGGCGGCCCGTTCCGCGGCCGGACCCGGGCCGAGCTGCTCGACGTGACCCCGCAGGACGCCCTGGCCCACCCCACCTGGGACATGGGCCTGATGGTCACCACCAACTCCGCCACCCTGGTCAACAAGGGCCTGGAGTTGATCGAGGCGCACCTGCTGTTCGACATCCCGCTGGACCGGATCGACGTCGTGGTCCACCCGCAGTCCGTGGTGCACTCGATGGTGCAGTTCGCCGACGGGTCCACTATCGCCCAAGCGTCCCCGCCGGACATGCGCCTGCCGATTGCCCTGGGCCTCGGCTGGCCGGACCGGGTGCCCGGCGCCGCATCCCCGTGCGACTGGACCCGGGCCACCAGCTGGACCTTCGAGCCGCTGGACACCGAGGCGTTCCCCGCCGTCGGCCTGGCCAAGGACGCCGCCCGCCGCGGCAGCACCTACCCTGCGGTCTTCAACGCCGCCAACGAGGAAGCCGTGATGGCCTTCCACGCCGGCCGGATCCGCTTCCCGGACATCGTGGACACCGTCGAGGCCGTCCTCAGCGAGCATTCAGGTTCCTCCGGGCTGACGGTCGAGGCCGTGCTGGATGCTGAAACGTGGGCACGCGCGCGGACTCTCGAGCGTTTGGCCGTAGGAACCACCGCCACCCCCAGCCAGTCCGTGCCCAGGAAGTAGCCAGACCCAGCATGAGCCCCGTTCTCCTCTTCATCCTCGGCGTCGTCTTTGTCGTGATCGGCATCGCCGTGTCCATCGCCCTGCACGAGGTGGGCCACCTGGTGCCGGCCAAGCTGTTCAAGGTCCGCGTCACCAAGTACATGATCGGTTTCGGTCCCACCCTCTGGTCCCGGCGCCGCGGCGAGACCGAATACGGCGTCAAGGCCATCCCGCTCGGCGGCTTCGTCTCGATGATCGGCATGTACCCGCCCAACCCGGAGGACGGCACCGTCCGGGCCTCCAGCACCGGCATGTTCCAGTCGCTGGCCGCCGACGCGCGGTCGCTGGCGCATGAGGAGATCGGCCCCGACGACCGGGACCGGGTGTTCTACCGGCTGCCGGTCTGGAAGAAGATCATCATCATGCTCGGCGGGCCGGCCATGAACCTGCTGATCGGCGTCGTGCTGACGGCCGTGCTGCTGATGGGCTTCGGCGTGGCGGGCTCCACCACCATTATCGCCGACGTCTCCAAGTGCCAGGTCAAGGCCGGGGAGACCGTGGACCCGAACTCGCAGGACTGCAAGCTCACTCCCGCGGCCGCCGCCGGGCTGAAGCCGGGCGACACGATCACCTCCTTCGACGGCAAGCAGGTCACCAACTGGGACGAGCTCACCGGCTGGATCAGGGCCTCGGCCGGCAGGACCGTGAGCGTCACGGTCCAGCGCGGCGGCGCCCCGGTCACCACCACGGTGACGCCGGTGCTGTCCTCCCGCCCGGTGGTCGGCGCCGACGGCCGCCAGGCCAAGGACGCGGACGGTAAGCTCCGCTACCAGGACGTCGGCTTCCTCGGCATCGGCCCGCAGTCGGCTCTGGTGCAGCAGCCGGCGTCGGCGGTGCTCCCGATGGCGGGGGAGAACATCAAGCAGATCGCCGGCGTCGTCCTGAACCTCCCGGCGCGCGTGGTCGGCGTCGCGCAGGCGGCCTTCAGTTCGGAACCCCGGGACCCCAACGGCCCGATCAGCGTGGTGGGCGTCGGCCGGGTGGCCGGCGAGGTCGCCGCCATGGAACAGGTGCCGCTGCAGAGCCGGCTCGCCACCCTGGTGGGCCTGCTCGCCGGGCTCAACTTCGCCCTGGCGGTCTTCAACCTCGTCCCGCTGCTGCCGCTCGACGGCGGCCACGTGGCGGGCGCCCTGTACGAGGGTGTCCGGCGCCGGATCGCCAAGCTCTTCGGCCGGCCTGATCCGGGGGCGTTCGACATCGCCAAGATGCTGCCGGTGACCTATGTGGTGGCGGCGTTGCTGATGGGCATGTCCGCGCTGCTGATCTACGCGGACATCGTCAAACCGGTGAACCTTTTCGGCTGATTCCTGTTCCTAAGCCATTTTGGGCTGATTTGTGATAATCAGCTTTAGATGGTTGATCTTTGTGAATCAGCCGCCTAGGGTTGCGGTATGTACGTCCTGACGATTGACCAGCGCGGCAGCAGCACCGATGTGGACCGGGTTCCCGGCCTGCTGGCCGAACTGGCCCGGCTACTCCCCGGAGCCACCTTCGAACGATCCGTCGGCGACGAGCTGCAGGGGGTGCTGCAATCGCCGGCCGAGGTGGTGGACACCGCCCTGCACGTCCTCCGCGACGGCCACTGGTACGTCGGAATCGGCGTCGGGGCCGTGGACCGGCCGCTGCCCGCCAGCCCCCGTGAAGGCTCCGGGCCGGCGTTCGTAGCGGCCCGGCTCGCCGTGGAGCGGGCCAAGGCTGCCGGGTACGTTCCCCTCGCCGTCGCAGCCGGCACCGCGGGGACCCCGCGCCGCGGGGCAACCCCCGCCCGGCCGGCTCCGGGGACGGCGCCGCCGGGACACCGGCTGCCGCGCCGCCGGGAGAGCGGGAGGCGGCCAACGCCGAGGCGGTACTGCGGCTGATCGGCCGCCTGGTCCAGGACCGGACCGCGGCCCAGTGGAAGGTGGTGGACGCGCTGCGTGACGTCCGCGACGGACGCGCCGGCACCCACGGCAGCCAGAAGGCCGCCGCCGCCGCGCTGGGAATCACGGAGCAGTCGGTGAGCCGTGCCCTGCTTCGCTCCGGCTGGCAGGAAGAATGGGCGGCACGGCCCGCGGCGGAAATGCTGCTGGCCCTGGCCGACGGCCAGACCGCCGGCGCGGACGGCCACGCCGCGCGCCCCTCGAGCGAAGGAGACCGGTGAACGCCCTCTGGATCACACTGGCGCTGCTGATTGCGGGCTTTGCCGGCTGGCCGGTCACCGCCCTGGTCTTCCGCCTGGCCCGCACCATCGACGACAAGGCCGACGCCGGGCAGGCGGCCGACGCGGTTGACGGCACCAACGACAGCGGTGTCGAAGGTGGTGCCGACGGCGGTCCCGGCTGGAGCGACGACCCCTCGGCCGGCGAGGCAACCACGTCTGCCGGAACCCCGGCAGTCCCTGCCGCAGCAACCCCCGAGACCCCAGCCCCCGAGACCCCGGCCCCCGCGCCCGTCCCGGCGGCCGCCGTCGGCACCCGCATCCTGCGCGGCGGGGCGATCATCGGCGTGCTGGAACGCCTCGCCGTCGCCCTCGCCATCCTGGCCGGGCAGCCGGTGGCCATCGCCTACGTGGTCGCCATCAAGGGCCTGGGCCGGTTCGCCGAACTGAAGGAGACCCCGGTGGCGGCCGAGAGATTCATCATCGGCACCCTCACCTCCATGCTCTGGGCCGCCGGCGTGGCCGCGCTGGCGAGGATTCTGCTGCAGGCCTGAAACCGGGGCGATGGATGGGAACCCGGCAGGCTGGGGGATAGGGTAGCGGTATGACTGTTTTTGCTGTTGAGTACGTTTACGACGCCGAGTCCGCCGAATCCCGCGCCGCCGCCCGTCCCGCCCACCGGGAATGGACCGCCGGCCTGGCCGAAGACGGCACCCTGCTGGCCAGTGGCCCGTACTCCGACGGCGCCGGCGCGTTGCTGATCCTCAAGGCAGCCGACGAGCAGGCCCTGAGCGAGCTGCTCAAGCAGGACCCGTTCGCCGCCGCCAGCGCCATCTCCGGTATCCGCACCACGGCCTGGGCGCCGGTGACCGGCCTGCTGGCCGGCCACTCCGCCTAAGCGGCCCGCCCACCCTTCGCTCAACGCTTCGATCCCAGAGGAGTCCCCGTGACCTCGGTCAGCCTCGGAATGCCGTCGGCACCGCCCCCGTTCTTGCCCCGCGCCGGAAAACCCGCCAGATCAAGGTCGGCTCGGTCGGCGTCGGCTCCGACTTCCCGATCAGCGTGCAGTCCATGACGACCACGCCGACCACGGATATCAACGCCACCCTGCAGCAGATCGCGGAGCTCACCGCCTCCGGCTGTGACATCGTCCGCGTGGCCTGCCCCTCCGCCGACGACGCGGAGGCGCTGCCCATCATCGCGAAGAAGTCGCAGATCCCAGTGATCGCGGACATCCACTTCCAGCCGAAGTACGTCTTCGCCGCGATCGAGGCCGGCTGCGCAGCGGTCCGGGTCAACCCCGGAAACATCCGCAAGTTCGATGACCAGGTCAAGGAAATCGCCCGCGCCGCCAAGGACCACGGCACCTCCATCCGGATCGGCATCAACGCCGGCTCGCTGGAGCCCGGCATCATGAAGAAGTACGGCAAGGCCACCCCGGAGGCGCTCGTCGAGTCCGCCGTCTGGGAAGCCTCGCTCTTCGAGGAGCACGGCTTTCACGACTTCAAGATCTCGGTCAAGCACAACGACCCCGTCGTCATGGTGGCCGCCTATGAGATGCTCGCGGAAAAGGGCGACTGGCCCCTGCACCTCGGCGTGACCGAGGCCGGTCCCGCCTTCCAGGGCACCATCAAGTCCGCCACCGCCTTCGGCGCCCTGCTCTCCCGGGGCATCGGCGACACCATCCGCGTGTCCCTCTCCGCCCCGCCGGTGGAGGAGGTCAAGGTGGGCAACCAGATCCTGCAGTCGCTGAACCTGCGCCCCCGCAAACTCGAGATCGTCTCATGCCCGTCCTGCGGACGCGCCCAGGTGGATGTCTATACGCTCGCCGAGGAAGTTACCGCCGGCCTCGAGGGCATGGAGGTGCCGCTGCGCGTGGCCGTCATGGGCTGCGTGGTCAACGGGCCCGGCGAGGCCCGCGAGGCGGACCTCGGCGTGGCGTCCGGCAACGGCAAGGGCCAGATCTTCGTCAAAGGCGAGGTCATCAAGACCGTCCCCGAGAACCAGATCGTTGAGACACTGATCGAAGAGGCCATGCGCCTCGCCGAAGAGATGGGGGAAGCCGATGGCGAAGATGCTGTCAAGGGTGGCCCCGTGGTTAGCGTTTCGTAAGGACGGTACCCAGGCCGGTGCCGCCGTCCGCCTCCTCGGCGCCGGCGACACCGGCACCCTCCGCGATCTTGCGCGGCGCGACCCCGTCGCAAACGTCTTCATCCTGTCCCACCTCGAATCCACCGGTACCGCCGCGCCAACCGCCGGCGGCGCCAGCATCCTCGGCGTGTTCGACGGCGGGACGCTCGTCTCGGCCTGCTGGGCCGGGGCGAACCTGGTGCCGGTCGAACTGGACACCGACCTCGCGCCCCTCGTCGCGGCCGCGGCACACCGCACCGGGCGCCGCTATGCCTCCATCTTCGGCCCCGCCGAGGCCGTGCTGGCGCTGCACGAGGCCATGGAGGACCTGGGGCACACCGCCCAGGAAATCAGGGCCGACCAGCCGCTCATGACCATCAGCGGCACGCCACTGATCGAGCCCAACCCGGCGTTGGGCTTCGGGCAGATGGCCGACTTCGACCGCATCCTCCCCGCCTGCGCCGCGATGTTCGAGGAGGAGGTGGGCTACTCGCCCTACCTCGGCGGCCGCGAGTTCTACAGCCGGCGGGTCAAGGGGCTGATCCGGGCCGGGCACTCCATGGTCCACCTTGGCCCCGACGGCGAGGTCATCTTCAAGGCCGAACTCGGCGCTGTCACATCCGCCGTCACGCAGGTCCAGGGCGTCTGGATGAATCCCACCCACCGGGGGCTCGGCCTCAGCGCCGGGTACATGGCCGCCGTCGTGCTCCTGGCCCAGCGGCTCGCGCCGGTGACCAGCCTCTACGTCAACGATTTCAACGTCCGTGCCCGGGCCAGCTACGAGCGAGTGGGCTTCGAACAGACCGGCAACTTCGCGACGGTGCTGTTCTAGGCCGGCGCTCTTCTAAGCCGGTGCCGTTCCACCCCGCCCGAGACACGTCATGTCACCGACTTGTGACAAAAATATAAGGGCACACTCTTGTTTTGGCGACGGGGATCACATAGGTTCTAGCTAGCCGCGCCGAGAAGGCGCGAGCGGTCTCAGGGAAACCACCAACTGGCCCCGCAGCCGCCCGGAAGGGCAGGCTCGGGCCAGGGTTAACAGCCTTGATAAAAGCGGCACTGGGGTCGCGGGGCCGCGCCACGACGGATGACCAGCCGGAGACGGCCAGGGGCTTCCACGCCGGGGCGCGGCCCTTCCCATTCCCGGACGCCTGCCGCCCGGACATGCCGCCCCGGGAACCCGCCGCACCGGGACCCTGCCCCGCGGCGAGGCGGTAGATTGGTAGCTGGACATTTCGTGCCTCCCCGGAGGCCCCGCATTTCTCAGAAACGGATACCTCTCCAGTGGTCCTTCGACTCTCCCAGCTGTTCCTGCGCACCCTGCGTGAAGACCCCGCCGACGCCGAGGTGGCCAGCCACCGGCTGCTGGTCCGGGCGGGCTACATCCGCCGCGCGGCTCCCGGCATCTACACCTGGCTGCCGCTCGGCCTGAGCGTGCTGCGCCGGGTGGAGCAGATCATCCGCGAGGAGATGACGGCGATCGGCGCCCAGGAGGTCCACTTCCCGGCGCTGCTGCCGAAGGAACCCTACGAGGCGACCAACCGCTGGACCGAGTACGGCGAGGGCATCTTCCGGCTCAAGGACCGCAAGGGCAACGACTACCTGCTGGCCCCCACGCATGAGGAAATGTTCACCCTGCTGGTCAAGGACCTGTACTCCTCGTACAAGGACCTGCCGCTGAGCATCTACCAGATCCAGAACAAGTACCGCGACGAGGCACGCCCCCGGGCAGGCCTGCTCCGCGGCCGTGAGTTCATCATGAAGGACTCCTACTCCTTCGACGTCGACGACGCCGGCCTGGACGCCAGCTACGCCGCTCACCGCAGCGCCTACCTGAAGATCTTCGAGCGTCTCGGCCTCGAGGTCATCCCGGTGACCGCGACGGCCGGCGCCATGGGCGGGTCAAAGAGCGAGGAATTCCTGCACCCCACCGAGATCGGCGAGGACACCTTCGTCCGGTCCGCCGGCGGCTACGCGGCCAACGTCGAGGCCGTCACCACCGTCGTTCCCGCGGAGATCGACTTCACCAACGCCCCCGCCGCCGAGGTGCGCGACACCCCGGACACCCCCACCATCGACACCCTCGTGGCGGCCGCCAACGCCCTGGCGCCCCGCAGCGAGGCCGACGGCGGCGCCTGGACTGCCGCGGACACGCTGAAGAACGTCGTGCTCGCCGTCACCCTGCCCACCGGTGAGCGCCAGCTCGTCGTCATCGGCGTCCCCGGCGACCGCGGCGTGGACCTCAAGCGCGTCGAGGCCACCATCGGATCCTTCCTGCCGATCGCCGGTGAGATCACCCTGGAGGCAGCCAACGAGGAGGACCTCAAGAAGCAGCCCCTGCTGGTCAAGGGCTACATCGGCCCGGGCCTGTCCCTGGACGCCCCGCTGCTCGGTTCCGAGGGCGCGTCGAAGCTGCTCTACCTGGTGGACCCCCGCGTCGTCAGCGGCTCCGCCTGGATCACCGGCGCCAACGAGGCCGGCAAGCACGTCTTCGGCCTGGTGGCCGGACGCGACTTCGGCTGGGACGGCGTCATCGAGGCCACCGAAGTCCGCGCCGGCGACCCCGCCCCGGACGGCTCCGGCCCGCTGGAAACCGCCCGCGGCATCGAAATGGGCCACATCTTCCAGCTCGGCCGCAAGTACGCCGAGGCCCTGGACCTCAAGGTACTGGACCAGAACGGCAAGCAGGTCGTCGTCACCATGGGCTCCTACGGCGTCGGCGTCACCCGCGCGGTGGCGGCCCTGGCCGAATCCAACCACGACGAGAAGGGCCTGGTCTGGCCCCGCGCCGTCGCCCCGGCCGACGTGCACGTCGTCGCCGTCGGACGCGGCGAGGAGATCTTCGCCGCCGCCGAGAAGCTCGCGCTCGAACTGGAGGCCGCCGGCCTCGAGGTCATCTACGACGACCGACCCAAGGTCTCACCGGGGGTGAAGTTCGGCGACGCCGAACTCGTCGGCGTGCCCACCATCCTGGCCGTTGGCCGCGGCCTGGTGGACGGCGTCGTCGAGATCAAGGACCGCCGCAGCGGCAACGCCGAGAACATCGCCGTGGACCGGGCGGTGGACTACGTGGTCAACGCCGTCCGCAACGCCTGACCCGGCCCGGGGATGCTTTCGGGTCTTGAATCAATCCAGCTCACCACCCTGATCCTGGTGGTGGTAGCCGGGTTCGCCGCCGGATGGATCGACGCCGTCGTCGGCGGCGGGGGACTGATCCAGCTGCCGGTCATGCTCCTGGTGCCGGGCATCAGCCCGGTGCAGGCGCTGGCGACCAATAAGATGGGCTCCATCTTCGGCACCACCACCAGCGCGGTGACGTTCTACCGCCGGGTGCGGCCGGACCTGCGCACCGCTATCCCGATGGCGGTGATCGCCCTGGCCGGCAGCTTCGGCGGGGCGATCCTGGCCGCCACCCTGCCGGCCAGCGTCTTCAAGCCGATCATCGTGGCCGCGCTGGTGGCCGTGGCCCTGTTCACGGCGCTGCGGCCCAACGTGGGAGAGCTGACCAAGCTGCGCCACGACGGGCACCGGCACTACCTGATCGCATGCCTGATCGGCGGCGTCATCGGATTTTACGACGGCATGATCGGGCCCGGAACGGGGTCCTTCCTGATCATCGCGCTGGTGTCCGCCATGGGCTACGCCTTCCTCGAGGCCAGCGCCAAGGCGAAGATCGTCAACATGGCCACCAACGCCGGGGCGCTCCTGTTCTTCCTTCCGCACGGGTCCCTGCTCTGGGGCCTGGGCCTGGTCCTCGGCGGGGCAAACATGGCCGGCGGCTACCTCGGCGCCCGGACCGCCGTCAGCCGCGGCAGCAAGTTCATCCGGATCGTGTTCCTGGTGGTGGTGGGCGTGCTGATCATCAAGCTCGGCTCCGACGTCTGGCACGACACCCTCGGCTAAGGCTTCGGCGCCGGGCGCCGTGCAGGGCTCCGCGCGCGGACCGCTCGGACCGCAGGGCCCTGCCGCGGCGGCGGCGCCGGGCGTAGCATGCAGCTATGTCCGCACCCGGTGAGCGCTACCGCGACGCCCTGGCCGCTGCGGCCGGCCACGCCCGGCGGTGGCTGGAGAGCCAGCAGTCCCGTCCCATCGGCCCCGCCCGGAGCGCCGCGGAGCTCGCCGCCGACTTCGGCGGCCCGCTCCCGTCCGGCGGCACCCCCGCGGCCGAGGTGGTGAACTACCTCGCGGAAAAGGCCGAACCCGGGCTGATGGCCATGCCCTCCGGCCGGTTCTTCGGCTGGGTGATCGGCGGGACGCTGCCCGCCGCCCTGGCCGCGGACTGGCTGGTCAGCGCCTGGGACCAGAACGCCGGACTCCGGTTCGCCACCCCCGCCACCGCCGCCATCGAGGAGGCCGCGGGCCGGTGGCTGCTCGAGCTGCTAGGCCTGCCGCAGGAGTCGGGGGTGGGGTTCGCCACCGGCGCCACCATGGCAAACTTCACCGGCCTGGCCGCCGCGCGCTGGCGCCTGCTGCACGACGCCGGCTGGGACTCCGACGCCGACGGCCTCGCCGGCGCGCCGCGGATCCGCTGCTTCGCGGGCGCCGAACGCCACGACACCATTGACTTGGGCCTCCGCTACCTCGGGCTCGGCCGGCCCACCGCCGTAACCTCGGACGCGGAGGGCCGGATCGACCCGGCGGCCCTGGACCGTGCGCTCGGGGCGGCGGTTGCCGAAGGTGGTCCGGGTACCGGATCCGTGCCGCTGCTGGTCTGCCTGCAGGCCGGCAACCTGCACTCGGGTGCCTTCGACCCGTTCCGGGATGCCATCGCCGTCGCCAAATCCCACGGCGCGTGGGTCCACGTGGACGGGGCCTTCGGTCTCTGGGCCGCCGCCGTGCCGGAGCTGGCCGCCCTGACCGACGGGCTGGACGGGGCAGACTCCTGGGGGACCGATGCGCACAAGACCCTCAACGTGCCCTATGACTGCGGGATCGCGGTGGTCCGGGACGTCGCCGCGCTCCGGGCGGCGATGGGCCTGCACACCAGCTACCTCATCCAGGCCGCCGACGGTGCCGCCGATCCGTTCGAGACCGTGCCGGAGCTGTTCCGGCGCGCCCGCGGCGTGCCGGTCTGGGCCGCGCTGAAGTCCCTCGGCCGTGACGGCGTCGCCGGGCAGGTACGCGGCCTGGTGCTCCGCGCCCACCAACTGGCCGAGGCGCTGGCCGCGCTCGACGGCGTCGAGGTGCTCAACGACGTCGTCTACACCCAGGTCTCGCTGGCCTTCGGAGACGACGCCACCACCCGGGCGGTCACGGACCGGATCATCGCCGACGGGCGGGTCTGGATGTCCGGTTCGCGCTGGCGGGGCCGGGACATCCTGCGGATCTCGGTGAGCAACTGGAGCACCGACGACGGCGACGTGGCCACCGCGGTCTCGGCGGTCCGGGACGCGCTTGCCGCCGTCCGGGGCATGCCGGAGCAGGCGGGCACCTAGCGCGGCTTCCTAGCGCGGCAGCCTAGCCGCGGGAGGGGCCGGTGGCGCCCGGGACCGGCAGGTCCGCGGGCATCGGCAGCCCGTCGAGGGTCCGCCCGGCGAGGGTGCTGGCGACCCAGAGCGAGCGCGTCCGGCCGCCGTCGTTCCGCTCCTCCGTGTACCAGAGCGCGTTCTCGACTTCCCGTGCCAGGGCCCATTGCCGGGCGACGTCGCCGTCGAGGCCCGCGGCGGCGCTGAAATCGTGGCAGCGCTCCAGCAGCGCGGCAGCCGGATCGGCGGCGGACAACTCGGCCAGCCGGTTCCAGAGCAGTGGTGCCACCGCGAACTCCGCCTCGCCCACCAGCGGGTGCGGATCGATGGCACGGTAATCGTCCGGATCCCCGGACCCGGCCGCTGTCCCGGGACGGGCCAGGATGTTCAGGAAGTGCAGGTCGGCGTGGACCAGGACGTCGACGCCGGAGCGCCGGCCCACCGCGCCCCGGGTCTGGCAGACCTCCAGGGCGGCCTCCAGGAGCCAGCGGGGGAAGGGCCGGCCCAGGGCCTCCCAGCGTTCGGGGAACTCGTCGCTCCACCGCTCGGCCAGGGCGGCCACCTGCTCGAAGCCGCGCCACGCGGGGCGGCCGTCCGGGGCGATCGAGAGCCGGCGAACCAGGCCGCCCCACACCGCGGCGGCCGCCGCCAGGGGCACCTCCTGCAGTGAGCGGGCGGCCTCCAGCCGCTCCAGCACCAGCACGCCGGCCTCCGGGTCGGCGGCGATCAGCCGGACCGCGCCCCGGCCCTCCCAGAGCCCGAGGGCGAGGTGTTCGGCCCGGGATTCCTCGTGCGGGTAGGCGGCCTTCAGTACACCGGGCGTGCCGTCGTTCAGCCGCACCGGGACGACAACGGCGCCATGGCCGCTCCAGGGTTCCGCGCCGGGCGCCAGGTCAAGGACGAGCGAAAACGTCCCAAGGGCGTCCGCGATCACTCCGGGCAGGGACGCCAGCCAGGCGCGGCCCTCGGCGGTTCGGGAGTACCTGCGGGAGAGGGCGGCCGGGACTGGAACGGGGCTGGGCGAAGTCACCGTCCCAGCGTAGTGTCGGCGATCAGCCGGCGAAGCCGCTCGCGCCCAGCCAGTTGCCGATCAGGAAGGTCGCCAGCAGCGCCGCGGCGCCGCCGATCACCACGCGGATTGCGGCCTTGCCCTTGGAGCCGCCGCCGATCCAGGCGCCCACGGCACCCGTGGCGGCCAGGGCGACCAGCACCGCGGCGAAGGTGAGCGGAACGCGGATATTCTCCGGCGGCAGCAGGATCGCCAGCATCGGGAGGATCGCACCGACCAAGAAGGCGATGGCGGACGCGAGGGCCGCGTGCCAGGGGCTGACGATGTCGGTCTCGTCGATGTTCAGTTCGGCCGCGAGGTGCGCGCTGAGCGCGTCGTGGGCGGTCAGCTCCCGGGCAACGGCGCCGGCGGTCTCCGGGCTGAGGCCCTTCGCCTGGTAGATGGCGGTGAGCTCGGCGAGTTCCTCCTCGGGCTGTTCGGCCAGCTCTCGGCGTTCCTTCTCGATCAGCGCCTCCTGGCTGTCCTTTTGGCTGCTGACGGACACGTATTCGCCCAGGGCCATGGAGATGGCACCGCCGACGACGCCGGCGGCACCGGCGATCAGGATGGGGCCGGAATCGGTGGTCACGCCCGCGACGCCCACCACGATCGCGGCGACCGAGACGATCCCGTCGTTGGCACCGAGGACACCGGCGCGCAGCCAGTTCAGCCGGTGCGCGAGGTCGTTGCGGTGCGGTTCATTGTCTTGAAGAACGGGTGCCTGGCTGGTTTCCATGCGTACAGCCAACCACCACGGCCGCAAACCCGGCCAGTATCCGGAGGCTAAGCAAACTAAGCCGCGCCTACCCTGATATCCCGGCTATCCGGCCGGCGCTGACTAACCGGCAACAGCAGCCGGAAGCGTGGGCAGCTCCGCGGGGTCCACCGACAGGCCCGGGGTCGGCTCCGGTGCAGCGCCCCAGGCGGCGGCGCGGCGGCCGGCCTCCAGCAGACCGGACACGGCCCACTGGCGGGTGCTGCCGTCGCTGAGGCCCACCAGGTCGGCATAGGCCGCCAGCGAGCCGGACTCCAGCCCGCGCAGCCCGGCCGCCGGCGAGGCCAGGAACGCGGGGTCCAGTGCGTAGCCGGCCTGGCGCGGGGGAGCGGCGGCGCAGTGCTGCCGGGCCTGTTCCTCGGCGGCCGCGGCGAGGGCCTCGTGGCGGGTCAGCCGGGTGGCGGCCGCAGCGGCCCCGGGGCCGTCCAGACGCGTCAGCGCCACCTGGTAGGCGTAGACGGTTTCCCGCTCGGTGCTGATCACCTCAGCGAGGGCATTCGCCAGGTCCGCTCGCGCCGATGACGCCGACGCGGAGGGGGCAGCAGAGGGGGAACCCGTCGCGGTGGGGCAGGCCGAGGGGACCGGGGTCGCGGACACGGTAGCCGGGGCGGTGGGAGAGGGGGCAGCCGCCGGGGCACTCGACGTTGCCGGGTCCGGCGTGCCGCTCGCGGCGGCCAAGGCGGAGGCCTGCAGCAGCTGGCCGGTGCCGACCGAGGCGAGCAGGCGGGCCGTCCCGGGATCCGCGGCGGCGGCGTCGGCCAGGCGTTGCCGCCCGCTGGCGTCCAGCGCGGTGACGAGCGACGCGGCCGTCACGGGCGCGTCGGACGGTGAAGCCTCCGCGGCGGACGGGGGCGCCGAAGCGGGAGAGGGGGACGCGGACGCCGGGGACGGGGAAGCCGAGACGGCGGCCGACCCGGGCCGCCAGAGCGCCCGGGCCTGGGTTGTCAGGAAACTCACAGTGCCGTCCGCGGCGGTCCCAGCTCCGGTGAGCCGTTCCGCGTCGGAACGGAGCTCCACGGTGTCGGCGAGGGCGGCGGCCAGGGCCCGCTCGGACGCGGTCGGCGGGGCCGGTTCCGCGGGCTTGCCGGGGCGCACCACCAGCCCCAAAGTCAGCACCACCACGGCGAGGACGACGATCAGCGCCAGCCGGGGAAGGTTCCGGGGCAGGCGGGCCCGCCGTCGTTCTCCGCTGGTCTCCTCGTTCACAACAGACCATTTTGGCACGGCCCACACGCGAGCCACCGCCGTGGGGCCCGGGGAGGCCCGACGGCGGTGCGCGGGCCGGAACTGGAGTGCGCCACCGGCCGCGATTGTCGCTACGCTAGTACTCACAACATCATCTAGCAGGAGGCGGGCGGCATCATGACCAACGCAGAAGCCACGACTTCGACAGACCGGACCGGGACGGGGAAGGCTGACGCCGCCCCCGCGCACAACCTGGAGGCCGAGCGGCTTTACGCGCTGCTCGCCCCCGCGGTCCAGGCCAACCGGCTGTACCTGGAAGATGTCTCCATTCACATTGCCGGCGCCAACCGGGTGGTCCACGTCGTCGTCGACCTGCCCCAGGAGGAAACCGGCGGCGTCAGCCTCGACGTGATCGCGGAGATCTCCAAGACCCTTTCGGACATCCTGGACGAGGATCCCAGCACGGATTCCCGGCCGTATGAGCTCGAGGTGTCCTCGCCCGGCGTCGGCCGCCCGCTCACCGAAGAGCGGCACTGGCACCGCGCCCGCGGACGGATGGTCACCGTCAACGTCATCCAGGGTGACAACGTCACCGGCCGGATCCAGTCCGTGGACAGCTCCGGCGTGACGCTGGTCCCTGAACTGGCCGTCAAGAAGGGGATGAAGCCCAAGCAGGGCGACCCCGTGAAGCTTCCTTTCGACAGGATCCGCAGTGGAAAAGTCGAGATAGAGTTCAGCCACCTCGAAGAGGCGCCGCTGGAGAACGACAATGGACCTTCCGAGGAGGCCTAATGGATATTGACATGAGCGCGCTGAGACTCCTGGAGCGTGAGCGTGAAATCCCGCTGGATCTCCTGATCCCCACCATCGAGCAGGCCCTCCTGGTCGCCTACCACAAGACGCCGGGCGCCTTCGAGAAGGCCCGCGCCGAGCTGGACCGCAAGAGCGGCCACGTGACCATCTGGGCCACCGAGATCGACGACGACGGCGAGCCCGTCGGCGAGTTCGAGGACACCCCCGCCGGCTTCGGCCGGATCGCCGCGAGCACCGCCCGCCAGATCATCCTGCAGCGCCTGCGCGACGCCGAGGACGACAACGTCCTGGGCCAGTTCAAGGGCCGTGAGGGCGAACTCGTCGCCGGCACCATCCAGCAGGGCAACAACCCGCACATGATCCAGGTGAACCTCGGCACGGTGGAGGCGCTGCTGCCGCCGCCCGAACAGGTCCCCGGCGAGAAGTACATCCACGGCAACCGGCTCCGCGCCTTCGTCATCGACGTGCACCGCGGCACCAAGGGACCGTCCATCACGCTGTCCCGGTCCCACCCCGGCCTGGTCCGCAAGCTCTTCGAACTCGAGGTCCCGGAAATCGCGGACCACTCGGTCGAGATCGTGGCGCTGGCCCGCGAGGCCGGACACCGCACCAAGATCGCGGTCAAGGCCAACATCCCGGGCGTCAACGCCAAGGGTGCCTGCATCGGCGAGATGGGCTCCCGCGTCCGGGCCGTGATGACCGAGCTGAACGAGGAAAAGATCGACATCGTCGACTACAGCGATGATCCGGCCACCTTCATTGCCAGCGCACTCTCGCCCTCGCGGGTGAATTCGGTCACCATCACGGACGAGGCCACCCGGTCCGCCCGCGTGGTGGTCCCGGACTATCAGCTCTCCCTCGCCATCGGCAAGGAGGGCCAGAACGCCCGCCTGGCCGCCAAGCTCACCGGCTGGCGGATCGACATCGTCTCGGACGCCGCGGAGAACAAGGACAAGTAGTCCCTCCAGCATCCCCACGTTCGGCCCCGGCGCAACCACTGCCCGGGGCCGAACGGCGTTTCCCCGGACCCGCCCGTTTCGGGACCGGGGCGCCGGAGGGCTAGAATAGACAGTGACCGCGCCTTCGGGCCGGCATCCTTGTGCCCTCGGCGCGTGCGGCTTTCCCAGCGACGTGCCCGGGCCGGCAGGTGGTTACGGCAGGAAGATACTCGCAGTGGCAGAAACTCAGCAGCTCGGGAATCAGCCGCAACGTACCTGCATCGGGTGCCGAAAGAAGGGGACGCGGTCGGAACTGCTCCGGCTGGTCGCCGGCGCCGGCGGGTCAACCGCCGTCGTTGTCGACGAACGACGCCGGATGGCAGGCCGGGGAGCATGGTTGCACCCCAGCGAAAAGTGCCTGGCACTGGCGGTCAAACGCCGTGCGTTCGGACGCGCCCTCAACGGCGCCGCCGGAACGGACGACGTCGAACGCCGGATCCTGGCAGGCACGCTGCAGACACCTCCGGTGGCCGCAGCAACAACCGTCCAACCTGAAAGCGGGTCAGAAAACTGATGGAAACCCGATGAGTTCCCAGCGATGAGTACGCAACGATGACAACTTTGTTGCGCTCTGCAATGGGCCTTTCAGCTGCACCCGCGGCGGAGGCCCGCAGTAAGAAGTAGACGGTTCGTGCCTGGCTCGGTGCGGACCGAGACAGGAGAAATGTGGCCAAGGTCCGCGTACATGAGCTCGCCAAAGAGCTCGGTATTACTTCCAAAGATGCAGTGACAAAACTGCAGGAACTGGGCGAATTCGTTCGCTCCGCCTCTTCCACCATTGAGGCACCGGTGGTGCGGAAACTCCGCAACGCCTTCCCCGACGCGCCCACCGCTTCCAAGACCGAAGCGCCCGCGTCCGCCCCCAAGGCCAGCCCCGCCGCCAACCGCCCGGCCCCCGCGCCGGCTCCGGCCGCGCCGAAGGCCGAAGCTCCCGCAGCCCCCGCCGCCGCTCCGGCGCCGTCGGCTCCCGCCCCGGCAGCCCCCGCTGCCGCTCCGGCCGCCGAGGCTCCCGCCGCGCCGTCCACCGCTGCCAAGCCCGGCGCACGCCCGGCCCCCAAGGCTGAAGCCCCCGCCGCCCCGGCCCGCCAGGGTGGCTCCGCGCCGCGTCCCGGCGGTCCCCGCCCGGGCAACAACCCGTTCGCCACCTCGCAGGGCATGCCCCGCGGCCGTGGCGGCGACAACGAACGTACCGCCCGTCCGGGCAACAACCCGTTCGCTCCGTCCCAGGGGATGCCGCGTCCGGGTGGCAGCCAGGGCGATCGCCCCGGCGGCCCCCGCCCCGCAGCCGGTGCCGGTGGACCCCGTCCGGGTGCACCGCGTCCCGCTGGTGCTGCAGGTCCCCGTCCGGGCGCCCCGCGTCCGGCCGGTGCCCCCGGCGCCCGTCCGGGTGCCGGCGGAAACCGTCCGACCCCGGGCATGATGCCCAACCGCACCGAGCGTCCCGCACCCACCGGTGCAGGCCGTCCCGGCGGCGGCGGCCGCGGCCCGGGCCGTCCGGGTGCTCCCGGCACCGGTGGTCCCGGCGCAGGCGGAGGCGCCCCGGCCGGCGGTGGCTTTGGCAAGGGTGGCCGCGGTCGCGGTGGCACCCAGGGTGCATTCGGTAAGGGCGGCGCAGGCCGTGGCAAGCAGCGCAAGTCCAAGCGCGCCAAGCGCCAGGAACTTGAGCAGATGAGCGCACCGTCGCTGGGTGGCGTGAGCGTACCCCGCGGCGACGGCAACACCGTTGTGCGGCTCCGCCGCGGCTCGTCCATCACGGACTTCGCCGACAAGATCGAGGCAAACCCCGCCGCGCTGGTGACGGTCCTCTTCCACCTGGGCGAAATGGCCACGGCCACGCAGTCCCTGGACGAGGAAACGTTCGCCCTGCTGGGCGAGGAACTGGGCTACAAGCTGCAGGTTGTCTCGCCGGAAGACGAGGAGCGCGAGCTGCTCTCCGGCTTCGACATCGACTTCGATGCCGAGCTTGAGGCCGAAGGCGACGAGGAACTTGAGGCGCGTCCTCCGGTTGTCACCGTTATGGGCCACGTCGACCACGGTAAGACCCGGCTGCTCGATGCCATCCGCAAGTCCGACGTCATGGCGGGCGAACACGGCGGCATCACCCAGCACATCGGTGCCTACCAGGTCACCCACAACCACGAGGGCACCGACCGGAAGATCACCTTCATCGATACCCCGGGCCACGAGGCGTTCACCGCCATGCGTGCCCGTGGTGCGAAGGTCACCGATATCGCCATCCTGGTGGTCGCAGCGGACGACGGCGTCATGCCGCAGACCGTTGAAGCCCTCAACCACGCCCAGGCGGCCAACGTGCCGATCGTCGTGGCCGTGAACAAGATCGACAAGGAAGGCGCCAACCCGGACAAGGTCCGCGGCCAGCTGACCGAGTACGGCCTGGTTCCGGAAGAGTACGGTGGCGACACCATGTTCGTGGAGGTCTCTGCCCGCCAGAACCTCAACATCGACGAGCTGCTCGAGGCCGTCCTGCTCACCGCAGACGCCGCCCTGGACATGCGCGCCAACCCGAACAAGGACGCCCGCGGTATCGCGATCGAAGCGAACCTGGACAAGGGCCGCGGTGCGGTTGCCACCGTCCTGGTCCAGTCCGGCACCCTGCACGTCGGCGACACCATCGTGGCAGGCACGGCCCACGGCCGCGTCCGTGCGATGTTCGACGACGACGGCAGCGCCCTGACCGAGGCCGGCCCGTCCCGCCCCGTCCAGGTGCTGGGTCTGTCCAACGTCCCGCGCGCCGGTGACACCTTCTTCGTGACCGCTGACGAGCGCACCGCCCGCCAGATCGCCGAGAAGCGTGAAGCCGCCGACCGCAACGCCGCCCTGGCCAAGCGCCGCAAGCGCATCAGCCTGGAAGACTTCGACCAGGCCGTCGCCGATGGCAAGATCGACACCCTCAACCTCATCCTCAAGGGTGACGTGTCCGGTGCCGTGGAAGCCCTCGAAGACGCGCTGCTCAAGATCGACGTCGGCGAGGGTGTCCAGCTCCGCGTCATCCACCGCGGTGTCGGTGCGATCACGCAGAACGACGTCAACCTGGCAACGGTCGACTCTGCCGTCATCATCGGCTTCAACGTCAAGCCCGCCGAGCGGGTTGCCGAACTGGCAGACCGCGAAGGCGTGGACATGCGCTTCTACTCCGTCATCTACGCAGCCATCGATGACATCGAGGCAGCCCTCAAGGGCATGCTCAAGCCGGAGTACGAAGAGGTCCAGCTGGGCACGGCCGAGGTCCGCGAGGTCTTCCGTTCGTCCAAGTTCGGCAACATTGCAGGCTCGATCGTCCGCTCCGGCATCATCCGGCGCAACGCCAAGGCCCGCATCAGCCGCGACGGCAAGATCATCGGCGACAACCTCACCGTTGAGACGCTCAAGCGCTTCAAGGACGACGCCACCGAGGTCCGCACGGACTTCGAGTGTGGTATCGGTCTTGGCTCGTACAACGACATCACCGAAGGCGACATCATCGAGACCTTCGAGATGCGCGAGAAGCCGCGCGTCTAACGTGTTGCTTCAGGTGGGGCCGTCGGAATTTTCCGGCGGCCCCGCCTTCGCTGGGCGGCAAAGGATCTGCGATCCTTTGCCGCCCAGCTTCGGCAGGCCCGATGCCACTCCCAGGCCGCCGGAAAGATTCCAACGGCGTCCGTCGTTGACTCACCGCGGTGCGTGGCAGAAAACTGAAACGAGCGACCCCGCCTGGTAGGCGCCGTCGTACATCCAAAATTTTTAGGAGTGGAAATGGCTGATCCCGCACGGGCTGCCAAGTTGGCGCAGCGGATCAAGGTTGTGGTTGCGGAGGCTTTGGGCCGCCGGGTGAAGGATCCCCGGCTCGAGGGCGTGACCGTGACCGATGCGCGGGTGACCAATGACCTGCAGCACGCCACGGTGTACTACACCGTGTTCGGCGACGAGACCGCCCAGGCCGACGCCGCCAAGGGCCTGGAGAAGGCCAAGGGTGTGCTCCGCCAGGAAGTCGGCCGCAACATCACCGTCCGGCTGACCCCGACCCTGGAGTTCGTCGCCGACCAGATCCCCGTGGTGGCCTCAAACCTCGAGGAGCTGCTGCGCGAGGCGAAGAAGCGCGACGCCGAGGTGGCGGCCCTCGCAGCCGGCGCCAAGCACGCCGGCGACGCCGACCCGTACAAGAGCGACATCCCGGACGACGTCGAACTCGACGACGAGGACTTTGACGAGGACGACTTCGACGAGGAGAACCACGATCTCCGCGCCGACGGCGACATCGACGAGGACAGCAACAAGTAGTCCCGGCACGCCCTGGACCTCCGGCCGGACCCGTTCGCGGGTCCGGCCGGAGGCGTATCCGGGGTGCGCCGGCCGCCGCCCGCGGGGCCTTTGGACCCTAGGGCGCTCCGGCGCCCGGAGGGTCCCATGGAACCATGACTCCGGGGCACCCGAACGACGGCGGCAGGCCATGACCACGGCGCTGGTGACGTGCCCGAACTGCGGCGCCACCAACCGCATCCCCGCCGCCGTGGCCGGCCACCCCCGCTGCGGCAAATGCCGGCAGGACCTGCCCTGGATCGTGACCGCCGGAGACGCGGACTTTGCCGCGATCGCGGAGCAGTCATCGGTGCCGGCGCTGGTGGACTTCTGGGCCGCCTGGTGCGGGCCCTGCCGCATGGTGAGCCCGGTGCTGGACCGGCTGGCGCGCGAGCGGGCCGGCCAGGTCAAACTCGTCAAGGTCGACGTGGACACCTCCCCGGCCCTGTCCCGCCGCTTCGACGTGCAGGCCATCCCCACCATGCTGGTCATCATCGACGGCACGGTTGTGGCGCGCCAGGCCGGTGCGCCCCCGGCGGCCGCGCTGCGGTCCTGGCTGGACGGGGCGCTGGCCGCCCGGAACCAGGGGAGCCGGCGGTGACCGAGATCCTACGCTACGAGGTGGGATCCGGGACCGTGCTGGTGGAGGTCGACGAGGGCAGCTTCGGCGTCGAGCGTCCGGCCCGCAACGAGATCGGGGTGCTGGAGGCGGCCCGCCGGCTGGAGGACGCCCTGGCCGCGGTCCGCCCGGCCGCCCGTGCCGCCGCGGAGGTGATGCGCGAACTCGCCCCGGAACACCTGCAGCTGCAGTTCGGGGTGAAGCTGGCGGGCGACGCCGGGGCGATCATCGCACGGAACTGCGCCGAGGGGCACTTCGTCGTCACCCTGTCCTTCACCGCACCGGCCGCACCCGCGGTTCCGGACGAGAACGAGATCGTCCTCTGACTGCGTTGTGACTGGCGCCGGCGCTACTGCTGGCGCGACGCGTCAGCGTCGCCGTCGGGCGCCCAAACGGCCCAGCAACGGCGAGCCCATGCCGAGCAGGAAACCGAAGTCGTACCAGTTGCCGGCCCGGGCCGTGTTGTAGAACGGGAATTCCTTCCACGCCCCGAAGACGTGGGCGATCAGGATGATCCAGGCCGTCAGGCCGTTCCAAATGCCCCACAGCAGGTCCTGCCACCACATGGCCGCCTCCGTTTTCCTTGTCGTTGTCCGCCGCCGGCGGCTGGGACGTGTCGGGTCAGGCTACTGCCTGGCCGCATCCCGCGGTAGGGACTCCGGGGCCGTGTCGTCCCCGGACCGGTCCCTGCCGGGCAGCCGCTCCAGCCCCTCAACCAGTTCCGCGGTGCCGCCGCAGAGGGCGATCCGGATCCAGCCCTCGCCGATCGAACCGAACGCGGTTCCCGGGGCGAAGGCAACTCCCGACTCGGCCAGGAAACGCCGCACCCAGGCCCGGACGTTGCCGCCGCTGACGTGAGACATGTCCGCCCACAGGTAGAAAGCCCCCTGGGCGGTCAGGAAGGGGATGCCCTTCGCGTCCAAGACCCGGGAGGCGGCGTCCCGGTTGGTCCGGTAGTGGGCATGGGCGTGGGACACGTAGTCCTGCGGGCCAGTGAGTGCGGCCAGGGCGGCGTACTGCGAGGGGAGGCCACACAGGAGACGATCGCCTCCATGACGTTGTTCATCTGCTGCTCCAGGCCGGGAGGGCAGATCAGCGCGCCGATCCGCAGGCCCGTCAGCCCGTAGGTCTTGGACAGGGTCAGCGACGTGAACACGCGTGCCTCGCCGGGGACGTCGCTGTCGAACCGGGCCGGGCTGACGTGCGGCACGTCGTAGGTGAAGGCCTCATAACATTCATCCGAGATGATCCAGAGGTCGTGCTTCCGGGCCAGTTCCACCAGCCGCCGCGTGAGGTCCTCGCTGAGCACGGCACCCAGCGGGTTCGAGGGGAGTTGAGCACCAGCACGCGGGTCCGCGGGGTGATCAGCTCCTCGATGTCCTCGATCCGCGGCTGGAAGGCGTGGTCCGGGTACAGCGGGTAGCGGACCGGGACGGCGTGCAGCAGGCTGGAGGTCATGGCGAAGGTGGGGTAGCCGGGGTTGGGCACCAGGATCTCGTCGGCGGGGGAGAGCAGCAGGCTCATCGCGAAGTGCAGGCCCTGCTGGGCGCCGTCGACGACGTACACGCGGTCCGCTCCGACGTCGACGCCGTTGTGCTCCCGGAAGCGGGCGGCGAACGCCTCCCGCAGCGCGGGGATCCCGGCGTTCGGCGTGTAGTTGGTTTCGTCCCGGTCCAGGCACGCCATACCGGCCTCGAGGACGTGGCGGGGGAGCGCGAAGCCCGGCTCACCGATGCTCAGCACGATCGCGCCGGGGGTGTGCCAGGCGGCCTCGGTGATCTCACGGATCTGGTTGACGGGAACATCGCGGACATGGGCGGCTAGCTCTGGCATGGTTGCCATCCTAGCCGCCGGGCCGGCGGCGGGCCGGTGCCCGCCGGCTGTGGCTTCCCGGTCCTGTGATGGCGCCTCCGGGCGTGTGCCTCCAGGACGGCGGGAGGCCGGTGTGCCGCGGATATACTGGGAGGCGTGCTTTCTGGACTGGTGATAGTAGACAAGCCGCAGGGTTGGACCAGCCACGATGTGGTTGGGCGGATGCGGCGGATCGCCGGTACCCGAAAGGTGGGCCACGCCGGCACCCTGGACCCGATGGCCACCGGCGTCCTGGTCCTGGGCGTCAACAAGGCCACCCGCCTCCTGACGTACATCGTCGGGACGTCCAAGACCTACACCGCCACCATCCGCCTGGGCGAGTCGACCATCACGGACGACGCCGAGGGCGAGGTCGTCAGCCGCACCAGCGCCGCCGGGGTCACCGAAGACGCCGTCCGTTCCGGCGTCGCCGACCTCACCGGGGAGATCCAGCAGGTCCCCAGCAGCGTCAGCGCCATCAAGGTCAACGGCGAACGGGCCTACGCGCGCGTCCGCTCCGGCGAAGAGGTCAAACTCGCCGCACGGCCGGTCACCATCCACCGCTTCGAGATCCACGAGTTCCGGCGCAGCGCCGACGGCGCCGTTCTGGACCTGGACGTCACCGTCGAGTGCTCCTCCGGCACCTACATCCGCGCCCTGGCCCGCGACCTGGGCTCCGCCCTCGGCGTCGGCGGCCACCTCACGGCACTGCGCCGCACCCAAGTGGGACCCTACGGCCTCGACCAGGCCCACAGCCTGGAGGAGCTCGCCGAGCAGCTGGACCTGCTGGAAATGTCGCAGGCCGCGCGCGCGCTGATGCCCAACCGCGAACTCAGCGACGAGGAGACCGTCGAGCTTTCTTTTGGCCGGCGGATCGCCGCCGGTGCGCCGGCCGGTTCACCGGAGGCTGCGACAGCGGAGAATCCGGCGGCGGCCTTTGCCCCGGACGGTTCCCTCGTCGCGTTGCTTTCCGACGCCGGCAACTACGCCAAGCCCGTGCTGGTCTTCGCCCCCGATACCGGAAAGCCGGGTGCCTGAGGGTGGACGCGTATTTCTACATCATCCTGGTGGTGGGGCTGGTCTCCACCGTGCTCTGCGCCGGTGCCGGCATCCTGAAGAAGGCCCCGAACGACACCACGATCCTCTCCGTGGCCGCCGTGGAGCTGGCCCTGCTGGTCTACCTGGTGGGCTCGATCATCCGGGTCGTCTCGGGCGAGCAC
The DNA here is from genome assembly GCF_050859435.1 of Pseudarthrobacter sp. L19. Classification (NCBI taxonomy): domain Bacteria; kingdom Bacillati; phylum Actinomycetota; class Actinomycetes; order Micrococcales; family Micrococcaceae; genus Pseudarthrobacter; species Pseudarthrobacter sp. L19. Next base: position 87,832 of record NZ_CP193935.1, on the reverse strand, counting down.
ATCGCGGGCGAGCCGTGGGAGTTCTGGGGCTACCTGTTCACGGCGCTGCTGTTGCCGGTGGGAGCCGTGTACTGGGCCATCGCCGAACGCACGCGATGGAGCAACTTTGTGCTGGCGGCCGTGGGCATGACCGCCCTGGTGATGGCCGCCCGGATGAATCAGATCTGGTACTGACGTGAAAGAGGCAGGGAAGAACATGGCGGCTTCAGAGCGGGGCACCGGCACGACGGACAACGGCGGGGCATCGGACGCGCCCAACGCCCCCGGGGCCCTTGGGGCATCTGGGGCCCGCGGGGGTCGGCTCGGTGGGCTTGGCCGTTCGGCCGGGGCGGGTCGGTCCAACCGGCCCGCGAAGGACACCCGCAACACCGGCCCGGGGCGGCTGCTGATCGCGGTGTACGCGATCTTCGCCCTGTCCGCGACCGCGCGGGCCGGCTACCAGATCCTCACGAAGTTCTCCGAGGCGCCGCTGGCGTACCTGCTGTCCGCCTTCGCCGCCGTGGTCTATATCGTGGCGACCATCTCCCTCGCGAAGCCCGGGCCCACCTGGTTCAAGGTGTCCGTCACGGCCGTGGTGGTGGAACTGGTCGGCGTGCTCGTGGTCGGGGCCCTGAGCCTTTTCGACGCCGTGAACTTCCCGCACGAGACGGTCTGGTCACTGTTTGGCCGGGGCTACGGGTTCATCCCGTTGCTGCTGCCCATCCTTGGCCTGATCTGGCTCTACCGCCGCCGCCCCTCGGCACGGGTGGCTCCTTCCGCCGACTGAGGCGGAGCGGGCTCGTTCGGCCGGCGGCGGTTTCGCTCCTGGAAGCGTGCGCCACGACTTTAGGCGCTTCGAGCGTGCCGGCCGACGTCGGTCCCGCCGCTGATACCGGGCGCTCCCGACTCCAGGTGGTCTGAGGCTGGATGCCGACGGCTGCCCGTCGTTGAAAATCGCCCGCTCCCCGAGCGTTGCGTAGGCGCGCTGGTGAGTCTGACTGACCTCATGAACCCCGAGGCCCCGTGCCGTCGCCGGGCGGCCACGGCCGCCGTCGTCGTCCGTCATTTCCCGCGACCCCACCCCGATCCCTTCCCGCCGATCGGCCTGCTTGGCGCCCCGCCGCAAGCCCGCGATAATAAGTAAACTTGCGATTCATAGTAAGCATGCTTATTGTGGAACTCGGATGCGGGCAATGACGGTTTCGCTTCCTGCTGGTCAACCGAAGCGAGGGAGGCATCATGGGTACTATGAACGCCATTCCCGGAGCGACATGGGAATTTGAGGGCGCAGCCACAGGCGAAGCGCCGGTGGGTGAGGTCAGTTTGCGGCCGCTCCCGGGGTGCCTGGCATGAGCGCCGCCCCCGATTCTAGAAAATGGCGGACCGACCAGTTGCTGTCCATGGCAGCCAGGGTTGTTGAACGCCGCAAGGACAACGCGCTGGCCGCATTGGGGCTCACCCACGCCGGCGTCATTGCTCTCCAAGGCCTCGCGGCCGGACCGCTGAACCAGGAGCAGTTGGCACGGCGCATCGCCGTGCAGAGCCAGACCCTAGGACGTGTCCTGGGGCGGCTGGAAGACTCCGGTCTGGTCACCCGCACTCGCGACGAACGCGACCGCCGCCAATTCTCCGTGGCGCTGACGGACGCCGGCACCGCCGCGCTGGACGCGGCACACAAGATCGAGCGCGAGGCGTTGCCGGAAGATCTGGAGAACTGGACCCACCTGCAGCACGACCTCGGCCGCATCCTCTCCGCCTTCGAGACTCCCGGGCGCTAAGGCTGCTCTTCCAGTCGTTCGCCTAGTCGTTCGCCGGTTTTAGGACGCTTGTTCCAGCCGTCGGCGCAGTTCCGGCCAGGCGGCTGCGAAACCGGGGTGCAGCTCATGCTCATCGACGTTGGCCGGTTGAATCCACTGCAAGTCCAGGCTTTCCGGATCGCTGATCGCCGGGTCGAAAGGTTCGATCACTCGCGCGGCTACCGTCGTGTACGTCCAGTAGCCGACGTCGAACACGGACGTGAACAGCACCTCCACCGACTCGGGAGGCACCGCGGCCTCCTCGTTTGCTTCGCGGAGGGCCCCGTTGACGGCGTCCTCGCCCTGGTGCAAGGCACCTCCGGGCAGGCCCCAGGTCCCACCCTGGTCACTCCACGTGGCACGGTGCTGCAGGAGAATGCCTTTGCCTGCGTCGTGGACCAATAGCCCGGCTGAACCGAACCGGCCCCAGAAGCGGCCCTTGTCGCCCTCCACCCAGGCGTCGCCCGGATCGCGGGGGCCGTGAGGCCTGCGCGGCCCGAAGTAGGGGTTTTCCTGCACCTCCGGCGTGGGGGTTGGCTGCGGGGCGTCGGGCAGGGGAGCGGCTGAGCTGTCCATGTCGCTAGTCTGCCACGCGGGCAGTACGGCGTGACCCCGGGGAGGCGCACGCGAGGTCATCGGGAGTCACGCCCCCGGGTTTCTTCTGCGGGTCCTTGAGGCGCGGCTAATTGTCGGAGGTCGGCGAGAGTATTAGGTCATGGAAGCACTGGCTGCGCATTCGTTTCTACCGGCTCACTGGCCGGAGGGTGACGGGCGCATGCGGGCGGCCTACCCGAGGTTAATTGTCAGTGGTCGGCGGCAGGGTTAACCCATGAACGCAACGGCTGCGGTTTCGGTATTACCGGTTCACCGGCCGGTCTGTGACGGGCATATTCGGTTCACCGGCGCGAACTTAAATGTCAGTGGTCGGCGGCAGGATTAACCGATGAACGCAACGGCTGCGCTTTCGTTTCTACCGGTCCCCGGACCGGTGGCTGGCGGGTGCGGCGGTATTGCATTGGGGGATATCGCCGCCTCGCTGCGGGAGGTCTGCGCCTCCGCGGTCGACGACGCCGGGGTCCTGGGTTTCGCTGAGGCGGCGGCTTTCGCCGGGGACGTGGAGGAGCTTGCCCGAGCAGTGGAATTCCTGCAGGTTATTGCGGCGGGCGCGGTCGACCGGACGCGAACCCAGGCCGCAGCAGAAGCAGCCGATGCTTCGGATCGCTCAAAGCCCGGGCCGGAGGGTGACGGGTATCGGCGGACCACGGATTTCCTGCGGGACCGCCTACGGATCAGCACCACGGAAGCCCACCGGCGACTATGCCTGGCCGGAGACCTGCTGCCCAGGGTTGGGCTGACCGGCCAAAGAATTCCAGCCGTTCACGAGGAACTGGCCTCGGCGTTCGCGGAAGGGGAGGTCCCTTCCCGGTCCGCGACCATCATCACCCAGGCACTCGACCGGGTCCGGGTTCTAACGGACACCGCCACCGTGACCCGGATGGAAGAAGCCCTGACCACTGTCGCGGCGGTTCACGACCCGGACTTCCTCACCCGCGTCGCCCGCCGCTGGGTCGACGGCCTCGACCAGGACGGCGCCGAACCCACCGAAGAGCTCCTCCGCCAGTTACAGGGCGCATTCATCCGCCGACCCCGGCACGGACTCCAGCACCTGGAAATCTTCGCGACCACCGACCAGTTCGAACACCTCCTCACCGTCATGAACACCGCCACCAATCCCCGCACCACCACGTCCGGTTCCGACGCCGGCCTGGAAACAAACCAGACACCGGCCTCAGGCGCGGCCGGAACGTCAACGATTGAAGTGGATGAAGTGGTCACAGCCACACCGGAGGAGGCCTTCGCCACCGAACCAGGAGTCTCCGACGAGCGGCTCGATCTCCGGACCCGGCCCCAGCGCCTGCTCGACGGCCTGATCGGCGCCTGCAAGGAGGCCCTCGCCACTGGCGGGCTCCCCGCCACGGGCGGCCTCCGCCCGCAGGTCATGGTCACCATCGACTACCGCGACCTCTTCACCCGCCTTACCACCGGCTCCGGCATCGGGGATCAAATAACCAGTGACGGCGTGACCCTAGGACGCGTGTGGAATGAACCCTCAGACCCCGCCGGCGGCAGAATCGACCAGCTGAACGAAGCCGGCACCCTAGGCCTGGCCGGGACCGGGTCGCTGGCCTTCACCGGACCCGTCACCGCCGCGACCATCCGGAAGATCGCGTGCGACGCGGACATCATTCCCGTCCTCCTCGGCAGCGAGGGCCGGATCCTGGACATCGGCCGGACCAGCAGAATCTTCCCGCCCCACATCCGCAAAGCCATCACCGCCCGCGACAAAGGCTGCACCTTCCCCGGCTGCACCATCCCAGCCCCGTGGTGCGAGGCCCACCACATCGACTACTGGTCCCACGGCGGCGCAACCAGCACCGATAACGGGGTCCTGTTGTGCTCGCACCACCATCACCTGATCCACAAAGAACAATGGACCATCCAAACCCGGGCCGGGACTCCCTGGTACACCCCGCCACCCCACCTCGACCCCCACCAAAAACCCCGACAAAACCACTACTTCAGTCAGTGACTTCGGGAGGTAGGGGAGTGGGTGCGGGGCCCCTATCGGAACAGTGTGAACACTCGCAGGGTGTGGGGCTTCGAGTCGCCGCCCTCGATGAATCCCTGCGACTCGTAGAAGGCCCGTTGTCCCGGTTCGTCGTCGGTCAGAAGGACGGTTTGCCGCACATGGGCGAACCGGTCCATGACCCCGGCCAGCAATTGCCGGCCGACACCTGAACGATGGAAAGAAGGGTGCACCAGGATGTCCTGGACGTAGCAAATCGTCTCGTCGTCGGACATAGCCCTGGCCAGGCCCACCAAGGCGCCGTCCGCCCGGGCCGTGACGACAAAGGAGGACTTCCGCACCGCCCGTTCCAGTACGTCGGGTTCGTTGGTGTAGGCGGTCCAGCCCACGGAGTCGTAGAGGGCGAGCAACTCCGACCGGGAGACATCGCGGCTCGCTGAGAGGCTGAACTCGGGCATCCGCCCAGTGTGGCATGCTGGGGCGAATGAACTCACCCACCCCGGCCCCGGGCCCCTCGCGCGTGCTCTTCTACGGTGTCACCGGGAGCGGAAAATCGTCGGCCGCCCGGGCCTACTCCGCACGCACCGGGCTCCCGGAGTACTCCGCGGATGACGATATTGGCTGGCTGCCCGGATGGCAGCAACCCGGCGACGACGAGCAACGCGAGACAGCCGCACGGATCGCCGCCCTGGACGAGTGGGTACTGGACAGCGCTTACGGCGTATGGCGGGATTTGATTGTTCCCCGGGCTGAACTCATCGTCGGGCTGGACTACCCCCGGTGGCTCTCCTTGCTCCGCCTTATTCGCCGGTCCATCCGACGGGTCGTCGCCAAGGAGGAGGTCTGCAACGGAAACCGGGAGACGCTTCGCCGCCTGTTCGCCAAGGATTCAATCATCGCCTGGCACTTCCGGTCCTTTACCCGCAAGCGGCAGGTCATGCGCTCCCTCAGCAACGCCGACGGGTCCGCCGAGATCCTAATCTTCAGGCGGCCGCGGGAACTGGAGGCCTGGTTGAACGGGTTGCCATCCGCCCCTCCGGTGGAGACGCGGCCCCAGGCAGAATAGCGGAGCGTATTGCTCCCGCGCTTCGCGGACGACGGCGGGAGGGGCGGTGACGGGATGGGTTCCCGACTCAGTGCGCCGGACAACGGCGGACCGGGCGTTGTCAGGCGCATATTGCAGCCGCAGCGTCCGAATGTGGAGGGAGCAGCGACGGCGAACAGGTGCCGGCGGCCACGTAAAACCGAAAGTGGCCACGACGGCGGGATCTACCGGATCGGCTCGCCCGCCGCATCGACCCGGAAGTCGGCGATGACCTGACGGGTGGAAGTATCGATGATGACCACCGAGTCCTTCGGCCATGACGGGTCCGGGGTGACGGTGTAATCGACGTCGCTGATCTTCGTGGGGCGGCCGGCGTCGTTGATGCGTCGGTTGAAGGCGTCCACCACCTGGTTGGTCCGGGTATTGATAGCGACCGTCTCCGCCGGCAAGCCGTGGGCGTCACCGCTGGCCGGCGTCGAGTTCCACCAGCCCTCGTAACCGCCCACCGGACCGTAGGGCCGGTCGGCTTCCGTTGGATCTGCGGCCGCCGAACCGGCCTGCGCCGGCCCAGGCTGCACGGCGCCCATCGGTTGGGTTGCGCACCCGCTCAGCGTCCCTCCGAGGATCGCCACCAGCGCAAGGGCGCCCGTCATTCCGTTTTTCATCTGTCCCCCAATTCGGCGCCATGTCACTCGGTTGGCGTTAGGGGGACGCTACCACGGCGCCGATAGCGGGGGAGGGGCGCGGGGACCCGGCCGGCGTCGGGGGCGCCGGAGGAATGCGGGTAACCTAGGAGAGTTCCGGAGCCGGCCCTATCCCTCCGGGAAAAGTGTTCTGGCAGGCAGCAAAAAGGCGAGGTAGATGGTCCACATCTGGAACGATCCGTCCGAGGTCCCCGTGAACTTCGGCCCGACCGTCGTCACGATCGGCAACTTTGACGGCGTTCACCGCGGTCACCAGCAGGTGCTCTCCCAGCTCATCCGCACCGCCCGCCTGAACCACGCCCGCGCCGTCGTGATCACCTTCGACCCGCACCCCGCCCAGGTACACCGCCCGGAGTCCGCGCCCGAGCTGATCATGGGGCTCGAAGACAAGCTAGTCGCGCTCGGCGAAGTCGGCCTGGATGCCGTCCTGGTGATGAAATACTCGCTGGAACTGGCCAGCCTCACGCCCGAAGAATTCGTCTCCTCCATCATCGTCGACACGCTCAAGGCCAGCCACGTCGTCATCGGCCACGACACACGCTTCGGCCGCGGCAACTCCGGGGACCTGGACACCATGAAGGACCTGGGGGACAAGCTCGGCTTCGAGGTCCAGGTCATCAGCGAGTTCGGCGCCGAGGGCTTCCCACTCCACAGTGCCGGAACGCACGACGCCGGAACCCACGACGGCGCGGCCGAGCACGGCACCGGCGACCGCCGATGCTCCTCCACCTGGGTTCGCGAGGCGCTGCGCGAGGGCGACGTCGCCACGGCCGCGGCCGTCCTCGGCCGCCCGCACCGGATGCGCGGCACGGTGGTGCATGGCGCAGCCCGCGGCCGCGACCTGGGCTTCCCCACCGCGAACCTCGCCGCCGACGCCACCGGCTACATCCCCGCGGACGGCATCTACGCCGGCTGGCTGGTGGATGAGGCCGGAACCCGCTGGCCCGCGGCGATCTCCGTCGGTTCCAACCCCACGTTCGACGGCGTCAGCCGCCAGGTGGAGGCACACGTCATCGACCGGCCCCAGGAGGCCGTGGAGGACTTCGATCTGTACGACCAGACAGTCGTCGTCGAATTCGTGGCCCGCCTGCGCGGCATGGTCGCGTACCGTGGGCCGGAGGCTCTGATCGAGCAGATGCGGCTGGACGTCGTCCAGACCCACCAGATCCTGTTCGCCGGCTGAAACCTGCCGGCGGGGAAGGCACCAGACGTGACACTTGAGAAGAACACCCGGGAGCTGGACAAGGACATCGTCCGCGACTTCAGCACCCGGATGAGCTACGCCTCGTACCTGCAGCTGCCCACGCTGCTCAGCGCGCAGCAGCCGGTCAGCCAGCCGGAACACCACGACGAGCTGCTGTTCATCATCCAGCACCAGACCACGGAGCTGTGGCTGAAACTCGTGCTGCACGAACTGCGCAGCGCCGCCGCGTGGCTCCGGACCGACGACCTCGGCTCCGCCCTCAAAGCCATCGCTCGGGTCAAGCACATCCAGAAGACCCTCACCGAGCAGTGGTCCGTCCTGGCCACCCTGACGCCCACCGAGTACTCCCAGTTCCGCGGATTCCTCGGCAACTCCTCCGGGTTCCAGTCCAGCCAGTACCGGGCCGTGGAGTTCCTGCTGGGAAACAAGAACCGAAAGATGCTGCCGGTCTTCGAATCGGACGCTGAGGCACACGCGATGCTTCAGGAGCTGCTCGAAGCGCCCAGCATCTACGACGATTTCCTCGCCTACCTCAAGCGCCAGGGCTTCGACGTGCCCGAGTCGGTGCTGAACCGGGACGTCACCCAGGCCCACGAGTTCTCCGCCGAGCTGGTGCCGGTGTTCAAGTACATCTACGAAAACGCGGCGGATAACTGGGGAGCCTACGAGGCCTGCGAGGAACTCGTGGACCTGGAGGACAACTTCCAGCTCTGGCGCTTCCGCCACCTGCGAACGGTGCAGCGGACCATCGGCATGAAGTCCGGCACAGGCGGCTCCAGCGGCGCCGCGTTCCTGCAGAAGGCCCTGGAACTGACCTTCTTCCCCGAACTTTTCGCCGTACGAACGGAGATCGGCCAGTGAGCGAGAACCAGCAGGTGCACAGCGGCGCCGACCCGTTGTGGCAGCGCGCCCTCGACCTCGACGCCGCCGATCCGCTGGCCTCATACCGGGACCAGTTCGTCGGCGCGGAATCCGAGCTGTCCTACCTGGACGGCAACTCCCTGGGCCGGCCGCTCAAGCGCACGGTCGCGGACATCTCCTCGTTCATCGAGCAGGGCTGGGGCGGCCGGCTGATCCGCGGCTGGGACGAGGAATGGCTGGACCTTCCGCAGGCCATCGGTGACCAGCTGGGCCGGGCCGCGCTCGGTGCCGCGTCGGGACAGACCATCATCGCCGACTCCACCACGGTGGTGCTCTACAAGCTCATCCGGGCCGCCCTCGCCGCCGTCACGGACCCGGCCCGCACCGAGATCGTGCTGGACACCGAGAACTTCCCCACGGACCGGTACCTCGTCGAGGGAATCGCCCGCGAGGAAAACCTGACGATCCGCTGGATCCAGGCGGACCAGGCCTCCGGCGTCAGCGAGGCACAGGTGCGCGCCGCCACCGGCCCCGCCACCGCCGTCGTGGTCCTGAGCCAGATCGCCTACCGCTCCGGCCACCTGGCCGACCTGCCCGGGATCACGGCCGCCATCCACGACGCCGGCGCGCTGGTGGTCTGGGACCTCTGCCACTCCGCGGGCTCGGTGGAGATCGCCCTGGACGCCGCGGACGTGGACTTCGCCGCCGGCTGCACCTACAAATACCTCAACGGGGGACCGGGCTCGCCCGCGTTCGCCTACGTCAACGCCAGGCACCTGCCAGGCCTGCAGCAGCCCATCTGGGGCTGGATGGGCCGCAAGGACGCCTTCGAAATGGGTCCCGGCTACGAGGCGGCCCCTGGCATCCGCGGCTTCCTCAGCGGCACCCCCGCGATCTTCGGCATGCTTGCCATGCGCGGAACCCTGGACCTGATCGAGGAGGCCGGAATGCCGGCGATCCGGCGCAAGTCCGAGCTGTTGACCGCCTACGCCCTCGAACTCTTCGACGCCTGGCTGGAACCCTCCGGCGTGAAGCTCTCCACCCCCGGGACCCTGCGCGGCGCGGCAGCCACATCACCGTGGACCACCCGGCGTTCCGGGAAATGACCGCAACGCTTTGGAAACAGGACGTCATCCCGGACTTCCGCGCCCCGCACGGCATCCGGCTGGGCCTCTCGCCGCTGAGCACCTCGTTCGCCGAGCTCTACCGCGGCGTGCTGGCCATCCGCGGGCTGCTCGCCGACGCCGCCTGAAAAACACAGTGGCGGGGCCGGTTTAGACAACGTCCGCGGCGTGCCCGTAAACTAAACGGTGGGTCCGGCTGCAGTCCGTGGTTGCTGGGCCCTGCTACGCGCTACCGCTCCGGTGGAAAAGTGCGTCCGGCATCCCCGGCAGTGAATTACTGATTCGGGCCTCACGGCACATCTCAAGGAGTTATTGTGGCACTTGAAGCCGCTGTAAAGCAGTCCATCATGAAGGATTTCGCAACGTCCGAGGGCGACACCGGTTCGCCGGAGGTCCAGGTTGCAGTCCTGACCCAGCGGATCAAGGATCTGACTGAGCACATGAAGGTGCACAAGCACGACTACCACACCCAGCGCGGTCTGCTGGCCATGGTTGGTCGCCGCAAGCGCATGCTCACCTACCTCAAGAACACTGACATCAACCGCTACCGTGCGCTCATCGAGCGCCTCGGCCTGCGCCGCTAGTCAGCTTTAGGGGCGGCCCCATTCCCACGGGAAGGGGCCGCCTTCTTCAAAAAACTCAACAGGAGGATCAACCGCATCACGCATTCGCGGTCCTCGGTAGTGACCTCCGGGAAGGCTTCAAGGAACCGAAGCCCCGGCCCGTGGGTCTCGATCGATGACCGGGTGCAGTGCAGTCCAGTCGACAGATGCTGGGCTGGGTTGATGCGGCTGGACTCCGTGAAACAAGAAACGGAGGTGACTCTCTATGGAGGGTCCCGAAATCCAGTTCTCAGAAGCCGTCATTGACAATGGCCGCTTCGGCAAGCGGGTCATCCGCTTCGAAACCGGCCGCCTTGCCAAGCAGGCCGCCGGCGCAGCCATGGTCTACATCGATGAAGAGACCGCGCTGCTCTCCGCCACCACGGCCGGCAAGCACCCGCGTGAAGGCTTCGACTTCTTCCCGCTGACCGTCGACGTCGAAGAGCGCATGTACGCCGCGGGCCGCATCCCGGGCTCGTTCTTCCGCCGCGAAGGCCGCCCGTCCACCGAAGCGATCCTGGCGTGCCGCCTGATGGACCGCCCGCTGCGCCCGGCCTTCATCAAGGGCCTGCGCAACGAGGTCCAGATCGTCGTCACCGTGCTCTCCATCAACCCGGACGAGCTCTACGACGTCGTCGCGATCAACGCGTCCTCGATGTCCACCCAGCTCTCCGGCCTGCCGTTCTCCGGCCCGATCGGCGGCGTCCGCGTTGCCCTCGTCGCCGACGAGCAGGGCTCCCAGTGGGTTGCCTTCCCGAAGCACTCCCAGCTGGAGAACTCGGTCTTCAACATGGTCGTCGCCGGCCGCGTTGCCGGTGACGACGTCGCGATCATGATGGTCGAGGCCGAGGCCACCGACAACTCCTGGAACCTGATCAAGGAACAGGGCGCCACCGCCCCGACCGAAGAGGTCGTGGCCGAGGGCCTCGAGGCTGCCAAGCCGTTCATCAAGGCACTCTGCGACGCCCAGGGCGACCTCGCCGCCCGGGCCGCTAAGCCCACGGTCGAGTTCCCGGTCTTCCTGGACTACGAGGACGACACCTACGCCGCCGTCGAGTCCGCCGCCGCCGAGAAGCTTGCCGCGGTCTTCCAGATCGCCGACAAGCAGGACCGCGACGCCGCCTCCGACGCGCTCAAGGACGAGGTTCTCTCCTCCCTGGCCGGCCAGTTCGAGGGCCGCGAGAAGGAACTCTCCGCAGCCTTCCGCTCCGTCACCAAGCAGGTCGTGCGCCAGCGCATCCTCAAGGACCAGGTCCGCATCGACGGCCGTGGCCTGACGGACATCCGCCAGCTCACCGCCGAGGTCGAGGTCCTGCCCCGCGTCCACGGTTCGGCCATCTTCGAGCGCGGCGAGACCCAGATCATGGGTGTCACCACGCTGAACATGCTCAAGATGGAACAGCAGATCGACTCGCTGTCTCCGGTGACGCGCAAGCGCTACATGCACAACTACAACTTCCCGCCGTACTCCACCGGTGAGACCGGCCGCGTCGGTTCGCCGAAGCGCCGCGAAATCGGCCACGGTGCCCTGGCAGAGCGCGCCATCGTGCCCGTGCTGCCGTCCCGCGAGGAATTCCCCTACGCCATCCGCCAGGTGTCTGAGGCTCTCAGCTCCAACGGTTCGACGTCGATGGGCTCCGTCTGCGCCTCCACCCTGTCGCTGCTGAACGCCGGTGTGCCCCTGAAGGCCGCCGTCGCCGGTATCGCCATGGGCCTGGTCTCCGACCAGGTTGACGGCCAGACCCGCTACGCCGCCCTGACCGACATCCTCGGCGCCGAAGATGCCTTCGGCGACATGGACTTCAAGGTCGCCGGTACCTCCGAGTTCGTCACGGCCATCCAGCTGGACACCAAGCTCGACGGCATCCCGGCCTCCGTGCTGGCAGCGGCCCTCAAGCAGGCCCGCGAAGCCCGCCTCCACATCCTGGACGTCCTGAACTCCGCAATCGACACCCCGGACGAGCTCTCCGAGTTCGCTCCGCGCGTCATCGCGGTCAAGATCCCGGTAGACAAGATCGGCGAGGTCATCGGCCCGAAGGGCAAGATGATCAACCAGATCCAGGAGGACACCGGCGCGGACATCTCCATCGAGGACGACGGCACCGTCTACATCGGCGCCACCAACGGCCCGTCCGCCGACGCCGCCCGCTCCGCGATCAATGCCATCGCCAACCCGCAGGTCCCGGAAATCGGTGAGCGCTACCTGGGTACGGTCGTCAAGACCACCACCTTCGGCGCGTTCGTCTCCCTGACCCCGGGCAAGGACGGTCTGCTGCACATCTCCGAGCTGCGCAAGATCGCCGGCGGCAAGCGCGTGGACAACGTCGAGGACGTCGTCTCCGTCGGCCAGAAGATCCAGGTGGAAATCACCAAGATCGATGACCGCGGCAAGCTCTCCTCTCGCCCGTCGTGGCAGAGGAAGAGGGCGCCGACGCCGCCGCGGAGTCCGCGGAGTAGTCCCTCCCGATCAACGGCAGCGGGGCCGGTGGATTCGTCCACCGGCCCCGCTGCCGTTAACTGCCGCCGCCGCGGGTAGGATGGCAGGCAGATTTGGCACCCTTCCAGCACGGTTTTTTTGAAAGGCCTTAATGACTCTCGTCCCGCTGCCGCTCGAGCAGAACCAGCACGCCGACACCCTGATCCACGGGGCCGACGGCGGCTCGGAGGTGCGGCGTTCGGTGCTCCCCGGCGGCGTCCGGGTGCTGACCGAGGCGATGCCCGGCCAGCGCTCCGCCACCATCGGTTTCTGGGTCGGCGTCGGATCCCGGGACGAGGCCCCAGGCCAGCACGGCTCCACCCACTTCCTTGAACACCTCCTCTTCAAGGGCACCCGTCGGCGCACCGCCCTGGAGATCGCCTCCGCCTTCGACGAGGTGGGCGGCGAATCCAACGCGGCCACCGCCAAGGAAAGCACCTGCTACTTCGCCCGGGTCCTCGACACGGACCTGCCGATGGCGATCGACGTCATCGCCGACATGATCACCGGCGCCGTCCTGGACCCGCAGGAGATGGAGCAGGAACGCGACGTCATCCTCGAGGAAATCGCGATGGACAGCGACGATCCCACCGACGTCGCCCACGAACACTTCGTCGCCGCCGTCCTCGGCTCCCACCCGCTGGGCCGCCCCATCGGCGGGACCCCGGAGGCCATCCGCGCCGTCGCCCGCGACTCGGTGTGGGACCACTACCGGCGCTACTACCGGCCGGACGAGCTCGTCATCACCGCCGCCGGGGGACTGGATCACGACGTCGTCTGCCGCCTCGTGGTGGACGCCCTGGAAACCGCGGGCTGGGACCTGGAGGCCGACGCCGCCCCGGTGCAGCGACGCGCGACCGAACGCGCCGTGATTACCGGCACCGCCGGGCTGCACGTGGTCAAGCGCCCCGTGGAACAGGCCAACATCATCGTGGGCTGCCCGTCGCTGGTGGCCACCGATGACCGCCGCTTCGTCATGAGCGTCCTCAACGCAGTCCTGGGCGGCGGCATGTCCTCGCGCCTTTTCCAGGAGGTCCGCGAGAAGCGCGGCCTGGTCTACTCGACCTACTCCTTCGCCTCCTCCTACGCCGACGCCGGGTACTTCGGCATGTACGCCGGCTGCACCCCCACGAAGGTCCGCCAGGTGCTGGACCTGCTGGGCGCCGAGCTGGACAAGCTCGCCGAGGGCGGCATCACCGACGAGGAGCTGCGCAAGGCCGTGGGCCAGCTCAGCGGCGGGATCGTCCTGGCGCTGGAGGACACCGGCTCGCGGATGTCCCGCCTGGGCCGGGCCGAACTGGTCTCCGGCGAATACCAGGACATCGACGAGACCCTGCGGCAGATCCAGGCCGTCACCGCCGCCGAGGTCCAGGAACTCGCCCGCGAACTCGCGGCCGCCCCGCGGACCGTCACCGTGGTGGGACCCTTCGAGGAAACCGAGACCTTCGGGCTCTAAACCGGCGCCGCCGCCGTGACCCGGCGGCACACCGTCGTCATGAACGGGGTGAACTCCCCGGCGGCTCCCAACCGCAGGCCGGCGGAGTGGATGAGCTCCCCGTCGCGCAGCTGCAGCGTGTGCCGGGCCGTGCCCCGGGCGCTGCGCCGCTCGATCGTCAGCACGCCGTCGTCCCAGGCCGCCCGGGCCGGCGCGTCCGGGGCGCGCCCCTCCTGTGCGCGTCCTGCCAGTGTCCATAGCGCGGCCGGCAGGCCAACGACGCCGGCGCGTGCGCCGTGCAGCTCGTACAAGAGCGCTCCGGGGTGGCGTGGATCCTCGGTGAACACGCCCGTGACGGTGGCGACGCCGCCGTCGGCCTCGGTGTGCCGGAACGCCACCGTGACCGCCAGTCCGCCCGCCGCGCGGGCGAACTCCACCTCCGCCGTCGCGCTCCTTGCCGGGCCCCACGCGGAGGCCTCCCAGCGGGTGGTGCCGCTCCAGCGCCCCAGGAAATCAGCCAGGGCTCCGAGCGTGGCGCCCGTCAGCCGTCGGTTCATGCCGCACCTCCCCGGTCCTTCCCGGTCCTTCCCCTGGACCGCACTGCGACCGCGCCGCGGTTCCGGGATCATCTTCACGCGGGCCGCACCGGGAGTAAAGAGCCGGGGTGCCCACGAGGCGCCGTCGGCCATGCCGGGGGAGCGGTCGGTTTCGTTGCCATTTCGTTGCACAGCCGACGCCGGAATCCGTTGACAGCGTGTGAGCCGCGCCATAGATTGACTGTAATCTGAATCACCTTTCAGGTTGGACTCAGATCTCCCCTGCTCCCACTCCTCGGATTTTCACCGAAAGGCATCCCGTGAAGGACACAAAGAAGTTCCTGATGGCAGCCGTGATGGCGTCCGGCCTGGCCCTGAGCGCCTGCGCGCCCACGGCCGGCTCGGCAGCCCCCGCGGGCTCCGGCAAGGCCGCCGAGCCCGTCAACGTCGGCATCATCTACTCCAAGACCGGGGCCCTGGCGGCCTACGGCGCCACCTACTATCAGGGCCTGCAGGCAGGCATCGACTACGCCACCGGCGGCAGCGGCGAGGTCAACGGCGCCAAGATCAACCTGACCTACACCGACGACGCCGGCGACCCGGACAAGGCCGTCGCGGCCGCCAAGGACATGATCGGCAAGGGCTACAAGATCATCGGCGGCACCGCCTCCTCCGGCATCGCCGTCAAGCTCGCCGAACAGGCGCAGCAGAACAAGGTCCTCTACATCTCCGGACCCGCCGCCACCGACGCGATCCAGGGCGTCAACAAGTACACCTTCCGCTCCGGCCGGCAGAGCCTGCAGGACGTCGCCACCGCCGGTACGTTCATCGACACCAAGGGCAAGAAGGTCGTCGTCTTCGCCCAGGACAACGCCTTCGGCCAGGGCAACGTCGCCGCCGTCAAGGCCGTGCTCGGGGCCAAGGGCGCCAACGTCAGCTCCGTGCTGGTCCCGGAGAACCAGGAACTGACGCCGTTCGCGCGCCAGCTGCTGGACGCCAAGGCAGACCTGGTCTTCGTCGCCTGGGCCGGCGCCACCACCGGCACCATGTGGCAGGCCCTGAGCCAGCAGGGCGTCTTCGACTCCGCCCCGGTGGTCACCGGCCTCGGCGACGCCTCCAGCTTCAACGCCTACGGCCCGGCGAGCTCCAAAATCAGCTTCCTCAACCACTACTTCCCGGGCGCCTCCGGCACCGACGTCGAGAAGAAAATGATCGCCGGCGTCGAGAAAGCCGGCGGCAAGGCCGACCTCTTCACCCCGGACGGCTTCGTGGCCGGCCAGCTGATCGTCCAGGCCATCAAGCAGGGCGGCGGCACCGACCCCGACGCCATGGTCAAGGCCCTCGAGGGCTACAGCTTCGACGGCCCCAAGGGCAAGGAAACGGTCCGCGCCTCGGACCACGCCCTGATCCAGGACATGTACCAGGCCAAGCTCGTCCAGAAGGACGGCGCCTGGACCCCGCAGTTGATCAAGGCCGTGCCCGGCGACACCGTCGCCCCGCCGGAGAAGAAGTAGCCAACCGCGGCCGGGCCGGGCGCGGAGGATTCCGCCCCGGCCCGGCCGCACCGGCCTGCGAGCCAGAACAAAGGACCCGTATGACTACCCCAGCCACGCCCGCCCTCGAGGTGGACGGCCTCGGCCTGCAGATCGGCGGCGCCCGCATCCTCCAGGACGTCGGCTTCACCGTCAACGCCGGCGAGATGATCGGCGTGATCGGCCCCAACGGCGCCGGCAAAACCACCCTCTTCAACCTGATCTCCGGCGTGCTGCGCCCCACCGCGGGCAGCATTGCGCTGAACGGACGACCGATCACCAACGAGCCGATCCACCGCCGGGCCAGGGCGGGGCTGGGCCGGACCTTCCAGACCTCCAACCTCTTTCCCCGGCTCTCCGTCCTGGAGAACGTCAGGCTCGCCGCGCAGGCGAAGCTCGGCGGAAGCCTGAACATCCTGCGTTTCCCCGGCTCCTCGGACGAGGCCACCCGGATCGCCCTGGGCACCATCGCCGAGGTGGGACTCAGCGGCCAGCTCACGACGGCGGCCGGGGATCTCTCGCACGGCGAGAAGCGCAAGGTCGAGATCGCCGTGCTGCTGGCGACGGATCCCGCCGTCGTCCTCCTCGATGAGCCGATGGCCGGGGTGGCGTCGGGGGACGTCCCGTCCCTCACCGCCATCATCCGGGGGATGCACCGGGACCGCGGCTGCACGGTCATGATGGTCGAGCACCACATGGACGTGGTGCTGGGCCTGGTGGACCGGGTGGCCGTGATGCACCACGGCAGCCTGCTGGCCCTGGACAGCCCCGACGCCGTCATGGCCAACCCCACCGTGCAAAGCGCCTACCTCGGAGAACCAGTATGAGCCCCGCCGCGGACCCCCGCCCCGAAACAACGGGCGCCGCCCCCACCACGCCGATCCTCACCGTGGACCGCCTCAGCGCCAAAATCGCCGGCCAGCAGGTGGTGGAGGACGTCTCGTTCTCCGTCCCCGCCGCCGGGATCACCGCGCTGCTGGGCCGCAACGGCGTCGGCAAGACCAGCACCATCAAGGCCATCATCGGCCTGATCGACCGCTCCGGGGCGGTCACGCTCGACGGCGAGCGGATCGACAAGGACCCCACCTACCGGATCATCCAGCGCGGCGTCGGCTACGTCCCCGAGGACCGCGAGGTGTTCTCCAAGCTCACCGTCGCCGAGAACCTGCGCCTGGCCGAGCGCGACGCCGCGCCGCGCCGCCAGCTGGTCGAGGAGCTCTTCCCGGACCTGCTGGCCCGCGCCGGCCAGATGGCCGGGACGCTCTCCGGCGGCCAGCAGCAGATGGTCTCGTTGGCCCGCGCCCTGCTGAACACCAACAAGGTCCTGCTGGTCGACGAACCCACCAAGGGCCTGGCCCCCAAGATCGTCGGCGAGGTCGCCGAGACCCTGGCCGAGGCCGCCCGGACCGTGCCGATCCTGCTGGTGGAACAGAACCTCCAGGTGGTCCGCCAGCTCGCCGGCGACGCCGTCGTCCTCTCCGGCGGCCGCGTGGTCCACACCGGGCCGGCGCTGGAATTCCTCGACGACGCCGCCCTGATCCAGCGCCACCTCGGCGTCTCCAACGACCCGCACCCGGGTGCGGACCAGGCCTCCCATGCTGCCGTGAAAGGCGCTGCCCAGTGAGTACCGTAATCCTCCTGCTCTTCACCGGCCTCGGCCTCGGGGCGCTGTACTTCCTCGTCGCCGCCGGTCTGTCGCTGATCTACGGCCTGATGGGCGTCCTCAACTTCGCCCACGGGGCCTTCCTGACCCTCGGCGCCTTCACCGGCTGGGAGATCGCCCGCCGCGCCGGGTCGGACAACTGGGGGATCTTCCTGGTCTCCCTGCTCATCGGTGCCGCCGCCGGAGCCGCGTTCGCTGCCTTCACCGAGTTCGTCCTGATCCGGCGCCTCTACCAGCGCCACATCGAACAGGTCCTGGTCACCCTGGGCCTCTCGCTGGCCACCGTCGCCCTGTTCGACGGCATCTGGGGGACCGACCCGGTCTTCATCCAGGGACCGGCCTGGTTCAAGGACACCACCGACATCCTGGGCGCCCGCGTCCCCAACGACCGCTTCGTCTGCATCCTCGCGGCGGTCCTGGTGCTGCTGGCCCTGGTCTTCTTCCTGAAGAAGACCCGCTACGGCATGATCATCCGCGCCGGCGTCGAGAACCGCTCCATGGTCACCGCACTGGGCATCGACGTCCGCAAGGCGTTCACCCTGGTCTTCACCATCGGCGGCGCCGCCGCCGGACTGGGCGGCGTCCTCGCCTCCCACTACTTCGGCTACGTCTCACCGATGCTCGGCGGCTCGCTGCTGATCTTCGCCTTCATCGTCACGGTGATCGGCGGCCTCGGCTCGCTGACCGGCGCGGCCATCGCCGCCGTCGCCGTCGCCGTCCTCCAGCAGTTCGCCAACTTCTACCTCGGCGGCACCGGCGACTTCGTCGTGGTGCTGGCCCTCGGCGTCGTACTGCTCGTCCGCCCCACCGGCCTGCTTGGGAGAACCGCATGACCGCCACCGGCAGCAACACCGAGACCAACACCGGCGGCGACGCCGGGACCACCGCCGGGACCGGCGCAGTCCGACGGTCCCGCCGCCAAGGCTCCACCCACGACGACGGCGCACCCACCGCGGGCACGCCCGGCACCGGCCGCGGCAGGGGAGGCCGCCCCGTCACCGGCCGCCGGATTGCCGGCTGGGCCGCGGGACTGGCCGGGGTACTGCTCCTGGTCCTCCTGCCGCTGCTCAACCTGTCCCTGCCCGGGATCCTGCCCGGCCCCAGCTACACCCCGGGGTCGCTGCAGCTGCTGGCCATGAGCATGCTGATGGCCGCGGCCGCCCTGACCTACCACCTGCTCCTCGGCGTCGCCGGGCTGCTCTCCTTCGGCCACGCCCTCTACTTCGGGGCCGGCGTCTACGGGCTCGCGATCATCCTGAAGAACCTGGAGATCCCGCTCCTGCCGGCCATGGGACTGACCCTGCTGATCGTGATCGTGCTGGCGCACGTGGTGGGCAGCATCAGCCTCCGCGTCGGCGGAATCCCCTTCGCCATGGTCACCCTCGCCTTCGCCCAGGCCGGCTCGGTGATCGTTGGCCGCAACCCGGACGGCCGGACCGGCGGCGACGAGGGCCTGACCCTGCGCACGGACAACCTGCCCGAGGCCCTGGTGGGCGTAGTAAACACCCGGAACCTCTACTGGCTGGCGCTGGCCGTGCTGGTGGTTGTCTTTATCATCGTCGCCTGGGTGCAGTCCTCCCGGGCCGGCCACACCGCCGCCGCGGTCCGCGAGAACGAACTCCGGGTCCGCGTGCTGGGCCTGCAGCCGTACTTGGTGAAACTGCTGATCTTTGTGGTCTCCGCGATCCTGGTGGGCGTGATCGGCATGGTGTTCCTGCTGCTGCAAAGCGGCGCCGTGCCCCGGGCCATCTCATCAGACCTGACCATCACCCTGCTGGTCATGGTGGTGCTCGGCGGCGTGGGCTCGCGCTGGGGCGCCGTGATCGGCGGCGTTTTCTACACCATCCTTGACCAGCGGCTCACCGCCCTGGCCAACTCCGAGGCCGTCAAGGGTCTTCCGGACATCCTGCGGGTACCGTTGTCTGAACCGCTGTTCATCCTCGGCATGCTGTTCATCCTGGTGGTGCTCTTCCTCCCGGGCGGCATCGCCGGGACGGCGGAGCGGCTGGCGCAACGGCGCCGCGGCCGGGCCGGCAGCGGCACCACCGAGACGCCGCGGGAAATCCTGGAGGACGCAGCATGACCACCAACACGGCTTCCGCCGGCCGCCCCGCCCGCGGGGACGGGCTCCACACCCTGGGCCGCTGGACCACGGACCGCAGCCACGCCACCCCGCACCGGGTCGCGATCGATGACAGGGGCTGCGCCCTGACCTACCTGGAACTGGAACGCCGAGCCGCGGCCCTGGCCGAGGGTTTCCGCGCCGCCGGGTACCGGGTGGGGGACCGGGTGGCGAGCCTCACCGGCAACAGCACCGACCACGTGGTGGCGTTCTTCGCCTGCGCTAAGGCCGGCCTGGTGCTGGTGCCCCTGTCCTGGCGGCTTTCGTCCCGGGAACTGGCCGTGCAGCTGGAACTCGCGGAGCCGCACCTGCTGCTCGTTGAGGCGGACCTGGACTCCCTGGGTGCCGCCGCCTGCGCCCTGCTCGCGCACCGGCCACGGACCGCGGCGCTGGGCCCGGGCGGGGTGGAGAAGTCCGTCCCGCCGCCCACCAGGGTCACCCCGGCGCCGGAACTTCCGCGGCAGTCCGTGCAGGACGACGACGCCCTGCTGATGATCTTCACCTCCGGCACCGAGGGGCCCAGCAAGGCTGCCGTCCTGACCCACGCCAACTGCTTCTGGAACAACCTCTCGCTCTCCCGCACCCTGGACATGGGCAGCAGCGACGTGGTCCTGGCCGTCCTCCCTCAGTTCCATGTGGGCGGCTGGAACATCCAGCCGTTGCTGGCCTGGTGGGTGGGGGCCACGGTGGTGTTGGAGCGCGGCTTCGACCCCGGCCGGGTGCTGCAGCTGATCGCCGAACGCGGCGTCACCATGCTGATGGGCGTGCCCACCCAGTACCTGATGCTGGCCGAACACCCCGACTTCGCCGCGGCGGAACTCGGCGGCCTCCGGCACGCCGTCGTCGGCGGGGCTCCCATGCCCGCGCCGCTGCTGCGGATCTGGCACCGCAAGGGGGTGGCGCTGAGCCAGGGCTACGGCCTCACCGAGGCGTCCCCGAACGTGCTCTGCCTGCCCAACCAGGACGCCGAGCGGATGATCGGCTACTCCGGCAAGCCCTACCCGCATGTCGAGGTGGCGGTCGCCGATCCCGCCACCGGGGAGATCCTCGACGGCGCGGCCGCCGGTGAACTCCTGGTGGGCGGCCCCGGCGTCTTCGCGGGCTACTTCCGCGACCCGGCCGCGACGGCGGCGGTCCTCGCCGGCGGCTGGCTGCACACCGGGGACCTTGTCGAGCGCGACGCCGACGGGTACATCAAGGTGGTGGACCGGCTCAAGGACATCTACATCTCCGGAGGCGAGAACGTCTCGCCCTCCGAGGTGGAGGCCGTCCTCCTGGCCCACCCGGCGGTGGCGCAGGCCGCCGTCGTCGGCGTCGAAGATCCCCGCTGGGGCGAGACCGGGCAGGCGTTCGTGGTGGTCCGGCCCGGCATGGCCACCGACGAGCAGGACCTGCTGGACCACTGCGCCGCCCAGCTGGCCCGCTTCAAGGTCCCGTCCCGGGTGGAACAGGTCGCTGGGCTGCCGCGCACGGCGCTGAACAAGGTGCTGCGCGCCCGGCTCCGGCAGGATCTCGCCGCGCGTCACCCCGACGGCGCCGCCCCGGCCACCGCATCCACCACCACCGCATCCACCACCGGAGGCCGGCCATGAGCACCGCACCCCGCACCGCCCGCGGAACCCGCACCCGCGCCAAGCTGCTCGAGGCCGCCGAGGCCGTCTTCGCCTCGGTGGGCTACCACGACGCCTCGATCGTCAAGATCACCGAGGCCGCCGGCGTCGGACTCGGCACCTTCTACCTCTACTTCGACGGCAAGCAGACGATTTTCGACGAGGTCGTGGAGGACCTCAACCGCCGGGTCCGGCACGCCATGACCGACGCCGCCCGCAGCGCCGGCAACCGGATCGACGCCGAACGGGCCGGCTTCCGGGCCTTCTTCCGCTTCACCGCAGAGCACCCCGCGCTCTACCGGATCATCCGCCAGGCCGAGTTCGTCTCGCCCGGCGCCCTCCGCCTGCACTACACGCGGATCGTCAACGGCTACATCGAGGGCCTGAAGTCCGCCCAGCTCGCGGGGGAGGTCCGGGACATGGACCCCACCGTCGCGGCCTGGGCCCTGATGGGCATCGGCGAGCTGATCGGCATGCGCTGGGTGCTCTGGGACGAGGAAGGCGCCGAACCGGCCGCCGGCGCCCGGCCCGAGATCCCCGAGCACGTCTTCGAGGAAATGATGCAGTTCATCGAACGCGGGCTGGCCCCGGACCCCGGCCTGCCCGCCCCCACTACCGCCGCGAACCCCACCCCGCCCCAGGAAGGGACGAACCCATGACCCAGACCACCAGCCAGCAGACCTACCGGACCGTCGAGGTCCCCGTGCGCGGCGGCACCATGCACACCGCCATCTGGGGCCCGGAGGACAGCTCCGACGCCCCGACCATCCTGGCCGTCCACGGCGTCACCGCCTCGCACAAGTGCTGGGCCTACCTGGCCGAGGCGCTGCCCGACGTGCGGATCATCGCCCCGGACCTGCGCGGCCGCGGCCGCAGCAACGCCCTGCCCGCCCCGTACGGCATGACCTCGCACGCCGAGGACCTCACCGCCGTGCTGGCCGAACTCGCCCCCGGCCCCGTCGTCGTGGTGGGGCACTCCATGGGCGGCTTCGCCTCGGTGGTCCTCTCGGACCTGTCCCCGGAGCGGGTCCGGTCCCTGGTGCTGGTGGACGGCGGCCTGCCGCTGCAGGTCCCTGAGGGGCTCTCCGACGCCGAGATCGTCTCCTCCATCCTGGGACCGGCGGCGGAGCGGCTCAACGCCACCTTCCCCAGCCGCGAGGTCTACCGCTCCTTCTGGCGCAAGCACCCGGCCTTCGCCTCCGACTGGGGTCCGTTCGTGGACGACTACGTGGACTACGACCTCACCGGCGAAGCCCCGGAACTGAAGCCGGCCACCCGGTACGAGGCGATGGCGGAGGACACCGCGGACCTGCACCGGGGCTCCTCGCTGCTAAAGGCCCTCGCGGACCTAACGGTGTCGACCCAGGTGCTGCGGGCGCCGCGCGGGCTGCTGAACGAACCCGCCGGCCTGTACGCCCCGGGCTACCTCGAGACCTGGGCGGAGAAGCTGCCGTCCCTGCAGGTCCGGGACGTGCCGGACGTGAACCACTACACGATCATCATGGGCGAGCGGGGCGCGGCTGCCGTAGCGGACACCGTCCGGGCCGCCCTCGCCGGGGAGTAGTTTCCCGGCGGGTTCCTAGCCGCCGGCGAACGGCGGCAGGACGTCGACGACGTCGTCCGGGGCCAGCGCAGTGGCGCGGTCCCGGACGGCCACCTCGTTGAGCAGGAAGCTGGAACGGGACAGCAGCCGGGCCAGCGGGGGAGTGCCCGCGGGCGGGACGGGACGGTCGACGGCGAGCACGGCCTCCAGCAGGCCGGCGACGTCGGCGCCCTCGGGCAGCTGGAAGGTTTCCTCGTCGACGCCGGCGGCGGCGCGCGCGGCAGCGAAGTAGCGGACGATCACGGGTGGGTCAGCCTCCGATGGCGCTCATGCTGCGGTCCGGCTGGACGAAGTCGGGGGCGTCGAGGCCCACGTGGTCCATGCCGTGGGCCTTGGGCTTGGCCCACATGGCGTCCTGCCAGCGTTCGGCGAGCTGTTCGTCGGTGGCGCCGCTGCGCAGCAGGTCGAGCAGGTCCGTCTCCTCGTGCGAGAAGAGGCAGCTCATGATCTTGCCCTCGGCGGTGATCCGGGTGCGCCGGCAGTCCGCGCAGAACGGCTCGGTGACCGAGGCGATGATGCCCACGGTGCCCAGGACCGGCCCTTCCGCGGTGTCCGTGCCGGGGACCCTGGCGCGGACCTCGAAGCGTTCGGCCGGGGCGCCGTCGCGTTCCCGCGGGTCGGCGGACAGGACATAGTCCACGGATAGCAGGTCCCGGATTTCGGCGGCCGTGATCATGTTCCGGCGGGTCCAGCCGTGGTCCGCGTCGAGGGGCATCTGTTCGATGAACCGGAGTTCGTAGCCGCGGCCCAGCGCCCAGGCCAGCAGGGAGGGTGCTTCGGCGTCGTTGATACCGCGCATCAGGACCGCGTTCAGTTTCACCGGTCCCAGGCCCGCGGCCCAGGCGGCGTCGACTCCTGCGAGCACCTTGTTCAGGAACGGGCGCCGGGTCAGCTGGGTAAAGGTTTCCTCGTGCAGCGAGTCCAGCGAGACGTTGATCCGGGTCAGGCCTGCGTCCTTCAACGCCTGGGCCTTCTTGTCCAGGCCGACGGCGTTGGTGGTCATTGAAATCGGCAGGTCCGGGTGCGCGTGGCGGAGAGCGGCGATGATCTCCAGCAGGTCCGCGCGGACCAGGGGTTCGCCGCCGGTGAGCCGGAGTTCGCGGACGCCCAGGCTGTCCACACCGATTCGGACGATCCGGACGATCTCCTCGGCGCTCATCACGGCCGCCTTGGACAGCCATTCGAGGCCCTCGGCGGGCATGCAGTAGGTGCAGCGGAGGTTGCACTTATCTCGTCAGCGACAGGCGCATGTCGGTCGCGACGCGGCCGTAGCGGTCCACCAGGCCCGCGGGCAGCCCGACCGGGCGTCCGGCAGGCTGCGGCGCCTGCGGACCGGTGCCGCCCTCCGGGCGGGGCTGGGGCATGCCAAGCTGAACAGTCATAGTGTCAGGCTACGCCACCTGCGCCGGGGCATCACCGCCCGGCCGCCGCGACCTGCCGGGAACCCACGCTGTGAACCCTGCCGGGAACCCACACCGTGAATCCGGACAGCGAATCTATGCTGGGAGGATGAAGACCCCGCAGCAGCCGTTGGCACAGCGACCGGCCACGTCCGGGCCGGATTTCGTGGGCCCGCGCGTGTCCCGCTGGGCGGCGGCCTCCGGGCTGGCGGCGGTAGGAGCCGGCGTGGCCGCCGGGGAGCTCGCGGCCGGGTTGCTGAGTCCCTCGGTCTCTCCCGTGACGGCTGTGGGCGGCGCCGTGATCGACGCCGTCCCGCCCGGCGTCAAGGAATGGGCCATCTCTCTGTTCGGCACCGCCGACAAGCTCGCCCTGCTCACCGGCATGGGTCTGGCGATCGCCGTGCTGGCCGCCGTCGCCGGGGTCCTGGAACTGCGCCGACGCTTCGCTGGGGCCGCCGTCGTCGCGGTGTTCGGCCTCGCCGGACTCGCCGCGGTGCTGGGCCGGCCGGAGGCGGACGGGGCTGCCGTGCCCGCCCCGCTGCTGGCCGCCGCCGTGGCCGTCGTGCTGCTGCGCTGGCTGATCGGCGCCCTCCGTGACTGGCGGGCGAGGGCGGGGGAGACGCGCGGTACGACGGCGCAGGAGACATCGTCGGCGTCGGAGACCTCAGTGGCGGACGCGTCGCCGGCGCCGGACGCGAGGCAGTTTCCGGCCACCCGGCGACGGTTCCTCCGCAGCTTTTCCATTACGGCGGGAGTCGCGGCCGTCGGCGGCGTGCTCGCCGGCACGCTCCGCGGCGCCACCGCCGCCGTCACGGGCTACCGCAGCACCCTGGCGCTTCCCGCCCCCGCCTCGGCCGCCCCGCCCGTTCCCGCGGGCGCGGACCAGCAACTGCCGGGCCAGGGCCCGCTCGTGACCCCGGCGGACGACTTCTACCGGATCGACACCGCCCTGCGCGTCCCGGTGGTGGACCCCCGGACCTGGAAACTCACGGTGACCGGGATGGTGGACCGGCCGGTGGAGCTCGACTTCCAGGCATTGCTCGCCAAACCCCTGATCGAACGGCACATCACCATCGCGTGTGTCTCCAACGAGGTGGGCGGGGACCTGATTGGCAACGCCCGGTGGCTGGGCTGGCCGGTCCGCGAGCTGCTGGCACAGGCCGGCCCGCAACCGGGCGCGGACATGGTGCTCTCCCGCAGCGTGGACGGCTGGACCGCCGGGTCGCCGCTGGAGGCCCTCACGGACAACCGGGACGCGATCCTGGCCGTCGGCATGAACGGCGCCCCGCTGCCGCTGGAACACGGCTTCCCGGTGCGCCTGGTGGTCCCCGGCCTCTACGGCTACGTCTCCGCCACCAAGTGGATCACCGAGCTGAAGGTCACCCGCTTCGCCGCCGACGAGGGCTACTGGACCCCGCGCGGCTGGAGCGAGCGGGGCCCGATCAAGACCTCGTCCCGGATCGACGTGCCCCGCGCGGGCCGGAAGGTTCCGGCCGGGACGGTGAACCTTCGGCGGGGTGGCCTGGGCCCAGCACCGGGGAATCCGCGGAGTGGAGGTACGGGTGAACCGCGGCGACTGGAAGGCCGCCGAGCTGGCCCCCGGCATCTCCGCGGACACCTGGCGGCAATGGAAACTGTCCCTGCCGCTGGGGCCGGGCAGGCTACGAGGTGCAGGTCCGCGCCACGGACGCCACGGGAGCCGTCCAGGTGGAGGCGCAGGCCCCCGTCGCGCCGGACGGAGCCACCGGATACCACACGGTTACAGTTGACGTGACCTCCTAGCCGGAGCGCCGCCAGACCCCCTGCCACACCGGAACCCCAGTCCGCCGAGCCGAAGGACACGCACCCATGCACTCCCGACCCCAGCCCGCCGCGGCGGGACCGGCCAGCGTCGAGGCGCACCGGGACAAGGTCCGCGCACTGCTGGCAGGCCTCGCCGTCCGCACCGACACCGTGCCGCTGGCCGATGCGCTGGGCCGCGGACTGGCCCGCGACATCACCGCGCCGCTGGACCTCCCGCCGTTCGCCAACTCGCAGATGGACGGATACGCCGTGCGCAGCGCGGACCTGGCCGAGGGCGGAGTCGAGCTGCGCGTCACCGACCCGGTGCCAGCAGGCGCCCAACCCGCCGCCCTGGCCGCCGGGACCGCGGCCCCGATCATGACCGGGGCGATGATCCCGCCGGGCGCGGACGCCGTCGTGCCGATCGAAGCGGCCGAGCCGGACGTCTTCCCCGAACCCGGCAGCCCCGCCACCGTCCGGCTGCCCGCCACGGCCGCAGGAACCTACGTCCGCGCCGCCGGCAGCGACATCGCCGCCGGCACCCGGGCACTGGCTGCCGGCACCTACCTGGGGCCCGGGCAGCTGGGACTGCTCGCCGCCCTGGGCCTCCCCGAGGCGCCGGTGCACGCCGCCCCGACCGTGCTGCTGGTCACCACCGGCGACGAGGTGGTGGCACCGGGCACCCCGCTGGAGGCCGGCAAGATCTACGACGCCAACTCCACCCTGCTGGATTCCGGGCTGCGGCAGGCCGGCCTGGCCGTCACCCGCGCCGGCATCACCGCGGACGATCCGGACGCCCTCGAGCGGCTGCTCCGCGCCCACGCGCCCGCGGTGGACCTCATCATCACCACCGGCGGCGTCAGCAAGGGCGCCTACGAGGTGGTCCGGCAGGCCCTGGAGGGCCACGGCGTCGAATTCGGCTCCGTCGCCATGCAGCCGGGAGGACCCCAGGGGCTGGGCACTTTCGACGGCGTCCCGGTGCTGTGCTTCCCCGGCAATCCGGTCAGCTGCCTGGTCTCCTTCGAGATGTTCCTCCGTCCGGTCCTCACCGCGCTGCTCGGCAGTCCCGCACCCCGGACCGCCGTCCGAGCTCGGCTGGCCGCGCCGCTGACCTCGCCCGCGGCCAAACACCAGGTCCGGCGGGGCACCCTCACCCCGGACGGCACCGTGCAGCTGGAGGGAGGCGCCGGCTCACACCTGGTGCACGCCCTGGCGCTCTCCAACGCCCTGGTGCATGTCCCGGCCGGTACCGCGGAACTCGCCGCAGGCGATGAGGTGGAAGTATGGGTGCTGTGAACGACGCAGAACTCTCCCCGCCCGCGCTGACCCATCTTCGCCGGGACGGCACCGCCCAGATGGTCGATGTCTCCACCAAGGCCGAGACCACCCGCGAGGCCACCGCCACCGCCACCGTGCACAGCACCGCGGAGGTCCTCGTGCTCCTGGGGTCCGGGGACCTGCCCAAGGGCGACGCGCTCGCCGTCGCACGGGTCGCCGGCATCATGGCCGCCAAGAAGACGCCGGAGCTGATCCCGTTGTGCCACCCGCTGCCCATCAGCAAGGTCACGGTGGACTTCGAGCTCGGCGCGGACAGCGTCACCGTCTTCGCCACAGTGAAGACCCGCGGCGTGACCGGGGTGGAGATGGAGGCGCTCACCGCGGTCTCGGTCGCCGCCCTGAGCGTCTACGACATGATCAAGGCCGTCGACAAGCACGCCGTGCTGAACGACATCAAGGTCCTGGCCAAGAGCGGCGGCAAGAGCGGGGACTGGACCCTGTGAGCAGCCACGAATCCCACCAGCACCCCGAATCCCACTCCCACGGGGAACCGCACACGCACGGGGAACCCCACACGCACGGCGAGGTGACCGGCCGGAAGGCCGGCATCGTGATCGCCTCCACCCGCGCCGCGGCCGGGGTCTATGAGGACCTCACCGGCCCCGTCATCGCGGACTGGCTCACCGAGCACGGCTTCGAGACCTACCCGCCCATGGTGGTCCCCGACGGCGAACCCGTCGGCGCCGCCCTGCGCGCCCTGCTCAGCCAGCGCCCCTCGGTGATCATCACCAGCGGCGGGACCGGCCTCAGCCCCACCGACGCCACCCCGGAACAGACCCTGCCGCTGCTGGACCGCGAGATCCCCGGCATCATGGAGGGGCTGCGGGCCGTCGGTGCCGCCAAGACACCCACCGCGCTGCTCAGCCGCGGCCACGCCGGCGCCGCGGGCACCACCTTCATCGTCAACCTGCCCGGATCGCCCAAGGGCGTGATGGACGGCCTGGGCGTCCTCGACCCGATCATCGGCCACCTCTGCGACCAGCTGGAAGGCACCCATGGGCACTGACGCCACCAACCCCGACGCCACCACCCCGGACAGCACCACTTTTGGCAGCACCACCTCCAACAGCACTGCCGGCGGCGCCACGTTCGACATCGTCCACGCCGTCCTCAGCGCCGAGCCCATCTCCGTCGACCAGGCCATCGCCGCCGTGGAGTCGGACACGGCCGGCGCCGTGGTCAGCTTCAGCGGCGTCGTCCGCAACCACGACGGCGGCAAGCCGGTGGACCGGCTGAGCTACAGCGCCCACCCCACCGCCCACCAGGTGATGGCCGACGTCGTCGCTGGACTCGTCGCCGAACACGCCGCCGCCGGCACGGAGTCGAAGCCGGTCCGGATCTGGGCCGCGCACCGCACCGGCATGCTGGAAATCGGCGACCCGGCCCTGGTCTGCGCCGTCTCCGCCGCGCACCGCGGACAGGCCTTCGCCGTCTGCGCCGAGCTGGTGGACCGGATCAAGGAACAGGTTCCGATCTGGAAGGAACAGTTCTTCAGCGACGGCACCGTCGAATGGGTGGGGGCGGGGGAGTAGCGCCTCCCGCGGCCTGTGCCCCGCCGACGCGCGGAGCCTGTGCCCCGTTACGCGGGGCCGCCGGTCCGGGCGGTCACGGTTCCGGCCGGTCATCGCCCCGGCGGTAGGGTTGAGGGCATGACCGAACAACTCGCCGTCGCCGTCCTGGGCGCCAACGGACGCATGGGCGCGGAGGCCGTCAAGGCCATCGACGCCGCTGAAGACCTCACCCTCGTCGCCGCCCTCGGCCGGGGCGACTCCCTCGAGACCCTCACGGAGGCCGGCGCGCAGGTCGTCGTCGATCTGACCGTGCCCGAGAGCACCGAGGCCAACGTCCGCTTCGCCGTCGAGAACGGGATGCACGCCGTCGTCGGCACCACCGGCTGGGACGCCGGGCGCCTGGAGCACCTCACCTCCCTCCTCGCCGGCCGGCCGGGGACCGGGGTGCTGATCGCCCCCAACTTCGCGCTGGGCTCGGTTCTGGCCTCCGCCTTCGCCGCCAAGGCTTCCCGCTACTTCGAATCGGTCGAGATTATCGAACTGCACCACCCGGACAAGGTGGACGCCCCCTCCGGCACCGCCGTGCGCACGGCCCAGCTCATCGCCGCCGAGCGCGACGCCGCCGGCGTCGCCCCCAGCCCCGACGCCACCACCAGCGAGCGCCCCGGCGCCCGCGGCTGCGACGTCGACGGCGTCCGGGTCCACAGCGTCCGGCTCCGCGGCCTGGTGGCGCACCAGGAGGTCCTCCTCGGCGGCCCCGGCGAGCAGCTGACCTTCCGCCATGACTCGTTCGACCGCGCCTCCTTCATGCCCGGCGTGCTGATGGGTGTCCGCAATGTCGCGGCGCACCCGGGCCTCACCGTGGGCCTGGACGGCTATCTGGACCTGGGTCTCTGATGGCGAACGTCCTGGCCGCATTCAAGGCAAACCGCACCAAGATCTGGGTGGGCGCGGTGACGCTCCTGCTCGTCTTCTACCTGGTGGTCTCGCTGCAGCGCTCCGTGCTGCTGCTCGGCGACCCCAACCTTGTGGCCAAGGCCCTGGGCCTGGCCTACCTGCTGCTGCCCATCGTCGGCGCCTGGGCGCTGGTGCGGGAACTGCTCTTCGGCGCCCGCACCGAACGCCTGGCCAAGATCCTCGAGGCCGAGGGAGGCCTGCCGGAAGACACCCTGCCGCGCACCCCCGCCGGGCGGATCATCCGCGAGGCCGCGGACGCCGAATTCGAGAAGTACCGCGTCGAGGCGGAAGCCGCGCCGGAGGACTGGCGGTCCTGGTTCCGGCTCAGCTGCGCCTACGACGCCGCCGGCGACCGGAAGCGCGCCCGCGCGGCCATGCGCGACGCCGTCCGCCTTTACCGCGACGGCGGGAACACCGGGGAACGCCCGGCCTAGCGGCCGGCGAGGGTTCGGCCGCGGCCCAGCAGGTTCGCACCGTGGCCGGCCCACTCCAGCGGTCCGCGCCAGGATAGTGTCGCGAAGACCCAACCCAGCGCCAGGACCGCCAGCGCCTGTGCCCAGAAGACGCCGTCGGGGCTCCACCCGGCCGGCAGCGGGTGGCCGTGCAGGGACGCCATGACGCACACGTGCGCCGTGTACAGGCTGAGCGTCATCGCACCGGCGCCGCGCAGCGGGCGGAGCAGGTCCAGCTCCACCCAGTCCGCCAGCCGTGCCAGCAGCAGGCAGGCGCCCAGTGCGGCGGCCGCGACCCCGGAGGTGTGCAGCAGGTCCAGGCTGGTGCCCGAGTGCGGGGCGGCGGTGGCCAGCCACCAGGCCGAGCCCGACTGGTCCACGCCCGCGAGATTGACCTCCAGCAGGGACGCCAGCGGATAGTCGGGGTCACCGATGGCCGCCTGCAACGCCGCCAGGCCGCCCCGGTCCTCCATCAGCACCCCGGCAAACCACTTCGCGAAGACGGCGGCGGCCGTTCCGGCGGCCACCAGGCTGACCTGCAGACCGGCCCGGCCCAAAGACAGCCGGCCGAGCGCGAGTCCGATCAACAGGTACGTCAGCCACTGCACCACCGGGTAGTAGCCGGTGAGAAACAGGTCGCCGACCACGCGGGCGGGCTCCGCGAGATCGGCCCAGCCGGGGTTGTGCCCCAGTTGCAGCGGCGGCTCCGGTGCCAGCAGCCACGGGCGCAGCAGGTAGGCGAGCACCGGGCTGGCCAGCAGCCACCCGGCGGCGAACGCGAACAGGCGCCCCGGCCGCATCCCGAGGAACGGCAGGATGCACAGGAACAGGACGGCGTAATGCACCAGGATCACGGCGATACTCACCTCCAGGCCCCCCAGGCTGAGCCCGACGGCGGCCACCACCAGGGCCCGCAGGGCCACCCCGCGCCGTGCCGCCCAGAGCTCGCGCCCGGCGTAGGGCTGCCCCTTGCCGGTCGACAGCGCCAGTCCCACCCCGGCCAGGACCGCGAACAACGCCGCCGCCCGGCCCGAGAACGCCAGGCCCACCCAAGTGGGAGTGAGCGCCGCGTCGGCCTCGAAGGTTGGCAGGATGTGCGTGGCCATCATCCCCAGCAACGCCAGGCCCCGGGCGGCGTCGACGCCGGTTAGGCGGGGCGTCCGGGGCGTTCCGCCGGCGGTCCTGGAACGGGCAGCGGTACCGCGGGAGGTCATGCCTCGATCGTCTCACGAGGGCCGGTCACGACTCTTGTATTCGAATATATGTTCGAATAAGATGGGCGGCATGAACCATCCACCAGAACCGCAGCCGGCCGGGCTCGGGCCTTCCTCCGGCGTCCTTAAGGCCATGAGCCCCGGCGTCGTCGATTTCCTGTTCCGCCGATTGGTGGCCGGGGAGGCTGCGGAGGACCTCACCTGGCACAACGAGGGAACCGCCCTGTCCGCCCAGCAGCCCGGCGCCGAACTGGCACGCCGGCTCGCCGAGACCGATGTCGAGGCGCTCACGCCGATCGAGCTCTTCCACTACGTCCGCGCGGCGCAGCGGCTGGCCGCCTGGGCGGAGTCGCTGCGGGAGCAGGCGGTGGGCCGCTACTGCGCAGCGCCCGGCACCGCGGGCGGCGCCGCGGCGGGCACCGCACCCGAACGGGGATGATGCGCGTCACGTTGCCGTTATTGTCCTAACACTGCGGGGACAAGGTAACGTTTTTGCCATGGCTGACTCTGACATTCGCTCGTACACGTTTGGAACCCTCGTGACCGCCATGGTCACGCCGTTCACGAACGATGGTGACGTCGATTATCAGAAGTCCGCCGAACTGGCCTCCAAGCTCGTCGACGACGGCAATGACGCCCTCGTCATCTCCGGCACCACCGGCGAGACCTCCACCCTGGAGGACGACGAGAAGGAAAAGCTGTTCCGCGTCATCGTCGAGGCGGTGGGGGACCGGGCCAAGGTCATCGCCGGCACCGGCACCAACCACACCTCGCACTCGATCGAGATGGCCAAGCGGGCCGCCAAGGCCGGCGCCCACGGCCAGCTGATCGTCACCCCGTATTACAACAAGCCCAGCCAGGCCGGCATCCAGGCGCACATCGAGGCTGTCGCCGACGCGGCAGACCTGCCCGTCATGGTCTACGACATCCCCGGCCGCGCCGGCGTCCCGATCCTTCCCGAGACCATGATCCGGCTGGCGGACCACCCCCGGATCGTCGCCCTCAAGGACGCCAAGGCCGACTTCGCCGCCGTGACCAAGGTGCTGGCCAACACGGACCTTGACGTCTACTCCGGCGACGACGGCCTCACCCTGCCCTGGATGGCCGCCGGCGCCGTCGGGCTCGTCAGTGTTTCCGCGCACGTCGCGACCCGGCAGTTCCGGGCCATGATCGACGCCGCGCTTGCGGGCGACTTCGCCAGCGCCCGCACCCTACATTTCGAACTGGACCCCGTGGTCCGTGCAGTGATGACCCACATTCAGGGCGCTGTAGCTGCGAAGCAAGTTCTCAAGTGGCAGGGAGTCCTGCCCAACTCGGTTGTCCGTTTGCCCCTCGTGGAGCCGGGCGAAGCCGAGATCGAAACAATCCGCGAGGACTTGGCGGAGGCCGGGCTCGTCTACGCCTGATCCGGCCCCGCGCCGCATCACGCCCCGACCTGCCATGCCCCGCCTGGAAAGTAGTGCACTATGACCCAAACCGCCCTCCCCGGCCTCGTCACGCCGCCGAAACTGGCCGCCAACACCCTGCGGATCGTCCCGCTGGGCGGCCTCGGCGAGATCGGCCGCAACATGACGGTCTTCGAAATCGGCGGCAAGCTGCTGATCGTTGACTGCGGCGTCCTCTTCCCCGAGGAGACCCAGCCCGGCGTCGACCTGATCCTCCCGGACTTCTCCTACATCGAGAAGCGCCTGGACGACGTCGTCGCCGTCATCCTCACCCACGGCCATGAGGACCACATCGGCGCCGTCCCGTACCTGCTGCGCCTGCGCAACGACATCCCCCTCGTCGGCTCGCAGCTGACGCTGGCGCTGATCGAGGCCAAGCTGCAGGAACACCGGATCAAGCCGACCACCATGATCGTCAACGAGGGCCAGGTCGAGAAGTTCGGCCCCTTCGAGTGCGAGTTCGTGGCCGTCAACCACTCCATCCCGGACGCCCTCGCGGTCTTCCTGCGCACCGCCGGCGGCACCGTCCTGCACACCGGTGACTTCAAGATGGACCAGCTGCCCCTCGACGGCCGCATCACCGACCTGCGCCACTTCGCCAAGCTCGGCGAGGAAGGCGTGGACCTGTTCCTCTCGGACTCCACCAACGCCGACGTTCCCGGCTTCACCACCGCGGAAAAGGAGATCGGCCCCACTTTGGACCGCCTCTTCGGCCAGGCATCCAAGCGCATCATCGTCGCCTCCTTCTCCTCGCACGTGCACCGCGTCCAGCAGGTGCTCGACGCCGCGGCCAACCACAACCGCAAGGTCGCCTTCGTCGGCCGGTCCATGGTCCGCAACATGGCCATCGCCGCCAAGCTCGGCTACCTCGAGGTGCCCGCCGGCATCCTGGTGGACATCAAGAACATCGACAACCTGCCGGACAACCGCGTGGTGCTGATGTCCACCGGTTCCCAGGGCGAGCCGATGGCCGCGCTGTCCCGCATGGCCAACGGCGACCACCGCGTCGTCGTCGGCCAGGGCGACACCGTCATCCTGGCCTCCAGCCTGATCCCGGGCAACGAGAACGCCGTCTTCCGCATCATCAACGGCCTGCTCAAGCTCGGCGCGGACGTGATCCACAAGGGCAACGCCAAGGTGCACGTCTCCGGCCACGCCGCCGCCGGCGAGCTGCTCTACTGCTACAACATCCTCGAGCCGCTGAACGCCATGCCGGTCCACGGCGAGACCCGGCACCTGATCGCCAACGGCAAGATCGCCCTGGACTCCGGCGTGCCGGAGGAAAGCATCCTGCTGGCCGACAACGGCACCGTGATCGACCTGCGCGACCACGAGGCGGACATCGTCGGCCAGGTCGAGGTCGGCTTCGTCTACGTCGACGGCTCCAGCGTCGGCGAGGTCACCGAGGCGGACCTCAAGGACCGCCAGACGCTCGGCGACGAGGGCTTCATCTCGATCGTCACCGTCATCCACCGCGCCACCGGCAAGGTCGTCTCCGGCCCGGAGATCCACGCCCGCGGCGTCGCCGAGGACGACTCGGTCTTCGACGAGATCATCCCGAAGATCAACGCTGCGCTCGAGGACGCCGTCAAGAACCGCGACCACACCACGCAGCAGCTGCAGCAGGTCGTCCGCCGGGTTATCGGCACCTGGGTGAACCGCAAGCTGCGCCGCAAGCCGATGATCATCCCGGTGGTCCTCGAGGCGTAAGCACCCGCAGCACCCGAACCACCAGCAGCACCCAAACGGCTCCTCCCGCCGGTTCCGCCCATGCGCGGCCCGGCCGGGGGAGCCGTCCGGCGTTAGCAGTCCCCTCCGCACCGTGAGCCCGCTGTGCCGTGAACCCGCTGTGCCGTGAACCCGCCGGGGACGGGGGAGCGCCGAGCCGTGAGCCCGCCGGGCCGGGGAGCATCAACATGGCCCGCTCCGCCCCGGAAATCCGGGGCATCCGGCCGGTCCTCGGGTACCGTGGCAGGTATGGCGACACGAACTACTTCCGCGCCTAGAGGCAACTCAAGCGGCAGCCCGCGGGGCAAATCAGGCACATCTTCGGCCAAAGCCTCCGGCGCAGCCGCGTCCAAATCCCGCACGCAGGGGACGGCCCGCACCCGGCAGATGGCCGCCGTCGAGCCGCACCAGCCCTGGCTGGTCCGCGTCGTTGCGGGTGCCTGGCTCGGCATCGGGCACGTCCTGGGCGCCGGGATCCGCCGCATTGGCTCCGACGTCAGCGACCTCCACCCCGAGGAGCGCCGCGACGGTGCCGCCCTGTTCAACCTTGTCCTCGGCGTCTTCGTGGCCACCTTCGCCTGGTGGGGCTTCCGCGGCTGGCTCCCGGACCTGGTCTACGGGATCGTCAACGGCACCTTCGGCTGGATGACCCTGCTGCTGCCGCTCATGCTGTTCGTCTGCGCCTTCCGGCTCTTCCGCCAGCCGGTGGACGGCCGCGGCAACAACCGCGTCGGCATCGGCTTCCTCATCATGACCTTCGCCGGCTGCGGCCTCGCCCACATCATCGGCGGCCAGCCAGGCGTCGCCGAGGGCTTCGACGGCCTCCGTCGCGCCGGCGGCATGCTCGGCTACCTCGCCGCCGCGCCGCTGGCCACCATCCACCCCGCCGTCCCGGTGGCCCTGTACAGCCTGCTCGCGTTCACCTCCCTGCTGATCGTCACCGCCACGCCGTTCGGCGCCATTCCCTCACGGATCCGCGGCGCCTACGAACACCTCATGGGCATCGACCTCCGGGACGAACCGGAGACCGACGCCCACGACCGCAGCTACCTCTACGAGAACGACGCCCCGGCTCCGAAGAAGAAGCGCAAGCGGCTCTTCGGCAAGGACCAGGACGCCGCCGACGCCCGGCTTGAGGGCTACGTCGGCGACGAGGCCTTTGAGCACGCCGTCGTCGACGACGAACCCGACGACGCCCACGACGACGGCGGCCGCCGCGGCCGCGCCGGCAAGGCGCCCGCCGTCGCGCCCGGCGTGCGCCGCCCCACGCAGGCCGAGATCGCCGTCGAGAAGATCAAGGCCGCCCAGGGCCTGGGCGCAGCGGCGGACAGCGCCGCCGCGCCGGAGAACGCCACCGAAGCCATCCCGCAGATCACCCCCGGCATGATCGCCGCCGGGTCCGTCACCCCGGGCGCAGCGGCCGCCGCGGCCAAGGTGCCGGCCAACCCCGTCGCCCCCGTGCCGCAGCCCACCCCGATCCCGCAGCGTACCGAGCAGCTCTCCCTCGCCGGGGACGTCACCTACACGCTGCCGGCCTCGGACTTCCTGACCCCGGGCTCCATCCCCAAGGAGCGCACGGAGGCCAACGACGCCGTCGTCGCCGCCCTGACCGACACCCTGCAACAGTTCAACGTGGACGCCACCGTGACCGGCTTCAGCCGCGGCCCCACCGTCACCCGGTACGAGATCGAACTCTCGCCCGGTACCAAGGTCGAACGCGTCACCGCCCTGTCCAAGAACATCTCCTACGCGGTGGCCAGCTCCGACGTCCGGATCCTCAGCCCCATCCCGGGCAAGTCCGCCATCGGCATCGAGATCCCCAACACGGACCGCGAGACGGTCTCCCTGGGCGACGTCCTCCGCAGCCAGAACGCCCGCCGCACGGACCACCCGATGGTGATGGGCGTCGGCAAGGACGTCGAGGGCGGCTACGTCGTGGCCAACCTCGCCAAGATGCCGCACCTGCTCGTGGCCGGTGCCACCGGTGCCGGTAAGTCCTCGTTCGTGAACTCGATGATCACCTCGATCCTGATGCGCTCCACCCCGGACGAGGTGCGCATGGTCATGGTGGACCCCAAGCGCGTGGAACTGACCGCCTACGAGGGCGTCCCGCACCTGATCACCCCCATCATCACCAACCCCAAGAAGGCCGCGGAGGCGCTGCAGTGGGTCGTCCGCGAAATGGACGCCCGCTACGACGACCTGGCCAACTACGGCTTCAAGCACATCGACGACTTCAACAAGGCCGTCCGCGCCGGGAAGGTCCACCCGCCCGTGGACTCCAAGCGCGTCATCCGCCCGTACCCGTACCTGCTGGTGATCGTGGACGAGCTCGCCGACCTGATGATGGTCGCCCCGCGCGACGTCGAAGACTCGATCGTGCGCATCACCCAGCTGGCCCGTGCCGCCGGCATCCACCTCGTGCTCGCCACGCAGCGGCCCTCGGTGGACGTCGTCACCGGCCTGATCAAGGCCAACGTCCCGTCCCGGATGGCGTTCGCCACCTCATCGGTCACCGACTCCCGCGTCGTCCTCGACCAGCCCGGCGCGGAGAAGCTGATCGGCCAGGGCGATGCGCTCTTCCTGCCGATGGGCGCCTCCAAGGCCATGCGCGTCCAAGGCGCCTGGGTCACCGAATCCGAGATCCACAAGGTGGTCGAGCACGTCAAGGGCCAGCTGCAGGCTGTCTACCGCGAGGACGTCGCGCCCGAGGCGGAGAAGAAGCAGATCGACGACGACATCGGAGACGACCTGGAGGTGCTGCTGCAGGCCACCGAACTCGTGGTCACCACGCAGTTCGGTTCCACCTCGATGCTGCAGCGCAAGCTGCGCGTCGGCTTCGCCAAGGCCGGCCGGCTCATGGACCTGCTCGAATCCAGGGGAGTGGTGGGACCCTCCGAGGGTTCCAAGGCCCGCGACGTGCTGGTCAAGCCGGACGACCTCGCGGCCGTGCTGGCGGCCATGAAGGGCCAGGACGCCCCGGCCGCGGCCGACTCGCAGACCGCAGCGCTGAGCGATAACGCCAACGCCAACATCGCCCAGGGCGGCTACGCCGAGGACCTGGTGGCGGCGGACCTGGACAACCGGGCCCAGAGCGTCGAATACTACGACGGCGCGGACGGCGGCGAGGACGAGGGCTCCGAGGACGCCTGGTCGCTCACCGGCCGGTAACCGGTGCAGACGGTAGCCTAAGAGAGTGACTAGCGCAGAGAACAACCCGGGGGCCGCCCCGCAGATCTGGAACCTGCCCAACATCCTGACGATGCTGCGGATCGCGCTGGTGCCCTTCTTCATCTGGTGCCTCGTCGCGGACGCCCCTGGCCTGCACGCCGGCAACGGGCCGTGGCGCTGGGCCGCCGTCGCCGTCTTCGCCGTCGCGATCTACACGGACAAGCTCGACGGCGACATCGCCCGCAGCCGTGGCCTGGTCACCGACTTCGGCAAGATCGCTGACCCCATCGCGGACAAGCTGCTGATCGGCTCCGCCCTGGTGATGCTGTCCCTGCTGGGCGAGCTGCCCTGGTGGGTGACCGCCCTGATCCTGATCCGCGAGTGGGGCATCACCGCCCTGCGCTTCTTCGTCATCCGCTACGGCGTGATCCCCGCCTCCCGCGGCGGCAAGCTCAAGACCGTCGTGCAGACCGCCGCGATCTTCCTCTACGTCGTCCCGCTCGCCGCGATCGCCCCGTGGCTGGGAGTGCTGGGCTTCATCGTGATGCTGGCGGCCCTCGCCATCACGGTCTGGACCGGCGCCGAGTATGTCATCGAGGCCATGAAGCTGCGCGCCCGCGGCATCAAGGCGCAGCAGCAGAAGATCCAGGAGGGCGCCCCGTGACCGGCCCCCTGCACCCGGAAGCACACGCGAACCTGCACCCGGAAGCCCACCCGAACCTGCACCCGAACCTTCACCGCCTCGCCGGCGAAGCCGTGCAGCGGTCCGTCGACGCCGGGTTGACGGTGGCCACGGCCGAGTCGCTCACCGCCGGCATGGTCGCCGCCGTCCTCGCCGACACGCCCGGCGCCTCCGCGATGCTCCGCGGCGGCGTCGTCGCCTACGCCAACGAGGTCAAGGCGGCGGTGCTCGGGGTCCCGGAAACTCTCCTCGAGACGGCCGGGTCGGTCGACGGCGACGTGGCCGCCGCCATGGCCGCCGGCGCCCGCCGCGCGTGCGGCGCCGACGTCGGCGTCTCCACCACCGGCGTCGCCGGCCCCGACGCCCACGACGGCAAGCCCGTGGGCACTGTCTTCATCGGGGTCGCCACGGCGGAGGGCGCGGCGTCCTACCCCTACCGCTTCGAGGGCAGCCGGCAGGAGATCCGCGCGCTCTCCTGCGGCGCCGCACTCGACCGGCTGCTCGACGCCGTCGGCGGTGCTACCGGTCCGTAAAGTAACGGGGAACAAAACGTGATTTCGAATAGTTGTTACATTGTGTCGCCATCGAAGAAGGGCGGCGCATAGGATGAAGTCACCGAGACGTTCGCACCGAAACGGCGAACCGACCAACGAGGGAGCAAGGCGATACAGATGGTAAAGCAGCCCGTATCCGTAAACGGCGTTGTCCGCTGGAAGGATGTGGGCCTCGCCGATCAGGCTAAGAGCGAACAGAAGGAGCGCAAGATGGTTGTACTTCGTCACGAAATT
This sequence comes from Pseudarthrobacter sp. L19, assembly GCF_050859435.1. Taxonomy (NCBI): domain Bacteria; kingdom Bacillati; phylum Actinomycetota; class Actinomycetes; order Micrococcales; family Micrococcaceae; genus Pseudarthrobacter; species Pseudarthrobacter sp. L19. The sequence continues at coordinate 48,485 of NZ_CP193935.1, read as the reverse complement.
GGCGATGTCCTGCGCGACGTCCGCCAGCGCCAGGGCCGTACCCTCCGCGAAGTCTCGCACAGTGCCCGAGTATCTTTGGGCTACCTGAGCGAAGTGGAGCGCGGCCAGAAGGAAGCCTCCTCGGAGCTGCTCTCGTCGATCTGCACGGCCCTCGATGTCCCGCTCTCCAGCATGCTCCGCGAGGTCAGCGACCGTGTCGCCGTGGCCGAGGGCGTGGCAGTGCCGGACACCGTTCCGCAGGAATTCTCCCAGCGGTACGGCCGTGACCTGGACAGTGAACTGAACGACGAACTGGGAACCGGACTGCTGTCGGGCGCCCGCTAAAGCCAGCGTCACCACAAGCATAGAAAAGGTCCCCGGCGGTGTGCCGGGGACCTTTGCGTGCCCCTGCAGGTCTTTTAGAGGTCTTCGTCGCGCGGGAAGCCGTCCCGTTCGTAGCTGGCGTTGAGCCGGGCCATGTAGCCGGCGAAGGCCGCCAGGTCCCCGGCAGGCCACTCCGCCAGCCGGTCCCGGAACACCTCGCGCCGGGCGTCCTGCACCAGGTGCATCTTCTCCTCGCCCAGGGCCGTCAGGCTGATCGCCTGCGCCCGGCCGTCCAGCGGGTCCGCGGCCTTGGACACCAGGCCGAGGCCCTCCAGGAACGCTACCTGGCGGCTGACCGACGGCTTGCCCACGCCCAGCCAGGCCGCCAGCTCGGTCAGGCGGATCGGACCCCTCGTCCGGAGCACCGAGAGCAGGCCGTACGCGGCGGGTTCCATGTCCGGGTGCACCTCGCGGGAGAGCCGCTGCGAGACGGAACGGGCGCGCCGCCACAGCAGGCTCAGCTGGTGTTCCACCTCAGCAATGGACTCGTCGGGGGAGGCCGCGCCGGCCCCGGAACCCTGCTCCGGCGTGGTCGCGGCGTGGTCAATGGTGCTCATAGCAACCATTCTAGGGTCCGCCCCGGGGTCCCCTTCCGTGAGAGACTTGTGCGGTGCGAATCAGCGACTTCTGGCGGCTCATGGACGACGAGTTCGGTGCCGGCTACTCCCGCGTCCTCAGCAGCTCCCTGATCCTGGCCGGCGTCGGAGGGCGCACCGCGGACCAGGCGCTGAGCGCCGGCATCCCGCCCAAACAGGTGTGGCTGGCCATGTGCGACGTTCAGGACGTGCCCGCGGAGCGCCGGCTCGGCCGCGACATCAAACCCCGCGACCAGGGTCCGCTGAACTAGGCCCGGCGACGTCGGCCCGCTGGACTGGTCCGGAGAACCAGGCCCGCCCCGTGGGCGCCCGGCCTGCCGGGGTGCCTGACACGCCGGGGGATTGTTCGAATATCTGTTCGGGTCGGGCTATGCTTTTTTCAGAGCGTTTTCCACATACGCGACGACGGCGGCAACTTTGTCAGTGGCTGCCCCTAACGTCGGTGATGACAGCAACGGCCGTGACGGCCACTCTCCAATGAGAAAGTTTTTGAGGTGTGAATCATGGCCGCAGCCCCGGATCGCCAGAAGGCGCTCGACGCAGCACTCGCCCAGATTGACAAGCAGTTCGGCAAGGGCTCGGTCATGCGCCTGGGCGATGAAGTCCGCGCCCCCATCGAGGTCATTCCCACCGGCTCCATCGCCCTGGATGTCGCCCTTGGCATTGGCGGCCTGCCCCGCGGCCGCGTCGTAGAGATCTACGGCCCGGAATCTTCCGGTAAGACCACGGTGGCGCTGCACGCCGTCGCCAACGCCCAGCGCCAGGGCGGCATCGCGGCCTTTATCGACGCCGAACACGCCCTTGACCCCGAATACGCCGCCAAGCTGGGCGTGGACACGGACGCGCTGCTCGTCTCGCAGCCGGACACCGGTGAGCAGGCCCTGGAAATCATGGACATGCTGGTGGGCTCCGGCTCGCTGGACATCGTCGTGATCGACTCCGTCGCCGCACTGGTGCCCCGCGCCGAAATCGAAGGCGACATGGGCGACAGCCACGTCGGCCTGCAGGCCCGCCTGATGAGCCAGGCCCTGCGTAAGATCACCGGCCGGCTGAGCCAGACCAAGACCACCGCCATCTTCATCAACCAGCTCCGCGAGAAGATCGGTGTCTTCTTCGGCTCCCCGGAAACCACCACCGGTGGTAAGGCGCTGAAGTTTTACGCCTCCATCCGCATCGACGTCCGCCGGATCCAGACCCTTAAGGAGGGCGCTGACTCGGTCGGCAACCGGACCAAGGCCAAGATCGTCAAGAACAAGATGGCCCCGCCCTTCAAGATCGCCGAATTCGACATCATCTACGGCCAGGGCATCTCCCGCGAAGGCGGCATCATCGACATGGGTGTCGAACACGGCCTGATCAAGAAGTCCGGTTCCTGGTTCACCTACGACGGCGACCAGCTGGGCCAGGGCATGGAGAACTCCCGCCGCTTCCTCCGCGACAACCCGGAGCTGGCAGCGGAGCTCGAGCGCCTGATCAAAGAAAAGCTCGGCGTCGGCGTCAAGGCAGCCGACGCGGAAGAGTCGCCGAAGCTGAAGGCCGTTGACGGGTTCTAAGCCACGGGCTTCTCAGCCACCGGCGCCGGAGCTGGACGCCGACGCGGACCCCGCGTCGGTGGCCCGCACCATCATCTTGCGGCAGCTGACCGGCTCCGCCAAGAGCCGGCACCAGCTCGAGCGCAAACTCGCCGAGCGGAACATCCCCGAGGATGTGGCCGAGGCCGTGCTGGACCGCTTCGAGGCGGTCCGGCTGGTGGACGACGCGGAATTCGCCCGGATGTGGGTCAGGAGCCGCTCGGAGAACCGGAAGCTCGCCAGGGGAGCCCTGCGCCGGGAACTGGCCGAGAAGGGCGTCGCGGAGGACGCGGCGGCCGAGGCGCTCGCCCAGGTGACCGACGAGCAGGAAGACGCGGCTGCCCGCCAGCTGGTGGAGCGGAAGCTCCGGTCCCTGCACGGCCTCGAGGACCGCGCGGAACGGGACAAGGCCGTCCGGCGGCTTGCGTCCATGCTCGCCCGGAAGGGTTACCAGCCCGGCCAGGCCTTCCGGATCGTCAACGAGGTCATTGACGAGTCGCTGCAGGACGGCGGCGCGGGCGATGAGCCGCCGTTCGAGGACGGAGCCTGGACCTAAGGCAGCGTCTTGTTCCGAGACGGCGCCACACGCGGCAGATTCCCGTAAGCCCTTGGTCCTAGGACGCCGTGCGCACGTCCGTCGCTGGCGCGTCCGTCGGGCGGCCGGCTGCTGACAAGTCGGGCTCGGCATCCCTGACGCCCTCCCACAGCCGGTCCAGGGACATCCCAAGGACCTCGGCCAATGCGGCGATCGTCGGGAAAGCAGGGGTGGCGATCCGGCCGGTCTCGATCTTCCGCAGCGTCTCGGGGAGACCCCGGCGGCCAGGGCCACGTCCAGCATCGACCGGTCGCCGCGGGCCTCGCGCAGCAGTGTGCCCAGGCGTTGGCCGCGGCGGACCTCGTCGGGGAGAGTGGGAGTCTGACCATGACACCCAGTGTACCGGGATAATATGGACGGTATAGTTATTGGATGATCGAGATTCTCAACGCCGCCGAACTGGACCGGGCCCGCGGGTCCGGCGCCCTCGTCGCGGGCATCCTGCAGACCGTCAAGAGCCGCACCACCGTCGGCACCAACCTGCTGGACATTGACCGCTGGACCAAGGAACTCATCGCCGCGGCCGGCGCCGAATCCTGCTACGTCGACTACGCCCCCTCCTTCGGCCGCGGACCGTTCGGCCACTACATCTGCACGGCCGTGAACGACGCCGTCCTGCACGGACTGCCCCACGACTACCGCCTGGCCGACGGGGACCTGCTCACCCTCGACCTCGCCGTCTCCAGAAACGGCATCGCCGCGGACTCTGCCATCAGCTTCCTCGTCGGCGAAGCTCGTCCCGCCGCGAGCGTCGCGATGATCGAGACCACCGCACGCGCCCTCGCCGCCGGCATTGCGGCGGCGAAGCCGGGCGCTCGGATCGGCGACCTGTCGGCCGCTATCGGCGGCGTCCTCACCGCGGCCGGCTACCCGGTCAACACCGAATTCGGCGGCCACGGCATCGGCTCCACCATGCACCAGGACCCGCACGTGCCCAACACCGGCCGGCCTGGCCGCGGCTTCACGCTCAGGCCGGGACTGCTGCTGGCGCTGGAGCCCTGGATCATGGAGGACACGGCCACCCTGGTGACCGACGCCGACGGCTGGACGCTCCGCAGCGCCACCGGCTGCCGGACCGCCCACAGCGAACACACCATCGCCATCACGGAAAGCGGGGCCGAGATCCTCACCCTCGCCCCGCCCGCGTAGTCCGCGCCCCGGGCGGAGCCGGTACCCTTAACGGGTGAGTTTGACCATTCCCTCCCCAGCCGACAGCCCCTCGACGCACGCCGATTCCACGGATGCGGCAGTGTCCGCGCCCGCCCGCACGTACCAGGTGCGCACCTTCGGGTGCCAGATGAACGTGCATGACTCCGAGCGCATGTCCGGGCTGCTCGAGGCGGCCGGGTACGTCCGCTCCGAGGGGAGCTGGCCGACGTCGTTGTCTTCAACACCTGCGCCGTGCGCGAGAACGCGGACAACAAGCTCTACGGCAACCTCGGAATTCTCCGCCCGGTCAAGGATGCGAACCCGGGCATGCAGATCGCCGTCGGCGGCTGCCTGGCGCAAAAGGACCGCGAGACGATCCTGAAGAAGGCGCCGTGGGTCGACGCGGTGTTCGGCACCCACAACGTCGGCGCGCTGCCGGCCCTGCTGGACCGGGCCCGCCACAACGACGAGGCGCAGCTGGAAATCCTCGAATCCCTCGACGTGTTCCCCTCCACGCTGCCCACCAAGCGCGACTCCGTGTACGCCGGCTGGGTCTCCATCTCCGTTGGCTGCAACAACACCTGCACCTTCTGCATCGTCCCTGCCCTGCGCGGCAAGGAAAAGGACCGCCGCCCCGGCGACATCCTCGCCGAAATCCAGGCCCTCGTGGACGACGGCGCCATCGAGGTCACCCTGCTGGGACAGAACGTGAACTCCTACGGCGTCGAATTCGGCGACCGTCAGGCCTTCTCCAAGCTGCTGCGCGCCTGCGGCGAGATCCCCGGACTGGAACGCGTCCGGTTCACCAGCCCGCACCCCGCCGCCTTCACCGACGACGTCATCGAGGCCATGGCGGAGACCCCCAACGTCATGCCGCAGCTGCACATGCCGCTGCAGTCCGGCTCGGACAAGGTGCTCAAGGACATGAAGCGCTCCTACCGCTCCACCAAGTTCCTGGGCATCCTCGACAAGGTCCGGGACAAGATCCCGCACGCCGCGATCTCCACCGACATCATCGTCGGCTTCCCGGGGAGACCGAGGAGGACTTCCAGGCCACCCTGGACGTCGTGGAGCGCTCCCGCTTCGCCACCGCCTTCACCTTCCAGTACTCCAAGCGGCCCGGCACCCCCGCCGCAGACCTGCCCGAACAGCTGCCCAAGGCCGTGGTGCAGGAACGCTTCGAACGGCTCACCGCCCTGCAGGACCGGATCGCCGCCGAGGAAAACGCCCGCCAGGTGGGCCGCCGGGTCGAGGTCATGGTCACCGCCCAGCAGGGAAGGAAGGCGGGGAGACCCACCGGCTTTCGGGCCGCGCGCAGGACCAGCGCCTGGTGCACTTCTCCGTGCCCGACGGCGCCGAGAGCCCCCGCCCCGGCGACCTCGTCACCGTGACCGTCACGGAGGCCGCGTCGTTCCACCTCATCGCCGACCCCGCGTCGCCCGAGGACTACCAGCTGCGCCGCTCCCGGGCCGGCGACGCCTGGGACCGGTCCCAGGCCGACTCCTGCGGTGCACCCGCCCCCGGCGCTGCCGGCGGCGGCAAGGCCGGGGTGTCCCTCGGCATGCCCACGCTGCCCGTACGCGGCCGCTGACGCCGTGACCGGAGCCGAACTGTCCGCCGCCCCGCCGCCGGTGATCGCCGTCGTCGGCCCCACCGGCTCCGGGAAGTCCGACCTGGCCGTCGACCTCGCGCTGGCGCTCGACGGCGAGGTCGTCAACGCGGACGCCATGCAGTTCTACCGCGGCATGGACATCGGCACTGCCAAGATCACCGACGCCGAACGGCGCGGTGTCCCGCACCACCTGCTCGACATCATGGACGTCACCGAGGAAGCCAGCGTCTCGGACTTCCAACGGCAGGCCCGGGAAGCCATCGACGGCATTCACGCCCGCGGAAAACGCGCCATCCTCGCCGGCGGATCCGGGCTCTACGTCCGGGCCGCCCTGGACGTCCTGGACTTCCCCGGCACGGACCCGGCCGTCCGGGCCCGCCTCGAGGCCGAGGAGGCGGCGGAAGGCCTGGCCCCGCTGCGGGCCCGGCTGGAACAGGTGGACCCAGTCTCGGCCGGGCGCCTGGGCGACGCCCGGCGGGTCATCCGTGCCCTCGAGGTGTACGAACTGACCGGCCGGCCCTTTAGCTCCTTCATGCCGGACCGCACCTACCACCGCCCGGCCGTCCAGATCGGCCTCGAGGTGGACCGGGAGCAGCTGCGCGAGCGTCTCGCCGCCCGCGTGCACGCCATGGTGGACCGCGGCCTGCTCGAGGAGGTGCGCCAGCTGGATGCCGAGGGCCTGCGCCGTGGCAAGACGGCCTCCCGCGCCCTCGGCTACGCCCAGTTCCTGAAGGTCCTCGACGGCGAATCCGACATCGCGCACGCCGCCGAGGACACCATCGCCGCCACCCGCAAGTTCGCCCGCCGCCAGCTCACCTGGTTCCGCGCCGACCCCCGGATCGCCTGGCTCGACTGGCAGGACCCGGACCTCGTGGCGAAGGCAACGCAGCTGGCGTTGGTCCCGGCGGGAGGCAGCCCGGTAGCCTTGGACCATGGATGACACTCTCGCCGGAACCGCCGCTTCCACGGCCCACGCCGCCGACACCACAGCACTGGCCGGGCTCGCCTTCTCCAAGGGCCACGGCACCGGCAACGACTTCGTCCTGATCGCGGACCCGCACGGGGCCCTGGAAGTGACCGCCGAGCAGGTCGCGGCCCTCTGTGACCGGCACCGCGGCATCGGCGGCGACGGGCTGATCCGCGCGGTCCCCTCCCGGTTCCTGCCCGAGGGCGCCGAACTGCTCGCGCAGCACCCGGAGGCGGAGTGGTTCATGGACTACCGCAACGGTGACGGATCGCTGTCCGAAATGTGCGGCAACGGGGTCCGGGTCTTCGTCCACTTCCTGGTCCAGCAGGGCCTCGTGGACCTGCCCGCCGGGGAATCCCTCGTGATCGGCACCCGCGCCGGCATCAAGACCGTCGTCCGCACCGCCTCCGGCTACGCCGTGGACATGGGCCCCTGGGAATTCATCTTCCCCGGCGAGGCCACCGCCCGGGCCATGGACTCCCTCGTCAGCGCCCACGGCCTCGACGTCGCCCGCCCCGCCCTCTCGGTCAGCATGGGCAACCCGCACACCGTCGTCGCCCTCGCCGAGCAGGCGGAACTGGACGCCACCGAACTCTTCGCCGCACCGCGCGTGGACCCGGAGCCGCCGCACGGAACCAACGTCGAGTTCGTCGTCCCCGCCGAACCGCTGGTCCACGACGGCGTCGGCGCCATCAGCATGCGCGTCCACGAACGCGGCGTGGGTGAGACCCTCTCCTGCGGCACCGGCGCGTGCGCGGCCGCCGTCGCGATCCGGCACTGGGCCGGTCAGGGCGCGCCGGACGCCTGGAACGTCACGGTGCCCGGCGGCGTCGTCGGCGTGAAGTTCTTCGTCGCCCCCGACGGCCACGAGCACGTCGAGCTCAGCGGCCCGGCCGTGATCGTCGCTAGCGGGACGCTTTCCTGACCCGAAGGATCCGGAACGACTTCGAGGTGCTCTCCCGGGTCACGGTGAAGCTGCTGTCCAGCTCTGTGCCCAACCAGCGCTGCAGCGAATCCGAGCCGAGGTTCTTCTGCACCACCAGCCACGCCGAGCCGCCCGGAGCCAGCCGCGGCAGCCAGAGCAGCAGCAGGGAATGCAGCTCGTCCTTGCCGATCCGGATAGGCGGGTTGGACCAGATGGTGTCGAAGCGCAGCTCCGGGTCCACCTCGCCGGGGGTGCTGGCGGTGACGTTTTCCAGGCCCAGCAGCGCGGCGTTTTCGTTGGTCAGGGCCACGCAGCGTTCGTTGACGTCCACGGCGTAGACGTGCGCGTGCGGGGCCTTCAGCGCCATCGTCAGCGCGATCGGACCCCAGCCGCAGCCGATGTCCAGCAGGTTCCCCTGCGGGGCGGGGGCCGGGACATCCGCCAGCAGCACCGCGGTGCCCTTGTCGACGCCGTCGGGACTGAAGATTCCGCTGGAGGTCTGCAGCTGCCGCGGCGCGCCGGCCAGTTCCACGGTGAGGGGCTTGCGGGTGAACGGCCCGGCCGGCTGGGCGCTGAAATAGTGTGCAGACTCCATAACGTGCCAGAGTAGTTGGCCGTCCGCGGGCTTGGGAAACCGGAAAGGTGCGCTCTGGTAAACTTGAAGGCATGTTCCTGATCTTCGAATAGCCGGCCACCAGGCAACCGGCACGGGCGCCCCGCCTCAGCGGGTGATCCGCCCTCCAGCGACGCAGGCCCCGCCCTCCGCTGGATCCCTCCGGCCGCGGCGAACCGCGGCCCGTTCCGGCACTTCTTTCCAGCAACGCCGGAGACTCCACGCCTCGAAGATCCCACCGCACGGCCCCGCCGTGACCCGCGGAACCGACCGGCGTGCAGCACCCGCCCGTGAGGAAACCTTTCCAGGCCCCACGGACCCCACCCGCCGCTCCGCCGAGGAGCCAGCCCGTCCGCGGCACCGCCGCCGCAGGACAGCCAGGAGGCACGGATGACCCCGCATCGTCAGCCCAGCGCGAATTCCGCAGCGCATCGCACCGATCAGCATTATTCTGAAGTGGCAGACCCTTCAAAGGAGACCATGACCAGTCAGCCCAATACCGGACCCGATTCAGCAGCCCAGGACATGAGTCCTGCCGAGATCCAGGCTGTGATCGACCGGATTCTTTCCAAGGATTCCCCCGCCCGGGACACCGGCGCCGCCGACGCGGACACCGCCGAACCCCGCGCGGTCCTGGGCCGGGCCCAGGCCATCTCCGGCCTGGCCACCGAGCACGGCAGCTACGACGGCGACCAGCAGGACCTCGAGGAGCGCCGCGCCCTGCGCCGCACCGCCGGGCTCTCCACCGAACTCGAAGACGTCACCGAGGTCGAATACCGGCAGCTCCGGCTGGAGCGCGTGGTGCTGGCCGGCCTCTGGTCCGAGGGCACCCTGGCCGACGCCGAGAACTCCCTCCGGGAACTCGCCGCTCTGGCCGAGACAGCCGGCTCCGAGGTTCTGGACGGGCTGGTCCAGCGCCGGGCGAAGCCTGACCCGGGCACCTTCCTGGGCTCGGGCAAGGCCCAGGAGCTCAAGGACATCGTGATGTCCACCGGTGCGGACACCGTGGTGGTCGACGCCGAACTGGCGCCCTCCCAGCGGCGTGCGCTCGAAGACATCGTCAAGGTCAAGGTGATCGACCGGACCGCGTTGATCCTGGACATCTTCGCCCAGCACGCCAAGAGCCGCGAGGGCAAGGCCCAAGTGGAACTGGCCCAGCTCGAGTATCTGCTTCCCCGCCTCCGCGGCTGGGGCGAGTCGATGTCCCGCCAGGCCGGTGGCCAGGTGGGCGGCGCCGGCGCCGGCATGGGCTCCCGTGGCCCCGGTGAGACGAAGATCGAACTGGACCGCCGACGGATCCGCACCCGGATGGCCAAGCTGCGCCGCGAGATCGCGGCCATGAAGCCGGCGCGGGAGACAAAGCGGGCCAACCGCCGTCGCAACGCCGTCCCGTCCGTCGCGATCGCCGGCTACACCAACGCCGGGAAGTCCTCGCTGCTGAACCGGCTGACCGACGCCGGCGTGCTGGTGGAGAACGCCCTGTTCGCCACCCTCGACCCCACCGTCCGCAAGGCCGAGACCTCCGACGGCCTGGGCTACACCCTGGCCGACACCGTGGGCTTCGTCCGCTCGCTGCCCACGCAGCTGGTGGAGGCGTTCCGGTCCACCCTGGAGGAGGTCGCCGACTCGGACCTGATCCTGCACGTGGTGGACGTCTCGCACCCGGACCCCGAGGGCCAGATCGCGGCCGTCCGGTCCGTCTTCAGCGAGGTCGACGCCCGCAAGGTGCCCGAGATCATCGTCCTGAACAAGGCCGACGCCGCGGACCCGTTCGTGGTGGAGCGCCTGAAGCAGCGCGAACCGCGCCACGTGGTGGTCTCCGCCCGCACCGGTGAAGGCATCCCCGAGCTGCTGCGGGCCGTCAGCGAAGGCATCCCGCGGCCCAGCGTGAAGCTGGAACTGATGATCCCGTACAGCCGCGGCGACGTGCTCAGCAAGCTGCACGAGACCGAGGCGGAGATCGTCAGCCTGGACCACGAGGAGACCGGCACGCGCGCCGTCGTCATGGTGCGCGAAGGCCTGGCGGCCGAGCTGGATCCCTTCGTCCGCAATGACTGAACCGGCCGTGGCGGACGCGGACAGCGACGCACGCCCGGCCCCCAGCGGCGCCACCGGCGAGGAGCTCGTGATTGAGCTCCTCGACCGGGCGGTCGCCGCGATGGGCGGGCAGAGCCGTGACGGCCAGCACGAAATGGCCCGTCAGGTGGCCCGCGCCATCGACACCGGCGACCACCTGCTGGTCCAGGCCGGAACCGGCACGGGAAAGTCCCTGGCGTACCTGATCCCGCTGATCGCCCACTCGCTGGACAGCGACAAGCCCACACTGGTCTCCACGGCCACCCTGGCCCTGCAGACCCAGATCGTCGGCCGGGACCTGCCGCGGCTGCTCAAGGCCATCACCCCTGCCCTGAAGCGGCCCGTCAAGATTGCCCTGGTCAAGGGCCGGTCCAACTACGTGTGCCGGCACAAGCTCGAGGGCGGCTTCCCATCCGAGGAACCCGCCGAGGGTCAGCTCTTCTCCCTGGGTGAGGACACCTCGGTCCCGCACTTTGCCGCCGCCATGGGCGGCCCCTCCTCGCAGCTGGGCCGGGAAGTGGTCCGGCTCCGGGAATGGGCCGAGGACACGGCCACCGGCGACCGCGACGAACTGCTCCCCGGCGTGACCGACCGCGCCTGGCGGCAGGTGTCCGTTACCGCCATGGAATGCCTCGGCGCTCAGAAGTGTCCGCTGGCCGCAGAATGCTTCAGCGAACTGGCGCGCCAGGACGCAACCGACGCCGACGTCGTGGTCACCAACCACGCCATGCTGGCCGTAAGCGCCTTCGAGGGCCTGGCCGTGCTGCCCGAATACGACGTCGTCGTCGTGGACGAGGCGCACGAACTCCAGGACCGGGTCACCGGGGCCGTCTCCGGCCAGCTCTCCGTGGCCATGGTCCACGCCGCCGCCTCGGGCGCCCGCAAACACACCGGCATCACCGTGGATGCGCTGAACAACGCCGCCGCGAACCTCGAGCTCGCCGTCGCGGGGGTTCCCGGCGGGCTGATGCCCAACGGCCTAAACAGCGAACAGCTCGACTGCGTGGACCAGCTCCGGGATGCTTGCCGTGCGGCGCTTTCCGACTCCAAGGGGACGGCTCCACCACGGCCGACGGCGGCCGGCAGCTTGCGCGCTCCCGGCTGATGGTGATCCTGGAGCTCTGCGAACGCCTGCTCGCTGCCCGGGAAAACCGCGAGGTGGTGTGGTTCTCGCGGCAGAGCACCTTCGACCCGCAGCAGGGCTACTCACAGCCGGACGATTCGGCGCCCGCGCTGATCAACATCGCCCCGCTCAGCGTGGCCGGGCGGCTGCGGGAGGGCCTGTTTGCGGACCACACCGTGGTGCTGACCTCGGCCACCCTCGCCATCGGATCGGCCTTCGAACCGGCCGCCGGGGGCCTGGGCCTTGTGGGTCCCGGAGCCCCCAGTTGGACCGGCGTCGACGTCGGGTCCCCGTTCGAATACCCCAAGCAGGGCATCCTCTACGTCGCCAAGCACCTGCCCAAACCGGGCCGGGGGACCGCGCCCGAGGCCCTGGACGAGCTCGAGAAGCTGATCCGCGCCTCCGGCGGCGGCGCGCTCTGCCTCTTCTCCTCCCGGCGCGCCGCGGAGGAGGCAGCCGACGCCCTCCGGCCGCGGCTGGGCCTGAGCATCCTCTGCCAGGGCGAATCCACCATGACGGCGCTGGTCAAGCAGTTCGCGGACGAACCGGACACCTGCCTCTTCGGCACCATGTCCCTGTGGCAGGGCGTCGACGTGCCCGGCACCTCCTGCCGGCTGGTGGTGATCGACCGGATCCCGTTCCCGCGGCCGGACGATCCGCTGATGACAGCCCGGTCCCGGGCCGTGGCGCAGGCCGGCGGCAACGGCTTCATGAGCGTCTCGGCCACGCACGCGGCGATCCGGCTGGCGCAGGGCGCGGGCCGGCTGATCCGCTCGACGTCGGACCGCGGTGTGGTGGCGGTGCTGGACTCACGACTGTCCACCGAGCGCTACGGCGGGTTCCTCCGGGCCGCGCTCCCGCCGTTTTGGGCCACCACGGACCCGGCGGTGGCCGTCGCGTCGCTGGAGCGGCTCGCGAAAGAGGCTGCGCAGGGGACGTAGGCCCCGGGGCAGGGGTGGTCGACCGGGATATGCGGTCCTTAGGTCCAGGCGTCGGGTCCTCGGGTCGGGGCGTTCGGCCGGGCACTGGCCGTCGGCGTGCCCCGAGGGGCGCTACAGGGAGCGCAGGACCGAGACGACCTTGCCCATGATGACGGCGTGGTCGCCCAGGATCGGTTCGTACTGGGTGTTCTGCGGCAGCAGCCAGGTGTGACCGTCGCGCTGCCGGAATGTCTTGACCGTGGCGTCGTCATCCAGAAGGGCGGCCACGATGTCGCCGTTGACGGCGTCGTTCTGGCGGCGCACCACCACCCAGTCCCCGTCGCAGATCGCGGCGTCGATCATGGAGTCACCCGCGACCTTGAGCATGAACAACTCACCGTGGCCCACGAGCTGGCGGGGCAGCGGGAGGACGTCCTCCACCACCTGGTCGGCCAGGATCGGACCACCGGCGGCGATCCGGCCCACAAACGGCACCATTGCCGTATCCGTGGCGCTGGCCAGCTCCGACACGGCGAGTCCGCCGACGGCCTTTAGCCCGCGGGGCTGTTCGACGCCGGAAATCGGGGTGGACCTCTCATCCAGAGTCAGCGGCATCAGCACTTCCATGGCCCGGGGACGCTTGGGATCCCGGCGCAGGTAGCCCAGCTTCTCCAGCTGGGAGAGCTGGTGGGTCACGCTGGAGAGGCTGGCCAGCCCCACCGTGTCCCCGATCTCGCGCATCGACGGCGGATAGCCGTTGTCCGTCACGGACCGCTGGATGGTTTCGAGGATCTTCTTCTGACGGACCGTGAGGCTCTTGGGCGCCCGGGCAGGCTGGGCGCCGCGCCGGGTTGCCCTCCCGCCGGTGGCTTGTGCTGCCATGGTCGCCATGCCTTCCGTTCGTGGTGCGGATCCGTGGCCGGCGGACCGAGTGAAGCGGCCCGATTGCTGCGAATCCTAAAAATGTCAGTGCCTGCCGTTTGACTGCTCTTGATCACCACTGGCGGGTGTTCGACAGGTTTCAGACTGCAGGTGCGGAGTGCGGGTCCCCCAAAGGACCGGTTCCGTGCTTCAAAAATAGGTCAGCCGCCGGTGTTTTTCAAACATTTGTTCTAGCGAGTCTCGACAGAGTTCGTTCATAGGTGCTAAAAAGGGAACAGCAGGATTCGAATATGTGTTCGAAGAATGCGAGTGGAGAACCACAGCCGCTTTCGGCTTTGTGTTCGAAGCGATCGATGGTTCAGCCGGTTGGCGGCAAGTACGAGGAGTACGCCGGGCGGCAACGACAAGTCCAGGAGGGCTCAGTTCATGTCAGCAAGAAGCGCTTTCGCCGGTTCGCAGTTTTCCGACGCCGGGCGGCCGGCACTGTATCTCGTGCCGGATTCCACCACGGCCTTCTCCGGGGCGGTGGCTCCGTTCGCGGCCCCTGCCGACGCTTACGCCACCGCCGGGAGCCCATCCGCTGTCCGCCGGGCCCACACTTCGGCCCAGGCACCTTTGCGGCTGACCCGGCGGGGACGCTTCGTCTTCTTCGGACTGCCCCTGATCCTGCTGGCGGCCCTGCTGCTGTCCCTGGCCGGCTTCCTGACCGCGCCGGCGAAGGCCGCCGATTCCCCGGCATCGCTGGCCACCACCCCGACGGTCACTGTGACCGTGCAACCGGGGAGTCCCTGTGGACCATCGCCGGCACCGTCGACCCGAAACGGGATCCCCGGGACGTAGTCGCCGAGATCGTGCAGCTGAACAACCTCGACGCCGCACCGGTCCTGCCCGGCCAGCAGCTCTTCGTACCGACCCCCTGAGCTGAATCACCCGGGATGCCCCGCTCGCCGAGGCGGGCCGGTCCGTCCGTCGGCCGCTGGATGGACCGTCGTCGGTCACGGTTTCCGGGCAGACAGTCCTCTCACTTAAACTGGTGACGTGACTGACCAGCTTGAGCGACTCAACCGACTTCCCCTCCGGACCAACCTGCGGGGCCTGCGCCCCTACGGTGCTCCCCAGCTGGACGTTCCGATTCTCCTGAACGTCAATGAGAACACCCATGGTGTCCCCGCCGACGTGCGGGCAGCGATCGCGGAGGCCGTCACCGAGGCCGCCGCCGGGCTCAACCGCTATCCGGACCGGGAGTTCACCGAACTCCGCGGGGCGCTGGCCGAGTACCTTGGCCACGGGCTGGACGCCACGAACATCTGGGCCGCGAACGGTTCCAACGAGGTGCTGCAGCAGATTCTCCAGGCCTTCGGTGGTCCTGGCCGCAACGCGCTCGGCTTCCCTCCCACGTACTCCATGTACCCGCTGCTCGCCGCCGGAACGGACACCGGCTACGTCGCCGGCGTCCGCGGCGAGGGCTACAGCCTGACGGCAGAGTCCGCCGCCCGGCAGGTCCGCGAACTGCAGCCCAACATCGTCTTCCTGTGCTCGCCCAACAACCCCACCGGCACGGGCCTTGGCCTCGACGTCGTCGAAGCCGTCTACGAGGCCGGGGAGGCCAGTCAGGCCATCATCATCGTCGACGAGGCGTACCACGAGTTCGCCCACGAGGGCACCCCGAGCGCCCTGACCCTCCTGCCCGGCCGGGAACGGCTGATCGTCTCCCGCACCATGAGCAAGGCTTTCGCCCTTGCCGGTGCCCGGATCGGCTACATGGCCGCGGCGCCGGAGGTCACCGACGCGCTGCGCCTGGTGCGCCTGCCGTACCACCTGTCCGCCATCACCCAGGCCACCGCCCTCGCCGCCCTCCGTCACCGCGAGGCGCTGATGGCCGACGTCGAGGACATCAAGAGGCAGCGCGACCGCATCGTCACCGAGCTGACCCGGCTGGGCCTGACCCCGGCGGCGTCGGACTCGAACTACGTGTTCTTCGGCGGGCTCGCCGACCCGCACCGGGTCTGGCAAGAACTGCTCGACGCCGGCGTGCTGGTCCGCGACGTCGGCATCCCCGGCCATCTCCGGGTCACCGCCGGAACCGAGGCGGAGACCACCGCCTTCCTGGAGGCCCTCGAACGGATCCTCGCCGCCCACCGCGGCTGAGCCCGCGTCCACCCCAACCTCCCGCACCTCCGGCCCAGCCCCGCCGGCCCCGCGCGACCGCACCGCCGGGCGCCCTGGGTGTGCCGGGCCCTAGACTTGATCCAGGACCCGCGCGCCGCCGTCACAGGCCGGGCGACCGCCATCTAGCCAAAAGGACACCCATATGAGCACCACCGGATCAGCCGCTGCCCAGGCCCGGACCGCACGCCTGGAACGCACCACCAGCGAATCCTCCGTCCTGGTCGAGATCGACCTGGACGGCACCGGCGTCTCGGACATCAGCACCTCGGTGCCGTTCTACGACCACATGCTGACCGCGCTGAGCAAGCACTCGCTGATCGACATGACCGTCAAGGCCACCGGCGACACCCACATCGACGTGCACCACACCGTCGAAGACGTTGCCATCACCTTCGGCGAGGTCCTCAAAACCGCACTGGGCACCAAGGCCGGGATCCGGCGCTTCGGTGAGGCGACCGTGCCCCTCGACGAGGCCCTCGCGCACGCCGTCGTGGACGTTTCCGGCCGGCCTTACCTGGTCCACGCCGGCGAACCCGCCGGGCAGGAATACCACCTGATCGGCGGCCACTTCACCGGCTCGCTGACCCGCCACGTCTTCGAGGCCATCACGCTGCACGCCGGAATCTGTCTGCACATGAACGTCACCGCCGGCCGGGACCCGCACCACATCGTCGAGGCCCAGTTCAAGGCGTTCGCCCGGGCTCTCCGTGCCGCCGTCGAGCCGGACCCCCGCGTCAAGGGCATTCCCTCCACCAAGGGTGCACTGTGACCGGGAAGGTATTGCGCGACGGCGCCATCATCGATCCGGAGGCCGGCCGCAAGCCCGCCTCCCCGGAGGGCAAGCCCACCGTCACCGTCCTGGACTACGGCTCCGGAAACGTCCGCTCCGCCGTCCGCGCCCTCGAGCGCGCCGGCGCCGAGGTCATCCTCAGCTCCAAGCCCGAGGACGTCCTCAACGCCGACGGCCTGGTGGTCCCCGGCGTCGGCGCCTTCGAAACCGTCATGAACGAACTGAAGGCCGTCGACGCCATCCGGATGATCGGCCGCCGCGTCGCTGGCGGCCGGCCGGTGCTGGCCATCTGCGTCGGCCTCCAGGTCCTCTTCGAGGCCGGCGTGGAGCACGGCACGGTGGCCGAGGGCATGGGGGAGTGGCCCGGCAAGGTCGAGCTGCTGGCCGCCGACGTCGTCCCGCACATGGGCTGGAACACCGTGGACGTGCCGGAAGGCTCGCTCCTGTTCGACGGCGTGGAGAAGGAACGCTTCTATTTCGTGCACTCCTACGGTGTCCAGCACTGGGACTTCGACGTGATCCAGCCGCGGATGGCCGCGCCGCTGGTGACCTGGTCCGAGCACGGCGCCCCGTTCATCGCCGCGGTGGAGAACGGTCCGCTCTGCGCCACGCAGTTCCACCCCGAGAAGTCCGGAGACGCGGGCGCCCGCCTGCTGCGCAACTGGGTCGCGAGCCTCCGCCCCGCCCGCAACGCCGGTGCCGGCGCCACTGCAGAAGCCCCGGCAACCCCGGAAGCGACCGCCTGAATGTGGTCCCTGGTGCTGATGGGCCTCGCCGGACTGCTGGTGGGCGGAGCGCTCTCCTTCCGCCAGCAGAAAAGTCCGCTCTGGGTCCAGATCGTCTTCTACATCCTGGCCGGCATGTCCCTGCTGGCCGCCTACCTGCTCACCCTGCCCGGCGCCTGACGCCCCGCGCCGCCCCCGCCACCTACCCTGTGAGGACTTCACGATGACCACCGAAAACCCGCTGCCGGTCCTGGAACTGCTCCCCGCCGTCGACGTCGTCAATGGCCAGGCCGTGCGCCTGGTCCAGGGCGAAGCCGGCAGCGAAACCAGCTACGGCACCCTCTGGAAGCTGCCCTGAACTGGCAGGAACAGGGCGCCGAGTGGGTCCATCTGGTGGACCTGGACGCCGCCTTTGGCCGCGGCTCGAACGCCGAGATGCTGCGCGAGGTGGTCGGCAGGCTGGACATCAAGGTGGAACTCTCCGGCGGCCTGCGCGACGACGAGTCCCTCGAACGCGCCCTGGACCTCGGCGTCGGCCGCGTCAACCTCGGCACCGCCGCGCTGGAGAACCCGGAGTGGACCGACCGGGTGATCGAACGCTTCGGCGACAAGATCGCCGTCGGCCTCGACGTGCGCGGCACCACCCTCGCCGGCCGTGGCTGGACCAAGGAGGGCGGCGACCTCTGGGAGGTCCTCGGCCGCCTCGAAGAAGCCGGCTGCGCCCGCTACGTCGTCACGGACGTGACCAAGGACGGCACCCTGCAGGGCCCCAACGTCGAACTGCTGCGCCAGATGGTCGAAAAGACCGGCAAGCCCGTCGTCGCCTCCGGCGGCATCTCCAGCCTCGAGGACCTCAAGGTCCTCCGCTCCCTGGTCCCGCTCGGGGTCGAGGGCGCAATCATCGGCAAGGCGCTCTACAACGGCAACTTCACCCTGCCCGAGGCCCTCGACGTCGCCGGCCGCCGCTAGCCCGGTCCCGTCATGCCGCAGGAACCCCAACCTGGCCACCGCTCACTCCCGGGCCACATCGCCGCCGCCCTCGCCGGCGCCGGGGGAGCGACGGACTCCGCCGGGCAGCCCTGGGAGGGACGCAGCCTGGCAGGCGACGGTGCGACCGTCCACAACTTTGAGGACGACGACGGCGCGGCCGACGCCGGCTACCTCGCCGCCGTCGCCGCCCTCGCGGGCGGCACCGGGGACGAAGCCGGCGTCGTCGCGGCCCTCGCCACAGCCCGGGTCTTCGTGCCGATCGTCGCCAGCCTCGCGGAGGAGGGCGACGCCGTGGCCGGTGCCCACGGGACCGAGCTGCACGGGGACAAACAGGCCGACATGGCGCTGGTGACCCTCAAGGCCCCGGACGGCCGGACCGCCCTGCCGGTGTTCACCTCCGCGGAGAACCTCAGCGCCTGGCACCCCGAAGCCCGGCCGGTGGCGGTCTACGCCGCCCGCGCCGCGCTCTCCGCCGTCGCCGAGCAGGCCGAACTGCTGGTCCTGGACCCCGGCTCGGCCGTGACCTTCGTGGTGCGCCGCCCTGCCGTGTGGGCGCTGGCCAAGCAGCACGACTGGGTCCCCAGCTACCGGGACCAGGCGGTGGGCGACGCCGTCGCCGTCTCCGCGACCGGGATTCCGGCGCTGCGCCGGGTCGAACTGCGGCCCGGCGGGGGAGTGGCCTCGGCGCAGGCCGACGGGACGCAGCTGCCCGGCGGCGGCGCCGGGCCGGAACTGCGCGTGGTGCTGTACCTTGAAGACGGGCTCAGTGCCGCCGAGGTGCAATCCATGGTGGCCGGCCTGAACGAGGACTGGGCCCGGAATGAAGCTTTCGCCGAGCGGGTTGACTCGATCGAAATCAAGCTGCAGCGCGCAGCGCCCTGACCGGCGGCCCGCCTCTCCCGCGGTGCCGGTCACGGGCCGCGCCACCGAGAGAAAAGCAAGGCAAAGGAACGCCGTCCCGTGAACTTCGCGCTTTACCGTGAGCTGCTGGCAGTGCGGCCCATCAGGAACCTGCTGCTGGTCGGGATGGTGGCCCGTATCCCGCACTCGGCCGCGGGCGTGCTCCTGACCCTGCACATCGTCCTCACCCTGGGCCAGGGCTACGCCGCCGCCGGGACCGCCGCCGCCGTCATGACCATCGGCATCGCCGTCGGCGCCCCGTGGCGCGGCCGCCGGGTGGACACCGTGGGCCTGCGCCGGGCACTGATCCCGTCCGTCCTGTCGGAGACGGTGATCTGGACCGTCGCCCCGCACGTCAGCTACCAACTGCTGCTGCCCCTGGTGTTCGTCGGCGGCCTCCTGACGCTGCCGATCTTCAGCGTGGTGCGGCAGTCGCTGGGCATCCTGGCCACCGGGGACCAGCGCCGCACCGCGTTCGCCCTGGACGCCATCAGCACCGAACTTGTCTTCATGGTCGGTCCGGCCGCCGGCGCGATCGTCGCTACCGCCGGCTACTCCGTACTGGGCCTGGGCATCGTGGGCGTCGCCACCTCACTCTCAGGGCTCTTCCTGATGTGGATGAACCCGCCCACCCGGTCCGTCGCCACCGACACCGAGCCCGAGGCCACCTTCGAAGCGGACCAGCAGCAGGGCGCCGAAGCCGCCGTCGTCGCGGCCGCCCCCGCGCACCTGCAGGAGGCAGCGGCGGAACTGGCGCCCCTCGCCGCCGCCGAGCACCGCCGTCAGGACAGGCTGGGGCTGCGCCATAAGGTGCGGCACAACTTCGCCTGGTTCACGGCCTCGGTGGCCGCGGTCTTCGCCGTCGCCGCCGGCTCCGGCATGGTGCTCAGCGGCACCGACGTCGGCATCGTCGCCGCCCTGCAGACCGGCGGCCACCAGGCCGAGATCGGCATTGTTTTCCTGTTCTGGTGCGCCGCCTCGGTGTTCGGCGGCGTGGTCTACGGCGCCATGCACCGGCCCGTTTCCCCGGTGCTCCTGCTGCTCGGCATGTCCGCCCTGACCCTGCCGATGGCGTTCGCCCACGACACCTGGGCCCTGGCGTTCCTGTCCCTGCTGCCCGGGGTGCTCTGCGCTCCGGTACTCTCGGCCGCCTCGGAGAAGGTGGCCGACCTGGTCGACGAGGAACGCCGCGGCGAGGCGATGGGCTGGTACGGCTCGGCCCTGACCGGCGGGGTGGCGCTCGGCGCGCCGCTGGCCGGGCTCTTCATCGATGGCGTGGGCGCCGGAGCGGGCTTCGTCTCGGTCGGCGCGGCCGGAGTGCTGCTCTGCGTCGTGGGCCTGGTGCTCCAGCGGCGTCGCCGCCGCCGGCTCGCCGCCGCTTGACGAGGGCCCACCGCCTCCCGGGCTTAACGACGACGGCGGGCGGACCGCATTGGTCCGCCCGCCGTCGTCGTTACCGCAATGATTGTTCGGTCAGTTGACCGCGCCGGTGTACTTCTCGCCCGGGCCCTTGCCGGGAGCGTCCGGAATGACGGACTCCTCGCGGAAGGCCAGCTGCAGGGAGCGCAGGCCGTCGCGCAACGGTCCGGCGTGCTGGGAGCCGATCTCCGGCGCCGCGGCGGTGACCAGGCCGGCCAGCGCGGTGATGAGCTTGCGGGCCTCGTCGAGGTCCTTGAGTTCTTCGGCATTGTCCTCGGCGGCGAGGCCGAGCTTCACGGCGGCGGCACTCATCAGGTGCACGGCGGCGGTGGTGATGACCTCGATCGCGGGGACCTCGGAAATGTCGCGGATCTGCTGGGAGACGTCCGCCTGCTCGCCCGCCGGCTGGAAGACGTGCGAATTACGTTCTGGTGTACTCATGCTGGTAAGCTTGTCACAGACCGACTGGATGTCGTTATTTTGCCGGAATCGCACAGATTCCAGTGAAGACGGCGTCCAGTTTGCAAGCGGAGATCTCTCCCACCCGCGTCAGCCGCGCGAATTCCTTCAGGAATCAAGGTTGCCGGGTACCTGGTCGGGCGCTTGACCCACGCACTGCGTGCAGGACAAGTGCATGTTGCCTCCACTGGGGCGGCAGTTCCGATCTTCGAGGCCTTCGATTGCTACCGGCAATGGGAGGCCTTCTTCTTTTGCCGGAGAAGTACCCCCACGATCACAGGAGCTTTAACATTAGCGAGCCAAGAATCAATGAGCGTATCCGCGTCCCCGAGGTGCGGCTGGTCGGCCCTGCAGGTGAACAGGTAGGAGTCGTCCGTATTGAGGATGCCCTGCGTCTGGCTGCCGAGTCTGATCTGGATCTCGTTGAAGTTGCACCGCAGGCCAAGCCTCCGGTGTGCAAGCTGATGGACTTCGGCAAGTACAAGTATGAAGCCGCCGTCAAGGCACGCGAGGCCCGGAAGAATCAGACCAACACGGTGCTGAAGGAAATCCGTTTCCGCCTCAAGATCGACAAGCACGACTACGAGACCAAGCGCGGCCACGCGCTGCGGTTCCTCGGCGCCGGCGACAAGGTCAAGGCCATGATCCAGTTCCGCGGCCGTGAGCAGCAGCGTCCCGAGATGGGCATCCGCCTGCTGCAGCGTTTCGCCGAGGACGTCGCCGAGGTGGGCGTGGTGGAATCCAGCCCCCGCATCGACGGCCGCAACATGGTCATGGTGGTCGGCCCGCTCAAGAACAAGGCCGAAGCCAAGGCGGAAGCCCGCCGCGCCACCCAGCGCGCCGAGGCTAAGGCCGAGAACGAGGCCAAGGCGTCACGGGTCAACACCGATGGCGGTGAAGCCCCCTGACGCAGTCCCTTGCGGACCTGCTGCCGGAGGGTTACCAGGTCCGGACCGAACCCGCAGCGGCACCCGCTGCCGAGGCGCCGGCCGCCGAGGCTCCCAAGGCTGAGACTGCCAAGGAGACCGCTCCGAAGGCTGAGGCCCCGAAGGCTGAGGCTCCGAAGGCTGAGGCTCCGAAGGCGGAAGCTCCCAAGGCTGCGGCTCCGAAGGCTGCCGCTCCCAAGGCTGCGGCTCCGAAGGCTGCCGCTCCCAACGCCGAAGCTCCGAAGGCGCCCGCTCCGAAGGCTGCGGCACCCAAGGCTCCGGCCGCGAAGCCGGCCGCCGAGGCATCCGCCGCGAAGCCCGCTCCGAAGCCTGTTGCCACGCCGAAACCGGTGGCACGTCCCGCGGCCCCCAAGCCGGCGGCACGGCCCGCGGCCCCCAAGGCCGCGCCGAAGCCTGGCAGCAAGAAGACCAACTGATTCACGGCCACCGGACCGCAAGGTCCGGTGGCAGTCAACCAGCACGCCGCCCCGAGGGGCGGCTGCCCGAAAGACTGCAGACCCGTTCTGCGGATACGTAAGGAGATCGGTTCCCATGCCGAAGATGAAGACCCACAGCGGTGCTAAGAAGCGCTTCAAGCTGACCGGTAGCGGCAAGCTGCGCCGCCAGCAGGCCAACCGCCGCCACTACCTCGAGCACAAGTCCTCCAGGCTGACCCGCCGCCTCGCCGGCGACAAGATCGTCTTCAAGGGCGACGCCAAGGTCATCCGGAAGATGCTCGGCATCTAAGTTCCAAGTACCCGGACCGATTGCCGCCGGCAATGGTCCACCTACCACTAAGGCTTCTCAGGCCAGCCGGGATTTCCGGCAGTAGACGCTTGGGATCAGATTTTGAAGGAGTACGCACGTGGCACGTGTGAAGAGGGCGGTAAACGCCCACAAGAAGCGCCGGGTTGTTCTTGAACGCGCAAAGGGTTACCGCGGTCAGCGTTCGCGCCTGTACCGCAAGGCCAAGGAACAGCTGCTGCACTCGTTCGTGTACAGCTATGGCGACCGCAAGAAGAAGAAGGGCGACTTCCGCCGCCTGTGGATCCAGCGCATCAACGCTGCGTCCCGCGCCAACGGCCTGACCTACAACCGCCTGATCCAGGGCCTGAAGGCCGCTGAGGTCGAGGTTGACCGCCGCATGCTGGCCGAGCTGGCCGTCTCCGACGCCACCGCCTTCGCCGCGCTGGTCCAGGTCGCCAAGGACTCGCTTCCCGCCGACACCTCCGCGCCGGCCGTGCAGGCCGAGGCTGCCGCTGCCCCCAAGGCTGCGAAGAAGCCGGCTGCCAAGAAGACCGCCGCCGAAAAGGCTGCCAAGTAGAACCGGAGCTCCGCTCCGAGCCTCGCGGCTCAGTTCAGGAACCGCTCTTCGGAGCTACTAAGGTTCTTATATGAACGAAACCGGGCGCCCGCACGCTGAACCACTGTCCAACCCCCGAGCCGATCGGGTGAGGAAGGTGGCGCAGCTTGCCGGGCGCCCGGCGCGTTTAAGCGCCGGGAGTTCCTGGCCGAAGGCCCGCAGGCGGTCCGCGAGGCCCTGACCCTGCACCAGCAGCGCCTCGCCGACGGCAAGGACGGCGTCGTCCTCGAGGTCTACGCCAGCGAGGACTGCCTGGACCGCCACCCCGAACTCGAGACCCTGGCCGAGGGCACCCGGGCCTTCCTCGCCACCGACGAGGTCCTCGCGGCCATGGCGGACACGGTCACCCCGCAGGGCGTCCTGGCCGTGTGCCGCTTCCTCGACGTCGAACTCGCTGACGTCCTCGACGCCGGTCCCCGCCTCCTGGCCGTCCTGTGCGAGGTCCGCGACCCCGGCAACGCCGGCACCGTGCTTCGCGCCGCCGACGCCGCCGGAGCCGACGCCGTCATTCTCAGCTCCTCCAGCGTCGACATCTACAACCCCAAGGCGGTGCGGTCCACCGCGGGCTCGATCTTCCACCTCCCGGTGGTCCTCGGCGCCGACGTCGCCGAGACCGTCGCAGCCTGCACGGAACGCGGCATCGGAGTCCTTGCCGCGGATGGCTACGGACAGCTGAACCTGGACCGGCTGCAGGACGAGAGCGCCGCCCGGCGGCTCGGCGGCTCGGACACGGGATCGGACTACGACCTGGCCCACCCCACCGCCTGGCTGTTCGGCAACGAGGCCCAGGGCCTGTCCGAGGAGCAGCTGGCCCTGGCCGGCCACCGGGTCGCCGTGCCTGTCTACGGGTCGGCGGAGAGCCTGAACCTCGGGACTGCCGCCACCGTCTGCCTGTACGCGAGTGCGCGCTCCCAGCGGGCCGCCGGCTGACGGAACTTTTCTTCCTCCAACGACGCGAACAAACGACGGCGGGGGCCCACCGTGTGGTGGGCCCCCGCCGTCGTTGGTGTCCCGCGGGGCTCGGCGGCCCGGGCGGGGGATAAGAGTTACGTAGTCCGGTTCCGACCGGTGATGGCGCCGTAGATTCCGGCGACGACGAGGCCGCCGACGATGGCCAGGATCCAGGAGCCGAGGTTCCAGAATTCCATCTTGCCGCCGCCGAAGAGCAGGTCGCCGATCCAGCCGCCGACAATGGCACCAACCACACCGAGAACGAGGCTGGTGACCCAGCCGCCGCCAACCCGGCCAGGCATGATTGCCTTAACGATTGCACCTACAATGAGTCCGAGAATGATCCAGCCTAGAAAGCCCATGTCTCCTCCTACATATTCGTCGGCATTCACCTTAGGAATCCCGATTATGGCTTCAAGCTAACACACGGCCCACGGCCTGTCAGCAGTCCCACCCCCAATCGTTATGTGCCCTCTTTTGCCCCGCCGGCACGCGGAATCGGGGCCCCTGCCGGTACGGTTGCCCCCTGTGGTCCGGGGCCTCAAGAACGCCCGGCGGCACCGATCATTTGTCTAAAGGAGAACGTCCCGTGGCTGCTAACGGCGGTACAAAGGCGATTGTGGCGGCGCTGACCGCCAACCTCACGATCGCCGTCCTCAAATTCGTCGCGTTCCTCCTGACGATGTCCTCGTCGATGCTGGCGGAAGCGATCCACTCCGTCGCGGACTCCGGCAACCAGTTGCTGCTGCTCCTGGGCGGGAAGCGTGCCGCCAAGCAGGCCAGCCCGGAGCACCCCTTCGGCTACGGCCGGGAACGCTACATCTACGCCTTCATCGTCGCGATCGTGCTTTTCAGCGTCGGCGGCCTGTTCGCGCTGTACGAGGCGTGGGGCAAGCTGCAGCATCCGCACGGCATCGAGGGCGGGTTCTGGTGGGTTCCGCTGGCCGTCCTCCTCGGCGCCATCATCGCGGAGTCGTTCTCCTTCCGCACGGCCATCCGCGAGTCCAACCCCCTGCGCGGCAACCAGAGCTGGGTCCGGTTCATCCGCAACGCCAAGCAGCCCGAGCTGCCCGTGATCCTGCTGGAAGACTTCGGCGCGCTGCTCGGACTGTTCTTCGCCCTCCTGGGGGTGGGGCTGACCCTCATCACCGGCAACGGCATCTGGGACGCCCTGGGCACTGGCATGATCGGCCTGCTGCTGGTGTCGATCGCCGCGGTACTGGCCATCGAAACCAAGTCGCTGCTGCTGGGCGAGTCGGCCACGAAGGGGGACGTCGCGAAGATCCGCGGCGCGATCGAGTCAGACGGCACCGGCATCATCCACCTCAAGACCATGCACCTGGGACCCGAGGAACTCCTGGTTGCGGCGAAGATCAGCGTCGGCGCGGCCGACTCCGGCCGTGAGATTGCCGCCGCGATCGACGCCGCCGAGGCCCGGATCCGGGAGGCGGTCCCCACCGCCCGGTTGATTTACCTGGAACCGGACCTGCAGCGCGGCGCGGCCGTCTAGGCCGCGTCGCACCACGGAATCACCGGTCAACCCGGAGGCAGCGGGGCCGGACTGCGGTCGCGGTTACCGGACCAGCGGCCTCCGGCGTTCTACGGCCCCGCTGAGGACGGCGACGCCGAGGCCCAGCAAGGCCAGCACCGCACCGACCAGGGCAGGGGCCACATAGCCCCAGCCCCAGGCGATGACCAAGCCTCCGAGGAAGGCCCCGAGGGCGTTGGCCACGTTCAGGGCGGCGTGGTTCAGCGAGGAGGCCAGCGACGGCGCATCGGGGGAGGCGTCCAGCAAACGGGTCTGCAGGGCCGGGACCAGCATGGAACCCGCGCCGCCGACGACGAAGACCATCAGGTACGCGGACCACGGCCAGTGCACAGCCACGGCGTACACCACGAGGGCCACGGCGACGCCGGGGAGTACCCAGTAGATGGTGCCCATGACGGACTTGTCGGCGATGCGGCCGCCGACGATGTTGCCCACCACCATGCCGACACCGTAGAGCGCGACGACCAGGGGCAGCCATTCGGCGGGGATCCCGGCGACGTCGGTCATGGTGTGGGCGATATAGGTGTAGGTCGCGAAGAAGCCGCCGAAGCCGACGACGCCGATCAGCACCGCCAGCCAGACCTGCAGGCGCTTGAGGGATGCGAGTTCCCGGCGGATGCTCGCGTCAGCGTGGGGTGCCTGGTACGGGACGAACTTCCACAGCATGGCCATGGTGGCGATTCCGATGATGCCGACCAGGAGGAACAGCAGCCGCCAGCCGAAGTTCTGGCCCAGCCAGGTGCCGAACGGGACGCCGATGACGTTGGAGACTGTCAGGCCGGCCATCACCATCGAGATGGCCCAGCCGCGGCGGGTGGGCGCCACCAGCGAGGAGGCGATTACAGCGGCGACGCCGAAGAACGCGCCGTGCGGCAGGCCGGCCGCGAAGCGGGACACCAGCATGGTGCCGTAATCGGGGGCGATGACCGAGCTGAGGTTCGCGAGGCTGAAGAAGAGCATCAGGCCCAGGGCCAGGTACTTGCGGGGAGCTTCGCGCCGACGGCGGCGAGCAGCGGGGCGCCGACCACGACGCCGAGCGCATAGGCGGAAATCAGGTGCCCGGCCTCGGGGGTGCTGATGCCCAGACCGTGCTCGACCTCCTTGAGCAGGCCCATCATCGTGAATTCCGTGGTGCCGATGCCGAAGCCGCCCATGGCCAGCGAAATGATGGCGAGGGTCAGGTTGTAGGAACCGGTCCGGGGTGTGGTGGGGGCGTCGTTAGTTAAAGTCATCCATCTGCTTTTCGCTCAGTGAGTGGTCAGTGCCCGGCCGTGGCCGTGGATCAGGGGTCTGCGCTCAGTTCCGTGAGTGCCAACGCGTGGCGGCCGGCCCGCTATTCCGGATCCGGACTGCGCGGCCGTTCCATTCTCTCCCGGGGCGTGGGTGCGGCGGCACCTAGACTGGGGTCGTGACTGAACTCATCAACGTCGTCGGCGGTGCGATCGTCGATTCCCTGGCCCGGCCGCGGACCCTGCTGGTGGCGCGCCGGACCGCGCCGCCGCGTTTCGCGGGTATGTGGGAGTTTCCCGGCGGCAAGGTGGACCCGGGGGAGACGTCGGAGCAGGCGCTGCATCGGGAACTGTCCGAGGAACTCGGTGTCCAGGTGGTACTGGGCCCGGAACTGACCGCCCCTCGGCCGGAGGGCTGGCCGTTGAACCCGACGGCGGTGATGCGGGTCTGGTTCGCCGAACTCGACGGCGGGACCCCTCAGCCGCTGCAGGACCACGACGAGCTCCGGTGGGTGTCCCTGGCCGACGCGGAGAAGGTGCTGGCCCTGCCTTGGATCCCGGCGGACCTGCCGATCGTCGAGGCGCTGCTCGCGGCCGTCGCCGCGCAGGCTTCAACCAGCTAGCCGCGACCCACTGGCCTCAGCCCGCTAGCCGCCACCCGCCAGGCCCAACTGGCTAGACCCAACCCATCAGCCCCAGCCCCGACGCTGCCCTGCACCGCGACCGGCCTTCACCGGCAACCGGACCTCAGAACAGTGTGGGCTGGGCGGCCACCGGTTGGGTGGCCGACTCTCCGGTATCGGAGTGCCCACCGCTGCCGCTGCCCGCGGTGCCCCGTCCGTGCCTGATGCGCGCCGAGCCCGGGAGGCTGCCCGCCGGGTACCGGGCCTCTTCATCGCGCGGGTCCTGGTCGATGTCCTCGTGGCTGAAACCCGTGGAGCCGATGAAGCCGTGGCGGGCCTTGAAGAACCGGACCCGGCCGGCCAGCCAGGCGCGGTATTCCTTGGACGCGTACGACCCGCCGCCGTACAGCCGGCGGTACTTTCCGGCGAGCTGGGGGTGTTCTCTGGCAATCCACTGCATGAACCATTCCCGGGTTCCGGGCTTGAGGTACAGGGCGCCGGCGCTGACCCCCGTGGCCCCGGCCGCCGCCAGCGAACCGAAAAGCGAGTCGAGAGCCTCATCCGAATCGGACAGCCACGGCAGGATCGGCATCGCCATCACGCCGCAGGGCAGGCCGGCCTCGCGCAGCCGGGAGATCAGCTTCAGCCGGGCGCGGGGGCCGGGCGTTCCGGGTTCCACCGCCTCGGACAACTGCTCGTCCGTCATGGCCAGGGAAATTCCCACGCCCACGGGTACCTGGGTGGCCGCGTGCTTCAGCAGCGGGATGTCGCGGGCCAGCAGGGTGCCCTTGGTGAGGATGGAGAGGGGCGTGCCGGAGTCGGCAAGGGCGCGGATGATGCCGGGCATCAACTGGTAGCGGCCCTCGGCGCGCTGGTAGGGGTCCGTGTTGGTGCCCAAAGCCACCTGCTGCCGCTGCCACGTGGGTTTCGCCAGCTCACGGCGCAGCACCTCCGCCGCGTTGACCTTGACCACCACCTGGCTGTCGAAGTCCAGGCCGGCGTCGAAGTCGAGATAGGTGTGGGTTTTCCGCGCGAAGCAGTAGACGCAGGCGTGGCTGCAGCCGCGGTAGGGGTTGATGGTCCATTCGAAGGGCATCCGGGAACCGGCGGCCACCTTGTTGAGCACCGATTTGGCGGTGACCTCGTGAAAGGTGACCCCGGCGAACTCCGGGGTGGTGACGGAGCGGACCAGGCCCGCCAGCGGCAGCAGCGCCGGTGCGGGCAGCGCGGAGGGGGACCGGTCAGCCGTCACGGACGTCCCGGCCGGGCTGGAGCCCGCACCACCCGGGGAAGTGACGGCTTCCTTGCCGTCGGTCCTCCCGTCGGGGCCATCAGGGAGGAGCGGAGCCGTGTGCCCGTCCAGGGTCTGTGACCCGGACGACCGGCGGCCGGCCGCTTGTGGATTGAGTGCCTGTGCGTCCCACCTCATGACCTCATTCGAATATATGTTCGATCTTAAGTCAAGGCTGGCGCGGCCCCGTCTCGCCCCGCGCCGGGCAAGCATCGGCCCGGCTGCCCCGGCTGGCGGTCCCCACGGTACAGACTCGCAGTGGCCGCCGCGGCGGTTGCTAGGCTGGCCCCATGATCCTCCTCACTGGCTTCGAACCCTTCGGCGGCGAAACGACCAACCCCTCCTGGACGGCGGTGCAGCACGCGGCAGACGTGCTTCGGGCCGAGGGCCTGGAGGTGGCCACCGTGGAACTGCCATGCGTCTTCGGCGCTTCGCTGGCTGCGCTGGACGCGGCGCTTCGGGAACACCGCCCGGACCTGGTGGTATGCGCGGGGCAGGCCGGCGGCCGGACCGGCATCTCCCTGGAGCGCGTCGCCATCAACTGTGACGACGCGCGGATCCCGGACAACGCCGGGAACGCGCCGGTGGACGAACCCGTCCTGCCCGATGCCCCCGCCGCCTACTTCGGCACCTTGCCGGTCAAGGCCGCGCTGCAGGAACTGCGCCGCCGCGGAATTCCCTCCGAGGTGTCGCAGACGGCGGGAACCTACGTCTGCAACCATGTCTTCTTCGGCCTGATGCACGCCCTCCGCAATGAGCCCGGCATCCGCGGCGGATTCGTCCACGTTCCCTTCGGCCCGGATCAGGTGCAGCCCGGAAGCGGTGCGGCGTCCCTGCCGCTGGAGCAGATGGGGGAGGCGCTCGCCGTCGTCGTCCGGACGTCCCTGGCGACCACCACCGACCTCAAGCTGGCCGCCGGCGCCATCCACTGACGCCGGGGAGCCACGCCGGATACCGCGCTACGGCGGCTCAGTCGAGGAGCTCCCAGACTACGCCGACGGCGGCGGTGACCGACGCGCTGCCTGCCTCCACCGCGACGGGCTGGGCCGCGGCCGTGCGCTGCAGCGGCACCGGCGGCAGTGCGGGCGGAATGGCCGGATTCTCGGTTACGGAGAGGACCTTGCCCAGCCG
The DNA here is from genome assembly GCF_050859435.1 of Pseudarthrobacter sp. L19. Classification (NCBI taxonomy): domain Bacteria; kingdom Bacillati; phylum Actinomycetota; class Actinomycetes; order Micrococcales; family Micrococcaceae; genus Pseudarthrobacter; species Pseudarthrobacter sp. L19. Next base: position 18,578 of record NZ_CP193935.1, on the reverse strand, counting down.
CGCCCCTGCCAGGGCGGCGAACTGCCCGGCCCGCGTCAGTGCGTCCTCCCAGGCCGCCTCCCGGGCCTCGGACTCCAGTGCGGCCGGATCAGCGAACCCGAGGTCGATCCCGTGCAGCCGGGCGTCGTCGGCACCGGCCCGCACGGCGTCGGCGACGACGGCCGCGGAACCGGCCAGGTCCCGTAGCCGGACCCGGAGCGTCCCGGTTGCCAGGTAGCCGGTCACGCGCTGGCCCTGCCCCTCCTGCCAGGCGACCTCGGCGCGCAGTAACAGGCCGGTGCCCGTGATGTCCCGGTCCGTCACGCCGTGGCCCCGCAGTGCATCCGTGATGGCGGTTGCGGCGGCACCGGCGTCGCGGTAGGCAGCCTCCACGCCCGGGCGGCGGGACTCAACGCCGATCGAGAGGGTCAGCAGGTCCGGGGCGGATTCGGCGGTGCCGGTGCCCGTCACGGCCAGGGTCCTGGGGGAGTCGGTCATGGTGGTCTCACTTTCCGTCGTGCCGGCCGGGCAGGGCCGCGGCTGATGGGTCAATTGGTGGAACCGGGATAGCGCCGCCATCCGCGGGGCCGCGCGTCGACGTGTTCCGGGTAGCCGCCGGCGGCCAGGCCCGCGTGCCGTTCGAAGGGGTTGGCCGTGCCGGGGTTCCCGGCACGGCACAGGGACCAGCCGGCCGCGGCGAAGTACAGGGGAAGGAACGGGAGCCCGCAACACAGCGCGTACTGGGTGCTGTGCCGTTCCTCGTGGCCCAGCAGCCCGGGAAGGGCCGCCCCGTCGGGGACGGCAGAGGGGGAGGGTGAAGAGGGGGAGGCCGACGACGGGGGGAAGGCGGCGCAGAGGCGCCGAAGACCCGGTCCGCGTCGGCCCGAAACAGCACGACATTGCCCACCGTGAAGGCCGCCGCGTAGGGCAGTCTCCACCGATAGCCCGCGGCGAGGATCAGGCCGCGCGGCCCGGACGCCACCCGGCATCGGGCAGCCGAGGCCAGCAGCAGGCCCAGCAGGGTGCTGCCGTTGAGCAGGTTGGCCAGCTGCCGCAGCCTCGCTCCGGTGCCCATGGGGCCATGCTGAGACCCCGGCCGGGGCTCCGGCGCCGTCAACTAGACTGGTTCAGACACCACCCGACTCGTAGCGAAGAACAGTAGATGACTGACACCTTGCCGGGCGCCGCCGTCCCGAACCCTCTGGATGAAGCCGCCATCAACGCCGCCGTAGAGCAGGCCGTCGCCGCCATCGCCGCGGCCTCCACCCTCGAAGAGCTCAAGGCCGCCCGCCTCGCGCACACGGGCGAGAAGTCCGCCCTGAGCCTGGCCAACCGCGAAATCGGCGGCCTGCCCAAGGACCAGAAGGCCGCCGCCGGCAAGCTGATGGGAGCCTCCCGCGGACGGGTCAACAAGGCGCTCGCGGGCCGCACCGCCGAACTTGAGGCAGAAAATGACGCCCGGATCCTGGTCGAGGAGACCGTCGACGTCACGGCCGCCCCGCGCCGTCGTCGTGCCGGTGCCCGCCACCCGCTCTCCACCCTTCAGGACCGCGTCGCGGACATCTTCGTCGGCATGGGCTGGGAGATCGCCGAGGGCCCCGAGGTCGAATCCGAGTGGTTCAACTTCGACGCACTGAACTTCAAGCCGGACCACCCGGCCCGCGAAATGCAGGACACCTTCTTCGTCGAGCCGCCCGAGGCGCACCTGTTGATGCGTACCCACACCTCCCCGGTGCAGGTCCGCTCCATGCTGGAGCGCGAGGTCCCGATCTACGTCCTCTGCCCCGGCAAGGTGTTCCGCACCGACGAGCTGGACGCCACCCACACCCCGGTGTTCCACCAGTTCGAGGGCCTCGCCATCGACAAGAAGCTGTCCATGGCGGACCTGCGCGGCACCCTGGAGCACTTCGCCCGGCAGATGTTCGGCGACGAGGCCCAGATCCGGCTGCGCCCGAACTACTTCCCGTTCACCGAGCCCTCCGCCGAGCTGGACATCTGGCACCCGGGTGCCAAGGGCGGCCCACGCTGGATCGAGTGGGGCGGCTGCGGCATGGTCAACCCGAACGTGCTCCGCGCGGCCGGCATCGACCCGGACGTCTATTCAGGTTTTGCCTTCGGCATGGGCATCGAGCGGACCCTCATGTTCCGCAACGAGGTCGGCGACATGCGCGACATGATCGAAGGCGATGTACGTTTCAGCGAGCACTTCGGGATGGAGATCTAACAGTGCGTATCCCCCTTTCCTGGCTGCGTGAATTCGCGGCCGTTCCTGCCGGTGCGAGCGCCGAGGACGTCATGGCCGACCTTGTGAAGGTCGGTTTCGAAGAAGAGGCCGTGCACCGGCCCACCGACACCCTGCAGGGTCCCATCGTCGTCGGCCAGGTGCTGTCCCTGGTCAAGGAACCCCAATCCAACGGCAAGACCATCAACTGGTGCCAGGTCCGCGTGGTCCCCGAGGGCCAGGAGCAGACCCTCACCGGCGAGGGCATCGACCCCTCCGGCGTGCAGGGCATCATCTGCGGCGCGCACAACTTCGTCGAGGGCGACAAGGTGGTTGTCACCCTTCCCGGCGCCGTGCTGCCCGGCGACTTCCGCATCTCCGCCCGCAAGACCTACGGCCACCTCTCCGCCGGCATGATCGCCTCCGTGCGGGAACTCGGCATCGGCGAGGACCACGACGGCATCCTGGTCCTCTCCCGCATTGGGCTTGACCCGGAAATCGGCACCGACGCGATGGAGCTGCTCGGCCTCTATGACCAGGCCGCGGAAATCAACGTCACCCCGGACCGGGGCTACGCATTCTCGATCCGTGGCGTGGCCCGTGAATACGCCCACGCCACCGGCACGCCGTTCACGGACCCGGCGTCGAAGGTCACCCCCGGCGGAACTTTCCGGCGGCTTCGACGTCAAGCTCAACGACGACGCCCCGATCTACGGAAACGCCGGTTGTGACCGGTTCGTGGCCCGCACCCTCCGCGGTGTCGACGCCACGAAGCCGACGCCGCCGTGGATGACCTCCCGGCTGCGTCTCGCCGGCATCCGGTCCATCTCGCTGCCGGTGGACATCTCCAACTACGTGATGCTCGAGCTGGGCCAGCCCACGCACTGCTACGACCTGGATACCCTCACCGGCGGCATCGTGGTCCGCCGCGCAGCCCAGGGCGAGAAGATCACCACCCTCGACGCCAAGGAGCGCACGCTCGACGCCGAGGACCTGCTGATCACGGACGGTTCCGGCGCGATCGGCATCGCCGGCGTGATGGGCGGCGCGGCGACCGAGGTTTCCGACGCCACCACCAACATCCTGGTCGAGTCCGCGCACTTCGACGAGGTCTCGATCGCCCGTTCCCGCCGCCGCCACAAGCTCCCGTCCGAGGCGTCCAAGCGCTTCGAGCGCGGCGTTGACTGGTACGTCGCCCCGGTGGCCGCCCAGCGCGTGGTCGACCTGCTGGTGGAGCTCGCCGGCGGAACGGCGGACGCCGAGGGCACCGACGTGGGCACCGCACCGGACGCCGTCACCGTGGACCTCCCGGCAACCTTCGCCTCGGAGCGGATCGGCATCGATTTCACAGAGGAGCAGATCCTCACCTCGCTCCGGGACCTCGGCGCCGACGTCCGGACCACCGACGCCGGGTACGCCGTGACGGCCCCGAGCTGGCGGACGGACCTGGAGACCAAGGAAGACCTGTCCGAGGAAATCGCGCGGCTGGTGGGCTACGACAAGATCCCCGCCACGCTGCCGGTCGCCCCGCCGGGCCGCGGCCTGACCCGCGTGCAGCAGCAGCGCCGCCGCTTGGTCCAGGCCCTCGCCGACGCCGGCCTCACCGAGGTGCTGGCATACCCGTTCGTCTCCAAGGCCGCCAACGACACCTTCGGCACCCCGGTTGCCGGGGCGGACCGGAAGGCGCTCAAGCTGGCCAACCCGATCAGCGAGGAGCAGGGCTTCCTGCGCACCTCGATCCTGCCCGGCCTGATCGAGGTGGCGAAGCGGAACCACTCCCGCGGCTTCCGCGACCTGGCCCTCTTCGAGACCGGCTTGGTCTTCCTGCCGGGGAGACCCTCGGCACCGCCTCGATCCCGCCGCTGGGCGCCCGCCCCGCCGAGGAGGTCCTCGACGGACTGTTCGACGGCGTCCCGGACCAGCCGCTGCACCTGGCGGCCGTGCTGACCGGCCACGACACCCCGGCCGCCCCGGCCCACACCCCGCGGGCCTGGGACTACGCCGACGCGCTGGACATCGCCCGGCTGGCCGGCGACGTCCTCGGCGTCGAACTGGTCGTCAGCCAGGGCAGCCACCAGGCATTCCACCCCGGCCGGGCCGCGCAGCTGGCGCTGCGCACCGGCGAGGTGATCGGCTACGCCGGCGAACTGCACCCCAAGCTGCTCGCGGCGCACGACATGCCCGCCCGCTCGGTGGCGCTGGAACTGAACGCCGACGCCCTGTTCGAGGCGGCCGCCGACGTGATCGTCGCCCGGCCCATCTCCGGCTACCCGGTGGCCACCCAGGACGTCGCCCTCGTGGTGGCGGCCGATGTGCCGGCCGAGGACGTGCTGGAGGCGCTCCGCGAGGGCGCCGGCGATCTGCTGGAGGAGGTGTCCCTGTTCGACGTCTACGCCGGCAAGGGCATCGAGGACGGCAAGAAGTCCCTGGCCTTCAACCTGCGCTTCCGCGCCGACGACCGTACCCTGACCGCGGACGAGGCCTCGGCCGCCCGCGATCTGGCCGTGGCCGCCGCCCACGAACGCTTCGGCGCCGTCCAGCGCTAGTAGGGCTCAGCGGTAACAGGGTCCGTCGGTACGAACCGGCACAACGAAGAGCTCCCGCAACCTGCCGGTTGCGGGGAGCTTTTCGTTGGGGCTGGATAACGCGGGCGTTAAGGGACCAGCAGGACCTTGCCGGTGGTACGCCGCTGTTCCAGGTCCGTGTGCGCGGACGCCGCGTCGGCGAGGTCGTACTTCGCGCCGATCCGCACCTTGAGGCTGCCATCGGCGACGGCGGCGAAGAGCTCGTCGGAGCGCCAGCGGCGTTCCTTCGCGTCCCGCAGGTAGTGGACGATGGTGGGCCGGGTCAGGTAGAGCGAGCCGCCGGAGTTCAGCCGCTGCGGATCCACCGCCGGGACCGGGCCGGAAGCGGCGCCGAAGAGCACCAGGGTGCCGCGGACCCGGAGCGCCGCGAGCGAATCGTCGAAGGTGTCCTTGCCGACGCCGTCGTACACCACGTGCACGCCCTCGCCGTCGGTGAGTTCCCGCACCTTGGCCCCGAAACCCTCGTACCGCAGGACGTGGTCCGCGCCGGCTTCGCGGGCCAGCGCCTCCTTCTCATCGGTGGAAACAGTGGTGATGACCCGGGCGCCCTTGGCCTTGAGCAGCTGGATCAGCAGCAGGCCCACGCCGCCGGCGCCGGCGTGCAGCAGCACGGTCTGGCCGGACTGCACCTCGAAGGTCGAGTTGATCAGGTAGTGCGCGGTGATGCCCTGGAGCGGCAGGGCGGCGGCTGTGAAGTCGTCGACGCCGTGGGGCACCGGCAGCGCCTTGTCCGCGTCCACCAGCGCGTACCCGGCGTAGCAGGCGACGCCCTCGGCGGTGGCAACGCGGTCGCCCGCGGAGAAGCCGGTCACGCCGTCGCCGGTTTCCTCGACGGAGCCGGACGCCTCGGAGCCGGGGATGAAGGGGTAGTCCACCTTGTAGGCGCCGCTGCGCTTGTACGTGTCGATGAAGTTCACCCCGACCGCGGCGACCTTGATCAGCAGCTGGCCGGGGCCGGGGACGGGCCGGTCGATGGGGGAGAGCTCAAGGACTTCCGGGCCGCCGGCCTGCCGGGCGACAATAGCGTGCGTCATGTGACTCCTTCGTGTGGGCCTTCCGGGCAGGGCGGTCCGTGCCCGGGGTGCTGTGACCATCCTAAGGACCGGCCCGGGCTCCGCCCAGCATCCGTGACGGGGCGGACGGCACGGACCGGGCCAGGCAGGGGCCCGCGACGGCATGCATAAATATCAGCAGCGATGCATAGTCTTGCTGTATGCTGGGGCTATGACTATTTCTGTTGCCGTCTCCGGGGCCAGCGGTTACGCCGGCGGCGAGGTGCTCAGGCTGCTTGCCGGCCACCCGGACGTCACCATCGGGGCTATCACGGCGCACAGCAACGCCGGTTCCAGACTAGGCGAACTCCAGCCGCATCTCCATGGTTTGGCGGACCGGATCCTCGAAGACACCACGGTGGAGAACCTTGCCGGGCACGACGTCGTCTTCCTCGCCCTGCCGCACGGCGCCTCCGCCGCGATCGCCGCGCAACTGCCCGCGGGCACGGTGGTGATCGACGCCGGCGCGGACCACCGGCTCCAGGACGCGGCGGCGTGGGAAAAGTTCTACGGATCCCCGCACGCCGGCACCTGGCCCTACGGCCTGCCCGAGCTGCCGGGCCAGCGGGAGGCCCTGCGCGGCGCGACCCGCATCGCCGTGCCCGGCTGCTACCCGACGTCGGCGCTGCTGGCGTTGACGCCCGGCTTCAGCAACCACCTGCTGGAGGCCGACGACGTCGTCATCGTCGCCGCCTCCGGAACCTCCGGGGCCGGCAAGGCCGCCAAGGTGAACCTGATCGGCTCCGAGGTCATGGGCTCCATGAGCCCCTACGGCGTGGGCGGCGGCCACCGCCACACCCCGGAGATCGAGCAGGGCCTCTCCAACGCGCTGAACGCCCCCGTAACGGTGTCCTTCACGCCCACCCTCGCGCCGATGAGCCGGGGCATCCTCACCACCGCCACCGCCAAGGTGCGGCCGGGCGTCACCGCCGAGGAGCTGCGCCGGGCCTGGGCCGCGGCCTACGACGAGGAGCCCTTCGTCCACCTGCTGCCCGAGGGCCAGTGGCCCACCACCAAGTCCGTCCAGGGCTCCAACCACGCCGCCATGCAGCTGGCCTTCGACGAGCGGATCGGCCGCGTGATCGTCACCTGCGCCATCGACAACCTCACTAAGGGCACCGCCGGCGGCGCCGTCCAGTCCATGAACATCGCCCTTGGCCTGGCGGAGACCGCCGGCCTCAACCTGCAGGGAGTCGCACCGTGAGCATCACCGCACCGAAGGGTTTCCGCGCCGCCGGCGTCAAGGCCGGCCTCAAGGCCTCCGGCAACCCGGACCTGGCCCTGGTGGTCAACGACGGCCCGGCCAAGGCCGCCGCCGCGGTCTTCACCTCCAACCGTGTCGCCGCCGCCCCCGTGCACTGGTCCCGCGAGGTCATCAAGGACGGCCGCGTCGACGCCGTCATCCTCAACTCCGGCGGCGCCAACGCCTGCACCGGCCCGCAGGGCTTCCAGAACACACACACCACCGCCGAAAAGACCGCCGAGGCCCTCGGCGCCTCGGCGACGGACATTTTCGTCTGCTCCACCGGCCTGATCGGTGAACAGCTGCCGATGGACAAGCTGCTCCCCGCGATCGGTACCGCCGCCGCGGAACTGAGCGCCGACGGCGGCCCGGCCGCCGCCACCGCCATCATGACCACCGACTCGGTCTCCAAGCAGGCACTCTTCACCGGCACCGACGCCGAGGGCCGCGAGTTCACCATCGGCGGCATGGCCAAGGGCGCCGGCATGCTGGCCCCGGGCCTGGCCACCATGCTCGTGGTCCTCACGACCGACGCCGAGGTCCAGCCCGAGATGCTCGACGTCGTGCTGCGCGACGCCACCCGCGTCACCTTCGACCGGACCGACTCGGACGGCTGCATGTCCACCAACGACACCGTGGTGCTCCTGGCCTCCGGCGCCTCCGGCTCGGTCCCCTCCGCCGCGGCGTTCGGCGCGGGCCTGACCCAGGTGTGCGCGGACCTCGCCCGGCAGCTGATCGGCGACGCCGAGGGCTCCAGCCACGACATCTCCATCCGCACTTTCAACGCCGCTAACGAACGCGACGCCGAGGTGGTCAGCCGCGCGGTCGCCCGCTCCAACCTCTTCAAGACCGCGATCTTCGGCAAGGACCCCAACTGGGGCCGCGTGCTTTCCGCCGTCGGCACCACGGACGCCGCCTTCGAACCGGACCAGCTCAACGTCGCGATGAACGGCGTGCAGATCTGCCGCAACGGCAGCATCGGCGAGGACCGCTCCCTGGTGGACCTGGAACCGCGCGAGGTCCTGGTCGAGATCGACCTGCAGGCCGGCGAGGCCGAGGCCACCATCTGGACCAACGACCTCACCCACGACTACGTCCACGAGAACAGCGCCTACTCCAGCTGACCGGCCGCCGGACACCACCCGACGAACACCCCACCACCCGGAAGGGACCACCGACCATGAGCACCGAAGCCCGCGAGACCACCTCCATGGCGGACGCGCAGGACAAGGCAGGCACGCTGATTGAGGCGCTGCCCTGGATCCAGCGCTTCGCCGGCACCACCATGGTGATCAAATACGGCGGTAACGCCATGGTCAACGATGAGCTGCGCCGCGCCTTCGCCGAGGACGTGGTCTTCCTGCACCACGTCGGCATCCACCCCGTGGTGGTGCACGGCGGCGGCCCGCAGATCAACGCCATGCTCGGCCGGCTCGGGATCGAATCCGAGTTCAAGGGCGGTCTGCGCGTCACCACGCCGGAGGCGATGGACGTGGTCCGGATGGTCCTCACGGGCCAGGTGGGCCGGGAACTCGTGGGCCTGATCAACTCCCACGGCCCCTACGCCGTCGGCATGTCCGGCGAGGACGGCGGCCTGCTGCAGGCCGTCCGGACCGGCACCGTGGTCGACGGCGAGGACGTGGACCTGGGCCTCGTGGGCGAGGTCGTCGGCGTGAACCCCGAAGGCATCCTGGACATCATCGCCGCGGGCCGGATTCCCGTGATCTCCACCGTCGCCCCCGAAATCGAGGAGGACGGCTCAACCACCGGGCAGGTCCTCAACGTCAACGCGGACACCGCCGCCGCGGCCGTCGCCTCCGCCCTGGGCGCCTCCAAGCTGGTCATCCTGACCGACGTCGAGGGCCTCTACGCGAACTGGCCGGACAAGTCCTCGCTGATCTCCTCACTGACCGCCTCCGAGCTGCGCGGGATGCTGCCGCGCCTGGAGTCAGGCATGATCCCGAAGATGGCGGCCTGCCTGAAGGCGGTCGACGACGGCGTCGAACGCGCCCACATCGTCGACGGCCGGCTGGCCCACTCGATGCTCCTGGAAACCTTTACGACCGCCGGCATCGGCACCCAGGTCGTCCCCGATGAGGAAGTGAACGCAAAGTGAGCAGCACCGAACTGAGCCATTCGGCTGAAGGCCGCAGCAGCGATGGGGGCCCGGGTGTGGTCGGGCACCGCGAAGCGGGCGGGGCCCCCATCGCTGCGGAGGCCGCCGCAACCACCATCGTCCCGAGCAGCAATGGAGCCGACTGGCTCTCCCGCTACTCGTCCTCGCTGCTGGGCGTCTTCGGGGCGCCGCAGCGGGTGCTAGTGCGCGGCGCGGGCTGCCTGGTCTGGGACGCCGACGGCAAGGAATACCTGGACCTGCTCGGCGGCATCGCCGTCAATGCCCTGGGACACGCCCACCCCTTCGTCACCTCGGTGATTTCCAGCCAGCTCTCCACCCTGGGCCACGTCTCCAACTTCTTCACCAGCCCCACGCAGGTGGCCCTGGCCGAGAAGCTGCTGGAGATCGCCAAGGCCCCCGCCGGGTCCAAGGTGTTCTTCGCGAACTCCGGCACCGAGGCCGTAGAGGCAGCGTTCAAGCTCGCCCGCCGCAACACGGGCGCCGGTCCGGACAGCGGGGAGGCCCCGCGCACCAAGATCATCGCGCTGGAGGGTGCCTTCCACGGCCGCACCATGGGCGCGCTGGCGCTGACCTACAAGGAGGCCTACCGGGCCCCCTTCGCACCCCTGCCCGGCGGCGTCGTCCACGTCCCGTTCGGCGATATCGACGCCCTGCTGTCCGAGATCGACGACACCACGGCCGCCGTGATCCTCGAACCCATCCAGGGTGAGGCCGGCGTCCGGCCCCTGCCCGCCGGCTACCTCAAGGCCGCCCGCGAGGCCACCACCGCCGCCGGTGCCCTCCTGATCCTGGACGAGGTCCAGACCGGCATCGGCCGCACCGGCAAGTGGCTCGCCAGCGAGGACGCCGGGATTGTGCCCGACGCCGTGACCCTCGCCAAGGGACTCGGCGGCGGCTTCCCGATCGGGGCCCTCATCACCTACGGTCCGGAGGTCTCCGCGCTGCTCACCGCCGGCCAGCACGGCACCACCTTTGGCGGTAACCCGGTGGCCACCGCTGCCGCCCTGGCCACCCTGCACGTGCTCGAAAACCAGCAGGTCCTCGGCCACGTCAAAGACGTGGGGAGCGCCTGCGCGCCGGCCTCGCCGGGATCGACGGCGTCACCGAGGTCCGCGGCGAAGGCCTGCTGATCGGCTTCGACCTCGACGCCGACGTCGCCCCCGCCGTCGTCGCCGCGGCCCTGGACGCCGGGTTCATCATCAACAGCCCCGGCCCGCGCACCATCCGCCTGGCCCCGCCGCTGATCCTCACCGAGGCGCAGGCGGACAGCTTCCTGGCCGCACTGCCGGCCCTCCTCCAGACCGCAAAGGACGCCCAGTGACCGAGACTGCCATGTCACAGCCGAAGACCCGCCACTTCCTCAAGGACACGGACCTGACCCCGGCCGAACAGGCCGAGGTGCTGGACCTGGCCGTCCGGATGAAGGCCGCGCCGTACAGCGTGCAGCCCTACGCCGCCGAGGCCAGCGGCCGGAAGACCGTCGCCGTCATCTTCGACAAGACCTCCACCCGCACCCGGGTTTCCTTCGCTACCGGCGTCGCGGACATGGGCGGCAACGCGCTGATCATCAACCCCGGCGAGGCCCAGATCGGCCACAAGGAATCCGTCGAGGACACGGCGAAGGTCCTCGAACGCATGGTCTCCACGATCGTGTGGCGCACCGGCGCACACGACGGACTGGTCGCCATGGCCGCGAACTCCGCCGTCCCCGTCATCAACGCCCTGTGCGATGACTACCACCCGTGCCAGCTCCTGGCCGACCTGCTGACCATCAAGGAGCACAAGGGCTCCTCGCCGGCCTGACTATGAGCTACCTCGGCGACGCGGCCAACAACATGGCCAACTCCTACCTGCTGGCCGGCGTCACCGCCGGCATGCACGTGCGGATCAGCGGCCCTGAGGGCTACCTGCCGGCCGCTGAGATTGTCTCCGCCGCCGAGGAACGCGCCGCCGAGACCGGCGGCTCGGTGCTCATCGCGGCCGACGCCGCCGAGGCCCTGCGCGGCGCCGACGTCGTCGCCACGGACACCTGGGTTTCCATGGGCCAGGAGGACGAGAAGGAAGCCCGGATGCAGCTGTTCCGGGATTACTCCGTCGACGAGGACGCGATGACCCTCGCCGCGCCGGACGCCGTCGTGCTGCACTGCCTGCCCGCCTACCGCGGCTACGAGATCTCCGCCGGCGTGATCGACGGCCCGCAGTCCGTGGTCTGGGACGAGGCCGAAAACCGGCTGCACGCGCAGAAAGCCCTGATGGCCTGGCTGATGCACCGCTCCGGCCTGGCCGTCGTCGAGGGCCTGGTACCGGTCGACGGGGCGGACTGATGTCCGTCCAGCCCGCCGCGCAGGGGGCCAGCCCGGCCACCAAGACGGCCCGCCAGGCCCGGATCGCCGCGATCCTGACCGGCGAATCCGTCCGCTCCCAGGCCGAGCTGGCGGCCCTGCTGGCGGACGACGGCGTGCAGGTCACCCAGGCCACCCTGTCCCGGGACTTGGTGGAACTCGGCGCCGTCCGGGTCCGCGGCAAGGAAGGTGTCCTGGTCTATGCCGTCCCCGGCGAGGGCGGCGAACGTGGCGCCAAGAGCGGCGTCACCCAGGAAATCCTGGACGCGCGCCTCGCCCGGCTCTGCGGCGAACTGCTGGTCACCGCCGAGGCCTCCGGAAACCTCGTGGTGCTCCGGACCCCGCCGGGCGCGGCGAACTTCCTCGCCCTGGCGATCGACCACTCGGTGATGCCGTCCATCCTGGGCACCATCGCCGGGGACGACACCGTCCTGCTGGTCACCCGCGACCCGGCCGGCGGGGCCGACGTGGCCGCCCGTTTCCTCGCCATGGCCGACGAAACCGGCCAATAGCCCGGCCGTCCGTGGCGCACACTTGTACCAACGACCCAACAGAATTCCCCCAACATAAGGAGCATTTGAAGTGACTGAGCGTATTGTGCTGGCCTACTCCGGTGGCCTCGATACTTCCGTGGCCATCGGCTGGATCGGCGAAGCGACCGGCGCCGAGGTCATCGCCGTGGCGGTCGACGTCGGACAGGGCGGCGAGTCGCTGGAGACCATCCGCCAGCGCGCCCTCGGCTGCGGCGCAGTCGAAGCCTACGTGGCCGACGCCTCCGACGAGTTCGCCAACGAATACTGCATGCCCACCCTCAAGGCGAACGCCCTGTACCAGGGCCACTACCCGCTGGTCTCCGCGATCTCCCGCCCGGTGATCGTCAAGCACCTGGTCAAGGCTGCCCGTGAATTCGGTGCCACCACGGTGGCCCACGGCTGCACCGGCAAGGGCAACGACCAGGTCCGCTTCGAGGTCGGCATCCAGACCCTCGGCCCCGACCTGAAGTGCATCGCCCCGGTCCGCGACCTGGCGCTCACCCGCGACAAGGCCATCGCCTTCGCCGAGGAAAAGGGCCTGCCGATCGAGACCACCAAGAAGAACCCGTACTCGATCGACCAGAACGTCTGGGGCCGCGCCGTCGAGACCGGCTACCTCGAGGACATCTGGAACGGTCCCACCAAGGACATCTACGACTACACGGCCACCCCGGAATTCCCCCGGCCCCGGACGAGGTCATCATTTCCTTCGAAGCCGGCGTCCCGGTCGCGATCGACGGCGTCAAGGTCACCCCGCTGCAGGCCATCAAGGAACTGAACCGCCGCGCCGGCGCCCAGGGCGTGGGCCGCATCGACGTCGTCGAGGACCGTCTCGTCGGCATCAAGTCCCGCGAGATCTACGAGGCCCCCGGCGCCATGGCGCTGATCACCGCGCACAAGCACCTCGAGGACGTCACGATCGAACGCGAGCAGGCCCGCTTCAAGGCCACGGTCGGCCAGCGCTGGTCCGAGCTGGTCTACGACGGCCAGTGGTTCTCCCCGCTCAAGCGCTCCCTGGACGCCTTCATCGAGGACACCCAGAAGTACGTCTCCGGCGACATCCGCATGACCCTGCACGGCGGCCAGGCCGTCGTCACCGGCCGCCGCTCGGACACCTCGCTGTACGACTTCGACCTCGCCACCTACGACACCGGCGACACCTTCGACCAGTCCATGGCGCGCGGCTTCATCGAGCTGTGGGGCATGTCCGCCAAGGTCGCCTCCGGCCGCGACATCCGCGTCGCCGGAAAGTAGGCCGCGTGGCTGAGTCTGCAACCACCAAGGCTGGCGCGACCAATCAGGGCGCGCTGTGGGGCGGCCGGTTCGCCGGCGGCCCCGCGGATGCCCTCGCCGCGCTGAGCAAGTCCACGCACTTCGACTGGCGGCTGGCCCGCTACGACATCGCCGGGTCCAAAGCGCACGCCCGCGTGCTGCACAAGGCCGGGCTGCTCGACGACGGCGAGCTGGCCGGCATGCTGGACGCCCTGGACCGGCTGGACGCGGACGTCGCCTCCGGCGCGTACACCCCGGCCGAATCCGACGAGGACGTGCACGGTTCGCTCGAACGCGGCCTGATCGAGCGGGCCGGGCCCCAGCTGGGCGGCAAGCTCCGCGCCGGCCGGTCCCGCAACGACCAGGTGGCCACCCTGGGCCGGATGTTCCTGCGTGACCACGCCCGGATCATCGCCCGCGGCGTGCTCGCCACGATCGACGCGCTGGTGGACCAGGCGAAGGCCCACCACGGTGTGGCGATGCCGGGACGGACGCACCTCCAGCACGCCCAGCCGGTGCTGCTCAGCCATCACCTGCTGGCCCACGCCTGGGCGCTGCTGCGCGACGTGCAGCGGCTGGCCGACTGGGACAAGCGCGCCGGCATTTCGCCCTACGGCTCCGGCGCCTTGGCCGGGTCCTCGCTGGGACTTGATCCGGAGGCCGTCGCCGCGGACCTGGGCTTCTTCTCCGCAGCGCACAACTCGATCGACGGCACCGCAGCGCGCGACGTCTTCGCCGAGTTCGCCTGGGTTTCCGCCATGATCGGCGTGGACCTGTCCCGGGTCTCGGAGGAAGTGATCCTCTGGGCCACCAAGGAGTTCTCCTTCGTGACCCTGGATGATTCCTACTCCACCGGTTCCTCGATCATGCCGCAGAAGAAGAACCCGGACGTGGCCGAGCTGGCCCGCGGCAAGGCCGGCCGCCTGATCGGTGACCTGACCGGGCTGCTGGCCACCCTGAAGGGCCTGCCGCTGGCGTACAACCGGGACCTGCAGGAGGACAAGGAACCGGTCTTCGACGCCGCCGACACCCTGGAGCTGCTGCTCCCGGCCGTCTCCGGCATGATCGCGACGCTGACGTTCAACACTGAGCGGATGGAGTCCCTGGCACCCCAGGGCTTCGCCCTGGCCACGGACATCGCCGAATGGCTGGTCCGCCAGGGCGTGCCGTTCCGCGAAGCGCACGAGCTCTCCGGTGCCGCCGTCAAGCAGGCCGAAAGCCGCGGCGTCGAACTCTGGGACCTGACCGACGAGGAATACGCGGCCATCTCGGAGCACCTCACGCCGGAGGTCCGCACGGTCCTGTCCACGGAAGGGTCGCTGAACAGCCGCAACTCCCAGGGCGGCACCGCCCCGGCCGCCGTCGAACGCCAGCTGCAGGCGCTCGAGGCCGAGCTGGAAGGCGTGCGCGCCTACGCCGGCTAGCCCCTCCGGACGCGCCCTCTGTGTGGCCCTTCCGCCGACGCTCCCTCACCTCTGGTGGCTTTCCCGCCGACGCTTCCGTACTCGTTGGGGGAGCGTCGGCGGAATTCCTGCCAAAGGTGAGGGAGCGTTCTGCGTTGGACGCCGGAGTTTCCCGCTCTAGCATGGCGGAATGAGCGAATCCTTCCGGCGCACGCTGCGCGCCCTGCCCGACTTCCCGGCCGAGCTTCCCGACTTCGATCCGGAGCAGGCCCCGGAGGACCCGGACCAGCTGTTCCGGCAGTGGTTCGACGAGGCCCTGGCCGCCGGGGTGCCGCAGCCCAACGCCTGCAGCCTGGCCACCGCCGACGCGCAGGGCCGCCCCTCGGCCAGGATGCTGATCCTCAAGGACATCGACGACGCCGGCTGGCACTTCGCCACCTCCCGCGAGTCCCGCAAGGGCCGGGAACTGGCCGCCAACCCCAACGCGGCGCTCAACTTCTTCTGGCAGCCGCTGGGACGCCAGGTCCGCGTCGCCGGCGGGGTCACGGAACTCTCCGCCGAGGCCTCCGCCGCCGACTGGGACGCCCGGCCCGGCGCCGACGGCAGCACCAACCCCGCCTGGCAGCTCTACGCGCTGCGCCCCCGGGAGCTTGAATTCTGGCAGGCCCGCCACGACCGGCGGCACATCCGGCACCGCTACGGCCCGTTCTAACCGCCGCGCATCACGTTTTCGGCGCAGTGCCCCGGTTAATCCGGATTAATCAAAGTGCTCCGTTAGGATGGGCGCCATGACTTCCATCACCCCCGAAAACCTCCTGGCAGAACTCCGCCGCGCCGCCGACGTCGTGACCGGAATCGCCGCCGGACTGGACGACGCCGCGGTGGCCGCGCCGTCGGAACTTCCCGGCTGGTCCCGCGGCCACGTCCTGGCCCACGTCACCGGGATCGCCAACGCCATGGCCCGCCAGGTGGAGTACGCCACCCGCGGGGAACGCGTCGAGCTCTACGACGGCGGCTTCGAAGGCCGCAACCGCGCCATCGAACTGGCCGCCGGCCACCGCGCGGAGCAGCACCGCGCCGCCGTGGGCACGGCCATCGACCGGGCGCTGGCCGCCTTCGGCTCGCTCGACGAGGCGGCTGGCGGGCGCCCATCACGTTCCGGGACGGCGTCGTGCTCGACGGCGGCCTGGCGCTCTGGCGCGAGCTGACCATCCACGCCACAGACCTTGGGACGGGCCGCGGCCCGGAGACCTGGAGCCGGCCGTTCTGCGAGCACCTCTTCGACTTCCTGGCCGCGCGGGTGCCCGAGGGGCAGCGGTTCGTGCTGCAGCCGCTCGGCCTGCCCTCGGTGGCCATCGGCGCGGCGGGCGGCCGCTCCACCGCCATCAACGGGATGCTGACCGACATCGCGGCCTGGCTGGCCGGGCGCACCCCCACCCTGGGCAGCCTGCGTGCCACCGCGGCGGCCGACGGCGTCGACCTTCCGGCCCTGCTGCCCTGGCCGGCGGAGTCCCCGTCACCAAGTAGCATGCAGGGCCCTGGGGCGCCTAACCCCGGGGCGCCTGCCCGGCCTCGCGGGCCAGCAGGCTTTCCTTGACGGGCAGGCCCCATCGGAAGCCGCCCAGGGTCCCGTCGGTGCGGATGACCCGGTGGCAGGGAACGAAGAGCGCGGCGGCATTGAACGCGCAGGCGCTGGCCGCGGCCCGGACCGCCCTGGCGTTGCCGGCGAGTTCCGCGTACTCGGTGTAGGTCACCGGGTGGCCGGCGGCGACGGTCCGGAGCATGTCCCAGGCGTGGGCACGGAACGGGCCCGATTTCTGCAGCACCGGCACCGCCATGGCAGCCTCAGGGCTGCCGGCGTAGAACTCCTCGACCGCCGCCGAGATCGCGCCCAGGCCGGACACATCCTGGTATTCGGTGGGCCGCAGCGTCGGGTGGATCTGGCCGGTCAGGGCGCCCGGTTCCGCCGTCCAGCCCGAGGCCAGGACGACGCCGTCGCGGGCGATGATGGTGAAAGGACCGTCCGGGGTGGACAGGGTCAGGAGCTGGGCCGTCATGTCGTTGCTTTCTTTCGTGCCTTGGTGGTGGTTCGAGCTGCGGCCTGCGCCGCTGCCGCGGCGCGCCAGAGGTGCATGGTGGCGCATGAACGCCACGGGCTGACCTCGCTGAATTCGGGGGAGAGGGCGGGGGAGCCCGGGACGGGGTCGGGGTCGGTGCCGGTGCCGGAGCCGGCGGCCGCGGCGAGCGACCGGACGCCGTTGCGGACGGCGGCGTCGTTGGCGAGGAACACATCCGGGGCGCCGAGCACGCGCATGGACACGTACCCCACCGTCCAGGGGCCGACGCCGGCCAGCGGCAGGAGCTTCGAGCGCAGGCTCTCCGGGTTGTCGCCGTAGCCGAAGTCCAGGCTGCCGTCCGCCATGGCCGCCGCGGCCCCGAGGATCGAGTCGATCCGCCGCCGCGGTCCGCGCAGCAGTTCCCGGCCGCCCTCGGCGATCTCCGCCGCGGTGGGGAACATCCGGTCCAGCCCGTCCCCGGGGACGGTGCTGTCCGGCCCGCAGGCGGACAGCTGGGCCAGGGCGGTGCGGGCCGCCGCGACGGTGATCTGCTGGCCGATCATGGCGCGGACCAGCAGTTCCTGCGGATCGATCGCACCCGGCATCCGCATCCCTGGCGCCTCGGCCACCGAGCCCCGCAGCCGGAGGTCCGCCCCCAGTGCGGCGTCGATCGCCGACGGGTCCGCGTCGAGATCCAGCAGCCGGCGGACCCGGCTGAGCAGGGCCGGCAGGTCCCGCAGGTCCACCGCCCCGATCGTGAGCCGCAGCGGCAGGCCGGGCTCGTCCGCGGCGTACTCCACCCGGAACCGGGCATCCCCGTGGGCCAGCCGCAGGGTGCGGGCGTAGGCGCGGTCCGTGCCCTCCTCGATCCCCGGCAGGGCGCGGACGGCCAGGAAACCGAAGACCCCGGGGTCGAACGGCGCGCGGTACGGCAGGCTCAGGGTCAGGGCCGTCGAGCCCGGTGCCGGGCGGGCCGGACCGTGGTGGCGGGCGGTGGCGCGCAGCGCCGACGGCGTCATGGCGAACACCTCCGCGATGGTGTCGTTGAACTGCCGGACGCTGCTGAAGCCGGCGGCGAACGCGACATCGGTGGCCTTCATCGGCGTCGAGACCAGCAGCGTCCTGGCCGTCTGCGCGCGGCTGGCCCGGGCCAGGGCCAGCGGGCCGGCGCCGAGTTCGTGGCTGAGGATCCGGTTCAGCTGCCGGGCCGAGTAGCCCAGCCGGGCGGCGAGGCCCTCGACGCCGTCGCGGTCGATCACGCTGTCGTTGATCAGCCGCATCGCGCGGGCGGCGACGTCGGTGCGCACGTTCCAGGCCGGGGTGCCGGGGACCGCCTCGGGCAGGCAGCGCTTGCAGGCGCGGTAGCCCGCCTCGTGGGCGGCGGCGGACGTCTCGTAGAAGGTGACATTGTCCGACTTGGGCGTCCGGGCAGGGCAGGAGGGCCGGCAGTAGATGCCCGTGGTGCGGACCGCCGTGTAGAACTGCCCGTCGAACCGGGTGTCCCGCGCGTCGATCGCCCGGTAGCGCTGCCAAAAATCCATTCCTCCATCCTGCCAGCCGCAGGGCGGCCAAGCTAGCGGAAATCGGACACGGGCGTGAGGCCTCCCGGGAGTGTCCGGCGGTGTCCGGCCGGAGCCGTCCGGCGGGCCCGGCGCGGGGACGTGTTTGCTACGGTCGGGGCATGGACTCCTCGCTGACGCCCGCGGCCGTGCGCGCCCTGCTGACCGGGGACGCCCGGACTGTCGCGCCGCTGC